>NZ_JABCJE010000002.1 GCF_013377535.1 Donghicola mangrovi | reverse complement strand
ACGGCCTCCCCCGGAGTATTTGGGCAAAAAGACGCCCGGGCAGGAAGGATTGAGGAATGGCCGATCTATTGAAGAAACCCTTTGGGACCCATGGCAAGGTGCATCAGATCACTCCGGAATCCGCGGGCTGGCGGTATGTGGGGTTCTCGCTCTATCGGTTGCGGGCCGGTGAGGCTGTGTCCGAGGTCACCGGTGATCGCGAAGTCATTCTGGTGATGGTCGAGGGGAAAGCCTCGTTTAACGCGGCCGGTCAGGACTGGGGGGTATTGGGCGAGCGCATGAGCGTGTTCGAGAAGACGCCGCCCCATTGCCTTTATGTGCCGAACGGGCAGGAATGGGCCGCCGAGGCAACTACGGACTGTGTGATTGCCGTGTGCTCGGCCCCCGGTTTGGGAGGCCATGAGGCGCGGCGGATCGGGCCGGACGGGATCACCCTGACCCAGCGCGGTGAAGGGGTAAACACCCGCTTTATCAATAACATCGCGATGGAGAACGAGGACTATTGTGACAGCCTCTTGGTGACCGAGGTGTTCACGCCTGCGGGGCACTGGTCGTCCTTCCCCAGCCATCGTCATGACGAAGACGATTTTCCCCGGATCACCTATCTAGAGGAAACCTACTATCATCGTCTGAACCCCGCAGATGGCTTTGGCATTCAGCGCGTTTACACCGATGATGGTCTGCTGGACGAAACCATGGCCGTCAAAGATGGCGATGTGGTGTGCGTGCCCCGTGGGCATCACCCTTGCGGTGCGCCCTATGGGTTCGAGATGTATTACCTGAACGTCATGGCGGGCCCCCTGCGCAAGTGGCGCTTCGTTCCCGCGCCCGAAGTGGAGCACTTGTTTTGATCCGCAGAGCGATGAACCAGAAAACCTGTGCTGAACTGTCCTTCGAAGGGTTTCTTGATCTGGCGCAGGGCTTGGGCTGTGTCGGTGTCGAGCCGCGGAATGATCTGGGGCGCCCGTTCTTTGACGGGGCTTCTGGGGCCGAGGCTGCGGCCATGGCACAGGGTCGTGGGCTGCGGCTCTTGGGTCTGTCAGAAGTTTACGGGTTCAACGTTTGGGACGATGAGCGGGCCGAGCAGATTGTGGCTTTGGCCGATGCGGCAGAGGCCAGCGGGGCAGAGACCGTTAGTCTGATCCCCTGCGTCGATGACCGGACGGTGATGCCTCTGGTGGATATATTGCGAGAGCTGGTGCCGCTGTTCAAGGGGCGCAAGGTAACGCCGCTGATCGAGCCGATCGGGTTTGTGACATCCTCGGTTCCGCGCAAGGCGGAGTTGGTTCGGGCGATCGAGGCGGTTGATCCGCAGATGTTCGGGATCGTTCACGACACCTTCCAGCACTGCATCGCTGGCGAGCAGGAGTTGTTCCCTGACTTTACCCGCATGGTGCATATTTCGGGTATTTCCGATCCGAGCGTGCCGCTCGATGATGCGCAAGACAAGCAGCGGGTCTGGGTGGATGCCGATGACCGCTGCGGGAACCTGGCGCAAATCGCGGCGTTCCTTGAGGCGGGGTATGAGGGGGCGTTTTCCTTTGAGTGCACCGCCGAGCGGCGCTTTGGGCCGGAGGGTCCCGCCAAAGCCCGCGCTTCTTTCGAATATATCGAACAGATGGTCGAGGCAGGCGCCTGAGACCGGCCGTTGGGGCCGACAGAGCAGCAGAGTTGAAAGGGAGCGCATGCTCCCTTTTTTCGTCTCGAGATTCTCACAAGTTGGCGAGGGCGCTTCGCTTATGGTTATGGAAAACCTCACCCGCGGTGGTGACTAACAAATAGAAGGCTGTCATCGAAGTTTTGAGAAAATAAACCCAAGGTTGTATTTCTGCGAGGTTTTGGCTCAAAAATTTTGCGATACAAAATATTATTGAAAATGTCATGTTGGATTACCGTTTAGGATAGATTTCGGAATTTTCCATTCTTACAATAACAAATCGAACTTTGCGATTTTAAATTGTAAGTTGATTTATCGCCCGCGCTGTCAAGGCTGTGAATGCCTCCGTTTTGCGTTGATGCAACTCATATCTATATGAGAGCGCCAGATGATTGGCGATCCTGTTAAGATATTGAATTTTGCAAATAATGGAGCATCAAATGCGAAATCTGATTGTGGCTGCAGTTGTAATTGTAGCCGGAGCATCGGCCGCTTTCGCTGGCGTGGTCAACAAGGGCGATACTGTCACTTTCCCGCGCGCTCAGTTGAATGATTCAGCCAGTGTTCAGACCATCGAATGGCAACAGAACTGGAGCTCGCGTTCGGAAAAATACATCCAGCTGACCGCGACCGATGGCACCTCGGTTTTTGTTCAGCCCGATATGGCGGGCAAGGTGCAGCAGAAATGCGATGCGAATTTCTGCGCTTTTACGGTTGGCACAGATTTCCAGTATGGCCAGTCGGCGGACAAGACCAACCGCTTCCTCGTACTGCACGACAAAAGCCGTAAACCCTTTCAGCACCGCTTCATGGAAAACAAGACGCTGGAGATTGCCGCACGTGGAGCACAGATGGCAGTCGATTTAGGCGAGGGTCCTGCGACCGCTTTTGCCACCGCGTCCGGCGTGCCGGTTGTGCTGGTGCCCAAGGGCCTGCGGGACCAGGTCCTGCGCAACGTTGGCTCCTCCATGAAAGCCGTAATCGGCGACGATCTGCGCAACTTCTAATCAAAACGGGGTGGCCGTGCGTTCGTGCGGCCCCCTTTCCCGATGGGCGGTTGGCCCAATGCCGGGTGATATGACTAGACTATTTTGACCAAAGACTTTGCTAAACAACAGGAGCCAGAGATGAAGAAATACGCTCTGTTTACTCTGTTGCCAGTGATCTGGGGCGGGATCGCCCTGTTTTCGAACGGCGCGCAAACGCCGGACCACAGCCCGTTTTACGAGCGCCATCAACCGGCCGAGCTTGCTCTGCCGACCTCTTTCACCGCGATGATTGATGACCGCTTGGGGTATATCGGCGTGCGCAGCGGGCCGGGAGACGAAATGCCGGTGATCGGGCGTCTCTATGGCGCTGATATCTTTGATGTAGAGCCCGAAGAGGGGGATTGGTGGCGGGTGCGTCATCAGGACGGCGCATTGGCCGGATGGATCCCGCGCGAACGGATCGAACTGGTGGATATGGGCGGTCAGGGGTTCTTGTGACCCTGTCCCGACCGCCCGCATCCCGTGGGCTTATTCCTGATAAATATAGGTGCCGGGGGCCGGTGCCAGCGGCGGATAGTCCGCTGCGCCCATAGAAGGCGGCTGGCCCTGACCCGAGGATTTCGCCGCCAGCCAATCGGCCCAGTTGGTCCACCACGACCCTTCTGCCGGCGCGTGCTCGGCCAGCCAAGTGTCGGGGTCAACGTAACGCGCCTCGGGGGCGCGGTGGCCGGTGCGATAGTGGCGGTGCGGGTGGCCCGGTTCGCTGACGATCCCGCCGTTATGCCCCGAACTGGTCAGCGTAAAGGTCAGATCGCAATCGGTGAACAGGCGGATTTTGTAGACCGATTTCCACGGCGCGATGTGATCGCTTTCGGTCCCCACCACATAAAGCGGCACCGAGATATCCTTGAGCGCGATCACACGCCCCTCGACCGCGAAACGGCCTGCGGTCAGGCGGTTCTCCAAGAAAAGCCCGCGCAGGTATTCCGAGTGCATCCGCGCCGGCATCCGCGTGGTGTCATTGTTCCATACGGTCAGGTCCGAGGGCAGGTCCTCTTTGCCGAGCCAATAGCGTTTGACTGCGCGGGTATAGATCAGATCCTCGGCGCGAATGGTGGCAAAGGCGCGGGTCATCTGGGGGCGGTCCAGATAGCCTTGGGCCCACATGAGATCCTCGAGGAAGGCGACTTGGCTCTCGTCCAGGAACAGCAGCAATTCCCCCGCCTCGGAGAAGTCGGTTTGCGCTGCCAACAGGGTGACAGAGGCGAGGCGGTCATCCTCGTCCCGCGCCATGGTGGCGGCGGCGATGGATAGGATCGTCCCGCCAAGGCAATAGCCCGCCGCGTGGATTTTCTGGTCCGGCACGATGGTGCTGATCGCCTCGATCGCGGCCATGACCCCGTCCTTGCGGTAGCTTTCCAGCGTCAGTTCGGCCTGCGCCTGACCGGGGTTACACCACGAAATCGCAAAGACGGTAAAGCCTTGGTCAACCAAGTAGCGGATCATCGAGTTTTGGGGCGTCAGGTCCAGAATGTAATACTTCATGATCCACGCGGGCACGATCAGCACGGGCTCGGCGTGGACCTGCGGCGTGGTGGGCGTGTACTGGATCAGTTCGAATAGCTCATTGCGGTAGACCACCTGACCGGGGGTGCAGGCCAAGTCCTGCCCGATGCGGAACCCTTCGGGGCTTTCGGGGCGGTGCTGGGTCAGGGTCTGGACGAAATCCTCGGCCAGATGGCGCGCGCCTTCGAGGATGTTCTGCCCGTGGCAATCAAGGGTGCGCTCGATGATCTCGGGGTTGGTGATGGGCATGTTGGAGGGCGAGACGATGTCCAGCATCTGCCGCATCATGAACCGCACCCGATCCGAGTCCGCTTGGCTGAGCCCGCGCAATTCGTCGGTGGCGTGGTTCCACCAGTCCTGCGTGGCCAGAAACGACTGCTTCCAGAAACGGAATGGCATCCGGTCCCAGCCCGCATGGGTAAAGCGGTGGTCATAGGGCATGGGCTTGAACGGCGGAGTGTCGCTGGTGCCGGTCGCATCGGCCAGAACCTTGAGCGTGTTGGTCACGGCCCGTTCGGCCAGTTCCATCTGGCGGCCGGGGGCGCGGCTCATGTGCAGGGCCCAGTCCCCGATCGCCTGAGAGATCGAGAACGGCGACACCCCGCCGGTGTTCTGCGCCAACAACGCCCGCGCCATCCGGTCCAGATCCGCATAGGGGTGATGGTCCAGCTGCTGGTCCAGCGGTTCTGCGGGGGCAGGGGTGGGGGCGGTGCGGTCTTGTTTCATGAACCCGATCCTTCGTTACCGTGCGCGGCGCCCATCGGGCCGCGCGTTTCACAGGGGACCCTAGCGCGCGCGTCGCCGCGTGCTTTGATTTCGGTCAAAGGCGTACCCGCGCTACACCAATTCGTGATGGCGCGGAGGGTTAGCCGCAATGCGGGCAGGGCAGGAAATCGTGACCCGGGCAGCCCCTCATTTCTGCCCGCCAAGGTTGAGGAATTGCCGCAATTGCAGCATAAAGGCGCGGTAACGAGTCAATTTTGTCTCGGTAAGTCTCATTGGTTCTATAAGGTTGAAAAATTGAAGTATTTTCTTCTTTCTGCGGGTCTGATCCTGAGCGCGGGCGCCGCATCGGCCAGCTGCTATAACTATGCTGAAAGCGGCGGCATGTTGCCTGCTGTGAATGTCTGCTTTGCAGAGATGGACGGCGGCGAAGGCTGCGAAATGGATGCCGTTGTCGTCGAATGCGAGAACGTGAACTCCAAGATCGTGGAATTCGTGTCGGGCCTCAGCCTGACCCGCGATCTGACCAAAGAAGGCAAGGACAGCGTCACCTTCTCGCAGGATGGCGAAGAGTGGCAGTTGGGCGAGGGCCATCTGGCATGGTGCGAGTCCCTGAGCGATGACGGTCTGTCGGCCTGTAACGGGTTCGCAGATCTGGATTGATCCGCGTTGACACCGGTTTGAACATGGCAAAGGCGCGGTCCCTCAGGGCGGCGCCTTTTGTCTGGCGCTAACACTTAACCCCCAAGGACTTGGCCCTGAAACCGACGTAACGGCACATGCGGGGCGCTGGCGAAATCTCTTGCCGGAGCGCCTGAAATTGCCTTCCTTAGCGTCACAGCGAAGGAGGAAAGCTGTGCCATCTGAGAATAGACTGATCCTGGATCGGGATGACCAAGGCGTTCTGCGCGTGACCTTGAATGATGTGTCGCGCCGCAATGCCCTGTCCGAGGCGATGCTGGCCGATCTGGATGCCCTGCTGCGAAGCGCGGGGCAGGACGCCGAGGTTCGCGTGATCGTGCTGGCCGCGAACGGCCCCGCGTTCTGCGCGGGCCATGACCTCAAGGAACTGACCGCCGCCCGCACTGCGCCCGACCGTGGCCGCGCCTATTTCGCGAAAATCATGGGGATGTGCGCAGGGGTGATGCAGGCCATCGTTGCCTGCCCCAAACCCGTCATCGCCGAGGTTTCGGGCATCGCAACCGCCGCGGGCTGCCAGCTGGTCGCGTCCTGCGATCTGGCCGTTGCCGCCGAGACGGCGAAATTCAGCACACCTGGGGTGCATATCGGGCTCTTTTGCTCGACCCCGATGGTGGCGCTGTCGCGCAACGTGGCCCCCAAACACGCGATGGAGATGCTGCTGGCCGGGGACATGATCCCCGCTGCCCGCGCCGCCGAGATGGGGCTGGTGAACCGTGCCGTCCCGCCCGAGGCCCTGACGGAAACCACCATGGAACTGGCGCGCAAGATCGCGTCGAAATCCAGCATGACCCTCGCCACGGGCAAGCGCGCGTTCTATGCGCAGCGCGAAATGCCCTTGGCCGAGGCCTATGAATACGCCGCCGCCGTCATGGTCGAGAACATGATGGCGCAGGACGCAGAAGAGGGGATCAGCGCCTTTATCCAGAAGCGCTCCCCGGAATGGCAGGACAAGTAGACCATGACACAAAACCCTTTTTCCATCGGCCTTGACCGCAACCCCGCAAACCACCAGCCGCTGACCCCGCTCAGCTTTCTGGAGCGTGCGGCGACTGTCTTTCCCGATCACACCGCGATCGTCCACGGGGCTCTGCGCCGGACCTATGCGGAATTCTATGACCGCTCGCGCCAACTGGCTTCGGCGCTGGCAGGGGCAGGGATGGGGCGCGGTGACACCGTTTCGGTGATGATGGCCAACACCCCCGCCATGCTGGAAAGCCACTATGGCGTCCCCATGAGCGGCGCGGTGCTGCACACCATCAACACCCGTCTCGATGCGGCGATCATCGCGTTCCAGCTGGACCACGCGCTGACCAAGATGCTGATCGTGGACGCAGAATTCATGCCTCTGATCCAAGAGGCTCTGTCGCTGGCCAAATGTTCGCCCGTGCTGATCCAGTACGACGATCCCGAGTATGACGGCCCCCGCGTGGCAGTGGACGCAATGGACTACGAGGCATTCGTCGCCGGTGGCGATGCGGCGTTCGACTGGCTCCGCCCCGAGGACGAGTGGGACGCGATCTCGATCAGCTATACCTCTGGCACCACGGGCAATCCTAAGGGCGTGGTCTATCACCACCGCGGGGCCTACCTGCTGGCGCAGGGCAATGCGCTGACCACCTCGATGAACAAGCACGCGGTGTACTTGTGGACCCTGCCGATGTTCCACTGCAACGGCTGGTGTTTCCCTTGGACCCTTTCGGCGATCATCGGCACCCATGTGTGCTTGCGTCAGGTCCGTGCGGACGCGATCTGGAACGCGCTCGCTGACGAAGGAGTCACGCACCTGTGCGGCGCGCCCATCGTGATGTCGCTGATGATCTCGGCCCCCGCGACGGTCAAGCGCGAGCTGGGGGCGACCGTCCAATTCTTCACCGCCGCCGCCCCGCCGCCCGAAAAGCTGCTGGCTGACATGAAGGCCGCCGGTTTCGAGGTGACGCACCTTTATGGTCTGACCGAAACCTATGGTCCCTCGGTGGTAAACGACTGGCACGCCAGCTGGTCCGATCTGCCCGCGACCGAGCAAGCCCGCCTGAAGGCCCGTCAGGGTGTCCGCTATTTGCCGCTGGAAAATCTGGACGTGATGGACCCCGAAACCATGCAGCCCGTCCCCCGCGACGGCGAAACGCTGGGAGAGGTCATGTTCCGCGGCAACGTCGTGATGAAGGGATACTTCCGCAACCCCGAGGCCACCGCCGAAGCCTTCGAAGGGGGCTGGTTCCACTCGGGCGATCTGGGGGTCATCCATCCTGACGGCTATGTGCAGCTGAAAGACCGCTCCAAGGACATCATCATTTCGGGCGGCGAGAATATCTCGTCGATCGAGGTCGAGGAGGTTCTGTACAACCACCCCGCCGTGGCAGTCTGCGCCGTGGTCGCCAAGCCCCACGAGAAATGGGGCGAGACCCCCTGTGCGTTCGTGGAACTGGCCGAGGGGCAAGAGGCCGACGCCGCCACGCTGAAGCAATGGTGCCGCGAGCATCTGGCCCACTACAAGGTGCCCGGCCGCTTTGTGTTCCAGCAGATCCCGCGCACCTCGACCGGCAAGATCCAGAAATTCGTCCTGCGGGACGAGGCCAAGAACCTGCCGGAATAATACGAAAACAGGGCAGGGACGTTTCGTCCACTGCCCTGCCCATCGCCCATTGGCCCGCGCCCCGATCCCGAGGCGCGGGCCTTTTCGTTAGATCAAGCCACTGTCGCTGAGGCCCTCGGTGATCAGGCCCGCCAAGGCCCCCGAGAAGCCCGCGTTATAATCGGTCGCGACCTCGTTCTGGACATAGTCAGTGCGGCTGTCGTTGTAGTTGCCGTACTGGTCCGGACCACCCACCAGCGCACCGGTCAGGGTATAGACGTTGTCCGCGCTGTCCCCGATGTTCGTGGTGCCCGAGGCGCCGCGATGGTGCGGGTTCAGCGGGTAGTCATCACCGAAACCGACGACATAGCTTTGACCGTCCGGGTTATCCCCCAGCATGTAGTCGATCTGGTCCGAAGCAAAGTCGAACAGCTCTGCCGCATAGTCGTCATCGCCAAGCTCTTGGGCCAGATCGGCACGCTCGACCGCGAGGAAGGCCATGTTCGCCGCATAGCGGTTCGAGCCCCAGCTATCCAACCAAGCCAGACCGGCATTGGTGTCGGTGCCTGGAGTGCGGGTCAGGGAATTCATCATGTAATCAAGATGTTCGTCCACATCGTTGATGTAGGTTGCATCCCCCGTCGCGCTGGCCAGCAGCATGGCCACACCGTTGGATTTGTCATCCCAACCCAGCGCCCAATAGGTCGAACCGCCCGGATAGTAGCTCTCTGCTAGGTCCAGATAGCTTTCGTCGCCGGTCGCCTCATAGAGCCATGCCGCGCCCCAGGACAGCTCGTCCTGATAACCGCTATAGCTGTTATAGAAGCTTCGCGCATCGGTGACGGCGTTGGTGTAGGTGCCCTGATAGGTCTCGGCAAAGTCATAGAGCTGGATGGCGGTTTCCAAGAGCTGATCCGCGTAGGCGGTTTCGCCCGCCTCGCGGAACACGATCGAGGCAGAGGCCAGCGCCGCCGCGGTTTCCGCCGTGACTTCGGTGCCCGGATTGTCCGCCGTGACGTAATAGGTCGGGCGTTCCATGGTCATGTCTTCGGCCGCGCCCCAGTAGCTGTGGTCGATGTCGCCGTCGCCGACTTGGGCATAGAAGATATCGTCGCTCAGGTCCTCGGTGCCGTTGTCGTCATAGCAGCGCAGGAAGTAGTCCGTGACCCATTCCAGATGGTTCAGGATGTCCTCTTGGGCGCCGGCGGCCTCGTAACCCTCGGAATAGTCAGAGGCGCCC
The DNA here is from genome assembly GCF_013377535.1 of Donghicola mangrovi. Lineage (GTDB taxonomy): Bacteria > Pseudomonadota > Alphaproteobacteria > Rhodobacterales > Rhodobacteraceae > Donghicola > Donghicola mangrovi. The sequence goes on along the minus strand of NZ_JABCJE010000002.1, from coordinate 716,040 downwards.
CATGCCAGCATCGTCGCGGTATAGGCCATGGGGAAGCCGAACTTCACATGGTCGCCCGCGTCGTACCAGCCGCCCGTCAGGTCCACGCCCACATCCGCGCCATCGGTCAGGGCGCTGTCGCCGCGCCACTCGATCGGGTAGTCGTCGGGCAATTCGCCCGAATACTGCGCGTAATAGAAGTCCATCGACATATCGAGGACGTCTTCGTAATCCGACACATCGAAGGGCGATCCGGTGTTGTCGCTGGTGTCCGCGTCCACATCGGTGGTGCCGGTGTCGGTCCCAGTATCGGTCGAGGTGTCCGTGCCCGTGTCCGTGCCGGTATCCGTGGTCGTATCGGTGCCGGTGTCGGTGGTGCCCGTTGTTTCGGTTTCGCCGTCCACTTCGATGGTCAGGGTCAGGCCGTTCGTGGGAACGGTGCCATCGGCCGTGAAGCCAAAGGTTTTGCTCTCGCCCGCCTTCAGGTTCAGCGTCCAGTCGGCGGCGTCGAACAGCACGTCCCCGTCGCCTTCGTTGGTGTAGGTCGCGCCCCAAGCGTTGCGGACGGTGAAGCCTGCATCAGACACCAGCAGCGAGAAGGCCGTCACAGTCTCGTCGGTGTCGTTGGTGACGGTGATGTCCCCGTTAAAGCCGTTGCCCCAGCTGTTGGTGATGGTGAAGCTCACGTCGGGCAGGTTCACGGCGACGGTGTCGTCGCCTGTGGTGATCGTGTCCTCACCATCCGAGACGGTGTCATCGCCCGTGGTGATGGTGTCGTCTCCGGTGGTCAGGGTGTCATCGCCAGTGGTCAGCGTATCGTCGCCGCCCGCCACAGTGTCATCACCGGTGCTGACGGTATCTTCGCCGGTGCCCACAGTGTCGTCCCCGGCGGTGATTGTGTCATCGCCCGTGGTCACGGTATCGTTGCCGGTGTCGGTCGCGGTGTCCTCTCCCAGTACATAGCGGATACCGTCGATTACGGCGGCATAGGTGATGGTGCTTTCGGCGGGGACGGTGCCTTTGCCATTGAACCCGATCGAGACCGTCTGGCCGGGGTTCAGGTTGGTGCCATAGCCATTGCCGGTGATCACTAGATCGCCGTTGGTATCGGTGTAATAAGCCGCGCCCCAAGTGCTGGAGACGGTGAAGGTCGGGTTGCTGATGCGGATCTCGACGTTCTGGACGATCTGGTCAGTGGTGTTGGTGATGTCGAGATAGGTGGTGAAACCCGAGCTCCAGACGTTGCCCTGACGCCAGACGATGGTGGGCAGGTCGATCGAGGTATCGGTGTCCGTGCCGCCATCGACGGTGTCATCACCCGTGGTGACCGTGTCGTCGCCGGTGGTCACTGTGTCATCACCCGTCGAGACTGTGTCGTCCCCAGAGGTGATCGTATCGTCGCCCGTCGTAACGGTGTCGTCGCCGGTAGAGACAGTGTCGTCTCCTGTGCTGACGGTGTCATCGCCTGTTGAAACGGTATCATCTCCGGTCGTCACGGTATCGTCGCCGGTTGTCACGGTGTCATCACCGGTCGAGACGGTATCGTCGCCGGTTGTCACAGTGTCATCACCGGTCGAAACGGTATCGTCCCCAGTGGTAACCGTATCATCTCCGGTCGTGACAGTATCATCCCCCGTAGAAACCGTGTCAGAGCCGGTGTCGCCCGTCACGGTATCCTCGGCGTCGGTGGTCTCTTCGCCGATCATATAGGTGGTGCCGTCAATCACCGCGCCATAGGCCACGGTGTCCTCGGCGGGGACAGTGCCTTTGCCGTTAAAGCCGATAGACACGGACCCGCCCGCAGCCACATCAAGGCTATAGCCAGAGCCCGAAATCACCAGACTGCCATCCGCCTGAACGCTATAGGTCGCGCCCCAGATGTTCGACACGGTGAAGGTGGGATCGGTGATCACGATGCGGAAGTCCTCCATCACCGTGCCAGAGGTGTTTTCGATGTCGATATAGGTGGTGAAGCCGCCGTTCCATACGGTGCCCTGACGCCAAGTGAAGGTCGGCAGGGTGTCCGGTGCGGTGGTGTCGGTGCCGGTAGACACGGTGTCATCGCCGGTCGAGGTGCTGTCCAGATAGGGCAGGGTCGGCTCGGCTGCGGTGTCGGGGTTGGCCTCGACCGTGGCCATGTCGAACAGGTCGTCGTCATCCAGCGTCGCGTCGGTGAAAACGAACTCCTCGACGTTGCGGACCAAAGTGCGCCCGCCCGCGTGGGTCAGGTACAGGTCGGTGCCGTTCGCGCTGATCGCATAGTCCGCCAAAGACCCCTCGAGGATCAGCGTATCGGTCGAGCTGTCGCCGTTGATCGTGTCCTGGCCGTCCGAGCCATAGATCACGTCATTGCCGGTGCCGCCGTTGATATAGTCGTCGCCCGCGCCGCCATGGGCGGTGTCATTGCCGCCGACCATCCACATCTGCGCGCCGGTGTCACGGGCATAGGCCTCGTCCCCTTTGCTGGAGGCGACCAGTGTGCCAAAGGTGATCGAGTTCGTGGTCGGGTCCGTGGGCGCGCCATAGCTTTCCCCTTCGTTAAAGAAGGTCGCCCAACCCAAATAGCCTTGCTCGGTCTCGTCGCGGACCATCTCGTCGACGACGACGGTGTTGTACTGGTCTCGGCCCCCGTGGAAGTTGATGTCCCGGTTCGTATAGGTGACCTGCACGTAGTTGTTGCTGGCCGTGGTGTAGCTGGCAAACAGCACCGCGTGGCGGGTGTCGGTGATGGTCAGATCGGTGAATTCACTTTCATAGACGTCACGGATCCACACTGCATAGCCGTTGCCGCTGTCGCCCTTGTTCAGGGTGCCGTCCATGGTGAAGTCGTCCAGCGTCACGTCGATGCTGCCCGCAAAGGTGATGCCGTGGCTGATGCCGTCCTCGATCGTGATGTTGGTCAGCGTTGCGCCCGCGGTACCGCCGACCATGATCATGGTCTGGCCCTGACCGGTGCTGTTGGTGAACGACCCCGGATCGGCATCGCCGTAGGGCCCGACCATGGTAAAGCCCGACAGGGTGTTGCCCTCGATCAGGTTGCGGGTCTGGACAGTGGTGATGTCGGGGTCGAAATCAAAGGTCAGGGGCGTGTCGAACCCGATGGTGTCGCCGTCAACCGAAGTGACCTCGACCATGATGGTGCGCAGGGGGTTGCTTTTCTTCCACTGGGTGTCGCCGATTTCGGCAAAGTAAGCCGAGGTGTTCTCGGCCTGAATATAGATGTAGTCGCCGACCTGAATGCTGTGCCCCGAGGCCACCGTGATCGAGGTATCCCCGGCCGAGGCCGCAACCGCCAGATCGTCCGTATCCTCGATGTCGGTTTTGTACAGCTCGAGCCCCAGAACGATGGCCGGATCGGACCCGATGGCGCTGGTGACGTTGATGATCGTTTCGCCTTCGCCCTGACCGATCAAAGAGATGTTGCTGCGGTCGATGGTGACCGTGCGGTCAAAGGTGTAGCTGCCCGCCTGCAGAACAAAGGTGGTGTCCTCGGCGGCGTTGTCGATCATGGTCTGCAATTGCGCAGCAGTGGTCCCCAGGGCCACGTCGATATAGGTCGTCATCGTTAATCCTCTGTTCAGCCGGGCACGAGACGGCAAAAGACACAGCTTCGCCGCACGGGTGCCCGATGGGCCCCGGACGAGTGGTTCGCGGGAATGTTTATGATTCTGGTACTATCTGGGGTTGTTTTAGCACCTGCGGCAATCGCTCACAAAACCTTGAATGATCGGTCGCGGATATTTTTGCGGTGCTGGGTAACAGTTATGCGAAACCGTTTTGCGAAACCCGTAAGTTTGGGTTTCGCTTTGGGCTTTGTTTCTAAAAGCTGTGTTTTCAGAACGTGTTAGGGCGGGGGCTTCAGGTGCCTGTCGGCCCTTTGATCTCGCCGGTGGTCAGGACGGGCGAGGCATCCATGTCATCCGCGTTCAGCATTTCTGCGACCCGTTCCAAAGAGGCCAGAAGTTGTGCTTGCTCCCAATCCTTCAGCTTTTCAAAGGCTGAAACATATCGTTGTTGGAGTGCATCCGGCGCCGTGCTGACAGCGTTCCGGCCCGATTGGGTCAGCAGCACGTTCATCTGCCGTCGGTCGGTTTCCGAGCGTTCCCGTTTCGCCAGTCCCCGCGCCTCGAGCCTGTCCAGCAACGAGGTCACCGTGGCCTGAGATACCCCCATCTGGGTCGCTAGCGCCTTGGGCGTGGCACTGCCATCGCGCGCAGCGGTGATCTGCAGAACGCGGAGTTGGGCAGGCGTCAGACCGGCGGACTGGGCCAGATCACGGGAATAGAGCTCCGTCGCGCGCAAAATGCGGCGCAGGGCGATCAGGCTTTGGTCGGTGCGGTCTCTGGGGGCGTCGGTCATGGGCGGAGTATGCCACGGGGGTGAAGATGCTTCAATGTATGAAGGGCTTTGGTGATATATTCGGTTGGCTAAGCAAATGATCTCGAAATTTATCGTAGTAAATGCCTTTAGACTGGTAAATTATGGCGCCAGGGAAATAAAATTACTTAGACGGTTGAAAAATAATTTCTCTGGGTTAGTTTGATGATCGAACGAAATTGCCCAAGAGCGAGCCTATGCCAGACACAGCGACCCTAGCCGACACAAGCCCCACCCGAACGCGTCAGCCCCTGCTGCGTATGCCGGACGCAACCGATGGGGCCCGTATCTGGGAGCTTGTGCGCAACTGTCGCCCTCTGGATGAAAATTCCCGCTATGCGAACCTGATCCAGGCGGATCACTTCCGCGAAACCTGCGTTCTGGCCGAGATGGACGGACAGGTCGTTGGCTGGATTTCCGGCCACATGATCCCCAACTCGGAGGCGTTCTTCGTGTGGCAAGTCGCTGTCAGCCCCGCCGCCCGTGGCATGGGGCTTGGCAAGGCAATGTTGCGCGACCTGCTGGCGAGGGATGCCACCGCCGACGCGCAGGTTCTGAAAACCACCATCACCCATTCCAATCAGGCTTCTTGGGCGCTGTTCCGCAGCCTGGCCCGAGAGGTCGGCGGCACGTTAACCCACGCGCCGCATTTCACCCGAGACGACCACTTTTGCGGGGCCGCAGACACCGAACACATGGTGTCGATCACGCTGCCTGCCGCGTCGTCCGCTCTGGCGCGCGCCGCCTGACCAAACCCCCACATTTCCGAATTTTCCGAAAGGACGTCCCCCATGCCCAAAGACATGGCCCAAGACCGCTCGATCTATGACCGCCGCGAGAGCGGGGCACGGTCCTATTGCCGCGCTTTCCCTGCCTCGTTCACCGAGGCCCGAGGCTCCGAACTTTTCACCGCCGATGGCGACCGGTTTATCGACTTTCTGGCTGGGTGTTCCTCGTTGAACTATGGCCACAACGACCCCGATATGAAGGCCGCCCTGATTGAACATATCGCTGGTGACGGGATCGCCCACGGGCTCGACCTGCACACCAGCGCCAAAGAGGGGTTTCTGAACGCCCTGACCGATCATATCCTGCGCCCGCGCGGCATGGATCATCGTGTCATGTTCACCGGCCCCACAGGCGCAAACGCGGTCGAGGCCGCGATGAAGCTAGCCCGCAAAGTGACCGGCCGCACCAACATCATCGCCTTTACCAACGGGTTTCACGGCGTGACCATGGGCGCCTTGGCAGCGACCGGAAACGGCTATCACCGTGGCGGCGCGGGGATGGACAAGGCGGGCGTCACCCGAATGCCGTTCTATGGCTATGCCGATGGTGTGGACAGTGCGGCCCTGCTGGATCAGATGCTGTCTGACCCCTCTGGCGGGATCGACGCCCCCGCTGCGATCCTGTTCGAGACCGTCCAAGGCGAGGGCGGCCTGAACCCGGCCTCTGCCGCGTGGGTGCAAAAGATGCAGACCATCGCCCATAAACACGGGGCCTTGCTGATCATCGACGACATTCAGGCCGGATGTGGCCGCACGGGCACCTTCTTTTCCTTTGAGAAGATGGGCGTGCAGCCCGACATCGTGACCATGGCGAAATCGGTGTCCGGGTTTGGCCTGCCCATGGCCCTCATGCTGGTCCGTCCGCAGCATGACGTGTTCGGCCCCGCCGAGCATAACGGGACCTTCCGCGGCAACACCCACGCCTTTGTCACCGCTCGGGTCGCGATCGAGAAATTCTGGGCCGATAGCGCGTTCGAGGATGACCTGACCCGCAAGGAAAACCTGATCCGTGACGGCCTGCAAAGCGTCGCGAACCTGATCCCCGGTGCCTATGTCAAAGGGCGCGGGCTGATGCAGGGGGTGGACGTTGGCTCGGGCGAGCTGGCCTCGGCGATCTGCGGCCACGCCTACGAGAACGGTCTGGTCATCGAAACCTCGGGCCCGAACGACGAGGTGGTCAAGGTTCTGGCCCCGCTGACAACCTCTGACGACCTCTTTGCCGAAGGGTTCGCGATACTGGAGCGTGCGGCCTATGCGGTGCGCGGCAACGTCAAGCTGGCAGCGGAGTAAACGATATGATTGTACGTGATTTCAATGAGCTAAAGGGCACGGGCCGAGAGGTTTCCGATGCCCAGTGGACCTCGACCCGGATGCTGCTGGCCGATGACGGAATGGGCTTTTCGTTCCACATCACAGTACTGGAGGCGGGGTCCGAGCATACGTTCCACTACAAGCACCATTTCGAAAGCGTCTACTGCATGAAGGGCACGGGCTCGATCACCGATATCGCCACGGGGCAGACCCACCGGATCAAGCCGGGTGTCATGTATGCCCTGAACCTGCACGACCAGCACATCCTGCGCGCCGAAGAAGAGCTGCACATGGCCTGCTGCTTTAACCCGCCGGTCACAGGGACCGAGGTGCACCGCGCGGACGGGTCCTATGCCCCCGCCGAACCCGTCGAATAATCAGAGCGGCCCCCAAATGCGGGGCCGCTTTTCGTTGCCCTATTCCGGCAGCTTACACTCGGCATTCCCGAATTTCTGCTGGCACGCTGCGATGGCGCAGGCACGGATCTGGATGTTGCGGCGGCCTTCGTTCCGGTCCACCGTGCGCAGGGCGGGGACGGTATAGGTTTCGGTCCGCATCACATCCTGACAGACCATTTTCTTGGATTTCTTGACGGGCTCGCAGATGCTTTGGCCCGTCGGGACTTCGCGGGTGCGGGTCTCGTTGTAGATTTCCTTGACGTAGACGGGCGGGATTTTGACCGCCCACTCGGCCTCGCACAGGCTGCGTTCCGCGCGGTATTCCGGTGTGCCACACGCTGCCAACAGCAGAGCCAAAGCTGTCAGTTTCCGAACCATGCGAACCCCCTTTGCCGAGACGGGCCCCGTGTCAGCCCAGTTTGGTGATCCACCCAAGGACGAAACCTGTCAACGGAAATCACGCGTTAAGCAGGTTTGCGGGCACTGACGGCATAGCGGTGCTCGGACCGACGGAGCAGGGATTTACGCAGCCCCAACTGCCGTGCCTGAGCGCGGTGGATCGCCCGCAGGTCCGTGTTGATGGTGATGTCGGTAAATCCTGCCAGTTCTAGCAGGGTCGCCACGTCCTTGGCCCGCGCTCCGCCGGAAAAGTGGACCTGCGACAGGATTTCGGTGTGGCGCGCGGCCATCGCGCCGCTCTTGGGCGGGGACAGGCGCGCCAACAGGCGGGCCAGCCAGCCCTTGGTTACGAAATCCCCGTCCACGATTAGCACTTGTCCCCCCGGTTTCAGCACCCTGAACCATTCGGCAAAGGCCGCGGCCGGATCAACCAGCGTCCACACCAGATGCCGCGTGATGATCACATCGCGGCTGTCGCTCCGCAGGGGAATACGCTCGGCGTCGGCCTGCAGAAATTCGATCGCTGCCCCAGCCGCTATCGCCTTGGCACGGGCCAGCGCGAGCATCGGTTCCGACCAGTCCAAACCCGTCACGCGATAGCCCGCCCGATGGCACAGCATCGCGATTTCCCCCGTGCCCGAGGCCAAGTCCAACAGGGTCCGATCCCTTGCCGCCCCCAGATGCCGCTCCAGCAGATCAGCCCAAGCGCGGGCCTCTGCACCATCGGAAATCTTGTGCCCGGGGTCCAGGTCGAACCCCGCGGCGCGATCGGACCAGTAGTCGCGGATGTCGTCGCGAATCCCTCTATTGGATTGAAAATGCGCAGTTTCACTCATGTCAGGCCCTTCGGGGTTGGTGGCGCTCAGCTACCCTGATAATTCCGACAAAACAACTCGGAAATTAATCTTGACTAAAACAATAAAGAATCCGATACGGGCCCCGTCAAGTAAACACGAGGACGAGATGAACCATTTTTCGATGCTGCTGGGGGCGGGCGCTGTGGCCCTGTCCGCTGTCACTCCGGCTTTGGCAGAGGTTGTAACGGTCACCGATATCACCGGCCGTCAGGTGCAGGTGGACACCCCCGTTCAGCGCGTGATCTTGGGCGAGGGGCGGCAGTCCTTCTTTACCGCTGTGCTTGAACCGCAGAACCCTTTTGCCCGCGTGGTGGGCTGGCGCGATGACTTCATTCAGGCCGATCCCGACAGCTATGCCGCCTATGCCGAGAAGTTCCCGCAGGTGGCCGATCTGCCCGCATTTGGCGGCTTCAAAGAAGGCACCTTTGACATCGAGCAGGCCGTCGCGCTGAACCCCGATGTGATGATCCTGAACCTCGAGGCCAAGGCTGCCACCGACGAGGCCGGCTACGAGGAAAAACTGGCCGCCGTGGGCATTCCGATCGTCTACGTGGACTTCCGCGAGGACCCCTTTGCCCACACCGCTCAGTCGATGGAGATCATCGGTCAGCTTTATGGTGAAGAGGACCGCGCCGCCGAGTTCAACACCTTCTTCAATGGGGAGTTGGCCAAGGTCACCGACGTGATCAACGCCCAAACCGATCTGCAGCGCCCGCTGGTGTTCGTGGAACGCGCAGGCGGCTATTCCGAGGATTGCTGCATGTCCTTTGGCGGCGCGAACTTTGGCCAGATGGTCGAGATCGCAGGCGGCAAGAACATGGCGACCGAGTTCATCCCCGGTACCTTTGGCACCGTGAACGCCGAGCAAATCATCGCCTCGAACCCCGATATCGTGGTCGTCACCGGCGGCAACTGGGAGGCTTACGTTCCCGGTGGCAACTGGGTCGGCGTGGCCCCCGGCGCGGATATGGACGCAGCTCGCAAGAAGCTTGCGAACCTGATGACCCGCCCCGCCTTTACCGGCATCAAGGCCAACGAGACCGGCAATGTTCACGCGATCTGGCACCAGTTCTACAACAACCCCTACAGCTTTGTGGCGGTGCAGCAGCTGGCGAAATGGATCCACCCAGAGCTTTTCGCCGATCTGGACCCCGAAGCCACGCTCAAGGAACTGCACGCGCGTTTCCTGCCCATCGACTACCGCCCGGGCTACTGGGTTTCGCTGAACTAAGCGGTCGGGGGCGGTGCGCCGCCCCGACCCATTTTGCGCCAAGAGGATGCCATGTCCGATCTGACACAGCCGATGCCGCGCGAGAGCGCCTTTTCCTATCACCGCCTCGTGTTGCGGCGCCTGTTTGTTCTTTCGGGGCTGACGGTGCTGCTGTGCCTGTCCGTGGCGATCGACGTGTCGCTGGGGCCAGCGCGCTATGCTCTGCCGGATGTGGTCCGCACGGTCCTTTTCCCGTCCGAGGCCGCGCTGCAAATGCGCGTGGTGGTCTGGGATATCCGGATGCCGATTGCATTGCTGGCGGTGACCGTGGGTGGGTGCCTGTCGCTGGCGGGGGCGCAGATGCAGACAATCTTGGCGAACCCTTTGGCCAGCCCGTTTACCTTGGGCCTGTCGGCGGCGGCCAGTTTCGGCGCGGCCTTGGCCATGGTGCTGGGGGTCGCGCTGGTGCCCGCGGCGCTGGCTCTGATGGTGCCGATCAATGCCTTTGCTATGGCGATGGTGGCCGCGCTCTTGATCTTTGCCCTGTCGGGGATGCGCGGCGTGACCACCGAGACCATTGTTCTGTTAGGCATCGCGCTGGTGTTTACCTTTAACGCGGCGCTGGCATTGCTTCAGTATTTCGCATCCGAACAGGCGCTGGCCGCTGTGGTGTTCTGGACCATGGGCAGCCTGACCAAAGCCACATGGGGCAAAGTCGCCGTCACCGCCCTGATCCTGGCGGTCTGCACGCCCTTGTTCGCCCGCCGCGCGTGGGCCCTGACCGCGATCCGGTTGGGAGAGGTCCGCGCCGCCGCCATGGGTGTGCCCGTCCGGCGATTGCGGCTTGAAACGCTGCTGTTGGTGTCCCTGTTGGCGGCGGTTCCGGTGTCCTTTGTCGGGACCATCGGGTTCATCGGCATCGTCGGCCCCCACATCGCGCGGCTCCTGCTCGGAGAGGACCAGCGGTTCTTCTTGCCCGGCTCGATCCTGTCCGGCGCGCTGATCCTGTCCGCGACCTCGGTTCTGTCCAAGGCGATCCTGCCCGGCGCCGTCCTGCCCATCGGGATCATCACCGCCCTTGTCGGAGTGCCCTTCTTTGCCACGCTGATTTTCACCCACGGGAGACGCCAATGGTGACGCTGGAACTGGACCGGGTCGAGGCCCGCTATGGTCGCAAAATCATCTACTACAGCGCGACGGTCCCGCCGATTTCCGGGGGCACGCTGACGGCCCTGGTCGGCCCGAATGCGGCTGGGAAATCCACCTTGTTCCGCCGGATCGCGGGGCAACTCGGGGGCGGTGGGCGCGTGATCTTTGGCGGCGCGGATCTGTCGGACCTGCGGTATATGCCGCAGGACACGGGCATGAACGCAGCGCTGACCGTATACGAGTCCATCATTCTGGCCCTCAAACAAGGGCAAGGCGGCTGGTCCCTGCGGACCGAGGAACTAGAGGCCGTGCAATCCGTCCTGACCCGTCTGCAAATCGCCGATCTCGCGGGGCGGCAACTGGCCGAACTGTCCGGAGGGCAACGGCAACTGGTGTCCATGGCCCAAACGCTGGTGTCCCGCCCCAAAGTGCTGCTGATGGACGAACCGACCTCTGCGCTGGACCTGTTCCGCCAGCACGAGGTGATCGACGCTCTGCGCGACTACGTGGCCGAAACGGGGGCGGTGGCCATTCTGGCGCTGCACGACTTGAACCAAGTCATGCGGACCTGCACCACAACCATCGCCGTGGCGGGCGGCCAAGTGGTCGCCTCTGGCCCGACGCTCGAGGTTCTGACCCCCAGCCTGATCCGCCAGCTATACGGGGTCGATGCGCGGGTCGAGGCATGCTCACGGGGCTGTCCGATGATGATCGTGGACGGCGCAGCGGCCTAGGCGCCGCTCGCTTCGCGCAAGATGCGGGGTAGGGGCTGCTCGGCCTCGCCTTCTTGGTCGCGCCAACGGTCGTGCATGTGCTTGCCCGAATTCAGACAGTGCTGCTGCATCGCGTGGCGGGCAAGGGCGGCGTCACCGGTTCGCAATGCCTCGACAATGGGGCGGTGCTCGTCGCTGGCAAAGCGCGCGATCTGCGCGGCCGTCTGGCGGTTATTCACGCGGGTCCATTCGGGGAACCGCATCCGCGCCCGCCAGAAATCATTGACGATTTGAACGAATACCGAATTTCCAGTGCTGCGGGCGATGGTCATGTGGAACTCGCAATCCTGCGCCTCGATCTGAGCGGGGGACAGCTTGGCGTTACACATCCCGTCGATGCAGGCCTCCAGATGGGCGATGTCGGTATCGGAAATCACGGGGGCTGCGGCTGCGGCGATCTCGGGCTCGATCACATAGCGCGCCTCGACCAGTTCAAAGAAACCGGGCAGGCCTGTGTCGATCGGCGCGGCAGGAATGATGTTGGCCACATAGGCCCCCGCGCCAAAGCGCGTCACCACATATCCCAGCAATTCAAGGGCGATCATCGCCTCGCGCACGGTTGTCCGGCTGACCCCCAATTGCGCCACCAGATCCTTGTCCGCGGGCATCTTCGAGCCCGGAGGCAAATCGCCCGCACGGATATGTTCGGCAATCTGGTCCGCCACGAGGCGGTAGCGCGGCGTCTGGATAATCGAGGTCAGCATCGGCACCCTGTTCCGGAAACCGGAAGGTCGTCTTCCGTATTTTGTCTGGCAGTTTCCCCCAAACATGGCGGGGCCGCAAGGTCATGGCATTTGCCAAAATGTCTAGGGGTCCGGAGGCGCCTCAGCAAACGCCCCCGGACAGAGGCGGCGGCTTAGTTTTCGCTAAGACCGATCCGCTTCAGGAACGCCTTGTGGCTTTCGACCAGACCGGCGGCTTCGGGGGAACGGGTGGCCCATTCGTCCCAGCGGCCAATCGCGGCCTTGCGGAAGGTCGCGCGATCTTCGGGGGACCAGTCATAGATGGTCACGCCCTTTTCGGGCAGGGCGGCCAATGCCTCGCCGTTGTTCACCAGGGTCATCGCCATCAGCTTCAGCGCCAGACTGTCCATGGCGCTGTTGATGATCGCTTTTTGCTGGTCATCAAGGCTGTTCCACACATCGGTGCTACAGGCCAGATGGTCCGCCGACATCGAATGGAAGCCGGGGAAAGTGGTATGTTTTGCAATATCATAGATACCGAGGCCAACGTTGTTCGCCAGCGTCGAGGCATCGGCCCCGTCGATGATCCCCGTCTCGAGCGAGGTGAAAATTTCGGTAAAGTCCATGACGATCGGGGTCGCGCCGAGGGCCGAGAAAATCTCGGACTCCATGCCGGGAGGCGAGCGGAATTTGAAGCCCTTGAGGTCTTCGATACCGGCCAGCGGGCGGGTCGAATTCAGCGACTCCTGTCCCCCCAGATAGGTCCCGACAAAGTGCATCCCGTTCTGTTCATAGAGCTGGTTGATGATGTCTTTGCCGCCACCGAACTTGACCCAAGCGTGCCATTCCAGCGGGGTGTTGTAGCCGCCCATGGTGTCCGAAACGAACTGGAATGCGGCATTTTTGCCGGTCTGGTAGCTGCCGTTGGTCATGTCGCAGTCCAGAATGCCGTCAGCCGCCGCCGAGAACGTCTCGGCCGAGGCAACGACCGCGGAGCTATAGTACATTTCGATCTGCAACGCGCCGCCGGACATGGCGTTCACTTGCTCGACAAAGTCCTGCACCATTTTACCCGAGACGGACTCTGGCGCTTGGTGGGTTTGAATCCGCAGGGTTCTGGTTTCGGCACTGGCAATATTGGCAGCCAGCGCCAAGGCCGACACGGTCGCCACAAATTTGAAAGACATCCATTCTCCTCCCGATTGAATCGCTTTCCTCGGGGGTAGCCTAACACGCATTTCACATATTGCCAGACAATCCGGCAATAGTTGCGCATTTTGCCAGACAATCCGCTGGGGATGGCGGACGCCAGACCTCTTGAACCAACAGGTCAATTCTGGGATATGCGAGCCAGTGAGGACGACCTCCCCGTAATGGCAGAATGCCGGGACGACCCGGCATCGACCCAGAGGTCGCTATGCGCAGCACATCGGACCGCATCCGTCACGCGCTATCCTTTGAAATTCTGGCGCTATTGCTGGTGATCCCGCTAGGGGCCGCGGTGTTCGACATGCCGATGGATCACATCGGGGTCGTCAGCGTGGTCAGTGCCGTCATCGCGATGGTCTGGAATTTCGTATACAACCACATGTTCGACCGTGCGTTACAGCGACTGACCGGAACGACGCTGAAACGCCCTTGGGTGCGGGTTCTGCATGCCTGCCTGTTCGAGGCCGGTTTGCTGACGGTTCTAATGCCTTTTATCGCGTGGTATCTGGATGTGGGCCTGTGGCAGGCGACGCTGATGGATATGTCGTTTTCCGCGTTTTACGTGGTCTACGCGTTCTTCTTTAACTGGGGTTATGACCGGCTGTTTCCATTGGCGGAATGGGCCTCTGAGGACGGCAGCTCAGGCGGTCAGTGATCCGCAGGACATTGGCACGCCCGCCAGTTGCGCCATGTGCCACGCCAGAACCTGATTGGAACTCAGGACCGGCAGGCCCAAATCTGCCTCTAGCTCGGGGATGATGCCCAAGGTCCGCAGGTTCGTGCAGGACAGGAAGATCCCGTCCAATTGGTTGCGCGCGGCCAGTGTGCGGGCGGCCTCGGCGATCGATGTAGGGGCGATGCGGGCGACGCGGGCCTCGATCTCTTCTCCAAAGGAGATGGTTTCGGGCACGGTCAGGCCGCCCTGTTCAAACGCGTTCCGGATGGGTTCGGCCACGGTCGGGATATAGGGGGACACGATGCCGATCCGCGTCAGGTTCAGCGTGCGGCAGGCGTGAAGGGCGGCGGCCAGCGGGTTGGTGACGGCCCCCGTTGGAAGGACCGATGTGATCAGGCTTTGAACGCGGTCCGTCCCGATCAGAGTGGTGCCAGAAGTGCAGGCGTACCCCACGACGCGCAACGCGGCCTCGCGCGGCAAGAGCGCGGCGGCGGCGGCCAGGGCGGTGGCCATGGTGGCGATTGTGTCAGGCGTCAGTTCCGCCCCCGAAGGCACGCGGGTGATGTGCAGGCGGCAGGCCTTTGGCGCGAAAAGCTGGCGAAAATCCTGTTCGATCGTCTCGTCGACTTGCAGCACCACAAGGCCCATCGCGGGGCGCGGGTCCTCTTGCAGGGTGTAGGGAAAGGCGGTCATCGGGTGATATCTGGCAGGTCGCATGGTGCGCGGCGGGACAGCAGGATTGGCCCCGTTTCGGTCAGCAGCAGGTTTTCCTCGTGCACGATCATGCGGCCGTTTTCGGTGGCGCAGCCGGGTTCCAGCGTCAGGACCATGCCGGCGCGCAGCTCGGTCTGGTCCAGCGGCGTAAAGGAGGGCCATTCGGTCAGCGTGATCCCCAAGCCATGGCCCAAGCGCCCGCCTGTGGGGGTGCCGCCGTGGCGGGTGATCCCTTCGGTCAGCAGGCGGTGCACGTCGCAGGCGCGGTGGCCGGGGCGCAGGGTGTTCAGCGCATCCTCGGTCGCGTGCCAGAGGGCGTGATGGGCGCGCTTGGCGATGTCCGAGGCCGACCCAATCGCGAAATTCCGGTCGAAATCACAGAAATAGCCGTCTTTGACCGAACCGGTGTCCAGCATCAGGATATCCCCGCAGGCTAACGGCGTGGGCGCGGCGGGCGAGATGACATCGCCATACCCGTTCGGCCCTGCGCCGCCCGCCACATAGCTGACCCAGTCCGCGCCGTTCGCCAGCAGGGCGATCTGGAAGTCGCGGAACACCTGATCCAAGGGCGTACCTTGGCCGGCGAAATCGGGGACATGGGCATAGGCGGCGTCGGCGATCTGGCAGGAGGCGCGGATTTTCTGAACCTCGGCGTCGGACTTGATTTCCCGGACCCGCTGGACGACGTCGGTCGCGTCCACAAACTGGCGGGAGGAGAGGGCGCGGCGCAGGGCCTCGTAGTCCCCGAGCGGCATGCGCAGGTGGGTTTCAAGGCCCATGGGCAGGCCGATCTGGCCGTTTTCCGGCGTTATCGCGGCGAGCGTATCGGTCAGCAGGGTGATCCCGTCGTCCTGCGGCACCGGGGCGGGCCAAGTGCGGATATCGGCGATCCAAGTCCGCTGCATCAGGTCCGCGCCGATGGCGGGGATGACCGCAACGGGATCGCCCGAAGCAGGCACCACGATAAACCACGGGCGCGCGGGGCTCTCCCAGAAGCGGGTCAGAAAGCCGGTGACGTAGAACACATCCGCCGCTGAGGTCAGCAGCAGCGCGTCCAGTCCGGCCAGCGCCATGCGCTCTTGCAGGCGGGCGGTGCGCTGGCGGTATTCCGATGCGGGAAAGACCAGCGAGCGGTCAGGCACTTTCGGGGCCTTCGCTCAGGATCGCCAGCACGCGGGCATCGGCGGGCAGGGTCAGGCCTGCGAACAGGGCGGCGATCCCTCCGGCACCAGAGGGGGTGGTGCCAAGGCCGAGATCGGTCAGGGTGTCGGCGGCGGTGCGGGCGTCCTCTTCGCTGATGGTGACGAACAGATCCGCGTCCCGCGCCAAGCCGTTCAGCGCGATCATCGAGGGGGTCTTGCAGTCGAGCCGGCCCATGCAAGAGTCCGGCCCCGTGGTATCGACGACTTGGCCCGCGCGGATGCTTTCGATCAGGGCGGGGGCGGCGGCGGGTTCGGACACGATGATCTGAGGGGACTGGCCCCACGCCATACGCAGATGGGCAGCGACCGCAGCGGCCAGACCGCCCACACCGGCCTGAAGCAGGATATGAGTGGGCACGGCGTCAACCTGCGCGACAATCTCGGCGGCCATCTGGGTGTAGCCTTCCATGACGCGCAGAGCGGGCTCGGTGTAACCGGGCCAAGAGCTGTCGGACAGAAGGGTCCAGTTGTTGTCGGTGGCGGCCTTGGCGGCGGCGTCCATGCTGGCGGCATAATCTGCCCCTGCGCGCACCACATCGGCGCCCATGCCTGTCAGGCGCAGGGCAAAGGCCTCTGGCACCGTGTCGGACAGATAGATCACCGCCCGCGCGCCAAAGACCCGCGCCCCCGCTGCCACGGACAGGCCGTGATTGCCTGCGCTGGCGGTGACAAAGGTGCGGCCTGCCAACGCGGTGTGCAGATCGTCCTGACCTGTGGCGGCGGCCTCTCGGGCGATGGCGTGGGCGGCGCCAAGGGCCTTGAAACTGCCCAGACCCATGCGGGCGCGTTCATCCTTAAGCGTTACCAAGGACACGCCGAAACGGTTCGCAAGCTGGCGGATTTGCAAGAGGGGCGTTGGTTGATGCGCAGGGCATAGGGCAAGAAGGCCACCGACCCCTTCGGCACTGTCGATCGGCATGGGGGCGTCCAGCGCCAAACCTGTGCCGCGCCAAGGGTTCTTCAGTTGATCCTGCATACCAATCCGTCCTGCCTGTTTGCCGCCACTCTAGGGGAGGATACCCCATGACTTCAGAATATCTTCCGGTTTTTCGGGGCAGGAAAAAGTGGGGGCCTCACAATGCGCTGAAGCCCGGACAGTAAAAAGGCCCCGAACCATGCGGTCGGGGCCTGAAGCTGACTTATGCGGCAGCGCGGGGCGATCCGCCCTTGGCGCCGTTGCGGGGGCGGCGGCGGCGCTGCTGGGGTTTGGCCCCCGCGGGCTTCTGGCCACCGTTGGGGTTGCCGCGACCTTGGGGTTTGCCGCCACGGCCCTTGGGCTTGGCGCCACCTGCGGGTGCGTCCCAAGGGGTGCCACTGGCCACTTCGATCGACATCTTCAGAACCTTTTCGATGTCCTTCAGTTCGCCCATCTCGTCGGCGGTACAGAAGGCCACAGCGGCCCCTTCGCGGCCCGCGCGGGCGGTCCGGCCAATGCGGTGCACATAGTTTTCAGGCACGTTCGGCAGGTCGTAGTTATAGACATGCGCGACGCCCGGAATGTCGATGCCGCGGGCAGCAACGTCGGTGGCAACCAGAACGCGGACGTCACCGGCACGGAAGGCCTCGAGCGCGCGGTCGCGCTGGCCCTGGCTCTTGTTCCCGTGGATCGAGGCGGCGGCAAAGCCGACCTTTTCCAGCGTGCGCATCAGCTTTTCCGCGCCGTGTTTGGTGCGGCTGAAGACCAGCGCCAGCTCGTCGCGGTGCTTGTCCAGCAGTTCGATCAGCAGGGGCTGTTTGTCCTCTTTGCGGACGAAGTGAACGCACTGGGTCACCTTGTCTGCCGCGCGGCCCGGAGGGCTGACTTCGACGCGCACGGGATCGGTCAGGAAATCCTTGGCCAGATCCGAGATCGACTTGGGCATGGTGGCCGAGAACATCATGGTCTGACGGTCGCGCGATACCAAGGGCGCGATGCGGCGCAGGGCGTGCACAAAACCGATGTCCAGCATCTGGTCAGCCTCGTCCAGTACCAGAAAGCGGGTCTTGGACAAGTCAACGGCGCTGCGGTCGATCAGGTCGATCAGACGGCCGGGGGTGGCCACCATGATGTCGGTGCCACGCGCCAGACGGTTGATCTGGGGGTTGATGGACTTGCCGCCCACGATCAGGTTCAGGCGCAGGGTGTCGGTCAGACCTTCGAGCGTTGCCATGATCTGGGTTGCCAGTTCGCGGGTCGGGGCCAGCACCAGACCGCGCACGGTCTTGGGGGCGGGCTTCACACGGCCCTGTTCCAGAGCGGCCACCAGAGGCGCCCCGAAGGCCACGGTTTTACCGGTGCCGGTCTGTGCGATCCCCAGAACATCGTGGCCATCAAGGGCAACGGGGATGGCTTTGGCCTGAATGGGGGTAGGGGCCTTGAAGCCGAGGGCATCAAGTTTATTCAGGATATGGGCGTCGAGGCCCAGAGTGTTGAACGTCATAAATTGTCCTTGCCGGGGAAGGCCGGCTGAACCGGACGCATCGGTCCGGCAAACGGGGTTGCCCCTGCGATCGCTCGCGCTACCGGATTGCAGCGCCAGACACGGGGGCAGCGTCCCCCTCACGTGACATGGGAAACTGTGTCAGGACCGTTGGGGCGGACGTCATTGCGCCGCCTGCTCACGCGGCAGGGACCTGATAGGGGTCAAATCGTCATGAAAGGGCGCTGTGTCAACATATTTCCCCGATGGTATCCGGAATTTTCGGGAAATCCTGCTTCTGCGGGGGAAATAAAAAAGGAGGGACAGTCGGGAAAACTGTCCCTCTAGGTATCTGGGGTCAAGACCTGCGGCGTCCTAACGTGAGCGGCGTTATTAACCCGTGCAAACAAGCGTTACAGATAAGGCGGCGCCGGAATTCACACACAAAGAGAATCTCTCTTATTCAACAGAACGGCGGCCCCGAAATGGTATGGGGATAACGGATCGTGTTGTCCGCCACAGGTCTTGCGGGAAAAAGGCAACCCATTAAAAACGCAAAAAGAGCCCACAAAGCCGGGGCTCACACCTCCCCGCTTTTTGGGCTCTCGTGACCTTAAGGTTAGGTGATTCGCCATAAGAATGCAACTGTGATTGTTTGCTTTTGTGGATTGTCGCTTAAGTGAGGTCAAAGGGCCGACCCCTCGCACGTTTGGTTGCGGGGTGTGGCAGGGAATACCTCTAACGATATTAAATACACTCTATGGTATTGCCATGACGGTTGATGGGTATAACCTTACCCTGTCATTTCCGATTTTGCAGAAACGTCGCCCTGGGGGCCTTGGACCTGCGTCTGGTTGTGTTTCCACCCGACACAAACACAGGGTTGCGGTCCAAAAGGCGCAAGATGTCCCGACCGCGGACCCTGAAAATGGGGAAATTGATTGGACTACGTCTTGATCGCAGGATTGATGATCTGCATCGCCGTCATGAGCGGAATGCTGGTCAGAGAGCGGAACCAGAGCGCTCGGAAGGCCGAAAAACTGGCCGAAGCAGAAATGCGCGCGCTGACCTATCAGTCCTTGCTGGATGAACTGCCCGATATGGTGATGATCCTGAATGCGCAGGGGCAGGTAATCCACCTGTCCAACGAGCTGGGCTTTATCGCGGATGCTTTGGACCCCGATGTCGTGATCGAGGGCGACCGCGAGGCCACCGTTCGGGCGCAGTTCTTTCCCGAATTGTGCGACGGCGACCGGATCGACACCTCTGCGATGGTGCCGTTCTGGGACAATGACACCATCGAAGTGCCCTTTGCCGATATTGCTCAGCCCAAGCAGTTCCGCCGGATCGGCAAATGGATTTTGCCCACGGACAGCAGCGAACATTGCTTTGCTATCTCGATCATCGACGTAACCCAGCAGGAAAGCGAGCTGGCTTCGTTGCGCAGGGCGGTGAATGTGGATTACCTGACAGGCCTCTTTTCGCGCCGCGCCTTGGTGGATCACTTCGAGGACAGCGAACATGCTCCCGGGGACTGCCTGCTGCTGATCGATCTGGACCATTTCAAGGGGATCAACGATTCCTACGGGCATTCGGTGGGCGACGACATTCTGAAGATGGTCGGGCAGGTGCTGGCCGAAAACATGGGGCGTGGCGGCGTGGCGGCCCGTCTCGGGGGCGAGGAATTCGCGCTGTTGCGCGGGTTCCGGTCCGACGAGGACGCGCTGGCCTTTGCCGAGGTGATCCGGACCGCCATCGAGGATACGGCTGTCAAAAGCGAAAGCCATCATGTGAAGGTCACGGCCTCGATCGGGATACGCCCGCTGGACGAGAACGAGACACTGGACGACGCGCTGTTTCAGGCCGACCGCGCCTTGCAAGAGGCCAAGCAGCGTGGCCGGAATACCTGCGTCATCGCCGATGCGATTTTCCTTGAGGGGTTGCGAACCAATGGCGACCTGATCACCAGCTTCGAAATCGAAGAGGGGCTGCGCGCCGACGAGTTCTATTATGCACTTCAGCCGATCTGGAACGTGGACCGTCAGGCGGCGGAAGGGTTCGAGGCCCTTTTGCGGTGGAACCGGCGCGACGGTCTGCAGATCAGCCCCGCCAAGTTCGCGCTGGCCTACACCCAGATTTGCCGCCAGCCAGAGTTTTTCGACCAAGCCAAAGCACTGCGCCGCGAGGTCATCTATGACCTGACCGCCGAACCGGGTGCCTATGTCTCGTTCAACGTGGATGTGGAAACCCTGTCCATGCGGGACGCGGCCGATGTGATTGCGGACTGGTTCGACAATGATTTCGTGATCAACGACCGCCAGATCGTGCTGGAAATCTCGGAAGCGTCGATGTCTCAGCGGGCCAACTGGAACAAGGTGATCGAGGAAATCGAGATCCTGCGGAAATTCGGCTATCGCATTGCGCTGGACGATTTCGGCCGCGAGGCCAGCAATCTGCTGCGCTTTGCCGAATTCCCCACCGATATCATCAAGGTGGACAAGGAACTGACCGCAGGCGCGGGGCTACAGACCAACCGGGCCAAGACCCGCACGTTGAACGCCATCGCCTCGCTCGCGCGTAGTCTGGGGATCGATATCGTGATCGAAGGGGTCGAGACCTATCGTCAGGCGCGGACCCTGCGGAACATGCAGATGGTCAAGCAGCAGGGATATCTTCACTGCAAACCCATGCGCGTCGAAGAGATCAACGCCCTGCAGCATCTGGGTCTGGATGTCAGTCACCCCTTACCGCCAGAGATAAGGGATGACCTGATGATCAGGAAATTGCGGGCCTGATCAGGATTTGGAGAAATCGAAGAAGAAGCTCGACAGATGGCCATCGCTGTCGTGCAATGCTTTGATGCGGCTTTTCGCCGGAACGACACTGCCGCCATAGGACCGGATGTGAACGTTGAGCGCGAACTTGTGCTCGGTGCCGGCCTGCGCCTTTTCAAAGGCCTCTTTGACCTTGAGCGCATCGTCGGGGCCGAACAGGTTCACAATCGGCTGCCCCAAAAGATGTTCAAGCGAATAGCCGAACTCGTCTTTGAAGGTCTTGCTGATGAGCGTGATTTTCAGCTCTTCGTCGCAAACCACCAGCGCCTTGTCCGAGCGTTCGGGCAGGGGCCCCACCTGAAGCGATGGATTACCCTCTACCGCGATCCCGCGGATTTCATCGGCCTCGGCGGCGTCGATCACAAAGAACAGGCCCAGATAGGTTTTGGGGGACCCATCCTTTTTGCGGCGTAGAACGCGGTTCACCCCGTGAAGCCAGACATAATGGCCCGCCGCGTGGCGGAACCGGCAAACCAGCGCAAAGCTTTCCCCCGGTTGGGAAGAGATCAGCGTCTCGCGATGTTCTTGAATGGTCGCTGAATCGTCCGGATGGAACAGGGTCGCAAATTCCGCAGTGGGCATCGCGTTCAGCTGCTCTAACGTGTAGCCTAGCAGCTTGGTGTATTCGTCGTTGATGTATAGATTGCGTTGCAGGTCATAGTCATAGATGAACACGCCCGCGCTGATGTCGCCGTAAATGGCCTGCAGGCCGGCCTGAACCTTGCGCAGGCTGGAGCGGGTCATCTCGCTCGAGGTGACGTCCTGAATGGTGCCATAGACTTTGAGCGGGATACCGGTCTTGGAATATTCGACCTCGCCCACTTGGCGCAGATACCGGATTTCGCCGTCGAACAATTTGCTGGTGTTGAACAGGATATCAACCGTGCCGGTCTTGAGCCCCTCTCGCAGGCTGTGCTCGTATTCGGCAGAGGCGTTGTGGCCCATCAGACCTTTGACACTGTCCAGGGTCAGCAGGATTTCGTCATTTACCCCAAGCAGTTCGCGCACTTGCGCTGTGGCCTCGTAAGCGCCGCTGATCACGTCCCATTCATACAGACCCAACCGGGCCGACTGCTGCACGCGGGTCAGCAGCTTTTGCTGGGTGCCAAAGCGTGCCTGCACATCGCGCAGCTCTTGGCCTTGGACCTCGCGATCGTCATAGGCCTTTTTCAGTTCCGAATATGCGGTCTGAAGCTCTTCGTTGGTGGATTGCAGTTCTTCGTTCGTGGTTTCCAGTTCCTCGTTGGTGGACTGGAGTTCCTCGTTCGCGGATTGCATTTCCTCGTTCATGGACTGGAGTTCCTCGTTCGAGGTTTCCAGTTCTTCGATCACGGTCTGGACCTGTTCGCGCGATCTGCGCAGTTCAACCTCGAGCAGGGCGACACGCTCATCGTTGGAATGGTCGGTGAGCGTCGCGCCATAGAGTTCACCGACGGTCTCTTCCTCTTGGAAGGAGATCAGCTTTAGCCCGTCAGCCCCCTCGGCCTGTTCCATCGGGATGACCACAACGCGCACATGCTTGAAGGTCCCGTCGGGCAGTTTGACCTGCTGGAACGGCGTCTTGACCGTCACTTTCTTGCTGACCGAGGTTTGCAGGGCGGCCCGCAATTCTGTCGAAAGCGCCGGATGCACGTTCTGGAAGATATTGTCGGTTACATCGCCGTCGGGGCGATTGATATAGGCATTTTTGCCGCCGACAAACACGATGTCGTTGCTCTCGTTCAGGACCAGAGACATCGGGAACAGATTGCGTTTGATTTCGTCGGCGACGAGAGCACTCAGTGAAGGTTTGGTGTTCTGGGACAAAGGCACGGGCGCACGTTTTGGTGAAATGGTGAGGGGTCTTGTCAGGGTCGCGGTCGGCGCATTCTGGGGAAGAGAATTCGCGCGATAGAGTTTGTTGCGTTTGTCTATTTCCCTGAAATGGCTCGCAAAGGACCCGACGCTTTCACTTTTACCCAGAAACAGCATGCCGTTGTGGTTCAGGGAATAGTGGAAGATCGGCATGATCCGGCGTTGAAGATCGGAGTTGAAATAGATCAACAGGTTGCGACAACTGATCAGGTCCAGCCGCAGGAAGGGCGGGTCATAGGTCAGGTCGTGGCGGGAAAAGATCACGACTTCGCGGATCACTTTGGCCACCAGATAGCGGTCGCCGCTGACGTTGAAATACTTGCGATATTTGGGGTTGGACAGCGAGACCATAGCGGCAGATTCCGGGTACTGGCCCCGGCGCGCAGTTTCCAGCGCATCATCGTCGATATCCGTGCCAAAAATCTGGATTTGCCAGCGTTTGAACTCGGGGCCCAGAATTTCCGACAGCAGCATCGCCAGCGCATAGGGTTCCTCGCCGGTCGAGCAACCGGGCACCCAGATCCGTAGAGTGCGTTCGGTCTTGGTCCGGATGTACTGACGCAGTTCGGCCTCCAGTGCTTCGAAGGCGCCGGTGTCCCGAAAGAATGACGTCACCCCGATCAGGATGTCACTGTACAGCATCGACACTTCGTCGTCGGACTTTTTGAACAGCTCCAGATAGGCCGCGATTGTCGGCACCTTCAGCGCGGTCATCCGGCGCTCGATCCGCCGGTTGATGGTGTTGCGCTTGTACATGGTGAAGTCGACATTCCTGACCTCGAGCAACCGCCGCAGGATCTTGTCGACGATCGCGTCTTCGTCGGAACTGTCCTCTTTCAGAAGCAGCGTCGGGTTGCCGTCCATCAGGCTTTCAAGCTCGGCGACGATACCGTCGGGCGATTCAACAAAGTCTACCTTGGCGGTTAGAATGGCCGAATTGGGCATACCGTCATATTTCGCGGTTTGCGGGTCTTGGGCAAAGGTCAGGCCGCCCTCTGCCTTGATGGCGCGAATGCCCTCGGACCCATCGGTGCCCGTGCCGGACAGGATCACCCCGATGGCATGCACGCCCGCATCGATGGCAACGGACATCAGCAGTTCGTTGATGCTGGGTTTGGGGCCATGGGTCTGGGTCTTGGGGTCGATCAACCGGATCGTTTGGTCCTTGATCGTGATGTTCTTGTTCGGCGGGCAGCAATAAATGGTATCCGCCTCTAGGGGCATGCCGTCCTTGGCCTCATAGACCTTGAGCGTGGTTTCCCGCGCCAGAAGGTCGGCCATCATGCTTTTGTAGTTCGGGGACAGGTGCTGCGCGATGACATAGGTCATCTTTCCGCCCACCCGAAGTCGCCCCACCATAGATTGCAAAGCCTCGAGGCCGCCAGCAGACGCACCTATACCGACGATGTAGAGCGGTGTCTCCTCCTCTGGGGCGTCGTCGATCGGAGTCTCTAGAGGCTGATCGGGCATAAAAATATCTTTCTAAAAGCGATTTGCTTGGCGCCACTTTAGTCTTGTTCTGCGCTTTCGCCTACCGTCACATTCGAAAAACAGTGGCCGTTGGGGCAAAAAAACGCACGTCTGGGGCGAGGGGGCTGTCCGGCGGCGGTCATCGGGACGTGCTGCGGTCGATAGAGATTATGCCACAAAACCTATCTCGCAATTGCATGATTGCTTATTTTTTAATCGCTGCGGGGGGGCGCCACCGGTTCATGTCGGTTTTGCGACGCATGTGGTCTTGCAGTCGCAGCATATCCTGAGTAACAGACTACCCATTAGGCGGTGGAACGCCTGACCCCTTGGTCGCAACGGCGCGACATTTTCCGATCAGAGACATCGTTCTCGGCTGGCGGCAATGGTGCTGTTTCATTGGTTCCGATCCGATCGGGCCGACGGAAAACCTCATCCAAACACTCGTATTCCCATTGCTTTGCCTCGCTGGCCCACAACGCGCGCCGCAGGCTTTACGAACCGGAGAGTCCTATGACCAAGGCACGTCTAGTTATCGTCGGAAACGGTATGGCTCCTGGCCGGATGCTCGAACATCTGTTCGACCTGGTCGGTGATGCGTTCGATGTCACCATCTTTAACGCAGAGCCCCGTGTGAACTATGACCGCATCATGCTGTCCCCCGTTCTGTCGGGCGAGAAGTCCTATGAGGACATCATCATCCACGGGGACGGCTGGTACGAAGAGTACGGCATCACCCTGCACCGCGGCCAGAAGGTCGTCTCGATCGACCGCGAAGCGCAGACCGTGACCTCTGAAGGGGGCATCACCGCCGCCTATGACAAGCTGGTCATCGCCACCGGGTCGAACCCCTTTATCATCCCCGTGCCCGGCCACCAGCTGGACGGCGTTCTGGCCTACCGCGATCTGGATGACGTGGATGGCATGCTGAAGGCCGTGGAAAAAGGCGGCCGCGCGGTTGTGATCGGCGGCGGTCTGCTGGGCCTCGAGGCGGCAGCGGGCCTGAAGATGCGCGGCATGGACGTGACCGTTCTGCACCTTATGCCCACCCTGATGGAGCGTCAGCTGGACCCCGCAGCGGGCTATCTGCTGCAAAAGGAACTGGAATCCCGCGGCATCGAAATCAAATGCGGCGCGAACACCAAAGCGATCCACGGTGATGGCAAGGTCGAGCAGGTCGAGCTTGAAGACGGCACCCTGATCGACGCGTCCCTGGTCGTGATGGCCGTCGGTATCCGCCCCAACACCCAGCTGGCCAAAGACGCCGGCCTCGAGGTGGGTCGCGGCATCGTCACCGACGCGTTCATGCGCACTTCGGACGAAAACATCTTCTCGGTCGGTGAGTGCACCGAGGTTGGCGGTCGCGTTTACGGTCTGGTTGCGCCTCTGTACCAGATGGCCAAGGTTGCGGCGCACCACCTTTGCGGTCTGCCCGATGTGCACTTCACCCACGCGGAAACCCCGACCAAACTCAAGGTTACCGGCGTGAACCTCTACTCGGTCGGTGAATTCGGCGACGGACCGGGTGTCGAGGATGTGGTTATGCGCGACGCGACCCGTGGCACTTATCGCCGCGTGATCCTCAAGGATAACAAGGTCATCGGCGCGGTACTGTACGGTGATGTGGCCGACGGCGGCTGGTACAACGAGATGCTGAAATCCGGTCAGGACGTCAGCGAGATCCGCGAAACCCTGATCTTTGGTCAGGCCCATCAGGGCGGCGGCGCGGTTGATCCGCTGGCCGCAGTGGCGAACCTGTCGGATGATGCGGAAATCTGTGGCTGTAACGGCATCTGCAAAGGTCAGATCGTCAAGGCGATCAACGAAAAGGGCCTGACCTCGCTGGCCGAGGTTCGCGCCCACACCAAAGCGTCGGCCTCTTGCGGCACCTGTACCGGTCTGGTCGAGAGCGTGATGGCGATCACCCTTGGTGACGGCTACGCCAAAAAGGCCGAAGGCATGTGCGGTTGTACCGACATGGGCCACGGCGAAGTGCGCCGCCTGATCAAAGCCAAAGAGCTGAAAACCATTCCCGCCGTCCTGCAGGAGCTGGAGTGGAAAACTTCGGGTGGCTGTGCGAAATGCCGTCCGGCGCTAAACTACTATCTGCTGGCCGACTGGCCGGGCGAGTACAAGGATGACTACCAGTCGCGTTTCATCAACGAGCGCGTCCACGCGAACATCCAGAAAGACGGCACCTATTCGGTTGTTCCCCGTATGTGGGGCGGCATGACCACCTCGTCCGAGCTGCGCGCCATCGCGGATGTGGTCGACAAGTTCAACATCCCCGACGTGAAGGTCACCGGCGGTCAGCGTATCGACCTTCTTGGCGTCAAGAAAGAAGACCTGCCTGCGGTTTGGTCCGACCTGAACGACGCGGGTCTGATCTCGGGCCACGCCTATGCCAAGGGACTGCGGACCGTGAAAACCTGTGTGGGCAGCACTTGGTGCCGCTTTGGTACGCAGGACTCGACCGGCCTTGGCATCAAGTTGGAAAAATTCATGTGGGGGTCCTGGACGCCCGCCAAGGTCAAGCTGGCCGTCACCGGTTGCCCCCGCAACTGCGCGGAAGCTACCTGTAAAGACATCGGCGTGATCTGCGTCGATAGCGGCTACGAGATCGTCTATGGCGGCGCCGCAGGTCTGCACATTCAGGGCACGACCAAACTGGGCACCGTCAAGACCGAAGAAGAAGTCATGGAGATCGCGGGCGCAATGACCCAGATGTACCGCGAACAGGGCTTCTATCTGGAGCGGATCTACAAATGGGCCGACCGCGTGGGCTATGACACCGTCAAGGCCGTGATCTTTGACGATCTGGAAAGCCGCCGCGCCTACTACGAACGCTTTGTTTACAGCCAGAAGTTCAGCCAGACCGACCCGTGGTCGGAGCGTGTGTCCGGCGTAGACAAACACGAATTCAACCCCATGGCCGTTTTCAACGCGCCCGCCACCGTATCGGAGCCCGCAGAATGAACGCCCCCGTTAACGAAAACCAACTGGACTGGCGCCTGATCGGGACCATCGACGATGTCCCCGTACAGGGCTCGCGCTGCGTGAAAAACGGCGACACCACCATCGCGATCTTCCGCACCGTGGATGACCGGATCTTCGCCCTCGAGGACAAGTGCCCCCACAAGAACGGCCCTCTGTCCCAAGGCATCGTGCATGACGGCTGCGTCACGTGCCCGCTGCACAACTGGGTCATCTCCTTGGAAACGGGGATGGCGCAGGGGGCGGACAGCGGCCAGACTGCGGCCTATCCGGTGCGCATCGAGGGTCGTGACGTTTACCTGAAGCTCTCGCCCAAGGTCTGAGGGCCCAGCCGCAAGGCAAAGGAATCGATGGAAAAATCCACGAGGGACAGTTGAAGTAACAAAGCGGCCCCGCCACGCGGTGGGGCCGCTTTTTGCATGGAAAGGTATGGGATGATCCACCACAAGCCAGTCTCGCGCCCGTTGGAAATCTCGCTTGGGCAGTATTCCGACGCGGGCCGCAAGCCGGAAAATCAGGATTTCCATGGCGCGCTCATTCCCGATGGCAATGTCCGTGCCCTCAAGGGGATCACGCTGGCCGTTGCGGACGGGA
The DNA here is from genome assembly GCF_013377535.1 of Donghicola mangrovi. Taxonomy (GTDB): domain Bacteria; phylum Pseudomonadota; class Alphaproteobacteria; order Rhodobacterales; family Rhodobacteraceae; genus Donghicola; species Donghicola mangrovi. The sequence goes on along the minus strand of NZ_JABCJE010000002.1, from coordinate 688,170 downwards.
TCAGTTCCAGCGCGGTCAGCGGGGCGGCCTCGGAAACGGCGGTCAAGGCGCTGATGACTGACTATTACTCGACCCCCGATGCGTGGACTGTCCAGACCGCCGCAACGCGGGTGATTTGGGCCACGAACGCTTGGCTGCACGGGCAGAACCAGTCCGTATCGGACATCAACGCGGGGCAGGTGTGCACGCTATCCGCTCTGATCCTGAAGGGCAACGAAGGCCACATCCTGCACGCCGGTGACAGCCGCGTCTCGCGCCTGAGCGGCCGCAGTCTGGAGCCCCTGACCACCGATCACCGCACCGTCCTATCCTCGACCGAGAGTTATCTGGCGCGGGGCATGGGAATCTCGCAGCGGATCGAACTGGATTACGAGAAGGTCACCCTGAGGGTTGGCGATGTGTTCTTGCTGACCACAGACGGGGTGCATGAATTCATCGACTCCGTGGTGGTGTCGCAGGCGCTGGACAGCAGCGATGATCTGGATGTGGTGGCCAAACAGATTGCTCAAACCGCGCTAGAGCGGGGCAGCGACGACAACCTGACCATCCAGATCGTCCGCATCGATGCCTTGCCCGAAGGCGAGGCGCTGCCCGACATCGCGACCCTGCCACTGCCAAGCCTACCCAACGCGGGGGACCAACTGGACGGCTATACCATTCTGCGCTCGCTCCATGCGTCGGCCCGCAGCCATGTCTATCTGGCGCAGGACGCGCGCGGCCAGAAAGTGGCCCTGAAGATCCCGGCAGGCGAAACCGCGCAGGACGAAACCTACCTCAAGCGTTTTGTGCTCGAGGAATGGATCGCCCGCCGCATCCGCTCTGCCCATGTGCTGCAAGTGCCCGAGCAGGGGAAACGATCGCGCCTTTATGTGCTGTCGGAATTTGTGGACGGGATCACCCTGCGTCAGTGGATGGCGGATCATCCCAAGCCCGATCTGGACGAGGTGCGCGACATCATCGACCAGCTGTCTAAGGGTCTGCGTGCCCTTCACCGGCGCGAGATGATCCATCAGGACATCCGCCCCGAAAACGTGATGATCGACCGGAATGGCACGGTGAAGATCATCGATTTGGGCTCTGTCTCGGTCGCTGGCGTCGAAGAGGCCGCGCCGGGGCTACTAGGCCACATGCCCGGCACCTATCAGTACACCGCGCCGGAATATCTGGCGAACGATGTGGTCAGCTGGCGGTCCGATCAGTACGCGCTGGGGGTGATCGCCTACGAGATGCTGACTGGCCGTTTGCCCTATGGCGCCCAAGTGGCGCGGATCCGGTCCAGTCAGGACCAGATGCGCCTGCGCTATGACCCCGCGCGGGACGAAGAAAGCGGTGTGCCCCGCTGGATGGACGCCGCACTGGCGCGGGCCGTGCACCCCGATCCCTTGCGCCGCTATGATGCGCTGACGGAATTTGTGGCTGACCTGTGCCGTCCCGGTGCCTCCTATCGCGAGGGGCAGCACGTTCCCCTGATGCAGCGCAACCCGTTGCGGTTCTGGCAGGGGCTCAGCGCCGTTCTGGCGATCCTGTGTCTGGTGCAGTTCGCGCTGCTGATGGGCTAGGGGTCACTGGCCTTTCAGCCGGTTCTGTTGGCGCAGGTCGTGGGATTGGCGCAGTTGCAGGATCACCTTGTCCAGCGACACCATCGCCATTTCCAGCAGGCGCACGGCCTCTTCGGGGCGGCCCTCGATCACGTCCGTAATGCTTTCGGGCAAGGCGTTCCGGGCCATCCTGAGGCGGGCCAGAATGTCGTTCGGCGCGGCGGCCGGGACCGGCTCTGGCATGTGGTTCAGGTTCTTGTGCAGACCCAGCAGGCGAACGGTGCGGCCTTCGGTATTTTGGATGAGAATGCTGCGGCTGCGGACCCAGACGGTGTGACCCTTGGCATGACGGCAGCGCAAAACGTGGTCCAACTGCGGTTCCGAGGCGGCGTTTGGGGCGGGGGGCCACATGGCCTTGTCCAGATCGTCCGCGTGCACCACCCGCGACCAGTTGGCCGAATGATGGGGATGGTGGTCGCGCTCATATCCCAAACAGCTCCAGAACCCGGGGCTGAACCACTCATGATCCGGCTGATCCAGATCCCTGAGCGAAACTCCATCAATCATCGACGACAGGATAAAGGACCGAACCGCCGGATTGTCCGAGACAAGCGTATCCAATTCACGTTCCAGATAATGAGGCACAGTTTGAAGGTCGGACATTCCAGGACAGTGAATAAGAAGGCGGATGAAAGAGGTGCTATCCGTCGGTATAGCGTTTTTTCGGGCAGATTTGGAGGCGAACTTCATTGCAAAAACTGTGCGCCCGCTTGATATGTTTGTTGGGTTTACGGGATGTTTTTCGCGGCATTTGCAGATTTATAATGCCTTGCAATGATTTGGTTTTTTGCTGCATCGCAGAGAGGCCTTTGCCCTAATGTAAGAAATTTTTCGGCTGCACCGCGCGGGCTTTGGGATAAGGTGGCGCAATGACAGCAGAAATCACGTCCCCCAAGCTCAGGATACGCATCGTTTTTGGCGAGGACGAGATGATCGGCCCCGGCAAAGCCGAACTGTTAGAGGGAATCGCGCGCACCGGAACTATTGCGGCGGCGGGGCGCGATATGGGCATGAGCTACAAGCGCGCATGGATGTTGGTGGACACCCTGAACGGCATGTTCAGTGGGCCGGTCGTGGTCAGCACCCGTGGCGGACCAAAGGGCGGCGGAGCCCATCTGACGGACTTGGGGCAACAGGTTCTGGACCTTTATCGTGCTTTCGAGGAGGCCTCGGCCCGCGCTGGAGAGGCAGAGCTTGCCGCGCTGCGGGCGCTGCTCAGGGATATTCCCGATGGAAAATAACGGTTGACCTCTGCGGGGTGCGGACCCGATATTTCCGGTAAAACATATCAGGCGGAGCCGCCCATGAACCCGACGCGACGACATTTGCTGCTTGGGGGCCTTGGCCTCGGGGTGGCGGCGGCTTGGCCTGCTTGGGCACAGGACGCGCCGGTGATCGCGGTGGCCTCGGACCTGTCCTTTGCCATACGGGAATTGGTGGACAGGTTTGCAGCCGACACGGGCCAGCAGGTGCAGGTCACATTGGGCTCAACGGGCAATTTCGCGCGGCAAATCCGGGCGGGCGCGCCGTTCCAGATGTTCATGGCGGCGGACGAAAGCTTTGTCCTTGATCTGGCGGCCGAGGGGCTGACCGACGGCCAAGGCGCCCTCTATGCCGAGGGGCGGCTGTCCATCGTGGTCCCCAAAGGCTCTGTGCTCAAGGCGGACGGAACCCTGCATGATCTGGGGCGGGCGTTGGGCGACGGGCGGCTCAACCGCTTTGCCATCGCTAACCCCGAGCACGCCCCCTATGGCAAACGCGCCCAAGAGGCGCTGGAACACACCGGCCTGTGGGAGGCGATCAAGCCCAGCCTGGTGCTGGGGGAAAACGTCGCCCAAGCCGCTCAATTCGCGGTGTCCGGCAATGCGGATGGCGGGTTGATCGCCCACTCACTGGCCTTGGCGCCCGATCTGGGGGCAGGGGTGCAGTCGGCCTTGATCCCGGCAGAGTGGCACAACCCCTTGCTGCAACGGATGGTTCTGCTGCGCGATGCAGGGCCGGTGGCGCGGGCATTCTACGCCTATGTCCAGACGGCCCCCGCGCGGGATATTCTGGCGCGCTATGGCTTCAGCCTGCCGGGACAGGGCTAAGCGGTGGATTGGCAGGCGCTCTTTCTTTCGCTGCGGCTGGCGGCTTGGACCGTGGTGATCCTGCTGCCGCTGTCGATCGTGATGGGGCGGGTGCTGGCCTATCGCCGCTTCATGGGCAAAGGGCTGGTCGAGGCTGTCGTCATGCTGCCCCTGATCCTGCCGCCAACGGTTTTCGGGTTTTACCTGCTGGTGCTGTTCGGCCGCGGGGCCCCCGTGGGCGCGCTGTGGCAGGACTTCTTTGGACACCCTTTGGTGTTCAGCTTCGAAGGGCTGGTGGTAGCCTCGGTCATCTTTAACCTTCCGTTTGCCCTGCAACCGGCCCAGCGCGGGTTCGAGGCGATCGCCACCGATGTCCGAGAGGCCGCCGCCTGCTGCGGTCTGGGTCCGTGGCGCAGCCTCTGGCAGATCGAGTTGCCCTTGGCGTGGCCGGGCGTGCTGACGGCGATGGTGCTGACCTTTGCCCATACGTTGGGGGAATTCGGGATTGTGCTGATGGTGGGCGGGTCGATCCCCGGCGAAACGCGGACCATTGCGATTGCGATTTACGACCGCGTGCAGGCCTTTGATTACGCTGGTGCGGGCGCCATGTCGGCGGTTCTGGTGGGGATTTCGCTGTTCACCATCGCGGTCACCTATGCCCTGTCCGCGCGGGTGGGACGGCGTCTGTCATGATCCGGTTTTCGGCAAAATGCGCGGGGCTGATCCCACTGGATTTGGCATTCGAGGTCGGGAATGGCGAGGTGCTGGCTTTGGTCGGGCATTCCGGTTCAGGCAAGACCACCATCCTGCGCAGCATCGCGGGCCTCTGGACGCCCTCTCAGGCGCGGGTCGAGGCTGGGGGGCAGGTCTGGCTGGACACCAACACGGGCGTGAACCTACCGCCCCATCAACGGCAGGTCGGCGTGGTTTTCCAGAACTATGCCCTGTTTCCGCACCTGTCGGCGGCGCGCAACGTGATGGCCGCGATGCCCGCCGGTTCTCCAGACAAACGGACCGAGGCTGAGCGCCTGCTGGATATGGTGAACCTGCATGGGCTTGGCTCCCGCAAACCGGCGGAACTGTCGGGCGGGCAGCAGCAGCGCGTGGCCTTGGCCCGCGCCTTGGCCCGCAGGCCGCAGGTTTTGCTACTGGACGAGCCGTTCTCGGCGGTGGATCGGGCCACGCGGGACCGGCTCCATAGCGAACTGATGGCCTTGCGCGCGGATCTACGGATGCCTGTCATCCTCGTGACCCACGACATGGCCGAGGCTCAGGCGCTGGCCGACCGGCTGGTGGTGATCGAGAAAGGCAGTGTCATCCGCCAAGGCCCCACGGCCGAGGTCATGTCTGACCCTGCCGCCTTGCGCGCGATGGGCCTGCGGGAACTGGCGGCGACCTTGCCCGCGCGCGTGGTGGCCCATGACGCGGACGGTCTGACCCATCTGGAAACGGCGACCGGCCCGATCTGGCTGCCCCGCCTGAACGCAGAGACGGGCGCGGTGGTGCGGGTCCGCATCATGGCGCACGAGGTTATTCTGGCCCGTTCCCGCCCCGAAGGGCTGTCGGCCCAGAACATCCTGCCCGCCTCCATTATTCGCATCGTCGCGGGCGAGGGGCCGGGTGTGATCGTGCATCTGTCCATCGGCGGGGACGAAGTGTTCGCCCGCATCACCCGCCGCGCGGCGGCGTCATTGGGCCTCGAGGTTGGTCAGCAAGCCTTTATGGTGCTCAAATCCATGTCCGTGGCGCGCGACCACATCGGCGCGGTCCGCTAGTTCCGCGCGGCGATCAGGGTGCCGTCCGTCAGTCCCGCCGCAGGATAAAGCAGCACTGCGTCCCCTTCGGCCAGCCCTTCGGTGATCTCGGTCAGCAGGCCATCACTGCGCCCGATGCTGACCGGCGTTAGCACCGCGCGCCCGTCCGCCATAGTAAACACCGCCCGCTGTCCGTCCTGCAGGAACAGGGCGCTCGATGGCACCCGAACCACGTCTGAAGCCTGATCAATGATGATCCCCGCCTTCAGTCGGAACCCGTGGCCCAAGCCTGTCCGCGCGCTGGCGGGACTGACCAGATCGACCACAACGCTGACCCGCTGTTCCTCGACCCCCAAGGCGGAATAAGTCGTGACCGCATAGGGATCGATCCGCGCCACTTGGCCGGTCAGCGCCTCGGGGCCGCCCCAACCGGACAGCACCACCGGATCGCCCACATGCACCTGCACCGCGTCCGAGGACACCAGCTCCACCTCGACCTCCAGATCATTCACGATGTCGCCGATCTCCAGCACGGGGGTGCCTGCGGTCAGGGTGGTTTCGCTTTCTTGCAGGATGCGCAGGATCACCCCGTCCGCAGGCGAGATCAGGGGAATGTCGTTGCTGTCATCCGCAGGCACCCCGAACCCGATCAGCAAGGCATTTGCATCGGCCAAATCGGCCTGACGGACGGCGATGGTCGCCTCGGCGGTGTCACGGGCGGCGTTGGCGCTGCGGGCGTCCGCTTGGGCCTTGTCCAACGCTGCGCGGCTGGCGATGCCGGCTTCGGACAGGCGCTGGGTGCGTTCCAGTTCGGTCACCGCATAGTCTTGGGCCGCGATGGCAGAGGTCAGGTTCGCCTCGGCCACGCGTAGGGCGGCTTTGGCCGCATCCACGGCGGCAAGGGCTTGTTCACGGGTGCGGATGTTTAACGCTTCGGGGGCGGTGGGGCGCATACCGGCGACCTGCGTTTCGCCGCCCGTGACCTGATCGCCGGGGTGGACGTTCACCCGCAAAAGCTGCCCCGTCACGGGGGTAGAGACCACATAAACCTCGCGCACGCGGGTGGTGCCCTCATCCTCGATCATCACCTGAATGTCCCCGCGGGTGGCGTGACCGATATCCACCTGCACGGGTTGGGGACGAAACGCCGCCACCAGACCGGCCCCGACCACCAGAACCGCCCCGACCACCAGAAACCGGCGCGAAAGTTTTCGATGCAAGGCCATGAGCGGTCACTCCCTTGTTTTGAGGGCCAGAATGATGTCGGCCCGATCCATATCGCGTTTCACCAGCCAGCCCGAGGCCACGGCGGCCCCCAGCACCACACACGTCGCAATCCCCATGGAATGGGGGGCGGCCACCACGGGCACCTGATAAATCTCGGTCGAAAATCCGGCGGCAATCCCGTGGGCCATCCAGCGCCCCAAGGCCAGCCCCAGCGGCAGGGCGATCAGCACCACAACCCCCAGTTCCCCCAGCAGGACAAAGGCCGTCTCGGACCGGTAGAACCCGATCACCCGCAGGCTTGCCAGTTCGCGGGCCCGTTCGGCCTGCGCCACGCGGGCGGTGTTGTAGATGATCCCGAAGGTAATCACGAACGCCATAAAGCCCATTACATAGCGCACCGAACCCGCCCCTTGATCCATCATGCGGGCAAAGGCCTGTTGGGCGTCCTTGGACAGGCTGACACCGGCGATCATCGGGAAATTGGACAGGCGCTGGCGCACGGCGGCCTCTTGGCTTGGGTCGATTTGCAGATAGGCGCCCGCAATGCGGTTTCGCTGGCCCAACAACTGGTTCAGCGCCTCGATCCGCATATAGGCGGGGGTGCCCATCAGGCTGTCCGCAATGGCCACGACGGGGGCGGAGACTGTGGGGCGGGCGGCCTCTCGGATTTCTAGGGTGATGGTGTCGCCGGTTTGCAGCCCCAGAACCTGCGCGAGCGAAGACGACAGCACGATCCCGCGTTCGGGCAGGGTCAGGGGGTGCCCATCCCCATCGAGCGCGCGATACAGGTCGCTGCCCGCCGCCAGCCCCGTGATGGCTCCGCGATGGGTGGCGCGGCCGTTGCGGAAGACGACAGCGACTTGGCGCACGGGTTCGGCCTGTTGCACTCCGTCGATCCGCCCCAATTCCAGCAGGATAGAATCCGAGGCCGGATAGATCAGGCTAACCGTCGCATCGGACCGGTCAATCTGGCCAAAGCTGCGGTCGAGGGCGGTGTTGAACCCCTCGAATATGGTCAGCATCCCAAGGCTCAGGGACATGCCCGCTGCAATACCGATGACCGCGCCTGCCATGCGGGCCGGTTGGCGGGTGATCCGGCGCAGGACCATGCGGCTGGGTTGGTCCAGCCACTGGGCCAAGGCACGGCCCACACCGCCTGCTCGACTGTAATCGGGCGGGGTCGGGGGGCGCATCGCCTCGGACGGGGTCAGGGCGATGATCCGCCGCATGACCCACAGCACCCCGACCGAGGATACAGTGACACTGCCCGCCAGCCCGATCAGAAAGGACGCCGCATCCAGACGGAACAGCAGGAACGGGAACTTGTAGTAGGTGGTATATAGGGGGATCATCGCGCGGCCCGACACCACCCCCAACGCACAGCCCGCCAGCGCCCCGCCTAGGGAAATCGCCAGAGCCATCTCCAGATAGTGCAGGCCGACCTCGTGATTGCGATAGCCAAAGGCCTTGAGCAGCCCGATCTCTTCGCGCTCTGCCTGCACCAGACGGCTGATCACGATGTACAGAAGGAACGCCGCCACGGCCAGAAACACCGGCGGCACCACCGCCGAGGACATGGTAAGACCGTTGATTTCCTCGGTGATAAAGCGGTTGGACATGTGATCGCCGCGGGCATAGGCGCCGGTCCCGCCATAGGGGTCCAGCACGCGGTCTACGGCATCCAGAACGGCCTCGGTCTTGGCATCGCGGGACAGGGTCAGCAGCGCCTGATTGAACCCACCGCGCAGGTCATAGGCGGCCTCGAGCGCGGCGCGGGGCATCCACAGCACCGCGTAACGGCCATCATCGGGCACGAATTCACCGGGGGGCGTAACGTACAAAAACTCGGGGGAGGTTGCCGTGCCGACGATGCGCAGGGTCATCCGCGTGCCGTTCAGGGTTGCCACCAGCGGGTCGCCCACGGTCAGACCGCGCGCGATGGCAAAGGCCTCTAGCACCACAACCTCGGTGTTGCGGTTCGGATCGGGTTTGCGGCCACTGGTGATCAGCAGGTCATTCACCGCAGGGGCGCGGCCATCGGGCAAAGAGATCGTCATCGCCGCAATGGGAAGCCCCCCGTCCGCGGGATCAATGCGGGCAGAGCCGGTGATGCGGGGCTCGATCCGCGAAACCCCGTCGATCCCCGCCAGATCAGAGGTCACCGCATTCGGCACTCGCGTGGCCGAGGCAAAGACATCCGCCAGCCGGTAGCGTTCGTAATAGGCGTCTCGGGTTTCGGACAGGGACAGGTGCAGGCCGGTCATCATGATCTGCATCGCCACGCCCACGGCAATCACCGCGCCGATGGCCAGCGCCTGACCCTTCATCCGCCACAGATCGCGGCGGAGTTTGGCTCCAAGCGCCCTCACCACTCGATCCCTTCGGGCGGGGTGCGGGTGGGGTTGCGGGTGATTTCCCGGATCTGACCGTCCGCAAAGCGGATCACCGTGTCGGCCATCGCAGCTGTGGCGGCGGCGTGGGTGACGATCAGCACGGTCGTCCCAAGGCGGCGGTTCACATCATCCAGCACGGCCAGAACACTGCGGCCTGTGGCGCTGTCCAACGCGCCCGTGGGTTCGTCGCAGAACAGAACTTCGGGCTGTTTGGCGATGGCGCGGGCGATAGCGACGCGCTGCTGTTCGCCCCCCGAGAGCTGCGAGGGGAAGTGATCCATCCGATCCGACAGGCCCACCAGCGCCAAGGCCTCTTCCGGCGTCATGGGGTGGGCGGCGATCTCGGTCACCAGTTCGACATTCTCGCGCGCGGTCAGGCTGGCCATCAGGTTATAGAACTGGAACACGAACCCCACATGCGCTCGCCTGTAGGTCGTGAGCGCGCGGTCATTCATCTGGCTCAGGCTTTGGCCGTTGAACAGCGCCTCCCCCGAGGTGGGCCGGTCCAGCCCTCCCAAGATGTTCAACAGGGTCGATTTCCCGCTGCCCGATGGCCCAAGCAGGACGACAATCTCGCCCCGCGCGATTCGCAGATCCACTCCACGCAAGGCGTGCACGGCGGTGTGGCCTGTCCCGTAGGTGCGGGTCAGCCCCCGAACGTCAAAGGCGGGCAGGTCGGTATCGCGCGTCTGTTCCATGGCCTCAGCCTAGGGGGGCCGCCGCAGAACGCTCTGATCTCTGTCAAACCGGCAAAATCCCCTTAGGTTTTCTTCGGAAGGCAGTCTTTGCCCAGAACGGATGCACATTTTCTGTGCAGATGCAGCGAAATCCCAAAAAAATGTCACTTAAGGTCACACAAACGAGAGCGCGGTTCTTGAAACACGTCAGAGGTGGCTCTAGCCATGGTGGCATAGGGTTTTGACCCTTCCACAGCCGCAACGGCGCGGCGCACCGATAGACGATAACGTTCTGGCAATGATGCCGGACGCCTCCTCCAAGGGCACGCGTTCAGTCTTTCCTCCCGATCTTAATGAATGCGGATGTCGTCCGTCTGGTCGAGCGCTCGCGCTGTGGACTGAAATTCTGCCCTTCGGGGCGGCACTTAACACTTTCCCAAGTCACAACTGGCCCCTGCGCCGGTACCTTCTGAAAGGGCTTCAAGTTGTCTTATATCCAACCCAAAGAATTCGCGGCCAAGATGGTCGATGCGGGCGAATCCAAGATCTTTATGTCCACCAAGGACACCCTGATCCGCGCATTTATGGCAGGTGCTATTCTGGCTCTGGCGGCGGCTTTCGCAATCAGCATCACCGTGAACACCGGCCAGCCACTGGTTGGCGCACTGCTGTTCCCCGTTGGCTTCTGTATGCTGTACCTGATGGGTTTCGACCTGCTGACCGGCGTGTTCACTCTGGCCCCGCTGGCCGTAATCGCCAAGCGTCCGGGCTGCACCTGGGGCGGCGTTCTGCGTAACTGGGGTCTGGTGTTCACCGGTAACTTCGCTGGCGCCATGACCACTGCGATCATGATGGCGATCATCTTCACCATGGGCTTTAGCCAGGAACCCAACGCGATCGGCGCGAAAATCGGCAAAATCGGTGAAGCCCGTACTCTGGGCTACGCGGCTGCCGGTAGCGCAGGTCTGCTGACCGTCTTCGTCCGCGCTGTGATGTGCAACTGGATGGTGTCGACCGGTGTTGTTGCTGCGATGATGTCGAACAGCGTCTCGGGCAAGATCATGGCGATGTGGATGCCGATCCTGGTGTTCTTCTACCTGGGCTTCGAGCACTCGATCGTGAACATGTTCCTGTTCCCCTCGGGCATCATTCTGGGCGGTCAGTTCACCTGGGCAGACTACTTCATCTACAACGAGATCCCCGTTGTTCTGGGTAACCTGGTTGGCGGTCTGACCTTTGTTGGCGGCATGCTCTACATGACCCACTTCAAAGAGTCGCCCAAGCGCAACGCAAGTGTTGCACGCAACGACGACAGCGCGCACATGCCCGCCGAATAAGATTTCCTTCACCTTGGAAGACCTTGGCCCCGCTTCGGCGGGGCCTTTTTTATGGGTGGGTCAGGGGTGGAACGGCCAGATCAGCGGGGTTAGCAGCACGGTCAAGATCCCCGCCAGCACGTTCATCGGCAGGCCGATCCGCAAGAAGTCCGCAAACCGGTAGCCCCCCGCCGAATAGACCATCATGTTGGTCTGGTACCCGATCGGCGTGGCAAAGCTGGCCGAGGCCCCGAACATCACCGCCACCACAAAGGGACGCGGGTCCAGCCCCAGTTGCGCCGCGACCCCCGCCGCGATGGGGGTCATGACCACAGCCACCGCGTTGTTGGTCACGATCTCGGTCAGGATCGAGGTCGCCGCATAGATCACCGCCAGCGTCACCAAGGGGTTCAGGTCCGACAAGATCGGGGTCAGCAGGCTGACGATCCGCTCCATCGCGCCGCTGCGGTCAAGGGCATTCCCCAGCACCAGCATCGACACCACAAGTAGCAGCAACCGCCCGTCGATAGAGCCGACCCCTTCGTCGGGGTCCACGCAGCGTGTGGCCAGCACGATGGCGACCCCGATCACCGACAGGGGCAGGATGGGTGCCAGTTCCAGCGCGGCCCCCAGCACCACGGCGATCATCACCAGAATGGCAATCGGGGCCTTATTCCGGCGATAGGCGCGGGTGGCCAAGGGGGCCAGCAGGGTCAGGTTCTCTTCGCGGGCTAGGCGTTCGATATCATCGCGGGGGCCGTCCAGCAGAACCGTGTCACCGGGCAGCAGGCGCAGGCCTGTCTCCCGCAGATCGACCGAACTGCCGCGCCGATGCATCGCAATCGGGTAGACCCCGTGCCGCCGACGCCAGCCCAGTTCGCTAACCATCCCTTTGGCACTGCCGACCAAGGCCTCGATCACCGTGTTCTGGCGGCTCTGGACCCACTCGGCGCCCGACAGCTCCAGACTGACAGACCGGTTTTCACGCAGAGCCATGACCTCTTCCTCCGAGGTGCGCAGGACCACGCGATCGCCGGCCTCCAGGGTTTCTTCGGCAAAGCGGTGGCGCAGGGACACGTCCTCTCGGATCAGGTCGATCACACGGCCCGACCCACGGCGAAAGGCGGCGACATCCGCGATCCGTTTGCCGATCAAGGGGCTTTCAAGGGGCACAAACAGCTCGACCGTCCACGATTTGCGGTCCCGCAGGGCGGACTGGTCGCTCAGGGCGGCGCGGTCGGGCAGCAGGCGCGGGGCGGCAATCGCCAGAAACAGCCCGCACACCACGGCCAAAGCGATCCCCAAGGGTGCGATCTCGAACAGGCTAAAGGGCGCGATGCCCAAGTCCCGCGCGACCCCGTCCACCAAGAGGTTGGTCGAGGTCCCAATCAGCGTACACGTCCCCCCAAGGATCACCACATAAGACAGAGGGATCAAATAGCGCGAGGCATTGGTACCCATCGCGCGGGCCAGCCCAAAAACCACAGGGATCAGCACCATGACCACAGGCGTGTTGTTCATGAACGCTGACGCCGCCGCCGCCACCCCGAAAAAGGTTGAAATGGTCAGGATGGGATGGCGGCCGACCCCTTTGATCAGGTGGGCGGCAAGGGCATCCAGAACGCCCGTGCGGATCAGCGCCGCAGACAGCACGAACATGGCACCGATGGTAATGGGGGCGGGGTTGCCCACCGCCTTGAGCAGGTCGTCGGTGCTGACGATCCCCAGAAACAGCGCGATGGCCGCACCGCACAGGGCCACAACCTCGGCCGAGAAAAGCTCTAGCAGAAAGACGATAAACACACCTGCAATCAGCAGGATCGAGGCAACAGGGGCGAAAGATCCCAGGTCGAAAAACATACACGCACTCCAGCGCGGTTTCGGAAAAGTCGGATTGTCAAAAGCGAAAGAGGGAAAGAAGCGACGCAGGCGGCGTCTATTCTGGATTGCGCTGTCCCGTCCGGTGGGGCCGAAGGCGGGCAGGGCGCCGGTCGGGGCCGGCTGGATACCTCATGTCAGATGGCGTAGCGGCTGGCAGAGCCGCGCCAAACAGACTGGAAAATATCTGTTTCCAAGGGGGCTGTCATGCGGATTCTCATTGCGCGGGTGCAAGCGCGGAAAATTCCCGCTTAGTGCCGTCTGGCGCGGCAATTGCAGCACCCCGTCAAATGACCGCGTTGCAGGACTCGGGCCCAAGTGATTGGCTGGGTTAAACGCATTGCACAGGTGGCCCCGATGACGCCCGAACTGTTTTCTACCTTGCGAATTTATGACCTGAAGCTGTTTTTGGCCGACCTCTTGGCGGGGATCACCGTGGCAATGGTCGCCCTGCCGCTGAGCCTTGCGATTGCGATTGCCTCGGGCGCCGATCCGGCGACGGGGCTGGTGACGGCGGTGGTCGGGGGCTTTCTGATCTCGTTCCTTGGGGGCAGCCGCGTGCAGATCGGCGGGCCGACGGGGGCGTTCATCGTGGTGGTCTACGGAGTGATCGCGGCCCATGGCTATGACGGGCTGGTGATCGCGACCCTGATGGCGGGGATGATCCTGCTGGTGGCGGGCTATTTCCGCGCGGGCCGCCTGATTTCATTGGTGCCAGAGCCGGTGATCGACGGTTTCACCATCGGGATCGCGGTGATCATCGCCACAAGCCAGCTCAAGGATCTAATGGGGGCCGACATTGCGCACATGCCCGCCGAGTTCTTTGCCAAGATCGAGGCGCTCTGGTCCGCGCGGGGCACATTTAACGGGGCGGCGCTGGGGATCGGGCTGGCAACGATTGCGCTGATCACGGTGCTGCGCCGCGCCTTTCCCCGCTATCCGGGGTTGATTGTGGCGATGGCGGTGACTTCGGCGCTGTCGCTGGCGTTGGGGCTGCAGGTGGACACGATTATCTCGCGGTTCGGGGATTTGCCGCGGACTTTGCCGATGCCGCACCTGCCCGAGGTCAGCTTTGCGCGGATCAGGGAGTTGATCCCTTCGGCCCTTGTGATTGCGTTTCTGGCGGGGGTGGAATCCCTGCTGTCGGCGATGGTGGCAGACCGGATGACTGGCGGCCATCACAAGCCCAATGCCGAACTCATCGCCCAAGGGGCCGCGAATATCGGCTCGGCCCTGTTCGGGGGGCTGCCTGCGACAGGGGCCATTGCGCGCACCGCCACCAACATTCGCGCAGGCGGGCGGACCCCCGTGGCGGGGATGGTCCATGCGGCGGTGATTGTGCTGGTGATGCTGGTGGCCGCGCCGATTGCGGGCCAGATGGCGATGCCCGCGCTGGCCGGTCTGCTGATCCTGACCGCATGGAACATGAGCGAGCCCCACAAATGGAAGCACCACTGGGCCCAATCCCCGTCCGACCGATTTTTGCTGATCCTGACGCTGGTCCTGACGGTGATCGCCGATCTGACGGTTGCCATCGGGGTGGGCGTTGCGCTGGGGCTTGCCCTGCGCGCCCGTAAAAAGGGGCTGCCCGACGCCGACTGGTCCGAACGCAGCCGTTAGAGAGAGCCCTCGGTGTGGATGTGGATGACGGTGCCGCAATGCTTGCAATGGACCGCGTCCGCGTCATGCAGGATCAGCCCGCAGACCTGACATTCCTGACGCACCTTGGAGGGGCGGAACAACACCTGTAGCAGGCGCAAGAACAGCGTCACGCCAAAGATCATCACCCCCACAGACAAGAGCCGCCCCCAAGGGCCGCTGAGCGTGATGTCCCCGAAACCGGTGGTCGTCAGGGTCGTCACGGTGAAATACAGCGCGTCTACATAGTTCCGGATTTCGGGGTTAATCCCGTATTGGGTCGCATAGATCAGGCCGGTCATGATGAACAGAAACACCCCGAGGTTCAGGGCGGACATGATCACGTCCTCGTTCTTGCGGAAGTAGCTGAAGTCCTGCCGCAGCCGCGCCAGCGTCTGATAGGTGTGCAGCAATCGCAGGGTGCGCAGAACCCTCAGGAAGCCGACACCTTCGCCCGCGATGGGCGCCAGAAACGACAGAACCGCAGCGATATCGGCCCATGTGGCCAGCCGCGTCAGGGATTTCAGCTTTTGCTTTTCCAGCCCCATCCGCACCAGAAAATCCATCAGGATCAAGGCACCGAACACGCCATCCACCCACTCGACCCACGGGGCGCGGGCAAAGAACGACGTCACCACCACAAAGCCGATGGTCACGATGTCGAACGCCAGTAGCCCATAGCGGAACCTGTGCGCCGTGGGGCTGTCGCCTTCGTAAAGGTTGCGGATGCTCTGGATCATGGATGTGCCCCCATTTGCTGCGCCTCTAGCTGACACAACCGACGGCGCTTTGGCCAGACCGCGCGGGACAAAAGACAAGGGCCGTGCCGCATATGCAGCACAGCCCCTGTGGGAACGCCCGATTCGGTCCGGACAAGAGGGGAGGACCGATTGCCGGATCAGGCGGCCAGTAGACCGGCCCCCGCAAGGGAGCCGCGCTTTGGATCAGAGCTGCGCCAGAATTTCGGCGGCAGGGGTGTAGGGCAGGTTCTGCGCGACCGAGACAGGCTCGCAGGTGATGACGCCCTTGGCCACGTTCAGGCCGTTCAGCAGGTGCTCGTCGCGGCGCAGGGCCTCGGCTACACCCAGGTCCGCCAGCTTCAGCAGGTGGGGCAGGGTGGCGTTGTTCAGCGCATAGGTCGAGGTGCGGGCAACCGCGCCGGGCATGTTGGCGACGCAGTAGTGGACGATGCCCTCTTCGATGTAGATCGGGTCGGCGTGGGTGGTCGCACGAGAGGTCTCGAAGCAGCCGCCCTGGTCGATCGCGACGTCCACCAGCACCGCGCCGGGCTGCATGGTTTTCAGCATCTCGCGGGTGACCAGTTTGGGGGCCGCAGCACCGGGGATCAGCACCGCACCGATGACCAGATCCGCGTCTTTCACAGCCGCTTCCAGCAGGCTCTGGCTGGAATACACGGTTTTCACCGCGCCACCGAACTGCTGGTCGATGCTTTCCAGAACGTCGTTCGAGCGGTCCAGAATGGTAACATCCGCGCCAAGGCCAACCGCCATTTGCGCTGCGTTACGGCCCACAACGCCGCCGCCGATGATCACGATTTTGCCCGGAGCCACGCCCGGAACGCCACCCAGCAGAACGCCGCGTCCGCCATGGGCCTTTTCCAGCGCCGAGGCACCGGCCTGCACCGACATACGGCCGGCAACTTGGCTCATGGGCTTCAGTAGGGGCAGACCGCCACGGGGCGAGGTCACGGTTTCATAGGCAATGCAGGTCGCGCCGGATGCGATCAGATCATTGGTCTGGGGCGCATCGGGGGCAAGGTGCAGATAGGTATATAGGGTCTGGTCCGCACGCAAACGTTTGCGCTCAACCTCTTGGGGTTCTTTGACTTTTACCACGATGTCGGCGGTCTCGAACACCTCGTCGACCGAGGCAATCGCCGCACCGGCTGCGCGGTAGGCGTCATCGGTGGCGCCGATGCCTTCGCCGGCGCCGGTCTCGATGGTGACGGTGTGACCATGGGCAACCAGCTCTGCCGCGCTTTCGGGGGTCAGGCCGACGCGATATTCGTGGTTCTTGATCTCTTTCGGGCAACCGATACGCATTGTATCCTCCAAATGGCGTGTTGCCACAGATGATGCGCCCGATTGTCGCGCAGGTGTTTCGAATTTTCGCAAGGATCGCGTGTGTTTTCGAAGAAGTTTCGAAATATACGTCAGTATTTCGAAGAAACCACGCTCATGCTGCATATGCACGGTCCAATCGTCCCGCTGGGTGAATCGGAGGTGGACCCGCGGCCAGTGCTCTGGCACCTTTCGGGCATGAGCACCCCACACCCCATCCCGTCCTTTAACCTGTTCGGCGAGACCACTGTGTTCCCCGATGTGGTCCATTGCGAGCAGTTCTTCGACCGCGCCGCGCAGCATGGCTGGACGATCACCCCCCACCGGCATGACCAGATGGCGCAGCTATTTGTGATGGGCGCAGGCTCGGCCGAGGTGTCGGTGGACGGCGCGTCTCAGCGGTTGACCAGCGGGCATTTCCTGTTCCTGCCGCCCCATGTGGTGCACGGGTTCGTTTTTGCCAAAGGCTCGCACGGGGTGGTGATTTCCTTTCCGACCAGCGTGTTTCTGGGGCTGGCGGGCGAAGGGGGGCAGATCACCAAGGCGCTGTCCCGTCCGTTTCTTGGCGCCACGACCGAGGCGTTGGGCGCGCTGACCACGGTTCTGGCGCGTCTCTTTGCGGAACGGGGCGGGTTCAGGGCACAAAGTTTGGTGTCCACGGCGCAGGCCATGCTGTCCTTGGTGGCAGAGCACAGCCCCGTTGACCTGAGCGAAGGGGCTGATGACCGGCTCAAACGGCTGGATGCGCTGATCGCCCAACATATGGCCGAAGGCTGGAGCGCACGTGATTACGCAGATGCTTTGTCGGTCACGACGGGCCATCTGAGTCGGCTGTGCAGGGCGGCCACGGGGCAGGGCGCGTCCTCTTATATCGAGACCGCGATCATGGCCGAAGCACGCCGTTTGCTGGCCTTCACCCGCCTGCAAGTGGCCGAAGTGGGCTACCGTCTGGGCTTTTCCGACCCCTCTTATTTCTCGAAACGGTTCAAGGCCAAAGAGGGGATGACCCCTGTCGCCTACAAAGCGCGGTTCGCGCCAGAGGCGTAAGTCCGGCCTGTGGGGATATGGCAGGTGGAGGAAACCGTGCATCGGGGGCTTTCTCCGTGGTGCGCCGAGAAGCCATTTCAAAACAGATGGTTGTCCGATTTTCTCGCCTATCCGCCTCATTGGTGGTGCGCGATGAATGCACGAAATCTACCAGTGCTTGCTCTGTTCCTCTATTTTCAGTGCATCTTTTCTGGGGCAGCTTTCGCCGCAGGGGGACCTCTTTGCCAACCAGAGTCTTTGGGCCGTTTCAGCCGCTGGCAGGCCACGATCAGGTGCGGATACCGAAATTGCGTTAAGGAAATAAATGTTCATTGACAGAACAGTTTTTCAATCGCACAGTTCGACCAAGAGGGGGAGGACGATATGGATCTTCAGGACAAGGTTGTGCTGGTCACAGGCGGTGGCAGCGGTTTGGGCGAAGCAACCGCGCGCCGTTTGGCAGCAGCGGGAGGCAAGGTCGCAGTTGTGGACCTGTCCCAAGAACGCGCCGATGCCGTCGCGTCCGACATTGGCGGCGTGGGTATTGCTGCGGATGTCTCGAACGTTGAACAAGTCGAGGCAGCCTTTGCCAAAGCGGCAGAGGCATTGGGTGCGGCGCCCGCGGTTGTGGTTAGCTGCGCAGGGATCGGCACCGCGACCCGCATTCTGCCGCGCGATGGCGCCCTGACCGTGGACAGCTTTGCCAAGACCCTTCAGGTCAACCTGCTTGGTACCTACACCGTGCTGAACGTCGCCGCCCGCGAAATGGCCAAATCCGAGCCGCTGGACAGCGATGGTTCGCGCGGCGTGATCATCAACACCGCCTCCGTTGCGTTCGAGGACGGCCAGATCGGTCAGGCGGCCTATTCGGCGTCCAAAGGCGGCGTGGCCTCGATGACCCTTCCGGCGGCCCGTGAACTGGCGCGCTTTGGCATCCGTGTGATGGCGATTGCGCCGGGCCTTTTCGAGACCGCAATGAGCGCCGGTCTGCCCGACGACGTCCGCGCCGAAATTTGCAAGAGCATCCCGTTCCCCAGCCGGATGGGGATGCCCGACGAATACGCGCGCCTTGCGCAGCAGATCGTCGAAAACCCCATGCTGAACGGCACGGTCATCCGCTTGGATGCCGCCGCCCGTATGCCCGCGAAATAAGAAGAAAGAATTCCGATGTCCCAGAGCACCGATTATCTGCTGGTTGAAATCGACGGTCCTGTCGCGACCCTGACCATGAACCGCCCCGGCAAGCGCAACGCTATGTGCGACGAGCTGCTGGACGCGATCGACGCGTTCTTCTCGAACCCGCCCGAAGAGGTGCGTGTGGTGATCCTGACCGGGACCGAAGGGCACTATTGCTCGGGCCTCGATCTGTCCGAGCACGTGGCCCGCAACGCCGAAGGCACCATGCGCCACAGCCGCAACTGGCACCGCGTGATGGACCTGATCCAGTTCAGCGGTCTGCCCGTGATCTCGGCGATGTACGGCGCGGTGATCGGTGGCGGTCTGGAAATGGCGACCAGCACCCATGTGCGCATCGCCGAACCCAGCACCATCTTCCAGCTGCCCGAAGGGATGCGCGGCATCTTTGTGGGCGGCGGCGCGACTGTGCGCGTGGGCCGTATCCTTGGGGCCGACCGCATGTGCGAGATGATGCTGACGGGCCGCAAGTACAACGCCGAAGAAGGCCTGATGCTGGGTCTGACCCACTATTCCGTGGCCGAAGGCGAAGCGATGCCGCTGGCCCGTAAGCTGGCCGCGAAGATCGCGAAAAACGCAAGCCTGTCTAACTATATGATGATCAACGCCATCAGCCGCATCGGCGATATGTCCAAAGCGGATGGCCTGTTCACCGAAAGCCTTTGCGCGGCTGTGTCCCAGACCAGCGCAGACGCCGAAGAGGGCCTGAAGGCCTTCCTCGAGAAACGCCCGCCGGTTTTCCGCTAGGCGTATGCCATTCGTCCGCCCCAAAGAGGAGGGGGCGGACACACAGATTTCATTCGACCCACAGGACGATAGGGAGGCCCTGAGAATGACGACCTTTACCCGCCGCAGCATGATGGCAGCCATGGGTGCCGCACTGGCGACCCCCGCACTGATGAAACGCGCGAACGCAGCCGAAGTTACCCTGCGTCTGCACCACTTCCTGCCCGGCGTCGCGCCCATGCAGACCAAATTCTTTGAACCTTGGGCGGCAGAGCTGAAAGAAGCGTCGAACGGCGCGATCGACGTGCAGATGTTCCCCTCGATGCAGCTGGGTGGCAAGCCGCCGCAGCTGGCAGACCAGACCCGTCAGGGCATCTGCGACATCGCATGGACCCTGCCTGTTTACACCCCCGATCGTTTCCCCGTAGCGGAAACCATGGCGCTGCCCTTCATGGTGACCAACGCCGAGAAGACCTCGGTTGCGATGCAGACCCTGATGGACGAGTTCGGCGAAGGTGAATACAGCGGCATGAAAACGCTGGCCTTCCACACCCACGATGGCGGCAAACTGCACACCCGCAACGCCCCCGTCACCAGCACCGCTGACCTGAAAGGTCTGAAGCTGCGCGCGCCCAACCAGGCCACCGGCGAGATGCTGACCAAACTGGGGGCCGAGGTTGTCTTCTTCCCCGTCACCGAGATGGTTGTTGGTCTGTCGAACGGCGTGATCGACGGCTGCTGTCTGCCCTACGAGGTTGTGCCTGCGTTCAAACTGCAGGAACTGACCAGCTTTACCTCGGCTCCGGCGGCGGGCGCACGTGGCCTCTACTGCAACACCTTTGCTCTGATCATGAACCAGCGCGCCTATGACGGCATGTCGGATGACGTGAAAAAAGTGATCGACGATCACTCGGGCATGGCTCTGTCCCAGCGCATCGGCAAGCAGTTCGACGAATTCGAGGCCTTTGGCAAATCGGTCGTTGAAAAGCAGGGCAACACCATCGCGGAAATCCCCGCCGAGACCATCGCCGAATGGCAGGAACTGGCAATGCCGATCCACGACGCTTGGGTGCAAAAGCTGAACGATCGTGGTCTGGACGGCGCCGCCATTCTGGCCCGCGCCAACGAGCTGCTGGACGCCTGATATGGCCGAGCGGCTGGAAAGCGAACACAATGACTGGCAGGGGGTGAACGGCCCCCTGTTCAAGATCCTGCGACCGATCTGCGTTGTCTCTGCCGGTTTCGGCGGGCTGGTGATCTTTGGCGCGGCGATCCTTGTGACGGTCTCGGTTGTTCTTCGGAACCTTGGTCTTGGCGGTGTCCGCGGAGACTTCGAACTGGTGGAACTGGTCTGCGCCGCCTGTGCGTCGCTTTTCCTGCCGCTCTGCCAATTGAACAAAGGCCATGTGATGGTGGACCTGTTCACGGCTTGGATGCCCTTTCGGGCGCAGCGCCGTCTGGACGGGATCTGGACGCTGATCTTTGCCGTGGTGTGGGCGCTCTTGTGCTGGCGTCTGTCGATCGGCCTAGAGGAAATCCGCGGCTATGGTGACAAATCCATGCTGCTGCGTGCACCGATCTGGTGGGCCTATGTGCCTGCGGTCTTTGGTACTGCGCTGTCCGCGGTTGTCGCGCTGGCCATGAGCCTGCCGATGATCTTCACCTCGCTGCGCGGAATGGAGAGCGCGTAATGGACCCGACACTTATTGCAACGATCATGGTCGTCGTCCTGCTGTTGGCGATCTTTATCCGGATGCCGATTGCGCTGGCGATGGGCGTTGTGGGGGCGGTGGGCTATTCGTTTCTGGCCAGTCCCTATGCCTTGATGGCGTATTTCAACACCGCTTGGGTGGACAAGTTCATGTCCTATGAACTGGCCATCGTGCCGCTGTTCATCCTGATGGGCCATCTGGCCACCCGCACCGGGATTTCGGGCGCGATCTTCCAAGCGTCAAACGCCTGGATCGGTCACAAGCGCGGCGGTCTGGCGATGGCGGCTGTGGCGGGCTGTGCGATGTTCGGCTCGATCTCTGGCTCGTCGCTGGCGACAGCCTCGACCATGGCCAAGGTCGCTCTGCCGGAAATGCGCAAGCACGGCTATTCGGGGGCGCTGTCCTCGGGGTCGCTGGCGGCTGGGGGCACCTTGGGTATTCTGATCCCGCCGTCGGTGGTTCTGATCATCTACGCGCTTCTGACCGAGCAGAACATCGTCAAACTGTTCCTAGCGGCGACCATTCCGGGCATTCTGGCGGTCTGCGGGTTCTTTATCGCGATCATGGTGTATGTGCGCCTGTATCCCGAAGAAGGCCCGACCCACGAGAAAGCCGATTTGGCAACCCGCCTGCGGTCTCTCAAGGACATCTGGCACGTGATTGCGATCTTCGTGGTGGTTCTGGGGGGCATCTATGGCGGCTTCTTCACTCCGGCCGAGGGCGCCTCGGTGGGTGTGGTGATGACGCTGGCGGTGGGTCTGTTCAAAGCGGGGCTCAAGTTCAGCGAGTTGATGGACTGTCTGATCGACACCGCAGGCTCGACCGCGATGATCTTTGCGATCGTGTTCGGCGCGGACATCTTCAACGTGGCACTCGCCCTAAGCCAGATGCCTGCCGAAGTGGCCGATTTCTTCCGCAATGCGGATATCGCGCCGATGACTGTGATGCTGGGGATGATTGTGTTCTATCTGATCATGGGCTGCGTCATGGACAGCTTGTCGATGATCCTCTTGACCGTGCCGGTGTTCTTTCCGACCGTGATGGCGCTGGATTTCGGACTGATGCCGGAACAGCAGGCCATGTGGTTCGGGATCATCACGCTGGTGGTCGTCGAGATGGGCCTGATCACACCGCCCGTGGGTATGAACCTGTTCGTCATCTCTGCGATGGCCAAGGACATCCCCACCAGTCAGATCTTCCGTGGAACGACGCCCTTTATCTGCGCCGAGTTCTGCCGGATCGCTCTACTGGTCAGCTTCCCCGTGCTCAGCTACTGGCTGGTCGGTGTGGTGGCCGGTTAAGACAAGGAGAACGATGATGGCGAGAGTTGCGCGCAAACAGGCAGTGGCAGAGGCGATCCCTTCGGACCGTAGTCTGCGGCAGTTCATCGGGTACAGCATGAAGCAGAACTATCTGCTGATCCGCGAGGACATGATCCGTACCATCGAACCCCTTGGCCTGCGGGTTGCGACGTTCTCGGCGCTCGCCGTCATCAACGAAAATCCCGACATCACCCAGACCCAGCTGGCGCAGGCGCTGCGCATCGAACGCTCGGGGACGGTGGTGATCGTGGACGAGCTGGAAAATGCGGATCTCATCGGGCGCAACCGCGTCGAAGGGGACCGCCGCTCTTATGCCCTGCGGGCGACATTGGCAGGGCAGAAATTATGGAAAAAGGCCGAGGCAGCAGTCCAGGCGCATGAACGCGCGCTGCTGTCCGCCCTGAGCGAAGAAGAGCAGACCGCTCTTTACGATATGTTGCGGCGCATTGGCACCGCTGGATCATCCGACTAAGGGCGGGAGGGCCCGGAGGGGGAATTATGAAAAACGAGATTACGGGACTGACCATGGTCCCGCACTCTGTCCGGCTCGAGCGTCGCGACAGCATTATCGAAATGCGCTCTAACGTGGCCTGCGATCCCATCGTCGATCACACCGGCGTCTGGATCGAAAAGTGGGCCGCCGAGACCCCCGATCAGGTCTACATCGCCGAGCGGGCAGGGGACGGCTGGCGCGAAATCACTTACGCCGCGCTGCTGGATCAGGTCAAAGCGATTGCCTCTTCGCTGGCCGCGCGCGGTCTGGGCCAAGAGACCCCCATCGTGATCATGTCGGGCAACGGTGTGGACCACGCGCTGCTGTCCTTGGGGGCGCAGTGGGCCGGCGTTCCGACCGTGCCGCTGGCCGAGCAGTATTCGCTCATCCCCGAGGCGCACGCTCGTCTGGTCTATGTCCTGAACAAGGTCAAACCTGCGATGGCCTTCGTCGATGACGCGGGCCGCTACGCTGAGGCGCTGAAGCGTCCCGAACTGGCGGACGTGGAAATCGTGGCCTCTGCCACCGAAGGCGCACCTGTCGCCGTGACCCCCTTTGCCGATCTTCTGGCGGGTGATGACAGCGTTGATCTGGACGCGGTGCATGCAGCCGTTGGCCCCGATACGCTGGCGAAAATCTTGTTCACCTCTGGCTCGTCTTCGGACCCCAAGGGCGTGCTGACCACCCAGCGCATGATGTGTGCGAACCAGGCGCAGATGGCCTCGGTCATGCCCTTCCTCAAGGAAAAGGCCCCCAGCATCACCGACTGGCTGCCTTGGAACCACGTGTTCGGCGGCTCGCACAACGCGTATATGATGCTGGCGAACGGCGGCAGCCTGTATGTGGACAACGGCAAGCCCACCAAGTCGGGCTTCAAGCACACCGTCCAGAACATCATCGACAAGCCCGGCACGCTGTCTTTCAACGTGCCCGTCGGGTTCGCGATGCTGGTCCACGAGATGGAAACCAATCTGGAGCTGCGCCAAGCGTATTTCCGCGATCTGGACCTGATCTTCTATGCCGGTGCCTCGCTGCCCCAAGACGTCTGGACCCGTCTCGAAGAGATGGCGATGGAAGTCCGTGGCCGCCTGCCGCTGATGATTTCCAGCTGGGGCATGACCGAAACCGCCCCCGCGACGATCATGGTTCACGAACCCATCGGTCGCTCTGGCGTGATCGGTGTGCCTCTGCCTGAAACGGTCGTCAAACTGATGCCCGACGACGAGATGCGCTGCGAGCTGCGCGTCAAAGGCCCGAATGTGATGACCGGCTACTGGGGCGACGAGAAGAAGTCCGCCGAAGCCTTTGACGAAGAAGGCTTCCTGATCACCGGCGACGCCGTGCGTTTCGTGAACAACGATGATGCCGAGCGGGGCCTGACCTTTGATGGCCGCGTGTCCGAGGATTTCAAACTGCTGACCGGCACTTGGGTTCAGGCGGGCAAACTGCGTCTTGAGGCGTTGGAAGGTCTGCGCGGTCTGGTGCAGGACGTTGTGATCTGCGGTCATGACCGCGACCAGATCGGCCTGTTCATCTTCCCGCGTCCCGACCATGTTCATGGCGACAACACCTCCGAAGGGGCGGTCATCGACCCGATCCTACAGGCGGAACTCGAAGAGCGCCTGCGCGACATGGCCCACAATGCCACTGGCTCGGCAAAGCGGATCAGCCGTGCCATTATCCTGTCCGAACCGCCCTCGGTCAAAGACCACGAGATTACGGACAAGGGCAGCCTGAACGTCCGCAAGATCATTACCCGCCGCGCCGACCTGCTCGAGCGGCTCTACGATAACGAAGACCCGGCGCTGATCCGGGTGTGAGGTGACACAATGGTAGATTTCTCCAAAGTCCGCGCGATCGATTTCCACACCCACGCCGAGGAAAGCTGCGGCTGTCACGCCGATGACGGTTACGATGATCTGCAAAGCGCCATGGCCAAATACTTTGGCGCCCCGTGGAGCCACCCGCCGACCATTCCCGAAACCGCAGCCCACTACCGCGAGAAGAATATCGCAGCGGTGATCTTTCCCGTGGATGCCGAACGCGAGACCGGCTACCGCCGCTACAGCAACTACGAGGTCGCCGAGGCTTGCGCCAAAGAAGACGACATCCTGATTCCGTTTGCCAGCATCGACCCCCACAAGGGCAAGCTGGGGGCCCGCGAGGCCCGCGATCTGGTGGCGAACTACGGCGTGCAGGGCTTCAAATTCCACCCGACCATGCAGGGGTTCTATCCCAACGACCGGATGGCCTATGACCTCTATGAGGCGATCGCGGAAACCGGCAAGCCCGCCCTGTTCCACACCGGCCAGACCGGCGTTGGCAGCGGCATGAAGGGCGGCAACGGGATGCGGCTGAAGTATTCCAACCCGATGTATATCGACGATCTGGCCGTGGATTTCCCCGATATGCCGATCATTCTGGCGCACCCGTCCTTTCCTTGGCAGGAAGAGGCGCTGTCGGTCGCGACCCACAAGCCAAACGTTTACATCGACCTGTCTGGCTGGTCGCCGAAGTACTTCCCCGAGATCCTGATCCGCTATTCGAACACGCTTCTGAAGAAGAAGATGCTGTTCGGGTCGGATTGGCCGATGATCGCACCGGAGAAGTGGCTGGATGCCTTCGACAAGCAGAACTTCAAGGACGAGGTTCGTCCGCTGATCCTGAAAGAAAACGCGATGCGCCTGCTCGGCGTGTCCTGACGAAACTCCCCTATAGGGGATGTGTGCCTGACCGCAGCGGGGAAGAGGAGCCCTGCTGCGAACAGGAGTTTATTGGAGGAAACGCGATATGAAGAAAGTACTTCTGGGTCTGACCACTTCGCTGGTCTCGACCGGGGCAATTGCCGCCCCGATGGCCTGCGATGGCCTAACCGCCGAGGCCTTGGGCCTGAGCGGCGTGCGCCTGACCGAGGTGGCCGCTGTCCCCGCGGGCGAGGAAAGCCCCGTGAACGCTTGCCGCGTGCGCGGCGTGATGGCGGAGCGCACGGGCATGGACGGCAAGCCCTATGCGCTGTCGTTCGAGCTGAACCTGCCCGAGGACTGGAACGGTGACTACGTGCACCAGTTCAATGGCGGCAACGATGGTGAAGTCAAAGCCGCAACCGGTGGTCTGAAGTCCGGCACTGGCAGCGACACGCCCTTGGCGCGCGGCTATGCGGTGGTGTCCTCGGACGCGGGCCATGATGGCAAAGCGAACCCCGATAAGGGACTGGCTGGCGGCGCAAACTTCGGCTTCGATTTCGAGGCGCGCCAGATGTACGGCTACAAGGCCGTGGCAACACTGGACCCGGTGGCGCGTCAGGCGGTGCAGGCCTTCTATGGCGCGGATATCGACCACGCTTATGGCGTGGGGTGCTCGAACGGTGGGCGTCACGCGATGGTCGCGGCCTCTCGGATGCCCGAGGCGTTTGACGGGTTGCTGATCGGTGCGCCGGGGTTCAACCTGCCCAAGGCCGCGCTGCAACACGCCCATGATGTGCAGAACTTCATGTCGATCAATGGCGCGCTGAAAACTGCGTTTACGCCCGATGACCTGAAGCTGGTTGGCAACGGCGTCCGCGCGGCGTGTGACGCACTGGACGGTCTGGAGGACGGTCTGGTTCAGAACTCCGCCGCCTGTCAGGACGCGTTCGACGTGACCACCCTGCAATGCGCCGAAGGCCAGAACAGCGCGTGTCTGACCGAGGCCCAAGTCACCGTTCTGCAAAACATTCACGCCGGCCCCAAGGGCGCGAATGGCGAACAGCTCTACTCTGATTGGCCGTGGGATACGGGGATCGAGGGCGGCAACTGGCGCTTCTGGAAACTGGAAAGCCCGATCCCGCCGTGGGGCAACCGTCCGATCATCGGCGTGATGGGCTCTGGCTCGCTGGCGCAGGTGTTCACCACGCCCCCCACCGATGTCGAAGGCTCGCCCGAGGCGCTGGAACAGTTCCTGATGGGCTTTGACCTGAAGGCGCGGGCAGGGGACATCTATGCCACCACCGCCGAGTTCCCCGAAAGCGCGATGGAGGTCATGACCCCTCCGGGTTCGGACAACCCCGAACTGGCGCAGTTCCGCGATGCGGGTGGCAAGATGCTGGTGTTCCACGGGGTCAGCGATGCGGTCTTCTCGGTCAATGACACCGCGAACTGGTACGGCAAACTGGACGCGAACAACGGTGGCAAGGCGGCAGACTTCGCCCGTTTCTACCCCGTTCCGGCCATGAGCCACTGCTCTGGCGGCCCGGGCGCTGAGGATTTCGATCTGTTCACCGCGCTGGTGGACTGGGTTGAAAACGGCACCGCCCCCGAAGCCATCCCCGCACGCGCCCGCGACGGCAACGAAGAAGTCCCCGAGACCCTGAAGGGCGAAGAGACTGTCCTGTGCCCCGCGCCGCAAACCGCCCACTATACCGGAACCGACCCCAAGTCGGCCTCCAGCTTTACCTGTCAGTAATCAGGAGCAAGATTGATGATCCCCTTTGCCGCCCCCGTTGACGATATCCTGTTCAGCCTGCGCCACGTTGCCGATGTGGCCCGTCTGCCCGACTGGGATGACGAACTGGCCGAGGGGATCATCACCCATTTCGCAAGCTTCGCCGAGGGTGTGATCGCCCCCTTGGATGAACCGGGCGACGCCCAAGGCTGCCGTCTGGAAAATGGCCGTGTGCGGATGCCCGACGGCTTTGGCGATGCGTTCACCCAACTGGCCGAAGGTGGCTGGCAGGGGCTGACGGTGCCAGAGGAATTCGGCGGGATGCAGGCCGATCACGTCACCGCCGCCTGTGTGTCCGAGATTTTCAGCGGCGCGAACCACGCGCTGCAAATGGTGTGCAATCTGGTCCCCGGCGCTGTGTCCACCCTCATGCGCTTTGGCACCGAGGATCAGAAAGCCGCCTATATCCCCCCTCTGGCCGAGGGGCGCTGGCTGGCCACCATGTGTCTGACCGAACCGGGCGCAGGCAGTGACCTGAGCCGCGTTCGTACCAAAGCCGTGCAGGAAGACGGCCAATGGAAAATCACCGGCGAGAAGATCTTTATCTCGGGCGGTGATCAGGACATGAGCGAAGGCATCTTCCATCTGGTGCTGGCCCGTACCGGCGCGATGGAGGACGGGGTCAAGGGCCTGTCCCTGTTCCTGTGCCTGTCCGACAATGAAGGCGCGCGCAACGACATCACCGTCACGCGCATCGAGGAAAAGTTGGGTCTTCATGCCTCGCCGACCTGCCAGATGGCGTTCGATGGCGCGCGGGCGGAACTATTGGGAGCCGAGGGGCAGGGTCTGATGGCGATGTTCACCATGATGAACCACGCGCGGATCGACGTGTCCCTTCAGGGGGTTGCCCATGCCAGCCGCGCTTATCAGGTCGCCTCGGCCTATGCCGCGGAGCGCACCCAAGGGCGCAAACCCGATGGCAGCCCCGCCGTTCTGTCCGACCACGCCGATGTGCGCCGGATGCTGGACGAACAGCGCGCCTTGGCCGTTGGGGCGCGGGCGATGACCCACATCACCATGGTCGAGATGGACCTCGGGCAGCGCCCCGCCTTGGTCGATTTCCTGACCCCCGTGTGCAAGGTCTTCTGCACCGAGGCGGGCATTCGCAGTGCCGATCTGGGGATGCAGGTGCTGGGGGGGTATGGTTACCTGACCGAATACCGTGTGTCCCAGACATGGCGCGATGCCCGCATCACCTCGATCTACGAGGGGGCGAACGGAATTCATGATCTGACCATCGCGACCCGCGGGCTTAAAATGCCCGGCGCGGCGGACGGGTTCGACGCACTGATTGGCGAGCTGACCGATGACGCCGGCGTGCTGGCCCTGCGCGACCAGTGGCGGACCCTGCGCAGCGACGTTCAGACCAGCGCCACCCCCGCAGATCTGGCCTATGATTTCGGCCGCTTGACCGGCGAACTGATGTTCCGCGCCATCTGGGCCAAGATCGCCCGCGTCGGCGACGAAGAGATGCAGCGACTGAACGCCCGCGTGCAGCGCCGCCCTCTGCCTGTCGCGATCTGAGGCGAAGTCGCACGACCATACCTTTTGCTAGTCCCCCTTGCGCGAACAGCGATTGACGGGGGCTGGCGGATGGGGCAAACCCGAAATGTGATCGGTTCCGCGACGGCCCCAAGGTGCCAGACGGAAGCAAAAGGGAACACGGTGCGGCGTACCCATCAGGGACCAAATCCGTGACTGCCCCCGCAACTGTGAGCGGCGAGCGCAGCTGAGACAGCCACTGGACCACAGGTTCGGGAAGGCCAGCCAGCGCAACGACCCGCGAGTCAGGAGACCTGCCGGACACAGGCGCAGAGATGCGCTTTGCAACCGGACGCCGGGGTGCGCGTCTGGCGTGGTTGGGCCATAAATCCACCCGTGCCGATTGTTCCCTTTCGTCTCATTCCGAATGCGGGATTTCCCGCCTGTCTGTATGAGGACGTGACCTTGAAACACCTACTGCTGGCCACCGCCGCAGCTTTGCTTCTGCCCAAGGTGGCAGGGGCGCATTTCCTGCTAAGTTACACCAAAGACACCATTATCGAACGTCCCGGCGATGTGCCGGTCAAACTGGCCTTCTGGCACCCGATGAGCGACGGCACCGTGATGGAACTGGCCGAGCCCTTGGAATTCTACGTGGTGCACCGCGGGGAAAAGACCGATCTGAAACCCTCTCTGACCCCTACCGTGTTCCGCAGCAGCGAGAATAGCGCGGGTGCTTACATGGGCTCTGTGCCGGTCAAACGGTCGGGCGACTATGTGCTGGTGACCGTCCCTCAGCCCTATTACGAGGAGTCCGAGGACAAGTTCATCCAGCAGATCACGAAGGCCTACCTGAACCGCAGCGGCCTGCCGACCGACTGGGATCAGCCGCAAAACCTGCGCACCGAGATCCTGCCCTTGACCAAACCCTATAACATCATCGCGGGCTCGACCTTTCGCGGACGGGTGATGGCGGCGGGCGAACCTGTCGCAGGAGCCGAGATCGAGGTCGAATTCATGGCAGCAGAGCCCGATCTGGCGGGCGAAGGTGCGCTGGCCCCCACGGCCAAACCCTTGCCCGGCGGGGCGATTGTGGTGATCTCGGACGACGAGGGGTATTTCGACTTCGGTGTGCCGAAGGCGGGCTATTGGGGCTTTGCCGCGTTGGACATCGGGCCGGACAAAGAATTCGAGGGCAAACCTCTGTCACAGGATGCGGTCATCTGGGTCCGCGCCTGGGACCTGAACTAAGGAGAGCGGCCCATGCATATTGTTGATGGTGCCCTGACAGGACCGGTGGTGATCGGCGGCGCGGTTTTGGCCGCGGGCGGGATCGCTATGGGTCTGCGCCAACTGCCGCTGGAAAAAATTCCCGCGGCGGGCGTTCTGTCGGCCAGCTTCTTTGTCGCGTCTTTGATCCATGTGCCGCTGGGGCCGTCCTCGGTCCACCTGATCCTGAACGGATTGGCGGGGCTGGTTCTGGGGTGGGCGGCCTTTCCGGCGCTGTTCGTCGGACTGGTGCTACAAGCGGTGTTCTTCGGCTTTGGCGGGCTGACGGTGCTGGGGGTGAACGCAGTGAATATCGCGGGTCCTGCGGTGCTGGCGGGTCTGTTGTTCAGCCGTCTGATCACCCGTGGCACCCCTGTGCAGGGCGCAGTGTGGGGCGGCGTGGGCGGAGCCTTTGCCAGCGGTCTGACCACCGTGGCGGTTGCGGCCTGCCTGATGCTGTCCGGTGATGCCTTTATTCCAGCGGCCAAGCTGGTGTTCGTGGCCCATATCCCCGTGATCATCATCGAGGGCCTACTGACCGCCGCCGCCGTTTATCTGGCGCGCAAGGTCAAGCCGGAACTCTTCCATTCCCTGCGGGAGGTGCAGTCATGAACCGCCTTTCCCTGACCCTGACGGCCGCTCTGGCCCTGACCCCGATCGCGGCCTCGGCCCACAAGATCATCGCCGCTGTGTTCCCCTCGGGCACCCAGATCGAAGGCGAGATCGGCTTTTCCAACGGGGACATGGCCAAGAACGTGGTGGTCAATGTGCTGCGTCCCGATGGCTCCAAGATCGGTGAAACCACCACGGATGCCGATGGCTTCTTCACCTACACCCCGACCGAGGAAACCGCGCTAGAATTCCGCTCGGACCTCGGGGCAGGGCATGTGGCCACCGCCGAGATGAGCCTTGAGGATGTCGCCCGCGTGATGGGCCACACGGTCACCGCGACCGAGGCGCCTGTTTCGCAGGCAGCCACCGATGCACCCGTTGTGGCTGGCGGCTTGACCCCCGTTCAGGTTGCCGAAGTCGCCGACATGTTGCGGGACGAGCTGCGTCCCCTCCGCCGCGAGATCGCCGCTTACCGTGAAAAGAACGACCTGCAGACCATTCTGGGGGGCATTGGCTATATCATCGGCCTGTTCGGGCTGGTGTTCTATATCGCCGCGCGCCGCCGGTTGCAGGACGCTGGAAAGGGGGCGCAATGACCCTACTGACCGGCGATCACCTGACCGAACGCAGCGCCACCCTACGCGGGCTGGTGGACGAGATTGACCCTCGTGCCCGCATCCTGCTTGCGGTGCTTTATGCGGTGGTCGTTGTGTCGCTTAGCAGCCTGCACGCGCTGACGGGGGCGATGGTGGCCAGCCTGACCCTGCTGGCCCTGTCGCCGATGCCCGCAGGCCGGACCCTGCGCCGCATGGTGGCGGTGGACGGTTTCATCGTGGCAATGCTGGTGATGCTGCCGTTCTCGGTCCCCGGGGATGCGATGTTTACCCTCTGGGGTCTGACTGCCAGCTGGCAGGGCCTGTGGCAAGCGGTGGAAATCGCCCTGACCGCAAACGCTGTAGTGCTGGCGCTGATGGTGCTGGTCGGCTCGCTAGAGCCTGTGACCTTGGGCCACGCGCTCCACGCCCTGAAATGCCCCGAATCGCTGGTGCATCTGATGATGTTCACCATCCGCTATATCGAGGTTCTGCGCGATGAATACGCGCGCCTGCGGACCTCGATGAAGGTGCGGGGCTTCCGCCCGCGCAGCACGTGGCACACCTATCGCAGCTACGGCTATCTGGTGGGCATGATGCTGGTACGCGCACTAGAGCGGTCCGAGCGCATTCTGGTGGCCATGAAATGCCGTGGCTTTCAGGGACGTATCATCCTGCTTGAGGAGTTCCGCCTCAGCCCCCGCGATGTGGTTTTTGCACTGGTTGTGATCGGTGTTTGTGCCGCGCTGGTCGGGTTGGAGGCCGTGTATGGCGCTGCTTGAACTGCGGGACATCCACTTTGCCTATCCGGGCCATGCGCCGGTGCTGTCGGGGGCTGATCTGACTCTGAGTGCCGGTCAGCGCGTGTCGGTCATCGGGCCGAACGGGGCGGGAAAGTCGACGTTGATGCGGATGATGGTGGGCCTGCTCCGGCCCCAAAAGGGCGAGGTCATCGCCTTTGGCCAGCCCCGCCGCAAAGAGGCCGATTTCTACGACGTGCGCTGCCGGATGGGTCTGCTATTTCAGGACCCCGACGATCAGCTCTTTTGCCCTACCGTGGCCGAGGATGTAGCGTTCGGCCCCTTGAACCTTGGTAAATCCAAGGCCGAGGCTCTGGACATCGTGGACACGGTTCTGGCGCGGATCGGGATTGGCCATCTGCGTGATCGGGTGACCCACAAACTGTCGGGCGGGGAAAAGCGGATGGTGACCCTGGCCACCGTTCTGGCGATGGAGCCAGAGGTGCTGCTGCTGGACGAACCCACCAACGCGCTGGACAAAGAAAACGAAATCCGACTGCTAGAGGTCTTGCAGAGCCTGCCTCAGGCGATGGTTCTGATCAGTCACGATCCGGCGTTCCGGCAGTCCCTGGCCCCCGAAACGCTGGTGCTGGAAAACGGAAAACTGGTTCGGGAATAGGTGGCGCGCTCAGGCGCACCACTTTTCCAGACAGTTGATCAGGGCCGCGTGCGAGGCGGGCTTGCGGATCAACGGCTCGCCCGTGCGGCGAAATTCCACCCCATCGGGCGCATCGGCGGTGATAAAGGCAAACGGGATATTCCGTTCGCGCAGGATACGGGCCACGCCTTCGGTGGTCGCGCCGTAGCCCAAATTCACATCCAGAAAGGCTGCATCAATCTGGGCTTCGCGCGCGGCATGTTCGGCCTGTTTCAGGCGCGAGCAGGGGCCAACCACTTCGTAGCCGCGTTCTTCGATGACTTCGGACAGGTCAAGGGCAACGATCACTTCGTCCTCGACAATCAGCACTCTGGGCATTGCTTCACTCATCTTCGGGTAGCTCCTCGATCGGCATCGAGCAGGTCCAGATGACTCCGGTTTCCGCATAATCCATTTCCACACTGCCTCCAGTCTCGAGGGCGATGGCGCGGTTCGTGATGAACGAGCCAAACCCTTTTCTCTCAGACCTAACGACCAGCGGGCCCCCGAGTTCCTGCCACCTTACAGAAAATGAAGGTGTGTCTTCTGTGTCATCAATTTCCCATTTCAAATCGACGCGGCCCCCCGGCACACTTAGGGACCCATATTTCACAGCATTGGTTGCCAGTTCGTAAAAGGCCATGGAAAAAGCCAGAGCCTGACCGCTGCACACCTGAAACGCCTGGCCATCATAGTGCACACGGCCCGGGGCCACGCGATCAACGATATCGGCCACGACATCGCGGAAATCGCCGGACTGCCATTTGGTGTCCATCAGGCGCCCGTGGGCGGCGGCATAGGCGTCCAGTCGGTTGTCCAGCGTGCGCCGCACGCCATCCTCGACGGTGGAGTAACGCAGGGATTGGTTCACGATCGACTTCACCACACTAAAGGCGTTCTTCACACGGTGGTTCAATTCGCGGATCAGGATGCGCTGGGTGTCCTGCAGCTTGCGCTCGGCGTCGATGTCGATCAGGGCCACGGCGGCGCCGATGCGGTGCCCTTCGGTGTCTTTGACGGGGCGCCCGATAATGCGCATCCAGAATTTCGTACCGTCGCCGCGCTGGTAATGCACGTCCATCTCGGAATAATCCTCGCCTTCCAGAACGCGGGCAAGGGGGTATTTCTCGGGATCGATGGGGTGTCCGTGCTGATCAAACGCCGTCCACGCGTGGTAGTCTGCCACCTTTTCCGAGAAGTGGATGGGATGGCGCAGCATCTCTTCGACCAGATGATTGCCAAAGGTGATCTGACCGCTGGCATCGGCCACCAGAATACCGACGGGCGCCGTTTCCACCATCGCCTCGAATTCCTGTAGCTTCAGACGTTTGGTCCGAAGGCGCAGGCTCTGCTCCGCCGTCTCGGCCTCAAGCTCGGCGATACGGCGCTTCAGCGCTTCGATTTCCTGATGCGGATCTGCCAGAAGGTCGGCAGGCGCGGGGACTTGCTCCATTAAGGGGCTCACTCTCATGACACATACACCTGAAGGTATCTTTGCATAGTTATACGCGGATGACAGATGGAAAGGATGAACTAAGGCAGATCAACTCGTTGTGACAGAAATCCGTGCGTCCAGAACGTGGTGCACTTCGAGGGTCTGCAACGCGGGGAGGGGCGATTTGGTTCCACGGCCCTGACGATTGAGGATCGCGGCGGCGGCCGCAGCACCGATTTCGCGGCGCGCGGTGCGGGTTGTGGCCATCGGGGCGGGCAGGCTGGCGGAAATATCGACCCCGTTGAAACCGGCGATGGTCAGGCGGTCGGGGATGGGGATGCCTGCCTCCATGCAGTGGAACAGACCGCCCATCGCAACGTCATCGTTGGAATAGTAGATGGCGTCCAGATCGGGATGGGCGGTCAGGATTTCGGCAGTCATCGCCTTGCCTGCGGCCACGCTGGACAGCCCGCCCACGATCCGCTCGGGCACATCGGTGATGCCTTGGGTGGCCAAAGTCTCCAGATATCCTGCGCGCCGTTTGGCCCCACGGGTGTCACGGTCCAGCCCGCAGCCCACATAGGCGAAACGCTTGCGCCCTGCCTCAAGCAGCATCCGTGCCATGCCCGCGCCCGCCTCGCGTTGGGAAAAGCCGACGCACATGTCCACCGGATCGCCGTCCGTATCCATGATCTGCACGATGGGCAGAGGGGCCGCCCGCAGCATCTGCGTGGTCAGCTCGTCCTGATCCAAGCCGGTCACGATCATCCCCGCCGGTTGCCATGACAGCATCTGCCGCACGATCCGGTATTCGCGGTCGGGATCATACCCCGTGACCCCGAAAAAGGGTTGCAGCCCGCTTCCGGTAATCGCGTCCTCGATCCCGGACATCACCTCGGAGAACACGATGTTGGACAGGGACGGGACCACCACTCCGATCAGGTCCGAGCGGTTGTTCGCCAGACTGGCCGCCACGTGGTTCGCCATATAGCCAAGCTCGGCCGCGATCCGCTGGATGCGTTCCACCGTCTTCGGCGACACATCCCGCGCACCGCGCATCGCCCGAGAGGCGGTCATTTTGCTGACCCCTGCAGCGGCGGCGACATCGGCCAAAGTGACTTTGCTTTGCATCCTGTTCCCTCTCAGGGTGACGATTTGAAGTGTTCTACACGGGATGCAGGCTTGACGCACCCCTTCTTGGGGTCTACCCATACCACAATTCGGTACCGGTAACGGAGTCTGGGAGGGCGCCACGGTATCCGCACGCCATTGGGTTCAGAGGAGGGGCAGATGGGCGCAGATTACAAGGTGGCCGTGATTGGCTTGGGGTCGATGGGCTACGGGGTGGCCAGTTCGCTGCTGCGAGCCGGGCTGACCGTCTATGGTTTTGACATCAACCCCGCACAGGCGCAGAAATTCCGCGAGGCTGGCGGGGCCGAGGGGGCGCTGGCCGACGTGGCAGGCGATCTGGATGCGGTTGTCACCGTGGTCCTGAACGCAGCCCAGACCGAAGCGGTTCTGTTTGGCGATGGCGGCGCGGTTCCCATGCTGCGCAAAGGCGCTGCTGTCATGAGCTGTGCCACCGTCGCCCCCGATTTCGCCCGCCGGATGGAGGCCCAGTGCGCCGAAAACGGCGTGCTCTATCTGGACGCTCCGATTTCTGGCGGTCCGATCCGTGCGGCGGATGGGGCTCTGTCGGTGCTGGCATCGGGCACGGCAGAAACCTTTACCGCGTTGAAACCCGCCCTCGATGGCATGGCCAGCGACGTTTTTGAAATGGGCGACAGCGCCGGTGCTGGCAGCGCGATGAAGGCGGTGAACCAGCTACTCGTTGGCGTCCACATCGCCACCATGGCCGAGGCACTGACCTTTGGCATGACCCAAGGCGTTGATCCCAAGCGCTTCTACGAGGTGATCACCAAATCCGCGGGCACTTCTTGGGCGCTGGAAAACCGCACGCCCCACATCATCGACAACGACTATTCCCCCAAAAGTCAGGTCAACATCTGGCCCAAGGACCTTGGTATCGTGCAGGACATCGCCCGCAGCGCGAAATTCAGCGCGCCGATTTCGGGCGCGGCGCTGCAGATGTATCTGGCCGCCCAAGGCATGGGGCTGGGGGCCGAAGACGACGCTGCCATCGCCAAGGTCTATGCCGCAATGGCGGGCCTGACATTACCTGGACAGGAGTAACCATGACCGTACTTGGCTGTATTGCCGACGATTTTACCGGTGCAACCGATCTGGCGGGCCTTTTGGCCCGTTCAGGCGTCCGCGTGTCCCTGCGCATGGGCATCCCCGAAGAAGAGCCCACCGACACGGCCCCTTTCGAAGTCATTGCCCTGAAATGCCGCACCGCGCCCGTGGACGAGGCCGTGGCGCAGTGCCGTTTGGCTCTGGGCTGGCTGAAACGGGCAGGGGCGCAGCGGTTCTTCTGGAAATATTGCTCGACCTTCGACAGTACGGCCGAGGGCAACATTGGCCCCGTTGCCGAGGCGCTGATGGATGACCTTGGCGCATCGCAGACCATGTATTGCCCTGCCTTCCCCGAAAACGGGCGGGCGATTTTCATGGGGAACCTCTTTGTCGGGGAGCTGCCGCTGGCGGAAAGCCCGATGAAGGATCACCCCCTGACCCCCATGCGCGACAGCAACCTGATGCGTCTGCTTGCGCCGCAGGTGACGGGGCAGGTGGGCTTGGCGAACCGTCTGGCTGTGGCCCGCGGGACCGAAGCCCTGCGCGCCCGTTTGGCCGAACTTCAGGACCAAGGTGTGGCCCATGTGGTCATCGACGCTGTGGCGGACGAGGATCTGTACACGATCGCCGAGGCCTGCCGCGACATGCCCCTGATGACCGGCGGCAGCGCAGTGGCGATGCCTTTGCCCGCGCTATACGTCCGCGATGGGGTACTGGCCGCCGATGCCGAACGCGCCGTGCGTCCCGATCTTCCGAACAAGACCATCGTTCTGTCGGGCAGCTGTTCAGCCATGACCCGCGCGCAGGTCTGCGAATACAGCGTGAATGCCCCCAGCTATCGCCTTGATGCCTTTGATCTGGACAAGCGCGGGATCGGCCCTGCGTTGGCATGGCTGGCCAAGCAGAACCTGAGCCAAGCCCCCTTGTTCTACGCTACTGCCGAGCCTGACACCGTCCGCAAGGCGCAAGAGGCCTTTGGCGTCGCCGAAGTGGGCGAGATGATCGAAAACGCGCTGGCTGAACTGGCCCAAGCGGCCTTTAGCGCCGGTGCCCGTCGGTTCGTCGTGGCGGGTGGTGAAACCAGTGGCGCGGTCACACAGGCTCTGGGGGTCACACGTCTGGACATCGGGCAGGAAATCGCGCCCGGCGTGCCGTGGACCTATGCGGAAAGCGACGGGGAAAAGATTGCTTTGACCCTGAAATCCGGCAACTTTGGCAAAGAGGGCTTCTTTGCCGACGCGCTAAAGGTGCTGGAGGATCAATGACCGAAGAAACCAAGCTGCGCGAAGAGATGTGCATGCTGGCGAAATCCCTGTTCGACCGCGGTCTGACAGGGGGCTCGACCGGCAATATCTCGGCCCGCACGCCCGATGGCGGGCTCTTGGTGTCGCCCACTGGGACCAGTTTCGGGCGTCTTGATCCGGCGCGGCTGTCGCGGTTTGACGCAAATGGCACTCTGATCAGTGGCGACAAACCGACCAAGGAGATGCCCCTACATTCGGCCTTCTACGAGACGCGGAACAAGACCGGCGCGGTGGTGCACCTGCACTCCTGCCACTCGGTCGCGTGGTCCCTGATGCCCGAGGTGGACGAGGATAACTTCCTGCCGCCCCTGACGCCCTATGCGATCATGAAACTGGGCAAGGTCAAGCTTCTGCCGTTCTTCATCCCCGGAGATCCAGCGATGGGCGATGCGGTGCGCGGGCTGGCGGGTAAACGCAGCGCGGTCATGCTCGCCAATCACGGCCCTGTTGTGGCCGCCAAGGACGTAGAATCCGCCTGCAACGCCATCGAAGAACTCGAGGACACCGCGCGTCTGGCCATCCTGATGCGCGGCTATGATGCCAAGATGCTGAGCCCCGACATGGTCCAGCAGATCGTCACCAAATATGATGTGGAGTGGGACTGATGAAATTCTCTGCCAACCTCGGGTTCCTCTGGCGGGAACTGGAATTGCCCGACGCCATCCGCGCCGCGAAACAGGCCGGATTTTCGGATGTGGAATGCCACTGGCCCTATGACACCCCCGCCAAAAAGGTGCGCGAGGCGCTCAAGGAAACCGGCATGACCATGCTGGGGCTGAACACCCATCCGGGCGATCTGGATGAGGGCGATTTCGGCCTGTGTGCATTGCCCGACCGTATGGACGAGGGGCGCGCTGCCATCGACCAGGCCGTCGCCTATGCCAACGCCACCGGCACTAAATGCATCCACGTCATGGCTGGCAAGTCCAAGGGGGCAGAGGCCGCCAAAGCCTTTGTACAGAACCTGCGCTATGCCTGCGAACGGGCAGCGCCCTTTGGCATCACCATCCTGATCGAGCCTCTGAACACCTATGACGTGCCGGGGTACTTCCTGACCTCGACCGCCGAGGCGCAGCGGATCATCGACATGGTGGACGAACCCAACATCAAGATCATGTTCGACTGCTATCATATGCAGTTGATGCAGGGCGATCTGAGCAACACCCTGCGCGACCTGCTGCCCAAGATCGGGCACATCCAGATCGCCTCGGTCCCCGACCGAGCGCAACCCGATCATGGCGAGCTGGACTATAGCTATGTTCTGCAACTGATTGCCGATCTTGAATATTCCGCGCCCATCGGGGCTGAATACAAGCCGGGCAAACCCACGGATCAAACCTTGGGCTGGCTGAAAAAGTACCTCTGAGAATTTCCCGAAACTCGGGGCTTTTCAGGTTGGAAATTTTGGTATACCAAATTTCCAAACCCAGTCGGAGCGGGAAGGAGGGGCCCGCTCCGGCACTTTAATCAGCCTATGGGGAGGGACCATGTCAGGCATGATTTTCGCCGACAGTCTGTCGCGTCTGGGAACCGAGTCCGCCTTTGTGGTGCTGGCGCGGGCGCAGGCTCTGGCGCAGCAGGGCAAAGATATCATCAACCTCGGGATCGGGCAGCCGGACTTCAAAACGCCCGAGCATATCTCCGAAGCCGCGATCAAGGCGATCCGCGATGGCCACCACGGCTACACGCCCGCGAACGGTCTGCCGGTGCTGCGCGAGGCTGTTGCCGCCGACCTGAACCGCCGTCACGGGGTTGAAGTGAATCCTGACAACGTGGTCGTCGTGCCGGGTGGCAAGCCGACGATGTTCTTTGCGGTG
Source organism: Donghicola mangrovi (assembly GCF_013377535.1). Lineage (GTDB taxonomy): Bacteria > Pseudomonadota > Alphaproteobacteria > Rhodobacterales > Rhodobacteraceae > Donghicola > Donghicola mangrovi. The sequence goes on along the minus strand of NZ_JABCJE010000002.1, from coordinate 648,442 downwards.
ATGATGTTCGGCCAACCGGGCGCCGAGATCATGTACCCCAATCCGGGCTTTCCGATCTATGAATCCGTAATCAAGTACAGCGGCGCGACGCCCGTGCCGATTGCCTTGGAGGAAAAGAACGGTTTTGCCTTCAGCGCCGAACAGGTTCTGTCCCAGATCACCGAACGCACCCGCCTGATCATCATCAACAGCCCTGCGAACCCCACGGGCGGTGTCACGCCGAAAGAGGAAATCGACAAGCTGGTGGCGGGCCTGATGGATCACCCCCACGTGGCCCTGATGTCGGACGAGATTTACAGCAACATGCTCTATGGCGGGCGGGAACACGTCAGCCTGCTGCAATACCCCGAAATCCGCGACCGCCTGATCATGCTGGATGGCTGGTCCAAGACCTATGCCATGACCGGCTGGCGCCTTGGCTACGCGGTTTGGCCTGATGCGGCGGTGGACCACGTGACGCGCCTCTGCATCAACGACCACTCCTGCGTGAACGCGCCGACCCAGTTCGCGGGGCTCGCCGCTTTGGCCGGACCGCAGGACTGCGTGACCGCCATGGTGGCCCAGTTCGACGCCCGCCGCCAAGTGATCGTGGACGCCCTGAACGACCTGCCCGGTGTACGCTGCGCCGATGCCGCGGGGGCCTTCTATGCCTTCCCGAATATCGAGGGGACCGGCCTGACCTCGAAACAGGCGCAGGATAAATTTCTGGACGAGGCGGGGGTTGCGACCGTTGCCGGGACGTCCTTTGGCGCGTGGGGCGAAGGGTATCTGCGCTTCTCCTACGCGAACTCGACCGAGAATATTCTTGAAGCGATCAGTCGCATCAGGAAATTGCTCTAAACCACGGAAAGGAAATGTGAAATGTCCGATGTAAAACTGCTTGTCTGTGGTGCCTTCAACGAGGAAGAGCGCGCGCGGTTCGACGCAAATTACCCCAACACCTATGCCGCGACCCCCGCTGATATCGCGGCGCTGGATGCGGCTGTGCGCGATGGCATCACCGCTGTGGTGTTCAAGGGTCACGCCCCCTTTGGCGGCGCGGCGATGGACCCGCTGTCGAACCTTGGCCTGATCGCGAACTTCGGCGTGGGCTATGACGCGATTGACGTGGTTGCGGCCAGCGAGCGCGGGATCAAAGTCACCAACACCCCCGATGTTCTGAACGATGACGTGGCGGATCTGGCGGTGGCTCTGATGCTGACCCAGACCCGCAACATGATCGAGGGTGATAACCTGACCCGCTCCGGCCGTTGGGCTGGCGGCGGCAGCCTGCCTTTGAACCGCAAGATGACTGGCGGCACCGTCGGTATCTGCGGCATGGGCCGGATCGGCCGAGAAATCGCCGACCGTCTGGCGGCGTTCAAGATGGACATCCACTACCACTCGCGCAGTGAAAAACAGACCCCCGGCTGGACCTATCACGCCGACGCCAAGAGCCTGGCCGAAGCTGTGGACTGGTTCGTTGTGGCTCTGGTCGGCGGCAAGGAAACCGAAGGCTACGTCAGCCGCGAGGTTATCAACGCACTTGGCCCGAACGGTGTGATCATCAACATCAGCCGCGGCACCACCATCGATGAAGAGGCGATGCTGGACGCGCTGGAAAGCGGCGCGATTGCGGGCGCGGGCCTTGATGTGTTCATCAACGAGCCGCACATTAACGAACGCTTCTACGAGCTGACCAACGTGGTCCTGCAGCCGCACCAAGGCTCCGGCACCCACGAAACCCGCCGCGCTATGGCAGAGGTTCAGCTGTCCAACGTCACCGCGTTCTTTAACGGCGATGCGCTCGTCACGCCGGTGAACTGATGGAGCAGATCGCCAACCCGTTCAAACGCGCGATCATGGCCGGTCAGCAGCAGATCGGCCTCTGGTCCACCATCCGCGACAATGCCGCGACCGAGATGCTGGCCAATGTCGGCTATGACTGGATGCTCTTGGATTGCGAGCACACGCCGAATGACGTGGTTAGCATCCTGAACATGCTGCAGGCGATGTCGGCCTATGGTACCGCACCCATGGTTCGCCCGACCGAGCTGAACGGGGCCGAGATCAAGCGCCTGTTGGACATTGGTGCGCAGAACCTGCTGATCCCCTATGTCCAGACCGCCGAAGAGGCCGCCTATGCGGCCGAGGCTGTGGACTATGCTCCCCGCGGGTTTCGCGGGATGGGCGGCTCGACCCGGGCGAACAGGTTCGGCACCGTGCCGGGCTATTTCACCAACGCGCGGGACGAGATTTGCCTGCTCGTCCAGATCGAAACCCAGAAGGGGCTCGATAACCTTGAGGCGATTGTGAACACGCCCGGCGTGGACGGGGTGTTCATCGGGCCTGCGGACCTGTCGGCCTCGCTCGGTCATGCGGGGAACGCACGGCACGAGGATGTCAAAGCGGCCATCGTGGACGCCATCAAACGCATCCGTGCTTGCGGCAAACCTGCTGGCTTCCTGTCGACCGACCCCGAACTGAATGCGATGGCGGTTCAGGCGGGCAGCGTCTTTACGGCGGTGGATGTGGATATGGTGGCCCTGCAGCGCGTCGCGCGGGAGCAACTGAAAAAGGCGGTCGAGGCGTTCAAGTAACGCCCCCCGCATCCAAAGAAGAAGGCCCGCCGGTTCTGGCGGGCCTTTTTGTTTCAGGCGTTGGGTTTGTCGTCTTCGAGGTAGTAGCGGATGTTCTCCTCGAAACTCTCATCCGCAGTCAGGCCCAGTTTTAGCGCCTTGGACGGCTGGATGTCATACCGCCAGCCTTTGACGATCGCGAGGATGTCGGGCTGCTCCTCCCAACGGATCAGCTTCTCGGGCTCAGGCCCGCAGACATTGCGTAGCGCCTCGACAATCTCTCCGATGGTCCAAGTCCGGCCCGGCATCATCATGCAGCGGTTCTGGCCCAAATCCTCTTCGGGGATTTCAGCGCCCTTGATGAGGTTTTCGATGCATTTGCGCGGGCTCAGGTAGAAGTGCGCGAAGCTGGGATCGACAGGGCACACTGCCTCTTGGCCGTTCAGGGGTTCGCGAATGATCGACGACATAAAGCTGCTGGCCGCGCGGTTCGGTTTGCCCGGACGGACCGAGATGGTTGGTAGGCGGAAGCCGCGCCCGTCCACGATGCCCTTGCGGCTGTAGTCGTTCAGCAGCAGCTCGCCGATGGCCTTTTGCGCGCCATAGCTGGTCTGGGGGTTCAGGAAGCTGTCGTCGATGATGGGGTCCGCGACCTCGCCGCCATAAACGGCGATGGACGAAGTGAAGACCACGACCGGCTTGGTGCCCAGTTCGCGGCAGCGCTCCAGCACGTTCATCGTGCCCATCATGTTGATCTTGTAGCCCAGATCCATGTCTTCTTCGGCTTGGCCCGAGACGATGGCAGCCAGTAGGTAGATCACGTCTGTCTCTTCATCGATCACAGAACCAACGCTAGCCGGATCGGCGATGTCGCAGGTGACGGTTTCGACAGCAAAGGGCGCCTCGATCTGCGCGGGGTCCACCACATCGGCCAGCACGAGGCTGTCGATGCTCTGGCCGCGCAGTTCCCCGCGGGCGGCCAGCGATTTGGCCAGTTTCTGACCGACGAGGCCACCGCCTCCGATAATAAGTACTTTCATCAAAATCTCCTCCCAGAGAAAATTACAGCAGCCCGCGGCCCGCCAGATTGCGCATCAGCGCGGCGGTGCCAAAGGTCCATTCGGGGCATTCGGTGGACAGGCGAACGGTGTTCCGCAACTCTCCCAGATGGGGTTCCGAGATGCTGACCACGTCGCCAACCTTGTGGGTAAAGCCCTGACCGGGGTTGTCGCGGTCCTGAATGGGGGCAAAGAGCGTTCCGAGAAACAGGAAGAACCCGTCGGGATATTGGTGATGCCGCCCGCAGGTTTGCGCCGCCAGATCGGCGGGGTGGCGGCTGATTTTGGTCATCGAGGAATGACCATCCAGAACAAATCCATCCTCGCCTGTGACCTTCAGGGTCAGCTCGGCAGTTTCGACCTGTTCCATCCCGTAACTGTCATCGAACAGACGAACGAACGGGCCAATGGCACAGCTGGCGTTGTTGTCTTTGGCCTTGCCGAGCAAGAGGGCGCTGCGCCCCTCGACGTCGCGCAGGTTCACGTCGTTGCCAAGGGTCGCGCCGACGATCTGCCCGCGGCTGTTCACGGCCAGCACGATCTCGGGCTCGGGGTTGTTCCAGTTGCTGACGGGGTGCAGGCCGACGGATGCACCGAAACCCATGGCACTCATGGGTTGGGCCTTGGAGAACACCTCGGCGTCGGGGCCAATGCCAACCTCCAGATACTGGGACCAGAGGCCCTCGGCGATCAGGACCTTCTTGACCTCCATCGCCTTGTCGCTGCCGGGGATGATGCCGGACAGGCTGTCGCCGATCTTGTCCTTGACCTTGGCGCGGATTTCTTCGGCGCGGTCGGCGTCACCGGCGGCTTGTTCCTCGATCACGCGCTCGACCATGGACTCGGCAAAGGTCACGCCGCAGGCCTTGACCGCTTGCAGATCACAGGGGGCAAGGAAGTGCATGACATCCTCGCCGGTGCCTTCGGTGCTCAGGTGCGCAAGGTCGGTCAGCGACCCAAGGCTTTCGCCCGTGGCTTCGCGCACATAGGCGGCGGGGTCGTCCAGTTCCAAGAGGTCGCGCATGGTCGGCGCGGTTTTGGAGGTGATGTCGATCACCTCGTCCCCGCGCAGGGTGATCAGGCAAGGGCCAACCTCGGGGCGCCAGACGCGGCCCACCAAGGTGGCATTCGGATCGGTATTCTCGAACGGCAGCATGGGGGCTCCTTATTCGGCGGGGGGCAGCATTTTGCCCGGATTGAGGATGTTTTTCGGATCAAACGCGGCCTTGATCGAGCGCATCAGCGCCACGGCGGCCCCGTGTTCGGCGGTCATGTACTTCATCTTGCCAAGGCCGATGCCATGCTCGCCGCTGACCGTGCCGCCAAGACGCAGGGCGGTCTTGGCCAGCGCATCGGTGAACTCTTCAGCGGCTTTCATCTGGTCGGGGTCGGTGGGGTCAATCGCGAGGCCGGAATGGAAATTGCCGTCCCCCACATGCCCCACGATGGTCGAGGTCAGCCCCAGCCGCTTCGCATCATTCTGGGCCTGCACGACCGCTTCGGCCAGTTTGCTGATCGGCACGCACACGTCGGTGGGCATCAGGTGGCCTGTTTTCCCCAATGAGGCCGAGGCATAATGCGACTTGTGACGCATCGCCCAGAGGGCGTTGCGATCCTCGGTCTTGGTGGCGGTTTGATAGGCTTCAACACCGAAATCCTCGGCGATGGCGCCGAACATCTCGGCCTGCTCGGCCACGCCGTTTTCCGATCCGTGGAATTCAAGGAACAGGTGCGGGACTTCGGGCAGACCCGCGTCCGCATAGTTGTTGAACCCGCGCACCATCATCTCGTCCACCAGCTCGATCCGCGCCATGGGGATGCCGGTCTGGATGGTCAGGATCACGCAATTGACTGCATCCTCGATGGTGGGAAAGCGGCAGGTGGCGGCGCTGATCGCCTCGGGGATGCCTTGGAGTTTGACGGTCAGTTCTGTGATGATCCCCAGTGTCCCTTCGGAGCCGACCAGCAAGTGGGTCAGGTCATAGCCGGTGCTGGACTTGCGCGCCTGCGTGCCGGTGCGGACAATGGTGCCGTCGGCCATCACAGCCTCGAGCGCCAGAATATTTTCGCGCATGGTGCCATAGCGGACGGCGGTGGTGCCGCTTGCGCGGGTGGCCGTCATACCGCCGATGCTGGCATTCGCACCGGGGTCCACGGGAAAGAACAGGCCAGTGGCGCGCAGTTCCTCGTTCAGGGCAATACGGGTGATGCCGGGCTGGACGACGCAATTCAGATCCTCGGCATTCACCTGAAGAACCCGGTTCATCCGGTTCATATCAAGGCTGATGCCGCCACGGGTCGCCAGATGCTGCCCTTCGAGAGAACTCGCCGCGCCATAGGCCACCACGGGGCAATCATGGGCGTGGCAGATTTTCAGGATGTCCGAGACCTCTTGCGTGGTCTCGGGATAGGCGACGGCGTCGGGCGGGGTCAGGGGATACCAGGTTTCGTTCTGGCCGTGCAGGTCGCGGTCGGCCTGCGTGGTGACCAGACGGTCCCCCAGCAGGGCCTTCAGTTCGGATAGGGCGGCGTCGATCATTACTTGCCCCAGCGCAGAACAACGGGATCAAGGGGGCGCAGTAGCTCCATCAACATCGCGCGGGTCGCGGGGTGCAGGGGCGCGATGGGGTGGCGGCAGAAATCGGACTTGATCACGCCGCCTTCCATCATCGCGGCCTTGGCCGAGCGGAAGCCGCACTGGCGGTTCTCGTGGTTAATCGCGGGCAGGACGTGGGCATAGCCGTCGATGGCCGCCTGACGGTTCCCTTGCAGGAAGAAGCGCACAATCGGCCCGATCAGATCGGGGATCATCGCGCTGGTCATGGTGCCGGTACAGCCTGCGTCCAAGTCCGCCAGCAGAGTGATCGCTTCTTCGCCGTCAAAGGGACCTTCGATGGCATCGCCGCCTTGCTCGATCAGCACGCGGAGTTTCATCGCGGCCTGTGGGCATTCGATCTTGAACAGCTTCAGCATCTCGATCTCTTGGGCCATCTTGACCAAGAGGGGGACGGGCAGATCGACTCCGGACAGAGGGGCATCTTGCAGCATGATTGGGATGCCGACCTCACCCACCGCGCGGAACTGTTCAAAGGTCTGATCGGCGGTGCCTTTCAGCAGGGCACCGTGGTAGGGGGGCATCATCATCACGATCGACGCGCCTAGGTCTTTGGCAAATTGGGCGCGTTCCACCACGATCGGGGTGGCATAATGGCTGATGGTCACGATCACCGGTACGCGGCCCGCGACGTGTTCCAGACAAAGACGGGTTAGGGTTTCGCGCTCGGCGTCGGAAATCAGGAACTGCTCCGAGAAGTTGGCGAGGATACAGATGCCGTCCACGCCTTGGTCGATCATGCAGTCCAGAACGCGCTTCATGCCCTCCAGATCAAGGGAGCCATCGGGGTTGAAGGGCGTCGGGGCGACGGGCCAGATACCGGTATAGGGTTTGGTCATGGGGATATCCTCAGGCGTCAAAGGCCAGCTGCACCTTGATCGCCTGCGTGCGATCATTGGCGGTCTCGAAGGCAGTCAGGAAGTCATCGAAGGCAAATTCGTGGGTGATCAGCGGCTTCACGTCGATCAGGCCAGCGCCCATCAGTTTGACGGCCACAGCGAATTCCTCGTGAAAGCGGAAGGACCCGCGCAGTTCCAATTCCTTGGCGGTGATCTGCATCATCGGCAGGGACATGTCGCCGGACAGGCCAAGCTGCACGATCACACCGCGGGGGCGCAGGGCAGGGATCGCACCGGCCAAGGCAGGGGCCGCGCCAGAGCATTCGAACAGCACATCCACGGTGCCCTTGCCCACGGCAAAGGGGGCTAGCGCATCGGGGTTGGTCATGGTGTTCTGGGTGACATCCGCGCCAACCTTGGCGGCCATCGCCAGCGAGTTGTCGGAAATGTCGGTGGCTATAATCTCGGCCGCGCCGGCACGGCGGGCAGCAAGGATCGCCAGCAACCCAATGGGGCCGCAGCCCGTGACCAGAACCCGCGCGCCCATCATCTGACCCGCGCGGCGCACCGCATGCAGGGCGACGGACAAGGGCTCGGCCATGGCGGCCTCTCCGGCGGTCAGGTCATTGGCGACGTGGCACTGGCTGGCCATGACGGTGATGTCCTGACGGAATGCGCCCTGAATATGGGGAAAGGGCATGGCCGATCCGTAGAACCGCATGTTCAGGCATTCGTTCGGCAGGCCGCGGTGGCATTCCACACAGCCGCCGCAGGGGCGGGACGGGGACACCGCCACCAGATCACCGACCTTGACGTTGGTCACCTCGGCGCCAACCTCGGCCACGCGGCCTGCAACCTCGTGGCCCAGAACCATCGGTTCCTTCAGGCGCACGGTGCCAAAGCCGCCGTGGTTGAAGTAGTGCAGGTCCGACCCGCAGATCCCGCCGCGCTCCATGCGGATGCGGACATCCGTGGGGCCGACCGGATCGACAGCACAATCGGACAGGCGCAGGTCCTTTGCGCCATGGGCAAAAATCGCTTTCACGGTTGGTCTCCTCCCCGAACCGTAGGCGGTTGCATCGCCGCCAAAATGGTATACCATTTCAAAAAATGCGGGAACGGTGGGTTTGTCAACCACCCATTTCCCGACCGAGGGAGGAATTATGGAACTGTTCAATCTGAGCGGGCGGACGGCCCTGATCACCGGCTCGTCCATGGGGATCGGCTATGCCTTGGCGCATGGTCTGGCGCAGGCGGGGGCGCGGATCGTGCTGAACGCGCGCAACCCCGAACGTCTGGAAGAGGCCGCCAAGGCGCTGCGCGAAACCGGAGCCTCTGTGGACACGCTGGTGTTCGATGCCACCGATGCCAAAGGGGTGGCCGCCGCCGTTGACGCCTATGAGATGGGCCGCGGGATCGACATTCTGGTGAACAACGCGGGGATGCAGCACCGCACGCCGCTAGAAGAGTTTCCCGTCGATGCCTTCGACCGCCTGATGCGGACCAACGTGAATTCCGCGTTCTATGTGGGGCAGGCCGTGGCCCGCCACATGATCAAGCGCGGCACGGGCAAGATCATCAACATCGCGTCGGTCCAGTCGATGCTGGCCCGTCCGGGAATCGCCCCCTATACCGCGTCCAAGGGCGCAGTCACCAACCTGACCAAGGGCATGGCGACCGACTGGGCCAAGCACGGCCTAAACTGCAACGCCATCGCGCCGGGCTATTTCGACACGCCGCTCAACGCCGCCCTTGTTGCTGATCCCGAGTTCAGCGCCTGGCTGGAAAAGCGTACCCCCGCAGGCCGTTGGGGCAAGGTCGAAGAACTGGTCGGCGCCTGTATTTTCCTGTCGTCTGATGCGTCCAGCTTTGTGAACGGTCACACGCTGTTCGTGGACGGAGGCATCACCGCAAGCCTGTAATTCAAACGTCTTTCTGGGGAGGAAGAGACATGAGTGACAAACCGGTAATCGGGTTCATCGGCGTGGGGTTCATGGGTCACGGGATGGCCAAGAACATCGTGCAAAAGGGCTACACGCTCTACATCAAGGGCAACCGCAACCGCCAGCCCGTCGAAAGCCTGAAGGGGATGGGCGCGGTAGAGGTGACCTCGGCCAAAGAGATGGCAGAGAACTGCGATATCATCCACATCTGCCTGTCCAATTCGCCACAGGTCGAGGCGATGTTCCGCGCGGAGGACGGCATTCTGGCGGGCGCACGCCCCGGCCTGATCGTGATCGAAACGTCTACGGCGGACCCGACCTCGACCATGAAACTGGCGCGGGAATTGGCGGAAAAGGGCGGCACGCTGGTGGATGCGCCCTTAGGCCGGACCCCCAAAGAGGCAGAGGCCGGTACGCTGGACGCCATGGTCGGCGCGGATGACGAGACCTTTGCCAAGGTCGAGCCCGTGATCCGCTGTTGGGCGGCCAACATCACGCGCACGGGCCCCACGGGGTCGGGGCACAAGATGAAGCTGCTGATGAACTTTATGGCGATGGGCTATGCCGCCCTTTATGCCGAGGCAACCGTGCTGGGGGCCAAGGTCGGAATCGCGCCCCAGACCGTGAGGCAGGTCATCGGGACCAGCCGTTTGGGCAACGGGTTCTTTGATACCTTCATGAAGTACACCGTGGATCGCGACAAGAATGCCCATCTTTTCACCATCACCAACGCTGCCAAAGATGTGCGCTATGCCAACAACATGGCGTCCGAAGCAGGCGTCGTGGGGATCATGGCTGGCGCGATAAAGCAGTACTATACCCACGCCGAGGCAATCGGTCGTGGCGGCGATTACGTGCCCATGCTGGGGGATATCATCGCTGAACTGAACGGCATGGATATGGCAGAAGAGGTACAGAAAGGCAGAGGATGAACTTCCTGCCCTTGACGTTCCCTTCCGGTTCTGGCGGCATGGTCGTAACGGGCCATCGCCGCAAAGGGGGACCTGACGTGTCGCAAGTAGCATCATCCATCGGGGGGCTTTACGCCTTTGATCTCGGCAACAGCCGGTTCGCCTTTGGTCTGTGCACCCACGAGGACCTGTCGGGCGGCCCCAATGCCATCCGCCAGTTCGTGCGGTTGTTCGACAAAATCACGCCGAAACCCTTGGCCACCATCGACAGCATTCTGGCGCTGCCGGTTCTGAATTCAGTCCTGATGCCGCTGGACGATATGCCCGAGGCACGCCTGATTGCGCGCGTTCCGGTGCCCGCCCATTTTGCAGCCGCACCGCGGTTCCGGATGGGGGGCGGCGGTTTGGGACCGTACTGGCTGGTTGAGGGAATCGGGATCGAGGCGGAATTCGTCGAAGGCCCCGTGACCGAAGCCGAGGTGGCCGCGACCCCTGATATCGTCGATTACGGGATTGCCGAGATCCGGCAGCTCTATGAATTCCGGCTGACGCCCCAGCGACTGTTCGAGCTGAACGCAAGGCTTGATGCGCTGGACCAGATGATGGACGCACTTTGATCGAACGGGGGCAGGGGTAAACCTGCCCCCGTATGCTTTAGTCGAAATAGGCGATTTTGCCTTCGGCTTCCATGGCGTCCAGATCGAACAGCTTGGCCAGACCGCCTTTGACCTTGGCTTCCAGATCGGCTTCGGCGGCTTTGACGCCCTGAAGCGCGGTGATGGTCGCGTCGATCTTGTCAAAGGGCACCACGACCACGCCATTGCGATCCGCCACGATGATGTCGCCGCTGCCCACGCGCTGACCGCCCACCGCGGCCGCATCGCCCACGGTGCCCGGCCCCTTGGAGTAGGGCGAGTTCGGGTTCAGGCCGGTGCACCATGCGGGCAGGCCGACCTCTTCGATGCCTTCGATGTCGCGCATGGGGGCGTCGGTGACGAAACCGGCGGCGCCTGCGTTCTTCATCATCCCCAGCAGCAGATCACCGCTGGCCGAGGTGCCTTGGTACCCGTGCAGGGCGGCCACCACGATGTCACCGGCCTGAATGAACTCGAGCGCGGCGATGGTGGCCAGAATTTCCGCAGGCCCGTTGTCGGCGACCAAAGCGGTGCCCACGATCGGGCCGCTGGTCAGGGCAGCCCCGACGGGCGCGATGCGGGTGTCCAGCGACCCCGCGCCGTTCATCGCATCACAGACAAAGCCCGTGGGCACGCCGCGAAAGGCGTCGATCTGTGCGGCCGTGGGGCGGGGAAAGCTGCGGCGGATACGCAGGATGGGCGGTTCTTCGATCATGTCAAAAGGCCTTTCTGTCAGAAGACGAAGCGCAGGACATAGAAGGTCGCCATGCCTGCAATGATGGAAAAGATGACGTTGACCCGCAACCCTACCAGCAGGGCGGCAAGGGCAGCGGTCAGGCGGATGGGGTCGATCTGGCCGTCCGTCGCCGGGGGCCAGACCACCAGAGGCGTAAAGATCGCCGGAAAAACCGCGACCCCTACATAGCGCAGGTGCAACAGGGCCCAGTCGGGCATCTGTCGCCCGCCGAATATCCCCAAAAAGGAGAAGCGGATCAGGAATGTCCCGATCCCCAGCGCGATGGTCAGAACCCAGAAATCCAGATCGGAAATCATGCTGCCCCCTTGGCCGCGCGGCGGCGCAGGTAAAGCTCGGTCTGGGCTCCGCTGATCATGGCAAGGATTGCGGCCACCATGATCCCCAGGTTCCACGGCACCCAGTGGAACACCAGAATGCTGACCCCCGACACCAGCGCCGCCACATAGTGCGGCACCGACCGCAAGAGCGGCCCTGTCAGGGCGATGAAACAGATGGGCAGCGCGAAATCGAGGGACAGTTCGGCGGGGATCGCTTTGCCCACATAGGCCCCCACAAAGGTAAAGGCGTACCAGAACGGGCAGATCAGCATCATGCATCCGAAATAGTAGGCGACCTTGGCGGCGGGGGACATGTCGGGGCGCTCTTCGTAGGTTTTTACGCACACCGCAAAGGCCTGATCCACCATGAGATAGGCCATCAGCGCCCGCACCCCCAGCCGTGCGTGGCCCACATGGGGCACCAGTGCGGCCGAATACATCGCCATCCGCAGGTTCACGGCCAGCGCGGTTAGCAGGGCGATGAACACCGGCGCGTTGTCCTGAAGCAGCGCCAGCGCCGTGAACTGCGCGGCCCCGGCAATCACCAGAACCGTCATGGTCATAGTCTGGAACAAGTCCAGCCCCGCATCACGCGCCACAACCCCGAAAAGGGTCGAGTAGGGGATGACGATCAGGGTAAAGGGCGCGCAGTCCAGATAGCCGCGCCAGAAAGCCTTTCGCGCGGTCAGGTCGGTCATTTCAGCGACCGCGCCCGCCAGACCAGACGGACATAGGCCAGACCGGATGCAGTGGACTGGCAGCCTGCCTTTTGGCGCTGGACCAGATCGGCGGTGCTCTGGGTCAGGCGGGACAGTTCCTCCATCCGGTCGCATTGGACCAAGGCCGACAGCACGTCATACTTGGTCTCGATCGCGGCGACGGCGCCGATATTCTCGTCGGTTTTGGCCTGAACCTCGGCCAGTTTGGTGGCAATCGCATTGCCCCAGACGCCCTGCGCTTCGGTAAAGCACAGGGTGGCCACGGTGTGCATATCCTCGGCGATGGTGCCGCAGTCGGTGTGGGCCTGATCCACGCAGAGGTTCGGGTTGGTCCCGTCCTCGGCGGCCTTGGCGATGCAGGCATCCACGGCTTCGATAGAAATTTCCGCGCCAGCAGGCAGGGCCCATAGCGCCAGACACAGGGCTGCGATCGCGCCAATGTCACGTTTCATTAGTGTCCTCCCCAGACGGCTCTCCCCAGCCGTCGAATCTGGTATACCAAAATCATCTTGCGTCTGGTATACCATTTGAGTTTTGTAGAAGGACCGGCAGCGAGCAACAAGATTCGCCACGCCACCGATTTTTTCTGGGAGGAAACCATGTCCAACACCCGCGCGAACAAGCGGTTCCGCTCGCAAGAGTGGTTCGACAATCCCAACAATCCGGGAATGACCGCGCTGTATCTAGAGCGCTATCTGAACCAGGAATACACCCGCGAGGAATTGCAGGGCGAAAAGCCGATCATCGGCATCGCGAACACCGGTTCGGACATCGCGCCCTGCAACAAGATCCACGTGTTCCTGATGGACCGGATCAAGGCGGGCATTCGCGCAGCGGGCGGCGTTCCCATGGAATTCCCCGTGCACCCCATTCAGGAAACCGGCAAGCGCCCCACGGCGGCCTTGGACCGCAACCTGTCCTATCTGGGGCTGGTCGAGGTTCTGCATGGCTACCCGCTGGATGGCGTCGTGATCACCACGGGTTGCGATAAAACCACCCCTGCGATGCTGATGGGCGCGGCCACGGCCGATCTGCCCGCGATTGCCCTGAACGGCGGCCCCATGCTGGACGGCTGGTGGAAGGGCAAGCGCGCAGGCTCTGGCACCATCGTCTGGGAAAGCCGCCGTCTGCTCTCCGAAGGCGAGATCGACTACGAAGAATTCATCAGCCGTGTGTGTTCGTCCGCGCCCTCTCTGGGGCACTGCAACACAATGGGCACCGCGTCGACCATGAACGCGATGGCCGAGGCTTTGGGCATGTCTCTGACCGGCAACTCGGCGATCCCTGCGCCCTTCCGCGAGCGGATGGAGATGGCCTATCAGACCGGCAAGCGGATCGTGGAAATGGTCTACGAGGATCTGAAACCCTCTGACATCCTGACCCGTGAAGCCTTTGAAAACGCGATCAAAGTGAACGCTGCGATTGGCGGATCCACCAACGCTCCGCCGCACCTGCAGGCCATCGCGCGCCATGCAGGCGTCGAGCTGGACGTCAAGGATTGGGAGACCGTTGGTTTCGAAATCCCGCTGATGGTGAACATGCAACCTGCGGGCAAGTACCTTGGCGAAAGTTTCTTCCGTGCGGGCGGTGTTCCTGCGGTCATGGCCGAACTGCAAAAGGCCGGTCACATCCACGAAGGCTGCATGACCGCCACCGGCAAGACCATGGGCGAGAACCTGACCGGCTTTGGCACCGAAGACGACGACGTGATCACCACCTACGATGCACCCCTGCGCAAGAACGCGGGCTTCAAGGTGCTGTCGGGGAACCTCTTTGACAGCGCGCTAATGAAGACCTCGGTGATTTCGCCGGACTTCCAGAAACGCTTCCTGTCCCGTCCGGGCGAAGAGGGCGTGCACGAGGCCCGTGCCATCGTTTTCGAAGGTCCCGAGGATTATCACGACCGGATCAACGACCCGTCTCTGAATATCGACGAAAAGTGTATCCTGTTCATTCGCGGCGTGGGCTGCGTGGGCTATCCCGGCAGTGCCGAGGTGGTGAACATGCAGCCGCCGGATGCTCTGCTGAAGCAAGGGATCAACCACCTGCCGACCGTGGGTGATGGCCGTCAGTCCGGCACCTCGGAAAGCCCGTCGATCCTGAACGCCTCGCCCGAGTCGGTTGTCGGTGGCGGTCTGGCCTATTTGCGGACGGGCGACATGGTGCGTCTGGACCTCAATGCCTCGACCATGAACGCCTTGGTTCCGGACGAAGAATGGGCCCAGCGCAAAGCCGACTGGACCCCGCCCGAGATCAAGCACCAGACCCCTTGGCAGGAAATCTACCGCACCCATGTCGGGCAACTCGACAAGGGCGGCTGTCTGGAATTGGCGACCGCGTATCACAAGGTCTGCCAAGACCTGCCGCGCGACAATCACTGACCCAAAGGGAGGGGAGGCCCAATGGCAAAGACAATCATCATCACCGGTGCGGCGCGCGGGATCGGCAAGGCTTGCGCGCAGCATATGCTGGATAACGGGTGGAAGGTCGGCATCGTCGGCCGCACCGCCGAAACTGTCGCCGAGATGGCCGATAGCCACGAGAACGCGCTGGCGCTGCCCTGCGACGTGACCAACGAGGCCGAAGTCGACGCGGCCTTTGACAAGGCGATGGCCGAATGGGGCCGCATCGACGCTCTGTTCAACAACGCCGGTGTGGCGCTGCTGGGGAACACGATTGATCAGGTGGACGTGTCCGCATGGCGCAACCTGATCGATATCAACGTGACGGGCAGCTTCATCTGTGCCCGCGCGGCCTTTGCCCGGATGAAGGCGCAGGACCCCATGGGCGGGCGCATCATCAACAACGGCTCGATCAGTGCCCATGTACCGCGCTGGGGCTCTGCACCCTATACCGCGTCCAAGCACGCGATCACCGGCCTGACGCGCAGCATCTCGCTGGACGGTCGGCCCTTTAACATCGCGTGTGGGCAGATCGACATCGGGAACGCCCTGACCGACATGGCCGCCGCGATGACCAAGGGCGTGCCCCAAGCAGACGGGTCCATTGCGGTCGAGCCTGTGATGGACGTGGCGCACGTGGCCAGCTCTTTGCTGTACATGGCGAACCTGCCGCTCGAGGCGAACGTGCAGTTCATGACCGTCATGGCGACAAATATGCCGTTTATCGGGCGCGGTTAACCCGATCTTAACCAAATTGGTTGCTTCCTGTTGGGTGTAAACCCGGACTTACCGCCGGCCCTTATGGGTCGGCGGTCTTTTTATGTCCGGTCGGTTGTGCGGCGGTTAATGGAGCGTTCTCGCTGCCAGATATAGAGACCCGAGGCGATGATGATCGCGCCCCCAACCAGCGTCCAGATCGTGGGCCAAGTGTCGAACACCAGAACGCCGGCCAGCGAGGCCAGAAACACCTGAATATAGACCACGGGGGCCAAGAGGGACGCATCGGCCCAGCGGTGGGCCAGCGTGGCGATGGCGTGGCCGCTGAACCCGAACGCTCCGATCAGGCAAAAGACGATCCACGATTGGGTGGTGTCGGGCCAGACCCATTCCTGCAAGGAAAACGGCAGTAAACACAGGACCGCGGTCCCGCTGCCCCAGATCTGTTGGGTGGAGTTCGCCTCGACCCCCGCCAGAAGCCGCGTCATGATGAAATACAGCGACGCACACATCAGCCCCGCGAGGCTGAAGAAGATCGACGGGTGGAACTCGGTCCCCCACGGCTGCACGACCACCAGCACCCCGCTAAAGCCGAAACAAATCGCGATCAGGCGGCGCAGGCCGACCTTTTCGCCCAAGATCGGGATGGCCAGAATGCTGGTCACGATTGGACCGGCAAAGAAGATGGTCGTGGTGATGGTGATGGGCAGATGCCGCAGCGCCATGAAATTCATGACGGTAGAGCCCAGCAGAAATCCCGACCTAAGCGCCTGTTTTAAAGGCGCATTCGAGACCATTGCGGATCGCCCTTCGGTCGGCAGATAGACGGCCAAAGCCAGCAGGAAATGCCCCAGATAGCGGGTGAAGACGACCTGCAAGGTCGGCAGGCCAAACAGCAAAAGCCACTTGGCCGAGGTGTCGATGCAGGTAAACAGCGTAACGGCCAGACACATGAGCATCAGCCCTGCGCCTGTCCGTTCCTCTCTGGGGCTGGAGGTGCCCACGGGCGTGCTCCTTAGCCGACCGCCCAACCGCCGTCGATGACGTGGGCCTGTCCAGTGGTAAAGGCGCTCTCGTCCGAGCCCAGATAGACCGCCAGATGGGCGATCTCGTCTGCGGTACCGATGCGGCCCATGGGTTGACGCGCCTCAAAGGCTTTGCGGGCCTCGTCGTAGTTGCCCATGGCGCGCAGGCGGTCGTGCAGGGACGGGCTGTCCACAGTTCCGGGGCAGATGCAGTTGACGCGGATGCCTTGTTTTACGAAATCCAGCGCGACCGATTTGGTCAGGCCAATCACGGCGGCCTTGGATGCGCCATAGATGCAGCGGTTCGGCGCCGCCACGATCGAGCTGGCGACCGACGCGATGTTCACGATGGACCCGCCGCCACGTTCGATCATGCCGGGCAGGGCGGCCTGCATCGAATGGAACTGGGACCGCACGTTCAGGGTAAAGGCAAAGTCAAACTCTTCGTCCTTGGCCTCGAGGATGGTGCCCCCGTGGACGTAGCCCGCGCAGTTCACCAGGATGTCCGGCGCGGCGTCCTGAATGGCCTGCGTCATGGCGGCTTTGTCAGTCACGTCCAGCGTCATGGTTTGCGCCACATCCAGCCCCTCCAGCAGGTCGGCCTTCAGGTCGGTCGCGATGACGTGCGCCCCCTCGCGGGCATAGTGTTCGGCAATTGCGCGCCCGATCCCCTGACCGGCTGCGGTGACAAAGGCGCGTTTTCCCTTTAGCCTCATCTTCAATAACTCCAATAGGTTAGCAGGGTTAGACCCCGCGGAAATCATGGGGAACCTCGCCGCGCCGCACGGGGCGGCCATCGCGCCCCGACAGGACTGCGGCAAGGGTCAGCTCTAGCGCGGCGTGGCCATCGGCCAGCGTGCACAGAATGTCGTCCTCTGCGCCGCCGACCACGTTCGCGAAGCGTTCGATCTGGGCTTGCAGCGGGTCAATCGGGGCGGCGGGCTGGATGAAGTGGCGGCGCATCGGTTTGGACCACTCGATCTCTCCGTCGTCGCCGCGCGACCATTGGGTCAGCGACGGGAAAGCCAGCGCGCCCATTGTGCCGATGATGCGCAGGTAATCCTCGCCCGAGCGGGCGATGGCGGGGTTTTCGCCGGTCGCGGCCTCGAACGCCCAAGGGGAGGCGCCCGCGTCCGACATCAGCACCGACCCCAGCGCGCCATTGGCAAAGCGCAGGGAAAGGGCGGCGGTATCCTCGATCACCATGCCGCGGCGGGCGTTCGAGGTTAACGCAGAGACCTCGGTCATGTCCCCTACCAGAAAGCGCAGCAGGTCAAGTTCGTGGCTGACGTTCGTCATTAGCACCCCCGCGCCGGGTAGGGTGCGCCATTCGGTGTCGTAATAGGTGTCGTGTTTGCGCAGCGACCACAGGGCCTGCACGCCGACCAGATCCCCAAGCTGCCCGATTATCTGTCGGGCGGCAATGCTAAAGGGGTGACAGCGCCGATGATGACCGCAAAACAAGGGCTTATCCCGCGCCTCGGCGATCAGAGACAACCCCTCGCCAACGGTGGCGGTCAGGGGCTTTTCAATGATCCCCGCCCAACCCTGATCCAGAATTTGCAGCGCGCTGGTGTGGTGCAGCTGCGTGGGCGTTGCGGAAATCGCGGCGCGGGTTTCGTCGGGGGCGTCCTCGATGCTGGCAACAGCGTTAACGCCCATCTGGATCAGTTCGGCGCGGCGGGGGGCGTGGGGCTCTACCACGCAGATCAGTTTGGTTAATTCGGACTTGGTGGCGACTTCGGCATGACGCATGCCGATCGAGCCTCCACCAATGACGCAAACCGGTAAACGAGCCATTACATTACCGCGCCAACCTGCCATGGGACGAACTCGTAGTCGCCAAGGCCCATGAGTTCCGATTTCGTCTTTTCGCCCGAGGCCATGCGCAGCCACATTTCATAGATCTCGCGGCCGACTTCCTCGACGGTTTTGCCGTCGGAGATGATTGTTCCAGCGTTGACGTCCATGTCCTCGTGGAGGCGGTTGTACATCTCGGTGTTGGTGGCGACCTTCATCGACGGGCTGGGTTTAGCGCCGAACGCCGATCCGCGGCCTGTGGTGAAACACACCAGATTACAACCACTTGCGATTTGGCCGGTGACGGACGCAGGGTCATAACCGGGGCTGTCCATAAAGGTGAAACCCTTGGCGGTGACGGGCTCTGCGTACTTGTAGACGCCGGTCAGGGGGGTGGTGCCGCCCTTGGCTGCGGCGCCCAAAGACTTTTCGAGGATGGTGGTTAACCCGCCTTTTTTGTTGCCAGGGCTCGGGTTGTTGTCCATCGAGCCGCCGTTGCGGGCGGTGTAATCTTCCCACCAGTGGATCAGGTCGATCAGTTTGTCGCCGACCTTGCGGTCCACACAGCGGGCGGTCAGCAGGTGCTCGGCGCCGTAAATCTCGGGGGTTTCGGCCAGAACGCCGGTGCCGCCCTGAGCCACCAGAAGGTCACAGGCGTAACCGACGGCGGGGTTGGCGGTGATGCCCGACCATGCGTCCGAGCCGCCACATTGCAGGGCGACCATCAGTTCCGAGGCGGGGCACTCGGTACGCTGCGCTTCGTTTACGACGGGCAGCATGGCAGTGATCTTTTCGATGCCAAGCTCAACCGTTTTGCGCAGGCCGCCGACGTCCTGAATGTTCATGGTCGCGAAGAGGGGGCCGGGGGTCAGGCCGTAGGCCTCGATCAGCCAGTCGATCTGCATCATCTCGCAGCCGAGACCCGCCATCAGCACGCCGCCCACGTTCGGATTTCTTGCGTATCCCCAGAGGGTTCGCTGGAGCAGTTCGAACCCCGTGCCGTCGCCGCC
Organism: Donghicola mangrovi; assembly: GCF_013377535.1. Classification (GTDB taxonomy): domain Bacteria; phylum Pseudomonadota; class Alphaproteobacteria; order Rhodobacterales; family Rhodobacteraceae; genus Donghicola; species Donghicola mangrovi. The sequence continues at coordinate 629,137 of NZ_JABCJE010000002.1, read as the reverse complement.
CATGGCGCAGCCGGTGCCGTGCACAAAGGCGACAACGCCGTCGATATTGGGGTAATCCGCCAGCCGCTCGGGGGTGAAATGCTGCGCGATCATGCGGGCCGCCGTGGCCGAGCAGTTCACCGAGGTCAGCACCGCAATATAGTTGCGGGTGCCAACGCGGCCCGTGGCGCGGCGGTAGCCCATGAAGGTGTCTTGGGTGGTCGCCTCGGGGGCGGGGCGCAGGTTGGTCGAGAACTCGTATTCCATATCCACGTTGCGGAATTCGAGGTTATGAACGTGCACATGTTCGCCCGCTTTGATGTCGCAGGCGGCATAGCCGATCAGCTGCGCATACTTCAGTACGGGGGCGCCTTTGGCGATGTCGGTGGTCGCCATTTTGTGGCCGCGGGGAATGATCTGGGTCGCGCCTTCTTCGCCGATCTCTAGGGGCGATTTGGCGGTCACAACGTTGTCTGCATCAGATAGGCGGACGGTTTTCATGGTTAATTCCTTGATCCTCGGAGCGCCAAATCGGCGCGAAAATCTGGGTCTGGCGAACGTATGGGGCACGTATGGCTGGCGTACTGACGCGGGGCCGGTGGTGCCTTGGGGGCCCGTGGCAGCCAATCGGCCGGGACGGGCGGGAATTCAGGTGTGGCTTGTTAACCAACGTAGGGACCGGGGCGGCAGCATGTCCGCCCCGGCCGGGCATCAAGGTTTCCTACCTCAGAGGAACAGAGTCACGATCGGGGGCCATATTAGGAGGACCGACAGCGCAAGCAGCTGGATCGCGATAAAGGGAAGGAAGCCCTTGAAGATATCCGTCAGCGAGATGTGGGCAGGTGCCACAGACTTCAGGTAGAAGGCCGCGGGGCCAAAGGGCGGCGACAGGAAGCTGACCTGCATGTTCATACAGAACACCACACCGAACCAGACCGCGACGTACTGCGAGGGCAGGCTGCCGACGAAACCGAGTTCCTCGACGGGCAGGCGCAGAACGATGGGCAGGAACACCGGCATGATCAGAAGAACGATGCCAACCCAGTCCATGAACATCCCCATGATCAGGAAGATGAACATCATCACAAAGATCACGCCCATGGTCGGCAGGTCAGAGCCCACGATCAGGTTCGCCACATAGGTCGGGCCACCGGCCAGAGTGTAGGCCGCCGCCAGCGCCGCTGCACCGATGGTCACCCAGATGATGGTGCCGGTCGATTTCAGGGTGCGCATCAGGCTGTCCCAGACGATGTCAAAGGTCATCTCGCCGCGCAGAAGGCTGATGGTGAACACGGCCACAACGCCCATGCCTGCTGCTTCGGTGATGCCGGTGATACCGCCATAGATCGAGCCCAGAACCACGCCGATCACGATGATCGGAGCCACCAGACCTTTGGACATTTCCCAACCGGCGGCGGTACGTTCACGGCCGACGATGAAGAAGACCACCACAAAGGACAGCACGAAGGCGCCGATCAGGTAGGGCAGGTCAGACACCATGCCAAGGAAGATGGGCTCTACGTTCTCGACCACTTTGTTGTCGCCGGTGACGGTGAAGAACAGGTTGCGCAGGATCAGCACGCCGACCAGCCAGATCGAGAGGCGAGCCAAGAAGCCCAGGAACATCAGGCCTTTTTCCTTGCCCTTGGGATCGTTGGGATCTTCGGGCGGCAGGGGGGCCATTTCCGGGTTCTTCAGGGTGCGGAACACGATGTAGATCATGAAGAACGACGCCAGCATGAAACCGGGCAGGAAGGACGCGGTGAAGAGCGCCTTGATCGAGGTTTCTGTGACCAGACCGTAGAAGATCAGAACGATCGACGGCGGGATCATGGTGCCAAGGCTGCCGGACGCACAGATGGTGCCGATGGCGAGGTTCTGGTTATAGCCCAGACGCAGCATCTGGGGCAGGGCGATCAGACCCAAGAGAACGACTTCTCCGCCGATGATGCCGGACATGGCCGCCATGATCACCGCCATCAGCGAGGTCACCAGAGCGATACCGCCACGGGTGCGCGACAGAAGCTGGTTCAGGGCCGAGTACATGTCCTTGGCGATGCCGGATCGTTCCAATAGCGCGGCCATAAAGATGAACAGCGGCACCGAGATCAGAACGTAGTTCGTCATCTGGCGATAGACCGCCTGACCAAGAACCGAGAACGGCCCTTTGCCAAAGGTTTTGAAGAGGATGTCCACGTCGAACTTCATGACCAGCGTCATGACCGCAAGGAAGGCGGACGCGAACCCCAGCGGCATACCGATCGCCAGCAGGGCAAACATGCCCAGAAGCAGGATCAGGCTGAGTGTACCGATATCAACCATAACTTATTTATCCTCCAGCGAACGACGCAGGGTTTCGATTTCGTGCTCGTCGATATCGTCGTGGCCGTGGTGTTCGGGGGCCTTGTTCCAGTCGGCGATCAAGTTCGAGACGGCCTGAATGGTCACAAGGACAATGATGATCAGAATGGCGGGTTTGACGGTGCCCGGAATGGCCGGATCCCACGCTGTGCCAAAGGTTTCCATGCGCATCATACGGGTCCATGCGTCGGCAAAGCCGCCCCAGACCAGCGCAAAGGTGAAGCCCACGATCAGCGCGACCGAAATCACGTCCGCGACCTTCTGCATCCAGCGGGGGAACATGTCATAGATCACGTAGATGCGGATGTGGCTGCGCTGCTGCATCGCATAAAGGCCCGCCAGCAGGAAGATGAACGACGCGATCCACAGCGACAGCTCGTTCGCCCACAGGGTGGGGCGGTTGAACGCGTAGCGCGAGATGACCTCGTAGAACATCACGATCACGCAGAAGGTAATCGAGACCATGGCAAGGCGCGAAGCGACCAGCGAAATGTAATCGAAAAAGCCGCTGGGACGGGTTTCGATCGCGCCCACTGTATCCGACAGGAACAGCGAGGCAAACAGAAGGGCCCCCGACAGCGAGAACAGCATCGCCTGTGCAAGAGGACGCCCTGCGGGGCGGATCATCTCGTACATGCCGATGGGTTCGGCAGAAACAAACTGGCCGACGATCAGAACCGCAAAGATGATCAGGGTCAGGATCGTAAAGCCGATCATGCCCATGCGCACCGGCGCTCTGAGACGCCCGAGCCAAACGCTCTGGTTCTCCATAGTTGAAATCTCCTTGCCTGAATCCCGCTCTGGCAGAGCATGGGTTTAAAAAAGGCGGGCCATATGGAACTGGCCCGCCCGACTGTCAGGCTATGGTGTCACGTTAAGTGAGTTACTGAGCGGAAATCAGGCCAAGCTCGCCCAGGTACTTGCGGTGGCTTTCGACCAGCGCAGCTGCCTCGGGGGTCTTGGCTGCCCAACCGTCCCATGCCTTCTGTGCTGCGGCACGGAAGTTGGCGCGGTCTTCTTCCGACCAGTCGTACAGGGTCACGCCTTTGGCCTTCAGCTCTGCTGCGGCTTCTGCGTTCTTCTTCTCGTTCGAGATGGCGGTGTGCAGCGACAGTTTCTGCATCGCGGTGTCCATGATGCGCTGCTGACCGGGGGTCATGCTGTCCCAAACGTCCTTGTTACAGGCCAGGTGGTCCGACGGCATCGAGTGGAAGCCGGGGTAGTTGGCGTGCTTGACGATGTCATACAGACCCAGACCAACGTTGTTGGCCAGACCCGATGCGTCCGCACCGTCGATGATGCCGGTTTCCAGCGCGGTGAAGATCTCGGTGAAGTCCATCACGATCGGGGTTGCGCCCATCTCGGTGAAGATTTCGGTTTCCAGACCCGGAGGCGAACGGAACTTCCAGCCCTTCAGGTCTTCGGGGCCTGCGATCGGCTTGGACGAGGACAGCGATTCCTGACCATAGATCCACCAGCCAACGAGCTGCATGCCGTATTCGTTGTACAGCGACTGGGCTGCTTCATAGCCGCCGCCGTAATACAGCCACGACAGCTGCTGGTAGGGGGTGTCGTAGCCGCCCATGATGTCGCCCACGAACTGGAACGCGGGGTTCTTGCCGGTCTGGTAGGCACCGCCGGTCATGTCGCAGTCCAGAATGCCGTTGACGGCTGCGTCCCAGGTCTCGGTGGTGGCAACGACCGACGACGAGTAGAACATTTCAATGGTGATGCTGCCGTCCGACATGGTCTGGACGTCATCAACGAATTGCGCGGCCAGCTTGCCCGAGGGGTGCTCGGTTGCATAGTGGGTCTGGATACGCAGGGTAATGGGTTCAGCCATGGCTGCCGACGCGGCAATAGCGGTCAGAGCAGCAGTGGCAAGAAGCTTGCTGAGTTTCATAGTCATTGTCCTCCCTGGGCGGCCTCCTCTAGCCGCCTTGCTTTCGTTTGATCGGCTCCACCCGATCAGCGAATGGATGGTATACCATCCTGAATCGACGCTACTCAAAGCGTTCTTCACAATCAACGATTTTTGGTATACCAAATTCAAAAAAATGATCTAATGTGGTTACAGCCCAAGGGATGGGTCACGTAATACACTGATAAGTAACGGGTTTTAGCCTAGGGATGCCGGAAGAGACTTTGCCAGAACAGATCGCGCGCCAGCTGCGACGCGATATCCTAAGGGGGAAACTGCCCCCTGGTACCTCTATTAAAGAGCGGGACAATGCCGCCGAGATGGGGGTCAGCCGCACCCCCATGCGCGAGGCGATCCGCATTCTGGCACAAGAGGGGCTGGTGATCCTGCGCCCCGCCCGAAGTCCCATCGTAGCGCAGCCCTCGATCAAGGAAATCAGTGATCAGGTCGAGGTTCTGATCGCGCTGGAGAAATTGTCAGCGGAACTGGCCTGTAAGAACGCCACCGAGGCCGAGATCGACGCGCTGGCGGCGACGCTGGACTACATGGACAAGAACTTCGAGACCGCCGATCCCCTCGACATGTTCGAGACGGATATGGGGTTTCACGCGTCCCTGGCGCGCATGTCCCATAACGATGTGATTGCCGAACTGCACCGCACCTTGCTGGAGCGTCTGTGGCGCGCCCGCTATCTGGCCGCGCGCCGCCGCCGCAACCGCGAGCGGGTGATCGTGCAGCACGGAAGTATTGTGGATGCCCTGCGCAACCGTGATCGCGCCGCCGCTTTGGCCGCGATCGAGGCGCATCTGGGGCATCTGGACCGAGATATCCGGAACGTTCTGGCCCAAGAGGCCGAGGCCGCTCTGGCAACCGAGTGATTTGGAGGAGAAATCAATGAAATTGTTGCGTTTTGGCCCCGTGGGTCAGGAAAAGCCCGGCATTCTGGACGCCGACGGCAATGTGCGTGACCTGTCGGGCAAGTGCGCCGATTTCGCGGGTCAGGGCGTCTCGATCGAGGCGATTGACGCGATCCGCGCGATTGACGTGAACAGCCTGCCGGTGGTGGCAGAGCCGGGCCGCATCGGGTCCTGTCTGGCGTCTGTGCCGAACTTCTTCTGCATCGGTCTGAACTATGCCAAGCACGCCGCCGAAACCGGTGCCGAGCCCCCCAAAGAGCCGATCATCTTTAACAAAGCGACCTCCGCGCTGTCGGGTCCGTTCGATGACGTGGTGATTCCCAAGGGCTCGGTGAAGTCCGACTGGGAGGTCGAGCTGGGTGTCGTGATTGGCCGCGAGGCAAGCTATATCTCCGAGGACGAGGCGCTGGACCACGTGGCGGGTTACTGCGTGATCAACGACATGTCTGAGCGTGAATTCCAGATCGAGCGTGGCGGCACCTGGATGAAGGGCAAATCGGCCCCGACTTTTGGCCCGACCGGTCCTTGGCTGGTGACCGCCGATGAGGTGGGTGATCCGCAGACGCTTGCGCTGTCGCTGGATCTGAACGGCGAGACGGTTCAGAACTCGAGCACCGACGACATGATCTTCACCGTGAAACAGATCGTGGCCTATATGAGCCAGTTCATGAAGCTGCAGCCCGGTGACATCATTGCGACCGGTACGCCTTCGGGTGTGGGGATGGGCATGAAGCCCCAGCGTTTCCTGAAGGCGGGGGACACCATGACCCTGCGCATCGAGAAGCTGGGTGAGCAGAGCCAAGTGGCGGTTGCCTGCGAATAAGAGTTCCGGTTTCGGACTGGGTGAGGGCGTCCTGCGGGGCGCCCTTATTTGTTTGTGGGGCGTTTGGCGGGCGTTGGTGCGGTGGGTATTTTTGCCAAGATGAAGTCAGGGTTTGGTGCCGAGGTCTTGGTAAAAGCGTAGGAGGTAGCCGTCGGGGAGGGCCGCGATGAACTGGCGGTTGCCCTCTTGGCCCGCGGGGGTGCGGTACCATTTGTCCTCGAGCGGGAGGGGGATGGGCAGGTTGGCGGATTGAGCGGCGGCGTAGAGCGATTGCGCGTCGGTGACGCGGATTTGCAGGTTCAGGCCACGGCCGAGGGGCGGGGTCAGGTTACTGTCGAAATCGCGGCCCGTGCCGATCTGGTCGATCATGAGGTCAGCGCCCTCGCGGGTGAGGTAGGCGAAGCCTTCGTCGGGGCGCTCGTATTTGGTGGTGAAGCCGAGGGTGTGCAGGACGGATTGGGTGGCGCGCCAGTCCGTGACCGATAGTTCAGGGACCAGCGCGGGGGTCATGCGGTTCTACGCAGGAGGTAGATGTCCATGCACCAGCCGTGGGCGGCGCGGGCGGCGGCGCGGGTGTCTATGATGTCTTGTTGGACGTCAGCGAGGGGGCCTGCGCGGCGGATTTCGTTCTCCATCCCCGCATAGGCGGTCCAGTAGATGTGGATGCCCGTGGGATCGAGGTGCTGGAACGAGCAGGCGCCATCCAGCATGACGACGGCTGTGTCTGATCCTGCTGGGAAGCCGTTGTCGCGAATCTGGCGGCCGGTGGTGATGGTCACGGGGCCGTTGATTTCATTGAGCGGGATGGCGTGGCCCGCGGTCAGGGTCTGGATCGAGGTGATGCCGGGGATAACCTCGACCGTGATTTCGGTGGTTTTGGTCAGACGGTCCGCGATGCGCAGGGTCGAATCATAGAGCGAGGGGTCGCCCCAGACGAGGAAGCCGACAGTGCCGCCCTGCGGCAGGGTCGCCTGCATGGTTTGCAGCCAGATCTCGGCTATGGCGTCGTGCCAGTCGTTGACCTTTTGCCCGTAATCGCTGGTGGCTTCGTCGCGGATGGGCAGGGCGAAGTCGGCGATTTTGGGCTGGGTTGTCAGGATTCGGGTGCAGATTTCGTGGCGCAGGCCCGCCAGATCATCTTTGCCCGCGCCCTTGGTCGGGATCAGAATCGCGTCGACGCTGTTTAGAGCGTCGATCGCTTGGAGCGTCAGGTGCTTGGGGTTGCCTGTGCCGATGCCGACGAGTTTCAGGTGGTACATCGGTCAGTCCGCCAAAGGACCATAGAGGATCAGCGCGGGCTGGGTGCTGTCTGCCCCTTCGAGGCTGTCGGCCAGTTCGCGGATCGTGCTGCGGGTGAACTGTTGTTCGGGTTTCGACACCCCTTCGCACAGCATCGCGGGGGTCTCGGGGGGCATGCCTGCGCTAACCAGACGGTCCACCATCTTCGAGAAGGTGCGCTTGCCCATGTAGACCGCCGTGGTGCAGGTCGGATCGGCGAGGGCGGCGAGGTTCAACTGCTCGGGTAGCGCGCCGGTGACGTCGTGGCCTGTGACGAATTGCAGGCGGCGGGCGGTTTGGCGGCGGGTCAGCGGGATGCCCGCGCAGGCGGCCGCGGCCGAAGCGGTGGTGACGCCGGGGACGATTTCATAGGGGATACCGGCGGCGCGGAGGGCGGTGATTTCCTCTTCCAGACGGCCATAGATGCCGCTGTCGCCGGATTTCAGGCGGACGACTTTCAGCCCTTGGGCGGCGTAATCGACCAAGAGTTGGCTGACGTGTTCCTGTTTCGGGCTCGGGCGGCCTGCGCGTTTGCCGACGCCGACGAGTTCGGCCTCGGGTTTCAGGTCGTCGAGGATCGGCGCTGCGCCGAGGTCGTCGTAGAGGATCGCGTCGGCCTCTTTGATCAGGCGGGCGGCCTTGAGCGTCAGGAGTTCCGGATCGCCGGGGCCAGAAGACACAAAGTAAACAAAGCCGGTCATGTGGCCTCCGAAATCAGGTGAAAGAAGGTGCCGGTCGCGTTGCCGCGAATCGAGCCGGTTTCGGGCACTTCGGCGCCGTTGGCATCGGTGACGCGGGCCAAGGGCGCGTCGGGCTGGTCGAGAATGGTGGAATAGTGGAACTCGTGGCCGCGTAGGCGGGCGGCGGCGGAATAGCCGGGCATTGGGGCAGTCAGGTCGGCCAGACGGTAGCCCAGATGCATCTTGCGCTTTTCATAGCTGGTCACGAGGCCGAGGAGACCGGCCATTTCGTGACGCTCGCCTGCCTTGTCGATCAGGGCGGTGCCCATGGCCATGTAGCCGCCACACTCACCATGGATGGGGCGCGTTTCCGCAAATGATTTCAGTCCGTTGCGGAAGGTTGTCGCCGCGGCGATCTTGCCCGCGTGCAGCTCGGGGTAGCCGCCGGGCAGCCATGCGACATCGGCTGTGTCGTCGGGGGCCTCATCATTCAAGGGGCTGAATGGCAGGATCTCGGCCCCCGCTTTGCGCCAAGCGTTCAGCTGGTGCGGATAGACGAAGCTGAAGGCCGCGTCGCGCGCCAAGGCGATCCGCTGGCCGGGGGGCGGACAGGGGTTCGGGTCGATCGCGGGGGGCGTGGTTTGGGCGGCGGCGGCGCGCAGGGCGTTCAGGTCCACATGCTCGGCCACAAAGGCCGCGGCGGCGTCGAGGATGCGGGTGAGTTCGCTGTGCTCTTCGGCTTGGACGAGGCCAAGGTGCCGCTCGGGCATCTCGATCTCTTTCATGCGGGGCAGCGCTCCAAGGACGGGGATGCCGACCTGTTGCATGCCGACGCGAACGAGGGCTTCGTGACGGGGCGAGGCGACGCGGTTCAGAACCACGCCCGCCAGATGCACGTCAGGGCGCATGGCGGCGAAGCCTGCGGCGACGGCGGCAGCGGATTGCGCTTGGCCGGACACGTCGATCACCAGCACCACGGGCCAGCCCATCAGGGCGGCCATGTCGGCGCTGGCGCCGGTGCCAGTTTCGCCGGGGGATGCGACGCCATCGAACAGACCCATGGAGCCTTCGGCCAGCACCATGTCGGCGCCGTCGGCGGCTTGGACCAAATCGGCCAGCAGACCGCGAGGCATGGCCCATGAATCAAGGTTCACCGACACGCGGCCCGCCGCGGCGCTGTGGAACCCAGGGTCGATATAGTCGGGGCCGCTTTTGAACGGCTGGACGGTGACGCCCGCTTGGGTCAGTGCACGGCAGAGGCCCAGCATCAGGGTCGTCTTGCCGGTGCCCGATGCGGGCGCAGAGATCAGAAGGCCCTTGGGCAGCATCACTCGGTCCCCTCGGGAAAGCGGGGATCGGTGCCGATGGGGCGGTAGCGGCGGTCGTAGTCGGCCGCATAAAGGCAGGATTCGTCGAAATCCGTGGCCCCGAGCGCGTGGCCGACCATGATCAGGGCGGTGCGGCCGCGCTCGCCTTCGGTGGCTTCGATCACGGTGCCGAGGGTGGCTTTGATGATCTTCTGATCCGGCCAAGTGGCGCGCCAGATGATTGCGACGGGGCAATCAGAGCCATAGGACGGGGACAGGCGTTCGACGACTTCTTCCAGCACGTGGACCGACAGGTGCACGGCGAGGGTCGCGCCGGTTTTGGCGAAGTTTTCAAGGGTTTCGCCATCGGGCATACTGGACGCGCGGCCCGAGGTGCGTGTCAGGACCAGCGATTGCGCGACGCCCGGCAGGGTCAGTTCCGCGCCCAAGGCAGCAGCGGCGGCGGCAAAGGACGGCACGCCGGGGGTGACGTCATAGGGGATGCCCTCGGCCCGCAGGCGGCGCAGCTGCTCGCCCATGGCCGACCAGACCGACAGATCGCCCGAGTGCAGACGGGCAACGTCTTGGCCCGCGTCGTGGGCAGATTTGATCTCGGCGATGATGTCGTCCAGCGACATGGGGGCGGTGTTGATGATCCGCGCGCCTTCGGGGCAGTGGTCCAGCAGGGCTTCGGGCACCAGCGAGCCCGCATAGAGGCACACGGGGCAGGACGCGATCAGGTCGCGGCCGCGCAGGGTGATCAGGTCGGCGGCGCCGGGGCCTGCGCCGATAAAGTGGACGGTCATGCGTCTGGTCCTTCAGCAATTGCGGCGGTGGCCATGCCATCGGTCGAAGTTACGCGGCGGTCTAGCAGATGCGCGTTCTCTCCGACAGCGGCAAGCGCGGCAGCTTCGGCCAAAGAGCCGGTGCCGTAGCGTTCCGCCACGCGGGGGGATTGGGTGATGGTGATTTCTTGTTTCAACTCGTCGAGCGGGACGGCAATCAGGGGCACGCCGAGGATTTCGGCGAGTTCCTTGATCTGGGGCGCATCGGCTTTGTCGGCGGCGGTGGCGATGGCGTCTACCGCGTGGCCCGTCTGGCTGAGCGCGTCTTCCAGCGATGCAGTGGGGGCCTCGGCGCGGAAGCCTATGCCGGCGATTTTCATCGGGTGACGCTCCATTGCAGGATCGGGCGGGCGGCGTTCCAGCCGCGCATCCGGCCCAAAGGGGCGGTTTCCGAAAGCTCGGCGCGCAGGAGGTGCCCGCCCTTGGCCGCGTGCCAGTTCATCAGCAGGCATTCGGTTTCCAGCGTGACGGCGTTGGCGACGATGCGGGTGCCTTCGGGCAGGGTTTGCCAAAGCTCGGTCATCAGCATGGCGCTGTTGCCGCCGCCGATGAAGACCGCATCGGGTTTGGCGTGGCCCTTGAGGATGTCGGGGGCCGCGCCGTGGACGGTTTGCAGGCGGTGGGACAGGCCAAAGCGTTCCGCGTTCTGGCGGATGTTGGCGCAGCGGGTGTCTTTGGGCTCAAAGCTGGTGGCGGTGGCGTTCGGGGCCGCCAGACACCACTCCAGCGCGATGGAGCCAGAGCCGCCGCCGATGTCCCACAGATGCTCGCCATAGCGGGGCGCGAGGGCCGAGAGGGTCAGGGCGCGAACGGGGCGCTTGGTCATTTGGCCATCGGACAGGAACATGCTGTCTGGCAGGCCGGACGCGCGGGGCATGCCCTTGGAGCCTGCGCAGTCGATGGCGACGGCGACGGGGGCTTTGATATCGGTTAGGTCGAAGCCTTGGGCGGTGGTGTGGCGCACGCGTTGGCGGGGGCCGCCGAGGCATTCCATGACCGTTATCTGGGACGCGCCAAAGCCGGTCTCGGTCAGATAGGCTGCCAGTTTCGCGGGGGCTTCGCCGTCGCGCACGGTGCAGATGGCGCGGACGCCGCGGCCAAGCACGGGGGTCAGGCGTTCGAACGGGGCGGCATGAAGCCCGAAGCACAGCGTTTCTTCGAGGCGCCAACCTTGGGTATTTGCCGCCAAGGCGAAGGTGGAAGGCGTGGGCACGCTGACCCACTCGTGGGATTCCAGATGCGGGATCAGCGAGCCGCCAGCGCCGAACCAGAAGGGATCGCCCGAGGCCAGCACCACCACCTGTTTGCCGCGCATGGCCAGAACGGGTTCGATGCTGAAGGGGACGGGCCACGGGTGGCCGCGATCACCAGCCTTAACCAGTTCCAGATGGCGCGGGCCGCCAAAGATCGCCTCGGCGCCCGCCAGTAATTTCCGGCTTGTCTCTGTCAGGCCATCCAGTCCATTTTCCCCCAGACCCAGAATGCTTACCCAAGGTTCAGACATGACACGCATCCTTGTTCTCGGTGGAACGACCGAAGCCATGAAACTCGCCGCGACGCTTTCCGATTGGGGCGTGGATGCGGTGTTCAGCTATGCGGGTCGCACGAATAATCCGACCATGCCCGCGCTTCCCGTGCGGATGGGCGGCTTTGGCGGGGTGCCGGGGTTGGTCCAGTACCTGCGGGACGAAGGCATCACCCATGTGGTCGACGCCACACACCCCTTTGCCGCGCAGATGAGCAATAACGCGGTGGTGGCCTGCGAAGAGGCGGGCGTGGAGCTGTGTGCGTTGGAGCGTGGCCCGTGGCGCAACAAACCCGGTGACAGCTGGAGCCATGTGGAGGATATGGCAGGCGCGGTCGAGGCGCTGCCCGAGAGCCCGCGCCGGATTTTTCTGGCCATTGGCCGCCAGTACCTGAGCGACTTTGCGGGCAAGCCCCAGCATTTCTACCTGCTGCGTTTGGTCGATGCGCCCGAGGGCGATCTGCCCTTGCCGAACGCGGTGGCCGTGCAGGCGCGTGGCCCGTTTACCGAGGCGGGCGACAAGGCGCTGCTGCAAGAGCACAAGATTGATCTGATCGTCGCCAAGAACTCGGGCGGGGTTGGCGCGCGCGCCAAGCTGGATGCCGCGCGGGAGCTGGGTATTCCGGTCATTCTGATCGACCGTCCCCATATCCCGACGCGCCCCATTATGCGGACCGTCACCGATGTGATGGACTGGCTGGATCATGCGCTCTCGGACGAAGTGGGCGCGTAACGCGGGGTATAAACGTGGGGGCCGACGCGGCGTGTGTCGGCATTCCCCACGATGACCACGGTGCGCATATCGGCCATGTCTTCGGTGGCCTCTCCGAGCGGAACGGTCAGCAGCTGCTGGCCGTCTTTTGTCACGTCTTTGCAGAACGAAATCAGGACGTTATCCCCCAGTTCTTCACGTAGAATGGTCAGGGCCTGACCGAACTGGAAGGGGCGCGATTTGCTGCGCGGATTGTAGAAGGCCATGGCGAAACCGGCTTGGGCGGCAAGGCGCAGGCGGTGTTCGATCAGGCTCCACGGTTTGAGGTTATCGCTGAGGTTGATCGCCGCGAAATCGTGGCCCAAGGGCGCACCGAGTTTCGAGGCCGCAGCCAGCATCGCGGTGATGCCGGGCAGAACGCGGATGTCCAAGCTGTGGTATTCGGGGTGGTTTTCCAGCGCCTCGAACACGGCAGAGGCCATGGCAAAGACCCCCGGATCGCCGCTGCTGACCACAACCACATGGCGCCCTTCGGCGGCCATTTGCAGGGCGTGGGTGGCGCGGTCCACTTCGACGCGGTTGTCAGACCCGTGCAGGGTCAGGCCTTCGCGGGGCTCGACGCGGGCGACATAGGGGAAGTAGCCGACGATGTCGGTCGCCACATCCAGCGCGGCGCGCACTTCGGGGGTCACGAGGTCTTCGGCGCCCGGCCCGAGGCCTGCGATAACGACGGAACCGGTCATGGGCGTCTCCCGTTGCCGTGGACGATGGCGATGCTGAAATAGGGGACGGTGTCGCCCACATCGGTCAGTTTCTGGACGGTCTGGTCGGGCATGGTGCCCCGTTCCACGAGCCACGCGTCCTGCAGTTTGCCAGCGGCCTCGAGGGCGCGTTTGACCTTGGGCAGGTTGCGGCCGATCTTCATGAACACCAGCGCGTCAGAGTCTTTGGCGCGGCGGGTCAATTCGTCTTCGGGCAGGGTCGCCATGCAGACGGTCAGCACGTCGTCGCCCCATGTGATCGGCTGGCCCGTGGCGGTCCAACAGCCGGACATGCCGGTGATGGCAGGGATCACATCGACTTCGCAGCGCGGTTTAAGGCGCGTGTATAAGTGCATGAAACTGCCGTAGAAAAATGGATCACCCTCGCACAGGACAACCACGTCGTCGGTGGCGGTCAGGGCGTGCAGGCGGTCGGCCCAGTCGTCATAAAACTCGGCCAGAACGCGGTTGTATTCGGGGTCGCTGAAGTGGATCTCGGTGGTGACCGGATACTCCATGGCGTGCTCGGTCACGGCGTCCGGCAACATGCCTTCGACGATGCGGCGGGCTTGGCCTTGGCGGCCTTCCTTGCGGAAATAGGCCACGTGGCGGGCGGTGCGGATCGTGCGATCCGACTTCACGCTCATGAGTTCGCGGTCGCCGGGGCCGAGGCCGACGCAGATGACCTTGCCCATCGTTATTCCTTCCAGCTGGCCAGCGCGTTCACGGCGGCCACGGTGATGGCAGAGCCCCCCAAACGCCCTTCGACGATCATCGAAGGGACCGGCAGGTCAGCCATCAGAGCGTCCTTGGATTCCCGCGCACCGACAAAACCGACAGGGCAGCCGATGATGGCCGCAGGGCGCGGGCAGGACGGGTCCTCTAGCATGTTCAGCAGGTGGAACAGCGCGGTGGGGGCGTTGCCGATAGCGACCAGAGCGCCCTCCATATGGGGACGCCACAGCTCGACCGCGGCGGCGGAGCGGGTGTTCTGCATCTCGGCGGCCATTTCGGGGACGCGCGGGTCTTGCAGGGTGCAGATAATCTGGTTGTCGGCGGGCAGGCGCGGACGGGTGATCCCTTCGGACACCATGCGGACGTCGCAGAGGATCGGCGCACCATTCGCCAGCGCGGCGCGGGCAGTTTCGGCCATGCCGTCGGAGAAGCGCACGTGCTCTTCCAGACCCACAAAGCCAAGGGCGTGGATCATGCGCACGACAACGGGCTCTTCATCCTTGTTGAAGCGGGCGAGGTTGGCCTCGGACCGGATGGTCGCAAAGCTTTCCTTGTAGATGGCGGCACCGTTGGTCTCGTAAACGTGGGGCATTCAGGCTCTCTTGGTCGTCAGAAGGTCGGGATGGCGGATCAGCGCATCGGATGCAAGGCCGGTTGCAAAACTGTTAGCGCTGGCTGTGCCATTGTGGATCAGGTCAAAGGTGTCAGGGGCCGTCGCCGTCAGGGTGATCGGCGCAGGCGACGGGTGCGCGCAGCCCTTGGCGCAACCGGACACGTGCAAGAGATGCAGCGTGTGCGGGGCCAGTTGGCGGGCCAAGGTGCGCGTGTCGCTGAGGGCCTGCGGGCAACCGGGGGCACCGGTGCAGGCCACGACATTCAGGCGCGGATCGGCGGGGTCGGTGATCAGGCCGTCGATCTCGGGCACTGTGGTCAGGTTTTCAAGCAGCAGCATCCGCCACGGGGTCAGGCGGATCGGGGCCAGTTTCGCTAGCGCGGCGAGGGTTTGCGCCTGCATCTGCCCGAATTCGAGGCCAACCAGTGTGCCGTTGCTGGTGCGCCCGATTTGCGGTGTGTGCTGCGCGGGCTGCGCCGGAGCGGTCCGGTATTCGGCGGGTAATTCAGTTGTTTTCAGGTGGCGGGCCATGCGGCCGCGGCCATCCGGTGCGCCGCCGGAGGTCAGGAACCAGCGGGCTAGGTCAAGCGCGGTTTCGGCGGCAGAGTCCACGGTGACGGGGATGCCCATGTCGCAGGTATCGGCGCGGACGATCAGGCCGTTTGCGCCCCGTTCGATGCGGATATCGGCGCTGATATCGGTCAACACGGGCGTTTCGCCGCAATCCACCGCATAGCCGAACTTGCCCGGTGTGGCGGGGGCGTTATCGGACGACAGGGCCAGCATCAAAGCGGTCGCGATACGGTGGCTGTCATCCCCTGCGGTCCAATAAGGGGTCAGGACGATATTCCGGCGGGTCTCGGTCGCGATGTCGCGGTCGATCACCCCGAGCATCCGCAGACCGTCGATCAGCGGGGCGTGGGTGGCATCCGTGACGCCCCGGATCTGCAGGTTCGCGCGGTTCGAGATGTCGATCAGCCCGTTCCCGTAGATCTGCGCCAGATCGGCGATTTGGGCGGCCTTGTCCTGCGCCAAGCGGCTGAGGGGAGCACGCACGCGCACGACCAGACCGTCGCCCGATTGCATGGGGCGCAGGGCACCGGGGCACCAGCCTTGGATGATCGGGGCGCTCATGACAGGGCCTCCAGTTCGGCGATGATCGAGTTGCGGCGCGTGACCCAGAGGCCCGCGTCCATCAACGCGCGGAAGCGGTCCTTGAGCGCCTGAAGGGCCTGCGGGTTGGCTCCCTCCATGAACTCGGTCAGGTCAGCGCGGCCCAAGGTGGCCTCGAAATACTGGTCGAACAGGTGCGGGCCGACGACCCCTGCCAGATGCGCAAAGGCTGCCATGTGGTCCAGCGTTGCGGCGATTTCGGCCGCGCCGCGGAAGCCGTGGTTCATCATGCCATTGGCCCAGTCGGGATTGGCGGCGCGGGCGCGCACGGTGCGGGCAATCTCTTCGTTCAAGGAGCGCGCGCGGGGGCGGTCCGGTTGGGTCGCATCCATGTGGTAGAGCGCGGGGGCCGCTTGGCCAAGGCGCTTCATGGCGGCGGCGAAACCGGCCTCGTGGGCGGCGTAGTCGCTGGCCATCAGCACGTCGGTTTCCGGCAGGTCCTGTAGGTGGACAAAGCTGTCGGCGGTTTGCAGGCGGGATTCGAGGGCCTCGCGGGCCTCGTGGACCTCGCCCTTGGCGTCGATCGCGTGGGAACTGGCGGCGAGCCATGCTTCGCCAGCGGCGGCGCGGGCTTCGTCGCTGTAGTCATCCAGCGCGGCGCCCATGTTCAGGCCGTATTGGCCCGGTTTGGGGCCAAAGACGCGGGGGGCGCGGGCGACGTAGGGGTTGTCCTCGGGGGCCTCTTCGCGCTCGGCCAGTTTGTCGGCGGCGCCTTCGAACATCTGGGCTAGGCCCGGGAAAACGTCTCGGAATAGGCCCGAGACGCGCAGGGTCACGTCGATGCGGGGACGGTTCAGCAGGGCAAGCGGGATGATCTCGAACCCGCTGACCCGTTCGGAGCCGTCGTCCCATTTCGGAGCAAGGCCCGCGAGGTGCAGCGCCATGGCGAATTCCTCGCCTGCGGTGCGCATGGTGGCGCTGCCCCAAAGGTCGATTACCAGCCCCTTGGGCCAGTCGCCGTGGTCCTGTAGGTGGCGGCGCAAGAGTTCCTCGGCCAGCTTGACGCCTTGGGCGTGGGCGGCGCGAGAGGGGACCGAGCGGGGATCGGTGGTGAACAGGTTCCGGCCCGTGGGCAGGACGTCAGAGCGGCCTCGGTAAGGGGAACCCGACGGGCCAGCGGGGACGAAGCGGCCGTTCAGGGCGGCGTGAAGGCCTGCGTTTTCCTGAGCGCCATAGTCGCCTGCGCCAAAGATGTGCAGGCCCTCGCCGTACTGGCTTTCCTTGATGTCGCAGACAAAGCGGTCGATGCGGGTGATGGCTTCGGCGGCGGAGGCGTCCTGCGGGATGCCAAGGTCGGCTTCGACGCCGGTGCCTTGGGCCTCGGCGCGGATGTCGGCGATCAGGCGGTCGCGGCGGGCGGGGTCAAGGCCGTCTGCGGTCGAGTATTCGTCCAGCAGATGTTCGAGGCGGCCCATGCTAGCGGGCAGCTTGGTCTGCGCCATCGGGGGCGGCAGGTGGCCGATGGTGACGGCGGCGATCCGGCGCTTGGCTTGGGCGGCCTCGCCCGGGTCATTGACGATGAAGGGGTAGATGACGGGCAGGTCGCGGATCAGCGCCTCGGGCCAGCAGTCATCCGACAGGGCGACGGATTTGCCCGGCAGCCATTCCAGCGTGCCGTGGGCGCCGATGTGCACCAGCGCGTCCGATTGGGCGCGGAGCCAGAGGTAGAAGGCGACATAGCTGTGGCGCGGGGTGCGCGACAGGTCGTGGTAGTC
The DNA here is from genome assembly GCF_013377535.1 of Donghicola mangrovi. GTDB lineage: Bacteria > Pseudomonadota > Alphaproteobacteria > Rhodobacterales > Rhodobacteraceae > Donghicola > Donghicola mangrovi. The sequence goes on along the minus strand of NZ_JABCJE010000002.1, from coordinate 611,792 downwards.
GTCGTCGCGGGTCTGCACGTCGCCGCGTTCGGGCTGAAGGGCGACCAGTGCGTTCCCTGCGTCGATGGCGGGGAAATGGAAGGCGCCATCTTTGGAAAGTGGATCGGTGTCGGGATTGCCCCAAGCGGCGTGCAGGTCAGCGCGGAGGGGTTCGGGCAGGGTTTCCAGGGCCTGTTCATAGGCCGCAAGAGGGTAGGTCAGGGTTTCAGCGGTCAGGCGCTGGCCAAGGTCAGACTGGGGGCGCACGGTGTGGCCGCTGGCATTCAGATCGGTCAGGATTTGCTCGGCGCTGGCAAGGGCGTCCATGCCGACCGCGTGGGCGATCTGGTAGGTCTTGCCGGGGTAGGTGGACAGCACGAGCGCGATCCGTTTGTCTGCGGCGGGCAGGGTGGACAGGCGGTGCCATGCCTGAACGCGGTCCGCTAGGGCGTCGATGCGGGCAGGGTCCGCGCGGTGGGCAAAGCGGGAATATTCGAGGTCGGGGTCTTTCTTGCCCGGCTGTTTGAAGCTGGCGACACCGGCAAAGATGCGGCCGTCGACTTCGGGCAGGACCACGTGCATGGCAAGGTCGGCGGGCGACAGACCGCGGTCGGCGTCCTTCCAATCCTTCTTGCGGGCGGTCGAGAGGGCAATCTGGAACACGGGGCAGCCAGCGGCATCGAGGGGCGAGGGTTCGCCGTTGCGCCCTTGGGCCGAGAAGGCGGTCGCGTTGACGATCGTGGCGGGTTTCAGGGTGCTTATCTGGGTGCGCAGCCAGTCGGCGGCGGTGGGGGCCTTGAGACTGCTGGCAAAGGCACCGATGGCTTGGAATCCGCGCTGCTCCAACGCCGCGATCATGGCGTCGATGGGCGAGGTGTCGGCAGACGTGAGGTAAGAGCGGTAAAAGGTCACCAGTGCCAGCGGGCGGTCGTCGCGTTGCGGATCGGTGACGACGCCCGTGTCGGGCAGGTAGAAGCCCGCATCCGGCACGGTTTTCGCGCCCATGACGGGAGCAGAATAAAGGCCAGCGGCCAGCGCCAGTTGGGCCAGCGCGGCTTGGGCGGCTACGGCCCCGCCCGCGTCGCACAGGTGCTGAAGGCGGCGCAGGGTGGACACGGGCAGAGTGCTGAGCTGATCCAGCCGGTCATCCTGTCGTCCGTCGGCGGGCAGGACGGCCAGCGCAATCCCTTTGCGCCGCGCCAAGTCTTGCAGGGTTGCCAGACCGTAGGACCAATAGCTCTCGCCGCCGATCAGACGGACGAGGATGCCCTTGGCCCCCTCCAGCGTTTGTTCGGCGTAGACATCCACGGACAGGGGATGTTTCAGCGCCACAAGGTTCGCCAGACGCACCGTCGGCAAAGCCCCCTTGGCCCGATGGTAGCCCGCCGCGAAAGCACCGAGGTCCGAATCCGAAAACGACAGCACAATCAGTTCTGCGGGCGTTTGCCCCAGATCCATCGGCGTATCGCTCTGGTCGAGCCCGTGGCTTTCGCGGAAGACAACGTGCATGGGTTACGCGCCCAATGCCGCTTTGATCGCGGTCTCGTCGATGTGGTCGTGTTCAGCGATCACCACCAGCAGGGACTTGCGCGGACGGTCGCCCCAAGGCTGGTCGTATTGCGCACGGATGCGCTCTCCCACGGCCTGCACGAGGTAGCGCATGGGTTTGCCTTTGACCGCGACGTAGCCTTTGACACGCAAGATATTCTGTTCCCGAGCCATTTTTACAATGGCATCTTGCAACGCTTGCGGGTCTTCGACTTCGCCAAGATCGACCACGACGCTGTCGAAATCGTCATGTTCGTGGTCATCGTGGCCGTCGTGGTGCGAGGGACGGTTCTCAAGGTCATTCTCCGCCGCCGCTTCGAGGCCGAGGATCACGCGGGGATCGACTGCGCCGTCGGTGATCGCGATGATCGGCAGTTTTCGGGGGGCTTCGGCCTCGACCACTTCTTTGGCCTTGGCGATGCCGTCTTCACCGGCCAGATCGGCCTTGGACAGCAGAACGATGTCGGCGCAGCTGATCTGGTCTTCGAAGACCTCGGACAGGGGCGTTTCGTGGTCAAGGCTCTCGTCCGCCTCGCGCTGGGCCTGAACGGCGTCCAGATCGGGGGCGAACTGACCCTTGGCCACGGCTTCGGCATCGGCGACGGCAATCACGCCATCCACGGTGATGCGCGACTTGATCGCGGGCCAGTCGAAGGCCTTGAGCAAGGGCTTGGGCAGGGCCAGACCCGAGGTTTCGATGATGATGTGCTCGGGGGTTTCGGGCAGAGCCATCAGCTGCTCGATGGTCGGGATGAAATCATCGGCCACGGTGCAGCAGATGCAGCCGTTCGCCAGCTCCATGATGTTGCTTTCGGGGCAGTTTTCATCGGCGCAGGATTTCAGGATGTCACCATCCACACCAGCGGTGCCGAATTCGTTGACCAGAACGGCCAGACGCTTGCCCTGAGGGTTCTGCATCAGGTGACGGATCAGCGTGGTTTTGCCGGAACCGAGAAAGCCGGTGATCACGGTCACGGGGATTTTGGACAGATCGGACATGGTTACTCCTGCGGGGGTATGCGGGCGATGGATTGTTTGCGGAACACTTGCGGGCGTTCGCGCCACGGGACGATCCCGTCGGTGGTTTGCGCATAGGCAGAGACCCCTTGCAGGATCTCCTCTATATGGGTTTCCGGGTCCAGATCCCCATAGACATAGGTCCAACGGGAAGGGCCTCCGGTCAGGGCGATCGAGCAGCCGCGCGAACAGGCGGACAGGCATTCCACGGGGCGCAACTGGACGTTTTCGGGCAGTTCGACAGCGCCAAGCGCCTGAAGCATGCGTTCGCCGGGGCGCGGCTCGTCAGGCACGGGCTCGCCTCCGCCGATGCGGCGGCAGGTGGTGCAGACGGTCAGTGTGACCTTGGCCATTCGTGTCCTCCCTTCGGGGCGGATCAGGGGTACGGGCCAAACCGGCGCAACGCGCCTGTTCAGAGCCGGCCGCGACACACCCCGTTCGCCCGTGATATCTCTTCGTCGCGCTGGCAGGTCTCCCGGCTTGCGGAGCCCGAGGTCACCCTCGGCCGGCCCATTCCTTCCCGGCATGTAGATGCCAGTGGCAACGGGGCCTCTCCGGTCACGGTCGCGGGGGCGGCTGCGTTTCGGCACCGGTTTTCACCCGTGCGGTATCGCATTCCCTCTTCGCCTGTCATAGACAGGAACCAGCGCGCCCACCTGATGGAAGGGGGGCACCCTTGTCAAGCGGAAGGATTGTCCTATGACCGAGCAGCCCCAGAACGACGAAGCCCGGCACGCGGCCAAGATGGCCAAAAAGAAAGCGGCGCGGGACAAGATCATGGCCACGAAATCTGGCGAAAAAGGCCTGATCATCGTTCATACCGGACCAGGCAAGGGCAAATCGTCGTCGGGCTTTGGCATGATTCTGCGCTGCATCGCCCACGAGATGCCCTGCGCGGTGGTCCAGTTCATCAAAGGGGCCTGGCAAACCGGCGAGCGCACCCTGATCGAGGCCAACTTCAGTGATCTGTGCCAGTTCCACGCCATGGGCGAAGGCTTCACTTGGGAGACCCAGGACAAAGCCCGCGACATCGAGATGGCGCAGAAAGGCTGGGAAAAGGCCAAGGAACTGATCCGGGATCCGAACATCCGCTTTGTCCTGCTCGATGAGATCAACATCGCGATGCGGTACGACTATATCGACGTCGAAGAGGTCGTGAAATTCCTCCAAGAGGAAAAGCCGGAAATGACCCACGTCTGCCTGACCGGCCGCAACGCCAAAGAACCGTTGATCGAGGCCGCCGATCTGGTGACCGAAATGACGCTGGTCAAGCACCCGTTCCGCTCTGGCATCAAAGGTCAGATGGGCGTCGAATTCTAAGGGGGTCAGGGGGCGCTGCCCCCTCTTGCCACCCCTGCGGGCCGCCAATTCACCCCCGGGGTATTTTGACCAAAGTGAAATAAGAGCGGGGGTTCTGCCTTCATCTTGGTCCAAATACCCTCGCCGAAGGCATTCGGGCGCAGCCCGAAAAGAAAAGAGGGCCGCTGGGGCCCTCTTAGTGTTTCTGGAATTTGGCGCGATCAGATCGCAAGGTATTCGGCGCGCAGTTCAGCGTTGGCCAGAACCTCGGCGGCGGAGCCATCGTAAACGATCGTGCCGGTGTCGAGGATGATCGCGCGGTCGGCGATTTGCAGCACGCGGACAGCGTTCTGTTCGACGATGATGGTGGTGATGCCCTGTTCCTTGATGTGCATCAGGGTTTTTTCGATCTCGTCCACGATCACGGGGGCGAGGCCCTCGTAGGGTTCGTCAAGGAGAAGGACCTTTATGTCACGGGCCAAGGCACGGGCGATGGCCAGCATTTGCTGCTCGCCGCCCGACAGGGTCACGCCCTCTTGTTTGCGGCGCTCGCCGAGGCGGGGGAAGAGGTCATAGAGACGCTCGATCGACCAGCCGATGGGCGGTGCGATCTGGGCCAGTTGCAGGTTTTCCTCGACCGTGAGGCCGGGGATGATGCGGCGGTCTTCGGGGACGAGGCCCAGACCCGCTGCGGCGGCCTGATAGCTAGTCATGTTGTGCAGGGGCTGGTGGTCCAGCCAGATCTCGCCGTGGGTCACTTGGGGGCTGCCGGTGCGGGCAATCGCCCGCAGGGTCGAGGTTTTGCCAGCACCGTTACGACCCAGAAGCGCGAGGATCTCGCCTTCGTGGACGTTAAAGTTCACGCCCTGCACGATGTAGCTTTCACCGTAATAGGCGTGCATGTCCCAGACCGACAGAAAGGCAGGGGCCGTTTCGGCGTGGTTCGAGTTCTTGGAGAAATCGGGTCTTACGTTCATCTCTGTCTCTCCTTAGTCCACATGCGCTTCGCCAAGGTAGGCTTCGCGAACCTTGGGGTGGCCTTTGATGTTTTGCGGCGTGTCTTCAACCAGCGGTGTGCCTTGGGCCAGAACGGTGATCCGGTCTGCAAGGCTGAAGACCACGTGCATGTCGTGCTCGATGATGCACATGGTGATGTCGCGGTTGTGCTTGATCTCCTTGAGCAGGTCGATCGTGTTGTTGGTGTCCGCGCGGGCCATACCTGCGGTGGGTTCGTCCAGCAGCAGCAGACGCGGTTCCTGAACCAGACACATCGCCATTTCCAGACGGCGCTTGTCGCCGCGGGACAGGCTGCCGGCGTGCAGATGCGCTTTGGACAGCATGTTCACGTCGTCCAGCATCTTTTCCGCTTTTTCCAGCATGTCGTATTCGCCAGTCACAGACCCGAAGGCATGCATCCGGAACGAGCCGTCACGGCGGGCAAAGCAGGGGATCATCACGTTTTCCAGAACCGTCAGATCGCCAAAGATTTCAGGCGTCTGGAACACGCGGCTGATGCCCATCTGGTTGATCTCGTGGGGAGAGCGGCCCAGAACCGACTGGCCGTCGAACATGACAGAGCCGGTGTCGGGGATCAGCTTGCCCACAAGGCAGTTGAGCAGGGTGGATTTACCGGCCCCGTTCGGGCCGATAATTGCGTGAACGGTGTTTTCCTGAACGCTGAGGTTCACATCACCAAGGGCTTGCAGACCGCCGAAGCGCTTGCCGACCCCTTTGACTTCGAGAATACCCATTGGTTGCTCTCCTTATTCTGCGGGGTGGCTTTTGGGGGCGTGGGTGCCGTCGTCTTTGGCCTTGTCGCGCGAGAAGACGTTGCGCAGACGCTGGCCCCCTTCGACGAGACCGCCGGGCAGGAAGATCACCACCGCCATGAACAGCAGGCCAAGGGTCAGGGCCCAGCCTTTGCCGATGAAGGGGTGGATGACGAAGACTACGAAATCCTCGAGACCGTCGGGCAGCCAGCTGAACCACTGGTGCAGAACGTTGTCGTTGATCTTCGAGAAGATGTTCTCGAAGTACTTGATGAAGCCTGCGCCCAGAACGGGGCCGATCAGGGTGCCTGCGCCGCCAAGGATGGTCATCAGAACGACCTCGCCCGAGGCGGTCCACTGCATACGCTCGGCGCCTGCCAGCGGGTCCATGGAGGCCATCAGGCCGCCCGCCAGACCGGCATACATGCCCGAAATCACGAACGCCGCCAAAGTGTAGGGACGGGTGTTCAGACCGGTATAGCGCATGCGGTTCTGGTTACACTTGACCGCGCGCAGCATCAGGCCAAAGGGCGAGCGGAAGATGCGCACAGCGATGTAGAACGAGATTAGCATGATGATCGCGCACAGGTAGTAGCCCGCGCTGAACTGGAAGTTCCAGCCGCCAACCGCCATTTCATAGGTCGAGCGCATTTCCAGACCAAAGAGGCTGGTCACCGGGATCGAGCCGTCAGCGGTGGCCGACACACCCAGAATGCGGGGATCGTCCAGGGTCAGCTGCAGGCCGGTTTCACCGTTGGTGATGGGCGTCAGAACCGAGTAGGCGAGGTTGAACGACATCTGCGCAAAGGCCAGCGTCAGGATCGAGAAGTAGATCCCCGACCGGCGCAGCGACACAAAGCCGATGAGCAGCGCAAACAGGCCCGCCACGATGACCGACAGGATGATCGCCGGCAGCACGTTCATGCTGAGCAGCTTGAACATCCACACGGCCGAGTACGACCCCACACCCAGAAACGCGGCGTGGCCAAAGGACAGGTATCCGGTCAGACCGAACAGGATGTTGAAGCCCACCGCAAAGATCCCGAAGATCACGAAGCGCTGCATCAGGTCGGGGTAGCCCGCGTTGAACTGCGCCATACCGCTGTCGGTCGGGAAGGGGTTCAGGATGAACGGTGCGCACAGGGTCAGCACCGCGACGACCAGCAAAAGAGAGGTGTCTTTTTTGTTCAGACCAAACATGGATTATTCCTCCATCACGCCCTTGCGGCCCATAAGGCCACGGGGACGGGTCAGCAGAATGATGATGGCGACGACGTAGATGATGATCTGGTCGATGCCCGGAATGAGGGACTTGATCTCGTTCATCGAGGCAAAGCTCTCGAGGATGCCCAACAGGAAGCCAGCGGCCACAGCACCGGGAAGCGATCCCATGCCGCCCACAACCACCACCACAAAGGACAGCACCAGGAAGTCCATGCCCATGTGGTAGTTCGGGCTGTTGATCGGCGCGTACATCACGCCCGCCAGACCGGCGACTGCCGCCGCAAGGCCGAACATGAAGGTAAAGCGCTTGTCGATGTCGATGCCCAGAAGGCCCACGGTCTCGCGGTCGGCCATACCTGCGCGGACAACCATCCCGAAGGTGGTGAACTGCAAGAAGCTGAACACGCCGCCGATGATCACCGAAGCAAAGCCAAAGTAGATCAGGCGCCAGTAGGGGTAGATCACCGCGTTGGGATCAAAGCCCAGCAACACGCCAAAGTCGAAGCTGCCACGGAACGCCGCGGGGGCGCCGGTGGGAATGGGGTTTGCGCCGTAGAAATACTTGACGATCTCTTGCATCACGATGGCAAGGCCAAAGGTCACAAGGATCTGGTCCGCATGGGGACGCTTGTAGAAGTGCTTGATCAGCCCGCGTTCCATCGCAAAGCCGACGAAGATCATGATCGGGATCGCGAACAGGATCGCAATCGGCACCGACCAGTCGATGATGGCATTGCCGAAATCCGCACCGAACCAGTCTACCACATAGGGCGACTGTACCTTCAGGGGGTTGCCCAGAAAGTCCGTCTTGGTGGGGTCTACGGTTTCAAAGCTGAGGTTGAGAATACGTTGCACGGTGACCGCGCAGAAGGCGCCGATCATGAACAGCGCCCCGTGGGCAAAGTTCACAACGCCAAGAGTGCCGAAGATCAGCGTAAGCCCAAGCGCAATCAGCGCATAGGCCGAGCCCTTGTCGAGCCCGTTCAGGATTTGCAGTAGGATCGCGTCCATGGTTCCGACCGTCTTTTCAATAGGATGCTAGGCCGGTCCGAGGGGTCTCGGACCGGCTGATCAACCGGCCAGCACGATGGCTGGCCGGACCGATTGTAGGGAGCGATTATGCGCCGGGGTTACAGGTACCCAGTGCACCACCCGCGAACATGGGGTGATCGGGCGCATAGGTGACCTGCTCGGTCGGGGTGACTTCGACGATCTCGACCAGTTCGTATTCGTTGGCCGGGTTCTCTGCGCCACGCACAACCAGAACGTCCTTGAAGCACTGGTGGTCGTCTTTGCGGTACAGGGTCTTGCCGTTGCCCAGACCGTCGAACTCGAAGCCTTCCAGAGCTTCGACAACGGCGCAGGGGTTGAACGAACCGGCGCGTGCCACTGCGTCTGCGTACAGAATGGTCTGTGCATAGCAGGTCTGGGCAGCCTGGCTCGGCGGGAAGCCGAACTTTTCGCCGAAGGATTTGACGAACGCGTTGGTGCCGGCATAGGCCGCGCCCATCTGGTTCTCCAGTTTCCAGTCCCAGTTCTGCGAACCGACGATGCCCTTGATGTTGGAACCGGCACCTTTGGCCATCAGCTCGGAGTACAGCGGAACAACGATTTCGAAGTTCTTGCCGTTCACCTGCTTTTCACGCAGGCCGAACTGGACCGCAGCGGTCAGCGAGTTGATCATGTTGCCGCCGTAGTGGTTCAGAACCAGAACGTCTGCACCCGAGTTCAGAACCGGCGCAATGTACGACGAGAAGTCTGTCGCTGCCAGCGGGGTCAGAACGTTGTTCACGGTCTGCCAGCCCAGAGCCTCGGTTGCGGCCTGGATCGACTCTTGCTGGGTCCAGCCCCAGGTGTAGTCGGCGGTCAGGTGATAGGCGCGGCGGTCGTTGCCATACAGCTTAGACAGAACAGGGGCCAGAGCAGCTGCCGACATGTACGCGTTGAACATGTGACGGAAGCCGTTGGCTTTCTTGTCCTTGCCGGTGGTGTCGTTCGAGTGGGTCAGACCCGCCATGAAGATGACGCCAGCTTCTTGGCACAGACCCTGAACAGCCACAGCCACGCCCGAGGACGAGCCGCCCGAAATCATGATCGCGCCGTCTTTTTCGATCATCGACTTTGCCGATGCGCGGGCTGCGTCCGATTTGGTCTGGGTGTCGCCGGTGACGAACTGGACTTTCTTGCCCAGAATACCGTTGCCCTGCAGCGCCTTGGAGCTGAAGGTCTGCAGCATGCCGCCATCGCCGCCACCGTTCAGGTGCTCGACAGCCAGCTCGAATGCGCGCAGCTCGTCCGCGCCCTCGTCGGCGTAGGGGCCGGTCTGGGGGACGTTGAAGCCCAGAGTTACAGTATCGCCGGTGGGTGCGTTAGTGAATCCTTCGTGACTGGCAGCGCGCAGGTAGGTGGGCAAAAGCAAACCACCACCGGCAACCGCACCGGTCTTGAGCACGCCGCGGCGTGTCACATCCATCTTTGACATGGATTTCCTCCCAATTTTTGCAGGTGCTCGGCAGGGCTCCTCTTCCCTGACGAGCGGCACTATGAGTGCAAATCCAGTATCAGCCGGAGTTGTAAAATTTCGCAACAAGGTCGTTGCTTGTAATAATTATTTTGTAAAGCTATACACAATGCAATTGCATACATTGTAAACTATTTTTCTCGCACCTGCAGAAGGGCGCTGAAAAGTAAGGGGAAACTTCATGTCGCGTGGTGCACTGACCGGAAGCCGGATTCGCGAACGTCGCAACATGCTGGGGATGCGGCAGGCCGATCTTGCACGCAATGTGGGAATTTCGGCCAGCTATCTCAATCTGATCGAACACAACCGCCGTAGAATCGGCGGCAAATTGTTGATGGACATTGCGCATACGCTGGACGTGGAACCCGCCGCCCTGAGCGAGGGCGCCGAGGCCCATCTGGTCGCCCGACTGCGCGAGGCCGCCGCCGACGGGGGCAAACGGACCGAGATCGACCGCGTCGATGAATTCGCCGGACGCTTTCCGGGGTGGGCCGAACTGGTGGTCGACAAACAGCGCCGCGTGACCGCGCTGGAGCGCACGGTCGAGGTTCTGACCGACCGTCTGACCCACGACCCGTTCCTGTCTGCGGCCCTGCATGACATTCTGACGGCGGTGACGTCGATCCGGTCCACGTCCTCTATTCTGGTGGAAACTCCAGAACTGGAGCCCGAATGGCGCAGCCGCTTCCACCGCAACATCAACGAGGACAGTCAGCGTCTGTCCGAAGCCTCTCGGTCTTTGGTGACCTATCTGGACGGGGTGGATGACATCGACGCCAGTTCCACTTCGCCGCAAGAGGAACTGGAGGCGTTTCTTGGGGCCTTTGATTTCCACTTCCCCGAACTGGAAGAACCGGTCGAGGAAGGCACTATCGAAAATCTGGTCAGCGGGGCGGATCTGCTGCGCTCTGGCTCGGCGCGGACCCTGGCTGCGGCGCACCTCTATCAGTACGCCGAGGATGCGCGCCGTGTGCCCTTGGCCAAACTGCGCGGGGTGCTGGGCACTCATGGGCTGGAGCCTGCCATGCTGGCCGGTGCCTTGGCCGTGGATTTGCCGACGATCTTTCGCCGTCTGGCGGCGTTGCCCCGCGAAATGGGCTATGGTCCGATCGGTCTGGTGGCCTGCGATGCGTCGGGCACGCTGGTGTTCCGCAAGCAGATCGAGGGATTCCCTCTGCCGCGCTTTGGTGCCGCATGTCCGCTGTGGCCCTTGTTCCGGTCTTTGAGCCAACCGATGATGCCTTTGCTGATGGACCTCGCGCAAAGTGGACGTGGTGCCGGACATTTCCGCACTTATTCTATTGCGCAGCCCGTCGGGGATCTGAGTTTCGGGAAAACCATGCGTTTTGAGGCAAGTATGCTGGTCATCCCCGAAGAAGATGCGCTAGAAAAAAGCTACGATGTGGTCGGTGTGAGTTGCCGTATTTGTCCACGCAGTGATTGTGGCGCTCGCAGAGAGCCGTCGATTCTGGCAGAGGGGTTTTGACATTTAATTGCGCAATGCGCGATACTCCTGTGATGCGTGTTATCCAGGGGAGGGGGTGATGCCATGGGGAAGCGAGTTCTTCTGATCGAAGATGAGCCAAACATCATCGAGGCGATCAGTTTTATTCTGTCCCGGGACGGATGGGAGGTGGATACCCACGCCAACGGCACCGATGCCGTTGACAAGGTCAACCGCCGCCAGCCCGATCTGGTGATACTGGATGTGATGCTGCCGGGACGCAGCGGTTTCGATATCCTGAAGGAATTGCGGGCCAACGCGCCCACAGCCGGTCTGCCGGTCCTGATGCTGACCGCGCGCGGCCAGACCAAGGACCGCGAGACGGCTCAGGCCCTTGGGGCGTCGCGGTTCATGACCAAGCCATTCTCGAATGCCGAAGTGCTCGAGAGCGTCAGGGCCTTGGCCGCGGGCGTACAAGCCCAAGGCTAATGGGACGCAAACCCGAAAATCCGCTCTTTCTAGAGCGGCAACGCTATAGGATGCGCCGTATCATGGATGCGGCGCGTTTTGCGCCTGTGCTTGCGGCTTTCTTGTTTCTGATCCCCTTGATGTGGGGCGCAGGGCAGGAGGTGCCGACCGCCAGTGCGCTGATCTATATCTTTGGCGCTTGGGCGGGGCTGATCGCTGTGACGGCCTTTTTGTCCCACAAGCTGCGCAAAATGCCCCGCGATAACTGGCAGGAGCGCCCCTGATGGGGATTCTGAATGTTCTGGTCACGGTATCGCTGGCCTATGTGCTGTTCCTTTTCACTGTTGCGTTCTTTGCGGACCGGTCGGCGGCGCGGGGGCGGGCCAAGTGGCTACAGAGCCCGCTGATCTACACCCTGTCATTGTCGATCTATTGTACCGCGTGGACGTTCTATGGGGCGGTGGGTTATGCGGCGCGCTCGGGGGTGGAGTTTCTGACCATCTATCTGGGGCCCTCGATCGTGATGATCGGCTGGTGGTGGACCCTGCGCAAACTGGTGCGCATCGGGCGCAGCCAGCGCGTGACCTCGATCGCGGACCTGATTTCGTCGCGCTTCGGGAAATCCAACAGTCTGGCCGTGGTCGTGACGGTGATCGCTGTGGTCGGCACCACGCCCTATATCGCGCTGCAGCTTCAGTCTGTGACCTTGGCTCTAGAGGCGTTCGCGGGCGATGTGGCCAAGACCTCGGGCGGGCCGTCGGCGACGACCCTGTGGCTGGCAGCTGGTCTGGCGCTGTTCACCGTGCTGTTCGGCACCCGCAATCTGGACGCCAACGAACGCCACGACGGTGTGGTCATGGCCATCGCGGTCGAGGCTGTGGTCAAACTGGTCGCGCTGGTCGCTGTGGGCCTGTTTGTAATCTGGGGCATCGGCGGGGGCGTCGGCCCCACGCTGGAACGGATTTCCCAGTCGGATATTGCCCGCTGGGATGTGTCTGGCGGCCGTTGGATGGGTCTGATGTTCCTGTCGGCCTCTGCTGTGCTGACCTTGCCCCGTATGTTTCAGGTGCTCGTGGTCGAGAACGAGGATGAACGCCATCTGGCCACCGCCAGTTGGGCCTTTCCGGCCTATCTGATGCTGATGAGCCTGTTCGTCGTGCCCATCGCCGTGATCGGGCTGGAGCATATGCCAGAGGGCGCGAACCCTGACCTGTTCGTGCTGACCTTGCCGCTATCCGAGGGGCAGAACACCCTTGCGATGCTCAGTTTCCTTGGCGGATTTTCGTCAGCCACCTCGATGGTGATCGTGGCGGCGATTGCGCTGTCCACCATGGTGTCGAACCACATAGTGATGCCGATCTGGCTGTCTGCCCAAGGCTCCACCGCCATTGTCGCCGGCGATGTGCGCCATGTGGTGCTGCTGTCGCGCCGCCTGTCGATCATGGGGGTGCTGACGCTGGGGTACCTCTATCACCACACCACCGGCGGGGGCGAGGCGTTGGCCTCCATCGGCTTGATCAGTTTCGCTGGGGTCGCGCAGACCTTGCCCGCGCTCTTGGGGGGCATCTTCTGGCGCGGGGCCACGCGGATCGGGGCCCTGTGCGGAATGGTCGTGGGGTTTGTGGCGTGGGCCTATACGCTGTTTATGCCCAGCTTTGGCCCCGAAGTCTTTCTTTCTGATGAGTTTTTGCGCAACGGCCCCATGGGGATCGGCTGGTTGCGTCCGCAGGCGCTGTTCGGGATTTCGCAGGGCGATCCGCTGGTCCATTCCATCATCTGGAGCATGTCCCTGAACGCGCTGGCGTTCTTTGTGGGCTCTTTGGTCAGCTTCCCGACCCCGCTGGAGCGGTTGCAAGGGGCGCAGTTCGTCAACGTCTTTGATCATTCCACACGGCCTGGCAGCTGGTCTCGTGGCATGGCCGAGGCAGAGGATCTGCTGGTCATGGCGCAGCGAATCCTTGGCCCGTCCGAGGCCCAGTCGCTGTTCCGCTCCGAAGCGGCCAGCCAAGGGATCACCGGCTATCTGCCCGAAACCACGCCCGAATTCCTGCAGCGGCTGGAGCGCGAGATGGCAGGCTCTGTGGGTGCCGCAACGGCCCACGCGATGATCGGGCAGATACTGGGCCGTGCGTCTGTCACGGTCGAGGACCTGATGGCCGTGGCCGACGAGACCGCGCAGATCATGGAGTACTCGAACCAGCTCGAGGCGAAATCGGCGGAACTGACCCGCACCGCCCGCCAGCTGCGCGCCGCGAACGAAAAGCTGACCCAAATGTCGGTGCAAAAGGACGCCTTCCTGTCCCAGATCAGCCACGAATTACGCACGCCCATGACTTCGATCCGCGCGTTCTCGGAAATCCTGCGGGATGGTGGATTGGACGAGGCCGCGCTGGCCAAATACGCGGGCATTATCCATGATGAGGCGATCCGTCTGACCCGACTGCTCGATGACCTTCTGGACCTGAGCGTGCTCGAGAACGGCCAAGTCAGCCTGAACGAGCGCATCGGCCGCTTGGGTGACGTGCTGGATCAGGCCGAGGCCGCCGCCGGGATCGAGAACAGCCGTTTGCGCGTCGTGCGGTCCCGCGTGCGCGAGGATCTGGTGCTGTACACTGATCTGGACCGGCTTGCTCAGGTTTTCATCAACCTGATTTCGAATGCGTTGAAATATTGCGATGCCAAACGCCCCCGACTCGAGATCGCCGTGCGCGATCTGGGGGACAATCTGGCGATCGACTTTGTCGATAACGGTGGGGGTATTCCGACCGCCTCGCAAGACGTGATTTTCGAGAAATTCTCTAGGGTTGGCAGCGATCAGGCGGCTGGGGGCGCGGGCCTCGGGCTGGCCATTTGCCGAGAGATTGTGCACCGCCTCGGGGGCACGGTGTCCTATTTGCCCGGTCAGGGGGGCGCTGCGTTTCGCGTGCTGCTGCCCATGACGGTGGTGCGGCAAAACCGGGGATCGTAACCCCTTGGTAATCATGATGGGGGTAGGGTCGACCTTGCCCCAGTCCTGATACGCGCGAATGGTTATGCCCGATACTGCCTTGGAACGAATGGTCCGAACCGGCCCGAAACCCGTCGAACCCAGCGACCGGTTTGCCCGTGCCTGCGAGGTGGCGTTGGGCGACGCCTTGAACCATCCGGTTGTGGTCGAGGAAACGCCCCGCACCCAGATCACCGCGCGCGAAGCGGTGCGAGAACTGTCCGAAGGCGCGATGGTGCTGCTGCTGGACGCGCCCGATGGCGGGACCGGCGCACTGTTGATGCCCGCCGATCTGGCGGCGGGGATGATCGAGCTGTTGACCTTTGGCATGTTGTCCCGCGGGCCGGTAGCGGCGCGGATGCCTACGGCGACCGATGCTGCTGTGATCGAACCTGTGGTGCGGGCGCTGCTGCAACGGATGGCCGCGTGGGAGGATGGGCAGCCGATGCGGTTCGGGGCCTTGCTCGCCCCCAGTCATTTTGCGCGGGTGATGCCCGAGGGGATGCTGGATGCTTATTGCGCCAAGGTGACTTTGTCTGACGAACGGGCAGGGCATCTGCGGGTGCTGGTCCCTGTACCTGTCCCTGAGGAGCCGGAGCGCGATCCAGAGGTCGAGGCGAAATGGCGGGCCAGCATGGCCGAGAACGTCACCGGATCAACCGTGCGGGTCGAGGTGATGCTGGACGCGCTGCACCTGACCTTGGCCGAGGTCAGCGAGTGGACCGAGGGGACGGTTCTGACCTTTCCGGTCGAGGCGCTGGAAAGCGCCGAGTTGCGCGTGCGTGGCGGGGACTGCATTGGCCGCGCCCGCGTGGGGCGGCTGGGGGCGCATCGGGCGGTTCGGCTGCCTGCCGCAGAACCCGCGCCAGAGGCAGAGCTGGATATGCCGATGATGCCCGCGCTGGTCCCCGAAAACGACAACGGGGACGATTTTCCAATCGCCCCCGTCTGAATGTCGTAAAAGCCTGAACGATCAGCTGTTTGCCAGAATGTCCAGTTGCGGGCGCAGCTGGCCCAGTGCGTAACCTGCCGCTTGGGTGGCGGCCAGAATGTCGTCAGCGGACATTTCCTTGGCCATGGCAAAGCTCCAGAGCACCGAACAACGGGTGCCGGACGCACAATAAGCCAGCACGGGGCCGTTTGCGGCCGCGAGCGTTTCGCGGTGGCGGGCAATGACCTCGGGGGTCATGGTGCTGTGGGTGACCGGATGGACATGGAATTCCAGTCCGGCCGCAGCTGCCGCCTTGCCGATTTCCTCGGCCCAAAGCTGGGGCGGGTTCTCGGCGTCAGGCCGGTTGCAGATCAGAACCTTGTAGCCGGCATCCACGATCGCGGGGATGTCGTCAGGGGTGATCTGGGGCGTGACAGAGTAGGTGGGTGTGATTTCGCGGATATCCATCCGATTCACTTACTCTGCCGGAACCGCCCGGTCCAGTGTCGTCCGCAGGGCGGGCGCAGCAAACATGCCAAGGGCCATCGAGCCAACGAACACCAGACCACCGATCCCGTTAAAGGTCAGCGAGGCAATCGACGGGCCCGGGCACAGACCGGCCAGACCCCAACCTGCGCCAAACAGCACAGATCCCAGAACCAGATTGCGGCCAAGGCGCGCTTCGGGTTTCGGGGGGAATTCGCCGCCCACAAGGGGTTTACGGCCACGGGTCAGCTGCCATGCCACGAACATCGGGATGATCGCACCGCCCATCACGAAGGCCAGCGTCGGGTCCCAGTTGCCGAAAACGTCAAGCCAGCCCTGCACCTTGGCGGTGTCCACCATGCCCGAGACGGTCAGGCCCGCGCCAAACAGGCTACCGGCCAGCAAAGCAAAAAGATTGCGCATCAGATCACCCCCATCACATGGCGGAACAGCACAACGGTCAGACCGCCGGCCAGAATGTACATCACGGTTGCCACGATCCCGCGCAGGGACAGGCGCGAAATCCCGCAGACCCCGTGACCCGAGGTGCAGCCATTCGCAAAGCGGGTGCCAACGCCTACCAGAATACCGGCAGCGGCGATGACCCAGAGGTTCGAGGTCAGGTGGGTGTCCACCTCTTTGTAGAAGGGTACGATCAGCGCGGGGATGATCAACAGGCCAGCCAGGAACGACAGACGCTCTGCCGCCGTGCTCCAACCGCTGCCATCCACGAGGCCGCCGATGATACCGCTGGCGCCCATAATCCTGCCGTTCGCAAGCAGGTAGACCGCGCCACCAAGACCGATCAGCACGCCGCCGATCAGGCCCATAATCCAGTCTTGTTCCATTGCGTTTCCTAAGTCCTGTAGGGAGACGGGGGCGGGGAAGGGCCCGCCCGCCACATCAGATTTTGTTGACGGGGACCTTGAGGAACACGTCGCCATTCTCGTCAGGTTCGGGCATGTGGCCCGCGCGCATGTTCACCTGAAGCGAGGGGATAATCAGTCGGGGCATCGCCAGCGTAGCGTCGCGCTCGTCGCGCATGCGGACGAAATCTTCCATCGGTTTGCCTTCGCCCACGTGGACGTTGAAGCGCTTCTGCTCGCCCACGGTGGTTTCCCATGCATAGAAGTCGCGGCCCGGTGCCTTGTAATCGTGGCCCACAAAGATGCGGGTCTCGTCGGGCAGGGACAGGATCTTCTGGATCGAGTTGAACAGCGTTTCCGACGAACCGCCGGGGAAGTCACAACGCGCGGTGCCGAAGTCGGGCATGAACAGGGTGTCGCCCACGAAGGCCGCATCGCCGATCACATAGGTCAGACAGGCCGGGGTGTGGCCGGGGGTGTGCAGCACGTCGCCGCGCATCTGGCCGATGTGGAAGCTGTCGCCCTCTTTGAACAGTTTGTCGAACTGGCTGCCATCGCGCTGGAACTTGGTGCCTTCGTTGAAGACTTTGCCAAAGGTGTCCTGAACAACGGTGATATTGTCGCCGATCCCGATCTTGCCGCCAACGCGTTCCTGAATATAGGGCGCGGCCGACAGGTGGTCTGCGTGTACGTGGCTTTCGAGCAGCCATTCAACGGTCAGGTTGTTGTCCTGAACGTATTTGATGATCGCGTCCGCCGAACGGGTGTCAGTGCGGCCCGAGGCATAGTCGAAGTCCAGAACGCTATCCACAACGGCGCAGGCACTGCCCTGAGGGTCGCGCACGACGTAGGAAATCGTGAAAGTGGCTTCGTCGAAAAATGCGGTCACTTCGGGTTTCATCAGGGTGTCTCCGGGTGGTTGTTAGAAATCATATATAATAAAGTGAATATGTGATGCAAGTATTTTCGCATTGATTTGGGTCAAGGCACCGTGAGCCCCAAAGCTGTAATCTTAATGTTGCAATGTGGAACTAATGAAAGGTGCGAAAAATGAGCAACTACGACAAAATTCGCGCCAAGTTGCAGGATCGACTGCATGAGCTGTCTTCCAGACTTGACGCAATCGAAGGTGAACTGGAAAGTCATACTACGCGCGACTGGGAAGACTTGGCCACGGAGCGCGAAGGTGACGAGGTTCTGGAACGTCTCGGCCAGACCGGTGAGCAAGAGGCCGCCCGTATCAAGGCGGCACTGGGCCGGATCGAATCGGGGACTTATGGAACCTGTGGATCGTGCGGGGAACAGATTTCGCTCGCGCGGCTCGAAGCGGTACCAACGGCAGTCTTATGCCGCACTTGCGCTGCCGAGGCAGCATCATCTGGCGCATTAGGGGAGGAAACGCGCATGGACCTTTACGAGAAGAAAGCCGACCTGCTGGCACGTATCAATAACGCAGGCGAAGAACGTCACGAATTTCTGCCCGAACTTCAGGGGCTCGTCCAAGAGCTCGAGGCCAAAGGCAACACCGTATCGGCCAACATCAAATACATGGTGGCCGAGCTGGAAGACGAGGCCCGCGAGGCCGAAATGGACAACTTCCCCATCTAAGGGGCGGTTTGACCGAACGGACAGGTGGAAATGCCTGACCAGAGGAATGCAAGGGGCGCGCCACAGGGTGCGCCCCTTTTTGCGTCAGCTCAGCGAGATGCCCATGATGACCGCCATCAGGCCGATCACCGACACGAACAGGGCGCCCATGTTAATCGGCATGACCTTTTTGATGCGCTCGCGCAGCTCTTCGTCGGTCAGGTTGGCGCGCTTGGCCTTCCAGACGGCAATGATCGACCAGACAATGCCTGACAACCCCAGCAGCGACAGGGCGGCACCGCCCCAGATCATCCAGCTCATGTGCTTCTCCAAGAAATATGTCGGGGGCAGCGGTAAAACATGCTGGCCCCTGCGGCAAGACCTTGCACCCCTGTCGGCCAGCGTCTATCCCCACATGTGGTCAAAAACGCGAGGAACCCCATGAGCGATATTACCGAAAGCGCCGTTGATGCGAACTATCGTGTGACTGCGGACGAGTTGCGTCAGTTTATCGAGCGTTTCGAGCGTCTCGAAATCGAGAAGAAAGACATCGCCGACCAGCAAAAAGAGGTCATGGCCGAGGCAAAGGGCCGCGGTTACGACGTCAAGGTCATGCGCAAGATCATCAGCCTGCGCAAGCGCGACCGCGACGATATCGCCGAAGAAGAGGCGATTCTCGAGATGTACAAAGAAGCGCTTGGCATGAGCTAAGCCGCAATCCGGCTGGCAGGCGCGCCGTGTGGCGCGCCATCGCCAATCAGGGTTGCAACAGACGCACGCCGGGCAGTTCGGCGACGCGCTTGAGATCCCGCTCGTAATCGACTGTCACACGTTCGACGATGTCCTGGGTCAGGCCGGGCAGGTCCAGTTCCTGCTCCAGTTTCTCTTCGATCGCGAATTTATCCAGAAACGCCATGATGATCCGCTGGCGCTGTGCGGCGGTCTGCGGCGGTTTGCTGTCGATATAGGTTTTCAGGCGGCCAAGCCCTTCGGCAGTCATGACCTCGGCCAGAATGTCGTATTCACCGGCCATGGGGCTGTCAGACTCGACCCCTGCAACCTCGCGCAGGATGTCACCCCAAAGGATCGGCAGATCCTCGTGGCACCAGACGGTGAAATCGGCCTGCGGCACGGCATTCACCAGTTTCTCGATCATGTCCGACCAGCGCACATCGGCCAAACGCACGCCATCCACAAACTCGGCAAAGCTGCTGGCCCCCGACAGGCGGAAGGTTTCAGCGATGAACATGACCGGATTGCGGATGCCCATATAGATTTGCAGTTCCGTGGTGGGCAGCAGCCCGTTCACATCGGCCAGACGTTTGGGGGCGATGGGATACAGCTTGCCCCGTTCGAAAATCCGGTGCGCGCGGCCCAGAATGTTTTCCTGCGCCAGAACGATCCGGTCGATCCCCGATGATACGCCAATATCCTTGAGCATCCGGTCGCGAACGCGCTGGTTCACGGGGTCGCCCTTCATCACGTCGGTCAGCATATCAAGGATAGGCTTGCGGTAATCATTCACCTGCGGAACCGAAATTCCCGCGATTTCAAGCCGGTCCGCGTTTGCGGTCAGGCACTGGATCAGCCGGTCGTTGTCTGTCCCGTGAGCACCGATATGCAAGGCGATCTGCATCGTTCGTAGCCTCTTTGCGTGGTCTTATAATCTTGACTATATCATATGGTCTTTTCTGGACAGTTAAACCGCAATCGGGCAGGAACGCCACATGACCGATATCAGCGCCCCGAAATCCAAAAGATATTCCCTGCGGCTTCCCGACCCTTGGTCGGTGGGGGCGCTTCTGATTGCCGCGTTCGTGCTGGCTCCGATTGTGTCGGTGCTGTGGATCGCGCTGAACCCGACCGAGAATATCTGGCCCCATCTGATCGCCACAACGCTGCCGCGCTATTTCGGCACCACGCTGGTGATGATGTTTTCTGTCGGGGCCGTTGCGGCGGCGACGGGGACGGGGGCCGCTTGGCTGGTCGTGCGCTATAGTTTTCCGGGGGTGAGGGTGCTGGAGTGGCTGCTTCTGTTGCCCCTTGCGATCCCGGCCTATATCGGGGCCTACGCGCTGGTCGATTTTCTGGAATATGCGGGGCCGGTGCAGACGGCGCTGCGCGGTATGTTCGGCTGGCAGACATCCCGTGATTACTGGTTCCCCGAAATCCGCAGCCAGTGGGCCGCTGTCGTGGTGATGTCCGCCTCTATGTACCCCTATGTCTATCTGCTGGCCCGCGCGGGGTTCCGCGAGCAGTCGGGCTGCGGTCACGAAGTGGCGCAGTCCTTGGGGGCAGGCGGGCTGTCGCGGTTCTTGCGGATCGGTTTGCCTTTGGCCCGTCCGGCGATTGCGGCGGGCACGGCCATCGTGATGATGGAAACAGTTAACGATTTCGGGACGATGGACTATTTCGCGGTTCAGACCCTGACAACCGGCATCTTTACCACATGGCTCGAGAGTAACAACGCCGGCGGCGCGGCGCAGATCGCCTGTGTGGTCCTGTCGCTAGTCATCTTTCTGGTCGCTCTGGAAAAGGCCAGCCGCAAGAAGGTCCGGTTCTACGCCCTGTCGCGGCGCCATCGCCCGATCCAGCGGCTGCCTTTGCACGGGGTGCCCGGTTGGCTCGCTACGGCTGCTTGTACGGTGCCGTTCATGGTGGGCTTTGTCCTGCCCGCGGCAGTGATTGGTGATCACGCCATTGAAAATATCGACGGGTTCTGGGCCTCTGGCCTGCTGAAAGCGTTCTGGAACACCCTGACCGTGGGCGGTATTGCGGCGGTTCTGACGGTTCTGGCGGCGCTGTTCATGGTTTATGGTGTGCGCCTGTCGGGCCGCAAACTGCCCGCGATGATCGCACCCGTCACCACCATCGGCTATGCTGCGCCCGGAGCGGTCCTTGGAGTTGGCATCCTGATCCCGCTGGCCCAAGTGGACCACCTGCTGGCCGACCTTGTCGAGGCCTTTACCGGCGGCCGCGCTGGCCTGATCCTGACCGGCTCTGCCTTTGCGCTGGTCGTGGCCTATTCGGTGCGTTTCTTTGCAATTGCCCAAGGCGCCACGGACGCCGCGATGGGCCGTGTCGCCCCCAGCTTGCCTATGGCGGCGCGCTCTCTGGGCAGGACCAAGTTCCGCGTGCTGGCCGAGGTCTACATGCCCCTGATGCGTGGCTCGATCGGCTCGGCGTTGTTGCTGGTTTTTGTGGACTGCGTCAAGGAACTGCCCGCAACGCTGCTGCTGCGCCCCTTCAACTACAGCACCCTAGCGACCCGCGTGTATGACGAGGCGAGCCTGGAAAACCTCGGTGATGCGGCCCCTGCGGCTGTTCTGGTCAGTCTGGTTGGCCTGATCGCGGTGGGCATGCTGGCACGCGCAAACCGGTAATGCCGTCCCGTAGGGGCGGTAAAACGGGGTCGGAAATCTGGGAAAAGTGTGGTGCCCCCGGAGGGACTCGAACCCCCGACCCCCTGATTACAAATCAGACGCTCTACCAGCTGAGCTACAAGGGCACACTGGGACCGTGTAATTCGCACACAAATCCTCTGCAAGCCGAATTTTCGCCGTCTGCGCGAAAAATTCGGGTAGGGGCTCGCGAAAAGATCGCTTCCAACCCTCTGGGAATGCAAGGGAAACCGATCCAGCGCAAACCTGCCATCAACGATCATATTCACAATTCGCTCGACCAACGGGGGCAGGGTGATAGGCTTGGCAGCAAAAGGGGCGCGTTCGAGCCGGCCCCGCCACAGACAGGACCAGACATGACCGCCGACTACGTTTTCGATCCCGCGCCGCAGCCGAGTTTGCCCGTTGCAGGCGATCAGCGCCGCTTTCCCGTGCGCCGGATTTACTGTGTGGGCCGCAACTATGCCGAACACGCGCGCGAGATGGGCCACGATCCGGATCGGGAGCCGCCGTTCTTTTTCTCGAAACCCGCGGGGGCGATTGTGCCGGGCGGGGTCACGGTGCCCTATCCGCCCCAGACCGAGGACCTGCATTACGAGGGCGAGTTGGTGGTCGCGCTTAAATCCGGTGGCCGCGATCTGACGCCAGAGCAGGCGATGGAGGCCGTGTTCGGCTTTGCTGTCGGGAACGACCTGACCCGCCGCGACATGCAGGCCGAGGCGAAATCCCTGCGCCGTCCTTGGGACCTGTCCAAGGGGTTTGACGGGTCCGCCGTGATTGGGGAATTGCACCGGATCGAGGATGCAGGCGATTGCGGCACCGGCCGCATCGCCAGTTACGTCAACGGCGCTCTGCGCCAAGAGGCCGACCTGTCCCAAATGATCTGGTCGGTGCCAGAGGTGATCTGTGCACTCTCGGCCTCGGTCACTCTGGCGGCGGGCGATCTGATCATGACGGGCACGCCAGCGGGGGTTGGCAGCCTGAAACGCGGGGATCGCGTGATGGTGGAAATCGACGGTTTGGGGCGCATCCAGACGATGATCGGCTGACGCACCAGCGCGCCAACCTGCCGCGATAGTGTTGCAACACGGTGATCGGGTGTGCTTTAGCTAGCTGTTATTAAGTGATCAGGAAGACCGGTATGTCCGCAGACCCCAAAACCCAGAAGCGTCTGGACGATGTGGCCCGGGCCGCGTGGCTATATTACATCGCGGGCAAGACCCAGGACGAAGTGGCCACCGAGCTGGGGGTGTCGCGCCAATCGGCGCAGCGTCTGGTCAGTCAGGCCATGGCCTCGGGGATGGTGAAGGTGCGGATCGATCATCCGATTTCCCAATGCCTCGATCTGGCCTCGGCTCTGAAGGACCGCTTTGCGCTCGAGTTCTGCGAGGTCGTTCCCTATGTGTCCGACCCTGCAGCGACGTCGATTGCGACGGCCTTTGCCACCGGAGACGTGCTGGAAACATGGCTGAACCGGACCGAACCGTTGGTCATCGGGCTGGGGACGGGGCGAACATTACGCGCAGCGGTCGAGCATTTGCCCAAGGTGGATTGCCGCCAGCACAAGATCGTCTCCTTGACCGGGAACATCGCGCCGGACGGCTCGACGGCCTATTACAACGTGCTGTTCACCATGACGGAAAAGGTGACGGCAGCAACTTATCCTTTGCCCACGCCGGTTATCGCGAACACGGTCGAGGAAAAGGAAATGCTGCTGGGTCAGAAGACCATCGCCAGCACGCGGGAACTGGCGCGGCAGGCGGATGTGAAGTTCGTGGGCATCGGCTCGATCTCGGAAAACGCCCCGCTGAAAATCGACGGCTTTGTGCCCGCAGAAACGATTGCTGCACTGCAAAAACAAGGGGCTGTGGGCGAAATCCTGGGCTGGACCTTTGATGCGGACGGGCATCTTCTGGCAGGGCTGACCAATGATCGCGTGTGCTCGGCGCCGCTGGAATCAGGGCTGACCATCGGGGCGGCGAGCGGCGTGTCCAAGCTGCCCGCGATTCTGGCTGCAATCAAAGGTGGTCTGGTGAACGGCCTCGTCACCGACGAGGTAACAGCGACAGAAATGTTGCGCAGATAGCGCTAACGAAAGGCTAAGAATTTCAAGGCGGTTGTCGTTTTCTTCGACAATCGCCTTTTTCTTTTGTTGACTTCCCTATCGCGATGTTGTGAGTATTTGCCCACTAAAGGGGCTTTTGCCCGATTTGGGAGGAACACTATGAAACGCACTTACGGCGCTCTTCTTGGCGCTTGCGCAACCATCGCTTTTGCATCGGTTGCAGCCGCTGAAACCATCACCATCGCGACTGTGAACAACGGCGACATGATCCGTATGCAGGGTCTGACCGAAGACTTCACCGCCAAGACCGGTCACGACGTTGAGTGGGTCACTCTGGAAGAGAACGTCCTGCGCCAGCGCGTCACCACCGACATCTCGACCAAGGGCGGTGCTTTCGACATTATGACCATCGGCATGTACGAAACCCCGATCTGGGGTAAGAACGGCTGGCTGGTTCCGCTGAACGATCTGTCGGCAGAGTACGACGCAGCAGACATCCTGCCCGCCATGTCGGGTGGTCTGAGCTACGACGGCACCCTCTATGCTGCACCGTTCTACGGTGAATCGTCGATGATCATGTACCGCAAGGACCTGATGGAAAAAGCGGGCCTCGAAATGCCCGAGGCACCCACCTGGACCTTCATCCGCGAAGCAGCGGCAGCCATGACCGATCGCGCCAACGACGTGAACGGCATCTGTCTGCGCGGCAAAGCCGGCTGGGGTGAGGGCGGCGCGTTCATCACCGCGATGTCCAACTCGTTCGGTGCACGCTGGTTTGACATGGACTGGAATGCCCAGTTCGACACCAAACCCTGGAAGGACACTCTGGAATTCTTCGTCGGCATGATGAACGAATCCGGCCCCGCAGGCTACGCGACCAACGGTTTCAACGAAAACCTCTCGCTGTTCCAGCAGGGCAAGTGCGGCATGTGGATCGACGCGACTGTTGCGGCATCCTTCGTGACCAACCCCAACGACTCGACCGTGGCTGACAAAGTCGGCTTCGCTCTGGCACCCGATAACGGTCTGGGCAAGCGTTCGAACTGGCTATGGGCATGGGCACTGGCGATCCCCGCAGGTTCGCAGAAAGAAGCAGCAGCCAAGCAGTTCATCGAATGGGCAACCTCGAAGGACTACATCGAGCTGGTCGCTTCGAAAGAAGGTTGGGCAAACGTTCCCCCGGGCGCACGCACCTCGCTGTACGAAAACCCGAACTACATGGAAGTTCCGTTCGCCAAGATGACTCTGGACTCGATCCTGACTGCTGACCCGAACAACTCGACCGTCGAAGAAAGCCCCTATGTTGGCGTTCAGTTCGCGGCGATCCCCGAGTTCGCAGGCATCGCGACCGAAGTGTCGCAGGAGTTCTCGGCTGTTTACGCTGGTCAGCAGACCATCGACGAAGCGCTGGCCAAGGCACAGGCCCTGACCAACGACGCAATGGAAGCAGCTGGCTACAAATAAGCCTTGCTTTGAATGACGGGGGCGGCTCTCGTGGCCGCCCCCTGACTTTACAAATACCTTACAAGTTAACGTTCATGCGCATCGGCTTCTTGCCGTGAACAGAGGAGGTGTGGCCAATGGCTACCCAACATTCCAGATCAGCGGCGCGCCTCATGTTGGCGCCGGCGGTGATCCTGCTTCTGGGGTGGATGCTTGTCCCCCTGATCATGACACTCTATTTCTCGTTCAAGAATTATCTGCCCCTGCGTGGCGGCGATCTGGGATGGGCCGGTTTCGAGAACTACACCCGTTTCGTGACCTCCAGCTCCTTTTGGCCCTCGGTTGCAACCACGCTGATCATTGTCGGCGGCGTTCTGTTCATTACCGTTATTCTGGGTATCTTCCTTGCGATCCTGCTGAACCAGCCGATGTGGGGGCAGGGGATCGTCCGTATTCTGGTGATCGCACCGTTCTTTGTGATGCCGACCGTCTCTGCGCTGGTCTGGAAGAACATGTTCATGGACCCCAACTACGGCCTGCTGGCCTATTTGTGGGAGTTCTTTGGCGCGACCCCGGTCGAATGGCTCAGCAAAGCGTCTATGCCGTCGATCATCACCATCGTGTCGTGGCAGTGGCTGCCCTTTGCGACCCTGATCCTGCTGACCGCGATCCAGTCGCTGGACAGCGAGCAGCTGGAAGCGGCTGAAATGGACGGGGCCTCGGCCACCAAGCGGTTCGCCTATATCACTCTGCCGCATCTGGGCCGCGCGATCACCGTTGTGATCCTGATCCAGACCATCTTCCTGCTGTCGATCTTCGCGGAAATCTTCGTGACCACCGGCGGCGCGTTCGGCACCAAGACCCTCAGCTATCTGATCTTCCAGCGCGTGCTGGAAAGCCAGAACGTAGGCCTCGGCTCTGCGGGCGGTGTCTATGCAATCATTCTGGCCAATATCGTTGCCGTCTTCCTGATGCGCATCGTCGGCAAGAACCTGGACGCGTGAGGAGGCACCCATGGCACGCGCTGTTACACCCCAACGCAAGATCATCAACACTGCCGCCGCTTGGGCGGTGGGACTGGCGATCTTCTTCCCGATCCTCTGGACCATCCTCACCAGCTTCAAGACCGAAGCACAGGCGATCGCCGATCCGCCCATTTTCCTGGGCTTCGACTGGACGCTCGAGAACTACAAGGTGGTGATGGAGCGGTCGGACTATGCTAAGTACCTGTGGAACTCGATCATCATCGCGGGGGGCTCGACCCTTCTGGGTGTGATCATCGCGGTCCCTGCGGCATGGTCGATGGCTTTCGTCCCCTCGCGCCGGACCAAGGACATCCTGATGTGGATGCTGTCCACCAAGATGCTGCCCGCGGTTGGCGTTCTGTACCCGATCTACTTGCTGTTCATTAAGCTGGGTATTCTGGACAGCCAGATCGGTCTGGTCATTGTTCTGATGCTGATCAACCTGCCGATCATCGTCTGGATGCTCTACACCTACTTCAAGGAAATCCCCGGCGAGATCCTGGAGGCAGCCCGCATGGACGGCGCGACGCTGAAGGAAGAGGTGATCTACATCCTGACCCCGATGGCAGTGCCCGGTATCGCTTCGACCATCCTGCTGAACGTCATTCTGGCATGGAACGAAGCCTTCTGGACCCTGAACCTGACTGCCGCCAAAGCGGCGCCTCTGACCGCGTTCATCGCCAGCTATTCCAGCCCCGAGGGTCTGTTCTATGCGAAACTCAGCGCGGCCTCGACCATGGCGATTGCGCCGATCCTCATCCTTGGCTGGTTCAGCCAGAAGCAGCTGGTCAGCGGCCTGACCTTTGGCGCGGTGAAATAAGGAATTACGAATATGGGACGTATTACTCTCGATAAAGTCACCAAGAGCTTTGGCGACACCAATGTCATCCCGCCGCTGGATCTGACCATCAATGACGGCGAGTTCGTGGTCTTCGTTGGCCCCTCGGGCTGCGGTAAATCCACCCTGCTGCGCCTGATCGCCGGTTTGGAAGACGTCAGCAGCGGCCAGATCCGTATCGACGGCGAAGACGCGACGAACCTCGCTCCGGCCAAGCGCAAACTGGCGATGGTGTTCCAGAGCTATGCTCTTTACCCCCACATGTCGGTCCGCAAGAACATCGCATTCCCCATGAAAATGGCGGGCGTCGATGAGGCCGAGCAGAAGAAGCGCATCGAAGCGGCTGCCAAGGCGCTGAACCTGACCGACTATCTGGATCGCCGTCCGGGTCAGCTGTCGGGCGGCCAGCGTCAGCGTGTGGCCATCGGCCGTGCGATTGTCCGTGAACCCAGCGCGTTCCTGTTCGACGAACCCCTGTCGAACCTTGACGCTGCGCTGCGTGTGAACATGCGTCTGGAGATCAGCGAGCTGCACAACCAGCTTAAGACCACCATGATCTATGTGACCCACGATCAGGTCGAAGCGATGACCATGGCGGACAAGATCGTTGTTCTGCGCGCCGGTCACATCGAACAGGTCGGCAGCCCGCTGGAGCTGTACCGCGAGCCCCGCAACAAGTTCGTGGCAGGCTTCATCGGCTCGCCCAAGATGAACTTCATCGAAGGCTCTGTTGCCGCGCAGCACGGCGCCCACACCATCGGCATCCGCCCCGAGCATATCACTGCCTCGGAAACCGCGGGTCTGTGGCAGGGCGTTGTGGGAGTGGCAGAGCACCTTGGCTCGGACACCTTCTTGCACGTTCACAACACCGGCCTGACCGACACCATCACCGTCCGCGTGAATGGCGAATTCGGTCTGCGTCACGGCGATACCGTCTATCTGAACCCCGAAATGGACAAACTGCACAAGTTTGACGCACAAGGACTGCGCATCGCATGACACGTCTCGCAGGCAAAACCGCAATCATCACAGGCTCTGCGCGCGGCATCGGTCGCGCGTTCGCCGAACGCTATGTCGCCGAAGGCGCGCGTGTTGTGATTGCGGACATCAATCTGGAAGCAGCCCAGAAAACCGCCGCCGAAATCGGCGAGGGCGCGATCGCTCTGCCCATCGATGTGACCAGTCAGGACAGCATCGACATGTGCGTCAACGAGGCGGTCAAGCAGCTTGGCGGGATCGACATCCTGATCAACAACGCCGCGATCTTTACCGCAGCCCCCATCGACGAGATTGAGCGCCGCGACTACGACAAGGTCTTCGCGATCAACGTGGCTGGCACCCTGTTTACCATGCAGGCGGTCGCCCGTCACATGATCGAACGCGGGCAGGGCGGCAAGATCATCAACATGGCCTCGCAGGCCGGTCGCCGCGGTGAATCGCTGGTGGCGGTGTATTGCGCCAGCAAGGCGGCGGTGATCAGCCTGACCCAGTCCGCGGGTCTGAACCTGATCCAGCACGGCATCAACGTGAACGCGATCGCCCCTGGTGTGGTGGACGGCGAGCATTGGGATGGCGTCGACGCCTTCTTTGCGAAATATGAAAACAAGGCCTCCGGTCAAAAGAAGAAAGAGGTCGGCGAAGCTGTCCCCTTTGGCCGGATGGGCACCGCGCAGGATTTGACCGGAATGGCGGTCTTTCTGGCAAGTGATGATGCCGAATACGTTGTGGCGCAGACCTACAACGTGGACGGCGGCAACTGGATGAGCTGAGGCCCCGATATGGCTACCCCCCTCTCACTGACTACTCTGGACCAACTGGCCGAGACCATCGGCAAACCGTCCTATGCCCGCTCTGACCTGAGCGCCGGTATCCTGCATTTCGGCGTCGGGAATTTCCACCGCGCCCATCAGGCGACCTATCTGCACCAGCTGTTCAATCAGGGCAAAGGCCATGATTGGGCAATCGTCGGCGCAGGCGTCATGGAAGGCGACAAGCGCGCCCGCGACGTGCTGGCGGCCCAAGACTGGCTGACCACTCTGGTCGAACAAGAGGCCAACCACAGCGGCGCGCAGATCATCGGCTCGATGATCGACTATGTGGAGCCCGCGAATGCGGCCGCGATCATCGCCAAACTGGCCGATCCCGCGATCCGCATCGTGTCGACCACCATCACCGAGGGCGGCTATTTCCTGGATGCGACGGATACCTTTGATCCGACCCATCCGGCGATTGCCCATGACGGCGCGAACCCCGATGCCCCCAAAACCGTGTTCGGCATGATCGTCGCTGGCCTCAAGGCCCGCCGCGACGCTGGCCACGCGCCCTTTACCATCATGTGCTGTGACAACATTCCCCATAACGGGAACGTCACCCGCAATGCCGTAGTTGGCACCGCGAAACTTTCCGACCCCGCCTTTGCCGAGTGGATCGTCGCCAATGTGGCGTTCCCGAACTCGATGGTGGACCGCATCACCCCCGCAACCTCGGACCGCGAGCGTCAGATCGCGGCCGACGAATACGGCGTGCAGGACGGCTGGCCCGTCTTCTGCGAGGGGTTCATCCAGTGGGTCATGGAAGACAACTTCCCCCTGGGCCGTCCGGAGCTCGAGGCTGTTGGCGTTGAATTCGTTGAGGATGTAGCTCCCTTCGAGCTGATGAAGCTCCGCATCCTGAACGGAGGCCACGCAGCCATCGCGTATCCGGGCGGCCTGCTTGATATCCACTTCGTGCACGAGGCGATGGAGCATCCGCTCATCAACGCCTTTCTCGCGAAGCTGACCACCGAAGAGTTCCTGCCGGGCGTGCCGCCGGTGCCGAACACCGACACCCGCGACTATCAGAAACTGATCGACCGCCGGTTCTCGAACCCCAAGATCGGTGACACCATCCGCCGCCTGTGTCTGGACGGCTCGAACCGCCAGCCGAAGTTCATCGTGCCCCAGATCCGCGACGCTATCGCGCGCGGCGGCAAGATCACCGGTCTGGCGCTGGAAAGTGCTCTGTGGTGCCGCTACTGCTATGGCACCAGCGAAAGCGGCGCCGTGATCGAGCCCAACGATCCCAGCTGGGACGCTCTGGTCGAGATCTCCAAAGCAGCCAAAGAAGACCCCAAGGCATGGCTGACCGGTCTGCCCGCCGTCTACGGTGAAATCGCTGAAAACGAGAATTTCGTTGCGGCATTCAGCGCAGCCCTCAGCGCCCTTTGGGCCGAGGGCACCGCAGCGGTACTGACCAAATACCTCGCGGACCAGCCCCTGTGACAGAGGCGGCTGGAACCGACCTCGTGATCTTTGATTGCGATGGCGTGCTGGTGGATAGCGAGCCGATCTCGCTGTCCGTCATGCGCGAGGTTCTGGCCGACGAAGGCTGCCCCATGACCGAGGCAGAAGGCTATGAACAACTGCTCGGGCGGTCAATTTCGACGATCGCCCGGACATTGCGGCAGGACCGCGGTTTGGTGCTGGGGGAATGCCACCTCGAGGTGATGCGCCAGCGCCTTTATGCCCGCTTTGCTGCCGAGTTGCGCCCCATCACCGATGTGGCGCAGGCGATTGACGATTTGGGGGTGCCGGTCTGTGTGGCGTCCTCCAGCCAGCCCGACAGGATCAAGCTCTCGCTCGAGCTGACGGGGCTATACGATAAATTCGCTCCCAATATCTTTTCCGCGTCGATGGTCCAGAACGGCAAACCCGCGCCGGATTTGTTCCTGTTCGCGGCAGCGCAGATGGGGGTCGATCCCGCCAACTGCACCGTGATCGAGGACAGCCCCGCCGGTATTCTGGCCGCCAAGCGCGCGGGCATGAAAGTTGTCGCCTTTGTCGGTGGGGGACATGCAGGTCCGGCGAACCTGTACCAGCAGGCTATTGCGCTGGAACCGAATGGAGTGGTTGAAACTATGTCCGAGTTGGTTGCAACATTACGCACCATTCGCTGAAAGCAGGGCCGTTTAGGATGACTCGATATGTGTGTGCCGTCGATGTCGGCACGGCTAGCGCCCGTGCGGCGCTATTCGATCGCAGCGGCACCTTGCTGGCCAAGGCGGTGCATCCCATTGCGCTATACCAGATGGAGGGCGCGCGGGCCGAACATGCGTCAGAGAATATCTGGGAAGCCGTTGGGATTTGCGTCCGTCAGGTGGTGACTGGCGTTAACGCTACTGATGTGGTGGCCATCGGGTTCGACGCGACCTGTTCGTTGGTCCTGCGCGACCGCACTGGAGCGCCCCTGCGGTTGGGGCCGGACGGGCGCGACACCATCCTGTGGTTCGATCACCGCGCCGCCCCGCAGGCCGAGGTCTGCAATGCCACCGGCCATCCGGTTCTGGAAGTGCAGGGCGGGTCGTTTTCCCCCGAGAAGCAGGTGCCCAAGCTGCTCTGGCTGAAAACCCGCCGCCCTGAACTGTGGGACCAGCTTGGCGCGGCCTATGATCTGGCCGATTTCCTGACCTTCCGCGCCAGCGGCTCTAACGCCCGTTCGGCCAATACCATCACCGCGAAGTGGAGCTACGTTCCCTCGCGCGGGGGATGGCAGCACGATTTCCTTGAGGAAATAGGTTTGGGCGATCTGGTGGCCCAAGCGAACCTACCCGCCGATGTCACGCCCCTTGGGCAGGCCGTTGGCACCCTGACACCGGACGCCGCAGAGCACCTTGGCCTGACCACGGGCTGCAAAGTCACCGCGGGCATGGTCGATGCCTTTGCGGGCGCTTTGGGGGCGGTGGGCCACTGTCCGGGCACCGATCTGGCCGATGGCACCGATCTGGCGCTGATCGCGGGCACCTCTAGCTGCGTGATGTCCGTGAACCGCCAGGCCTGGAGCACTCGCGGTGTCTGGGGCCCTTATCCCGATGCGATCCTGCCGGGCTATTCCGTCAGCGAAGGGGGCCAGTCCGCCACCGGCGCGTTACTGGATTTCATCCTGCGCAACTTTGGCCCCGACAAGACCGAAGCCCCCGAAGCCCACCAGCGCGTTGAAATGCGCTTGCGCCAGATGCTGGACGCCGAAGGGCCCGCCTTGGCCGATACGATCCACATTCTGCCCGATGTGAACGGCAACCGCTCGCCCTTTGCCGATCCGCAGATGCGTGGGGTGATTTCGGGGCTGACCATGGACCAGAGCTTTGACTCGGTCTGTAAACTCTATTGGCGGGCGGCGGTGTCGCTGGCTTTGGGGCTGCGGCAGATCATCGAACACATGCGCGCAGGCGGCCCTGCGATCCGCGTCCTGCATGTGACCGGCGGCCATGTGCGCAGCGAGCTTCTGATGCAGCTTTATGCCGACGTCACCCGCTGCCGGGTCGAGATTGCGGCCGATGGCGATGCGGTGCTGCTGGGGACGGCGGCTTTGGCCGCGGTCACGGGCGGGTTGCACGACGATCTGATCAGTGCCGCGACCCACATGCGGCAGGACGGGCGGGTTTATCTGCCCAACGAACAGGCCAGCCGGGCCTATGACGGCGACTATGCGATCTTTGTCCGGATGCAGCAGCAGCGCGACGAATTGAACGCCATGCGGAACGCAACAAGGAACTAAGCCATGTATCTCGGGATCGATTTGGGAACCTCGGGCGTCAAAGCCCTGTTGATGGATGATGCGCAGCGCGTGATCGCCAGTGCCACCGCGGCGCTGACCGTGCAGCAGCCCCATGCCATGTGGTCCGAACAGAACCCCGCCGACTGGATCGCCGCAACCGATGCTGCCCTGACCGAGTTGAAGGACCGCGCGGGCGTTGCCCTGTCTGCCGTGCGCGGGATTGGCCTGTCGGGCCAGATGCATGGCGCAACCCTGCTGGACAGCGCGGATCAGGTGCTGCGCCCGTGCATCCTGTGGAATGACGTCCGCAGCCACGCCGAGGCCGCCGAACTGGACGCCGATCCGCAATTCCGCGCCATTTCTGGCAATATTGTCTTCCCCGGCTTTACCGCGCCCAAACTGCGCTGGGTTGAGCGAAACGAGCCCGATATCCACGCTCAAACTGCAAAGGTGCTGCTGCCCAAAGACTACCTCCGCCTCTGGCTGACTGGTGAACATGTGTCCGAAATGTCCGACGCCGCTGGCACCAGCTGGCTCGACGTGGCGGGGCGCTGCTGGTCCGATGATCTGCTGGCCGCCAGCA
The DNA here is from genome assembly GCF_013377535.1 of Donghicola mangrovi. GTDB lineage: Bacteria > Pseudomonadota > Alphaproteobacteria > Rhodobacterales > Rhodobacteraceae > Donghicola > Donghicola mangrovi. The sequence continues at coordinate 578,780 of NZ_JABCJE010000002.1, read as the reverse complement.
GAATGCGCCGCGACCAGATGCCAGCACTGGTCGAAGGGTCCGCGCCCTCGGGCGGGCTGCGGGCGGAACTGGCGCAGCGGTGGGGCATGCAGCCGGGCACCGTGGTGGCAGGCGGGGCAGGCGACAACGCGGCCTCTGCGGTGGGGCTGGGGACGGTCAAGGGCGGCGAAGGCTTTGTGTCGCTGGGAACCTCTGGCGTCGTGTTCGCCGCGACCGACAGCTACCTGCCGAAACCCGAAAGCGCGGTTCATGCGTTCTGCCATGCGCTGCCCGATACGTGGCACCAGATGGGAGTGATCCTGTCGGCGGCCTCGGCGCTTGGGTGGTTCGCAGGGATCACGGGGCGTTCGGCGGGGGATCTGTCCGCGGCCATCGGCACGCAGGTGATGGCGCCGACCGACGTGACCTTCTTGCCCTACCTGTCAGGCGAGCGGACCCCCCATAACGATGCGCGCCTTCAGGGCAGCTTTACTGGCCTAGGCCACGCGACCGATACCGCTGCCATGACCCGCGCGGTGCTGGAGGGCGTGACCTTTGCCCTGCGTGAAAACCTGATTGCCCTCCAAAGCGCCGGTGGCCATGTTGACGCGTTGCTGGCCGTGGGCGGCGGAGCGCGCTCTGACTATTGGCTGCAACTGATTGCGACGGTTCTGGGGGTTCCGGTGCAGATTGCGGCGGATGGGGACTATGGCGCAGCCTTTGGCGCGGCGCGTTTGGGGATGCTGGCCGTGAACAAGGCCGACCCCGCCGATATCTGCACCCGTCCGGCCATCGAGCGGGAATTTGCCCCCCAAACCGACCAGTCCGATGCCTTTGACGCGGCCTTCGCGCGGTATCAGGCGCTGCGGCCTGCTATCAAATCGGTAGGGAAGTGATTCGGAAATACACCCCATACTTGTGGACGTAACCCGTTCCTCTTCCGGAAGAGCGCCCCAGCGGGCGCTCTTTCTGCGTGAGAATGTGATAAATCTTTAAGTTGATGTTAACTAATTTCAGCAATTTATGATTGTATAAATACACTGTTTTCATATCCGGTCGTTCAAATTCTCTCGGTCTTGCGCTATATCCGTAAGGGTGGAAGGTATCTCCTTTCGGGATATCTGTGGTGACGGATGGTGACATTGGAACAGTTTTCGAGTGAGCAGACACGGGCAGTGGTTTCCAACTCGGCTTGGCGCGTCTTTTTGCAGGACGCGGCGTGGCTCGGCCTTTCGTCCGAGACCCGGTGTTCGGTGCTGGGTGACGTGTCGGAACCCCTGTACGAAAGCTGGATGAAGTCCGCGGACGTGTTCTTTACCCGCGACCAGCTGGACCGCATCGTTCTGGTCCACGCCATCCGCGAACGTCTGGAAAAACTGTTTGGCTGCGCCAATGCCTCAGCCGAATGGTTGGTGGCTGCACATCCCAAGAAAGACGCTGTGTTCGGCGGCCGCACCCCGCTGGAGCATGTGGTCCAAGAGGGCATGATCGGCCTCTATCACATCCTGACCCGTCTGGAAAAAATGATGGACGACATCACCACCGCGCTGGCAAACTGGGACGAGGAAGACGACAGCGACGAGCTGCACTGGACCCGCGAAAAGGACAGCGCCGCGCGTCCCCGTCTGCTGCACTGACACCTTTGCCCTAGGCGCGGGGACTGCCCCGCGCTAGGCTAGGGCGAAACAGGATTTGTCAGGCACACCATGCGGTTACTCTGCGTCAGCACCCAACGGAACGAGGGGCCCTACCTGCTGGAATGGGTCGCCCATCTGCGGGCCTGTGGTGTAACCGACCTCTTGATCTATTCTAACGATTGCGATGATGGCAGTGACGATCTGCTGGACCTGCTGGATGGCGCGGGCATTCTGACCCATGTGCGCCACCAAGTGCCCGAGGGCGAAAGCATCCAGTGGACGGCGCTAAAGGCCGCGTGGAAGCACCCCCTGCGCAAAGAGGCCGATTGGGCCATCGTCTGCGATGTGGACGAATTTCCGGTGATCAAAGTCGGAACGGGCCAGTTTGCGGATCTGATCAACTCGGTTCTAGGGGGCTTTGATGCGATGGTGCTGCCGTGGCGTCTGTTCGGGGCCAACCGTGTGGCGCGGTTGCATGATGCCCCAGTGACAGGGCAATTCCGGATGGCGCAGCGGCCCGATGCCATGTGGCCCGTGGCGGCGACGTTCTTTAAGACGCTGTTCCGGCTGGACGGTCCCTTTAACCAGTTCGGCGTCCACCGGCCCCGCCAGAAACCCGAAGCCAAGGCGGGCCTGCCGCGCATCGTGGATGGCTCGGGGCGCCCTTTGCCCGAGGGGTTCGTGCGCAACACCAAGCGACTGTCTTTGTTCGGCCTGCCCACGGGGCGCAATCTGGCCGAGATGAACCACTATTCCCTGCGCTCGGCCGAGGGGTTCGTGATCAAACGCGACAGGGGCCTGCCGAACCGCACGGACAAAGCCATTGATCTGGCCTATTGGACCGAGCGGAATTTTAACGAAGTCCCTGAACCGGCCATTGATCAGATCGCTGATCGTGTGGCCGCAGAGCGTGCGAAGTTGGAGGCGATCGCGGGCATCCCAGAGGCGCACCAGCGCGCCTTGGCATGGCATCGTCAGCGGTTTGCTGATCTGGTCACGACCGAAGCGGGGCACAAGTTGTACAGCCAACTCCTGCTGGCGCAGGGCAGCACGACCCCCGATGCAGACACCGCCCGGCAGCTGGTTCAGTGGTTCCAGACCGCCTATAAACGCGGGCTAGAGGACGCGGAATAGCCCCGATCAGGCAAGCATTCCTTACACCAAGCCTTTGATTTTCCGATGACCTTTGCGCGGATGCAGACGGCGTTCGGATGATTTCCGCGGGCTCTCCGGCCCCGGCCTGCACCCTAGGGCTGAACCGTCGGCATTTTTCCGACCTTCTGGGGTGAAAAAGCCGTGACATGGGGTTGTCTGGCAACTTCAAGAGGTTGCGCGAAGCCACCGGCTGACAGAACATGAGCCCAACTCAAAGATTCTGAAGGCCGGATGATGAAACCTAAGTTGCGGGCGATCTGGGATGCGGGGGTTGCTGCCGCCGATCCCGCAGGAGCGGTAAAGCGGGCGCTGCCCGGTTTGGACCTTGGCGAGCCCGAGCGTCTGACGGTGATCGCCGTGGGCAAGGCCGCGCCGCGGATGCTGGCCCCTGTGCTGGAAACCGTGACGCCCGCGCAATCGCTGATCGTGACCCACCGCGAGAACGTGTTCGACGATTTGGGTGTGCCGGTGATGCGCGCGGGCCATCCCGTGCCCGACCGCGAAGGCGAGGCAGCCGCGAACAAAATCCTCGAGATTGCCGAGGTGCTGGAGGCGGGCGATCACCTGTTGATCCTGATCTCTGGCGGGGCGTCGGCCATGCTCCCTGCGCCCGCCAAGGGGCTGACTCTGGACGATAAAATATCGGTCACCAAGGCGCTTCTGGCCAGCGGTGCGCCGATTGAGGTTATGAACCTGGTGCGTCAACAACTGAGCCGGATCAAGGGTGGCGGGCTGGCCATTGCCGCCGCGCCTGCGCGCGTGACGGCCTTGGTTCTGTGCGATGTGATCGGGGATGACCTGCGGGCTGTGGCCTCTGGCCCGACGCTGGCGCCCTTGGGCACGCCCGAGGATGCGGTGCAGGCTCTGCGCGGATATTTCTGCTATGGCAAGGTGCCCCAAGAGGTCCGCAACCACCTGCGCGAGGCCCCGAAAACCCGGGATGTTCCCAAGACCGACACCCGCATTATCGGTTCGAACCAAGTGTCGGTCGAGGTGATGAAGGAGCAGGCCCCAGAGGCCAAAATCCTGACCCCGCCCTTGACCGGCGATGTGCAGGAGGCGGTGGACCGGCTGGCCAAGCTGCCCTCGGGGCTTTGGCTGATTGGCGGGGAATGCACGGTGCAGGTGCGCGGCAAAGGTATGGGCGGCCGCAATCAGGAGCTGGCCTTGCGTCTGGCGATCCGCGCCGAAGAAGAGGGCTGGCCCGCGGGCTGGACCTATATTCAGGGCGGTACTGACGGGCGCGACGGGCCGACCGATGCAGCAGGGGCGGTGGTCAATGGTCAGACCCTGAAAAAGATGCGCGCGGCAGGGGTGGACCCCGCCGCGGCGCTGAAGAACAACGATAGCTATCACGCGCTGAAAGCGGCCGGCGATTTGCTGATGACAGGTGCCACCGGAACAAATGTCGCCGACCTTGGCGTGCTCTACCGCCCTTAGTCGTGGTGGTAGGCACGCTCGCCGTGAACGGCCAAATCGAGACCTTCGTGCTCGATTTCGGCCGACACGCGCAGCGGTGCAAAGATCGAGACGACCTTGACCAGAACAAAGGTCACAACCAGCGTGTAGACGCCGACGATGGCCAGTGCGCCAAGCTGCGCGGCAAAGGTACCAGCCCCGAAGACCGCGATCATGATGGTGCCAAAGATACCGCCCACACCGTGAACCGCGAACACGTCCAGAGTGTCGTCGATTTTCAGCTTGTTGCGGAACAGGTTCACGGCTTCCTGACACAGAACACCAGCGATCAGGCCGATGATCAGCGCGGGGATCGGACCGACAAAGCCCGACGCAGGGGTGATCGAGGCCAGACCCGCAATGGTGCCGGTCACAGCGCCAACCAGCGAGGCGCGGCCGAACTTGATGCGTTCCCACATGGCCCAGGTCAGGGTCGCCGCAGCGGCCGAGATATGGGTCACTGTCAGCGCCATCGCTGCGCCACCATCGGCTGCCAGCTGCGAGCCACCGTTAAAGCCGAACCAACCGACCCACAGCATACCGGCGCCAGCGGCAACCATACCGGGGTTGTGCGGGGGCTTGGTGTTCTCGCGGCGGTGACCCAGCATGACTGCGATCAGCAGCGCGGCCAGACCTGCGGTCTCGTGCACGACGATACCACCGGCAAAGTCTTTGGTGCCGGTTTCGCCGAAAATGCCACCGTCTGCCATCATGCCGCCGCCCCAGATCCAGTGGGTCACGGGTGCGTACACCAGCAGCATCCACAGAGCCGAGAAGATCAGCACAAAGCCAAAGCCGATACGCTCGACATAGGCGCCGACGATCAGCGCGGGGGTGATGATCGCAAAGGTCATCTGGAAGGCAAAGAACAGAACCTCGGGCAGGGTGCCCGACAGGCTGTCTGCGGTGACGCCGTTCAGGAACGCCTTGCCAAGGCCACCCCAGAATCCGTTGCCGTCGCCAAAGGCGATCGAGTAGCCACCGGCGAGCCAAAGGATGCTCATCAGTGCGGCGATCATAAAGACGTGCATAAATACTGAAAGCACGTTCCGCGCCCGGACAAGACCGCCATAGAACATGGCGAGACCGGGCAGGGACATGAACAGTACAAGAGCGGTCGCCACGAGGATCCAGGCGGTATCTGCTCCATTCATAACTCATTCCTCCTGCGTTTTTGGTTGCGGGAGGCATACGTACAAAGAACGCGGAAGAAAGCTGCAATCGTTAAGTGGATCGCATAAATCATGGTCATTTTGCAAAATGCACAAAAATAGTGCGCCATATCTGGCTGGAGGTCTAAAAATTCATCACAACAGAATTTTCAAAAAGACGTGCAATTCAGCAATCCAGACTTTCGGTGATCAAGAATTGAGCGCCTCATCAACCTGCTTCGTCGGGGATTTCCCCTAAAAATTGCAGATTCTCGGTTTGATGGCGCCTTAGTCGAACGGGGTGAAACTGCCGTATGTCCCTTGGGTGAAGAGCAGCGGCGTGCCTTCGTTGGCGTGGGCCCGCAGAACGCGGCCAACGGCAATCGCGTGATCGCCGGCCTCGTGCAGGGCGTGAGCCTCGCATTCAAAACGGGCCAAGGTTTCGGTCAGCACCGGCACGCCCCATTCGTTCTGCTCCCACGCGCAGTGGTCAAAGGAGAACCCGTCCTTGGCAAAGGCAAGCCCCAGATCCTTTTGCCCTTGGGCCAGAACCTGAATGGCGTAGTGGCGCGCGCTGGCAAACGCCTTGAACCGATGAGAACTGTGCGCCGGGCACCAGAGGACCAAGGGCGGCTCCAGCGACACGGCGCTAAAGCTGTTGGCGGTGATCCCCATGGGGCCACGGTCGGTCATGCAGGTGACGACAGTCACGCCCGTCCCGAAGCATCCCAGAACATTGCGGAACTCCCGCTGGCGATCCGGTGTGGGGACAAATCCGTCGAGGGCGGTCACATGCGTCATCAGGCTACCTTTCGGACGTTCGCGGCTGAGAACAGGTCAAACCATGTTTCGCGTCCGAGGTCCACTTTTCGGGGCTGGGAAAGTCTCTGCATCAAAGCCTCGTGACCGTTTGGTGATTCTTGTTTCCGGCTGTCTCTTACATGTATTGCGGCAGGATCAGAGTGCCAGTCTTTGGCGCAAATTTTGGTGAAAAATGCAGGGACGCGAGGGAGTTGGGTGGAGGCACAATAATGCAATGCATGGCGTGTTGTGGCGCAAATATGCGGGGGTGCGGCGGTGCGGCAAAAATTGCCGCAATTGCAGTGTCTGTTAGTCAGGCTTGAGTGAATTCGGGTCTATTCAATCAGACCATCTGAATTTTTTTGATTTTTCTGGCCATGGTCTGCATGGGGATGAAATAGTGAAGCCCCTTACGTAATCGAAACTTAAGAAATATTGAGGATTTGGCCGGAAAGTTGAGCCTCAGAATAGTTATTCAAAATTAAATGTTGCATATTTGTTTTGTCATCATTCGTATTCCGCAAAGCGAATTTCAGTGAATGAGTTCGACAAAATTTCTCATTATAATCAGGGGAAAGTGCCAAAATAAAAATGGGGCAGCGATGAGGCTGCCCCTTTTTGGTAATGAAATGACCTTAAGTATAGGTAAGCTATACAGCAAAAGGTCATTCACGACGAGGATAAACTTAACTTCGCGTCAATTTCGCTGGATTTGAGGCAGGCTGGCCTGCGATCTGCTCGGTCTAACGGCAAAGGCGGTTTCCTCGGGGGTGTGCCCCAGAAAACGCGCGCCCGCTTCGCCCGCCATATAAGCCAGACGGCCGCCCACGATGGTCGCTTCGATGCGGCGGGTCTGCTCGTGCAGGATGACCAGATCGGCGCGGCGGCCTTGGGTCAGGGTGCCGCGATCCGGCAAGCGCATGATTTGCGCGGGCCGTTCGGACACGAGTGACCATGCGGCGGGCAGGGACATTCCGTGCATGTCGACCAGCATCCAAACCGCATGCAGCATCGACGGGTAGTAATAGTCCGAGGCCAGCGCGTCGCAGGTGTTTTCCTTGATCAGGTCGATCGTGGATAGGGCGCTGAACTGGCCTTTGGGGTGCGTGGTATCGGGGGCGGATAGGATCACCGGATCGCCCATTGCCTTGGCGGCAGCCGCAGCGCGGCGCGACCGCGGGAATTCACACTGCTTAGCGCCGATCATCGCATAGCTCTCGCGGGTCTCGCCGTCGAAATCGCCGTTGCTGCCATAGATCACGCCCATGTCGTCGAACGCCTCGGCCAAGCGGCAGAGGTGACGGGGCACTTCCTTGGACCGCTCTTGGGCGCGGCGCAGACGCAGGCGGTATTCCTGTGCACTGCCTTCGTCCACGGACAGAGGATCGCTGCCGTGCATCTGGCGTTCGCGCAGGTGCTCCAGTGTGTCATCGAGGGTGTTGTGAAACACCAGGCGGCCCACATCATAGGACCGCACCGCAGCCATCAGGCGCGCGGCGGTGTCCACCATGTGGGTCTCGCATTCCAGGGACATCCGCAGGTCGGTCAAGGATTGCGCGCGGTAGCGGCGCAGGGCCGACATCAGCGTTTCCGCAAAATCGGGGCCGCGCAGGCCGCCCTGCCAAGACCAGCCTTGGGACAGATAGGCTGTGGTCACGCCGTTGGCCGCAGCTTCGCGGTCTGTGGCGGCAAGGGCCGTCATCGGATCAAACTGCGCCGCAGGGCGCGGGGCCAGATGGCGGGTAAAGGAACTGCCGTGCAGATCGACCATCCCCGGCAGCACCAGATAGCCGGTCAGGTCGATTTCAGGCAGCGGGCCACGGGTGATCCGTCCGTCCTCGATCGCGATCGAACGGGCCTGTAGTGCGCCATCGCGCAAGATCGTTGCACCCACAAGGCGCAGGGGCGGAAGGAGACGGGACATCGTTCTGCTCGGCTAGGAATTTCCGAGTGTGATAGCTGCCCATTGTTTCGGGTGTATGACATTTGCCGCGAACAACCGGCAAAATTGTGGGGGTTTTCCTTGCTTCTACCCACCGAAAGGGTAGCGGTGCAGCATGTGGAAGTGCCCGTCATCGGCCTCGCCATAAAGGCAGAGGGACCGGATCTTGAACGGGCGCGGCATCAGTTCTGGCAGCTCTTGGTCCAAGAGGGCGCGGGTTTGTTCGGCCAGTTCGGGGGTGACACGGCTGGTCAGGGTCAGGTGGAACCGGAACTCGTCCATCACATAGGGATACCCCCAGCGGTGCAGTAGCTCGAGCTGGTTTTCGGTCAGGCGGGCAGGGTTCCGTCGCGCGATGTCCGCGTCCGTCAAGGGCGCGCGAAAGGCATCGAGCGCCTGCACCACTTTGCCCGCCATGGTGCGCAGCTCAGACGTGTCGCCCTCGGGGACCAGCGCCAGAAAACCGCCGATACGGGTCAGCTTCAACCCCTCAAGCCGCACGGGGGACAGGCCGGCCATCAGGGCCTGCGCGGTGACGTGCAGCGCGCCGATATCCACCCCTCGGGCCAGGCGGAAGGGCGGTTTGACCGTGCCATGAAAGCCGTATTTGCGGGGCGTTTTGGTGATCTGGTCCATCGGCAGATCATAGGGCGGATGAGGGATATCGCATCCCGCCACAGGATCCCACCCAAGCCAACGCTTGCCAAAATCGGCAAAGGCCGACGGTTCGGGGTGGTAGTAGATCGCGTAGCGTTTGAAACCCTGCATTCAGCCTCTCTGACGGTCGTGGTCTGTCATCTACAGATAACAGACCGCGCCGCCATGGGTAGTCTCTGTTTCCCGAAATCGAACGATTGTGAGTCAGGCGGGGGTATTGAGATCCTGTAACAGCCTGCCGTGCTTGCGAGTTTCACGGATCACGTCACCGAATGTGTGCATTCCCTGCGCCTCGAGCATGGGGATCATGGCGCACAAAACTTCGGCAGTGGCGCGGGCGTCCCCCAAAGCTGTGTGGCGCAGCTTTTCAGGAATGGTGATCCCGAGACGGTCGCAGATCGCATCCAGCGTGTGCTTGGCCGAGGCGCCGAACAGCACCGCCGAGACCAGCACCGTGTCCAGAATGGGGTGGTCGAAATTCACGCCCACCTGTTTGCTCTGACGGTGCAGAAAGGCCATGTCGAAGGGCGCGTTGTGGGCCACAATCACCGACCCCTTGCAGAAGGAATGGAACTTGCGCGTCACCACGTCGAAATCGGGGGCCCCGCGCACCATGTTGTCGCTGATCCCGTGAACCTTGGTGCTGGCGGGGGGGATCGGACGCTTGGGATCGACCAGAGTGTCGATCATCTCGCTCTCGACAATGCGGCCCCGCAGGACGCGCATCGCCCCCAGCTGCACCACATCGTCCTTGTGCGGCAGAAGGCCCGTGGTTTCCGTGTCAAAGACCACATAGCTCAGATCCGACAGGGCCATATCCGCGTGGGCATGGTCCACAGGGCGGTTCATCAGCGCGAAATCATAGGTCAGCGGGCGGCTGGCATTGGGCGAGATCAGCGCCTTGGCACTGTCGATCGCGATCATATAGCCGCTGCCATTCCCCAAGGGGCGCAGCTTGGCCTCGTATTCCTGCTGGCGGTGGGCGTCGGGCAGGGTGCACTGAACCTCTTGGCCGGTTTTCACCAGCTTGCAATGGGCGTTCAGCAGGGCCTTTTCATCCAGAAACTCGGTGATCGAGGCCCCCATGCGGGGCGGCGCGATCTGGTTCAGAACCTCGGCGGCCTGCCCATCATAGAGGACGATCTGGTGCGACGGGTTCACAAGGATCATCGCCACGGGAATTTCAGTGAGCAGTGCGGTCAGGTGATCCCGCTCGGCTGCCAGACGGGCCGTGGCATCGGCCACCGCTTCGGCCTTGGAGAAGGTCGAGTTGGTCAGCTCGTGGCTGATCGCTTGGGCGGCGGGGGCCAGATCGCCAAGGTATTTGGCGTCATCGCCGGTCAGCTCGACCTTGGCACCGGAATGGGCGCGGGTGCGCAGATGGGCGGACAGACGCAGGATCGGCTTGGCGACGTTCTCATCGAACAGCAGCCACATGGCGGCGGACGAGCCCAGAATGCCGAACCCCGCGAAAATCCCCGAGGTGATATAGCCATCCGGCGCGGCATAGGATTGCCGCCACCCCAGATAGAGCGCAACCGAAACAACGCCGACCAAAAAGGCAGCAAAGCCCGCGAACATCAGAAATATCCGAAGGCGCAGTCCAAGATGGGTAAACATCACTTGCCCTCCCGTCCCTGACAGGCGGCGGTGATCATCTGGCTGTCACCACCCGCATCAGGAAAATCCTCGGTTGTGACGGTATCATAGTTTTCACCCGGAATCATCGGCAGTGTGCGGCCCGTCGGGCAGTCGAACAGAACCTGCAAATGCTCGGTATTGGCCCAGCGGCCAAAGAGATAGAGGTCCCCCGTCACCCGGCCCGCCCCCGAGGGGTGATCGGTCAGCGTGTTGGTGTCCAGCGCGACAAAGCCTTCGGTCATCGGGTAGACATAGGTCCACGGACGGTAAAAGGCGCTGGTTTCCATGGTGTTCACCACCACAACGCCGGGCTTCAGGTTCGCCTGACTTTGGGCGAACCACGTGTATTCGTTGCTGATGGCGGTCACCAGCATGGCCACAGCGGCAGCGGCGGGCGTCAGCCATTTCGGCGTGCGGCCACGGGTGATCTTGTTCAGAATAACGGCCAGACCTGCGCCACCGAAACCGGCGGCGATTACGGCTACAAATCCCCACAACATGCGCTTTTCCTCCCCAGAAAGCGTGAATTCCTTAGCTCAGCGCACCTTTCCCGTGGCCAAGCGCAGCCTGCATCCCTTTGACGACCACAAAGGCGTCGCGCAGGTGGCTGCGTTCCAGATCCGACAGGCTGCTTGGCGACATGAAATTGTCCGGCGCCTCACCCGCCTTGACCAAACGTGCCTGATGCTGGAGCCGCGTTTCCGCGATCAGATCATAAGCATCCAGCAAATCCTTGCCGCCCGAAGCGGAAATCAGGCCCGCGCCTGCGGCCGCCTCGAGCCGTGCGCGGGTGTTAAAGGCTGTTAGCTGCCCTTGCAATGCATAGACCCGTCCAAGATCGGCGATCGGCACAACCCCGTTGTGCTTCAGGTCGATCTGGTTCTTGTGCTCGCCCGAGCGGATGGTAGCAAAGCCCCGAAGCAGGCCCAAAGGCGGCGTGTGTTTCAGCGAGTTGCTGATCATATGCGCCACGAAGATGCTGTTGGACGCGGCCTTGCGCAGGGTGTCGGCCTGAAGGTCCTTGAACATCGAGGTGTCGCCGCCGATGGGGCGCAGGTCGAACATCACGCTGGCCAGCATTTGCGCTTCGGGGCTGGGTTTGTTCATCCAGTTGTCGAAGTAGCCGCGCCAGACCGAGAGCGGCTGGCACCAACGCTCGGCGGTGGCCATCATATCGCCGGGGCAATAGACGTAGCCGCAGGTGTTCAGCCCATCGCAGACAAAGCGCGCCAGACGGCGGAAATAGTCCATCTGGTCGTGGGTCACCCCGTCAGCGATTATCAGGCAGTTGTCCTGATCCGACACGCCGGTTTGTTCCTGACGCCCTTGGCTGCCGCAGGCGGCCCACAAATAGGGGACGGGCGGGGTGCCAAGCTTTTCCTCGGCAAGTGCAAGCAGGCGGCGGGTGGCTGTGTCAGCCACGTCGGTGATCAGGCGGGTGACAACCTCGTGCCGGTTGCCAGCGGCGACCAGTTGAACCAGCAGCTTGGGAATGCGGGCGGTGACCACGGCCATCGCCTCGGCGTCGGGGGCATGGGCGATCTCGGCCACTAGCTCGGCCGAGCTAACCGCCTGAAAGCGGGTCAGGTCGGTCTGGGTGACGATCCCCACCAGCACACCGTTCTGGGTGATTGGTATGTGGCCAATGCGGCGCTCCATCATCGCGTGCAGCACGTCCGAACCGATAGCCGAAGGCTCCAGCGTAATGGGGTTCTTGGTCATCACATCGACCACGGGGGTCGAGACGGGCATCCCGTCGGCCAACGCTTTGTCGGTCAGATCACGGTTGGTGACGATGCCGACCAGCGCGTCATCTTCGAGGACACAGAGGCAGGACACATGGCGATCGCGCATCTCGCGGGCGGCGTCCTGAACCGTGGTGCCGGGCATGCAGAAGAACGCCGAGTGATGCATGAAGCTTTCGACACGGCTGGTGGCCAGATCGCTGCCACGGGTGGTGGTCGTGCGCGAGCGGTCAAAGAATTTGCGGGCGACCTGATGGTCGTGGACCAGCTCCGCGAACTGCATCTTGGGCAGCATCAGCAGGATGGTCGGCTCGGTCGCGGTGGCAGAGGTCACGGCGACCCCTTCGCGCAAGAGGCCCCGTTCGCCGAACGAATTGCGGGGCCCAAGGATGGACACGGGAATGTCGTTGGCATCAACGACCTCGACCACGCCCGAATAGACGATGTACAGCCCGTCCAGCGGCTGACCATGACGGTAAACGCTGTCACCGGGGTTCAGGTCGATCACTTCGATGGCGGCGGCAAAGGCATTGCGCTCGCCTTCGGTCAGCCCGTCATAGGGGTGAAGCCCCCCGAGATAAGCCGCGATGTCTGCAAAAGGAATCGTCATGGTTGAAATCTGTCTTTAAGTGAAAAGCCCTGCCCAGTTGAAACCGGACAGGGCCAAAGTTCAATCCGTTGCGGGGGCGGCGAACCGCCCCACTGCGGGCCCGACCTTAGTGGTCGATGGCTGCGCTCGAACCACGGGGAACGCGGACGGCCTCGACCAGATCCTTGATTTCCTGCGGGGTGTCTTCGGTTGCGCTCGACACGAAGTAGGCGACGGCGAAGTTGATCAGTGCGCCGATCGAACCGAACGAGGTCGATTTAACCGAAAGCAGCAGAGGATCGCTGTCGCTGAAGCTTGCGGTGTCAGCAATGAAGAACCAGCCCTTGTGCAGGAAGATGTAGACGATGGTCACGATCAGACCTGCCAGCATACCGGCAACCGCGCCCTTGTCGTTGATGCGCTTCGAGAAGATGCCCATCATCAGTGCGGGGAAGATCGATGCAGCGGCCAGACCGAATGCCAGAGCGACGGTTTGTGCAGCAAAGCCCGGAGGGTTCAGACCCAGGTAGGTCGCAACTGCGATAGCAACAGCCATTGCAACACGAGCCGACATCAGTTCGCCCTTTTCCGAGATCGACGGGTTGATCTGCGATTTGATCAGGTCGTGCGATACAGCCGACGAGATTGCCATCAGCAGGCCCGCAGCGGTCGACAGAGCCGCAGCCAGACCACCGGCCGCAACCAGAGCGATAACCCAACCCGGCAGCTGCGCGATTTCGGGGTTCGCCAGAGTGATGATGTCTTTGTTGACGTCAAACTCGTTGGTGTCTTTGCTTGCGGTGTACTGGATCAGGCCATCGCCGTTCTTGTCTTCGAACTTGAGCAGACCGGTCTGTTCCCACTTCTGGACCCACTCGGGGCGCTGGTCATAGGCCAGGGGCGCTTCGGTGGTGCCGTTGGGGTAGATGGTGTTGATCAGGTTCAGACGAGCCATTGCGCCAACCGCAGGAGCGGTCAGGTACAGCAGCGCGATGAACACCAGTGCCCAACCAGCCGACGAACGCGCGTCCTTCACGGTGGGAACGGTGAAGAAGCGAACGATCACGTGGGGCAGGCCCGCGGTACCGATCATCAGCGACACGGTGAACAGGAACATGTTCAGGGTGGTGTCGGACTGCTGGGTATAGCTCGAGAAGCCCAGATCGGCCAGCAGACCGTTCAGGGTGGTCAGCAGGGGCTCGCCGGTCGAGGTTGCGTCTGCGAACAGACCCAGAGCCGGGATCGGGTTGCCGGTCAGCTGCAGCGAGATGAAGATCGCGGGAATGGTGTACGCGATGATCAGAACAACGTACTGCGCCACCTGAGTGTAGGTGATGCCCTTCATGCCGCCGAGAACGGCGTAGAAGAATACGATGGCTGCGCCGATGTAGAGGCCGGTCGCGTTGTCCACTTCGAGGAAGCGCGAGAACGCAACGCCCACACCGGTCATCTGGCCGATAACATAGGTGATCGACGCAATGATAAGGCAGGCAACAGCAACCGAACGGGCGGTCTGGCTGTAGAAGCGGTCACCGATGAATTCGGGAACGGTGAACTTGCCGAACTTGCGCAGGTAGGGCGCCAGCAGCATCGCCAGCAGAACGTAGCCGCCGGTCCAGCCCATCAGGTAGGCCGAGGTGTCGTAGCCACCGAAAGCGATGATACCCGCCATCGAGATGAACGAAGCAGCCGACATCCAGTCAGCGCCGGTTGCCATGCCGTTGACAACGGGGTGAACGCCGCGGCCAGCCGCGTAGAATTCCGAAGTCGAGCCGGCGCGGGCCCAGATCGCAATACCGATGTAGAGAGCGAAAGTCGCGCCCACTACGATCAGGTTCAGAGTAAATTGATCCATGATATCAGGTCCCTAGAGCTTATTCTTCGTCAACGCCGAATTCGACGTCGAGCTTGTTCATACGCCAGGCGTAGAAGAAAATCAGAACGAGGAAGACCAGAATGCTTCCCTGCTGTGCGAACCAGAAACCAAGGTCGGTTCCGCCGACACCGATGCCAGCCAGCATCGGGCGGAACAGAATCGCCATGCCAAAGGATGCAACGAACCAGACGATCAGGCACCCTTTGATAATACTAATATTCTTCGACCAGTAGGCCGAACTATCCTGTTGGCTTGCCATAGGCAATCCTCCCCTTCTCCACAAAAGCTATGGTCTAGTGATATTCCGGGGCGGTTCCTCCTTCGCCCCGGACACTTAGTTTTTGACCTAGCCGATCGCGCTTTCGACCATTTCGGTCATCTTCGCGGTGATCGCGTCGATGTCGCCCATGGCGTCCACACGGCTAAGCTGCCCCTTACCGTCATAGTAAGCGATAAGGGGGGCGGTCTGAGCGTGGTACGCCTCGAGGCGGGCTCCCACGGTTTCAGCCTTGTCGTCGGCGCGGCGTTTGAATTCCGTGCCTCCGCAGTTGTCACAGACACCTTCGGCAGCGGGCTGCTTGAAGCTGTCATGGTATCCTTCGCCGCACTTGGCGCAGGTGTAACGGCCGGAAATACGCTCGACCATTGCAGCATCGTCCACTTCCATGGCGATGGCTGCGTTGACCGACTGGCCGTTTTCGGCCAGCAGCCCCTCAAGGGCTTCGGCCTGAACAGTGGTGCGCGGGAAGCCGTCAAGGATCGCGCCCTTGGCAACGTCGTCCTCTTTCAGACGGTCGCGCAGAATGTTGATGACGATCTCGTCGCTGACCAGTTCGCCCGCATCCATCACGGCCTTGGCCGCTTTGCCTGCGTCGGTGCCAGCGGCGACGGCTGCGCGCAGCATGTCACCGGTCGACAGTTGGACCAGACCGAACTTCTCTTCGAGACGACGGGCTTGGGTGCCTTTGCCGGCCCCGGGGGGGCCAAGCAGGATCAGTACTGCGGGTGTGGTCATCTGGGTCACTCCGTCCATTGTCGATCAGCCGCGGTTCATGCGGTTTTCGATCAGCTCGTCCACGCAGCCGGGTTCGGCCAGGGTCGAGGTGTCACCCAGCGCGCCAAAGTCGTTCTCGGCGATCTTGCGCAGGATGCGGCGCATGATTTTGCCCGAACGGGTTTTCGGCAGGTTGGGCGCCCACTGGATCAGGTCGGGTTTCGCGATCGGACCGATCTCGGTGCGGACCCATTTCTCCAGCTCGGCACGCAGCTCGTCGCTGGGCTCCACGCCGTTCATCAGGGTGACGTAGGCGTAGATGCCCTGACCCTTGAGCGAGTGGGGGTAGCCAACAACCGCAGCTTCGGCGACCTTGGCGTGTGCCACCAGTGCGCTTTCGACTTCGGCGGTGCCCATGCGGTGACCCGATACGTTGATCACGTCGTCCACGCGGCCGGTGATCCAGTAGTAGCCATCCTCGTCACGGCGGCAGCCGTCACCTGAGAAGTAGTAGCCTTTGTACTGCTGGAAGTAGGTCTCCTGGAAGCGCTCGTGGTCACCCCAAACGGTGCGCATCTGGCCGGGCCAGCTGTCAGCGATACACAGAACGCCTTCGGTTGCACCCTCGAGAACTTCGGCAGTGGTGGGCTCCAGTACGACGGGCTTCACGCCAAAGAACGGAGTGGTCGCCGAGCCGGGCTTCAGCGCAGTTGCGCCGGGCAGCGGGGTCAGCAGGTGACCGCCGGTTTCGGTCTGCCACCAGGTGTCAACGATCGGCGCTTTGCCTTTGCCGACAACGTCGTTGTACCAGTTCCATGCTTCGGGGTTGATGGGCTCGCCCACGGTACCCAGAACCTTGATCGAGGACAGGTCGTACTTTTCGACGAACTCGGTGCCTTTGCCCATCAGCGAGCGGATCGCCGTGGGAGCGGTGTAAAACTGGTTGACCTTGTGCTTTTCGCAAACGGCCCAGAAGCGGCCTGCATCGGGGTAGGTCGGAACGCCTTCGAACATCAGAGTGGTCGCGCCGTTCGCCAGCGGGCCGTAAACGATGTACGAGTGGCCGGTCACCCAACCCACGTCAGCGGTGCACCAGTAGACGTCACCCTCGTGGTAGTCGAACACCAGCTCTTGGGTCATCGAGGCGTAGACCAGATAGCCGCCCGAGCAGTGGACAACGCCCTTGGGCTTGCCGGTCGAACCAGAAGTGTAAAGGATGAACAGCGGATCTTCGGCGTTCATTTCCTCGACGGGGCAATCGGGCGAGGCGTGCTCCATCAGTGCTTTGACGTCGATGTCACGGCCGTCGATCCAGGTGGTCTGGCCACCGGTGTGCTTGACCACCAGGCAGCGGACTTTGTCCGAGCAGTGCAGCAGAGCGGCGTCGGTGTTCGACTTCAGCGGGGTCATACGGCCGCCGCGGGGCGCTTCGTCCGAAGTGATAACCACTTTGGCGCCACAGTCGTTGATGCGGTTTGCCAGTGCGTCCGGCGAGAAACCCGCGAACACGATCGAGTGGATCGCGCCGATACGGGCACAGGCCAGCATCGCGTAGGCAGCTTCGGGGATCATCGGCAGGTAGATGATGACGCGGTCGCCCTTGGTCACACCCTGGCTGCGCAGAACGTTCGCCATCCGGCTGACTTTGTCGTGCAGCTGGTTGTAGGTGATGTGCTGAGCAGGGGTCTCGGGGCTATCGGGCTCGAAGATGATCGCGGTCTGGTCACCACGGGTCGCCAGATGGCGGTCGATGCAGTTGTACGCGACGTTCAGAGTGCCGTCGAAGAACCACTTGATGTTCACTTCACCAAAGTTGAAGTTCACATCCTTGACCTGGGTGTAGGGCTTGATCCAGTCGAGACGCTTGCCCTGTTCGGCCCAGAAGCCCTCGGAGTCGTTGATCGACTGGGCATACATCTCTTGGTATTTGGCGGCATCAATATGCGCGGTTTTGGCGAATTCAGCCGGGACCGGATAGACCGGATCGTTGACCTGAGCGGTTTGCGCTTGAGTGGACATTAGGCTCCTCCCTCTGTCGTGATATGAACGCCCCGAAGCGGGGCAAAATGCTGCCACAGAATATGTCGGCGTCTCTCCCTAAGCGAGACATTACCAGAGTTAGAAAACAATGGAATAAGTGCTTATGGCTTATCAATTATTTTGTTAATAACGTTTACTTGATGGGGCAATTTTGTAAATATCGTGTAGTTAAGTTGTAAAAAGTTAATGGTTACCAGAGGGTTGAGTGAAAATGACTTAGGGCGTTAGCGGGTGCCTTTTGCTACCAATGTCTCGGGTTGCTGCGACCTAACGGCGCAACCATGGGGATGGTAGCGCCGGACATTTCCTTTGCACTTTGATTGGGCACTTGGTTGCCACGCGTTACTGGAGGCGCGTCAAACGCCGTCTGGCACCGGTTCGGCGGGGCAGACTCGGGGGCTCGGCCGCCTGAATCAGGAGGCCGTGGAATTGGGCCAGTGCCTCCGAGTCGTTCACGAAACAATGCAGGCGCGCGATGGCCGCGCGGGCGGCGTGGCGCATATCGCTACGGTCCTCGAGCGTCAGGCACCATTGCAGGAAACCGGCGCGGGCCAGTCGGGCAGGATCGGAATGGGAAACGGGAGCAGCCGACAGGCCGACGACAATCAGGTTCAGGTTCATAGCGCCCTCCGCGCGTGGAACGGGAAAGGGCGGAACGGGGGCACATGTAGCCTGCCGCATCCGCCGGAACACCCCGTCCGGGTTTGCATTTACGATGATGGCAGGTCTCCTGACTCGCGTGTCATTGCCTGTTCGGACCTTCCCGGCGCGGGGCCAGTGGTGTTGCCGAAGGGCTCTTCGCTTACAGTTGCGGGGGCAGTCGCGGAATTTCACCGCGTTCCCTTTTCATGCCGTTCCCAAGATGGGGCGGGCAACCATCGACGCCAGATTGGAACGGGGCATCGGCCCCGTCAACTATGGTTTCGACAGGTGGAGGTGCTTTTGCGACAATAATGGTTTTCTGGGTTGTTGAATGATTTCAGTGGCTAAGGTCGGAACCTTAAACCTGATGGGGCGAAATCAAGCCGGACGCGACAGGTGCAAATAAGTCTCGCGGAACCGCTTCTCCAAATGGTCACCGGCCAGCATCGTGCGGCCAGAGCCGATCGGCGCCACGTTGGTATCGTGGTTTGGGTTATAGAACAGAGGCACGGAAATGCGCTCCTGATCCGAGCCGATCACGCGGTGCAGGGTTGCTTTGATCCGGCCGTTGGTCCAGCTTTCCAGCATCTCGCCGAAGTTAATGATGAACGTGCCGGGCTCTGCCTGCACCGGCAGCCAAGAGCCGTCGCGCAGCTGCACCTCTAGTCCCGCCACACCGTCCGTGGCCAGCAAGGTCACGCAGCCATAGTCCGTGTGCGCGGCGATGCCGAAATCGCGGGGACCGGCGGTGTCAGGCCGCTGGGGATAGTAGTTCCCGCGCAGTAAGGCCATCGGCTTGGTAAACGCCTGATCAAAGCTGTCCTCGGGCAGGCCCACGGCGGCGATAATCCCGCGCAGGGTCTGCATGGCCACTCCGATCGCCCGGTGGGCATACCCGTCCACCACACGCTGGAATTCGGCGGGCTGCGCGGGCCAGAGGTTGGGCGCATAGCAGGTCAGACCCGCCATCGGATCGTTCGCGGGCAGCGCAAAGCCACTGTCGAACACCTGCTTATAGTCGGGGTTGGCGTCGGGATCGACCTGTTCGGAATAGGGGGCACCCCAGCCGCGGTTCGATCCGGTATGCGCCATGTTTACCGGCTCTTTGGCGCTGTCGGGCAGGTGGAAGAAGGCGCGATAGGTGGCGATAACCTCCAGCACTTCGGCGGGCGTCAGATCGCTGTTCACCAAGGTCATGAATCCGATGTCCTGAGCCGCGTGGCGCAAGGCCTCCATGCAGGCGGGATCGCGGGCAATCATGGCGCGGGCGTCGATGCGGGGGATCGTGGTCATGGCGGGCCTCTGGCAATCAGCGTCGGCCACGGTCTAGCCGATCCTGCCCGCCAAGGCCATGCGGCGATTGTCGGGGCAGAACGGAAAACCCCCGCGCTGGTTAGGCGCGGGGGCGTGGGGTTATTTCGTGCTGGCGATCGCCTCGCCAAGGATCCCGATCAGGGTGTCGATGTTTTCCTTTTCGAAGATCAGCGGCGGCGACATGGCGATGGTTTCGCCGGTGTAGCGGACCATTGCACCAGCCTTGAAGCACTTGAGGAAAACCTCGTAAGCCCTTGTTCCGAATTCACCTTCCCGGCTTTCCATCTCAACGCCGCCAATCAGGCCAAGGTTGCGGATGTCCTTGATGTTCGGCAACTCGCGCAGGGAATGAACCTTCTCTTCCCAGTAGGGCTCCAGCTCTGCGGCGCGGGTCAGCAGGCCGCCACGCTCGTAGATGTCCAGGGTCGCCAGACCGGCGGCACAGGCCACGGGGTGACCCGAGTAGGTGTAGCCGTGGAACAGTTCAATCATGCCCTCGGGGCCGGTCATGAAGGCGTCATGGATGAAGCCCTGCGCGAACACGGCGCCCATCGGCAGGGTGCCGTTGGTGATGCCCTTGGCGGTGGTGAACATGTCCGGCACAACGCCGAAACGCTGGGACGCAAAGGGGGTGCCCAGACGGCCGAAGCCGGTGATCACTTCGTCGAAAATCAGCAGGATGCCGTATTTCTTGGTGATCTCGCGCAGACGCTCGAGATAGCCTTTGGGCGGGATCAGAACGCCGGTCGAACCTGCGACGGGCTCGACGATCACGGCGGCGATGGTTTCCGCGCCGTGCAGGGCGACGATCCGCTCCAGATCATCGGCCAGATTTGCGCCATGCTCGGGCTGACCCTTGGAGAACGCGTTCTCGGGCAGGTGGGTATGGGGCAGATGATCCACGCCGGTCAGCATGGTGCCAAAGTTCTTGCGGTTGTTGACGATACCGCCAACGGAAATGCCGCCAAAGCCCACGCCGTGGTAGCCACGCTCGCGGCCGATCAGACGGGTGCGCTGGCCCTCGCCGCGGGCGCGGTGGTAGGCCAGAGCGATCTTCAGCGCGGTATCGACGGACTCGGAACCCGAGCCGGTAAAGAACACATGCTTGAATTCCTCGGGGGCCAGTGCGCGCAGGCGGTCCGCGAATTCAAAGGCAATCGGGTGGCCCATCTGGAAGGCGGGCGCGTAGTCCATCTCCATCAGCTGGTTGTAGGCCGCCTTGGCGATTTCTTCATAGCCGTGGCCCGCGTTGCAGCACCACAGACCGGCGGTGCCGTCCAGAATATCGCGGCCATCGTCGCTGGTGTAGTGAACGCCCTTCGCGCTCACCAGCATACGCGGGTCCTGCTTGAACTGGCGGTTCGCGGTAAAGGGCATCCAGAAAGCATCAAGCGGGATGTTGCGCGCAGTTTGATTCATAGTCATCGTCCTGTTGGTCGTTTTGACCAGACTACTCTTTTGATGTGTTCGCAAAAGACTGTTTTTTGATGCGGCTAACGTATTGATATGGCTATATCGGCGAACGAAACGGTGCGGATCGTGAACATGTCCAACAGCTTTGATGACCCCGAGAACGAAGTTGGCCTGCGGTTGCGGGCCTTGCGCCTGTCGCGCGGATTGTCCCAGCGGGCCTTGGCCAAGGCGGCGGGGGTGACCAACTCGACCATTTCCTTGATCGAGAGCGGGCAGATGAACCCTTCGGTCGGGGCGTTGAAGCGGGTTCTAAAGGGGTTTCCCATTGGGATCGCCGAGTTTTTTGCGTTCGAGGCCACGCCCGATGATCAGGTTTTCTTTGCCGCCGAAGAGCTGAAAGAGATCGGCAAAGGCGGGCTATCCTATCGCCAGGTGGGCGGCGGTGCGCCCGGTCGCAGTCTGCAGATTTTGCACGAAACCTACCGGCCGGGGGCCAGCACGGGCTCTGTCCTGCTCAGCCACGAAGGCGAGGAAGGCGGCATCGTGATCAAGGGTCGGATCGAGATTACCGTGGGTGACCAGCGCAAAATCCTTGGGCCCGGAGATGCCTATTTGTTCGACAGCCGGCGGCCCCATTCGTTCCGCGCGGTCGGTAAGGACGAGTGCGTGGTGATAAGCGCCTGCACCCCGCCAACGTTCTGATTTCAATAAAATCCTTTGTTTATTCAGTGATCTGAGGTGGCGTCTTTCACCACTTGTTAGAGGTTGGCGTCCTAGCGTTCCCCCATAACGCGATTTTTTTACGAATGGGGGAACGCCTTGGAGCCTGATAGCCGATCAACACTCCGTTTGACGCCCGATGAATGGCTGGATGATCCAGAGGCGGCACTGGCTGCCTGCCGAGAGGCCGTAGCCACCGGCACGGTGCGTGTGGAAGCGTCAGAGGCGCGGAACCTGCCTGCTCAGATCATCCAATTGCTGATTTCGGTGCGCCGCACGGTCGAGGCGGCTGGCGGCACATTTCTGCTAAGCGCCCCCTCAGAAGGCATTCAGAACAGCCTCAAGGTTCTGGGCCTCTCCGACTATTTCGCGGAGGTCACAGGATGACGCTGAGTGTTCTGGCTATCGACGACTCCCGCACCATGCGGATGCTAGTGTCCCAGACGTTGAAAGGCGCGGGGTTCGACGTGGTGACTGCCGAAGACGGCGTTCAAGGGGTCGAAACCTTTGCGACCCGCCGGTTCGATGCAGTGATCACAGATATCAACATGCCCAAACTTGACGGCTTTGGTGTGATCGAGGCGATCCGCCAAAGCCCGAAGAACCGGCGTGTTCCCATTCTGGTGCTCACCACCGAAAGCAGCGAGGCCTTCAGGAACCGTGCGCGCGGACTTGGCGCAACGGGTTGGCTAGTGAAACCTTTTGAGGAAGAGGGGCTGGTGAATACCGTCCGCCTCGTCACCGGGCAGGGCTAAGCGCATGAGCATGGATACCCTGAAGGCCACATTCTTTGCCGAATGCGAAGAATTGGTCGAAGCGATGGCCGAGGGCCTGAACCAGATTGCCTCCGATGATTGGGACACGGAGACGGTGAATGCCATCTTCCGCGCGGTCCATTCGATCAAAGGCGCTGCGGGCGCTTTCGGACTGGAAAAACTGGTAGCCTTCGCGCATCGGTTCGAAACCGTTCTGGACCGGATCCGGTCGCATGAGCTGAGCATTGAAACCGAAGTGCTGCGGGTTATCACCCGCTCCAGTGACGTGTTGGCAGAGTTGGTCGAACTGGCGCAATCCGATGCTGAGGGAACGCCCTCCGCCTATGATGCACTCCTGCAGGACCTTTCTAAATTCACTGGTGCAGCAGACGTGGCGGTCGCGGAGGAGCCCTTTTTCGCGCCCTTGGCCTTTGCCCCGATGCCGCTATTACTAGACGAAAACCAAACGATTTGCGTCCGCATTTTCCCTGACGCCGCGTTCTACCGCAATGGACACGAGCCGGAGCGCCTGATTGGCGCTTTGGGCGAACAGATCAGTGTTCGCTGTGATTTTGATGCTGTGCCGCTCCTGGATGGCTTCGATTTGGATCTGGGTTACCTGGATTGGAAAGTCGAGGTTTCCGATACGCCACGCGAGCAAATCGAAGCCGCGCTGACCTATGTTCAGGGCCTGGGACAGATCGGCATTCACGAAGAACCGCCGTTTCTGCTTGATTTGTCCTTGGCTCCGCAGATCGTTGCACCCGAAGTTGAACAATCTGCTCCTGAACCTCGACCTACGTCCTCGTCACCTCGTCAGGCTTCGGCGCAGACCTTGCGGGTAGACCCCGAACGGGTCGACCGGCTGATCAACACCGTTGGGGAACTGATCATCAATCAGGCGGTCATCGCGCAAAAGATCGATGCTAGTGGGCGCGGACCCGATGGCGATGTCTCTGCGGCTCTTGATGACTACCGCTATCTTGCTCGCGAGATTCAAGAAGCTGTAATGTCGATCCGTGCGCAACCTGTGAAATCGCTTTTCCAGCGGCTGGCACGCGTTGTCCGCGAGGCCGGTGAAGCGACAGGAAAACAGGTTCAATTTGAAACTGTCGGCGAGAATACCGAAATCGATAAAACCCTTATCGAACGTTTGGCTGATCCCTTGACACACATGCTACGCAACGCGGTGGACCATGGCCTCGAAAACCCGGACCGGAGGGCGAAAACAAGTAAACCGCAAATAGGCACGGTCCGTCTTATGGCAGCACATCGCTCTGGCCATGTCGTGATCGAAGTTGCGGATGACGGAGCTGGTCTAAACCGAACGAAAATTTTAGAAAAGGCGCGGGATAAAGGCCTCGTCCCAGCAGATGCCAAATTGAGCGACAGTGAGGTTGATAACCTTCTGTTCATGCCAGGATTTTCAACAGCTGATCAAGTGACGAACTTGTCTGGCCGCGGCGTCGGAATGGATGTCGTCAAAACCGCTATCACAGCAATTGGTGGACGAATTTCGATTTCCAGCGAACCAGGCAAAGGATCCATCTTCTCGATATCGCTTCCTCTGACCCTCGCAGTTTTGGATGGAATTGTGGTGTCCGTCGCAGATGAAACAATGGTCGTCCCTATTGCTAGCATCATAGAAACCATACGCCCTGCAGTAGGAGACGTTATCCAGGTTGGGCACGATCAATGGGTTCTAAAGGTACGGGGAGCCTACGTGCCGATTGTTGCGCTTGGGCAGCTCTTAGGGCTATCCAAAGCTTTGGCAATACCCCAGAAAGGCCCATTTATTCTAATTGAGGCCGAAGACGCTTCAGTTTTTGCTTTTTCGGTAAATGAAATCTGGGATCAGCGTCAAATTGTGATCAAAAGCCTTGAGGGCAATTACGGCGCTGTCCCCGGGATCTCAGCTGCAACTATTCTTGGAGACGGAAAAATCGCTTTGATTGTTGATCCAGATGCCCTGATATCGCTAGCCGGGCGCCCGCAGTTGGAAACAGATTTGATAGCTGAAAATGGGTGAGTCGATGGATAAGCATCTCAAGGGTGTGGATATGCCTTCGGAATTTGTTTCTTTAACAGCGGGCGGGCAGGGTTACTGCGTCGATATTCACGCTATCCGTGAAATCCGAAGTTGGACACCGGTCACGACGCTACCTCATTCGGAGCCTTCGGTCCTTGGTGTAATGAATCTTCGCGGCTCTGTAATTCCGATCATAGATTTACGTAGAAAACTTGGACTTGGACAAACCCCAGACGCGCATCGGAACGTGATCGTGATCGCGACTATCCATGCAAGGACTATGGGCCTATTAGTGGAAGCTGTTTCTGAAATCATCTCTGTTCCTAAAAGTGCGATACTTCCTAACCCTACGCAGCGCACTGATGGCGAAGTATCTCACATTGTCGGATTGATTTCCCAGGATGAAAAAATGCTCCGTGTATTAGATATTCAAGCACTGATTTCCAAAGAAACTGAGGTTGCGGCATGACCCTGTTATCGAAAGCCGACTTTTCAAATCGCGACATGTCTGGCGCGTGCTTCCAGAAAATAGTACATCTGGCCAAAATAAACTGGGGGCTTAATCTGGAAGAAGGAAAAAGGCCCCTTATTGCGGCAAGATTAAGAAAAAGGGTTTTAGCTACAGGATCCCGAGATTTCTCAGATTACGTTCAGAGGCTTTCCAATGGAGATATTAATGAGTGCGATCATTTCATTTCCGCTTTGTCAACAAATGTGACACAATTTTTTAGAGAATTTCATCATTTTGAAATGCTTGAGAAAGCTGTATTTCCAAAGTTGAAAGGTTCAAGAAATATCAAAATTTGGTCTGCCGGTTGTTCTACAGGGCAAGAGCCATACTCCATCGCAACTGTTGCTGAAAAAATTTTCGGCCGACGAAACGATATTCAGATCCTTGCAACTGACGCCGATCCTGCTGTTCTTAGATTGGCGCAGAATGGGAGATTTGATATTACTGACGTCGATTTTCTTTCTGTTCAGCACAAGAGAGATTTGTTTGAAGTTTACTCAAAATCAGAGTTTTTTGTTCGAGACACGCTTCGCAATATGATCGATTTTCGAAGACTAAACTTGGTGCAACCTTGGCCCATTAATTGCATGTTTGATGTAATATTTTGCAGAAACGTTGCAATTTATTTTGATAAATCCACACAGGATAAGCTTTGGGCCGGATTTTCGGGTAGGCTGAAACCAGGGGGATATCTGTTTATTGGGCATAGTGAACGGATAAATTTTCCAGAAAATATCAAAATGGAACCCGTAGGAATTACTTCTTATAAAAAATTCTCGTCTGAAAGGTGAGCTATGTCAATAAAGAGTAAGTTGAAGGTGATGGTGGTTGATGACATGTCCGTTAGTCGTGGCCTACTAATGCAATCCCTTGAAGAAATCGGCATTCAGAATGTCGAGTATGAAAAGTCTGGGCAAGACGCATTTTTCAAAGTTTGCAGTAGTCCGGTCCATTTAATTATTAGTGATTACAATATGCCGGGAATGAGCGGGCTCGATTTGCTTGAGAGGATAAGGGCCAATAAAGCAACACATCAAGTAGGATTTATTTTAGTTACTGGCACGCCAACTGCCGAAATAGTTAGTCGTGGGCGGAACTCAGGTCTGAATAACCTAATAAAGAAGCCGTTCACTAGCGCGTCTCTGAAATCTAGCATTGAGGCTTTGGTGGGGCCATTATGACCTGTGTACGTCATAGTGCGATATTTGATCTTATTCAAGTTTCGATTGATAGTCTTCTAGAATCGGAACTTCATCTGAACGATGGGGCGAGAAGAAACTTGTGCGGGCAGAAATACGATTTTGCCATTCAAATATTACAGGATTTGAGTGTAGTTTTTAGAGAAACATCCCAATTGAATTTTCATTTTTGCGATGAGTTTGCGGAAAATCTGAAACTGGAATTGGTTTACTCAAAAATTTCCGATCTTCCGTTGCCAACCAAAGGGTCAACAGTTCAATTGTTTTGAATACTGTTTACCCTATCAAATCAATAGTATGAGGAGCAACCTCGATGTTTCGACGTTTTACTGAGGCCAGGATCTCCCTGCGCCTTCCTGCACTTATTGTTGGAACGCTCATTGTGACTGTAATGGTTGCTAGTGAAACTTACTACCTTCAGTTTCGCAAAGAGGCTGAAGTCGCTTCGGAGCTCAAGTCCGAGATCGTCACCGATCAAGTAGCCATTGGTCTGGAAATTTGGTTGCATGCGCTCGATAATCAGTTGACGACCCTCTCTGAAGACCCAAACACGGTCAATACTTTGAAGCGTTTCTCTGATGCAGTTCAGGCCGGATCCGCAGTCGGTTTGCAGGAAATTAGATCGGTCTATCTAGATCATAACTCATTCCCAGTGGGTAATAGAAATCAACTGATTGATGCTGAAGACGGAAGCCTTTATTCCAGCGTCCATTTGCAGGAGCACCAGTTTTTCGACAACCTGGTCGAGCGAAATAACTACTATGATCTGTTCCTGATTAACCCTGCCGGGGACATTGTGTACACCGTTTTTAAGGAGGCGGACTTTGGGACAAACCTTCTCCATGGCGCATATGCAGGATCTGGACTTGGGGAAGTTTTTCGCAAAGCCATAAAGATGGGTGAGGCTGAAACAGCTTTTGCAGATTTTGCTCCATATGCGCCTAGTAATGGCGCGCCAGCTTCATTTGTTGCACGCCCCTTAATCTCGGAAAGTGGTGAAACCCTTGGCGTTGTAGCAATCCAGATGCCTCTGGAAGGAATGGCCAATGTAATTTCAGGAATCTCCGGTCTTCATTCCGAAGACGAGGTCTATCTCCTTGGTCATGATGGATCGGCTCGGACACCCTCGCGTCAAGTGGGGCGGCTAAAGGTTCTCGAGAGCCCAGAAAACAGCTTTGCCCAAGAGATCGCGATGAAAGATGAACAGGGCTATTTCCCTTACCAACAGGGTCTTTCCAACCGTTCGTCCATGATATCCGTTCGCGATATTCCTGTTTTTGACAAGGATTGGGCTGTCGTTGTCGAACTTGACGCCGAAACCCAGTTCAAATCGCTAGAACGCCTCCGGCACACGATGGTTGCTTTCATTGCTGTAGGGCTGGTGTGCTCACTGGTTCTGGGTTGGTTGATGGCCCGTTCTATCACGCGGCCGCTTGCGACCTTTGCTGAAGCTATGCGTGGTGTTTCCGACGCTCGCTACGAAAACAAAATCCCGAATACCGAGCGCCTCGATGAACTTGGCGTGGTGTCTGGTATCCTCGATGACTTCCGCATACGTCTGAAGCAAACAAGCGATGAGGCACGCCTTCGGGAGATAGCGAACCAGGAACAGGAACGTGTGGTCTCGGAAATTTCCAGTGGCCTTCGGCGCCTGTCCGCGGGGGATCTGACCCATACCTTGCAGGAGCCCTTTAGCCAGGATTACGAACAGCTTCGCCTTGACTATAACGCGACCGTCGACACTCTGAGTGGACTGATCCTGTCGATCTCTGACAACGCGACTGAAATCCATTCGCGTGCAGAAGAAATCAGCGCTTCGTCCGATGATTTGTCCCGTCGTACGGAAAACCAAGCGGCTACCTTGGAGGAGACTGCAGCTGCGCTTGACGAATTGACCTCTAGCGTGAAATCCGCTGCTGAAGGGGCGGCAGAGGTTGAGCGTGTGGTAACAGAGGCGCGCTCCGAAGCCGAGCAAAGTGGAAAAGTTGTAAGCGACGCGGTGCATGCAATGTCGCAAATCAAGAAGTCTTCGGACGAAATTGCCCAGATCATCAATGTCATCGACGACATTGCCTTCCAGACCAACCTTCTGGCCCTGAATGCGGGGGTTGAGGCCGCGAGAGCTGGTGACGCAGGCCGTGGCTTTGCAGTCGTCGCTTCCGAAGTGAGAGCGCTGGCGCAACGTTCCTCGGATGCGGCGAAGCAGATCAAGACACTCATCGGATCAAGCACCGAGCAAGTAGAAACCGGCGTGGGTTTGGTCGGTCGAGCAGGGAGTGCTTTGACCTCCATCGTAGATCGGGTTGGGCAGATCGCCCACTTGGTCAGTGGCATTGCCGTGGGATCCCGAGAGCAATCAGCTGGACTAGGGGAAATCAACGTCGGCGTATCGCAACTGGATCAGGTCACACAGCAAAACGCTGCAATGGTACAGGACGCCACAGCTGCTGCTATTACGCTAAAAAGCGAAGCGGCTGGCCTATCCCAGCTTGTTTCCAGGTTTCAGTTTTCCGGTGCGACTCCGGCTATGGCCACCGCAGCGATCGTTCCAGCCCCTGTGAAAATGAATCCACCGTCGTTCGAGAATGCGCGTTCGTTTACAGGCACTTCCACGTTCGCAGCTGCTTCGAACGGGCCTGCCTGGACCGATTTTTAGGAGCCTTGAATGAGAATTATGATTGCTGACGCCAACCGGAAACGGTTGGCGGACATCGAGACAAAATTCAAGACTGATCCTAGGTTGCGAGTTGCAGGGTGCTTTGAAAATTTAACCGCCTGTTATCACGCGGTCGAGCACCGCCCCCCTGCGATTGTTCTAGTGGCCCCATCTCTTGCCTCCCTTCCGGACTTTGAGGTCATGCAGCAGCTTTTTCGGGCTTTGTCCGTACGATGGATGTTGATCGGTAACGCGACTGAATTGCGTTCAAGCGTGCGTTGGGTTGGCGCGTCTGTCCCGATGCTCGACAGCGACAAGGAATCGAGAGAACTCTCTCAGTTGGTACTTTCGTCGCTTGTGAATACGGGAAATTCGGGTGATTTCCGACATGCTCCACGATCGGAAACTTGGGATCGCTTGTTCTTGATTGGCTCGTCGACCGGAGGCGTGGATGCCTTGATGACACTTCTGTCCAATTTTCCGGCCGACTGCCCACCGACGATGATAGTCCAGCATACCGGAGAAGGATTTTCAGCAGGTCTCGCACGCCTTTTGGATAACAATTGCCAAGCAAGCGTTCGAGAGGCGGGAGACGGTGACTTGCTCGAGCGTGGCACGATCTTTCTGGCACCTTCTGGTCGATCCCATTTGCGCTTAGACATGACCCACGGCCCGAAATGCCGGTTGGTCGAAGGGCCTGCAGTTTCCGGACATCGCCCTTCGGTAGACGTAATGTACAAATCCGCGGTGCCGATTGCAAAGCGATGCACGGCGGTCATTTTGACCGGCATGGGGCGCGATGGGGCGGACGGCCTTCTTTCTCTCAGGCAGGCGGGTGCGCGTACAATCGGACAGGATGAGGCAACTTCGATGGTCTACGGCATGCCCAAAGCTGCGTTCGAGGCTGGTGCCGTGGGGGAGCAGTTGCCCTTGGTGTCAATTTGTCTTGCGATGTTACAACCCACAACCGAACGGGCAATCTGATGTCCCGTACGGTCCCTTGGCCTGATGGCATGGAATGCACCCTCAAAACGATCGTGTCGGGCGAGACGTTTGTAAGCGGGAAAGCCAATCTCGTGATTTCCACTGTACTTGGGTCGTGTGTCTCTGTTTGTCTGTACGATGAGGCTGCTGGCCTTGGAGGGGCAAACCACTATTTCCTGTCTTCATCGCAGGGACAAAGTGCAAGCTACGGCGCAGTCGCCATGGAGCACGTGATAAACGGCTTGATGCGTCTAGGGGCCGACAAAAGCCGCTTAAGGGCAAAGGTTTTCGGTGGAGCCCTCATGAAGGAAGGGCTGGCAGACATCGGGAAAAAGAACGCCAGTTTTGCGCTGGAGTATTTGCAGGCCGAACGCTTGCCAATTGTTGCGATGGATCTCGGGGGTTTTTCAGCTAGAAGGCTGCATTTTCATCCAGTGACTGGAAAAGCACGCGTTGTACGAACGGAGGCGGTGCCGGAAACAACTCAAAAACCTGAACGGACCCTAAACAGAGTCGAGCTATTCAATTGATTTTTCGGTATTTTCAGTGGCTCCGGCGGTAGGGATCGAACCTACGACCAATTGATTAACAGTCAACTGCTCTACCGCTGAGCTACGCCGGAACACTGTGGGGCGACCTATAACTATCGGCTGATAGAGGTGCAAGAGGCAAATTTCGGAAAACACAGAAATCTAAAAATTTTCTCTTAAGTGTATGAAGTCGCGGGGTTAGCTTCAGACTGCGAGGCGGAATGGCGCCGTCCTGCGTCCGAAAGCCGATACCTTTGGTTGAATTGTTTGTCAGCACTTCGGGTCCCAATCTAGCACGCAACGTAGCGCAATCTAGGAGATAGCGATGGGGCGGCTCGACACAGAGGCCATGACTGGCTTGGTTCCCGATTTTCTGGCCGTTATTCACCCGGCGATCTCGCACCCTCCGGTACAGATAGAGGGGTTCATGGGTGGTCTGCTAAAATGCCAATGTGACAAAAGTCCGGTCGTTGTGAACGTGGCGTCTCAGACCAGCCACAACCATCTGTGCGGGTGCAGTCGGTGCTGGAAACCCGATGGGGCGCTTTTCTCTCAGGTGGCTGTCGTGCCTCGGGATGCAGTGCGTGTGACAGAGAATGCCGACAAGCTGGGTCTCGTGGATCCCTCGGCAGTGATCCAGAGATACGCGTGCCGCGATTGCGGGGTCCATCTGGTTGGCCGGATCGAGGCGTCGAGCCATCCGTTCTTCGGCCTCGATTTCATCCATACGGAGCTTTCGTCCGATGTGGGGTGGGAGCCCCCGAAGTTTGCGGCGTTTGTTTCCTCGATTATCGAGGCAGGATTCCCTGCGGCAGAGATGCCAAACATGCGGCGGCATTTGCGTTCTTTGGGGCTTGAGCCCTATGATTGTCTGTCGCCCGAACTGATGGATGCGATTTCGTCGCATCTTGTGCTGCAAAAACAATCACGGCCCAGCCAGCGGGTCGAAGTGGCTGCGGAATAAAACCCGCATTGTGACGATTTCATGCATGTGGTGCGTTTTTTTGGTGAAATCCGGAAATCATCGGGTAACCTTCCGCACAGGGAGGAAATTGTCATGATTCAGGAACCAGCGACTTTGTCGTCTGGACAGGTAGGTTCTGTCCTAATTGTTGACGACCATCCATTGTACAGCGACGCCCTTGAGGCGACCCTGCGCAACGAATATCCCGATTGCGAGGTTGCTGCGGCGCGGTCCCTGCGTGCGGCGCTCAAGTCTCTGGATGATGGGTTCGAACCTGATCTGGTGATGTTCGATCTGAAATTGCCTGACGTGCGGGGGATTTCGGGCTTCCAATCCCTGCGCGAGCGCATGCCGGACCTGCCCATTCTGGTGATCTCTTCGCTAACTTCGACCGAGGTTGTGCATGCCCTGATGGACAAAGGGGCTGCGGGCTTTCTGCCCAAGGATGCCTGTTCCGATGTACTGCGTCAGGTGGTCGGGGCGATTGCTGCCGGTGAACGCTATGTGCCCGCGGCCTATAGAAAATCTGATGATATCGAGCATCGTGAGCAAGCCACCGGCACCAAGCTGGACGATTTGACCCCGCAGCAGCAGAAAATCATGCGCCTGATCTGTTCGGGCAAGGCGAACAAGCAGATCGCCTATGAACTCTGTCTGGCCGAAGCCACGGTCAAGGCGCACATCACCGCGCTCTTGCGCCGCCTCGGGGTGCAGAACCGCACGCAGGCCGCAATGATGATGGAAGGATCGCTGTCGACCGAGGCCGCCGATCCCGACGCTTTGGCCTTCTTGACCCATTAACCATGTTGGATGGCGGCAAATCACCGGGCTACATCAAGGTAGCCGTGTCCCGCGCCGCCACCGCGACCGAGGCCGTGACAGAGGCGGTTTCCCAGATCGAGCGCCGCACGACCTGTTTCGTGATGGCCTTTGTTCCGACCGGAATGGATCTGGAAGTTCTGGCCCACGAGTTGGACCGCCAAATGGGCGGGGTGCCAGTGTTCGGATGCACCACGGCGGGGCAGATCACGCCCAATGGGTACGAGACCGGCGCGCTGATGCTGGTGGCGTTTCCGCGCCGGTATTTCCGCTGCGCCAGCCTGTTTATTCCGACTCTTGATCCGCTGCCCATGCAACGGATTTCCGAGGATATCACCCGCCTGAAATCCCAGTTCCAGCGGACCGCCGGTTGGCGCCGTTTCGGCTTGGTGCTGTGCGATGGCGTGTCGAAACAAGAGGACCTTTTGGCCTCGACCCTGCAGGTGTGCTTGGGGGATATCCCGATTTATGGGGGGTCGGCGGGGGACGGGCTGCAGTTCAAAGCGACCTTTGTTTTGCACGGCGGGAAGTTCCATTCCGGCGCGGCATTGGTTTTGTTGGTCGAGACGGCGCTGGACTTCATGGGCCTTGGGTTTGACCACTTCCGGCCTAGCGAAACGTTGCTGGTGGTCACCGACGCGATCCCCGAAGAGCGCCTTGTTCTGGAGTTGAACGGAGCGCCTGCGGCCACCGAATACGCCCGTAAAATCGGTGTGTCCGTTGCTGATCTGTCACCGGAAGTCTTTGCCGAAAACCCCGTGCTGGTGCGCCAGAACAACAACTACCACGTCCGCGCGATCCACTCGGTCGAGGCCGATCAGGGCCTGTCGTTCATGGGGGCGATAGACGATGGCTTGGTCCTGACCCTCGGGACCGGCACCGAAATCATCGAGGCGCTGGAGGCCGGACTTGGCGTGCGCGGGCAGGGCGGTCAGCGCCCCGACTTTATCCTCGCCTTCGATTGCGTGCTCCGGAAACTGGAGTTCGAACAAAAGGGCATGTGCGATGAGGTGTCCGAAGTGTTCCGCCGCCACAACGTCTTGGGCTTCAACACCTATGGTGAGCAGCATTGCGGTGTCCACGTGAACCAAACCTTTGTTGGAATTGCCTTTTTTGACCACACGCCGGAGGATCTGCATTGATCGATCCCGCCGACACGCCCGAAGAGCAAATCCGGAAACAGGGCAAGATCATCGACGCGCTGATCCGCCGGATGAACCGCCAGCACGAACTGGGAAACTCGGCCTATGCCACGTTCCAGTCGGCGATTTCCCTACAGGCGCAGATGTGGGCGCAGTCCCGCGATCTGGAGCGGACGACAAGCGAACTTGCCACCGTCCGGATCGAGCGGGAGCGGTCGCGCAAGAACCTGACCAGTGCTTTGGCGGCGATGGAGGGGGGCTTTGCCCTGTTCAACCGCGGCCTTCTTGAGGTCAGCAACGAACTGTTCCAGACCCTGCTGCCGGACATTTCCCCGCGCATCATGCCGGGCCTCACGATTGACGAATACATCGAGGCGATGCTCAGCAGTGACGATCTGGTGGGCACCGACGGGCGGCTGTTCGGGGCCTTGGCGCAGGCGCGCCGGTCCGTGGTGGGGACAGCGGTGAATGCCGTGGTGGCGGAACTGACGGGCGACCGGTTCTTTCAGGTGAACCTCCAGCGCACCAGCGAAGACAACATGGTGATCCTGCTGACCGACATCAGCCGGATCGTTCTGCAAAACCGCAGCGAGAAAGAGAACCTGATCGACCGGCAGGCCAACTACCTGCAGGCGGTGTTCCAGAACATGACCTCTGGGGTGTGTACGTTCGACGGCCACGGTCGGGTCAAGATGTACAACCAGCGCTTTCGCCAGCTGTTGGGGCTGCCCTACACGCTGCTGCAAACCGGCGCGGAACTGGATCACCTGTTCCAGCACGTCAAAGCCCACGCGGTGTTCGAGGATGAAGACGGCTTTGACGTGGGCTTCTGGATGGAGCGTTTGCACAAGCAGGGTCGGTTCCGCACGCGCCTTCGCCATGCGAACGGGCGGGTGCTGGACATGCACTCGCACGTTCTGCCGGACGGGGGCTTTGTGGTTGATCTGGGGGACGTGTCCGCCGAAATCCGCACCGCCGAGATGCTGGAAAACCGTGTGGCCGAGCGGACTGCCGAACTGACCGAAGCCAATGCGCGCCTGCGTCAACAGTACGAAGAAAAGGCACGGGTCGAGGAAAAACTGCGAGAGGCCAAGGAGGCCGCCGAGGCTGCCGTGTCCTCCAAAACCCGCTTCTTGGCAGCCGCCAGCCACGACCTGTTGCAGCCGATCAACGCGGCAAAACTGCTGATCTCGACGATCAAGGACGCGACGCAGGATGCCCCCGTCGGCCCGATGGTGGAACGGTTGCAGGCGTCTTTTACTTCGACCGAACAACTGCTTCATGCGCTGCTCGATATTTCGCGACTGGATAGCGCTGATGCCAGTGCGTTGCAGCCTTCGGACGTGTGTCTGGGGACGCTGATCCAAGGGGTCTACGAGGATCAGAAACGTGTGGCCGAACAAAAGGGCGTGCAGCTGGACGTGGTGCCGACCATGGTTTTCGTGCGCTCGGACCCTGTGTATCTGCTGCGGTCGATCCAGAATCTGGTGGTGAACGCGATCCAGTACACCCCGTCGGGCGGGCGGGTCTTGGTCGGGTGCCGGCGGCGCGGCGATGATGTCGTGCTCGAGGTTTGGGATACCGGCATCGGCATCACCCTTGCCGACCAGTCGCGGATTTTCGAGGAATTCACCCGTGCAGGCAACGTGCCGATTGGCTCCGGCGTGGGTCTTGGCCTATCGATTGTCGAGCGCACCTGCCGCCACATGGGGCATTCGGTTTCGGTAAAATCCAAGCCGGGGGTGGGGTCCGTCTTCTCGATCCGGATGGAGATGGTGATCGGCCAACTCCCCAAACCCGAAGAGCGCGTTCCCGCAGGGATCGACGAAACCCAGTCGCTGGACCTGATCGTGCTGGTGGTCGAGGATGACCCCTCGGTCCTGTTCGCCATGGTCAAAAAGCTGGAGCAATGGGGCGCTTCGGTTCTTGGAGCCAGTTCCACCGCCGAGGCGATCGGCTTTGTGCAGGATATGGGGATGCCCCCCGACATCATTCTGGCCGATTATCAGCTCGAGGGGGCCGATACCGGCTTTAACGCCATCGGGTCGATCCGGCAGCTGACAGGGATGCGGGTGCCCGCGATCATGATCACCGCCGACCGCGGCGACCACCTGCTGCGCATGGGCGGCGAGAACGGCTTTCCGGTGCTGACCAAGCCCGTGCGCCTACGCAAACTGCGCCCCCTGATCGAATGGCTCACGCGCGAGGAAATGGTTCCCCTGGACACCATCGGCACAGACCAAAGTCGGCAATGACAGGCCTCATGCGCCGGATAGGCTAACCTGAGGGGAGGACGATTATCATGCGGAAAAAACTGGTTTCTTTGGCTTTGCTCTGCGCCTTGGCGGCGCCGGTTCAGGCGGCCATGATCGACGGAAATGCACTCTACGAGACACTGTTCCGGAGCGGCACTTTGGAAGGGGTGACTACCGGATCGCATCTGGTTTACACGCGCACCGTCACCAATGCGGCCAAGCCCGAGACTGCGACTCGCGACACCGGCACCGTGGTTCTGACACTGGAGCAAGGGGATGCGCTGATGGCGAACCTCGAATTCCGGCAGGAAGAAAAGCAC
Source organism: Donghicola mangrovi (assembly GCF_013377535.1). Taxonomy (GTDB): domain Bacteria; phylum Pseudomonadota; class Alphaproteobacteria; order Rhodobacterales; family Rhodobacteraceae; genus Donghicola; species Donghicola mangrovi. The sequence continues at coordinate 542,862 of NZ_JABCJE010000002.1, read as the reverse complement.
CGCAGTCTGGGGTCCTTTCCGGCCAGTGTCGGCAACCCGATGATCATGTACTTTGCCGAGACCGTCGCGCGGGACATGGCCGAAACGGCGGGGGGCAGCCCGTTTTATATCCGCAACCGGCTCAAGGAATCCCTTGTCAGCGCCGCCGACCTGACCGAAGGCCAAGCGCAACTGGATGGCACTGAGATCGCAGTGAAAACTGTGGTGCTGCATCCCTTTGCCAACGACCCGAACCGTGGCCGCATGAACGGGTTCGAGGATCTGGAACTGATCGTCGCCATGTCCGATGCAGTGCCCGGCTACTACCTGTCCCTGACCGCCGCCACGCCCGAGGGCAGCCCCGCCGGCTACCATTCGGAAACCCGATTCACCGCGGTCGAGGCCGCGCGATGAAGCGCCTGATGCTGGGGTTGGCGGTGATGGCCGCCATGCCCGTTCAGGCGCAAACTGTAGCCGAGCGGTTGAACGATTACCCGACGTCGGCGCGGGCGGACTATGTGTTCGCTTGCATGGCCACCAATGGCCAGAGCCGTCTAGTGCTGGAAAAGTGCTCTTGTTCGATCGACGAGATCGCCTCGATCCTGCCCTATGAGAAATACGTTCAGGCCGAGACGGTGCTGTCCATGCGCCGCACCGGCGGCGAACGCATGGCGATTTTCCAGAGCGCGGCGTCGGCCAAAACTCTGGTTGCCGACCTGCGCCGCGCGCAGGCCGAGGCCGAAGTTATCTGCTTTTGATCAGCTGCCCGTCTTGGGCAGCACATTGCGCCAGATGTTCCCTTCGGTGTCCGTCGCGGTCACCGTCAGGGCAGGCGCGCCATTATCCGAGTAAACGAACCGGAAGGCCGGATTTTCGCTGATGGAAATGCCGCCCTCCATGGTGAACAGAACCTCGTCGCCCTGAGCCACTTCGATCTTGTCCAGAAAATGCGCGGGGATGAACAGTTGGGTCAGCTGGTCCCGCTGCAGGCCCGAATAGTTCGGATGGCGGATCATGATCTGCGCTTCCTGCCGGTTGTGGGTCAACGAGGCAAAGGTCCGCAGTTTCATCTGGCCCATATCCACCTTGGCCATCTCGGGGTCCTTGGTCGCGGGGGCCGAGCATCCGCCAGACGCTTTGACGTAACCGCCGTCCATTGCCAGCCCGTTCGGCGTTTCGGCCAGAACGCGGACGTTGGAATACTGGTTCACCCGCACGCGCAGCTCGAAATCCAAGGGAAGCATTTGGGGGCCAAAGCTGAAGGTGCCTGCCACAGGCGCGGGGTTTTCATCGACCACCACAATGGCCTTGGTCACGGCCATGGCCGGATCGCTCTGGATAATGCGGATCGGGACTGTGGCGGCGTCCTGTGCCCGCGCAGGCGTTTCGGCAACAAACAGGCCCGTGGCCGCAATCGGGGTCACATCGCCAATCACATCGGCCTGCAATTCCCCCCAGGTTGGTCCGTCGCGCATCGGGTTATCCTGAGCAAAAGCGGGCAAACCAAGGGCAATCACGGCAGCGGTGATCAGACAACGTGTGAACATGGGCGGTCCTCCTTGGGGGCGAAGTATGCCAGAGGGCGCGATGTTCGCTCATACCGCCCAAAGTATATGTGGCGCGGGCGCGGGGGCAGGCGGACGCTGTTTGGCAAACAGGAGGTCCCATGTTCGAACTGGTTGCCCTGATGTGCGAGGACAGCGAGCCCTGCCAGCCCCACCTGATCCCGGGGTTCGAGGCGGCGACTCTGGCGGAATGTCAAACGCTTGCGCAAGGGTGGACGGGGGACGGGACGCCCGAATGCCGCCCCCTTGGGCCTGCGCTGGAGGTTCGTGAAATCGCCCCCGGCGTCTGGGTTCACATCGGCGCGATCGAGGAGCCGGACCCCGAAAATGAGGGGGATGTGGCCAACCTTGGGTTCATCGTGGGGGGCGACTCGGTCGCTGTGGTTGATTCGGGGGGCACGCGGACCATCGGGGAACAGATGTGGCGGGCGATCCGGCAAGTGACCCCTTTGCCCATTAGCCACGTGATTCTGACCCATATGCATCCGGACCATGTTTTGGGGGCCACCGTACTGGCCGAATCCGGCGCTGAAATCGTGGGGGCAGAGGGGCTGGCCCGCGCCATTTCCGACCGGGAGGACAGCTATCTGCTGCGGATGGCGCAAGAGATTGGCGACGGTTTTGCCGGAACGACGGCCCCAGTCGTGGCACGGGAATTGGCAGAGCCCACGCAGATCGATCTTGGGGGCAGGGTGCTGGAATTAGCGCCTTGGCCGCTGGCCCATACGGCGAATGATCTGACGGTTGTGGACCGTGAAACGCGGATCCTTTTCGCTGGGGATCTGCTGTTCGACCAGCATTGCCCATCTCTCGACGGCTCTGTCGTGGGTTGGCAAGAGGCCCTGACCAAGTTGCGCGCACTGGATGTGGACCGCGCTGTTACCGGCCACGGGCGCGTGTTGGACTGGCCGCCCGATGATCTGCCGCTAGAGCGTTATTTGCAGGCCCTGGAAACCCAGACCCGCGCGGCGCTGGATGCAGGGCAGCGGCTGGCGGATGCGGCGTTAACCGTGGCGCTGGATGTCTCACAAGAATGGGCGCTGTGCGGCACCTATACGCCGCGCAACGTGACCATCACCTTTACCCAGCTTGAGTGGGATTAACCCGCCGCCTCTTGCAGCAGTTGGGCGATCGCGAACAGGCGCTTTTCCAGCAGCACAGGGGATTCGCACAGATAGCTGACGGTCTGCTGACGCTCTCGGTAGATGCGGTCGTCCCAGTCCAGCTGCTCTTCGAGCTTGTCCACTTGGTCGTAATCGGGCTCGGGCAGGGCCATCAGACGGTCCATTTCCGACCGCGCATCGTCGATCCGCTGGGCCAATTCGATCTGTCCGGTCGAGACGCGCCCGATCCCGCCCATGATGCGGGTCCGGCGGGATTCGACGCTGTGAAACACCTGCGCGAACACCTCTTGCAGAACGTCCCGATCCGCCCCGTGACGGGCGGTGAAATCGGTCACCATGCCTTTGGCGGCATCCATATCCACGCGCTGCAGGGTTAATGCGGCGGCCAGATCATGAACCGGCCCCTTCAGATCGTCGCCAAGGGCAACATTTTCTGTGGGGTTCTGCCACATCAGCCCCATGGACAGACCCGCCACCTTGCGCTGGATGCAGGGCCACGTGGGGTCGGAAAAGTCCGCAGCAAGCGCCTGACTCGTCGCAAAGGACATAGCCACGCCCATGAAAAATCTGGTAAAATTGTTCATGCGGTTTCCTCCCTGTCCGCGAACTATGTGCCAGGGGGAACCGGTCTGTCTATGCAGACCTGACACCAACCATCGTATGCATTGAGCGAGAACGAAACACATCAGCATACTTGGACCCAAGCCGTGTGTACCGCGGAATACAGCTACCAATTGATGGAGTATTTGGATGCGAACCCGTGCCGCAGTCGCCCTAGAGGCAGGCAAACCGCTGGAAATCATGGAAGTCGAACTGGAAGGCCCCAAGAAAGGCGAAGTTCTGGTCGAGATTAAAGCAACCGGCATTTGCCACACCGACGAGTTCACCCGTTCCGGCGCAGACCCCGAAGGTCTGTTCCCCAGCATTCTGGGCCACGAGGGCGCAGGCGTTGTGATCGAAGTCGGCGAAGGCGTCACCACCCTGAAGCCCGGTGATCACGTGATCCCGCTCTACACCCCTGAGTGCCGCGAGTGCCCGTCCTGCCTGTCCGGCAAGACCAACCTGTGCACCGCCATTCGCAACACCCAAGGTCAGGGCCTGATGCCCGACGGCACCACCCGCTTCAAGATGCTGGATGGCACGCCGATCTATCACTACATGGGCTGCTCGACCTTTGCGAACCACACCGTCATGCCCGAGATCGCTCTGGCGAAGGTGCGTGATGACGCCCCCTTCGAGAAGATCTGCTATATCGGCTGCGGCGTGACCACCGGCATCGGTGCCGTGATCAACACCGCCGGCGTCGAGATCGGCTCGACCGCGGCTGTGTTCGGTCTGGGTGGCATCGGTCTGAACGTCATTCAGGGCCTGCGTATGGCTGGCGCTGACATGATCATCGGCGTTGACCTGAACGACGACAAAGAGGAAATGGCCCGCAAGTTCGGCATGACCCACTTTGTGAACCCCTCGAAGATCGAAGGGTCGGTCGTGCAAGAGATCGTCAACCTGACCAAGCGCGGCGCAGACCAGATCGGCGGCGTGGACTATTCGTTCGACGCAACCGGCAACGTCAAAGTCATGCGTGATGCGCTGGAATGCTCGCACCGTGGTTGGGGTGTGTCGGTCATCATCGGCGTGGCCCCCGCAGGTGCCGAAATCAGCACCCGTCCGTTCCAGCTGGTCACCGGCCGCGTCTGGAAGGGCACCGCGTTCGGCGGCGCCAAAGGCCGCACCGATGTACCCAAGTTCGTTGACTGGTACATGGACGGCAAGATCGAGATCGACCCCATGATCACCCACGAGCTGTCGCTGGACCAGATCAACGAGGGCTTCGATCTGATGCACGAAGGCAAGTCCATCCGCGCGGTCGTGCGTTACTAAGGCGGAGGGCGGTATGGAGGTCGTTTCGGAAAACAGGAATTTCGGCGGCCGCCAGATCGTCGCCAAACATCCCTCGGAGGCCTGCGGATGCGATATGACCTTTGCGGTCTATCTGCCGCCGCAGGCCGAAGAGAGGGCAGTCCCGGTGCTTTGGTATCTGTCGGGGCTGACCTGCACCCATGAAAACGCCATGACCAAGGGGGGCTTGCAAGAACATGCGGCCCGCCACGGTCTGGCGATCGTCTACCCGGATACCTCGCCGCGCGGTGAAACTGTTGCCAACGACGAGGCGTATGATCTGGGACAAGGGGCGGGTTTCTACGTCAACGCCAGCTGCGATCCATGGAAACCTAACTTTCAGATGTACGATTACGTCACGACTGAGCTCCGTGGGCTGGTCGAACGGACGTTTCCTGTGAACGAGCGCCACGGTATTACTGGTCACTCTATGGGGGGACACGGTGCGCTGACCATCGCGATCCGCAATCCCGATCGGTACCAGTCACTTACGGCCTTTGCGCCGATCACCAATCCGACCCGCTCGGATTGGGGCAGAAAACAGCTCTCGGCCTATCTCGGGGATGACGAGACGGCCTGGGCCAAGTACGACGCGACCCTTTTGATCGAAGAACACGGTTGGAAGGGTGACATTCTGATCGATCAGGGGGCTTCGGACCAGTTTCTGAACCTGCTTATGCCTGAATCGTTCTCGGCGGCCATGGCGCGCCGCAGACAGCCCGGACAGTTCCGCATGCAGCGGGGCTATGACCACTCTTACTACTTCGTCAGCACGTTTGCAGGCGATCACGTTGCTTGGCACGCCGAGCGGCTCGCTTAAGGGAAGGTTTATTATGTTGAACAAGGTTTTCGGTATCGCTCTGGCTCTGATCCTGCCCGCGCATGTGGCGCTGGCCGAAGGGGACGCCGCCAAAGGCGAGCGCGTCTTCAAGAAATGTCAGGCCTGCCACGCCGTGGGCGAGGGCGCCGAAAACAAGACCGGACCGGTGCTGAACGGCCTGATCGGCCGCACCGCCGGAACCCTAGAGGGGTATGACTATTCGCCCGCCATGAAGGCGTTCGGCGAGGGGGGCAAAACCTGGACAGTTGAGGAGCTGGACGCGTTTCTGACCAATCCCCGCCAACACGTGGAGGGCACCAAAATGTCGTTCGCCGGCCTGCGCAAAGAGCAGGAGCGCGAGAACGTCATCGCATATCTGGGAACCTTTACCCAGTAAGGGAACCTGATCTGGGGCCACGCCCCGCAAAAGAGGCCCGCGCCCGGCGGGAGGAGAGGAAGCCGGACGCAGGCAATCAACGGGCGGAGTCCGCCTGTACCATCGAAGCGGGCACTCCGCTTTTCAGGGAGGAAAAACCAATGAAAAGTTTAAAGTACCTAACGTCTGTCATGGCAATTTGCGCTGCGACCGGCGCGCTGGCGAACGACGATTTGCGCGCGCAAATCGACAACCCGGCGCAGTGGGCGATCCAGACAGGCGACTACGAGAACCAGCGCTATTCGGAGCTGGACCAGATCAACGCCGGTAACGTCGCGGATCTGAAGGTGTCCTGGACCTTCTCGACCGGCGTTCTTCGCGGCCACGAAGGCTCGCCGCTGGTAGTTGGCGACACGATGTTCGTCCACACCCCGTTCCCCAACATGGTCTACGCTCTGGACCTGAACGAGGACGGCAAGATCAAGTGGAAGTACGAGCCCAAGCAAGACCCCGAAGTCATCCCCGTGATGTGCTGTGACACCGTGAACCGCGGTGTGGCCTATGCGGATGGCAAGATTTTCCTGCATCAGGCGGATACCACCGTTGTGGCTCTGGACGCCAACTCGGGCGAAGTGCTGTGGTCGGTCAAAAACGGTGATCCGGCCAAAGGCGAGACCAACACCGCGACCGTTATGCCGGTCAAGGACAAGGTTATCGTCGGTATCTCGGGCGGTGAATTCGGCGTCCGTGGTTCGGTGACCGCATACAACATGGCGGACGGCAGCCTTGCGTGGCGCGCCTACTCCATGGGTCCCGACAGCGACATCCTGTTCGACCCCGAAAAGACCACCCATCTGGGCAAGCCCGTTGGCGCAGACTCCGGCACCAACACCTGGGAAGGCGACCAGTGGATGATCGGCGGCGGCACCACTTGGGGCTGGTATTCCTATGATGCCGAGGCTGACCTGATCTACTACGGCTCGGGCAACCCCTCGACCTGGAACCCCGCACAGCGTCCCGGTGACAACCGCTGGTCGATGACCATCTTCGCCCGTGACCCCGATGACGGCACCGCGAAGTGGGTCTACCAGATGACCCCGCACGACGAGTGGGACTATGACGGCATCAACGAAATGATCCTGACCGATCAGAGCATTGATGGCACCCCGCGCAAGCTGCTGACCCACTTTGACCGGAACGGCTTTGGCTACACCCTTGACCGTCTGACCGGCGAGCTGATCACCGCTGAGAAGTATGATCCGCAGGTTAACTGGGCTTCCGAAGTGGTCATGGACCCGAACTCGGACCAGTACGGCCGTCCGCAGGTTTTGGCCCAGTACTCGACCGAGCAGAACGGCGAAGACGTGAACTCGACCGGCATCTGTCCGGCGGCTCTGGGTTCCAAAGACCAGCAGCCCGCGTCCTACAGCCCGAAAACCGAGCTGTTCTACGTGCCGACCAACCACGTCTGCATGGACTACGAACCGTTCCGCGTCAGCTACACCGCAGGTCAGCCCTATGTGGGCGCGACTCTGGCGATGTATCCCGCACCGGACAGCCACGGCGGCATGGGTAACTTCATCGCGTGGGACAACATCAAAGGCGAGATCAAATGGTCGATCCCCGAGCAGTTCTCGGTCTGGTCGGGCGCTCTGGCAACCGCTGGCGACGTGGTGTTCTACGGCACTCTGGAAGGCTACCTGAAGGCCGTGTCCTCGACCACCGGCGAAGAGCTGTATCGCTTCAAGACCCCCTCGGGCATCATCGGCAACGTGATGACCTATGAGCATGGCGGCAAGCAGTATGTCGCGGTTCTGTCGGGTGTTGGCGGTTGGGCCGGTATCGGTCTGGCAGCTGGTCTGACCAACCCGAACGACGGTCTGGGTGCTGTGGGCGGCTATTCGGCGCTCAGCGACTATACCGCACTGGGTGGTCAGCTGACCGTGTTCACCCTGCCGAACTAAGGCGTGACATTGGGGTCGGCCCATACCGGCCGGCCCCGACATACAGGTTTTCAAGGATAAGAACATGATCCGACAGGGTTTTTCGCTGGTCGCTCTGGCCGCCGGACTGATGACTGCACCGGTCGCTTGGGCCGAAGACAAGACGCACTCGATGGACGATCCCAACATCGCCGTCTCCTACGCTGAGGATGGGCGTTACTATACCGCGGATGACGTTCCCACTTTTAACATCGCCGAAGACGGCAGCGTTGATTGGCTGACCTTCTCGGGCTTCCGTCGCTATCATTCGGAATGCCACGTCTGCCACGGCCCCGATGGCGAAGGCTCGACCTATGCGCCCGCACTGAAGAAGTCGGCGCTGACCATGGATTACTACGATTTCGTCGACACCGCGACCAACGGCCGCCAAAAGGTCGGCGCGTCGGAAAACTCGGTGATGCCCGCGTTCGGCACCAACCTGAACGTGATGTGCTATCTGGACGACATCTATGTCTATCTCAAGGCGCGCGGCATGGACGCTATCCCCCGTGGCCGTCCCGCCAAGAAAGAAGCGAAATCCGACGCGATCCGCGATGCTGAAAATGCCTGCATGGGGCTTTAAGCGTTGTATCGCGGCCTGTGCCTTGGCGCTGTGGGGGCTGATCCCTGCGGGCGCCGGGGCGCAGACCTCGGATCTGGTGTCGCACCATGCGTTCCGTGTGTGCGCCGATCCGGCCAACCTGCCCATGTCCGACAAAGAGGGCAACGGCTACGAGAACAAGCTGGCCGATCTGTTCGCCTCGAAGCTGGACTTGCCGGTACAGTATACATGGTACCCGATGGCGACCGGTTTTATCCGCAACACGCTCAAGGCCGCCAAATGTGACGTGGTGATCGGCTATGCCCAAGGGCACGAGCTGGTGCTGAACACCAACCACTATCTGACCTCGGGCTTTGTTCTGATCGTCCCCGAAGGCAGCGATCTGGCCAGCGTCACCGAGCTGTCCGATCCGGCGCTCAAGGACAAGCATATCGGCATCATCGCAGGCACGCCGCCCGCCACCCACATGGCGCGCAACGGTCTGATCGGCAAGGCCAAGCCCTATGCCCTGACGGTGGATCGCCGCTTTGAAAGCCCCGCGATCAACATGCTGGACGACCTGAAGGCAGGCACCATCGACGCCGCCATTCTGTGGGGGCCGATCGGCGGGCCATTGGTGAAAACCGATTATCCGGGCATGACGGTGGTCCCGCTGCTCAAGGAAACCCTGCCTCCCAAGATGTTCTACCGCATCACCATGGGCGTGCGTCAGGGCGAGAAGGTCTGGCAGCGTCAGCTCAATTCGCTGATCCGCCGCCATCAGGATGAAATCAACGCGATCCTGTCCGAAGCGGGCGTTCCGCTACTGGATGCGCAGGGGCAGACTTTGCTGGAGCTCCCCCAGTGAGGTGGTTGTGGGCGGCTGTTATGTCCTGCCTGCCCATGGCTGTCCTCGCGCAGGTGGCCGAGCCCGACGGCTACCGCATCGACGACTATCGGGCACCGGTTCCGTCGGAGCTATCCGGCGGAACCGTTCTGTCTGTAGACCAGGCCGAGGCGATCTGGCGGGCAGGGACCGCCGGTTTCGTCGACGTCCTGCCCCAAGCGCCCAAGCCCCCCAATCTGCCCGCTGGCACGATCTGGCGCGACAAACCCCGCCATTCCATTCCCGGCGCGATCTGGCTGCCGAATACGGGCTACGGGCAGTTGGCAGATGTGAACCTGGACTATTTCAAGCGCGGGCTCGATGTCGCCAGCCAAGGGGACAAAGCGCATCCCTTGGTGTTCTTCTGCCTAGAGGAATGCTGGATGTCCTATAACGCCGCCAAGCGGGCGATCGAACTCGGCTACACGTCGGTCAGCTGGCTGCCCGATGGCACAGACGGGTGGACCTTTATGGATCTGCCAACGGAGCAGATCAAACCGATGCCCGAAAACTAGGGGCGGATGAACCGGCCAAAGGCGCGGGGACCGTCAGCGGTTTCCAGCGTGGCAGTGATGTCTTGTGTGGTTGGGTCGATGATCTGGATGGTGTTGTCGAACCAGTTGGCGATCACAATTTTACCGTCCGAAGTGGTGTCGATCCCCTCGGGATATTCGTTGGTGTCGATCTCTTTGATCGGCTCCAGCGTGGTGGCGTCAAAGACGCTGAGTGTGTTGGCATACTGGTTCGTGGCGAACCCGAGATTGCCGGAAAACCCAACCCCATAGGGGCGTTCACCCACCGGAATGGTGCCAACCACCTGCAAAACGGCTGGGTTAATCACGCTGATGTCGTTGGTGCCCACATTGCCGACGAACAGCCGTCCATCCTTGTGAAACCGCAGGCCGTAGGGCCGTTCGCCCACCGTCACGCGCCCCAGCAACGACAGGGAGTCCGCGTCAAAGAACGACACCTGATTGGCGTCCCGATCCGCGCTGGCCAAGAGACGGCCATCTTCGGACACGTCCAGACCCGCGGGGGCGGACCCGACGCTGAGTTCCTGCAAAACCGTCAGATCGGTGCTGTCCAGCACCCAGATCCGCGCGTTGTACCAGTCGGACACAAAGAGGTGGCCGTGCGTGATATCCAGCGCGATGCCCGTGGGGCCACCGTCCAGCACCGCTTCGGTCAGGACCTCTCCGGTCATGGGGTCGTGGCGCCGCACGGCCTTGGCCATAGGCGCAACGGTGAACACCGCATCATCGGACACGGCAATGCCCGCCGGTTGGCCGGGTAGGCTCCAGCGGGCGACCTCGACGCCCTGATCCAGATCGAAGACGCTCAGCGCATCCCCGTTCTGGCAGGTGACATAAGCCATATCAGCGTGGGCGGGCAGGGCGGCGATCAGCAGCCCCGCCACCAGATCAAGACCCCGGCGCACCGAATTTCGCGACCAAAGCATCCAGACCGGCCTGATACACGCCGGTCACGGCGGCAATCGCGGCTTCGTCGTTCAGTTCGGGCGGCGGATCGTTGTTCGGATAGCCGCGATAGAACGCGCCCTTCCACTCGATCTTGGAGCCGCCGCCATCGCGGGGCGTGACAGTCAGGTGGGACGAATAGTTGGTGACGGGCAGAACCTCGACCGCGACATCAGTGATCCGGTAGGAATAGGTCATCTTGGCCGCGTCGTATTTGTACAGCACTTCGGCGATGGTTGGGCCGCCTTCTTGGCCCAAGACCAGCAGGCGGGTGGCGTCGATATTATTTCCGCCCTCGCCGGTGCTGGAATGGACCGCCGGATGCCAGCTCATATCCTGAAAGTTGCCGATGGTGGCCCAGACCTCTTCGGGGGCGGCTGCGACCTCGGTGGTCAGGGATATTTTCTGGCGACTGGGCCCGTGGGCCAGCGCCATTCCCGGCAGCGCGGCCAAGGCCGCTGCGACCAGAAAACTGCGTCGTTTCATTTCTTTCCTCCCCTGTCTTCCTTGAAGAACGTCGTTTTCAGGATGTAGCGCATACCGCGTTGCCAGCTCTCATCCGTGTTGTTGCGGATATCCACGACGCGGCCCGCAACCATGGTGCCGGTCGCCGCATCGCGCATCTGTAAATTCATGCTCAGGATCAGGTTCGAGACCTTCTGCACCTCGCCGACCAGAGAATAATCGGCGCCCAAAGTGGCGGCCATCCGCGTGTCGCAGCCATAGCATTTGGCGGGGTTTACCACCGTATCAAGCTTGTCCTGAATGGGGGCCAGATCCAGCAGGTCATACCCGCCACCCTCGAACGCATCGCGCACCATCTGGGTCAGCATCTCGATCCGCGCCAGTTCGGCGGGGTCTTGGCCCAGTTCGGTCGTTTGCAGCGAAGTGTCCAGATAGGTGATCCCGAAAAATGCAACCTTTCCAGCGGCTTCGGCGGCGCTGTTAAGGGCGGTCAGGCAGATCAGGGCGAGGGCGGTGTTCCGTAGCATACAGGCATCGTCATCGGGCGCGGGCCATCTGCCAATTGATCCGAAAGTATCGGTATCGGGGCGCTGTAACCCTCTGGCAAGGTTCGATGTATGCGCTGGTATCCAGCGAATGGAACCATAGTCAGGAGAGGGTATGCCAGCACCGTTACGGTCATTGTGGGTAGCAATTACATTGGCTTTTACCGGTGTGGCATCCGCGCAGGCGGTCGAGGTGAAGGCGGCTGTCCTGCGCGTTGATTACCAGAAGATTTTGCCCATCTCGCGGTTCAATCTGCGCCCCTTTGATCTGGGGTTCGCGGGGGCCGCGTTGGCCGACGAAGACAACAGCACCACCGGCCGGTTTCTGGGGCACACCTATGAAACGCAGACCTTTGCCGTGACCGCTGATGAGGCCGAGGCCAAGGCGCGCGAACTGGTGGCGGGCGGGATGCCCTATGTGGTCGTGGTCGCCAATGGTGCCGATACCCTGAAGGTCGCCGATGCGGTGGCCGAGGCGGGCGGGATCACCCTGAACGCCGCCGCCCATGACAATGCCCTGCGTGGTACCGAATGCCGCGCCAACTTGCTGCATATCGCGCCCTCGAACGACATGAACGCCGATGCGGTCGCCCAATTCGCCATGTGGAAGAAGTGGCCCCGCTGGGTGCTGATTCAGGGCTCCAACCCTGCGGATCAGGAGTTGGGTCAAAGCTATGAACGTGCGGCCAAGAAATTCGGGGCCAAGATCGTCGAAAGCCGCACCTTCGAGGATACCGGCGGCACACGCCGCACGGATTCAGGCCATGTGTTGGTGCAGCGGCAACTACCGACCTTTATGCAGGGGCTGTCCCGCCATGATGTGGTGATTGCCGCCGACAATACGGACTATTTCGCCGCCTATCTGCCCTATCACCTGTGGGACCCGCGTCCTGTGATGGGCTCGGCTGGTTTGCGTCCCGTGACCTTCCATGCCGCGCACGAGGCTTGGGGCGCCACCCAGTATCACACCCGCTTTGAGGCGCTTACCGGCCGCTATGTCCACGAAGAGGATTACAACGTTTGGCTAGCCCTGCGCGTCCTCGGAGAGGCCGTGACCCGCACAGGCGGTAACGATGTGCAGACCATCCGCGACTACATCCTGTCCGATAAATTCGAGCTGGCCGCGTTCAAAGGGCAAAAGGTGACCTTCCGCGACTGGGACGGGCAAATGCGCCAGCCGATCCTGCTGTTTGACGATCATATTACGGTGTCGGTCAGCCCTCAGGACGGCTTTCTGCACCAGACCTCGCCGCTGGATACTCTGGGTCTGGACCGGGCCGAGAGCCCTTGCCACGCCTTCAACTGAACCTCTGGGAGAGCCCCTGTGAAAACGTTGTTACTGACCACGGCCCTAGTGATTGCGGCGACCGGCGTTTCGGCCAACCGCGCCTTTGTGACGAACGAGCGGGGCAATACGGTGACGGTGATCGACACCAACACCTGGCAGGTCGAGACCGAATTCTTTGGTGGCAACCGGCCGCGGGGGATCACGATCAGCCCCGATGGCAAGCTGCTCTATGTCTGTGCCTCGGACGACGATCAGGTCAAAGTTTTCAGCACCGAAACCCTAGAGGAACTCTATTCGCTGCCTTCGGGCGCAGACCCGGAACTGTTCGTGCTGCATCCGTCGGGCAACCCCCTCTATATCGCGAACGAGGATGACAATCTGGTCACCGTGACCGACACCGAAAGCCACACGGTGATCGCGGAAATCCCCGTGGGCGTCGAACCTGAGGGGATGGCGATTTCGCCCGACAGCCAGTTCGTGATCAACACTTCCGAAACCACCAACATGGCGCATTTCATTTCCACCGCGGACTACGAGATCAAGCATAACGTCCTGGTGGATCAGCGCCCGCGCTACGTGGAATACACGCCCGATGGCAAGCGGCTGTTCGTCAGCGCCGAGATTGGCGGCACCGTGTCTGTGATCGACGTGGCCGAGGACGGCACCCCGAACTTGGTCAAGAAGATCCACTTCGAGGTTGGCGGTGTGACACCCGAATGGTTGCAACCTGTCGGCATCCGCGTGACGCAGGACGGCAGCCGGATCTTTGTGGCCTTGGGGCCCGCGAACCGCGTGGCGGTGATCGACGGCGCCACGCTGGAGGTCAAGGATTACATTCTGGTTGGCCAGCGCGTCTGGCAGATGGCCTTTACGCCGGACCAGAAATACTTGCTGACCACCAACGGCAACTCCAACGACATCACAGTCATCGACGTGGCCAAGGAAAAGGCGATCCAGTCGATCCCCGTAGGCCAGCAGCCTTGGGGCGTCGTGGTTGCACCGCATTAAGGGGAGAGAAGATGAAACGATTGATTGCAGCGGGGGCGATGGCTCTGATCGGGACCGGCGCGATGGCCCACGACTATGGCTTTGCGGGCGTCCTGTCCAAAACCAACAAAGAGGAAATGCCGGGCATCACCCTGTCTGTCGGCAAACCCATCGCCGAAGGGCCGATCACCCTGAAATCCGGCACGCTCTACGAGCTGGAGATCGAAGCGGACGGATCGGGCGAACTGGGCCTCGAGGGGCCGGGGTTCTTTCGCGCGATCTGGGTGAACGAGGTCGTGGTGAACAGCATCGAAATGCGTCCCTTTGGCATGGAAAGCGTCGAGTTTGACGAGGCCGGCTCGATGGAGATCGAGTTTCTGGCCATCAAACCCGGCCAGTATTTCCTGCGCATTCCGAAGACCACCGGGGAAACCCAGCGGGTCGACATCACGATCCAGTAGGTGCCGCACGCGGACAGCCCCTCCTCTGACGGGCCGCGTGCGAGTGTGATCAGGCGTTCTGTGCGTTCAGGTTCACCGCGCGGCACTTCCAGCCTTGGACGGTGAACTTGGGGTGCTCGGTCTGCCATTTGGCCAGCTCGGGCTGCGCGCCCATCATGCAAGCCATCGGAGTGACATCAACGAAGGTCAGGCTTTTCTCTTCGCAAATGCCGGGGGTCGAAGCCAGACAGGCCGTAAAAAGCAACTCGATCATGGGGCGTCCTTTCAAACAGACGGGAGGGGTACCTTTACTATTGCTGCGATGCAGCGAAAACATGCGCCAAATTTTGCAATTTGGGCGCCGTCTTTTGTGCGATCTAGGGCAGATGCACAATATTTCATCTCATATTTAGAGCGGTGACGTGGTGTCGCAGCCCTGAAAACACAGAAAAACCCCGCTCCGGTGTCGTAGCGGGGTTCGTGATTTTTCCCTGAGTCCCTTGGGTCAGTCCTTGCGAATGGTTTCTTCCCACAGGTCATAGAGGGCCATGATCAGCACGATCGCGACGATGATGGTGACCGGAAGCCCGCCCCAGAACCCCGCAAATCCGGTCGAGATCGAGTGCGCAAGCCCGATCACAAAGGTTGCCATCAATGCGGTCCCGAGGATCGCGACCACGATTTGCATTTGACGAGATAGCATGTGTTGTCTCCTTGGGGTTAATGAGCGTCGAGATGGTGTTCCAGCCACCGCGCGGTACGCAGCAGACGGTCGTCCTGTTGGGCGCTGCCGATCAGTTGGACGCCAATGGGCAGGCCTTTGGCACCGGTCAGCAGGGCCAGGGTCAACGTGGGCAGACCCGCCAAAGTCCAGATCGTGCAGAACACCGGATCGCCAGTGCCGCCCGCGCTGAACAGGGGCGCCTCGCCTGCGGCACTGGGGGCAATCACGGCGTCGAAGTCGTGAAAAAAGCTCTCGAACCACTTCTCGGCCGAGGCTTTGACCCCCAGAGCGTCCTGATACTGGGCCTCGGAAATCTGGCGCCCCCGGGTGATGATCTGCTGCAAGGTTGCGCTGATCCGGTCCCAATGGGCGGTGAAATCCTCGGCCAGATGGTGGACGATTTCGTATTCGTGGATGATCCGCTGGACGTCGATCAACCCCGACAGTTGCGCATCACCGGTCACCCGTTCGACACGGCCATCAAGGGCGGACAGAACCTCGTCCATCCCGTCGCGGGCGTCGGGTGACAGGCGGTCGTGATAGGGCAGGTCGATCCACACCAGATCGGGCGGCACGGGGGCGTCAGCTTCGGCACCGGCGCGGCAGTCGGGGCGGGCATTGGCATAGCTGTTCGGATCGGTCTGGTCATAGCCGCCGATCACATCGACCAAGAGCGCCGCATCGCGGGCGGACCGCGCGAACACCCCGATCTGGTCCAGCGACACCGAGGTTTGCAGCAGCCCCGCGCGGGAGATCACCCCGTTCGTGGGCTTGAACCCGACCACCCCGCAGAAAGAGGCAGGCCGGATCACCGACCCGTTCGTCTGCGTCCCGATCGCCAGCGGCATGTTATAGGCAGCAACCGCCGCCGCCGACCCGCTGGACGACCCGCCGGGAGTGTGCTCGGGGTTGTGGGGGTTGCGCGTGCCGTTCGGGTGCACAAAGGCGTACTCGGTAGTCACGGTTTTGCCCATGATCACCGCGCCGGCCTCTTTCAGGCGCTCGACGATGCGGGCGTCCTGTTCGGGCTGGCGGCCCGCATGGATGGGCGTGCCGCGCTGGGTGGGCATATCGCGGGTGTCGATGATGTCCTTGAGCCCGACGGGCACCCCGTGCAGCGGCCCCAAGGGGCGACCGCGGCGGCGCAGATCGTCCAGTTCGCGGGCACGGGCAATCGCGCCTTCACGGTCCAGATGGGCCCACGCCTGAAGCGTGGGCTCGGTTTCATCAATCCGCCGCAGGCAGGCCTGCACCAGATCTTCGGAGGACAGCCAGCCTTGGCGGATACGCTCGGCTGCGTCAGTGGCGGTCAGCCCGTTGGGCGGTGTGTGCAGCATCATCGTCACTGCACATATTCGCCGAACAGGTAGTCAGGCAGCCACAGCGCAATCCCCGGGAAGATGTAGAGCATCACCATCGAGAAAATCACGATCCCCAGATAGGGCAGGATGCCCTTGAAGATGTCGATCAGTTCGATCTGGTCCCGCAAAACGCCCTTGAGGTAGTAGGCCGACATCGCCATCGGCGGGGTCAGGAACGAGGTTTGCAGGTTCAGCGCCACCAGCATCGCAAAGAAATACGGGTTCACACCGAAATGGTCGAGCATCGGAAGGAAGATCGGCACGAAGATGATCAGGATCTCCGACCACTCCAGCGGCCAGCCCAGAAGGAAGATGATCAGCTGGACCAAAAGCAGGAATTCGACCGGGGTCAGGTCCATGTGCACGAACCAATCCTTGATGATGTCGTGACCACCAAGGTAGCTGAACACCGACGCAAAGGTCCAAGAGCCCACGAACAGCCAGCACACCATGGCGGTAGCTTTGGCGGTCAGAAAGACGCTTTCCTTGACCTTCTGCCAGCTGAGCGAGCGGTAGATCGCCGCCAGAACCAAGCCGCCCAAAGCGCCCATCGCCGCTGCTTCGGCGGGGGTTGCCAGACCACCAAGGATCGACCCCAGCACCAGGAAGATCAGCACGGTCAGCGGCACGAACGAGATGATCAGATCGCGGTAGATTTGCGCTTGCGGGGGCACGTCCTCGGACCGCGGTTTGGGGGCGAGGTTGGGGTTCAGCCAGACCCGCACGATCACGTAAACGATATAGAGGCCCGCCAGCATCAGACCGGGGAACATCGCCGCCGCATAAAGGCGCAGCGGGGACAGTTCCGCGATCGCTGCATAGACGATCAGCATGATCGACGGCGGGATCAGGATACCCAGCGTACCGCCAGCGCAGATCACACCGGCGGCGAATTTCTTGTCATAACCGGCGTTGTTCATCGCCGGAAACGCCAAGAGGCCCATCAGCGTGACCACCGCGCCCACGATCCCCGACGCGGTCGAGAACACGGCGCAGGTCAGCAGCGCCGCAATCGCCATCGAACCGGGCAGGTTCCGCGCCGCCATTTGCAGCGAATAGAACAGGCGGTTCACGATGTTCGCGCGTTCCACCACATAGCCCATGAACAGGAACAGCGGGATGGCGACCAGCGTGTCGTTCTCCATCACCGAATAGGTGTTCTGGTTCAGAAGGTAGAAGATGTTGTTGTTAAAGATGTCCGAGATGCTCTCGGGCGCCCCACTGGAATAGGCATAGTAGCCAAAGCCGACACCCATCGCGACCAGCGTAAAGGCAATCGGAAATCCAAGCAAAACCAGCACGATAAACATGCTGAGCATGAGAATGGCAACCTGTGGATCAGTCATCGTCCTTGTCTCTTTTTCTTTGTCCGAAGTCTGGTCGGATCACGGGTTGGGCGTGTGGCTGGTGTCTTCCATCAGCAGGTCTTCGGTTTCCCGAACGTCTGCCAGACGGGGCATCCATTCACCGCTTTTCATGGCGCGCCAGCAGCGGACCAATTCGGCCAGACCTTGGAGCAGCAGCAGAAAACCGGCCACGGGGATCAGCGTCTTGAAGAAGTAGACCTGAATGCGGGCAGGGCTGTTCCAGCTGACTTCCTTGTACCGCCAGCTGTCTTGGGCGATTTCCCAGCCGTACCAGAACAGCGCCAGCATCCCCGGAAAGAAGAACACGAGGTAGAGCAGGAAATCCACGCGCGCCTGCCAGCGGACGGGGAACAGTCGGTACATCACGTCGCCCCGCACATGGGCATCCTGCGCCAGCGCATAGGGCCCCGCCATCAAAAACAGCGCGCCATACATCTGGACCATGATGTCAAAGGCCCAAACCGTCGGCGCGTTCAAAACGTACCGGACGAAAACCTCGTAAGAGACCGACAGCGTCAGGATCAGGATGCACCAGCCAAAGGCACGTCCCACCCAAAGGCTCAGGCCCTCGATGGTATAGACAAATTTTGTGATCAACTCTCTCTCCCAAGGTGCACGTGTCCAGCGGGGGCCGCGCTAGGCCGCCCCCGACAGACTGTTGCAACTGGTGACCCGGTGGGGATCAGCCGAAGTAGTGGTTGTAGGCCAGCTTGTAGTCGGGCTGGTTCAGGTTCAGATAGTTCATCACCTGCTTGGCATAGGCCTTCTGGCTCTCGACGACCTTGGCAAAGAACGGGTCTTCGGCCGAGATACGGTCAACCACCTTGTCCCATGCGACCAGCTGATCAGCCATGACCGCATCCGGCGTCCGGTGCACGTTCACGCCCGATTCAGACTGGAGTCTGTCCAGATCCTCGGCGTAGCGCTTGGTGTTGTTCCAGTAGAAGTTCGAGTTCTCGGCTTCCGACGCATAGCGCAGGATCGACTGAAGCTCGGTCGGCAGACCTTCGTAGAGTTTCTTGTTGAAGGTCACTTCAAAGAACTCCTGGCTCTGGTGGAACGAGGCCAGCATGTATTCCTTGGCCACGTCCTGCATCCCGAAGTCACGGTCCGAGGTCGGGTTGTTGAACTCGGCCGCGTCGATCAGGCCGGACTTCATCGCAGGCTGGATTTCACCGCCGGGCAGCTGCACAACCGACATTCCCATTTCCAGCATGACGTCTGCGGCCAGACCGACGGTGCGGTACTTCAGGCCCTTCATCTGCGCGGCGTCGGTGATTTCCTTTTTGAACCAACCCAGCGGCTGCGCGGGCATCGGCGAGTTGAAGAACGACACCACGTTCAGGCCAAGGCTGGCCATCAGTTCGTCGAACAGCTCCTGACCGCCGCCATAGTAGACCCAGCCCAGAACCTCTTGCGAGGACCAGCCAAAGCAGGGGCCAGTGCCGAACAGAGATGCGGCCTTGGATTTCGAGTACCAGTAGGCGGGCACATAGTGCGCTGCATCCAGAACCCCGCGGTGAACGGCGTCCTGCATCTGGCTGGTCTTGACCACCGAGTCCACGGCCAGCAGGTCGATCTTCAGCGCGCCGCCAGCCATTTCGTTAACACGGTTCACATAAGACTGTGCGTTTTCAAGAAAAATGCCGCCTCCCCAGGCGGCCTGCATCTTGATCGTTTTGGGTTCAGCGCGGGCAATCGCCGGAGCGGCCAAAGCAGCGGCACCGGTCATCATGGCCCCACTGCGCAGGAACTTGCGACGGTTCATTGTATCTGACATTTTTATCCTCCCCTTTTTTGCGGTAGAGCGCTTCTCCTCCAAGCGCCCAAGACCAATCCTTTGCGTTGGTCTGTGCGGAGTCTACGTGTCGAACGCCAAAACCGACTAATAAAATTTACCAATTTTCCACCTTTCGGAATAAGACACGGGAAAAAGACAGATTTTTCCCGCGCTGCGGTGCCGCTAGGCGAATTCCTGCACGGTAAGGGTGTGCCTGAAAGGCTGATGGCGCAAACTAGATGGCGGATTTTACGAAGGGTCTCGTTACCTATCCCAAGGGCTATGTTCGGGCGGATGGGGTGCGCGCCTGTGCCAAATCGGGACACCGAAAAGGCCCGTAAACCCCGACGCAAAACGACAGGATTTGGCGGCGCAAAAATACGCTTAACCGTTTGACGATGTGGGGATTTTCACAGTGGCTCCGGCGGTAGGGATCGAACCTACGACCAATTGATTAACAGTCAACTGCTCTACCGCTGAGCTACGCCGGAACACTGTGGGGGCGTATATGCCTAAACCGCGGGCCGAGGTCCAGAGGGGAAAAGCAAAAAAATCAAAAAAAATGTCAGGCGATTTCAAAGACTACGTCGGGCGCGATCTTTGCGGCCGGTTGAACCTTGTTTTGTTGGGTCAGGGCAATCAGATGGGCCAGAACATTCCGCGCTGCGGCGGGGATCAGGGCTGGATCGATCTCTGTATAGATGCGTTCCGCCAGTTCTTTGGCGCTGCCTTTTTGCTGGGACAGGGCCGACAGGATCTGGGATTCGCGCTGGCTGCGGTGAGCGAGCAATTCTTCGACGCGCTTCTGGGGGTGGTGCACGGCCTCGCCATGACCGGGGTAATAGACGCGGGCCTTGATCGGTTGCAGTTTGCGCAAAGACGCCATGAAGGCCCCCAGATCCCCATCGGGCGGCGAGATCATGGACGTCGCCCATCCCATCACATGATCGCCCGAGAACATCCGGTCCTTGGTCAGAAAGCACATGTGGTTGCTCAAATGACCCGGCGTCCAGATCGCCCGAATGTCCAGCGCGCCGACCCGCAGCACCTGATCATCGGCCAAGAGGATGTCGGGCACAAAGCTATGGTCGATCCCTTCGCCGCCGCCCAAATCCGCCTCGGCGCGCAGATCGGCCATGACGGGGCTTTCTCCGGCAAAGGCGGTGCCGAACGCATAGACCGGCGCACCGGTCACATCGCGCAGACGGCTGGACAGGGGGGAATGATCCAGATGGGCATGGGTGCACAGGATTGCGGCCACACGCTCGGTCGGTTTCAGGGCGGCCCGAATGGCCTCGAGATGCGCGTCACTGTCAGGGCCGGGATCAATCACACAAACCGCCCCTTGGCCCAGCACATAGGTGTTCGTCCCCACATAGGTCATGGGCGAAGGGTTCGGTGCCAGAATGCGACGGATATCGGGCTCCAGCCGGATGGAACGGCCAGCGATAGACGGGCTGAGTGGATCGGTCATGGGCGACTTTCGGTCGTGCCTGCGTTTTCACCGATTGCAACCGCAGCGGAACAGATTAGCAATAGAAGAATGTTTTTATGGCTCAAAAAATATATGCCGCGCAGCCTTTATGGGCGGGCGGCACTGATCCTGATCCTGCCAGTGCTGACTGTGCAGCTGGTTGTGTCTGTAACTTTTATCCAGCGCCACTTCGAAGACGTGACCCGCCAGCTGACCCAAGGGCTCGGGCTGGACGTGGTATATATCTCTTCGCAACTGCCGGACGAGGACCCCGAAGTGGTGATCCAGTCGGGCCGCGCCCTGTCGCGCCAGTTCGGGCTACAGTTCAGTGTGGTGGATACGGCGGCGACGGGCCCGCTGCCTGCGCGGCGGCGGTTCTATGATTTTTCGGGCAGTGTGGTGATCGACGTGCTGCAAGAGGTCGTGCCCAACCTTCTGTCCGTCGATCTGCCCGATGACAAACGTGTCGCGGTTTATGTGGAGCTACCTGCTGGGACAGGGATGTTCAGCTTTGACCGGACCAAGGTGTCGGCCTCCAACCCCCATCAGCTGCTCGTTTGGACGCTGGTTGCGGGGGCGTTCATGACACTGATCGCCTATTCGTTCCTGCGCAACCAGTTGCGGCCCATCAAACGCATGGCCGCCGCCGCCGAGGCGTTCGGCAAAGGCCGTCATGTGCCTTATAAACCCGGCGGCGCGATCGAGGTTCGCGCGGCAGGGAACGCCTTCCTCGAGATGCGGGCGCGGATTGAACGGCAGATCGAACAGCGCACCTTGATGTTGTCCGGGGTCAGCCACGACCTGCGCACCCCCTTGACCCGTCTGAAACTGGGCCTGTCCATGATCGACGATGACAGCCGCGAGGATCTGGAAAACGACGTCACCGAGATGCAGCACCTGCTGGACGAATTCCTGAGCTTTGCCAAAGGCGACAGTGAGGGCGAGCCGGAACTGATCGACCCCATCCAACTGGCGCAGGACATCGTGTCTGGCTACGAACGCTCGGGAATGCCCGTAAGCCTCGGAGAGGTCGAAGGCACCGGTCCCGCCCGTTTGCGCCCCGTGGCCGTGCGCCGCGCAGTCGAGAACCTGATCGGCAACGGGGTCCGCTATGGCACCGAAGCGCGCCTGTCCGTGCGGGTCGGCGAACGCTCGGTCCGCTTCCGGATCGAGGATAACGGCCCCGGTATTCCCCCCGATCAGCGGGGCGAGGCGGTCAAGCCATTCTCTCGCCTCGACCCGTCGCGCAACCAGAACAAGGGCAGCGGTGTGGGCCTGGGGCTGGCGATTGTGACCGACATCGCTCGGGCCCATGGCGGCAGTCTGCGCCTGGACCAGAGCGATGATCTGGGGGGCCTGATGGCCGATCTGGTGTTGCCGCGCTGATTACAGGGCGGCGCGCACCGCGCGGGCGATCACGATTTCCTCGTCCGTGGGGATGACGCGCACGGTAGCGCGGCCGGTGGAAATAACGCTCAGATGCATGGCGTTGGCGGCAGGGTCCAGCTGGATTCCCAGCCACTCCATCCCGCGGCAAACCTCGGACCGAATGCGGGTCGAATGCTCGCCAATGCCGCCGCAGAATACCAGCGTATCCAGCCCCCCAAGGATTGCCGCCATCGCCCCCAATTCGCGCCGGATGCGGAAGGTATAATAGGCGATGGCTTGCTCGGCTTCAGGCGTGCCAGCCTCTTGGAGGGTGCGCATGTCGTTGCTCAGACCGGACAGACCCAAGAGCCCGCTTTCCTTGTAAAGCAGGTTGGTGATCTGAGTGCTGTCCATTCCTTCGTGGTCCATCAGGTACAGCAGCACGCCGGGATCAAGCTGCCCGCAGCGGGTGCCCATCGGCAACCCGTCCAGCGCCGAGAACCCCATAGTCGAGCCGATGGACTGCCCGTCCAGCACCGCACACATGGAGGCACCGTTCCCCAGATGGGCAATCACCGTGCGTCCGTGGGCGGCGTGGCTGTCGATCTCGGCCAAGCGGCCGGTCACGAAATCATAGCTGAGCCCGTGAAACCCATAACGTCGGACCCCTTGGTCGTAATACTTGCGGGGCAGGGCAAAGGTGTCGTTGACCCATGGGTGATGCCGGTGGAAAGCGGTGTCAAAGCACCCGATCTGTACTGCATCGGGGAACGCCGCGATGGCGGCCCGCACGCCCGCCAGATTGTGCGGCTGATGCAGCGGCGCGAGGGGTTCGAACTCGGCCAGTTTGTCCAGAACCTCGGGGGTCAGGCGTTGGGGCGCGTCAAAATCAGGGCCGCCATGGACGATCCGATGCCCGACCGCCACGATGCGCGACCGCTCCAGACGGGTTTCGATTTCAGACAGGATGTGGCTCAGGGCACCTGCGTGGTCCAGCTGGCCAACATTGCTGCGGAACTGCTGGTTGCCGTGGTTGAATTCCATCCGTGCATCGTCAGAGCCGATCTTTTCGATCTGCCCATGCGCCAGCGCCGGCCCGTCCCCCGTGGGATAGACCGAGAATTTCAGCGAACTGGAGCCCGCATTCAGGGTCAGCAGAACGCTCATACGGTGGCCTTTCGTGCATAAAGGGCGGCGATGGCGCAGGAGGCCAGCCGCGCCTTGTCGTCATCGGAACGCGAGGTCAGGATGATCGGGCATTTGGCCCCCAGAACGATCCCGCCAGCCTCGGCCCCGGCGATAAAGGTCAGTTCCTTGGCCAGCATATTGCCGCTTTCCAGGTTGGGCGCGATCAGGATTTCGGCGCGGCCTGCAACGGCGGATCGGATGCCCTTGGTGCGGGCAGCGGCGATGTCCACGGCGTTGTCCATGGCAAGGGGGCCGTCCACTTCGCCCCCGCGGATTTGCCCGCGATCTGCCATCTTGGACAGGATCGCCGCGTCGAGGGTCGAGGGGATTTTGGGCGTCACGGTTTCCACGGCGGACAGAACGCCGACCTTGGGCACCGCGATGCCAAGGGCGATGGCCAGATCAATGGCGTTCTGGATGATGTCCACTTTGGTTTCCAGATCAGGGGCGATGTTGATCGCCGCGTCGCTGACAAACAGCAGATGGTCCAGCCCCGGCACGTCCATCACGAACACATGGCTCAGGCGGCGACCAACGCGCAGACCGGTGCCGGATTTCAGAACCGCCGACAGCAGGATATCGGTGTGCAGGTGCCCCTTCATCAAGGCATTGGCGCGGCCTTCGTTCACCAGCCGGACGCCGGTTTCGGCAGCGGCCGTGTGCGAGGGTTCGTCAATGATCTCGTAGCCGCTCAGGTCCTTGCCCAGTTCGGCGGCGGCGGCGTGCATCTTGGCCGCGTCACCGATCAGGATCGGGCGGATGATGGTGTGCTCGGCCCCCAGTAGCGCGCCGCCTAGGCTGTTAGCTTCTTCGGGGGCGACGACGGCGGTGGGGATCGGGGGCAGGGGCTCTGCCTCGGCCAGAAGGCGGTCAAAGTGCAGATGGCTCTGGACCCGCAAGCCGGGGATGTCGTGCAGATCAAAGCTGCGCTGGGTGGTGGGAGCGATCACGACCGCCTCGCCCTTCAGGATTTCGGGGCCGTCCTTGATGCTGACCGTGGTGGCGAAACGGGCGCGGTTGCCGTCCAGCTTCTCGGTCAGGGTGACGCGGGTGATCAGGGTATCGCCCGCATGGGCGCGGCCGGTCCATTCCAGCGTCTGGCTTTCATAGAGGGTGCCGGGGCCGGGCAAACGGTTCCCCAGCACGCCCGAGATCAGCGCCCCGATCCACGCAGAGGGCGCGACAGCCTCGGGGCGGCCGTCCCCATCGCCATCCTCGGCGGGCAGGTGCAGGGGGTTCAGGTTGCCCGAACTATGGGCAAAGACAAAGAAGTCATCGGCGACGCACAGGCGCTCTGCCTCGGCGGTCATGCCGACTTCGAGCGCGTCAAAGGGCGTGTTTTTCAATATGGTCATAAGGGGATGCCTTTTGGGCGGAATTTCGGGTTAGCTGACGATGGAATAACCGCCGTCGATCATGTGCACGCCGCCGGTTACGTTGGTCGCCCCGTCGCTGGCCAGAAACGCCGCATAGGCCCCCACATCGTCGATGGTCGCCAGATGATGGGTCGGTGCGCGGTCAGCGGCAGCGTTCAGCAGAGCGTCGAAGTGGTCGATCCCACTGGCCGCACGGGTCGCCAACGGTCCGGGCGACAGTGCGTGAATGCGGATGCCTTTGGGCCCCAGTTCGGCGGCGGTATAGCGCGTCACCGACTCGAGCGCCGATTTTACCGGACCCATGATATTGTAATGGTCAATCACCTTTTCGGCCCCGTAATAGCTGACGGTCATGCAGGTGCCACCATTGGGCATCATGGGCTCGGCCGCTTTGATCAGGCGCAAAAAGGAATGGACCGACACATCCATCGCGGTCAGGAACCCCTCGCGCGAGCAATCGGTGACGCGGCCGTGCAGGTCCTCCATCGGGCAGAAGGCGATCGAATGGACGATAATGTCGATGGTG
Organism: Donghicola mangrovi; assembly: GCF_013377535.1. Classification (GTDB taxonomy): domain Bacteria; phylum Pseudomonadota; class Alphaproteobacteria; order Rhodobacterales; family Rhodobacteraceae; genus Donghicola; species Donghicola mangrovi. The sequence continues at coordinate 517,323 of NZ_JABCJE010000002.1, read as the reverse complement.
CCCCACTGGTCGGCGATGGCCGCGAACAGGGCGTCCTGCTGGGCCGAAACCTGCACGTTCAGGGGCATAAAGATCGGGGCCTTCAACTCGGCCGCCAAAGGCTCAACATAGGGGCGGGACTTGGCGTTCAGATAGGTGATCGCGACCTCGGCGCCCTGCGATTTCAGCGCCTTTGCGATGCCGTAAGCGATCGAATGTTCGTTCGCGATCCCGACGACCAGAGCCTTTTTACCTGCAAGTGAAAACATACCGTCCCCCGTTTTGTACGACCTGACAGCAGCTTAGATGAGTTTTGTGAAGGTTGGAGCACAATCGCATGTCATCCCTGCGACCAATCGGACTGCTGCCCGCGCTTTGGGCAATTGCTCTTTTGCAGGGGGCTGGGGATGATCTGGTAGGCCCGGCAGGATTTGAACCCGCAACCAAAGCGTTATGAGCGCTCTGCTCTAACCGTTGAGCTACAGGCCCCCAGTGCGCCGATACCTAGACACAGGCGCGATTGTCGTCAAGGGCTGGGTGCAATCCGCGCAAACCCTGCACGCAGGACGATATTTCGTGTCAGTTTCGCGCTCCAAGGCCCATCTGTGCCATTGCTCTTGGCGCGGCATTTGGGTATCGGCACGCTAACGCGACAAAAGGGGACCGACATGACCGAAGGCAAGAACGGGCTGACCTATGCGGATGCAGGCGTAGACATCGACGCAGGCAACGAGCTGGTCAATCGCATCAAACCGGCAGCTGCACGCACCAAGCGCAGCGGCGTGATGTCTGGTCTGGGTGGCTTTGGCGCCCTGTTCGACCTCAAGGCCGCAGGCTATAACGATCCCATTCTGGTATCGGCCACCGACGGCGTGGGCACCAAACTGCGTATCGCGATCGACACCGGCTACTATGACACCATCGGCATCGATCTGGTCGCCATGTGCGTCAACGATCTGGTCTGCCAAGGCGCAGAGCCGCTGCTGTTCCTCGACTACTTTGCCACCGGCAAGCTGGAACTGGACAGCGCCGTGACCATCATCAACGGCATCGCCGCTGGCTGCGAGGCATCCGGTTGCGCACTGATCGGCGGCGAGACCGCTGAAATGCCTGGCATGTACCACGATGGCGACTTCGATCTGGCGGGCTTTGCCGTTGGCGCAATGGAGCGTGGCGAGGATCTGCCCGCGAACGTCACCGAAGGCGACGTTCTGCTGGGTCTGGCCTCGAACGGTGTGCATTCGAACGGCTATTCGCTGGTGCGCCGCGTGGTCGATCACGCTGGCCTGAAGTGGGACGATGCCGCTCCCTTTGCCGAGGGCAGCACCGTTGGTCAGGCTCTGCTGGCGCCGACCCGTCTTTATGTCAAACAGTGCCTTGCGGCGGTGCGTGAAGGCGGCGTTCACGCGCTGGCCCACATCACCGGCGGCGGTCTGACCGAAAACTTGCCCCGCGTCTTCCCCGAAGGTCTGGGTGCGGAAATCGATCTGGCGTCGTGGGAACTGCCCGCCGTGTTCGCATGGCTGCAGGACGCTGCAGGCATCGAAGAAAAAGAAATGCTCAAGACCTTTAACTGCGGTGTTGGAATGGTTCTGTCCGTGGCCGCCGATCGCGCAGACGCCCTGAAGGCGCTGCTCGAGGAGCAGGGCGAAACCGTCTACACCTTGGGCAAGATCGTCGCGGGCGAGGGCGTCAGCTACAAAGGTAGCCTGCGTTGATCCGGACCGCGATCCTGATTTCGGGCGGCGGATCGAACATGGTCCGCCTTGCCGAGTCTATGACCGGCGATCACCCCGCACGTCCCGTGCTGGTCGTGTCGAACCGCCCCGATGCGGGCGGTTTGCTGAAGGCACGCGACATGGGGATCGACACCGCCATCGTGGACCACAAGGATTTCGCGGATCGCGAGGCGTTCGAGACCAAGCTTCACGAAACCCTGCTGGCCGCGAACCCCGACGTGATCTGTCTGGCGGGCTTTATGCGCGTTCTGAACGGGTCTTTTGTGCAGAAATGGCAGGGCCGGATGCTGAACATCCACCCCTCGCTTCTGCCCAAATACAAGGGTCTGCACACCCACCAGCGCGCGATCGAAGCGGGCGAAACCGAGGCCGGCGTGACCGTCCACATGGTGACCCCTGCGCTGGACGATGGCCCCATTCTGGGTCAGGCCCGCGTGCCGGTTCTGGCCAGCGACACGCCCGATGATCTGGCAGCGCGCGTTCTGAAGGCAGAACATGCCCTCTATCCCGCTGTTTTCCGGCGCTTTGTCGAGCAACTGAACTAATTGCGCCTGCGGTCTTGGCAAGCCGCGCGGTGCGGCTTTAGGCTGCGGCGCAACCCAAGAACAAAAAGATTGCGTTAATGAAAACCATCACCACCACCGAAGAGCTGGCCGCGTTCTGCCAAGAGGCAGCAAAAACGCCCTATGTGACAGTTGATACCGAGTTCCTGCGCGAGCGGACCTATTACTCGAAACTCTGCCTGATCCAGCTGGCCTTTCGTGGCGATGGTGTGAACGACGCCGTTCTGGTGGACCCTCTGGTGGATGGTCTGGACCTGAGCCCGCTGTACACCCTGTTCGAGGATGCTGGCGTGGTCAAAGTTTTTCACGCGGCCCGTCAGGATCTGGAAATCTTCTTTGTGGATCGCGGCGTCATCCCGCACCCGCTGTTCGACACGCAGGTTGCCGCGATGGTCTGCGGCTTTGGCGAGCAGGTGGGCTATGAGACGCTGGTCCGCAAGATCCCCAAGAAATCGCTGGATAAAACCTCGCGCTTTACCGATTGGTCACGCCGTCCGCTGTCGGACGCGCAAAAAACCTATGCACTGGCCGATGTGACCCACCTGCGCGATATCTATGAATACCTCAGCGACCGTCTGGCGAAATCGGGCCGTTCGAAATGGGTGTCCGAGGAACTGGGCACCCTGACCACCCCCGACACCTATATCACCAAGCCCGAAGATGCCTGGCTGAAGGTGAAAACCCGCACCAACTCGGGCCGTTTTCTGGCTGTCGTACGTGAATTGGCCCGCTTCCGCGAGGAATATGCCCAGAAGAACGATATCCCCCGTAGCCGTATCATGAAGGACGACGCCATCCTCGAGCTGGCCTCGACCAAGCCTGCGGACATGAAGGATCTGGGCCGTTCGCGCCTGCTGCTGCGCGAAGCCCGCAAGGGTGACGTGGCCGATGGCATTCTGGCAGCGGTCAAGGCCGGTGTGAATTGCCCCGCCGACCAACTGCCCAAGGTCGAGGACGAGAACGAGAAGCTCAAGGTCAACCCCGCGCTGGCCGACCTGCTGCGCGTTCTGCTTAAGGCCAAAACCGCTGAATCCGACGTGGCCCAGAAGCTGATCGCCTCGGCCAACGAGCTGGACGCGATTGCGGCTGGTGTGCGTGATGTACCCGCCCTGCGCGGCTGGCGCAAAGAGGTCTTTGGCAACGACGCCCTGCGCCTGTGCGATGGCGAAATCGCACTGACCGCCAAGGGCGAACGGGTCCGCATCATCGAACTGTGATCCGGCAATCATCCCACACGAAAAAGGGGCCCACGAGGCCCCTTTGTTTTGCGCGGTTCCAGCCCAGTTAACGGCGAACGGTCAGCACATTGGAGGCGCTGCGGACGCGCAGTTGGTGGATGCCGTCGAGGGCATAGTTGGTCAGCTTGATTGCAACGGTGATTTCTCGGGTCGCTTCGGTGCCAACGGGCGCGCGGACCTCGGGGGGTAGGGCGATGAAGTCGAACTCTTTGACGCCAGCCTCGGCGGTCGGGAATTCGACCAGCTCGGCGCTGTGGTACTGTTGGGTCTGCGCCACGCCAACCGCGCGCAGGATGATGCCGCCGGGGATGGCTTCGGCCTTCAGTTCCTTGATCCCTGCGATCAGGTTTTCGCTGTTGGCGGCTGCGATGATCTCGGTCATCGGGGCCTCGGACGCCACCGCATCAGCGGGGGTTGCGGGTCCGAAATCGAACCAGTTCATCGGGTTGAGGCGGCTGCCACAGCCGGAAACCATCAATACAGCGCAAAGTGCGACAGGCAGGGTACGGATCATCGAACGGCCCTCGAATAATTCTTTGTGCACAGGGCTAACCTATCCCGCCTGCGTTGAAAAGCCTTTGCAGGCTGGACCTTGGGGGCTGCACGGCTTATCTGATCGTCAGGAACGAAAAGGAGCGCCCATGGCCACCGAAGCATTCGAAGCAATTGTCGAGGATTTCGAATTTCTGGATGATTGGGAGGACCGCTATCGCATGGTCATCGAGATGGGCAAGAAGATGCCCGCGATGGACGATGCGCTAAAGGTCCCCGCGACCAAGGTGGACGGCTGTGCCAGTCAGGTCTGGCTGCACCCAGAAGTGACCGCGGACCGCTTTGATTTTCAGGGCGACAGCGATGCGATGATCGTGCGCGGGCTGATCGCGCTGCTCCATACCCTTTATTCCGGTCTGCCGCCCTCCGAGGCCGCCAAGGTTGACGCCAAGGCCGAACTGACCCGACTTGGGCTCGAGGAGAACCTGTCCTCGCAGCGGTCGAACGGTCTGCGGGCGATGATCCAGCGTCTGAAAGAATACAGCGCGGCAGCGGCGGCCTAATCGGCCGCGAACGCCTTCATTTCGGTCTCCAGATCGCCATAGCCGGTAAAGCGCCGCTCGAGCGGCAGGTTCAGGCGATCTGCACATTCCTGCGCCTTGGCGGTCAGGGCAGGGTCGTCGGTTTGGGCCTGATAGACCAGCTTTTCGTAGTTCCCGAAATAAATGTCCCGCAGGGACGGATGCCGGTCCAGCCCCAAGGGCTTCCAGACAAAGGCATCGAACTGCCTGACTAGAAAATCGGTCAGGTAGAAGGCGATGAATTCGTCCCGGGCGGCGAAGGCCTCGTTCCCCTCGAAGAAGCTATAGCAATGGGGGCCGCGCATCATCTGGACCCCAAGGTGTTTGCACTGCGCTTCAAGCAAGCCGCCGGTGCCGCAATCCGCGTAGAGCACGTAAATCCGGTCATAGTCGGCGCGGTGTTTGGTGACGGCCTCGGTGACCGCGTCGGGGATCCGCTCGGGGGTGTTGTGCAGGATGGCGGGCAGGCAAGTGACATCCAGATGGGTCCAGCCATTGGCATCGCGCACAGCCAGAACCTCACGCGCGAGGGCTCCACAGGCCAGCAGCAGCACCTTGCCCGTGTCCCCCAGAGTGGCGCCGTTATAGGTCAGTTCGTTGTCGTCGGGCGTCACAGCCATAGGGCACCTTGCATTGCTATTGGATCAGCACGCTAGGTCAAATTCCGATCGGTTCCAAGACGAGGGCACGACTACATCACGCAGGATTGCGGCAACCTCGTGCTTTTTCATCGCACAGCGTGCGACGCTGCCATAGCTCTCGGGCTGGCTGACCAGTTGCGGGAACAGGGTCAGGATCTCTTCGCGGCAGGCTGCACCGACCGCATCCAACGCGTAATCCCCGGGGTGAAAACTTTCGGACAGAATGCCGTTGGCGCGCACGATCTGGTGGCGGTCGAACATCATGTGCACATAGGTGACCGAGGGCTTCGCGACGCGGCGCACTTCGGCCCCGTTCACCAGATGCTTGGCCATGGCCAGCGCGTCATCACTGCCCGTGTGCAGGGCAACGGCGCCACCCGAGAGGTACATGCGGTGATTGGGGGACACCATGATGTCCCGATCCACCCCCAATGCGCCCGCCTGAAAGAAGACCGGAGCCAGATCACCGATCCCGACAACCTGTTTGCTGCCGATCCAGCGCAGGGGCTGGAAGCCATCATCCAGCGTCCAGACCAGATCACCGGCTTTCAGGGTCTCGATCGCGCGGGGGCCGTCGATGGTGTCGATCAGGGTGCCCTTGGTAAAGCAGGCGACATAGTTCCACGTCTCGCGGCTCTCGTTCATCCCCGAGTAGGTGTCATTCTCGAGCGAAAGCAGCGTGATCGACCGGATCGCCTTGGCCTCGAGCGCGGCCTGATCGGCGTTGGCCGAATATTCGGGCGCAACAAACGTGTAACCGTTGGTGTCCTGAAACACGACGGCGGTGATGGTTGCCGTGGTCCCGTCCGAGTAAGTGATCAGAGCGTTGTAGGTAACCGTCGCATCCAGCTGCAGCGTATAGTTGGTGCCGTTGTAATTGACGTTGAACGTGTCATAGGCATTCCGCCCCGAGTTGTTCATGCGATAGATCGCGTTCGTCGTCCTGTTCTTTGAAAACGTGTAGATATCATCGGACAGGGGGTCGCCCTTGGCACCGAATGTCATCCCGACCAAGGCACCGGCGTTTTCCGCAGTATCGTTCCCCTCGGTGGGGTCGATGCTGGCCAACTGACCCAGAAACAGAACGTTGAACGTGGTTGCCATAGTCCGGAACTCGTACGAAAGGATAACTCGTACGACCCGAAGTATTAACCAATTGTGGCGTAATTTAGGTAAGTTTGAATTAACTTACTGGATGTGGTCAGACCGCCATCTGCAGAACCTGCGCTTCGGGCTCAGTCTGCATCGACCGGACCAGCCGCGCTTCGTGGGCCTTCAGCACGGGGCGGGTCACGCCGCCATAGTAGGGCAGACCAAAGGCCTTGACCCCCGGAAACAGCCCCAGAATTTCCAGCCGCGCGGGTTCACTGAGCATCGACCAAGCCGCTTCACCGGGGTGGAAGCTTTCGCTGGCCAGACCGTCGGCAAAGACAATCTCGTGCCGGTCGAACATCAGGTGATAGTAGGTCACATAGCCCCCGCTTTGCAGGGTGATGTCGCGGCCGTTCACCAGATTGCGGGCGGCGGTCAGGGCTTCAGGCTCTCCGGCGACCAGTTCAACTTGCCAGCCGGTCAGCAGGACGCGGTGCTGTTGGGACAGGCGGATGGGGCGGGTGTTGCCCAGAGTGCCGGCCTGAAGGTGCACAGGCGCAAAGACCCCCTTGGCGGCCACGCGGGCCGCGCCGATCCAGCGGATCGCCTGCATCCCGTGATCCAGCGTCCGCACCATGTCGCCGACCTGCAGCGCCTCGATGGCGCGGGGGCCGCGCGCTGTCTCGATCAGGGCGCCGCTGGTAAAGCACGTCGCGTAGTTCCAAGTCTGGCGGGTCGAGGTCATCCCGAGCCACGTATCGGCCACCAGACTGGTCAGCGTCACCGAGCGGATACCCTGCGCCTCAAGCGCGTCCTGATAGGGGCTGGCCGACGCATAGGGCGCCATAAAGGTATAGCCGTTGGTGTCCTGAAAAATCGCGATGGGCTGCGTGACCGAGGTGCCATCCACATAGGTGATCGTGGCGTTGTACTGCGCGATCGCATCAAAGGTCAGCTGATAGGTATTATTCACCCAGAACTGGTCGTTGTGTAGATTGTTGTCCTGATCGTACTCGGCCTGCGGATCGCCACTGGGAGAGATCGAGACAAAGTTGTTCAAGAGCGGCGCACCTTCGCCGCCAAAGGTCAGCCCGACTAGGGCACCGGCGTTCTCGGCCGACTGGTTGCCTTCGGTCGGATCGATGACCGCATACTGGCCCAGATAGATCGCGTTGAAGGTATTGGCCATAGCCGGATCGTCCTGAAGATTACACTGCCGTTTATCGAAAAAACGGTTGCAAGCATGGACGATTTACCCACCCAAGGCCCAACAATTAGCTTACGGACCAAAGTATTACCGGGTAACTAATTCCCAAAAGAAAACGCCGCACAGCACGGGCTGTACGGCGTTGACGTTGCGGTATCCGAACCGGATTAGCCGTTCATCTGGTTGTGACGGCGGCTGACGAATTCCTTGGCGGTTTCGACAGCAACAGCGGCGTCACGGCAGTAGGCGTCGGCACCGATGGCCTTGCCGAACTCTTCGTTCAGGGGGGCGCCGCCCACCAGAACGATATAGTCGTCACGGATGCCTTTTTCCGACAGGGTGTCGATGACAACCTTCATGTAGGGCATGGTGGTGGTCAGCAGTGCCGACATGCCCAGAATCTCGGGCTTTTCGGTTTCCAGCGCCTCGAGGTATTTCTCGACTGCGTTGTTGATGCCCAGATCGACCACTTCGAAGCCTGCGCCTTCCATCATCATGGCAACCAGGTTCTTGCCGATGTCGTGGATGTCGCCCTTGACGGTGCCGATAACCATTTTGCCCATGCGGGGCGCGCCGGTTTCGGCCAGCAGGGGCTTCAGGATGGCCATGCCGCCCTTCATTGCGTTGGCAGCCAGCAGCACTTCGGGAACGAACAGGATACCGTCGCGGAAGTCGTGGCCCACGATGGTCATGCCGGCAACCAGAGCTTTGGTCAGCACGTCATAGGGGGTCCAGCCACGCTCGAGCAGGATGTTGACGCCCTCTTCGATCTCTTCCTTGAGACCGTCATAGAGGTCGTCCATCATCTGTTCGACCAGTTCCTCGTCATTCAGTTCCGAGAGGATGATGTCGTCTTCTTCCGACATGGCGCGTATCCTTGCAAATTGATGATGCCCGAAGGGCCTGCTTTTTCTGTACTAAAAGTCGGAAATCGGCATTCGGGCTGCGCGGTTTGCGACATTCCCGAATGCGTGACCGACGAATGTGATTTAGCTGCGACGACGGCTGCGGCGCGAACGGGCAGGGGCGTCGGAATCGTCGCCGGTGCCGTCACTTGCCGAAGAGAAACCGCCCATTTTCTCGGCGATATCCTCGAGGGTCGGACGCGGGCCTTTGGGTGTGTTTTCCAGCGCCTCGCGCATCGCTTTCAGGTGCTCGGGCATGGTGCCACAGCAGCCGCCGATGATGCGGGCGCCCATGTCGCGTGCCAGAACGGCGTACTGGCCCATCAGCTCGGGGGTGCCGTCATAGTGGATGTGGCCGTCGTGGTACTTGGGGATGCCCGCGTTGCCCTTGGCGATGACGGGGATCTCGGTGCCTTGGGCGATAAAGCCCGCCACGGTGCGCAGCAGGTCCGACGCGCCGACGCCGCAGTTGGCGCCGAACGCCAGCGGACGGTTGGGCAGGGCCTCGACCATATCGACCATCGACGCGCTGGTGACGCCCATCATGGTGCGGCCGGCGGTGTCAAAGCTCATGGTGCCACACCAGGGCATACCGGCCAGGGCGAACGCCTCAGCGGCGGCTTTGTATTCTTCGGGGGCAGAGATGGTTTCCAGCCACAGCACGTCCGCGCCGCCTTCTTTCAGGCCCTCGGCTTGCTCGTGGAACATCTCGACCGCCAGTTCGTGGGTCAGCGAGCCCATTGGCGCCATGATATCGCCAGTCGGCCCAACCGAGCCCGCCACGATCACGGTGCGGCCCGCGGCATCGGCCACCTCGCGGCCCAGAGCGGCGCCAAGGCGGTTGAGTTCACGTACGCGGTCCTGCGCATTGTGCAGCTTCAGACGCGAGGCGTTGCCGCCAAAGGTGTTGGTCAGGAACAGGTCGCTGCCTGCCTGAACGGCAAGGCTGTAGAGCTTCTTGATGTTTTCAGGCTGGTCTGCGTTCCACAGCTCGGGCGCGTCCCCCGAGGACAGGCCCATGTTGAACAGGTTGGTTCCGGTCGCGCCATCGGCCATCAGCCAGTCGCGTTCGGAAAGCATTTTGGTCAGCGCATCGGTCATAGTCTATTCCTGTCTGTGTCCTGAAACTGCGGGTGCCACGGTCTGGCGGCGGGTTCAAATGCGAAATTGTCATAAACATCATGAGCCCCGCGCCGCCAGACCGGATTTACAGTTTTTTCCATTCAGAAGGAAATTATTCCTGTGACCGGTTCAGTTTCCGCGTTCGATGCGGTCCTGCGCCTCTTTGGTCATCAGGGCCATTTTCTGGTTCAGGGTGGCGGCGCTAATGGCGGCCCCCAGATCCTCGGACAATCGATCCAGTAGAGTGTTGGGATGTTGGGTGTGGTTGCGGTCGGCAATTTCGGCATGGACCACCTGACGGACATAGTCCTCGGCCTCCTGTCCGGTTTTGCCCATGATGTCTGCCGCCCAAGCAGCCATCATGCGGCTTCGCAGGGAAGAGACGAGAAACGTTTTTTCTTGTTCGTGCGCGTGCAGGTTTTCGTAGGCCCGTTCGCGGTCGTCAAAAAGTCCCATGGAATACCTCCTCTACCATGTATTACTTGCGTAGCATGTTAGCGCCCTGATTCCGCCTGACTGCACGGATAGGTTCGACCCCACCTTGCGACATTTGAAGGCATGCTCTATGAGGGCGCATCAAGGCCCCCCTCTCGGGCCCACAGCAGGAGACCGACACAGCTCATGGCACGTCGCACGAAAATCTACGAAGGCAAGGCAAAAATCCTGTACGAGGGCCCCGAGCCGGGCACTCTGGTCCAGTATTTCAAGGACGATGCGACCGCCTTCAACGCCCTGAAAAAAGATGTGATCGATGGCAAAGGCGTTTTGAACAACCGCCTTTCCGAGTTCTTTATGACCGGCCTGAACAACATCGGCATCCCCACCCACTTTATTCGTCGCCTGAACATGCGCGAACAGTTGGTGCGTGCCTGCGAGATCATTCCGCTGGAGATCATCGTTCGCAACTACGCCGCCGGTTCGCTGTCCAAGCGTCTTGGCATCGAAGAAGGCACCCCGCTGCCGCGCCCGATTGTCGAGTACTGCTACAAGGACGACGCTCTGGGTGATCCGCTGGTCACCGAAGAGCACATCGCGGCCTTTGGTTGGGCCAGCCAGCAGGACATGGACGATATCGTCAGCCTCGCGCTGCGCGTAAACGACTTCATGTCGGGTGTGATGATGGCCGTCGGTATCCGTCTGGTGGACTTCAAGATCGAGATCGGCCGCGTCTACGAAGGTGACTTCCAGCGTCTGGTTGTGGCTGACGAAATCAGCCCCGACAGCTGCCGCCTGTGGGACCTGAAGACCGGCCAGAAGCTGGACAAGGACGTGTTCCGCCGCGATCTGGGCAGCCTGACCGACGCTTACGCCGAAGTGGCGCGTCGTCTGGGTATCATGCCCGAGCAAGCTGGCAACGGCACCGGACCGACCCCGATCAACTGACTGCAAGGGGACGCCGGGCAAGGGTCCGGCGTCATTCTTAGTTTTACTGCAAAGAAAAAAGGGGCAGGCGCCCCTTAACGATGATGCCGAGGAGATTGCCATGAAGGCGCGCGTTCATGTGATGCTGAAAGAAGGGGTTCTGGACCCGCAGGGCGAGGCTGTACGCCACGCGCTTGGTGCATTGGGCTTTGACGGTGTAGGCAACGTGCGTCAGGGCAAAGTGATCGATCTGGATCTGCCCGAAGGCACCACCGAAGAGACCGTGACCCAGATGTGCGAACAGCTGCTGGCGAACACCGTGATCGAAAAGTACGAGATCGAGCTGGTCTGATGCGCGCAGCAGTCATCACCTTTCCCGGTTCGAACTGCGACCGCGACCTCGCGGTAGCGTTCGAGAGCGTCGGCGCGGAAGTGACCCGCGTCTGGCACAAGGATGCGGAGCTGCCCGAGAATGTCGATATCATCGGCATCCCCGGCGGTTTCTCGTTCGGTGACTACCTGCGTTGTGGCGCGATTGCGGCGAACTCGCCCGTGTGCCGCGCTGTGATCGACCACGCGAACCGCGGTGGCTACGTTCTGGGTGTCTGCAACGGCTTTCAGGTCCTGACCGAAACCCGTCTGGTTCCCGGCGCCCTGATCCGCAACAAGAACCTCAAGTTCGTGTGCAAGCCCGTCACCCTGAAGGTCGAGAACAACGAAACCGCCTTTACCCGTGGCTACGCCAAGGGTCAGGAGATCGTCGTTCCGGTCGCGCACCATGATGGCAACTTCCGCGCCGATGACGAGCTTCTGGCCCGTCTGCAGGGCGAGGGTCAGATCGCGTTCACCTACACCGACAACCCCAACGGGGCGGCTGGTGATATCGCGGGTGTCTTCTCCGAGAACCGCCGCGTTCTTGGCATGATGCCGCACCCCGAGCGCGCCATGGAACCCCTCCACGGAAGTGCTGACGGACAGGCGCTTTTCCGCGCGTTGGTCGAGGGGCTGGTCGCCGCTTGACTTGAGGGTTTCCGGCCCTTGCCTTAGTGTCTTTCCATGACTCAGGCGGCCCGGAAAAAACCTCGTTCTTTGCGTCATCGCAAGCGCGTGTGGATCACGCGCATTGCGGTGGCGCTTTTGCTTTTGCTGGCTGTCGGGATTGTTTGGGGCACCAAAACCTGGCTGACCGCCCGGTTCATCGAAACCACCCGCAATCGTGCCGAAGTGCGTCTGGCGCTCTATTCCGGCCAGCTCCTGAGCGAGCTTCGCCGCAACGCGATTGTACCCCAGCTTCTGGCCCGTGACCCGTCTTTGATCGGGGCGCTCAATTCCTCGGATTTCTCGCGCAGTTCCCAACGTCTGATTTCGTTCGTGGACGAAATCGGGGCCGCGTCGATCATGCTGCTGGACCGTGATGGTCGCAGTGTGGCCGCAACCGCGCGGGAACGTCTGGGCAGCACCCACCGCAACGCCAACTACTTTGTCGAGGCTCTGCGCTCTAACGGGACCGTGTTTACCAAGACGATGCGTCCTACGGGCGCCTATGTCTTTGCCTATTCTCGCCGCGTCGAAGAGGGCGGCGTGCCCATCGGTGTGATCGTCGTCGAGGCCGATCTTGGTAAATTCGAGAGCGCTTGGGCCGGCATCACCGACGCGGTGATCGTCACCGACAGCGAAGGCCAGATTATTCTGGCCACCGAACCCAAATGGCGCGGCTTGAGCGAGGCGGATGCTCTGAAACGCCAACCCGCCGCCACCGCGATCGAGCGCGCGCTTCAGGCTACCGCTGAATGGACCGGGGATGTGGACGACGTGTATCTGCGGGGCGAGGCCGTGATGCGCCTGTCCGGCCGTATCCCGTTCCGCGGCTGGAACATCGTGACCTACACCAACTACTCCAGCGTTCGCGAGAAAGTGAACGGCGTTCTGGCGCTGGAAATCATGGGGTTTGCGATATTTCTGGCGCTGGGGTTCTACTTCCTAAGCCGCAAGAACGCGACCCGAGTGGCGCTGTTCCAACGGGAAAGCGCCGAGTTGCGCGCCCTGAACATGCGCCTGCAGCGCGAGATTGCCGAACGGGAACGGGTGCAGGAAACGCTGGCCGTGACCGAGCAATCGCTGGCGCAATCGTCGAAACTGGCCGCCTTGGGCGAAATGTCGGCGGCCGTGAGCCATGAATTGAACCAGCCGCTCGCTGCGATGAAAACCTATCTGGCGGGCGCGCGTTTGCTGCTGAGCCGGAACCGCGCCGAAGAGGCTCTGGCCTCAATCCAGCGGATCGACGATCTGATCGAGCGGATGGGCGCAATCACCAAGCAGTTGAAATCCTATGCCCGCAAAGGTTCCGACCAGTTCCAACCCGTTGATATAAAAGAGGCTTTGTCCTCGGCCCTGTCAATGATGGAACCGCAACTGCGTCAGGGGCGGGTACGGCTGGAAAAGGTCGTCCCCGAGAATTCCGTTGTCGTCATGGGCGATCGTGTGCGGATCGAGCAGGTGATGATCAACCTGCTGCGCAACGCGCTGGATGCCGTTGGCGGGCGCAGTGACCCCCGCGTCGATGTTCTGCTGAGTGCGGGCGAAACCGCCACGCTGACCGTGCGGGACAACGGCCACGGGATCGAGGACCTCGATAACCTGTTCGAGCCTTTTTACACCACCAAACAGCCCGGCGAAGGTGTCGGGCTTGGCCTCGCGATCTCTTCGGGGATTGTGTCCGACCTTGGCGGGCGCCTGACTGCGCGCAATGCCGAAGGCGGCGGGGCTGTATTTGAAATGCAATTGCCTATCTTCCTCGAAGATATTGAAGCCGCGGAGTAAGTGATGTCGCAAGTGATGAAGATTGCCATTGTCGATGATGAACAGGATATGCGTCAGTCGATCAGCCAGTGGCTTGCGCTCTCTGGCTTTGACACCGAGACGTTCCCTTCGGCCGAGGATGCCTTGGTCAAGATCGGCACCGACTATCCCGGCATCGTCATCAGCGACATCAAGATGCCCGGTATGGGCGGCATGGGCCTGCTGAAGAAGCTGATGGGCAGCGACAGCAGCTTGCCGGTTATTATGATCACCGGCCATGGTGACGTTCCGATCGCGGTCGAGGCGATGCGTCTTGGGGCGTTTGACTTCCTCGAAAAACCGTTCAACCCCGACAAGATGACCGAGATCGCGCGCAAGGCCCTGAACCAGCGCCGTATGGTTCTGGACAACCGCGCCCTGCGCCGCGAGTTGTCGGACGGGGCAGGGCTGATGAGCAAAATCATCGGCACTGGTCCCGACATGACGCGTCTGAAAGAGGACATTCTGGATCTGGGGCAGGCGGACGGTCACGTGATGATCGACGGCGAAACCGGCACCGGCAAAACCCTGACCGCGCACGCGCTGCACGCCGTGGGCAGCCGCGCGGGCCGCAAGTTCGTGCTGGTCTCGTGCTCGGCCTACGATGAGGATAGCCTGACCAAACGCCTGTTCGGCCCCATGCAGCCCGAGGATATCCAGCTGCCCGCCGTCGAAGAGGCACGCGGTGGCACTTTGGTTCTCGAAGACATCGAAACCCTGAGTGACACGGTCCAAGCGCGCCTGCTGTCGTTCATTAACGAACAGGGCACCCCCGGCGAGACCCGCATCATCGGCATTTGCAACATGCAAGAGCAGGGCAAAACCGTCGAGGACGCCCTGCGCAACGACCTGTTCTATCGCCTTGCTGCGCTGCGCATCACCTTGCCGCCGCTGCGCAATCGCGGCGAAGATATCCTGACCCTGTTCAACCGTCACGCCGAGCAGTTCGCCGACGAATACGGCTGCGATGCCCCCGAACCCAGCGCCCAAGAGGCCGCGCAGCTGCTGCAAGCCCCGTGGCCCGGTAACGTGCGCCAACTGATAAACGTGGCCGAACGGGCCGTTCTGCAGTCGCGCCGCGGGTCGGGCACCATCGCCAGCCTTCTGATGGCGGATAACGATGACCTGCGCCCCGTCGTCACCACCGAAGGCAAACCCCTGAAGGAATACGTCGAGGCATTTGAACGGATGCTGATCGACAACACCATGCGCCGTCACAAAGGCTCTATCGCCAGCGTGATGGAAGAGCTGTGCCTTCCGCGCCGGACCCTTAACGAAAAGATGGCCAAATACGGCCTTCAGCGCGCCGATTATCTGTAAGTGACGCGCCCAAGGGGCATTTTCCGCATTGTCTTTTCGAGAAAATGCCCTTTATGGTGATAGAACGGGACTTATCAACAGTCTCGCGACACAGTTTTCCCGATCTGGACAGAGGCGCGCCATTACGAGCCGCCGTCCCGAAAGGACCGCTTAGGGCCGAACAGGCTCGAAGAAATCAGCCCGGCACGCAAGCGCGACGGGCCATAAACATGGCGCCGCATGGCGTCGGAGAAGAACCGCGATGAAACGCGCAAACGTAAGTTTAGTGAAGTGTAGGGCGCATTCCGCGCCTGCTCTTTGCGCGTTTCCCCTCGCCCTGACAAAACACAGCAGCACCGCGCGCGTCCGGCTTGTTCCGGACCCCGATGACCTGTGCAAAGAGATACCATGGGAAAGAAAATGCTCATCGACGCCACCCACGCGGAAGAGACCCGCGTTGTGGTGGTGGACGGAAACAAGGTTGAGGAATTTGACTTTGAGTCCGAAAACAAACGCCAGCTTGCTGGCAACATCTATCTAGCCAAGGTTACACGGGTCGAACCATCCCTTCAGGCAGCATTTGTTGATTACGGCGGAAACCGCCACGGCTTTCTGGCGTTCTCGGAAATTCACCCCGATTACTACCAGATCCCGGTAGCAGACCGCGAGGCTCTGCTGGCCGAAGAGCGCGCCTATGCCGCCGCTCAGGAAAGCGATGACGAAGAAGAGAACGAGCGCCCCAAGCGGTCCCGTTCGCGTTCGCGCAAGAAAAAGCCCGCCGACAAGCCCAAGGTAGAGGCAGCCCCCGAGGCTGAAGCCCAACCCGAGGTGTTCGAAGCAGCGGCTGACGCGCCTGTTGCCGAAGAACCCGTCGTTGAGGCGGCAGAAGAGGGTGTGACCGAAGTAGCAGCCGAGGCCCCTGTAGAAGTGGCTGACGTTGCAGAGGAAACTACGGCAGAGGTCAGCGAAGAAGCCGCTCCGGTTGCGGAAGAGGCTCCTGTGGCTGAGGCCGAAGAAGACGCCGCGCCTGTGGCCGAGGAAGCTGTGGCTGACGAGGTTGCTCCCGAAGCAATCGAAGAGCCCGTAGTCGAAGCTGCGCCCGAGGAAACCGCACCTGAGGCGGACGCCGAGCAGACCGACGAAGATGGTGATGACCGTCCGCGTCCCGCTCAGGCTGCGCGCAATGACGATAGCGACGATGCAGTGGCCACCCGTGAAATCTCGGGCATGGAGACCATTGATCTTGATGACGAAGACGAGGATCAGGACGCCGATCCCGTTGCCGCCACCGAAGACGATGAAGCGCCCGCTGCCGAAGCTGCCTCGGACGATGAGGATGACAGCGACGACGCGGATGACGTGGACCCCAAAGCGGAAATCGAGTCCGTCTCCGAAGAGGATGACGCCGAGGATATCCGCCCCGTGCGCAAACCCCGCGCGCGCCGCTACAAAATCCAGGAAGTGATCAAGGTACGCCAGATCCTGCTGGTACAGGTCGTTAAGGAAGAGCGTGGCAACAAGGGCGCGGCCCTGACCACTTACCTCAGCCTTGCGGGCCGTTACTGCGTATTGATGCCGAATACTGCCCGTGGTGGTGGCATCAGCCGCAAGATCACTAACGCCGCAGATCGCAAGAAACTCAAAGAGATAGCGGGCGAACTTGATGTGCCGCAGGGCGCAGGTCTGATCATCCGGACCGCTGGCGCACAGCGCACCAAGGCCGAGATCAAGCGCGACTACGAATACCTGCAGCGCATGTGGGAACAGATCCGCGAGAACACGCTGCAGTCCGTGGCCCCTTGCAAGATCTACGAAGAGGGCGATCTGATCAAACGCTCGATCCGCGACCTTTATAACCGCGAGATCGACGAAGTTCTGGTCGAAGGCGAACGCGGCTACCGCAACGCCAAAGACTTCATGAAAATGATCATGCCGTCCCACGCCAAGAACGTGAAGCATTACACCGATCGTATGCCCTTGTTCGCGCGGTATCAGGTGGAAAGCTACCTGAGCAGCATGTTCAACCCGACCGTCCAGCTGAAATCCGGCGGCTACATCGTGATCGGTGTGACCGAGGCGCTGGTGGCGATCGACGTGAACTCTGGCAAGGCGACCAAAGAAGGCTCGATCGAAGAGACCGCGCTGAAGACCAACCTTGAAGCCGCCGAAGAGGTGGCGCGCCAGCTGCGTCTGCGCGACTTGGCCGGTCTGATCGTGATCGACTTCATCGACATGGACGAGCGCAAGAACAACACTGCGGTCGAGAAGCGTCTGAAAGACAAGCTGAAAACCGACCGCGCGCGCATCCAGGTTGGCCGCATCTCGGGCTTTGGCCTCTTGGAGATGAGCCGTCAGCGTCTGCGTCCCGGCATGATCGAGGCGACCACCCAGCCGTGTCCGCACTGCCATGGCACCGGTCTGCTGCGTTCGGACGACAACGTGTCGCTCGCCATTCTGCGCCAGCTCGAGGAAGAGGGCGTTCGTGGCCGCAGCAAGGAAGCCTTGGTCAAGGCGCCCATGCAGATCGTGAACTACCTGATCAACCACAAGCGCGAGCATGTGGCCCAGATTGAGGCACGCTATGGCATGGCCGTTCGCATCGAAGCGGACGCGCACCTGATCAGCCCCGACTTCTCGATCGAGAAGTTCAAGACCGCGGTTCGTGTGATCGGCGGCTATATCCCCGAGGCCGAAGTTCTGGATACTTCGATCATGGACGCTCTGGATGCGGATGCCGCAGCCGAAGAAGTCGAGATCGAAGAAGCCGAAGAAGTGGTCGTTGAGGCGAAAGCGCCCGAGCAGAAGCCCGAAGGTGAAGAAGGTGGTAAGCCCAAGAAGCGCCGTCGTCGTCGTCGTCGTGGTGGCAAGGGCAAAGACTCTGACGACAAGTCGATGGAGAACGGTGAGCAGTCCGACGAGGATGACGCAGAGGGTGAAGAGGCATCGGATGATGCCGCGACCGACGCGCCCGTCGTGGTCGAAGATGCTCCGGCAGAGGTCGAGACCCCTGCGGAAGCACCGGTAGAAGCGCCTGTCGAGACCCCCGCCGAAGTCATCGAGGAACAGCCCACCGAGGCACCGATGCCCGAGGACACTCCGGCAGAGCCCGAGGTTGTCGAGGTTCCCGCCGAGCCCGAAGCACCCGCTGAGGAACCGGCCCCCGAGGAGGTTCCCGCGGTCGAAGAGCCCGCCGTGGCCGAGCCTGCACCGGTAGAGGTTCCTGCGGAACCCGAGCCCGCGCCGCAACCCGAGCCCGAGGCGATCGTCGAGGAAATCTCGAACGAGCCGCCCAAGCCCAAGCGCACCGGCTGGTGGAGCGTATAATTCAACAGGGCGTCCCCAGCGGGCGCCCTGATTGTTTGCGGGCCCGTTTTGCCGCGTTGACCTGACCAACAAATATGTGAAACGCCCCGAGGTGACGGGCGCCAGTCAGATAGGGTAAAAACCAGACATGTTCGGAATCGACCTCTTTGACGCGGGCCTGCTGCCCGCCATGCTTGTGGCACTGACGGCGGGGATCATCAGCTTCCTCAGCCCCTGTGTGCTGCCGATCGTTCCCCCGTATCTGGCCTACATGAGCGGGGTCAGCCTGAACGAGATGAAGGGCAGCGGCAGTGCACGGGCGCGGACCTTGCTGGCGGCGTTGTTCTTTGTGCTGGGGCTGTCGACGGTGTTTCTGCTGTTGGGGTTCGCGGCGTCGGCCGCGGGCAGGGTGCTGCTGGCCTATCAAAGCTATTTCAACACCGTGGCGGGCATTCTTGTCATGGTATTCGGCGCGCATTTCGTGGGTGTCATCCGCATCGGGTTCCTGAGCCGCGAGGCCCGCATTGATGTGGGCGATCAGGGCGGCTCGGCCTTTGGGGCCTATGTGCTGGGGCTGGCCTTTGCTTTTGGCTGGACGCCGTGCATCGGCCCGCAGCTGGGGGCGATCCTGTCGCTTGCCGCGTCCGAGGCCAGCGTGGCCAAAGGCACCATGTTGCTGGCCGTCTATGCGCTGGGTCTTGGGGTGCCGTTCCTGCTGGTCGCGGCGTTCCTGCCGCAGATGAGCGGCGTGATGACCTGGATGAAGCGCCACATGGAGCAGATCGAGCGGATCATGGGCCTCTTGCTATGGACGATAGGTTTGTTGATGCTGACAGGTGGATTTTCGCAATTCTCCTATTGGTTGCTGGAAAATTTCCCCTCTCTCGCCAATCTGGGTTAAAGATTACGTCTATCCTTTTCAGGTCTGAGCGTGTTTAATCCCCTTATTGCAAGGGGTTGGGATGGACGAGCGGTTTGACAGACCTGTAGGGCGGCGCCGGGTGTTTTACATTCCGGGGTTTGATCCCTATCCGCCCCGTCGCTATCGTGAATTTTACAGAAAAGAGGGCGCGGATCAGGCCCGCTACTCTGGCTACCGGATTGATCTGCGCGGCGTCGGTAGCAGCGCGTGGGAGGTCGAGGCCCGCATCGAAGGGCATGACGTTTCCGCCCGTGTGGATGTGCTGGTCTGGTCGGACATCGTGAATTCCTCAATGGATCAGGGGATCGGCGCGACCTATGTGCAGCTGCTGAAAACGGCGTGGATCTATATCTCGACCGGAACTCTGTGGCGGCTGATGCAGCTGCGGCGCGGGCCGGTGATTGCGGCGCTATACCCCGTGGGGTTTCTGCTGCTGCAACTGGTGCTGGCGGTGCTACTGGTCTTCGCGATCTGGACGGTGGTGGAGTTTGTGCTGCCGGGGCCGCTCGGGATGATCGGAGCGGTTCTCGGGTCGATGGCGGGCTATGGGCTGCTTCGGGCGGGCAGGCGGCTCGATAACCGAATTCTGGCCTACTACCTGATGCACGATTACGCCTTTTCTGCCGGTTTGCGCGGGGCCTACCAGCCCGAGCTAGAGGAACGCCTGTCCGAATTCGCCGACCGTATCGCCGAGGCTTTTGCCGATCCGACCGTGGACGAAGTTCTGGTGGTTGGCCATTCCTCGGGCGCCTATCTGGGGGTGTCGGTGCTGGCCGATCTGCTGCGCGATGGGCGTCTGGCGGACAGTCAGGCGGCGGTGGGCTTCCTGAGCCTTGGCCATGTGGTGCCGATGGTGTCTTTCCTGCCTGATGCCAGCCGCCTGCGCCGCGACCTGCATGACCTGAGCCTGACCGAGCAACTGGCGTGGATTGACGTGACCGCGCTGGGGGACGGCTGTGCCTTTGCTATGTGTGATCCAGTAGGGGTCAGCGGCGTGGCGCCCGAAGGGCAGCGCTGGCCCATCGTGATCTCTGCCGCCTTTTCCCGCACTTTGGGGCCCGAGCAGTGGAAACGCCTGCGACGGTCGTGGTTCCGGCTGCACTTCCAGTATATCTTCGCGCTGCCCAATGCCGAGGATTACGACTATTTCCGCGTGACTGCCGGCCCGATGACCCTTGGCGCGCGGTTTGACGGACGGGCCCCGTCGCCCTCGACCAAGCGTGAGGCGCTGTCGAAATACCGGAGTATGACCCCGTGATCCCCCCGAAACCGGCGGCCCGTGCGGACAAGGTGTCCCTGTGGCGCTATATGCAGCTGTTCCGCAAGGATATCCTGTCGGCGCAGCCCCAACGCCTGTACCGCGCGTGGATGGCCGAGTTTCGCACGCCGTTCTTTCGCTCTTATCTTGTGAACCAGCCGGAACTGCTGGATCTGGTGTTGAAAGAGCGCCCGATGGATTTCCCGAAATCGGGCAGGGTGAACGAGGGGCTCCGGCCCTTGCTCGGCCGGTCCGTGTTCGTGACCAACGGCGCGGAATGGCAGCGCCAGCGCCGGATCATCGACCCCGCCTTCGAAGGGGGGCGGCTGCGCGACACCTATCCCGCGATGTGGGCCGCCGCACAGGCCGCTGTTCAGCGGATGGAACGCCATGTCGGCCAGACCATAGATGTGGAGCCAGAGACCAGCCACGTCGCGGCAGATGTTATATTTCGCACGCTTTTCACAATTCCCATCGAGCACGAGATCGCATCGCAGGTTTTCCACGAATTCCGCGCCTATCAACGCAGTCAGCCGATCGTCAATCTGGCCGCCTTTATCCCCATGCCGAAATGGATGCCGCGGTTCTTTAGCCGAGAGACCAAGGACAGCGCGCGCCTGATCCGGTCCCTGATCACGCGGCTGACCTCAGACCGGATGGCGGCGATCCACCAGGGCAACGCGCCCGGCGATCTGGCGACCAAGATCATGACCACCGCCGATCCCGAAACCGGCGAGACCTTTACCACCGAAGAGATGGTCGATCAGGTCGCGATCTTCTTTCTGGCGGGGCACGAAACCAGCGCCTCGGCTTTGGCGTGGACGCTTTATCTAATGGCGCTCTATCCGGAATGGCAGGACCGCGTGGCCTCAGAGGCAATGGCGCTGGAAAGTGGCGACTTTTCAGAGGTTTCGAAGCTAAAGATCAGCCGCGATGTGTTCCGTGAGGCTCTGCGCCTGTACCCCCCAGTGCCCATGATGGTGCGCGAAACCGTGCAGCCCGAATGCCTGCGGGACCGCACTGCGCCCAAGGGATCGCAGATCGTCCTTAGCCCATTCCACCTGCATCGGCACGAGCGGCTGTGGGACAACCCCGACGCCTTTGACCCCGAAAGGTCAAAGACCGAAGAGGGCCGCACCAGTGCGCGCTGCGCCTATATGCCGTTCTCGGCGGGGCCGCGGGTGTGTACCGGCGCGGGCTTTGCAATGGTCGAAGGGGTGCTGATCCTGTCCATGCTACTGCGCCATTTCCGCTTCGAAGCGATTGATTCTGAGGTCCCAATTCCCGTGGCGCACCTGACTTTACGGTCCGCCAACGGCATCCATCTGAAAATCACACGCCGTTAGCGTTAAATGTTAGCGTTAAAGATAACATTGTTTGCGCTAAACATCAGTTAAAAGACTATCCTGATCCCGCGAGATAGGTTAAAAATCGCACGAGATTTTAACGCATCGAAGGGATTCATCATCATGGCCAAGGACACTGTCGTCGAACAGAGCCAAGCCGACCGCATTGCAGCAGGCGCAGGTTTCATCGCAGCTCTGGACCAGAGCGGCGGTTCGACCCCCAAGGCCCTGAAGCAGTACGGCGTTGAAGAAGACGCTTACTCGACCGAAGAAGAGATGTTCGGTCTGATCCACGACATGCGCTGCCGCATCATGACTTCGCCCGCGTTTACCTCGGAAAAAGTCATCGGCGCGATCCTGTTCGAGCGCACCATGCGCGGTGAAGTCAATGGCATGCCCGTTCCCACCTACCTGTGGGAAGAGCGCGGCGTTGTTCCCTTCCTGAAAATCGACAAGGGCATGGAAGACGTCAAAGACGGCGCTCAGATCCTGAAGCCCATCGATGGCCTGACCGAACTGCTGGCAACCGCCCGTGAATTCGGCATCTTCGGCACCAAAGAGCGTTCGGTCATCCACGAAGCCAACGCAACCGGCATCGCAGCGGTTGTCGCGCAGCAGTTCGAACTGGGCAAAGAAGTGATCGCAGCCGGTCTGGTTCCGATCGTCGAGCCCGAAGTTCTGATCGATAGCCCCACCAAAGCCGAAGCAGAAACCATTCTGAAGGCCGAGATCGAAAAGCAGCTGGACCTGCTGGACGAGACCCAGAACGTCGTTCTGAAGCTGACCATCCCCACCGAAGCTGGCCTCTATGACAGCCTGGCGGATCACCCCCGCGTTCTGCGCGTTGTGGCTCTGTCGGGTGGCTACACCACCGATGATGCCTGCGAGAAACTGTCGAAGAACGCCAAGATGATCGCATCGTTCAGCCGCGCCTTGGCCGAAGGCCTGAGCGCACAGCAGTCGGATGACGAGTTCAACGCCGCACTGGGTGCGAACGTGGACAAGATCTACGGCGCGTCGCTGTAAGAAAACTAAGGGCAGGGTCTGATGATCCTGCCCACCCACTGATCCAAAACGGTCAGTCCAAATCCCCCTCGTGGGGATTTTCGCGTTCTTGGTACCAGCGCAACACATAGACACGGATGGCGGAGGCCAGCCCTTCGACCTCGGGGTCGCGGCGGGTGTCGATTTCGGCGGCCAGTTGGTTCAGAGGTTTGTCCTGCGCATCTGCGATGTGGCGAAAGGCCTGCCAGAACGGATCTTCCAAAGAGACCGACGTTCGGTGTCCCCGCAGGGTGAGCGAGCGTTTGATAGGTCCGCCGCTCATTCGTCTTCGCGTTTGTGCTGGTCCAGATGCCGGACGGCCTTGTCGGCGGTCAGGGCATCGCGCTGTTTCTCGGCCTTGGTACGGCCGAATTTTGCAGCGTTTTCGTCAGCACGGGCCTTTTTCTCGGCCCGTGCTTTGTCTTTGCGAAACCGGTTCAGATAAACCGGTGCGGCCATTATTTCGGGCCGATCATGTCTTCGGGGCGCACAACGCGGTCAAAGGTTTCTTCGTCCACGAAACCAAGAGCGATCGCCTCTTCTTTCAGAGTGGTGCCGTTCTTGTGCGCGGTCTTCGCAACCTTGGTGGCGTTGTCGTAGCCGATGGTCGGCGCCAGTGCGGTAACCAGCATCAGCGACTCTTTCATCAGCTTGTCGATACGCGCGACGTTCGCCTGAGTGCCAACAACCATGTTGTCGGTGAACGCAGACGCGGCATCACCCAAGAGCTGGATCGACTGCAGAACGTTGTACGACATCATCGGGTTGTACACGTTCAGTTCAAAGTGACCCTGCGAGCCCGCGAAACCAACCGCTGCGTCGTTGCCCATGACGTGAGCGCACACCATGGTCAGTGCTTCGGCCTGAGTGGGGTTCACTTTGCCGGGCATGATCGACGAGCCGGGCTCGTTTTCCGGCAGGATCAGTTCGCCAAGACCCGAACGGGGGCCCGAACCCAGAAGACGCATGTCGTTCGCGATTTTGAACAGCGAACCGGCCACGGTCTTCAGCGCGCCCGAGAACATGACCATCGCGTCGTGCGCGGCCAGTGCTTCGAACTTGTTGGGGGCGGTGACGAAGGGCAGGCCGGTGATCGCTGCGATTTCGGCGGCAACCTTTTCGGCAAAGCCTTTGCGGGTGTTCAGACCGGTGCCAACGGCGGTGCCGCCCTGCGCCAGTTCATAGATGTCGGGCAGGCACGCTTCGACGCGCTTGATGCCCTGAGCCACCTGATGGGCGTAACCACCGAATTCCTGACCAAGGGTCAGCGGGGTCGCGTCCTGAGTGTGGGTGCGGCCGATCTTGATGATG
This sequence comes from Donghicola mangrovi, assembly GCF_013377535.1. GTDB lineage: Bacteria > Pseudomonadota > Alphaproteobacteria > Rhodobacterales > Rhodobacteraceae > Donghicola > Donghicola mangrovi. The sequence goes on along the minus strand of NZ_JABCJE010000002.1, from coordinate 493,081 downwards.
TCCTTGAACTCTTCCGACTTGGCGGCCAGAGCGGCGTGCAGCTTGCGCAGGCCGGGCAGCAGGACGTCACGGGTGTGCATCCCGATGGCGACGTGCATCGCGGTCGGGAAGGTGTCGTTCGACGACTGGCCCATGTTGCAGTGATCGTTCGGGTGCACGGGCTTTTTGCTGGCCAGTTCACCACCCAGCATTTCGATCGCGCGGTTCGAGATAACCTCGTTCGCGTTCATGTTCGACTGGGTGCCGGAACCGGTCTGCCAAACGACCAGCGGGAAGTTGTCGTCGAACTTGCCTTCGATGACTTCGGTTGCTGCGGCTTGGATGGCCTTCGACAGTTCAGGAGCCAGATCGCCAAAGCCTTCGTTCACGATCGCGGCGGCCTTCTTGACCACACCCAAAGCGCGGATGACGGGCACGGGCTGCTTTTCCCAACCGATGGGGAAGTTCATGATCGAACGCTGGGTCTGAGCGCCCCAATACTTGTCTGCGGGAACCTCTAGCGGACCAAAGCTGTCGGTCTCGGTACGGGTATCGGCCATCTGGCACCTCCTATGGACTTGATTGCCAGCGGTTTAGCGCCTGAAACCCGGTCCCGCAATCGCGTCTGCGCCTCAGATAGCGCAAACGCAGGTAGAAAATCACGCTTGTGATCACAAAATTTGCGGGGTCGTAACAGCTTACTTGCGGAACTTGTCCAAGCTGACGATTTCTGCCTCCACATGAGGCGTTTCTTCCACTTCGGCCAGCTCGACGTCCAGTTCGTCTTCTTCGTCGTCCTCGTCTTCGCCGATGCTTTCAAAGCGCAGACCGAATTCCACCGACGGGTCCACAAAGGTGCGGATCGCATCATAGGGGATATACAGACGCTCGGGGCTGTCGCCAAAGTTCAGAGTGACGCCAAAGCCGTCTTCGTCCACATCCAGCGCGTCGAACCAGTGCTGCAGCACCACAGTCATTTCGGACGGGTACCGCTGAACCAGCCAGTCGGCCAGCTCTACGCCGTGGGCGCGGGTCGAGAAAGTGATGAAGAAATGGTGCTCGCCGGGCAAACCCTCTTGGGCCACGCCCTCCAGAACCTGACGGATCAGGCCCCGCATCGCAGCGTGCATCAAGTTGCCATAGTCGATATCGCCCATTTCATGTGCCTCCGATTTTCACTCAGCATAGACCAACGGAAAACAAACTAAAGAGGGGAATGCAATCAGAATGCATAGACCCCTGATGCAAGACCGAAAATTGCCATTATCAGTAACGTCCGGCCCATACCGATTTTGAGCAGAATAAGCATCACCGCAGCCATCACCGCCAGCGCCACAGGGATCAAATTGACTGACATCCAAAGGGGGGCCAACACGGTAAACGGCCCGAATGCTGCGGTGCCAACAGAGTCAAAGAAAACATGGGCCGCAAACCAGATCGACAGGTTCAGGATGACCCCGACAACGGCCGCTGTAATGGCCGACAAAGCTCCCCTGAGGCGCGGCTGTGCCGCCAGCAGGTCAAGGTACGGCGCCCCCGCAAAGATCCACAGAAAGCACGGCACGAACGTGACCCACAGGCACAGGCCGCCCGCCGCAATCGCCATCCACACGCCGCCTTTGGCAAAGCCCGCCAGCAGGGCCACGAACTCTGTCACCAGAATCAGCGGGCCAGGTGTGGTCTCGGCCAGCCCCAGCGCGTCGATCATCTGGTCGGGGGTGATCCAGCCGTAGGTCTGCACGACCTCTTGGGCCATGTAAGCCAGCACCGCATAGGCCCCGCCAAACGTCACCACCGCAAGTTTCGAGAAAAATAGCGCAATTTCAGTATAGAACGCAGGGGCCATCATCGCGCAGGCTGCCACGGGGGCCAGCCACAGCAGGCCCCAGATCGCCACCGTTGCCAAAGTTCGGGGCTTCATCGGGGCCTCGACCGGCGCATGGGGTTCATCGGCGCTATTCACCGCGCCGATCACTGCCGCAATCGCGATCACCAGCGGAAAAGGCAGCCCCAACGCGAACAGGCCGACAAAACCAAGCGCCGCAATCATCCAGTCCATGGGCCGCTTCAGCGCCTTTTTCGCCACTTTATACAGGGCTTGCAGGACGATAATCGTCACCGCCGCCTTGATCCCGACAAAGGCCGACTGCACCCAAGGCAGCTCTCCGAAATAGGCGTAACCCAAGGCCAGCCCCAAAATCACCAGCGCACCGGGCACCACGAACAAGAGCCCAGCAATCAATCCGCCAAGGGTCCCGCGCATCCGCCAGCCCGCATAGGTGGCCAGCTGCATCGCTTCGGGGCCGGGCAGCAGCATGCAAAAGGAAAGGGCGCGCAGGAATTGCTGCTCGGTCAGCCAGTCGCGATCCTCGACCAGCTCTTTGTGCATCAGGGCGATCTGCGCCGCCGGTCCGCCAAAAGAGAGCACGCCGATGCGCCCGAAGACGCGGACGAGCGTGGAAATATCAGGGGTCATTTGCCTATCCTGTTTGCCCGGGTTTGGCTGTGCGTCCGATCAGATCAAACGCAAAACCCAAGCAAAAACATAACTCTGCACTGTGAACTTCACATGGCGCCGTGATGGGCGCGGCTGTCGGCGGGGGCCTCTTGACGGGCATCCATGCCGTAGTCGCGCATCACACTGGCCACCCGAAGACGGTAGTCCGCAAAGAACCTCTGACGCCCCATTTCCTGCGCCCCGCGATGAGCGGTCAGCTTGCGCCAGCGCTGGACGGATTCCTCGTCCCGCCAGATGGACAGCGACAAGAGTTTGCCCGGCGTCGTCAGGCTCTGGAACCGCTCGACGCTGACAAAGCCGTCGAACCCTTCCAGATGTTCCTTCATTTGCGCGGCCATGTCCAAGTAGGGGCCTTGCATACCTTTTTTGGGGGTTACCTCGAAAATAACGGCGATCATTACGCTCTCCTCCCACATCCCGTGGGGTAGATTGATCGAAGCTTACGAAAAATCAAAGCAAATTGTCAGTCTTGGTTAGTTGCTTGCCAGCCCCCGTTCGCAAGACTGTGACCGACTGTGATCACAGGTTAGACTGCACATCATAGAAACCCGATTATATTCGACCGAATTCACTGACATTCTGGAGGGACGATTGACCCATTCCCCTGACGGGCGCACGCCCGATCACGAAGGTGCCCGCTACGCGCGTGAACTTTCCCGACATCTGCAATGGCTCGACAGCTTTACCGGCGCGGCGCTGGGGGTGCTGTCGGCAGCGTCCGGCATCTATACCTATCTTGGGGTACGCTCCCTGCTGGATGATACCGGTGCGTGGACGACCTTTGCCGCGCTGTCCTATTCCATCGCGGTATCCGTCGGGATTTTTGTGTTCTGGTCCTATATGTTGCGGCTGCTTCCTGCAGTAAGGTCGGCGGCCTCGAAACTGGGTCTTTTCCTGTCTATGGGGCTGGGATGCGTGGCCATTATCGCGATGTCCTCGTGGCTGAACGCGGCGGCCTTGGCGGGGGCCGCAGCGGTCGAGCAGCACTTGGCCCACACGGTCCAGAACTACCAATCCGCGCTGGAACGGACCCACGCCAATGCCATCGCAGGTCAGTCCTTGGCCCGCGACGTGGCCCGCGTGCGCGAGACGTTCGATGGCCTGTCGCAACAAGAGGCTGGCGGCGATCTGTCCGGTATCGCGGGGCGCGGGGCGGTGTTCCGTCTGCTGACCCAGAAATCCGATGAACTTCAGGGGTTAGAAGAGCAAATCGCCGCCCAAGACCGCGCTGTCAGTCAGGCTTTCGATCAGGGGAACGCGATCCTCAGCCGGATGCGCGCCCTGTCTGTTGAACCCGGCGCCATCGAAGGCCGCTCGGTCCGCTTCGCCGAAGAGGCCGTGCGCCTGTCCGGTATCATCGCGGAATTGCGGCAGCTAAACGTGGCCCCTTTGGTGAACCGTGCCGCCGTTGATCTGCGGGATTCCGTGGTGCTACCCGATCTTGACGCGACCTCGGCCGAGGGGCGCACGGCCCAACAAGCGACCATCGCGTCGGTCATGGGCCTGCTGGCGGATCGGGCCGAGACGCTGACCCTGGCCTCGAACGAAGTGCTGGCCCTACCAGAGGCCGAAGAGATCGAATATACCCCGCTGTCTGCCGCCGATGCGGTGATCCGCTATGCGGGGAACTTTGTGCCCTCTTGGGCGGGGGCGATCGCGATTGACCTGTTGCCGGCGGTTCTGGTGTTCATCCTGATGGTGACCCAATCGGCCATTCGCGGAGGCCTTGGCGCGCATTCGGTCGAGGAAACCATGACCGTGTCCGAATTGCGGGCAGCCTTGGCGGCGGCGCGGGCGCTGGACATTCCCGCTGACCCGACGCCAGTGGAACCAGAGCCGAAACCGACGCTCAGGGCGGCGGAGTAGCCCGATGTCGCAGGATGTAGCCGCTCCAAGGGGGATACGCCGCGCGATCACGGGGATGATCGGGGCGCAGGTGCTGATCGGGATTGCTTTGATCGGGATGGACCTGATGCAATCGCTGCCCGCGCGGGATTTGCTGACCATGCCCACGCCCGCGGGCCCCTCGACGCGCCCCTATGCGCCAGACCGGGTGCAGGTGACCTCGCCCGACGGGATGCCCTCGACCGCGCCGATGCCCGAGCGGCTGGAGTTCAGCGGTGATGCCGCAGTGCTGACTCTGACCGGCCAGATCGCCGAAGGGGACGGTGCCCGTTTCACCGCCGAACTCGGGCTAAGGGCGCAAACCGGCCAAGCGATCAAGTCGGTCGCTTTGGACAGCACCGGTGGGTCCGTTTCCGATGCGCTAGAGATTGGCGAAGCGATCCGCGCCGCTGGCCTGACCACACAGATGCAGGGGTTAGCCGTCTGTCTTTCTGCCTGTCCCTATATTCTGGCGGGGGGCACCGAACGGCAGGTGCCGCCAACCGCCAAGGTCGGCGTACACCAGCATTACTTTGGCGAAAGCGGTATCCTGCCGGCCTTCATGGCGGTCGAGGATGTGCAGCGCGGGCAGGCCGAAGTCATGTCCTATCTCATCCGCATGGGCATCTCGCCCGAGGTGATGGCCTTGGCCATGCGCACGCCGCCGGATCAGATTTACCTGCTGTCCCGCGATGAATTGCAGGAGTTCGGGTTCATTCCGGCCGAGTAAGCTAGGTGCGGCGATACCCCGCCGCCGCCGCCGCCAGATGGGCCGAGGCCGCAACCCCGTCGATCAGCAAAACCCCTGTGCGCCGCGCCAAGTCGGCGCGCAGGCCCGCCATTCCGGCGCAGCCCAGAACCACCGCTCCGCTGGTTTTCGCAGCCTCGGTCAGGCAAGCGGCCAGATGGGCGCGGGTGGGCTCGGACCCTTCGTCAATGGTCAGGACGGGTAAGTGGCTGGCATAGACACCGGCGCAGTTCGGGGCATAACCGCCCGCCGCGATATTCTCTGTGATCACAGGAATGGATACGGCCAAAGAGGTCACCACCGAAAACCGCCGCCCCATCAGCCCCGCCATCACATAGGCCGACTGCCCGATCCCCAGAACCGGCAGATCGGTGATCGACTGCGCCTCGGCCAAGCCAGTGTCGTCGAAGCACCCGATCACGATGGCACCGGCACCGTCAGCCTCGGCTTCGGCCACCAGACGCAGAACTCCGGGCAGGGCCGCCGCGCCGTCCTCTGGCCCTTGGATGGCCGAGGGGGCGTCGATGTTGGTGATCCCGATAATCCGCGCTACAGGCAGGGCGGCCGCTGCCACCGCAACAATCCCTTCGGTCATAGCGGCGGTGCTGTTAGGGTTAATATAGGCGATCTTCATCATACACCTTTGCCCGCGTCAGACCCCAGCCGCGCTCGGCGCCGCCCCGCGATCCAGACCGACAGCATGAACGCCCCGATGATCCCGAAGGAAAACAGCGTGGTCAGCGTTCCCAGCGCATAGATCACTGGCGTAGTCACGTTGGTGGTCATCCCGAACACCTCGAGCGGGAGGGTGTTGTAGCTGCCCGACGTCAGCAAGGTCCGCGCGAATTCATCATAGCTCAGGGTGAACCCGAACAGCGCCACCCCGATCAATGACGGCGCAATGATCGGCAGCACCACATGGCGGATCGTCTGCCAATGGGTCGCACCTTGGTCCCGCGCGGCCTCCTCATAGGATTTGTCGAACCGGTTAAAGACCGCGAACATGATCAACAGGCCAAAGGGCAGGGTCCATGTCAGCTGTGATCCGAAGCCCGAGGTCGCCCAATGCACCTTCAGCCCCAGTTGGTTAAAGATCAGACCAACCCCCAGTGAAATCAGGATCGACGGGATCACCAGCGACGTGATCGCCATGTAGAACAGCACCGCCGAGCCCTTGAACCGTTTGCGGAACGCCAGCCCCGCCATGACCGACACGACCACGGTGGTGATCATCACCATCAGCCCCAGCACAAAGGACCGCCGGAACGCGCCCCAGATGTCACCGACAGCTTGCTGCTCGAACAGCTCGCGGAACCAGTGCAGCGACACCCCCTGCATGGGAAAGGTCAGGCCGCCACCGGGCCCCTGAAACGACAGAATGCCAATGGTCAGGGTCGGCCCGTAAAGAAACAGCACAAACAGCCCGAAAAACACCGCAAGCACGTAAAAAGACAAAGGACGCTTTTCCATAACTCACAGCTCCTTGCGAATGTTAACAAAGCGCAGCAGGATCCCGATCACCATCAACACCGTGATCAGCAGCACCACCGAGGTCGCCGCCGCCGAAGGGTACTGAAGCAGCGCAATATCGTTGGAAATCAGGCGGCCCACATTGGCCTTTTGCGATCCCGACATGAAGCGCACGGTGATGAAATCGCCCATCACCAGGGTCACCACGAAAATCGTCCCGATCATGATCCCCGGCTTGGTCAGCGGCAGGATCACATGACGCAGGGTCTGGAACGCGCTCGCGCCATTATCCACCGCCGCCTCGATCAATGACCGGTCAATCCGCATCATGGTGTTGAAAATCGGCACGACCATGAACAGCGTGTAGAGATGCACAAAAGCCAGAATGACCGAGAAATCGGAATAGAGCAGCCACTCCACCGGCTGATCCACCACGCCCCACGAGATCAGCGCCGAATTGGCAATCCCGTTGCGCCCCAGAAACGGAATCCACGAAATCATACGGATGATGTTCGAGGTCCAGAACGGAATGGTGCACAGCAAAAACAGCGCCGTCTGCATCGCCTGGGACCGCACATGAAAGGCCAGAAAATACGCCACGGTAAACCCGATGGCCAAAGTAAACGCCCACGTGATCAGCGCGTATTTGAACGTGGCCAGAAACACTTTCCACACCACAGCCGAGCCGAACAGATAGCTATAATTGTCGAACTGAAAGGCAGGATAGATCGAATACTCGGTCGCGCCCCAGAAACTCACCACGACAATCATGATGATGGGCGCGATCAGAAATCCCCCGAGCACCACGGTCAACGGGGCCGCCTGAAGCCACCCCGAAACATGCCGGCTCATCGCCATAAATCCATCCCCGGGGCCGCAGCCCCTTCTTCTTGCTCAAATACTCTGGGGTGAATGGGCGGGCCCGAAGGCCCGTCCAGAGGGGCAAAGCCCCTTAAAACCACCGCTTAAGCCGCGATGAACTCGTTCCACTTGCGGACCATGTACTGGTTCTCGTCCATGACGGCATTCCAGCAAGCCACATGGCCCATCCGCTCATAGAAGGAACCGCCATCGCGTGTGTCGCCTGCCTTGGCCAGCACGTCGCCGAAGGGGTTGGTGATGTCGCCGCCCGCGGGCTTGCCTTCGAACCAGTAGCCCCACTCGTCCGCGGTCATGAACTCTTTCGAGGTTTCCGGAACCGCCGAGTAATAGCCCTGACGCATCAAGAAGCCGCCGACCCAGCCCGACAGATACCAGTTGATGTATTCATAGGCCGCGTCCAGCTCCATGCCGGTCAGCGATTTCGACAGGCCGATACCGCCGCCCCACGAACGATAGCCCTCTTTCAGGGGCTGATAGACGCAGGGAATGCCGCGCGATTTCACGGCGGTGATGGCGGGCGACCACATGGACTGGATCACCACTTCGCCCGAGGCCATCAGGTTCACGCTCTCGTCAAAGGTCTTCCAGAAGGCGCGGAACTGGCCGTTTTTCTTGGCTTCGGTAAAGATCGCAAAGGTCTTGTCGATCTCTTCCTTGGTCATGTTGCCTTTGTCGGCGTACTGGATTTCACCCATCGCCTCGCAGACCATCGCCATATCCATGATCCCGATCGACGAAATGTCGAGGATCGAGGCTTTGCCCTTGAACTCGGGGTTCAAGAGTTCGGTCCAGCTTTCGATGGGGCGGCCGATCAGGTCGGGACGGATGCCCAGAGTGTCCGCGTTATAGATGGTCGGGATCAGGGTCATCCAACCGGTCTCTTCCTTGGCAAAGGTGGTCGAGCCGGGGCCTTCGACGAAACCGACCGAATGGGGCGCGGTGCCTTGGGCGATGACGCTCTCGGGGGTCAGTTTGCCGGATTTGAAGATGCCAACGATCTTGTCGTAGTTCTTGATTTTGCTGGTATCCATGGCCTGAAGGTTGCCGGTGGGCCAAACCTTCTTACAGATCCAGTATTCGATATCCGCGATGTCAAAGCTGTCGGGCTGGGTGGCCGCGCGCTGGGTGACGCTGTCGGAATCCAGCGCGGTCATTTCCAGAGTGAAACCCAGATCCTCTTTCACCTTCTGGCCGACCTCGTTCAGGTTCGACACGCCGGTGCCGAACTGGCGCAGGGTGATATCCTTGATTTCCTGAGCCCAGATCATGGGCGCGGGCAGGGTCGAGGCGGCCACAGCGGCTGCACCGCTTTTCAGAATGGACCGACGGGAATAACGCATTTTCGACATGGTACTAAATCCCTGTTGTTGGATTGGTTGATTAAGCAAGGAGGCGGTGAACCCGCCCTTCGTCCCAGACAAAGCTGACGGCTTCGCCGGTTTGTTTCGGCATGGCAAAGAAGTCCGCTTCGGGGACCAATGCCACGATCTCTTCTCCGCCGGGGGTCATGGCGGTCAGCGCCACATGGGCGCCCTGATATTCCACAGCCGTCACGGTGGCGGGCAGGCCGGTGTCCGCGATACGGACCTGATCGGCGCGCAGGGCGATCTTGTGCCCCTCGAGCGAGATCACGTTGTGACCGCCCATGAACTTGGCGACGAACTCGGTGCGGGGGGCCATCCAGACATCGCGGGCAGGTCCGGCCTGTTCGATCACCGCGTTGTTCATGACGACGATCTCGTCGGCCAACGCCAAGGCTTCGTCCTGTCCGTGGGTGACGTGGATAAAGGTGATGCCAAGCTCGCGTTGCAGACGCTTCAGTTCCGCCCGCATCCGGATGCGCAGGAACGGGTCCAGCGCAGACAGGGGTTCGTCCAGCAACAGAACGCGAGGCTTCGTCACCAGCGCGCGAGCCAAAGCAACGCGCTGCTGCTGGCCGCCGGACAGTTGGGCGGGCAGGCGGTCGGCAAGGTGGCTCATGTCCACCAGCTCCAGCAGCTCATTGGCGGCTTTGTGGCGGGTGGGTTTGTCCACGCCCTTCATGTGCAGGGAAAAGGCGACGTTGTCGCGCACGCTCAGGTGCGGGAACAGGGCGTAGTTCTGGAACATCATGGCGGTCCCGCGCTGCGCGGGCGGCAGGGCGCTGATGTCGCTGCCATCCAGCACGATAGAGCCTTCGGACACGCTCTCGTGGCCCGCGATCATCCGCAGGGTCGAGGATTTGCCACAGCCCGACGGCCCAAGCAGACACACATAGCTGCCGTTCAGGAACACATGGTTGATGTCGTTTACGGCGACGGTGTCCCCGTAACGTTTCACCAGATGTACCAGCTCCAGATCCTGACCCGACCGCATGTTGTGCCCCTTTTCGGTTCCGCGTTGGGTTTGACCGTGCAGTCAGAAATCGTAAGTCAGGAACATTTTTCGCTCAGCTTTAGGGTGTGAAACACGGAACGGCGCGGATTTGGGCAGGTGCCACACGGCCGTGCACAAATTGTGATCCAGAATCGTATACAATCACGTCCACACATCGGATCGGAAACCCCGACCTTGCGATTCGCGCCGCCGCGGCGGAAGACAGAGGAAAAGACATAGGGGCGCAGGGCTTCATGGCACCAAAGGAAAAACCGGCAGATACCGCCAGCACGCACGTGGCCGAGGCCTTGGCCGAAGCGATTCACGAACACCGCATCGCCCCCGGCACCAAGCTGAACGAGGACGAGGTCGGCGAGGTGTACGGCGTCAGCCGCACCGTGGTCCGCGCGGCGCTCCAGCAACTGGCGCATATGCGTCTGGTTGAGTTGAAGCGCAATCGCGGGGCCTTTGTTGCCAAGCCCACGGTGAAAGAAGCGCGCGAGGTGTTCGAGGCCCGCGCCATGCTGGAGCCCACCATGACCCGCTATGCCGCCGAGCGGATGACGATTGAGGACATCGCCATCCTTCAGGCCCATATCGACGCGGAACATGCGGCGCTTCGGGCGGGGGAAACGGGCAGGGCTCTGCAACTCTCTGGTCAGTTCCACATCGAGGTTGCCCGCATCGCCAATCAGGTGACGATCGCGGAATTCATCTCGCAGCTTGTGGCGCGGTCATCGCTAATCATCGCTCTCTATTGGCAGCGCCGCGCCGCCCTGTGCGAGAGCCACGCCCACCATGCCCTGATCAAGGCCTTGGCCGCCAAAGATGGCCCCTTGGCCGAGGAATTGATGAAAAACCACCTGCTGGATCTGCTGACCTCGCTGGATTTGCGGGAACAGACATCGGCCCCGCAATCCCTTTCAGAGGCGCTGAAGCAATAAAAAAGCGCCCCTCGGGGCGCTGGTGCAAAGTGGAGGTTTCTGTTGCCAGGTACCTCCGAACCCCGCCTTAAGCTGCTAGGCCCAAGGACTTAGATTTCGGTTTCGCCGACTGCTTACGCAGCCATTGCTACCGGAGCACGATTGTCGTTTGCAATTGTACTTTTTGAACCGATAACGGCGGTATCACACCGGGACAAAGCAAAACCCCTTTAGACGTTCGTCGATCCTATTTCGGCCCCAGAATCCCAAACGATAGGATTTATGGTGGAGCCGCCGGGTACCGCCCCCGGGTCCGATCCGCTTATTACGAGCGCGTTTATGTCCATAGTCGGTTGCCCGACGTGCCTAACCTACGAACTTTGCGGCGGAATTCAAGAGCCTGTCATGAAAATCCTGCATCACGTGCTTGCCTGTTTCGGTACGCTCGGTTTTCATGGTTGGGGCGAAAATTTTGCAAAACGACATTTGGAGACGGGAGCCGCAGATGCTGACCCGAGATTATTGTATAACGATGGCCCGGTATAATGCGTGGCAGAACAGGAACTTGCGCAAGCTCTTGCAGGACATGCCCCCTGAAGAACTGACGAAGGATCGCGGGGCGTTCTTTGGTTCGATCCTTGCCACGGTCAACCATATCCTGTGGGCGGACACCACGTGGATGGCGCGTTTTCAGGACAAGCCCTTGCCCGGTGGCACCGCCCAAACCAGCCGCGACTTCCAGCCCACCATCGCCGCCTGGAGCGGCGAGCGGTTTCGCATGGATGGCCACATCATCCTTTGGGCCGAGAAGGTGAAATCCCTCGATATGATTTCGGACCTGACGTGGTATTCGGGCACCCTGAACACGACTGTCTCGAAAAACCTGGGCGAATGCGTAATGCATTTCTTTAACCACCAGACCCACCACCGCGGTCAGGTTCATGCGATGCTGACCCAGATGGGGCTGAAACCTGAAGAGACCGATCTGTTTCTGATGCCGCAGTCGGGGCCTTGGCTGTAGCATTCGGATTTTTCTGACAAATTAGTGAACCAATCGGTGATCCAAAGCGTTCTGCCAATCGTAACAATCCATAATTACGACCCAAGAGGCATTACGTGGCAGAGCACTCTCCGATCATCGTTTGGTTCCGCAGGGATTTGCGCCTGTCCGATCACCCTGCGCTTTGGGCGGCCATGTCCAGCGGTCGTCCGGTGGTGCCGGTCTTTATCCGCGATGGACTGGTCGATGGCTTGGGCGCCGCGCCGAAATGGCGGTTGGGGCTGGGGGTCGGTCATCTGACCGAGTCGCTAGAGGCGATCGGCAGCAGGTTGGTGCTGCGGTCGGGCGATGCGCTGACCGTTCTGAAGGCGCTGATCGAGGAAACCGGTGCGGATACGGTGCTTTGGTCGCGGGCCTATGATCCTGACAGCGTCAAACGGGACAAAGACATCAAATCCGCGCTGAAAGAGGCGGGGATTGATGCGCAAAGCCACCTTGGCCACCTGATGTTCGAGCCTTGGACGGTCGAAACGGGTCAGGGCGGGTTCTACAAGGTTTTCACGCCGTTCTGGAAATCGGTCCGTGGGCGGGACGTGCCACAGCCTTTGGGGCGGATTTCGTCGCTGACCGCACCGCCGGAGTGGCCGGAAACCGAAAACTTAGAGGATTGGGGTTTAGGTGCCGCGATGCGCCGTGGGGCGGATGTGGTTCGGCCCTTCGTGCGCCTTGGCGAGGATGCCGCGCAGGACCGGCTTTCCCATTTCATCGAGAATATCGTCGACGACTACGACACCAAGCGGGATTTGCCGTCCGAAGACGGCACCAGCTGTCTGTCCGAAAATCTGGCACTGGGAGAGATCAGCCCCCGCCAATGCTGGCACGCCGCCATGCGCCGCATGAACGAGGGCAGCAAAGGCGCCGAAACCTTTATGAAGGAACTGGCGTGGCGCGAGTTTGCCTATCACCTGATCTGGCACACCCCCCGTATCGCGACCGACAACTGGCGCGAGGAATGGTCCGCATTCCCTTGGAACGAAAAGGAAAACGCCGAAGTCACCGCTTGGAAACAGGGCCGCACCGGCATTCAATTCGTGGATGCGGCTATGCGAGAGCTTTATGTGACGGGCCGGATGCACAACCGAGCGCGAATGATCGTCGCCAGCTACCTGACCAAGCACCTGCTGACCCATTGGAAGATCGGTCTGGAGTGGTTTGAGGATTGCCTGATCGACTGGGACCCCGCCGCCAATGCGATGGGGTGGCAGTGGTCGGCGGGCTCTGGCCCTGATGCGACCCCGTATTTCCGCGTGTTTAATCCGGTGACCCAACTCGACAAGTTCGACAAGCAGCGCAGCTACGTCAGCCGCTGGATCGCGGAGGGGCGCAGCAACCCCCACAAGCACGCTCTGAAATACTTCGACGCGATTCCCCGTAGCTGGGATCTGTCGCCCAAAGATGACTACCCCAAGCCCATTGTGACCGCAGATGCGGGTCGCAAACGGGCATTGGACGCCTATGAGGCACGGGATTTCTGACCCCGTCTTAAGATTTATTGCCCGCCTGTGGCTGACAGGACTAGCCTGAAACGACCCCTAGGGAGACCCGCCATGACGCTTGCCGAAACCACGCTGCCGACCGATCTGCCCCGCTACATGGGCGCTGTCCTGTCGATGATGAAAGGGATGCGGGCAGGGCGGCTGGATATTCGGCTGGAAGACGGCCGTGTCTTTCGCTGCGAAGGGCAAAATCCCGGCCCCGTGGCAGAGATCGTGATTCACCATCCGGATACCTTTGCCCGACTTATTCGCGAAGGTGACCTAGGTTTTTGCGATTCATATCTGGACGGTTGGTGGAGCAGTCCGGACCTTCAGGCCTTCATGGATTTGATCCACGACCAGCAAGAAGCGGTCTACGACGGGTTTCCCGGCAAGTCACTTGTTCGGGCGCTGGAAAAATTCCGTTTCTGGCTGCAGTCAAATACCAAAAAACAGGCAAGAAAGAATATCTCTTACCACTACGATCTGGGGAACGACTTCTACAATCTGTGGCTGGACGACACGATGACCTACTCGTCTGCGTTGTTTAAGTCTGGGCAAGAGAGTCTGGAGGCCGCGCAGATCCAGAAATACGCCAGCATGGTCGACCGGATGGGCGTGAAGCCCGGCGACCACGTGCTGGAAATCGGCTGCGGTTGGGGCGGGTTCGCCGAATACGCCGCCAAAGAGCGGGGTCTCAAAGTAACAGGTCTGACGATCAGCCGCGAACAGCTGGCCTTTGCCCAGAAACGTATTGCGGACGCGGGCCTGTCCGATCAAGTAACGTTGAAATTGCAGGACTATCGCGACGAAAAAGGCACCTATGACGGCATCGCCAGCATCGAGATGTTCGAGGCCGTCGGCGAGAAATACTGGCCAACCTATTTCCAGACCGTCCGCAATTGCCTCAAGCCTGGAGCCTCGGCAGTACTTCAGATCATTTTGATAGAAGATAAGCGCTGGGACACCTACAGGAATGGTGTGGATTTCATACAGAAATACATCTTTCCGGGTGGGATGCTGCCAAGCCCCCGCACCCTGAGGCAAGAGGTCCAGCGCGCCGGTCTGCGCGTCACCGACCATCTGGATTTCGGCGAAAGCTACAGCCAAACCCTGCGCCGCTGGTACGAAATGTTCAACGACAACTGGGACCGGATTGCGCCCATGGGCTTTGATGACCGCTTCCGCCGGATGTGGAACTTTTATCTGACGTCTTGCGCGGGGGCCTTCAGAGGGGGTATCTGCGATGTAACGCAGTTGACAATCGAAAGACCTTCTTAAGGATGCCCACAGCCGCCCGTCTGATCGCCGCAATTTTTATGGCCCTGACGGGTGTCATTCTGGCACTCAAACTGCGAGAGGTGCGTCCCGCCCTCCAGTACTACCAATTCTTTATCGAGTATAACATGTTCCTAGGCGCGGTGATCGGCTGGCAGTTGGTCGGCCCGCGCGTCGGTAACGGCTGGGCCCGTGCTGCGGTTGCCGGAATTAACGGTGGATTTGTAACTGTGCTGCTGGTCTTTATGTCTCTTGCAACACGGGAGATGCTTATTCGGGCGTTTCGAAAACTTTACGATCATGCTTTAGAAGCGGTTCTAGCCGCTGTAAAAATCGGAATTTCAGACTTTATGGCGATTGCGGTGACAATGACGATCGCTCCCGTATTCATGGGGGCCGTCTTGTCCGGTTTGGGGGCCGAGGCTGCACATCGTCGTTGGAGATAAAAATTATGAACGACGTGTTCGTTTATGGCACACTCTGCCATAAGCCACTGCTTGATCTGGTGGCTGGTGGGCCCGTGGAAACGGTTCCTGCCACCATGCCCGGATTTTCTGTCTGTTGGGCGCAAGGCGCCAGTTATCCCCTGATTTGCGCGACCGACGGGTCCGAAGCCCGCGGCCTGCTGCTGCGCAACCTGACCGGCCGCCAGCGCGACCGTCTGGATTTCTACGAGGCCTGCTTTAATTATTCGGTCGCTGACATTGCCGTCATGACCTCCGAAGGGACCGAACCTGCGGCCTGCTATGTGGCCTCCAAGCGCGATCATACCTGCGGTGATGTCTGGAACCTAGACGACTGGGTTGCCAAGTGGTCGGTCATGACCATGCGCGCCGCCGAAGAAGTCATGATGTCCTTCACCCACGAGGCACCTGCCGAAGTGGGCGCGCGTTTCCCGACCATCCGCATGCGGGCCTCGGCCTATGCCGCCGCACAGGCCAATCCCAGCGCGCTGACGCCCTCTGGCCTGAGTGCGAGCGATGTGGTCAGCCACAAGCGCACCGTGCCCTACGCGAACTATTTCGCGGTGGACGAGCATGACCTGTCCTTTACCCGCCACAACGGTGCCCCGTCCGAGGTCGTGAACCGCGCGACCTTTATGGCGGCCGATGCAGTGGTTGTGCTTCCCTATGATCCGGTGCGCGACCGCGTGCTGCTGGTGGAGCAGTTCCGTGCGGGGCCTTACTTCCGTGGCGACACCCATTGTTGGGCGCTGGAGCCTGTCGCAGGCCGCATTGATCCGGGTGAAACCGCCATCGACGCCGCCATGCGAGAGGCCAAAGAAGAAGCCCGCCTGAAGATCACCAAGTTGATTCCCGTCAACCGTGGCTATCCCTCGCCGGGTTGCTCGAGCGAGTATTACCACCTGTTCGTCGGTATCTGCGATCTGCCCGACCACATCGCCGGTATCGCTGGCGAAGAGGCCGAGGCCGAGGATATCCGAAGCCATCTCTTCAGCTTTGACCGGCTGATGGACATGGTGGACAACGACCAGATTAGCACTCAACCGACCTGTCTTTTGGCACTTTGGTTGTCACGTGCACGCGAAGGATTGCGCACTACGGGTTGATGTCCTGCGCGGACCTACATATTCATGTCTGTGCAACACGAGAAAGGGCGCATGATGCGAATTGCACAGGATCTGGCCGGAGCCATCGGGAACACCCCTCTGATCAAGCTGCGTAAGGCCAGCGAAGAGACAGGGTGCACCATTCTGGGCAAATGTGAATTCATGAACCCCGGTCAGTCGGTCAAGGACCGCGCGGCGCTGTACATCATCAAGGACGCGCTGGAGCGTGGCCAGCTGGAGCCCGGAGGCACCATTGTCGAGGGCACCGCTGGCAACACCGGCATCGGTCTGGCACTGGTCGGCGCGTCCATGGGCTTCCGCACTGTGATCGTGATCCCCGAGACCCAGTCTCAGGAAAAGAAAGACATGATCCGTCTGGCGGGCGCAGAGCTGGTGCAGGTGCCGGCCGCGCCCTACCGGAACCCGAACAACTATGTCCGCTACTCGGGCCGTCTGGCCGAGGAGCTGGCGAAATCCGAACAGCACGGCGCGATCTGGGCCAACCAGTTCGACAACGTGGCGAACAAGCGTGCCCACGTGGAAACCACTGGCCCCGAGATTTGGGAACAGACCGGCGGCAAAGTGGACGGCTTCATCTGTGCGGTTGGTTCGGGCGGCACTCTGGCCGGTGTGGCCGAGGCTCTGCAGCCCAAAGGCGTCAAGATCGGTCTGGCCGATCCCTTGGGCGCGGCGCTGCACAGCTTCTACACCACGGGCGAACTGAAGGCCGAAGGCTCTTCGATCACTGAAGGGATCGGGCAGGGGCGCATCACCGCCAACCTCGAGGGCTTTACCCCCGACATGTCCTACCAGATCCCCGACGAAGAGGCGCTGCCGATCGTCTTTGATACCCTTGCCGAAGAGGGCCTGTGCCTTGGCGGCAGCTCGGGGATCAACATTGCGGGCGCGATCCGTATGGCCCGCGAAATGGGCCCAGGCCACACCATCGTCACCATCCTGTGCGACTATGGCACCCGCTATCAGTCGAAACTCTTCAACCCCCGCTTCCTCAAGGAAAAGGGTCTGCCGGTTCCCGATTGGCTGACCACCGGACCCAAGAGCATCCCGGGAGTCTTTGTTGACGACTAATCCCTGGACGGTGTTGCGGCGGCTCCTCTGGGCCGCCGTTTTCAGTCTGCTTGCACCGCTGGCCGTGTTGGCTCAAGCGGACAAGGTGGACTACGACGCATGGAAGGCGCTGGCCTCCAAGGTCGAAAAGCAAATCGACAGTCCGGACCGGGACGCTGCCGCGCTGGATGCGCTGCGGGCGCAGGTTTCCGATTTCCGCACGACGTTCCAATCGGCGCAGGACGCCAACAGCGAACGCATCGACACCCTGACCGCGCAGATCAGCGCCTTGGGCGAAAAACCAGCCGAGGGCGAGACAGAGCCCCAGACCATCGCCAAGCGCCGCGCGGACTTGAACAAACAGCTGCAAGAGGCTGAAGTTCCACGACTTCAGGCCGAAGAGGCCTATCGCCAAGCGGACGGATTGATCACCGAAATCGACCGCGTTGTGCGCCGCCAGCAAGCCGAGCAGCTGTTCTCGTTGGGGCCGACGCCCCTGAACCCCGCGCTTTGGACCGAGGCGGGCGGAACCGCGATCACCTATGGTCTGGCGCTGGTCCAAGAGGTGCGCGACACCTTTGCCGATGGCGCGCGCCTGTCCAGCATCCGAGAGGACGTGCTGCCCGCGATCCTTTTCATCATCATTGGCGTGCTGCTGCTGACCCGCGCGCCCGACTGGATCGAGGCGCTGGTCAATCAGGTCTGGCATCGCATCAAACGGGGCCCCGGCGTCTGGAGCCTGCTGATTTCGGTGGGCAAAGTCATCCTGCCGGTCCTTGGCGTGGTGATGATGGTGTCGGGCCTTCAGGTCCTGCAATTGACCGGCGACAGGGGCAAGGCGCTGCTGTCGGACATGCGGATCTATGTAGGTCTGGCGATGTTCGCGGGCTGGCTGTCGGGGCTGCTGTTCCCCTCCGGTGACTTCCGCGCCATCGCGGCGATCCCCCAGCACAAGCGGGCCAAAGCGCGGCGCGGCGGGGTGATCCTTGGCCTTTGTGTGGCCATGTACCTGTTGCTGAACGATGTCGCCACCCGAGAGGATTTCTCGACCGGTGTGACGGCGGTTCTGATGTTCCCGATGATCATCCTGACCGCCTTTGCGCTGCTGCATCTGGTGAACACCCTGCGCCGCAGCCTGATCCGTAACGCCGAGGCCGCCGGGAACGCCGCGCCCAATCTGGCGATGATCGTGCTGCGCCTGATGGCATTCGGTGCGCTGCTGTCGCCGGTGATCGCAGCGATCGGCTATCGCAACGCCGCCGAGGGGCTGCTTTACCCGATGGTCGGCTCGCTGGCCCTGTATGGTGTTTACGCGGTCCTGCAACAGTTCATCCGCGACCTTTATGCGATGTTCTCCAGCAACCCCGACAAGGCTGACGATGCCTTGCTGCCAGTTCTGCTGGGATACCTTCTGGCGCTGGTGCTGTTGCCTGCGCTGGCCCTGATCTGGGGCGCGCGGATTTCCGACCTGACCGAGCTTTGGGCCCGTTTCCGTGCGGGCTACACCATTGGCGACACGAACATTTCGCCCACGGACTTCATCAGCTTTGCTCTGGTGTTCGTGATCGGCTACGGCATCACGCGCTTGCTGCAACGGGCGCTGCAAACCTCGATCCTGCCCAAGACCCGTCTGGATCTTGGGGGCCGGAACGCGATGGTTTCGGGCATGGGCTATGTGGGCATCTTTATCGCTGCCATGGCCGCTGTCGGGGCCGCGGGGATCGACCTGTCCAATCTGGCCATCGTCGCGGGTGCGCTGTCCGTGGGGATCGGTTTCGGTCTGCAAAACATCGTGTCGAACTTTGTCTCGGGCATCATTCTGCTGATCGAACGGCCCATCTCCGAAGGGGACTGGATCGAGGTCGGCGGCGAGATGGGCTATGTCCGCGCCATTTCCGTGCGTTCGACCCGGATCGAGACGTTCGACCGTACCGATGTGATCGTCCCGAACTCTGACCTCGTCAGTGGCAAGGTGACGAACTGGACTCGTGGCAACACCATCGGCCGCGTGATCGTGTCTGTGGGTGTGGCCTATGGGACCGACTCCCGCAGGGTCGAGAAGATCCTGATGGAGATCGCCAAAGAGCACCCGATGGTCTTGCTGCAACCGCCGCCCTTTATCTATTTCAAAGGGTTCGGCGACAGTTCGCTGGATTTTGAGGTTCGCGCGATCATCCGTGATGTGAACTGGGTCTTGAATGTCAGTTCGGATTTCAACCACTCTATCGTGAAGCGCTTTGCCGAAGAGGGGATCGAGATTCCCTTCCCGCAGCGCGATGTCTGGGTGCATGGGTCGGCTATCCATCCGACACCTGTTCCCACCGCCGAACCCGCCCGGCAGGCCGCTGCCGGTTTGCCCGATGTTTCTGCTGATGGAGCCGATGAATGACCGACCCTCTGTTCCGCGATGACGCTTACCTACGCAATGCCGACGCCAACGTGGTTCGCATCACGGACGAAGGCGGGATCGTATTGGACCAGACGGTGTTCTACCCGACCGGCGGCGGTCAGCCCGGCGACTGCGGCGTCCTGACATGGGAGGGCGGACGGATCGAGATCGCCACCACCATCAAGGGCGACGGGGGCGAGATCATCCTTTTGCCCGGTGAAATGTCGCGCCTACCGGCGGTTGGGACCGTGGTCCGGCAGGATCTGGATTGGGAGCGCCGCCACCACCTGATGCGCGTGCACACCGCGCTGCACCTTTTGTCGGTCGTAGTGCCACTGCCCGTGACCGGCGGCTCCATCGCCGAGGATAAGGGCAGGCTGGACTTCGATATGGAAGACGCCCCCGAGGATAAACAAGCGATCGAGGACGCCCTGAACGCCCTGATCGCGCGGGATCTGGAGGTGACAACCCAATGGATCACCGATGCCGAACTCGACGCGAATCCCGGTCTGGTCAAAACCATGTCCGTCAAACCGCCACGCGGCACGGGGCAGGTGAGGCTGGTCCGCATCGGCACCGAGGACGAACAAATCGACCTTCAGCCTTGCGGCGGCACCCATGTCCGCTCCACCGCCGAGATCGGCCCCGTCCGCATCGGCAAGATCGAGAAAAAAGGTCGGCAAAACCGTCGGATAAACCTTCACATCGATTGAATTCCTGCTTGCAGCCGCCGAATGTGTGGATATAAGGGACCGCACTGGACAGTTGGCCGAGTGGTCGAAGGCGCACGCCTGGAAAGTGTGTAGGCGG
The DNA here is from genome assembly GCF_013377535.1 of Donghicola mangrovi. GTDB lineage: Bacteria > Pseudomonadota > Alphaproteobacteria > Rhodobacterales > Rhodobacteraceae > Donghicola > Donghicola mangrovi. The sequence goes on along the minus strand of NZ_JABCJE010000002.1, from coordinate 472,672 downwards.
GGAACCGTCTCGAGGGTTCGAATCCCTCACTGTCCGCCATTTCTTCTTGGAAATGCTCAAAAAATCAATGCCTTAAGATTTTACACTGGCGCCCAACCCCACGCTAAGCCCCACAGATTCCTGAGCTTTTGTGATCCTATAAGAGCACTTGTGAGACAAAAAACTATTGATTGGCTTCTGAACTTTTTCTGCTTCTGAAGCCCCACTAGGTCCGCGCAGACAGTTCCCTAGGCATTTAACTCTAAGGGAGCTGGCGTATTCCGCGAATTTGGGCGCTATCAGTTGAGAGGTCTTAGGGCTTCATTCTCCGCTCAACTTCAAGATCAAGCAGTGTAGACCATCGACTCCGAGGCATATTGGTTTGGCTTAGATAGCATCTCTTCCTAAGGCGTTTAGATGTCAGCCACGTTCTTAGCTGCCTCTGAGGTTTCCAAATGTTGCGCTGCGAAGTCTCTGGCTTGGCGCCCGCATCGATATTTGCGCATTGGTCCCAGTTGGTTTCAGCAAGCCATGTTTTTGTCTTACCAAAACTCGCGGGCTTTGGATTTCAGGCCTGGGTTTGCAGGTGGTCGTTCCCCAAAGCTGAAGCAGACAAAATGACTGAGAAGAGATGAAAACTCCACAAGTATATTGCAAGCCATTGATACTACACAATAATATTATTTCTTAACCAAACTTTAACTGTTTTTTTCTTATATTTAGTAGTGCGAGCTTCCTTTCTGCGCCTCCCGTGCGCGGCAGGGTTTGCTCTGCATATCGTGGATAGAAATAATGAGGAAAATTCAGGCGGGTGGGCGTCCACCTAAGACAAACAAACGAAGCAAGCAAATTTCGGTCAAATTGACCGAGGCCGAATACGAACGGCTTTGCAGCCAAGCCGCTAATGCTTGCCTCTCGACATTCGTTCGGCACCAATTACTGGGATCAGCGGCCCCCAAGAACATCCCTGAAGTAAATCGGTCGATCTGGCTTCAGCACGTTGAGACAACGGCAAACCTTAATCGGATGTTGAAAGGCAATGAGCCTGTATCTGACGAGGCATTACGATCTGTACTTAAGACCTTGATGCAAGAGCTGACCTCAATCCGCAGTCTGTTGATCGGAGGTCATCATGGCCATCGGTAAGATCAACAAAGGCAGCAAGGCCTCTGGCCTGATGGATTACCTGCTTGGCCCGTTCGATAATCTTGGCAACCCTCGTCCCCGCGCAGAGATTGTCGGTGGCACGCTCGGCTTTGATCCTGAAATGATCAAGGAACAGTTTGCCTCCCTGAGCAAGCTGAGGCCGAACCTAAAAAAGAGCGTGCTGCATGGGTCGATCGCCCTCGCACCTAAGGACGCAGCCATCAGTGATGACACCTTCGCGGAAATTGGTGACCTCTGGGCAGAGGGCATGGGGTTCGAGGCCTATACGATTGTCTGCCATGGCGATCACATTCACATCGCAGCCAGCCGGATCAATCTGGACGGGCGCGTGGTTTGCGACAGCCACGATTTCCGCCGCAGTGAGACCCTGATCCGCCGGATAGAAACGCAGTTCGGATTGATGGCAACCGAACCGTCTCTTTTGCTCCTGCCGAACAATGCCGCACATCACGTGGCGGCTCCGACGCAGGCAGAGCTGGAGATGGCACAGAGGGACGTTCTTTCCGCAAAAGGCCACCTCCAACGCCAATTAGCGACGTTCACCAGCCAGCCTATCATTGCCACAGATTTCGTGGCGACGCTTGAGGGATGCGGGGTCGATGTCCGCCCGCATTTTGATGACACGGGCGATACCCTCTTAGGCTTTTCATTCAGCCACGCGGGCCGCGTTTTTTCAGCCTCAAGTTTGGGGCGCAGTTTTTCCATCAGACATTTAGAGCAAAAAGGATTTTCATATGTCAAAGAAAGAGACTTTCAGGCGCTTAGCGCAGCAAGGGACAGAAGCATCGCAAGCGCCGCTGTTGACCACCCTGACCGAGAACACACAAGCGAGCCAAGACCTGCAGAAAGCACTTGGGGCACTTCAGGCCCATATCCGAGCAGACATACAGCCGCTGATTGTAGCCATCGAAGCATTGGCCGAAGAGAACAAGCAGACCAGAACGACCCTCACAACGCGAGATCAGGAGTTGCAGCAGCTAAGGGCAGAATTGAAAATCATCCAAGAACGCCAGAAAGAAGCAGAGCGCCGAGCGATTGCGCGCCAACGTCAACTCGAAGAATTGTTGACACCCAAAATCCAGATTGGACTAATCGGGTCCTTGAAGTGCCTCTTAAACACAGTGATGTCGGCGATCACAAGCCAACCGACAAAATCGCAGATAACGCCAGCAAAACGACCGAAACCAACCTCGACGCAAAAAACCTCAGTGAAGCGCAGCCATTGACGCGCGAGAATGGGTCAAAAACACAGAACAGACAGCCGACGAGTTTCGACAGCACGGAAAGTGCAGAAAACGAGTTCCTCCTCCTGCGTTCACGGGAACCTTGGCAGCCAACGACTGATTTCCCAGATGTGCATCAGACACCTACGGCGAAGAAGGATAAAGTGAAGTACATTCGGAAGCGTCCTGATCTATCAGAACTCAGAGCGATATTGAACAATCAAAGAGGCTTAAGCAAAAAGCGTTAGGCACCTGAGAGCTTAAGTTATGTAAGGGCGTACCAATGAGCCGGATTATCTGATTAGCCTCATCTAAATATTAGGAAAATTTCCAAGTACGCAGTAGGTGATAAATTGGCCTTCAGCCTGTAATCGTCGTTCTGGTGTCTGAAACTCATGTTTTGGGTGGTCCTGATTTGGTAGCAGGGCAAAACCCTTTAGGCTCATATCGCCCCAGGGTGAGTGTTCAACGGCGGGTAAGATTATAGTTTCGAGTTACTGTTTTGTGACGCCGGTTGCCTTCAGCGTTTTTGCTGATGAAATATTGACGTTCGAAATTCAAAACCGGAGAGAATAACTTGTTATCTGCAGATATTATCGCACGCTGGCCTGGGAAAAGCTCCAAAGATGGAGGTCCGGAACATCCCGCTATTTACCATATGCTTGATGTCGCAGCGGTTGCAGAGTGCCTATTGAGTGATGTGGATTTGGCGCCCGAAGAGCGGCATGCCTTGGCATTTCTTACGGCAGTGCATGACCTCGGAAAAATTTCCGATAGTTTTCGGGATTGGTTGAGATATGGGCATAAGCAAGGCTATAAGCATTGGGAGCTTACAGAAGTACATCTGGAAGCGAATAGGGGTGCGTTGGATGCGTACTTGAAACCCTATCGCCCCAAGCGTTTGATGCCACTATTTGGTGCCACTGCAGGTCATCATGGGCGTCCGTCAAAAATAGATTTAAGTGAGTTGAAATTCGTCGGAGCGCAGTTAGGGGCGCAAGCAAAAGACGATGCTCGTTTGGTAATCAAGGCGTTTTCAGAGCTTTGGCCAGATGCGTCTCTTCTTCATCTGGAAGGTCGCGATCTAAAACGTCTCTCATGGTGGTTGTCTGGTCTGATTACTACGGCGGACTGGATCGGGTCGAACACCCAGTGGTTTGACCCCATGTCTGCGGGACCGTCCGTTCCCGAGTATATGGAAATCGCACGTCAAAAGGCTCTGCGCGCGGTGAAGGAGGCAGGCTTAACAGTACCTGCGCTTTCGGGTGTCTCGGTCTTTGATTGGCCAGAGCTGCGACCGATGCAGGCGGCTTGTCAGTCTGTTGTCCTTCAGGAGGGGCCCGTTCTCGCATTGATCGAGGATGAAACAGGCGCGGGTAAGACTGAAGCTGCACTAATGCTCGCTCAGCGTATGCTTGAAATGCAGAAGGGAGCGGGACTCTTTTTTGCGCTGCCGACTATGGCGACTGCGGATGCGATGTTCACCAGAGTGTCTAAGGAAATTGGCCGTATTTTCGGGTCAGCCCCCACGATAACCTTGGCACATGGCCGTGCTTCGTTGTCGGCTGATTATAGAGATATTGTCCTCGGTGCTCCGAATGCGCCCGAGGATATCGGATGTACCGAGTGGCTTAGTGACAGCCGGCGTAGGGCGCTCCTTGCGACTGTCGGGGTTGGCACGATTGATCAGGCTCTGCTGTCTGTCCTGCCGGTCAAGTTCCAAACGTTGCGGCACTATGGTTTGTCATCGAAAATCTTGATCGTGGATGAGGTTCACGAGATGGGCGAGGCCTATGTTGCCGAGACCCTCGTTCGGTTGTTGCATGCCCATCGGGCGGCTGGCGGCTCGGCTATTCTATTGACAGCGACCTTGCCATTGCATTTGCGTCGGAAGTTGCTGGCCACATATGATGGCATAGACGATGGCAATCCGGCCTATCCTGCGTTGACGATCGCTGGGGGCGCGGAGTGTTGTGATTTCCCTCAGGATACCAGCGCCAAGGGGCCTGTTCGGGTCGAACGTCTGGCTAGCTCAGATGCGGCTCTCGATCTAATCGCTCAGTCTGCACAGAGCGGCGCGGCCTGCGTTTGGGTGCGCAATGCTGTTGACGATGCCATTGCGGCAGTAGAGGCACTGCGTGCGCGGGGGGTAGACGCAGAGCTACTTCATGCGCGTTACGCCCTTGGTGATCGCAAACGGATCGAGGCTGATATTCGCAAGCGTTACGGCAAAACCGGCGAGGGCCGCGCAGGCGGGGTTCTGGTTGGCACTCAGGTGCTGGAATCCTCTTTGGATCTGGATTTCGATGTGATGGTGTCGGACCTCGCGCCAATGGCGGGCCTTGTTCAAAGGGTGGGGCGGTTGTGGCGACACATGGATTTGCGTCCTGCTAAGGGACGTCCTGTGCCTGAACCGGTTCTTTATGTGGTGTCCCCTGATCCGAATGAAGTCCGCTCGGACCGTTGGCTACATGATGTGCTGGACCGTGGGGCTTGGGTCTATTCCGCCGATGTCATGTGGCGAACCGCGTTGCACTTGTTCGAAGTCGGTCAGATTGTTGCGCCGTCGGGCATCCGTGGTCTGATCGAAGCAAGCGAGAATGAAGAAATCGCGGTGCCTAAGGTGCTGGAGCAGTTCGAGTTGGAACGTTTGGGCAAAAGCGCCAGCCATGCTTCCTTGGCTTCGCAAAACGGCGTTGACCTGAAGGAAGGTTATCGTGCCGGGGGGCAGGCGAACGACGATGCCAGTTACCCGACCCGATTGGGGCCAGAGCAAGTGACGCTGGTCTTGTGCAAGGCGCGGGGCAATCGATTGGTGCCGCTGTTCGATGGGCCAGATGGTTGGGCATTGTCAGAGGTGAGTGTTGCTCGCTCGCGTATCGATAAAGTTGGGCTCACGAACAGTCCTGAAAGTCTAGCTGCTGCGGGGCTCAGTGATTGGCCTGAGTGGAAATTGAATAGCCATATTTTGTGTCCATCCTCTGACGGCGAAATCGCAGAAGGGCTTCGGTATGAGGCTGCGGTGGGGTTAATATTCTGTTAAGCAGCAGTGGTTTAGGTTGGGTAGGGTTTTCCGTACTGATGCGCAAAGCCCTTGCGAACACCCTTAGATTGGGGTGTTCTCGCGAGTATAATTTCAATTTGAGATTGTTTCGACGTGACTTTGAACCTCATTACCGATGCGTGGATTCCTGTCGTCGATACCACTGGTGCGCGCCGCGTTATTGCGCCGTGGCAAATGGCTGACACAAATATTCTGCGCCCGGATTGGCCGCGGGCTGATCTGAATATCGCTTGTCTAGAACTGTTGATCGGCTTGGTCTTTCTGGCGGACCCGCCAGAAGACATCGATGACTGGGGGGATCGGCAAGTCCCTGATCCCGAGCGGCTGCGTGAGCGACTAGAAGTTTTTGCGCCTGCATTCAACTTGGTCGGGGACGGCCCATTGTTCCTTCAGGATTTCGAAGATCTGGGGAGCGATGCGAAATCGCCTGATATGTTGTTCATTGATAGCTCTGGCGGAAATACGGCAAAGAACAATGCCGATTTGATGGTGCACAGGGATCGATATCAGGGATTGGACCTGCCGCTTGCGGCAATGGCTCTGTTCACGTTCCAAGCACATGCACCTGCCGGAGGCGCGGGGAACCGTACTTCGATGCGTGGTGGCGGTCCGATGGTGACCCTCGTCGATCCCAAAGAGGGATTGTGGTCTCTGGTTTGGGCGAATGTGCCATACGGCGAGGCAGGTGAACTGAATGATCTGCCGTGGATGAAGCCCACCCGTGTTTCTGATCACCCGAGCAAAACGGTAGAGCCGCCCCAAGGTGGCAAATTCGATGTAGAGGCCTTCTTCGGGATGCCGCGTCGGCTGCGACTGATTTGTGAAGAGAATCTCGTCACCGGAGTTGTCCAGAAGAAAAATGGCAACAACTACGGCATCTGGATGCACCCTCTGAGCCCATATTATCGTGTCAAAGCAGGGGAACAGGCCTTGCCGGTCCATCCCCGTGCCGGATCGTTTGGCTATCGGCAGTTTTTGGGAATTTTGGCGAAATCGAAAGACTCGGAACTCGCGATGCGGGCGGCATGTGTCGCTGGTTGGGAGGAGCGTGGGTACAGTTTGGAGAAGAAGGCCGATGTGATCGTTGCCGGTTGGTCCATGGACAACATGAAGCCTCGGGATTTCATTCACTCGGTGCACCCTTTCCTGAAATTGTCGGAAGAAGGAGCGCTTATCCTCTCTGGCATGGTTGAGGCTGCCGATAAGGTCGCGGTTTCTCTTCGAAGTTCGCTTGCGACCTTGCTGTCTGAAGGCGAAGCCAGAGAGGCCGAGCGAGAAGTGTTCTTCCGCGAAACTGAGCCTGCATTTCTGGATTTGGTCCAACAATTGATCGCCGATGAAAATGCTGCGGTGGGACCTCAATGGATTAAAATTCTACGAACCCAGGCTTTAGGCCAGTTCGACCGCCACGCTTTGCCCGGAATGGACCAGCGGAGCGCTCAGGACATCCAAGCTATTGTCGGGGCACGAAAGTCACTTGGGCTGACGCTCTCGGGCTACGGGAAAATGGGGGCAGATGCATTCACCGCTTTGGGGTTGCCCCTGCCAGCGAAGTCCAAAAAACAAGGAAAAGCCGCATGAGTGATCATGGACTGAAAATTCGTGCCTGGTGGAAACGGTCTCTGGATCGGGAAACCGCCAGAGGGCGCGCACTGGCTGCAAAGTTACGCCGTGGTGATGCGGTTTCGGTTCTCTGCGAACCCGAAGTGCATGAATTGGCGAAAGATCTGGATATCCACGATGCTGAAAGGCTGGTGCGCCTCGTTCAGGTTTTGGCTGAGGTGCGTGGTGACGATGGTGCAACCTTGGCAAAGGCTCTGGGTGGCAATGACCCCGCGCTGTCTCACCTGCGGTTTCAGAAGTTAATGCGAGCCTCCAACGACGAGATCGCCACAGGTCTACGCAGGGCGCTGCCCTTGGTTGGCTATCGCTGCAACGTCGCTGCTCTTGGACAGGATTTGCTGTTCTGGGGCGAGAAAACCCGCACCAGTTGGTGCTTTGATTATTTCGGTGCCGAGGCACCCCGCTCGATTTCCGAGGAGACGACAGAATGACCACCTTTGTACAACTTCACCTGCTGACTAAATACGGCCCCTCGAACCCCAACCGTGACGATCAGGGGCGCCCCAAGCAGGCGAATGTGGGCGGCGCACCGCGTCTGCGTCTTTCGTCTCAATCGATCAAACGCGCCATTCGCGAGAGCGCATTTTTTGCCTTGGATCTGAAGGATCATAAGGGCACACGCACCAAACGTCTGTTCGAAAACCTTCGCGACAAACTTGTCGAAAACGGTGCAGAGATGGAAGCGGCGGTCGCAGCGGGGGAGGAAGTAGCGAAGATCTTCGGCAAAATCGAGACGCCTGACAAGAAGATCCCAGAAGAAAAGCGGGGAACGACTCTGGCATTTATTTCCCCCGAAGAGTGGGCATTGGCGGAGGATCTTGCATTGAAGGTCTTGAACGGAGAGGACCTACCTAAAGACAAAGACCTAAAGAAACTGGTTCTTCGGAAAGCCGACGGGGCCATTGATATCGCAATGTTCGGACGCATGCTGGCCGACGATGCCGATTTCAATCGTGATGCGGCAGTTCAGGTGGCGCATGCCATTACCACGCATCAGGCCGTTACAGAAGATGACTGGTATTCCGCGGTGGATGACCTGAACAAAGCCGAAGATAGCGGCGCGGGTCACTTGGGCGAAAGTGGTTTTGGGTCAGGCATTTATTATCAGTATATTTGCGTTAACGTTGATCTTCTGATCGAGAACCTTAAGGGAGATCGAGAGCTGGCCGCAAAAGGTATCGAAGCCTTGGTTCGCGCTGCTGCGACCGCAACACCGACTGGTAAACAGAACAGCTTCGCACATCGCCCGCGGGCATATTACATCCGCGCAGAGAAGGGCAGCCAGCAACCCCGTGATCTGACCGGCGCATTCTTTGCTCCGGTAAAGGCGCAGCCGTGGGAAGAGACCTCGGTCAAGGCGTTGGAAGATGCGGTTGAGAAGATCGATCGCGCTTACGGTGCTGCGTATGCAGCTCAGGAAACAATGAATGTCCCTGCTGGCGAAGGGACGCTTGACGAGATTGCCGCGTTTGCTGGTGCGGCAGCGGTAAAATGACGGACTATCTGGTCTTTACTCTGTCGGCCACTATCGGTGCGATGGGAGATCTAGCCGGGCACGAGCGGCGTGGAACGCAGCTCTGGCCCGGACGATCAGCTGTGACAGGGCTTCTTGGGGCCGCACTTGGAATGCGCCGCGATGGCGACTTTTCCAGCCTGGACAGCTTGGGTATGGCTGTCGCTGCTTTCTCCTCTGATGCCGGAAACCAAGAAGCCGATTTTCGTGACTATCACACCGTAGAAACGGTCCCCTCTGCAAAGGCTAAGAAGCCGAACTCACGCCCGGAGGCACTGCGCACTGCTGGGCGAGAGACGAACACAACGATCACTCTCCGAGACTATCGGACTGGCCCGCTGTTCGGTGTGGCAGTCTGGGGAGACGACCTGGAAAAGCTTGAGAAGGCTCTCCTTGCTCCAGTGTTCACGCTGTATTTTGGGCGAAAGTCTTGTCCTCTGTCTGCTCCGGTGTGCCCACGCATCGTCGTCGCGCAAACACCGGAAGAGGCGTTGGCTATGGTCCAGATCCCGTATTGGCGTGGCAAATGTACGGCTCGTAGATTGATTACCGATGCCGAGGGCGGAGACACCCATGTCGAAACCAGACATGACCGTCCGCTGGATCGAAACTTATGGCATTTTGCGCCTCGGAACGTGGCATTCCGCACGGTCGAAATCCGCGCAGGAGGTGAGTGATGTATCTAACCAAAGCCTCCCTATCGCGCGCTCCCTCGGTCAAGGCGCTGGATAAACTTCTAATGCCGTCAGAGGCGGGAAATCGCACAGATACACATCACCGCCTGCTTTGGACATTATTCGCGGATAGTGCCGATAGGACGCGGGATTTCCTTTGGCGCGAAGAGGGCAAAGGCACCTTCCTGATTTTGTCTGAACGCCCTCCGGTGCCGACCGAACTATTTGCCAATGTGGACAGCAAGCCCTTTGCTCCGGATCTGGGGCAGGGGGATAGGCTGCGTTTTGCATTGCGGGCGAATGCAACACGCTCCAAGGACAAGAAGCGTGTCGATGTGGTGATGGACGCTCTTTATGCCTTGCCCTCTGAGGAACGTGCGGAACAGCGAATGGATGTCGCCACAGCCGAAGGGTCCGCGTGGATGGAACGACAGGGTGCAGCCCACGGGTTCAGGGTGCTAGATTGTGTGGCTAGCGACTATACCGTGCATGCCTTGCCAGCCTACCGCGGGCCCAGAGACAAGCAGCCACAGTTTGGCATTTTGGATCTCGAAGGTGAACTTCAGATCACCGAACCTGCCGCTTTTGTTGCAGCGGTGGGTAAGGGGTTCGGCAGAGCCAAGGCCTTTGGCTGCGGCTTGATGTTGCTTCGACGCGCATCATGAGCAACCTGCCGGGTATGGCACCTCCGCGCCCGATCCCGCTGAAGGATCGGGCGCAGCTCGTCTTTGTCGAGCGTGCCCAACTGGATGTTTCAGACGGTGCATTCGTTGCAGTAAACGCGGACGGGACTAGGACCCAAATCCCGATTGGTGGTTTGGCTGGTCTGATGTTGGAACCCGGTGCCCGAATTTCCCACGCCGCCATCGCATTGGCCGCACGCGTGGGAACGCTGGTCACATGGGTCGGGGAGGGCGGCGTCAGGCTTTATTCGGCAGGGCAACCGGGAGGGGCACGATCTGACAAATTGCTCTGGCAAGCCTCGATCGCGCTAGATGACGCTGCGCGCCTGCGTGTTGTACGTAAAATGTACGCAATGCGCTTTAACGAGGACGCGCCCTCACGACGCTCTATCAACCAGCTACGCGGCATCGAAGGCGTGCGCGTGCGTGAAACCTATGGGCTACTTGCGCAGCAATACGGTGTGAATTGGAAGCGTAGAAATTACGATGTCAGCGACTGGGACGCGGGAGATATTCCTAACCGGTGCCTATCGGCTGCCACAGCATGTCTGCATGGCTTGGCCGAGGCTGCTGTGCTGGCTGCGGGTTATGCACCAGCCATTGGATTCCTGCACACGGGAAAACCGCTGTCTTTCGTCTACGATGTTGCTGATCTCTACAAACTGACCACTGTTGTACCCGAAGCTTTTCGCATCGCCGGTCAAGCTGCAAGGGGCAAGCTGGACATGTCGCCGGACCGTGCAGTTCGTTTGGCTTGTCGCGACATGTTTCGCAAAACCGGATTACTTTCAGACATCATCCCCAGGATCGAGGAAGTCTTGTCAGCCGGAGAGATGCCGAAACCGGATGTGGCTCCCGAAGCGTTGGGTCCCGCATTCGATGATCCGGCGCAGAGTGGGGACGATGGGCACAGATGATGGTCGTGGTGATTTCCAATGCGCCACCACGGCTCAGGGGGCGGTTGGCGGCGTGGCTGCTTGAGGTCAGAGCAGGTGTCTACGTCGGTGACTATAGTGCTAGAACACGGCAAATGATCTGGGAACAAGTCGAGCTCGGCATCGAGGATGGCGACGGAGTGATGATCTGGAAGGCCCCCACAGATCAGGGCTACGACTTTCTGACAATTGGTCGAAACCGCCGCATGCCAGTCGATTTTGACGGCCTACAACTGGTCAGCTTTCTTCCGAAATAGGAGGCGTTGCCGAGCGCGCCACCGTTGAAATTCGGGATGGAGCAAAGCACTTGATTTTCCGGTACGTTCTTTGACAATTGAAAAACTATTGTGTTTCAGCCATCTACAGGAAGCCTGTTCCCCGCATGCGCGGGGATGAACCGGGGTGCGAGTACAACCGCAGGCAAGAGCGGAACTGTTCCCCGCATGCGCGGGGATGAACCGATTAGGCGCATCGCTCGCGATAGCCTGGCGCTCTGTTCCCCGCATGCGCGGGGATGAACCGCGGCATCGAGAGTTCGATTGTCTTCGCCGTCACTGTTCCCCGCATGCGCGGGGATGAACCGAATGACCACGTTGTTGATAGGATTTCTGCGGCCTGTTCCCCGCATGCGCGGGGATGAACCGAGATGGAGATGTTCTTTGTTCATCTCGAGGTACTGTTCCCCGCATGCGCGGGGATGAACCGCGCACCGTTAATGCATGGGTAAACGCGAACGCCTGTTCCCCGCATGCGCGGGGATGAACCGAGACCGTCGCCGTGCTGCTTGAGCGGATTGAGCTGTTCCCCGCATGCGCGGGGATGAACCGGTCAGTTATATTTAGCTGGCGGAAGCGATCTCCTGTTCCCCGCATGCGCGGGGATGAACCGTTGACCCGCCGGGACGGTCAAATCTTGGCGTTCTGTTCCCCGCATGCGCGGGGATGAACCGTGGCAGCAATCCGTTCATGGGAGGAGGGCGCACTGTTCCCCGCATGCGCGGGGATGAACCGGCAATCACAACTGAACAGTGGGGCTTCCTCGCCTGTTCCCCGCATGCGCGGGGATGAACCGCAATCCAGCGGATTGGGGCCAGGTGGTGGCCGCTGTTCCCCGCATGCGCGGGGATGAACCGATGCAGGTTGCGGCAGACCCTGACCGCGATGCCTGTTCCCCGCATGCGCGGGGATGAACCGAGTGGAAGCGGGCGCGGGTGGCAGAATGATCCCTGTTCCCCGCATGCGCGGGGATGAACCGCTCTGGCAGCGCCGGGCGGACGGCGAGGACCTGTTCCCCGCATGCGCGGGGATGAACCGAAAACCGCCACGGAACTGGAGGCCATGCGCAGCTGTTCCCCGCATGCGCGGGGATGAACCGCGTGAGCGCATATTGCTGCTGCAAGAGCAGGTCTGTTCCCCGCATGCGCGGGGATGAACCGAGGATGCGTTTACCGAGCCCGGCAAGCGCGGACTGTTCCCCGCATGCGCGGGGATGAACCGCCCCTTGCGTATCAAGAATGGCTCGATGGAAACTGTTCCCCGCATGCGCGGGGATGAACCGGCCAGCGGGCGAGGAAAGACAATGGTGGACAACTGTTCCCCGCATGCGCGGGGATGAACCGTCCGTAAAGAACTGGCTGAACATCTCAAAGACCTGTTCCCCGCTTGCGCGGGGATGAACCGCGATGATGAAGCTGATCCCCCTGATCGTGCAACTGTTCCCCGCATGCGCGGGGATGAACCGTCCGCCGTTTCCACCCACCTATCCAGGTGTTCCTGTTCCCCGCATGCGCGGGGATGAACCGTGATAGGTGTGGATTCATCACCTTGGACTTCACTGTTCTCCGCATGCGCGGGGCTGCTTCGATAACACGTCTCACTGATTGGAATGTAAGGCAGGCCAGCGCAATGTTGACGCCCTACACCGCCACCGCTTTTACGGCCAACTCCCGGCCTTGAGTTGGCCGACTCGTGTGTCCCAGCGTTTCCTTGAGTAGATCGTTCTGCATGTTGACGTGCGCGAACGTGCGCTTTAGGCGCCTATTCTCTTCGGCCATCTCCTTCAGCTCTGAAATTAGGCTTGCATCCATACCGCCATAATTCGTTCGCCATTTGTACAGTGTAGCGCTGCTAATCCCATGCTCGCGGCAGGAAGACCGCCCTCAATGGCGCAGGAAGTCCATGTTCCGGGTCTCTGTGAAACGTGTCTTATTCATCGGAATCTCTTCGTTCATCCTGCCAAGAAAATTCTAATTCTGTATCCCCCAAAATCTGGGAGAAATTACCCAAAGATCCCTGACAAATCGCGTTGGGGAAGGTTTCCACATGGGTCAGTTCTCTGTGACATCCAACATCTCGAGAGCTAGAAGTCGGGCCTCTAAGCTATTGCCCGTTTTACGCTTGCGTAGCTTCAGGTCAAAAACTCCATCTTCTTTCCGAAGGATAACTGACTGCGGTTGATAGGAATTGCTCTTCCACATCCGCGGATGTCCCAGAGCGATCGCTGATGTCTTGGCAGATCAGGGGCGGGCAGTTGTGTTTGCGAAATGCGCGCTGCGAAGGTTTCTCGGTAAGGGAAGCCAAGACAGGTCACAAGAGATGGTTTACCTCTGTTAAGAGTTCGAATGAATGTGACTTTTCATACAGAGAGCTACCCGCTATGTGTTCTCGGCAATTGCCCGAGCCACATTTCAATTTCGTCTGCATACCAGCCCACACATCGTGTGCTGAGCTTAACGGAAGACGGGAACTCGCCAGCCACCTGCTTCCTGTAAATTGTTGCGCGACTGAGTTGTGTCATCTCACAGACAGCGCGGATTTTTATAATTTTCGTAGTCTCCATTTTGGACTGATCCTTCTATGAGGACAGTTTTACATGAAAATGTTTGCGCTCAGATTAACGAATGCAAAATTAGGAATGCATTGACTGCAGATAGCCATCGCGCGTTGGCGCGATGCTAAGTAACTTTGAGAACATCCCATTTTGAGAACACATGGTCGCCCCACGCGTTCATCATGTCCTTCCGTTGTTCAAGATGGCGGGTGCGATAATATGGCCTGACAGCGCCCCCTTTGACCGTATGAGCAAGGGCTGCCTCGGCAACCTCAAAGGGATACCCGTTTTCCGCAGCCCAGTCGCGGAACGTCGAACGGAAACCATGGGTCGTGGCTGTGCGTCCCGGAACGTCTCCAACAATGTTGTTGTCACGCAGAACTTTCGTGAGGGTCATGTCGCTGAGCGGACCGCGTGCGCTTGCACGAAAGACTTCTTTATAGTCGCCATCATAGGAACCACGCTGATAGTTCAGAATTCTAAGCGCTTGCTCGCTTAGCGGGACTTCATGGGAGGCACCTGTTTTGGTGTTCTCAGCAGGAATGTGCCACATCCGCTCGGCGAAATCGATTTGATCCCAAGTCAATTTGCGGACCTCTCCAGAACGGGTGGCCGTCAAGATCACAAACGTGAGCGCACTACGGCCTGCAGAGACCTTTTGCGGATCGGGATAGATCAGCCGAATGACATCGGGCAGGTCAAGATAAGGAACCGCACAGTGATGTGCATTGGACGCCTTCTTTTGCTGTGGCAGCAGTTTCTTAACAGATTGAAGCGGATTGGTTTGGATGAGCTGTTCCGCAATACAGTGCTCCATAACCGCATGGCAGCGCTGCCTCACGCGATCCGCAGTTTCCGGGGTCTTCAGCCAAATTGGCTTCAGGACTTCGGCAAAGTCAGATGTGGTCAGGCCCTCAACTGGCAGGTTTCCGACACGTGGATATGCATGCTGCCGCAGAGTATTGATCCATTGCGCACTGTGCTTCTGATTTTTGAAGCCATCCTTCTTTTGCGCGTAGGCTTTCTCGGCGGCTTCCTTGAATGTCATCTTTGCAGAGGCGCGATGGATTGCTCGCTTTTCTTCATCGCGCACCATGATCGGATCGCGGCCCTCATCAATCACCTGCCAGTGCTGGATAGCAATCGTTCGGATTTTTCCAAGAGAGATATCTGGGTAATTTCCAAGCCCCATATCCCTTCGTTTTCCTGTCACAGGAGAGGTGAACCTGAGTTCGTACTTTCCGCGTCCATCGAGCTTACCAGGGATCAAGCGAAGCCCTTTGACGCCCCCAACTGGAACAGCTTTTCCGCCTGCCTTTAGAGCACGTGCTTGTGTGTCGGTTAGCTGCTTTACCATCTCTCAGCCCCACTTCTGGCCCCACATTTGAGTGGGGCTACCTGCAACGCTGTGAGACTTCCGGAAATCGAACTATCCGTCAAGTATCTAAATATAATTATAAAAGCAGTATATTAGAACGCGCATGAGCCCCACAGAGATACTATAATGGCGGTCTCACTGTCCGCCATTACCCACAAACGTACTCACACTCAATCGTTCCGAAATTTTTAGGACCCCGAGCTCCTAGTTATCTTGAGATTATTTGGCTCCACAAAGAGCACTTGTAAGGCGAAAGCCCACAGAAAGGCTGCCGACTTTTCTCCGCTTCAGCGACCAGCGTGGCCGCCTGTTGAACGCTCAGCCCCAATCAAATCAAATCAAATCCACCAACTCTTTCTGGTTCTTCGCGTGACGCGCAATCAGACGTTGCACCGAGCGACCTTTGGACAGGATATGTCGGGCGGCCACGCGCTCTGTCGTTGCTTCGATGTCGGGGAACAGCGCAAGTAGTTCGGCGCGGGTGTCCTCGGACACGGATTTCAGCGCTTCGGGGCCGGTGAACAAACTCTCGGTGGCTGCGCCGTTGGAAAAGATGATTTCGTGACGGTCAAAGAGAATGTGGAAGTATTTCACACTCTGCACATCCATCGCGACTTCGATCCCGGGAACGCCGAGCAATTTGACCGCAGCAACCAGAACCTCACTGACTCCGATCATCCGAGCGGCAATCGCCGAGCGCAGCAGAACGCGGTGCTGCCTCGACACCAGCAGATCCCGAGACGGGGTGCCACGTCCAAGCGCGCCGGCAGCGATGCGGATCGGTCGTAATTTCGAAGAGGCTTGCAGGTCAGCCGGGGACAGCGCCTTGCATCCGATCCAGCGCACCGGCTGGTAACCATTGTCCATCGTCAGGACCAGATCGCCTTCTCTCAGATCCTCGACCAGTGTGGGGCCGTCGATGGTGATGATCTCGGTCCCGTCGCAAAAACAAATGATCTCGATCCCGCTAAAGGTCAGAACCTCGCCGGTGGTGAAGTTCACTGTCCCCATTTTAGCGCCACTGTCGTTCGGATCATCGACCGCGGTGATGGTATAGGTAGAGGGGTCCAGCGCGCTCAGGTCGATCTGGTCCATGTCGGTGGTGCCATCCGGCCCCGTGCCGCCAATGATGACATCGCCGTTCGCGTCCGCCGCCGAACCGATGATAAACAGATCGTTGCCCGCACCGCCCGTTTGACTGTCCGCTCCGGCCCCGCCGATCAGAACATCATCACCGTCACCGCCAGCCAGAGTGTCACTGTCCGCCCCGCCGTCCAGCGTATCGTTCCCGGCGCCACCGGACAGGGTGTCTTGCCCGCCCACACCGATCAGTTCGTTGTCCAAAGAGTTACCGGTAATCTGGTTCGCACCAGAGTTCCCGCGCACGTTCTCGAAATTCAGGGTTTCGGTGCTGAAGCCGATGTTCGTCGCCGTGCCGTCATCGTTCAGGGTGATGCCGATATCGAAGGCGTCGACGACAGCCGCATCCAGCGCGATCGTGTCGTTGCCGTCACCGCCATCCAGAATCTCAATCCCGTCAGCAGGGGTGTAGTAACCAACCTCGGCAACGTCGTCGCCGCCCTCGAGGTGAACAATGTCCGTGCCGCTGTCGGTGCCCCCCGCAAGCCACGTATCATTGCCGTCGCCTCCGTAGACCGTGTCCTTGCCAAGGCCGCCGGTAATGGTGTCGTCATCCGTGCCGCCATAAATCAGGTCATTTCCTGCACCGCCATTGATGCTGTCATTGCCTTCGTCACCGTAGAGCGTGTCATTCCCGTCCGCCCCTAGCAGCGTGTCGTTGCCGGTGCCGCCAGACACATGGTCATTCCCGCTGCCTGCATTAATGCTGTCATTGCCCGCATAGCCGTAGATCGAGTCATTGCCCGACTGGTAGCCGATCCCCAGAAAGCCGGCCTTGTAATCGGTAATCTGATCGCCGCCCGCATCGGTGTAGCCGACTGGCATAATGTCATCACCGCTGGTGCCGTCCACGCCAGCAGTGTCCGGCACCATATCGTAAGAGGCCGAGCTATCGAGGGTAATCGTCGTCGCAATTCCGGACAGGGCAGGGAAACCGTCCGGCGCATAAACATAGATTTTGCCCGTCGCGGTCGTGAAGACAGCCGCATCGGTAGATCCCAGAAGCGCGCCAAGTAAACTGCCGATCAGACTATAGGAGTTAAAGCTCGCGACACCCTCATAATCGACCGATTGAGTGGACCCGTTGATCGTCAGGCTACTGGTTTCGCCCGAAGTCAAGACGCCATTGTCGTCGGTAATGGCAATCGTGCCCGATACAGAGGTAAAGGACGGCATAACTGTAAGCGAAAGCAGTTGCGCCAAGGTCCCGTTATAGGCGTAAAGATAACCAGTTACATCCAGAGTTGATGCCATAAACACATTCCACTTGTACCGACTCCGCCCGGCAAACGCCGAAACGGTTTTTAAGATATTAAGGCCACAAATTCAGACCTGTGATTTTCTCCAGCCAAAGCCGCTCGGCGCGATATTATTGGAAACAATCTCAAATGGATTGATGGCGCGCCTGAAATTTTAATTAGGAAGGAACTTCAGAAATCTCAAATTATATATAAAATTCAATTAGCCGCATTTAGCCGCTCTCTCGCCTTTGGAGGGCGCTAGACAACGAGAAGGGTTCTCGAATTATTTATTTCATCAATCCGATGATCGCCTTCAAAACGGACTTATCAAATAGGAAGAATTCTTTCTCATTGGAGAGAGATGCAAGTCGTAGAGAAGATTGAATTCTTTACTGTTAAAGAGGAAAATCGACACCTAACTTCCTGCCGATAAGTGACACAGAAGTTCAGTCCCCACTTTTCTAACCTCTGCTCTCAGCAGTTATTCCACACTCATCCTTCTCAAACACCTCTATATGACACCAGCCGATATTGCAGCTATCTCGCAGCGCGACCGACTTTCATTTCTTAAAATCAATACCTCTACATGAGACCAAAACTTCATTTGAAGCATCAGTGATTATCGCACACAGAAGCGTGTTTTAAACGCGAACCCCTCAGAAATTTCTGTTTCCAGCTTTCACGGCATTCCCGCCAACTGAAACTATTCAGTCAGAAGGCATCATTTATCTACAACCGCGCCCCGTCAAAATCATTGACCGCTACTTGTGTGTTATTGAGTGGAAGCGGCAAATTACATCCGAGAACGCTCGTCCAAATTTTGATAACCCCTAAATTGTAATTACACAATCTCAGTAGTGTAATTACACAAAACTTACCAAAATAAGCCAATATTATGACATAATTCGAAATCGATTTTAGAGAAATTCCAGAACAATCTCCTTTTCGTCTTTGGGATTGTCTGCGATCTTAGCGCAAGCAGATTTCTAGTTGCGCAGAGAAGGTAAGTGAAAGTGATTCGTTTCAAGGCTTGTGCGCTCGACCTTGGACGCGTTCCCCCGAGGCACCTGTAAGTGCAATATTCCTTCAAAAGCGGGATCGCCGCTGCGATTGATGCGCTTCGCGGTCTTTCTTACGTGAGGAGCCGGTTCTTGTTTCAAGGTCGAGAGATAGCAGGCTGTGCCTACCAACTCTGGACCACCCGAAGCTGGAGCTTCGGGCCTTTGCTCACGATGACGGGCTGGTTACGTCACCGAGAAAGTGCAATACGCTCGGCCACTAGGCCGCTCGGCGCATCTTTTCCAACGTTAGACCCGCGCACATCACGGTCCGCAAATCCGTATTGCGGAACTCGGGGAGCAGGGCAGTCAGTTTACTCTGATCCAAGCTATGCGGCGTTTCCCACAGGTAGCGCATTTCCATAAGTTCCCGAGCCATTTCCCAGACCGGCGCGGCCAGACGCAGCTGCCACCAGCCGAACTCCTTGACCTGCAAGGGCCGACCTAGCGCGTCAGACAGAACCCTCGCCAGCTCGTTAATCGTGAAATTCGCCCCGCCAAGGCAGACATCGGTCCAGAAGGGCAACTCCGCTCGTTTCTCGGCCAAACGCACCGCGCAGTCGGCCCAGTCTGGCAGATAGCCAAAGGCATGCATCGTATCTGCGGGGCCAAGGGCGGTGACCACGCCCCGGTTCAGGCTGCGCAGGTGCATAACGCCCATCAGATCCGAGTCTCCCGCCGTGCCGGAAATAAAGTCGCCAGACCGCAGCAGGATCGTTTGCACGCCGGATTGCGCATAGGTTTGCTCCATCTCTTCGCGGATATGGCCTTTGCGGCTTACCGGACGGTGGGGCGTGGTTTCGGACCAGACGCCTGCCGTCTCGCTAAAGACGTAGACATTTCCGGGCACAATCACGGTCGCTCCCGAAGACCGCGCGGCATCAATAACTTGCGCGGTGATCTGCGGGATCAATTCGCCCCAATTGTGGTAGTTCGGCGGGTTCAGGCCGTTCACAATAACCTGCGCGCCTGCGGCTTGACGGATCATGTCGCCTGCTTGGCGATCATAGGGGCGGACGGTCCACCCAGCCGCGTTGAAGGCCGAACTCGCATGGCGTCCGATCTTGCCGGATGCCCCTAGGATTAACACTGTTCCGGTCATGGCGCTCTCCTTTCATGGTCGGATGAGGGGATTATCCCTCGAACGCCGATGAATAGAAATTGCCAGAAGTTGGGGATGTGCTATCCACATATGAATGGATATTTCGCCCGCTGATCTGGATTGGACACTGCTCAAAGTCTTCGCCCGTGTGGCGCAGACCGGATCATTGTCAGCCGCGGCGCGGGCGCTGAGGTCGTCCCAGCCGACGGTCAGCAGACAAATTCACGCGCTAGAGCAAGCCATAGGGGTCGAGCTGTTCTACCGGCAACCGCGCGGGCTTGCCTTGACCGAGGCAGGGCGGACCCTGCTGCCCCACGCCCAAAGCATGGAGGCTGCTGCCGCGCAAATGCGACTTGCCGCGGCAGGGGCTGATGCGGGGCTGTCGGGAACGGTGCGGATCACCGCGTCGATCATCATTTCGCACTACGTCTTGCCCCGTGTGTTGGCAGACCTGAGGCGGGATATTCCGCAGCTTCACATCGATCTTGTGCCCTCGGACACCACGGAGAACCTGCTGTTCCGCGAGGCGGATATCGCCCTGCGCATGTACCGCCCGACGCAGCTGGATATGGTGACGCGGCCTCTGGGGGACATCCGGATCGGGGCCTTTGCCAGTCGCGCCTACCTGGAACGTCGCGGGCGGCCGCAAACCATTGCGGACATGATGGGGCATGATCTGATCGGGTATGATCGCAGCGATCTGCTGCTGCATGGGATGCGGGCACTGGGGATCGAGGCGACGCGGGACAGCTTTGTCCTGCGGACGGACAACCAGTCGGTCTATTGGGAGATGGTCAAGGCGGGCTGCGGGATCGGTTTCGGGCAAGTCACCTTGGGCCGCGCTGAACCGGATCTGGAGCATTTGGTGCCCGAGATACCCACGCCCTCTCTGCCGGTGTGGCTGACAGCGCCCGAGGTGCTGCGCCACACGCCGCGCGTCGACCGTGTCTGGCGCGTGTTGGAACAAGCGATGATCCGGCACATCAAGGGCGGCAACGACCAGCTGACGGTTCTGTAGCTTTATTCCATTGAGACGCCGGTTCCGGCCCTGTCAGAGAGGGCAACATCAGGGTGATCATCGTGCTATTCGTTCTCGGCCTTGGCCGCATAGTCGCGCCGGGCCTGTTCGATCTGTTCGAAATGCGCTTCGGCCCAGTGCCAGACCCCGCAAAACGCTTTGCTTAGTCCTAGCCCCAAGTCCGTCAGCCGGTATTCCACCTTTGGCGGAACCACGGGATAGACCGTGCGGGTCACCAACCCGTCTCGCTCCATCGCGCGCAGGGTCTGGGTCAGCATTTTCTGGCTGATCCCTTCGCAGGCGCGGAACAGCTCTCCGAAACGGCAACACTCGCGCTCGGTCAGGATTTCGATTAGAAGCATCGTCCATTTGTCGGCGACACGGGAAATAATCTCGGTCACCAAGCGATCAACCTCGGGCGAAGTGTCGGGCAGGGTCTTCAGATCATCGCGCAAAGATCCGGCTGTCATGGTCCACACTCTCTTTTCGGTAAGTATAAATCTTTTCGGTGCCTTCTTTCTTCAGGATAGCGGCGACGACATGTTCCTTCCAGTTAAGAAAGGACACAACATGGCATTCACCAATCGCACAATTCTGATCACTGGCGGCAATTCGGGCATCGGCCGCGCCTTGGCCGAGGCTATGCTGGCCGGCGGTAATCGGGTCATTATCACGGGCCGGAACCCGTCGTCCCTGCAGGAAACGCTGGAGAGCAATCCCGGAATGGCCGGCTATGCGCTGGACGTGACGGACCAAACGGCGGTGGCTGCGTTTTGCGTCACGGTCATCGCGGATCACCCTGACCTGGACACTGTGATCCTGAACGCAGGGATCATGGAGGCAGAGGATTACTCTGCAAATCCCGTCCTGCTGGATGTGGCCGACCGCACGATCGCCACGAACCTGACCGCACCGATCCAGTTTGCAGCCCATCTGTTGCCCCATCTGCAAACCCGCCCGAATGCGGCGCTGATCACGGTGTCTTCGGGGCTGGCCTTTGTGCCGAAGTCCGCGAACCCCGTCTATTCGGCGACCAAAGCGGCGATCCATTCGTGGACCCAATCCCTGCGCCACCAGTTGCGGACCACCTCGGTCTCGGTGCACGAGATTGCCCCGCCATTGGTGGCGACCGACCTCACCCCTGGCCAGTCCAGCAATGCCGCCGCAATGCCTCTGTCGGAGTTTACCGCCGAAATCATGTGCCTGCTGAACCTGCCGGAAATGCCTGACGAAATCCTCGTCTCCCGCGTGAACTTCCAAAGGCGGGCCGAGGCAGAGGGCCGCTTTGACGCCGCTTTCACCGCCATCAACGGCTGAGCCCCGACCCACATTCACCAACCACGCCCCCGCAACCCCCTTGGCAGAGCGGCCCGACGCCCCCTAGGATGCCCCGAATGACAGACCGCAGGAGCCCGTCATGCTAACCTTTGCCTTGGCGGTGTTCTTTCTGATCATCACCCCCGGTCCCGGAGTGCTCTCGACGGCGGGGGTCGGTGCGGGTTTTGGGGGCAGGGCGGGGCTGCGCTATGTCTCGGGGCTGTTTCTGGGGACGAACCTCGTGGGGCTGGCGGTGATCAGCGGTCTTGCGGCGCTGGTCTTGGCGGATGACCGCATCAGGGCGCTGCTGTTTCTGCTGTCCTTTGCGTATCTGCTGTATCTGGCCGTCCGCATCGCCTTTGCCCAATCCAGACTGGCGTTTATCGAGCGCAGCGATCCCCCCGGCCTGACCGGCGGCGTACTGCTACAGATCATGAACCCCAAGGCCTATGCGGTGAATACGGCGCTATATACGGGTTTCGGGTTTCTGCCGGACAGTTACTGGACCGAGGTTCTGCTGAAATTCCTGATCATGAACACGATCTGGGTGCCGATCCATTTGCTGTGGCTGTGGGCGGGGATCAAGGTCAACCAACTGGATCTGTCCCCGCGCACCCACTCTATCATCAACAAGGCGATGGCGGCCTCGATGATGACGGTAGTAGTGCTGGCGGCGCTGGAACTGACTTAAGCTGCGTTAATTCCCTTGTCACATCCGGCGAAGTCATTCTAACCTAAATCAGGTGAGCCGCGGAAACGCGCGATGCCAGTGCAGCTTGTTCCCATGCAATCAGACAGATGCAGTGAAAATGGCAGGCGCGTTCTCGGCTTTTATTTCCATCGACGGCAAGACGGCCCTTGGGGCGGACGGGTTCACGGGCCATGAAATGGTCTCGGCCATTCCCGAATATCGGGTGGAGCTGTCCGAACTGACCGGCAAGGTCGAAGATTTTCTGGGCAAAACCGCAGAGATCACTTTGCCGCCCGCGCTTCAGACGGCAGCGGTCAAGGCGCGGTCCTACTGCGGGATCGTCACCGATGTCGAGTTGATCACCGACACCTCGAACGCCATGTCCGAACGTCAGCGGGGCCGCCTATTGGTCCGGCCGTTTCTGGCGCTTTTGGGGTACAGCAGCGCCTCGGTCATCTACCAGAACCAAAGCAGCGTCGACATTCTGAAAGCTGTGCTGGAGCGCAACGGCCTGAGCCGCGCCAAGCTGTCCATCACCGCAACACCGCCCAAACGCGAGACCTGCATCCAGTACAACGAAAACGACCTGAGCTTTGTCGAGCGCCTCTTGGCCGAGGATGGCTTGGTCTATTTCTTTCACGACGGGCAGGACGGCACCACAATGCTTGTGCACGACACGGCCAAACCCTTTCCGGCGAACAAATCCGGCGAAGCCGAGCTAACCGATCCCGCCAACGCCGATGCCAAGCTGTTCCAAGGACACGGCATGGGGCTGGGGCGCCAGATCGTGTCGGGCAAGGTCAGCCTGACCAGCTATGACGTGGAAAAGGCCGCGCAGGCTATAGGAGGGCCAACAACGTCAACCGATACCAAGATGACCGGCACGCCGTCGGTGGTGGAATACCGCGCGGCGCGGGGGGCGACGGTCAAGGCCGACGCGACCACCTTTGCCCGCCAGACCCAAGGCGGCGAGAGCCGTTTGGCGGGGCGCACCGACCATCCCGCGCTGTTCCCCGGACAGGCGCTGAAACTGGCCAAGGTCTCGGACGCAGAAATGAAGGGCAGCTATGTAATCAACGCCTTGGAGTTCGAGGCCACCGGCAACGGCATTCGGACCCGTTTCCGTGCCGCACCCAAGGATGCGCCCTACCTGCCGCCCCATTTGCCCAAACCCGTTCTGGCCGGCGTGCACAACGCCCTTGTCGTTGGCGGCAATGACGGAGAGCCCGCCTGCGATGCCGAAGGGCGGGTGAAGGTCAAGTTTTTCTGGGATCAGAGCAAGGAAACCAAGGACACCACCGGCTGGCTGCGGGTCGCGGAAACCTATGCGGGAAAGGGTTATGGCGGGCAGTTCACGCCCCGCGTCGGCCAAGAGGTTCTGGTGTCTTTCCTGCACGGGGACCCGGATTGCCCCGTGATCACCGGCCAGATCTACAACGCCAAGAACAAGCCGCCCTTTGCCAAGGCCAACACCACCCAGACCGGCTATTCGACCAAACTCAAGGGCAAGGCCAACGAGCTGATCTTTGACGACGCGCAGGACAAGGAACTGCTGACCCTGAACGCGGCCAAGGACTATGCCCTGACCGTGCAGGACACCGCGACCACCACGGTGACCAAGGACGAAAAGATCACCATCAAGGGCGAGGCCAGCCGCAAGATCGAGAAATCGTGGGACGTGGACATCACCAAGGACCTGACCCTTGATGCCCAGAACATCACCCTGACCGGCAAGAGCAAACTGACGCTCAAGGTCGGCAGTAGCTCGATCGAGATGACGTCCTCGGGGATCACGATCAAGGCCACGAACCTGACGCTGGAGGCGACGCAGCTGACCGGCAAAGGCTCGGCCAAGTTCGCGCTGTCGGGCGGGCAGGGCAGTGTGCAGGCCACTGGCCCCTTGACGCTCAAGGGGGCGCAGTTGACCGCCGAAGGTTCGGTGATGGCGAAACTTAAAGGCTCTGCCATGGCCTCGGTCGAGGGGGGCGGCATGACGGAAATCAAGGGCGCCTTGGTTAAGGTGAACTGAGGTGCCATGATGAAAAAGATCCCCTATGACACCTGCGGCCCGATCATCAGCCGCTTTGCCCTGAGCGAAGAGGGCGCGGCGCTGATCACCCCCGAAACGCCGACCGCCGAAGCGGTGACCGCGCTGACGACGCCCGACACCCTGTTCGACCTGATCCAGCTGATCGCCCACGGGCTGCCCCCGCGCGAAGGCATCTGTTGGGCGCTGACCCTGCTGGCCGAAGCGCCCATGACCTCGCCCGATGCGGTGAGTGCGCGGAACACCGTCCGCATGTGGGTCGAGGAACCCGCCGAGCGCGCCCGCCGCCGCTGCGCTGATCTGTCCGAGGCATTGGGCACCGACAATCCCTTTGGCTGGCTGTGTCACGCGGTGTTCTGGAACGGCTCTGGCAGCATCGTGGCGCCGGACCTGCCGGTGGTGCTGCCGCAACCCTACCTTCATGCCAAGGCGCTGCTGGGGGCGGTCGGTCTGCTGGCCCCACTAGAGGAACCGGACCGCACGGACTTTGCCACCCGCGTGGCACAAGCCGGCGTGGCCGTCGCCGATGGCGCGTGGCCCTGCCTCGAGGAGGCGCGCTGATGCTGGCCGCCCGCGTCGGAGACATGACCGTTTGCCCGATGGTGACGGGGATTGTGCCCCATGTGGGGGGACCGATCTCGATGTTCAGCACGCCCATGGTTCTGGTCGGCAACGTCCCCGTGGCGGGGGTGGGCAGCCTGTGCACCTGCGTTGGCCCGCCCGCGACTATCGTGAAAGGCAGTGCAACAGTTCTGGCAGCCGGAAAACCCGTGGCGCGGATGGGCGACACCACGGCCCATGGCGGCACGGTCGTTCTGGGATGCCCCACGGTCTTGATCGGCGGATGAAAGCCTTCCTGCGGTAGAGCCATCCCCGATCCGCAACACATTCTAACTTCTAAATTCTTTCCATCCCCTTGGATACCGACACATCCTTTTTGATAGCCTTAAGATTGGTTGACACGATCACCTTTGCGAGAGTTAACTCAAGGTAAGCTCTAGGGTCGGATGCGTGACCCACAGCTTTGAACGGCGCCCTTCTGGCACGAGTTTTTTGGTTACCCGTATGGAATGAATCTATCGGAGTGACCAATGAACCTGTTGTTTTTCCGTGAGTTCTATCTGAAAGTTCTGCTATCTGCGTGGTTGGTCATTGTGGCTATGCTGGCGATGCAGCTCAGCCTGAATGTACTGAAATTCAAGTCGCTGGTGGGGCAGGCGACGGCCTCTCAGATGCAGGTCGTCGGGTCCACAATCGAGGCAAGCGTTCTACGCGCCGAGCAGGTCGGACTAGCGATCGAAGAGATCGTCGGTCTTCAGCCTCTGATTGAGCGCGAGGTCGAAAAAGATCCCACCATTTCGCGGATCATCGTTGTGTCGCCCACGGGCCGCCCGCTGGTGCAATCCGATGCCGAAGGTCTGCCCGAAGGCGACCGTGCCGCGGTTCTGCGGCGCATCTTTTCGGTCAGCGAACAGGAAAGCGCGATTGATCGCGGGGACTGGATTTATTCGGGCCGGACGCTGCTCGATTCCTCGGGGATCGTGATGGGCGCGGTGATCCTGATGGCGCGGTCGGACGTGGCGATGGCGTCAACAGCGACCGTACGCGGCAACCTTCTGGACAATTACGGGCTGATCTTCGGGCTGGTGGCAGCCGCGCTGATCCCCTTGGTGGTCTATATGTTCCGCGATGTGGGCGCGATTTATGGCCTGCTGCAACAGGCCCCGCTGCGCGGCACCGTCACCGGCACCCACACGGGCGAGGCCGGAATGCTGGCCCGCGATCTTGAGGCCGGAAATGCAGAATACGCGCAGGCCGAAAGCGACCTCTCGACCATGCAGGAGGCCACCCGATGACCACCGCACGCAAAGGTCTAGAGGTCAGTCTGGGGCGCCGGCTTTTTCTGGTGACGGCCCTGTCGATGCTGGTGGCCGCGGCGCTCAGCATCCTGACGACGATCACCCAGTACGAAAACCAGCTCCAGCCCTTTATTCTGGCCAAAACCGAAAGTGTCGCCCTGAAGGTGCGCAATGACATCGAATATGCGCTGTCCATCGGCGTGCCCTTCGACAAACTGCGCGGGGTCGACAAGTTCGTCTCGGACCTGACCGAGGTGCATCCCGAACTCAGCCTGATCGAGGTTCAGCCCGGCCCGATGCCCGTAGGTGCGGACGGCACAGCGGCAGAGCCCGATACCTTTGCCGCCAGCCTGCTGCACGGATCGAACGCGGTGCTGGCTATTGTCTCGGGCCAGACCTATGGCGCGACCCAAGCCACCGCCGAGATTATGTACGAGGGCCAAGCCGTGGGCCACGTCATCGCCCACACCGACCCCGCCTATGTGGTCGCACAGATGCAGAGCGTGTTTTTCGACTCGGTCGTGATCCTGATGGCGGTGACCTTGGTGGCGGTCGAAATCGTCGTTGTGCTGACCGGATTCAGCATCACCGAGCCCCTGCGCAAGGTCGAGCGCGCCATCCGCCTGCGCGCCTTGGGCGATCTGGGCCTCTATGAGAATTCCGCCCGCGATACGCTGCCCAAACGGTTTATTGACGGCCTGAATGCGATGAATGACGCCTTGGCCGACCAAGTCGCCGCCCTGCGTCAAGCGGGCGTGCGGATGGTCGATCATCTGGCCGAACGCTATTATCTGGACCGCCGCGTGGTCCCGTCCGAGGCGACCATCATCGACGCCCGCATCCCGCTGTTTGTGTTCTGCGTGGCCGAAGAGTTGCAGAAATCCTTTTTGCCGCTGTTTGTCGCGGAATACTACCAACCGACGGATTTCTTTGAGAAAAGCATTATGGTTGGCCTGCCGATCTCTTGCTTTATGTTCGTGATTGCGGCCATCACCCCCTTTGCGGGCGGGCTGGTGGACCGGTTCGGCAACCGGCGCCTGTTTCTGGTGGGGCTGCTGCCTGCGCTGGCGGGATATGTGGGCTGCTATCTGGCGCGCAGCGCCGATGACATCGTGATTGCCCGTTCGATCACCGCGCTTGGCTATGCGATCATCACCATCAGCGCCCAAAGCTATATCGCCGCGATCCTGACCAAGGAAAACCGCGCCAAAGGCATGGCAATCTTTGTCGGGGTTCTGATGGCGGCGACCATGTGCGGCACGGCCATCGGCGGCATTCTGGCCGATTGGCTGGGGTACAAACAGGTCTTTCTGGTCTCGATCGGGCTGGCCTCTTTGGCAGGGGTGCTGGGATTTGCGATGCTGAGCCGCGATGTGGGGGCAGCGACTGCGGCCAAGAAACCGGCAGGGGCGGGCAGTGCCATCGGCACGCTGATGCGCAACAGCCGCTTTGTGCTGATCGTGCTGTTCTGCGCCATTCCGGCCAAGATCATCCTGACCGGCTTTCTCTATCTGTTCGTGCCGATCTATCTGGCCAGCCTCGAGGCCTCGCAGTCCGAAATCGGCCGGATCATGATGCTCTATTCGCTGATCATTATCCCGATCAGCCCCGTGGCCTCGCATTTTGCCGACCGGCTGAACCGCAATCTGGCCATCGTCATCGGCGCGACCATCATGTCGGGGATCGTGCTGATGGGCCTATACCAGAGCGCAACCGTGGCCGCTGTTCTGGCGGTGGTCGCTGCCCTTGGCGTGGTCCATGCGTTCATCAAGGCGCCCCTGATCGTCGCCGCAATGGAGGCCGCTGAACAAAGCCCCGACATCACCCGCACCAGTGCCCTGAGCCTGCTGCGTACCTCGGAACGGATCGGATCCGTGGCGGGGCCTGTGCTGGTGGCGGCGATGCTGGTCCGGCTGGATTATCAAACCACCGCGGCCCTGCTGGGGCTTGGGATTTCGGCAATCGGTCTGGTGATGGCGCTGATCTCGATCTTCGGATCAAAGGCGGAGGTGGCCGATGCGTAACCTTCTGATCGCCCTTGGCTTGGGGCTGGCTGCGCCCGCCCACGCCGAATTCACCGCCGAAGCGCCCGCGCAGATCGACATGGTGGTCTGGCGCGGCTGCGAAGAGGCCTGCGAAGGCTTCCGCCGCTTCTTTTCCGACCGTGATCTGCCCGTGCAGGTCAACGTGATCGACGTGGACAAGGACAAAGCGCGCTTGCCCATCGTCCAGCAGCAGATCAACGACACCAAGCCCGATCTGGTAGTCACCTGGGGCACCAGCGTGACCGACGCGATCCTTGGGAAACGGGCCGATTACGGGCGCGGCAGCCCCATCGGCGACATTCCGGCGCTGTTCATGATCGTGGCCGATCCGATCCGCTCTGACATCGTCGAAAGCTACGAGGCCAGTGGTCGTGACGCGATCACCGGCGTGCGCAACCGCGTCCCCGAAGAGACCCAGATCGCGCTTCTGAAAACCTACTTTGCGCCCACGAAAATCGGGGTGATCAACGACCCAACCGAAAGCAACTCTGCCCTGAACACCGAAGTGCTGACCAACCTTGGGCCGTCCGAGGGGTTCGAGGTGATTTCGCTCGACTATACGCTGAATGCCGATGGTCTGGCTGACCCTGCCGAAATTCCGGCGCTGATGGCACAGCTCAAGGCGGAGGGGGCGGACGCGATCTATGTGGGGTCCAGCAGCTTTAACCTCGAAAACCGCGATGCGTTTACCAGCGCGGCGATCGACCAGCGGCTGCCCGTTTTCACCGCCTATGCGCAGATGGTTCAGGACAGCAAAGCCCTGATGGCCGTCGCAAATGCCTATGCCAATGTGGGCAAACTGGCCGCCGCGCAGGCCCGCAAAATTCTGCTGGACGGAGCTGATCCGGCAACGCTTCCGATTGTTTCGCTCGACCGGTTCTCGGTGTTCATCAACGCCGATACCGCCAAGGCGCTCGACCTTTATCCGCCAATCCAGCTGATCAACATCGCCGAGGTAGTCCGACAATAGGGACACAGCGGCGCGCCGGCATGCCTCGGGGGAGGAAAGCACGCATGGACGCACTGAAGGCAAAAATTTCTGATGATGCGCCCATGGGGATCTACCTCAAGGGGGATCGCGCCGCGTATCGCGCCCTGCGCAATGCGTTCAACGGTGGGCAGACGGCCTATCGTGCGCTATCCGAGACCGCTGAATCCCTGCTGGACCGCGAACTGCAAGCCGCCGATGTGGCCGCGTGGGGACGGCTCGAGGAAGAGGCAGGTCAGTGCCTGCGCGACAAGTCCAAGGATCTGGAGATTTTCTGCTGGTACGTGGCCGCGCGCATCCACCTGAAGGGCGCGCTGGAAAACACCGCCGCCGCCTTGGGCGCTCTGACCGATCTGGTGGAAACCGACTGGGACGCCCTGCATCCCATCCCGCCCGAAGATAAACTTGGCGCCTCGGATGACGCGGGCCGCAAGAAAGAGATCGACGCAGGCAAGTTGCGGGTGTTCCTGCAGCTCGTGGGCGAGGTGCCCGGTGGGGGCCTACTGAGCCTGCCGCTGACCAATATGCCGCTTTTCGGCGATGTCACCTATGGCGCGATGCTGTCCGCCGAAAAGGGCGAGGGGATTACCAGCCTGAGCGGCGCGATGGCGGCGGCTGTGGGCGGCGATGCCATCGGCCTGACCGCACGGATCGAGGCGTTGCAGGCCCTGTTGGCCCATGCGAACCGCCTGAACGCTGCCCTCAGGCCCATCGCGGGGTCTTGTGGGGAAACCCCGGTGCCCGTGTCCCATCTGACCAAACAGATCGAGGATATCTTGCGGCTGCTGCGCCAACTGACCGACGGGGCGGGATTGCCTTGGCCGGGCAGCGAAGCACCCGAAGAAACCCCCGCCGAACAGGACACCGCCCCCGCGCCCCAAGAGGCCAGCGCAGACACCCCGACCGCCCCGCACGCCGCTGCAGGCTTTGCGATCCCCGTTGGTGCGCCTGAAAACCGCGAGGCCGCCTTGGACGCGCTGGCGGAACTGGCCCGCTATTTCCGCCGGACCGAGCCCCAATCGCCCATCCACCTGATGCTGGACCGCGCCGTCCGCTGGGGCCGGATGTCGATCGTCGAGCTTTATGCCGAATTGTTGGGCGAGGGCAGCGACAGCTTTAATCGGATGTCGGTCATGACCGGCGTCGAAAGCTATGACTACACGGGCAAAACCGGCCGCCCCAAGCCCGCCAAACGCGCCGATCTGCCGGAACTGTCGCGCTATGACGCGCCGCCTCAGGTCACGCCGCCAGTGCGGATGCCCGATCCCGAACCCGTTCCCGAAATTACCCCGTCCGTATCGGAAGAGACAGCCTCCGACGCGGCACCCGCCGACCCAGAAACGGAAACCAAGGACCTGCCGATGCGCAGCTTCGAATGGTGACCGGCCCCAAACCCGAACGATTCAACACACGAGGTAAGACATGGCTATCTACATGAAGCTCGACAAGCTCGACACCATTGCAGGGGCGGCAACCGTTCCCGATGTGGGCGGCAAAAAAGGCCTGATGGCGGTCGATAATGTGACTTTCGGCGCAGGACGCCCCATCGGCATCGTCGTAGGGTCGTCCACCCACGCGGAAACCGGTCAGGTCGATCTGTCCGATGTCAGCGTGGCGCGCACCTGTGACGGGGCCTCGCCCTTTATCCAGACGTTCTTTTTCCAGCCCGGCGGCAATGGCCGGACCATTGATTTCGTCATCACCAAAGCCGACCGCAAAGGCGCGGGCATGGTGCCCTCGATGATCATCACCCTCGAGGAAGCGCGCCTGACCAGCTACTCGCTGTCGGCCTCTTCGGCGCAGCCCGCCGAGAACTACTCCATCGCGTACACCTCGATCGCCATCGCCCACTACAACGAAGAGGACAACGGCGAGATCAAGAAGGGCGACACCATCAAGTTCGACCTTGCCACCGCCAAGCTCGTCTCGGCGGCCAAGCTTCCGTAACCGACCCAGCAGGAGACTAACCCATGGCACTCAATGCCCAACAGAAACGGGTCAGCAAGAACCGCGTCAGCATCACATACGATGTCGAGACCGGCGGTGCGATGCAGACCAAAGAGCTGCCTTTCGTTATCGGCATGATCGGCGGCTATTCCGGCGACCGCACCGATCGCGAACCGATGGAGGACCGCACCTTCTATTCGGTGGACAAGGACAACTTTGATCAGGTGATGACCCGCGTCGGCCCGCGCCTGACCTACAAGGTCGAGAACAAGCTTCAGAACGACGGCTCGGAATTCGAGGTCGATCTGGATTTCAAATCCATGAAGGACTTCGAGCCCGACGCCATCGTGGAAAAGGTCGAGCCCCTGAAAAAGCTGGCGAAAACCCGCGAACAGCTGATGACCCTGCTGTCCAAGGCCGACCGATCCCGCGATCTGGAAAAGCTGCTCAAGGACATCCTGCAGGATCAGGACGCGATCAAGGCGCTCGGTGAGGAGCTTGGCGTGAACACCGGAGGAAACGAATAATGTCGGAAACCGAAGCACAAGGCGGCGGCGCAGCCGCGGCCACGGAAACCGTCAGCCTGCTGGATCAGGCGCTGGCGGCGACCTCGAGCACGCCTCAGGACACGACCAAGGAGCTTCTGTCGGTGCTAACCGAACAGGCGATGTCCGGTCAGGTCGTCTGGGACAAGAACGTCGGCGAAACGATCAAAAAGGCGGTGGCCAAGATCGACGAGCTGATGTCGAAACAGATGTCCGCTGTCATGCAAGAGGACAAGTTCCGCCGCCTCGAGGGATCATGGCGTGGCCTGCAAAAGGTCGTCCGCGAGAGCGACATCGGCGCAACCCAGAAAATCCGTCTGGTCGATTTCAACAAGGAAGAGCTGCTGGAGCAGTTCGAGGATGCCCCCGCCGTGGACCGCAGCCCCTTGTTCGACGCTCTATACCAGAGCGAATTCGGCACCGCCGGGGGTGAACCCTATGGCGCGCTGATCGGCGACTATTACTTTGGCTACGGGGACGAGGACGTCGCGACCCTGACCTACATGGCCGAGGTTGCCGCCGCCTGTCACGCGCCCTTTGTGGCCGCTGCCGGCAACGAGATGTTCGACTTTGACAGCTACGAGCGTTTTGACGAAGGGCGTCCCGTGGCCGCCGGTTTCGACAGCCCGCTCTATGCCGGTTGGAACGCCTTCCGGGACAGCGACGACAGCCGCTATGTGGCCCTGACGCTGCCCAGTACACTAGCCCGTTTGCCCTATGGGAAAAACGGCCTGAAGGCCAAATCCTTTGACTATCAGGAACTTGAGACCGACAGCGAAGGCAACCAGCGCCCCGCCGACAACTCGGAACTGGTGTGGTCGAACGCCGCCTATGAAATGGCGCTCAAGATGAACCAGGCGTTCACCGCTTATGGCTGGTGCACCGCGATCCGTGGCCTCGAGAACGGCGGCAAAGTCGAAAACCTGCCCAACCTGACCTTCAAGTCCGACGCAGGCGACATCCAGCAGCAATGCCCCTGCGAGGTGAACCTGACCGACGAGCGTGAAAAGGAACTGTCGGATTTGGGCTTCTTGCCGCTGGTTCACTACAAGAACAGCAACTACGGCGTGTTCATCGGCAGCCAGACCACCCAGCGCCCGAAAACCTACACGGATACCAATGCCACCGAGAATGCCGCGATTTCGGCCCGCCTGCCGTATATCATGGCCTCGAGCCGCATTGCCCATTACCTGAAGGTCATCGGCCGCGACAAACTGGGCTCGAACCTCGAGGCGCCGGATATCCAGCGTGATCTGCAAGCGTGGATCGACCAGTACACCAACTCTGGTGCGATGGGGAACGACGAGCGGTCCAAGACCCCGCTGGCCGAAAGCAAGATCGAAGTGGTCGAACAGCCCGGACGTCCCGGCGCCTATTCGGCTGTCGCCTACCTGCGCCCGTGGTTGCAACTCGAAGAGCTGCACACCTCGGTCCGTATGGTCACCAAGATCCCCGGCGGCTGAGGCATATGGCAATGGTCGATCTGGACACCGATATGGATCAGGGCACGGCAGAGATTGTCGCGCGGCTTCTGGCGGAATGCCGGGACACTGCGGGCTTTCGCGCGCGCCTTGGCCGTATGATTGTCGGGATCGACCAGACGCTGTCCGACCAGCTGACCGCAATCATCGACGCTCCGCCCTTTGCTGCCCTCGAGGCGGCGTGGCGGGGCGTTTCCTCTGTGGTCCACGAGGCCGCAGGCGCCACCGATATCAAAATCCGCCTCTTTGACATGTCCTGGGCCGAGGTCAGCCACGATCTGAACAGCGCCAGCAGCGACCGGCAGACGGTTCTGTACCGCAACATCGGCCTCAAGGAGCTGGAGACCCCCGGCGGTCAGCCCTTTGGACTGGTGCTGGTGGATCACGGACTGTCGATGGACATCGACACCGACTATGACGAATTCTACACCGCGCAGCTTTTGTGCGCGTTGGGGGAGAACTGCGCCTGTCCCGTGGTCATGGGCGTCGACCGCGATTTCTTTGGCGAGGATGACGCCGCCTGGATGAGCGATCTGCGCCGCATCGGCAGCATTCTGGGCTCTGACGATTACGAGGGCTGGCACCGGCTGCGGCAAATCCCTTCGGCGCGGTTTCTGGGGCTGGTCTGGCCCGATGTGCTGGCCCGTGGCCGCTATCAGGACTTGGATATCGGCTTCCGGTTCATGCAGCGGCCATCCTCTTCCGAGGGGCTGTGGCAGTTGGGGATCTACAGCTTTGCCCGCACCGTGGTGGCCGAATACCGGCGCTGCGCGTGGTTCGGGTTCCTGAAGCTGATCGGCGACCGCACAGGGCAGGGCGCGGTCTTGGGGGCTGACACCAGCCCCGTTCCCGCCGCCACCCATCGCCCCGCCGTGGGCCGCACCCGCGCCACCCACGGCGTTGGCCGCTTCTTGTCCGAGGCCGGGTTCATCCCCTTGTGCGAGAGCACCAAATCCCATTCCCTCTATTTCGTGGGCAATCGTTCGGTGTGTGACACCCGCGCCAACCCCGCGGCCGAGGTTCTGACCCAGATCCAGTCGGTCCTGATCGCTTGCCGCATGGTCCATTACATCAAGGTCCAGATCCGCGCCCTGATCGGCCAAATCAAAACCGCCAGCGAATGCGAATTGGTTCTGAACAACTGGCTCCAGAACTATTGCTCGAACCTCGCCGAGGCCGCGCCGGAAATTCTGGCGAAATATCCCCTGCGCGATGCCCGCGTCTCGGTCTCTGACATGGCCGGAGAGCAGGGCCGTTTCGCCTGCGATATCCTGATCAAGCCCCAATACCAGATCGACCACATGGTCTCTGAAATCCGGCTGGCCACCGAATTGGGCGCCCCGTCGGCAAGGGGGGCGTCATGAGCTTTGCCCGCACCTTTCTGACCGAGCATCTGAGCAGTTCCGATCAGGATGGCATCGGCCTGCATGTGGAACAGATGCTCGAGGCCGTGGCCCCCGAATGGCCCGTGCCCGACAGTCTGCCCCATGTGCGGGCCTCGAACTTGTGTTTCGGAGTGCCGATGAACTGGGCCCTGAACGATGCCGACCGTCAACAGCAGGTATGCCGGACCCTGCGCCGCAAGCTTGACCAGTTCGAACCCCGTTTGCTGTCGGTCCAACAGGTCTCGATGCAAGAGGACGAGGCCGGCAATATCGTCAGCTTTGTCATCCGCGCCGAGGTCCGCATCGGCGACACCGACGAAGGGATCGAGCTGCAAACCCGCCTGTCGCTGTTCGATCAGCAGGTCGAGGGGGACAGCCTATGAACCCCTTCCTGCAATATTACGAGACCGAACTCGACTATATGCGCCGCTCCTTCGAGGCGTTCGAAAAGGCGAACCCCCAGCAGGCGCGGGCCTTGGGGATTTCAGCGGGGCGCAGCCATGACCCCGATTTGCAGCGCATTGCGGACAGCTTTTCCCTGATGGCGGCGCGGCTGCACCAGCGGCTGGACAACACGCGGTCAGAGATTTCGCTGGACCTGATGCGGCTGGTTTGCCCGGGGTTCCTGTTGGGGGCTCCCAGCTATGGGCCAGTGGCGGTGGACGCGGCGGGACTAGAGGGGCCGGTGCGGATCACCCGTGGCACTGCCGTCTATCACGACGAAGACGCCAAAGCCCAAAGCCGCTTTTCCGTGGCCCGCGATGTGCAGGTCGCGCCGGTGCGACTGAGCGCCCTTCGTGTCGAAACCACGCCCTTTTCCTTTGACCTGCCCGATGGGGCCAAGGGCGGGGACGCCGCCCTGTGCCTGACCCTAGAAAGCGCGGATGGCGAAACGCCCCTGTCCGAACTGCTGACGGGCGGACTGGAACTCTATGTCGCTGCCGAAGGGCGCAAGAACGGCCGGATTTGCAACGCCTTGGCCGGTGGCTGCCTGAACGGCGCGCTAGAGGGCGGCGCGCAGGCTACCATGCGCCCCGTTTTGGAGCACCGCGACACCGCCCATCTGCCGGTCTTCCTGACCCAGTCCGAGGGGCTGGAAATCCTGCGCGATTACCTGTGCTATCCCGACAAGGGCGCCTTTTTCGATCTGGCCGCGACGTTCCCCGAGGCTCCGAAAACCGAAATCCGCCTGTTCCTGACCGCGCAGCATGGCAGCCAGATAAGCGACCTGCGCCAAGGCGATCTGGCGCTGAATATCGTCCCGTGCCTCAACCTGTTTCAAGCCTCGTCCGAGCCGCTGCGTTATGACTACACCCGCGACCGCATTCCGGTCTCGGCGCTGCGGGAAACCACTGCGCCGCTGTCGATCCTGCGGGTGGACGACCTGTTCGAACTAACCGCCGAGGGCGAACGCCGCTTGCCCGAGATTTTCGATGCCCCACACATGGCGGGCACCAGCGATGTCCATTGGCAAGAGCGCCACGTCATCGGCGAAATGGACCCGAACCGCCGCGAGCTGTCCTTTTCTGCGGGGCGCGCAGGGGCCCGTGATCTGGATTTCGTGGCGACGCTTTATTGTTCGAACGGCGTGCATGGGGACCGTCCGCGCCCCAACGCGCCCGCCCGCATCGACCGCGCTGGCGTGGCCATCGCCCGCTTTGCCAAAGAGCCCACCGCCTGCGTGCCGCCCCGCTTGGAGGCCAGCTGGCAGTGGGATATCCTTGCGCTGGTCAACGGCAATTTCGGAGCCATCCTAGAAGAATCGAACCCCGCCGAAACCCTGCGCCTCGTCCTGCATCTGTGTGCGCCCACCGGCTATTCCGCCTGCGCCGAGGCGATCGTCGAGGTCACCCGCGATTTCGGCACCGCCCCCGTCCAAGTGGGCCGGAACGTCATTCTGGCCACCGGATCGCTGGTCGAGATCGTGCTCGATCTGGAAAGCCTGCCTGTCCCCGAGCATATCTTTGCCCGCGTTCTTGACCGCTTTTTGTGCAGCTTTGTCAGCTACGACCGGTTCATCGAGCTCAGCATCCGCGCAAGGGGCGAGGCCAAGCCCATCATCCGCTTCCCCCGCCGCCACGGCAGTCAGGTGGCCGCATGACCCATATTCTGGATGATATGACCCCACTGCAGGCCCTGCGCACCGATGTGCCAGCCTTTGGCCGTGCCTTGGCTGCGGACCAGCGCGATCCGGCGCCGTTCGGGTCCACGGCCCTAGCCGATGCGGGCAGCCACGCGCCCCAGTCCCACACCGATGCCTTTGCCCTGTCGATGAACGGTTTGCGCAGCATCGACGGTGGTCTGCCCGACTACCTGCTCGAGGAAATGTTCCGCAGGCTGAATGCGGGGGACCGGTCGCTCTATGATTTTCTGGGGATGTTCGACCGGCGGCTGACCGACCTGAAGCTGGCGGTCGAACGGCAGGCCATTCTGGTGGCCGAGCAGGACGCAGGTGCCTCGGGTCCGGGTTTGCTGCCACTGATCGCCAGACTGTCGGGCGGGCGGACCAGTGCCCTGTCCCTGATCCCCGAACTACTGTCGAAAAGCCGCGGTCTGGACGGGCTGCGCCGCGCCCTGTCGTGGTGGACCCGCCGCGAGGTTCGGGTCAGCGCCGATTTCGACCGCCCCACGCCCGTCGACGAAAGCTGCCGCACCACCCTTGGGTCGCAAAGCGCAGCCTTGGGGCGCGGGACGCTTCTGGGCAAGTTCGGCCACACCGCCCAAGGCCGCATCGAGATCGAGGTCCTGTGCCCCGACCGCGCCAGCTTTGAAACGCTTCTGGCCGATGACCGGATGATCGAGGGCTTCTGGCAGATCCTGCAGGCGATCCTGCGCGATCCGGCTCCGTTCTCGGTCTATGCGGTCATCCCCCGCGAGGCCATCGGCGCCCCCAAACTGTCCGCACACCGCGGGCAGGGCACGCGCCTTGGTCAGTACAATTGTCTGGGTCTGTCACGACCCCAAG
The DNA here is from genome assembly GCF_013377535.1 of Donghicola mangrovi. GTDB lineage: Bacteria > Pseudomonadota > Alphaproteobacteria > Rhodobacterales > Rhodobacteraceae > Donghicola > Donghicola mangrovi. The sequence continues at coordinate 434,775 of NZ_JABCJE010000002.1, read as the reverse complement.
GAAAAACCACCCGCATCAAACTCACGAACAGCGCCGCGGCCGCATAACAGGGAGTCCCCGTCATGGTTCAGCTTGTCAAACTGGTGAACAAACTATCCCCGCAACTGCGCAATGCGCTGGAAAACGCGGTCGGAGAGGCGGTCAAGCGCAAGACCCCCACGGTCGAGGTGCCGCACTGGCTGTTCCACGCCATCTTCGGCGGAGACAGCGAACTGGCCTCTCATCTGGAGCGTCAGGGCGTGAACCTGTCGGATCTGCAATCCGAGCTGGAGCGTCAAATGCCCCACGGCGCGGCAGGGGCGGACAGCAAGCCCACCATCTCTGGTTCGATCTCGAAGCTGCTCGAGGAGGCGTGGCTGATCGCCTCGGTCGAGCTGGGTCAGGGCGCGATCCTGCCCGAGGTTCTGGTGCTGGCGACCCTGTCTCCGAACGCTTTGGGGATGCGGACCGATGCCATCAAATCCCTGTCCGCCATTTCCACGGACAAACTGCGCGCCTTTGCCAATGAGCGGGGGGCGGGGCTGGTCACCAGCACGGCCACCGGCGGCGCGGCGCCCCGCAGTGCAGGGGGCGCGGCCGTCGAAGGGGCCTTGGCCCAGTTCACCGTGAACCTGACCCAAGCGGCGCGGGACGGGTCCTTGGATCCGGTGATGGGCCGAACCGAAGAGATTTCCAAAACCCTCGATGTGCTGCTGCGCAAGCGCCAGAACAACCCGATCCTGCTGGGCCAACCCGGTGTCGGCAAAACCGCCATCGTCGAAGGTTTGGCCCAAAAGATCGTTGCAGGCGATGTACCAGAGCAGCTGCAGGGGGCGGAACTATTGAGCCTCGATATGGGGCTGCTCCAAGCTGGGGCCAGCGTCAAAGGCGCGTTCGAAGAGCGGCTGAAGAATGTGCTGGCCGAGGTGAAAGCCTCGGAAACGCCGATCCTGATGTTCATCGACGAGGCCCACACCATGATCGGGGCGGGCGGGGCCGAAGGGCAGAACGATGCGGCGAACCTGCTGAAACCTGCCCTCGCGCGCGGGGAATTCCGCACCGTCGCTGCGACCACCTATGCCGAATACAAGAAGTACTTCGAGAAAGACCCCGCGCTGTCCCGCCGGTTCCAGCCCATCAACGTGGACGAACCCAAGCCCGACGCCGCCGTGAACATCCTGCGCGCAGTGTCCGACAACCTGTCCCGCCACCACAACGTTCTGGTGCAGGAAGAGGCGATCAAGGCCGCCGTCGATCTGTCCGTCCGCTTCATGCCCGCACGGCGCCTGCCGGATAAGGCGATCAGCCTGATGGACACGGCCTGCGCACGCGTGGCCCTGTCCCAGCACAGCCGTCCCCAGCAGATCGAGTTCCTGGAGGAGCAGCTCCATTTTGCCGAGGTCGAATTGGACCGCGCCACCAAAGATGCCAAGCAGTTCGGGCACGCGGACTTCGACGGTTCGGACATGGAGGGCAACATCGTCGAGCTTCGCGCCGATCTGGCCAGCCGCGTTGCCACATGGGAGGCCGAGAAAGATCTGGTGGAAAGCCGCCTTGCCGCTGCCCGCGCCGCGCTGGAGGAGGAGGGCGAGACCATCGACGCCCCCGCCATCGACCCCGATCACAAGGACGAGTTCGTGTTCCCGTGGGTGACCGCAGCCACCGTGGCCGCCGTGGTCTCGGACTGGACGGGCGTTCCCGTCAGCAGTCTGGAAAGCAGCGAGGCGCAGCGCCTGCTGACGTTGGAAAACACCCTGAAACAGCGGGTTCTGGGCCAAGACAGCGCCATCGAGGCCATCGCCCGCAGCCTGAAAATCAGCCGCGCTGGTCTGACTGACACGCGCAAACCCATCGGGGTTTTCCTGATGTGCGGGCCGTCGGGCGTAGGCAAAACCGAAACCGCGCTGGCCATCGCCGAGCAGGTTTTTGGCGGCGAGGATGCCATCACCACCATCAACATGACCGAGTTCAAAGAGGCGCATAAATCCTCGATGCTGCTCGGCGCGGCCGCTGGCTATGTCGGCTATGGCAAGGGCGGCGTTCTGACCGAAGCGATCCGGCGCAAACCCTATAGCGTGCTCTTGCTGGATGAGATGGAAAAAGCGCACCCCGCGATCCACGACATCTTCTTCCAGATTTTCGACAAGGGGCACATCAGCGACAGCGAAGGCACCGATGTCGACTTCCGCAACACGATCATCATCATGACCTCGAACGCCGGGGGCGAGGAAATCCGCGACTATATCGACAGCTGCGACCACGACCCCACCTCCGAGGAACTGACCGCCAATCTGCGGCCGCAACTGCTGAACTTCTTTAGCCCCGCGTTCATTGGCCGGACCGAGGTGATCGCCTATCGCCCGCTGAACGCCGAAGTGGGTGGCAAGCTGACCGAAATCCACCTGAACCGCATCAAGAAACGCATCGCAGCCCAGTACGGGGCCAGCTTTGACTGGGATCAGAGCTTTGTCGATTACGTGGTGTCGGCCAACAACGATCCCCTCAGCGGTGGTCGCGCGCTGGAGCAGGTGATCAACAAAAACTTCCTGCCCCGTCTGGCCGAAGCCTGCATCCAGCAGGTGATCGACGGCGGCGCGCTGGAATCCATCCGCGTGGGTCACAACGGAAGCGAGGTCACACTTGAGATGGCCTGAGCTTCATATCTGGGCCTTGGTGCTGGGGGCGCTGGTTCTGCCGGCGTCCGCGCAGACGCGCGATCCCATACGGCTGGCCACGCAGAACCTTCCGCCCTACCACATGCTGGTGGACGGGCAGATCAAGGGCGTGGCCTTTGACCGCGTGACCTGCGCGTTGGACCGCATGGGCCAGCCCTATGAAATCATCATGATGGACTGGTCCCAAGCGCAGCTCATGACCCAAACCGGCGAGGTCGAAGGCTTTTTCGCGGGCTCCCCGAATAAGGCCCGCGCGGCCTATGCCACCCCCTCTGATCCGGTGATCACCGAAAATCTGGCGTGGTACATGATGCCCGGCCGCACCATCGACCCGACCAGCGAGGCCGACAAGGTCAGCGCCCGCTACAGCGCCAAATTCGCCACCAGCAAATGGCTGGGCCTGAAGCGCGACGGCTACAACGTGATCAAGAAACCCCGCGATGCCGAGGCGCTACTGAACATGCTGCGCAAGGGCGATATCGACGTGGCTTTGGAATACGAGATGATTTTCCAGTACTACATGGATCAGGCCAAGATGGATGCGGACGATCTGATCAAGATCCCCAGCACCCCCCAATCGAACATGGTCCATTTCTCGAACATTTTTCTGGCTGCGAACCCTCTGTTTCTGGGGCGGTTCAACAGCTTTCTCGCGATCTGCAAGGAAGGTGGGAAATGACAGTAAGCATCCAGTTGATCCGCATCCCTGACGGTGAGTCCGTGATCCACCGGGAATACTATGCCGCCGATCTGCCCTTTGTGATCGGGCGGGAATTCGACTGCGATCTGGTGCTGCCCGATCAGGACCGCCAGATTTCCCGCCAGCACGCCGAATTGCGCCTGAACGATGCGGGCAAGCTGGTGGTCCTGGACCGCTCCACCAACGGCACCACCCTGAACGGCAAAGACCTGTGGAAGGGCGACGAAAGCCCGCTGGCCGACGGCGACCGCGTCAAGATCGGCGGGTACGAGCTGCTGTTCGGCATTTCCCACAAGGGCAAGGCCGAGGCCGCTCCGCCCCCCGAGAACAAGAAAAACGGCGCGGTGCCCAAGAAGCCCTTTAGCCTGCATGGGGTGAACGGGTCGATCAATTTCGGCACCCTTTATCCAGAGCCCGAAACCCCGCCCGAAGAGGATGATCCCGCCGATTTCACCACCGGCGGCGTCGATCTGGAAAGCGAACTGTTGTTCGACCCCTTTGCCGAGGGGCCTGAACTGGACGAACGCGCGGCCAAGCCCAAGAACGGCACCCATTACGCCGACCCCGAGGTCGAGGACGTGCGACCCATGCCGTTTGACAGCTCGACCCTTGATGCCCAGAGCGCGCTGCCACCGCGGCCTGTAATCCACCAGACCGGCTGGCTGGTCGCCCCCGACCGCGAGGCCAACGAAGCGGCCATCGAAACCGCGGTCGAGCGGCTACTTGCGCTGGTCGATCCGGCGGCGCTGGAAAGCGAGTACCGCGAATTTCTGGGGCCGTTTTCCCGCACAGGCCGCCGCTTCTGGAAAATCCACAAGCGCATGTTCGCCCGCAAGCGCGACAGCGGGGAATACGTGCGCCTGTTCAAAGCAATTCTGGCAGAGGAGATAAAGAAAAGATGACCCTCCAGCAGACCAAACGCGTCCTGCCATTTCTGGCGCTGGCGATCTGGGGGCTGACAGGCTGTGCCCCCAAGCCCGAAGATCCCATGCCCGTCAACAAAACGCTGGTGGTTACCGCTGGCTCCAACGTGAACCAGTATTCCGATGTGGCCCATCCGGTGGTGATCCGCCTGTATCAGCTGTCCAGTCGCACCGAATTCGAGGCCGCGAATTTCTGGGATATCTTCAACAACTCCGAGACTTTGGCCGGTGTGGTGATCGACCGCCGCAGCCTGTCGCCGCTTTATCCCGATGAAAAGCGCCTGGTCGCGCTCGATCTGGAAAAGGATGCGTTCTACCTCGGGGCGTTTGCGGAGTTTGCGGATTACGAACAGCAGGCCTTTGCGGATGTGGTCCCGATCAGCGCCGGCATTCTGGATGCGGGCGTGACGGTCACGGTGACCTCGGGCGGGGTGGCGATCAAATACCGCCAAGAGGACATGGACCCCGACAACCCCAAACCCAAGAAAAAGGGCCTGTTTGCCGCGGTGAAGGGGATCTTTGCGGGGGGCAGCAAATGAGCCTTGTGCGCAACGTCGTCTGGTCCGAGGGCATGTTCATCGCCCCCCAGCATTTCCAGCAGTTCGACCGGTCCCTTCGGGCCTATGCCGAGGGGCTGGCGCGTCTGGATGCGTGGGGCGACGACTATGGCTTTTCGATGCTGGAGCTGAACGCCGAACATCTGGCGATCGGCAAGCTGTCGGTGCGCCGTGCGTCCGGTCTGCTGCCCGACCGGACCTATTTTGAGCTGGACGCCGAACAGAGCCTCGATATCCGCGATGGCACGGTGGAAAAGACCGTCTATCTGGCGGTGCCGCTGGCCCGTCTGGGAACCACCCAGATCGGCGGGCGGCGGGGTGTACACCGGATGCTGAGCGAACGGGTGGACCTGCACGATCTGTCCGATCACCGCAACGAACCTATTGATGCCGAGGTCTCGACCCTCGGGGTGACGCTGCGCATCGAAGGGGACGATCTGTCGGGCTTTGCGGTGATCCCCGTGGCCCGCGTACTGGAGAAAACCGCCGAAGGGGCCGTGGTACTGGATCGCGGGTTCATCCCGCCTTCCTTGGCGATTGCGGCGTCGGACACGCTGATGGACCGGCTGGTCGATATCGTCTCGCTCGCGCGGGCGCGCGCGGCCAATACCGGCGGCCGGATCGAGGCGATCCGGTCCTCTCAAAGCCCCGGCAGTTTCCTGAGTGAACGGCTGGAGCTGGAGGCCCTGAACCGTGGCCTCTTTGCTCTGCAGAACGCGGTGGCACAGCCGGCGACTTCGGCGCGCAAGGTCTACGGGATGCTCGGGGATCTGACCGTCGCGCTAGAGGCGGCGGATGCCCAAGTGGCCGATCCGATGCTGGTTTATGATCCCCTTGATCCCGGCCACAGCTTTGACGCGCTGTTCACACGGCTGCGCAGGAAGCTGACCTTGCAGTCCGAAGCCTCGGTCGTGGCGCTGAACTGGAACACGGAACTGTTTGAAAAGCGTCGGCTTTTGCGCGTTGTCGTGCAGCCCCGCCTATTGGCAGAGGGGCGCAGGCCCGTGCTGTCGGTATCCTCGCCCTTGGGGAATGCCACGCTCCAAGAGATTGTGCCGCAGGTCTGCAAACTGGCCGGCATCACGGGCATTCCCGAACTGGTCCAGATGGGCCTGCCGGGGATCAAGCTGACCCCCCTTGGGGCCGCGCCTGCGGAACTGCGAGACAAGGATGGCGCTGCCTTTTTCGCGGTGGATACGGGATCGGTCCACTGGCAGCGCTTTGTCGAAAAGAAAGAGGCGCTGGCCATGCATGTGGATGACCGCATCCCGACGCTGACCTCGACGCTGTATCTGTTGGGGTGATCAATGGCAGCTGTGCACGCCCCCACTTTGACGCTGACCGCCAACGGGATCCTTGGCCCCGAACCGGCAGGCATGACCTATGCCGCCTCCCTGAGCCCGACCGTCCTGCAAAGCATCGAACGCACCCTGCGCGAGGGCGAGACCGAAGGCACCGCGCTGCTCAAGGTTTCGGGCGGGTTGATCGGTCTGTGCGGGACTGTGGGCCGGATGCAGGATATCCGCGAGCCCCATCTGGTGCGGGCCGAAATCGCGCGCTCGATCATTGATCTGAAGTACCGCGTGGTGCAGCTGGACTATCCCCCTTCGGTGGCTGAAAACCTGTGCCTGCTGTTCGCCATCGTGATCGACGAGTTCATCCTGACCAGCGATTGGGGCAAGGAATCCGGCTGGGAGAACCTGACACTCGTGGCCGACCTCTTTGGGTTCCGCGACGGGGGCGACCGGTTCTACAACATCGCCGAGCGGGCGCTGATGCAGCCCAAGGCGCTGAACGAGTTTCTGCACCTGATCTATATCTTCCTGAAGCTGGGGTATCGCGGGCGCTACACCGTGGGGCAGGAAAAGGAACGGGACCGCCTGATCCACCGGCTCGAGGTGGCAATCGCCCATCCCGACACCGATGCAGTGCGCCAACGGTTCGGCCGTGACCTGCGCCGCAGCCGCGCCGGCCGGCAGGGCATGCCCACGGGCCGCAAGCTCTATTTCGCGGGGCTGGCGATCCTGCTGTTGAACGGGTTCGTGGTGGCCGCCCGCGTGGCCGAGGAACGCACCGCCGCGCGCACCCTTGAACGGTTCCGGACCGAGACCACGGGCGGCACGGCCCCCGTCTATGTCTATTCCAGCGACACCAAGACCACGGCGGTGCGCAATGATTGACGCGGTACTCAAAAAGGCGATGCGCCTCCGGATGGGCCTTTATTCGTTCTTGCTGACGATTTCGCTGCTCTTCGGGGTCCTGACCTATTTCGCGGTGGAATTTGCGAATGCGCGGATCTGGCTGCTGGCGGTGATCGCGATACTGGTGATCCTGTCGGTGGTGGTCGCGGTGCTGGTGGTGGTCTACCGCAAGACCCTCTGGCCCGAAGACCCCGTGCGCGAAGCTGAAAAGGCCCTGCGGCGCGACATTGCGCGGTTGGTGCGCAGCCTTTACGCGGCGGCCAGCCGGATTGATCGCAAGACGGCCAAGGTGCCGGTGAACCTCTTTCTGCCGGTGTCCTCGGACGCGGGGGCCAGTTGCCTGACCGAAACCGGCTACACCCGCTTTAGCGAGGGGCTGGTGCGGGGTGGGGTGGCGCTGTCGCTCTGGAGCTCATCGACCGCGTTGGCCATCCGCATGGACATCGCCCAAGGCACCGAAGCCCCGTCCGATGTGATCGCCCATTTGGGCAGCGCGCTGGTCCGTCAGCGCCCCGATGTGCCCCTGAACGCGATCTTCCTCGAGGCGGATTTGGCCGACCTGCCCGCGCTGGACGGGATCAGCCGCGACCGCATGGGCGTGATCAATCTGGTCCTGAACCGGCTCACCGAACGGCTCGCGATCTCGCCTCCTTTGCATCTGATGCTGCGCGGGATCGAAAAGAACGAGGATCTGGTCCGCGCCGCGATCCTGACAGAGAGCATCGGTGAAGAGCGCATCTTCGGCGGCTTTCTGGATCAAGGCGTGCCAGAGCAGACCGATGCCATCGCCGCGCTGTTCGACCAGATGGTCGCGCGGATCGAAACCCTGCAGACCGCCACCTTGGAAAAGCAACTGGCGCCGGATTTCTGCGCATCCCTGATCAATGCGCCGTTCCAGTTGCGGGCTGTGGGGATGCAGACCTTGGCCGTGGTCAAACCGCTGGTCCGCCCGCTGCCCCCGCGCAAAGACCCCTTTGCCATTCACAGCGTGGTATTTGCGGGGACGTCAGATCAGGACCGGTCCGCCGATTTCCTGACCCGTTTCTACGCACAGCGCTATTTCCAGAACGGAGAGATGCCGGTGGCCTTGCCCGCCGCCGATGGCAGCATCAGCGCCCGCCACGGGGGCGCGCTGGCCGCAGCCTATCGCACCGAAGCCTTTGTGGTCGAGCCGAACCACCGCCAAATCTGGCGCCGCAATGTGCGGGGGTCGCTGGTGTCCTTGGGGCTGACGGCGCTGGTTCTGCTGGTGGGGACCGCGATCTTTGTGAACCTGCGCACCTATCGGGCGGTGAACGACCGGCTCGAGGCCGCATTCCAGAGCTATTACAAATCCATGGCCAGCGCGGGGCAGGGTGCCGACGGTATCCCGACCCAAGTGATCGCCCTGAATGAAATCCGCACGGCCTTTGACGGATACGACGCCCTGCCGCTGACGCCCATTCCCGCGTGGCTGCCCAAAGGGTCGCTCAAAAACTTCTACCAGCGCGCCTATCAGCACGAGCTGACCGGTCCCTTCCAACTGGCGCTGGCGGATTATCTGGAGCGGGACCTTTTTGCCTATAACGCCCTGTCGGACGGGGTGACGCTGTTCTCGCTGGCCTTGAACGAGGCTGAATTCTATGCGGACCAGCGCGGCAATGCCGAGGGGTTGACCACCTATTACATGCGGTCCTTCGCGGATGAGGGGCTGGTCTCTGCCAACTTTGCCCGCGCCAGCGAGGCCTTGCTGGGGGACCTGTTCGCGATCAACCAGCCGCCCACCCAGCGCAACACAGAACTGAACACGGTGGTCGCCAAAACCCTGACGGGCCTGAACACTGCCGAGCTGCTCTATGAACTGCTGCTGCGCGAGCCCCAGTTCGCCGGACGGGTGGACCTGCGCAGCCGCCTTGGCCCGCGCTTCACCGAGGTCTTCGAGCCCCCTGAAACGCCGTCCATCTACCTGATCCAGCGCGCCTTTACCCGCGAAGGGTTCGACGCCATGTACCGCAACGGCGAAATCGGTGCCCTGCGGGATATGATCGGGAACTACGATCTGCTGGTCGGCCAAATGGAACCTTCGGCCGTGGACAACCTTCTGCGGAGGGTGAGCGACCTTTATGTGGCCGATTACATTGCCCGCTGGTCAGACTTCCTGAGTGCGCTGGAGCTGCACGACGCCCCCGATTGGGAAAGCGCGCAGGTGCTGATGAAGGCCTTGGTCAACACCACGGAAAATCCGGTCAAGAACCTGGTCACCACGATGCAGTCCGAGGTGTCCATCGACTTCCCGCCGCCGATGCCCCCCGTCAAAGAGGGGCAGACCCCCGATCCCATGGTGGTCGAGAAATACGAGGCTCTGAAAAACTCGCCTCAGGCACAGGCGGCGCGCAGTATTTCGGCGGCGTTTCAGGAGTATCTGACCACGCAGGATGTGTCGGGCAAACAGCTGACCCAGTTCGATATTCTGCTGGCCTATGCGCGGGATGTGGGGGCGTGGCTGGATGCGGCTGTGGCGGCCGGAACGGGCACCGGAAAATTCCTGTTTGAACAATACAGCAAGACCGAAGGCGCCACCCCGCTGGCGGTTCTGGACAACTTTGCCCAACGCAGCGAGCTGCCCATCATCCGCAGCTTCGGGGTGTCTCTGTCGGGGACGCTCGACCGCGCAGCCATGAACTTTGTCCAAACCTATGTGGACAGCCAGTGGCAGCAGCGGGTCTATGACACCTACGAGCCGATCCTGTCGACGATGTTCCCCTTCAACGAGCGGGGCAGCAACGAGATCACTCTGGCCGAGTTCGCGGAAATCTTTGGCCCCGAAGGGGTGATCCAGACCTTCAAGACCCAGTTCCTGTCGGCGTTCGAACTGCAACCGGGGGTCTTCCAGACCCGCGCGACCTTCTTGCCGCAGAACGATATCGGCTTGTCCTTCGAGACCGAGAAGATGCTTCTGGCCGCCCGCGAAGTCACCGAGTCCATGTTTGTGGACGGCAAACCCTATGTGAAGTTCCGCCTGCGGGTCAGCTACATGGACCCCTCGCTCAGCGAGATGAACCTGAGCTCTGGCGTCACCATCCACCGCTTTGCCCACGGCCCCATGAGCTGGACCGAGCAGGCTTGGCCCCTTGCGGGCATGACCAACAGCGATTTGGACCTGCGCGTCTATATGCGCTCGCGCCCCGTGCTGGACGAAGGGTTCATGGGCACATGGTCGTGGTTCCGTCTGGCCGAGGCCGGCGCGGGCAGCATCGACCCGTCCCAAGGGATCGCAGAAACCACTCTGGACATTAACGGCAACCTGATGGCCTTGCAGTTCGATGTCCCCACCCGCAGCACACCCTTTGCGCCGCGGTTCTTCACCCGTTTTTCTTTGCCAGTGCGCCTGTTCGAAACCTACGCCATCGAACCCACGCAATAGGGAGTGCGGGACATGCCTGAAGACGACGACGACAACTTTGATACCGCCAAGGAAACCTTCGAGGCCATCAGTTGGCAGGTGGCAGGTGCCCTCGCGGGGGACGCTGCGATGCCTGTGATCGCCTCGCTTCAGATGCTGTATGACATGGCGAACACGGCAAAAAGCCCCGACGAAAAGATGGTCTCGAACCCCCAATTCATCATGAACGGGCATTCGGGACGGGGCTCGCCCAAGACCCAGAGTTACTTCGGGTACCGCAAGGATCTGGCTTTTCTGTCTGCGATGCTGGGTTGGGGCAGCAAGCTTGGCTCGGTCGCGACGCAGGTGGATGTGGGCGGCATCCTGAAAGAGGGCAATGCGCTGGGCTCTTCTGTCGGGCACTTGTGCAAGGTCCGTGCGATCGGCGCGCGCTATCGTCAAAGCGAGACGATCACGCGCTGGGTCGATGCGGTCCAGACCGCCAAGGGGCTGAAGATCGCCGTGCGCACGGTCGATCTGGCAGGGGCGGCCATTCCCATCGGTGCGGTTGGTCTGGGGACCGGCGTTGCGACGGCTGTGGCAAAGGCCGGGATCAAGGTGACCATCGGGGGCCTCATGGGTCGTACCGCAATGGAACTACATTGGCGCGCCTATCAGGAGATCGCCATTAGCCGCGTTCTGGTCGCCCCGAATGGCAAACCTGTCGGCCCCGCCAGCGGCATCCTTTATGAACTGTTCACCAAGCGCGGCATGACACGGATCTTCGGCCAGCACGACATCGCCAACATCATCAAGGAACCCGCGGGTTGGCTCGCCGTGCGCGACAAGCTGATGCTGATGTGACCTTGAATTTGGCAGAAGCCATGGCGGCCTTTGGCCTCGGCGATTGTGCCGGGGCCATTCCCTTGGGCCGCCGATCGTGGCGGGTTCGGAGTGGGTCTGCCGACTGGGTCCTGAAACTGTCCGAGACGGCGCAGGTTGCGGGTTTGCGAAACGAGGCGCGGTGTTTGGCTGCATTGGCCGAGGTCGAATGCCGTTTTACGGAAAGCGATCGGTGGGCGGCTCTACTGCGGCCGTATATCGAGGGCGAGGCCTTGGCAGCGCAACCGAACGCAATGGAAAGCCTGTCGGGCTGTCTGGCGCGCCTTCATGCCCAAGGGTTCGCTTTTTGCGATTTGACACCCGCCAATGTGATTCACTCGGGGGGAATGTGTCACCTGATCGACTGGGAATTCTGTACACCCATCGGCACGAAAGTCGAAGACATGCCGCTGCGCCCTTATTCCTCGGGTTTCACCCATCCTGATCTGATTTGGGGCAGGGGTTTGGTCAGACCGGAATTCGATTTCTTCTCATTGGAGCGGGCTGAGGTGGTCCCCGAAAACCGGACACACTGCTAAGCTTGCTGCCAGCGATGACGAGGAAGAACAGCGTGGATGGCAAACGAAAGTATTACGGCGCCGAGTTCAAGGCGAAGGTTGCGCTCGATGCGATCCGTGGCGAGCTGACGGTCGCGGAGCTGGTGGCGAAGCATGGCGTGCATCAGACCCTGATCAACACATCGAAGCGGCAGGCTCTTGAGGGCATGTCCGGGATCTTCTCGGGCAAGGCCGAAGCGAAGGCCGCCGAAAAGGATGGCGAGATCGAGAAGTTGCACGCGAAGATCGGCCAGCTCGTGGTGGAACGGGATTTTTTAGCGAAAGCCTCCGGGCGGTGTGCATGTCTTGGAGGCGTGAGATGATCCAGCCAAGGCACCCGGCGCTGTCGCTCACCCGGCAATGCGCGTTGATCGGGATCAGCCGGTCGGCATGGTATGGCCCAGGCCGGACGGAGACGCCGTTTTACGGTAGCCATCAGATGGCAAGGCACCTACGCAAACAAGACTATTGCGTCGGGCGCAAACGGATCCGCCGGCTGATGGGCCTACGGGCCGTCTATCAGCGACCGAAGACTACGGAGCCCCACCCGGAAAACCGTAAGCATTCCTATCTGCGATGCCGCTATCCAAGCATGCCCTGCACTAAAAGTGCTGTTCGGGATGCCGCTCCGGCAGACAAGCGGTTTTCTACAAAGCTTGCTGCGGCTCATCGGTTTGGGTTGGTCGTTTCCACACTTCAGCAGTCTATGTCGCCGCTAAAAAAACTGAACGTGAGTTGTTCTTTGGTGGCGACCTCTCTCGGGCAATCGTTTTGCGATGCGCTGCCAGACAGTGGTTTGAGCGGGTACCACCGACGAATCCGTGTCGAAACCAGGATACATTGGGTGAAGGTGCTCTAATGTCGCGGGAATTTGACCAGCAATAGAGGAAACCCGGATCCGCGTTGCCGTCCTGAACAAATACACAGCTCGTGTAATGACCGATTGATTTCCTGCTCATGCTAAACGGAAGAAAGTAGCCATGAGTAAGAGTATGGACGAGACCGACAAACGCTGGACAGCCAAGCGAAAGACCGCTCTAGTGATCGAGATCATTCAGGGGAAAACCACGGTGGCCGAGGCTAGCCGGACCTATGATCTGACGCCGTCCGAGACCGAAACTTGGATCGACGACGCGAAGAAGGGGATGGAGAATTCTTTGCGTGAGGCGCCGCAAGATATCCATACGCAGTACGAGAAGTAGCTCAAAGACCTGCAAAAAGCCTATGGCGAGGCCATTCTCGAGCTGCACGCTCGAAAAAAGTTTCAGGCCCTCATGGAGCGGGAGGACGGCAATTGATCCGGACGCTTCATGAGGGACTGTTGGCGGACGGGATCAAGGTCTCGATCGCCAAGCTCTGCGCCTGGTTCTGCGTTCCAAGGCGGACAGTTTACTACAAGCCGACAAAGTCTGCGCCTAAGGTCGTTCCGCGCTTCGCCGTCCCAATCAAAGCTATGATCGAGAAAGAGCCTTGGGATGCGACCCCGCATTCAGGCTGTTCCGTCCGTGGCCATCGCCCCGAACGAGCGCTGGTCAACGAACTGGCCCGCGATTGGACTGGAAAAGACGGGTGGGCATCTCTGGCCTTGGTCATCGATTGCCAGACGCGCGAGCTTTTGGGCTGCCACATCTCCAGATCCGGCAAAGCGACTAAAGCCAGTGCAGCTTAGGAACATGCTTTGATCAGCAGGTTCGGGCCCCTTGGCCGCGTCCAGAAAGAATGCCTGCTTCGCACAGACGACGTGTTAGTTTTTACAAGCAGACACTTCACGGCACTGATCCGCAGCTATGGCCTGAAGCAAGAGTTCATCACCCCGCATTGTCCGCAGCAAAATGGCATGGTCGAAAGGGTCATCCGCACCCTCAAAGAACAATGCACCCGCCGTAATCGCTTCGAGAGCATCCAGCACGCCACACGCATCAACGGCGACTGGATCAGCTTTTACAAGAGCCGCCGCCCTCATCAGGCCCTTGCCATGCGCACAACTACTAAGGCATTCAGATTAGCAGCTTAAACTGAGCAGCAAACGCTGCGTCAACACATTCGTGTCATATCAGTTAATAAGTTCGCAAACAAAATCCTTCCATGAAAAGGAAAAGTACTGTGACGCCCCGACTTGTGTCGCTAACGCCACTAAATAGAAAAAGTCAGTGAAATCTTTTCCACGGGACGGGGCGACCGAGAAGCTCCTCGAGAAATCGCACATCATCTAAAAAAAATTGAAATAAAAAGCTTTCTGTTTCTTGGGAAATCGGCGCGGCAACAGAACGAACAGGGATACGATTCCTATGTCGCAATTGGCGCACCATTGAGGTATTTTTCAAAAATTCAACAATAGAACCGAGGCCGCGCCTTCTTAATAAAAAGCCAACACGCCATAAACTACTACCTATGAACTTATTTCTATACAAAACACTTTCGTTTGAACGAATGTTCGAAATGGAGTTGACAGCAGTCAGCCCGAGAAATGAAAAAACTTGATTTGCTATTACGAGTGAGTTCTCCTCTATCTCCTCCTGAAATAAAACTAAAATTTGCTCGCGAGGGAAAACATCCAACCAACGCTCCAAGTGTTTGCCATACCTTCCTTGATCCAAATAGAGTGGATTATTCTTAACACCTTCAGTGAAGTCGTATTTTTCGATCGAGATATGGCCTTTTTTGATTTCGTGCAGATGATTCGAGTAAGCTCTATCAATTGGATCGCGCAAAATGAGGATTATTTTAAAATCTGAATTGTAATTGAAAGCGCGACTTGGCGCATTGGGATGTATCAAATATGATGGCGACACGTCGCCATATAAACTTGTAGCATCAGAATTATCGAAATTGGACTCATACCATTCATAACCCTTATCGAAGTAGTAGCTAAAAAAATCGACTTCCTTACGTCTAGATAGCCGAATGGAAGGATGCTGCATCAAAATATTGTAAAGCCAGGTAGATGCGCACTTTTGCCCTCCAATACCCAAGAACATTCCTTCGCAAACAAAAGCCATTTAAAATCATCCAAATCAGTAAAATGAGATTCCAAGAATATCAGGATTGAATACAGACTCAAGTAGGAGACTGTCAGAATCTGAAAGATGCAGCATAATTCCGTTTTGAACCATCGAAAACTTGAGAAAATTCTTCAACCCCTCAGGTATCAAAATTCGAACGCCTGGCGTTAAGCCGCGAATAACGTCTAAACCTGAACCATAGGACAAAACAATATCAACTCTTTTCACTCCCTCACTGACTACAAAAAGATCGTCACCATTTCCACCTATCAGCGTAGTTCCGTCGGAAACGGTCTCAAGTCTGTTGCCGTCGTCGTTAGCAAAAAGAGAAACACCCTCACGCTCCGCTATCCCACGTTCAATATTCTCTGGAATTTTGAAATCGACAGAAACAAAAACCTCATCAATGTCACCAGAATGAAATTCCTGGATTACAGTTTTAGAGTTCGCTACAGAGAAGCTGTCGGACCTTTCTGTTCCGACAAAATGAGACGCGAGGCCATTGTCTCGAAACTGCATCCCAGGCAATAAAAGTTTGGCTTCCATTTCATCCAAAGCTTGAGCTGTATAATTAGGGATAGAACCTGCAAGATTCCTAAAGAAACGAGGTGCCACTGGCCAAAGAGGAACAAATTGACTGTAGGAAAAATCGGATAATAAGGCATTCCTAAATACTATCGTTTGAGGATCAAAGGGATCAGCACCAGTTGGGAGCCAAACATCTCCTCCAACTTGCGTTAGCGACCTAAATATCGCCGCAGAAGTGGCGAAACGAAAGCCCTCAAGATGTAAAACATCACCAGCACCGAAACCGGAAATAATTTTGTTCCCAAAACCTTTCGTTACCAAGATTTTATCGTTTCCATCAGTCAATTCAATTAAGTCAAACCCATCGCCCGGCGCAATCACATCATCAGCCGGAGTGTCGAAAATCTTTGAATCCCCAAAATTGTATGGATTTTGGCCATCCTGCATGTGTATATGTAGACTAGGAGGTATGGCATAAAATGTAATTTCGGAAATTTCGAAGGAATTCAATGGATTTAAAATATTTTGAATATCAACATTTGGGGGAGACCACCCCCCACCCCTAGCGGTAAATTGATCATTTGCTATAGCGTACATAGGGGCACGTAAATCATCGGGAGTAGGGGTTCGAAATACCTCAACCAGATTGTGACGATCCGAACCAAAATAGAAAGAAATACTGTTCTCTTCCCAAAAAACAGAATAGGTATGGAAATCCTCATAAATGTCAGTGCCGAAATTCGCATCTGCACGAACAAGATTATGAAAATTAAAGACAGTTTTCCCAAATTTATTTTTCGCAATCGGCAATTTAGGAGAAGAGCCGGAGTATTCGTTTTGGATATCGACTGAATTTACTGGCCGTCCAAGCCGATCGAATTTATCAAAAAAAACAGCGACATTAAATGTCCCATCTTTTGGGGTTTGGATCGAGAGCCCTTTCCCGTATGCCTCAAAAATATCAATTTCAGGAGGCCACCCAGGTCCCGCATGGGTCAACCAAAATGCTGGCCATCTTCCCTTGCCAGTGGGTATCCGAGCGACGATTTCAAAATAACCATAGGTTTGAGACCAGGTTTCAGAAGTTGTAATCTGACTGGTAACATACTTTATCTTAGGCGCTATCTCACCTTGACCGGATTGGATCAAATATTGATCAATTGCTTGCCGACATTCGGGGGAAACACGTGAAGACCGAAGAAGCAAAACGCCATTAGACACTTCATGCAAATCTGCTAAAGACCGGTCGCACGAATTGCCAAATAAGCCGAAATCAAAAAAAACAGTTTCCTCAGAATTAGTGTAAAGCTTGCGCGAGCGCGGGATCGTAGACCAAACTCCAGAGACCCCATCATAGCGCTGCAGCGGTTCATCGAATGTCTCATGTAAAATAGGAATCAAACCTTCTAGATCTGGCGCCGCGCATGCCATTGTAGCATTATGAGACAAGCCACAAAATAAAAGCGCCAAAAATTTCGGCGTACGAAAAATCGACATCACACACATTTCCGCAAAACCTAATCTACTTTTTTATCTGTTTTAAAAAACTTTTGGCAAATATTTTTGCAAATGTCACAATGGGGCTAGCATTAACATGAAAGGTCTGCCAAGACGTATACATAATCTCAATCCCTTCCAGAGATAATCATGCGAGTACACAGCAATTTTAAAATAAAAGCACGACCCAAACAACCGATAACCACTATAAGAAGTTCACTTTCTTTACTTATTAGCCGTGTTTCCGGGAACGTCATAACGGTTTTTTATACCTTTTTGATAGCGAAAATTTCCGATTCAAGTGACTTTGGGGCAGCGATGTCTTGTTTTTCATGGACAATGCTTTTTTCAATCCTATTGGGATTAAACATAGACGCTGGCTCGATAAAATATCTTGTCGCCTACACCGAAAGAGGGGAAATGAACGCAGCAACAGGCTTTATTTCATTTAATAAAATCCTAGTTGCTGTCACTTCATCAATTTTGATTTTTATGTTCATATCTCTAGTTGCAATAGACTTTTATTTGCAACTTGGTATTTCAAAAGAATTTATTCTTCTATCAGGACTTATAACAATTTCAAGTCCGATAGTCGCACTAACGAGAATATACGCAAAGCACGCCACTGGTCTTGGATATACCTTAAGAGGCAGTGTGCCGATCATGCTAGCGAGACCTGTCGTAATATTTATTCTTTGTGGATCGCTATGGGTATTCAACTACAAAATCGATTTTGTTGATTTGGGTATTATTTTTCTGATTTCATATGTTTCAACCGCATTACTTCAATCAAAATTAATAGCACCCATATTTAAAGATCTAAAAATCAAAAATCCGGAATTCGAAAAATGGAGAGATTGGATAAAGACTGGATTAGCTACTGCGCCACTATTGCTAGTTAGAGATAATCTTAAGCATCTCATCGTCGTAAGCTCAACGATCGCATTATCAGAAAAAGAAATCGGAAAAGTAGCACTCACACTATCCGTTATGTCGATTTTATATTTCTCGGTTAAAACAATTGACATCTCAACAAGCAAACAGATCTCAAAGTTAATTCACAATCACAAAAAAACCGAACTTCAAAATGTTCTTAGAAACGTTGCCATTCTTAAGTTAGCCATACTTTTAACTGGTACGACTTTTGTGTTCATTGGAGAAAACCTGGCATTTTCTCTGTATGGATTCAAAATGTATAATGATTTCGATGTATACATTTTGGCTTCTCTTATTCCATTTTCAGACTGCATATTCGGCCCAGCTCAACTTGTCTTAAACATAAGTGGCAATCAAAAATATATTTTTATACTTTCAATTTTTGGTGCAATGTTGATAGGTTTATCAACATTGTTCGGTTCGTACTATTTCGGGGGGGTGGGTGCAATTTGGGGAGCATCAGCTGCTTACTCTGTCCAACAACTATGCCTATGTGCGTTATCAAATAGAGTAGCTAAAATAAACACTTCTGGAATGCTAATATTTCTTAGTAAAAGGCCCCTTCGTTAAAAAATTCGAAAGATCTTAAAGAGATCAAAATTTCAAATGCAGGTTTAATATGAATCGTGATCAATTATTTTCGGAAGTTGACTTAACTGAAACGATTGAAAAATTTGAGTCGATATTTTTTCGCAACTGGAAGATAATCATATTTCTTCCATTATTTACCTTGGCAATTTCTATTTCATATTTAATTTTTGTTACGCCTAGGTATACGGCAAGTGCATCAATACTTATTGACCCAAGAAATGGCCTAAATCCATATCAGGCCAACGAAATCTCACCCGGTTTATTAACTTCGGATGGTTTAACGGTCGAGAGCGAGATCAGGATCATAGGCTCTCGAGAGGTAACATCACGAGCAGCTCACAAACTCGGTCTAGATAAGTTCACAAATGAAGAAAGCAAAACAACAAATTTTTCTTTGAGCGCGATTAGGGAATGGCTTCGCGGAACTGGATATTTCGAAATCTTGATGAATGATGATGTTTCCATTTCCAACGAAAATACCCAAGAAAGAAAATTAGAAGCAGTAAGATCAAAATTTTCAAAAGGCTTGGAGGTAAGAAGATCAGGCGACGCTTACATCGTTGAAGTTTTATATACCTCGAATGATATAGAGTTTGCTCCTTTGGCAGTAAATACTGTGATAAGCGAATACCTTACAATCTCAAGAGAGCAACATGTCTACAATGTCGAAAAAAATCAACAGTGGCTGAAAAGCAGAATTTCGGAGTTAGGTGCGGAAGTCGACACAACAGAGCGTGAAATAGCAGAGTTTCGACAAAAATATCAGCTTCTAAGTCCCGAAGGAACTCTTCTGCCGACAGAAATAGCGCTTAATGCAGCGATAGAAGAAAAAATTCAACTGACAAGTCGTGCACTATCCCTTGATGTACAAGCTACACAGCTTAAGGAACAAATAGAAACCGGCGATGTAAATGCCATCACAATAGATGTAAGTGATAGGTCGAAGGCCTTGGATGAATTTGAAAGAATTTATATAGACCTTCTACAGCAAGAGCAGTCTCTACTTCTGAGTCGCAATAGTTCAACGGCGTCAGCGTTGAACTTGAAAAGTAGAATCCAAGAGCAGCGAGCTCTCATAATTTCTGAATACATTCAAGTTCAGCAAAGATTAACAACAAGAGGTAACGCAATCCGCAATCAGATTGCAGGACTTGATGCGCTGATGGCAAATTTAAGACAAGAACATGCAGCTGAGTCTACAGAAATACTTAAACTGCGCAGCCTAGAGAGAGATGCGAATGCTAAACGTGCTTTATACGAAAAGTTACTTGAGCAGTACAATGACACCACACAACTTCTGAGCTTCGATGCAACTTCAGCTCGCGTAATTGCACAAGCCGTTATACCTGATTCAAAATCATTTCCGAACAATCGTATGATTTTGATGATTGGCCTATTGTCTGGAATTTTGGTCGCATTCGCGATCACTTCTGTTTTAGAGACATGGAATGACAGTTTGTACGATAGAAAAATCGCCTCCAGAAAATTCAATTTAAATTTCTTAGGCGTAGTTCCAAGCCTAAAATCAAAATTTTTGCTAAGAGAGCTTACGAATATAATAGCATCGGGTTATATTTTCACCGATCAAAAGATCAAAATACGCGAGAATTGGATTTTGACGATGCAAACGATGAGGGCAGTACATGTTAACCTTATAATGAAACGTGAAAACAAAAACGATTGTGGTTCAATATTAGGCGTTACCTCAACAAGGAAAGGTGAAGGAAAGACAACAACATCAATGATTTTGGCAAAGTATTTAGCGAACCAGAATCACAAAACAGTTTTCATTGATTTGGATTTTTTTGAGAGGGGCGCGACAAAATTATTGGCGCAAGATCTAAGGCCCGATCAGCAGTTGGAAAATATTTTAGAATCATATTTAAACAACGAGCGCTGCTTAGATGAGATTTACGGAAAATCCAAAATTTGGTTTATTGGAAACAGCAAACCTGATTTAATAATGACGTCGGCTTATATTGACCGTTTAGCAGAGCTGATGCGCTATCTTCAGAAAAACTTCGATTTTATCATAATCGATCTTCCACCGGTGGCAGGAAACTCAGAGACAAAATTTCTTACAAGTCTTTGTGAGGAAATTCTATATGTTATCAAATGGGGTGATACCAGATCATCGGATATAGATATGGCATTGGAACAAATCAATTTCAGTGAAAATAATAATGTCCTCGGTTTTATTTTCTCTAAAGTCAACATGAAATTATTTAATAGAATAAACAAAGACGATTTCTATTACAAACAATAGAGATTAAGCCACATCCGATGAAAAAAATTGTTTTTATACAATACTTAAGGGCAATAGCCGCCATAAGTGTTATCCTACTCCATGCTAGTACCAGATTTAACAGTCCAGAGATGGCAGCAATCTATAATTTTTTTAGGTTTGGCCACATGGGAGTTGATTTATTCTTTGTAATTAGTGGATTTATTATTAGCCATGTCTCAACGAATTATAGTAGTAACCCGATTTCTTTTTTCAAAGCACGCATGCTACGTATCCTCCCGCAGTACTGGATTTTAACGATAATTTGGTATTTCACATTGATTTTGATACCAGTGAAATGGGCTGACACTTCCTTCAGTCATCTGATCGAATCCCTCCTCTTTATCCCTCACTGGCATCCTAGTTTCCCTAACCACATTTGGCCCTTTTTGATCCCTGGTTGGACATTGAATTATGAGGTCTTTTTTTACGGAATTTTTTCACTCATCCTTTTTGTTCGTAAAGAATTTCGTACTCCAATTTTAATTGGAACTTTCACAACGTTAGTTTTACTCGGAATTTTCAATAATTCGAAGTTTGCAATTTTTGTATTCATTTTCAATCCTATTTTGCTCGAGTTTCTCTTCGGGGTATTGATAAATGATGTGATTAGTCGGTTTAAAGAAATTTCAAGAGGTGTATCGATTTTCTGTATATTTTTTGGATGTTTGGCTTGTGTCTTATTTTCAACGAATTATGATCCTGAGTCACCGTGGACACGCGTTGCATATTTCGCGTTGCCATTTTCTTTTGTATTTTTCGGAATGTTGAATCTGAAAATTCAATTGATACATCTCCCATTACTTGAAAAAGTTGGTGACGCTAGTTTTTCTATTTACCTTTTGCACACCATCGTTCTCACACTAATTGAGAAAATACTGCTCTATTTTCCTTTTAACTTAGATTGGCGATACTCACTTACTAGTTCGATTATTTCCATAATTGCAGCAATTTTCCTAGGCATGCAATGGAAGACCTTTATTGAAAGTCCAATTCAAAAACTTGTGAAAAAATTATTTTTGAATTAAAAAACATTAAATTGTTTGGAGTGAACAGTTTGAAAAACATAATCTTGGTAACAGTTTTTGGATTTGATGTCGCAGAGATTTCTCAAATACGTCGCATAAGAAGCTTTAGCGCATTAGGCCTTAAAGTGCAGAGCTTTACCATGCGCAGAAAAAACATGAATAAAGATTTCAAACCTGATTGGCCAAACGTTCACCTATACGAAACAGAAAACGAAAAATTATTAAAGAGATTTTTGGTTATATTTAAATCTCTATTTAAGATGTTGGCTCATCGAAAAGCTTTGCATGAATCTGACGTGATTATTGCTCGAAATCTAGACATGCTGTGTATCGCTTGGTTCTCTAAAGTCGTTCTGAGATTAAATAACACTCCCTTAATCTACGAGTGTTTGGATATTAACTCAGCGCTGTGCGGAAATAGATACAATCATCTGCTACTAAGGTGGGTCGAAAGATTTCTACTGCGAAGAATTCAATTGCTAGTCGTATCTTCTCCAGCATTTTTAACAGAATACTTTTGTAGTATTCAATCTTTTCAGGGAAAACACTACCTACTTGAGAATAAGTTGGCGCTAAGTTTAGAACTCCCATCGAGACCGCGATCAAACCTTATCTCATCCGAAGAAAATGATATCGTTTTAGGCTGGGTAGGCACTATTCGTTGTAAACCTACATTTGATTTATTAGTTGAATTATCGCGCCAGTTAGAAAAAAATATTAGCATTAAGATTTTCGGCGTTGTACATGAACATTGCATTAACGATTTTTTTGAAACAATAGAAAAATGCAAAAACATATCATTTTATGGACCGTATGAGTACCCCCAAGATTTAGCAAAGATTTATCAAAGTATCGATTTAGTTTGGGCCCAGGATTTGTGGCAGCGTGATACAAATTCAAAGTGGCTTTTACCAAATCGGATCTATGAAGCCAGTTGGGCAGGTTGCCCGAGTTTGGCGCTAGCTGATACCGAAACTGGCCGTAGGATTTCGCAAGATAAGCTCGGTTGGGTGATAGATAGTCCTACCTCAAAATGTCTCGTAGACTTTCTATCGACGATCACCAAAGAAAGTCTATCCCAGAAGCGCGCAGAATTGTTGCTTCGCTCCTCAGCGGATTTCATTCAAAGCAAGGAAGATCTTCAGAAATTATTCGAAACTCTTTCTGATTGCCGAGTATCATTTAAATAGGATTTTCGAAATTGAAGAGCAATGGTAAAAAAAATTCCTTTGACCCTAAAGAAATTCTAGTGGCAATTCCAACATTAAACGAAGAAAAGTATATTAGAAAAACCATTTTAAGTCTTATCGGTTCGAATTTAAATAATCTTGAAACAAAAATTGTAGTTGCCGACGGCGGAAGCTCCGATAGAACCTGCGAAATTGTCATCGAATTGGCAAAGACTTTTCCCAACATACAACTGATTCAAAATAGACAAAGATTGCAATCAGCGGCAATCAATCTTGTTGTCAATGAAGCAGCCGAAGAGCATCATGAGTTTCTTGTAAGAGTCGATGCGCATTCGATTTATCCTGAAGATTATATTTTTAAAGTTGTTCAAAGTATGATCACTAACAACGTTGAGGCAGTAGCAACAGTCATGGATTCTGTTGGTATAAATTGTTTTCAGCGCGGAGCCGCATGGGCGATGGACACCCCCCTAGGCACAGGAGGATCGAGCCATAGAGGCGGCAAAAGGTCTCACTTTGTAGATCACGGTCATCACGCGGGATTTCGATTGGAAATCTGGCGCAAAGTAGGTGGCTACAATACTAAATTTGTAGCTAACGAAGATGCCGAATTAGATTACAGAATAAGAATGGCAGGTGGAAAAATCTGGCTCGACGCAACCATAAGAATAGATTATGTAATGCGTGGCTCAATCTTAAAGCTCTCTAGACAGTATTTTCGATATGGCTGGGGTAGGGCGCAGACCACCATCCTACATAAGAAAGCTCCAAAATTTCGCCAATTTTTTCCGCCACTTTTTTTCGTTACAAATATAATTGCCATCCTTTTTGGATTCATTTACAGTTTTTTATTTTTCATCCCACTTTCTTACGTTTTTCTATTATTTTCTACTTCTCTCTTCCTCATGTTGAAAAATAAGAGCATTTGCGGAATCTGTGCAGGACCAGCGCTCTCTGCAATGCATTTATCTTGGAGTTTCGGATTTATTTCCTATATGGTTCACATGTGGTTTAACAGAAATGAAGATTGATATTTGTATTTGCACACACAGACGTCCACATGTATCCCAGACCATCAAATCCATTTCGGATTCAGATATTCCTAAAGGCGTAGTACTGCGCATAATTATTATAGATAATGATCTTTTGCCGACTGCAGAAAAGTTCGTGAAAGCAGTCCAGGAAGGGATCAACATCCCAATCCTATATAAGCATATACCAGGATCAAACATTTCTTTAGCTAGAAACGCTGCCTTGGACACTTCCACTTCTGATTGGATCGCTTTTCTCGATGATGACGAAACTGTTGATAGTGCTTGGTTAAATCACCTAATTTTACGGCAGAAAGAAACGAATGCCGATGCTGTATTCGGTGTTAGCAAAGCCTGTTATAATAAAGAGACCCCGACCTGGATTAGAAAAGGTGACTTTCATTCACAAAACGTCAAAGAAAGAAATGATGTGATCGAGACAGGCCATACTTGTAACTGTCTCTTCAGATTGCGACACACCAATTGGAGTGACCAAAGATTCAATTTAAATTTTGGAAAGACTGGTGGCGAAGACACGGAATTTTTTTACAAGATTAGGAAACAAGGGGCGATTTTCGCTGTCGCGAAACATTCGATTGCCTATGAAACGGTCACATCCGAAAGATTAACAATGAACTGGCTGATTAAACGACGCTTTAGAATTGGTCAAAGCTACGCGTTCTCGACATCCGATGGAAATTCTAAATTGAGGCTCTTTGTTTCGGCGATATTTAAAACTAGTTTTTGCTTTTTTGTTTCTTTGTGTTGCGTTTATGACTTTAACAAATTTGCGTTTTGGCTCCTTAGAGCCGTGATGCACTCTGGTGTCTGTTGCGCATGCATCGGCATGCGAAGCCCCTTGCTATATGGCAAATAGAATGAATCACGTGATACAATTAAATACGCGGCTTACGGGAATTCAGGTAGGGAGAGCATTCGCTGCTCTGGCAGTCGTGATTTTTCACGCAAATAATTTTATTTTACCAGAAAAAATTTTCGACAAAGTAGACGCTGGTAGTTTTTTCAATTTAGGATATGCGGGAGTTGATTTCTTTTTTGTGTTATCTGGCTTCATTATTTTAAAGTTTCAAGCAAACCAGGCCGGAAAATTTGCGTTTGCATATTCATTTATTTTGAAGCGAGCTATGAGGATCTTCCCTTTTTTTTGGATAGTTCTTATAGTTCAGATTTCTGAAAAAATATTATTCAACC
This sequence comes from Donghicola mangrovi, assembly GCF_013377535.1. GTDB lineage: Bacteria > Pseudomonadota > Alphaproteobacteria > Rhodobacterales > Rhodobacteraceae > Donghicola > Donghicola mangrovi. Next base: position 409,641 of record NZ_JABCJE010000002.1, on the reverse strand, counting down.
AATCTGAATTCTTTGATGCTTATACGATTTCGGATATCCTCTTTTCGTTCGCATTGCTTCCATTAAATGAAAAATTTGATATTGTGCGGGTTTCATGGACATTGAAGCATGAGATTCTTTTTTATCTCATTTTTTCCGTTTCATTATTTAGGCGAAAACTCGGCACTGCGCTTCTCCTTGTTTGGCTTTCAGCAATTTTGGCGAAACTGATTTTTCAATTTTCACCTTCCTATCCTTTCAATTTCCTTTTTGACACTTACAACTTGCTTTTCTTTTTGGGAATGCTGGCTTCGGTTAGCCTCTCTGTATTTTCTAAATCTGGCTGCAACTACTCACTAGTGTTCGGAATATTGTTGTTTTTTACCCCGGGGTTACTTAAGACGACTATTCTCTCTCCCTGCGATGAAAGTTTCTCTCCAATTTTTTACGGTTTTGCTTCCATGCTCATCGTTATAGGTCTTTCCGGTAGCAACATTTCTTGGAACGATAAATTGATCCGCGTTGGCGATGCATCTTTTTCTATTTATCTATGCCACATGCCTATCATGCTTCTGATTTGCAAGCTTTTATCGAAAACAGGGTTTTTCTTTGAAATTGGTCCCTTTTGGAGTCTATTTGTTCTAACACTTGCTTCCACTATTTTTGGTTGCATTGTGTATCTCTACATCGAAAAACCCGTTACGCGTTATTTTTCAAAACTATTATTGAAGTAGGTTATTATGTTTTACGAAAATACTGGCGTCAAATTGCCCGACTTCATTATTATAGGTGCGATGAAATCTGGCACCACTACTTTGTATGACTACCTTTCAAAACATCCAGATATTGTTATGTCAAGAAAGAAAGAAACAGATTTCTTCGTAAAGGAAAAAAATTGGAAAAAGGGACTTGATTGGTATTCGAATCAATTCAAAGCTGGCGGTAAAATTCTAGGTGAAGCTAGTCCCAATTACACAAAACAGAGAGATTTTACAGGTGTTCCCGAAAGAATTTTCGGAGTTTGCCCTCGAGTTCGTTTTATTTATATTCTTAGGGATCCAGTACAAAGGGCAATTTCTCAATACCAACATAGTTTTCTTCAGGAAAAGCAAAAATCAAATTCTGCGGATTATTGGTGCGAAGAAAATTATTCTCATATATTGGATGCTAGTAGGTATGGTACGCAACTGCTCTGTTATTTGAAATTCTTTCCACTTGATAGATTTCTCTTTATTGACTTTTGTGATCTAATCAAAAATCCGCAAACCACCATAAATTTAGTCACTGAACATATCGGGGTTGATTCTCTTCTCGTTTCCCAACCAATAAATGAAAATAGTGGCGATATAATTTCCGGAATACCTAGGGAAATTCTTTCCTTTTCCCAATCACGCCCTGGGCAGTTTTTTTCAGACCTACTTTCACATTCAACTAAAAGTGCTCTAAAAAAGACTCTATCCCTATCTAAAAAGAGAATAGCGCCTTGCATTCCCGATATTATAATTCAACGAATGAAGGTCGATTTGGTTGAAGAAGCGGCGTTAGTTCGTGAATACTCTTGTAAGAGTTTTTCTTCCTGGTGCATATAGTTTTGTAGTTAGGTTAATAGGTGCTTTGTAGCGCAAAACAGGTTAAAATTAGGTTTCCCTGTCCCTGATAGACCTATCCTAGGCGCTCTATGAGTGGTATTCAGCGCTGAGCTTTGCGGTTCAGTACCAAGGTGGTTGGTGCTTCTCAATTTGGCGGTAGAAAAACGGTACCGTTTGGCTCAGGACCTATTAACTTTTGGCGTCGAGTCAGGATCTGAATGATCCGATGTTCGATTTCATGAGTATCCTGTTCTGGCTGACCTAAGCGCAGATTGAGCGCATTCGCCCCTATTTCCGAAAAGCCGCGGACGTCCCCGCGTCGATGACCTGCGTGTCCTGAGCGGGATTATCTTCATCAATCGCAATGGTTTGAGTTGGTGTGACGCGCCCCGCGAATACGGCCTGCCCAAAACGCTCTACAACCGATGGAAACGGTGGAGCCGGATGGGCATCTTCGGCCAGATCTTAGAAGGGCTGACCTCCGAAAAAGCTGACACTCGAACAGTGATGTGTAATGACCGATTGATTTCCTGCTCATGCTAAACGGAAGAAAGTAGCCATGAGTAAGAGTATGGACGAGACCGACAAACGCTGGACAGCCAAGCGAAAGACCGCTCTAGTGATCGAGATCATTCAGGGGAAAACCACGGTGGCCGAGGCTAGCCGGACCTATGATCTGACGCCGTCCGAGACCGAAACTTGGATCGACGACGCGAAGAAGGGGATGGAGAATTCTTTGCGTGAGGCGCCGCAAGATATCCATACGCAGTACGAGAAGTAGCTCAAAGACCTGCAAAAAGCCTATGGCGAGGCCATTCTCGAGCTGCACGCTCGAAAAAAGTTTCAGGCCCTCATGGAGCGGGAGGACGGCAATTGATCCGGACGCTTCATGAGGGACTGTTGGCGGACGGGATCAAGGTCTCGATCGCCAAGCTCTGCGCCTGGTTCTGCGTTCCAAGGCGGACAGTTTACTACAAGCCGACAAAGTCTGCGCCTAAGGTCGTTCCGCGCTTCGCCGTCCCAATCAAAGCTATGATCGAGAAAGAGCCTTGGGATGCGACCCCGCATTCAGGCTGTTCCGTCCGTGGCCATCGCCCCGAACGAGCGCTGGTCAACGAACTGGCCCGCGATTGGACTGGAAAAGACGGGTGGGCATCTCTGGCCTTGGTCATCGATTGCCAGACGCGCGAGCTTTTGGGCTGCCACATCTCCAGATCCGGCAAAGCGACTAAAGCCAGTGCAGCTTAGGAACATGCTTTGATCAGCAGGTTCGGGCCCCTTGGCCGCGTCCAGAAAGAATGCCTGCTTCGCACAGACGACGTGTTAGTTTTTACAAGCAGACACTTCACGGCACTGATCCGCAGCTATGGCCTGAAGCAAGAGTTCATCACCCCGCATTGTCCGCAGCAAAATGGCATGGTCGAAAGGGTCATCCGCACCCTCAAAGAACAATGCACCCGCCGTAATCGCTTCGAGAGCATCCAGCACGCCACACGCATCAACGGCGACTGGATCAGCTTTTACAAGAGCCGCCGCCCTCATCAGGCCCTTGCCATGCGCACAACTACTAAGGCATTCAGATTAGCAGCTTAAACTGAGCAGCAAACGCTGCGTCAATACGAACGGATGCTCGGCGATAGGGGATACGATGCTGACTGGTTCAGAGAAGCGTTGAAAGACAAGGGGAAGAAGGTCTGCAGTCCCGGCCGGAAGTCACGCAAGACGCCGGTAAGATATGACAAGCGCGGTTACAAGCGGCGCAATCGCATCGAGATCATGTTCGGGCCATTGAAGGATTGGCGGCGGGTTGCCACTCGATACGACCGCTGCCCGATCATCTATCTCTCGGCGATCGCGCTCGCCGCCACGGTCTTGCTCTGGCTCTGAATGAAAATGAGTCCTGACCCTAAATTCTGTTCGAACAAGGTCTGTGGGCAAAACAAAGTAAAAAATCAATACAATTAACCATTGCCATTTCAACTGCGAAATTTTTATTGCCTGAATTCGATAAAAATAATATCCCCTGGAAACAAAGGCGTATTTAGATCAACATTACTTATGCTTTCGCGGCCAGAATTTCTAGAGTCTATTTTATAAATAATATCTTCTTGACCTTCCGACTTGTTGCCAATTTGACTATGAAGATAATATTGTTGTTCCGTATAGGTTTGGAGCAAAGAACTTAGATGGGTGTACCTGTTTTTTGCTTCATTCAAGTCCTCGAGACATTTATCGCGTGTCTCTATCTCATAGTTCATTTTGTTTCGCTCAGCCAATTGGATAGAATGTTCCACATTGAGCTTCATTGTTTCAAGAGAAAGCAATTCTTCCCGCTCTTCAAAAACACGTCGCGATGCCTCGGTTGATCTTACACTTGTAGAAAGCCCTTGACTTTTTAACATCGCGATATTGGCAACATCCGCGTCGAGTTGCTCAATTATTCGGCCCTTAAGTTTAATCCTTTGGTCGATGAGTGAAATTTGTTTTTTTGCGTCGGAAATCTCTCTCTCCCACGAAGAGAACAGGCTGCTTTTTGAAGAAATCTGATGCTGGAAAATCGAATTCTCTGCAACCAATCTTTCCCCAATTTCTTCACTACTTAGAAAAAAAATTGGACTTAATTCACTTTCTGAGATTGTAAGATCATCTGTCACACCTGCTAATACAGCATTGAGACGTATCATTTTAAAATAAAGGTCAGATATACTATATTTCAAGTCAGTAACCTCCCTTTCGAGAAAAAGAGTGTTACTTTCAAAATATTTAGCTTCCGAATCTCTATTATCTTCACTGCGCGATAAGCCAATCGCCATACCAAGGGTCATGCCAGGAAAGTACTCATAATATCCACTAGAAACGATGTCACTTGAAATAAATATTGGCGAATAACTGACAATTTCTACAGAGGCCGTAGGAATACCATTGAAACCAGCGGAAATCATCGAAATTTTAATTTCGTCAGAAACTTGATTCAAAGATAAACCCTGCGCAGAGATTATTCCAAGCTCTGGTATTCTTAAATTACCATCCAAGTCAACCTTGTAAGACCTAGGGCCGCTCGATAAATCAAATACTAATGAGACGACATCGCCCTTAGACAGGGTGTAAGGTGACGAAAAGGAGGGGCTCCCCAAAATCAATTCAATGATAATAAAAAATAATAATTGAAAAACTTTCATTTTTCGAAAACCCCAAAGTTACAATTTAAGTTCTATCCGAATTAGCTATGAGAATTAACGCCACATCTAACGCGAAAACAAGCTTTCACGAACTGAAGAAATATACATAACGAAAATTGAAATGAAAAATTCATGCCCGCGATAGAAGGATGGGCCAAACAACGAACAGAAGAATATAGCAAGAAAGATTGTGATGCAGAATGATGAAATTGAATTATTGTTGCGGCCGTAAAATTGGAAAGCCAAGCGGAATCCGGTAAATAGCACTAGGAGAATCGAGAAGACTCCCAACACGCCCGTACCCACGAATATTTCGATAAGAAAATTATGAAAAGAGACACTAGTAACAGCTCCTGCATCCTGTGTTAATAGTCGAAAATAAGCGAAAATGGGAGAAGTCCAAAATGCACCAAATCCGATACCAAGAATTGGATACTTCGAACTGATGATAGAAGCAATTTCCCAAATTTCGGTTCTACCCGTAAGTGTAGTTTCCTTACCTATTTTCAGGAAGAACGTTGAAACAAGATTTATTCCACTTACTGCCACACCTATAAGGCCAATCGTTACCGTTAACGAAATGATGAGCTGAAGTAGAGCGAAGCCTGCTTTATTGAAGCTTCGACGATTCAACCAACAAAATACACCTAGAAGTGGAAAAAACAGCAGAATAGATGTCATTGACCTTGAAATGAAAAGAGACAAAATAGAAAGAAAAAAGCTCAATATCAAAATTGAATTGAGTCTAAGTGAAAGTGATTTATGGCTATACATGAGCAGAGCAATAGTAGAAAAAGCTAAAAATAGAGCCCGTTGACCTAGCATATTTTTATGTGAAAAAATTCCAACAACTCCGCCAGCGCTGCTATAAATTTTCCAAGGGAAAATTCCAAAAGCCCAATGACTAACCGATAAAAAAATTGCAACCGCTAGTACCAAAGATGTTGTCAGCGTGATTGCAAATACAGAAAATCTCCAACCCAAAAATGTACAAATAAGGAAGGTTACAAGAAGCTGTATCGAATTTATCAATGTTTCAACTGGTGAAAAAGACCATGTGGCTGAAAGAATACATACAATAGGGTACATATAGAATATTTTTGCACTGAGGATGCTTTTTAAAAAAAAATTACCATAGACAAAAAATCTCGAAAAGGCCGTTAAATAGCAGATTGCCCAAACAAGGGACTGAACTTTACCAAAGTGAACGAGGCTATCAGAGCTAGCTACGATAACAAGAATTAGGAGCCCAGCATCGAGAACTTCTCCAAAAAAGCTTGTGTTCGGTTTTTGCACGAAATTATGACCGCATCAAGTTAAGCAAAAATCACTTGTTTAAAGATTTTGAGAAATTAAAAATCTCATAGTCGGCTTTACACATCTTCTTCATTAAATCGAGATGAGTATTTTTAAAAACCGATTTAGTCTTCGGCGCTGAGTTCAAATTACCCATGCTTAAAGTAACGCCAAAAATATTCTTATAACGTTTTTTAAAGTCCCATAAATCCTCCAAGTACCCAACAAGGCAAAAATGGGAAATTCTTTCTTTCGCTATCGACGTGCACCTTGAGATATCTTGCTCTTGAATATCATTGCAACCAGACAAATATCGTAAATATACTTGTGAGTGTCTTCTAGCAATATTTGAGGCAAGATATTTTTCAACATCATTTCCCACTAAACCAGCACGTTGTGCCATGAAAAAATTTGATGTCATTCTCTCTAAAGGGTCCCGTAAAAGCGTTACATATCTATAATCTTCACCATAGTGAAGGTGAGCTTTATCTGACCAAAAAAGATGTCCGTGCACAAGCATGGTGTCCCACGACAGGTGTTGTAGAAACAATTTCTCTCTTAAATCAAAGGTCATTTGACCAAAATCTAGATCTTCGTGACAGCGATTGCGTTCAGCTATATCAAAATTCAATATGCCCGCTGCGACTCTGGTTGATACAGCATCAATGACGCCAATTCTCTCATTGAAGGGCACAGTTGCATACATTGCTTCAGAAACCGAAGTTCCACCACATTTAGGCATATGAAAGAACACGCTTTTATGCAGCGGCTTCATTCCTGGTATGGTACGCAGGGTCCTCCCCTTAGCGATTTGGAATCTTCGCGAAATACGTTCATTGAACGGTGCTTTACGTGCCATTTAAAAAATCTCAACTTTACACAAAATTTTTAATGAACGAACCAACCAGCGTCAGCTGCTCTGTTTCCAAATAACTTTGCGCCTGCTAATGTCCAATGGCTTTCATCATACATTGTCTTGAGCCCGTTTGGTGTAGAAAGTGTACAAGAGTAGTCATCGCACATAAGCGCACGTCTAGAAAGATACGCCACACCGTATTTACTAGCAAGTTCACGTATAATTAAGTCAAGATTTTTTGTAAAGGTCCTCTCATACTCCAAAGCTTTTTTGTTGAGTTCAGTTGAATCTATTTGGGCATTAGTTTTTTGCAAGTACCAATCGAAAAACGGAAGATCTCCGCCAAGATTAAATTCAGCTGCGGGGCCGACAATTATGATATTTTTCTTTTTCGAGGCAGTTCGAATTTTCGAAATTACTTTTTCTATAAACTTTTCATACTCTCTATAATACCTCCCACTGATAACGATCGTGTCAGCTCTCAGGAAATTTGGAGAATTGAGCAAATCTTGAATATTTTCATCCAAATTCTTTTTATGGATATTGAAGCGAGCAAATTCTTTCCCCTCAAAACGATCTCCATTCAGATAGACCGCATTAAATAAATCTTTTGAATGAGAGTCACCAATCAGTAATATCTTTTCACCTTCATCTCTTGAATACCAATCATCCATTAATTCATGTCGCGAAGGCCTCAATGCATTCCAATTACCTATGTGTTCATTTTCTGTGACGCTATCTAAAATTCCCCAACTATTTCGCGCAAGAATTTCATTGTCGATTATATTTTCACCATAAAGCTGCTCTAAATCAAATAGAGCCCTAGATTTTGGCAACATATCTGTCGCGGACACCAAAAAAAACCCAAGACAGAGAGAAATCGCTGCGCCAATTGAATAAAAAAAGCACCTCGAACTTACTGCAGTTCTGAAAGGCGTCTCCACAAGGCTAAAACTTAGATGAGACATCGCTAATGTTAAAAATAAGCCGAGGAAAATTTGCAAAAAACTTGGTTCATCAAGTAAAATTAGTCGACCAAAAGCGAATATTGGAAAATGCCATAGATAAAGAGAAAAGGAAATTTTTCCGACATATCTGGCTACATCACTACTAAGCACTGAATATAGAAAATCCCCTTTTTTTAACAAAAGAAGGAGTGAGCAGGTTGAAAAAACTACCGGAATGCTTCCAACGCCAGGATGATTAATTTTTGAAATATCAAGGAATGAAATGCAAAAAAGTATCACGGCAATTAAAAGAAGGCAAGCGATGGTGCTGAGCCTTTTTGGTAAATATTCTTTTTTTGCGTTTTCATTTAAAATTGCGCCGAGACTTCCGACTAATATCTCCCAAAATCTGCTACTAGGGGCAAAAAATGATAATGAGGAGATTTCATTCGTCAAGTATACTGACGATAAAAATGAGCAAGCCGCTACAATGCTAAGTATAAGTGTTAGGTATTGCCTTCCAAAACGTGATAAAACAAAAGAAAAGAGGAATGGAAATATAAGATAAAACTGCTCCTCAATTGCCAAGCTCCACGTATGGAGGAATGGCTGCAGCAATCCTGATTTCGCACCGTATTCACTTAACTCAAAAAACCAAAAAAAGTTACTTACAAAAGTGATCGCACTTAAAATAGAATATTCAAATCTTGTCAGCTCGGTTGGCAACAAAACGAACCAAGCCACTGGCAGTGAACACAAAATCACCATAAATAAAACAGGCAGTATGCGTTTTGCGCGTCTAAGATAAAATTGAAAAATATTTATACTTCCGCAGGACTCATATTCTCTGTAGAGGATCTGGGTGATTAGGAAACCCGATAACACAAAGAATAAGTCGACGCCTAGAAATCCACCAATCAGTAAGTCGTATTGTCCAATACTTATCTTTAAGTGATAAATTATAACAGATAAAACAGCTAGCGCTCGAAGTCCATCTATTTCCGGCCTATACGAATTTATTGGGCTTTTACTCATTTTCACTCTTTTAAAATATAATGTAAAATTTAGATTCAGCTTTACAGCCTCAACCGCCACAAGCTAAAGTCTTGCGTTCAATTTATTTACGCTATAAATTGCACTATCTTTACATTTAAGCAGTGCGAAATAGATATGGGCCTGACGAGGTCCAAAGATCATTGTGCCAGAGGCAATATGTTGTAAAATTGCCTCTGGCGATTATTTTCAGGCCTTGCCTACAATCAGATCGCTGCTGACCAACCTAGTTCAGCAGAAATCTCGTCGACTGTGACCCCCTCGAACAATACGGTCGCACCGGTATCAAGTTCAACCAAAGCGCCTTTATCTGTCGAAGTAATATCGGACACAGACACGCCGTCTTCAAGTCGAACGCTGTCCTCTCCAACCTCAAAGTCTTTTACTTTGCTTGCTCCGTCAGTTTCATCACCGAATACGAATGTATCGGAATCAGCACCGCCAAAGAGTGTATTGTTTCCACCACCGCCGTAGATGATGTCATTGCCAGTTCCTCCCGCGATACGGTCGTCACCAAGTCCTCCAACGAGTTTATCGTCACCATCTCCGCCGCTTAAGGTGTCATTACCCTCTCCGCCGACCAGCGTGTCGTCGCCGCTGCTTCCCTTGATCGAGTCATCTCCGGTGCCACCTTTTACGAAGTCGTTTCCACCACCCGTAGAAATGGTGTCGTTACCACCCATTGCATTGATGCTCACATCTCCACCAGACATGGAAAGCACGTCTGCAGCAACACCGAGTTCTATTTCGATTGCCATTGTTCAACCTTTCATAAAAGTAAAATCGACTATTTCTATCCATTTAGCCCCCGCTAAATTCCAGAATGGATATCGCGAAGACATTACATTGGTAGTTAATATCGAAGAGTTATTCAAACGATAAATCATCGACAAACATTTTTTTTTCGATTGAGCCAAAAACGTTGTTTCCAACTAGGAAATTCTACCAGTCTCATATAATTGCAAAGGGTAATTGCATAATTATCAAAAAACGTTTTCAATAAAACACTTTCAGAAGTTATTTATGCAAAAATATCTGACAAATACCTACAAACCACATGAGGAATGAATGTATTTGAATTGTTACACCACCTTGTTAGGCGGTGATACAAATACCCCCTGCATCATGTTAGCAATACTTTAGATTAACGCACCCACTCCCATAGCCTTGCAACTTTACGCTTTCTTCTATGTTTTTCGCATCTATTTCGCTAACAACCCATGTTGCCTTTGCAATCCGTCACAATGCTTCAAAGTATTTCACAATACTCGATGTATTCTTTGCGTTTTTCACATTTCAAATCGGATAGGGTTGACCATCTCTCCAATTCGAACACTTTCGATATCTTCTTTTCTGATTTGAGCTTTTGTATTATCCATCAGCTTCTTTCCTAGCATTTTAGTTGTATACATATTTCTAGTGTTGCAAATGTTGACAGGCTCGTCCCTCGTATAATTAAAGTGCGCCTAGCTAGCCGCTGAAAATAAAGACAATTTTCGCTCGGCTCGCCACTTCAGCCAATGCTCGTGGCATTAAGTTGATTAGTTAGTTTTCCGCAGTTTTTTTTTAATTCGCTCTTTCCTTGTGAGCGCGGTTTTTTTCATTAGGAAATGAGCCTTTCTCCATCTCTTGAACAGTATCTGGCGTAATTTATGCCGATCGATGGATCTTCTGTTCGGGTCGGTTGATATCATTTCTTGCCCAATAGATCTGCGCTGAGGTCTGCCGTCCCAGCCTGAATGTGGCCGCTGATAGTTATTGAACGTCATACATTTTCGGATAACCGCCTTTGACCTCAAACCAGTTTCCCAAACTTTCGGGTAAACGCACTCATATTGCAGGGAATGCCAGGTCTTCTCGATTAACCAGCGCCTTGCGGGTATGCCAATCCATTAATGCAACCAAGCAGAGGAACCGGAGCCGCATGTGCAGATGAGCCCTGTCCAAACTCCCATTGTCGGTCAATGTCATGCGCAGCTTGATCCCGTGTTGGAGACTTGATTTGGTCGCTCTATCTGCAGTCCTTGCAGCAGGTAAGAATAGCTCTAGCGCTCCTTCGTCGGCCCGCTCGTGTTGGTCTTTTGCCGCGCCCTTTCAGGACACCAGCGTTAGCAGCACGATATCATCGACCAGCACATCGGCATCGCTCACGTTGCGCAGGGTGATGGTGTTGCCCTCGCCAAAGTCGAAAACCGTCCGGCCATTGGCGCTGAAGGCATAGAGGTCCACGACCTCGGCCACCTCCAGCCCGCCGCCCCAGAGCAGTTCGTCCAGCCAAATCTCGTCCACATCATTGCGGAAATCGCGGATTGTGTCGGCGCCGATCGTGTCGCCTTCGAACAGAAACACATCGGACTGACCGTTGCCATACAGCACATCCCTGCCTTCGCCGCCGTTCAGGGTGTCGGCCCCTTTGCCGCCGCGCAGGATGTCCCGGCCAGCGTCACCGTTTAGTTCGTCGTCACCTCTCAGGCCTTTGAGCACATCGTTCCCGTCATTGCCGGACAGGATGTTATCGCCGTTGTTCCCGACCAGCCGATCACGGGCCGAGCCACCTTCGGCGTCCTCGATATAGTTCACTACCTCGCCATCCTCCCGGACGGCTGCCGCGAGTCCGATGTTGTTCTGAACCTCGCCAATAGTCGAGAACTTGCCGGGGCGCAGGTCGATCAGCACCCGCGTCGTCAGGTCCGAGGCGTCGATCAGATCCTGTCCGCCCGCGTCCCAGATCGTCAGGATCACGTCGCGCATCACATCGTCGTCGCCATCCACCTTCATGTTGTCGGCGGCATATTGATAGGCCAGATCATAGGTCCCGTCGCCATCCCCGAAATACACGGTATCACCGGTGCGGGTGGTCAGGTTCGCGCCATAAAGGCTCTGCATCGCCTGAATATCCAGCACCATGGGCGTCAGAGGGTAGGGCTGATCCTCTATATCCTCGTCCTCGACACTCGGGTGCGGGAGATAGGACATGACCGTCCACTGGTTGTTGTTGTTCGAGGCAAAGTAATCGTTGTTCGGGTCCTCGTCGGGGTGGTGCAGCCCCAACGCATGGCCAAGCTCGTGCAGATAGGTCTGCCAGCTGGTGTGCCCGTAGGCCGTCGCCTCTTGGTCCGGGTTGGCGGAGTTGATCCACAGGTCCCCGTGTTTGGTCGGCCGGTCCCCTAGCACATCGGGCCTCGGGAAGCCCGCGATGAACCCGAAAAGCCCCGTATCAAGATCACCGTATTCATCGGTAAACTCGGTGCTGCCAAAGGTGATATCCCCATAGAGGGCGCCATCCCGCACCTCGAACACCCACAGGCCCGTGACGCCGGTGTTGCCGACGGTGCTGTCCAGCGCCAGAATGCCCGCCTGATCATCGGACTGGGGCAGTTCAAAGAAATCGGCGCCATTGCCCGCGGAATAACCCGCATGGGCCACATTCCCGCCAAGACCGCCTGCGCCATCGCTCGCGTCGCCCGTGGTCCAGTTGATGCTCTCGTACCGGAAAACGATGTCGAAATCGCCACCGCCACGGTCATAGAGCTGCAGCTGGAAAGAGTTCACCAGATCGGTGTGATAGGCATAATAGCCAACGTTCTGCCACGTGACGGTCACCACATCTTCGATCTCGTCCACATCGACATAGATCGGCGATCCAACCCGCGTGTCCACATCCGCCCAGAAGGGCGCGATCATCGCCGTTGTCCCCGCCGAAATGGACGTTGGCGTATAGGTGCTGATCCCGGTGTCGAACGAGATGCTGCCATTGGTGTTCACGTAAATCTCGGTCGCGTCATACTGGACACCAAAGAAGTTCATGCCCTCTTCGAACACCGCCGAGAAATCATAGGCCGCATATCCATCGTCATTCGTGGGCACCGCGACGCCGCCCGCATCAACCAGCGTGCCATCGCCCGTGATCTCGGTCCCTTCGACGGTTTCGGTGGCGCCGCGATCCACCGTTCCGGGCACCAGATGGACATTCGCCACCTCATTCCACGCCGCAATCGCCAAGGAGGCCATCGCGCGCTCATCCGTGGTCATGCTGACGTCCTGATCGAGCGAGACGATAGCCCCATCCACATCCCGCGCGTCAACGATCCCGTCGTAATCGGTGTCCACGCCGGCATAGTACTTGGGCAGGCTCGTCCCGAGGAACGAATAGGTGATCACGTCGCTGCCATCATGCCAGCCGCGGGCATTCCCGACGAGAAGAGAGTTATAGTTGATTTTGGGCATGGCTCAGACCTCCCGAAACGTAACGCTCCCATTCAGGGGAACGACCTTCGGGCAGGTGGTTTGAGCGTTCTGGCCCCTCGGCTGGACCCCGAATTCGGTTAACCAAGGGTCCATGGGTTTAGGCCAGACGATAGGGCGATGGGGCCAAAGGTCTGGCTGTTTGCGTTAACTTTCCCCAAAGGTTTCCGCACGATAGCGCATCAGGCGCAGGCTGTCTGACCAGTGATCCTCGGGCAGGCCGGCCTTGCGTTTCAGCGCCCGCAAGAAGGCCACGGGGTCGGGCAGGGACTCCCACACTGCAGGCAGCAAAGTGCCCCGATGCGCGCCGTCCTGCAGGATCAGGCCGTCTTTGCCAGCCTCGATCCGTTCCAGCGCCTCGGCTTCGGTGGAGGCGGACAAGGGGGCGGCGCGGCTTAGGACAGCGATCTTGATCGACAGGTCGGGCAGGTCGGCGGGGGTGACGGGCGGGAACCTCGGGTCCTCCAGGGCGGCCTTCTGGGTGTTCACGGCCACATCGGCCATCATCGGTCGGCGCGCGGCAAGCATCCCGATGCACCCCCGCAAACGCCCGCCTTGGGTCAGCGTGACAAAGGTCGCCGCCTGTCCCTGCAAGGGCGCCGCAAAACTGCCCGTGGCCAGTTTGGGCGCGGTGCCGCGACCCACACGGATTTCCAGCGCCTGACGGGACATCCGTAGCAAAGTCGCGCGGTGCCGATCCGCCAGCATATCCGCGTCGATCCCGTAAAAGGCCCACGCCCCATAGCCCACGACCCGCGACAAATCCTTGGTCACCGCGCCAGAGTTACCCATCCCCAGCCGCAGGGCCTTGGTCCCCTGACCGGTGGTTGACGCCATCCACCCGTTGATCGCCATAGCCCCACAAGCCTGCGCGCCGGTCAGGCCTGTTTCCCCGCGCTCGATCTTTTCGGCGGCGGTGGCGTCACTGGCCTTGGCATTCGTGTCATTCAGAAAATGGCTCAGGTCCGAGGACAAGAGGAACAGCGTCCCATCGCTTGCCAGATGGTCAATGATCGCGGCCACTTGGGCCGCATCCGTCGCGCCCATCACTAGCGGCACCACCGGCATGCCGGGCCAGCGTGCCGCCAGAAAGGGCAGCTGGGTCTCAATCCCATGTTCGTTGTCATGGGCGGCGGCATCCTCGGACGCCAGCCCCTTTGCCGCCAGATCAATCAGCGCCGGACGATCCAGCGGCAGCACCCCAAGGCCGGTGTCATAGGCCGCCCAAGGCGGAAACGCGACCCCTTGGAACCGGTGCCTATGAGAGGGCGACAGCACTACCACCCGCTTGGGCCGCGACGGGACCGACCCGATGGCCATCCCCGTGAACCGCCCCGAATAGCTGTAGCCCGCATGGGCCGAAATCACCGCGCGGGGCTGTGCCTCGGTCACCGCTGGCACCTGCGCCAACCCTTCGGTGACCGCAGCCCTCAGGGCCACGGGATCGCGGGGGAAAAAGCTGCCTGCAAATCTGAGTGCGCGCGTTTCGGTCATCGGCACGGTCCGTCTCTGGTGTCCGGTTTCAAGGCCGAGTTTGACTTAACACCAACGGTTTGGCCAGATGCACAAAGGAGGCGTCCATGACCCCGAATGACCACACCGCACGATTTTGGTCCGCCAAACCCGCCGAAGACCGGCTGGTCTGCGAGCTATGCCCACGGTTCTGCGCCTTGGGGCCGGACCAGCGCGGCATGTGTTTTGTGCGCAAACGCCAAGGGCAGCGGATCGTGCTGGACACGTGGGGGCGCTCTTCGGGGTTCTGCATCGACCCGATCGAAAAGAAACCCCTAAACCACTTCTTGCCCGGAACGGCGGTGCTGTCCTTTGGCACGGCGGGATGCAATCTGGCCTGCAAGTTCTGCCAGAACCACGACATCTCCAAAAGCCGCGAAACCGACCGCCTGAGCCAAGAGGCCAGCGCCGACATGATCGCCAACGCTGCGCGCAATGCGGGGGCGGCGTCGGTGGCGTTTACCTATAACGATCCGGTTATCTTTCACGAATATGCGGTCGAAGTTGCCTTGGCCGCCCGTGCGCGGGGCGTGAAATCCGTGGCCGTGACGGCTGGGTACATCACTCCGGAGCCACGGGCCGAGTTCTTTGCCGCTATGGATGCGGCGAATATCGACCTCAAGGGGTTTTCCGAGCAGTTCTACCGCAAGCTCACCGGCGCCCATCTGGCCCCCGTGCTGGAGACGATCGAATACGCCGTGCGCGAAACGGATTGCTGGGTGGAACTGACGACACTGCTGATCCCCGGCCAGAACGACAGCGACGCCGAGATTATCGCCTTGGCCGAATGGGTGCTGGACCGACTGGGGCCAGAGGTGCCGGTGCATTTCTCGGCCTTCCATCCGGCTTACCGAATGCTGGACCTGCCGCGCACGCCCCATGAAACCCTGCTGAGGGCGCGAGCACGGGCGATGAAGGTGGGGCTAAGGCACGTTTATGTCGGGAACGTCCACGACAAAGCCGCTCAGTCCAGCTACTGCACCGGATGCGGGGAAATGGTGATCGGACGGGACTGGTACGCCTTGTCCGACTGGCACCTGACGGGGGACGGGCATTGCACCCGTTGCGGGACGCGCTTTCAAGGGGTGATCAGCGGACCTCCGGGGGATTGGGGGCGCAAGCGGCAACCTGTGCGGATCGTCGCTGGACCGCTCCCGAAACCGGCTTAGGCCGCCAAAGCCCCCATCCACAGCCCGATCCCGAACCAAGTATGAGCGATCAGGCCCATGATCCGGCCCTTCATCGGGTTTGGCGTTTTCGACAGCGCCACCCCAAGGCCAAGTCCCGGCTGCAGCAGGAACCACCCCGCGCCGATGGTCAGGATCGCATAGACCCACACCGGAAAGAACGTGGGTTCCGCCAGCCAAGCCGCGCCCGCAACCACCGCAAAGAACACCCCGTATAGAATGCCGACCACGTAGTGGGTCGCCCATCCCAAGGCCAGTTCGTTGGCCACAGGGTCCGAGGCTGCAATGTCATCGTGGAAAACCGTGCCGCGGGGCAGGTGGCCCGTCCAGCGCCCGACCATTGCCCAGTTCGGCAGGGGCATCCCCGCGAACTGACGCAGGACCAAGGCCCAGATGTCCATCACGATGGTGGCCGTAAGCCCCATCACCACCCCTTCGATCACCGCGTTCATACCCGTCTCCCTGATCACAGCCGTTCCGGCGGATCAAACGGGGAAATTGTCTGGCAATCAACCCCAAAGTGTTTGCGCTATCACCCTAGCGTCTTGCCTTGCGCCAGGACGGCCCCAGAATGCGCTCGCGCACCAGATCCAACAGGGTCAACGACGCAGCGGGCAGGGTGCGGTGACGTTTCACCACGATCTGATAGGGCTCGACCGTGACGGGGCGGGTCAGGGACAGCTTCTTGAAATTGGCCGAGACGGGCGGCTCCAGCATCATGTCCACCACCTCTTGCGAGATGGGCGCGACTGCATCGGACTGGCTGACCAGCGCCACAATCACCAGAAGCGACGAGGTGGTGATCACGTCTTGCGGCGAGGGCAGCCCCTCTTCGGCAAAGGCAGTTTCGATGGCGGCGCGGATGGGGGTGCCGCGATCCTGCAAAATCCACGGCAAGTCCTTGAGCGCAGCCATGCCCACGGGCCGATCCAGCAGGGGGTGACCGTCGCGCACCAGCAGGCGCACCACTTCGTCCTGTGCGATCTCGATCTCGAAATCCCGCCAGTCGGCCGAGGGGGGCACGCGCCCCAGCACAAAGTCCAGATCGCCCCGCTCCAAGGCCTGCATCAGTTGGACCGAGGGCGCGACCTCGACCGAAATCTCGACCCCCGGCGCGTCCGATTTCAGACGCTGGATCGCGGGCACAAGCTGCCCAAGAGCAGGGCCGGTCACAGCGCCCACGCGGATGGTGCCGCCCTGACCACCGCGTAGGGAGTCGAACTCCTGCGCCATTTGCGAAAGGTCATTCGCGATCCGTTCGGCGTGGCGCACCAAGACGCGGCCAGCGGGGGTCAACTCCATACCCTTGGGGGTGCGGACGAACAGCTTGGCGCGCAGGTTCCGCTCCATATCCGCCAACATGCGGGATGCCGCAGGTTGGGTCATCTGGCAGGCCGCCGCCGCCACCTGAAGCTGCCCGTGGGCCGCAACCGCCGAAATCAGCCGCGCCTGAGCAGGCCGCAGGTTCAGAAGGTAATCCATATCCGCATACCACCACCGTTATGCAGAAAGCTTCTATTGGTATTTGAATGGTATGTCACGCCTGATTACCGTGTGCCCATGGCTTCAGGGCCAGTCGGGCGTGGAGGAACGCCCTAAGGGAGGAACACCGATGAAACTTTTCAAACTCGCGGGTGCGCTCGCGGTCTCTGTCATTGCGCTTGCAGCAGCGGCAGACGCAGCCACTGTCGGCATCTCGATGCCCACCAAATCGTCGTCGCGCTGGATTTCGGACGGCAACTCGATGGTCGAGCAGTTCGGCGCAGCGGGCTATGACACCGACCTGCAATACGCCGAGGATGACATCCCCAACCAGCTGGCCCAGATCGAGAACATGATCACCAAGGGCGTGGACGTTCTGGTCATTGCAGCGATCGACGGCACCACCCTGTCGAACGCACTGGGCAACGCGGCCGCGTCGGGCATCAAGGTTATCGCCTATGACCGCCTGATCCGTGACAGCGGCGACGTGGACTACTACGCGACCTTCGACAACTTCAAAGTCGGCGTGCAGCAGGCGACCAGCATCGTGGACGGCCTCAAAGAGCGTTTCGGCGATGGCCCCTATAACGTTGAACTGTTCGGCGGCTCGCCCGACGACAACAACGCCTACTTCTTCTACAATGGCGCCATGAGCGTTCTGCAGCCCCTGATCGACGCGGGCACCATCGTGGTACAGTCGGGCCAGATGGGCATGGACAAAGTCGGCACCCTGCGTTGGGACGGTGCGGTCGCTCAGGCGCGCATGGATAACATCCTGTCCGCAAACTACACCGACAAAGAAGTCCACGGCGTTCTGTCGCCCTATGACGGTCTGTCGATCGGTATTCTGTCCTCGCTCAAGGGCGTTGGCTATGGCTCGGGCGATCTGAAGATGCCGATCGTGTCGGGTCAGGACGCCGAGATCCCCTCGGTCAAGTCGATCCTCGCGGGCGAGCAGTATTCGACCGTATTCAAAGACACCCGCACTCTGGCAGGCGTGACCGTGAAAATGGTGGACGCAATGCTGCAGGGCAAAGAACCCGAGATCAACGACACCAGCACCTATGACAACGGCGTCAAAGTCGTTCCGTCCTACCTGCTGGAGCCGGTCCCCGTTGACGCAAGCAACTGGGAAGAGATCCTGATCGGCTCGGGTTACTACACCGCAGACCAGATCAAGTAATCCCTCCCAAGGGTCGGGCCGCCTGCGTCCGCACGGGATGCGGGCGGCCTTTTCATTCCAGAACTCCCAGACAGACAAGGTACGGCCTCATGTCGATCCTCCTCGAGATGCGAGAGATCACCAAGGAGTTTCCCGGCGTCAAAGCCCTGGATCGTGTGAACCTTCGGGTGGCCGAAGGCGAAATCCACGCGATCTGCGGCGAAAACGGCGCGGGCAAGTCCACCCTCATGAAGGTGCTGTCCGGCGTGTATCCGGCCGGCTCTTATGACGGCGAAATCCATTATGACGGCCAGTTGGCCGAATTCCGCAACCTGCGCGACAGCGAAAACCGTGGCATCGTAATCATCCACCAAGAGCTGGCCTTGGTGCCGGAACTGTCGATCGCGGAAAACCTGTTCATCGGGAACGAACGCGCGCAGCGGGGCGTGATGAACTGGCACGAGACCTTTCAGCAGACAGAGCAACTGCTGAAAAAGGTCGGGCTCAAGGACTCTCCCGGCACGCAGGTCGACAAGATCGGCGTCGGCAAACAGCAGCTGGTCGAGATCGCCAAAGCACTGGCCAAGGACGTGCGCCTGCTGATTTTGGACGAACCCACCGCCGCGCTCCAGGAAAACGACAGCCGCAAGCTGCTGGACCTGATGCTGGAGCTAAAGGCGCAGGGCGTCACCTGCATCATCATCAGCCACAAGTTGAACGAAGTCCGCTATGTCGCTGATACCGTTACCGTTATTCGCGATGGCATGACCGTATCCACGCTGGATGCCAAGGGCCTGTCCGAGGACGACATCGTCCGCGACATGGTGGGCCGCGACATGTCCAACCGCTATCCCGAGCGCGACCGCCGCGCCGGTGACATGCTGCTGGAGGTCGAAGGTTGGAACGTCTGGCACCCCGAACACGCCGAACGCCAAGTGATCGACGACATCAGCTTTAACGTCCGCGCAGGCGAGGTTGTGGGCATCGCAGGCCTCATGGGCTCTGGCCGCACGGAACTGGCCATGTCGATCTTTGGCCGCAGCTGGGGGCGCAACATCAGCGGCACCGCGCGGCTCAAGGGGACCACTGTCGATCTGTCCACCGTGGACCGCGCAATCAAGGCGGGCCTCGCCTATGTGACCGAGGACCGCAAATCGCTGGGCCTTATTTTGGACGAGACGATCCGGTTCAACACCACGCTCGCGAACCTCGAGGAGGTCTCGACCAAGGGCGTGTTGGACCAGAACGACGAAACCCGCGCCGCCGAGCATTACCGTCAGGCCCTGCGCACCCGCACCCCCAGCGTCTTCCAAAAGGTGGGGAACCTGTCGGGTGGCAACCAGCAGAAGGTTGTCTTGGGCAAATGGCTGTTCACGGGACCAGAGGTTCTGATCCTCGACGAGCCGACCCGCGGCATCGACGTGGGCGCGAAATACGAAATCTACGCGATCATCAACGAGCTGTCCGCCCAAGGCAAAGGCGTGGTCATGATCAGCTCTGAAATGCCCGAGCTACTGGGCATGTGCGATCGCATCTACGTCATGAACGAAGGGGCCTTTGTCGGGGAACTGCCCGCCGCCGAGGCCAGCCAGGAGCGCATCATGTCGCTCATCGTCACGGAATAAGGGAACACCGGAATGACGAGCAATTCCAATGGCCTGAAGGCCTATCTTTCCGCCCACATGAAGGACTATGGCCTTCTGTTCGCGCTGATCGCCATTATGGCGTTTTTCCAGATCGTGACCGATGGCACGCTCATGCGGCCGGTGAACATCACCAACCTGTTCCTGCAAAACAGCTACATCATCGTGATGGCGCTGGGGATGCTGATCGTGATTGTGGCGGGCCATATCGACCTGTCCGTGGGCTCGGTCATGGGGTTTGTCGGCGCGCTGGCGGCGGTGATGATCGTCCAGTACCACATTCCCGTCTGGGTCACGATCCCGCTGTGCATCGTGCTGGGGGGCCTGATCGGCGCCGCGCAGGGCTACTGGGTGGCCTTCTGGAAAATCCCGTCCTTTATCGCCACGCTGGCGGGGATGCTGGTGTTCCGCGGCGCGTCCCTGTGGCTGCTCGAGGGGCAGTCCGTGGGCCCGTTCCCCCAAAGCTTCCAGATCCTGTCCACCGGTTTTGTGGGCGACATCTTCCCGACCGCGCTGACCGCGCCGATCGCGGAAATGGTGGGCTCGCGCAACTTCAACCTGCTGTGCCTTGCGGTCGGAGCGATTGCCTCGGGCGTGATCATCTCGATCGGGTTGCGCCAGCAGGCACGGGGCCGCGCTTATGGCATCGAAGGGGAACCCACCGCGTTCTTCTGGGGCCGTAACATCATCGTCGTGGGCGCCCTGATGTTCCTGACGTTCAAGCTGGCGACCTTCCGCGGGCTGCCGAACGTGCTGGTGACCATGGGCCTCTTGATCGTGCTCTATGCCTTTGTGACCGAGAAAACCGTCATTGGCCGCCGCATCTATGCGCTGGGGGGCAACGAAAAGGCCGCCCGCCTGTCGGGGATCAAAACCGAACGCCTGACGTTCCTGGCCTTTGTGAACATGGGCGTGCTGGCGGCGCTGGGGGGCCTGATCTTTGCCGCCCGTCTGAACACCGCCACCCCCAAGGCCGGTTTCGGGCTGGAACTGGACGTGATCGCGGCGGTCTTTATCGGCGGCGCATCGATGTCCGGCGGCTCGGGCAAGATCGTCGGCGCGGTGGTCGGGGCCTTTATCATGGGCGTGATGAACAACGGCATGTCCATCGTCGGGATCGGCATCGACTATCAGCAGATGATCAAAGGTCTGGTGCTGCTGGCCGCTGTGATCTTCGACGTCTACAACAAACAGAAACAGGCGTAATCCCATGCACTTGTCTGAACTGATCGCCGGAGGTGTCATCGTTCGCAACGGCGATGACGCCCGCCTGATCCCCGCCATCAAAACCGTCTATGGTCTGGCCGAACTGGCCGTGAACAAGGGCTGCAAAATCGCCGATGTCATCCCCGACGGGGGCGAGGCTGTGGACTTGGCCGAACTGGCCGCGAACGGGAAACTGGACGTGCCCTGCCGCCACCCCGAACCCGCGCGGATGTACCTGTGCGGCACCGGCCTGACCCACCTCGGGTCGGCTTCGACCCGCAACGCGATGCACGCGCAAACGCAGGAACACGTGTCGGACTCGATGAAAATGTTCCAGATGGGTGTTGAGGGCGGCAAACCCGCCGATGGCGAGATCGGCGCGCAGCCCGAGTGGTTCTACAAAGGGCCGGGCACCGAGGCTGTCGCCCCCGGTGAGCCGCTCCTCAGCCCCGGTTTCGCACTGGATGGCGGCGAGGAGCCCGAGATCGCAGGGTTTTACCTGATCGGCGCGGACGGCACTCCGAACCGCATCGGCTTTACCCAGTCGAACGAATTCTCCGACCACGTGACCGAGCGGATCAACTACCTGTTTCTGGCCCATTCCAAACTGCGTCCGGCGTCCTTTGGCCCCGAACTTCTGGTCGGCGAACTACCCCGCCATATCGAGGGCCGCAGCCGGATCATTCGCGGGGACGAGGTGATCTTTGATCAACCCTTCCTGTCGGGCGAAGACAACATGTCCCACACGATTGCGAACCTTGAACACCATCACTTCAAATACGCGCCGTTCCGGCGGGCAGGGGATCTGCACGTCCACATGTTCGGCACCGCGACCCTGTCCTTTGGCGCGGGCGTAAAGACCCAAGACGGCGATGTGTTCGAAATCAGCGCGCCTGCCTTTGGCCAACCCCTGCGCAATCCCCTGAAAACCTTGGCCGATACCGGCCTTATCACCACCAAACAGCTGTAACCCAGAGGCTAGACATGTCCGAGTTCACTCCCGCCCCGTGGCCCCGCCGCCTGCGCTCGCAAGAGTGGTATGCGGGCAATTCGCGCGACACGATCTATCACCGTGGTTGGCTGAAAAACCAAGGCTACCCCCACGATCTCTTCGACGGGCGCCCCATTATCGGCATCCTGAACACATGGTCGGACCTGACCCCCTGCAACGGCCACCTGCGCGAACTGTCGGAAAAGGTGAAGGCTGGCATTTGGGAGGCTGGCGGCTTTCCGGTCGAAGTGCCTGTGTTCAGCGCGTCCGAGAACACCTTCCGCCCCACGGCGATGATGTTCCGCAACCTCGCGGCCTTGGCGATCGAGGAAACCATCCGCGGCCAGCCCATCGACGGCGCAGTCCTGCTGGTGGGCTGTGACAAGACCACTCCCAGCCTGATGATGGCAGCCGCATCCTGCGATATCCCGTCCATCGTGGTGACCGGCGGGCCGATGCTGAACGGCTATTTCCGCGGGGAACGCGTGGGCAGCGGCACCCATCTGTGGAAATTCTCGGAGATGGTGAAGGCCGGGGAAATGACGCAGGAGGAATTCCTTGAGGCCGAGCAGAGCATGTCCCGCTCCTCTGGCACTTGCAACACGATGGGAACGGCCAGCACCATGGCCTCGATGGCCGAGGCGTTGGGCATGGCCATGTCCGGCAACGCGGCTATTCCTGCCGTGGACAGCCGCCGCCGCGTCATGGCGCAACTGTCGGGCCGCCGCATCGTGCAGATGGTCAAGGACGACCTGAAGCCCTCGGATATCATGACCAAAGAGGCGTTCGAGAACGCGATCCGCTGCAACGGCGCGATTGGCGGCTCGACCAACGCGGTGATCCACCTGCTGGCAATCGCGGGCCGTGTGGGCGTGGACCTGACGCTGGACGACTGGGACCGCTGCGGGCGCGACGTGGCGACGATTGTGAACCTGATGCCCTCTGGCAAGTACCTGATGGAAGAGTTCTTCTACGCGGGCGGTTTACCTGTGGTCCTGAAACGCTTGGGCGAGGGGGGGCAACTGCACAAAGACGCCCTGACCGTGTCCGGCAAGACCATGTGGGACGAGGTTAGGGACGTTCAGAACCACAACGAAGACGTCATTCTGCCGCTGGATCAGGCGCTGACCCAGCAGGGCGGCATCGCGGTGGTGCGCGGAAACCTTGCGCCCAACGGGGCGGTGCTAAAACCTTCGGCCGCCAGCCCGCATCTGCTACAACATCGTGGCCGTGCGGTCGTGTTCGAAGATATCGACGACTACAAGGCCAAGATCGAAAACCCCGATCTGGATATCGACGAAACCTGCGTGATGGTCCTTAAGAACTGCGGCCCCAAGGGCTATCCGGGCATGGCCGAGGTCGGGAACATGGGCCTGCCGCCCAAGGTTCTGAAGAAAGGCATCACCGATATGGTCCGCATCTCGGACGCCCGCATGTCGGGGACGGCCTATGGCACCGTGGTCCTGCACACCTCGCCCGAGGCCGCAGCCGGTGGCCCGCTGGCCGTGGTGCGCGACGGGGACATGATCGAGCTCGATGTGCCGAACCGCCGTCTGCATCTGGATATTTCCGATGAGGAACTGGCAGCGCGTCTGGCCGAGTGGGCTCCGAACCACGAGCAAGCGGGCAGCGGTTACGCATGGCTGCATCAGGCACATGTGCAGGGCGCCGACACTGGTGCGGATCTTGATTTCCTGAAAGGGTGCCGTGGCAACGCTGTCGGGAAAGACAGTCACTGAGATCGCCTCTGGCTGGGGGAGTTTGCCTCCGGCGGGAGTATTTTGAGCAAAGAAGAATGATGGAGTGCGCGGGGATCGGGGTTTGGGACCGGTGGCCCGTGCGGAGGAGACGAGATGGGATTTCAAGCACACGGCAAGCATTTGATCGCTGGCGAGTGGGTGGGTTCGGACAAGGTGTTTGTCAGTGAGCCTGCGCACGGGACCACGTTCGAGTATTCGGTTGGTACGCCCGAATTGGTGGAACAGGCCTGCGCAGCGGCCGAGGAAGCGTTCTGGGAGTTCGGCTATTCGAGCCGCGAGGAACGCGCAGTTTTCCTTGAGGCGATTGCCGAGGAGATTGATGCGCGGGGCGATTTGATCACCGAGATCGGGTGCTCCGAGACCGGTTTGCCCGAGGCGCGTTTGGTGGGCGAGCGGGGGCGGACGGTTGGTCAGCTTCGTTTGTTCGCGAGCCATATTCGCGCGGGGGACTATCTGGATCGCCGCTATGATGCGGCGCTGCCGGAACGGGCGCCTTTGCCGCGGCCTGACCTGCGGATGATGCAGCGGCCCATCGGGCCGGTGGCAGTCTTCGGGGCGTCGAACTTCCCGCTCGCGTTCAGTGTGGCGGGCGGGGATACCGCGTCGGCACTGGCGGCCGGTTGTCCCGTGGTGGTCAAGGGTCACAGTGCCCATCCCGGCACCGGCGAGGTGGTGGCCGAGGCGATCCACGCCGCGATCCAGCGCTGCGGTTTGCCCAAGGGCGTGTTCAGCCTGATCCAGGGGGGCAAGCGCGATGTGGGCACGGCATTGGTCCAGCATCCGCTCATCAAGGCAGTTGGCTTTACCGGATCGCTGGGTGGCGGTCGGGCGCTGTTTGACCTTTGTGCGCAGCGCGATGAACCCATTCCGTTCTTTGGCGAACTTGGGTCGGTGAACCCGATGTTCATGCTGCCTTCGGCTGTCGCCAGCCGCGGGGCGGCGCTTGGTGAGGCGTGGGCCGGATCGTTGACCATGGGCGCAGGCCAGTTCTGCACCAACCCCGGAATTGCGGTCGTGCTGGAGGGCCCCGAGGGCGAGGCCTTTGCCGAAGCGACCCGTTCGGCCCTGTCGGAAAGCGGCGCTCAGGTCATGCTGACCGATGGGATTGCGGCGGCCTACCGCGATGGCGCGGCGCGGATGCAAGGGGCACCCGGGGTGCAGGAAATGCTGACCTCGATGTGCGATACCCGTCAGGCGAAACCGTTCCTGTTCCGCGTCTCGGCCGAGGATTGGCTGGGGAACCACGTGTTGAGCGAAGAGGTCTTCGGGCCTTTGGGCTTGGTCGTTGTGGCCAAGGACGAGGCGCAGATGATCGCCGTTGCCAAATCGTTCGTCGGTCAGTTGACCGCGACCCTGCACATGGATGACAGCGATGCCGCATTGGCCCGCCGCCTGCTGCCGGTGCTGGAGCGCAAGGCAGGCCGAGTTCTGGCCAACGGCTTCCCCACGGGGGTCGAGGTTTGCGACAGCATGGTGCACGGCGGACCCTATCCGGCGTCCACCAACTTTGGTGCGACCTCCGTCGGCACCCTGTCCATCCGCCGCTGGCTGCGCCCCGTCTGCTATCAGAACATCCCTGCCTCCGTCCTGCCGGACGATGTGGCCTGAGCGATGCAAACGCCTGACTGGATAGCGGTAGATTGGGGCACGACCCATCTGCGCGCTTGGGCGATGAAAGGGGCTGACGTTCTGGCCGAGGCCCATTCCGATCAAGGGATGGGCAAGCTGGAGCGGCACCAGTTCGAACCGGCGCTTCTGGCGCTGGTGGAGGGATGGCTGGGGCAGGGCGTGACGCCTGTGCTGGCCTGCGGCATGGTCGGCGCGCGTCAGGGCTGGCAAGAGGCGCCCTATCGCAGGGTGCCTTGCGGTCCCGTGGACGCTGCCGATCTGGTGCAGGTGGAAACAGCTGATCCCCGCCTTGACGTGCAAATCGTGGCGGGGCTGGCGCAGCCCGACCCAGCGGATGTCATGCGCGGCGAAGAGGTTCAGATCGCCGGTTTTCTGGCGCAGCAGCCCGAGTTTGAGGGGCTGATCCTGCTGCCCGGCACGCACTCCAAACACGTCTGGATCAAAGGTGGCACCGTCACGCGGTTTAGCACCCATATGACGGGCGAGTTGTTTGCGTTGCTCTGCCAACACTCGATCCTGCGCCATTCCGTGGCAGAGGGCGCGCCGCAGCCCGATGCCTTTGCGCTTGGCGTGCGCACCGGGGCCAACGGCCAGGCCTTGGCGACCCTGTTTTCCATTCGCGCCAGCGGGTTGGTCGGGCAGGCTGATCCGGTGGCCGAACGAGCGCGGCTCTCCGGTCTGTTGATCGGGGCGGAATTGGCGGATGTTCCGTCGGGCACGCCAGTGACTGTGATTGGCAGCGGCGCGCTGACGGACCTCTATCTGGCGGCGGCCGCGCAACTGGATCTGAACGCCACGGCGCAGGACGGGGCCAATCTGGTTCTGGCGGGGCTTACTCAAATCTACCTTCAGGGGGCGTAATGACCCAACGCAACATCATCGCAATCCTGCGCGGGATCACGCCGGCCGAGGCCGGAGCCGCCGCCGAAACCCTAGTCGCGGCGGGCATCACCACCATCGAAGTGCCGCTGAATTCGCCTGACCCTTTTGTGTCCATCCGAGAGATGGCAGACCGCGTGGGGCAGGTGGCTGTGATCGGGGCAGGCACCGTTCTGACCCCCGAAGATGTGGCCCGCGTGGCCGAGGCAGGCGGCACACTGGTCGTTTCCCCCGACACCAACCCCGATGTGATCCGCGCCACCCGCGCGGCGGGCATGGAAAGCTGGCCGGGCGTCTTTACCCCGACCGAAGCGTTCACCGCCCTGCGTAGCGGCGCAACCGGGTTGAAACTGTTCCCGGGCTCGATGGCTGGCCCCTCGGGGCTGAAGGCGATGCGGGCCGTTCTGCCCGTGGGCACGCAGGTCTATGCGGTCGGCGGCGCTGGCCCCGAGAATTTCGGGGAATGGTTCGCGGCGGGGGCGGATGGCTTTGGCATCGGGACGGCCCTCTATACCCCCGGCATGTACTTGGCGCAGATCGCGGAGCGTGCGGCCAAGGTGGTCGCGGCCTATGACGCCGCCAAAGGGGTCAACCGATGACCGCTTTCGACACCACCATTTGCGCATTGGGCGAAGGGGCGCTGTGGCACCCCCTGAGGCAAGAGCTGTTCTGGTTCGACATCACCGGAAAGCGTCTGCTGCGCAAGGGGAGCGGGCCGACCACCGTCCACCACCTGCCCGAGATGCACTCGGCTGCCGCGTGGATCGACGAAAATCGCCTGCTGGTCGCCTCTGAAACCGCCCTGTGGGAGATGGAGATCGACACCGGCACCCGCACCCGCCTGATCGCGCTAGAGGATGACAACCCGATTACCCGCTCCAATGACGGGCGATGTGACCCTTGGGGGGGCTTCTGGATCGGGACGATGGGCAAATCCGCCGAAGAGGGCGCTGGTGCCATCTATCGCTATGCCCACGGGGAATTGCGGCGGCTCTATGCGCTGATCTCGATCCCGAACGCCATGTGCTTTGACCGCGGGCGAGGCTGCGCCTATTTCGCAGATACGGCGGCGGGCAAGCTTTATCGGGTCAGTGTGGATGCGATGGGATGGCCCGAAGGGGAGCCCAAAGTGCTGGTGGATTTCGCCAAACATGGGCTCAACCCTGATGGGGCGGTGGTGCTGGCCGATGGGCGGCTTGCAGTGGCCCTGTGGGGCGCCTCCGCTGTGGTGATGGTGGACCATGATGGCACACTTGGGGATCGCATCGCACTGCCCGCGCCCCATGTCACCTGTCCGGCGATGGGCGGGGCGGATTGCACCACGCTCTACTGCACCTCGGCCACCGAGGGGATGGACGCAGACGCCCTGAGCGCCGCGCCCTTGGCCGGAGCCACCTTTGCTATTGAGGGCGCGCCAATGGGCCTGCCCGAACCCGCTTTCCCTTTGCCGACCGGAGGCACCCGATGACTGACCCGATTTCACTGGCGCTTGTGGGCCTTGGAACCATCGCGCGGAACCAGCACCTGCCGTCTTTGGCTGACACCCCCACGCTGGCGCTCAAGGCGATTGCCAGCCGGAACGCGGGGCTGGACGGGCTGCCAAGCTATCATGACATCGACGCCCTGCTGGGGGCCGAGCCGGATATTCAGGCGATCTCTCTTTGTACGCCGCCCCAAGGGCGCTTTGATCAGGCCGCTGCCGCCATCCGCGCCCGTCGCCACGTGATGCTGGAGAAACCGCCCGGCGCTTCGGTCGCCGAGGTTCAGGCGCTGGCCGACATGGCCCGCGCGGCTGGGGTGACCCTCTTTGCCACGTGGCACTCGCGCGAGGCGGCCTCGGTCGAGCAAGCCCGCGAGATGTTGCGGGACGCCACCATCACCTCGGTCCAGATCGACTGGAAAGAGGACGTGCGTCACTGGCATCCCGGGCAGGAGTGGATCTGGCAACCCGGGGGCTTGGGCGTGTTCGATCCGGGCATCAACGCGCTGTCGATCCTGACCCGCATCATGCCAGAGCCCGTGCATGTGACCGCCGCCAGCCTCGAGGTGCCCGCCAACAAGCAGGCCCCGATCGGTGCCACGATGGAGATGGTCAGCGCCTCGGGCATTCCGGTCAGCGCGGTGTTCGACTGGCGGCAGACCGGCCCCCAGACGTGGGACATCATCGTGGAAACCACTGCGGGCACGATCACCCTGCGGAACGGCGGTGCGCAACTCTTCGAGGGGGACATCCAACTGGTTCAGGCCGAGGATACCGAGTACCGCCGCCTCTATGCGCGGTTCGCGGAACTGATCGCGGCAGGCCAGTCGGACGTGGACCTGTCGCCCTTGCAACTGGTGGCCGATGCCTTCCTCTTGGGCGAGCGGATCGAGGTCGCGCCCTTTCATGAGTGACGCGCCCCGCATATTCGGCCACCTGCCAGACGGGGACGCGGTTTCTGCCGTGACCCTGCGGGCGGGGGCTGCGGAGATGACGGTGATCACCCTTGGCGCGGCGGTCCAGAGCCTGCTGCTGCCCGACCGCGACGGGATGATCGACGACATCGTGTTGGGGCATGACGATCTGGCGGGCTATGTCGCCCATCGCAAGAATTTCGGCGCGACCGTGGGCCGTGTCGCCAACCGCATCGCGGGCGGACGGTTCAGCTTGGACGGTCAGGAATACGCGCTGCCCCAGAACAACGGCACCAACACGCTGCACGGGGGGCCGATGGGGTTCGACCGGCTGAACTGGCGGATTACGACGCTGGAGGATGCCTCGGTCACCTTGCAGGTGGACAGCCCCGACGGGGACCAAGGCTTCCCCGGAAATGTGACCGCGCAGGTGGAGTACACCCTGACCCAAGAGGCCGAAGGCACCGTGCTGGACATCCGCTATCACGCCACAACGGACGCGCCGACACCGCTTGCGATGACCCATCACAGCTACTTTGCGCTGGTGGGGCACGGGGCCTTGGCCGAGCGGCCCGACAGTGCGCTGGACTATGTGCTGACCGTGCCTGCGGATCGCTATCTACCCACGGACGAAAGCCAGATCCCCATCGGGCCAGCCCCTGTGGGCGCGACACCGTTCGATTTCCGCGAGGGGCGCAGGTGCAGCACCGCCATGCGCGCCGGTGCCCTGAGCGGTTATGACCATTGCCTGTGCCTGACCGAGGGGCGCGCGATCCTCTATGATCCGACCTCAGGTCGGCGGATGCGCCTGAGCACCGACCAGAAGGGCTTGCAGGTCTATACCAGCAACCATTTCGACGGGACAGTCGTGGGCAAGGGGCGCGTTTACCAGCCCCATGACGCCATCTGTATGGAGCCTCAGGCGTGGCCCAACGCGGTGAACATGGACCCGAACATCTGCCCCTGCGATGTGATCGTGCGGCCCGACAAACCCTATGAGGCGCGGATCACCCTGACCTTCGACACCGAATGAAAAAGGCCCGCGCGATGCGGGCCTTGGTCTTTATTGCGGGGTGATGTGCGTGATCCCGAGGTTCGCCGCGCGGGCCAGTTCGGGGTCCAGCGACATGGGCACATATTCCCCAAGCCGCCAGCGCACCCCCAGATCGTCGTAGTGACGCGACAGGAAGTGGCCCGATTGGCCGGTGGACGTGACAAACACCGAGCTTTCGGGATCGGCAAAGTCATAAACTCCGCGATACCCCGCCCCGTGCACGTTCAAGAAGGGGTCTTTACCCGTGCCTTTGGTCAGGCCGCGCAGCAGGGTATCGTCGCCGCCGCTGGTGCTCTGGTGGATGTTGACGAAGTATTTCAGCACCGGAATTTCCCCCAACACCTGATGGTCATGGGTGGCAAGGTGCGCATCGCCCCAACGCAGGCTCTGCAGTTTCGAGCCATAGGTTTCACTGATCCAGACCAGCGCATCGTCCAGCGCCAGTTGGGCCATCTGTGCACAGGTCTCGGTGGTTTCGGACTGGCGCACATCGCACCACTGGGACGCGCCGTCGATGTTGCGGAACACGCGCTCGATAAACAGCGGCTCCACATGGTGGAAGCGATTGGCAAGCGGCCCCAGATCGTCGCGGATCAGGCGGTCTTGCAGGGCGCGCACCCACGCCGAATAGATCAGCGGTTCGGGCATATGCTCGTTCATCTCGCCGTTCCAGTCGGCCAGCATTTGCAGGGCGATCTGGCGAGTGCGTTCCTTGGTGCCTTCGGGGGCGGCCTCGCCGGTGAACCACAGGTCTGCGCCGATCAGCGGCAGAAGGGTCCGCGCGGTGACCGAAACGGTATCGAGCTGCGCCTCGATAAAGCTTTCGCGGGTGTGGACCTTGCGCGCCTGCATCAGGCGCTGGAAGCGCTGGATGCGCTCTGTATCGCCCCACTCAAAGGAAACATGCTCGGGGAAGGGACGATCCACCATCTTGTTGTTGGTGTTGCCCAGAATGCCGCCCTCGGGGTTCAGGAATTCGGGGTTCACGCTGCGATAGTCGAACCGCCCGCGCCAACGGTTGCGCGACAGCCAACCGGGGCTCGGCATCCGGCCCTCGCTCTGGTGGTTGGCTTGGCGGCGGGGCATGGCGCCGATCAGCTTCATCCCGATATTGCCCTGCGCATCCGCCAAGGACAGGTTCTGCGCGGGGGCAATGTAATCCTCGCCCGCGTCGATGGCGGCGGGGACAGATTTGGCGGTCATGATCTTGTAGGCCGCACTGAACGAGGTGTCGTGCGGGGTCAGCATCGTCCACGCCAAAGCCGCCACATGCCCGCGCGGGGTGATCGAGCCGATGCTATAGTGATCGGGCGGCATCACGGGGCCGTTGCGGGTCCAGCGCAGGGTAAAGGTCTGGGGGGCCTGATCTTTGATCCGGATGATCGTGGGGCGCTCGGTAAAGGGTTCGAACCCTTTGTCGGTGCGGTATTCGTTGGGGTTATCGGGGTTCAGTTCCTCGATATAGAGGTCCTGATCATCCAGATAGGCCGAGGTCACGCCCCAACCCAGCTTCTCGCTGCGGCCCGACAGGATGATCGGAATGCCCGGAATGGTGCCGCCGATCACGCCGCCCGATTGCAGCTCCAGCCGCGCCAGATACCAGATGGTCGGCGCGCTGAAGCCCAGATGTGGGTCGTTGGCCAAGAGGGCGCCGCCCGCCGCCGAGCGTGTATCACTGGCGACAAAGGCGTTCGAGGCTCCGGCAAAGTCCATCTCGTTGAACGGGGACAGGGGATTGGTGTCGGGCTCATAGGAGGCGAATTTCGGCAGGTCGGTCTGATCGAACAGCGCGGCATAGGCGGGCAGGGCGGCGATGCCCTCGCCGGGGACGTCGGGCAGGATGTCCTTGACCCGCTCGGGCGTCAGCGCCATCGAGATTTGTGCGCGCAGAACCTCGGCCTCCAGATGGCCGGACAACTGGACCGACATCAGCTTCATGATGGCAAGGGAATCCGCGGGCGTCCAAGGGGCGATCTGTGCGGGGAACAGGAACATCTCGGGGGTGCCGCGCCCCAGCGCCTTTTCGTTGATCTCGCGCAGGCGGGCGTTCACACCGGCCGCATAGCCGGTCAGAGCCTCAAGCGCCTCGGGGGTTTGCGCCTCGACCGAGGCGGTGGCCAGCGAATAAAGGTCGAGTTGACGCATCAACTGGTCGACCTTGAGCGTGCGGTCCCCGAACAGTTCGGACAGGCGGCCTTGGGCGGTGCGGCGCATCATGAACATCTGCCACAGACGGTCCTGCGCCTCGGCATAGCCAAGCCCGAAGAACACGTCATAATCGTTCTGCGCAAAGATATGAGGCACCGCGGCAGTATCGCGGACGATCTCGATCGGGCCATGCGCACCCGATAGCTGGATGTTCTGTTCGTAATCAGGAAGCGAACGCGCCGCCAGGTAGTAGATCGCTACAACCAGCACCGTACACAGCGCCACCAGGGCGACAGTGATACGCAAAAGCCACGTAAATACTCGCTTCATCGTTACCTCTTTTGTTGACCGGCGCGCATTCCGGCTTAGGAAGGTGTGTTAGACGCCAAACAGAAAGACGCAAGGGGGGAATTCTCATGGCAAAAGTAGCGTTTCTGGGTCTGGGGGTTATGGGCTATCCCATGGCAGGACACCTGACCAAGGCCGGTCATAGCGTAACTGTCTATAACCGTACCACAGCCAAAGCAGAAAAATGGGCCGAAGAATTCGGTGGCAGCTATGGCAAGACGCCCGCCGAGGCCGCCAAGGGTGCCGAATTTGTGATGACCTGCGTGGGCAATGACGACGATCTGCGCAACGTCTGTGCCGGAGAAAACGGCGCTTTCGAAGGGATGGAGGCCGGTGCCATTCTGGTGGACCACACCACCGTATCGGCGGCCGTGACCAAGGAACTTTATGACATCGCCAAGGGCCGTGCCCTGCAATTCGTGGACGCGCCGATCAGTGGTGGTCAGGCGGGCGCGGAAAACGGCGTGCTGTCGGTGATGTGTGGCGGTGATCAGGACGCCTATGATGCGGCGGAACCCGTGATCGACGCTTACGCCAAAATCTGCCGCCGTCTGGGGGACAGCGGCGCGGGCCAGTACACCAAAATGGTCAACCAGATCTGCATCGCCGGTCTGGTGCAGGGTCTGGCCGAAGGTCTGAACTTTGCCGACAAGGCCGGTCTGGACATCGACGCCGTGGTCGAAGTGATTTCCCAAGGTGCCGCGGGCAGCTGGCAAATGGCCAACCGCCACAAGACCATGAAGGCCAACGAGTACAACTTTGGTTTTGCCGTGGACTGGATGCGCAAGGATCTGGATATCTGCCTGCGCACCGGCGAAGAGATCAAGGCAAGCCTGCCGAACACCGCCCTGATCGACCAATATTACAAGGATGTTCAGGCAATGGGCGGCGGTCGCTGGGATACCTCGTCGCTGCTGGCACGTCTGCGCAAGTTAGGTTGACCTAAACCAATATTTTTCTGTTACCTTCGGGGGTGAAAGCTACAGACAGTAGACTTTCGCCCCCACGTCTTTTATACGGGCGTCAAAGTTAGCGCTAACAATCGCTAAGGCTCCGTCTGACCCAGGAGGGAAACATGGTTTCACGCGTCATTCCGGTCGATTCTTTCGACCTCGTGATCTTTGGCGGCACCGGCGATCTGGCCCGCCGCAAGATCCTCCCCGGCCTGTTCCGCCGCTTTGCCAGCGGCCAGATGCCCGACGAGGGGCACATCATCGGCGCTGCCCGTTCGGACATGAACAGCGACGAGTTCCGCACAATGGTCAAAGAGGCGATCGAGGAATTCGATCCCAAATCGGCCAAGGATACGGAAAACCTTGGGAAATTCCTGGACCGTGTATTCTATGTCGCCGTGGATGCCAAGGGCGATGGCGGCTGGAAAGAACTGGGGGAGCTGCTGCGCCCCGACATGATCCGCGCCTTCTACTTCTCGGTCGCACCGAGCCTGTTCGGCTCGATCGCGGAACGTCTGAAGACCTTTGAACTGGCCGATGACGAAGCCCGCATCGTGGTCGAAAAACCCTTTGGCAAGGACCTGCAATCGGCCCGCGCTCTGAACAAATCGCTGGCCGAGCACTTCCTCGAAAGCCAGATCTACCGCATCGACCACTACTTGGGCAAAGAGACGGTCCAAAACCTGATGGCCGTGCGCTTTGGCAACATGCTGTTCGAGCCTCTGTGGAACAGCCAGTACGTGGATCACATCCAGATCACCGTGGCGGAAACCGTGGGTGTTGGTGGCCGTGGCAGCTACTATGATACCTCGGGCGCGATGCGGGATATGGTGCAGAACCACCTGATGCAGCTTCTTTGCCTGATCGCGATGGAGCCGCCCGCGAAATTCGACCCAGACGCGGTGCGCGACGAAAAGCTCAAGGTGATCCGCGCGCTTGACCCTGTTGAGCCCCACCACATCGTGCGCGGCCAGTATACGGCGTCGGAAACCACCGCAAGCTACCGGGAAGACGTGGAAAATCCCCGTTCCTTTACCGAAAGCTTTGTCGCCATGCGCTGCGCCATCTCCAACTGGCGTTGGGCAGGGACCCCGTTCTATCTGCGCACCGGCAAACGGATGAAGGCCCGCACCAGCGAGATCGCCGTGGTCTTCAAGGATGCGCCGCACTCGATCTTTGGCGCCGAAGCGGGCGTGCACCGCAACGTGCTGTCCATCCGCCTCCAGCCGAACGAGGGCATGACCCTAGGCGTCACCATCAAGGAACCCGGTCCCGGCGGTATGCGTTTGATTGACGTGCCCCTCGACATGACCTTTGCCGAGGCCCTGGGGCCGGACGCAGAGGAGGTGCCCGACGCATACGAACGCCTGATCATGGACGTGATCCGTGGCAACCAGACCCTGTTCATGCGCGGCGACGAGGTTGAGGCCGCTTGGGCATGGACCGACCCGCTGATCGAGGGCTGGACCCGCCGCAACGACGTTCCCAAACCCTATGACACCGGCAGCACCGGCCCTGACGATGCGCTTATGCTGATGCATCGCGACGGTCGCCGCTGGAGAGAGATCAAGGAATGACCTTCAACGAATACCCTGATCGCGAGATGATGATGATCGATCTCGCGAACACCATCGCCGGTGAATTGGGCGAGGCCCTGCGCACCGGCGACCGTGCCTCGCTGTGTGTACCCGGTGGCACCACGCCCGGCCCGATCTTTGACGCCCTGAACGAAGTGGCGCTGGATTGGGACCGCGTGGATGTGCTGCTGAACGACGAGCGCTGGGTCCCAGAGGATCACGACCGCTCGAACACCCGCCTGTTGCGCCAGCGCCTGCTGATCAACAAGGCGGCAGCGGCGAAATACGTGCCCCTTTATGCCCCCACCGAAACCCCCGAGGAGTCGATGGAGGCGCTGGCCGCTGGTATCGAACCTTCGCTGCCCTTGTCGGTTTGCCTGCTTGGGATGGGCGCAGATATGCACACCGCGTCGCTCTTCCCCGGTGCCGACCGGTTGGAGGAGGCGCTGTCCGACGACGCCCCGATCCTGCTGCCCATGCGTGCCCCCGGCGCGCCCGAGCCCCGCATCACCCTGTCGGCCCGCGTCCTGCGCGATGCCACAAATCTTCACATTGTCATCACTGGCGCCGAAAAACGCGAAGCGCTAGAACGGGCGCGCACGCTCGAGCCCTTTGATGCCCCCGTCGCAGCGGTGCTCGACCGCGCTGTGATCCATTGGACGGAGTAATTTTTTAGTATGTGGACCGACCTGAAGGCGCATTACGCCCGCACCAGCGACCGCAATATCCTTGACCTGTTTGCCGATGACACCCGTTTTGAAGGGTTCTCGGCGGCGCTTGGTGATTTCCTGCTGGACTATTCGAAAACCAATATCGACGCGGACACCCGTTCGGCGCTGATCGCGCTGGCCGAAAACGCCAGCGTGGCGGCCCGCCGTGACGCCATGTTCGCTGGCGAAAAGATCAACGAGACCGAAGGCCGCGCTGTGCTGCACACCGCGCTGCGCAACCTGTCCGGCCGCACCGTCGAGGTAGACGGCCAAGACGTCATGCCCGAGGTTCTGGACACCCTGAGCCGCATGGAAGCCTTTGCCACCGCAGTGCGCGACGGCAGCTATCAGGGGCAGGGCGGCAAGATCACCGATGTGATCAACATCGGCATCGGCGGCTCCGACCTTGGGCCCGCGATGGCCTACCGCGCGCTGTCGCCCTATGGCGTGGACGGCCCCCGTTGCCATTTTGTGTCGAACGTGGACGGCGCCGACATCCATGACGTGCTGGTGAAATGCGATCCGACCACCACGCTGGTGATCGTGGCCTCCAAGACCTTCACCACCATCGAAACCATGACCAACGCGGAAACCGCGCAAAAGTGGATGGCCGAGAAGGTCACCGACACCGGCGCGCAATTCGCGGCACTCAGTTCGGCCGTGTCGAAAACCGCTGACTGGGGCATCGCCGCAGAGCGCGTCTTCGGCTTCGAAGACTGGGTCGGCGGTCGCTACTCCATGTGGGGCCCGATCGGCCTGTCGGTCATGATCTCGATCGGTGCCGACAACTTCCGCGCCTTCCTGCAGGGCGGCGAAGCGATGGATAATCACTTCCTGACCGCCGATTTCGCGGAGAACCTGCCGGTCCTTCTGGCGCTTGTCGGCATCTGGCACAACCAGATCAGCGGCCACGGCACCCGCGCCGTGCTGCCCTATGACAACCGTCTGGGCCGCCTGCCTGCCTATTTCCAGCAGTTGGAAATGGAATCGAACGGCAAATCGGTTTCGATGGATGGCAAGGACCTGACCGTCCCCGCGGGCCCCGTTGTCTGGGGTGAACCGGGCACCAACGGCCAACACGCCTTCTACCAGCTGATCCACCAAGGCACCCAAGTGGTTCCCGTCGAATTCATGGTCGCCGCCAAGGGCCACGAAGATGACCTGACCCACCACCACAAACTGCTGGTCGCCAACTGCTTTGCCCAGTCCGAAGCACTCCTGCGCGGCCGCTCGCTGGACGAATGCCGCGAGCGTATGGCTGCCAAGGGTCTGACCGGCGATGAACTGGAACGTCAGGCGCGCCACCGCGTGTTCCCGGGCAACCGCCCCTCGACCACACTGATCTACCCCAAGCTGACGCCCTATGTCCTTGGCCAGATCATCGCGATGTACGAACACCGCGTCTTCGTCGAAGGCACCATCCTCGGCATCAACTCCTACGACCAGTGGGGCGTTGAACTGGGCAAAGAACTGGCGCTCGCCCTCGACCCGATCCTTTCGGGCGATCAGGACGGCGCAGGCAAAGACGGCTCGACCCTTGGCCTCGTGAAATACGTCCAGAACGCCTAAGGCCCCCGAACCCCGAAACGAAAAGGCGCGCCCGAAACCGGCGCGCCTTTTTGCATTCTTCTTGGTAAAAATACTCTCGGGGGTGAATTGGGGCGCAGCCCCAAGAGGGGGCAGACAGCCCCCTTTACCTCTACAGCCTCACTCGGCCACAGCCCCGTCAATCTCGATGAACCGCTGCCGCACAGCCTCGGGCAAAGCCCGCTTGGCCGATCCATCCGGCTCCAGCAGCACAATCACCGCCCGTGCCACCACACGAATATCGCCACAGAAGATACCGTAATCATGGGTAAAACTGCTCGTCCGGAACGAAGAGGTCCGCGCCGTCAGAACGTAATCCTCGTGCAGCTTCATCTCCTTGCGGTACTCGATCGACAGTGACCGCAGCACCACCCGCGGCTCGTTCTCGGTATAGCTGGTGATGCCCCAATCCATGAAATACTGGATACGCACGTTCTCCAGCCACTTCAGATAGGCGGCGTTGTTTACGTGTTGCAGGGCATCCAGATCGCCGAAATGCACGCGATCCGCGATCCCGAGAGGCCATTCGTCGGGCACGTTCTGCGCACGAAGAACCTCGCGCGATAGGGGGGTGTGATACAGCAGGGTCATACCCGAATTGGTAATGCTGCACCTGCACTCAGGCAAGACGCTTGGCAGGGACTGTGACGCATGGTAATTCCGAGCCCATGAACCAAAGCGCGACCATCATTATTCCCTGTTCGATCTGCTGAGACACACGTCCGGCGGGCCGTTTCGCGCTTTCTTCCACAATAGTGCAATGCTACACCCGCCGCGACCCGACAGACGATCCACGGGCGAGGACCAGGCATGACCCAGATTACACTCCACAACACAATGTCCCGGCACAAGGAAACCTTTGCGCCGATCGACCCCGAAAATGTGCGCATGTATGTCTGCGGCCCCACGGTCTATGACCGCGCCCATCTGGGGAACGCGCGGCCTGTGGTGGTGTTCGATCTGCTCTACCGCTTGCTGCGCCACGTCTATGGCCCCGAGCACGTGACCTATGTGCGGAACTTCACCGACGTCGATGACAAGATCAACGCCCGCGCCGCTGAAACCGGCCGCGACATCCGCGAGATCACCGACGAAACGATACAGTGGTTCCTTGACGACATGGGCGCCTTGGGCGCGCTGGAACCGAACAAGGCCCCCCGCGCCACCGAATATATCGGCGAGATGATCGCCATGATCGAAGGCCTAATTTCCCGTGGCCACGCCTATGCCGCCGAGGGCCACGTTCTGTTCGCCGTGGACAGCTGGAAAGAGGGCTATGGCAAGCTGTCGGGCCGTTCGGTCGATGACATGATCGCTGGGGCCCGCGTCGAAGTTGCGCCGTACAAACGCAACCCGATGGATTTTGTCCTGTGGAAGCCCTCGACCGATGATCTGCCGGGGTGGGACAGCCCTTGGGGCCGTGGCCGTCCGGGCTGGCACATCGAATGCTCGGCGATGAGTGATGCGCTGTTGGGGGCGTCCTTTGACATCCACGGTGGCGGCAACGACCTGATGTTCCCGCACCACGAGAACGAAATCGCCCAAAGCTGCTGCGCAAACCCCGATGCTGGCTTTGCCAAGGTGTGGCTGCACAACGAAATGCTACAGGTCGAGGGCAAGAAGATGTCCAAATCCTTGGGCAACTTCTTTACCGTGCAGGACCTGTTCCAGCAGGGCTGGCCGGGCGAAGTGATCCGGTTGGTGTTCCTGCAGACCCATTACCGCAAGCCCATGGACTGGACCGTCGAAAAGGCCGGCACTGCCCGCGACACCCTGAAGAAATGGCGCAAGATGACCGATGGCGTTGTGGCTGGCGAGGTTTCCCCCGCCGTGATCGAGGCTGTGGCAAGCGATCTGAACAGCGCCGGTGCGGTGGCCGAGCTGCACCGTTTGGCGGGCGCAGGCGATGCAGCGGGGCTGCTGGCTTCGGCGCAGTTTCTGGGGCTGCTGACACCGGAAATGGGTGCCTGGGCCGATGAGCCCGAGGCAGGCGCGGATGTGCTGGCGCCCTTGGCCGAGAAACTGGCGGCGGTGCGTGCCGCTGCGATGGAGTCCAAAGATTTCAGCGAAGTCGACCGGTTGAAGACCGCATTGCTGGAGGCTGGCGTCGAAGTGCGCATGTCCAAGGCAGGGGTCGAACTGTCCGCGAAGGACGGGTTTGATCCGGCCAAACTGGAAGGTTTGTGAGCCGATGCGCCAGTGGCAGATGTTGAACGGGGGGCTGTCTGCCCCCCGCGCCCCCCGAGGGTATTGGAACCAAGATGAAGGGCAGGTGGTGTGATGAAAGAGAAATTGTTCCTGTATGACACCACCTTGCGCGATGGGCAGCAGACTCAGGGCGTGCAGTTTTCGACGCCGGAAAAGCATCAGATCGCCGATGCGCTGGACAT
Organism: Donghicola mangrovi; assembly: GCF_013377535.1. Taxonomy (GTDB): domain Bacteria; phylum Pseudomonadota; class Alphaproteobacteria; order Rhodobacterales; family Rhodobacteraceae; genus Donghicola; species Donghicola mangrovi. The sequence goes on along the minus strand of NZ_JABCJE010000002.1, from coordinate 369,885 downwards.
GCTGGGGGTCGATTACATCGAGGGCGGCTGGCCCGGAGCCAACCCCACGGATTCCGCGTTTTTCGAAGAGGCGCCCGAAACCAACGCGGTGTTCACCGCCTTTGGGATGACCAAACGGGCAGGGCGCTCGGCCGAGAATGACGAGGTTTTGGCGGCCGTCCTGAACGCGGGCACACCTGCGGTGTGTCTGGTGGGCAAGACCCATGATTTCCATGTGACTTGTGCGCTGGGGATCACCTTGGAAGAGAATATCGAGAATATTCGGGCCTCGGTCGCGCATATCGTGGCGCAAGGGCGCGAGGCGCTGTTTGACGCCGAGCATTTCTTTGATGGCTATCGGGCGAACCCTGACTATGCGCTGGAGGCGGTGAAGACTGCCTATGCCGCGGGGGCGCGATGGGTGGTGCTGTGTGACACCAATGGCGGGGCGCAGCCCAGTGTGATTGCCGATGTGGTGCGGGACGTGATCGCGGCGGGCATCCCCGGCGATCACTTGGGCATTCATTGCCACAATGACACCGAGCAGGCTGTCGCCGGTTCGCTGGCCGCAGTTCTGGCGGGGGCGCGGCAAATTCAGGGGACCTTGAACGGCTTGGGCGAGCGGTGCGGTAATGCCAACCTGACCACCCTGATCCCGACCCTGAAGCTGAAAGAGCCCTATGCCAGCCTGTTCGAGACCGGCGTCACCGACGAGGCCTTGGAAGGCATGGTCAAGGTCAGCCGGATGCTGGACGACATCCTGAATCGCGTGCCGTTCCGTCAGGCGCCCTATGTGGGGGCCAGCGCCTTTGCCCACAAGGCCGGTCTGCATGCCAGCGCGATCCTGAAGGACCCGACCACCTACGAGCATATCGAACCGGCGTTGGTCGGGAACAGCCGCATCATCCCCATGTCCAATCAGGCGGGCCAGTCGAACCTGCGCAAGCGTCTGACCGAAGCGGGGCTCAAGATCGAGGCCGGTGATCCGATCCTTGGCCAGATCCTGGACGAGGTGAAGGCGCGAGAGGCCGAGGGCTATTCCTATGACGGGGCGCAGGCCAGTTTCGAATTGCTGGCGCGGCGGGCGCTGGGGCAGTGTCCCGATTACTTCGAGGTGAAGCGCTATCGCGTTACCATCGAGCGCCGCAAAAACAAGTACAACAAGATGGTCAGCCTGTCCGAGGCCGTGGTCGTCGTGAAGGTGGACGGAGAAAAGAAGCTGTCGGTCAGCGAAAGCATGGACGAATGCGGCACCGACCGCGGCCCCGTGAACGCGCTATCCAAAGCTTTGGCCAAGGATTTGGGGCGCTATAGCGACCTGATCGAGGATATGAAGCTGGTCGACTTCAAGGTTCGGATCACCCAAGGCGGCACCGAGGCCGTGACCCGCGTCATCATCGACAGCGAAGACGGCAAAGGGCGCCGCTGGTCCACCGTGGGCGTCAGCGCGAACATAGTGGATGCCAGCTTCGAGGCGCTTCTGGACGCCATTAACTGGAAGCTGATCCGCGACGGGGCCAAAGCCTGATGAGCATCAACGCCTGCGCCAAGATCGTGCATGACGCCGATCCGGACCGGTTTCTGGCCATCATGGCGGCGCCGGTTCCGGCGCGGCGGGTGCTGTTTCCGCTCTATGCCTTTAACGTCGAGATCAGCCGCGCGCCTTGGGTCACCAAAGAGCCGATGATCGCCGAGATGCGGGTGCAGTGGTGGCGCGATGCCTTGGCCGAGGTGGCCGAAGGGCGCGGACGGCGACACGAGGTCGTGGATGCCTTGGCCGAGGTTCTGGATGCCGACGGCGCGCGCCTGCTGGACGGGTGCTGCGAGATGCGCCGCTGGGACATCTACACCGATCCGTTCGAGGATGAGGCCCACTTCGACAGCTATATTCAGGAAACCTCTGGCACGCTGATGTGGGTGGCCGCGCGGGCGCTTGGGTCTGCGACCGAAGATGCCGTGCGGGCGCGGGGCTATGCGGCGGGGGTTGCGAACTGGCTGATGGCCGTACCGGAACTGGAAAGCCGCAATCGGGTGCCGCTGCTGGATGGCCGCCCCGAGGGGGTTCAGGCCTTGGCGCGCAAGGCGCTGGGAGCTTTGGACAATGGTGACAAGGCGGACAAGGCGGCGCGGCCCGCGCTGCTGCCTGCCTTCCAGAGCGGGGATATCCTGCGGCAGGCGCTGGATAATCCGCTGCGGGTTATTGATGGCAATCTTGGATTAAGTCCGATCCGCAAGCGATTGTTATTGATGAAACAATCCGCTTTCGGATAACTCGAACACCAGGGTGCCCCGCCTTATCCGGCGGGGCTTTCTTTTGGCTTCAGGACCAGCCAGATCAGCGCGCCGCCAGCCAGCATCAGGAACGGGGCCATCGCCATGTTCACGGCCGTCCAGCCTTGAACCGGTGATCCGCCCGAGCAGTTCATCAACCCGCCCGACGCCAGCGAGGCCACGGTCACACCGCCGAACACCAGAAGGTCGTTCAGACCTTGGACGACGCCGCGCTCTTCGGGGCGGTGGGCACCGGCCAGCATCGAGGTTGCGCCGATGAAGCCAAAGTTCCAGCCGATCCCCAGCAGGACCAGCGTGATGAAGAAGTGGCTCAGGTCCGCTCCGCTGAGCGCGACCACACCGGCGCTGCCCAGAATGGCCAGACCCAGCGCGACGATCTTTTCCACGCCGAAGCGGGCGATCAGGTGGCCGGTAAAGAACGACGGGATGAACATCGCCAACACGTGGGCGCTGACGATATTGGCGGCGTCGGACTTTTGATAGCCGCAGCCAACCACCGCCAAGGGGGTCGAGGTCATCACTAGGTTCATCAGCGCATAGCTGACCATACCGCAGATGATCGCCACCACCACACGGGGCTCGCGCAGGATCTCTCGGCGGGACCGCGCGGCAGGGGCGTTTTCCGACGGAACGGGCGGGCGCGGGATGTCGAGCGCCAGAAACAGTAGCATCCCCAACAGGTTAATCCCGATCACCGCCATATAGGTCCCGATAAACGGCACCACGCTGGCATCCACGGTCCATTTCACCAGCTGCGGCCCGATAATGGCCGAGGCCAGACCACCCGCCAGCACATAGGAAATCGCCTTGGGGCGGAATTCGTCGGAGGCGGTATCCGCAGCGGCAAAGCGATAGAAGCCTTGGGCGCACATATAAATGCCGGTCAGGTAGCTGCCGAACAGGAACAGCCAGAAATTCGCGTACATCAGCGCAGTCACGGCGGTAAAGCTGCCCAAGAGGCCACCGCTGGCCCCCAGAATAAAGCCCGCCTTGCGCCCGTAGCGCTGCATCACGTTGGACAGCCACGGCGCGGTCGTCATGGACCCGAACACGATCATCGAGATCGGCAGGGTCGCCAGACAGGGGTTCGGCGCCAGTTGCTGACCGGCGAGACCGCCGATCACGAAAATCATGCTCATCTGGCTGCCAAGGATCGCCTGAGCGGCGGACAGGACAGCGACGTTGCGCTTTGCGCGGTTGTGATCATATGCAGTGCTCATGGGCAAAGGCGTAGTGCTTTGTCCCGCTTGCGTCCAGTGTGGTCGTGCAGCAGGGTACCGTTATGGATGAACGGATCATCATAAGCGACACATGCGTGGCCGAGGGCGCCAGTTGGCTGGCTGCGGCAGAGCCCCGCTTTGCCCATGCGCTGACGCTGACGGGGCCTTTGCCCCTGCGCCGGCGCAAGGATGGATTCGAGCAATTGCTAAGCGCGATTGTCAGCCAACAGATCAGTGTGGCCGCCGCCAATGGCATCTGGACGCGCCTGCAAACCGCCCGACTGACCGGCCCCCGCAAGATCCTGCGGGCGACCGAAGAGGACCTGCGCGCCTGCGGCCTGTCCCGCCAGAAGATCAAATATGCCAAAGCCTTGGCCGAGGCGCGGATCGACTTCATCGCCCTGCGCGATGCGCCCACGGATCAGGTTGTGGCGACGCTAACGCAGGTCAGCGGCATCGGCATCTGGACCGCCGAGATTTACGCCATGTTCAGTCTGGGACGCGCCGATGTGTTCGCCCCCGGTGATCTGGCCCTTCAGGAAGGCGCCCGCATTCTGTTCGATCTGCCAGAGCGCCCCAAGGAAAAAGCCCTGCGCCAAATGGCCGAGGCATGGACCCCGTGGCGCGCGGTTGCAGCGCGGCTTCTGTGGGCTTACTACCATGTGGCAAAGGACAGGGAAGGGATCAGATGACTCGCGTTCTACGGTCGGATCGCCGCGAGGCGGCTTCGGGGGAAACCCGCTCGGTGGTGGTATTTCTGCATGGGTATGGCGCGAATGGCGCTGACCTGATGGGCTTGGCCGATCCGTTGGCCGAACACCTGCCGGACACCACATTCTATGCGCCCGATGCGCCGGAAAACTGCGCTGGCTCGCCCTTTGGGTTCCAGTGGTTCCCGATTCCGTGGATCGACAATTCGTCCGAAGAGGAATCCGAGGCCGGATTGTTGCGCGCTGCGGACGATCTGCGCGCCTATTTGTTAGGCATTCTCGAGGAAGAGGACCTTTTGCCCGAGCAGATGGTACTGATCGGTTTCTCGCAGGGCACGATGATGTCCTTGCATGTCGGCCCCCGTTTCGAAGAGCCCCTTGGCGGGATTATCGGTTTTTCGGGCCGTTTGCTCATGCCCGAAGTCCTGCCTGAAGAGGCGAAATCGCGTCCGCCCGTGCTGCTGCTGCACGGCGATCAGGACGATGTGGTGCCGCCGCAAAGCCTGCCTCAGGCAATCGACGGGTTACAAGCCGCTGGTTTCAAAGAAGTTTATGCCCACGTCATGAAGGGCACCGCCCACGGCATTTCCCCGGACGGTCTGGGTGTGTCGCTGGCCTTCATGCGCGACAAGCTGGGAATGTAAGCCACAGACGCGCCCCGTCCTTTGGCGTGGGCGCGTCACGCTTCTGTCACGAAGTCTGACTAAAACCGTGAACAACACGCCATATCGAGAGGCTTGCCAGAGGTTAGCCGCGATATATAGTGGTAGGTATCGGGGCGGGCTGTCCCGCCTCGGGTCGGACTGACAGACGAGGAAAAGAGGCTTTACCCATGGACGGTGACTTCAGGACTGAATTCGTAAGAGAACCCGGCGCGCTAAAGCATTATCCGGCGCTGGTGCTAAACGCGGATTACCGTCCCCTGTCATATTATCCACTTTCGCTGTGGCCGTGGCAGGAAGCGATCAAGGCGGTCTGGCTCGATCGGGTCGACATTGTTGCCGAATACGACACCACGGTCCGAAGCCAGCGGATGGAAGTGCGGATACCCTCGGTCGTCGTCCTTAAAGATTTTGTAAAACCTCAAAAGCGCGTGGCCTTCACGCGCTTTAATCTTTTTCTGAGGGACGAATTCTGCTGCCAGTACTGCGGCGGACGCGGGGATCTGACCTTTGACCACGTGGTGCCGCGCGCCCGTGGCGGTATTACCAGCTGGGAGAACGTGGTCGCGGCCTGTTCGCGCTGCAACCTGCGCAAGGGCTCCAAATCGCTGCGTCAGGCCAACATGCACCTGCAAAAGCCGCCCAAGCAGCCATCGGCGGACGAGCTGCAGAATGTCGGGCGGAAGTTCCCGCCCAACCACCTGCATGTCAGCTGGATGGACTATCTGTACTGGGACGCCGAGCTTCAGGCCTGATCGTCAGCGAAATACCGGGTGTCGCCGTTCTTGGTCAGCCAGCGCTTCCACCGGTACACCAAGAGCGTAAAGATAAACACGACATTACACCCACCGAATATGCCAGCAAACGCCGGCCTGAAGGGCCAGAGCAAGAAATATTCGCTCGGATTGCCCCAGCCGATGGCCTTGGACGGGAAAAAGAAAAATACTCCATTGAAGAGCAGCAGCATCACAATCATTGGTGTAACAACCCGCTTGCTATCTTTGGTTAAGCGCCGGCACATCTTCGGAAAAGCCACTGTTTTCGCGTAATAATGTGCGTTCATCCACAGAAATAGCGGCGTCAGGATGATGTGGCTCAGGACGGTCGCGACGTAGGAAATCGTGTGGATCGGGTCGAAGGCTTCATAACCGGACAGCATCGGGAACAGCCACGGTGCCCCCACTGCATAGCGCAGCATCGAGTCAGGGAACCCTAGCGCGAACCCATAGCTGACGGCCCCATAGCAGGTGACCATCAGCGGGAAGAACCAGAAGTTGAACACTTCGTATTCTTTGGTTTCATTTTGCGGGGCAGGCGCACCAGGCGAATTGGGTGTCACCGGTTTAGCTCGTGTAGGCGCGGGTGGGGCGGTCGAACACACGTCGTCCCAGCGCCGAGGCAGCAAGGTCCACCATCAACTGCGCCGTGCGGCCACGTTCATCGAGGAACGGATTCAGTTCCACCAAGTCGAGCGAAGTCATGAGCCCGCTATCTGCGATCAATTCCATGCACAGGTGGCCCTCGCGCACAGTGGCGCCGCCGGGCACCGTGGTGCCCACCGCAGGGGCCGCCGCCGGATCAAGGAAATCCACGTCCAGCGACACATGCAGATTACCGCCCGCATCCGCCACATCCTTGAGGAAGCGGCGCAGCAGGACCGAGATGCCGTTTTCGTCAATCTCGCGCATGTCGTGGTAGCGGATATCGCTGCTCTCTAGCGCGCCGCGTTCGGCCCCGTCTACAGACCGCAGGCCGATGATGCAGATATTCTGCTCGGGGATCGGGTTGTTCACCGGGGGGAAGCCCTCGAACCCTTCGCGGCCGGTGACATAAGCGAGGGGCGTGCCGTGCAGGTTCCCGCTTTCAGTGGTGTGCAGGGTGTGGAAATCCGAATGGGCATCGAGCCAGAGCACGAACTGGGGCTTGTCGGTGGCCGCAGCCACGCCAGTGACCGAGCCCAGTGACAGGCTGTGATCCCCGCCAAGGAAGATCGGCAAACGCCCCGCCTGCATGGCATTGCGGCCCGCGCGGTGGATGGCTTGGGTCCAGCCAATGGTCTCGGCCAGCGAATGGACCGCCGGATTGGCGCAGTCGGGGGCGGCCACCATATCGGGGGTCAGGTTGCCGATGTCAGTCACGCTATGGCCCAGATTGCGCAGCGCCCGCGCCAGATTGGCCGTACGATAGGCGTCGGGGCCCATCAGGCAACCTTTGCTTTTCTTGCCGCTGTCCACGGGGGCGCCAATCAGTTCGATGTCCATTGCGTTCTCCTGTTACCTTGGGGCCGTTATGCCCATCGGACCACGTCAGCCGAAAGGGATCAAGCTGGTCATTCCGGACGGAATATGTACAAACTGACCAGCATGACCGACCAGATTGCACATCAGCTTGACCAGATCGACCTGTCACTCATCGCGGAATTGCGGCGGGACGGGCGGGCCTCTCTGTCCGAGTTGGCCCAGATTTTGGGAATCGCAAGGGCAACGGTGCGATTGCGGCTGGAAAAACTGCAAGAGCGAGGCGTGATCCGCGGATTTTCTGTGGTGCTCAGCGGGGATGGCCACAAAGCCCCCGTGCGCGGTCTGGTCATGGTCGGGATCGAGGGACGCGGCGCTGACCGCATCGTGCGCCACCTGCGCGGCATCCCCGAGGTCGAGGCCGTCCACACCACCATCGGGCGCTGGGACCTTATCCTAGAGGTCGGGGCGCAGTCCTTGGCCACGCTGGACGAGGTGCTGGCCAAAATAAGAAGCCTCGAAGGTGTCACCACCTCCGAGACCCATTTGCTTATGACATCCAAGCGGTAAGGGGCGCGGGGCCCCAACCCATCAGGGGATGATGCGGGTGTATTTCGAACCCTCAACGGTCGCGCCCAGACGCAGACCGGTCTGACCGAACACAACCGCGACGACAGGCGCCAGCGAGGTGGTGGTTTCGGCGCGGATTTTCTCGCCCTTGTCGGCCAGCGCGTATTCGACGTTCGCACCGGCGGCCCAACCGCTGGAGCGACGGAAATCGGCAAGCGCCTCGGGGGTCATGAAGAACAGAACGTGTGCATACTGCTGCGCTCCGATCTGGAAGCCCACGGTGCCCTTGGTCGAGGCGTAGTAGTCAACGGTGGCGTTGTTGATGCGCAGGGCACCACGGCCATAGGCGCCGCCCAGACCCAGACCCGCTTCGGTCACCAGCGGCATCACCAGCATACCGACCGATTTATCGGCCAGCTCGCGGGTGCCGGGATAGTTGTTGAACATGTAGCTCAGGGTGCTGTCCACGCGGGCGTCGATGATCTGCGCGCCCTGCGAATTGGTGCCATTGCCGCAAGCAGCAACCAGCGGAAGAGCGCCCAATGCGGCGACGGTAAAGAAACGACGGCTGATCTTGGTCATGGTTCTTGCCTGTCCTCTGACGGGGTATTCCCGGTTGTTATTCTGCGAACTATAGGCCCCTTGGATGCGCATGTCACCCGACAAGCGCACCCTTGGCGGGATTTACAGGTCCTTAGGCACCGATAATGCGTGCAGCCGCCGGAGCGAAATAGGTCAGAACGCCGCTGCAGCCCGCCCGCTTGAAGCACATCAGGCTTTCCAGCATCGCGCGCTCGCCGTCGATCCAGCCGTTCTGGGCAGCGGCCTGGATCATCGCGTATTCCCCGCTAACCTGATAGGCGAACACAGGAACTCCGAATTCGTCGCGGGCGCGGCGGCAGATGTCCAGATAGGGCATACCGGGTTTGACCATGACCATATCCGCGCCTTCGTCCAGATCGCGGGCAATGCAGCGCATCGCTTCGTCGGTGTTGGCGGGATCCAGCTGATAGGTCTTCTTGTCGCCCTTCAGAACGCCCGAGGCACCGACCGCATCGCGGAACGGACCATAGAACGCACTGGCGTATTTGGCGCTATAGCTCAGGATCGCCACGTTGGAATGGCCGTTGATTTCCAGCGCGTCACGGATATCGCCGATGCGGCCGTCCATCATATCCGAGGGACCGATGATGTCGGCACCGGCCTCGGCCTGAGACAGGGCCTGCTTGACCAGCGCCTCGACGGTTTCGTCGTTCACCACATAGCCATCGACCATAAAGCCGTCCTGACCTGTGATGTTATAGGGGTCGAGCGCCACGTCGGTCATAACCGCCATATCGGGCAGAGCGGCCTTGAGCGCGCGGGTGGCGGTGTTCGACAGGTTGTCGGGGTTCCATGCCTCGGCGCAGTCCAGCGTTTTCTTGGAGGGGTCCGTATAGGGGAAGAGGCAAATGGTGCTGACGCCCAGATCGAACGCCTCTTTGGCGGCTTCGACGATCTTGTCCACGCTGCGGCGGTACACACCGGGCATCGAGGGCACTTCTTCTTCGACACCTTCGCCATCGCGCACAAAGACCGGCCAGATCAGGTCCTCGGCCGCCAGATGGTTTTCGCGGGCCAGACCGCGCAGGGCAGGCGTGCGGCGGGTGCGGCGCAGGCGGCCGGCGGGAAAGACAGTGGGTGCGTGGGGCATGACCGGTTCTCCGAAGGTTTTTTGATGGGTGCCACGGATCGCGGCTCATCTCAAGACTGGGCATTACGGATGGGACGCGCTATGTCCCGAACCTGACATCATTTTCAGGAGAGAGCCTTGGATCTTGGCGGGCGTATCTTTGAACTGATCGACATGCGATCTTTCTCGAACCTCTGGTACTGGATCGCATTGGCGGCGCTGTGGTCGTCGATCAGCCATTTCGTGCTTGGGGTGCCCTATGACATGGTGGGCCGCGCGCGCCGTCATGGTGGCCAAGCGATGGAGGATCTGAACGCGCTGGTCCACATCAAAACCCGAAGAACCCTGATGGTTTTCGACACGTCGGGCGTGTGGATCGTGGCGTTCCTGTCATTTCTGGTAACACTGGTTCTGGTCTCGGGCTTCTGGTTCGGGGTCGAGTTTGCGCAGGCCACCGGCTTGCTTCTGTGCCCGCTGACGCTGGTGGGCTGGATGCGCCTGAACCTGTCGCGCCGGATCGCCACGCAGGGCATTCACGGCCCCGATCTGTGCAACGCCATCACCCGTAACCGATTCTACACCCAGTTGATCGGCATGGGCGCGGTCTTTGTGACCTCGCTGTGGGGGATGTACCAGAACATGAGCATCGGAGCAGTGCACTGACCATGGCCAGCTGGAACGCAAAACACCTGACTGTCGGCGGCGCCCCCGAGGGGTTCGACGCGCAACTCATCCTAAAGGAAATGGAGCGGGCCAAAGCACCGGTCCTGCACATTGCCCGCGATGACAAACGGATGCAGGCCATGCGCGATGCGCTGGCCTTTTTCGCGCCCGACATGCCGGTGTTCACGTTCCCAGGGTGGGACTGTCTGCCCTTTGACCGGGTGTCGCCCAATGCCGATATCTCGGCGGCGCGGATGGCGCTGTTGGCGGCGCTGGTGCACGGGATGCCCGAGCGCTATGTCATCCTGACCACGCTGAACGCCGCCACCCAGCGGGTTCCCGCCCGCAGCACCCTGAAGGGGGCGTCCTTTATCGCGTCCGTCGGCAGCCGCGTTGATGAAAAAGAACTGCGGAATTTCTTGGTGCGTATGGGCTTCACCCAAAGCCCCACGGTGATGGAGCCCGGCGATTACGCCATTCGCGGCGGTATCATCGATATCTTCCCGCCGGGCGACACGGGCCCCGTGCGTCTGGACTTCTTTGGCGACACGCTGGACGGCATCCGCCGCTTTGACCCTGCCACCCAACGCACCACGGACAAGCTGGACATCATCGAACTGGCCCCTGTGTCCGAGGTCATTCTGGACGAGACCGCGATCACCCGCTTCCGCCAGAACTACCGGATCGAATTCGGCACCGCCGGCAGTGATGATGCCCTCTACGAGGCTGTCAGCGCCGGCCGCAAACAGCAGGGGATGGAGCACTGGCTGCCCTTCTTCCATGATCGTTTGGAAACCCTGTTCGACTTTGCTTTGGACGCGGTGATCTGTCTGGACGAGGCGATGACCGCCGCCCGGCTCTCCCGCTGGGAGGGGATCGCCGACCAGTACGAAACCCGCAAGATCGCGCTGCAAAACCGCAAGAAGGGCGACAGCGTCTACAAACCCGCGCCGCCCGAACTGCTCTATCTGAACGACGCCGCGTGGGAGACCACCGTTCAGGACCGCCGCGTCATCCAGTTCAACCCGCTACCCCAAGCCACAGGCCTCAATGTTATCGACGCAGGCGGCCGGATCGGGCGCAACTTCAGCCCCGAGCGCCAACAGGAAAGCATCAGCCTTTTCGGGGCGTTAGCCGACCACATTAAACGCAAACTGGGGCAGGGGCCGGTGCTGGTCGCCAGCTACTCCGAAGGGGCGCGCGAACGTCTGACCGGCTTGATCGAGGACGAAGGTCTGGCCGAGGCGATCCCCGTCATGAACGGCACCCGTATCGGCAAGTCCGGCCTGCATCTGGCAGTTTGGGCGCTGGAACACGGGTTCGAAGCGCCTTTTGAGGGCAAGACCCTGACGGTGATTTCCGAGCAGGACGTCTTGGGCGACCGCCTGATCCGCCAGCCCAAGAAACGCCGCAAGGCCGAGAATTTCCTGACCGAGGCCACCTCGCTGACGCCCGGTGACCTGGTGGTGCACGTGGACCACGGGATCGGCCGCTATCACGGGCTCGAGGTAATCACCGCCGCCGGAGCCGCGCACGAATGTATCAGCCTTGAATACGCTGAATCCGCGCGCCTTTATCTGCCGGTCGAAAACATCGAACTCTTGTCCCGCTATGGCCACGACGAAGGGCTTTTGGACCGTCTGGGTGGCGGTGCATGGCAGGCCAAGAAGGCCCGCCTCAAAGAGCGCATCCGCGAGATGGCCGACAAGCTGATCCGCGTGGCCGCCGAACGCGCCCTGCGCAAAGGCCAGATGCTGGAGCCGCCCCCCCACGCGTGGGAAGAGTTCAGCGCCCGCTTCCCCTATCAGGAGACGGACGATCAGCTGCGCGCCATCGGCGATGTGGTGGCCGACCTGACCAGCGGCACGCCGATGGACCGCCTGATCTGCGGCGACGTGGGCTTTGGCAAGACCGAGGTCGCCATGCGGGCGGCCTTTATCGCGGCGATGTCGGGGGTTCAGGTGGCGGTTATCGCGCCGACCACGCTGCTGGCCCGCCAGCACGCCAAAAGCTTTGCCGAACGCTTCCGCGGCTTCCCGATCGAGGTCCGCCAACTGTCGCGCTTTGTCACCGCCAAAGAGGCCACCGAAACCCGCAAGGGGCTAGCTGAGGGCACCGTCGATATCGTCATCGGCACCCACGCGGTTCTGGCCAAGAATGTGAAATTCCAGCGCCTTGGTCTGTTGATCATCGACGAAGAGCAGCATTTCGGCGTGAACCACAAAGAGCGCCTGAAACAGCTGCGTTCCGACATTCACGTGCTGACCCTGACCGCGACCCCGATCCCGCGCACCCTGCAGTTGTCGCTGACCGGCGTGCGCGATCTGTCGATCATCGGCACGCCCCCCGTGGACCGTCTGTCGATCCGCACCTACGTGTCCGAATTCGACAAGGTCACCATCCGCGAGGCCCTGCTGCGCGAACACTATCGCGGCGGGCAGTCGTTCTATGTGGTGCCACGCATCACCGACCTGCCCGAGATCGAGGAATTCCTAAAGGAACAGGTGCCCGAGGTCAGCTATATCGTGGCCCACGGGCAGATGGCGGCGGGGGAGCTCGACGACCGGATGAACGCGTTCTACGACGGGAAATACGATGTGCTGCTGGCGACCACGATTGTGGAGTCGGGCCTCGATATTCCCACCGCGAACACCATGATCGTGCACCGTGCGGATATGTTCGGTCTGGCGCAACTCTACCAGATCCGTGGCCGTGTGGGCCGCTCCAAGACCCGCGCTTATGCCTATCTGACCACCAAACCCCGTGCCAAGCTGACAGCCCCAGCAGAAAAGCGCCTGCGCGTGCTGGGATCGCTGGATACGCTGGGGGCGGGCTTTACGCTGGCCTCGCAGGATTTGGACATTCGCGGGGCGGGGAACCTGCTAGGTGAGGAACAGTCCGGCCAGATGAAGGACGTGGGTTACGAGCTCTATCAATCCATGCTCGAAGAGGCGATCGCCAAGATCAAATCCGGCAAGATGGAAGGGCTCCTGGACGACGACGGCCAATGGGCGCCGCAGATCAACCTTGGTGTGCCCGTTCTGATCCCCGAGGATTTCGTGCCCGATCTGGATGTGCGTCTGGGCCTCTACCGCCGCCTGTCCGAACTTACCAAGAAGGTCGAGCTGGAAGGGTTCGCCGCCGAACTGATTGACCGCTTTGGCCCGCTGCCCAAAGAGGTAAACACGCTGCTGTTGATCGTCCGCATCAAGGCGATGTGCAAGCGGGCAGGGATCGCCAAGCTGGACGGCGGCCCCAAGGGCGCAACCATCCAGTTCCACAACGACAAATTTGCCTCGCCCACCGGTCTGGTCGAATTCATCCAAGGGGAAAAGGGCGCGGCCAAGATCAAGGACAACAAGATCGTCGTGCGCCGCGAATGGGCGACCGAGGCCGACAAGATCAAGGGCGCCTTTGCCATTGCCAAAGATCTGGCCGAAAAGGTTGTCGAAGTCGAGAAACAGAAAAAGGCCGCCAAATAAGGCGGCCTTTGGTCTTTTCAGCGGTTGGCTGGATCAGACGGTCTGCAGCACGTCGTAACGACGCGAGATGATCATGATCAGCCACGCAATCCCCGAACACACCAGCACGCCGATCATCAGCGGCAGGGGCGTTCCGTCATAGGAATAGCCCACCGGAACCGCCACCAGCACCGCCAGAATGGTCGAGATCGCCCCGATGATCGCTGCGGCAAAGCCCGCCACGTGGCCCAAAGGCTCCATCGCCAGAGCGTTGATGTTGCCGAACACCAGACCGATCATAAAGAACGACACGGCCATATAGGCGATGAACACGTAGAACTCGCCCTCAACGGGGATCAGGCCGCTTTCCAGCAGAACCAGCGCCACGATGGTCGCCGCGAACTGCGCGAACAGCGCCGAGGTGGACAGAAGGCGCATCCCCAGCGTCATCACCAGACGGGCGTTTATGAACGACGCCATCGCCGCAAAACCGGCCACGCCCGCAAACCAGATCGGGAAGCTGTCCGTGCGGTCATAGGCCTCGGTGAAGAGCTGCGGCGCGCTCGAGATGAACGAAAACATCAGGCCGAACCCCAGCGACAGAGCAGCGGTGTACATGACCACCAGACGGTTCCCCAGCACCTCGCCAAAGGCATAGCGGATCGCCTTCCACGACAGGGGGCGGCGGTTTTCCGGGGCCAGCGTTTCGGGCTGACGGATCATCAGCCAGCTGCCCGAGAACAGCGCGAACACCACGAACGCGACGAACACCCCGCGCCAGCTACTGTAGCTGATGATCAGCGCACCGACGGACGGCGCGGCGGCAGGCACCAGAATGAACACGGTCATCACAAAGGACATGATCCGCGCCATCTCGCGGCCTTTGTACAGGTCACGCACCATAGCAAGGCTCACCACCCGAGGCGCCGAGGCCCCAAGGCCCATGATAAAGCGCGAGATCAGCAGATGCTCCAGATCCTGAGCATTCGCGGCATAGAGGGCGGCCACCATGTAGATCGCAATGCCCACGGCCACGGTGATCTTGCGGCCGAACCAGTCCGACAGGGGACCGGCAAAGAACGTCCCGATGCCCATGCCCATCACAAAGCTGGTGATGATGAACTGCGCGCGGTTCAGGTCGTCCGGTGTCATCTGCTGCGCGATCTGCGGGATCGCAGGCAGCATCGAATCGATGGAAAACGCGAGGGTGGCAAAGAGCATTGCCAGCATCCCCACGAATTCCGGAAATTTAAGAGGTTTCGTGGGGGCTGCGAACATATGGATTAGGCTCCTACTAATTCGTCGATGACCCTGACCCACAGTTCTGACGGTTGCGCTCCGGGCACGGCATGTTGACCGGCCACCACAAAGGTCGGCACCGCCCGAACCCCCATTTCACGGGCCATGGCGTCTTTTTGCAAAATTTCCTGTTTGTCGGCGTCACTGGCAAGCAGGCGCAGGATTAGGGCTGCGTCCATACCGGCACCGTCGGCAATGTCGGCCAGAACCTCGTGATCCGAGATATCGCGACCCTCTGTGAAGTAGGCCTGAAACAGCGCAGAGGCAACGGGGGTTTGCCGCCCCTCGACCCCGGACCAGTGAATTAGTCTGTGCGCATCGAGCGTGTTAGGTGTGCGGGAAATGGAGGATAAATCCATTGTAAGGCCCATTTCCTCTGCGCGTTCAATGACTTGGGCGTATGCTTTGACAGCGCCATCCTTGCCGCCGAACTTCCCCTCGAGGTAAGCGCGTCTGTCCATTCCTTCGGCGGGCATGTCGGGGTTCAGCTGATAGGGCAGCCATTCCAGATCAAAGGGATGCTTGGGGCGATCGGCCAGTGCTTGGGTCAGCTGAGCAAAGCCGATGTAACACCAGGGGCAGATCGGATCGGAAAATAGATTTAGCTTAACCATTGGGTGCCTTTCGGGGCCTTAGCTGAGTTTCAGGTCCTTGCGCCGCAATTTGCCATTGGGGTTGCGCGGCAGTTCGGCCAGACGCACCCAGACGCGGGGCTGCTTGTAGCGGGCCAGCTGCGCCTCGGCATAGGCGGTCAGCGCGGACTGGTCCAATTCGGTTTCGGCTGTGTAAAAGGCTGCAATCACACGCACATCGGGGCGGATTTCGACGTCTGTGACGGCGATCTCGTGCAGCCCCTCAAAATGGGCAAGAGCGGCCTCGACCTCTAGCGGGGAAACGCGGAAGCCCCCGGCATTCATCAGGTCGTCGTCGCGCCCTTGGTAAGTGATAAAGCCATCTTCGCCCATAATCCCCTGATCGCCAGTCAGGAACCACGGACCGCGACGTTTTTCCGCAGTCGCCTCGGGGGCATCGAGATAGCCCAGCATCAGGCCCGGATCACGGTGGTCGATGGCGATGGTGCCCGCGGTGCCACGGGACACGGGCTGGCCATTATCATCCACAATCGCCACAAGGCGCCCGTCCTGCGGCGCCCCCAGCGTACCAGCGGCCGAGGGGCGCGCGGGGCTACCGGAAATAAAGGTCGAAATCTCGGTCTGACCGTAGGCCTCATATAGGCCGGTGCCCGTGGCCCCAAACCACGCGGTGCGCAGGGCTTCGGGCAGCTTTTCCCCTGCACACAGGCCGTGGCGCAGCTTGGGCAGACTCAGGCTGGGGTGGTCTTTCAGGAACTTGCGGTAAACGCCGGGCGCGGCCGCCAGCAGCGTCGCATCGTGGCGTTTCAGCAGCAAGGGCAGGGCCTTTGGATCGGTCCCGTCGGCGGGGATCAGGGCGGTCGCCCCACAAGCCCACGGGTCCATCATGCCGGTGCCCAGCGTGAACGACCAGTTGAACGCCCCCGCATGGAGCAGGCGGTCGTTCGCGGTCAGGTCATACCACCCCTGCCACATCATCCGCCGCGCCCACACAACGCGGTGCGCGTGGCACACAGCGCGGGGCGTACCAGAGGTGCCCGAGGTGAAAATGATATAGGCCAGACGGTCCGCATCCCCCATCGCAGGCGCCACAGGCGCGCAGTCGCGCATCGCCCGCAGGTCGGTCAGGGGAATGGCGCGCCAGTCGCCAGTCGGCGCGGCCACCTCGGGTGCTTGCAGGATGGCGGCGGGCTGGACGATCTGGGCCAGCTTGCCAGCCTCTGGCGCAGTCAGTTGCGATGACGTGGGCACGGGCACCAGACCGGCCGCAATCGCGCCCAGAAAGGCCAGCGGAAAGTCTACCGTATTGCCCAGCCGCAGCATCACCCGATCACCGGGTTTCAGCCCCGCCGCCAGCAGGCCCGTTCCCGTGCCAAGCGCGGCAGCGCGCAGCTTGCCATAGCTCCAGCGTTCGGCGCCGGACAGGGCCAGCACCGCAAGGGCGATCTTGTCATCGGGGGCGCCGGAACCGGCCAGCACATAGGCGGCCAGATTGAACGACTGCGGGCAGGCCGCAAAGGAGGTGGGTTCGGTGATCGACAGCATGGCCAATGCCTAGGCCCGCAAGGCCCCAGTTGCAAGAGTTGGGAGGTCGGATTAAACGCTGAACCATGAATGAAAAAGACCCCAGACAGCTTATTCGCGTGGCCCGTGACAGCGATCAGGACAGCAGCGTTCTGCCGCTGGACCTTGGCGCGCGTGTGCGCGAGCTTCGCAAGGAACGGGACTGGACGCTGGAACAGGCCGCCCAGCAGGCCGGTCTGGCCCGCTCCACCCTGTCCAAGATCGAGAACGGCCAGATGTCGCCCACCTATGAGGCGTTGAAAAAGCTGGCCGTGGGTCTGGGGATCAGCGTGCCGCAACTGTTTACGCCGCCGCGCAAAAATCAGGTGAACGGCCGGATGACCGCAACGCGCTCGGGCGAGGGGGCGGCCTATACCACCGCCACCTACGAGCACGAACTGCTGGCGGAAACGCTAACCAAGAAAACGATGCTGCCCTACCGCGCACGCATCCGCGCGCGGTCGATGGAAGAGTTCGACGGCTGGGTCCGCCACGACGGCGAGGAGTTCCTCTATGTCCTGACCGGCACCATCACGCTGTTCACCGAATTCTATGAGCCCATCGAAATGAAGCGCGGTGACAGCGCCTATTACGACGGGACCATGGGCCATAACGTGATTTCCACGAGCCCGGAGGACGCGATGATCCTCTGGGTCACGTCATTGGTTTAACGCTCAGGCCTGTTTGGCGATGCGCTTGAGAGCGGCGGTCAGCTCGCCTGCGTCCATCGTTTCGATGGGGTGCTTCAGCAGGGCCTTGGCGCGGCGGTGGAGCTGCTCGAAGGTGGCGGCAATCGCGGCCTCTTCGTCGGCAGCGCCCACGGGGTTCGCGATATCCCAGTAGCCGGTCGCAGGGGCATTGGGCCATGCGGGGGCTTTTCTGGCCGCGGTTTCGCTGCACAGGGTGATCACCAGATCCACCGGCATCGCATCGTCGCCGGCATAGTCGCGCCAGTCCGAAGGCGTCAGATCAGAGGTGTCGTGGTCGTTGGCCTCTAGCAGGGCCAGCACCGCCGGATGCACGGCATCGGCAGGGACAGAGCCAGCAGAATAGGCGGTGATACCATTGGGGGCTTCGTCATTCAGGATCGATTCCAGAAGGATCGAGCGGGCGTCATTACCCGTACAAAGCACGAGGATGTTCATTGGGCTTCCGGTATTAAAACTGGCGGCAGGTTAAACCCAGCCGCCAGTTCTGGCTAGAGGGTGTTTTACAGCCAGCTGCGAACCATATTCGCACCACCCGCGATGTCGTTTCCGACACCTTCCACCGTGTTGCAGGCCGCCAGCAGGCCCAGCAGGGCCAACACCGCTAATGTCTTCGGGGTCATCATTCCTCCCACCACCAAACGTCGGGCATGAAGTCGATCCAGTCGCCGTAGATCGGCAGCTTCGAGGGATACTTCAGGTGCTTGTCATGGGCAATCCAGCTTACATTCCACTCGTAGAACGGGATCACATAGCGGCCGGTGGTCAGCACACGGTCCAGCGCCTTGGTGGCGGCGACGAAATCGTCATTCGACTGGGCCTGAAGGATATCCCCGATCAGCCCGTCCACGGCGGCGCTTTGGATACCGATCATGTTGTAGCTGCCTTGGGTGCCAGCCGCCTCGGAGCCCCAATAGAGGTACTGCTCGTTGCCCGGGCTCAGCGAAACGCCGCGGCGATAGTAGGTCATGTCATAGTCAAATGCATCGGTGCGCTGGGTGTATTGGGCCGCATCCACCACGGTGACCGTTGCCTTAATCCCCAGCGATTCCAGATGCTTGATAAAGATATCTGAGATGCCCTGAACCTCGCTGCTGCCTTGGCGCAGCAGGATATCAAAGCTGAAGGGCGCGCCCTCGGCATCGGTCAGCTGGCCATTGGGGCCAACGGTCCAACCGGCCTCTTCCAGCAGGGCGGCGGCTTTGCGCAGGTTGCTGCGGTTGCGCTCGCTGCCATCGGAAACGGGCAGGTCATAGCCGTCGACCGCACCGGGCAGCAGGGCGTCCTGATACTTGTTCAGATAGTCCAGAACCTTGCCCGTGGCGGGGCCGTGATCCATCGACAGCATCGAGTTCGAGAAGTACGACGTGATGCGCTGCTGCTTGCCACCGTTCAGGGCGGTGTTGATGAATTCGAAGTTGAACGCCAGCATCATCGCTTCGCGCACGCGCCAGTCGTCAAAGGGTGCCTTGCGGATATTCATCGCCAGACCGGTGATGCCGCTGGGACGCTGGTGCGGGATTTCCGACTTCACCACATCGCCGCGCTGCACAGCGGGGAAGTCGTAAACGGTGTCCCACTTCTGGCCGTTCGACTCGCGGAAGGCGTTCAGCTCACCGGCCTTGAAGGCCTCGAACATGACCGACTCATCGCCGTAGAATTCCATGCGCAGCTCGTCGGCGTTGTTGGTGCCGCGGCGCAGGGGCAGGTCCTTGCCCCAGTAGTTCTCGTTCCGCTTGAGGCTGACGTAGCGGCCCGCTTCGTAGCTGTCGATCACATAGGGGGCGGTGGTGATCGGGATCACGCTGATGCCCGCCTGATCAAAGGGCACATCCGCGAACTGGGCCTTCTTGAGAATCGGGCGCATCCCGATCAGCAGGGCCAGCTCTGGGTTGTCGGTGTTGAAGGTGAACTTGATCTTGCGATCACCGGTCTGCTCCATTTTGGCGACCTTGGACCACGTTCCCAGATAACGGGGGTGCCCGATGGTGCCCAAAGTCTCATAGGACCACATCACATCTTCGACAGTCAGAGGGGTGCCGTCGCTGAACGTGACCCCGTCGCGCAGGGTGAATTCGACCCAGCTGCGGTCCGGCGCGGTCTCGATTGTTTCGGCAATCAGACCATAGAGCCCGAAGGGTTCGTCCCAGTTACGGCCCATCAGGCTTTCATAGGCCACAAAACGCAGCTGCCAGGGAGTCGATCCCTTGGCCTGATGCGGGTTTAAACTATCGAAACTTCCGGTCTCTCCCATGACCACCCGGCCACCCTTTGGAGCGTCCACATTCACGTAAGGCAGAGATTCGAATCCGGCCGATAGCGCCGGTTCTCCGTACATCGCGATGCCATGCGACGGCTCTGAAAGTGCTGCCTGAGCAAAAAGCGCCAACACCCCAAAAGCTGTGGATAATCCCAGTTTCTTCCTTAAAATCAATGCCACGAACTGCTCTCCTCGGTCGCTATGCGGATATGTTTGGTAAAATCCTAGACACCGTTCTGTGTCTTTTCAAACTTTTAGCTTGGAGAGCGGCGCTAGATTGCTTATATAGGTATCACTGCTCGATAGGTTTCTTGCCTGTATGAAACCTGCCTCAATACTTAGCGCCGGCCTTGTGCCGGCGTTTTTTTGTTTTCATCTCATTGAGATAACGAGAAGTTTCCCCGCACAACATAAACAAGCTGTGGAACCCGAAGCACGGTAGTGAACTTAATGCACTGATAGGAATCGATTCTGCGACTGCATTACACTAGCGTCGAACCGAGGACACTAGCTAAGGGGGATATTATGACTTTGAAGGGTAAAACTGCAATCGTTACCGGCTCGAACTCGGGCATTGGTTTGGGCGTTGCGCGGGAACTTGCCAAGGCGGGCGCGAACGTCGTTCTGAACTCTTTCACCGACAACCCGGAGGACCACAAACTGGCCTCGGATATGGCCGAAGAGTTTGGTGTATCTGTAATTTATATTAAAGCTGACATGTCCAAGGGCGACGAGTGCCGCGCCCTGATCGAGAAAGCACCGGCTTGTGACATTCTGGTCAACAATGCGGGCATCCAGTACGTGAAGGGCATCGACGAGTTTCCCGTCGAAAAGTGGGACGCGATCATCGCGATCAACCTCAGCTCGGCCTTCCACACCACCGCTGCTGCGCTGCCGAAAATGCGGGCCGCTGGCTGGGGCCGCATTGTGAACATCGCGTCGGCCCACGGTCTGACCGCCAGCCCCTACAAATCGGCCTATGTGGCCGCCAAGCACGGTGTGGTGGGCTTTACCAAGGTGACCGCCCTGGAAACCGCCCAAGAGCCGATCACCTGCAACGCCATCTGTCCGGGCTATGTGCTGACCCCGCTGGTCGAGGCGCAAATCCCTGACACCATGGAAAAATACAACATGAGCCGCGAGGACGTGATCAAGAACGTCATGCTGGAACGCCAGCCCTCGAAAGAGTTCGCCACCGTCGAGGAACTGGGGGGCACCGCGGTGTTCCTGTGCTCGGACGCGGCGAAACAGATCACCGGAACAACCATCAGCGTGGACGGAGGCTGGACCGCGCTCTGATCCAAGGGTGGGCGCGGTTTAACCCGCGCCCGTCGACCATAGGGAGGGGACCCAACGCAACCAAGCGAAAGGCAGACCCGCAATGGCACCGTCGAGGATCAACCCCTTCGGCCGCAAAAAGGACGCGGCCCCCAGCAACATGAAACGCATCAATCTGGCCCTACAGGGCGGAGGCGCCCACGGCGCCTACACTTGGGGCGTGCTGGATAAAATTCTGGAACACGAGGATATCGAGATCGCCTCGATGTCAGGCACCTCGGCAGGGGCGCTGAACGCCGCCGCGCTCAAGGCTGGCCTGATCAAGAACGGCCGTCAGGGCGCGCGGGACATGCTGTCGTTCCTGTGGGGGCAGATCGCGGGGATCGACGATTTCCGCATCCCCAGCTGGATGACCGGCTATGTCATGACCCCCGGCCAACTGTCCAAAACCATCGAAATGAGCGTGCCCTATATGTGGGCCGACGTGGTCTCGCGGATGATGACCCCCTATGCGTGGGGCCCGTTCTACAAGAACCCGCTGGAGCATATCGTGCAGTCCTTCGACTTTGACTGTGTGTGTGCCGATGCGGGGCCGGAGCTGTTCATCTGCGCCACCAACGTGCGCTCTGGCAAGGTGAAGGTCTTTGAGGGGGACGAGGTCACCAGCGACGTGTTGCTGGCCTCTGCGTGTCTGCCCACGCTGTTTCAGGCGGTCGAGATCGAGGACCCCGCCACGGGGCAGGTCGAGGCTTATTGGGACGGGGGCTATACGGGAAACCCCGCGCTGTTCCCCATGTTCGAGCCGCGCCTGCCCAATGACATCGTCATCGTGAACATCAACCCGATCATCCGCGACGAAGTCCCCAAGACCCCGCAGGAAATCCAGAACCGCATCAACGAGATCAGCTTCAACGCCTCGCTCCTGCGGGAATTACGGGCGATTTCATTCGTGCAGGAACTGATCCACGAAGGGCGCATGCCCCCAAACCAGATGAAGGACGTGTATGTCCACATGATCGCCGACGACAAGATGATGACCAACCTGTCGGTGGCGACCAAACTGGTGCCGACGCCCTATGTCATTCAGGAATTGCGCGATGCGGGGCGGGATGCGGCCGAACAGTTTCTAGCCCAGCACAAGGACAAGCTGAACCAGCAAAGCAGTGTGGATCTGCCCTTAATGTTTTCCTAACCGCTTTTCCCGCGCCTCTTCGATGGGCGTGGGCTCGGCGGCTTTCTCGGGCGGATAGACCAGTCCGGCCGAGATCACCAGTTTGGCGGCGTCCTCGATCGTCATGTCCAGTTCGATCACATCCGAAGCGGGGAAATACAGCAAAAACCCCGAAGTCGGGTTGGGCGTGGTCGGTACGAACACACTGACCAGCTTTTCCATGGTGTCGGGACGCGAGGCGATCTCGCCCTTGGCATCGGTCGAGATAAAGCCGATGGCCCAGATCCCGCGGCGGGGATATTCGACCAGACAGGCCTTTTCAAAGCTGCGCTCGGATTGGGCAAAGACGGTTTCGGCCAGTTGCTTCAGCCCCGAATAGATCGAGCGCACAACCGGCATCCGGTCCACCTGACGTTCGCTCCAACGGATGAACGAGCGGCCAATCAGCCCCTTGGCGATCCAGCCCGTCAGCATGGTGAACAGCAGGAAGAAGATCACACCCACGCCGCGGATATTGATCGACGTATCCTCGCCGAACCAGCGCTGAAAGAAAATCTCGGGGTGGTAGACGCGGGGGACGAACGGCATCACAAAGCTGTCCACCCAACCGATCACCGTCCAGATCAGCCAAACCGTAAGGCCAACGGGGGCAATCACCACGATTCCGGTAAAGAAATTAGAGCGCAAGCGGGCGAAAAAACCCGGTTTACGGTGGATCGGGTGGTCGTCGTGGAAAGGCGTGCTCATGATCCCCAGCGGTCTTGGCGGATGGTTTCAATCGGAACTTAGGCACTGGAGCGCTGGTTCACAACGCCTCAGTGGTCTGTTCTGCAAAAGAAACGATCAATGTGTCATCGATTGGGCGATCGCCGCCGCCAGTCGGGCATTGTTCAGCACCAGTTCGATGTTCGCGGCCAAGGACTTGCCCTCGGTCAGCTCGAAAATCCGCTGCAGCAAGAAGGGGGTCACGGCCTTGCCGGTGATCCCTTTGGCGTCGGCCTCGGACAGGGCGGCGCTGATGATGGGGGCCAGGGTTTCGGCGGAGATTTCCGCGTCCACGGGGATGGGGTTCGCCACCAGCTGACCGCCGGGCAGGCCCATCGCGGTACGGGTTTTCTGGGCCAGAGCGATCTGTTCGGGGGTGTCCATGCGCAAAGGCGCCTTCATCCCGCTAGAGCGCGACCAGAAGGCCGGAAAATCGTCCTGACCATAGGCGATGACAGGCACGCCATAGGTCTCCAGCACTTCGAGCGTTTTGGGCAGATCGAGGATCGCTTTGGCACCCGCTGCAACCACCGTCACAGGGGTTTCGGCCAGTTCCTTGAGGTCCGCCGAGATGTCAAAGGTGCTTTCCGCCCCGCGATGCACGCCGCCAATCCCGCCGGTGGCAAAAACGCCGATCCCCGCCAGATGGGCGCAGATCATGGTCGCCGCCACGGTGGTCGCGCCGGTGCCGCCGGTGGCCACGCAGGCGGCCAGATCGGCGCGGGACAGCTTGGCGACGTTCTGCGCCTGACCCAAGGTTTCCAGCTGTTCGTCCGTCAGGCCCGCGTGAATGCGGCCCTCCAGCACGGCGATGGTGGCGGGGATGGCGCCAGCCGCGCGGATGGTGGCCTCGACCTTGCGGGCGGTTTCCACGTTCTGCGGATAGGGCATCCCGTGGGTGATGATGGTGCTTTCCAGCGCGACGATGGGCAGGTTTTTCGATTTGGCGTCAGCGACTTCGGGGGAAAAGCTAATGTCAATCATAAGGGGTCTCTCCGGATACATGGGCGGCTGCGGCGGCTTGGGCGGCCCTAAGGGCGGCATCGCGATCAGCGCCGCGGGCTTCGGCCACGATATGGGCCGCCATGAAACTATCACCCGCGCCGGTGACCCGGGTCACCATAACTTCGGGCGGTTGACGGGTGATCACGGCGTCCGCATCGCCATCGGCAGACAGGCGGCCCCCGTCAGTCACCAGCGCGCGCTTGGCCCCGCGCGCCACCAGTCCGGCAGCGGCAGAGGCGGCGTCGGGAAACTCGGTCTGGCACAGCAGGCCGGCCTCTTCGAGGTTCACATAGAGCGTGGCGCGGCCCGCCTCGACCAAGGGCAGCAGGCGCGTGGCCTTGCCGGGGGATGCGGGGGCGACACGCAGGTCGGCCTGCGCGAACAGCGGGTCCGTGGCGATGTGGGCCAGCAACGCCTCGGTCAGGTTGCCGTCCAGCGCGATCAGCCCGGAATAAGGGGCGTCCGCACGACCCAACGCACCGTTCGACAGGGGGCGCAGGATCTTGTCACCGGCCTCTTCCAGCGAATGGGCGTCGGCGATGGCGGCGATCAGGCCATTCGCGCCCTCAACAGCCATATAGCGGTCGGTGGGCAGGTCTTCGGACAGGTAGATGTGCTCGGTGATCAGCCCACGGCGGCGGCAGTCGGCCAGCAGCTCGGCGCCCTCGGCGTCTTTGCCCACGGCGGACAGAAGGGCGGGCACCATGCCCTGACGGCGCAGGGTCATCGCGATATTCAAGGCCACGCCGCCCGGCACGCGGATGATCCGCCCCGGCACGTCAGTGCCCACGCGCATATGACTGGAGGACCGGCCGATGATGTCCCACAGGACCGAGCCGATGCACAGAATTTCAGGTGTAGATGTCATGGCTGCCTCTTGCCCATAGCCGCGCCCATACGCAAGGAATTTTTACCGGACGGTAAAGGTCAGATCGGCCCAGAGGCTCTGCCAGACGATATCGTCGCTTTGGGCCACTTCGGGGGTGGGTTCGCGCATCACCACCGCGTCGATCATATAGGTGTGCTGGGGCAGGACAGGGACCATCGCCACACCCGCCGCATCGGTGCGGGTGGTTGTGATCGACACGGTCCCGTCGGGGGCACGGTCGAACACCTCGACCTGCGTGTCGGTGCGGGGAGCACCCTGATACAGCAGCTTCACGTCCATGACCTCGTCGAAATCGGGCAAATAGGGGTTATCGAGGGCGACGAACTCGGTCTCTAGCCCCACCTCCATATCCTGTCCCTGACCACTGCCTACGGCGACCAAGGCCTTGGCATGGCGGATATATCCCTCGCGGAAGTCGACCTCGGGCAGGCCGCGTTCACGGTGGCGGTCCTGCACCCAAGCGAAATCCTTGTGGGTGGTGAAGTTCACGAATTTCTCGGCCTCGGTGTAGCGCAGGATGTTCTGGGTGGAAACATAGACCACCACTGCCAAGCCTTCGTCCGCAACGGGGGCCGCGACGGCGGGAATATCGCCCATGCGCCCTTCGACGGGGGTCACCACGCCGCCCATCACGATGTCCAGCCGCACTTGCTTGGACGGAACGTAAGCCAGCTTGAAGCCAGAAAATTTCTCGCCATTGCGCAGATCGGCCTCTAGGGTCTGGTCCGGAGCAATCTGATAGCTGCGCGGCTCGATCCACGTTTCGTGGGCAAGGGCCGCGGTGGCCGTCAGACCAAGACAAAAGCAGGCAAGAAGGGTGTGGCGCATGGCAGGTTCCAATATGTTCGGTGGCCTCAGGGTGTGGCTCGCGGCGGCGATGTCAAGTGCTGTGCTGGCGGCACCCGCCTTTGCCCATGAAGTCACGCCATCTATCGCGGATCTGACGGTTGTGGACGGGCAGGTGACCGTTGACCTGCGCACCAATGTCGAGGCCTTTGTCGCGGGCATCGACCTGAGCGAACTGGCCGACACCAATGACGCCGCCGAGGCGGGGGAATACGACCGCCTGCGCGCCATGCCCCCCGACGCCCTGAAGGCCGAGGTGCAGCGCGTCTGGCCCCGTTTCGCCGCCGATCTGCTGCTGACCACCGATCAGGGGGATATGACAGAAACCCTAAGTGATCTGACCATCGAACCAGAGCCCGATCTGGAACTGCCGCGCAGCACCGTCCTGCACATCACCGCCACGCTGCCCGCAGGCGCCAGTGCCTTGCAAATCGGTTGGCCCGCCAGCTACGGCGCGCTGGTGGTCCGCCAGCAAGGGGTCGAGGAGCCCTATACCGGCTATCTGACCGGCGGCGACCCCAGCGATCCGATCATGATCACCGGCGGCCAGAGCCTGAGCGGGTTGGAGGCGTTTACCTCTTATATCCCCGTCGGCTTTGACCACATTCTGCCCCAAGGGCTGGACCATATCCTGTTCGTGCTGGGGCTCTTCTTTCTGTCCACACGGATGCGGCCGCTGCTGTGGCAGGTGTCGGCCTTTACCATCGCCCATACGGTGACTTTAGCACTTGGAATCATGGGGTTAGTCAGCGCCCCCAGTGCCATCGTAGAGCCCCTGATTGCCGCCAGTATCGCCTTTGTGGCCATCGAGAATATTATAGTTAAGGGGCTGTCTCCGTGGCGTCCTGTAATCGTTTTTGGCTTCGGGCTGCTGCACGGGTTAGGATTTGCCAGCGTTCTGGGGGAATTCGGCCTGCCGCAGGCCCAGTTCGTGCCCGCGCTGATCGGGTTCAACGTCGGGGTCGAGGTTGGCCAGCTCACGGTGATATCACTGGCCTATCTGGCCGTGGGGCTGTGGTTTGGAGACAAACCGTGGTATCGTCGCTATATCTCGAACCCCGCCAGCGCCGTCATTGGCCTGATTGGGCTGTATTGGGTGATCGAACGCACTTTTCTGGCCTGATCTACGGGAAAACAGCCAGAAAGTCGGGCAGGGGGCTTGTCAGTGGGGCCCTTTGCGTATAATGGCACGCGCACTGAAATCCGCTGGCTGGGTTTTGGGCCTATGAGGGAGAAATCCTCATACGTCCGCCGGTTGGACCAAATGGTCCCTCACCCCAGCCGAGGCATGAAACCGGAAAGGATAAGGACATGGCTCTTCCTGAGTTCACCATGCGCCAACTGCTTGAAGCAGGCGTACACTTTGGCCACCAGACCCAGCGCTGGAACCCCCGTATGGGTCAGTACATCTATGGCTCGCGTAACGGCATCCACATTCTCGACCTGACCCAGACTGTTCCCATGCTGGACCAGGCTCTGAAGGTTGTGCGTGACACCGTTGCAAAAGGCGGCCGCATCCTGTTCGTCGGCACCAAGCGTCAGGCAGCTCAGCCCGTCGCAGACGCCGCTGAAAAGTGCGCACAGTACTACATGAACCACCGCTGGCTCGGTGGCACCCTGACTAACTGGAAAACTGTTTCGCAGTCGATCCAGCGCCTGAAGAACATCGACGAGAAGATGGAAACCGGTGCTGAAGGCCTCACCAAGAAAGAGCGCCTGCAGATGGAACGCGAGCAGGCCAAACTGCAAGCATCGCTGGGTGGCATCCGTGAAATGGGTGGCGTTCCCGACCTGCTGTTCGTCATCGACGTGAAAAAAGAGCAGCTGGCAATCCAGGAAGCAAACAAGCTGGGTATCCCCGTTGTGGCTGTGGTTGACACCAACTGCAACCCCGAGGGCGTTGACTATGTCATCCCCGGCAACGACGACGCAGCCCGCGCTCTGGCCCTGTACACCGACCTGGTGTCGCGCGCCGCTCTGGACGGTATGACCGCTCAGCTGGGTGCTGCCGGTGTTGACCTCGGCGAGCTGGAAGCTGGCCTCGAGGAAGAACTCGGCGAAGACGCATAAGCGTTTACAAAACTGACATCGGGCGCGGGTAATTCCGCGCCCAAGCCCTTATTGAAGGGCGTTGACCCCGAAATTGAGAGGAGCCTTACCATGGCGATCACTGCTGCACAGGTAAAAGAACTGCGCGAGATGACCGGCGCGGGCATGATGGATGCCAAAAAAGCGCTGACCGAAAACAACGGCGACATGGAAGCAGCAACCGACTGGCTGCGCACCAAAGGTCTGGCGAAAGCCGCCAAGAAATCGGGCCGTACCGCTGCTGAAGGTCTGGTTGCCGTAAACGTTGCAGGCGGCAAAGGCGTTGCTGTCGAAGTGAACTCGGAAACCGACTTCGTTGCGAAGAACGCCGAATTCCAGGCAATGGTTCAGGCCATCGCAGGCGCGGCCGCTGGCGTTGCCGACGTCGAGGCTCTGAAGGCTGCTGAAATCAACGGCAAGACCGTTGAAGCAACCATGACCGACAAGATCGCCACCATCGGCGAAAACATGACCCTGCGTCGCATGGCGTCGATCGAAGGCGAAACCGTTGTTTCGTACATCCACAACTCGGTCACCGAGGGCATGGGCAAGATCGGCGTTCTGGTTGCAATGACCGGTGGCGACGAAGCGTTCGGCCGTCAGGTTGCAATGCACATCGCAGCGGCAAACCCCGCAGCTCTGAACCAGGACGCTCTGGATGCCGCTTTCGTCGAGAAAGAGCGTCAGATCCAGATCGACATCGCACGTGAGTCGGGCAAGCCCGAAGCCGTGATCGAGAAAATGATCGAAGGCCGTATGGCGAAGTTTCTTGCAGAAAACACCCTGCTGGGCCAAGCGTTCGTCATCAACCCCGACCTGACCGTTGAAGCAGCAGCAAAAGAAGCTGGCGCAACCATCACCGGCTTCATCCGTATGGAAGTTGGCGAAGGCATCGAGAAAGTCGAAGAAGACTTCGCGGCAGAAGTTGCCAAGATGAACGCCTAATTCCGGCGCACATCGCGAGATTTGGGGCAGGGGGTGCGTATGCGCCCCCTTTTCCTTTTCCGGATCAAGGGTTTGCGCGTGAGGACCCGTGCGGACCAATGGGTTCGGAACAAAAAAAGAGGCACCGGAACAAGTCCGGTGCCCTAAAGAAACTACGCCCCGCGGGATGGGGATGTACGAGACGTAAATTGTCGGCTTGAAAGCAGAAAATTTCCCCCAAACCGACGGGTCTGACGACCACCCAAGCAGGCTGGCTAGAAATCTCTAGCATCTCTGCCCGGCGTTCCCTGGCCAAAGCCACCACTCACGGAACAGTTACTCAATGCCAGATTAACGCCGCGTAAGGTAAGTCAGGTATTCCCTACCCAAATACTGTCCATACCGTAATAGGTATAGTTTTCATTACCTTAACAGCCATTACTGCTCTACGATAAACATCTGGTTCTGAAAGGCAGCTTTCAGAACAGCCTGTGCGGTTGTTTCAACGTTCAAGGACTCTCGTGCAAGTCGCAAATGTTTTTCCACCGTCGCAGCTGTAAGCCCCATCAGAATCGCGATGTCCTGCGTGGTCTTGCCATCGCCGACCCATTGCAGAGCCTCGCGCTGGCGTTTGGTCAGGCTGCGCGTGGGCGGCGTGTAGGGCAGGCTGGAGATCTTCAGGTGTGCCACGTTGTTGGCAAGGATGATGTCGCGCCCGTGCTCGTCCCAGACGGCGTCTACGGCGTCTTGGTTCATACCCTCGCGGGCGGTGAGCGCAATGGCGCCCTTGGAACGCTGGGTGACCGCCTTGAAGGAAATGGTGTAGCCGGCAGTCACGCCCATACGGCGGTTAAACTCGACCACACGCATCTCTGCGGGCGTCAGGGTGCCGCTCTCGACCATCTTGATCATGGTGCTCCAGCTGCAAGCGCCTTCGTGCTCCAGCGCCCATTTCACCATGGGCGCATGGAAGTAATGGCCGTCATTGATAAAGGGCTCGATATACTCGGGCTTGTGGGTCGTCATAATCAGGAAGTCGTTCGGATCGCCAAGCGAAAAGCCACTGCGATAATGGGTCAACCCATAGATCAGACGGTCAAAGCCGTATTCAGCCATCCTCTCGGAGTGCAGGGACCAGAGCGCCTCGAGGCTCTGGCTATCGGTAATTGCTTCGAGATATGACGACAAAGACATCATCGGACTAACCCATTCTTTTCGATCGCTTTCGAGATCTTCCCGCTTACATTCCTGCAAAGCTAATCTAGGCAGGTTTCGTTACCTCGGACGGCTTGTTGATACGCAATATGTAACACCAAGTTCTTGTCAGAAGCGTAAAAACAGAACACTCGAACTTACGTCGGACTTCACACAAGGCCATCGGGCGGGAAAGCATGCTCTCTGCTGTTTTCACAATACACAGCGCGTTTGAAAGAAGCGACCAGCGGTATAACCCCGAATTGTTTTACATACCCTAGGGTCACCATTTCAAGTGCACGCGAGCGCATATTGAATCCGTTTATCGGGAACCGCGACTTTTTGAGGATAAAAAATCCCAGTTTGCGATCCTAAATGCACATATTTACCATAATACTGATTATAGGATGACCATAAGCATAGGCCAGCTTTGCATCGTATGCCCCAGTAAACCCGCAGGTTTACACGGATTCCACCACCCACAAAGCAAAACGGCCAGCAAATCCGCTGGCCGCCTGCATCAATTGCATAAACCTTGCTTAACCCAAGGCGTAACCCGCACCGCGAACGGTTCTTACCGGGTCTTCACCGCCATATTGGCAGAGCGCCTTGCGCAGACGGCCGATGTGCACGTCTACCGTACGGGTATCCACATAGATATCGCGGCCCCACACACGATCCAGCAGCTGCTCGCGGCTCCAGACGCGGCCGGGCTTCTCCATGAACGTGGTCAGCAGACGGAACTCGGTCGGCCCCAGCTTCAGGGGTTGCTCGTCGCGGAACACCTTGTGGGTCTCTGCATCAAGGATGATGTCCTCGTATTCCAGCTTCACGCCGACGGTCGCAGGACGCGTCCGGCGCAGCTGGGTGCGCACGCGCGCCATGAGCTCGACCACAGAGTACGGTTTGACCACATAGTCATCCGCACCCGTCTCGAGGCCGCGAACGCGGTCCACTTCCTCGGAGCGCGCGGACAGCATGATCACCGGAATGTCGCGAGTGTCGCCGCGCGACTTCAGTCGGCGGCAAACCTCGATCCCCGAAACGTTGGGCAGCATCCAGTCCAGCACGATGATGTCCGGGCGATCCTCGTCCACCACCAGCAGACCTTCTTCGCCATTCTCGGCGCGGATCACACGGAACCCCTCGGCTTCGAGGTTATAGGTCAGAACCTCGCGCTGTGCGGGCTCGTCCTCGACGACCAGAACGGTCGGTTGGTCGGCACTCATGGTCGTTCCTTAGTTGTCTCCGGCGACCGGGTCACCGTGGGTTTCATAGGGCGTGCTGTCGGCCTTGGGGCGATCTTCCTCGGGCAGTTTGCCGGTGCTGACGTAGATCACTTGTTCGGCCAGAGCGGTCACGTGATCGCCCATACGCTCAATGTTTTTGGCAATGAAATGCAGGTGCATACACGCAGTGATATTCCGGGGATCTTCCATCATGAAAGTCAGGAATTCACGGAACAGAGCGTTGTACATCTGGTCCACTTCCTTGTCGCGCTGGATCACAACGGCGGCCAGTTCGGCATCGCGCTGGATATAGGCGTCAAGGGCGTCTTTCAGCATCAGTTCGACCTCGCGGGTCATGCGGCGCACGGCACCGGCAGAGCCGTCGATCGGCGTCATCTGAAGTAGGACCCCTGCCCGCTTGGCGATGTTTTTTGCATAGTCGCCAATACGTTCCAGGTTGTTGCTCATCTTCATGACGGACAGAACAACACGCAGATCGCTGGCCGTGGGTGCGCGCAAGGCGATCACACGGGCGGTCTCTTCGTTGATCTGTTCCAGCAGGCCGTCGATGGCTTTGTCGCCAGCGCGCACCTGTTGCGCCAGATCTTCGTCGCGCAGTTCCAGCGCCTTGGAGCAGTCGGCGATCGCGGTTTCCACCAAACCACCCATCTTGACGATCAGGGCCTGAACCCCTTCGAGGTCGCGGTCATAAGCCGAGACGATGTGCTGATTTTCGTTCATCTGCTCTTATCCTTATCCGATACGACCGGTGATATAGGACTCGGTGCGCGGGTCCTTGGGGTTGGTAAATATCTGGCCGGTGTCGCCATATTCCACCAGATTGCCCAAGTGGAAGAATGCGGTTTTCTGGCTCACCCGTGCTGCCTGTTGCATCGAGTGGGTCACGATCACCACTGCGTACTGTTCACGCAGCTCGTCGATCAGCTCCTCGACCTGGCTGGTCGCGATGGGGTCCAGCGCCGAGCAAGGCTCGTCCATCAGCAGAACTTCGGGCTCGGTTGCGACAGCGCGCGCGATGCACAGACGCTGCTGCTGACCACCCGACAGACCGGTGCCCGGTGCGTGCAGACGGTCTTTGACTTCGTTCCAGATGGCGCCGCGACGCAGAGCCTTTTCAACGATTTCGTCCAGATCGGCCTTATTCTTGGCCAGACCGTGGATACGGGGACCGTAGGCGATGTTGTCGTAGATCGACTTGGGGAACGGGTTCGGCTTCTGGAAAACCATGCCGACCTTGGCGCGCAGCTGCACGGGGTCGACACGCTTGTCATAGATGTTCTCGCCGTCCAAATTGATCTCGCCCTCGACACGGCAGATGTCGATGGTGTCGTTCATCCGGTTCAGGCAGCGCAGAAAGGTGGACTTGCCACAGCCCGACGGGCCGATGAAAGCGGTGACAGTGCGGGCTTCGATCTCGATGTTCACATCCTTGATCGCCTGGCTGTCGCCATAGAAGACCTGAACATTGCGGGCCGAGATTTTGGTTTCGTTCTGAGCCACTTTACGCTCCAAGTTCGGGTTATCGTACATACTCGTATCCTTCTCTTACCAGCGGCGCTCGAAGCGGCGGCGGAGGATGATGGCAATGATGTTCATCGTGATCAGGAACAGCAACAGGATAATGATCCCGCCCCACGCACGTTCGTAATATGCGGGGTCTGCGCGCTTGGCCCATTCATAAATCTGTGCAGGCATTGCGGAGTTGGGGTCCATGAAACCCGCCAGCGGACCGGTGGGATAGTTCGACGCGATGTAGCCGACCATACCGATCAGCAGCAGCGGTGCGGTTTCCCCCAGCGCCTGCGCCAGACCGATGATGGTACCGGTCAGAATGCCGGGCATCGCCAGGGGCAGCACGTGGTGGAACACTGACTGCATCTTGGACGCCCCCAGACCCAGCGCCGCATCACGGATCGACGGCGGCACGGCCTTGAGCGCGGCGCGGGTCGAGATGATGATGGTCGGCAGGGTCATCAGGGTCAGAACCAGACCACCCACCAGCGGCGCCGACTGGGGCAGACCCGCGAACTGGATGAACACGGCCAGACCCAGAATACCGAACACGATCGACGGAACCGCCGCGAGGTTCGAGATATTCACCTCGATGAGGTCGGTCCATTTGTTCTGGGGCGCGAATTCCTCAAGGTAGATCGAGGCAGCCACGCCGATGGGCAGCGACAGCACCAGAACCACGATCATCATGAATAGCGAGCCCAGCATCGACACGCCCATGCCCGCCTGCTCAGGACGGCTTTCGGAGGCGTCCGCACCGGTGATGAAGGCCATGTTGAACTCGCGCTTCACCACGCCTTTTTCACGCAGGACATCAACGATATCAAGGTGTTCTGCATTGATGTTCTTGTCGCGCGCGATGCTCTCGCGGGTGACGCGGCCTTTGATGTAACCGTCCACGCGGCTGGAGCCCAGCAGACGGAAATCAACGGTCTCGCCGATCTTTTCGGGATGCGCGATGACATAGTCACGCAGCTGCGCCACGGCGCTGGCCGAAATCAGCGCCTTGGTGTCTTTGGGTTTGGCCAGCGGGTTCGGGGAAACGTTTTCCTCGACGATGGCGAACAGCGCGTCATCGATCAGCGGCTGGTAGCCAAAGGTGCTGACCTTCTTGATGTCTTCGATGTTGCGCTCGCCCTTCTTGTCCAGCTTGGCAGCGTCCAGATAGATCGGGACGTTCACAAAGGTCTGCTGGAATGCCCCTACCCCGTTTGACAGGATCGAGGTCAGAAGAACGATCAGGAACACCAGACCGGTCGCCACGGCAGCGATGCCATAAATCTGGAACCGGCGTTCTGCGGCGTTGCGCTTTTTGACGCGCGGGCTCTCGGTATAAAGAGAGGTACCGTGCTTGGGCGTGTTTGCGGTTGCGTCGGTCATTAGTCGTACTGCTCCCGGTATTTGCGCACGATATACAGCGCCAGAACGTTCAGGCAGAGGGTCATCACAAACAGGCTCATGCCAAGGGCAAAGGCCACCAGCGCTTCGGGGCTGGCAAAGTCCGCGTCACCGGTCAGCTGGCTGACGATCTTGGCAGTGACGGTGGTCATGGCTTCCAGCGGGTTCATCGACAGACGCGCCGCAGCCCCTGCCCCCAGAACCACGATCATGGTCTCACCGATGGCGCGCGATGCGGCCAGCAGGATCGCACCCACAATTCCGGGCAGCGCGGCAGGCATAACCACCTGCTTGACGGTTTCGGACTTGGTCGCACCCAGACCGAACGAACCATCGCGCATCGCCTGAGGCACCGCGTTGATGATGTCGTCCGACAGCGAGCTGACAAAGGGGATCAGCATGATGCCCATCACCAGACCAGCGGTCGAAACCGAAGACGCACCGGACATCCAGTTCACACCGAACAGACCCCCGTCGCCAAAGGCGCTGACCAGCAGCGGACCCACGGTCAACAGAGCAAACAGACCGTAAACGATGGTCGGGATACCGGCCAGAACCTCGAGCAGCGGCTTGGCAAAGGCGCGGACCTTGGGGCTGGCGTATTCAGACAGGTAAATCGCAGCAAACAGACCGATCGGAACGGCCACAGCCAGAGCGATAAAGGAAATGTAGAGCGTGCCCCACAAGAGCGGCAGAACACCCAGCGACGAACCGCCACCAAAGC
The DNA here is from genome assembly GCF_013377535.1 of Donghicola mangrovi. GTDB lineage: Bacteria > Pseudomonadota > Alphaproteobacteria > Rhodobacterales > Rhodobacteraceae > Donghicola > Donghicola mangrovi. The sequence goes on along the minus strand of NZ_JABCJE010000002.1, from coordinate 334,953 downwards.
TCGGGCTCCAGGTGGTGCCAAGGAAGAACTCGGCAGCCGGATATAGACGGAAGAACTCGACGGTGTTGAACACCAGCGACAGAACGATGCCAACGGTGGTCAGGATCGCAATCGACGCCGACAGGATCAGCGACAGCTTGATCGCGTGCTCGACGGTGTTACGCGCGCGGAAATCACGGTTGGTCTTGGAGAAGGCATAGCCAAAGCCGCCAACAGCCAGCAGCAGAACCAGCACGTCGCGCACCAGATTGCCGGTCGCGGTCATGTCACGGTAATGACGGGCGGATGCCAAGGTGATCGGGCTTACGTCAGATCCCAAGGCCACGCCCACCTGAGCCAGCTTCTCGCGGATACCGGATTCACCGGCAACCAGAGCGCCCTCTTCTTCGGCGGTCATAACCCCTTGGGAAATCGCAAGATCCAGGCCTTCGGCTACACGGCGCACATCGCTCATGACCAGACCCAGAGTGCTGCCTTGGGGGATATCGGCAGCGGGGATTTCGCCCGCAACGGTGCGGTCGATATACATGGGCTGCGCAATCAGCCAGACAACCAGCACCAACAAGGCCGGCACAGTGGCGAACAGCGCAACGTTCGAACCATAATAAACAGGAAGGGAATGGAGGTGACGGGGATCCCCGCCTGCACTGGACATAGCGCGTTGACGTCCGGCCACATAGCCAGCGGCACCAAGCACCAGAACAATCAAGATTAACCAAAGGAGGGGCATAGGGGCTCCGTGCGGATCCTAGAGACGACTGAGGCGCCGTCTATCGGATCGGCGCCTTCAGCGAAAGTGCGAAGCGGCCCGAAGGCCGCTTCTAGGTACCAATTACATGGTCTGTTCGTTTGCAACCAGCTCTTGGGTTGCCGACAGCTCGGGGTCCGAAACCAGACCGTAGGCCGACAGCGGGCCATCGGGGCCTGCGATTTCGTCAGAGATGAAGAACTCTGCGTATTCTTTCAGGCCGGGGATGACGCCGATGTGTGCTTTCTTGATGTAGAAGTACAGCGGACGCGATACGGGGTAGTCGCCAGCAGCGATGGTCTCGGTCGAGGGAGCAACGCCCGACATGGTTGCTACTTTCAGCTTGTCGGTGTTGTTTTCGTAGAATGCCAGGCCGAAGACGCCAACGCCGTTGGTGTTGCTGTCGATGCGAGCCAGGGTCTCGGTGTAGTCGCCGTCGATGTCGACCGACTTGCCATCGGTGCGGACAGCCATACAGGTTGCTTCAGCAGCTTTTTCGTCGCCGCCGTTGATTTCCAGGATCGCAGCCAGTGCGCCGGTGTCTTCACAGCCCTGCAGCAGAACCTTCTCTTCGAAGACTTCGCGGGTGCCGTGCTTGGTGCCGGGGATGAAGGCAGCGATTTCAACTGCGGGCAGGTTTGCGTTTGCATCGGCCCAGGTTGCTGCGGTGTTTGCAACCATTGCGCCGTCAACGGGCTTTTCAGCTGCCAGAGCGTTGTACCAGTCAGCGGGTTCGAACGCGGTGAACTCGGGGCCGTTGATCTGCGAAGCGAATACGATGCCATCGTAGCCGATGCGGACTTCGATGATGTCGGTCACGCCAGCTTCGGCGCAAGCTGCGATTTCTTTGTCTTTGATTTTGCGCGAAGCGTTTGCAACGTCGATGGTGTTCTCGCCAACGCCTTCACAGAAGCGCTTCAGACCTGCCGACGAACCGCCCGATTCAACAACGGGGGTCGGGAAGTCAAAGTTTTCACCGAACGCTTCGGCAACGATCGATGCGTAGGGCAGAACGGTCGACGAACCGGCAACCTGAACGTTGTCACGTGCGACGGCTGCGGTTGCGGAAACGGCTGCGATCGCCAGGGTCGAGGCGGTCAGTTTCACGAAAGACATAGGGGTAGCTCCTGTTAATCTCTACAGATCCGAGTTTCTGTGGACCTTGGGGCGGGTGCTAAACTTCACTGGCAAAGCTTTTGCGACAGATTTGTAACAGGTTTATGACAGGGTACATTTTTTAAGCATCAGGGATGTATTTTTAAGGGTAACCAAATGAATTCACTTGATATTAAGATTCAAATGCATCCATCCGGCACCCGTAAAAAAACGCGGGCTAGTCCCGCGTTTTCCTCTAGTTCCTTGGTAATGTAACAGTAAATGTACTGCCCTGCCCCAAAGCGCTTTCGATCTTAAGGCGGCCGCGGTGCCTGTTAATGATGTGCTTTACAATTGCAAGGCCCAGTCCGGTCCCGCCCATTTCCCGCGATCGGTGTGAATCCACCCGGTAGAATCGTTCGGTCAGACGCGGAATGTGGATCGGATCGATTCCCTGACCGTGGTCGCGAACGTCGATTCGGACGGCTGGCCCCCGCACGGTCGGGTCCCGTTCCAGCCGCGTGACGGTCACATGCACGTCCCCGCCACTGCCGCCGTACTTGATGGCGTTCTCGATCAGGTTGGTGAACACCTGATACAGCTGGTCCGAGTCCCCGCTGATCATAATGGGCTCTTCGGGCAGGAACAGCTGGACGGCGATGCCCTTGTCCTCGGCAATGGGGCCAAGGGCCTTGGCGGTCGATTGCACCTTGGCGACAACGTCGATCTGTTGACCGGGGCGAATACGCTCTTCGCTCTCGACGCGGCTCAGGGACAGCAGATCATGGACCAGACGGTTCATCCGCGTGGCTTCGGTCTCCATGATCCCCAGAAAGCGGTCGCGTGCACGGGCGTCATCCTTGGCCGGTCCGCGCAGAGTCTCGATGAACCCCAGTAGCGCGGTCAGGGGTGTGCGCAATTCATGGCTGACGTTCGCCACAAAGTCGCGGCGCATCTGGCCGATGTCTTCCATGGGGCTGACGTCCTCGAACGTGGCCAAGACGCCTTGGAACTCGACCCCGTTGATCGGGGTCACCCGCAGGGCGAATGTCGCCTCGCGACTGCCAACGGTGGTGGTCATCCGCGAATGAAAGGTGCGCGGATCACGGAAACAGTCCGCAATCGCGCCGGTCAGAACAGGATTGCGCAGCGCCAATTCATAATGGCGCCCTTCCAGCCCGCTGCCCCAGATTTCCCGCGCCGGTTCGTTCAGACACAACAGCCGCCGCTCCTGATCTACAACCATCGCGGCCAAAGGAAGACCCTCTACCAGTGACTTGATCGGCAAAAGGTCCATGGGGCGCTCCTCGGGGAATTTATTCAATCAGGGCTGCCTTTCATGCTTTTGTAACAATGGGATGACACCCCTGATAGCGATCACGCCAGATCAGACTTCGGTCATCCCCTCGCGGAAGCGGCGCATATTGTTCTGATAGCCGATCGCGGATTTCTTCAGGCCCTCGATGCCTTCGGGGGTCATTTCACGAACGACCTTGCCGGGCGCGCCCATGACCAGCGATCCATCGGGGATCACCTTGTTCTCGGTCACCAAAGCTCCTGCCCCGATCAGGCAATTGTTGCCGATCTTGGCACCGTTCAGAATGGTCGCGCCCATCCCGATCAGGGTGTTGTCGCCAATGGTGCAACCGTGCAGCATCGCCTTGTGGCCAATGGTGCATCCCTCGCCGATCACCAGCGGATAGCCCATGTCGGTGTGCAGCACGCAGTTTTCCTGCACGTTACTGCCCTTGCCCACGCGGATTTCCTCGTTATCGCCGCGCAGGGTGCAGCCGAACCAGACCGAGCCGCCCTCCTCGACCACGATCTTGCCGATCAGGTTGGCGTCGGGGGCGATCCAGGTGTCCTCGGCGATTTCGGGCGCGATGCCGTCCAATGCATATAGTGTCAAATGTCGAGCTCCTCGAATTGGTCCTGAAGGGCGCGGACGTGTTTGACCAGACCGGGCTGTTGCAAACGGCGCAGGCGGGTGGCGGTCAGGATCGACTTCAGCATTTCTTCGGTCTTATCCAGATCGTCATTCACCAGCACATAGTCATAGCTGCCCCAGTGGCTGATCTCGTCCCAGCTTTTCTTCATGCGCTTGGTAATGGTGTCGGCGTCGTCCTGATTGCGGCTGATCAGGCGGCGGTGCAATTCGGGGATCGACGGCGGCAGGATGAAAATCGACAGGGTGTGCTGCCCAAGGGCCGAGTTCCGGATCTGCTGCGCGCCCTGCCAGTCGATGTCGAACAGCACGTCATTGCCGTTGTCGATCGCCGCCTGCACCGGCCCCTTGGGCGAGCCATAGAAGTTCCCGAAGACGTGGGCGTGTTCCAGCATCTCGTCGTCAGAGACCATGTGTTTGAACGCGGACTCGGTCACGAACTGATAGTCCTTGCCGTCCACCTCGCCCGGACGGGGCTTGCGGGTGGTGGCCGAGACCGAGAACGACAAGGTTGGGTCCCACGCCATCAGGCGTTTGGCCAGCGTGGATTTCCCTGCGCCCGAAGGCGAGGACAGGATAACAAGCAGGCCGCGGCGGGTATCGTGGGGCATTATTCTACGTTCTGAATTTGTTCGCGCATCTGGTCGATGGTGACTTTCATCTCAAGCCCCAGTTCGGTCAGACCGCTGTGTTGCGATTTCGAGCAAAGCGTGTTGGCTTCGCGGTTGAATTCCTGACACAGGAAATCGAATTTCCGGCCCACCGGCGCGTCCGAGGCCACCAGCTGACGCGCCGCCGCCACATGGGCGTCCAAACGGTCCAGCTCTTCGGTCACGTCGGATTTCACGGCCAGAACGGCGGCCTCTTGGTGCAGGCGCGCGGGGTCCAGCTGTTCGGTTTCCAGAATGCGGGACATGCCGGCGCGCAGCACCTCGGCCTGCGCTTCGGCGCGGGCGGGCAGAATGGCGCGGATCGACACCAGCTGATCGGAAATGGTGTCCAACTGGCGGGTGATCACCGCGGACAAGGCCATCCCTTCGCCAGCGCGACTGTCTACGAACGCGGCCAGCGCCACGTCGAAATCCGCCAGCAGCAGCGCGGTCAGGGCGTCGGTCATGCCCTCGGTCCGGGCTTCTTCGCTGACGACACCGCGCACGGACAGGATATCCGAAGCCGAGGTTTTGCGCAGGCTGATCCCTCGCTTTGCGGCGCGGGCCTCGATCTGTGCGATCTGGTCCAGCGCGCGGTCCAGGGCCTCGGGGTCAACGGCCGCACCCATGGCGGACCCGTCACTATAGATGCGCAACCCGATGGTCACATTGCCCCGCGCCAGCACGGCGCCCACGCGTTTTCTCAGCTCGGCCTCGATGGGCGCGCACCAATCCGGCATACGGATGCGCAGGTCCAATCCCTTGCCGTTGACGCTGCGCAGTTCCCACTGCCAGCGCAGCCCCTCGCCTTGATTTTCAAGGCTGGCATATCCGGTGAGTGATTTCATGGTCGTTCCTTTAGTTCTGGCGCCCACTATGCCTGCCATGCGCCCGAGAGCAAGAGCCGCGAACCACCGGCCGTTAACCTCTTCTTCAGGTTTGGGGGGATTTTGACGCGAAACTCTGTCAAATTCGCGCTGTAAACGGCGGAAATTCATGAAAACTCCGGATCGAGTTTTCGAGACCGCCGCACGGGAACTGACGAACGACAGGAGTGCGCGCTATGGGAGTGGTGCTGAGTTTAGCCGATTTCATCAAAGGTGCCCCCCCGAGCGCCCTGCGCGAGGTGGGCGATCACTGGCAGAGCCTGCGCCGCTGCGGCGGCCTGCCCAAGCGCACCGATCTGGACCCAAAGGCCATGGCGCCCCATCTGGACAAAGTCTTTCTGGTGGAACGCATCGGCACAGGCCACGTCCGTTTTCGTTTGTGTGGCAGTATGTTATGCGACGTTCTTGGCATGGATTTGCGGGGTATGCCCCTGTCCGCGCTGTTCGAGCCGGCCTACCGCGAACAGCTTGGCACCATGATCGAGGAATGCTTCCAGCGCCCCGCCATTTTGCACCTGAACCTCTCGGCCGGATGGGAGGCCAGCGGCAACTACCGGATGGCCCTGTGGCCGATGTTGTCTGACCTTGGGGATGCCAGCCGCGCCTTGGGCTGTCTGGTGGCCGAAAACGGCAGTGGGCCCACGAAACGGTTCCGGCTGGACTATGCCTCGACCGATGCGCTCTATGCGGCGAACCGGCCGGACATGGAAAAACCGGCCCCCAAGGGGACCGGCTTCGAAGTCATCGACGGCGGGATGGATTAACCATCCCCTCCCGTTCAAGCGATCAGCTGGCCAGAGCGGCTGCTTGCTGCTCGGCGTTGCGCTTGGACAGCTCTTCGGCCACGAGGAACGCCAGTTCCAGCGACTGCGACGCGTTCAGACGCGGATCGCAAGCGGTGTGGTAGCGATCCGACAGGTCCTCGTCGGTCACGGCGCGAACACCGCCGGTGCATTCGGTCACGTCTGCGCCGGTCATCTCGAAATGCACACCGCCGGGGATGGTGCCCTCGGCCTTGTGGATCGCAAAGAACTCGCGCACTTCGCGCAGAACGCTGTCGAACGCGCGGGTCTTGTACCCGGTCGAGGATTTGATGGTGTTGCCGTGCATCGGGTCACAGGACCAGACGACATTTGCACCCTCTTCTTGAACGGCGCGGATCAGGCGCGGCAGGTTCTCGCCAACTTTGCCTGCGCCGAAACGGGCGATCAGGGTCAGACGGCCCGCTTCGTTGGTCGGGTTCAGCTTGTTCATCAGAACCTTCAGGTCGTCGGCGGTGGTGGTCGGGCCACATTTCAGACCGATCGGGTTCTGCACGCCGCGCAGGTATTCCACGTGGGCCCCATCGGGCTGACGGGTGCGGTCGCCGATCCACAGCATGTGGCCGGAACCGGCCAGCCATTTGCCGCTGGTCGAGTCAACGCGGGTCAGGGCCTCTTCGTACTCCAGCAGCAGGCTTTCGTGGCTGGTGTAGAAATCCACGCTTTGCAGGGTGTGGGCGCTGTTGCTGTCCACGCCTGCGGCCTTCATGAAGTCCAGAGCGTCGCTGATGCGGGTCGCCATGGCGCGGTATTTTTCCGACTTCTCGCCTTCGGTGAAGCCAAGGGTCCAGCTGTGGACCTTGTTCACATCCGCATAACCACCGGTCGAGAACGCGCGCAGCAGGTTCAGCGTGGCCGCTGCCTGAGTGTAGGCCTCGAGCATCTTGTTCGGGTTCGGGATGCGGGCTTCGGGGGTGAAGTCCAGCTCGTTGATGATGTCACCGCGGTAGCTGGGCAGTTCCAGACCGTCTTTGACCTCGGTTGGGGCCGAACGCGGCTTCGCGAACTGGCCCGCCATACGGCCAACCTTGATCACCGGAACCTTAGCGCCATAGGTCAGCACCATCGCCATCTGCAGCATCACCTTGAAGGTGTCGCGGATCAGGTCCGCGCTGAACTGCTGGAAGCTCTCGGCGCAGTCACCGCCCTGCAGCAGGAACGCCTCGCCACGGCCGGCCTTGGCCAGCTCGGCCTTCAGCTTGCGGGCCTCGCCGGCAAACACCAAGGGTGGATAGGACGAGAGTTTGGCCTCTACAGCCGCCAGGGCGGCAGAATCGGTATACTCGGGCATCTGCACTCGGGGCAGGTTGCGCCAGGTCGATTTGCTCCACTCGGTCATCTCTCTCTCCATCCATGAGATTTGAAAAGTGGAACCGCTATACATAACCAACAGACCGATGACCATAACCGTTTTGTCGGACCCCTCTTGACGAGGTCATTCCCTGCAGACGAAATGCGTGTTTATATTTTTGCGACATCGTGCCGCGAATAGACAAATTCGGAGTATGGGCATGGCCCAATCGGACAAGCAGGTCATTCCAGTCGAAAGCACGGGAAAAAAGCCCCGCCATTTTGCATTCGTGCTGCTGGACCGTTTCACGCTGATGGCGTTCACCTCGGTGATCGAGGGGCTGCGGATCGCCAACCGCATGGCCGACAAACAGCTCTATACTTGGTCGCTCGTGGGCGAAGGCGGTGCCAGCGTGACCTGCTCGGCCGGTGTGGAATTCAAACTGGATTCGGATCTGGACGACCTGCCCCGTGACGCCTCTATTCTGGTGTGCGGCGGGGTCGAGGTGCAGAAAGCCACCAGCAAACGCCTGCTGAACTGGCTGAGGAAAGAGGCCCGCCGCGGTGCGCCCATGGGCGGCCTGTGCACGGCAACCTATGTGCTGGCCAAGGCCGGCCTCTTGGACGGGCGCCGCGCCACCATCCACTGGGAAAATCAGGACAGCTTCTCGGAGGAGTTCGACGAGGTGGACCTGACCAAGTCGGTTTTCGTTGTGGACGGCAACCGGATTTCGGCGGCGGGCGGCACCGCGTCGATCGACCTGATGCTGAAAATCATCGCCGACGACCACGGCGAGGACCTGTCCAACGCCGTGGCCGACCAGCTGATCTACAGCTCGATCCGCACGGACCGCGACACCCAGCGCCTGTCGATCCCGACCCGCATCGGCGTGCGCCACCCCAAGCTGTCGCAAGTCATCCAGATGATGGAAAAGAACATCGAAGAACCGATCAGCCCCGCCATTCTTGCCAAGGATGTGGGCATGTCCACCCGCCAGCTCGAGCGCCTGTTCCGCCGCTATCTGAACCGCAGCCCCAAGCGCTATTACATGGAACTGCGCCTGTCCAAGGCCCGGAACCTGCTGATGCAAACCGACATGAGCGTGATCAACGTGGCGCTCGCCTGCGGGTTCGCCAGCCCCTCGCATTTCTCGAAATGCTACCGTGCGCACTACCAGACCACACCCTATCGCGAGCGTGGCAGCCACGGCACCCGCCGCGAGGAAGAAGAGCACGAGGAAATGGAATAATCCTTAGGGCTCAAGCCGATAGAGGGCGCCGTTGATCTCTGACAGGAAATAGACGGCACCGTCCGGCCCCTCGATCACATCGCGGACACGCTTGGTTTCGGGGGTCTGGATACGCTCGGCCTCGCTCATGGTATCGCGGTCAATCCGCGAGATCATGTCGAACTTGAGCGACCCGATCAGGAAGTCCCCCTTCCATTCATCGTTCAGCCGCCCGCTATAGATCGCCATCCCGCTGGGGGCGATCGACGGGTCCCAGAAAAATTCGGGCTGCTCCATACCCTGTTTGGCGGTGCCCTCGCCAATCTTGGCCCCGCTGTAGTGGGTGCCATAGCTGATCACCGGCCAGCCGTAGTTGGCCCCGCGCTTGATCGCGTTCAACTCGTCACCGCCCCGTGCGCCGTGTTCATCCACCCAAAGCGTCCCGTCCGCATCCAGCGCCGCCCCTTGGGGGTTGCGGTGACCATAGCTGTAAATCTCGGGCTGCGCGCCATCTTGCCCGACAAAGGGGTTGTCCTCGGGGATAGTGCCGTCGCGGTTGATGCGGATAACGCTGCCGTTGTGGCGGCTCAGGTCCTGCGCCAGCTCGGCGTCACCCCGTTCGCCCACGGTCAAAAACAGCGTTCCATCCGCCGCCTCGATAATACGGCTGCCAAAGTGATTCCCGCCGCTGCTGCCATCGGTCATCACGAACAGGTCCCTGACATCGGTCAGACGGTCCGATCCGGCGGCCAAGGTCGCGCGGGCCAGCGCCGTGCCCTGCCCTTTGCCTAATTTCTTGGCGTAGCTCAGGAAAATCTCGCGGCTATAGGTGAAATCCTCGGGCACCATGACGTCCAACAAACCGCCCTGTCCCACCTCGGCGACCTTTGGCACACCTTTCAAACGGGTGCTCTTGCCCGCCCCCAAGAGCAGCAGATCGCCGCCCTTTTCGGTGACCAGAATGCTGCCCTCGGGCAGAAAGGCCACGGCCCAAGGATTCACGAAACCTTCGGCGACCAAAGTGACCTTTGGCGCGGCCAAGGCAGGTGCGGCCAGACACAGACTCAGGGCAGTGATCAGATGACGCATGGGAACCTCCTGCCTTCAGACCTAGCACCGCGGAATTGATAGGTCCCATGACGTTTCCGTGTATCAAAGGGTCGTATTCCGGCCACGCTTCTCCCCTTTATTTTTACAGAAATGCCGCCTACGCTTTGCCTCGGACATAGCGTTCCAACTGGGAGAAAAAACAATGAAAAAGTTTCTGCTGGCCACTGCCGCCACTGCACTGACCGCTGGCGCCGCAATGGCTGCAAGCCACGGCGAAACTGTCAAGATGGGCATCATTCTGGGCTTCACCGGCCCGATTGAATCGCTGACCCCCGCCATGGCTGACTCGGCTGAACTGGCTCTGAAAGAGATCAACGCTGCCGGTGGTATCCTTGGCGGCAAGATGATCGAAGCTGTCCGTGCGGACTCGACCTGCGTTGACGCGGCTGGCGCGACCGCAGCGGCCGAACGTCTGATCACCTCGGACGGCGTGGCAGCAATCATGGGCGCGGACTGCTCGGGTGTGACCGGCGCAATCCTGACCAACGTGGCTGTGCCCAACGGCATCGTCATGGTATCGCCCTCGGCCACCAGCCCCGGCCTGTCGACCGTCGAAGACAACGGCCTGTTCTTCCGCACCGCGCCGTCGGACGCCCGTCAGGGTGTGGTTCTGTCGGACATGCTGAACGACAAGGGCATCAAAGAAGTCGCCGTTACCTACACCAACAACGACTACGGCAAAGGCCTGAGCGACAGCTTCATCGCTGCCTATGAAGCCGCTGGCGGCAAAGTCACCATCAACGCACCCCACGAAGACGGCAAAGCCGACTACTCGGCCGAAGTGGCTGCTCTGGCAGCGGCTGGCGGCGAAGTGCTGGTGGTTCTGGGCTACACCGACCAGGGTGGCCGCGGCATCATCCAGGGCTCGCTGGACACCGGCGCGTTCGAAACCTTCATGCTGGGTGACGGCATGTACGGTGACCAGCTGGTCGCCGATCTGGGTGACGCAATGGAAGGGTCGTTCGGCGCTGTTCCGTGGGCCGAAGGCGAAGGCACCACCGCATTCGCGACCATGGCCGTTGACGCCAACATCAACCCCGAAGGCGCTTACACCCGCGAAAGCTATGACGCGGCGGCTCTGATCGCTCTGGCGATGGCAGCAGGCGGCGAGGCAACCTCGGCGGCAGCTGCGGCCAAGATGCTGGACGTTGCAAACGCCCCCGGCGAGAAAATCCTTCCCGGCCAGCTGGGTAAGGCGCTTGAGATCCTCGCGGCTGGTGGTGACATCGACTATGTCGGCGCAACCAACGTCGAGCTGATCGGCCCCGGCGAAGCGGCAGGCACCTACCGCGACTACATCATCACTGGCGGCGCCTACGAGACCGAAAGCATCCGCTAAGACTAACGCTACGTTAGTGGTACAGCCCGGCAATTGTCCGGGCTGTACTTTTATGCGATTGGGCTACGCTTAAAAAACAAGCACGGAGAAAACAGACCGTGATACGGGTTGAAAACCTGCACAGACATTTTGGCGGCTTCCGCGCGGTGGATGGGGCCACGCTGGAGATTGCCAAAGGGTCGATTACCGGACTGGTCGGGCCAAACGGCGCGGGCAAGTCCACATTGTTCAACGTGATCGCGGGCGCGCTGCCCCCCACGTCGGGCAAAGTCTATCTGGATGGCGAAGACATCACCGGCCTGCCGCCCCACGAGCTGTTCGCCAAGGGACTGCTGCGGACCTTCCAGATTGCACATGAATTCAGTTCGATGACGGTGCGCGAGAACCTGATGATGGTTCCCCCTGCGCAGACCGGCGAGAACCTGTGGAACAGCTGGTTCCAACGCGGCAAGATTGCCCGCGAGGAAGAGGCCATCCGCCGCAAGGCCGACGAGGTTCTGGAGTTCCTGACCATCACCCACGTGGCTGATGAGAAGGCCGGAAACCTGTCGGGCGGTCAGAAGAAGCTGCTGGAACTGGGGCGTACCATGATGGTGGACGCCAAGATCGTGTTTCTGGACGAGGTCGGCGCGGGCGTGAACCGCACGCTCTTGAACACCATCGGAGATGCGATCATCCGGCTCAATCAGGAAAAGGGCTATACCTTCTGTGTGATCGAGCATGACATGGATTTCATCGGGCGCCTCTGTGACCCCGTGATCGTCATGGCCGAGGGCAAGAAGCTGGCCGAGGGCACGATCCAGGAGATCAAGTCCAACGAACAGGTGATCGAGGCCTACTTGGGCACCGGCCTGAAGAACAAAGATCAGGTGGGCGGATGAGCGGCGATCGTAGCTGGGGGGCCGTCTGCCCCCCGTCGATGCGCGGCATCGACTCCCCCCGAGAGTATTTTAGCAAAGATGAAAGGGGCGCGTTGTGACTTCGTCCTTTTTGAGTGCGACCGGCATGGTCGGTGGCTACGGGCGCGGGCCGGACATCCTTCATGGGGTGACGCTCGAGGTCGATCGCGGCGAGATTGCTGTGATCGTGGGCCCGAACGGCGCGGGAAAATCTACGGCGATGAAGGCTGTGTTCGGGATGCTGAATGTGCATACCGGATCGGTGGTCTTTAACGGCGAGGATATTCGCGAGCTGACCCCGCAAGCCCGTGTGGCCAAGGGCATGGGCTTTGTGCCCCAGACCCACAACATCTTCGCCTCCATGAGCGTGGAAGAGAACTTGGAGATGGGCGCGTTTTTGCGGACCGACGATTATTCCGAGACCATGGAGCAGGTCTATGACCTGTTCCCGATCCTCAAGGAAAAGCGCCACCAGCATGCGGGCGAACTGTCCGGCGGGCAGCGTCAGCAGGTGGCCGTGGGCCGCGCGCTGATGACCAAGCCGCAGCTTCTGATGCTGGACGAACCCACTGCGGGGGTCAGCCCCATCGTTATGGACGAGCTCTTTGACCGCATCATCGAGGTGGCGCGGACCGGCATCTCGATCCTGATGGTCGAGCAGAACGCCCGCCAAGCGCTTGAAATTGCAGACAAAGGGTATGTTCTGGTGCAAGGCGCGAATGCCCACACCGGATCGGGCAAGCAGTTGCTGGCCGATCCCGAAGTGCGCAGATCGTTTCTGGGGGGCTGAGGATGGATATTCTGAATACACTCGTCCTGCTGGCCAACTTTGTGATCGTGCCAGCGGTGACTTATGGCAGCCAGCTGGCGCTTGGGGCGCTGGGGGTGACGCTGATCTACGGCATCCTGCGGTTCTCGAACTTTGCCCACGGGGATACGATGGCCTTTGGCACCATGGTGACCGTTCTGGTCACGTGGATGCTGCAAAGCTGGGGCGTGTCGCTGGGGCCGGTGCCGACGGCGCTGCTGGCCCTGCCCTTTGGCATCGCCGTGACCGCCGGTCTGGTTCTGTGGACCGACCGCGTGGTCTACCGCTTTTATCGCAAACAAAAGGCCAAGCCGGTTATTCTGGTGATCGTCTCTATGGGCGTGATGTTCGTGATGAACGGGCTGGTGCGTTTTATCATCGGGCCCGATGACCAGAACTTTGCCGATGGGGCGCGGTTCCTGATCGGCGCGCGCGAGTTCAAGGAAATGACCGGCCTGAAAGAAGGTCTGGCGATCAAGGCATCGCAGGGTCTGACCGTTCTGACCGCGGTGATCGTTGTGGCCCTGCTGTTCTGGTTCCTCAACCACACCCGCACCGGCAAATCCATGCGCGCCTATTCCGATAACGAGGATCTGGCCCTGCTGTCCGGCATCAACCCCGAGCGGGTTGTGGCCGTGACCTGGATCATCGTCGCCGCTTTGGCGACCGTGGCCGGTGTGCTGTATGGTCTAGACAAGAGCTTCAAACCCTTCACCTATTTCCAGCTGCTGTTGCCGATCTTTGCGGCGGCGATTGTGGGTGGCCTTGGCAGCCCGCTGGGCGCCATCGCGGGGGGCTTTGTCATTGCCTTCTCCGAGGTGACCATCACTTACGCATGGAAAAAGGCAGCGGCTTATTTGCTGCCTGCGGACATGGCACCTGACGGCCTGCTGCAACTGCTTGCGGTGGATTACAAATTCGCCGTCAGCTTTGTCATTCTGGTTGTGGTGCTGCTGTTCAAGCCCACGGGCCTGTTCAAGGGGAAATCGGTATGAACGACACCGTGAAAACAATCGGTCTGTTCGGTCTGGTGGCGCTTGCGATCCTGTTCACCGGCCTGAGCCAGAGCTGGAACGCCGCCCTTGGCATTCTGAACATGGGTCTGATCAGCGCAATCATGGCCATGGGCGTGAACCTGCAATGGGGTTTTGCGGGCCTGTTCAACGTGGGGATCATGGGCTTTGTCGGCCTTGGCGGTCTGGCGACCGTGCTGGTGTCGATGCCCCCGGTGCCTGCCGCGTGGGCCGCTGGCGGCTATGACGTATGGGAGGCCCTGTTTGTGGGCGCCCTGTCCTTGGCCGCTGTGATCCTGATCCGCAAGCGGATGAAGCCCGGCAACCTGCGCGCGCTGGTCACTTGGGTGCTGCTGATCGCCGGTTTCTCCATCTATCGCGAGCTGTTCGATCCCGCCCGCGATGCCATCGAAAAGGTAAACCCCGCGCTTGAGGGTTATCTGGGTGGTCTGGGTCTGCCGATCCTGCTGGCGTGGCCGGTGGGTGGTCTGTTGGCGGCTGGTGCGGCTTGGGTCATCGGCAAGACGGCGCTGGGTCTGCGCAGCGACTATCTGGCGATCGCGACCCTTGGCATTGCCGAGATCATCATAGCCATCATGAAGAACGAAGACTGGCTGGCCCGCGGCGTGAAGAACGTGAACGGCCTGCCCCGTCCGCTGCCCTACGAGATCGACCTACAGGCCGATCCATCCTTTGTGGAAAAGGCCGCGTCGTTCGGACTGGACCCTGTGACCGCATCCACCCTGTATGTGAAGCTTGGCTATAGCATCATGTTCACTGTGGTTCTGGTGATCATCCTGTTCCTGATGCAGCGCTCGCTTCACAGCCCCTGGGGCCGGATGATGCGCGCGATCCGCGATAACGAGGACGCCGCCCGCGCCATGGGCAAGGACGTGACCCGTCGCCACCTGCAGATCTTTATCCTTGGCTCGGCCATCTGCGGACTGGCAGGAGCGATGATGACCACGCTGGACGGACAGTTGACGCCGGGCACCTACCAGCCCCTGCGTTATACCTTCCTGATCTGGGTGATGGTGATCGTCGGCGGTTCGGGCAACAACTTGGGCTCGGTTCTGGGTGGCTTCCTGATCTGGTTCCTGTGGGTGCAGGTCGAACCCTTTGGTCGCTGGCTGATGGAGCTGATCACTATGGGGATGGAGCCGGGCAACGCCCTGCGCGAACACCTCTTGGCCTCGGCCGCACATATGCGCTTGCTGACCATGGGTCTGGTGATGCTCTTGATGTTGCGGTTCAGCCCAAGGGGCCTGCTGCCAGAGAAATAAAAATAGGGCGCTCCGGTTGGAGCGCCCTTTTCCGTTCTGCCCTTTGACGGGTCACTTGGCCTTGAAGAGGCCCCCCAGAATGCCGCGCACGATGCGGCGACCCGTGGTGCCCTTCAATTCCTTGACCAAGGCTTCGGTCAACGCCTCGCCAAACCCCTCATCGCTAGTGGATTTCCGAGAGGTCGAGCGGCTGACCCGCGCGCCCGTATAGCGCCGCGCGGTGCGGTATTCGCGTTCCTGAACCTCGGCCTCTTCTTCGGCGGCTTCGGCCTTGGCGGCGGCTGCGGCGGCCTGTTCGGCGCGTTTGGTCAGGATTTCGTGGGCGCTTTCACGGTCGATCGGCTTGTCATACTTGGGCCCAAGGTCCGAGGACGCCACAATCGCCCCCCGTTCCGCCACCGTCAGCGGCCCGATGCGCGAGGCGGGCGGGCGGATCAACGTGCGTTGGGACACACCCGGCACGCCTTTCTTTTCCAAGAACGAAGTCACAGCCTCGCCGACGCCAACCTCTCGGATCGCCTCTTCGATGCTAAAGGTCGGGTTCTCGCGATAGGTTTCGGCGGCCAGCTTCAGGTTCTTCTTGTCCCGCGCGGTGAAGGCGCGCAGGGCGTGCTGGATGCGGTTGCCAAGCTGGCCCAGAATATCCTCGGGGATGTCTGCCGGATGCTGGGTGATAAAGTACACGCCCACCCCTTTGGAGCGGATCAGGCGGGCGACCTGCTCGACCTTGTCCACCAGCGCCTTGGGCGTGCCGTCGAACAGCAGGTGCGCCTCGTCAAAGAAGAAGACCAGTTTGGGTTTGTCGGGATCGCCGACCTCGGGCAGTTCCTCGAACAGTTCGGACAAGAGCCAGAACAGGAAGGTCGCATAAAGGCGCGGCGCCTGCATCAGCTTGTCCGAGGCCAGAATGTTCACCGCCCCGCGCCCCGTATCATCGACGCGCATCAGGTCGCGCAACTCCAGCGCCGGTTCACCAAAGAAGCCGGCTGCCCCTTCGTTTTCCAGCATCAGAATGGACCGCTGGATCGCCCCGACGCTGGCGGGCGAGATATTCCCGTATTGCAACGAAACCTCGGATCGGTTCTCTCCAAGCCACGCCAACATGCTGCGCAAATCGGCCAAATCCAGCAGCGGCAGCCCCTGCTCATCGGCAATGCGGAAGGCGATGTTCAGAACGCCCTCTTGCACCTCGGACAGATCGAGCATCCGCGACAGCAGCAGCGGGCCCATTTCGGCCACGGTGGCGCGGACGGGGTGGCCCTGTTGGCCCCACAAATCCCAGAATGTCACAGGCGCAGCGGAATAGGTCAGGTCCAGCCCGATTCTCTGGGCCCGTTCCATGAATGGCGCGTGCAGCTTGTGAGTCTCGGCCCCCGCAGCGCCAAGCCCCGACAAATCGCCCTTTACGTCCGACACGAACACAGGAACGCCCGCGTCCGAGAACGCCTGCGCCATGATCTGGACCGTCACCGTCTTACCCGTGCCGGTTGCGCCCGCGATCAAGCCGTGCCGGTTTGCATATTTCAGCAGCAACTCCTGCGCCTCGGCGTAATCTGTGCCACCACCACCTACAAAAATACCGTCCGTCATTCCGAAACTCCCCAACGTACGGAAGGACAATACATCGTTCATCCTTTGATGCCACCATCGGGTTTGTGTCGTAGCGAAAGACACTTTTTTCCTCCCTGTTGGACTGGCCGCGCCCTTGATAAGGCGCGGCTTTTTTACATTTTACCTATCAAGATCAAGATTGTTGCACATAAGCGATGTTTATCTGTTGACGATCCCCGACGGACTTCGTAGCGTTTGGGCAATTACTAAGTCGGCCAGTCCGACAGGGAGCAAAAATGAAAGGAGACCTACGGTCTCCTTTCTTATTTTCAGGCCCTTGCCGCTCAAATGTTACAGCGGCGAAACCCTGCCATCACAAAGATTTTCATGGATTCCGCACTGCCATACCGTGTCCTGCCGTGTTAGGTCATGACCCGAGCAATTCGTGATAAACGGGGAAGACAATGCCCAAATCCTATCTGAGCCTAACCCTGGCCGCCCTCCTTGCCCTTGGCACGCCCGTGTTGGCCCAGGATGCCGCCGCACCCGCCGAGGGCAGCGCGCAAACCCAGGTGGACCTTGGTGAAAAAGTGGATGCCGACGGCAATGCGCTGGGCACCACCTATGACGCCGAAACCAAAGGCGACTGGACCATCCGCTGCCTGCGCACCGAAGCAGAGCAAGACCCCTGTGAAATGAACCAGATGCTGAACGATCAGGACGGCAACTCTGTCGCCGAAGTCAGCATGTTCAAACTGCCCGACGGCCAGCCAGCCGTTGCAGGCGCGACCATCGCGACCCCGCTGGACACTCTGCTGACCGAACAGCTGATGATCTCGATCGACGGTGGCGCGGCCAAGAAGTACCCCTTCCGCTTCTGCACCCGTCAGGGCTGCTTCGCGCAGATCGGTTTCACCGCTGCCGAAATCGAGAGCTTCAAGAAGGGCAAAGTTGCGACCCTGGTGATCGTGCCCCGCGTGGCCCCCGATCAGCAGGTTAAACTGGGCCTGTCGCTGTCGGGCTTCACCGACGCGTTCGCCACCATTCCCGCGCGCTAATCCATCGCGCAGTTGGAAATGCAGAAGGCCGCCCTGTTTCGGGGCGGCCTTTTTCGTTTGTTAATCTGTGATTGATCAGTGTTTGCGCAGGGCCAGAACCGCGTTCAGCCCGCCAAAGGCAAAGGCGTTCGACAGCACGACCTCGACCTTGGCATCGCGCGATTCATTGGGAACCACGTCCAGCGCGCATTCGGGGTCCGGTTCCTCGTAACCGATGGTCGGGGCGATCACCCCGTCGCGCAGGGCCATGATGCAAGCCAGGAGCTCCACCGCGCCGGTGCCGCCGATCAGGTGACCGTGCATCGACTTGGTAGACGAGATCATCAGATCATCCGCGTGATGGCCGAACACATCCGCCACTGCCGCGCATTCGGTTTTGTCGTTCGCGGCGGTGCCGGTGCCGTGGGCGTTGATATAGCCGACCTCGGATTTGTTGATCCGCCCGTCCGCCAACGCCCCCGAAATCGCCCGTGCCGCGCCCTGTTTGGACGGCATGACGATATCGCCCGCATCAGAAGTCATCGCGAAGCCACTGACTTCGCACAGAATTTCTGCGCCGCGCTTCTTGGCGTGTTCGTATTCCTCGAACACAAAAATCGCCGCGCCTTCGCCCTGAACCATCCCGTTGCGGTTGGCCGAGAACGGACGGCACGCGTCTTTGGACATCACGCGCAAACCTTCCCACGCCTTCAGGCCGCCAAAGCATAGCATGGATTCCGACCCGCCGGTCAGCATCGCGTCCGACATGCCCGACCGGATCATGTGAAACGCCTGACCCATCGCGTGGTTGGAACTCGCGCAGGCGGTCGCCACGGTAAACGACGGCCCCTTGAGGTTATATTCCATCGAAATGTGGCTGGCCGCCGCGTTGTTCATTAACTTGGGCACGACAAAGGGGTGAACGCGGTTCTTACCCTCTTCGTAGACCGTGCGGTAATTCTCGTCCGAGGTTTGTAAGCCGCCGCCCGCTGTTCCCAGCACCACGCCCGAATGCGCCGCCAGATCACCGCTAAAGGTCAGACCCGACTGGGCCACAGCCTCTTGGGCAGCGATCAGGGCGAACTGGGTGTAGCGGTCATAAAGGGCGATCTGCTGGCGGTTCCAGCGATCCTCGGGGTGATAATCATGGATCTGGCCGCCGATGCGGATCGCAAGACGGTCGATATCACGGATATTCAATTCGGAAATGCCACAGCGCCCTTCGCGCATGGCTTCCATGGTTTTGGGCACGTCGCTCCCTAAGGGGTTGATCGTGCCCGCGCCGGTAATGACGACCCGTCTCACGCTTGCTCCGCAACCAGCTTTTCTACGGCCGCGATAATGGCGCTGACCGAGCTGATGTCAAAGTCACTTTCCGACGGATCGTTGGCGTTGAAAGGCACAGAAATATCAAAGGCTTCTTCGATGGCGAAGATGCTTTCGACCAGACCCATGCTGTCGATGCCCAGATCCTCGAGCGAGCTGTCCTCGGTCACGTCAGAGGGTTCCAGAACCGCCTGCTCGGCGATGATTGCGATAACTTTGTCCTTAACACTCATGGGTTTGCCCTTCTTGTTGGCACAATGGCGATCTAGTCACTTAACCCGTTTTTTGAAACAGTTTTCTTAAGGTCGGTAAATTCGCGCAAGAGTCGCGGCAGGCGGCGCAAGGCTTTGTAGGTCTCGATATGGGTGTCCATCTTGACCGCAGGATAGCCCAACATCGCCCGTCCCGCAGGCACATTCGATAGCACAGCCGAGGCCGCGCCGATAATCACGTTGTCGCCGATCTGGATGTTGTCGGCCACGCCGGACTTGCCCCCCAGAACGCAGTTGTTGCCGATGACGGTCGATCCGGCCACCGCCGCCTGCGCACACAGCAAACAGTCGTGCCCGATAACCACGTTATGGCCGACCTGAACAAGGTTATCGATCTTGGTGCCACTGCCCACGCGGGTCGCCCGAACAGACCCCTGATCAATGGTCGAATTCGCGCCGACCTCGACATCGTCACCAATCTCGACCCCGCCAAGGGAGGCAATCCGCGCCCAAGCCTGCGCGCGGGTGCCGGTGCTGTCGCCAAGGGTGCTGCGCACTTGTTCCACCGCCGATTTCTCGGGTGTGACAAAGGAAAACCCATCGCCACCGATCACCACGTTCCCATGCAGGATCGCGCGGGCGCCGATGGTGGTGTTGGCCATGATGCGCACGCCGGGATGGATCAAGGCGCCTTCGCCGATCCGCACGCGGGGCGCGATGGTGACGTGGCTGGCAATCACGGAATTGGCGCCGATCACGGTGCCAGCCCCGATCAGGGTAAACGGCCCGACCGAGACGTTCTCGCCCAATTCGGCGGTCGGATCGATGATGGCGGTGGGGTGAATGCCAGCGGCATAGCCCTGCCCCTGATCCATCATCGCAGACAGCTGCGCCATGCCAAAGCGCGGGCGATCCATCATGATCGCGCCCTTCAGGCCATAGCTTTGCCAGTCAGCGCCCTGCCACAGCAAGGCCGCCTGCGCAGCGCCGTTTCCAATCTGTTCGGCAAAATCCGGCTTCATCGCCAGCGCCAGATCCCACGAGCCGGCCGTAGCGGGCTCTGACACGCGGTCGATCTGGATGCTGCCGTCGCCCTGAACCTCAACGCCCAAGGCGGCGGCAATTTCTGCAAGAGTATAGGTCATTTCAGGGGCTCCCGGAGGTTGGTTCCGGGAACTGATCTAGCCCTGAATGCCGCGCAGTACCACCCCCCGCTGCGCAAGGGCGTTCCAGATCTTGGCGTCTCGGCCATAGACGTCGCGTCGGTACTGGACGTGACCCTTGGACGAGGTGAACGCCGTGCGATAGATCAGGTGCACGGGGATCGGCTGCTTGAGGCTGATGGTGGTTTCCCGACCGGTCTTCAGTACGCTCTGGAAATAGCCCTGCGGATCGGCCTCTTGGGCAGCCAGCAGCGCATAAGCAAAGTCGAAGGGTTGGCCCAGACGGATGCAGCCGTGCGAGTAAGCGCGCACTTCGCGACCGAACAGGTTCTTCGCCGGAGTATCATGCAGATAGATATTGTACGGGTTGGGGAACAGGAATTTCACCTGACCCAGCGCGTTACCATCGCTCGGCGGTTCCTTCAGGCTGAAGGGAAAGGTCTTGGCGTCGTACTGGGCAAAGTTCACGCCGTTACGGGCCACCACACGGCCACGGTTGTCCACCAGCTTCAGATGACCGACCGCGTTCGGGTTGGCCTTGAGCATGGGCAGGTATTCCTTGACCGTGATCGACCGGGGCACGTTCCACGAGGGGTTCACCACAACCATCTCCATCACGTCCGAGAATTCCGGCGTGCGGCGGTCGTCCGAGTTCGCGCCCACAACCGAGCGGGTCTCGAAGGTGACCTTGTCGTTGTCGATGATCTTGGCGGTGAAGTCGGTGATGTTCACCAGAACGTGGCGAGCGCCGCGTTCCTTGTTCAGCCAACGCTCGCGCTCCATCGCAACGATGACCGAAGCCAGACGGTCCGCCGCCTGCTTGTTGATCTCGTCGATGGTGGCGGGACCGGCCACGCCATCTGCGGTCAGGCCGTGATCCATCTGGAATACCTGAACCGCCTGCTGGATCGAGGCGTCATAGGTGGTAGTAGCGGTACGGCCCAAGTAGCCCATCGCCTGCAGACGGTTGCGCAGGATCGCAACGCTGTTGCCGCCCGCACCGGGCTTCAGCGCGCCGGGCACCTTCTGGCCCCAGTCACCGCGGCCCACAGCCAGCTCCAGATCGGCCTTAACGGCGAAGAGGCGGTTGTATTCCTGGGTCTGCGGAGCCAGCGCACGGAAGAACGGACGCGGCGTCGATTTGACCAGCGACTCGAGATAGGACTTGCGCGCACGGTACGGAACCTCGCGCACGATCAGGGGATCAATGCGGCGGGGCACCAGCACACCGGTTTGCAGGTTCGTGGCGTATCGCAAAAATATCTCGCTCAGGGCGACTTCGATGTTGCCTACCTGACGGGCCGTCTTGGCAGCAGAGATTTCAGCTTTGAGCTGGTCGATTTTGTACGACGACGTGGGCAGCCCGTGGCTGCCGGATTGTTCGAGCGCCTCGAAAAGCGCCTCTAGGCGGCGGGCATTTTTGCCCCGCCCGATCCAGATCGGATCGAAACCGTTGTCGCGATAATACGCGGCAATATCTTCGTCATTCGCGGAAGCCTCGGCAATTGCTTGTTTAATTGCTGCGCTCTGCGCATGGGCCGGAGCCCCGAAACCCGCAAAGACAAGGGCCAGCACAGCAAATACCAGCTGTAGCCGCACCATTTTTCTCGCCAATTGCGCTAGCATGGCACGTCCTTTGCAGTTCTGAAAATGTTCACACTAATGTCAGTGTCGTGACAGGGTTTGTCCATTCACAAAAGAAACAAACGGCATACCGGAATGGAATTAACCGAACCTTGTATACTTTGGGTCACAATCAACAGTGTTTGAGCAAAAAAACGCCCATGTTGTGCAGCCGAAGGGAACCAAATTGAATCCAAGCTTGGTCCGCTTCGGTAACTATGCCATAAGAGTTGCACATCTGGGGATGTATCAAAAATCCGCGAAACGCGGAACCTAATGAATGGGACAGGCAAAATGACGATCACGAATGTGACTCGCCGTGGGTTGCTACAAGCCTTCGCTGCGACGGCTGTGGCTGCTGCGCCCACTTACTCGAACGCGTTTGGTTTGCTGCGTGGCGCCGGCGATATTCGTCGTGTGCAACTTTATTCCGGTCGTACCGGCGAGAAAGTGAATACGATCTACTGGATCGAAGGGGAATACATCCCCGAAGCGTTGGACGAGATTACCTACTTTATGCGCGACTGGCGCACCAACACCACCAAGGTGATCGACCCTCGTACTATTGATATCGTTTCGGCAACCCACCGTCTTCTCGACGTGAGCGAGCCCTACATGTTGCTTTCGGGCTACCGCAGCCCGCAGACCAACAACATGCTGCGCTCGAAATCGTCTGGCGTTGCCAAGAACTCGCTGCACATGCGCGGCCAAGCCGCCGACCTGCGACTGGCGTCGCGCTCGGTTGGCCAGATGGCCAAAGCGGCAGCTGCCTGCAACGCAGGTGGCGTCGGCAAGTACAGCAAGTCGAACTTCGTTCACATGGATTGCGGCGACGTCCGCCACTGGGGCAGCTGATCTGCCCCACCCCACCGAACAGTTCACAAGCCGTCCCTCGGGGCGGCTTTTTTCATTTTCGCGTGAGGCATCACCGGCGCATGTCACATTAGCTTTGCCTCACTGTCACAAATGCTAGGCTCTTTACTTATATAGGTTTTTCATTCCGAATTTATGTCCGAAGGAAAGAATTTCATGAAGATCGCGGTACTTGGCGGAGACGGTTTCGTAGGCTGGCCCACTGTGTTGCACCTGTCCGATCTGGGACACGATGTGCACATCATCGACAACCTGTCGCGCCGCTGGATCGACACCGAATTGGGTGTCCAGTCTCTGACCCCGATGGATTCGATTCAGGAACGCTGCCGCATCTGGAAAGAGGTCACCGGCCGCACTCTGAAATTCCACCTGCTGGATCTGGCCAAAGAATACGAGCGCCTGAAGGCGTGGCTGGTCGAATACCAGCCCGAGGCGATCATCCACTTTGCCGAACAGCGCGCCGCGCCCTACTCGATGAAGACCGACCGTCACAAGGTCTACACCGTCAACAACAACGTCAGCGCCACCCACAACCTGCTGGCCGCTGTGGTGGAGTCGGGCATTGACCCGCATATCGTCCACCTCGGGACCATGGGCGTTTATGGTTACTCCAGCGTCGGCGCGGCCATCCCCGAAGGCTATCTGGACGTCGAGATCGAGAACCTCGCAGGCGAGAAGAAGGGGCTGGAAATCCTGTACCCCACCCGTCCCGGCTCGGTTTACCATATGACCAAGTCGCTGGACCAAATCCTGTTCCAGTTCTACGCGCAGAACGACGGCCTGCGGATCACCGACCTGCACCAAGGCATCGTCTGGGGCACCCACACCGAGCAGACTCGTCGCCATGAGCAGCTGATCAACCGTTTCGACTATGACGGCGACTACGGCACAGTCCTGAACCGCTTCCTGATTCAGGCGGCGATCGGCTATCCGCTGACCGTTCACGGCACCGGCGGTCAGACCCGCGCCTTCATCCACATTCAGGACTCGGTCCGCTGCATTGAGCTGGCCCTGTCGGACGCCCCCCAGCACGGCGACCGCGTCAAGATTTTCAACCAGATGACCGAGACTCACCGCGTCCGCGATCTGGCCAACATGATCGCCCGCCTGACAGGTGCGCAGGTCATGAACCTGCCGAACCCCCGCAAAGAGGCGGCCGAGAACGACCTGATCGTCAAGAATGACCAATTTTTAGCCTTGGGTCTGAACCCGATCACGCTGGAAACCGGCCTCATGTCCGAGGTCGTCGAGGTCGCGAAACGATACGCACACCGTATCGACCGCAGCCGCGTGCCCGCCGTATCCGCATGGACCAAGGATATCGCGGCCACCGTGAACCACGACCCCGAAGGCAAGCGCCTGAAATCGGTGGTCTAATGGACGGACTGACTGCCTCGGGCCCCGCTCGTGCCAAACATGCCTATGTGACGCTGGTCACCAATGCCGATTATGCGCTGGGGGCGCGGGCCTTGGTGCAGTCGCTGGTCTGGACGGGAACGGCGGCCGATCTGGTGGTAATGTACACAGGCGGGGTCGCGCGAAGCGACCTCGCACCGCTTCTGGCCTTGGGCGCACGGCTGGTTCAGGTGGACCTGCTGCCCACGTCCGAAGGGTTCAACACCCTTCACGCGCGGCGCAACCTGCATGGGGCCGCGCCCTTTACCAAGGGCGAAAAACCCAGCTTTCACACACCGTTAGACAACTTTGCTAAACTGCGCCTCTGGCAGATGACGGACTATGTTTCGGTGGTTTTTCTGGATGCGGACACCTTGGTGCTGCAAAACATCGACACCCTGTTCGACTATCCCCAGTTCTGCGCCGCGCCGAATGTCTACGAAGAGCTGGCCGATTTTCACCGCATGAACAGCGGCGTCTTCACCGCCCGTCCCAGCGCCGAAACCTATGAGGCGATGCTGGCTGAACTGGACCAGCCGGATGTGTTCTGGCGCCGCACCGACCAGACATTTCTGGAACATTACTTTCCCGATTGGCACGGTTTACCCGTGACTTACAACATGCTCCAATATGTGTGGTTCAACATGCCGCAACTGTGGCGCTGGTCCTCGGTGAAGGTGTTGCATTATCAATATGAAAAGCCATGGCAGATCCCTCACCCCAAGGCCGATCAACTGGAGCCTCTGATTACCCTTTGGCACCAGTATCTGGACGGCAAGCGGGCCCCTGATCTGGCGAGTTTGGAGAACCCTGAATGAAAATCGCTGTTACCGGTGCGTCTGGATACCTTGGTCACTTTGTGATGAACGGCCTCAGGCACGCAGGACACGATGTATTGGCGCTGAGCCGCCAGCCTTTTGCCAATCACCACCACGTCGAATACGAACTTGGGGACGCTCCCGAAATCTGCGGAATGGATGCGGTGGTGCATTGCGCCTTTAGCCACGTCCCCGGCAAATATCGCGGCGGCGAGGGCGACGATCCCGAAGGGTTCCGCCTGCTGAACGTCGATGGCTCGATCACCCTGTTCAAGGCCGCCAAGGCCCAAGGGGTGCGCCGCCTGATTTTCCTGTCCTCGCGCGCGGTCTATGGCCCCAAACCCGCGGGCACCGTCTTGACCGAGGACACCCCCTGCACCCCCGACACCCTGTACGGCGAGGCCAAGCTAGAGGCCGAAGAAGCCCTGCTGGCCATGGCCGATGTGGGCTTCCAGCCGACCGCCCTGCGCGCGACCGGCGTCTATGGGGCGGCCTATCCGCAAGGCTGGCACAAATGGCGCGGCCTGTTCGAAGAATTCGAAAACGGTCACCCCATTGAGCCCCGCCAAGGCACCGAGGTCCACGGCCATGACATGACCGCCGCGATCAACCTGCTGCTGACCGCGCCCAAAGCCCCCCGCATCGCGAACCTTTCCGATATTCTGGTGGACCGCCACGATGTGCTGCGCGAATACGCGGACTTTGCGGGGCTGACCCTGCCCTTACCTGCCCGCGTGGACGAAACCTTCAACGTGATGGATTGCACCGCGCTGCGGTCGATTGGCTGGCAACCGGGTGGCCGCAAACGCCTGACCGAGTTCCTGAGCGGGTTACGAAAAAGCGCCCCGCAGGGCGCTTGATCAGATTTCGCGGAACCGTTTGGCGTCTTTGGCGCTCCAGCGGACCTCGACGTCATAGCCGGTGTCCGTCTGGGTTTCCTCGATGACCACTCCGCGTTGGAACAGCCACGCGCGCTCCTTGCCCTGAGAGAATGTCAGGGAAATCACCTCGTCCCAGCGCCCGCCTTCGAGCCGGTCCGAGACCAGTTCCAGCAGGCGGTCCATACCGGTGCCTTCGATCGCGGACAGCACCAGCACATCGTCAGAACGAGCCGCGATGTTTTCCAGCGTCTCGCGGCGCTCGGGGTCCACGCGGTCGATTTTGTTCCAGACCTCGATCATGGGCGTCGAATCACTGACGCCCAAAGTATCCAGAATCTCGCGCACATCCTCGGCCTGCTCCTCGGATTCGGTGTGCGAGATATCTCGGACGTGCAGGATCAGGTGGGCGCTCAGAACCTCTTCGAGGGTGGCGCGGAAGGCCGCAACCAGTTCGGTCGGCAGGTCGCTGATGAAACCCACGGTATCCGATAGAATGACCTCGGGGCCCTCGGGCAGCTTGACCCCGCGCATGGTCGGGTCAAGGGTCGCAAACAGCATATCCTTGGCCAGAACATCGGCGCCGGTCAGGCGGTTGAACAGCGTGGATTTGCCCGCGTTGGTATAGCCCACCAGCGCAACGATCGGGAACGGCACCTTGGCCCGCGCAGCGCGGTGCAGGTTGCGGGTTTTCACAACCTTTTCCAGCTGCCGGCGCAGGCGCACCAGTTGCTCATCAATCGCGCGGCGGTCAGCCTCGATCTGGGTTTCGCCCGGACCACCGACAAAGCCCAAACCGCCCCGCTGACGTTCCAGGTGGGTCCAGGCCCGCACCAGTCGCGTCCGCTGATAGGACAGCGCGGCCATCTCGACCTGCAACACACCCTCTCGGGTGGCGGCGCGGTCCGAGAAAATCTCAAGGATCAGACCTGTACGGTCCAACACCTTGCATTTCCACTCTTTTTCCAGATTTCGTTGCTGCACCGGGCTGACGGGACCGTCGATCAGAACCAGCTCGGCCTCGAGCGAGTGGATCCATTCCTTCAGCTCTTCGATCTTGCCCGAGCCGAACAGCATCCCCGGATGGGGGCGCGGCAAGCGCACAACCGAAGACCCCACCACCTCGAGGTGCGGCAGGGCGGCGGCCAAGGAAACCGCTTCTTCCAAAGCGGGCCCTGCGGCCCGCCGTTGACTATCACTACGGATGTCAGGATGCAGAACTAACGCGCGGGTCAGTTC
Source organism: Donghicola mangrovi (assembly GCF_013377535.1). Classification (GTDB taxonomy): domain Bacteria; phylum Pseudomonadota; class Alphaproteobacteria; order Rhodobacterales; family Rhodobacteraceae; genus Donghicola; species Donghicola mangrovi. The sequence goes on along the minus strand of NZ_JABCJE010000002.1, from coordinate 307,721 downwards.
GGTCTTGGTCTCGGTCAATTGTCGCCGTCACCGTCATAGAGGTTCAGCGGCTGGGCCGGCATGATCGTCGAAATCGCATGCTTGTAGACCAGTTGCGATTGGCCGTCGCGACGCAGAAGAACACAGAAATTGTCAAACCAGGTAATAACGCCCTGCAGTTTAACCCCGTTGATCAGGAAAATGGTGACCGGGATCTTGGTCTTCCGGACGTGGTTAAGAAATGCGTCCTGCAGGTTTTGCTTATCGGAAGCCATTGTTTTTTGCCTTTATTCTTGCTTGATGCCGCAGAGCAGCGCCTCTGATGCCTTGGTAGTATGGAGAGGGAAATTCTGACTTTCCAGCCCGAATTTACTGACGCCTGCCTAAATTTGGCAAAGATGAGTCAGTTTCGCCAGAAATTTGGGTTGAAGATTGCGATAAGTGCAAGCGCTTCTAACCGGCCAAGGACCATTGCAAAGCACACGATCATTTTCGCGTGATCACTCAGGGAACCGTAGCTGAATGTGGTTTCTGCGGCCGCATGGGCCAAGGGGCCGGTGGTGGACAGGGCCGCGACGGCAACCACCATCGCCTCTTCGAAATTGACACCGAAGGCTGTCAGCAGCGCCATGGTGCCCGCAATCGACAGAGCGAAAATCATGAAGAACAGCCAAGCCAGATAGGCGCCCTGCTGGTGGATACGCCGCCCCGGACCGCCGATCGCGCGGACCGAACTGGGGTGGACCAGTTTCTCCATCTCGCGCAGGCCGTGCATATAGAGGGCATAGACCCGCAGTAGCTTGACCCCGCCCGTGGTGGTCGCCACGCCGCCGCCGATGATCGCCAGCCCCAGCAGCACAACCCCCGGCGCAGGCAGACCGGACCAGCCGCGCGCGGCCTCCCAGTGGACGGACTCATAGCCGGTGGTGGTCAGGAACGACATCACGGTGAACACAGACCCCCAGAGCGCATTGGCCCCGGCGGCAAAGTTCGCCTGCTCGTTCACCTCGATCGCGCCAATCCAGTGGCGCACGAACAGCAGCGCGGGCACGATGGCGACGATCAGAATGCCGACCTTGAATTCAGGGTCCAGAAGCAGGCGCTGGGGGCGCAGCAACATCTCGCTCGAGAAGGTCATGCGCGACAGGGCCAGCATCAGGAACACAAAGATCAGAACCTCGCCCGCGACGCCGCTGGTGCTGTTACCCGCGCCGCCCACCGGCGAAATCCCCGAGGTCGAGAGCGTCCCCATCGCATGGCACAGCGCCACCAAGGGCTCGTCCCCGACCATCAGCAGGAAAATCCACAGGGCCAACGTCAGCACCCCATAGACCGGCGCAAGGGTGGACACCGCCTGCCAGACGCGGCCCGCTTGGGTCTTGCGGCCCATCCCGCGATGAATGACGCTCTGGTCACTATGAACGGTGCCTGCGCCGGTAATCTCGAACCCGCCTAGGTTCATGGGCGCCAAGGTTGACGCCGCCACCACCCAGATCAAAAGGCCCCCGAGCCAGCCCACCGTCGCCCGCCACAGGTGCAGACTGGGGGCCAAGGAATGCGCCTGATCGTACAAAGACGCCCCCGTTGTGGTAAAGCTGGAGACCATCTCGAAATAGGCGTTCAGGAAGCTGGTCGTGCGGCTGGCCTCTTGGAACGGGATCGCCAGAATGACCGGCAGAAACACGAAAGCCGCCACCAAGGTCAGCAGCTGATCGCGCTGGGTGTGCTGTTCCTGACGGCCCGACATCGCGATCCCGATGAACACCGTGACCACGAACACCAGAAGGCTGGCGTAAAAGAACGTGCGCGCAATGTGGAATTCCTCGACCGCCAAGGCGTGGGCGGCCGGAACCAGCATCGCCAGCGCTGCAATCAGAAAGAGGTGCAGCAGCAGCGGCAGATTTGAGAGCGCGCGGACCATGACCTAGAAATAGTCGATCGAGACCTGAAGCAGGCGCTCGACTTCGGGGACGTCTTTGGTCAGGGCGAACAGGGCGACGATATCCCCCTCTTCGATGATGGTGTCGCCGCGCGGACGGATGTAGCGGCCCCCGCGCATGATGCCCCCCAGCAGAACGCCTTCGGGGAATTCGATGCTGCCGACCGGATTTCCGGCCATCGGGCAGGTGGACAGAACCTGCGCCTCGATCACCTCGGCCTCGGCGTCGCCGATGGAATAGACGTTGCGCACGCGGCCATGGCGGATGTGCCGCAGGATCGAGCTCACAGTCGTGGCACGCGGGTTGATGAAGGCGTCGATGCCCAAGGGCTCGATCATCGGCAAAAGGGTCGGATCGTTGATCAGCGCAATCGACATGGGGCAGCCCAGCGATTTCGCGCGGGTCGCGGCCAGCATGTTGGTCTTATCGTCGTCGGTCACACACAGCACCGCGTCGGCGCGCTGAATGTTGGCCTCTTGCAGGATGCCAGCGTCCAGACCATCGCCGTGCAGAACGATGGTCCGCTCCAGCGCATCGGCGGCCTTTTCGGCGACTTTGCGGTTTTTCTCGATGACTTTCAGGCGGATACGGGTCTTGGAGTTTTCCAATTCTTTGGCCACGGCCAGACCGACGTTCCCGCCGCCCACCAGAACCACACGCTCTTGTTTTCGGGGGGTTTTCCCGAAAATCTCCATGCAGCGATTCACGTCCTCATCATAGGAGAACAGGTAGATCTGATCGCCCGCAAAGATCTGGTCGCCAGCCTCGGGTGCCCACAGGGTGCCATCGCGGCGGATGCCCACCACCGTCGCCCGCAGGGTCGAGAACAGGTCGGTCAGCTGCCGCAGGGGCGTGTTCAGAACGGGGCAATCCTCGTCCGCGATGATCCCCAACAGGCGCGCGCGCCCGTCAAAGAACACCTCGGTGTCAAAGGTATCGGGCGCGGACAGACGTTGCAGTGCGGCCGCTGCCACCTCGCGTTCGGGGCTGATCACCACGTCGATCGGCAGATGCTCGCGGCGGTAAAGGTCGGAATAGATGGCAGTCAGATAGCTCTGGGCCCGCAGGCGCGCGATCTTGCGCGGAATGTCGAAAACCGAGTGCGCGACCTGACAGGTGACCATGTTCACCTCGTCCGAGTGGGTGGCCGCGATGATCATATCCGCGTCCCGCGCCCCTGCCCGTTCCAGCACATCGGGATAGCTGGCAAAGCCCGCAACCCCCTGAACATCCAGCGTATCGGTCGCACGCCGCACCAGATCGGGGTTGCTGTCCACGACGGTTACGTCGTTCAACTCGCCGGACAAATGGCGGGCAATCTGCCAACCTACCTGACCTGCACCGCAGATGATCACCTTCATCGCCGGAAGCCTCCTGCTCTTGGGCCTTTTCCTTGGCAGTTTGTCGCAGCCCCGTCAATCGGGGCGTCGATCAATCCTCGTCGAGGTCGTCGCCCTTGCCACCTTTGGCACCAATTCCCAGCGATTTGAGCTTGCGGTGCAGCGCACTGCGTTCCATCCCGACAAACTGCGCCGTGCGGCTGATGTTCCCGCCAAAGCGGTTGATCTGGGTCAGCAGGTATTCCCGCTCAAAGGCTTCGCGCGCCTCGCGCAGCGGCAGCGCGGCCAGTGCACCGGACAGAACCACGCGATCCTCGCCGCCCTCGGACGGGGTTTCGCTGCCCGACACTTCGGCGGCACCAATCGGCCCGTCCCCGTCCCCAAGGATCAGAACCCGCTCGATCAGGTTGCGCAGCTGGCGGACGTTGCCGGGCCAGCTCATGGCTTGCAGGACAGCGGCAGCCTCGTCGCTGAGGGCGCGTTTGGGCAAGCCCTGCTGGCTGTGCAGTTCCTCAACGAAATGGCTGACCAAAAGCGGCAAATCCTCGCGCCGTTCGGCCAAGGGCGGCACGGCCACGGGCACGACGTTCAGGCGGTGGTACAGTTCCTCGCGGAAGCGGCCTGCGGTGATCTCGTCCTTCAGATCACAGCCGGTGGACGAAATGACCCGCAGATCCACGCGCACCTTGTCCGTGCCCCCGACCCGCTGGAAGGTCTGATCGACAAGCACCCGAAGCATTTTGGACTGGGTTCCCAAGGGCATATCCGCCACTTCGTCCAAGTAAAGGATGCCGCCATTGGCTTGCTCCAACATCCCCTTTTCCACACCGCGATCGGCGCTCTCGCGGCCAAAGAGCACCGTTTCCATCTGGTCCGGCTGGATCGACGCACAGCTAACGGTCACAAAGGGCGCCGCCGCACGGCTGGAATTCTGGTGGATGTAGCGTGCCGCGACCTCTTTGCCGCTGCCTGCGGGACCGGTCAGCATCACCCGCCCGTTCGAGCGCGTGACCTTGTCGAGCTGCCCCACGAGGCCACGGAACGCCGCACTGTCCCCCAGCATCACAAGGGGCTTCTGGTCCACCCGCTTCAGGCTCTGGTTTTCACGGCGCAGCAGGCTGGTTTCCATCGCGCGCCGGATCACCACCAAGAGCTGGTCGATGTTGAACGGTTTTTCGATAAAGTCATAGGCACCCTGTTTGATCGCAGCGACCGCGATCTCGATGTTGCCATGCCCCGAGATGATCACCACCGGAATGCCGGGATTATCGCGCTTGACCACCTTGAGGATGTCGATCCCGTCCATGTGGCTGTCCTTGAGCCAGATATCGAGGATCATCATCGCCGGCGGCGCGGCGTTCAATTGCTCCATGCACTCTTCGGAGGACCCGGCCAGCCGCACGGAATACCCTTCGTCCTCGAGGATGTCGCCGATCAGTTCGCGGATGTCACGCTCGTCATCAACAATAAGAATATCGCTCATCTTACTCTGAAGCCTCGTTTTTATACTGGGTGCCCTCGTCCAGAGGCAGCAAAATCTCGGCGCAGGCGCCGCGATGTGCTCCGGGGGCGAAAGGTTCGGCGTCTTCCAGGCTCAGAAGGCCGCCGTGTTCCTCGATAATCTTTTTCACGATGGGCAGGCCAAGGCCGGTGCCCTTTTCGCGGGTGGTCACATAGGGTTCGAACAGGCGCGCGCGGTCCTCGGGCAGACCGATGCCGTTGTCGGAAATGGCAATGCGCGCCCGGTTCCCGACTACCGACATGGCGATCCGGATCTCGGGAACAAAGCCCTCTTCGACACCCTTTTCTTTCAGACTTTCAATGGCTTCTCCAGCGTTTTTAATCAGATTAATCATCGCTTGGGAAATCATCGTCTCGTCCAGCATGGACATGACCGCGTGGTCGGGAATGCTGGAGTTAAAGGTCACGCCCACCTGCCCGACATCCTGCAACACCACGGCGTCGCGCAGCACTTTGCTCAGGTCCACGGGGCGGCGCTGGGGCTGGGGCATCCGCGCGAATTTCGAGAATTCGTCGACGATGCGGCGCAGGTCTTCGGTCTGGCGGACGATCACGTCTGTCAGTTGCTCCAGCTTGTCCGCGTCGTCCCCTGCGGACACGGCGAACTTGCGGCGGATGCGTTCGGCGGACAGGCGGATCGGGGTCAGCGGGTTCTTGATCTCGTGGGCGATACGGCGGGCCACGTCGCCCCAAGCCGCCATCCGCTGGGCCGAAACCAGATCGCTGACATCGTCGAACGCCAGCACATACCCTTCGGGCAGACCTTCGCGGTTCAGACGGGCGGCCATGCGCACCAGCAGGGTTTCCATGCGGCCATCACGGGTCAGCTTGATCTGCTCTTGCACCGAGTTTTCGGGCACTTCGCACAGCTTGTCGTAGACGGGCATGAACTCTGGCACGATCACAGCCAGCGCCTGCCCCTCGCCGCTGTCTTCGAGCCCCAGCATGGTTTCTGCGGACCGGTTGGCCAAGGTGATCTTGCCCTCGGTATCCAGCGCCACAACGCCGGAGGTCACCGAACTGAGCACCGAGTCAAATAGCCGGCGGCGGCGTTCGATCTGGTCAGTATTGTCCAGCAGCGTATCGCGCTGGACCTTCAACTGGCGGGTCATCTGGTTGAAATAGCGGCCCAGCATGGCGATCTCGTCATCGCCTTTTTCCTCGCGGACCTGAATGCTCAGATCGCCAGAGCCCACACGCTGCGCCGCACCGGCCAAGCGCCCGATGGGCCGCGCCAGACGCTCGGCAAAGTACAGACCCAGCCAGATCGCCGCCAAGATCAGGATCAGCGCAAAGCCCAGATACAGCAGCCCGAATTCAAACAGTAGCTTGCCGCGATCGTTTTCCAGCTGTTGGTACAGCTTCACCGTCTGCTGGGTATCGTCCAGCAGGCGCAGGATATCCCCGTCCACGCGGCGACTGACATAGAGGTAGCGATCTACAAACCCGGGCAGATCGACCAAAGCGCGGAATTCGTCGCGGTCCCAATCCTCAATGATCTCAATCCCGTTCAGGTGGGCGGATTCCAGTTGTTCTTGGGTCGGGAGCTCGAAATTAAAGAGGTACGATCCATCCCCGCGAGCCTTGATATCCCCCGCCGAGTTCACGACGAACGCCTCGGACAGACCGCGCTGAATTTTCGCCTGACCCGAGGCCAAGAGCTGACGCACATCCCCATCGGTCAGATAACCGGCCGCGCGGCGGTTCGCCTCAAGATAACTCGCCAAAGCGCGAGCATCGTCGGACAGATCCTGACGGTGCTCTTGCTCATAGGCTTGGGCGGCGGCCAAAGACGTTCCCAGAACCCGCTGCACGCGGTCGGAAAACCAGCCCTCAAGCCCGAAATTCACGGTTAATGTGGCAAAGACCGCCACACAGACGGTCGGCACGAGCGCCAGCATCACGAACACACCGGTCAGGCGCAGGTGCAAACGCGATCCGGCAGAGCGCGCACGGCGCGCGGCGATCATCTGGGCCACACGTCCCAGAACCAGCGCCGCCACCAGCAAAACATAGATAAAGTCCGCCAGCAGGATCACCCGCAGGTGGCTGGACGACATCCCCTGATCCAGCGGACCCAGCACCAGATAGGTTAACAGCGCCAGCACAGGCCCCAAAATCACCAACCCGAGGGTGGCGACGTTCTGGACCTTGCGCTGGAAACGCAACTGCGTGATGCGTTCCCAAGCCTGTGCACGGCTAAGCCGCTGTGCCCCTGTTACCACGGACCTACCTCAAGTGATGGGGGCCAAGGTGCGGCCCCTACGCTACATGGGCGGCATGACATCAAAGGTGATCCCAAAATGCCAGCCCACTGTTGCGTAATTACATCAACTTGCGACGCCGTGTCACCTGAATATCGAGGTCGGTGATCTTTTTCCGCAGCGTATTCCGGTTGATCCCCAGAAGGTCCGCGCATTTCGCTTGGTTCCCGCCGGTCGCGTCCAAGGCGATCTCGATCAGCGGCAGTTCGATCTCTGCCAGGATTCGCTGATAAAGGCCGGGGGGCGGCAGCACGCCGCCATGCAGGTCAAAGTACCGGCGCAGGTGACGGGCGACCGAAGCCGACAGTTTCTCTTGGGGGGCGCCGCTAACCATGGGCTCCATGCTGGGCTGGTTGCCCAGAACGCCCTCGACCTCGGCCTGCGTGATCTTGGACTCGCGCGAGGTGACCACCAGACGCTTCATCGCGTTTTCCAGTTGGCGCACGTTGCCCGGCCAGCTGTAGGCGCGGACCATTTTCTCGGCCTCGTCAGACAGTTGCCGCGAGGGCGCGCCGTCCTGTTCGGCCTTGGCCAGAAAATGCGCGGCCAGCAGCGGAATGTCGTCCACACGCTCGCGCAGGGCGGGCACTTGAATGGTCACGCCGCCAAGGCGATAGAACAGGTCCTGACGGAATTCGCCGCTTTCCATGCGGTTGGTCAGGTCGGTCTGGCTGGTCGCCATGATGCGCGGCGCGTTGTCGGTCAGACTGTCGAGCATCCGCACCACACGGGCCTGCGCCTCGGGGCTCAGGTCGCCCACTTCGTCGAACAAGAGCGAACCGCCACGGGCCTTGGCCAGCGCCTGCGCGGGGCCTTCGAGCGTTTCCAGATCGTTCGAGGTCACGGTCACAAAGGGCAAAGTGCGGCGATCACTGAAATCGTGAATTGCGCGTGCAATCAGCGACTTACCAGAGCCACTTTCACCAGAAATCAGCACCGGAAGTTCGGTGTTCATCACCCGGGCGACCAAGCGGTACAGCGCCTGCATCGCGGGGGTGCGGCCCACCAAGGGCAGCTCGTCGGGGCGCTCGGGCTCCTCGACGGCGCGGGGGGCGCTGCGGGCGCTAGTTTCCAGCGCGCGGGCGGTCCGCTTCATCAGGTCTGGCAGATCGAACGGTTTGGGCAGGTAATCGTAGGCCTTGGCCTCGGCCGCCTGAATGGCCGTCATGATGGTGTTCTGCGCAGAAATCACGATCACCGGCAGGTTCGGGCGCTCTTGGCTGATTTTCGGCAGCATTTCGAGGCCGTTGCCGTCGGGCATCATCACATCGCTGATTACCACATCGCCCTTACCCTCGGCGACCCAGCGCATCAGCGTGGTCAGAGAGCTGGTCGCGTGAACCTTGCAGCCCGCGCGGGTCAGAGCCTGGGTCAACACCGTGCGGATGGTGCGGTCGTCGTCAGCTACCAGTACAGTTCCGTCCATAACCCATTCTCCTTACTTGGAATTCTGCTCTTGGGCGGCCTTCATCTCCATGCGCACGGCACGAGGGACTTGGGGCAGTGAAATGCGGAAGACGGTTTTCCCGGGGACCGAGTCCACCGAGATCCAGCCGTCGTGTTCGGAAATAATCTTGCTGACCAGGGCAAGGCCCAGACCAGTGCCGTTTTCCCGACCCGACACAAACGGGTCAAAGACGTCATCGGCGATTGCGGGCGGCAGGCCGGGGCCGTCGTCCTGAATTTCGATTTGCAGGGGCAGCGCCTTGCCGCCCCCGTCCTTGCGACGCAAACGCAGGGAATATTCATAGAAGGTGCGCATCTTGATCGTGCCACCCTTGGGCCCTGCCGCCTCGGAGGCGTTTTTCAACAGGTTCAGAATGACCTGCAGCAGTTGGTCCGAGTCCACCCACGCTTCAGGGAGCGAGGGGTCGAAATCCTCGACAAAGTTCATGCTGGCGCCAAAGCCCAGCATCGCCGAGCGGCGCGCGCGGTCCAGAATGTCGTGCAGGTTCACCGCGGCCAGCGTGGGCGGGCGCTGGTTGCCGAACTGCTCGACCTGATCCAAGAGGCCGGCGATCCGGCGGGTTTCGCCCACGATCAGATCGGTCAGTTCCTGATCCTCTTTGGGCAGTCCCATGGACAAGAGCTGCGCCGCACCGGCGATCCCCGCAAGCGGGTTCTTGATTTCGTGGGCCAGCATCTGCGCCATGCCGATGGCGGACTTGGCGGCGGATTTGACGGTCTGCCCTTGGGTGATCCGGCCTGCGAATTCACGGGTGGACAGCAGGAACAGAAACTTGCCCGGCGATCCGATCAGCGGCGCGATTTGCAGGGTGCACTGCAAGGGCGCACGTTCGCCAGTACCCACGTCCACGTCGTTCACGATCAAAACCGAGTTGTCGTTGCGGGCGCGGGTAAAGGCCTCTTCGATGGGGGCATCCACGGCCAGCACGTCGAACACCGGATGCCCGATCATCGAGCGGGTCGAGTGATTCAGGAACCCTTCGGCGGCGGGGTTCATATCCGCGATCTTGTCGTTTTCGTCGATCAAGAGGCCCGGAATGGGCAGCGAGTTCCAGAGGGTGTCGAGCGTCATGCAGCGTCCCCCATGGGGTCCAGCAGAGCCGCTTCCAGATGCTCGAAAACAGCGGACGGCTCTTTTGCCGTCAGGATCTGACGCCGTGCGGCGGCGTTCGTATTCGCGTTGTCCATATACCAGCCTAGATGTTTGCGCGCGACCTTCAGGCCAAGGTCGGCACCATAGAAAGAAAGCATTTCGTCATAATGAGAGGAGACCATATCGACGAGGGCAGCCCCCGTCGGGATCACAGGCGCGGGCGTGCCGAACAGGGCGTGCGCCACCTCGGCCAGAACCCAAGGACGCCCCTGCGCGCCCCGCCCGATCATCACCCCATCCGCGCCGGACAATTCCAGCGCACGGCGGGCGGTGTCCGCGTCAACAATGTCACCATTCGCAACCACAGGGATCGAGACCGCCTGCTTGACCTGCGCAATCGCGGCCCAGTCGGCGGCCCCTTTGTAAAACTGGCAGCGGGTGCGCCCGTGGATGGTCATCATCCGCACGCCCGCCCCTTCGGCCCGTTGCGCCAGCTCGGGCGCGTTCAGGCAATCGTCGTTCCAGCCAAGGCGGCACTTCAGGGTCACCGGCACGTCCACCGCGCCCACCACAGCCTCGATCAGCGTCAGCGCATGATCCAGATCGCGCATCAGCGCAGACCCGGAATAGCCGTTCGTCACCTTTTTCGCGGGGCAGCCCATGTTGATGTCGATCACGCGGGCACCGTCACCGGCCACACGTTTCGCGGCCTCGGCCATCCAATAGGCGTCCTTGCCCGCAATCTGCACCGAGGTGCGATCCACCCCAAGGCCAAGCTCTGCCTTGGCGCGCACGCCAGGCTTGGCCTGGATCATTTCCTGGCTGGCGACCATCTCGCTCACCACCAGACCTGCGCCGAAACGGGACACCAGATTGCGAAAGGGCAAATCGGTGATCCCGGCCAAGGGCGCCAGCAGGACCGGAGGGTCGATGGATATGTCTGCCACGTGAATGGACAAATGATTAATCCTTGTGCATTTCATTATTGTGTTATCCAGCGCGGCCAGTTGGTTCAACTTTTCGCGGTGAATTTTCAGCCCGCCTCGGGGTGATTGCACAGTTTTTAAGCACAAGAGCAGGGTTGATTGCCAGCGCTGTTTGTTCGGCCTATTCAGGGCGGGAACGATGGACCGAGGATACATGACCACAGCAGCCGTCATAGTGGCCGCCGGACGCGGCACCCGCGCAGGGGGCGATATCCCCAAACAATGGCGCTCCCTTGGGGCGCGATTGGTGGGCGAATACAGCGTCGCGACCCTGACCCAGCACCCTGATGTGGCCCATGTGGTGGTCGTAGTGCACCCCGATGATCTGGCGTTCGCTCAGGGGCTCGGGTGGACCTGCGTCACTGGCGGCGCCAGCCGTCGAGATTCGGTGGTGAACGGGCTCGAGGCTTTGGCGGGCAAGGGCGTGACCAAGGTCCTGATCCACGACATCGCGCGTCCCGGCCTGACCGATCGGGTGATCGACGACGTGATCGCGGCGCTGGACACCCACCAAGGGGCCGCGCCCGCCCTGCCCGTCGTTGATGCGCTCTGGATCGGGGCGGACGGGATTGTGAACGGGACGCAGCCGCGGGACGGGCTATATCGCGCTCAGACGCCCCAAGGATTTCACTATGATGCGATCCTCAGCGCCCATCAAACCCACGGACAGGACGCCGCCGATGACGTGGAGGTCGCCCGCGCCGCAGGCATGACCGTCGCAATCACCGCAGGGTCCGAGGATAATTTCAAGATTACGCACCCGCAGGACTTTGCCCGCGCGGCGCGACTGTTGGAGACAGGTATGGATATCAGACTAGGCAATGGCTACGACGTGCACGCGTTTGAAGAGGGCGATCACGTCATCCTCTGCGGCGTGAAGGTGCCGCACACCAAGGCGCTCAAGGGTCATTCGGACGCGGACGTTGGCATGCACGCCATCACCGACGCGATCTACGGCGCGCTGGCCGAGGGCGACATCGGCCGCCACTTCCCCCCGTCAGACATGCAGTGGAAGGGCGCCGCATCCGAGATTTTCCTGAAGCACGCGGTGGATCTGGCGACCTCCAAAGGGTTCACCATCAGCAACGTCGATTGCACCCTGATCTGCGAGCGCCCCAAGGTTGGCCCCCACGCGGACGCGATGATGGAGGCCTTGTCGGCCATCATGGGCATCGCCAAGGACCGTATCTCGGTCAAGGCAACCACCAGCGAACGTCTGGGATTCACGGGCCGCGAAGAGGGCATCGCCTCGATCGCTACCGCAACCTTGGTGAAGCTATGAGCAAGTTTATCGCAACCTTCTTTGGCGTCGGAAACTTGCCCAAGGCACCGGGCACTTGGGGGTCACTGGCCGCCCTGCCCGTTGGCTATGCGCTGCATGAAACCGTGGGCTTCTACGGGTTCGCCATTGCCACTGTAGCGGTGTTCATCATCGGCTGGTGGGCGACGGCTGCGGCAACCAAAGGCAGCGACAACCACGACCCCAGCGAGATCGTCATTGACGAAGTGGCGGGCCAGTGGATCGCCCTGCTGCCAGTGTCATTGGGCGCGACCCATGCGGGCGCGGACATGCTGGCCCTGTGGCCGGGCTGGGTTGTGGCCTTTGTCGGCTTCCGCTTGTTTGACATCTGGAAGCCGGGGCCCGTTGGTTGGGCAGATCGCCGCGGCGACGCGCTTGGCGTGATGCTGGACGATGTTTTCGCAGGCCTGATCGCGGCGATCTGTGTTATGATCGGCGCAGGGATCAGCCATGGATTGCTTGGCGTATGAGCTTGGCCGTTGAAATTCTGAATCGCTACAAGGCGGAGGGGCGCATGATCGCCACCGCCGAAAGCTGCACGGGCGGCATGGTCAGCGCCGCCCTGACCGACATCCCCGGCTCTAGCGCGGTGCTGGAACGGGGCTTTGTCACCTACACCAATCTGGCGAAACAGCAGATGCTGGGGGTCAAGGCGGAAACGCTAGAGGCTGTTGGCGCTGTGTCCGAAGAGGTCGCGCGGGAAATGGCCTTGGGCGCTTTGGCGCACTCGGCGGCCCAAGTAGCGGTCAGCATCACCGGCATCGCAGGCCCCGGCGGGTCAGAGTTCAAACCCGAAGGGCGCGTGTGTTTCGGGATCGCCACCGACGCGGGCTACATCCACACCGAAACCATGGAGTTCGGAGCGTTGGGGCGCGACATGGTGCGCGCCGCCGCGCGGGATCACGCCTTGGCGCTGCTCTTGTCCGCCCCGTAAAGCGCGTTCGCGCGGTCTAGAAACGCGCGGACAATCCGCTGCATCGCCTCGTTGAACACAAGGCCGATGATCTTTTGCAGCACGGCGTTCTTGAATTCGAAATCCACAAAGAACGCCACTTCGCAGCCGCCATCCACATCTTTGAACGACCAGTTGGACTTCATGTATTTGAAGGGGCCGTCCAAATATTCGGTGTCGATCTTTTGCTGCTCGGGCCACAGGGTCACGCGGCTGCCGAACCGTTCGCGGAACACCTTGAAGCTGATCACCAGATCGGCCTCCATCACAATGGCCTCGCCTTGGGGGGTGGTGCTGCGCACACGGGCAGCGGCACACCAAGGCAGGAACTTGGGATAGGCGTTCACATCCGCCACCAGATCGTACATCTGCTGCGCGGTAAACGGCATGAAGCGGTTTTCTGAATGGGTCGGCATGGCACCAAGGATTATTCGTGACAGTGGTCCAGCATTTCGTAGTATACGCCCAAAACTTCAAGGGGGGATATCCCGTGTCGCGTCCTTATGTCATCGACGAAATGATCTCGGCCAAGGCGATTGCCGCGCGGATCGAGGCGCTGGCCAAGGAAATCACCGATGAATTTTCCGACACCCAACAGCTGGTCGTGGTGGGCCTGCTCCGGGGCAGTTTCGTGTTCATCGCTGATCTGGCCCGCGAACTGGACCTGCCCGTCGAGGTCGATTTTATGGAGGTCAGCTCCTATGGCGATGCGATGGAATCTTCCCGGGAGGTGCGCATCCTCAAGGACCTGCGCGGCCAGATCGAGGGGCGCGATGTGCTGGTCGTCGAGGATATCGTAGACACCGGCCACACCCTGTCGAATGTGATCAAGCTGCTGAAATCCCGCCACCCTAAGCGGTTGAAAACAATCGCGCTTCTGGACAAACCCTCGCGCCGCGAGGTGGACTTCACCGCCGACTATATCGGGTTCGAAATCCCCGATGAATTCGTAGTCGGCTACGGGATCGACTTTGCCCAGAGAAACCGGAACCTTGGCTATATCGGCAAGGTGCGGTTTACCGAATGAACCTGATCTGGCTGGTCCGCATGTCGCGGTGGGTGCGCAACCCGCCGTCTCCGCAGCGCGTGAAACTGGTGCTCGGGGTCATCGCCCTGTGCCTGATCCTGGTCGCGATCGAGCATTTCTGGGGCTGGCCCGAGTGGTTGACCGTCAACGACACCCGCCGCGGCGGAATGCCGAGGTTGTGACCGCCCCTGAGGAGAATTGCGTAAATCTCTGGCAGGCTTTGCCGTTTTCCTGTGATATGCTTTGCGGACCAGACAAGGAGAACGACCATGTATCTTTTTCTGACGGCCTTGGTTATTGCAACGTCTCTGGCGGGCGTTTGCGTGGCACGGATGGACCGTGCCCCGGCCAAAGCGGCCCAGCCCAAGCCCAGGCGCAACACCTGAGGTTTCATGCGCGAGGTCCTGAAATTCCTTATCATCTTCGGGATGATAGGCGGAGCTGCAGCTTGGTGGCTATCTCGACCCACCCATTGGGAGTTTAACGAAGACGTCGCGCTGGTCGGTGATCCCGAACATGGCCGAGAGGTCTTTTTGGCAGGCGGCTGTGCATCCTGTCACGCCTCTGGGGACTCGGACGACAAATTAACCTTGTCCGGGGGTATGAAAATCCCCTCGCCCTTTGGCATGTTTGTGGTGCCGAACATTTCGACCGACCCAGAGCATGGCATCGGCGGCTGGACCCCTGATCAGTTCGCGGATGCGGTGCTGCGCGGGGTCTCGCCCGAGGGGACCCACTATTTCCCCGCGTTTCCCTACACGTCCTACATCCATATGGACCCGCAGGACGTGATTGACCTTTTTGCCTATATGCAGACCTTGCCCCCGTCGGCGCAGGACAATCCGCCCCACGACATCCGCTTTCCCTACAATATCCGCCGCGCGGTCGGGCTGTGGAAGCAGCTTTACCTGAAAGAAGGGTACACCGTCACCGCCGCCCCTGGCGCGCAAATTCAGCGCGGCCGCTATCTGGTCGAGGCGTTGGGCCATTGCGGGGAATGCCACACCCCACGGGACGAGTTCGGCGGGCTGATCCGCAGCGAATGGCTGCACGGGGCGCCGAACCCCGCAGGCAAAGGCGAAATCCCCGGTATCACCCGCACCCTGCTGGGGTGGAAGAAAGCCGACATCGCCTACTATCTGGCGACCGGCTTTACGCCCGACTACGACAGCGCGGGCGGCCACATGGCGCTGGTGATCGAGAATACCGCCCAACTGCCCCCAGAGGACCGCGAGGCCATCGCCGCCTATCTGATGGCCCTGCCCTGAGCCCATGAAAAACGGGGCCTCGATGGGCCCCGTTCATAGTGTCTTTGCGATGAAATCAGGCTTCGGCCAGTTTCTTCAGGCGGTTCTCGCGCAGGCGGGCAAAGTCATCCCCCGCGTGATAGCTGGAGCGGGTCAGCGGGGTCGCCGACACCATGAGGAAGTTCTTGGCCCAAGCGGCCTTTTCGTAGCCCGCGAATTCCTCGGGGGTGACGAAGCGGTCAACTTTGTGGTGCTTGGGGGTCGGCTGCAGGTACTGGCCGATGGTCAGGAAGTCGATGTCGGCGGCGCGCATGTCATCCATGACTTGACGGACCTGTTCATTGGTTTCGCCAAGGCCGACCATGATCCCCGATTTGGTGAAAATGCTGGGGTCGATTTCCTTGACCCGCTGGAGCAGACGCAGCGAGTGGAAATAGCGCGCACCGGGGCGCACGGTCGGATAGAGGCCGGGAACAGTCTCGAGGTTGTGGTTGAACACGTCGGGCTTGGCCTTGACCACGGCTTCCAGCACCTCGGGGGCGCATTTCAGGAAGTCGGGGGTCAGAATTTCGATGGTGGTCGAGGGGCTGCGGTGACGCACGGCGCGAATGGTCTGGGCAAAGTGCTCGGCCCCGCCGTCCTCCAGGTCGTCGCGGTCCACCGAGGTGATCACCACGTGCTTCAGACCCAGCTTCTGAACCGCATCGGCCACGCGGCCCGGTTCGAACACATCGAGCGCGTCGGGACGACCGGTCGCGATATTGCAGAAGGAACAACCGCGGGTACAGATCTCTCCCATGATCATCATGGTGGCGTGACCCTGAGACCAGCACTCACCTACGTTGGGGCAACCGGCCTCTTCGCAGACGGTGACCAGCTTGTGCTCGCGCATGATCTTGTGGGTTTCGCGATACCCTTCGCTGGTGGGCGCCTTGACGCGGATCCACTCGGGCTTTTTGGGCTGAGCGTTGTCGGGGCGATGCGCCTTTTCGGGGTGACGCTGGCTCGGGATCTTCAGGTCTCGCACGGGGTGGCTCCAGACGGGGGTATTGTTGCGTTGGCCTACTTTAGGCCTAAGCGAAGCAAAGTTCCAGTTCCGCAATCGCGGTTTGCATGCGACGCATTTCGCCTATGCCGCGTGCGAATAGCTGGACCCAACCGGCGGATTTACCGGCGTTTTCAGCAAAGAAAACAGGCACAACCACCTGCCTCACAAAGATATTTGAAACGCTCAGGAATTATTGCGGCCCAAGCCATTGCACACAGTTTGGAACGATTCTAGTAATTGCCGCAGGCGCATTACTGCGCCGCAGAATTCAGACCCCCTTCACCAAACTCTACGGAGAGACGAAATGAAGCCTGGTATCAGCCTGCCCGAAGTGACCTTCCGCACCCGCGTTCGCGACGAAGCCGTCGGCGGCCCGAACCCCTATCGTTGGCAGGACATGACCACTGCGGATTACTTCGCAGGCAAGCGCGTGATCCTGTTCTCGCTGCCCGGCGCGTTCACCCCCACCTGCTCGACCTACCAGCTGCCCGGTTTCGAAGACAACTTTGCCAAGTTCCAGGAACTGGGCATCGACGAAATCTACTGCATGTCGGTCAATGACAGCTTTGTCATGAACAAGTGGGCGCAGATGCAGGACATCAAAAACGTCAAAGTCATCCCCGATGGCTCGGGCGAATTCACCCGCAAAGTCGGCATGCTGGTCGCCAAGGACAACCTGGGCTTTGGCATGCGTTCGTGGCGCTATGCGGCGATCGTCGATAACGGCGTCGTCGAAGCATGGTTCGAAGAGCCCGGCCGTTGCGACAACCACGGTGAAGACCCCTATGGCGAAAGCTCGCCCGAGAACCTGCTGAAGTATCTGGAAAACGCGGCCAAGCCCGTTGCTGCTGAATAATCAGCGGTTTTCCTAATTGAGATGTTGGCGCCCTGCGCTCCGGTTCCGGAGCGCAGGGCGTTTGAGTATTTAGGCAAAGCAGAAAGTCTAAAAGGCGTTTCTGGTTTCTGCGATCAGGTCTTGGCCCACGCGGGTCAGGATATCGCCAAGCTCGGTGAACCAGCCGTCATCCCCCGCCACATCGCGGCGCACGAGGCCGATGGTCCGCGCCGGTTCCGTGCCGTGGAAACGGGCGAGCGCCATATCGGGGGCGGCGCGGCTTTCGGTCAGGGCGGCGAGTTCGGGCAGGAAGGTAAGGCCAAATCCGGCTGCAACCATGCGCGACAGCGTCGCCAGCGAGGACGCGCCCATGTTGATCTGGTGGTTGGACCTGCCGCAGACCTCGAGCGCCTGATCGGTCAGGCAGTGGCCATCTTCGAGCAAGAGCAATTGGTCGGGATCGAGGGAGACGGGGCGCAGTTCCTCGAGGTTTTTGCCGATG
Organism: Donghicola mangrovi; assembly: GCF_013377535.1. GTDB lineage: Bacteria > Pseudomonadota > Alphaproteobacteria > Rhodobacterales > Rhodobacteraceae > Donghicola > Donghicola mangrovi. Next base: position 290,220 of record NZ_JABCJE010000002.1, on the reverse strand, counting down.
GCGTCGATGCGGGCGCGGGATCCGGCCAAAAGGAAACGATCCTCGAACAGGGGGCGTTCGATCATTCCGGCGGTTTCCGAGGGCAGCGCGATGACGGCGGCGTCCAGTTCCCCCTGCTGGAGGGCTGCCAGAAGGCGGGCGGTTTTGGCCTCTTGGACCTGCACATCAAGGCTCAGGTCGCGGGCGCGCAGTTCGGCCAAGGCGGTGGGCAGCAGATAGGGTGCGATTGTGGGGATCATGCCGATCACCAGCTTGCCAGCCAGCCCTTCGCGCCAGCGGGCGGATTGTTCCAACTGGCGGACTTGGGAGACGATGCTGCGGGCCTGCACCAGCGCCAAACGGCCAAAGGGTGTCAGGGTCACATCGCGGGCGTGGCGTTCCACCAAGGGGCCGCCAAGGTGGCCTTCGAGCTCGCGGATCTGGACAGAGAGCGCGGGCTGGCTGATATGCACCTTCTCGGCGGCCTGGCCGAAGTGGCGCATTTCGGCGAGAGCGATGAAGTATTCCAATTGGCGCAGCGTGATTTTCATAGGCTCAGATTATCGCTTTGGGCGGGGTTCCGCCAGACGGCGCGGCTTTTTTGCATCACGTGGGCGTGGGGAGATGCGGGGCGCTTGTGGGTGGGGACCGGCCCGCTAGGCTGAAGGCGCCATAGAAATAAAGGCCATGCGATGCTGACCGATCCGGACTCTCCCGAAACCAAGGGCATGACCCGCACGCAGGATTTCCTGAAGCAGATCGTGTTCGGCGGAAATGACGGGATCGTCACCACCTTTGCCATCGTGGCGGGGTTTGCGGGCGCGCGGGCGGATGGGGCTGCGGGGATCGGCGCGATTGCGGTGCTGGTGTTCGGGCTGGCGAACCTGTTCGCCGATGCGGTCAGCATGGGGCTGGGAGAGTTCCTGTCCCTACGGTCGCGCCACGCGATGTACCGCGCGCGGCGGGCCAAGGTTCTGGGCCATGTGATCCACGACGGACCTCGCGCGGGCACGGCGCTGAGCCAGTTTCTGGTCCAGCGCGGGGTGCCGATGACGCGGGCGCAGGACATCGGGATCATCCTGTCCGAACACCCCGAAGTGCTGGCCGATCTGTCCATGACCTTTGAGCACGGGATGACCGACCCCGACATGGAAAGCCCATGGCAAAGCGGGCTGGTGACCTTTGTGTCGTTTGTGCTGTTCGGGTCCCTGCCCCTGATGCCCTATTTCATCGCCGAGGCGGATGGCACGACTCTGATGTGGTCCGTGGCGGCCACGGTGGGCGCGTTGGCGGGGCTGGGAACGCTGCGCTGGCGGGTGACCGAGGACACCGCCCTGCGCGCCATAGGCGAGACCGTTCTGGTCGGAGCCGTCTGTGCGGCGGTCGCCTATGGGGTTGGTTGGGCCGTTGGGGCCTGATCAGCCGATCATCGGGCCGCCATACCCTTCGATGCGCTGGTAGTACATTTTCAGGCGCTGTAGCGCGATGCGCAGGACAATCTTGCCCGAACGGGCGGACCAACCCAGCTTTTTCTCGGCGTTTTCCAACCCTTCGAGGTAGCAGCAGCAGCGCAGCACCACATCCCCAAGGCCAGGCCCCAGATCGCGCAGCGCCTCGGTCACGCGGGTGCGGGCGGCGGCGGGGCTGTAGCCAACCATATCGTCGCCCTGATAGACGCCCCGATCCGAGCCGGTCAGGAAACGGTCCCAATTCTGGGCCACGCGGGGGCCCATATTGGCCAGTTCGAAATCTTCGCGCAGGCGTTCACCGGCGCGGACCAGATCATCCTCAAGGAAAGGCTGACCGTCCTTGTCGCGGCGGCGGGCCAGAACGGCCAAGGGGGTTTCCTGACTGGTGAACCGCAGCTTCCGCATATCGCCAGTATCGGGGTCCAGCACATCGCGGTCATAGGCCCCGTGCTGCGCCATAAAGGGGGTCTGCGCCTCGGCAAAGCCGCTGGCGCGGTTCTCGTCCTCGGCCAGCATGCGTTTGAAGGCCGCGCGGCCTGCGGGCGTGATCCGGTACTTTGACACGCGCCCCGGATCGACGCATTCCAGCCAGTCCTTCAGGGCCAGCGCACGGGCGACCGCGCGGTCCGTCACGGCGGTGTTTACCGCCTCTCCGGCAGAACTGCGCACGACGACGGCCTTTTCCATGCCTTCGGCCACAGCCAGAACCGCACCGGATTCGCACAGGAATCGCAGCACGCGCTTGCTCTCGCGGCGCAGGGTTTCGGGGTCGGGCTGAACGGCGGGCTGAAGGGCATTGAAGGACATGGCAGTGTCATCCTGTTGAGTTGTCTCTGTCGCCTTGGACAGGGCCCGGCCCAGCTGCAAAAGCGCCTCGTCAACCAGCGGGTCCTCGCGCCGCGTCTCAACCTTTTGGACCTGCCGCAGCACGGTCGAGGCATGACACCCCGCGTGCCGCGCCAGTTCGCGGATCGAGAGCCCCTGCTCGGTGTGCGCCAGATAGCGCTGCGCGCCTTCGGGCACCCACTGGGGCAATGCGTTGGCCAGAGAGCCGGACGGGGTCGACGGGGGCATGATCTCTCCTGTTTGTCCTGTCGGTAGCGCGGGGCTAACTGGTTGCGGGATCATGGTTAACCTACGGGAACAGCTGTTACCGATGCGTTAAAAATCCTTGGCAAAATCCATTTTTGTTTCCGTTAGAAAAACAATACTGAACCCACCGTGCGCTGGGTGCGAACGGTGGCGCAACACCTCGGCAGGGGTGGTGTGATGGTCTGTGCATGACGCAAACGGAGACTGCGAAATGACTGATCTAGCTTTGGAATTGTCGAAACTTGTCCGCCCCCGCCTGCTGTCGCAGGCCGCCCGCGCTGGCGAACCGATGTACGAGCGCACCCGCCACCTGCCCCGTATTCTGGGCCGTTCCGCCCCTGCCAGCCACGAGATCGCGCTGGGATTGTTGCTGGAACGCGAACAAGAGCTGGAGGCGCAACGCAAAACGGGCGACGCAGTGTATCGCGCCGCCCGTCATGTAGAGTTGTTGATCGCCATCCGGGCCGAGGCCGCCATGTGGCAGGCCCCGAGCGCCGATCAGGATCAGGTGAATGCGTCGGGCATCGATGCCTTTTTGTTGGCAACGTATGCGGCCAGTGCTTCGGCCAGCGCGGGGTCCAGAGCGGGCTGCTGGTAATCTTCCAGCATCTTCTTGACCTTGAGGCTCGCGAGGGCCTGCGTATCGCGCGCGCCCTCCTCGTACCAGGTTTCGAAAGGCTTGTAGTCCAGCAGGTTGGTGCGCCAGAACGCCTCTTTGAAGTTCGCCTGGGTGTGTTCACAGCCCAGATAGTGGCCGCCGGGGCCGACTTCGCGGATTGCGGCCATCGCTTGGGCGTTCTCGTCGTATTTCACGCCCTCGGCCAGACGGTGCAGGATGCCCAGCTGGTCAGCGTCCATCACGAATTTCTCGTAGGACGACACCAGACCACCTTCGAGCCAACCACAGGCGTGCAGCATGAAGTTCACACCGCCCATCAGAGCCGCGTTCAGGGTGTTGGCCGATTCATAGGCCGCCTGAGCGTCGGGCAGCTTCGAGCCGCACAGACCACCGCCCGAACGGAACGGCAGGTTCAGACGGCGGGCCAGCTGGCCAGCACCGTACAGGATCATGCTGGCCTCGGGGGTACCAAAGGTCGGCGCGCCCGAGTTCATGTCGATCGAGGTCACAAAGGTCCCGAAGATCACCGGAGCGCCTTTACGGATCAGCTGGCTGTAGGCGATGCCTGCCAGAACCTCGGCCAGAACCTGAGTCAGAGTGCCCGCAACCGACACGGGCGCCATCGCACCGCCGACGATGAACGGCGAAATGATGCAGCCCTGACCGGCTTCGGCGTACACTTCCAGCGCACCCATCATCACGTCGTCGAAGGTCATCGGCGAGTTAATGTTGATCAGCGAAGTCATGACCGCGTTGTTCTGGACGAACTCTTTGCCGAACAGGATTTCGCACATCTCGACCGAATCCTGCGCCCGGCTGGGTTCGGTGACCGATCCCATGAAGGGCTTGTCGGACAGAGTCATGTGGGCGTGCAGCATATCGAGGTGACGCTTGTTCACCGGCACGTCAGTGGGTTCGCAAACAGTGCCGCCCGAGTGGTGCAGCCACTTGGACATATAGCCCAGTTTCACGAAATTGCGGAAATCTTCCATGGTCGCGTAACGGCGGCCACCTTCGGCGTCGCGCACAAACGGCGGGCCGTAAACGGGCGCCAGAACCAGACCTTTGCCGCCGATTTCGACGTTACGCTCGGGGTTGCGGGCGTGCTGGGTATAGCTCGAGGGCGCGGTCTTGCACAGCTCGCGGGCCAGACCACGGGGGATGCGCACGCGCTCGCCGTCAACCTCGGCACCCGCTTCGCGCCAGCGGTCCAGCGCTTTGGGGTTCGAGGGGAAGTTTACGCCGACTTCCCACAGCAGGGTTTCAGCGTTGGTTTCAATGATTTCCAGCGCCTCTTCGTTCAGCACTTCGAACACGGGGATATTGCGTTCGATGTACTTGGCGCATTCGATACGGACTGCGGTACGTTCTGCCCGTCGGGCGGCGCCGCCACCCCCGCGTGCTCGTCTGCGGGTATCAGTATCGGTCATTCGTTCAACCTCCAATTCATGCGCAGGCGCGCTGGTTAGTTCCAGTGTATAGCGCCGTGCGCAGCGTTAGGGATTTGGGATTTGCGTCCTCTCCGTCGCGAAAGCGACATTTGACACAAATCCTGCGCCCTGATCGGGCAGAAATCCTGTGCGGGTCCTCTTGCTTAAAACGTGATCCGGCCCTATGGGGTGGCCATGACACAGCATGAACGCCTCCTCATCATCGACTTCGGCTCTCAGGTCACGCAGCTGATCGCGCGACGCCTGCGCGAGCTGAACGTTTATTGCGAAATCCACCCCTACCAGAACGTCACTGACGCGTTTCTGGCGGAATTCGCCCCCAAGGCCGTCATCTTCTCCGGCGGTCCTGACTCGGTAACCCGCGAAGGCTCGCCGCGTCCTCCGAAATCGGTTTACGACCTTGGCGTGCCGATCCTGGGTATTTGCTATGGCCAGCAGGTCATGACCCACGATCTGGGTGGCCGCATCGAGGCTGGCGAAAGCCACACCGCAGAGTTCGGTCGTGCCTATGTGGAACCCACCGCCGTCAAGAGCGACTTCCTGAACGGTTGGTTCAACGAAGGCCGCGAGCAGGTGTGGATGTCGCACGGTGACCACGTCGCCGAAATCGCCCCCGGCTTCGAGGTCTACGGCACCTCGCCCGGTGCGCCTTTTGCGATCACCGCGGACCTGTCGCGTCGCTTCTATGCCGTGCAGTTCCACCCCGAGGTGCACCACACCCCGAACGGCGCCGCGCTGTACAAGAACTTCATCGAGCTGGCCGGTTTCACCGGCGACTGGACCATGGGCGCATACCGCGAAGAAATGATCCAGAAAATCCGCGCTCAGGTCGGCGACAAGCAGGTGATCTGCGGTCTGTCGGGCGGCGTTGATAGCTCTGTCACCGCGATCCTGCTGCACGAAGCCATCGGCGACCAGCTGACCTGTGTGTTCGTGGACCACGGCCTTCTGCGTATGAACGAGGCCGAGGAAGTCGTCGCGATGTTCCGCGACAACTACAACATCAAGCTGATCCACGCCGCCGAGGCCGACCTGTTCATCGGTGCGCTCGAGGGTGTTTCCGACCCCGAGGTCAAGCGCAAGACCATCGGCAAGCTGTTCATCGACGTGTTCCAGAAGCACGCCGACACCATCGAAGGCGCCGAGTTCCTGGCTCAGGGCACCCTTTACCCCGACGTGATCGAATCGGTCTCGTTCTCGGGTGGTCCCTCGGTCACCATCAAGTCGCACCACAACGTGGGCGGCCTGCCGGAAAAGATGGGTCTGAAACTGGTCGAGCCCCTGCGCGAGCTGTTCAAAGACGAAGTCCGCGCCCTTGGCCGCGAACTGGGTCTGCCCGCCAGCTTTATCGGTCGTCACCCCTTCCCCGGGCCGGGTCTGGCGATCCGCTGCCCCGGCGAGATCACCCGCGAAAAGCTGGAGATCCTGCGCAAGGCCGACGCCGTCTACATCGACCAGATCCGCAAGCACGGTCTGTACGATGAAATCTGGCAAGCGTTTGTGGCAATCCTGCCCGTCCGCACCGTTGGTGTGATGGGCGACGGCCGTACCTATGACTATGCCTGCGCCCTGCGCGCAGTGACTTCGGTCGATGGTATGACTGCGGATTACTACCCCTTCACCCACGAGTTCCTTGGCGAAACCGCCACCCGGATCATCAACGAGGTCAAGGGCATCAACCGCTGCACCTACGACATCACCTCGAAGCCTCCGGGCACCATCGAGTGGGAATAATCCCTACCAATCGCCGCCCCTTTACCCGAGGGGCGGCTTTTTTATGCCTTGGTTCGCAAGAGTTCGGTCATATTCCTGATCCATTCTCGGACTAGCGTGGCACAACTTTGAATTGACCGCTTTTGTTTGATGATCTGGTTTAGACGACTTTTCAGCCTGTTAACCTATTGCGCCCTTTTCGGATTGGGATGGGCGCTGGGATCGGCTTTGCTGAGCACCGATTGCGACGACATCCTGAGTTCGGACGAACGCTTTGACGCCATCGTGGTACTGAGCGGCAGCTTGGTGGATCACGGGGTCATCGGCCCCGACACCGCCGAGCGGACGGATGCAGGGATCGACCTTTTCCGTCACGGGGTCGCGCCAAAGCTGCTGATGACCGGCGGCGTCACCGAAAAGCGTATTCACACCGCCGCCGCGATCCAAATGGCCGACCGCGCTGTTGCGGCTGGCATTCCCGCCGACAAGATCCTGATCGAGAACGGTTCGCGCTCCACCCTCGAAAATGCGCGCAATTCCAGTGAGTTGCTCGACGACACGGATCAGGTTCTGCTGGTCAGCGACGGCTATCACCTGTGGCGCGCGTGGATCAGCTTCGAATGGGCCGGTGTCCATGTGGCCGGTGCGTGCAAGTCCACCAGCTTCCGCCCCGACGGCGCGGAAATGAGCGTCCGCCTGATTGTCCGCGAGGCTTTGGCCCTGTGGTTCAACCTTGGCCGCGCCGTGACCTGGAGCGTGGCAGACATGTTCGGGGTGACCCCGCACCTTGGCGGGGACTTCCTGCACTAAGCTTATCATACCACTTTACTTTCCGGCCTGCCGCGCAAAGATGCCTGACATCTGCCCCAACCCATAGGAGCAATCAGTGTCACCGGTCCTACGCGGCAGCCTCTGGATGAGCGGCGCCATCCTGTCCTTCACGGCCATGGCCATCGCCGGCCGAGAGGTCAGCACCAATCTCGATACATTCGAAATCATGCTCTATCGCAGTGCGATCGGGTTCCTGATCGTGCTGACCGTGGCGACCCTGACGGGCAAGCGTGGTGACATCCGGACCGACCGTCTGCCCCTGCATCTGGTGCGCAACCTGTTCCATTTTACCGCGCAAAACCTGTGGTTTTTCGCAATTACGGTGGTTCCGCTGGCCCAAGTTTTCGCAATCGAATTCAGCGCGCCCCTTTGGGCATTGTTGCTATCTGCAATTATCCTGAACGAGAAACTGACCCGCAGCCGCGTATTGGCGGGAATTGCGGGCTTTATCGGAATTCTGATCATCACCCGTCCGGGCACCAGCGCGATGGGATGGGCTCAGATTACCCCTGCCCTTGCTGCAATTGGATTCGCGGCCTCTGCGGTCACAACACGGCTTTTAACACGTCACGAGCGAATCACGTCGATCATGTTCTGGCTGACCGGCATGCAATTCGTCTTTGGATTGGTTTGCGCTGGCATCGATTTCGATATCTCTTTGCCCACCATGGAAAATCTGCCGCTGGTAACGCTGATCGCCGTTTGCGGTGTAACGGCCCATTTTTGCCTGACCACAGCACTTTCATTAGCGCCTGCAGCAATTGTGATGCCGATTGATTTCCTTCGGTTACCGTTGATTGCCGCAATTGGTTCGTTGATGTATTCCGAAAAGATAGATCTTTACGTTGCGTTAGGTGCGCTAATAATTATTACAGCGAACTACGGGAACATCCGCCACGAGACCCGCCTGAAGAGGTAAGGTTACGTTGCGACCCGCAAGAGACGTTAACGTAAGGGCAAAGATTGACCGATCGCCAAAGCAGGCCCTAGGCTGAGGGCTACCTTGGGGAGAAGGTAAAACAGGGATGAGGATCCATGAAGACACTACTACTCGGTAGCGCAGCTATCGCCGTTCTGGGCACCTCCGTTGCCGCAGGCGGGATCGAGCGTTCCAACCAGAGCACGTCCGTCCTGTACAAAAAGGGCAATTACGTCGAATTCGGCTTCGGCGAAATCCGTCCAAGCGTCAGCGGCAAGGGCGAGACCACCGGCTACAAATACGACAACGTCGCGAATGACTTCAGCCAGAAAGAATTCCGCGCCAAAATCGACCTGAACGATAAATTGTCGTTCGGTATGATTATGGACAGCCCTTTCGGGGCGGATATCGAATACGGCGGCAGCTCGACCACCACTGAACTTGGCGGCACCAAAGCATTTGCGGACGTCAAATCGCAGTCCTTCCTGCTGAAATACCAGATCAACGAAAACGCCAGCGTGTTCGGCGGACTGCGCCGTCAAACTGCTTCGGGCGAGATCACTCTGGACGGCACCACCTATGGCGGCACTCTTCAGGTTCTGCCGCCCGCTCTGGGCAGCACCGTCGTTTCTGCTGGCGCGTCGGGCTATAACATCGAGCTGAGCGAAAATGTTGCAACCGGCTATACCGTCGGCGCGGCCTATGAAATTCCGGATATCGCCCTGCGCGTTGCCCTGACCTTTAACACCGAAATCAACCACAAAATGGACGTGAGCGAGAGCCTGCCCGTTGATGTGGTTGTCCCCGGCGTGGGCGTTGTGGCCTCTAGCACCATCACTCAGGATGGCACTCTGGACGTTAAGATCCCCAAATCGTGGAACCTGGATTTCCAGTCGGGCGTGGCACCGGGCACTCTGGTCTTTGGTTCGGTCCGCTGGGTCGAGCATTCGGCGTTCGGCGTTTACGCGGACCTGCTGGGCAGCGAACTGGTCAGCCTCGAGGACACCTACACCTATACTCTGGGCGTCGGTCACCGCTATTCGCCGAACCTCGCGGTTATGGCGTCGATCTCGCACGAGCGCGCAGGTGACGACGAGGTTTCGCCGCTGGCTCCGACCAACGGGTACACCGGCATCTCGCTGGGTGGCGCGTACACCTTTGACAACGGCTTCGAACTGTCTGGCGGCGCAACCTGGCGCAAGGTCGGCGACGCCAAGGGCTATGCCCGCGACGCAGTCCGCGCCAACTTTGACGGCAACACCGTCGTCGGCGCAGGCATCAAGCTGTCCTATAACTTCTGATCCGGCCCTCCGGATTTACCTCGGGAACGCCTCGCAGCACATGCGGGGCGTTTCTTTTTGCGCCCATGCGTACGGCCCATTTGACCCCGCAAGGTCGGGGCGATAACACCGTGCGGAACAAACACCAACCGAGCCGCCCCATGCTGTACCCCACCGCCGATAGCTGGCTGAATGCCCAGTCGAAACGTATCACCCTGTTCGGCATGTCCGGTCTGGGAAAAACCTTTCTGGCCAATATGCTGCGGCACGAGTCCGGCTGGTTCCACTACTCGATCGATTACCGGATCGGGACCCGCTACATGGGCGAGTTCATCACCGACGACTATAAGCGGATCGCCATGCAGCACCCGATGCTGCGCGAGCTGTTGATGTCGGACTCGATCTATATCGGCTCGAACATCACCTTTGAAAATCTGGCGCCGCTGTCCACCTACTTGGGCAAACCGGGTAATGCGGATCAGGGCGGCCTGCCCTTTGCCGAATACCGCCGCCGTCAGGACCAGCACCGCACCGCCGAAATCGCGGCGCTACTGGATACCACCTATTTCAGCCAGCGGGCCAAAGGCCTGTATGGCTATGAAAACTTTATCTGTGACAGCGGCGGGTCGATCTGCGAAGTGGTCGATCCCAATGACCCCAACGATCCGGTGATGAAGGCCCTGTCCGAAGAAACCCTGCTGATCTGGATCGAGGGCAGCGACGCCCACACCGCGGAACTTTGCCGCCGGTTCGACCGCGCGCCCAAGCCCATGTACTATATGCCCGAGTTTCTGACCGCCAAATGGGCCGAGTATCTGGAGATCAACAACCAGACACCCGAGCAGGTGAACCCCGATGCCTTTGTGCGCTGGACCTATGCGCAGGCCTTGGCCCACCGCCAGCCGCGCTATGCGGCGATGGCCAAATGGGGCGTCACCATCAAGGCCGAAGAAGTCATGCAGGTCAAAACCCCCGCAGATTTCGACGCATTGATCGCAAAAGCTATTCAAAGACAGGCTTGAGACTGCCGTTACTAAAGACTATCTAGGATACTCATCCAATAAAGCGGAAAACATCCAATGCCTATCAAGCTGCCTTCTGATCTGCCTGCCTATGACGTCCTCTCTCGTGAGGGTGTTATGGTCATGGCCGAAGATCAGGCAGCCCGTCAGGACATCCGCCCGATCAAAATCGCGCTTCTGAACCTGATGCCAAAGAAGATCCAGACAGAGAACCAGTTCGCCCGCCTGATCGGCGCGACCCCTCTGCAGATCGAATTCACGCTCATCCGCATGAGCGAGCATCAGACCAAGAACACCGCTGCCGAGCACATGGAAAGCTTCTATCGCCCCTTCTCCGAAGTGAAAGAAAGCGGCGAGAAGTTTGACGGCCTGATCATCACCGGCGCGCCCATCGAACATCTTGAGTTCGAGGACGTGACCTATTGGCCCGAGCTGTGTGAGGTTTTCGACTGGACCCAGAGCCATGTGCATTCCACGTTCGGCGTGTGCTGGGGCGGGATGGCGATGATCAACTACTTCCACGGGGTGCCCAAGTACCTGCTGGATGCCAAGTCCTTTGGCTGTTTCCGCCACCGCAATCTGGCGCCGGCCTCGCATTACCTGCGCGGGTTCTCGGACGATGTTCTGGTGCCGGTCAGCCGCTGGACCGAAATCCGCCAGTCCGACATGGACGGGAATGACAAGCTGCGCACGCTGATCTCTAGCGACAAGTCCGGCCCCTGTCTGGTCGAGGATCTGGCCCACCGCGCGCTCTATGTGTTCAACCACTTTGAGTACGACAGTGGCACCCTGAAAGAAGAGTATGACCGTGACGTTGCGGCCGGTAAGCCGATCAACGTGCCGGAAAACTACTACCCTGATGACAATCCCGCGAAAACGCCTCTGAACCGCTGGAGAAGCCACGCGCACCTTCTATATGGCAACTGGATAAACGAGATTTACCAGACCACGCCGTATGAGTTGGAGAAAATTGGCCTTTAACACTTTAGCCGTCGTCGGGATCGCCACCATCACCGGCTGCGTCGCTGTCGAGCGGCGCGCCGAAAGCCGTGAGCTGCGCAGCGAAACCCGCACTCCGCCCATCGGCGAGTTCATCACCTTGGACGACGGGCGGCGCGTACACGCCTGGGTCCAAGGGGCCGGCCCCGATGTGGTGCTGATCCACGGGGCCAGTGGCAACCTGCGGGACATGACCTTTGATCTGGCAGGGCGGTTGACCGACCGCTACCGCGTAATTGCGTTCGACCGGCCCGCGATGGGCTATACCGACCGCGCCGATCCCCGTTACAACACCATCCCCGACAATGGCGCCGAAACCGTTCAGGAACAGGCGCAAATGCTGCAACTGGCCGCCGACAAGCTGGGAGTGCAGCGCCCGATCGTGCTGGGTCACAGCTTTGGTGGATCGGTGGCCTTGGCTTGGGCGCTGGAACGGCCAGAGGAAACCGGCGGTCTGATCGTGGTGTCCGGCGCGTCGAACCCTTGGCCCGGTGGGCTTGGCCCCAGCTATACTATCCCGTCTTCGAGCCTTGGAGGGCGGGTGGCGGTGCCGCTGGTGTCTGCGCTGATGCCTCAGAAGCTGTTGAAAACAATGGTGGATGGCGTATTCCGCCCGCAATCCGCGCCCGAAGGTTACGCGGATTATCTGGGGGGCGGGCTGGCCCTGCGCCCCGACACCCTGCGCGCCAATGCCCGCCAGCTGACCACGCTCAAGCCGCAGCTGGCGCAGATGGTCACCCGCTACCCGACCCTATCCATGCCGGTCGAGATCATCCATGGCGACGCCGATGACACGGTCCCGATCCACATCCACGCGATCCCCTTGTCCCAGCAGATCCCAAATGCGCACCTGACCGTTCTGCCGGGCATCGGCCACATGCCTCATCACACTTCGGCCCCCGTGGTCGTCGCGGCAATCGACCGTGCCGCCGCCCGCGCCGGATTGCACCCCGCGCCCTAACCGCCCATAAAGGTGGAAAAAGAGGTATTCCGATGTCCCTGCCCTTTGACGGTGCCATTTCAGAGTTTTTCAAATCCGACGCCGCGGCCCAAATCCGCGAGGCCATCAAGAAGGCCGGAAAAAAGGACATCATCGACGACTACCCCTATGCCACCGAGCTGGACAAAGAGACCTATGAGGAAACGCTCCACGCGCTTCAGGTCGAGCTGGTCAAGCTGCAGCACTGGGTCAAGGAAACCGGCGCCCGTGTCGCCATCGTCTTTGAGGGACGCGATGCCGCGGGCAAAGGCGGCACCATCAAGCGCATCCACGAAAACCTGAACCCGCGCGGCTGCCGCGTGGTCGCCCTGTCCAAACCGACCGAGACCGAGGCAAGCCAGTGGTACTTCCAACGCTACATCAACGAACTGCCCGCTGGGGGCGAGATCGTTTTGTTCGACCGCAGCTGGTACAACCGCGGCGTCGTGGAAAAGGTCTTTGACTTCTGCACCACCCAACAGCGCGAACATTTCTTCCGTCAGGTCCTGCCGTTCGAGGAAATGCTCGTCGACGAAGGCATCCACCTGATCAAGGTCTGGTTGAACGTGGGCCGCGCCGAACAGTTGCGCCGCTTTCTGGACCGCGAACAGGATCCGCTGAAACAGTGGAAACTCAGTTGGATCGACGTCGAGGGACTGAAGCGTTGGGACGCCTATTCCGAGGCCATTCAGGAAACCCTGCTACGCAGCCACGCCAAGGTCAGCCCTTGGAACGTGGTCCGCAGCGATGACAAACGCCGCGCCCGTATCGAAGTGATCCGCCTGATCCTCTCGGGTCTGGACTACACGAACAAGGACGCCGACGTGATTTCCACGCCCGATCCGCAGATCGTCGGTGATCCGGGCATCTGGCATGTCTAAACGCGGATACCATCACGGCAACCTGCGGCAGGCCTTGGTCGACGCCGCTCTCGAACTGGTGCGCGACAAAGGCCCCACGGGCTTTACCCTGTCCGAGGCGGCCAAGCTGGCGGGTGTAACCCCTGCCGCCGTCTACCGCCACTTCGAAGGCCGCGAGGACCTGATCGCCGAGGCTGCGCGCCAAGGCTATATCATTTTCGCGGACGTGATGGAGTTTGCATATAACGAAGGCCGCCCCAGCGCGCTTGCAGCTTTCGAAGCTACGGGTCGCGCCTATCTGGCCTTCGCACAGCGCCATCCGGGGCATTACGTGGCGATGTTTGAATCCGGCATCTCGGTGAACCGCACGCCAGAGCTGGCCGAGGCTGCCAGCCGCTCCAGCCGCATTCTGGAAATGGCCGCTGCCAAACTGAGCGAGCGTATCCCCGCAGACCGCCGCCCCCCTGCCAGCATGTTCTCGGCCCACATCTGGGCCATGAGCCACGGGGTGGTCGAGTTGTTCGCCCGCGGCACCCCCGGCGCACGGTCGCCTTATTCTCCCGAAGATCTTCTCGAAGCGGGAATCGGAATCTACCTTCGTGGGCTGGGTCTGATCGACAACGACTGATTTTTGGTCGGAATTTGGCCCAGATTGCCGATCTGTAAGCCAATGCCCAAAAAATATCTCAAAAAAATATTCGAAATCCGGACTTACCAAAACTCCGTTAACGATATTTTAAACTTTCAAGCTGAGCCTTTATCCCCAAGGGCAACTAGTTACCCACATCGTTTCCATATGCGCAACACAGCCCAATAACTAAGGGCTGGCGATGTTCACTGCCTGCAGAACGCGAAACGGTGGGCGGGGTTATCCACAAATTCCAGAAACACGATGCGTAATTTAGGCTTACATTTAAGGCAACAATTCGCCCCAAATCGGGCAACTGTGGTCGCAATGTGGCGAAAATGTGGCTGGACACGTCCAGATTGCATCCCCTACAGTCAGGATACATCAATTCTTACTTGTTTTACAGTCCAAGGGTATTCCGATGCATAGTGGTTACCGGCAACTTGCTGCCATGCGTGAGCTTCTTTTCCAACTGGAACAGGACATGGGTCTGGACGATATGTCCCAGAACGAGAAGGACATCCTGTATGCCTTCCACATGATCGCTGAGTCTAAAGAAGAGGCTGACGTTCATTCCGAAGCACTGCGTTCGCACAACACCGTGCGCGCCATGAAGCACGCAACCTACCACCGCACGCTGAAACGTCTGTTGGATCAAGGCTTTATCCAGCACGCGCCCCAGCGCAAGACCGGCCTGTACCGCCTGGGTGCAACACACTAATTCCAGTGTGACACGCCTGTGGGGCAATTACGGCCCGCACACAGATGCTATCAAGGTGCTCTCGTCTGCCAGAGGGCACCTTTTTCATTTCCGGCACACGCCGCGAAAAATGTCCGCCAAGCGTTGCGATATCTGCAGTTACATTTGCAAAATATCATGGGCGCAATTCCACACTCTCAGGTTGAAACGGTCCCCACCCGCAACGAAAAAGGGCCACCAAACGGCGGCCCCTTCCCGAATTCTGTGTCCGAAACGATTAGCGCTTCGAGAACTGGAAGCTACGACGTGCCTTACGACGGCCGAACTTCTTACGTTCAACAACGCGGCTGTCGCGGGTCAGGAAGCCAGCGGCTTTCAGAGCGCCACGCAGCGAGGGATCGTACAGCTGCAGAGCTTTGGAGATGCCGTGCTTGACTGCACCGGCCTGGCCCGACAGACCGCCGCCTTTAACGGTGGCGTAGACGTCGAACTGGTCCTCAACGCCGGCAACCTCGAAGGGCTGGCGCAGGATCATCTGCAGAACGGGACGTGCGAAGTAAACGTTCAGCTCACGACCGTTAACGGTGACCTTACCCGAACCGGGCTTGATCCAAACGCGAGCAACAGCGTCTTTACGCTTGCCGGTGGCATACGAACGACCCAGCTCGTCACGGACGGGCTCACGGGGTGCGTCGATCTCGATTGCAACGTTGCCGCCTGCGACAGCGCCGAGCTCTTCGAGCGAGTTGACTTGATCGGCCATTATTTCGAAACCCTCGTGTTCTTCGCGTTCAGAACCTTAACGTCGATGACTTCGGGTGCCTGAGCTTCGTGGGGATGTTCGTTACCCGCGTAAACGCGCAGGTTGGTCATCAGCTTGCGCGACAGACGGTTGCCGGGCAGCATACGCTGAACAGCTTTCTCGACGACGCGCTCGGGGTATGCGCCTTCCAGGATTTCCTGTTTGGTGCGCGATTTGATGCCGCCGGGGTGGCCAGTGTGCCAGTAGAAACGCTCTTCGCGCTTCTTGCCGGTCATCTGGATTTTCTCAGCGTTGATGATGATGACGTTGTCACCACAATCCATGTGGGGGGTAAAAGACGGCTTGTGCTTGCCGCGCAGACGCATTGCAACGATCGATGCAAGACGGCCCAGAACGACGCCCTCTGCGTCGATCAGGATCCACTTCTTCTCGATGTCTGCAGGCTTTGCAGAGAAGGTTTTCATGGTCAGGATATCCTGGGTTTCATTAATCAAGGTCGAGCCCGGAAAGGCCAAGGCCCCACCCGAATTCGGATTGGCGTCTTATACAGCCCTTTAAACCCCAGTCAAGCGCACGAAACCCATTAAAACCATTCAAAATCAGCAACTTAAAAAATAGGTACTATAATACCCCATATTTCTCACGGCCGTTGGGCTTCTTTTTGCCCCAAATACTCAAATCCCGCCCTCAGCCACTCGGCGGAATGGAATAGGTCATGCTCGCCCGCGCCACAGGCCGCGCATCCCCCTCGGAATAGATCAGAACATCGCCCACAGCCAGCACACGCCCCAGCTTCAGAATGCGGCACTCGGCGATCAGGTCCACACCGGCCACCGGCTTGCGCATAAAATCAATGGAACAATTCGTGGTCACCGCCAGCCCCACCGGCCCGATCACCGCCAGCACCGCCAGATAGATCCCCACGTCGGCCAGCGCGAACATCGTCGGTCCCGACACAGTCCCACCGGGCCGCAAATGCTCTTCCCGCACGTTCAGGCGCACCTTCAGCGTGCCCGCGCCGACCTCTAGTATAGAGAACATGTCGCCCACCTGCGGGAAATCCCGCGCCAAAAAGGCCTCGAGCTCGGCGACATCCATCTTCAGTTCCATGAAACCCTCCCCGTTTCTGTCCCCTCACAATGACCGGCCCGCCGCAAACGACAAGCCCCGCGAAATATGACGTACCGGCAATTCCCCGTTATGCCTTTCCTCTTTCCAAATGCCCCCGAAAGCCCTAGATCGCGCCCCATGGACAAGACATTGCATATCATCGGCGGCGGTATGGCCGGCTCCGAGGCCGCCTGGCAGGCCGCGAACATGGGCGTTGACGTGGTCATCCACGAGATGCGCCCCAAGGTTGGAACCTTTGCCCACCAGACCGGCAATCTGGCCGAGATGGTGTGCTCGAACTCGTTCCGTTCGGACGATAGCGAGCAGAACGCCGTGGGCCTCCTGCACTGGGAGATGCGCGCGGCGAACGGGATCATCATGACCACCGCCGACAAACACCGTATTCCCGCGGGTGGCGCACTGGCCGTGGACCGCGATCCCTTTGCCGAGGCGGTCACGCAAACCCTGCGCGCCCTGCCTAATGTCAGCGTCTCCGAAGAAGAGATCACCGAGCTGCCCACGGACGGCGACTGGATCATCGCCACCGGCCCCCTGACCAGCACCGCGCTGGGTCAGTCGATCCAAGCCGCCACGGGCCAAGACCATCTGGCCTTCTTCGACGCCATCGCGCCCATCGTCTATGCGGACAGCATTGACATGTCCCAAGCGTGGATGCAGTCCCGCTATGACAAAGGCGAGACCGAAGAAGAGCGCACCGCCTACCTCAACTGCCCCATGACCAAAGAGCAGTACGAGGCCTTTATCGACGCCCTTCTGGCCGCCGACAAAACCGAATTCCACGAGGGCGAAACCGCCGGTTACTTCGACGGCTGCCTGCCGATTGAGGTCATGGCCGAACGCGGCCGCGAGACCCTGCGCCACGGCCCCATGAAGCCCGTCGGCCTGACCAACCCCCACAATCCCGAAGACAAAGCCTATGCCGTTGTCCAGCTGCGCCGCGACAATGCCCTTGGCACGCTGTTCAACATCGTCGGCTTCCAGACCAAGATGAAATACGGCGCACAGACCGAGGTCTTCCGCATGATCCCCGGTCTGGAAAACGCCAGCTTTGCCCGCCTTGGCGGCATCCACCGGAACACCTTTATCAACTCGCCCACGCTGCTGGACAGCCGCCTGCGGATGAAGTCGCGCCCCAATGTGCGCTTCGCAGGCCAGATCACCGGCGTCGAAGGCTATGTTGAATCCGCGGCCATGGGCCTGCTGGCCGGCCGTTTCGCCGCCGCCGAGATCCTTGGTCAGGACATCCCCGAGGTGCCGCTGGAAACCGCTATGGGCAGCCTCGTGAACCACATCACCGGTGGCGCGGACGCAAAAACCTTCCAGCCGATGAACGTGAACTTCGGCCTTTTCCAGCCGCTCGAAGACGTGCGCGGGGGCCGCAAGGGCCGCAAAATCCGCTACAAAGGCTACACTGACCGCGCCAAAGAGATGTGGCAACAATGGCTTACCAGCCAAATCTAATGCGAACACGATTTGCGCCGTCGCCCACGGGGCCCCTGCATCTGGGGCACGCCTTCTCGGCCCTGACGGCGGCGCATCTCGCCCGAACGCTTGGCGGTGAGTTCCTGCTGCGGATCGAAGACATCGACCAATCCCGCGCACGCCCCGAATGGGAGGCGCAGATTTACGACGACCTGACATGGCTCGGCCTCACATGGCCCACGCCTGTCATGCGCCAGTCAGACCGCATGCCCGCCTACCGCGCCGCCCTGCAAACCCTGTGGGACATGGACCTGCTCTATCCCTGCACCTGCAAGCGCCGCGATATCGAAGCCGCCATGTCCGCCCCCCAAGAGGGCGTCCCGACCCACGGTCCCGACGGCCTGATCTATCCGGGCACCTGCCGCGCCAAACCGAAACCGGCCCACATGCCGGGCGGCGAAACCCTCCGCCTCGACATGGCCAAAGCGGTCGCCGCCATCGGCAAACCCACACTGACCTTCACCGAAATCGGCCCCGTCCACACCGGCACCCACACCATCGAACTGACCAAAGCCCACGAAACTCTCGGCGACATCGTCCTCGCCCGCCGCGACATGGGCACGTCCTATCACATGTCGGTGGTCATCGACGACGCGGACCAACAGATCACCCACGTCAGCCGCGGCGCTGACCTGTTCGAGGCCACCCAGATCCACGTGATCCTGCAGGCCCTCTTGAACAAACCCGTCCCGACCTACCACCACCACGACCTGATCCGTGACGCCCAAGGCAAACGTCTGGCAAAACGCGACGACGCCCGCGCCATCGCCCTCTACCGCGCCGAGGGCAAAACCTCGCAAGACATCGCCGACCTCATCGACACGCCCCTGCTTTCACCTTTGTAAAAATACTCCGGGGGAATCCGCAAAGCGGATGGGGGCAGCGCCCCCTTTACGCCATCGGCCCCATCAGCTCGACAGTCTCACCCTCGCGCACAGCGGTGTAAAAGCAACTCCGACGATTGGTGTGACACGCCGGCCCTTCCTGACGCACCATGACCAGAATGCAATCCTGATCACAGTCATACCGGAAATCGACCAAGGTTTGCAGATGCCCGCTGGTCTCGCCCTTGACCCAGAATGCCTGACGGGACCGCGACCAATACGTCACCTTGCCGGTCTCCAAAGTCCGCGCCACGGACTCGACGTTCATCCAGGCCATCATCAACACTTCACCGCTTTCGGCGTCCTGCGCGATGGCGGGGATCAGCCCTTTGTCGTCGTATTTCAGGCTGGCGGGATCAAAGGCCTGTGCAGTCATAACGGAAAACCCTTTTTCTTCGGTCTGTCGCAGCCTATCTATTCTGAACGGACCCCAAGAGAAACCCCGTGAGGCCCCATGTCGAACGAGAACGACCTGATGAAGCTCTATTCCCAGCGCATCCTCGCGCTGGCCGCCGAGATTCCCCATACAGGCCGGCTCGACACGCCTCAGGCGACGGCCAAGAAACGCTCGCCCCTGTGCGGATCGACCGTGACCGTGGATGTGGACGTGACCGATGGCCGCGTCAGCCGCTATGCGGCGGACGTCAAGGCCTGCGCTTTGGGTCAGGCTTCGGCCAGTGTGGTCGGCGCCGCCGCGATCGGCCGCACCCGCGAGGAAATCGAGAAAGCCCGCGACGAATTGAAATCCATGCTGCGGGACGGAGGGGATGCGCCCTCCGCACCCTTCGACGGGCTCGAGGCGCTGCTGCCCGCGCGGGAATACAAGAACCGCCATGCCTCGATCATGCTGACCTTGGACGCCCTGAGCGAAGCCGTTGCGCAGGCCGAGGCCGCGCAGACCGTTTAACGTTCCGGACATTGGTGAACGGGCAAAGGGGGCTTTCTGCCCCCTCTTGGTGCTTGGGCACCAATTCACCCCCGAGAGTATTTTTACCAAGAAGAAGCACAGGACTGCTGCTGCCCTGCCGCGGATAAAAAAACCGCCGCGCATCCCGGCAAGGATGGCGGCGGAGAGGACGGTTCGTACCGGACCAAGGTTCGGCCAGTAGGCGCTGGCGGAACAAGACGGGCAGTCAGTCGCGGATTGGGACAGGCGACAGGTCCGGTCGGCAGAGAACCGTGGGATTGGGTCGTGCGGCTCAGAAGAACATGGGCGCGTGGAGGGCACCGACCAGCATGACCATCAAAGAGGTCGCGCCGATCATATCGGGGATAAAAGTGTCGCGGCTGCGGATGAAAGTCAGTTTGATCTGGCGGGCCATTGTGTCTTCTCCGTTCGCTCAATGTTTCTGTTGCTCTTTTGTTCTCACGGATTAATGATTCGGTAAAGAACTTTTTGAGAACAAATGTGAACATTTGAGAACGAAGTGGGGAGACCTGCGGTTAACCCACTGAAATCAAACGGATCGCTTGATCCTGTTCCATCAGCCAAAGTAGCGTTCTGGCAGCCTTGCCGCGATCGGATGTCAGGTGCGGATCGGTAGTTAGCAGTGCGCGGGCGTCGGTTTGGGCGGTGGCCATCAGGTCTGCCTGACGCTCCATATCCGCAACGCGGAAGCGCGGAAGACCCGATTGGGCGGTGCCGATCAGGTCGCCTGCCCCGCGCATTTGCAGATCGACCTCGCTGATGCGGAAGCCATCCTCGGTGTCGCGGAGGGTCGTCAGGCGGCGCTGGCCGCTTTCCGACAGTGGCGCTTGGTACATCAGCAAACAGGTCGAGGCTGCGGCCCCGCGCCCCACACGGCCACGCAGCTGGTGGAGTTGCGCGAGCCCGAAAATCTCGGCCCGTTCGATCACCATGATCGAGGCGTTCGGGACGTTGACCCCAACCTCGATCACCGTGGTCGCGACCAGCACCTTGGTTTCGCCGGACTGGAAGCGCGACATGGCGCTGTCCTTCTGGTCGGGGGGCATTTGGCCGTGGACCAGATCAACCACACCTTCGCCAAGGGCCGCGCGCAGACGTTCGAACCGCTCTTGCGCCGAGGTCAGGTCGGAGACTTCGCTTTCCTCGACCAGCGGGCAGACCCAATAGGCCTGCCGCCCCTGCGCGATCGCTTGGCGCAGGTGGTCAGTGACTTCGGCCATCCGCTCGGTCGAGATCAGGGCAGTTTTCACTGGCGTGCGTCCGGGCGGCTTTTCATCGAGGATCGAGACATCCATATCCCCGAATTGCGCCAGCGCCAGACTGCGCGGGATCGGCGTGGCGGTCATGACCAGCACGTCGACGGCGCGCCCTTTGCGCCCCAGTTCGAGACGTTGCGCCACGCCAAAGCGGTGCTGCTCGTCGATCACCGCAAGGCGCAGGTCGCGGAATTCCACATCCTTTTGGAAGACCGCGTGGGTGCCGACCAAGATGTGGATCTTGCCTTGCGCTAGGGCGTCCAATTTGGCCTGCCGTTCTTTGCCCTTGTCACGGCCGGTCAGCAGTTCGATCACCACGCCCGCGCTTTCGGCCAGAGGCTGCAGCCCCTCCATATGCTGACGGGCGAGGATTTCAGTCGGAGCCATCATCACGCCCTGCCCGCCAGCCTCGACCGCGACCAACAGCGCCATCAACGCGACCAAGGTTTTGCCCGCACCCACATCGCCCTGCAGCAAGCGGTTCATCCGCACGGGCCGCGCCAGATCATCGCTGATTTCGCGGATCGCCCGATCCTGCGCGCCCGTGGGCCGGTATGGCAGCGCTGCCAGCACCCGCCGTTGCAAACGCCCCGTCGCCACCGAGGGCAAGCCCGGCTTTTCGCGGCGCGAGGCCCGCGCCAAGGCCAGCGTTAACTGATGGGCAAAGAATTCGTCATAGGCCAAGCGGGTCCGCGCAGGCGCCTCGGCCGCCAGATCGCCCATGTCTTGGGGGTGATGGGCTGTGTGCAGGGCCATGCGCCAATCGGGCCAACCCTTTTGCTTCATCAGAGAATTGTCGATCCATTCGGGCAGTTCCGGCAGGTGCTCCAAGGCACTCGCCACGCCCTTGATCACCTGCTTGGCGGTCACGCCCGCGGTCAGGGCATAGGTCGGCTCAAAGGCGGGAATGGTGCTTTCCTCGTCCATCGGGACCACATGATCGGGGTGCGCGATCTGGGGAATACCGTCGAAAAACTCGACCTTGCCCGAGATGATGCGATCCTCGCCCACCGGTAAAATCTGCTGCAAATAGCGGTCGCGGGCGTGGAAAAACACCAAGGGGAAGCTGACCTGAGCATCCTCTACCATCACGCGGTACGGGCGGCCGCGGCCCGTGGGCGCTGTGTGGCGCAAGACGCGGGCGGCGACGGTCACAACCTCGCCGGTTGTGGCGCCCTGCACGGTGTCGCGACGGGCGCGGCTGACCCCGCTGTATGGTAAATGGAACAAGAGGTCCCGAGGCCGTGTCAGGCCGAGGTTTCCCATGGCTTCGGCCGTTTTGGGGCCGATGCCGTTCAGGGTTTCCAACCCCGCGAACAGGGGAAACAGAACCTCGGGGCGGCCCATGTCAGGCCTGCCCGATCAGGTCGAGCCAGCCATCCTCGTCAAGCGTCTGGATACCCAGTTCGGCGGCTTTCTTGGCCTTGGAGCCCGCGCCGGGCCCCGCCACCAGAATATCGGTTTTCGCGCTGACGGACCCTGCAACCTTGGCCCCAAGGGCTTCGGCGCGGGCCTTCGCCTCGGCGCGGGTCATCTTTTCCAGCGTGCCGGTAAAGACGACGGTTTTGCCCGCCACGGGGCTGCCGTCGGTTTTGGGTGCGGTCACGTCCTGCACCTCGAGTTCCGCGATCAGGCGGTCGATGCTGGCGCGCTCGGCCTCTTGGGCAAAGGCGGTCACGATGGAGCGCGCCAAAACCGTGCCCACGCCATCGACGGACAGCAGGTCTGCCCAAGCCTCGGAAGTTTCGTCTTGGGCGGCATCCAGCGCCGTGGTTAACGCGGACCAGCTGCCATAGTGGCGCGCCAAGAGGCGGCTGACCTGCTCTCCCACATGCCGGATTCCCAGACCGAACAGCACCCGATCTAAGCCAATTTTCCGTCTTTCATCAATGGCATCAAAGAGCTTCTTCGCGCTCTTGTCGCCCCAACCTTCGCGGTTCTTGAGTTGCTGCATCCCGCTGCCATAGCGTTCGCGCAGCTTGAAGATATCGGCGGGTTCCTTAACCCATCCGTCCTTGTAGAACTGCTCGACCTGCTTGGCGCCCATCCCGTCGATGTCAAAGGCCGCGCGGCTGACCAAGTGCTTCAGCTTCTCGACCGCTTGCGCGGGGCAGATCATCCCACCAGAGCACCGGCGCACACTATCGCCTTCCTCGCGGATCGCTTCGGACCCGCATTCGGGGCAAACGGTCGGAAACTCATATTTCTCAGCATCTTGCGGACGCTTATTCAGGTCCACATCTGCGATTTTGGGGATCACATCCCCCGCGCGATAGACCTGCACCCAGTCGCCGACGCGGATGTCGCGCCCCTCGCGGATCGGGTTGCCGGCGTTATCGCGGCCCTCGATATAATCCTCGTTATGCAGGGTCGCGTTGGACACAACCACACCGCCCACGGTCACCGGCGTCAGACGCGCCACAGGGCTGAGCGCCCCCGTCCGGCCCACCTGAATGTCGATTGCCTCGAGCCGCGTCCACGCCAACTCGGCGGGGAATTTGTGGGCAATCGCCCAACGGGGCGTGGTGCTGCGGAAGCCCAAACGCTCTTGCAGTGCCAGATCGTTTACCTTGTAGACCACGCCGTCGATGTCATAGCCCAAGGTCGCGCGCTTCTGCTCGATCATGCGGTAATGGGCGATCATCTCGTCCGGCCCATTGCAGATCGCCGTCAGCGGGTTCGTCTGGAACCCCAGCTCCGCCAGCCGTTCAATCGCTCCCATCTGGGTGTCCGCCAAAGGCGCGGAGAGTTCACCCCACGCATAGGCAAAGAACCGCAGCGGGCGGGCCTCGGTGATTTTGGCGTCGAGTTGGCGCAGCGAACCCGCCGCCGCGTTGCGCGGGTTGGCGAAAATCTTGCCACCGCGCTCTTGGTGGCGGGCGTTCAGGGCCTCGAAATCCTCGTGGGACATGTAGACTTCGCCGCGCACCTCCAGCACGTCGGGGGCGCCGGTCAGGGTCTGTGGAATATCGCGGATGGTGCGAGCATTGGCGGTCACATCCTCGCCTTCGGAGCCATCGCCACGGGTCGCCGCATAGATCAACTGGCCGTTTTCATAGCGCAGGGACAGGGAAAGTCCGTCGATCTTGGGCTCCGCAGTAAAGGCCAGATCGCCAGCGGACATCCCCAGATAACGGGCGATCCCATCGACGAAATCCGAGACATCGCCATCCTCGAAGGCGTTCGCCAGCGACATCATCCGGACGCGGTGGGCGATCTTGCCAAAGCCCTCTGCCGGAGCCGCGCCAACCTGCTCCGAGGGGCTGTCTGCCCGCTTCAGATCGGGGAAACGAGCCTCAATCGCCGCATTGCGCTGCTTGAGCGCGTCATAGTCTGCGTCCGAAAACTCGGGCGCGTCTTCGGTATGGTAAGCGGCGTTCGCGCGTGCCAGAAGGCCGGACAGACGCTCCAGTTCGGCGCGGGCACCGGTGGTATCCAGCGCCTCGACCGGCGTGTCGTGAAAATCCTGGCTCATAGGGCACCCCAAACGCTAATCTGTTTGCCCTTGGTTTAGGGCGCAGCGCCCCCGCCGTCCAGATGCTCAGGCGCTAAGGGCCGACGATCCGCGCGAAGTTCCCGCCATATCCGAAGGGTCGCGCATCACATAGCCACGGCCCCAGACCGTTTCGATATGGGTTTCGCCGCCCGTCGCTTTTGCCAGTTTTTTCCGGAGCTTGCAGATGAAAACGTCGATGATCTTCAATTCGGGCTCGTCCATGCCGCCGTAAAGATGGTTCAGGAACATCTCTTTGGTCAACGTGGTCCCTTTGCGCAGGCTCAGCAACTCCAGCATCTGGTATTCCTTGCCGGTCAAGTGCACGGGCTCGCCCTCAACGTCCACGGTTTTCGCATCTAGGTTCACGTTGATCCGGCCAGTGCGGATGACCGACTGGGAATGGCCCTTGGAGCGGCGGATGATCGCATGGATACGGGCCACCAGTTCATCGCGGTGGAACGGCTTGGTCAGATAATCATCCGCACCAAACCCAAAGCCCTTCAGCTTGCTTTCCGTATCATCGGACCCCGAAAGGATCAGCGCGGGCGTTTCAACCCGCGCCAGACGGATCTGACGCAGCACTTCGTGACCGCTCATGTCAGGCAGCGACAAATCCAGAAGGATCAAATCGTAATCGTACAGCTTGGCCAGCTCCACGCCTTCTTCACCGAAAGAGGTCGCGTAAACATTCAGGTTGGCATGACCCAGCATCAGCTCGATGCTTTTCGTCGTCGCCGGATCGTCCTCAATAAGCAAAATACGCATTTTAAGATTCCCAAACTCTTGAACCGATTGCGTACAGACTGCCGACCTTTGGTTAACTGCACGTTACTAATTAAGCATTTCTTTCACTATCTCCCCTAGGTTGTCTATAATTTTGTATCAACGTGACCTTCAAACCCTTTGATCCGTGGTCATTTAATGCATTTTCCCAGCACGCGAACTCTTCGTCGGACAAATCATACTTCTCTAACGCAGATTTACGACTCAGCAGCCCGTGGCGCACGGCCAGCACCACAACTTCCTTGCGCGAGGCGACCCAGCGCCTGATATTTTCGGGCGGCAGGTCCGAATGCGACAAAACCCGGCCATCGGGCAGCGCGATGGTGCGCACGCCCTCTACTTTCTTGAGAAACATCGTTTAAGTCCCCTTTCTCTGGTTCCCACACAGGGAAAATCGGGCATGGGACTTAACAGGTTCTGAAACCGGCTCTTGAGAGTACCGAGGATTTTCATATATTCCGCAGGTTCCAACCCGCAGGAGAAAGCCCATGGCGCTGGACAACGGCACCCCGCTCAATTCCCTTGGTTTCCCCAAGCCCCCGTCCGAGACCCGCGTGGTCGTGGCGATGTCGGGCGGCGTGGACAGCTCGGTCGTGGCCGCACAGCTTGCTGAAGAAGGCTATGACGTCGTTGGCGTGACCTTGCAGCTCTATGACCACGGCGCGGCGCTGGCCAAAAAAGGCGCGTGCTGCGCAGGCATCGACATCCACGATGCGCGCCGCGTGGCCGAGCAGATGGGCTTCCCCCACTATGTTCTGGATTATGAGAACATTTTTAAGGATGCGGTGATTGACGAGTTCGCGGACAGCTATCTGGCCGGCGCGACCCCCGTGCCCTGCATCCGCTGCAACGAGCGTGTGAAATTCAAAGACCTGCTGCAAACCGCGCGGGATCTGGACGCTGACTGCATGGCGACCGGCCATTATATCCAGCGCAAGATGGGCGATCACGGGCCAGAGCTGCACTGCGCCGCCGATGCGAACCGTGACCAGAGCTACTTCTTGTTCTCGACCACGCCCGAGCAGCTGTCCTATCTGCGCTTCCCCCTGGGGCATCTGCCCTCCAAGGCAGCAACGCGCGAGTTGGCCGCGAAATACGGCCTGAGCGTGGCGGACAAGCCCGACAGTCAGGACATTTGTTTCGTTCCGAACGGCAACTACGCCAGCGTCATCGAAAAGCTGCGCCCCGGTGCGGCAGAGCCCGGCCAGATCGTTCATGCGGATGGCCGCGTCTTGGGCGAGCATAACGGCGTAATCCACTACACCATCGGCCAGCGCCGTGGTCTGGGGATCGGCGGCCTGTCCGAGCCGCTCTATGTGGTCAAGCTGGACGTGGACAACAAGCAGGTGATCGTCGGCCCAAAGGAACTTCTGGCCACCCGCACCGTTCCCGTGCGCGAAATCAACTGGTTGGGGGATGGCCCCTTTACCGACATGGCCGAGCGCGAGATCGCCGTCAAAGTCCGCAGCACCCGCCCGCCGCGCCCCGCGATCCTGCGCCCGATCTCCGAGACCGAGGCAGAGGTCGAACTCCTGACCGCAGAAGAGGGTGTGAGCCCCGGTCAGGCCTGTGTGTTCTACGACCCGACCAGCACCCGCATCCTGGGTGGCGGCTGGATTTGGCGCGGGTACTGACCGCTTGCTCGGGGCGCATGGCGCGGTACAGTCAGGCATGACACCCGCGCCCGCCATCCTGATCCTAGCTGCCGGAGCGTCCTCGCGTATGCGCGGGGGCGACAAGCTGTTGATGCCTGTGGGCGGGGTGCCTTGCCTGCGGGTAATCGCAGAGCGGGCGTTGACATGTGGTTTGCCGGTGGCGGTGGCGCTGCCCCCAGATCGGCCCGCCCGCGCGCAGGCATTGCAGGGGTTGGACCTGTCCCTGATCACTGTTCATGACGCCGCCTTGGGGATGGGGCATTCCATCGCCGCCGGTATCCGCGCCCTGCCCGACCGTGTGACCGGCGCGATCGTTTTGCCGTCAGACATGCCGGACCTGACCGCCGATCATTTGGCGCAGTTCGTGGCGCTGCACCGCGCTGATCCCAAGGCAATCTGGCGCGCGCGCGATGCCAGCGGCACTTGGGGGCATCCGGTGATTTTCCCACAGGACCTGTTCCCTGCGCTAACCGCACTGACCGGAGACGATGGCGCCAGATCGGTTATCAAGGCGAACGCATCACGACTGAAACCCCACGACCTGACCGGCCACGGGGCGACGCTGGATTTGGATACGCCAGAGGATTGGGCGGCTTATCTGTCCGCTTCGGGGGACAAAGCCTCGGGGCCAGCGGACTGACGAGCAGCCTCGAACACGGGGCCGCGCATCGGGTCACGGCCGCCTAGGCTGGCCAGCAGATCTACACGCACATCATTGGGCAGCGACCGGACCACAGAGGAATCCGGTCGGTAGCTTTCGGTCCATGCGCCATCGGCCAGCAGGATTTCGTGACGCTCCATCAGAACGTGCACAAACTCGACCTCGCGCTGAGGGGCAACGACCACACCCGCTTGGGACAGCAGGTGGCGCGCAGGCACCAGCAGCTCGTTGCAAGGCAGCGCGCGGGGCATCAGGCGGCGGGTCAGCAGCATCTGATGGTCGGGCGAAATCAGCAGATCGGACTGGGGAACCCCCTCACCAAAGGCACCGGCCTTGATCATCACGGGCTGAAGGCGCGCACCGCCCATAGACTGCGCCAGACGGTAATGGCTGCGCCCGACCCAGAGCACCGGACAGAAGCCGTTGTCCCGGGTCAGAAGCAGATCCCCTGTACGCAGGTCTTCGACCGCGATAGGGCCCTGACGGGTGGCGATACGGGTACCGGGGGTAAAGCAAGGCACACTGAACGGCGAAGCAAAGGACGGTTCGTCCCCGTATACCGGAAGCTCCGGCAACGGCCCGCCTGCACCAAACCTGCGTTTGGTTGCGCCGACGTGAACCACGTTTGTTTCCCTGCTCTCCATAAGCCTCACACACTGCCATGAACGCCGGGGCACCTGCCCCACATATTCAAAAGTTGTCACCCTAAATTAGGGCACAAATTGGGTTTGTTGCAGGCGGTTATGTGAGTATTTCTTACTAATAAAGTTAACGGACGGCATCCCTAGGATACCGCCCGCTGTCTTAAGTCTATTCTCAACTTGGCTTTAGTGGACCAAAAGCTTGGCTTCGTGCTTCTTGAGCGAGCGACGCGCTGCTTCAAAGCTCTCCAGACCCTTCTGGTTCTTCAGTTCGGGGAACAGTTCGAAGATCTCGTTACGCTGTTCTGCACCGATTCCTTTCAGCGAGTAATCGCCGGGCTGGAAGCTTTCCGACCAGCAACCATTCGACAGAACGACCTCGTGGCGGTCGAACATGAAGTGGATGTAGGTGGTCGAGGGCACGTTCACTTCGTAGATGCCGGGGGTGCCGATCAGGTGCTTTGCAGCGGCCAGCACTTCGGGCTCTTCGAAGTAGAGCGAGGTCTTCTCGTTCGCGATCAGCATCCGGTGGTTCGGGCTCACCATGATGTCGGTTTCCGGCAGACCGTTACCCAGAGCACCCGCCTTGATCATGATCGGACGCAGGTGGGGTGCGCGCTGCAGATCCAGCGAGGTCACGTTCTTGGTGCCGACCCAGCGGATGCGCTGGATGCCGTTGTCACGGGTGATGATCCGGTCACCAGCCTGCAGTTCCTCGACCAGACGCTCGCCCATGGGGGTCGCGATCACGGTACCGGGGGTGAAGCAGGGGATGATCTTCTCGATCTCGTTGAACTTCAGAGTGCCGGTGACGTTGCCAAGGCTGTCGAGGAAGTTGATCGAACCGCTGCTCGAGTCGCCATCCGCGTCGGTGGTAACGTTGCTGTACTGCCACTTACCCAGACCGGTCAGGTCCAGAGTATCGTAGTCGTTGCCGCCGGTGCCACCGTCTACGGTGTCGCCTGCGCCGACGCCTGTGAAGTAATCACGGTCATCGCCGCCCGAAGCGTAGTCAGCATGCGCGTCGTTCTTCAGACCCAGAGTGATGACGTCGTCGCCCGAGCCACCCAGGATCGAGTCGGCGTCGATGCCACCGTCGATGGTGTCGTTGCCCGAACCACCCAGAATGGTGTCCGCGTCATCCGAACCATAGACAAGGTCGTCACCTGCGCCCGCATCCACGTAATCGCGGCCGTTGTTTTCAACCAGATCCTGACCATCGGGAACGTTCAGCGCGTCATCGGTGCCGGGGCCAAAGCCAGCGTAAACGGTGTCGTTGCCGTCGCCCGCCAGAATGGTGTCCGAGCCTTCGCCGCCGACGATGAAGTCATTGCCTGCACCCGAGGAGATCGAGTCGTTGTCGATGCCGCCATCGATGGTGTCGTTGCCCGAACCAGAGATGATGGTGTCGCGGTCGTCGCCAGTCGAAACCCAGTTGTTGCCTTCGCCGGCATCAACGTAGTCGCGGTCGTTCTCGGTGTCGCTGTCCGCGGGGAACAGGCCGGGGTAGCCCAGATCGGGCAGAGCATTCGCGTCGCCCCACGAAGAGTCGATGCTGTCGTTGCCTGCGCCGCCATAGATGGTGTCTGCACCGTTGTAGCTGACGATGGTGTCGTGACCTTCGCCGCCGTCAACGCTGTCATCGCCCGAACCGGAGTCGATGTAGTCGTTGCCCTTGCCGCCCGACATCGAGTCATTGCCCGAACCGCCGCGCACCAGATCGTCGCCGTCGCCACCCAGAACGGTGTCGTCGCCAGCGCCGCCCGAAACGCTGTCGTTGCCAGCGCCGCCGTCAACGTAGTCGTTGCCTTCTTCGCCGCGCAGGGTGTCGTTGCCACCCTCACCCAGAATGGTGTCGTTGCCGGTGTCGCCAACCGCGCTGTCGTTGCCTTCGCCACCGTGGATGGTGTCGTTGTCTGCGCCGCCTTTGATGCTGTCATCACCGTCGTCGCCGAAGATCAGGTCTGCGCCCGCGCCACCGTCGATGGTGTCGTTGCCACCTTCGGCGTGCAGCTCGTCATTGCCCGCGTCACCGTAAACGGTGTCGTTCGAGTTGCCCGAGTAAACGGTGTCGTTGCCGTCGCCGCCGTGGATCAGGTTCGCGCCGTCTTTGATAACGCCGTAGCCGTCGTCGATGTAGTCGTTGCCTGCGCCACCGTCGATGGTGTCGTTGCCGCCGCCATAGATGATGGTGTCGTTACCGTCGCCACCCAGAACCGAGTCAGTGCCTTCGCCTGCATCGATGCTGTCGTCGCCGATACCGCCGTCGATGGTGTCGTTACCGCCTTCGCCGTAGATGGTGTCGTCACCCTCTTCGCCGTAAAGCAGGTCGTCGCCAGCGCCTTCGGTCACGATGGCCGAGCCAACCGAGGAAGACGTGGTGTAGTGTGCGTTGTCGAAGGTCGCGCCAGAGGTCCCCAGATCAATGGTCAGGGTGACGTCGTTGAAGTCCTTGTCACCGAGGCAAGCCCAGTCTTCGAAGCCGATCTTGACGGTGCTATCGTCAACCTGACCCAGACCTTTGGTGTGGACCAGACCGTCGCTGTTCAGGCCGACGTTGTCGCCGTAACCCGAGGACAGGAACTGGCCTTGATCGTTGACGATACCAACGCCAACCACACCGCCCTGAGCCACGTTGTATTCATAGGTTTTGCCAACGCCGTCACGGGCGTCGTCTTCCAGCAGCATCACGTTCGAGATTTTGCCGGTCTCGGGGTCGATGGTGTAGGCGTAGATCTTGCTGGCCATACCCGCCGACGCGCTGTCGATCGAGATGGTAACCGGCGAGGCTTCGCCCGCGCCCTGCTTGCTGTCGCCGTAGATGATGTCGTTGCCTTCGCCGGCCTTCACGGTGTCATTACCGGCGCCAGCCAGAACGATATCGTCGTTCAGGTCGCTGTTCGCGAGGATCGCGTCCTCGTTGTCGATCATGTCGCCTTCGGGGTCACCGATGTAGTCGGTGTCGATCAGGTCATTGCCCGACGACCCTTCGACATAGCCGTCGCCTGCGGGGTTCGCGTTGTTGAACACGGCCACATAGTCGATCGAACCCTGGAAGTACTGGTCATAGCAACCATCGGTGTCATCGACTTCGCGGGCACCAACGGTCCAGCTTTCGCCGTCGTTGTCGCCGATGTCCATGTCCAGACCGGTGATGTTGTGGCCCAGAGTGACTTCCGAGCACTGGGTCAGGTTCTGAACGGTGAAGGAGCCGCCGGTGTCCGCATCCCAGGAGTAGGACACGTTCAGGGTATCGCCTTCGTTGAAGAAGCATTTTTCAGTGGACAGGTAGGCGATTTTGCCGTCGTCCACGTGGTACATGTACACGCGGCCATCTTCGCTGACGCTAATCTCGAAGTAGCCCTCGGCATTGTAATCGTTGACTTCACCACGGCTGATCAGCGTGTCGTTGCCGGTCGCGCACTTCTGGGTGAACTGCATTTCGATCGTGCCCTGCTGCAGATCGAACGCGTTGTCATTGCCGCCAATGGTCATGTAGTCGCCGTTGCCATCAAGCAGCAGCTTGCCGTCCGACACACACGCATTGCCGAACTTGATGCCATCATTGGCAATCCCGTCGTCCAGCGCGGTGTCTTTGTATTCGGTCCCCTTGAGGAAGTCCCACAGACCGATCAGACCGGAGGTGTTGGTGTCGGCGTTGGCATAACCGGTATCGCACTCAGCGGTAGTGGTGCTGTGGCTTTTGAACCAGTCCATCCACGAACCGTAGCAATAATACGTCATCTCTCTTACTCCTGTCCGGCGCAGCGCACCGTAGCGTCAACAAGAGCCCACAGAGGTTCGACCGAACCACGATGATGCTTTCGACTTTCAGAAGGGTGAGAGAAACCGACCGCAGAAACCTGTTGGTTTGCGTTACCCGTACACGTTGGGCAGATGCCGAAATCTTTACGCCTTCCACATCCCGGGCTCCGCCAATTGTGGCGAAATCGCGATGCTACTCAGTCAAAAGCGCCATCCCCCCAGATGGGCACTCCCTTTGGATACATGCACCACATCCTTAAGACAAAGAGAAAATTCGAAATGGTTAGCGACCACACCCCTTTTTTCGGCCTTAAACCTGCCTTTTTTTCGCCTTAATTGGGAAATTGGCATGTCTTTGTTTCTCACTTTGATCCAATGATGCACGCGCAGAAACTGCAAAGAGAGGCTTTTACCCAATTTTTTAAGGATTTTTCCAAAGATCACTTGATATCATCAAAACGTGATCGTTTCTTGTTTCGGATGAATTTAGTTTTTTTGTGAAAATCTTAGGCACCTATCCTTTACCACACGAGCGGGCACATTCGTAAGTATGGAAGTGACCAGAATTTAGTGGAAGATTTTCCGCAATAACGGAGTTTCTTAACGCACCCTGCCCCGCCGAACTCCGAATCATGAACCGATTCAAGTGCATAACAATCTAAAGTATGGGGTATCCTTGCCGGGCTGCATTGCAGCATCGCAACGGCAGAAAAACACGCGCAAGCCCTGCGGGTGCAGTGCAATCAGCTGTATCACGATGTCAGGAAAATCAGTGGTGCCTAAGGAGGGACTCGAACCCTCACGATGTTACCATCGGCGGATTTTGAATCCGCTGCGTCTACCATTCCGCCACTCAGGCAAGTGTGAGCGATTGACTAGCCCAACCCGAGCGCGTGGTAAAGCCCCCACAAACACAACCGTGATGAAAAGAGTGCGCACGGACGTGTATATTGACCGCCGCCCCACAGCATGGTCTGTCTAGCGCGATTTCAGCAGGAGTAAGACCCATTTTACGTCGCCTTTATGATTGGACGATGAGCCTGTCGGAACATCCCCGCGCTTTGTGGGCGTTGGCCGTCGTGTCCTTTGTCGAGAGTTCCTTTTTCCCCATCCCGCCCGACGTCATCATGATCCCCCTGATCCTGGCCCGTCCGAACCGCGCGTGGCTGATTGCCGGTGTGGCGCTGCTCAGCTCGGTGATCGGTGGATTGTTCGGATATGCGATCGGGCATTTCGCCTTTGACCAGATCGGCCAACCCATCCTGACCGCCCTTGGCAAGGGCGACGCGATGGCCGAGTTCAACACCCGCTTCAACGACATGGGCTTCTGGGCCGTGCTGATCGCGGGGATGACGCCCTTCCCTTATAAGGTCATCACGATCATGTCCGGCTGGACCGGAATGCCGCTGGCCACCTTTATGGTCAGCTCGGTCGTGGCACGGGGCGTCCGGTTCTTCCTTGTTGCGGCGCTGCTCAAGAAATTCGGCGCACCGATCCGCGACTTCATCGAAAAGCGCCTGGGCATCGTGTTCGCGCTTTTCCTCGCCATCCTGATAGGTGGCTTCTACGTGGTAAAATACCTATGACTCAACGCACCCTGATCGGCCTCGCGGCCTTTGGTTCTCTGGCAATTCTACTGGGGGCCTTCGGGTTCCAGTATATCGGGGGCTATCCGCCGTGTGCCATGTGCCTGTGGCAGCGCTGGCCCCATGCGGCGGCCATCCTGCTGGGGGCGGTCGGGGTGATGTTCCCGTCGGCCATCATTGCATGGCTCGGGGCGCTGGCGGCGGCGGTCACCAGCGGCATCGGCGTCTATCACGCGGGCGTCGAGCAGAAATTGTGGCAAGGCCCCACCAGCTGCACCGGCTCTGCCGATGCGCTGTCGGGGATGAATGCGACCGACCTGCTCAGCCTTGACGGGCCGACCGGCGTGGTCATGTGCGACGCCATCGTGTGGGATCTGTTCGGCATCACCATGGCGGGCTACAACGCGATCTTCTCGGCGCTGTTCTGCCTGATCTGGATCGCGGCCGCCCGCGCCAAGCACTAAGCCATTATATATGGCACTACCGGCGGCCCCCAGAACGGGCCGCCTTTTTATGCCTAATGGATGCGGAATTCGCCCACGATCTGCTGCCAGTCTGTCGGGCTCAGCAGCTTGCGATGGGCAAAGCGCACCGTGTGCAGCTTGCCTTCGATCTCGCGCTCCCAGAACTCGATGAACTTGAACATTCGCGGGTAGTCGGGCGCCAGATCATAGTCCTGCCAGACAAAAGTGTTCAGCACCGATTTGTAATCGGGCATACGGTAAATCATCTCTGCTGTGGTCAGCCCGTAGCCCTTGAGAAGCAGTTCCGTTTCACTCTTTTCCATCTGCGGTTCTCCTGTTCTTCCTGCCCTGATTCAAATTACAGGCCAACCCGATTTTTCTGGCAAGAAAAACAGTGTGTTAGCAGCCACCCCTGAGCGGTGCCAACGCAAGGTGCCAGCGGCATTGCGCACCATATGCTGGCTCTGCTATAACCCCTTCAACAAAATATAGAAGCAACGGCTGGGACAGGCGACACAGTGACCGATACTCCGGAAACCCCTGAAAACGCAGAAGAAAATCCGAAGCCGCGCGCGATCCATCACGGACCCTCGGTTTCGATCGCCGACGAGATGAAGACATCCTATCTGGATTACGCGATGTCGGTGATCGTCAGCCGCGCAATTCCGGATCTTCGGGACGGCCTAAAACCTGTGCACCGCCGCATCCTTTATGCGATGCACGAGACCGGAAATACCCACGACAAGCCTTACCGGAAATCGGCGCGTCCCGTGGGCGACGTCATGGGTAAATACCACCCGCACGGCGACAGCGCGATTTACGATGCGCTGGTTCGTATGGCGCAGGATTTCTCGATGTCGCTGACGCTGCTGGATGGTCAGGGCAACTTTGGTTCGATGGACGGCGATAGTGCCGCGGCGATGCGTTACACCGAAGTACGCATGGACAAGCCCGCCGCCGCCCTGCTGGCCGACATCGACAAAGAAACCGTCGATTTCCAGGACAACTATGATGGCAAGGACCGTGAGCCCACCGTTCTGCCCGCACGCTTCCCGAACATGCTGGTCAATGGCGCGGGCGGTATTGCGGTCGGTATGGCCACGAACATCCCGCCCCATAACCTTGGCGAAGTGGTCGACGCCACGCTGGCCCTGATCGACACTCCGGACTTGAGCAGCGAAGACCTGATCCAGTACGTGCCCGGCCCCGACTTCCCGACGGGCGGCATTCTGCTGGGCCGTTCGGGCGCGCGCAAAGCGTACCTTGAGGGGCGCGGCAGCGTCATCATCCGCTCCAAGACCCACGTCGAAGAGTTGCGCAAAGACCGCTATGCCATCGTCGTGACCGAGATCCCCTATCAGGTGAACAAAGCCTCGATGATCGAAAAGATCGCCGAAGCCGCCCGTGACAAGCGGATCGAGGGCATCGCCCACGTTCAGGATGAATCGGACCGCAACGGCGTGCGCGTCGTCGTCGAGCTGAAGCGTGACGCCACCCCCGATGTGGTGCTGAACCAGCTGTTCCGCTTTACCCCGATGCAGACCTCGTTCGGCTGCAACATGCTGGCCCTGAACGGCGGCCGCCCCGAGCAGCTGACTCTGCGCCGCTTCCTGACCTGCTTTATCGACTTCCGAGAGGATGTCGTGATCCGCCGCACCGCGTATCTGCTGCGCAAGGCCCGTGATCGCGCCCATATCCTGTGCGGTCTGGCCGTGGCCGTCACCAACGTGGACGAAGTGGTTGCGACCATCCGTTCGTCCGCCGACGCCGCCGAAGCCCGCGAAAAGCTGATGACCCGCCGCTGGCCCGCGCAATCCATCGCGGAATACATCCGACTGGTGGACGATCCGACCCATACTATTAATGACGACGGCACCTATAACCTCTCCGAGGCCCAGGCCCGCGCCATTCTGGAACTGCGTCTGCAGCGCCTGACCCAACTGGGTGTTCAGGAAGTCACTGACGAGCTGCAAGAACTGGCCAAGGCGATCCGCGAATATCTGGAAATTCTGGGCTCGCGCGAGCGGATCATGGGCATCATCGCCGATGAACTGCGCGAAGTGCGTGACCAGTTCGCCGTTCCCCGCCGCACCGAGATCGTTGATTGGTCCGGCGACATGGAAGACGAAGACCTGATCGAACGCGAAGACATGGTCGTGACCGTGACCCAGTCCGGTTACATCAAGCGTACCGCGCTGGCCGACTTCCGCGCGCAAAAGCGTGGCGGCAAGGGTCTGTCGGGCATGGCGACCAAGGATGATGACGTTGTTACCACCCTCTTTGTGGCCAACACCCATACGCAGCTTCTGTTCTTCACCACCGATGGTATGGCCTACAAGCTGAAGTGCTGGCGCCTGCCCCTTGGTGGCCGGACCGCCAAAGGCAAAGCGATCGTCAACATTCTGCCGATCCCGGTCGGTGTCTCGATCGCAGCGATCATGCCGGTCGACCGCCCCGAGGATGAATGGGACGCACTGCAGATTGTGTTCGCGACCAGCGCCGGTGACGTGCGCCGGAACGCGCTGTCTGATTTCACCAACGTGAAGTCGAACGGCAAGATCGCGATGAAACTGCCCGAGGATGGCACCGTATCGCTGGTGGATGCGCGCATCGCCTCCGAAGATGACGACGTGCTGCTGGTGACCCGTTCGGGCCGCGCCATCCGCTTCCCCACCACCGAGGTCCGCGTGTTCAAAGGCCGCGACTCCACCGGTGTGCGCGGGATCCGTCTGGCCAATGACGATATCGTTGTGTCGATGGCGATCATCCATCACTTCGAAGCGTCGCCTGATGAACGTGCCGCCTATCTGAAAATGCGCCGCGCTGTGGCGGGCATCGTGGATGGCGACGCCGAGGCCTCGGATGACGAAAGCACCAACGAAAACGCCACCATCGATCAGACCCGTTACGCCGAAATGTCGGCTTGCGAGAACCTGATCCTGACCATCACCGAAGGCGGTGCGGGCAAGCTGTCGTCCAGCCACGACTACCCCGTGCGCGGCCGTGGCGGTCAGGGCGTTCAGGCCATCGACAAAGGCCTGCGGTCTGGCGGTGTGGTTTCGGCCTTCCCCGTGGAGCTGGACGACCAGATCATGCTGGCGACCTCCAAGGGGCAGTCGATCCGCGTTCCGATCGACGGCATCTCCTTCCGCTCGCGCAGTGCTGGCGGGGTGCGGGTCTTTAACACTTCTGGCGGAGAACAGGTGGTTTCGGTCGCCCGTATCGCCGATCAAAGCGACGAAGACGGCGAGATGATCGAAGGTTCGGACACCACCGAGAACTAAAATCCCGACCGCTCGGTAAAATCTTCAAATTTCTGTGTCAGGCGTGAACCTTTGTTTGCGCCTGAAACGTTTGGAAAATAGCGTAACTGTATATTTTCAAAGTTGAGGGTTCATGCCGAGCTTCAAGAACTGGGACGATCTAAGATATCTGATCGCTTTTTACCGTACCGGAAACATGGCGACTGCTGCGCAGCGTCTGGATTCCAACCCCGCAACTGTCTCTCGCCGGATGGCCCGCCTTGGTGAAGCGCTGGGCTACCCGCCCTTCGAAAAGCGCCCCGAAGGCTGGGTTCTGAACCCCCGCCTTGAATCCATCGTCGAACAAGCGCTGAAATTCGACGGCGCCCTGATTTCCGCGATCCGCAAGGAGAACGAGGAAACCTCGGGCAACCTGTCCGGCAATATCACCATCAGCGTCCCGATGGTCGTGGGGACATATATCCTGTACCCCCGCCTGTCAGAATTCATGACGGCCTATCCAGAGATCAACCTGTCGTTCATTCTGGACTCCTATCAGGAGAACCTGAACGACAACGACATCCTGATGACCCCGACACGGCCCGAACACGGGCGCCTGATCGCCTCGCAGACCGGTGTTCTGCGGTTCGGCCTTTACGCCCACAAGGAGGCCGGGTCGAAAACCGATTGGGCAGGTCTGCCCATCGCCGTGAACAAATACGCGCCCACCAGTGTGGCGACCGAATATTTCGGCTGCCCGCCGGTTGTGCGTCTTGACAGCTTCCAGTCGCTGCATCGCGTGGCGTCGGAAACGGGGCTGTCCGCGCCCTTGCCTGACTTTATCGGCGACAAAGATCCCTTGTTCGAACGCATCATCGATGCGCCCCCGCTCGAGGAATATCCGATGTACCTGTGCTACCACGAAACCCGCCGGTCCGATCCGGTGCTCAAGGCGGTGCGAGAGTGGATCCGCGACTGTATGACGGACCACCAAAAGACGCATTACGCTTCCTGATCTGACAGCCCCTAGACCCATCAGAAACCCGCCCCCTCCGGAGGCGGGTTTTTTGTTGCCCGAATGCCTTCGGGACCTGTCGTAAAATTCCCTAATCCTACGACCAAGGTCGGGGGTGGTTGGGCGCTAACAGTGCGAGCGGGCCCACCAATTGATTCGTCCCGGAACCCGCCAGCCCGCCTACTCCGTCGGGGTAGTTGCGCGGTATCCGCATCGGTCCCAGTGCCACTTCTTGGGGTCATATCACACACACCTACGGACATATCGCGACCCCATTTGGGTGTATTTTAGCACAACCATGCCGAGAACTACCCTTTAGGATTACCTACACCAAAGTATTTGTTTCACCCCCATGGGGTAGAAATACAGGTTCTCCAGCCCGTCTATACTATCAAGTTTTTAAAGGGTTTAACGGAGTCACTGCAAAGACCTGTTTGCGAACTTACCAGTAAGCCAGCCTCAACCTTTGCGTTACCGTGAATGCACCACAATAGATGTCGACCACAACCAAAGGGACAGTCTCACCCCAACCGGAACGAGGCACCCGCGGAGCAAACAGATGACGCTAGGTTTTATGACCGAAGGCAAAATCAGCACGGACGCGCTCTCGATTTCGAGTGATTCATTTGGTGCACGGTACGTAAGCTTCCGCAGCTTTGAGCAATTCGATAACGCATTCTCCCAAACCGACCTTGGCATGGTGATCTGGCCGGGCGGCACGATGGCCGAAAAGAACCCCGAGCGGTTCGGTTTTGAACATCACGGCCTCTACAATTCCGAAGGCACCAACGGCAAACCCGACCTCGAAGACATGATGCAATATTGTGTCGAGAAGAACCTGAGCCTGACCGTTGTTCTGCCCACCGCCCGCTACGCCGATGATCATGACCTGCTGCGCGAACACCTGAGCGGCTTTCTTGATGATCTGTACTCGGGCGAATATGGCGATCTGCCGAAATCGCTGACTTTCGAGGTTGGCAACGAATACTACGCCGTCATGGGTGGCAGCGACGAGATCGAAAGCTCGGCTACCTATGCCGGCATCGTTAACGTCTACAGCGATGTGGTTCTGGACAAAGAGGCCGAATATCCCGACGCCTCGACAAATGTAGAATGGCACGTCCAGCTGGGCCGCTCGGTCGAAGCCACCGAGGAAATTCTGGACCACCTGAGCGAAGACTCGATCCTCATGACCGACGCCGTTGTGCATCACCGTTTTGCGGTGACCCTGCAGGCCTCGGACACCAGCATTGACGACGTGCACGCCAGCCTGGACGCCTGGGAAGAAGAGACCGAAGCCCTCGGCATCGATCGCCCCTCATTGTCGCTGTCGGCCTACAACACTGCCTCCCTGTCCCGCGTCGAGGCCGCTCAGAGCTTTCTCGCCACCGAGGAAGGCTCCAAGTACGACTTCGAGGATCTGGATCTGGA
Source organism: Donghicola mangrovi (assembly GCF_013377535.1). GTDB lineage: Bacteria > Pseudomonadota > Alphaproteobacteria > Rhodobacterales > Rhodobacteraceae > Donghicola > Donghicola mangrovi. Next base: position 250,496 of record NZ_JABCJE010000002.1, on the reverse strand, counting down.
CGGCCGCTCCAACGTCGAGTTCGAGCAGCACTACCAAGAGATGCTGGACTACCGCCCCTACGGCCTCGAGCAGGGCGAGCATATCCTCCAGATGTTCTCGGAATATCAGGCGCTGGGCACTTCGTCCTCGGGCGTTTACGGCTGGGATGTGACCCACGCCAGCCGCTCCAGCTATGAGGGCACCGACGGCCACACCTACCTGTTCACCCCCGGCTCGGTGCAGGACATGATGGCCGAGAGCCTCGACGGCACCAAGGTTCTGGACTGGTTCCAAGAGAACGAGCTGGACAACGATCAGGCCGTCACCACCTATGGCTTTGACAGCGAAGACAAGCTGGTGATGTTCGTGGTCGCGCCTTCGGACTTCCGCGGCGACGTGTTCAGCCTCGATGTTCCGCTGGAAAATCTGGGCGACATCACCGAAGTCTGGGGCGAAAGCCTGCGCAGCGAGACCCCCGACAACTGGAAAGACCTGTTCGGTGTGCCCGACCTGCCCGACGTGGACCAGACCCCCGAGGCCGAAACCTATGCTCTGGGCATCCGCGAGAGCTTCTCGCCCGAAGTGAAGAACGGCGTCATCCAGCTGGACTTCACCCAACCCAGCCAGATCATCCGCCTGACCTTTGCCCGCAACGACGACGCCGCGGACGAGATTGCCGATTGGCACGGCGGCGCAAGCACCGATCTGGAAGCGGGCGACAGCGATGGTTCATCCAGCGCGCTGGTCTTCCGTTCCGAAGAGGACGTGCTGCCCCTGATCGAGGTCGACGAAGACGAGCAGACCGATGATCAGAACGACTCGCATCACTCGGGTGATTCCGGTGGCAGCGATGATGGCGGCGCGGGCTTTGGCGGCCTGCTGGCGACAGTTCTGCTTGGCCTAATGGGTATCGGAATCTGACAGATTTGTAGGTATCAGGGCGATATTTCTTAGGTAAACCCGTTACCTTGTTAAACAAATTCACGCGTTTATCGCAAAATTATGCAAAACACGCATAGCGAGAAAACCGTTGCGAAGATGCTTAATATTGGAGTATTCTGAAACAGTCGCGCAAATCTGCAAAGAATGTAGAAGTTGCCACCGTAATACATCTTAACAAACAAATATGTTTGTGCTTTACTCTACGTAACATTAAGCCGCTCACGCTTACTGGAGGGGACCTTCGGGTCCCCTCGCCCTTTTCAGAGGGATGTAAACTTAGCTTCCAGATATGACAGCAAAGGTTCCGGCGAAACGGTCCCACCGATGGCGCGCTCGATGACCTCGCGCGGGGCATAAAGAGCGCCGTGCTGCTGCACTTTGTCCCTTAGCCAGTTGGTCGCGGGCGTGGTGTCACCCTGCCCCAAAGCCGCATCCAGATCGGGCAGATCACGGCGCATCGCGGCGTTCAGACAGCCCGCATAGACGTTACCCAAGCTGTAAGTCGGGAAGTAGCCAAACAGCCCAACAGACCAGTGCACATCCTGCAGCACCCCGTTAGAGGGCTTGTCCACCGCATAGCCAAAGTCGGCCTTGAACCGGTCGTTCCACGCGGCTTCCAGATCGTTGACCTGAAGATCACCGCTGAACAGCGCCCGCTCCAGATCGAAGCGCAGCATGACGTGCAGGTTATACTGCACCTCGTCCGATTCCGTGCGGATATAGCCGTTATGCACGCGGTTCACCGCGCGATAGAAGGACTGCGCGTCGCTGACCCCGATATCGCCAAAGCGGTCCACCATCCGGCCATAGAGCCAGCCGGTAAAGGCCTGCCCCCGCCCGATCTGGTTCTCGTAAATCCGGCTCTGGCTTTCATGGACGCCCATGGACACGCCATGACCAAGCGGGCTCAGCAGATAGGCGCGGTCGATGTTCTGCTCATAGCAGGCGTGCCCAACCTCGTGGATCGTCGAGTAGAGGCAGTTGAACGGATCATCTGCAGCCGTCCGCGTTGTGATCCGCACATCCAGACCACTGCCAGAGCTGAACGGATGCACCGCCTTGTCGATGCGCCCGTGGTTCAGGTCATACCCAAAGGCGACGGCAACTTCCTCGGCCAGCGCCATCTGGATCGCGGGGTCAAACGACCCGCTCAGACGCTCACCATGGGGGTTCGCCAGCACCTGATCGCGCAACGCCACCAGACGGGGGCGCATGGCATCGAACAGCTCGGCAATCTCGGCGCCAGTAATACCGGGTTCATAGTCATCCAGCAGCGCATCATAGGCGATCTCGCCACCCAAGGCCGCAGCCTCTTGGCGGCGCAGGTCGACCACCTCGGACAGGATCGGAAGGAAGGCCGCCACATCCTCGGACGCGCGGGCCTTGGCCCAGATTCCCTGGGCACGGCTGGTCACACGGGCCAGCGCCTCGGCCAGATCACCGGGGACTTTGGTGGCACGGTCATAGCCGCGCTTCACCTCGCGCAGCATGGCCGCTTGCACATCGTCCGCAGGCTCTGCCGCCGCCAGCCATTCTCCCACGCGGGGGTCACAGCGGCGGGCATGGAGCACCGCCTCCATCGCGGCCATTTCCTCGGCCCGCTGTTCGGCGGCACCTTCAGGCATCAGAACCTCTTGGTCCCAGCCGGTGCGGCCCGCCACCTGCGCCAAAGCCTCGGTCTGGCGCTGGAACGCCATCAACGCATCATAGGACATCACAGACCCTCACGGACACTGGTGGCCACAGGATAGCGGGTCATGAAACGCGCGCGCAGGATCAGCACCCACAGGCACACCGCGCCCACCTGATGCAGGATCGCCAGATACCACGGCGAGCTGTGCATCACCGTCACGATCCCCAGCAGCATCTGGAGCACCAGCATGGACATCACCACGGTAAAGGCGCCACGGGTCTTGGGGTACACGCTCTTGCGGCCCTTCAGGAACACCACGATGCCAAAGATGAACAGCAGATAGCCCGACATCCGGTGCACAAACTGCACGGTGCCGTCATTCTCGAAGAAGTTCCGCCACACAGGCTCCAGCGACAGCATATCCGGAGGCGTGAACGATCCGGCCATCAGCGGCCAGTCGGGATAGTTCCGGCCCGCGTCGATACCCGCCACCAAAGCCCCCAGCAAAATCTGCAGGAATGCGAAATGCAGCAGACCGGTGGACAGGCCAAACAGCTTCTTCTCGCCGCCGCGGCGGGCTTGCAGCAGATCGCGCGGCTCGCGGCCCAGTTCGAACATGTACCACGCAATGAACCCAAGGATCACAAAGGCAATCCCCAGATGGGTCGCCAACCGGTAGCTCGCCACATCCAGCATCTCGCCCGACAGGCCACTGGACACCATCCACCAACCGATCGCGCCCTGAACGCCGCCCAACACCCCGACAAAGGCCAAGCGCCCCGCCCAACCCGGCGGAATGCTGCGGGTCACCGCAAAGCCCAGAAAGCCCAAGGCCCACACCAGACCAATGGTCCGACCCAGCTGACGATGACCCCATTCCCACCAGTAAATGGATTTGAACTCGGGCAAGGTCATCCCCTGGTTCTGCAGCTGGTATTCGGGGATCTGCTGGTACTTCTCGAACTCTGCCATCCAAGAGGCCTCGTCCATGGGCGGCAGCGCCCCGGTCACGGGCTTCCATTCGGTGATCGACAGACCGCTATCGGTCAGGCGCGTCAGACCGCCCACGGCGATCATCGCCATCACCATTACAAACAGCAGCGCCAGCCATGCCCGCACAGCCCCCCGCGCCCCACGGCGCGTCCGGTCGATCGCCCCTACGGCACCTGCACTGGCCTGCACCGCTTCTTTGCTCTCGACCTCTTCGAAAATACTGCGTTTTCCGCTCATGGATCCACTTCTCCAGGTTTCGGGCGGACATTAGGGCCGAACCCCACCTTCTTCAAGCAAAGCGCCCCCCGCCTGCGACCAAGCGCCATAGAAAACCGCGTTCAAAACTCACATTTCCCGACAATGAACAAAGGGGGCACAAACGGCACCCCCTTCATCTTGGTCAAAATACCCACGGCACCACGCCAGCCCAAAGGCTCGCCGCCGCAGAATGGATCACACCAGACGCACACCGCTGTTGGGATCGAAATAGCTCGCGCGCGCCAGATCAAAGGCGAACTGGGCCCGCGCACCGGGGCGCACATCGGTTTCCGCCTGAAGACGCGCGGTCACCTCTTTGCCACCCAGACGCGACACCACATAGGTATCCGCACCGGCGGGCTCGACCACGTCCACATGCACGTCGGCCAGCTCCAGATAGTCGCCCTGACGGCTGCCCGGATCGGTGATGTCCTCGGGGCGCAGACCGATGATCACGTCCTTGGGCAGGCTCAGACCACGGCGATCGGTCAGGATCAGCGGGGCCTCGCCGGGACGGGCGATCTCGATGCGGGTGGCGTTGCCGTCCGCAGCCGCCTTGGCGGGGATCAGGTTCATCGCGGGGCTACCCATGAAGTCCGCCACGAACAGGTTCGCAGGCTGGCGGTAGATTTCCGCAGGGGTGCCGATCTGCTGGATGATACCGTCCTTCATGACCACGATCTTGGTCGCAAGGGTCATCGCCTCGATCTGGTCGTGGGTCACATAGACCATCGACGCATGAAGATCCTGATGCAGGCGCTTGATTTCAGTACGCATTTCCACGCGCAGCTTGGCATCAAGGTTCGACAGCGGTTCGTCGAACAGGAACAGAGCGGGGTCACGGACCAGCGCACGGCCCATCGCCACACGCTGACGCTGGCCACCCGAAAGCTGGCTGGGCTTGCGGTTCAGCAGCTTTTCAATCTGCAGCTGTTTCGCCACTTCGGCCAGCTTGCGCTCTTGGGTGGGCTTGTCGACGCCGCGCACCTGCATGCCAAAGGTAATGTTCTTGGCCACCGACATGGTCGGGTACAGAGCATAGCTCTGGAACACCATCGCGATGTTGCGGTCCTTGGGGCTGACGTTGGTCATGTCCTGACCGGCGATGCTCAGGGTGCCGCCAGTGATCGGTTCCAGACCGGCGATACAGTTCAGCAGCGTGGACTTGCCGCAGCCCGAGGGGCCGACCAGTACCAGAAAGTCGCCCTTTTCGATAGAGACGTTGATGTCCTTGAGGATCTCGGTCTGGGCATAGGATTTGTAGAGGTTTTTAATCTCGAGGATAGGAGCCATGGGATTATCCTTTCACCGAACCGGCGGTGAGACCGCGGATGAAGTATTTGCCGGCGACGACGTAAACAAGCAGCGTGGGAAGGGCAGCGATGATCGCGGCAGCCATGTCTACGTTGTATTCTTTCACACCGGTGGTGGAGTTGACGATGTTGTTCAGGGCCACGGTGACAGGCTGGGTGCCTGCCTGGCTGAACGACACACCGAACAGGAAGTCGTTCCAGATCTGGGTGAACTGCCAGATGACCGACACCACGATGATGGGCAGCGACAGGGGCAGGAAGATCGACCAGAAAATCCGGAAGAAGCCCGCGCCGTCGATCTTGGCCGCTTTGACCAGTTCCACCGGAATGGTGACATAGTAGTTGCGGAAGAACAGCGTGGTGAAGCCGATACCATAGATCACGTGGACCATGATCAGACCGGGGATCGTGCCCGCCATTCCCAGCACACCCAGCATTTTCGCCATGGGCAGCAGGACGACCTGAAACGGAATGAAGCATCCGAACAGCAAGAGCGAGAAGATGATGTTCGCACCGCGGAACTTCCACTGCGCCACAACATAACCGTTCATCGCACCGATCACGGTCGAGATCATCACCGCCGGAATGGCCATGGCGATCGAGTTGAAGAAGTACGGGCGCAGGCCTTCGCACTGGATGCCGGTGCAGGCACCGGACCACGCCTTGGCCCATGCATCGAAGGTCACGTCGCGCGGCAGGGCAATCAGGCTGCCCGAACGGATTTCATCCAGACTTTTCAGCGATGTGGTGACCATCACGAACAGCGGGACCAGATAGTACAGGGCGAACAGTCCCAGCAGGACATACAGGCCCCAGCGCAGGGCGATCTTGCCCCACGGGCGCGCCGCGCCTTGGGTTGCAGACAGATCAGTCATTGCGGGTTCTCAGTTCAGAATAGAGGTAGGGAACAACGATGGTGAACACCACGAGCATCATGATCATGGCAGAGCTTGCCGCCTGCCCCAGATCCCCGCGCGAGAACGCCATCGCGTACATGTAGGTCGCCGGAAGGTCGGTCGCATAACCGGGGCCGCCGTTGGTCATGGCGATCACAAGGTCAAAGCTCTTGATCGCGAGGTGCGACAGAACAATGAACGCGGACAGGAAGATGGGCGCCATCGAGGGGATGATGATCGCGGTATAGATGCGGGTGGTGGGGATACCGTCCACTTGGGCCGCTTTGATGATCTCGCTATCGACCGACCGCAGACCGGCCAGAAACAGCGCCATCACAAAGCCCGAAGACTGCCAGACCGCCGCAATCACGATGGTGTAAATCGCGTAATCGGGGTTCACGAGCCAGTCGAACTTGAAGTTTTCAAAGCCCCATCCCTGCACGACCTTTTCAAGGCCCAGACCGGGGTTCAAAATCCATTTCCACGCGGTGCCGGTCACGATCATCGACAGCGCCATGGGATAGAGATAAATGGTGCGCAGAACGCCTTCGGTGCGGATTTTCTGGTCCAAAAGGATCGCCAGAAGCAGTCCCAGCACCATCGCGATCACGATGAACAGCGCGCCGAAAATATAGAGGTTGTTCATTGCGACGTCCCAGCGGGGCGCGTCAAACAAACGGGTATACTGCTGAACGCCTTCGATATCGTACTTGGGCATCAAGCGGGATTTGGTCAGCGAGATCCATCCGGTCCAGGCGATAAAGCCGTATACGAACAACAAGATGGCAGCAAAAGACGGGGCCAGTACCAGCTTGGGTACATGGCGTTCAAGCCAGAGGGTCATGTGGAGTGCTCCTGACGGAAAAGCTCTCCGCGCTTTGGCACGCGCGGAGAGCCGCAGTTCAGGGGGTTACTGGACGGCCGCTACTGCGTCGACCAGCATCTTGACAGCGTCTTCCGACGACATGTCAGAGTTGAAGTGGGCGGTCACAACGTCGGTGATCGCACCCGATTGCGCGCCGCGCAGAGCCATGCCATGCGCGTAGCTGGGCAGCAGCGAGCCGTTTGCGCTCGACGATGCCATTTCTTCGGCCGAGGTGTGCGCGCACATGTCGAAGTCGTCCAGCGACACGTCGGTGCGAACAGGGATCGAGCCTTTGTTCAGGTTGAAGACTTTCTGGAACGACGGACCAACGATCAGTTTTGCCAGCAGTTTCTGGCCTTCGACCTTGTCGTCGCCTTCGACTTCGAACATCGCGAAGCTATCTACGTTGTAGAGGTAGCCGTCACCGGGGGTCGAGGCGCAGAGGAAGTCCTCGCCGGGGACTTTGCCCGCTGCCAGGAATTCGCCTTTGGCCCAGTCGCCCATGATCTGGAACGCGGCTTCACCGTTCATGACCATTGCGGTCGCAAGGTTCCAGTCACGGCCCGAGAAGTTCGCGTCAACGTCGCCGCGCAGCAGGCGCATCTGGTCGAACACGGCCTTCATGGTGTCCGAACCCAGTGCTTCGGGGTCCAGCTCGACCAGAGCCTTGTGGAAGAACTCGGGGCCACCCAGACCCAGAACAACGGTTTCGAAGACGGTCGCGTCCTGCCACGACTGGCCACCGTGGGCCAGCGGGGTGATGCCAGCGGCCTTCAGCTTTTCGGCTGCGGCGTTGAACTCGTCCCAGGTGGTGGGCATTGCGATGCCGTTATCCTCGAGGATTTTCTTGTTGGCCCAGATCCAGTCCACGCGGTGTACGTTGACGGGGGCCGCACACCAGTGGCCTTCGCACTTCATGTGCTCGGCGATGGCGGCGGGCAGAACGTCAGCCCAGCCGTTTTCCTCGGCGACCGAAGAGATGTCCGACAGAACGCCCTCTTCGTACCATTCCTGAATGGCGGGGCCTTTCAGCTGGACGGCTGCGGGAGCGTTGCCCGACAGGACGCGTGCACGCAGAGCGGTCATGGCCGCGTCGCCGCCGCCGCCCGCTACGGGCATATCGGTCCAGGTACCGCCAGCGTCCTTGAATTCCTGCTGCAGAACAGCAACCGACTTGGCTTCGCCGCCCGAGGTCCACCAGTGCAGAACTTCTGCCTGAGGCTCAGCGGTCGAGGTGGTTGCGAATGCGCAAAGAGCCGCGGTTGCGGCTGCAAAAACGGTGTACTTCATGGTTTCCTCCCTTGGCGCCCCTGATGGTTCGGGGCGTGAAGTGGGCAGATTGTTGCGCCGCCATGCATCCGGCGCAAGGCTGCCAGACGGTAGCCGCAGGACATTTCGGCAGGCTTTGTTACCGTTTGTTACCCAACACACAGCCTTTTTGTTACAATCTGTTACGCAGTACCCTCACGTACATATAGACAGATCGAAAATTGCCCGCCATTTTCGCCCTCCAACAGGGAGAGGCCCCAGAATGACAATACCCCGTCTGCTCGTTGTCGATGACGACACCGAACTACGAGAGATGTTGACCAAGTTCTTTCAGGGACAGGGCTTCGCCGTGTGCCCTGCCTCGACCGGTGCAGAAATCGCCGCCGCGATGGAGCGCTATCGCATCGACCTGATTTTGCTGGACGTGATGCTGGGGGACGAAAGCGGGCTGGACCTGTGTGCGCAGCTGCGCACCGAACAGGACGTGCCGATCATCATGGTCTCGGCGCTGTCCTCAGACAACCAGCGGATGCAGGGCTATGCGGCGGGGGCCGACGATTACGTGGCCAAACCGTTCAACCCCGATCTTCTGGCCGCACGGGTCAAGGCCGTGCTGCGGCGGGGGAATCGTGCAGCCTCGCTGACCTATCGCAAGTCCGCTGGCGTTTACCGGTTCGAGGGCTGGTCGCTGGACGCCCGCACCGGCGAGGTCCGCGCGCCGGGGGGCTATCTGGTGTCCCTGTCCCGCCGCGAAACGGCCCTGCTCAAGGCCCTGCTGGCCAACCCCATGATCCCCCTGAAGCGAGAGGAAATCGCCGAAGCTTTGGACCCCGACCGCGATCCCCAGCGCGTGATGGACGCCGCCGAAGGGCGCGCGATCGACGTGCTGGTGGGCCGTCTGCGCGGCAAGCTCGAGGCCAACCCCAAAGAGCCCCGCCTGATCCGCACCGAACGCGGCGTCGGCTATGTGTTGGCCTGCGAGGTCACGCAGGAATGAACGCGCTGCGTAGTCTGCAGGGGAAAACCGTTTCGTGGATCCTGTGGGGTACGTTGGCGGGCTTGGTCACCGGCGCTGTCTGGGCAAACACCCAGAACGCGTGGGAACGCCATCTGGACCGCGCCGATTACACCGGCCGCCAGATTTACGGGGCCTTGGTGAACGGCGCGCCCATGCCCTCCGATGTCACCGCCACCCAGATCGACGCGCCCCCTCAGGGCCGTGGCCGCGTGACCGAAGCCTCGATCCTGACCGGCGAGACCGAGGATTGGGGCGGCGCACGCCTGCTGGTGCAAGTCCACGACCCCCAACTGGCCTATACGCTGAACGACCTGCCCCCCAGTTCCACCCCGCCAGAGCGGCTTGGGGCGATGACGCGCAAGATGGCGCGGCTGTGCGGGAACCCTACCCTTTATGCCCGTCCCGACGGGCGCAGCTGGATCAAGGTGACGGCCCCCTCGGTCTGGTCCTGCGAATCCGCGCCCAATGATATGCGTCTGCCCTTGGGGCTGGCGTTCATTCTGGCGCTGGTCAGCCTGCTGACCCGCAGTTCCGAGGTCACAGGCCGTTTGGGCCGTCTGGCGCGTATCTTCTCTAGCTCCCAAGGGGGCGGCACGACCATGCTGCCGCTCGAGGGGCCATCAGAGTTAAACGAAATCGCCGATGCCCTGAACACCTCGATCACCCGCGAACGCGAGGCGCTGGAAAAGCGGGCCGAGGCCTTGTCCGCCATCAGCCACGATCTGGGCACCCCCGCCGCGCGTCTGAAACTGCGCACCGCGCTGATTGACGACCCCACCCTGCGCACCAAGATGGAGGGCGACATCGACCAGATGATCGCCATGGTCGAGGGGGTTCTGTCCTTTACCCGCACGGAACTGGACGCCGAGCCCGCACAGCAGATTTCCCTGACCGCGCTGGTGGAAACCATCGTCGATGATTACGAGGATCTGGGCCGCCGCGTGTCCCTTGGCGGTGTGGTGACCGGCCAGACCGAGACCCAGCATTCCCTGTTCGGCGTCACCCCCGGAGTGGGCGTTCTGAACGAACACCCCATTGTATTGCGAGAAGCCCAGCGCGTGCTGGTCATGGCCCGCCCCTTGGCCCTGCAACGGGCGATCACCAATCTGGTCGAGAACGCCCTGAACTATGGCCGCCGCGCCACCCTGCGGATCGAGAGCCACGCCGCCGAGGTGTCGGTTCTGGTCGAGGATGCGGGCGGCGGCGCGGTGTCGGCGGCGGAAATGGCGGACCTGATCGCGCCCTTCCGGCGGGGGGCCAATGCGGGCCGCGCGGCGGGCAACGGTCTGGGCCTGAGCATCGTGCAGACCGTCGCGCGCCAGCACAACGGATCGCTGAGTTTCGAGGAAGGCCCCGAAGGCTTGGTCGCCCGACTGACGCTGCGCCGGGAATGACCCGACCGACAGGGGTATTTTTTCCAAGAAAGAGAGGCCTTTGCCGCGCGAAATTTAACGGCGGGGCTTGCATGGTTGCGGTTGGCCTGCCACTGAATTTGGCGGAACGTAGAAGGATGGCCCATGTCAGTGCGCAAAATCATCATTGATACCGATCCCGGTCAGGACGATGCCGTTGCCATTTTGCTGGCTTTGGCCAGTCCCGAAGACATCGAGGTCTTGGGCATTACCGCCGTTGCGGGCAACGTGCCGCTGCCCTTGACCCAGAAGAATGCGCGGATTGTGTGTGAGTTGGCAGGGCGGCCTGATGTGGCGGTCTATGCGGGCTGCGAGGCGCCCATTGCGCGGCGGCTGATCACGGCCGAGCATGTGCACGGCAAGACCGGCCTTGATGGTCCTGTTCTGCCCGATCCGGTGATGGCACTGGCCGAGGGGCACGGGGTGGATTTTATCATCGACACCCTGCGCCGCGAACCTGCGGGTACGGTGACGCTGTGTCCCTTGGGGCCGCTGACCAACATCGCAACCGCGTTTAACAAAGCACCTGATATCATTGAAAAGGTGCAGGAAATCGTCCTGATGGGCGGCGCCTATTTCGAGGTGGGCAACATCACCCCGACCGCCGAGTTCAACATCTATGTGGATCCCGAGGCGGCCAAGATCGTCTTTGGCTCGGGCGTGCCGATCACTGTGATGCCGCTGGATGTGACCCACAAAGTTCTGGTCACCAAGGAACGCAACGACGCCTTCCGCGCCCTTGGCACGCCTGTCGGGGTCGCCGTGGCCGAGATGACCGATTTCTTCGAACGTTTCGACAAAGAGAAATACGGGTCCCTTGGCGCGCCCCTCCATGACCCCTGCGTCATCGCCTATTTGATCCGGCCAGAGTTGTTCACTGGCCGCCATATCAACGTCGAAGTTGAAACCGCCAGCGAACTGACGCTTGGAATGACCGTTGCCGACTGGTGGCGCGTGACAGATCGCGCGCCGAATGCCATGTTCATGGGCGATGTGGATGCGCAGGGCTTCTTTGACCTGCTCACAGAAAGGTTGGCCCGTTTATGAGTGCGCAGCTCTCTTTAGCCTTTACCGAGGATTATCCCCGTCTGGCCCCCTTGTTGGAGGCGCTGGATGTGGAACGCGGTGTGGCCCACGACGCCCGCGCCCGCGAGGCGGCGATCATGCCCTTGCTCGAAGGGTCGCCTTTGGGCGCGGTCTATATCATTGGCCCGACCCGCGCGCCGATCGGATTCCTGATTATGACGCTGACGTGGTCGATGGATGACGGCGGGATCATGGCCTGTGTGCGCGAAATCTATGTGCGCCCTGCGGTGCGCGGCCGTGGCATTGCGCCGGAATCGCTGACCACCTTGGTTGCGCCCCTGCGCAGCGCGGGTGTGCGGGCGCTGGCCGTGGAACTGGACCTGACCAACAACGTCGCCCACGGGGTCTATGCCCGCGCCCTGTTCCAACCGCGCCCCGACGTGCGCATGATGGTACGAAAGCTGTAGGGCGCTTTTGCGGGGATGCTCTGGCAAAACCGGAGCACGCTGCATAGGTTTGGTCCCAAGCGACCCGAAGGAAAGCCCATGACCCTGCACATCCCCTTTGACAACAGCTATGTCCGCCTGCCCTCGCGGTTCTATGCCCGTCAGGTGGCGGCGGTGGCCTCTGCGCCCGAACTGATCGCGTTCAACGCCGGTTTGGCGCGGCAGCTGGGGATTTCGTTCGACGATGACACCGATGCACTGGCGGCGGCGCTGTCCGGTGCGGTGATCCCTGATGGCGCGGAACCGTTAGCCCAAGCCTATGCGGGACACCAGTTCGGGGGCTTTTCCCCGCAGCTTGGCGATGGTCGCGCGCTGCTGCTGGGTGAAGTCGTCGCCCCGAACGGCAAACGCTATGACATCCAGCTCAAGGGATCGGGCCGCACACCGTTCAGCCGCAATGGCGATGGCAAGGCGTGGCTCGGGCCCGTGCTGCGCGAATATGTGGTGTCCGAGGCGATGCATGCCCTTGGCGTGCCGACCACCCGTGCCTTGGCGGCCGTGGCGACCGGTGACAGCGTCATGCGTCACGCCATGCTGCCGGGAGCCGTGCTGACCCGCGTGGCCAGCAGTCACCTGCGGATCGGGACCTTCCAGTATTTCGCCGTCCGCGGCGACGTGGAGGCCCTGCGCACCCTGACCGACTTCGCGCTAGCCCGCCATTACCCCGAGGCTGACGGCCCCACCGGCCTGCTGCAAGCGGTGATCGACGCGCAGGTGAAACTGATCCCCCACTGGATGAGCCTTGGCTTCATCCACGGGGTGATGAACACCGACAACACCGCGATTTCCGGTGAGACCATCGACTATGGCCCCTGCGCGTTCATGGATGATTTCCACCCGCACAAGGTCTTTTCCTCGATCGACCAGCAGGGGCGCTATGCCTACTCGAACCAGATGCACATCGTGATCTGGAACCTTGCGCAACTGGCCAGCGCGCTGGTCCCCCTGAACGAAAACGAGGATGCCGCGGTCGAGGATTACACCGCCCGCATTCACGCCATGCCCGATCTGCTGGACGCTGAATGGCTGCGGGTGTTCGGCCGCAAAATCGGGATCGCCGCCGCGACCCCCGAGGACAAACCGATGATCGAGGCGCTGCTGGACCTGATGACCCATGATCGCGCCGATTTCACCAACACATTCCGCGCCTTGGCGGGCGGAACCGCGCGCGACCAGTTCGTCCAGCGGGACAAATTTGACGCGTGGCACGAAACCCACCAGCAGCGGATCGCCCGCGAACAGGACCCTCAGGCGCTGATGCGCAGCGTGAACCCCGTCTATATCCCCCGCAACCACCGGATCGAGGCGATGATCAACGCCGCCGTGGACGGGGATCTGGCGCCGTTCAAACGGCTGATGCGGGTACTGGCCGATCCCTTTACCCCGCAGGCGGGCGAAGAGGATCTGACCCATCCCCCCACCGCCGACGAAGTTGTGCACCGCACCTTTTGCGGGACCTGAACGCCGGAAATTCGCGCAAAATTCACGGCTAGGACGCGGCGACCATTGCTTTCGCGGGCACTCCCCTTACATCAAGGTCATTGTGACGGCACACTGCCGCCAAAGTGATACCGCAAGAGCATTAGGTAATGAGCCAGTTAGACCGGCCCTTTGTGACATTCGTCTATAGCGTGGCTCTGGCCATTATGCTGGGATACCTGCTGGTGATCGGCAAAGCCATTCTGGTGCCGATCATGTTCTCGATCATCCTGTGCTATATCCTGCTCGAAAGCGCCCATGCGATCGGGCGCGTTCCCGGTCTGGCGCGCAGTCCGTCTTGGTTGCGGCACCTGTTCACGCTGTTGGCCTTTGCCTTGATACTGCTGGCGCTGACCTCGATCACCACGACCAATGCGCAGGCGCTGGCCGAGCGTGTCCCCGAATACGAGATGCGCCTGAACATGTTCCTGAACAACATGGCCGAGCGTCTGAACCTGGGCGAAGAGCCCACTTGGGCCGCCCTGCGCAATATGATGGGCACGGATTTCAGCCTTGGCACCGCGACCACGACCCTGCTGGGGGTTCTGGCGAATTTCGGGACCAACATGTTTCTGGTGCTGCTGCTTTCGGCCTTTCTGATGCTGGAGAGCGCGGGCCTGAGCGCCAAGGTCACCCGCGCCTTTGAAACCCGCGAACAGTCTGACGCCATTATCGACATCTTTCACAAGATCAACCGCCAGATCGGCCAGTATCTGGCCGCGAAAACCGCGATCAATATCGGGTTGGCGGTGCTGTCGTGGATCGTGATGTTTGTGATGGGCGTCGATTTCGCGCTGTTCTGGGCCGTTGTGATCGGGCTTTTGAACTATATCCCCTATGTGGGCAGCCTGCTCGGGGTTCTGTTTCCGTCGCTCCTGAGCGTTGTGCAGTTCGGTGACCCCATGACCACCGTCTGGACTGCCACTGCGCTGACGGCTGCGCAAATGCTGATGGGCAATATTGTCGAGCCGCGCCTCTTGGGCCGTTTGGTGAACCTCAGCCCGTTTGTGGTGCTGGTGTCGCTGGTGGTTTGGGGCAGTCTCTGGGGTATTCCGGGGGCGTTTCTGGCGGTGCCCATGACCTCGATCTGTGCGCTGATCCTTGCCGGTTTTCCCGCGACCCGCTGGATTTCGGTTCTGCTGTCCACCGAGGGCAAGATCTGACCTTCCATCGCCGCACATTCCTGTGGCAATCTGCGCCCCACGGCGGTATGCGACCCGACCATCCAGAACTTACCTTTCGGGAACGGAATGACTGACAGCATCATCGAACGCTGCGAGGCCAAGGGCCTGCGCATGACCGGCCAGCGCCGCCTGATTGCCGATGTGCTCGAGGCCGCCGATGACCACCCCGATGTCGAGGAACTGTATGCCCGCGCCAACGCCCAAGATCCAAAAATCTCGCTGGCGACGGTCTATCGCACGGTCAAACTGTTCGAGGAATCCGGCATTCTGGAAAAGGTCGAGTTCGGCGATGGCCGCGCCCGCTACGAAGACGCCGAGCGCGAGCACCACGACCACCTGATCGACATGACCACCGGCGCCGTGATCGAGTTCTGCGATCCCGAAATCGAAGAGCTGCAAGAACGCATCGCGGCCCGCCTTGGCTACAAGCTCAAGGGCCACAAGCTGGAGCTCTACGGGGTTCCTGTTAAAAAGTCCTGATATAAAAAACACGGCGCATGATATTCCTTGCGTTTGCGCTAACATTTCAATAGGCCTTGGCCTGAATGAGGGGGAGAGGCCGCTTTGGATAACCTGCGCGGTATAGTTTTGCTTGTGTTCGCGATGGCCTGCTTCGCGATCGAGGATCTGTTTATCAAGACAGCCTCGGCCGAGGTTCCGTCGGGACAGATCCTTGCCCTTTTGGGGGTTGGCGGCACGATTTTCTTTGGGGTCTGGACCGTCGCCTCGGGGCAGCGCCTGTTCCAGCCCGCCGCCCTGCACCGCACGGTGATCCTGCGCAACCTTGGTGAAATGATCGGAACGATTTCATTCGTGACCGCGATCACCACCAGCGCCCTCAGCACCTCGACCGCGATTTTCCAGGCCGCCCCGCTGGCCACCACCCTGGCTGCCGCGGTCTTTCTGAAGGAACCCGTGGGCTGGCGCCGCTGGAGCGCGATTGTCGTCGGCTTCATCGGGGTGATGCTGATCATCCGCCCCGGATCGCAGGCGTTCGAACCCGCATCCCTGTTCGCCCTAGGCGCGGTGATCGGCCTTGCGGGCCGCGACGTG
The DNA here is from genome assembly GCF_013377535.1 of Donghicola mangrovi. GTDB lineage: Bacteria > Pseudomonadota > Alphaproteobacteria > Rhodobacterales > Rhodobacteraceae > Donghicola > Donghicola mangrovi. Next base: position 234,669 of record NZ_JABCJE010000002.1, on the reverse strand, counting down.
GCCACCCGCGTTCTGCCCAAAGAGGTCTCGACCCTCGCCATCTCTTGCTATGCCTTTGCGGTCGTCGCGATCGCGGGCGTGTTCCTGCAAGTCGTGGCCGACCAACCCATCACCTCCATGTCCGCCGCCAGCTGGCGCGATGTCGGTCTGGCGCTGCTGTTCAGCCTTGGCGGCTACTACAGCCTGACCGCCGCCATGCGCATCGGCGAGATGGGAGTCATCATGCCCTTCCGGTACACGCGCCTCATTTTTGCAATGATCATCGGTCTGACGTTTTTCAACGAACGACCTGATGCGCTAACATACGTCGGGGCTGCCATAATTATCACATCTGGGCTTTATACGCTTTTCCGTGAGCGCAAACAGCGCCTTAGACGCCTTTCCACCCCTTCCGGCACCCGCTAGAAGGCTTTCAAATCCAATCCATCGAGGGACTGTTCCATGAGCACCATCATCGATATCCACGCGCGCGAAATTCTTGACAGCCGTGGCAACCCCACCGTCGAAGTCGACGTCATTCTGGAAGACGGCACCATGGGCCGCGCCGCTGTTCCTTCGGGTGCATCGACCGGCGCCTACGAGGCTGTCGAAAAGCGCGACGGTGACAAGTCCCGCTACATGGGCAAAGGCGTTCTGGAAGCCGTTGCCGCTGTAAACGGTGAAATCGCCGAGAACATCGTTGGCATGGACGCCACCGAGCAAGAAGCCATCGACGCCGCGATGATCGAACTCGACGGCACCGACAACAAAGGCCGTCTGGGTGCAAACGCCATCCTCGGCGTGTCTCTGGCCGTTGCCAAAGCAGCTGCCGAATTCACCGGCCAGCCCCTGTTCCGCTATGTCGGCGGCACCGCAGCCCGCACCCTGCCCGTTCCCATGATGAACATCATCAACGGCGGCGAGCACGCGGACAACCCGATCGACATCCAGGAATTCATGATCATGCCCGTTTCGGCCGCGAACATCCGCGAAGCCGTCCGCATGGGCTCCGAAGTGTTCCACACCCTGAAAAAAGAGCTGCACGCCGCTGGCATGTCGACCGGTCTGGGTGACGAGGGCGGCTTCGCCCCCGAACTGGGCTCGACCCGCGACGCGCTGGACTTCGTTCTGAAGTCGATCGAAAAAGCAGGCTACAAGCCCGGCGAAGACATCTATCTGGCTCTCGACTGCGCCTCGACCGAATACTTCAAGGACGGCAAGTACGAGATGAAGGGCGAAGGCAAATCGCTGACCCCCGCCGAGAACGTCGAATATCTGGCCGACCTGTGCAACGACTACCCGATCATCTCGATCGAAGACGGCTGCTCGGAAGACGACTGGGAAGGTTGGGCGCTGCTGACCGAGAAACTGGGCAACAAAATCCAGCTGGTCGGCGATGACCTCTTCGTCACCAACCCCGCCCGTCTGGCCGAAGGCATCGAAAAAGGCGTCGCCAACTCGATGCTGGTCAAAGTGAACCAGATCGGCTCGCTGTCCGAAACCCTCAAGGCCGTCGATATGGCCCACCGCGCGCGCTACACCAACGTGATGTCGCACCGCTCGGGCGAAACCGAAGACGCGACCATCGCGGACCTCGCGGTTGCCACCAACTGCGGCCAGATCAAAACCGGCTCGCTGGCCCGTTCGGACCGGCTCGCGAAATACAACCAGCTGATCCGTATCGAGGAAATGCTGGGTGAGACCGCCGTTTACGCCGGCCGCTCGATCCTGAAGAAATAATCACCCCCACAGGTGATCCGACAGGCCCCGCCCGCACCCGCAGGCGGGGCCTTTTTCATTTCTTCACCCCGACTTCTTCTTGGTCAAAATACTCCGGGGGTCCGGGGGCAGCGCCCCCGGCGCTCTCCGCCCCGCACCACACGCCCGCCCTCCGCGACCGGTAACGCTGCAAATGCAGTTGCCACCAAGGTGGAATTCCCGTGTCCGGCTTTCTCTGCTTGGATTTTCACCAAGCGCACGGGAATTCATCACCCGGCGCCGAGTTCAAGGGAGGAACGAGTAATGAGTTTAATTAACGCGCTGGCGATCAGCATCGGCGTCCTTGCCGCGGTGGCCACTTGGCTGTGCCTTGGCACCACGTTCGGGCTTCAGGTCTGGGCCCTGTTCATCGGCTGGGGCAGCTTCTACCACACGGGCGGCGAGGTTTCCGGCCTTGGTAAATCCGTCGTCAACCATGTCTGGGGCGTGATCGTTGCGACCATCGCCCTCTTCATCGTCGGCACCGTGGCGGGCGACGTCATCGTAACCTCGATCATCGTCGGCGTTTCGGTTGTGGCGCTGGTTCTTGGCGCACATCTGCCGCTGCTGGCAACCATTCCCGCGGCGGTTTACGGCTATGCCTCGACGGCGGCATTCATGCTGCTGACCGGAGTGGCCCTGGCGGATATGGCAGCGATGATCCCCGCCGCTGTGACCGTTCTGGCCTCGCTGGTGATCGGCAACCTGTTCGGCTTGGTCTCGCAAAAGGTGGCTGGCGCCCTTACCGCAAAAGCAGCCTAAGAGACCACGGCGGGGCGCCCCTACAGCGCCCCGTCACTCGGGGATCAGCGCGCTCACCGTGGGCCGACTGATCGTCCCGCCGCCCACGGCCGCCGCCACACCTGTGGTCGACCGGCAAGAGGTCGGCAGCCCCTTGGCCACCCGCACCGCCAGATGGGCAAAGGCCTGAGCCTCGAGCATGTCGCCGTCCAATCCGGCCTCCTCGACAGGCTCAACCACTACATGAGCCTCATCCCGCAATGCATTCATAATGAATGCATTATTCCGTCCTCCGCCCGTCACCAACAGGCGCTCGGGCACCTCGGGGCAGTACTGCAAACCGGCCACCACAGACCGCACCGCCAGCAAGGTCAGCGTGGCTGCAGCATCCGCGTCGGACATATCCTGAACCCTTGGCATCACGTCGGCAAAGTCATCGCGGTCCAATGATTTCGGCGGAATACGATAAAAGAACCCGCGCTCCAGAACTTCGGCGATCAGGGCCTCGTCGGGCGTACCGCTGGCGGCCAACGCGCCATCCTCGTCATAGGCCAGCCCACGCCGCGCCAGCATCAGATCGTTCACCGGCGCATTCGCGGGGCCGGTATCAAAGGCCAGCAACGCGCCATCCTCTTCGGGCCGGTCAAAACGCGGGTCCACATAGGTCAGGTTCCCGACCCCGCCAAGGTTCAGGAACGCCACCGGCCCCGTGGCCTCGATGTACTTGGCGCAGGCGAAATGGAAGAACGGCGCAAGGGGCGCGCCCTCGCCCCCCAGTCTCACATCGGCACTGCGGAAATCCCAAACCACCGGATAGCCCAAAAGCTCGGCCAGAATTGCGCCATCTCCGCACTGGTGCGTGCCCCGACCGCGCGGATCATGGGCCAAGGTCTGACCGTGAAAGCCCCCCAGATCGATTCCCTTGAACGGCGCCATCACCTGCGCGTGGACGGTTTCCACGACCTCGGCGGCGTCCGCCACATCCTGATCCTGCCAGCGGCCGAACGCGGCGCGCAGAATCTCCCGCTGAGCGGGGGTGTATTCCTGATAGGCGCTTTCGCCGAACTCCAGAATTCTGTGACCATCACTAACAACAACCGCCGCATCGACCCCGTCCAGCGATGTTCCAGACATCGTGCCAAGGGCGCGCAGCGCACCAGATTGCTTCATGCGCTTTTCCTCTGCTCGCAACCGCTCTATAGAGTGCATCGCAACCGCAAAAGGGACAAGTGCAATGACTTACCATCCAAAGTCTGAATTCCTGCGCATCATGATCGAGCGTGGCTATCTGGCAGATTGCACCGACTATCAGGGCCTCGACGATGCTCTGATGGCGGGCGTTGTCCCTGCGTATATCGGTTATGACGCGACGGCGGCCTCGCTGCACGTGGGCCATTTGCTGAACATCATGATGCTGCGCTGGCTGCAGAAAACCGGCCATAAACCCATTACACTTATGGGCGGCGGCACCACCAAGGTGGGCGACCCCAGCTTCCGCAGCGACGAACGTCCCCTGCTTGGGCCCGAGCAAATCCAGTCGAACATCGACGGGATGAACAAGGTTTTCGCCCGTTACCTCGATTACAGCGATGCGCCGAACGGGGCGATCATGCTGAACAACGCGGAATGGCTGGACAGCCTGAACTACCTCGAATTCCTGCGCGATATCGGCCGCCACTTCAGCGTGAACCGCATGCTGTCGTTCGAATCGGTGAAATCGCGTCTGGACCGCGAGCAGTCGCTGAGCTTCCTCGAGTTCAACTACATGATCCTGCAGGCCTATGACTTCCTCGAGCTGAACCGCCGTTATGGCTGCGTTCTGCAGATGGGCGGCTCGGACCAATGGGGTAACATCATTAACGGGATCGACCTGACCCGCCGCGTGCTGGACCACGAGATTTACGGCCTGACTTCGCCCCTGCTGACCACCTCGGACGGCAAGAAAATGGGCAAGAGCCAGGGCGGCGCCATGTGGCTGAACGCGGAAATGCTGTCGCCCTATGACTTCTGGCAGTTCTGGCGCAACACCACCGACGCGGACACCGGCAAGTTCCTGAAGCTGTATACCGAGCTGCCCGTGGACGAATGTGACCGTCTGGGTGCGCTGCAGGGTTCGGAAATCAACGAGGCCAAGATCATTCTGGCCAACGCTGTGACCGCTCTGTTGCACGGCGAAGAGGCTGCCAAGGCCGCCGAAGCCACCGCCAAAGAGGTCTTTGAAAAGGGCATCGCCGGCGGCGACCTGCCCCGCCTGACCCTGACCGCCGAAGAACTGGCCGAGGGTATTTCGGTCGTGCAGATCTTCGTCCGCTCGGGTCTTGCGGCCACCGGCAAAGAGGCCAAGCGCCTGATCGCCGACAACGGCGCCAAGATCGACGACGAATCTGTCACCGACGCAGGCAAGCTGATCACCGCCGCCGATCTGGCCAGCCCCCTGAAGCTGAGCGCAGGCAAGAAGCGCCACGCCATCGTCGAACTGGGCTAAAACAGCCAATCCAGCAGGCTAAGCCCGCAAAACACGGGCACGGCCAGCACACAGAACACATACAGCGCCCCGATCAAAGTTGGTCGGGGCGCTGTTGCGTTTACCCCCATGACAAAGGTTTCGGAATTATTTCGCTTTTTCATGGCGCCATTAACCATCTGTTAGGTTTACGCATGGTTAATAGTGTTCATGACAACCGCATGGACCGACCGATCAGCCATCCCCCCGGCAAGCATTCCGGCCCCCATGCAGCAAAGCGCGGCATATCATAGAACCTGCGCAGCACTTGGTCATACAACTGTTTGCCTGACCCTGGGGGATGTCTCCGCACCCTCGGGTCAGGCACATATCCTTCTCCGGCGCTGGCCGGTTGTCGGGCCCGTGGCTTACCTCGCCCAAAGCCCCATCTGGGCGCCAGACCTATCGAGCATCCATAAAACGCAGGCCTTTCGCGATCTTCACAGGCTGCTGCGCAGACGCTACCGCACGGTAATCACCACTGGCAGCCCCTGCCCGCCAAACGCGATCCCGATCCTGACAGGCGCCACTTCGGCGCTCTGGGATCTGGGGCCGGACCTGCGCGCGAGGCTCCACCAGAAATGGCGCAACAGGCTGATGCACGCGGAAACGGCCAGCCTTTCCCTACGCCGCGAAACCCTGCCAGACCGCCCCGAGCACTGGCTGCTCAAGGTTAACGAAACCCAAGCGCACCAGCGCGGCTACCGCAGCCACCCGCCCGCATTCCTTAACGCATGGGCCCACGCCAACGGCCTCAATGCAGGCTTCATCCTGTCCGCTCACCACGAGGGCCACCGGATCGCCGCCATCCTGATCCTGATCCACGGCACCACCGCCACCTACCAGATCGGCTGGTCAAACCCGACGGGCCGCCAGACATCGGCCCACAACTTCCTGCTCTGGCACGCCGCCCGCACCCTGCAATCCACCGGCATCACCCAGCTTGACCTCGGCCTGATCGACACCCACCGCAGCCCCGGCCTTTCCCGCTTCAAACTCGGCACCGGCGCCTATGCACACCAATACGGCCCCACATCCCTGACCGCCCCCTTCACCCGCCTCTTTGCCAAACAGCAAAAGGGCGGACACATCGCTGCGCCCGCCCCTTCATCTTGGTAAAAATACCCAAAACGCCGCGACAGCGGCGCAGCGCACCAGCGCTTATTCGGTCACGACGACCTTGGTCATAACATCGGGCTCGCCAATAACAGCGCCGTTGCCGCCGGTGCCGCGCTTGATCGTGTCAACCACGTCCATGCCCTCGGTCACGCGGCCCACAACGGTGTATTGACCGTTCAGGTGGGGCGCAGGGGCGAACATGATGAAGAACTGGCTGTTGGCCGAGTTCGGGTCCATCGAACGCGCCATACCGACGACACCGCGATCAAAGCTCTCGTCCGAGAACTCTGCCGGCAGGTCTTCGCGGTCAGAGCCGCCCATACCCGCGCGGCGCATGTCGAAACCGTCGCCCATCCTACCGAACTGCACGTCACCGGTCTGTGCCATGAAGCCCTCGATCACGCGGTGGAACACCACGCCATCATAGGCCCCTTCGGCCGCCAGAGCGGTGATCTGCTCGACGTGCTTGGGGGCAACGTCGTCCAGCAGTTCGATATGGATGGTGCCGTTCGCCTCGCCAGCGACGGTGATGTCCAGACCTTTGGCCAGAACGGGGCCTGCCAGCACGGCCAGCCCCAGCGCCAGAAGATTACGCTTCAGCATCTGCGGCGACTTTCACGCTGATCATGCGATCGGGGTTACGGGGGGGCTCGCCACGGACGATCTTGTCCACGAACTCCATGCCCGAAATCACGCGGCCATAAACGGTGTACTGACCGTTCAGGAAGTGGTTGTCCTTGAAGTTGATGAAGAACTGGCTGTTGGCCGAGTTCGGGTTCATCGAGCGCGCCGCGCCAAGGGTACCACGGTCGTGGGGCAGTTTGCTGAATTCAGCGGGCAGATCGGGCTTGTCCGAACCGCCGGTGCCTGCGCGGCCGGGGTTGTAGTCTTTTTCCATGTTGGCGTGCTCGACATCGCCGGTCTGGGCCATGAAGCCGTCGATCACACGGTGGAATGCAACGTTGTCATAGGCGCCTTCACGGGCCAGTTCCTTCATGCGCTCGGAATGCTTGGGCGCAACATCGGGAAGCAGTTCGATAACGACGGTGCCGTCCTTCAGTTCGATCAGGATGGTGTTTTCAGGATCTTTGATCTCGGCCATGACTGGTCCTTTCATTGTATTTGGGCACAGACTTAAGCCGTCACCGTGCGATTGCCAAGCTAAGCCGTTGACGTGAAGCCGCGCTCAGGCGAAGAAACGCACAGGTTATATTTAGGAGGAGCCACGATTATGGCCTGGAAAACCCTCGACGAGATGGACCTGAACGGTAAACGCGTTCTGACCCGTGTAGATATCAACGTCCCGATGAAGGACGGTGTGGTCACCGATGCCACCCGCATCGAACGGATCAAGCCCACCATCGACTCGATCTTTGCTGCTGGTGGCACTCCGGTCCTTCTGGCCCACTACGACCGCCCCAAGGGCAAAGTCGTCCCCGAAATGTCCCTGCGCCACATCGTTTCCAAGCTGGAAGAGGTTCTGGGCCGTTCGGTGACTTTCGTTGAAACGCTGGACGCTGCCGATGTGGCCGCCGCTGCCGAAGGCAGCATCGTGCTGATCGAAAACACCCGTTTCCACCCCGGTGAAGAAAAGAACGACCCCGCGCTGGCCGCTGAATTCGCCGCGCTGGGCGATATCTTCTGCAACGACGCGTTCTCGGCCGCGCACCGCGCCCACGCCTCGACCGAAGGTCTGGCCCATCTGCTGCCCGCCTGCGCAGGTCGCAATATGGAAGCCGAACTGAAGGCCCTCGAGGCGGCTCTGGGTCAGCCCCAGCGTCCCGTGGTGGCTGTTGTTGGTGGCGCCAAGGTTTCGACCAAGCTGGACCTGCTGTCGAACCTGATCGAAAAGGTGGATTATCTGGTGATCGGTGGCGGCATGGCCAACACCTTCCTTGCGGCGCAGGGCATCAACGTCGGCAAATCGCTGTGCGAGCATGACCTGACCGGCACCGCCAAAGAGATCATGGACAAAGCCTCTGGCGCCGGTTGCGAAATTGTCCTGCCCGAGGATGTCGTCGTGTCGTGGGAATTCGCCGCGAACGCGAAAAACGAGACCGTTGCCAACGACGCCTGCCCCGCAGACGCGATGATTCTGGACGCCGGCCCCGCCGCCGTTGCGAAAATCGTAAGCGTGTTTGAGCAGTCCAAGACCCTGATCTGGAACGGCCCACTTGGCGCGTTCGAGATCGAACCCTTTAACGCCGCAACCAACGCCGCCGCCAAAGCCGCTGCCGATCTGACCAAAGACGGCAAGCTGGTGTCGATCGCAGGCGGCGGTGATACCGTTTCGGCCCTAAATCAGGCCGGTGCAGCCGATGACTTCACCTACATCTCGACCGCAGGCGGCGCCTTCCTCGAGTGGATGGAAGGCAAGACCCTGCCCGGTGTGGCCGCTCTGGGCTAAGCAAGACACTATCGAACGGGGGGTAAGTTATTCTTATCCCCCTTTTTTAGGGGGTTCCGCGAACAATATCGTTGTGGCAGTATTTTACCCACAAGCTGGGCAACAGCGAAATTGGCGGACACCGTCAGAGGCAACATGGCAGAGCAGCGTCCCGGTGTCGGGTTTTTGATCTATTTTACCCTTGCGTTTACCGCAGGTTTGTACTTTACCTTTGCAGCAGTGCAAGGCGACTATGGCATTTTTCGCCGCGCCGAGATCGAGGCAGAGACGGATGCATTACGTGCCGAGCTCGCTTCGCTTCAAGCTGAAGTCGACAGGATGGAGAATATGACTCGCCGCCTGTCAGATGGATTTCTGGATCTCGACCTGCTGGACCAGCAGGCCCGCGAGGTTCTGGGGATGGTCCGCGCAGACGAGATCATCATCCGCTAAAGTTTCTTGTCACCACTCACACGACAAGGCCGCTCCCTTCGGGGGGCGGTTTTATTTTGTATACACATTGCCTCAAATCGGGACTCTGCGCATACAGAACCTTACCCCCCCATACACCTTTGGTGAACGCGCACAAATCCGCTCCCGTTTTTCGGGAGCGCACGATTTTCTCTCGCATCGCGCGAAGAGATCGGATATGAATAGTTTAACGCTAAACTATTTGCTTGAAATGGGAGGGGACGGACTATGGCCACCCGCAAAAGTGCAGCAAAACCGAATGTATCGGCAGAAGACCTGCTGAAATACTATCGCGAGATGCTGTTAATCCGCCGGTTCGAGGAAAAGGCCGGCCAACTGTATGGTATGGGTCTGATTGGCGGTTTCTGCCACCTGTACATCGGTCAGGAAGCTGTGGTTGTCGGCCTTGAGGCAGCGACCGAAGAAGGCGACAAGCGCATCACCTCGTACCGTGACCACGGCCACATGCTGGCCTGCGGCATGGACGCCAAGGGCGTGATGGCCGAGCTGACCGGCCGCGAAGGCGGCTATTCGCGCGGCAAAGGCGGCTCGATGCACATGTTCAGCAAAGAGAAGCACTTCTACGGCGGTCACGGCATCGTCGGCGCGCAGGTTCCGCTGGGGGCCGGTCTGGCATTCGCAGACAAATACAAGGGCAACGGCCGCGTGACCTTTGCCTATTTCGGCGACGGCGCTGCCAACCAGGGTCAGGTCTACGAGACCTACAACATGGCGCAGCTGTGGGAACTGCCGGTGATCTTTGTCATCGAGAACAACCAGTACGCCATGGGCACCTCGGTCGCGCGTTCGACCAAATCGCCCGCTCTTTGGAAACGCGGCGAAGCGTACGGCATCGCAGGCGAAGAAGTTGACGGTATGGACGTTCTGGCCGTGAAAGAAGCCGGCGAGAAGGCTGTCGCACACTGCCGCGCAGGCAAAGGCCCCTACATCCTCGAGGTGAAGACCTATCGTTACCGCGGGCACTCCATGTCTGACCCCGCAAAGTACCGTACCCGTGAAGAAGTTCAGAAAATGCGCGAAGAGCGCGACGCCATCGAACACGTGCGCGAACTGCTGCTGAGCGGCGGTCACGCAACCGAAGATGATCTGAAGGCCATCGACAAAGACATCAAAGCGATCGTCAACGAGTCGGCCGAGTTCGCCAAAGAAAGCCCGGAACCCGCGCTTTCGGAACTCTGGACCGATATCTACGCCAAGGCCTAAGGGAGAGGACACACTATTATGGCAACCGAAGTATTGATGCCCGCCCTGTCGCCCACGATGGAAGAGGGCACGCTGGCCAAGTGGCTGGTGAAAGAAGGCGATAAAGTCAGCTCGGGCGACGTGATCGCCGAGATCGAAACCGACAAAGCCACCATGGAATTCGAAGCCGTGGACGAAGGCATCATCGGCAAGATCCTGATCGCCGAAGGCTCCGAAGGCGTGAAGGTCAACACCCCCATCGCCATCATGGTCGAAGAGGGTGAATCCGTTGACGCCGCCCCTGCCCCCGCCGCAGCCCCCGAGGCCGCAGCACCGGCAGCCGCCGCGCCCGCCAGCGTTCCCGCCGCGGCCAAAGGCCCGGTCGAGATCGTGGTTCCCGCAGAGCCCGAAATCCCCGAAGGCACCGAATTCAAGTCGATGACCGTTCGCGAAGCGCTCAACAGCGCCATCGCCGAAGAACTGCGCCGCGACGAAGACGTGTACATCATGGGTGAAGAGGTTGCCGAATACCAAGGCGCCTACAAAATCACCCAAGGTCTCTTGGACGAATTCGGCGCCAAGCGCGTGATCGACACCCCGATCACCGAGCACGGCTTTGCCGGTGTGGCCGTGGGTTCGGCAATGGCCGGCCTGAAGCCGATCGTCGAATTCATGACCTTCAACTTCGCGATGCAGGCGATTGACCACATCATCAACTCGGCCGCGAAGACCCTGTACATGTCCGGTGGCCAGATGGGTTGCCCGATCGTGTTCCGCGGCCCGAACGGCGCAGCGGCCCGCGTTGGCGCGCAGCACAGCCAGGACTATGCGGCTTGGTACGCGCAGATCCCCGGTCTGAAAGTTGTGATGCCCTACTCTGCAGCGGACTACAAAGGCCTGTTCAAGACCGCCGTGCGCGATCCGAACCCGGTCATCTTCCTCGAGAACGAGATCCTGTACGGTAAATCGTTCGAAGTTCCGGTTCTGGACGATTACACCGTGCCCTTCGGCAAAGCCAAAATCTGGCGCGAAGGCACAGATGTGACCATCGTTTCGTTCGGCATCGGCATGACCTATGCTCTGGAAGCGGCGGACAAACTGGCCGCAGAGGGCATCAGCGCCGAAGTCATCGACCTGCGTACCCTGCGTCCGCTGGACAAAGACACCGTAATCAAGTCGGTCATGAAGACCAACCGCTGCGTCACCGTCGAAGAAGGCTTCCCTGTCTGCTCGATCGGTAACCACATCAGCTCGATCCTGATGCAGGAAGCGTTCGACTATCTGGACGCCCCCGTCATCAACCTGACCGGCAAGGACGTTCCGATGCCCTACGCCGCGAACCTCGAAAAGCTGGCGCTTGTGACCACTGACGAAGTGATCGAAGCCGTCAAGCAAGTGACCTACCGCTAAGGAGATCGAAGAATGCCTACCGAAATCCTGATGCCCGCCCTGTCTCCGACTATGGAAGAGGGCACTCTGGCCAAGTGGCTGGTCAAAGAGGGTGACACCGTATCGTCCGGCGACCTGCTGGCCGAGATCGAGACCGACAAAGCGACTATGGAATTCGAAGCCGTGGACGACGGCGTGATCGGCAAACTGCTGATCGCCGAAGGCAGCGAAGGCGTGAAGGTCAACACCCCCATCGCCGTTCTGCTGGCTGATGGCGAAAGCGCAAGCGACATCGGGGCGGCTTCGGCTGCTCCGGCTCCGGCGGCGGCACCTGCTGCGGCCGAAGCGGCTGCACCTGCCGCTGCTGCCGCGCCCGCCCCTGCAGCCCCCGTGGCTGCTTCGGGTGATCGCGTGTTCGCATCGCCGCTGGCCCGCCGTATCGCTGCGGACAAAGGTCTGGATCTGGGTGCCATCGCTGGGTCCGGTCCCCGTGGCCGCATCGTCAAGGCCGACGTTCTGAACGCAACCGCCGCGCCCAAAGCCGCCGCTGCCCCCGCAGCCGCTGCCGAAGCGCCGAAGGCCGCTGCGCCTGCCGCTGCCGTCGCGACCGGTCCTTCGACCGACGCCGTCCTCAAAATGTACGAGGGCCGTCAGTTCGAAGAGAAGAAGCTGGACGGTATGCGCAAGACCATCGCTGCGCGTCTGACCGAAGCCAAGCAGACCATCCCGCACTTCTACCTGCGCCGCGACATCAAGCTGGACGCCCTGCTGAAATTCCGTGGCCAGCTGAACAAGCAGCTCGAAGGCCGCGGCGTGAAGCTGTCGGTGAACGACTTTGTCATCAAGGCCTGTGCGCTGGCGCTGCAAGCCTGCCCCTCGGCGAACGCTGTTTGGGCCGGTGACCGCGTGCTGGAAATGAAGGCATCGGACGTGGCTGTCGCCGTTGCGATCGAAGGCGGTCTGTTCACCCCCGTGCTCAAGGACGCAGAGATGAAGTCCCTGTCCGCTCTGTCGGCAGAGATGAAAGATCTGGCCAAGCGCGCCCGTGACCGCAAGCTGGCACCCCATGAATATCAGGGCGGCAGCTTCGCGATCTCGAACCTGGGGATGTTCGGCATCGACAACTTTGACGCTGTGATCAACCCGCCCCACGGTGCGATCCTGGCAGTCGGCGCTGGCGTCAAGAAGCCGATCATCAACGACGCGGGCGAGATCGAAGTGGCAACCGTCATGTCCGTCACCCTGAGCGTGGATCACCGTGTGATCGACGGCGCACTGGGTGCCGAGCTGCTGACGGCCATCGCATCGAACCTCGAAAACCCGATGTTGATGCTGGCATAAGCAAGCGGACCTATCCTAAAGATATAGCGGTATACCAGAGGACAGTTTGAACTTCATATACGAAGTATCTACGGTCTCCTTAAGGAAGCCGCTCACTTTCTAGGAAAACAGGGGCGAAACGGATGGACCGTTTCGCCCCTTCTGCTTTTAAGACCCCGATCTGTTTGCATTTTTTATTGATCAGTCAATTAATCGCTTCATTCTGCCTTGGTTGAATGTCCTTTGACGGCAGAAAATTGGGACCCCTAAAAACGAAAAAGCGGAGCCGCATTATCGCGACTCCGCTTTTGCATTATTAACCGGAAGTGACCTGCTTATCCGTTAGACGGAAAGCTGTGGTCCATGCTGAGCGCAGGCTGGCTGCATCCCGCTTCGCCGACGATACGGGCGGGAACACCCGCCACGGTCTTGCAGGGCGGAACTTCGTGCAGAACGACGGAACCCGCCGCAATCCGCGAGCAATCGCCAACCTTGATGTTGCCCAGAACCTTGGCACCCGCGCCGATCAGAACGCCGTTGCCAATCTTGGGGTGACGATCCTCTTCCTCTTTGCCAGTCCCGCCAAGGGTGACCGAATGCAGCATCGAGACGTTGTCCCCAACAACAGCGGTTTCCCCGATAACAATCGAGTGCGCGTGGTCAATCATGATGCCACGGCCGATATGGGCCGCCGGATGGACGTCCAGACCGAACTGCTCGGAAATGCGCATCTGAAGGAAATAGGCCAGATCCTTGCGCCCGCTGTTCCACAGCCAATGGGCGACGCGATAGCTTTGGATGGCCTGAAAGCCTTTGAAGAACAGCAAGGGCTGGATGTAACGCAAACATGCGGGGTCACGGTCGTAGACCGCAACAATGTCCGCACGCGCCGATTCCCCCAGCGAAGGCTCGCTGGCATAGGCTTCGTCCGCGATCTCGCGCAGCAACTGCTCGGACATCTCGGGCGAGGACAGCTTCATCGCCATCCGGTAGGTCAGCGCGCGTTCCAGCGACCCGTGGTGCAGGATCGTCGAGTGGATTAGGCCACCCAGAAGCGGCTCGTCCTTGATGGCTTGCTCGGCTTCTTCGACGATGCGGGTCCAGACGGGATCGATCGAAGCAATCTTTGATTGTGTCTCAGGCATTCGGGCTCTCCGCTCTTTCGAGGTACCATAACAGATAGGATTGCTGTGCGAAACACAAGGACGCGATTGTGATCGGGGCGCAAGAAAGTGCTCCTGCGCCCCGAACTGGGTTAATGATCGACGTAAAGGCTGATCGCAGGACCTGCGCCAAACAGGTCTGAAACCTGTGCGATTTCAATGCGATATCCATTCTCAGCGCCGTCTTGGGCACGCATCGCTTGGGTATAGGTAAATGACGGGTCATTTACCGTCGCCTCGCGGACCAGAGTTCCCTGTGCATAGATGCGCAGAAGATATTGCTCTGATGTTTGAGCCAAGGGCACCTCGGGGCGGGACCAGTCATCCCCGCCAAGGCGCGTCCGCCGCACCCACCCGACCAGATGGGCATCCCCGTGCAGCTCGCACACCGGATGGCACGGACGGTAAGGCGCCAGCCCCTGCCCAGAGAACGTCCGTTCTACCGTCTCATAGGATCGGTCGTCATAAGGCCGCCCCACCGGCCCGGTCCGCAGGAACCACGGCTGCCCCAGTGTTTCCGGCGGCAAGTCCATCTGCAGCAATGCGCCATCTATCAGCACAACATAGCTGCCCACCGGCCATTCATCGGGGATCAACCGATCTGTGCCCGCCTGCCCACGCAAGAACCCCGACAACGCATAGCGTCCACCGCCCAAAGGTTCCGCATTCCGGAACTGGAGCAGTTCCCACCCGTCAGGGGTGCCGTCCCCCATCGCAATCAGGTTGCCACCAGCCAGGAATGCCTCCTCTGTCACCGAAGTCAGAACGCCCGACACCAGATCGACCTCCAGCGTCACACCCTTCTGCTCGATCCCAGTCGGAGCGAACGCGAGCGCCGTAGCCAAGGTGCCGATGGTAGCCTGAGCCTCCAGTGTCATTGCCAGTCGATATCCCGCATCGACGCGACTGCGATAGATGTTCACGCCACCGGGCCAAGGGTCCGCAGTTGCGGCCAGATAGGGCGCATGTGGCACCTCGTCCCCGCGCAACAGCGGCAGGTCCAGCGCCATACACAGCGCAGGCATTGGCGGCACGAAGGGCGCTGTGATCGCTTGCTCGGCAACCTCTGGCGCGGGCCGATAGACCGATGGGTCCACGCGCACTGCTTCGATCTCTCGCTCCAGATCCGAGGTCACATGCTCGACCCGATAAATCACCTCTGGCGCGGTCTCGAAGGCGATCAGATCCCCCGCAACCACATCCCCACGGGACGGAGGCAGCGCAAAGCTCACTGTTTCACGTCCCAGACGCAGCTCTGACATCCAGCGATCAAGGGCCTGACGCGCCTCGCCTTTGGTCAGAACCGCCTGAACCTCGGAGGCAGCAGGGCGTTGAACCGACTGCCATGGGGCGCGAACCTCGACCGACACGGGCTCGAACCCCGCATCCGCCTCGGCGAAAGACAATTGCGCCGCATTCGGCAACTCCTGATCCGAGGCGCGATTACGCCGGATATCGCCGTCATCATGGGCCAGAACAACCTCCGGATTGATCAGTTTGACACCAGATACACCGCGCGATCGAAAAACCAGATCGCCCCCTTGTTCCACCGCATCGAACCCGTGGGTCATCATCAGGCCCTGCAAGGCTGCGCGAACACTCTGGGGACCGTCTTCGAGATAGCCGCGCACAACACCATATAATTGCCGCGTATCAACCTCGGTCACCCCCACGGAAGCACACAGTTCAGCCACCACAGATGCCAAGGACCGATGCCCACTGCGGCCCGTCACCCAATGCCCGCGCGTATAGTTGGGGGCGTCTTTCCAGACCGTCCCATGGTTCGGAAATGCCGGATAGGGCCGCGCATCCCAAGCCCAAACGAACATGCGCTCAGCGTCGATCATCGGCCCAGCGTAAACCGGCGAGACGGGGTTATTCCCCGCATCCTGCCAATATTCGCGCATGGCCCGCAGATACTGCATCTGCATGAATTCGTCCCGCTCACCGGTCGAGTAATAGGGCAGCGCAGACTCCGAGGATTTCGGATCGACGAATTTGTTGGGCTGATTGGTCCCCTTGTCCACAGCGGCGCACCCGATTTCGGTGAACCAGATCGGCTTGGAGAATGGCTCCCAAGCCGTCGAGGTCTGACTGCGTTGGCCAGCTATGCGTTCGTGGTGATGACTCGTCCACCAGCTACGGATATCCTTATAGCGATAAACCCAAGGTTCCCCATGGGCGCCATCGGTGATCGGTGCGCGCTGTTGGCGGTCACGAGCGGCCTCACTGGGGTAGTACCAATCGAACCCCTCACCGCCTTCGATGTTCGACTGCAGGTACTCCAGATCATAGATCGAGCCCCAATTTTCATCCGCGTGCCCCTCTTCGTCGCGCCAGTCTGACAGGGGCATGTAGTTGTCGATTCCCACGAAATCGATTTGGGGATGCGCCCAAAGCGGGTCGAGATGGAAATAGCGATCCCCGCTGCCATCCTGAGGCTGATACCCCCAATATTCGCTCCAGTCCGCCGCATAGCCCAGCTTCACATCCGGCCCCAAAATGCAGCGCACGTCATCGGCCAAGGCCATTAAAGCTTCGACCACCGGAAAACCGCTCGCACCCCGTATCTGGGTCAGCCCCCGAAGCTCTGAGCCGATGCAGAACGCGTGCACGCCGCCAGCCGCCTGACACAGCATCGCGTTGTGCAGCACAAAGCGGCGCAGCGACCATTCCTCGGGGCCGGAATACACAACCTGCCCGTCCACAAGCGCGAAATCGGCGACACTGGCCTGCCCCACGAATGCAGAAACTTCATCATCCGCAAGGCTGGTGCCGTCCGGCGATCCTTGTTGGCCCGGTGCAACCGACAGAGTAATCCGTCCCCGCCAAGGCAGAGGTGGTTGATCATCCGCGCCCGTCCAAGGGTCCGTCAGCCCGTTGTCCCCCAGTTGATCCATCAGGATGAACGGATAGAACATCACTTCCTGACCCACCGCATTCAGGTGACGGATCGCCTCGATCACCGACTGATCCGTGGGCGTACCGCCATAAACCGGACCGTCATCCAGTTGTGGAACCGGTTCGGCCAGATCGCGGGTCAATCCGCTGACACGCCAAGGCATTCCAGCGCCCTCGTGCAGGGATTGCTCGACTTTGGGCTGAATCTGGCAGAACCCGCACCGCAAGTCACTGCCGAACCACGAAACCACCAATGAGGTCGCCCGGCAATTCGGCGCCTCCTGCACCAGCGCCTCGACCGAGGTTTCCAGATCACTCACGCCGCTGAAGCTGTTCACATTGGCCGAAATATTGCGCCCTTGCCCCGCCCCGTAATGCACCGGAGTGGTCGCCAAAGCGTACTCTCCGGTGCCGGGGATCATCGCCACGGCAGTCAGATCGCGCGCGATATCGCCATAGTCGCCTGCATCTTCGGACGCAGAGCGCACGACCTCGAAGCTGAATTGGGGAATGCGGTTACCAAAGGGCGCCAGCGCCAGATCTTCAAACACCACATATGCCGTCCCGCGATAGGCCGGAACCGCACCAGAGCCTTCGATCGCCTCGATCAAGGGATCAGGCAGTTGGTCCATAGCCCCGCGATAGACACGGTAGTTCAGCGTAGAGCGGTCCAGCTCTGCCCCATCGGCCCAAATCCGGCCAACACGAGAAACCTCGCCCTCGCACAGGGCGATCGCCAGACTGATCGAATAGGAATACTTGCTGGTCTTGGTCTCATGGCTTGGGCTGGTGCCCTTGCCTCCACCGGATGTTGTGGTCGACGTCCGCACCGTTTCCGTGAACCGCGTGGCCCAGATCACCTGCCCGGCCACGCGGGTGCGGCCATAAACCCGCGCCATACCGGCCCCCTCGGACGAAGAGCCAATGCGCAGACGGTTCATCCGACCAACTTCGACCGGGGCAGAGCCGCCCAGCGCGCGCGAAAACAGTCGTTGATCCAAGGCCCGCCCCAACATAGCGCCCCCCGCACGGCCAAGCGTTGCCATGCCCAGCCCCGCGATGCCTCCACCGATCGCGCCGCCCAGAGCACCACCTGCAGCCGAAAGAATAATCGTCGCCATCACGTTACCTCGTTTGGAAATTCAAAGCGCGCCACCATGCGGCGCGACCAGGGTTCACTAAGGGGGCTTTCGAGAACCGCATGATTGCCGAATGCATGGACAAAGCTTGGTGCCTTACCCACGCGACCTTGCAGCCCGACATGTTTCGCCACAGCGCCCGAGCGCATCCGGAACAGCAGGACATCCCCCGAATCCGCATTAGCCAAAGGCTTCTCGATGAGGTGCCGACGGGCAGCGTGCCACAAGGCCTCTTCCCCTTGGGATTCGGACCAATCAGCGGTGTAGGCCGGGATCATCTCAGGCTCGGCCCCGTAAAGATGCCGCCACACACCCCGCAAAAGGCCAAGGCAATCCGTGCCCGCCCCCTTGCGGCTGGCCTGATGCAGATAGGGCGTGCCGATCCAGTCCCGCGCCTCGGCCAAGGCCTGTTCCGCAATCGACGTCATCGGCGGCTCTTCCCATCCATCGGCTCGGCAGTCCCTGGATAGCGCAACATCCAGTCGTCACCGGGAATATCCGGAAAACCCATGAAGTTCTGCGCGTTTAAAAACTTGTAGCGGCAAGTATCGAACCGCTTGTCACAGCCCGCGAACAGCACCACAACCTCACCGATCACTGGCACACTAGACAGCGGTTCCCACAACTCTATCCGCCGCGCGTCTCCGTTTACCTTGTCCGACTTTATCGCGCCTTTCAGGGGATACCCGCCCGCGCCAATCAGCACTGACCCGCGGGTAAACCAGCCGCTGTCATGCAACCCGTCAGTGGAAACCGTCAAAACACGGGCATCCTCGATACCCGTCAGCGTACCCTCCAGACGGAACAAGGCCTGATCCAGATCCACCCCGCAGCACGCATCCCCGAGCAGCACAGAACACCCCTTCTGGTAGCTGCGCCCTCTGGGTTGGTTCAGAGCATCCGTTAGCCCGCGGATTTCGGTTATAAACTGGCCATCGGCGTATTGGATATCGCCCAGCCTTCCGCGAAAGGTGATTTCGCGCTGTGTCGGGTCTGCCCAATTCACCTGCCACGCGGTGAGACGAGCGCCATCAAAAAGACCTGCGCCTATATCCGCCTCGGTCAAACCTACGTCACTCAGCACACCGACTGCTTCGGCATTGTTCACGGCCAGACCAGTGGTTTGCTCCAGCGCCGTCGCGGTCATCCCGCCCTGAGGGCGAAACGTGATCCCGTCGAATTCCAGCGAACAGTCATGGTCGGTGAAACCGAGTGCCACCCCGTCCAGGCGCTCAATGGCCCAAGCCTGACACACCGTCGTGATCCCGCCCACCAAATGATGTGACAGCGCGCTCATACCCGAACCTCCACCACGGGCACATCTGGCACCTCACCCGCGTTGAAACTGGCCATCGAGATGCTGATCCGTTCCGTGTCGAACCGCACAGGAACGTCGAATTCAAAGCCTGCGGTGATCGTTGCACCAGCCTCGGGCGGGGTCACGAAGGTGATCAATCCCGATCCATACTCAAGAGACCAATCGATGCCTTCGTGCATCTCAACCCCATCAGCGGCGATGCGAACGGTGGCGCGCACCGGCTTGGTGATGGGCCGTAAATAGGTCTGACTGCCCGAGCGATATTCCTTGGCCAGCGCAAACTGGCGGGTCGCACCATCAGCAACGGCGATCTCGACATCCTCGGGGGTCAGCTCACCCTGCCCCATGACCGAGCGATAATCGCTCCAGTCCTTCCAGCGAAACCCGTACAAAGGGCCACGGCGCGCCTCGAAAAAACCGATTAGCGCCTCCAGATCCCCCAGCGAGCGCAACCCAAGACCCGCGTCATAACGGCGGCGCGAATGCTGCCAGGATGTGTTGCGCTCCTCGTACCCGTTGGCCAGCGTCACAATGCGCGTGCGGCGTTCGGGGCCACCGGCGGACCCGAAACTCAGATCAGCGGGAAACCTTACCTCGTGGAAATCCATCCTATCTTCCTTTGCGGTCTTAGCGGTTGCGTTGGGCCTGACCAATGACACGCCCCATACGGGCGGCGATCTGGCTCTGGCTGCGGCGGAACCCTTCGGCGTCGGGCGTCTGGATGTTCATAACCACCTGCACCGAAAGGGCGCCCCCGCTGGCCCGGACCCCCAGCGCGCCATCCGGCCCACGGGTCAGCGGCATGATCGCCTCCGGGCCAGCCTCACCCATCAGGCCAGTCGCGCCTTTCATCGGAAAGCTCGTCGGCGCGCTCACCACGCCCCCCTTGGCAAAGGGCATCACCCGCCCCTGAACAAACGCCCCGCCATTGGCAAAGGGTTTGACGCCGGTCATCAGCGCCCCGATGCCACCCGCCAACAGGCCTCCGACTTGGTCGGTCACAGGTTTCACCGCGCTGGTGTAGGCAGCGTTCACCATGGACTGCCCCAAGCCCGTCAGACTATCGCTCAGCCGGGCGCCATCCAGCACCACCGCGTCAAAGGCCTTTCGCAAACCACTGGACATCCCCCGTTCCATCCGGCGCATATCCAGCGTGGTTTCGCCCAGACCCTCTCGCATACGGGTCAACTCGGCCTCGAAGCCGCGGGTCAGGCTGGCAGCCCCATCAAGGCTTTGTTCCAGCCGATCCAGATCGTCCTGCAAGGCGTCCAAATTCTCAGTCATCGCTCTTCTCCTGCCCATCAGGGAAAGCACGGCCCAATTCCTCGAGCCGCGCGCGGACCATGGGGCGGGACGCTGGGATGCGCCCCGACATGGTCATCAGTTCAAAGGGGGTAAGCGCCCAGAACTCCGCAGGTTTCAGGCGCAATTCGGTCAGGCCGACGCGCAGGAGCCCCGAGTAATCCAGAACCGCCATCAAGCGCCCTCGGGCGGAGCAAAGGCCAAAGCCAGCGCCCTTGCAGCAACAGCCGTCGCATGGGCAAAACCGCCAGCGATTTCGGCCTGCGCCAGTTCGGCCTCGGTCCCGTGCCAACCGCCGCCCTGCAAACCCGCGTGGATCAGCGCCAGCAGATCAGCCGCGCGATAGGCACCGCCCTCGAAGCGCTCGATCAGCCCGACCAGGCTGTCAGCGCCCAACCGCGCCTCCAGCCCCGCCAAGGCCCCAAGGGTCAGCTTCAGCACCACAGGGACACCGTTCACCTGCAGTGTCACCTCTCCGGCCCAAGGGTTCGCCATCATAGCGCCGTGAAGTCCATCGCGCCCGCCGAGGCCAGCGACAGCTCATAGGTCGCCTCGCCGTCATAGGTTCCCGCGTATTCGATCGAGGTGATCTGGAACGCCCCCTGAACCACACCGAAATCTGGGATAATCACCTGAAATGCGGGCGTCTGACCGTCAAAGAAAATCTGGCGCGCGCGTTCGTCACCGGCTGTGTCCTTGAACACACCGGACCCCGAAATCGACGCGGACTTCACCCCGGCGCCCGACAGCAGCTCGCGCCAACCGCCCTCGCTCTCCAAACTGGTGACATCAATGGTTTCTGCGTTGAAAGACAGGCGCGTCGCCCGCAGCCCCGCCAGAGTTTCAAAGACGCCGTCGCCGGTCTGATCGATCTTGATCAACAGATCCTTGCCTGCCTGTGCAGCCATACTTCACCTCTTAGGATTTGGTTATTCAGCCGAGACATGCGCCCGATAGCGCAGGTCGATTTGTCTGTGGGTGTCGGTGCGTTTCGCCTGCGCCTTCTGGAACTTCAGCCAGACGACGCGGCCTTCATTCAGGGTCAGATCACCCGCTTCCAAGGCCCGCCCGATCGCCGCAGCCACCAGCTTGGCCGTCAGAAACCCGCTCGCGGTAGAAACAACCGAAACCGAGAAATCATGCAGCGCCGCTCGGGTCTCGCGGTCGGACAGATCGCGGACAACTTCACTGCCCAAAAGCACATAGGTCTCGGGCAAAGTCCCTGCGGGCACCGCGTCAAAAACCGCATCCCCGATCAGCGCCGCCATCGGCGCATCCCCCGCCAATCGGTCATAGAGCGCGGTCTGTAGTGCCGCCGCCATCACGTAACTCATGGCCCGACCTCCTCGGTGGCGTGGCAGGTCAGGTAGCGGCCATCGGTACCCAGTTCAGTCACTGCTTCGATGTCCCAAACGCGGCCATCCATCGTGAACCGCTGGCCAGCCACGGGCCGCTGAACATCCCCCACCGGGGCCGCACGAACCACAAACTGAAAGCGGCTCAGCGACACCTCCCCCGCGGGGCCCGAGGCCGAACGCCCCGACCCCGCACGCATCTCTGCCCAAAGCTGGCCCAACGCTGTCCAACCAGACTGAAAGCCCCCCGCACCATCAGGCACCTGCGACCGAGCCTCCAGCGTTACCTCATGGGTCAAGCGCGGGCTCATACGCCGATCCTCCCAAGGCTGCGCACCGTGCGGAACCTCTCGATCAACGTGGACACGCCAAAGGGAATGTCGCTTGCACCACCCGCGCTCTGGTGACGGTATTCGTAGTAATGCGCAGCCAGCAGCATCACCGCCTGAGCCAGATCGGCCGGAAGCTCCTCCCACGTCGCGGCATATCCGGCGACAAAGAACACCTCGGCATAGCCACCTGTGGGAATGGTTGGCAGCTGGGTGCCGCGCGGAATAACGCGGGGCCGTTGGTCATCCCCCGCCAAGCGGTACCGATCCGCGGGAACGATGGTCAGATTGTCGTCCACATCGATCAGGCTGAACTCCAGCATCTGACGCACCGGCGCCATCGGCAGGGTCTGGCCACCGCAATCGCGCCATTCTTCGATCCGGCAGGAAAATTCGCGGGCAATCAGCGCCTTGCCGGTGCGCCCTTCGATCGCGGCCAGAGCCGCCCGCAGGTAGCCTTCCAGAACCGCCTCCTGCACGGCATTCTCGCCAAAGCCGGTCCCAAGTCGCAGATGCGCCTTGAACGCCTGCACCGGAAGCGCCGCCAGAGGCACCTTTGTTTCTTCGTTCAGGATCATTTTGTTCTCCGAAATCAGCCCGCCTCGAAATCCGAAAACCCGCGCCACCGCCCTCGTGCGGAGGATTTGGCCAGACAGCAGCAGCGCGGGATCATGCCCGCCCCATCATTCAGGGCGAGCCATCGCGCCGCGCTTAGGCGGTCGCGAATTTCAGCAGCTTGATCGCCGAGAAGTCGCTGACATCACCGCCGACGCGCTTGGTCGCATAGAACAGAACGTGAGGTTTCGCGCTGAAGGGGTCGCGCAGAACGCGCAGATCGGGACGCTCGGCCACGGTGTAACCCGCCTGGAAATCACCGAAGGCAATCGCACAGGAACTGCTGACGATATCGGGCATGTCCTCGGCGATCAGGACGGGATAGCCCAGAAGACGCGCAGGCTCACCCGCCGCCAGACCGTCCGACCACAGGAAGCGGCCATCATTGTCCTTCAGCTTGCGCACCGCGCCTGCGGTCTTGGAGTTCATCACGAACTGCGCACGGGCGCGGTACTGGGCCCCCAGCGCGTACACCAGATCAATCAGGCACTCCGCCCCGCCAAAGGCCGCATCCGCGCCGGTGGTCACATAGCCCAGATTGCCCCAGGTCCAGATTTCGTTGTCGATGCGGTTGTGGGTCAGGAAGCCCTTGGGCTTGTCCACGCCATCACCGTTCACAAAGGCCGCAGCCTCGGCACGGGCGAACTTGTCGGCGATACGGCCCGCCAGCCAGCCCTCGATGTCGAACGCACTGTCGTCCAGCAGACGCTGCGACGCCTTGGGCAGCGCCGACAGTTCGTGCAGCGGGATGGTGATACGGTCGATCTGGGGCGACGCGGTCTCGGCCATGGTCGAGGTTTCGTTCGCCCAGCCGTGGCCCAGTTCGGCGCGGTCGATCAGCACGTCATAGCTGGTCGCCTCAACGCTGACGACATTGGCAATCGCGCGGATCGACGCGGTGCTCGACAGCACGCCCGAAATCCGCTGGCTGGTCTGAGGGTCCACCAAATAGCCACCATCGGCCGCCACTGCGGTGGACATGCCCTTGGCTTCGATATCCAGACCGCGCAGGCCCTCATCGTCGCCGCTGCGCAGATAGGCGTCGAATGCCTTCTTGTGGGGCGCTTCGACGTCATAGGCCATCGACAGAGCGGGACGTTTTGCGGTCAGGGATTTACGGTCAAGCATGGTCAGTCTCTCTTCCTGCTTTTGAAATTTCGAATTCACATCGGCCTTGAACGCTTCAATCGCGCCCAAGAAGTCATTGATTGCGCTGTGCATTTCGCCTAGCTCAGGCATAGCTCCTCCGGTCCGTGGCATGGCCTCGGTCAGATCCATCCGGGTCTCTCCTTGATTGGGGTTACGCTTGGGTCAGCACCTGACCGGCCCGCCGCAGCGCCTGAACAAAGGCCCCCGCGGGATCGTTTGATTTGGCCTGAACGGTCGCGTCAGGCAGCATGGGAAAGGTCACAAGCGACACCTCCCACAGATCGACTTCGTGCAGAATGCGGCGCCCCTTGCCGTCCTTGGCCGCACGCACGGTGCGATAGCCAATCGACAGTCCGTCCAGCGCACCCGCCTTGACCAAGGCCGCAGCCTCGCGTCCCTTGTCGACGCTCTCCAGCAGGCGGCCCTTGACCCATAGACCATGGTCGTCTTCGCGCAGCTCGTCCCATACGCCGATAGGCTGGTTGGGATCGTGCTGCCACAGCATCCGGACGCTGCCGCTCTTGGCCTTTAGACGCTCCAGACAGGCCGCATAGGCGCCCTTGGCCACCACATCACCGCCGCGATCCACCAAACCAAAGACCGAAGCATAACCGCTGATCTCGGCCCCATCGGTGCGCAAACCGGCCTCGGGGCGATGGAATTTACGTTCAAGCATCTGCACTCTCCTCGGGCATGGCGGGGAACCCCAACGCCACGCGCTTTTCCGCATCGGTCAGGAAACCGGCATTGGCCACACGGCGCCACCGGGCCTCGCGTTCCTCGGCCAAGGCGGGGATCTGGTCCATGTCTGGCCCCAAACTCAATTCCTCACCCGACAGCACCGACAGCCAGTTCGACAGCGCCCCCAGCACCTTGCCCGCCAAAGGCAGCACCGTCAGGCGATAGAACGCCCTATGCGCCTCTTGGTAATTGGCATAGGTCGCGTCCCCGGGGATCCCCAGCAGCATCGGCGGCACGCCAAAGGCAATGGCGATGTCCCGCGCGGCGGCCTCTTTGGTCTTCTGGAACTCCATATCGCTGGGGCTGAAGCCCATCGGCTTCCAGTCTAGACCGCCCTCCAGCAGCATCGGACGCCCTGCATTGCGAGCACCGGTGTGGTGGGCCTCCATCTCGGATACCAAACGATCATACTGATCCGCGCTCATGGTGCCTTGCCCTTCGGCCCCGGAATAGACGATTGCCCCCGAGGGCCGCGCCGCATTATCCAGCAACGCCTTGGACCAACGCGCCGCCGAATTGTGCACATCAATCGCGGTTCCCGACGCCTCTAGGGGCGACAGACCATAATGGTCGTCTTGCGGGTGAAAGCTGCGGATATGGCAAACGGGCTGACCGCCGACCATGTCGAACCGGTGCTTTTTCGCCCCGACCACATAGTCATAGGCCACCGGCCAACCATCCGCCCCCGGCACCACATGCATCCGGTCCGAGCGCAGCACATGCAGCTCCTCCGGCACACCCTCGGCACCGACCGCCTCGATATACCCGTTCCCCGAAAGCAGCATCTGGCCATACAGGGTCTCCAGAAACTCGGACCGCCCCTGCGCCCCGTTGGGCCGGTTCAAAAGCGCCAGCCAAGGGTGCTCCGAATACCGCGCCGCGCGATCCTGCAGGATCAGCGGCAAAGAGGCCGCCGCCTCGGCGATCACCTTGACCGCACGAAAGCCCACCGGATTGCCGACAAACCCCGCACGGGTCAGGGAAACCGTATCCCGCGGGGTCCAGGCAATCCGTCCGCCCCCCGACCAGTGCACCACCGGACCGGCCGCGCTGGCCTTGGTCTCTGGCACAGGCTGGGGCTCTGCCCGACCCCGGAAGAGATCGAAAACCGCCATTGTCCCTCCGTTCCGTTCTGGCGAGGGACCATCCCGCGCCGTCTGTGTGACACTTATCCGCCGTAAAAGTTAACCCCCGCTGGGACCACCGTGCGCTGCCCCCTAGAGGCTGCGCACCTGAGGATGCCGGTACCCCGCCGCCGCCTGAATCAGCAGGTCGGTCACCCCCCAAACAAGCGCATCTACACGGTCGGGGCTGCCTTTGCCTTCAAACCCACGCGGCCCCATACGGCACATCTGATCCTCCAGATCGGCGAGCCCGCGCACATGGCGCACCCGCCCTTGTTCGTATAGCGCCGCCACAGGTTCAGCCCGAGCAACCTTCCCGCGCGATGCATGAACCTTGCGATATGCCACCAAAGGGTCCACCTGCCGCAAAACCGTCTCGACCAAATCGCCGCCCTGATTGACCTCGGCCACAATCCGGTCGGCGCTATGCCGACGCATCGCCGCCACCGCCGCCTGCGCCCAAGCCATCGGGCTGGCTGCCGACACCGAGGCATCCTCCAGCACATAGGCCCGCCACGATTGCGGCGGCCCCTGCAACACAGCCCCCACCACGACGATCCCGCAGGTGTCCGACCCCGCGTGCCCCGTCACAGGCGGGTCCACCGCCACCACAACGCGGTCGCACTCGGGCACCCGGTCCACCCGCGCCCGCTCCAAATCCGCCGCCCGCCAAAGCGCCCCTTCGGCCTCTTCCAGCAGCACGCCATCCAATTCCTGCCGCCCCAGCCGCGTCCCCGCATAGCGCGCCTCGACCTCGGCCAGGAACGACCCCGCCAGATAAGCCGAATTGTCTTGCGTCCGCGCATGGGTCACCACCGTGGACGACGCCTTCAGCAAATCCTTCAGCACCCCGACATTCCGCGGCGTCGTCGTAACACAGACCCGCGGGTCATCCCCCAGCCGCAGCGCAAACTGCAGCATGTCCCAAGCCTCCTGTCCGTTCTTCCACTTGGCCAATTCATCGACCCAAGCACCATCGAACTGCGGCCCCCTGAGGCCCTCGAAGTCATGCGCAGAAAAGGCCGCCGCCTCGGCCCCATTGGGCCAAGTCAGCCGCCGCCTAGTCGCACTCCATTCGGGCCGTCTGTCCGGCGGAGAGCAGGCCAAAATCCCGCTCTCTCCGAAAATCATCACCTCGCGCACCTGATCAAAAGTCTCCCCGACCAGCGCGATGCGGGAACACGCGCCCGGATCATGGGGCCTACTGCCCTCGACCCGCGCGCGCACCCATTCGGCACCGGCGCGGGTTTTCCCCGCGCCGCGCCCGCCCATAATGACCCAGCTGCGCCAATCCCCCGAAGGCGGCAACTGGTGTGGCAAAGCCCAGAACTCGAACAGCCACGGCAACGCCGCCAGCTCTCCTTCACTCAGACTGTCCAGAAACTGCTCCTGCACCTCCAGCGGCGCGGAGGCGAGCCAACCGGCCCCCGATCGAAGCGCGTGCTCCGGCAAGGTCCAGTTCTCCGGCGCACCCGCGCACCCGTCCAGTCCGTTCATTATGAAGGTCCTCCAGTTCATAGGCCCGTTTCAACCAGACCCGCAGTTCCGCCAGCTTCTTCTCGCTTTTGGTGGCAGCTCCGGCCTCTTCGGCGCGGATCTCCCGCTGCAACGTCTCGATTTCCGTGATCAGATCGCCAACGATCCCCGCCGTGGTTTCAATACGGCGGAAAATGCGGTCTTCACGGGTCTCTTCGATTGTCATGCTCATTTGGTCTGCCTCTCATGCGTGAGCCCGCACGAGAAAACGCAATCAGGCGGCCGGAACCCTCCAGACCGCCTGACCCATTTCGTCCAGCTTGTCATAACCTATACAGCAGACCGTCCGATCCACCTAGGACCCACCAAAACCCGCGCCCGCACCGGATACCATCCGTTAACGAACCAGCCCCTTCAGCTTGGCCTAAATACCCCCGGGCCGGAGGCCCATTCCCTCAGCTGCCACTGGGATTGCACCCATGAACAGCGCGGTAACTCCGCGCAAAATGCGCGCGTGACGCATAGCCCACCGACAGCGCAACCGCCCCACTGGACATCCCGCCCGCTAGCAGATCACGCGCCACGCCCATCCGCTCGGTCCGCAGCAGATCGCTGAAACCCGCGCCCTGCCCCCGCAATTTCCGGCGCAAAGTCGCATCCGACAGCCCAAGCGACCGCGCCACCTCGGCGCAGCGCCAGTCCCGATCAGGCCGCGCCCGGAACATCCGCCGCAGCCGCTCTTCCAACGGCAACGCAAACAAAGGCGCCGCCGCGGGCTCCTCGGCCAGCAAAGCCAGCAGTTCTGTCATCCGCGCCTGACGCACATGCCCCGATCCCGCGCCGCAGGCCACTTCGGTCGCCGCATGGCGAAAGGCTTCGATCAACGCAGCACTCAAGGGCACCGTATGCCCCGCCCCCTGACGCCGACCCACCGCAGGCAGATCATCGGGCAGACGGTCTGGTGTGATCTCCAGAATCATCGCCTCATAGACGCCAGAGCGACTGTCGGGATCATTCACGATATCCAGATCGACCCCGGCCGGCAGCACGAACACCGCCCCCGTGGTCAGGCGCTCTTGGCGGTCGCCCTGCCAGATCTCTTTGCTGCCCGACAGCACCACCGCCAGCACCGGATGGTCCAGCCGCAACTGCCGGAACCGCTCTCGGTTGACCGTGCAATAGGTGAACAGCCCAGCCCCATGAGGGGACACAGCCTGCCCGCCCGCCTGACGAAAACCAGAGAGCTGCGACAACAGCTCCAACCTTAGGGGATCACCGTAAAAATCTCTCATACCGCTGATCATACCCCACAACCGCCCCACGCCTAGGGCGGGAATGACCGAAACGGGTTCAACCTTGATCAAATCCGGCCCAAGCCGCCGCCCCCGATCCCGCAATCTGCACAGGACATTCCCGTAGACAGGAGATTGAGATGTCCCTTAGCAACTGGCTCACCCTTGGCGCGGTTCTGGCTGGATCGGCCGCCGCCGCCAGCCCCGTCACCATCGAAGGCTTCGCCACCCCCGAAAGCGTCGCGCTGACCGACACCGCCGCCTATGTCTCGAACATCGGGGCACAGCTGGACCCGTTCAGCCATGACGGAGACGGCTTTATCAGCAAGCTCGGCCTTGATGGCACGGTCACCAAGCTGCACGCGATCGACGGCCTCGACTCGCCCAAAGGGCTGACCGTCCTGAACGGCACCCTCTATGTGGCGGATATCGACCGAATTCTCGGGTTCGACCTGACCACGATGGCGCAGGTCTTTAACGCCCAAGTCCCGGGCGATGCCCCCATGCTTCTGAATGCGATCGAACCGATGGGCGACACCTTGCTGGTGTCGGATACCCTGCGCAGCACGCTCTATAGCCTCGCCCCCGACACCGGCACCTATACCGAACTGGCCACCGGCATCGACGGCGCGAACGGCATCACGTGGAACGCCGAGCAGAACGCCGCCACCATCGCCGGAGTCGGCGCCGATTTCGGGGGCAGCACCATGTACCGCTGGTCCCCGACCGAGGGGCTGAGCCAGATCCCCGACGCGCCCTTCGGCTTTTTGGACGGGATTGTGACGCTGGATGACCAGACCGTGCTGGTGTCCGACTGGCACCAGTTCGATCCGGTGCCTGGCGACATCTATGCGGTGAACACCGCGAATGGCGACACGAAACAGCTCGACCTTGGCACCACCGTCCGCGCGCCTGCGGACTTTGCCTATGACGCCGCAAACGGCAAAATCTGGGTCCCGCAAATGCACGATGGCCGCGTGAGCATCATCGACTTACCCACTGAATAAAAACAAAAAAGCGCCCCGCGGGGCGCTTTTGACTTATTGGCTCTTGGCCCGTTCGGCCTCGATCTTGCGCCACTTGGCAACGTTGGCGTTATGCTCGGCCAAGGTCGCCGCAAAGGCATGGCCACCCGTCCCATCCGCCACAAAGAACATATAGTCCGTTTGCGCAGGGTTCACCGCAGCCATCAGGCTTTCCAGACCGGGGTTGGCGATCGGGGTCGGCGGCAGGCCGCGGATCACATAGGTGTTCCACGGGGTCTCGCGGCGCAGCTCGCTCTGACGCAGGCCACGGCCCAGAACGCCCTCGCCCTTGGTGATGCCATAGATCACGGTGGGGTCGGTCTGCAGCGGCACGCCCTGTTTCAGACGGTTGGTGAACACGCTCGACACCCAAGGACGTTCCTGCGCGATGCCGGTTTCCTTTTCGATGATCGAGGCCAGCACCACCATCTCTTCGGGGGTCGAGACCTGAATGTCATCCGCACGGTTCGCCCAAGCTTCGGCCACGCGGGACGCCTGCAAGGTTTCCATGCGGCCCAGAATGGCAGAACGATCCTCGCCCTTGGTCACTTCGTAGCTGTCGGGGGCCAGAGTGCCCTCTGCGGGAACTGCGGCAACCTCGCCTGCCAGAATGTCGACCTTTTTCAGCGAATCCACGATCTGCCAGCTGGTCACACCTTCGGCCAGCGCGATGCGGTAGCGGGTGTCGGACATTTCCTTGACGCGGGTGACCTCGGCGGGAACTTCGGCATCGGTGCCCGGATAGTATTCCGCCACTTCGCTGAACTTGCCGGTCGCTGGGTCCAGCTCGCGAACCTCGCCGACCAAGGCGTTCACGCCCACACGGTAGACCACTTCGGTGCCGCAGGTGCTGGCGCCTCCCTTGGTCACGATATCAACGATCTGCTCCATCGACGCATGGGGCGGCACCAGATAGGCACCCGCCTTCAGATCGGTGGTTTTGTCGCTGTAATCGACGCCCACGCGGAAAATCTGCGCGTTGGTGATCGCACCATCGGCAGCCAGACTTTCGGAAACGCGGCTAAAGTTGCTGCCGCGTTCCACACGAACACAGATTGCCTCGTCCAGCGGACCGGCTTCGGTGTACTGGCGCTGCCCCCAAAGGACGACGCCAGAAACCAGAAAGATCGCCACGATCAGAAAGGTGATCGCGTTCGAGGCAACGCTACGCCACATTACTTCACTTTCCCGAAGATCACGCTCGCGTTGGTCCCGCCAAAGCCAAAGCTGTTGGACAGAGCCACGTCGATCTTGCGCTCGACCTTCTTGTTGGGGGCCAGATCGACCTTGGACTCAACCGCGGGATTGTCGAGGTTGATGGTCGGCGGAGCAACCTGATCGCGGATCGCGAGGATCGAGAAGATCGCCTCAATCGCGCCAGCAGCGCCCAAGAGGTGGCCGGTCATCGACTTGGTCGAGGACATGGTGACATTGGCCGCGTGATCGCCAAGCAGACGCTCGACCGCACCCAGTTCGATCACGTCAGCCATGGTCGAGGTGCCGTGCGCGTTGATGTAGTCGATCGCGCTGGCGTCCAGACCGGCTTTGCCCAAGGCAGCGCGCATCGAACGCTCGCCGCCATCGCCATCCTCGCTCGGAGCGGTGATGTGATAGGCATCGCCCGACAGGCCATAGCCCAGAACTTCGGCATAGATTTTCGCGCCGCGCGCTTTGGCGTGCTCGTATTCTTCCAGAACCACGATGCCTGCGCCCTCGCCCATGACGAAACCGTCACGATCGGCGTCATAGGGGCGGCTTGCGGCCTTGGGATCGTCCGCGCGCTTGGTCGACAGCGCCTTGCAGGCGTTGAAACCGGCAATCCCGATTTCGGAAATCGCGCCCTCGGCGCCACCAGCGATCATCACGTCCGCATCGCCGTCCTTGATCAGACGGGCCGCATCGCCAATGGCGTGCGCGCCGGTCGAACAGGCGGTCACAACAGCGTGGTTCGGCCCTTTGAAGCCGAAACGGATCGACACCTGACCAGAGATCAGGTTGATCAGCGCGCCGGGGATAAAGAACGGCGACACACGGCGCGGGCCCTTTTCCTTGATCAGCACGGCGGTTTCCGCGATCGAGTTCAGACCACCGATGCCAGAGCCGATCATCACGCCAGTACGCTGACGGCTTTCTTCGTCCTCGGGCATCCAGCCCGAATCCTTGACCGCCTGAACCGCTGCGGTGATCCCGTACAGGATAAAGTCGTCGACTTTGCGCTGCTCTTTGGGCTCCATCCACTCATCGGGATTGAAGGTCCCGTTGGTGCCATCACCGTAGGGGATTTCGCAGGCATAGGTGGTGCCCAGTTTGCTGGCATCGAATTTGGTGATCGGACCAGCGCCCGACTCTCCTGCCAGAATACGCGACCAAGTTTCCTCGACCCCGCAAGCCAGCGGAGTTAACAGTCCCAGACCGGTGACGACGACGCGACGCATGCAGCTGCCCTTCCTCGTTAATGCTTTGCCGCTCAATAGCCCGCAATTCGCGTTGGGGGCAAGGGCTTGGCGCATCCGAGGGGGTTTTTGCGCCCTCCTCCGCCGCTCTGCGATGCGGCAATTGACGTTACGCAAGGCAGATCCGACAAGAAACCGCTTTTCCCAAGCGGACAAAGCAAAAGCGGCGCTCCAACCGGAACGCCGCTCTGCATGATTGGTAAATCAGTAATAAATTACTGGTTTGCCGAAATGAAGTTTACCGCGTCGCCGAACGACTGGATCTTCTCGGCTGCGTCGTCGGGGATCTCGATACCGAACTCTTCTTCGAACGCCATTACCAGCTCAACGGTGTCAAGGCTGTCTGCGCCCAGATCGTCGATGAACGAAGCACCTTCGACGACTTTGTCTTCGTCTACGCCGAGGTGCTCTACAACGATCTTCTTCACGCGTTCTGCGACATCGCTCATGTCAATTCCTCATCACTTCTTCTGGGCTCTTGGCCCGTTTACTGCCCGTGCCCCGAGGGCTGGACGTCTTGTTGCCCGAACGGGCGGCTCTTGACCCTACGGAAACCTCCGCAGGCCGAACAGCCGACGCGCCATTGGCACCCTCGGCTAAAATCTGCGCCGCCTATAGCACATCGCTCAGGCAACGCAAACGCTTTCAGCGGTCCCCTTGGGGAACCTTACAGCATTGCCATGCCGCCGTTCACGTGCAGGGTGGTTCCGGTCACATAACCGGCCTCTGCGCTGGCCAGATACAGGGCCGCAGCGGCGATTTCCTCGGGGTTGCCCATGCGGCCCGCGGGGATTTGCGTCAGAATGGCTTCTTTCTGCTTGTCGTTCAGCTTGTCGGTCATTGCGGTGGCAATGAAACCGGGCGCGATCGCGTTCACGGTGATGCCACGGTTCGCAACCTCATAGGCCAGCGATTTGGACATACCGACCAGACCGGCCTTGGCTGCGGCATAGTTGCCCTGACCGGGGTTGCCGGTCGAGCCAACGATCGAACCGACGTTGATGATACGGCCCCAACGCGCCTTCATCATCGGACGCAGAACGCCGCGGCACAGACGGAAGGTCGAGGTCAGGTTGATCTCCAGAACCTGCGCCCACTCTTCGTCCGACATGCGCATGAACAGGTTGTCACGGGTGATGCCCGCGTTGTTCACCAGAATATCGACGGAACCCATGGCCTCGACCGCCTGCTTGGGCAGCGCCTCGACAGCCTCTGCATCGCCAAGGTTACAGGGCAGCACATGCACGCGCTCCCCCAGCTCTGCCGCCAGCGCCTCAAGAGGCTCCACACGGGTGCCGCTCAGACCAACGGTCGCGCCTGCGGCGTGCAGGGTCTTGGCGATCTCGCCACCGATACCACCCGATGCACCGGTTACCAGCGCGTTCTTTCCGGTCAAATCAAACATACCTGTCATCCTTCTGTCGGAACCAATCTTCATCTTGGTCCAAATACCCTGCGGGGGTCCGGGGGCGCAAAGCCCCCGGTGCCTCGGGCAATCACTCGGCCGAAAGGGCCGCTTTTACATCCTCGGGGGTGCCAAAGGCACGGGTCGCCACAGCCTTGTCGATACGTTTCACCATACCGCTCAAGGCCTTACCGGCGCCGATTTCCCACACTTCGGTCACGCCATTGACCGCCATCCACTGCACGCTCTCGCGCCAGCGCACGCTGCCGGTCACCTGCTCGACCAGCAGGTCGCGGATCAGCGCCCCATCGGTCACGGCCTCGGCGCGGACGTTGGCCACCAGCGGAACCGCGGGGTCCTTGATCTCGACCGCGGCCAGTGCTTCGGCCATCTTGTCCGCCGCCGGCTGCATCAGAGCACAATGGAAAGGGGCGCTCACGGGCAGCAGCAGCGCGCGCTTGGCGCCCTTGGCTTTGGCGATCTCGCAGGCGCGTTCCACGGCGGCTTTCGCGCCGGAAATCACGACCTGGCTCGGATCGTTGTCGTTGGCCGCCTGACAAACCTGATCGCCTGCCGCCTCGGCCGCGACCGCCGCAGCGGTTTCAAAGTCCAGACCCAGCAGAGCCGCCATCGCGCCCTCGCCCACAGGAACCGCCGCCTGCATTGCCTGACCGCGCAGACGCAGCAGCCGCGCACAATCGGCAATGGTCAGCGAACCGGCAGCCGCCAGCGCAGAATACTCACCCAGCGAATGACCGGCCACAAAAGCCGCATCGGTCACCGACACGCCCTCGGCCTCCAGCGCACGCATCGCCGCCAGCGAGGTCGCCATCAGCGCAGGCTGTGCGTTCTGGGTCAGGGTCAGGGTCTCAATGTCGCCTTCCCAGATCAGTGCGGACAGGCTCTCGCCCAAAGCCTCGTCAACTTCGTCGAAAACGGCTTTTGCCGCCGGATAAGCCTCGGCCAATGCCTTACCCATCCCGATGGTCTGGGCCCCCTGTCCCGGAAACACGAAAGCGCGTGTCATGGAGTTCTCCGTTTTTACAATTTTGCAGATGGTCTAGACGGATCGGCCCCGCGCCACAAGCTATGGCACAAACTCTGTGCATCGGCGCGAATTGTGGCAAACTGCCTTTACGTTACTTTGACCCGTGAAAACCCTCCTCTTTTTTCCCGTAGCCGGAGCCATTGATGCCCCTTACCAATAACGCCACCCATTACGGCGGGATCGCCAAGACCCTGCACTGGCTGACCGCCCTATTGATCCTGACACTGATTCCCCTTGGGATTATTGCCACCGACGCGCCGTTCTCCTCCTCCGAAGAGCTGGCGCAGAAGGCGTGGCTGTTCTCGCTGCACAAAACCCTTGGGGTGACCGTCTTTTTCGTCGGTCTGATCCGTATTCTGTGGGCCCTGACCCAGCCCAAACCCGCGCTTCTGAACGTGGACAAGCCCGTTGAATCGCTGCTGGCCGAAACCGCGCACTGGCTGCTTTATGGCTCGCTGGTGCTGGTGCCCCTGACCGGCTGGATCCACCACGCCGCCGCCGAAGGCTATGCGCCCATCTGGTGGCCCTTTGGCCAGAACCTGCCCTTCGTGCCCAAATCGCCGGAGCTGTCGCACACCTTCTCGGCGCTGCACGGAATTCTGGAAAAGGTGCTGATGTTCACGATCATCGCCCACGTCCTTGGCGCGATCAAACACCACTTTATCGACCGTGACGCGACGCTTCTGCGGATGCTGCCCGGGTATCCCGCAACCGGCCCCTTGGACAAACCGCGCCACAGCTTTGCCCCCTTGGGCGTTGCGCTGGTAATTTGGGCGGCAGCATTAGGCGCTGGCGCGGGCCTTGGCCTGTTCAAAACCCCCGAAGGCGCGGCACCTGCCCCCGAACTGGCCGCAGTGGCCTCGGACTGGACCGTGACCGGCGGCGACATCAAGATCAGCATCAAACAGATGGGATCGACCGTCGAAGGCCATTTCGCTGATTGGACCGCCGCCATCACCTATGATGAGGCCGCCGAGAGCGAAGTCAAAGGCAACACCGAGGTCACGATCTCGATCCCGTCGCTGACCCTTGGGACCGTGTCGGATCAGGCCATGGGCCCCGACTATTTCGACGCCACCACTCACCCGACCGCCGTGTTCAAGGCCGATCTGGTGCAGACCGACGCGGGCAACCAAGCCGTCGGCACCCTGTCGATCAAAGGCTACGAGCAGCCGATCACCCTGCCGTTCGACCTGACCATCGAGGGCGACACCGCCACCGCGAATGGCACCGTCACGCTGGACCGCCGCAATTACCACGTTGGGGACGCGCAGTCCGACGAAGGCACCTTGGGCTTCTCGGTGGACGTGGCGATTAGCCTGACCGCAACCCGCTGACCCAACCGCCCCTTCGGGGGCCAACCACCACACACAGAAAAGCGGCCAGAGGAAGTCCTCTGGCCGCTTTATCTTTTCCCGATAGGTCTCAGAAATTATTCAGCTTTCATCGCTTCGATCGAGATGAAGACTTTGACTTCGTCGCTGACGTAGGGCGCGTACTGGCCCATGTCAAAGTCGCTGCGTACAACGGTGGTGGTTGCTTCGAAACCAACCCAAGGCTTGCCCGCCATCGGGTGGTCACCCATCTGGGTCATGGTCGCTTCCAGAGTGATCGGCTTGGTCACGCCGTTGATGGTCAGATCACCGGTGATGTTGCCGGTCTTTTCGCCGGTCACTTCGATTGCGGTCGATTTGAACGAAATCTCGGGGGCTGCTTCGGCATCAAAGAAGTCAGCGGTCAGGAAGTGCGCGGTACGCTCGTCCCAGCCGGTGTACAGGCTGGCGGTCGGGAACGACACGGTGACCGAGCTGTCAGCAGGCGCTTCGGCGTCGAACATGATCTCGCCTTCAAAGCCCGAGTACATGCCATAGGTGGTCGAGAAACCAAGGTGGTTGTAGTTGAACACGATCTGGCTGTGGCTCGAGTCCAGAGTGTACTTCTCGGGGGCAGCGTAAGCGGTGGTTGCGGCGGTGCCAGCGATAAGTGCGGCGATAATGGTCTTGTTCATGTCGAACTCCTGCGAAAGGGGTTGGCGTTACAAGACACTAAATTGTCCGAAGCGGGGCTCCGGACAATTCACGTTGGTTCAACATGTTCTGTTCGCAATCGAACAACTCGCGGGAAATTCGGCGCAATTCCGCGCAAATCATCCTTAGCGGCGGCCGAAAACCTCGGTCCGCAGGCGGCGCTCGATATGGGCGCGATCCTGCACGGGGTTCAGGCGGACGCGCAGCACTTCTTCTCCGGCGCGGTCAACGGCCACCAACTCACCGTTCTGGATGCGGATATCGGTCAGGGTCGAAAACCCGTGACAAGCCAACAGGCGCGTTGCCCCGCGGCGCGACCGCTCGATCATGCGGACTTCGCGGCGCTGCATGTCCAGCTGAACTTCGGGGCGGCCTTGGGCCTGCCCTGCCTGAATCAGCATCATGCCGCCATAGAACCCCATAGAAGAGGTCACCAGTTTGACCAAAAAGGTCTCGGCCCCCAAATAGGCCGACGGCAGGAACCACAGGCCAATGGCCATCGTGATCACCACGATCCCCGCCAATACTGCGCCCATGCGCACCATCGGCATCAATCTCTCACCCGCCGAGACGCAATGGACGATGTAGCCCCATATTGTCGGCTCGACGTGAACATCTCCTGGATCCCAGGTTTTGCTGGGGCCAGTCCCCAGCGGTTTATCATTCAGTGCTACCATGTTCCCTATCCCTTAGAAATCTGGTGCGTTAATAAAGACTTAATCCTCTGGGCAAGAATTGGGCACCGCCGGGGTATTTTCGGGCGGATCGCGCCCCATTGTTGCCCATTTGGTTACCATCCATAACAGGCGCGAAATCCGCCCCTGCCGGGTTGCTTTTCCACAGGATTGCTGTATAGGGACGCTTCCTTCGCAAAGAACTTGAACCGCGTGTCCTCTCGTGGGTGGGGCGAAGGAGTAACCCGCCCTATGAAGCTCGCTGATATAAATGGAGATAAACATGGCTCTGTACGAGCACGTATTTATCGCGCGTCAGGACCTTTCCGGCGCACAGGCCGAAGGTCTGATCGAACACTTCTCGACCGTCTTGACCGACAATGGTGGTGCGATCGTTGCCAGTGAATACTGGGGCGTCAAAACCATGGCGTACAAGATCAACAAAAACCGCAAGGGCCACTACGCCTTCCTGCGCACCAACGCCCCCTCGGCAGCGGTTCAGGAAATGGAACGCCTGATGCGTCTGCACGATGACGTTATGCGCGTCATGACCGTCAAGGTCGACGAGCACGACGAAGGTGCTTCGGTCCAGATGCAGAAGCGTGAAGAACGCGGCGAGCGCTCCGAGCGCCGTGAGCGTCGCTAAGCGGTTCAGGAAAGGGAAGTAAACCATGGCTACCAAACCGTTTTTCCGTCGTCGCAAAGTGTGCCCCTTCTCCGGCGAGAACGCACCCAAGATCGACTACAAGGACACCCGTCTGCTGCAGCGCTACATCTCTGAGCGTGGCAAGATCGTTCCTTCGCGCATCACCGCCGTCTCGGCAAAGAAGCAGCGTGAACTGGCTCGCGCCATCAAACGCGCCCGCTTCCTCGCCCTGCTGCCCTACGCTGTGAAATAAGGAGATACTACAATGCAAGTTATCCTTCTTGAGCGCGTAGCCAAGCTCGGCCAGATGGGCCAGGTCGTGGACGTAAAGCCCGGCTATGCCCGTAACTACCTGCTGCCCCAGAAAAAGGCTCTGACCGCGTCGAAAGCAAACATTGCTGCCTTCGAAGCACAGAAAGCCCAGCTGGAAGTTCGCAACCTCGAAACCAAAAAAGAAGCAGAAGCACTGGCAGAACAGCTGAACGGTCAGCAGTTCGTCGTGATTCGCGCAGCGTCGGACGCTGGCTCGCTCTACGGTTCGGTCACCACCCGTGACGCAGCCGAAGCAGCCACCGAAGCTGGTTTCACCGTTGACCGCAAGCAGGTTGTCCTGACCGCTCCGATCAAAGATCTGGGCCTGCACGACGTACTGGTTGTTCTGCACCCCGAAGTGACCGCCACCGTTCAGCTGAACGTTGCGCGTTCGCCCGAAGAAGCAGAAATCCAGGCATCGGGCAAATCGATCCAGGAACTGGCCGCAGAAGAAGAAGCCGCAGGCGACTTCGAAGTATCGCAGCTGTTCGACGATCTGGGCTCGGCCGCTTCGGACGAAGAAGATTCGGAATAAGGCACGCGCCTTATCCAATCCCGAACGCCGCGCAGCCCACCTGCGCGGCGTTTTTCATTTCAGGCTCCCTGCCAACACGCGCAGATCAGGCCAGCCATAGGCCACAGAGTGCAGAACCGCCCCATCGCGGTCTTCCTGCTTCTCGCCGCAAAGCTCCCCGCCCAAATGCGCATAAAACGCCCGCGCCGGCGCATTCTCCCGCAGCGCCCATAGCGCGCCTGCACCGATGCCCGCCGCCAGCAACCCGTCCGCACACCAGCCCATCAGCAAACGCCCCGCGCCCTGCCCCTGACAGGCCCTCCGGACATACATCGCGGTAATCTCTCCGCCATATCCCGCGGCCCTCAACGCCGCATTCCGCTGCGCACAATACCCCACAAAGCCGACAGCCAAGCTGTCCTGCTCCAGCACAGCGGTCGCCCCGAACGCCCCCTCCTCGAACGCCGCAAAAACACCGCGCCACATCTCGGCGCGCCCCATAACCGTCATCTGGTCAATCAGAAAATCCGGCACCATCCCGCGATAGGTCTCGCGCCAGCAAGCCACATGCACTCCGGCGATCCGATCCGCATCTGCGCCCGTCCCCGCGCGCACTGAAAATCCCCCCATAACCGCACCCCTGCTTCTTTTTTGCCAAAAATACTCAAATCCCGACCTAAGCCACTCGCATGACGCCCGCGCAAAAGAAAAGGCCGCCCCAAACGGGACGGCCCTGAAATCAGTCAGAAGATCCGCAGATTATGCGATTTCTTCTTCCAGTGCTTCGACAGCTGCTTTCAGCTCGTCTTTGCTGATCTCTTTTTCGGTGACTTCGGCCTGAGCCACGATGTGGTCAACAACCTTGTCTTCGAAGATCGGCGCGCGCAGCTGCTGCTGCATCTGCGGGTTCTTCTGGATGAATTCAAAGAACTGAC
Organism: Donghicola mangrovi; assembly: GCF_013377535.1. Lineage (GTDB taxonomy): Bacteria > Pseudomonadota > Alphaproteobacteria > Rhodobacterales > Rhodobacteraceae > Donghicola > Donghicola mangrovi. Next base: position 194,857 of record NZ_JABCJE010000002.1, on the reverse strand, counting down.
GCTCCTGACCGGGGTACTGACGCGCCTGCATCATAACGGCCTGAGTCATTTCCTGATCGGTGACTTCGATCTCGGCTTGGTTGCCGATTTCTGCCAGCAGCAGGCCCAGACGCACGCGGCGCTCGGCCAGCTTGTTGTGCTCTTCGGTGGGCTCGATCGAACCGTGGTTGTGGTCGTGAACCTCGGGGTTCTCTTCGTGCCACAGCTGGTGTGCGATCTGCGCGGCTTCTGCTTCAACCAGGCTGGTGGGCAGTTCGAACGACACGATCGCGTCCAGAGCGTCCAGCAGCTTGCGCTTGGTCACCTGACGGGCGGTCGATGCGAAGTCTGCTTCCAGACGCTCGCGGATCTGGCCCTTCAGGGTTTCCAGATCTTCCGAGCCGTATTTCTTGGCCAGCTCGTCGTCGATCTCGGCAGCTTTGGGCGCCTTCACTTCTTTGATCTTGCACTCGAACACGGCTTCTTTGCCAGCCAGGTGCGCTGCGCCGTACTCTTCGGGGAAGGTCACGGTCACGTCTTTTTCTTCACCGGCTTTCGCGCCGATCAGCTGATCCTCGAAACCGGGGATGAAGCTGTTCGAGCCCAGAACCAGCGGGTAGTCTTCTGCTGCGCCGCCGTCAAAGGCTTCGCCGTCAACTTTGCCCAGGAAGTCGAATACGATCTGGTCGCCGTTTTCAGCCGCTGCGCCCTCTTCACGAGCTTCGAAGTCCTGTGCGTTCTTCGCCAGGCTTTCCAGAGTCTCGGTGATTTGCGCGTCGTCAGCTTTGACAACCAGCTTCTCGAGTTTCACAACCGACAGGTCGACTGCGGGGATCTCGGGCAGCTTTTCGTAGGTCATCTCGACGTTTACGTCGTCGCCTTCTTTCCAGTCCTCGTTGGTCATTTTGACCTGAGGCTGTGCGGCGGGACGGTCGCCCGACTGCTCGAAGTGGTCGCTCATCGCGGTGTCGATGGCTTCCTGCATCGCTTCGCCCAGAACGCGCTGGCCGTACTGCTTTTTCAGCAGCGCCATCGGCACTTTGCCCTTACGGAAGCCTTTGACTTCGATCTCGGGCTGCGCTTCGGCCAGCTTCTCGTTGACCTTGGCATCAAGTTCGGCTGCGGTGACGGTGATCGCATAACCGCGCTTCAGACCTTCGTTCAGCGTCTCAGTGACCTGCATTCGTTTCCCCATAGAAATTAAGGCAGGCCCATGCCCGCCGGAAAGGTTTCGGGCCTTCTAAGGCCCTGCGGCCATGCGTGCAAGGCGTATTTGCGAGCCAAGCGCGCGGACCCGCCCTTAAGTCGGGGGAAACAGACCTTTACGCAGGGGATTTCGCCCCTATTCGGCCTCTGGCACGGGGGCATTGCGGATGGTGATTTCCCGCTGCGGAAAGGGAATTTCGATGTCATTGGCGCGGTAAAGCTTCCAGATCTGCAACAGGATGTCGCTGCTGATATTGGCCACGCCTTCTTCGGGGTCCGCGATCCAGAAACGCAGCTCCAGATCGACACTGGATTCGCCAAAGCCCCGCACCAGACAGACCGGACGCGGATCGCGCAGCACACGGCGACAGGCCAGCGCGCCGTGCACCGTCAGATCCATCGCCTTTTCCACGTCACTGTTATAGCCGACCCCGATGACCAACGACCGCCGCACCCGCTTGTCCGAGAACGTCCAGTTCGTCACAGGGTTCGAGATCAGGATTTCATTGGGGATCAGCGTTTCCGTCCCCGACCGTGTCCGCACCGAGACGTATCGCGCGGCCAGCGCCTTGACCACGCCATAGGTCGGCCCGTCGCCGGTCTGGATTTCGATCACATCACCGGGTTTGATGGACCGGTCCGCCAGCATGGTGAACCCCGCCACCAAATTGGCCACCGTCCGCTGCATGCCCAGACCGACGCCCAAGCCCAAAGCCCCCGAAAACACCGCAAAGGCCGTCAGGTCGATCCCCACGATCTGCATCCCGACCAGCACCGCCACCACCATCAGTACGATGCCGAGCACCTTGGACAGCAGCACTTGGGCCGTGGGCGACAGAGACGTCGCCTTCTCCAAACGGTGCGCAATCAGCCCCGAGGAATGATAGGCCGCCCATAGCAGGATCGAACTGCTGATCAGCCCCTGAATAGCCGTCCAGAGCGAGATATTCACCTGCCCCGACGAGAATTTGATCCCGTCCAGCCACAGGATCGTCGGGTCCAGCAGCCCCACCGCATTCAGCGCCGCAAAGCCCCAGATCGTCCAACTGACCCAGTTCGCATAAGAGCTTGTGGGCAGCAGAGTCGTCAGGATGCGGATAATGACCCAAGCGTTAATCAGGTTGGCGAACAGCCGCACCATCGCCGTGGGCTCGTGAAAGAATGTCAGCAGCCCCAGCGACACCCACAACCCGATCACCCAGCCAATCGGCAGACTGATCGCCCCCGCGGTTGCCAGCGCGCGGCGCACCAACTTGCCCTCGGTGTTGTTGGCCAAGGTCCGGATCACCCGCCGCACCAGCCGATGCAACACAAGCGCCGCTGCCAAAGCGACAAAAATTGCCACAAATTGCAGCGGAGAAAACAGCAGCAGCCCGAAGGTCCATAAATAGTCGAGCAGCCCCGTGACCGCGTCCATCAAGGGCGTGACATACTTGGATTCCAGCTGCTCCATCCGGTCCCTCCTGTGCCGTTATCCATTTGTAACGGTTTCAGAGCGTACCAAGCAAAGAAAAGCGCACCCCGTGGGGGCGGTCTTTATCATATTGGTCTGTCAGGGAATTTTCCCGGTGGTGCGCGTGGAGGGACTTGAACCCCCACGCCTCGCGGCGCCAGAACCTAAATCTGGTGCGTCTACCAATTTCGCCACACGCGCATCCGGACCTGCTCTCTAGCAAAGGCGTTCGCCCATGGCGAGAGGCAAAATGAACTTTTTTCACCCTCGCCTTATTTTCGCCCCGTTTGGACGATTTCTTAATGTTTGTCGCGGACTGTCGTTCGTGGTGGGGTACGAGGGTGACATGTTCCAGACAACTGCTGACGCGCAAATCACAGACCAAATGGGCAAAGTGAACTGGGGAATTACCTCGGGAACTCAGGTGCTGACTGCAATGGGCGCCATCGCCGTCGAGGCGCTGAGCGAAGGCGCACGCATCATCACCCGCGACGCCGGAATGGTGGTTCTGCGCCGAATCGAGCGTGTCGAGATCGAGTGCGAGATCGTTCGCATCCGCGCTGGCAGTCTGGGCCACGACCGCCCCGAACATGACACTGATCTTCCCATCAACCAGAAAATCCTGATTCGTGACTGGCGCGCTCAGGCGCTGACCGGTCAGAAACATGCGCTGATGCGTGCGGGCCGTTTGTCGGACGGGGAATTCCTGCGCACTCTGCCCGCGCAGAAACGGGTGATCTATCGCCTGAAGTTCGATCAGGATCACATCATCTATGCCGACGGGCTGGAGCTGCTGTGCCCCGTCATGTGACAGGGCACCCGATCAAAACCCTAAATTCCTGAAAACGGCCGGAAGTTGCTCTGGCAAATCCTCGGCGATAAGGCCGGGGCCGAACTGCCGCGCGCACTCCACATGCAGCCAAGCCGCAGCCCCCGACAGATCAATCGGAGCGTGAGTCTGCGCCTGTGCACCCGCCGACAATCCGGCGATCAAGCCCGCCAGCACATCCCCCGCACCTGCCGTCCCCAGCCAAGGCGCCGCCCGATCATAAAGGGCAGCGTGGATCATCGAGCGCCCCTCGGGATCGGCCAGCACAGTGGCCTCTCCCTTTAGTAACACCGTTCCCCCCAGCCGTTCGGCGGCACATAGGGTGGCTTCGACCTTACTCAGACCGGTCGCGGCGGGATCGGGATGGCGGGTACGTTCCGCCAGATCGGGGAAGAGGCGCGCGAACTCGCCTTCGTGCGGGGTGATCACGACGCCCGCGTGGCAAGCCTCGAACAGCCTATGCGGATCTTCGGCAAAGCTGCCCAAAGCATCCGCATCCAGCACCACCCTGCGCCCGTCCTGCGCGGTCTCCTCCAATGTGGCCAGCACCAAGACCCGCGTTCGGTCGCCCACCCCAAGACCCGGCCCCAGACAGACGGAACTCAGCCGTTTGTCCGCCAACATCTCGCGCAGGGCATCGGCCCCATCCAAAGGCCGCAGCATAATGGCATTCAGCTGCGCGGCATTCTCGGGGATCGCCTCGGGCGGCACGGCCAAGGTCACCAGCCCCGCCCCTACCCGCAACGCAGATCGCGCCGCCATACGGGCCGCGCCGCCTTTGCCGACACCGCCCCCCAGCACCAGCACGTGCCCTCGGTCGTATTTATGCCCACCGGCGCCCAAGGCGGTCACCGACTGGAGCCACGCTTTGGCCGATCCACCGCTAGGGCCGACCAACTGCGTGACGACATCATCCTCGGGGCGCAGGCCGATATCGACCACCACGGGGCGCTGCCGCCCCACCTCTGTCAGATAATGTCCCAGCTTCGGCGCATGGAAGGTGACGCATAGGTCGGTGCGCTCCAGCAGCGTGCTCGCGCCATCCGGCCCGACCAGCACCGCCCCCGTGTCCACGTCCATCCCCGAGGGGCAATCCACGGCGACCACAAAGCACTCCGGCCCTGTCGCCCGCGCACAAATGGTCTTGAACGCCTGCGCGCAGACCGCAGGAATCGGACGGTTGATCCCGATCCCGAACATCGCGTCAAACAGCAGCGCCGGACGGTCACCCTGCCCCGACACCGCGTCCTTGATCGGGAAAACCGGGCCGATCGCCACCCAACGATCGTACATGGTGCGCGCATCGGGGGGCAGCCGCCCCGCATCGCCATAAAGGTACACCTGCACCTGCCAGCCCATCTCATGCAGCACACGGGCGATCACGAATCCGTCGCCGCCGTTATTGCCGGGCCCGCACAGCACAACCGCTGACATAAATCCGTCACGCGCTTCACCTATGACGTGAAAAGTGGCATCCACGACCCCCTGACCGGCCCGCTCCAACAAGGTCAACCCATGGGCGAAACCGCCCTGAATCGCCTTATTCTCTTTGGCGCGCATTTGTGCAGCGGTCAGAATTTCGCCCATCAATTTACCCCAGAGTTTTTAAACTGCCCATTTTTCGTGCAACTTGCACAATTTTTGAACCCGCCAATAAATTCGGCGCGGGCGCTCTTGACTAGAATAATCTATCCGATTGTGGTCCCCATACGAAAATGATCTGAAGTGACGCAACCCGACACGAGGAGGCCGGCCATGAAAAAAATCGAAGCGATCATCAAACCCTTCAAACTCGACGAAGTGAAAGAAGCTCTTCAAGAGGTTGGTGTTCAGGGTCTCTCGGTGATCGAGGTCAAGGGTTTCGGCCGTCAGAAAGGTCACACCGAACTGTACCGCGGTGCAGAATACGTTGTGGACTTCCTGCCCAAGGTAAAAATCGAAGTTGTTCTGCCCTCTGATCAGGTAGACGCCGCGATCGAAGCCATCATCAACGCCGCCAAAACCGACAAGATCGGCGACGGCAAGATTTTCGTCAGCCCCGTAGAGCACGCAATCCGTATCCGGACCGGCGAAACGAACGAAGACGCGCTGTAATTTCCAGCCGCGTTTAGAATCTATCCACTACTAGAGAGGAAGAGGGAACATGAGCAAAGATGCTGTTCTCAAGCTGATCGCAGATGAAGGCATTGAATATGTCGACATCCGATTCACCGACACCCGCGGCAAGCTGCAGCACGTGACTGTGGTTTCGGACCTCGTTGACGAAGACTTCCTGGAAGAAGGCTTCATGTTCGACGGTTCGTCCATCGCTGGCTGGAAGTCGATCGAAGCATCGGACATGAAACTGATGCCCGACACCGAGTCGGTCTACATCGACCCCTTCTACGCAGAGAAAACCCTCTGCATCCACTGCTCGATCGTTGAACCCGACACCGGCGAATCGTACGAGCGTGACCCGCGCGGTACCGCACAGAAAGCAGAAGCCTACCTGAAATCGTCGGGTATCGGTGACGTTGCTTACTTCGGCCCCGAAGCAGAATTCTTCCTGTTCGACGACGTTCGCTACTCGGTCAAGCCCTCGAAAGTTGGCTACTCGATCGACGCGGAAGCCGCTGCATGGAACACCGATGCCGAATTCGAAACCGGCAACCTGGCACACCGCGCAGACCACAAGGGTGGCTACTTCCCCGTCAACCCCGTTGACGAGGCACAGGACATCCGTGGCGAAATGCTGTCGACCATGAAGGCGATCGGCATGAAAGTTGACAAGCACCACCACGAAGTGGCGACCTGTCAGCACGAGCTGGGTCTGATCTTCGGTGGTCTGACCGAGCAGGCAGACAACATCCAGAAGTACAAGTACGTCATCCACAACGTGGCGCACGCTTACGGCAAAACCGCAACCTTCATGCCCAAGCCGATGGCGGGCGACAACGGTTCGGGTATGCACGTGAACATGTCGATCTGGAAAGACGGCAAGCCCCTGTTCGCTGGCGACCAGTACGCTGACCTGTCGGAAGAAGCTCTGTTCTTCATCGGCGGCATCCTGAAGCACGCGAAATCGCTGAACGCCTTCACCAACCCCTCGACCAACTCGTACAAGCGTCTGGTCCCCGGTTTCGAAGCACCCGTTCTGCGCGCGTACTCGGCACGCAACCGCTCGGGCTGCGTCCGTATTCCGTGGACCGAATCGCCCAAGGCAAAGCGCGTCGAAGCTCGCTTCCCCGATCCCGCGGCAAACCCCTACCTGGCATTCGCAGCTCTGCTGATGGCTGGCCTCGATGGCATCAAGAACAAGATCCATCCCGGCGAAGCATCGGACAAGAACCTGTACGACCTGCCCGCAGAAGAACTGGCCGGTATCCCCACCGTCTGTGGTTCGCTGCGCGAAGCACTGGACGAACTGAAGGCCGATATGGACTACCTGCTGGCCGGTGACGTGTTCACCAAAGACCAGATTGAAGGCTACATCGACCTGAAGATGGAAGAAGTGTACACCTACGAGCACACTCCTCACCCCGTCGAGTACAAGATGTACTACAGCTGCTAATTTCCCATTCGGGATTTTGCACAGAAGGGCGCCCCGCAACGGGCGCCCTTTTTCTTTGGCCTGAATGGTTTGGAACGCTTGGAGCCTGCGGCATTAGCGATTAGCCTGCCCTTGTTTCAACACCATCAGGTTTCATCATGCGATTTTCTACACCGGCCGTTCTGGCCCTGATCGGCGTATTGTGTGGCTCGGCCGCAGGGGCGGCCTGCGGGAACAACGCCAGCGGTTTCAACCAGTGGAAGGCCGACTTTGCCCGCACAGCCCAGCGCAATGGCGTGGGCGCGGCAGGTCTGCAAGCCCTTGCCAATGCACAATATTCCCAGACCACGATCAACGCGGACCGCAACCAGAAGAGCTTCAAGTACAGCCTTGATAAGTTCATGCAGGTGCGCGGCAGCGCCACCATCATCGCGCAGGGCCGCAAACGTCTGGCCCGCGACCGCGCCTTCTATAACGCGCTAGAGCAGCGTTACGGCGTGCCTGCGGGCGTGATCATCGCGATCCACGGGATGGAGACCGGCTTTGGCGGCTTTATGGGCGATACGCCTGTGGTCTCGGCGATCACCACGCTGGCCTATGACTGCCGCCGCAGTGATTTCTTTGTCCCCCACGCCCTTGGCGCACTGAAACTGGTGGACATGGGCTCCATCACCAACGCCACCAAAGGCGCCAAACACGGAGAGCTTGGGCACACCCAGTTCCTGCCGGGCAACGCCCTGCGCTACGGGGTGGATGTGGATGGCAACGGGCGTGTGGACTTTTACAACCAGTCCGATGCGCTGGCCTCGACCGCGAATTTCCTGGCCTCCAAGGGCTGGCGCGCGGGGGCGGGCTTTCTGGAAGGTCAGCCCAACTTTGCGGTCATCAAGGAATGGAACGCCGCCAAGGTCTATCAGCAGGCCATCGCCATCATGGGCAGCGAGATTATGCGCTAACCGCTCCGGGATTGCGGGTCACAAAGGTGTGGATCGAAAACACCACGGCCCGCGTTTCCGGCAACCGCATGATCACCTGACGCTCTGACCGGAAATAGGGGGCGTCAGGGCCATAGCTTCGGCGTGGCAGGCTCTCGGATTTGGGTTGATGCAGGTCGGGAAACCCGTGCCAGAGGCTGTTGGCCCGCCACAGGGGCCGCCCCACCTGAACCCCGTCAAACAGCCTCTGCACGCGGCGTGCGATCCCCTCGTCATACTGGGGCACGGGGATGTGGATCGCGGTCAGGGGACGCCCCGCTTTTTCCGCCAGCATCCAGCTGGAGGGAAAGCACAGAATGGCCGCTGTCAGCAGGTGTTCGTCGCTGCCTTCGGGCCGCTGAAGGATGCAGTAATCCGCCTGAGCGATCCGCCCCAAAGTCACCAAGGGCTGCTCGGGATCAATGGGAACGGCCACTCCGTCGGGCCGCACCACCTGCCCCGCAGATACAGAAAAATCATTTCTGTTCCGTAGCTTATCAAGCGACATTGACAGCAGCTCTTGCGCCGCATCCTCGCTGCCTGCGCCCATCCGGTGGACCACATCGGGCCGGTCCGCGATCAGCCAATCGCGGTAAGCCATCTGGGGCGCGTACATCTCGTCGACCCACAGCCAGTCGTCGTCCGCAACGGGCTGGGTGCCGGGCAGGCTGTGGCGGATTTCGTAGGGAATCGCGGAATGAAGGATCGGCTCTGACATGCCTGTTACGCTAGCGCAGCCTGTCCCCATGTGCATCCGTTTCAGTGCCAAACGATCACCCTTGCGATAGGCGTGTGTCAAAGCCCTTGCCCGTCCGCCCGTTTTGCCACAGCTACAGGGAAACACTTGGGGATGATCAATGCCAACCGAACGCATCACATTCGCCGGACACGGGGGAAACACCCTAGCCGCGCGACTGGAGCAACCGGGTGGACCAGTGCTGGCGACTGCCGTTTTTGCCCACTGCTTCACCTGCACCAAAGACAGTCTGGCCGCGACGCGGATTTCCCGCCGTCTGGCCGCCGCGGGGATTGCCGTCCTGCGGTTCGATTTCACCGGTCTGGGTGGGTCCGAAGGCGACTTTGCCGAGACCACCTTTTCCAGCAATACCGATGATCTGGTTGCCGCCTGCGAATTCCTGACCGAACGCGGCATGGCCCCCAGCCTGCTGGTTGGTCACTCGCTGGGGGGCACCGCGGTTTTGGCCGCTGCGAACCGCGTCCCTTCGGTCAAGGCGATTGCCACCATCGGGGCGCCTGCCAGCCCCCACATGGTGGTCGAACAGTTCGCCGACGCCCTGCCCGCCATCTCTGCCGATGGTGCCGCCGAGGTGCTGATCGGGGACCGCGCGGTGCGAATCGGCGCGGATTTCGTGCGCGATGTGTCGGGCACCAGCCTGACCGACCGGATCGCCAATCTGGACAAGGCGCTGCTGGTTCTGCACGCACCCCGCGACGAAGTGGTCGCCCTGTCGAACGCCACCGAGATTTTCAAGCACGCCAAGCACCCCAAAAGCTATGTCACCCTCGACACCGCCGACCACCTGCTGACCGATCCCCGTGACGCCGAATACGCGGCAGGCATGATCACCGCTTGGGCCGAACGCTATCTGGAACTGCGCCCGCCCGCGCCGCCCATTGGCGCCCCCGAAGGGATCATCCGCGTCTCCGAAGCCGATCCCAGCGGCTTTCTGAACGATGTGCAGGCTGGCCCCCGCCACCACGTTCTGGCAGATGAGCCAGAGGCTTATGGCGGCACCGATCAGGGCATGTCGCCCTATGGCTTCCTGTCGGCGGGTCTGGGAGCTTGTACCTCCATGACCATCCGCATGTACGCGCGGCGCAAGAACTGGCCCCTGCGCCACATCCGCGTCGATGTGCGCCACGACAAGGTGCACGCGCAGGACGCCTCGATGCCGACGATGCCGCACAAGGGCGTGGACCGCTTTATCCGCGAGATCACCCTATTGGGCGACCTGACCGAGGAACAGCGCGACCGCCTGCTGCAGATTGCGGACAAATGCCCCGTGCATGACACCTTGAAGCAGACCTCGGTGGTGGAAACCCATCTGATGGAGAAATAGCGTCAAACGCTGGCTGACTTGTCCATTTGCGCGCATCCGTCTATGACGCGCGCAACTGACACACTTAGACAAAGGGCCAGCCGATGATCCCCCGCTATTCCCGCCCCGAGATGACCCAGATCTGGGAGCCCGCAACCAAGTTCAAAATCTGGTACGAGATCGAGGCCCACGCCTGTGACGCACAGGCCGCTCTGGGTGTGATCCCGCAGGAAAACGCCGACGCCGTCTGGAAAGCCAAAGACGTCGAGTTCGACGTAGCCCGCATCGACGAGATCGAAGCCGTCACCAAGCACGACGTCATCGCGTTCCTGACCCACCTGGCCGAGCATGTCGGTTCCGAAGAGGCCCGCTTTGTTCACCAGGGCATGACCTCGTCCGACGTTCTGGACACCTGCCTGAACGTGCAGCTGGTGCGCGCGTCCGACATCCTGATCGCCGACATGGAAGGCCTGCTGGCCGCCCTGAAAAAACGCGCGATGGAGCACAAGAACACCGTGCGCGTCGGCCGCAGCCACGGCATCCACGCAGAGCCCACCACCATGGGTCTGACCTTTGCCCGCTTCTACGCGGAAATGGACCGCAACCTGACCCGTCTGAAAGCCGCCCGCGAAGAAATCGCAACCGGCGCGATCTCGGGCGCGGTTGGCACCTTTGCCAACATCGACCCCCGCGTCGAAGAGCATGTCTGTGAAAAGCTGGGCCTCAAGCCCGAGCCCATCAGCACTCAGGTCATCCCCCGCGACCGTCACGCGATGTTCTTTGCGACCCTCGGCGTCATCGCCTCGTCGATCGAGAACGTCGCCATCGAAATCCGCCACATGCAGCGTACCGAAGTGCTGGAAGGCGCGGAATTCTTCTCGATGGGCCAGAAGGGCTCGTCGGCGATGCCCCACAAGAAGAACCCCGTTCTGACCGAGAACCTGACCGGTCTGGCCCGTCTGGTGCGCATGGCCGTTGTCCCCGCGATGGAAAACGTCGCTCTGTGGCACGAGCGTGACATTTCGCACTCGTCGGTCGAGCGCGCGATTGGCCCCGATGTGACCATCACTCTCGACTTCGCTCTGGCCCGTCTGACCAGCGTGATCGACAAGATGCTCGTGTTCCCCCAGAACATGCTGGACAACATGAACAAGTTCCCCGGTCTGGTCATGTCGCAGCGCGTTCTGCTGGCTCTGACCCAAGCTGGTGTTTCGCGTGAAGACGCGTACTCGATGGTTCAGCGCAATGCCCTGAAGGTATGGGAAGACCGCGTTGACTTCCGCGAACTGCTCCTGTCGGACGCAGAGGTGGTTGCGGCCCTTGGCGAAGACGGCATTAACGCCAAATTCGACATGGAGTACCACACCAAGCACGTGGACACCATCTTCCGCCGCGTGTTCGGCGAGGCATAAGTCCCCGCCATCACTGGTAAAATTCCAAATCCGCCGCAGCCAGCCTGCGGCGGATTTTTTAATGCATGGTCAACTAATATTTTGCTGCAGGTGCAAAAGCACTCTTGCCCGACTCGGTAATGCTTCGTTAACCTTTCGTGTAGGAAGCCATACTTTTTTGTGACGATTAGGGCCTGTTTCCCCCTTGCCCTGTCGCAGCTGGAGCAACCGGCATGGGCTATCGAATTCACATTACCGGCGCGGCCGGTGCAGGTGTCTCGACCCTCGGGCAGAAACTGGCCCGGGAACTCGATCTGCCCCTGCTGGACACCGACGACTATTATTGGAAACCCACCAAGGTTCCCTTTACCGAAAAGCGCACCGTCCCCGAACGGCTGGATATGATGCGTGCCGCGCAGCCCGCGGGTGGCTGGATCGTGGCGGGCAGCCTGATGGGCTGGGGCGAGGAGTTGGTGCAGGACGCCGATCTGGTGATCTTTGTCTACACGCCCCACGACCTGCGGATGCACCGGCTGAAGGCCCGCGAAACCCGCCGCTATGGCAGCCGCATCGCCGAGGGCGGCGATATGTACCTGATCCACGAATGCTTTATGGGTTGGGCCAGCCGCTATGATGATCCCTGTTCCAAGGGCCGCAGCCTGACGTGCCACAATAACTGGCTGGATCAGATGGGCCTGCCCGTGCTGCGGCTCGACGGTCAGCGCGGCGTGTCCCACATGGCGCGCCAGACCCTGTCCGCGCTGATCCCGCCGATCCGGTCGTCCGGGCACAAGCCCTTGGCGCCGAACCTGCCCTAATCCGGTATTTTCCCTGTCAGGGTAAATGTTTCTTCACCTCTGCCTGTCTAGTCTGCCCCTGCCAAAGAGGAAGACATGACCAGCCAGCCCCTTGCCCGTATCACCCCTGTCCAACGCCCCGCTGCCGCGCCCCTGATGCGTCGGCACAAGGCCGCGATCATCGTGCGTTTCCTGCTGTCCGAGGGGGCCGACATCCCCCTGACCGACCTGCCAGAGGAATTGCAGCAGGATCTGACGCAGGCCATGGGGCAACTGCGGTATATCGACAGAGACACCTTGGCGGATGTTCTGGGGGAGTTCGCGTCCGAGTTGGAGCAGGTCGGACTGGCCTTTCCCGACGGGTTGGCCGGTGCGCTGGAAACGCTGGACGGACGGCTCAGCCCCGAAACCGCCGCCCGCCTGCGCCGAGAGGCCGGCGTTCGGCAAAAGGGTGACGCATGGGCGCGCTTGGCCGCGCTGGATTCGGACACCCTGCTGGGGTTCTTTGAACGCGAAAGTCTGGAGGTGTCCGCAGTGCTGCTGTCCAAGCTGCCCACGGACAAGGCCGCCAGCCTACTGGCGCGAATGCCGGGGGATCAGGCCCGCCGCGTGGCCTTTGCCGTGTCACGCACCGAACAAGTCACGCCAGAGGCCGTTTACCGCATAGGTGTCTCCCTTGCGACGCAGATCGATCAGGCCCCGCCCCGCGAATTCGTCAAACCGCCTGCGAACCGTCTGGGGGAAATTCTGGACATTTCGAACGCCCTGACCCGCGACACGGTGTTGACGGGCATCGATCAGGATGACGCCGATTTTGCCCGAGCCCTGCGCGGGGTCATCCTGACCTTTGCAGACCTGCGCCACAGGCTCAAACCGCTGGATGCGCCGACGCTGGTCCGCACCGTCGGGGACGAGGATATCACCGCCATCATCTCTGGCGCCACGGCCGAGGGCGACATCGCCACGTGGGAATTCCTGCTGTCGAACATGTCCAAACGCCTGTCCGACCAGCTGCGCACCGCCGCCCGCGAACGCACCACCGCCGACACCTCCACGACCGAGGCCGCGATGTCCAATGTCATCCGCACCGTCCGCCAGATGCAATCCGAGGACACGCTGGAGTTGCTGCCTATCCCCACCCCCGAGGACTAGCGCTTTTGCAGCCCTGCCGTGTAAGGGCGCTGGACAGACTCGCGGACTGGTCATACCACTTGGCCCATGAACACACTTTCGCAGACCACACGGGGCATCCTGTGTATGATCCTGACGGTCATGTGCTTTTCCTCGATGGATGCGCTGGCCAAGTTGCTGACCCCCGAACTGGGCACCGTTCAGGTGGTCTGGAGCCGTTACGTTGGCCAGACCCTGATCGTACTGGCGATCACATGGCCGAACCGGCGCACGATCCTGCGGTCGAAGTACCCTAAGATTCAGGCGATGCGGTCGGTGATGCAGCTATGCTCGACCGGGCTGTTCTTCTCCAGCCTCGCCTATATCGGGCTGGCCGAGGCGACCGCGCTGATGGACCTGAACCCTGTGCTGATCACCCTTGGGGCCGCGCTGTTCCTGCGCGAAAGCATCGGACCGCGCCGGATGATGGGCATTCTGGTCGCACTGGCTGGCGCGCTGATCGTGATCCGTCCGGGGGCTGCGGTCTTTACCCCTGCGGCGCTGCTGCCCTTGATGGGCGCGTTTTCGTTCGCGGGCTATGCGCTGGCGACCCGTTTCGTGGGCTCCAGCGAAAGCATCTGGACAACAATGACTTACACCGGTCTTTTCGGCACCTCGGTCATGACCTGCCTGATCCCGTTCAACTGGACCACCCCCACGGCGCTGCAGCTGGTGGGCATGGCGGGCGTCGCCATTCTGGGAACTGGCGGGCAGCTCTTGATCATCAAGGCCTTCACCTTAGCCGAGGCCGCCGTGGTCGCCCCCTTCGTATATGTAGGGATTATTTTCGCAACCTTTTGGGGAATCGTGATTTTCGGAGAGTATCCGGACACCACAACTGTCATCGGTGCGCTTGTGATCGTGACCGCCGGACTTTATGTCTGGTACCGCGAGAACAAGGCCACGCACCAGACAACATGACCACCGACAGCACCGACACCCCAACTGGAACCCGCGCCCAATGGCTCGAGGATCGCGCCCTGCGGACCATCATCGGCACGGCGCTGGCCCTGCCGTACAAGCGGCGCGTGGCCCTGATGGGTTGGCTTGTGCGCAAGGTCATCGCCCCCCGCGTCGGCTATCGCAAGCGGGCGCTGGACAATCTTGCTTACATCTGGCCCGACATGCCCGAGGCCGAAAAGGCGCGGATCGCCGACGGGGTCTGTGACAACTTTGGCCGCGCCTTCATCGAGAATTACTCGGTCCGCGATCTGCTGGCCCGCGCTGACCAGACCATGCTGACCGGAGACGGTCTGCCCGCCATCGAAGCCGCCCGCGCCGAGGGCCGCCCCGTTCTGTTCGTCACCGGCCATTTCGGGAATTTCGAAGCCCCCCGCGCCGCGCTGGTGCGGCAGGGCTATCAGATCGGCGGGCTCTATCGCCCCATCGCGAACCCCTATTTCAACCAGCACTACGCGCAGAACATGCATGACCTAAGCGGGCCGGTCTTTGAACAGGGGCGCCGCGGGACCATGGGTCTGTACAAACACCTGAAACAGGGCGGCATGGCCGTGCTGCTGTTCGACATCTACGACAGCGGCGGCGTGCCGATTGATTTTCTGGGGAAACCCGCACCCACGCTGACCTCGGCGGCCGAGATTGCCGCAAAGACCGGTGCGCTGTTGGTGCCGTTCTTTGGCGTGCGTCAGGCGGACGGTCTGGGCTTTGTGGCCGAGTTCGACGCGCCCCTCACCCATGACGATATCGTGGATCAGACCCGCGCAATGACGGCGGCGCTAGAGGCGCGGATTGCCCGCCACCCTGAACAATGGTTCTGGATTCACCGCCGCTGGAAGCCCAAGCGTCAGCGCAGACGGGCCGCAGCCACCACAGCGCCCTGATTTTCCTGCTGGACGATCACGGCGTGCTCGTCCTCGGGGGCGGTGGGGGTAACGACGGCGCTGAACACGCCCTGCCCGTCCCATTCGCCCAAGTGGTTCCAGCCGCTGACCACGTTCACATAAGTGACTTCCTTGCCCGCGTTTTCACCGCGCATGATCTGCACGGTCTGCTGGGGCACATAGGTGATGAACTGGACGATATAGGGGCCCGCCGCAGGGTCGATCTGCTGCCCCTTGAGGCTCAGGGCCGCGCCCACCAGCGTCGCATCAATCCGGCCGGGACCGGCACTGTCCTGCGCGGTGTTCAGGGCGTCGGCCACATCCATGGGACGGTTGCCAACCACATGGGTCGTGCCGTTCACGATCATCTGCGGGGTATAGATCATCCGCTCGCCGATGTTGCGCGCGTAAATCTTCTGGCGCTCGGTAAAGGCGGGGTGGGCAAAGGTATCGACCCAGCCGATGTAATCCCAATAGTCCACGTGCAGAGACAGGGGCAGAACATCCTCGCGACCCGCGAGCTTTTCCAGAAGTTTATCGGC
Organism: Donghicola mangrovi; assembly: GCF_013377535.1. Lineage (GTDB taxonomy): Bacteria > Pseudomonadota > Alphaproteobacteria > Rhodobacterales > Rhodobacteraceae > Donghicola > Donghicola mangrovi. The sequence continues at coordinate 179,086 of NZ_JABCJE010000002.1, read as the reverse complement.
CGACGGACAGGACGAGCAGCCCTGCGAGGTATAAAGCTCAATGACCACGGGTTGCGGCGCGGATTGCGCCATTGCCATCGTCCCCAAGCCCATACAGGCGAGCGTTGCCCAAATCCGTCCCATTCCCGACCCGTCTTTTGTTATCCTGTTCGGTCAATTAAGCCAAATCGACAAAAAAAACCAATCAACGAAATGCGATGTGTACGCGACCTGACAGCATCGTGAAATGTGCTGCATACCGATGTATACAGTTTCGTGATTATTCCTTGATTGGCAGGAAGATCGACCCAAATACAAAGCATAACGTTACCCCTCTTTATTGAAAGGCAAGCGATTATGCCCATCACAACCGGTACCGACAGCGCCAAGACGCGCCGCACTCTGACGGTCGGTGAACAATCTGTTTCCTATTACTCGATCAACGCGGCCCAAGAGGCAGGGCTCGGGGATTTCTCGAAACTGCCCGCATCGCTCAAAGTCGTTCTGGAAAATCTGCTGCGCTTCGAAGACGCCGGATTTTCCGTATCCACCGATGATATCAAGGCTTTTGGCGAATGGGCCAGCGCGGGCGGCAAGAACCCCCGCGAGATCGCCTATCGCCCTGCCCGCGTTTTGATGCAGGATTTCACCGGCGTGCCTGCGGTGGTCGATCTGGCCGCCATGCGCGACGGGATCAAGGCGCTTGGCGGCGACGCGCAAAAGATTAACCCTCTGAACCCCGTGGATCTGGTCATCGACCACTCGGTCATGATCGACGAATTCGGCAATCCGCGCGCGTTCCAGATGAACGTGGACCGTGAATATGAACGCAACATGGAGCGTTACCAGTTCCTGAAATGGGGTCAGTCGGCGTTCCAGAACTTCCGCGTTGTGCCTCCGGGAACGGGGATTTGTCACCAGGTGAACCTAGAATATCTGGCGCAAACCGTCTGGACCGACGTGGACCAGAACGGCGAAACCGTAGCTTATCCTGACACGCTGGTCGGCACCGACAGCCATACCACGATGGTGAACGGTCTGGCGGTTCTGGGCTGGGGTGTCGGCGGGATCGAGGCCGAAGCCGCCATGCTGGGTCAGCCGATTTCCATGCTCATCCCCGAGGTCGTGGGCTTCAAACTGACCGGCGAGATGGTCGAAGGCACCACTGGCACCGACCTTGTGCTCAAGGTCGTCGAGATGCTGCGCAAACATGGCGTGGTTAACAAGTTCGTCGAATTCTATGGCGAAGGTCTGGACAACCTGCCGCTCGCGCAGCGTGCCACCATCGCCAACATGGCCCCCGAATATGGCGCGACCTGCGGCTTCTTTCCGATCGACGCCGAGACCCTGCGCTACTTGCGCCAGACCGGCCGTGACGAAGACCGGATCGCGCTGGTCGAGGCCTATGCCAAGGAGAACGGCTTCTGGCGCGGTGCGGACTATGCGCCGATCTACAGCTCGACGCTGGAGCTGGACATGGGCACCATCGTGCCCGCGATTTCCGGCCCCAAGCGCCCGCAGGATTACATCCCGCTGACCAATGCCGGCACCGAGTTCGGCAAGTTCGTCCAAGGCATCCGCGACGGCAAAGACGCCAGCAAGAAAGAAGAAATCCGCTGGGAGGCCGAAGGCGGCGCGCCTGAGCCCCGCGACATCCCCGGCGATCAGGGCCACCACAAGAAAGGCTGGTACGCCACCGACGACGGCGCCTATCAGCTGCATGACGGGTCCATCGTGATCGCCTCGATCACGTCCTGTACCAACACCTCGAACCCCTATGTGATGATCGGGGCCGGTCTGGTGGCACGCAAAGCGCGGGCCTTGGGGCTGAACCGCAAGCCTTGGGTCAAAACCTCGCTCGCGCCGGGGTCGAAGGTTGTGTCCGATTATCTCGAGGCCGCTGGCCTGCAAGAGGATCTGGACGCCATCGGCTTTAACCTTGTTGGCTATGGCTGCACGACCTGTATCGGTAACTCTGGCCCGCTAGAGGCGCCGATTTCCAAGGCGATCAACGATTACGATCTGATCGCGACCTCGGTTCTGTCGGGCAACCGCAACTTCGAAGGGCGGATCAGCCCCGATGTGCGCGCGAACTATCTGGCCTCGCCGCCGCTGGTCGTGGCCTATGCGCTGGTCGGTGACATGAACGTCAACATTGCGACCTATCCCATCGGCACCGACAAGGACGGCAATGACGTGTACCTGCGGGACATCTGGCCCTCGAACGCGGAGATTGCCGAGTTGGTCGAAAAGACCGTGACCCGCGAAAGCTTCCAGTCGAAATACGCGGATGTCTTCAAGGGCGACGAGAAATGGCAGGGCGTCGAGGTGTCGGGTGGCGAGACCTATGATTGGCCGCCGACCTCGACCTACATCCAGAACCCGCCCTATTTCCAAGGCATGTCGCCCGAGAAAGGCACCATCCAGAACATCGAGAACGCCCGCGTTCTGGCGGTTCTGGGGGACATGATCACCACCGACCACATCAGCCCCGCCGGTTCGTTCAAGGACACCACCCCTGCGGGCAAGTACCTGCTGGACCATCAGGTGCCGGTGCGTGAGTTCAACTCCTATGGCTCGCGCCGCGGCAACCACGAGGTCATGATGCGCGGCACTTTCGCCAACATCCGCATCAAGAACGAGATGCTGGACGGTGTCGAAGGCGGCTACACCAAGGGGCCGGACGGGCAACAAACCTCGATCTACGAGGCGTCGATGGCCTATCAAGAGGCTGGCACCCCACTGGTGATCTTTGCCGGTGTGGAATATGGCGCGGGTTCGTCGCGGGACTGGGCTGCCAAAGGGACCGCTCTTCTGGGGGTCAAGGCGGTGATCGCGCAGTCCTTTGAGCGAATTCACCGGTCGAACCTGGTGGGCATGGGCGTTGTGCCGTTCGAGTTCACGGGCGGCGATGACCGCAAATCGCTGGGTCTAACCGGCGACGAGACTGTGACCATCGAGGGTCTGGACAGCGTGAAGCCGCTGCAGGTTCTGCCTTGCCACATCACCTATGCGGATGGCACCACCAAGACCATCCAGATCAAGTGCCGGATCGATACCGCGCCCGAGATCGAATACGTCGAGAATGGCGGCGTTCTGCACTATGTGCTGCGGAACTTGGCCAAGTAAGGGCGGAATGCAAACGGGGCGCCTTTGGGTAGGCGCCCCGATTTGAGTATTTAGAGCAAAAAGAAGCAGCGGGCGTTTTCCATGTGGGAAGCGCCCGTTTGTCTTAGTCGCCGATGTTGTCGAGGGCGGGACGCAGGGTGTCCTCGATATTGCGCTGGACCAGAGGGCCGGCGATGCGGGTGACGATGCGCCCTTCGCCGTCGATCAAGTAGGTTTCCGGAACGCCGTAGACGCCCCATTCGATCGCCATACGGCCAGCCTCATCGGCGCCGATGGCGGTATAGGGGTTGCCCAGTTCATCAAGGAATTTCAGCGCCGCGTCGGGCTTGTCCTTGTAGTTCACGCCGTAGATCGGGATCCCTTCGGCGGCTAGGGCGCTGAGGTTCGGATGCTCGACCCGGCAAGGGGCGCACCAGCTGGCCCAGAAGTTCACCAGCTTGATCTGGCCATCCTTTAGGTCCTCGATGGTAAAGGTGTCGTGGCCCGTCAGCGGGGTCACCTCGACCATGGGCACCTCGCGCCCGATCTGGGCACTGGGCAGGCTTTCGGGGTCTTCGCGCATCATGCCCACGTAGAACATCCCTGCCAGACCGGCGAAAATCACCGGCGGCAGGATCATCAGCGGCGACAGTTTAGCCACGGTTCTTGATCCTTTGTTCGGTTTCTTCCAGTGCGGCGCGGGCCTTGCGAGAGCGCACAACGGCCCACCCCACCAGAGCGAAAATCAGCAGAAGCGACAGCGCATAGGACGACAGGACCGCGTCCGCGTATTTCCCCAGATCAGGCATCAGGACATCCTTTCACGGGCCAGAAGCGCGCGCGTGCGGCGGGCGCGGATTTCGGTATGGGTGCCCAGGAACACAAGGAACACGAACAGCAGGATGAAGCCCCCGATCGACACCAGCAGCGGATAGTAGAAGACGTCGGAAACGTTCTCTTCTTTGTCGAGGCTCAGGGACGCGCCCTGATGCAGCCCCTGGTTCCAGAAGTTCACCGCATAGCGCGACAGCACCGCAAAGACCGAGCCCACAAGGCACAGAATGCTGGTCAGGTCGGCGGCGGTGTCGTCGTTCTCAATCGCGCCCCAGAGCGCCATGTAGCCCAGATAGAACAGGAAAAGCACGAGGAACGAGGTCAGGCGCGGGTCCCATGCCCACCACGTGCCCCACATGGGCTGGCCCCAGATCGCGCCGGTGATCAGGGCGATTACGGTCATGGTCGCGCCCACGGGGGCCGCGGCCTTGGCGGCCAGTGCGCTGACATGGTGGCGGCGGATCAGCCAGATCAGGCTGGCGACCAGCATCATGAACCACGCGTTAATCGCCATCAGCGCCGAGGGGACGTGCAGGTAAATGATCTTGACCGTGGAGCCTTGGCGATAGTCATCGGGCGTAAAGAAAAAGCCCCAGACCAGCCCCGTCACGATACAGGTCAACGAGGCAGCGCCGATCCACGGCAGCAGCGGCCCTGTGGTCTCCATGAATTTTTTCGGGTTGGCGTATTGCCAGATCGACATGGATTTTCCCTTTCAGATCAGTGGCTCAGACGAGCTACCTCAAGTTAATTCTCAAGACGGCGGCGCTGGCAAAGGGCAAGAGCGCCAGCGCGCCAAAGGTGATCCCACCCAGCATCAACAGCGGGGTCATCACCTCGAACCCTTCGGCGCCGCGGCGGGCAACCTCGGCCCCGAAGATCAGCGTTGGCACATAGAGCGGCAGCACCAAGAGCGACAACAACAGACCGCCGCGCTTGATCCCAACAGTCAGCGCCGCGCCAAAAGTGCCGATCACGCTCAGCGCCGGGGTCCCCAGTGCCAAGGACACCACCAGCCACAGATAGCCCCCTTGCGGCAGGCTCAGCAGAATACCCAAGGCCGGCGCGGCCAGCACCAGCGGCAGCCCCGTGGTCAGCCAGTGGGCCAAGGCCTTGACCGTCACGATCCCTTCCAGCGGCACCGGTGCGGTCGCCAGCAGATCGAGCGAGCCATCTTCCCAGTCCAGCGCGAAAATCCGGTCCAGCGACAACAGGCACGCCAGCAAGGCCCCGATCCACAGCACCCCCGGCGCGATTACCGAAAGCAGCCCGCTTTCCGGCCCCACACCGAACGGCACCAGCACCACGACGATCAGAAAGAATGCCAGCCCGAGGCCAAAGCCCCCACCGGCCCGCACCGCCAGCCGCAAATCCCGTAGCAACAGAGCAATCACAGAAAGGCCTCGTCGAAATCTTCGAGCGCGTTCGTCAGCACCGCCTTATGCGGGGTCACGTCCAGCACCTCGGCCTCAAGGCCCAAATCGATATGGGTGGCCATCAGCGCACTGCCGCCCCCCGCCAGATGCAGCCGCACCGCATCGGCAAACAGCGCCACGGATGCCACGTCCAGCGACACCGTCGGCTCATCCAGAACCCAAACGGGACGCCCCGTCACCATCAGGCGCGCCAGCCCCAAGCGGCGCTTTTGCCCCGCCGACAGACTGCCCGCCGCACGGTCGCGCAGTTCCACCAGATTGAATGCCTCCAGCGCGGGCTGGATATCCGCCTGCCCGAACACATCTGCCCACAGGCGCAGGTTCTCGGCCACGGTCAGCACTTGCTTGATCCCGTCCGCATGGGCGGCATAGGCGATCCGGTCCTCGGCCCCGCTCACGGAGCCCTTCAGCGCCGGCTGAAGGCCCGCAATGGTCCGCAGCAGCGTGGTCTTGCCCGCGCCATTCGGCCCGCGCAGCACCAACGCCTGTCCAGGGCGCAGAACAAAGCCTACCCCCTCCAGCACGGGCACTCCGCCGCGCGTTACCGTAAGATCAGATACAATCAGGTCCATTGGCCCAGACCTACCCCAGCCCCGCCTTCAGGAAAAGCGCAACCTTATGCGCATTCCGCCGCATCCTTTTGATGCCTGCCGAAAACGGGAACCGCCCCCTGCTTCTTCTTTGCAAAAATACTCACGGCACCAACAGCCGCCAGACAGACCGCCCTCAGACGGCCAGCAAAGCCGCCGCAATCCGGCGCCCTTCGCTCAGCAGGACGTTATAGGTCCGGCACGCCGCGGGCGAGGTCATCGACTCAACCCCCAGACCGGCCGCTTCCAGCTGGTCGCGCAGCGCCACAGGGATATGGGCCACATCCGCCCCCGTCCCCACGAAGAGCACGTCCACGCGGCCCACCAGCGCCAGCAGACGCTCGGCATCCGCATACCCGCCCCAAGGCTCGACGCCCTTGTCGCTCAGCAGAATGTTACCCTCGACCACTTGGCCACCCACACGGAAAAAACCGGGGCCATAGCCAACCACAGGCACAGCATCGGTATAGGTCACTTCGTTCATCCGCATGGGGCACTCCGGCAGGTCTGTAAAAGTAAAAAGGCGCGGGGGTCACCCGCGCCTCGTATTTTGCACTCAGGCGTCCGGCTTGGCAAACTGGTTGCCTTCCTGGACCCCCTTGTCCTTGGACCAGTCGCGCTTGACCCCCATCAGCAACAGCAGGGTCGAGGCCACAAAGACCGAACTATAGGTGCCCACGAAAATGCCCCAAGTCATCGCAAAGACGAACCCGCGGATCACGTCGCCCCCCAGAACCAGCAGCGCGATCAGCGCCACCAGCGTGGTGAACGAGGTCATGAACGTCCGGCTCAGGGTCTCGTTGATGGACAGGTTCAGCAGCTCCTTGAGCGGCATCTTCTTGTACTTGCGCAGGTTCTCGCGGACGCGGTCGAACACAACCACGGTGTCGTTCAGCGAATAGCCCACGATGGTCAGAAGCGCCGCGATGATCGCAAGGTCAAAGCGGATCTGGAACTCCGAGAAAATCCCGATGGTCAGGATCACATCGTGCACCAGCGCCACAACCGCACCCACAGCGAACTGCCATTCGAACCGCAGCCAGATGTAGAACAGCACCACAGCAATTGCGCCCACAACCGCCAGAACAGCGGTCTGGATCAGCTCGCCCGAGACCTTGGGACCGACGCTCTCGACTGACACGAATTTGATGTCAGGCGACACGGCGGACAGGGTCTGTTCGACGGTTTTGATCATCTCGGCGCTCATCGCCTCGTCTTCGCTCTGGGCCTGAATGCGAATCATCGCCACGTTCTTGTCCGGCCCGAAGCTGGGGTCGAACACTTCGGTGATGGTGATATCGCCAAGGTCCAAGGGCGCCAGCGCACCGCGATAGGCGCCGACATCAACGGTCTGCGCGCTCTCGGTGCGGATGGTGGTGCCGCCGCGGAAGTCGATGCCGTAGTTCAGCCCCTGATACAGGAAGCTGGCAAAGGACACGACGATCAAGGTCAGAGAGATCCCCAGCCACAGCTTGGCGCGGCCGAAGAAATCCCAGTTGGTATTGTCGGGAATGATTTTCAGACGCATCTCAGACCTCGATGGTTTTCGGACGGCGACGGTCGAACCACAGGATGATCAACAGTCGGGTGACGTAGATCGCGGTAAAGACCGAAGTAATGATCCCCAGACCCAGCGTCACGGCAAAGCCGCGCACGGGGCCAGAGCCCACCAGGAACAGGATCACAGCGGTGATCAGCGTGGTGATGTTGGCGTCAACGATCGCGCTCAAGGCCTTTTCAAAGCCCAGAGAGATCGCCCGCGCCGGACCTTTGGCCACACGCAGTTCTTCGCGGATACGTTCAAAGATCAGCACGTTCGCGTCCACCGCCATACCAATCGTCAGAACGATACCGGCGATACCGGGCAGCGTCAGAGTGGCCCCCAGCATGGACAGAACGCCGAACATCATGGCGACGTTGATCACCAGCGCGATGTTCGCGAAAATGCCGAACAGGCCATAGCTGGCCCACATGAACACAACCACCGCAATCGCACCAACAGCCGACGCCAGCGCGCCCGCGTCGATGCTGTCCTGCCCCAGTTCCGGACCAATGGTCCGTTCCTCGAGGAAGTTCAGACCCGCAGGCAAGGCACCGGCACGCAGCAGGACCGCCAGATTGGTCGACTCTTCGATGGTGAAGTTGCCGGTGATGATGCCGCTACCGCCCGGAATGTGGCTCTGAATGGTGGGGGCGCTGATGACCTCGCCATCCAGAACGATCGCAAAGGGGCTGCCGATATTGGCTGCGGTATAGTCACCGAACTTGCGCGCGCCTTGGGGGTTGAACCGGAAGTTCACCGCAGGACGGCCATTCTGGTCAAAGCTGGGCTGCGCGTCGGTCAGTTGTTCGCCGGTCACAACGGGGGCCTGCTCCAGCACGTAGTACACGCCCTTTTCGTCGGCGGCGGGCAGAAGTTCGTTGCCGATGCCGGGGCTGGTTTCCGCGTTGGTGGTACGGCTGATCACAGGCTGGAAGGTCAGCTGCGCGGTGGTGCCGATGATGGCCTTCACCTCGTCGGCAGAGCCGATGCCGGGCACCTGGATCAGAATACGGTCGGTGCCCTGACGCAGGATGGTGGGCTCGCGGGTGCCGACCTCGTCGATCCGGCGGCGGATGATCTCCAGCGCCTGACGCAGGGTGCGGTCATCGGTGGCCAGCTTTTCCGCTTCGGAGAGCTGGACGATGATGTCCGACCCGTCCGAGCTGACAGCCAGATCGCTGGCGCCGGCGCCGGTCAGACTGGTGACCGGACGGGCCAGACCATTCACAACCTCGAGCGCCTTGGCCATGCCCTCGGGCTGGCTGATGCGCACGCGCAGGATGCCGGGCTCGCTGTCCTGCAGACGGATGGTGCCGACAGTGGCACGCTCGTCCCGCAGGGCATCACGGACTTCGGGCCACAGGGCCTCCATCCGCTGCTCGTAAACATCTGCAACCTTGACCTCGGCCAGAAGGTGCGCGCCGCCCCGCAGGTCGAGACCCAGGTTCACCAGGTTCGACGGCAGGAACGACGGCCATTGGGCAGCCAGTGCTTGGTTTTCTTCGGTATCCATGCCCGCAGCGATCGCCGCTCTGGCATCATTGGCCTGTTCCACACGGGTGTAGAACAGGTTCGGAAGCGCGAACACCAACCCGAGGACAACAACGCCCCAGATCAGAATGCGCTTCCACAACTCGAGTTGCAGCATGACTGCCCCTTTTAAAACGAGTGACGGATTACTCGGCCTTCGCAGGTTCGGTCTTGCTCAGAACCTGGGTGATGGTCGATTTGATAACGCGGACCTTCACACCTTCGGCGATTTCGACTTCCAGTTCGTTCTCGTCTTTGACCTTCGAGACCTTGCCGATCAGACCACCCTGAGTGACGACCTGATCACCGCGGCGCAGATTGGCAACCATGTTCTGGTGCTCTTTCATCTTTTTCTGCTGGGGGCGGATCAGCAGGAAGTACATGATCAGGAAAATCAGGACCAGGGGTACGAACTGCGCAAATGCTTGCATGAGGATGGTTCCTTTGTAATCGGCGGGCGTCGCCCGAAAAGTGTCGGGCGGAACCTATGCCCCCGACCCTGCCAATGCAAGGACAAGGGGGCGCAATTCGCATTGCACCCCCTTGGTTCGGGTCGAAAACGGGCCGTTACAGGATCAGCTGTCCACCGGGGGCCGCATCCACGAATTGGCGCAGTTCCAGATGGTCCTGAATTTGTTCGATCGTCACGTGTTTGACGAACAACAGGGGCGCGCCGTTTTCCTGATCGTAATTCCAGACCACCAGACTGACGCCCTCTTCTTCCTGACGCAGATAGAAGGCCAAGTTTTCATTGGAACTCTGCATATCGGCCAGATCTTCCTCGGTCTGGCTGCCATCCAGATGGTGGAAGGGATCATAGTCGATGACGATCTTCTCGCCCTCTTCCCAGTCGTCGATGGTGGCCATGTCCTCGATCATCAGGTGCTGGCCGTTGTCTGAAATCACCGAGTCGATGTAGAGCCGGAAGGTATCCTCGCCCGCGCCCCCCTGCAGGGTGTCGCCATCGTCGCCGATCAAGGTGTCATTGCCGTTCCCGCCGCGCAGAATATCGGTGAATTCGTCAATATCGCTGGCGTCATCGTCCTTGACGCTGGACTTGGCAAAGCCCTCGACCGCGACCAGAACGTCATCCCCATCGCCGCCATTCAGCGTAGACGAACCGTCGAAGTCATAGAGCCGGTCATCCCCGTCCCCGCCCTCGAGCAGGTCATAGTCGATGGTGCCGTCGGTGCTGTCGTACTGGGAATAGCCGTCATAGATCAGGTCATCCCCAGCCCCGCCATAGTAGCTGTCGTTGCCATCATCCTCGCCATCGGGGGCGGCGGACAGAACCTCGCGCAGGGCGTTGCTGTTAAAGAGGTTCAGGTTGGGCTGCCCCATCAGGGCTTCGGGATCGTCGATATCGTCAGCCGTGTTCTGGTCACCGATCAGGATGTCATTCCCGTCACCGCCCGAAACACTGTCATCGCCGGTTTCACCGATCAGATAATCCGCGCCATCATCGCCCCAGAGACTGTCATTCTCGGCCCCGCCAAAGATGTTGTCGTCGCCGTCATCACCATGGATGCTGTCATTGCCCGCATCCCCGAACAGAGAGTCCTGTCCCGCATCACCGTTGATGGTATCATCCTCGGAGCCGCCGAAAATCTCGTCATTGCCGTCGCCACCGTTCAGCAGGTCATAGCCAGCCTCGCCATAAAGCATGTCGTCATCGGCATTACCCGAAACGGTATCGTCGCCTTCGCCCGCGTTCAGGGTATCCTCGCCCTGCCCGCCGCGCAGCAGATCGTTGCCTTCGTTGCCGCTGATCAGATCGCTGCCGCTGTCGCCGGTGATGGTGTCATCCTCCTCACCCCCGACCAGATCGTCTTGCGTGCTTTCGGTATCCTCTCCGGACACGCTGCTGGACGCGACGCCACCTAAAATCCCCAGGCTCGCCAAGCCCAGCAGGAGCATAACTGCACCACTCATAATTGAACCTCATGACCCGATTTTTTTCGTTGTTTCCAGTGCTGGCACAGTCTCGATTCAGCGCAAAACCCTTTTTCCCAAGGGCATTCAGGCGCAAATCGCCCTTGCCACATTGGTTAACGTTGCCGTTTCCCAATGAAAAAAGGGGCCCCCGCGCGCCCCGCCATACCGCCACCACCCGCGCGCCCCAATCACGCCCCGAACATTCCCAAACCGCGCCAAATCCCTGCCCCGCGCCCGCGCCCGATCTGCCCGATCCGCGCCACAATCCGCCCCGCACCAGGCCTCTGAAACAACCAGCCCGCGAATCACGGCCCCTCTTTCTTGGGGCCAATACCCCCGGGGGTCTGGGGGCAGGCAGCCCCCGGCCGCGCCCCATCCGCAACGCTCCGGACTTTTCCGCAGATGCGAAACCCGCAACTCTACCCCTCGGTCAAAATCTGTTGCATAAGGCCCGCGGAAGATTCAGTGGAGAGACCCATGCACGACATTCGCTATATCCGCGAGAACGCAGCAGCCTTTGACGCCGCCCTGGCCCGCCGTGGCCTCGATCCGGTCTCGCCCTCGATCCTGGCCATTGACACCTCGCGCCGCGAAAAGATCCTCGCGGCCGAAACCGCTCAGGCCGAACAGAACAAAGCCAGCAAAGAAGTCGGCGCCGCCAAAGCCCGCGGCGACGAGGCCGAATTCGAACGCCTGCGCGCGCTGGTCGCCGAGAAGAAAGCCGAAATCGCCCGCCTCAACGAAGAGGCCAAGGCCGAAGACGTCGCTCTGAACACCCTGCTGATGGAAATCCCGAACCTGCCGTTCGACGATGTCCCCAATGGCAAGGACGAAAACGACAACGTCGAGGTCAAGAAATGGGGCACCCCCGCGACCCTCGATTTCGACGCCAAAGAGCACTTCGAGATCGCTGGCGTCATCCCCGGCATGGATTTCGAAACGGCTGGCAAAATCTCCGGTTCGCGCTTTGTGGTGCTAACCGGCGCAGTCGCCCGCATCCACCGCGCTCTGGCGCAGTTCATGCTGAACACCCACGTGGATGAAAACGGCCTGACCGAAGCTTGGACCCCCGTCCTCGTCAAAGAAGAGATGATGTACGGCACCGGCCAGCTGCCCAAATTCGGCGAGGACAGCTACAAAACCACCAACGGCTGGTGGATGGTCCCGACCGCCGAGGTCACCCTGACCAACTTCGTCAACGGCGAGGTTATCGACGAGGCAACCCTGCCCCGCCGCTATGCCGCGCACACCCAGTGCTTCCGCTCCGAAGCGGGCAGCGCGGGCCGCGACACCTCGGGGATGCTGCGCCAGCACCAGTTCGAAAAAGTCGAAATGGTCTCGATCACCCACCCCGACACCAGCCGTAATGAACTGGACCGCATGACCGCCTGCGCCGAAGGCATCCTTGAGCGTCTGGGTTTGCCCTACCGCACCGTCGCGCTCTGCACCGGCGACATGGGCTTTGGCGCGCGCCGCACACACGACATCGAAGTCTGGCTGCCCGGCCAGAACAAATACCGCGAGATCAGCTCGGTCTCGGTCTGTGGTGATTTCCAGGCCCGCCGCATGAACGCGCGCTTCAAGCCCACCGCTGGCGGCAAGCCCGAATTCGTGCACACCCTGAACGGCTCGGGCCTTGCTGTGGGCCGCTGCCTGATCGCGGTCCTCGAAAACGGACAACAAGCCGACGGGTCGGTGAACCTGCCCGAGGCGCTGTACCCCTACCTCGGGGGACGCACCACCCTCAGCGCCGACGGCCAACTGGTCTAAAGCGCCCCAAGCCACACCAAACGCCCGCGGCACCGCCCGCGGGCGTTCTCGTTTCCCCAAGCGAAATATTCGGCCAACATGCATATTACCTCTCTCCCGCTTCCCGCCCGCGTTCTGTCCCCCGCCGCGACCGGCCTTCTGGCCCCGCTGGCCCTGACCCTGATCGCAACCCTCCACGGACCCGAGACCGCGACTTGGACCAGCGCGCTGTTCCTTGCGGCGCAAACCGTGGCTTTGCTGACCCTCGCCGCTCCGGCGCTGAACGTCCGCGTCGCAGCACCCCTGCTGGCGGCAACCACCCTGCTGGCCCTGACAACCTCTGCGCTGATCCTGCCGCTCGCTATTCTGGGCCACGCCTTCTGGGCGCTCCTGCACCAGTCCCAGCGTTTCACCGCATACCTGCCGCGCGGCTACCTCTACTTCACCCTGACCGCGAACCTGACGCTGGCCACAGTGCTGACCTTCACCCTGCACTTCACCCAATAAAAAAGGACGCCCCGACACGGGGCGCCCTCTTTCTTCTTGCAGAAATACTCTCGGGGGTCCGGGGGCAGACAGCCCCCGACCGCGCCCCACATATCCCAATCAGTCCTTTTTCTTCGGACCCTTCTCCAGGTGCTTCTTCAGCTTCGAAGGCTGCGCCTTCTTCTTTTCCTTATAGGGGTTCCGATCGCCCTGATCCCGCATATAGAGGCGGATCGGGGTTCCGGGCATATCAAAGTCATCCCGCAAGCCATTGATAAGATAGCGCGAATAGCTATCGGGCATTTTGTCGGGATGCGAGCACATGACAACAAATCCCGGCGGACGGGTCTTGGCTTGGGTCATGTAGCGCAGCTTGATGCGGCGGCCGCTCGGAGCCGGCGGCGGGTGCGCCGAGACCATGCCCTCGAGCCAGCGGTTCAGCTTGGCGGTCGACACACGGCGGTTCCACACGTCATGGGCCCGCTCGATCGCGGCGCGCAGACGGTCCAGACCTCGGCCGGTTTTCGCAGACACGGTCACCAGCGGTGCGCCGCGCAACTGAGGCAGCAGACGGGCGAACTCTTCTTTCAGTTCCCGCAGTTTTTCCTGCTTGTCGTCCTCGATGTCCCACTTGTTGACAGCGATGACCACGGCCCGCCCCTCGCGCTCGGCAAGGTCGGCAATCCGCAAATCCTGCTGTTCGAACGGGATGGCCGCGTCCAGCAGCACCACCACGACTTCGGCGAATTTCACCGCGCGCAGACCGTCCGAGACCGACAGCTTCTCAACCTTGTCCTGCACCTTGGCACGCTTGCGCATCCCCGCAGTGTCAAAGATCCGCATCGGCAGACCGTCCCAGTCGATGCGCAGGGCAATCGCGTCACGGGTGATCCCCGCTTCGGGGCCGGTCAGCAGGCGGTCTTCGCCAAGAATTTTGTTGATCAACGTGGACTTACCCGCGTTCGGACGGCCCACAACGGCCACCTGAAGGGGTTTGTTCGCGGTCGGACGATGGACCTTCATGTCCTCGTTGCCGTCGAAATCGTCCTCTTCCTCGCCCACTTCGACCTCGGTCTCGGGGGCTTCGGCAGCGGCGCGTTCCTCGAACTCGTCGGCCAAGGGCAGCAGCTGGACATACAGATCGTTCAGACCTTCGCCGTGTTCTGCGGACAGGCGGATGGGTTCCCCCAAACCAAGGCCGTACGCCTCGATCACGCCCGCATCAGCGGCGGCGCCTTCGGCCTTGTTCGCGGCCAGAATGACGTGTTTCGCCCGCTTGCGCAGGATTTCCGCAAAAATCTCGTCGGTCGGGGTGACGCCCGCGCGCGCGTCGATCATGAACAGACAGATGTCCGCCATGTCCACAGCACGCTCGGTCAGGCGGCGCATCCGCCCCTGAAGGCTGTCATCCGTCGCATCCTCGAGGCCGGCGGTGTCGATCACGGTAAAACGCAGGTCGGCAAGGCGCGCGTCGCCTTCGCGCAGGTCGCGCGTCACGCCGGGCTGGTCATCGACCAGCGCCAGACGTTTGCCAACAAGGCGGTTGAACAACGTGGACTTGCCCACGTTGGGGCGGCCCACGATGGCCAAAGAAAAGCTCATAGTTCCGACTCCGTCAGGATCAAGCCGCAGCCCTTAACGCAAAAATGCGTCAACGGAAAGCGATCAGTTTGCCCTTGCGCGAGACAACATAGACAACACCGTTCACCACGATGGGCGCGGCAGCCGCCCCGCCATCCACACTGACCGCACCGGTCTGCGCGCCGGTGGTTACGTCAAAGCTTCGCATCAGCCCGTCGCTGGAGGCGACCAGAAGCTGACCGTTCACCAACAGCGGGCCAAAGTTCGCAACAACCTCGGCGCGTTTCAGGGGCTTGCGGGCGGTAAAGTTGGGCAGTTCGGTGCCCCAGATGCGCGACCCGTCCGCCGCATCCAGACGCAGCAGCTCATTGCGGTCCGAAATCAGGAACACGGAGCCGCCGCCAATGGCCACGGGGCTCAGGGCACCCTCTTGGGCTGTCCACAGACGCTCGCCGGTGTCCACGTTCAGGGCAGCCACGCGGCCCGAGTGGTTCGAGACATAGACGATACCGCCGTCAATCACCGGATCGCCGGTGATCGAGCTGATCTGCGACAGCGCCGCACCATTGCGCGAACCCGAAACCGAGGCCGTCCAACGCTGGACGCCGCCCATGCGGAACGCGCTGACCAGATCGCCGTTCGAGAACGGGAACAGAACCAGCTGGTCGGTCACTGCGGGCGCAGGGCCGCCAACGATGGTCGCGCCGCCTTCGACGCCGTTCAACTGCCAGCGGATACGGCCATTGGCCTTGTCCAGAGCCCAAGCGCGGTTGTCGCTGGACACAAAGTAAATCAGATCGCCTGCAACGGTCGGGGTGCCGGTCCCGCCCGCCTCGAGCTGTTGATCCCACAGCACGCGGCCGGTCGCGATATCCAGCGCCGCCAGTTTACCAAAACCGGACGAAACATAGAGAATGTTGCCATCCGCCGCCAAACCGCCGCCCGACGCCTGATCGGTCGCATCGGTGATCGGGGTCAGGTCACGGCGCCACAGCACACGGCCATCGGGCGCGGTCGCTTGGACCACGGCCTCGGAATCCAGCGTAAAGACGCGGTTGTCCACGAAAACAGGCTGCGCTGTGATGCGGTGCTTGCGATCCTCGGCAGCGCCAATGGACACGGCAAACATGGGCTCCAGCGGGTAGCTTACCGCCAGATGGCCCGGATTGTTGCGGGCGTTCGCCTGCGCTTGGGACCATTCGGTCAAGTTCTGCGCCGCGGGCAAGGAGATCGCTTCGCTGCGGTTCACGTCCTGCACCACGGGCGCGTCGCCACGCAGGGTCAGGCGTTCGCCGGGCAGGATCACTTCTTGCTGTGCACAGCCGGCCAGAAAGGTTGTCGCGGCAAGAACCGCAGTCAGGGCGGAGCGGCGGCAAAGCATCATGGCAATCTTCCTCGTCAAACGATTATTGGGCGGCCGTTTCGGGCGCGACCCCAAGGGCGGTCAAGGTATCACGCACGCGCTGGCGCTGGTCGGCGGCGACCTCGGCATCGTCCAGAATACGGTTCAGGGCTTCGACCGCGGCGTCACGGTTGCCTGCACCGGCCTCTAGGTAGGCCAGTTCTTCCATCGCCAGAAGGCGCAGGGGCGCACCGGGGGCAGCCAACGCTTCCAGAGCAACGCGGCGGGCGTCGATGTCCTGGGTTTCGGGGGCGATGCGCAGCGCCTTGAACGCGGCGATATCACGGTAGATACGCGGCAGCTCACCATTTCCGGCGACGGTGTTCAGCGCCTCGATCGCGGCATCGAAATCACCGGCCTCGACCAGAGCCTGAGCGCGCATCTGCGCCACGATCGCGGCAGCGGTCGCATCGGGGGCCTGCACGGCAGCCAATGCTTCGGCGCGAGCCTCGGGGGTGTCGGCGGAGGATGCGTCAAGCAGGCTATCACCAAAGGCTTCGGCCTTGGCGGTGGCCTGACGTTTCGACCATTCGTTATAGGCAGCGCCGCCCACAATGGCGACCACGGCAACTGCGGCAATCCAGCCATAGCGTTTGATGAACGCGAAAGTGCGGTCGCGGCGGACCTCTTCGGTCACTTCGTCAATAAAGCTGTCGGTATTGCTCATAGTCTGCCCCGTTTGTCTTTGCTCCTCTGTAACCCCAGACGTGATAGCTTGCCAAGGGCGATGGTGTCTTTGGGGGACGGTCAGACGTCCAAACGGGGTTCTGGAATACCTGTATGGGCGAAACAAGGTGTCGCGGACTAATCTGAACTAAGTGGTTTAGCGTATACAATTTCAGTGTAGAAATACTGTCGAACGATTCCCGCGGAGTCATGTTATGATTTTCCGCGCGCCGAGCCCGAGGATAACAATGCGTATCGTGCAAATCCTGACTGCCCTGATTGTTACAGGGGTGTTGTATCTTGTTGTTTTTGAACGGGAACAGTTGCTGGCCTTTGCCGGTGCGGCCCCACAGACCGAACAGCAGGCCAACGCGCCAGATGACACTGGCCACGTTGTCAGTGTGGTGGCTCAGGCGATGCAGGCGCAGGAAATCGACAGCGCGGTCATTCTGCGCGGCCAAACAGAGGCCGCCCGCAAGGTCGAGTTGCGTTCGGAAATTACAGGTCAGGTGATCTCTTCGCCCTTGCGCAAGGGGAAATATGTGACCCGGGACACGATCATGTGCGAACTTGATCCGGGCACCCGTCAGGCCAATCTGGCCGAGGCCAACGCCGCAATCGCCGAAGCCGAAGCCGCCCGCCCCGAGGCCAGCGCCCGCGTCATCGAAGCCCAAGCCGTTCTGCGCGAGGCCGAGATCAACGCCCGCGCCGCCCGCGAGCTGTCCAAGAACGGCTACGCCTCGGAAACCAAGCTGGCCAACGCCGAAGCCGCCATCGAAAGCGCCCGCGCCGCGGTCGAGGCTGCGACCGGCGGTCTGGCCAGCGCCGAGGCCCGCATTCTGTCCGCTCAGGCCGCTGTCGCCTCGGCGGAAAAGGAAATCGACCGCCTGACCATCGAGGCCCCCTTTGACGGGATCATCGAGGATGACACCGCCGAACTGGGCAGTCTGATGCAGCCCGGCAGCCTGTGCGGCACCGTGATCCAGCTGGACCCGATCAAGGTCGTGGGCTTTGTCCCCGAAACCGAAGTGAACCGCATCGAGATGGGTGCCAAGGCTGGCGCGCGTCTGACCACCGGTCAGCAGGTCGTGGGCCGCGTGACCTTCCTGTCGCGCTCGGCCGATGAGGTCACCCGCACCTTCCGCGTGGAAATCGACGTGGCCAACCCCGATCTGGACATCCGCGAAGGCCAGACCGCTGAGGTGGCCATCAGCGCCCCCGGTGCCAAGGCGCACCTGCTGCCCCAATCCAGCCTGACCCTGAATGATGACGGCGCCTTGGGCGTGCGTGTGGTGGATACCGGCGACATCGTCCGCTTTATCCCTGTGAAGGTTTTGCGCGACACCGTGGATGGCATTTGGGTCAGCGGCCTGCCCGAAACCGTGTCCGTCATCGTCGTCGGTCAGGAATACGTGGTTGATGGCGTGACCGTGAAACCGACCTACCGCGAGGCGCAGCGATGATCGGTATCGTCGATTGGGCCGCCGCCCGCGCGCGGATGGTCCTGTTCTTTGTCGCGATCTCGATCGCGGTGGGGGCCTTTGCCTATGTGGGCCTGCCCAAGGAGGGCGAGCCCGACATCGAAATCCCCGCGCTGTTCGTGTCCGTCCCCTTCCAAGGGATCAGCGCCGAAGACAGCGAGACCCTGCTGGTCAAACCCATGGAGACAGAGCTGTCCGATCTGGACGGCCTGAAGAAGATGTCCTCGACCGCGGCCGAGGGGTACGCGGGTGTGGCGCTGGAATTCGAGTTCGGTTGGGACAAGACCAAGACCCTCGCCGATGTGCGCGACGCCATGAACACCGCCGAGGCGAACTTCCCCGAGGGGGCCGAGAAATACTCGATCACAGAGATCAACTTTAGTGAATTCCCGATCATCATCGTGAACCTGACCGGCGCCGTGCCGGAACGCACGATGAACCGCATCGCCAAGGACCTGCAAGAAGATATCGAGAACCTTGATGCGGTGCTTGAGGCCGGTATCGCTGGCAACCGCGACGAGATGCTGGAGGTCGTGATCGACCCCCTGAAACTGGAAAGCTACAACGTCACCGCAGACGAGCTGATCAGTGTTGTGCGCAACAACAACCAGCTGATCGCAGCGGGCGAAGTGAAATCGGAACAGGGCTCTTTCTCGGTCAAGATCCCGTCGTCGTTTGACGAACCCCGCGATGTCTACGACCTGCCCGTGAAAACCAACGGCGACCGCGTGGTCACCTTGGGCGACATCGCCGACATCCGCCTGACCTTCGAAGACCGCCAAGGCACCGCGCGCTACAACGGCGAGAAAACCGTTGCCCTTCAGGTGGTTAAGCGCAAAGGCTACAACCTGATCGACACCGCCAACGAAGTGAAGGCCGTGATCGAGGCCTCTCGCGCCGCTTGGCCCGCCGATATGAAGGCCGCCGTGCAGGTGGGCAGCTCGAACGACCAGTCGCGCACCGTGGACAGCATGGTCAAACAGCTCGAAGGCTCGGTTCTGACCGCCATCGCGCTGGTGATGATCGTGGTTCTGGCTTCGCTCGGCATCCGTCCGGCTCTGCTGGTGGGCTTCTCGATCCCGACGTCGTTCCTGCTGTGTTTCGCCATTCTGGGGGCCTCTGGCATCGCGATTTCCAACATCGTGATGTTCGGCCTGATTTTGGCCGTGGGTATGCTGGTGGACGGCGCGATCGTGGTCGTGGAATACGCCGACAAACGCATCTCCGAGGGCGCGGGCCCCATGCACGCCTATGTCGAGGCTGCAAAGCGCATGTTCTGGCCCATCGTCAGCTCGACCGCGACGACCCTTTGTGCGTTCCTGCCCATGCTGTTCTGGCCCGGCGTCCCCGGCGAATTCATGGGGATGCTGCCTGTCACGCTGATCTACGTTCTGTCGGCGTCCCTCGTGGTGGCTCTGGTCTATCTGCCGGTTTTGGGGGGCGTCTCTGGCCGCCTCAGCCGGATGTTCCACCGCTCGGGCGATGGCCTGCGCAAGATCGCCCCTTGGTGGGTGCGTGCACTGCTGGTGCCCCCCAGCCTGTACCTGATCTTCATTGGCGCGATGCAGACCCTGAACCCCGGTTATCTGACCGGCGGCCAAGCGGGCAGCGGCTTTGGCGCGTATCTGCCCGGCATCATCCTGTTCCTGATCGGTGCGTCCCTGTCGACCATCACACTGGACGCCGCCCGCATCGAATGGCGCAAGAAAACCCGCATCGACGCTGGCTATCACCGCACCGCCTTTGGCTGGGTGATCCACGGGATTGTCGGCAACCCGATCATGCCGCTGGCGGTGATCGGTGGCGTCATCATCTTTGTGATGTCCACCTTCACCTACTACGGTGCGAACAACAAAGGGGTCGAGTTCTTTGTGGCCTCCGAGCCCGAGCAGGCGCAGGTCTATGTCCGCGCCCGCGGCAACCTCAGCCTGACCGAAAAGGACGATCTGGTCCGTCAGGTCGAGGATGTGGTTATCGCCCATCCCGGTGTGCGGTCGGTGTTTTCGTTCGCCGGTAGCGGAGGTCTGAACACCAACAATGGCGGCGCGCAGGCCCCTGCGGACACCATTGGTCAGGTGCAGTTCGAAACCATCCCGTGGGAAGAACGTCAGGGCCGCGCCGATCTGGACGGCAACGTCGTGCTCGAGGAATTAACCGCCCAACTGAACCAGATCCCCGGCATCGTGGCCGAGGTTCAGGAACTGGCCATGGGCCCCGCCTCGGGCAAACCGGTCCACCTGCGCCTGAGCGGGGATGACTGGACCGACCTGACCAGTGCGACCAACGCTGCCGCCGCGCAATTCGCCCAAACCCCCGGCCTGATCCTGATCGAGGACACCCTGCCCCTGCCCGGCATCGACTGGCAGATCGACGTGGACGTGGCCAAGGCGGGGCGCTACGGCGCGAACGTGGCGGCTGTGGGCGCGATGGTGCAGCTGGTGACGAACGGGCTGCTGCTCGACACCATGCGCGTGGACAGCAGCGACGAAGAGATCGACATTCGCGTCCGCCTGCCCGAGCAGGATCGCGTACTGTCCACCCTTGATACGCTGAAGGTCCGCACCGCCGAGGGCCTTGTGCCTCTGGCGAACTTCATCACCCGCAAGCCCGTCGCGCAGCTGGCCGAGATCAACCGCGTCGACCAGAAGCGTCACTTCGACGTCAAGGCAGACGTGGCTCCGGGTTTGTTCAAACTGGTTCAGGATGGCGAAATCACTGCCATGGTACAGGACCTGTCGGTGCTGCCAGTGGGCGAGCGCGGTCAGGCCTTTGCGAACCGTGCAGACGTGGCTTACGGGTTGTTCTGGCTGGCAGACGGCGCCGATGCGGAGGCCGTACGCGATGCGGTGAACGATGGCACGCCGCTGGCGCCAGTGAACGGAAACGAGCGGATCGAGCAGCTGAACCAGTGGCTGGACTCGGGCGCCCTGCCCGAAACCATCGATCACGAATGGACCGGCGACCAAGAGGACCAAGCGGAATCCGGTGCCTTCCTCATGAACGCTTTTGCGGGCGCGATGGGGCTGATGTTCGTGATCCTGCTGGCGCAGTTCAACAGCTTCTATAACTCGGTTCTGGTGTTGCTGGCGGTGGTCCTGTCCACGGCGGGCGTACTGATCGGGATGCTTGTGATGGATCAGGCGTTCTCGATCATCATGACCGGGACGGGGATCGTGGCGCTGGCGGGGATCGTGGTGAACAACAACATCGTTCTGATCGACACCTATCAGGAATTCTCGCGGTATATGCCCCGCATCGACGCGATCACCCGCACCGCCGAGGCCCGCATCCGCCCTGTTCTGCTGACCACCATCACCACGATGGCCGGTCTGGCGCCGATGATGTTTGGCCTCAGCCTTGATTTCATCAACGGCGGCTATTCGATCGACAGCCCGACCGCCCTGTGGTGGAAGCAGCTGGCGACCGCGGTGGTGTTCGGTCTGGGCATCGCAACGGTGCTGACGCTGGTCTTCACCCCGTCGCTCTTGGCGTTGCGGATTTGGGCTGGGACCTACCTGCACTGGATCGCGAACCTGCTGGCCAAGATGTCCTTGGGCAAAGGCAGCCGCGCGGCCCGCGATCTGGCCTTGGCCCGTGCGGCCAAGCGGGTCAGACACCCCGAAATCATCTGGGAGGTCGAGGATATCTCGGCCCCCGTCCCCGCCGCCCCCACCATGCGCGCTGCGGAATAAACCAAGACGGACAAAAGAAAACCGCCGGCTCCCATCAGGAGCCGGCGGTTTCATTTTCGGGACGTTACTGCGCGGCGATCAGGTTACGTTCTGCGGCGCGCTGTTCCTTGAGGTGATCCGCCAGACGCATACAGAACGAAGCGATCATCAGTGTGGGGTTGGCGTGGCCACTGGTCGGGAAGACCGAAGCCCCCGCCACATAGAGGCCATTCACGCCGTGCACCTTGCAGTCCGCATCGACCACGCCCAAGGTCGGGTCTTCGGCCATGCGGGTAGTGCCTACGGTGTGGGCCATATCGATAATCACGGCTTCGTCGTAGCGCTTTTCGGTGATCCAGTCGGCCAGAACCGGTCGCGGCAGGCCGGTAGCAGCCAACTGATCCGACAGCTCGTTCGCCAGATCGGCCAGCGATTTGCGCGGCGCCTCGCCGATGGTCCAGATCACTTTGGGCAACGGCTGACCAAAGCGGTCCACGTCCTCGGACAAGACGATGCGGTTTTCGGGATCAGGCTCTTGCTCGGTCAGGGCCTTGATGTGGATGCCGGTGATCTTGTGGGGCACACCGCGGGTTTCGAACTCTTCGACCACAAAGTTCGGGCTGATCAGGATCGCCGCGCTGGTGATCATGCTCTTGACCTTGTGCGGGACCAGCTTGCTTTGCAGAACCTTCTGGCCAACGGCAGCGCCCACGATCCCGAAGTTCAGGAAGATGGATTTGACATCCGCCAGCTTGTTGGTGCTCTCGTTTTTCAGAATGCGTTTGATGGCGTCGATGGGGTTATCCTCGGCGCGTTCCATCATGAAGCAGCAGACGCAGTTTAGGGTCTTGTGTTCGGCCTGATAAGCATCGGTCGGGGACAGACCGGGCATATACATCAGGGTGCGGCCTTCGTGGGTCAGACCGTAGAAGCCAAAGCGCTTCTTGATCGGGCCCAAATCCTCGAGGGGGAAGCGGCCCAGAGTGGCACCGGGGTGGTCCATCAGGTAACGGCCGACCTGATCGTGGTCGTTGCCAAGACCCGCAGGTTTCGCATCCTTAGACAAGAGCAGCAGGCGGGCGTTTTCCACGGCGCTTGCCGCCAAAACGACGGTCCCCGCATAAAGTTCCTTGCGCGTGCCATCGAGGCTGGTCGCCAGAACGCCGGTGACTTCGGTGCCGGCGTCATTCGACAGAATTTTCAGCGCGGTCGCATCGGTGACGATGGTCACGTTGGGGCGGTCGGTCTGCAGGAACTCTTCGCCCATGCGGAACACGTCCATCGGGTTCACACGCGAGCGCGCGAACTGCCAGAAATAGCTGCGCAGGTTGCTAAAGGTGGGCTCTGCGGGCTTGCGTTTCGCGACCTCCCAGAAGCTGTCGTCATAGGCATTGGGGCCCAGGTTCAGCCATTCGGCGGCGCGCTCGAAATAGGGGTGCAGACCTTCGCGGTCGATCGGCCAACCCGACAGCGGAACCCAGTCACGCTTGGCAAAGTCGATCGGGTCAAAGGTGGCGGACTTGCCCGCCCAAGCCACGGTCGAGCCGCCGATCATCCGGCAGCGGACGCCGAATTCCTGTACTTCGTGCTGCCAATGCTCGGTATTCTCGCCGTGCATCTTGCGGCGCATGTCGACCACGGCCTCGCTTTTCAGATCGCCCTCGTGCTGGGTGCGGTCAAGGGCGGCTGTCTCGGCGCTTTCGGTTTTCCCTGCGCTGTCCAGCAGAACGATGTTGGCACCAGTATCGGCCAGTTCTGCTGCTACGGTCAGACCCGCGGGGCCAGCGCCAATAATTAGATAATCAATCTGTCCATGCTGAGCGTCAAATTCAGCTAAGGGCTTCACGGTGGTCATCGTGCCTCTCAAATAACTTGGAGGAAGATCGAAGGGCCCTAAAAAATGTCGGCCCGGAAATCAACCAAGGGTAAACATAAATATATCAATATCTACCCTAGGATGTATTCCGTGAGAAGCCTCGATTAAAGAAAATTCTACGTGCTAGAGCACCAAAATGGAGGCTGAAATGAGCATCCCAGCCCCATCAAATGTCACGGCGATACTTTTCATTACATATTACGCCGCGTCTTGTTCCGCAGCCTGTCTCCGCCAGAGGCTAGCGTATCTTCCATTTTTTGCCAAAAGCTCAATATGGGTGCCGTGCTCAACAATCTCGCCATCTTCAAGGACCACTATCATGTCCGCATCGGCAATCGTGGACAAGCGGTGTGCAATGGTTAGCACCGTGCGTCCTTGGGCCGCGTGCACAAGTGCCTCCTGAATGCCCTTTTCTGTCTCGGTATCCAGCGCACTGGTCGCTTCGTCCAGCATCAGAATCGGCGGGTTCTTGAGCAAGGTGCGCGCGATGCCCACGCGCTGCTTTTCTCCGCCCGATAGTTTCAGGCCCCGTTCGCCCACCTGGGTATCGTAGCCATCGGGCAAGCGGCTGATGAAGTCGTGGATTTGGGCGGCCTTGGCGGCCTCGATCACATCCGCCTCTGAGGCGCCATCGCGGCCATAGGCGATGTTGTAGCGGATGGTATCGTTGAACAGCACCGTGTCCTGCGGGACCACGCCAATGGCCGCGTGCAGGCTGGTTTGGGTCACGTCGCGCAGGTCCTGCCCGTCGATGCGGATCGCGCCACGGGTCACATCATAGAAGCGGAACAACAGGCGGCTGATGGTGGACTTGCCCGAACCGGACGGACCAACGATGGCCACGGTTTTCCCCGCCTCGATGGTCAGAGACACGCCCTTCAGAACCTCGCGTTCGGGGTCATAGGAGAACCGCACGTTGTCCAAAGTGATCTCGCCGCGCTGGACGGTCAGCGGGCGGGCGTCCGGTTTGTCCAGAACCTCGGCGGGTTGGTCCAGCAGGTGGAACATTTCGGCCATATCGACCATGCTCTGGCGGATTTCGCGGTAAACGGTCCCAAGGAACCCGAGCGGGCTGGTGATCTGCACCATATAGGCGTTCACCATGACGAAATCGCCCACGGTCATGTCGCCCCGCTGCACGCCCAAGGCCGCCAAAATCATCACCCCCGCCAGACCGATCGAGATAAAGAACGACTGGCCAGAGTTCAGAAAGGCCAGCGAATAGCTGGTTTTCAGCGCCATCTGCTGATAGCCCGCCATGCTCTCGTCATAGCGTTTGGCTTCGCGCTCTTCGGCGTTGAAATATTTGACGGTTTCGAAGTTCAGCAGGCTGTCGATGGCCTTCTGGTTGGCGGTGGTGTCCTGCTTGTTCATCTCGCGGCGCAGCTTCACTCGCCATTCGGTGACGATAAAGGTAAACGCGGTATAGGCGATCACCGTCCCCAGAACGATCAGCAGGTACCACACGTCGAACAGAACCATCAGCCAGATCGAGATGAGCAGAAGCTCGATGGTCAGCGGCCCGATGGACAGCAGGGTAAAGCGCAGCAGGAACTCGACGCCCTTGATCCCGCGTTCGATGATCCGCGACAGGCCGCCGGTTTTGCGCGTCAGATGATAGCGCAAGGACAGGTTGTGGATGTGGCGAAAAGTTTCAAAGGCCAGCTTGCGCACCGCCCGCTGCCCCACGGGGGCAAAGAACACGTCCCGCAACTGCTGCAAGGACACGGTCAGGAACCGCGCCACCGCATAGATCACCGTCAGCGCCACCGCCCCCATGGCAAGGCCCGCCACATCGGGAATCTTGCCGTCCGGCGACAGGGTATCGACCGCCAGTTTATAAAGGTAAGGCGAGGCCGTAGCGACCAGCTTGGCCACCAAGAGCGACACCAGCGCCAGCACCACGCGGACGCGAATCCACTTGGGTTCCTTGGGCCACAGATAGGGAGTGACGCGGCGCAGGACGTGCCACCCGCTCTGGCGTGCCTCGGCGGATGACGGATCGGTGGGGGTCTCGGGGGGCATTCAGGCCTCTGTCTGGTTACGGGCAGACATTAGGGCAGCACCCTGCCCTTGACCAGTGCAGCGCCGTTATTCGTTCGGCAGATCAAAGATCTGGCCGGGGTAAATCAGGTCCGGATTGCGGATTTTGTCGCGGTTTGCCTCAAACACGCGCACATAGAGCAGACCGTCGCCATATTTCCCCTCGGCAATCGCCCAGAGGGTCGAACCGGGGGTCACAGTGGCGGTCACCGCGCCAGAGGCATCGCGGGGCGCATCTGCCAGAACCTCGGCGCTTTCGCGGCGGAACGGGGTTTCCAGACGCGAGGCAACCGAGCCATCCACGGCGATTTCGTCGACGCGCAGGGTGTAGTCACCGCTGTTGATTTGGGGCAGTTGCACCTGCCAGCCGCCGTTCTGGTCGATGGCGGTGGTGATGACGGGCTCGTTGTCCACATAGACGCGCACGTGGCCTTCGCCGGTGCCGCGGCCAGCCAGATTAACCTCGCCCTCGGCGTCATAGCTGATGACGTCCAGCGCCACCTGCTCCATCACCTCGGGGGCCGAGCCGCCGGGTTGCAGGACGCGCATCCCCTTGTCGTCGGCCAGCAAAACGGTCGGCGCACCGGGGGCGTCGGACGCAATCGGCAAAGGCGCAGAGTCGGCGGGTGCCTCGGGCGCGGTGGTGGCGGTTTCGGTGGCAACCGGTTGGTCGGGCGCGTCGGTGGTGGCCTCGGGCGCAGTTTCGGCGACCTCGGGCTCCACGATCACGGGGGCAAGGATCACGCGCTGGTTGCCTTGGGCGCCCATCTGCTGACCGTCCAGCTTGGCCAAGGTCAGAACGCGCGCACGGGGCGCGGGCGGCAGATCAAGGAAGCTGGCGAATTTGCCATCGGTGCCTGCGTCAGCCGTGGCCACGCGCACACCGTCCACCAGAATAGCCAGACCGGCGCCAGCGGGCGCAGAGCCCGCAACCAGCGTCGCGCCGTTGGGTTCGACCCGCACCAGATCGAACAGGATCGTGGCATCGGTGCCATCGGCGGGGGTCGTGTCTGCGGCGGCAACCTCGGGCTCGGCAGCTTCGGGTTCGGCAGCCTCGGGGGTGGCGGTTTCGGCGCTTGTAACCTCGGCTTCGGGCTGGGGCGCGGGCGCTGCGGCTTGGGTGTTACTTTGGGTGTCTGTTGCGGCGGCCTGAGCGGGCGCTTCGGCGGGAACGGCAGGCGCAGCGTCGGTGTTCGCAGGGGTGGCAGAGTCGGTCTGACCCGCGGTCATCCCCTCGGGCAAATCGGTCCGACCGGACAAAAACATGGCGACGACTGTTGCAAAGACGATCCCTGCCCCTGCACCCATCAGAATATTGCGCGACTTGGCCATTATTCTTGTTCTTCCTTAATTGCCGCAGCCTCCACCCAGCTGTTGATCGAAGATATCAACGCCCTTACATGGGGTCTAGGCGAATTCCCGCCGAAGGAGACTGCACCAATGTCCTTGTTTTCCGTATGTGTCTTTTGCGGCGCACGTTCGGGCAAAAACCCAGCTTATGAAAGCACGGCCAACGATATGGGCGCGGCAATTGCGGCCAATAACTGGCGTCTGGTTTACGGTGCGGGCGATGTGGGGCTGATGGGCGTGGTGGCCCGCAGTGCTCAGGCGGCGGGCGCACAGACCTTTGGCGTGATCCCCGAGCACCTGATGAAGTGGGAGGTCGGCAAACGCGATCTGTCCCAGTTCATCATTACCGAGAATATGCACGAGCGCAAAAAGGTCATGTTCATGAATTCGGACGCCGTGGTCGTGCTGCCCGGCGGTGCTGGATCGCTAGACGAATTCTTCGAAGTGCTGACATGGCGCCAGCTGGAGCTGCACGCACGCCCCATCATACTGGTGAACACCGAAGGCTACTGGCAGCCCCTCGTGGACCTGCTGACCCACGTGGTTGATCAGGGGTTCGCGGGCGCCTCAACGCTGGGTTTCGTGACCGTGGTGGACACGGTAGACGAAGCTGTCTTGCGTCTGCGCGAAGCGGCGTTGAAACCCGCAGCGGTGTAAATCGCCAGCGCCGTCCAGATCATGCCAAAGGCCACCGCGTACCAGATCCCGAAGGGCTCGCGGAACAACAGGACGGCGACCAGAAACTGAAGCGTGGGGTTCATGTATTGCAAGAGCCCCATCGTCGCCATCGGGATGCGGCGGCTGGCATAGCTGAACATAATCAGCGGCAGCCCCGTCAACGGGCCGGAAAACACCAGCATCGCGGTTTGGGACGGCGTGTCCATGGCCAGCCCTCCGTGCCACAGCACGAACAGGGAAATCGGCGCGATCAGGACGACTTCGGCGGTGACGCTGACCACAGGCCCCACGTCCAGCCACTTCTTTAGCACCCCGTAGAGGCCAAAGCTGAACGCCAGCGTCAGCGAAATCCAAGGCGCAACCCCAAGCCCCCATGTCAGCATCGCCACGGCGGCTCCGGCCAACAGCACGGCGGCCATCTGCATTGGCCCCAAACGCTCACCAAACACGATACGCCCCAACACAACGGCGACCAGCGGAAAGATGTAGTAGCCAAGGCTGGCCTGCGTCGCGTGCCCGATGCTGACCGAGTAAATAAAGAAGTACCAATTCACCGAGATCATCAACGAAGACCCCGCGATGATCATCAGCGACCGGCGATTCCTGAGGGCCGAGATCAGCTGGCCGAACTTGCCCTGCCCCGTCAGCACCAAGGCAAAGAACACCATGGACCACAGGGTCCGGTGCGCCAGAATGGTCAGGGGCGGTACATCCGCAAGCTGCTTGTAATAGATCGACGACAGCCCCCAGACCGTACAGGCCCCGATCATGGCAAGAATACCGCGCGTGGTCTGGGTCATCATGGGCTCCTTGGGCAGTCATAGGTTTTGTGCGCCTGCCCGACAATGAATGCAATGGGCTGCAGCCCCCCGATTTGTGCATTCCCGCAGATGCCCCCCGACAACAAAAAACGCCCCGCAGTGATGCGAGGCGTTTGAACCCGTAAGGGTCAGGAAAATCAGGCGTTCGACAGACGCTCTGCAACGTTTTCCCAATTGACCAGCTTGTCGAGGAAGTTGGTCAGGTAGGCGGGACGCTTGTTGCGGAAGTCGATGTAGTAGCTGTGCTCCCATACGTCGCAGCCCAGCAGTGCGGTCTGGCCAAAGCACAGGGGGTTCACTCCGTTCTCGGTCTTGGTGACCTTGAGGGTGCCGTCGGTGTCGACGACCAGCCATGCCCAACCCGAACCGAACTGGCCTGCGCCTGCCGCCGAGAAGTCTTCTTTGAACTTGTCGACCGAGCCGAACGCGTCAACGATGCGGGCTTCCAGTTCCGACGGCATTGCTGCGCCGTTGGGGCCCATCATTTCCCAGAACTGAACGTGGTTCCAGTGCTGCGATGCGTTGTTGAAGATGCCGTTCTGGGCAACTGCGCCAGCGTTGTAGGTGCCTTTGATGATCTCTTCCAGCGACTTGTCCGCCCACTCGGTGCCGTCGATCAGCTTGTTGCCGTTGTCGACATAGGCTTTGTGGTGGATGTCGTGGTGAAACTCCAGCGTCTCCTTGGACATGCCCAGATCGGCAAGTGCGTCATGAGCATAGGGAAGTGCGGGAAGTTCGAAAGCCATAGTAGCCCCCATTATTCGTGTGAAAAAAAGATACGTCTTAGGTGATCGCCAACACGCGATCCGTCAAGCCTAACCATCACAGAAACCGCCTAGTTCCCCAAAAAGTTGCCTAAAGCAGTCGGAAATAGAGCGATGCCGCGCTGCCGCAATTCCAGAGGGGCGATCCAGAGCGCATTGGCCACTGCGCCGCTATCCTCGGCAAAGGTGAATCGATCCGAAAAACCGCTGTCGTCAAACGCAACTTCGGCTGCAAAAACAACCTCGTGGCCGGTCATGCCGTGGTGGGTGTAGATATTTTCAAAGACCTGCGGCGCGCCGGTGACGCGGGCCTGAACCCCCATCTCTTCGGCAAATTCGCGGATCAGGGCGTCGTGCCAGCTTTCACCGAATTCCACGGTTCCGCCCAAGGGGCGCACGCCTTTCGGCGCACCGGTGTCATCGGGGACTTCAGCAACCAGCAGGCGATCACCGCGCCAGTGCAGGCCAAGGGCTTTGACACGGATGGTTTGTTGGGGGCGCCAGATGTTCATGGGGGCACCCTATCACCGGATGCCCCCTTGAAATAGTTTAGAAGTAGCCGACTTCGCCGCCCTTGGCCGCCGAGGTGCCCAAGAGCTTGAAGGCGTATTCCGCAACCGAGCGGAAGCAGACCAGACGGAAGCTTTCCTCGCCCGACATCCAGAACGCTGCGGCGATCTGGGAAATACGGGTGCGGCGCAGATCCCCCACGCCGAACGCTTCGGGCGACAGGTCCACGGGCGCGATCTTGGCCAGAACCTCGCGGGCGGCGGCACCGTCGATGCCGAACACCGCGCGGGCGTCCGAGACGTTGACCGCGAGGAAGTGCTGACCGGCCAGCGTTTCGTTCAGCTGACCCACACGCTCGACCACTTGGCTGTAGGGCACGAACACCATCAGCTCGTCAGGCGACATCCATGCGATGCCCCCTTCCAGCGTGCCGACCATCTTGCGGATGGCAGGCAGAGCGTCCACACCCGCCACGGCACAAACGGCCTTGGCAAAGGCGGCGTCCGACTGGTTGCCGCGCACGGTGATCATTCCGTGCAGGCCCAGTTCGGAAACGCGGGCGAACCCTTCGGTGTTGGCACCGGCCAGTGCGCTGATTGCTTCAGACATTCTGCTTCTCCCCTTCCTTGTCGTACCAGACAGGGTCGACGATTTTCGCCATGACGGTGGTGCCGTCGGTTTTGCCGAATTCCACCAGCTCGCCCATACGCTCGGGGCCGTGCTTGATCAGACCCATCGCGATGCCGCGGCCCATGGTGGGCGAATAGTAGGTCGAGGTCACGCGCCCGATCATGTTGCGCTGGCCGTTTTCGTTGTGGCCGTGGACCACAGCATAGGCGCCATCCGGCAGAACACTGCCATCGACGGTTTCCAGACCAACCAGACGCCACCGGTCTGCCGACGCCAGGAAGGTGCGTTCCTGACCGCGCTTGCCGATATAGTCCTCTTTCTTTTTCGAGATCGCCCAATTCAGCCCCAGATCCTGCGGGATCACGGTGCCATCGGTTTCGTCCCCGATCATGATAAAGCCCTTTTCGGCGCGCAGAACGTGCAGGCATTCGGTGCCATAGGGCATCATGCCGAACTCTTCGCCAGCGGCCAGCAGCGCATCCCAGAAGGCACGACCCTGCGACGCAGGAACCGCGATTTCATAGGACAGCTCGCCCGAGAACGAGATGCGGAACACGCGGGCGTCAAAGTCACCCAGCTTGCCTTGGGTCCAGTCCATGAAGCCCAGATTGGCCTTGGACACGTCCATGCCACCCAGCTTTTCCAGAACCTGACGGGCCTTGGGGCCAACCACGGCGATCTGCGCGTATTCTTCGGTGACATCAGCGGTATAGACCTTGAAGTCCCACCATTCGGTCTGCAGCCACTCTTCCATATGGGCGTGGGTATGCGCCGCGCCGCCAGAGGTGGTGTGCACAAGGAAGGTATCCTCGTCCAGACGCGCAACCACACCGTCATCCATCAGGAAGCCATTTTCGTTGCACATCAGGCCATAGCGGCATTTGCCGACCTTCAGGGTGCTCATCATGTTGGTGTAGAGCAGATCGAGGAACTTGCCCGCGTCCGGCCCTTTGACGATGATCTTACCCAGCGTCGAAGCATCCAGCAGGCCCACATTGGTGCGGGTGTTGTTCACTTCGCGGTGGACCGACTGCTCGTGGGTTTCGGACCCGCGAGTGTAGCAGTACGGACGACGCCACTGGCCGACCGGTTCCATATAGGCGCCGTTGGCCTCGTGCCATGCGTGGATCGGGGTCTGACGGATGGGCTGGAAGATATCGCCGCGCGCCGCGCCACCGATCGCACCCATCGAAATGGGGGTGTACGGCGGACGGAAGGTGGTGGTGCCCACCTGCGGAATCTGTTCACCCAACGTATCAGCAAGGATCGCCAAGCCGTTGATGTTGCTCAGTTTACCCTGATCGGTTGCCATGCCCAGTGTGGTGTAGCGCTTGGTGTGCTCGACGCTCTCGTAGCCTTCGCGGGCCGCGAGCTGGACGTCCGACACTTTCACGTCGTTCTGGTAGTCGAGCCACATCTTCATGCGCAGTTCGTACACCGCGTCCGAGGGCATCATCCACACCGGCTGCAGGGGCTTTTCGTCCCGTGCGTCGCCGGTCGGAGCGGGGGTGCTGGCGGGGGTGAAACCAGCCGCTTCGGCTGCCTTCTTGCCTGCCGCATCCGCATCCGCCAGCACATCGCCAAGGCCCAAGGGACCGGACGCGCAGCCAGCGGTGATGACATAGGGCTTGCCGTCGTGGCTGGTGGGCGCACGGCTGGCATCGGGTTTGAAGTGGGCCTCGGCCTCGTCCCAGTTCAGCTTGCCGCCGCAATGGGACCACAGGTGGACCACGGGCGACCAGCCGCCGGACATCGCCACGGCGTCACACTTGATGGTTTCCAGAACCGCGCCGCCGTTGCCGTTCATACGGCACAGCTCTACGCCCTCGACGCGCTTGCCGCCTTTGACTTTGGCGATGGCTTTGCCGGGCTCCACGCGGATGCCGGCTGCACGGGCCTTGTCGGCCAGAGCGCCGCCACCGTATTCGCGGGCGTCGATGATGACTGGAACCTCGACCCCCAGATCCTTGAGGATCAGAGCAGTGCGGTAGCCGTCGTCGTTGTTGGTGACCACAACGGTTTTCTGACCCACGGCCACACCGTAGTTCACCGCATAGTCGCGCACGGCGCTGGCCAGCATCACGCCGGGCACGTCGTTGCCCGCAAAGCTGATCGGGCGTTCGATGGCACCGGTTGCCGTGACGATCTGCTTGGCGCGGATGCGCCACAGACGGTGACGGGGGGCGTCCACTTCGGGCGCGTGGTCGGTGATCCGTTCGTAACCCAGAACGTAGCCGTGGTCATAGACCCCTGCCCCCATCATGCGGCGGCGGACGGTGACGTTGGGCATCTCGTCCAGACGCGCCAGCGCGCCTGCAACCCAAGTCTCGGCCGACATGCCGTCGATTGTGCCGCCGTCAACAACAGCGCGGCCACCGAAATGGGCGGTTTGCTCCATGAGCAGAACCTTGGCGCCAGCCTCACCGGCGGCCAGAGCCGCCTGAAGGCCAGCCACACCCCCGCCGACAACGATCACGTCGACATAGGCGTAGAAGTGTTCATAGCGGTCGGCGTCCATGTCCTTGGGCGCCTTACCCAGACCCGCCGACTGACGGATGAAGGGTTCGTACACGTGCTTCCACAGGGGACGCGGGTGGATGAACATTTTGTAGTAGAAACCGGCGGTCAGGTAGTTTGCAAACAGACCGTTGACCGCGCCCACGTCGAACTCGAGCGAGGGCCAGTGGTTCTGGCTGGTGGCGGCCAGACCATCGAACAGCTCGGTGGTGGTGGTACGCTGGTTGGGCTCGAACTTGGCGCCGGAACCGAGGTTCACCAGTGCGTTCGGCTCTTCGGCGCCAGATGCCACGATCCCGCGGGGACGGTGGTATTTGAACGATCGGCCGACCATCATCTGGTCGTTGGCCAGCAGCGCCGATGCCAGCGTATCGCCCGCATGGCCCTGCATCGTCTTGCCGTTAAAGGTGAACGCGACAGATTTCGAGGTGTCGACCAGACGGCCTGCCTTGGAAAGTCGGGTGCTCATTCTCTCAGACCTCGCTTTTGCCGGAGAACGGGGGGATTTGAGTATTTACGCAAAGCAGAAAGGTCATTCGAACTCTCTCCACTTAAAACCGGGGCGCGCTGCGCGGATTTTGTCCAGAAGGTCCGCAGGCGGCACCGAGGTTTGGGCAGGATAGGTGCCAAAGACCTCGAGCGTGACGGTGCAGCGGGCGGCGTGGAACCACTTGCCGCAGCCGTTCGCGTGGCGCCAGCGTTCGAAATGCACACCCTTGGGGTTTTCGCGCATGAACATGTAGGTTTCGAAATCCGCGTCAGTCGAGCCCGGTCCGAAACGTTTCAGATGGGCCTCGCCGCCAGCGGAGAGTTCGGTTTCCTCGGCCATGACGCCGCAATAGGGGCACTGGAGTGTCAGCATGAGGCCAATCCTTTTGCACGGAAAGAGGTGGTGATTGCGCACGACAAAGACCGCAGGGCACGGAATGCGTGCTGCGGGGCGGTGGTGCGAATTGTTCGGGAATAAGAGTCGCCGCCCCCCTGAGGTAAGTCGGAAAGCGGGGTGCGGCGACGGGATGCTTCGGCCATTCGATCTTGGAACGACCGGCCGAAAGGCAAGTCGTTGTTATTGGCCGGTTGCGTCTTTTGCGGCGTCGTTGACAGCGTTTGCAGCGTCTTCGATCGCTTCGCCGGTTTGTTCGGCAGCGGGGCCTGCGCCTTCGATGCTGATGTTGATGCCATCATCGCGGCCGAAGTCCATACCGTTATACAGTGCGAACCCAAGGACAATGACAGCAACGACGAGCGCGCCGACAATGAACGAGAGGGTGCTGTTCGAACCGTTCGAGGTGTTGCTGTCTTGGGTAGCCATGCGTTTGCTCCTGTGCAAGTCTGAGTTACACAGTCAACGCGGGATATGCCGGTAAAGTTCCGCATTTTAGTGCGCCACACCTGCTGCCACGGATTCGTCGATAAAGCGGCCCTCTTTGAAGCGGTCGACGCTGAACTCGGCGGCCAGCGGCGAATAGCCCTTGGCCATCAGTTCCGCCATCGCCCAACCGGAGCCGGGGATCGCCTTGAAGCCGCCGGTGCCCCAACCGCAGTTGATGAAGCAGTTTTCCAGCGGGGTTTTCGAGATGATGGGCGAACGGTCGCCGGTCATGTCGACGATCCCGCCCCACTGGCGCAGCATCTTCAGACGGCTGACCATCGGGAAGGTTTCCACGAGGGCGCGAACGGTTTCCTCGATATGATGGAAGGAGCCGCGCTGGGTGTAGTTGTTGAAGCTGTCGGTGCCGCCACCGATGACCATCTCGCCCTTGTCCGACTGAGACATGTAGCCGTGAACGGTGTTGGCCATGACCACCACGTCCATGCAAGGTTTGATCGGTTCGGACACCAGAGCCTGCAGCGCCGCCGATTCAATCGGCAGACGGAAGCCCGCCTGTTCGGCCAGCACGCCCGAATGGCCAGCGACCACGATCCCCAGCTTGTTACAGTCGATCGAGCCTTTGGTGGTCTCGACGCCCACAACGCGGCCAGCGATGCGGCGCACGCCGGTCACTTCGCATTTCTGGATGATGTCCATGCCCATGTCAGAGCACGCACGGGCATAGCCCCATGCCACCGCATCGTGGCGCGCGGTACCGCCGCGGCGCTGCCACAGGCCACCCAGAACAGGGTAACGCGGGCCGTCGATGTTGATGATCGGAACCAGTTCTTTCACCTTTTCACGGCTGATGAACTCGGTCTTGACGCCCTGCAGCGCGTTCGCGTGGGCGGTCCGCTGATAGCCGCGAACCTCGTGATGGGTCTGGGCCAGCATGATCAGGCCGCGGGGGCTGAACATCACGTTGTAGTTCAAATCCTGCGACAGGGTTTCATACAGGTCGCGGGCCTTCTCGTAGATCGCCGCCGAAGAATCCTGAAGATAGTTCGAGCGGATGATGGTGGTGTTACGGCCGGTGTTGCCGCCCCCCAGCCATCCTTTTTCGATCACCGCAACATTGGTGATCCCGAAATTTTTCCCGAGGTAATAGGCCGTTGCCAGTCCGTGACCGCCAGCGCCAACAATAATGACGTCATAGCTTTTCTTGGGCTCCGGCGAGCGCCAGGCGCGTTCCCAGCCGGTGTGATGGCGAGCGCCCTCGCGGGCGACAGCAAAGACGGAATAGCGTTTCATCAGCCTCGAATCCGTAGGTGTGATCGTTCATGTCCCGTAGTGGACCTACAGCGGTTTTGGACCGCTTCTAGCTGCGTCACAATACATACTAGATGCGACATGCAGACCGGACCCTATGCGACATAGGGTGGTTATGGCGCGATTTTGACTTTTTCCAAGACTGATAACTGCCTAAATAGCCACCAACTGTGGAGATGACATGACATTCTGGATCATTACCTTTGGCCTGGCCGCTTTGGTTGCGCTTCTTCTTATATTGGCGCTTGTTCGCGGCAAATCCGGCGCCGAACCCGCCGCTGCCTATGATCTGAAGGTCTATCGCGACCAGATGAAAGAGGTCGAGCGTGACGCCGCCCGCGGTGTCATCGCCCCCGAAGAAGTGGACCGCCTGAAGGCGGAAATCGGACGTCGCATTTTGACCGCTGATGCCAAGCTTGCCGAAGAGCAATCCGGCAAGGGTCAGCCCCGTTCTGCGACCTATGCCTTGGCCGCGATCGTTGGCGCGCTGATGCTGGGTGGCGGCTGGTGGATGTACAGCCACTATGGCGCGTTTGGCTATGGCGATCTGGCGCTCAAGGACCGCATCCGCATGGCCGAAGAGCGCCGCGCCGACCGTCCCGCGCAGACCGAAGCCGAGGCCGAAATGCCCCCCATCCCCGCCGACCAGATCGATCCCAAATACGTCGAGTTGGTGGAAAAGCTGCGCGCCGCCGTGGCGCAGCGCCCCGATGACCTGCAGGGTCAGGAACTGCTGGTGCGCAACGAGGCGGCCCTTGGCAACTATGTTCAGGCCCACGAGGCTCAGGCCCGCATCCTGCAAATCAAGGGCGATGAGGCGACCTCGACCGATTACGCCGACTATGCGGATGTGCTGATTCTGGCCGCCGGTGGCTATGTCTCGCCCGAGGCGGAAAACGCTCTGAAAGCGGCGCTAACGCGCGATAACACCAACGCCACTGCCCTGTACTATTGGGGTCTGATGCTGACCCAGAACGACCGCCCCGACAAAGCGTTCAACATCTGGAACAGCCTTCTGCGCAAGGGCCCCGCAGATGCCCCGTGGATTGCACCGATCCGTGCCCAGATCGAAGAGGTCGCGATGCGTGCAGGCGTCGAATACCAGCTGCCCCCCGAAGGTGGCGCGCCCATGCTGCGCGGCCCCAACGCGGCAGACATGGCCAACGCCGCCCAAATGAGCGAGGAAGACCGCCAGAACATGATCCGCGGCATGGTCGCCAACCTGTCCGAGCGTCTGGCCACCGAAGGCGGCAGTGCCGAGGAATGGGCCCGCCTGATCAACGCCTATGGCGTCTTGGGCGAAAAGGAACAGGCGCAGGCCATCTGGACCGAGGCGCAGGCCCGCTTTGCCGACCGCCCTGCCGAGCTGGAAACCATCCGCGCAGCGGCCGCGAACACCGGAGTGGCCCAGTGATCTACGAAGACATCGCGGAGTTTGCCGCAGCCGTTCCCCCGATGACCGCTCTGGCCGGTCTGGATTTCGGCGACAAAACCATTGGCGTCGCGGTCTCGGACACGTTCCGCGGCGTGGCCAGCCCCCTCGAAACCATCCGCCGCAAGAAATTCGGTCTGGATGCCGAGGCTCTGCTGGCCATTCTGGCCAAACGCAATATCTCTGGCATTGTTCTGGGCCTGCCCCGCAACATGGACGGCTCCGAAGGCCCCCGCTGCCAAAAGACCCGCGCCTTTGCGCGCAACCTGTCGAAGCTGACCGACATCCCCATGACCTTTTGGGACGAACGTCTGTCGACCGTTGCCGCCGAACGCGCCCTGCTCGAGGCCGACACATCCCGCCGCCGCCGTGCCGAGGTTATCGACCACGTGGCGGCCAGCTATATCCTTCAGGGCGCACTGGACCGCCTTGCCCATCTGGGAAGAACCGATTGACCGACGACATCTGGAAGCGTGACGAAATCGAAAGCCCCTGCATCAAGATCTGCGTGATCCACCCGGAAACACGCCTGTGCACCGGCTGCCTGCGCACCATCGACGAGATCACCGCGTGGTCCCGCATGACGCCGGACCTGCGCCGCAAGGTGATGGGCGAACTGCCCTCTCGCGAGGCGCAGCACAAACAGCGGCGCGGGGGCCGCGAGGCGCGTCTGAAACGCGCCTAAGGGCCTGATCCGCGCAAGAACCTTCGGCCAATCGGCAGGTTTTTGCGCCCGCGCCTAATATTCAGCCGTTTTTACCCCGTTTTGCGGGCATTTCTGTGCTTTACAAGGGGTTCCTGCGCACCGTAGTTACCCCAAATGACCCAGCGCAAACCCAAAACCCGCATTCAGCAGAAAAACACCGAAGCGATCCTCGAGGCCGCTCTGGTCGTGTTCTCGCAATTCGGGTTCCGCGGCAGCACGCTGGACCAGATCGCCAAAGAGGCGGGCCTGTCCAAACCGAACCTGCTGTATTACTTCCCCTCCAAGGAAGCGATCCACACCGAGGTGCTGGAAGGTCTGCTGGACAACTGGCTGGACCCCCTGCGCGAGATGGATGAAAACGGCGACCCGATCGACGAAATCCTGTCTTACATGAAGCGCAAGCTGGAAATGAGCCGCGACTACCCGCGCGAAAGCCGCCTGTTCGCTAACGAAATCCTGCAGGGCGCGCCCCGCATGATGCACGCCATCACCGGCGAACTGAAGGAACTGGTGGACAGCAAGGTCGTGATCATCCGCAAGTGGTCCGCCGAAGGGCGCATCGCCGAGATTGATCCCTATCACCTGATCTTCTCGATCTGGTCGCTGACCCAGCATTATGCTGACTTTGACGTACAGGTTCGCGCCATCCTCGAAGAGGATCAGGACCAGATTTTCGCCGAAGCAGACAGCTATCTGACCACCCTGTTCACCCGGATGCTCAAGGTCTGATCGCGGCGCGCAAGTACGAAAATTACCCTAGGTAACGCGCCCGCGAATTTATCTATCATCGCAATTCATTTTATAGATAATTCACTCATCCGTGAGGTGAAACCGAGCGTTTCAAGGGCCCAAACGGTGATCCAACGCTTTTCACGCGATAATTGACCGCGTATAAGCCCTGCAAATTCGAGAACTCTGCCTATCTCTCATAAGGGCAGAGAATAGCTATCATCGAGGACGGTATGAGCAAACATTCCCATGACGCAGATGTCGCCTTTATCCAGGCCCTGGCAGAACTGCTGCGCGAAAACGATCTGACCGAGCTTCAGGTCAAGCGCGAATATGGCGAGGACGACAGCCTTGATGTGCGCGTGTCGCGCGCGGCCCCCGTCGTCGCCCCTGCGCCCGTCCAATACGCCGCTGCCCCCGTTGCCGCAGCGCCCGCAGCTGCCGCTGCCCCCGCCGCAGCGCCTGCCGCCAGCGACAACCCCGCAGACCACCCCGGCGCCGTAACCTCGCCGATGGTGGGTACCGTTTATCTGCAGCCCGA
The DNA here is from genome assembly GCF_013377535.1 of Donghicola mangrovi. GTDB lineage: Bacteria > Pseudomonadota > Alphaproteobacteria > Rhodobacterales > Rhodobacteraceae > Donghicola > Donghicola mangrovi. The sequence goes on along the minus strand of NZ_JABCJE010000002.1, from coordinate 139,857 downwards.
ACCCGGCGCTGCGTCGTTCATCACCGTGGGCGCACAGGTAAAAGAGGGTGACACCATCCTCATCATCGAAGCGATGAAAACCATGAACCACATCCCCGCCCCCAAATCGGGCACCGTCAAGCGCATCCTCGTCGAGGACGGCTCGGCTGTGGAATACGGCGCACCGCTCGTTATCATCGAGTGAGGCACCAGATGTTCGATAAAATCCTGATCGCTAACCGGGGCGAAATCGCGCTGCGCGTCATCCGCGCCTGCCGCGAGATGGGTATCGCTTCGGTCGCGGTCCATTCAACCGCCGACGCCAACGCGATGCACGTGCGCATGGCCGACGAGGCTGTGTGCATCGGCCCGAACTCGAGCGCGGACAGCTACCTGTCCTTCCCCGCGATCATCGCCGCATGCGAAGTGACCGGCGCCCAAGCGATCCATCCCGGCTATGGTTTCCTGTCGGAAAACCAGAACTTCGTGCAGATCGTCGAGGATCACGGCATCACCTTTATCGGCCCCTCGGCCGAGCATATCAGCCAGATGGGCGACAAGATCACCGCCAAGGAAACCGCTGAAAAGCTGGGGATTCCTGTGGTGCCCGGTTCCGCTGGCGGCGTTCCCACCGTGGAAGACGCCAAGAAATGCGCCGCCGAGATGGGCTATCCCGTCATCATCAAGGCAACCGCCGGTGGCGGTGGCCGCGGCATGAAGGTCGCCCTGAACGAGCAGGAAATCGAGATCGCTTTCCGTACTGCCCGTTCCGAGGCCAAAGCCGCATTCGGCAATGACGAAGTCTATATCGAGAAGTACCTCCAGAAACCGCGCCACATCGAAATTCAGGTGTTCGGCGACGGTCAGGGCGGCGGTGTACACTTGGGCGAGCGTGACTGTTCGCTCCAGCGCCGTCACCAGAAGGTCTTCGAAGAGGCTCCCGGCCCCTGCATCACCCCCGAAGAGCGTGCGCGTATCGGCAAAATCTGCGCCGACGCGATCGCGAAAATGGGTTACCGCGGTGCCGGCACCATCGAGTTCCTGTACGAAAACGGCGAATTCTACTTCATCGAGATGAACACCCGCCTGCAGGTGGAGCACCCCGTCACCGAGTCGATCTTTGGCGTGGACCTTGTCCGCGAACAGATCCGTGTGGCAGCCGGTATGCCCCTGTCGTTCACTCAGGACGATCTGGTGATCAACGGTCACTCGATCGAGGTGCGCATCAACGCCGAGCGTCTGCCGAACTTTGCACCCTGCCCCGGCAAGATCACCCAGTATCACGCTCCGGGCGGTCTGGGTGTGCGGATGGACAGCGCGCTGTATCAGGGCTATTCGATCCCGCCCTATTACGACAGCCTCATCGGCAAGCTGATCGTGCACGGCCGTGACCGTCCCGAGGCGCTGGCCCGTCTGAACCGCGCCCTTGGCGAGCTGATCGTGGACGGCGTGGACACCACCGTGCCCCTGTTCCATGCTCTGCTGGCGGAAAAGGACATCCACGACGGCAACTACGATATCCATTGGCTAGAGAAGTGGCTGAAAGCGAATTTCGGCTGATCTTTCAGACCAGTAGAGCACATTCCCAAGGGCAGGCCATCGCGCCTGCCCTTGCGCATTCCGGCGGGCGGATTAGGATCATCGCTTATGACGATCACTCCGGAACTCCTTTTGAATGCTTACGCCGCGGGCGTGTTCCCCATGTCCGAAGGGCGGGACGATCCCGACCTGTTCTGGGTGGACCCCAAGCTGCGGGGCATCATTCCCTTGGACGGGTTCCACATCTCGCGCAGCTTGGCGCGGAGCATCCGTCAGGGCGGTTACGGCGTGTCCCTGAACGGCGATTTCGAGGGGGTCATGCGCGCCTGTGCGGACCGGCCCGAAACGTGGATCAACGCCGAAATTCTGGACCTGTATTGCCGCCTTCACCATATGGGCTGCGCCCATTCGCTGGAAATCTGGTCGGCCGAGGGCGAGCTGATCGGCGGCGTCTATGGCGTGGCCCTTGGCACCGCCTATTTCGGAGAGAGCATGTTTTCCCACCGCACCGATGCGTCGAAACTGGCGCTGGCGTGGCTGGTGGATCACTTGCGGCGTACGGGCTTTACCCTGTTCGACACGCAGTTCCTGACCAAACATCTGGCCAGCTTGGGCGCGGTTGAAATCCCCCGCGCCAAGTATCGCAAACTGCTGGCCGCGGCGTTAACCGACGTGGCGGATATTTATTCGGCAGATTTGGAATCAGACCCGCTGGCGGTTTTGCAGCGCAACACCCAGACGTCATAGCGCGGGTGGTCCATCGGGTTCAGCGCCGGGGAAGACGCCACCATCCAGCCCTGAAACACCGCCGCTCCGTCGTTTTCCGCGACAGAAAGAAAGGCATACGCCTCGCCCGAGGGGTCATTGGGGGGATAACGGCATTCGCCAAGCGCAATCGTGACCCGCCCCAAAGTGGCGTATTCACCGTTGTTCACCTCGATATCGGTGACTGCGCCGGTGATCTTGTCCAGACCGCGCAAATAGGCGCCAGTGCCGCGCGTGGTTGCCTGTTGGGCAACCGCGGGCAGCGACATCGCCACCAGGGCCAGAGCAGCGAAACGCGTCACTCTTTGCCCCCGGAGACGAACTTCATCATCAGCGACACAAGGCTGATCGCGCTCTGGGTATCCTCGATGTCATCGCCAGCGGCGAAGTTATCGGGGGACGCGCCGGGCACGATCTCCATGTAGTTGCCGCCAAGCAGACCTTCGGATGCCACGGTGATCGCGCTGTCATCAGGCAGATCGATGCCGTTTTTCACCTGAATGGTGGTCTCGGCGCGGAAGGTCTGGGGGTTCAGCTGCATGTCAGTGACAGTGCCGATCTTGACCCCGGCCAAGCGCACATCGGTCCCGAGGGAAATCCCCTCGGCCGAGCGGAAGCTTGCGGTCAGCGGATAGGTCGCGGACTGTCCAACCGACAGACCCGCCACCTGACCCGCGTAAACCACGAAACCAATGGCCAGCGCCATGACGGCGCCGCCAACCAGTACTTCGGTACGGTTCTCAGCCATGATTATTCAGGCTGCCATGCCTCGTAATCCTGGCGCGGAGCCGGATCGGGGCGACGGATGGACCCTGCGGGCGCATAGGCCATTGCAGTACCGGTCAGGTTTTCCTGATGGGGCTTTTCCCAAGACTTGTGAACCAGCGGACGGTCGGTCGGCGGCTCGTCAAAGGTGTAGTGCAGCCAGCCGTGCCAATCGGGGCTGACGCGGCTTGCCTCGGCTTCGCCGTTGAAAATCACCCAGCGGCGCTTGCCGCCTTCGGTCTGGTAAAAGACGTTGCCCTGCTCGTCCTCGCCGACCTTCTGGCCATGACGGCTGGTCCAGAGCAAGGTGTTCAGAGTGGCGCCGTTCCACCAGGTCACGGCCTTCAGCAGCGTGTTCAGGATACCCATAGGTGCCTCCGATCTAGTTACCTTCCGTATGGCCGATTGGCCTCGAAAGGTCCAGTCCCTTAGCTGTGAGCCAGCGCGGTAACTTCGATTTCGATGCGGTATTTGTCGTCGATCAGGCGGCATTCCACCATGGTCGCTGCGGGCGGGTTTTCCCCGAAGGTTTCCGCAAGGATCGGCCAGCAGGGTTCGAATTCCGCGCGGTCGGGCATGTAGTAGTTCACGCGCACCACGTCGGCAAAGCTGCTGCCTGCCTTTTCCAGTGCCGCGCCGATCACTTCGAGCGCCGATTTGCACTGTTCCTGAACCGTGTCGCCCTGACCGACGGTGCCTGCCACGTGGACGAAACCGCCCGCGACAACCGCACGGCAGTAGCCGATTTTCTCTTCAAACACACCGCCTGATTTGATGCGCTTCATGTGCCTTAACCTTCTGGAAATTTCTGGCCCCCTTGGGCCGGACAAGAAAAATGCCTGCCCCGTCAAGGGCAGGCACTGGAATGTGTGTCAGATCACCGGATCAACCGGCGCTGGCCCCGCCCTTTTTGGCGGTTTCCGAATAGATCATCAGCGGCTTCGCCTCGGAGGCATTCACAGCCTCTTCGTTCACCACGACCTCTTCGACTTCGGCCATACCGGGCAGATCGAACATGGTATCCAGCAGGATGTCTTCCATGATCGAACGCAGACCACGAGCACCGGTCTTGCGGGCAATGGCGCGGCGCGCAATGGCCAGCAGAGCGTCCTCGGTGAAGGTCAGCTTGGTGTCTTCCAGTTCGAACAGGCGCTGGTACTGCTTGACCAAAGCGTTCTTGGGCTTGGTCAGGATGGTTACCAGAGCGTCCTCGTCCAGATCCTCGAGCGTGGCGATCACGGGCAGACGACCAACGAATTCGGGGATCAGACCGAACTTCAGCAGATCCTCGGGCTCCAGTTCCTTGAGCAGCTCGCCGACACCCTTCTGGGTCTCGTCACGCACGTCGGCACCAAAGCCCATCGCGCTGCCCTTGCCGCGCTGTGCGATGATCTTGTCGATGCCCGCGAACGCGCCGCCACAGATGAACAGGATGTTCGTGGTGTCCACCTGCAGGAATTCCTGCTGCGGGTGCTTGCGGCCACCCTGCGGGGGGACGCTGGCCACGGTGCCTTCCATCAGCTTCAGCAGAGCCTGCTGAACGCCCTCGCCCGATACGTCGCGGGTGATCGAGGGGTTCTCGGACTTGCGGGTGATCTTGTCGACCTCGTCGATATAGACGATGCCGCGCTGAGCACGCTCGACGTTGTATTCCGACGCCTGCAAGAGCTTGAGGATGATGTTTTCCACATCCTCGCCCACGTAACCGGCTTCGGTCAGGGTTGTGGCATCCGCCATGGTGAACGGAACATCAAGGATGCGCGCAAGCGTCTGGGCCAGCAGGGTCTTACCGCAGCCGGTCGGGCCAAGCAGCAGGATGTTCGACTTCGACAGTTCGATATCCGAAGAGCCCTGCGAATGGTTCAGACGCTTGTAGTGGTTGTGTACCGCCACCGACAGAACGCGTTTTGCACGCGCCTGGCCGATCACATAGTCATCCAGTACTTCGCAAATTTCTTTGGGAGTGGGTACGCCGTCGTGCGACTTGAGCCCGCTACCCTTGGTTTCTTCGCGGATGATGTCCATGCACAGCTCGACGCATTCATCACAGATGAACACGGTCGGGCCGGCGATCAGCTTGCGCACCTCGTGCTGGCTCTTTCCGCAGAAAGAACAGTAGAGGGTATTTTTGCTGTCGCCGTTGCTATTGTTCGACATATCTCACCTTCTCGGCATTGTTGGTAATCGCGGGCCGGTGCCCGGAAAACCCCTTGGTCTTGAGCGATGCTAGGCCAGCATGCCCACCGCCACAATGTCAAATGTGCCACGGTGCGGTATTCCGTGGCACAAACCAGTACCGTTATGCCTTCTCGTCAGGCTTTGTACGGTTCTCGACGATTTCGTCGATCAGGCCCCATGCCTTTGCATCTTCTGCAGACATGAAGTTGTCACGCTCCAGCGCGGCTTCGACGGTTTCGTAGTCGTTGCCGGTGTGCTTGACGTAGATCTCGTTCAGGCGGCGCTTCAGTTTCTCGGTCTCGCGGGCGTGGATCATGATGTCCGTCGCCTGACCCTGATAGCCACCAGAGGGCTGGTGCACCATGACGCGGCTGTTGGGCAGCGAGAAGCGCATGCCCTTTTCACCGGCGGTCAGCAGCAGCGAGCCCATGGACGCGGCCTGACCGATCACCAGGGTCGAGACCTTGGGTTTGATGTACTGCATGGTGTCATAGATCGACAGGCCCGAGGTCACGACACCGCCGGGGCTGTTGATGTACATGCTGATCTCTTTCGAGGGGTTCTCGGCCTCGAGGTGCAGCAGCTGTGCCACGATCAGGCTGGACATACCGTCGTGCACGGGGCCCGACAGGAAAATGATCCGTTCCTTCAGAAGGCGCGAGTAGATGTCGTATGCGCGTTCGCCGCGGCTGGTCTGCTCTACCACCATGGGCACAAGGGTGTTCATGTAAGTATCGATAGGATCGCGCATTCTTTGCCTCTGCCTGCTGTCGTTCGGACATTAGAATTCAAAATAACTAACTGAGTCTTAGTCCTGCACAATACCCCCTGCAAGAGGTGTGCCCTTTTTTAAACGTCTCAAATGCACAGTTGTTGATCAAAAGCCTTTTCGACCTACGCTTTGGAAGGCACCAAACAGGACAAAACTGCGGTATTCCATGCCCCTACCCGATCAACATTTTTTACCCACCCGCGCAGCAGGTCTGGTCCACCTGCGTGATTTTGTACCACTGGCCGGTCAAGCCTATGGCGCGCGGCGCAATTTTGACCTCGGGGCGGGGCGTCACGGGGAAAATGTGTCGTGCCTGTCGCCCTATATCCGGCACCGTCTGATCACCGAAACCGAGGTTCTGGAGGCTGTACTGGCCCGTCACAGCCCCAAAGCCGCTGACAAGTTCATTCAGGAAGTTTTCTGGCGCACCTATTGGAAGGGCTGGCTCGAGATGCGCCCCGCCGTCTGGCAGGCCTATCGCGCCGAGTTGGGATGGCAGCTGGACCGGCTGAAAACCGAATCCGGTTTGCGCCGTGTCTGGCAGGACGCCTGCGCGGGGCAAACGGGCATCGCGCCCTTTGATCACTGGGCCAAGGAGCTGGCACAGACCGGCTACCTTCACAATCACGCGAGGATGTGGTTCGCCTCGATCTGGGTGTTCACGCTGGGGCTGCCTTGGACGCTGGGGGCGGACTTTTTCATGCGGCATCTGCTGGACGGGGACCCTGCGTCGAACACCTTGTCGTGGCGCTGGGTGGCGGGGCTGCAAACGCGGGGCAAGGCCTATGTGGCGACCGCCTCCAACATCGAGACCTACACCGAGGGGCGGTTTTCCGGCGTGACCGGATTGGCAGACAGCGCCCACATCCCCGAGGGGCCCGACAACCCCGCCCCGATCGCCCTGCCCGATTTTGCGCCCTTGGCGGATGGACCGACCGCGCTGCTGGTCCATTCCGACGATCTGGCTTTGGGCGATCTGACCCGCGCAGTGCCTGAACCGCTGGGAACCGCCGTTCTGGGGGACATCGGCCATCGCAGCCCGCTGGAGATGTCGCCGCATGTGCAGACCTTCGTGGATGGCGCCGTGCAGGACACCGTGACCCGCTGGGCTGACAAACTGGGGCCTGTTTCGCGGCTAACGCCCGAGGACGTCGCGGAGTGGGCCGCAGCTCTGGGGGCGCGGCAGGTGGCCACGCTTTATGCCCCGGTCGGCCCCGTGGCCGATGATCTGGCAGCCATCGACCATGCGCTAAAGGCCAACGGCATCCCCTTGATCCGCCTGCGAAAACCCTATGACAGCCGCGCGTGGCCCCATGCCACCAACGGCTTCTTCCGGTTCAAAGAGAAAATCCCCGCACTGCTTGGGGCGATGCGGGGTTTCGAGGTGGTCTAACCGACCAGAGGGATCATTCCGCCGCCATCGGAGCCCTTGCCAACCGGCACTGGGCCCACAGATCGCCAAGCGCGGTCACCAGACGGTCCATGTCCTCGTCCGAATGCACGGGGCTGGGGGTGATGCGCAGACGCTCGGTCCCTTTGGGGACGGTGGGATAGTTGATCGGCTGGATGTAGACCCCGTGATCCATCAGCAGCTTGTCCGAGATGAACTTGCACTTGACCGGATCGCCGACCATCACCGGAATGATGTGGCTTGGGTTCGGGATATGGGGGATGCCGATCTCGTCCAGACGGGCGCGCAGTTCGGCCACGCGGGCCTGCTGCTTTTCCCGCTCGGTGCTGCTGGATTTCAGATGCCGGATCGAGGCCGCCGCCCCCGCAGCCACGCTCGGCGGCAAAGCGGTGGTAAAGATGAACCCGCTGGCAAAACTGCGCACGAAATCGACCATACCTGCGGTGCCGGTGATGTAGCCGCCCACCACGCCAAAGGCTTTGCCCAGAGTGCCCTGAATGATGTCCACGCGATGCATCACGCCGTCCCGCTCGGCCACGCCGCCACCGCGGGGGCCGTACATGCCGACAGCGTGCACCTCGTCCAGATAGGTCAGTGCGCCGAACTCCTCGGCCAAATCGCAAATCTCGGAAATCGGGGCGATATCACCATCCATCGAGTAGACGGATTCAAAGGCGATGATCTTGGGCTGACCTTTGGGCAATGCCTCAAGATGCGCGCGCAAGTCATTCATATCATTGTGCTTCCAGATCACGCGCTGCGCACGGGAATGGCGCATCCCCTCGATCATCGAGGCGTGGTTCAGCGCGTCCGACAGGATCACACAGTTCGGGATTTTCGCGGCCAAGGTCCCCAATGCTGCCCAGTTCGACACATAGCCGCTGGTGAACAGCAGCGCCGCTTCTTTGCCATGCAGATCGGCCAGTTCGCGCTCCAGCAACACGTGGTCATGGGTCGTGCCAGAGATGTTGCGCGTGCCGCCCGCGCCCGCGCCGCAGCGGTCCAGCGCATTGTGCATCGCGGCCAGAACGTCGGGGTGTTGGCCCATCCCCAGATAGTCATTCGAACACCAGATCGTCACGGGGCGTTCGTTACCCGCAGCGTCGCGATGGGTGGCATGGGGGAAATCACCGGTCCGGCGTTCCAGATCCGCGAAATGGCGGTAATTGCCCTGAGCGCGCAGGTCATCCAAAGCGCCGGTGAAAAAGTGGTTATAGTCCATACGTGCCTCTGTCCCTGTCTGGGGGCGCAGCGTGACCCGCGCCCCTTTTGTGTTGTCCGTTTGGCCCTAGCCGAAGATGTCCGCAGTAATGCCCGCATACCATCCAACGGACTCTTCATAGGTTGCTTTACGCAAAGTGGCGTCTTCACCCGTTTGGGATATGAACCCATCCACTTTGGCGATCTTTTCGTCGGTCGCCTCATAGGTCGCGCCGACCTTGACCCCGTCATCGGCGTCGATGAGCGACCAGCATGTGTTCGAGAACTTGGCCGGAAACACCTTGGACCCAGTAAGCGCCCCGCGAATGGCCATCGCCGCGACCTTGGCCTGAGAGTTGGCCGAGAAGCCGGATTTGGGCATGTCCCCCTGCGCACAGGCATCGCCAAGCACGTGGATATTCTCGTCCATACGGCTTTGCATGGTGTGGCCGTTGACCGGAGCCCAGTTGCCATCGTTCACGCCCGCCATGTCACAGACGCGCCCCGCCTTCATCGCGGGAATGACGTTGCAGACATCGGCCTTGATGATTTCGCCGTCCACGTTGACGGTCATATCGTCGGGGTTCACCTCGACCTTGTCGCCGCCGAAATCGGGGCCAAGCCGTTCGATCATGCCGCTGTAATGGGTGTCCCAGCCCTCTTCGAACAGAGCCTGTTTCGAGAATTTCTCTTTGGGATCAACGATGATGATCTTGGCGGTGGGATTATTGGCCTTGAGCGTGTGCGCGACCATGCTGATCCGCTCGTACGGGCCCGGAGGGCAGCGATAGGGGTTCGGCGGCGCGACCATCACATAGGTCCCGCCCTGCGGCATGGCGTCGATCTGCGCCTTCAGCAGTTCGGTCTGGCTGCCGCCCTTGTACGCATGGGGCATCTTGTTTTGCGCCGCAACGGACCAGCCGGGCACGGCGCCCTCGACAAAGTCGATACCGGGGGCCAGCACCAGACGGTCATAGGGCACGGTGCCCCCACCCGCCAGCGCCACGGTCTTGGCATCGCGGTCGATGCCGATGGCCCAGTCGTGGACCACATTCACCCCGCCCGAGGCCAGCTTGCCATAGGAATAGCCAAGGCTCTCGATATCGCGGAAACCGCCCAGATAAAGGTTGGAGAAGAAACAGGTGTAGTAGTGGCGCGTAGGCTCGATCAGGGTGACGTCGATGGCCCCCTTGCTGTCCTTGGCCACATAGCGGGCCACGGTCGCCCCGCCTGCGCCGCCGCCAATGACGACCACACGGGGTTTTCCCGCGGCGCGGAGCATGGGGGCAGCAAAGCCGGCTGTGGCGGCCCCCGCGGCGATGAAAGAACGTCTGTTCAGCTTCATAGTCTTTCCTCCCTGTTTGTGCGGCCCGATGAATTCAGTGTCCGAGCTCTGCAAAGTACGCGGCCAGCGCCGCGATCTCTTCGTCCGACAGGCGCCCCGCCATCATTTGCATAACAGGATGGGGCCGGACTTTTGCTTTGTAGGCATGCATGGCCACAACGAAATCCTCGGTGGGCCAACCCGTGATGGACGGGATGCCTTGGTCACTGCCATTTCTCTGGTGGCATGTGCTGCATTCACTTGAGAGGTATTCTCCGTAGGCAGGGTCCCCCACGATAGCCAGCACTTCGGCGGATAGATCTACTTCTTTGGATAGGGCGGTGGGTTCGGCTTCGGGGATATCGCGCGGGTTGTCCGAGAACTGGCGCAAGTAGGCCAGCACATCGTGGCGGTCCTGCGCGTCCTTCAGCCCGCGGAAATTCATGCGGGTGTCGCTGACAAGGGCCTTGGGGTTCTCTAGATAGGCATCAAGGTGATCATAGTCCCAGACCAGCCCGTTGCGCCCCTCTCGGGCCAAACCGTCCGAGTAGGTGAAATCGGGCGCGGTGCCAGCGGTCCGCCCGAACAGACCATTGAGCTGCGGGCCGACCTTGTTGGCGGCCTCTGCCCCCACGGCGTGGCATCCCGCGCATTTGCGGAACACCTTTTCACCGCGTGCCGGATCCCCCAGCGGGGCCGCGACCTCTTCTGCCTGTGCCTGATGCACAAAGGCAGCGGCGAAGACCGCCGCTGCCCCCAGATATGTCGCGATCCCGCGCACCGGTTACTGGCCTGTGGTCTTGAGGAATTCGATCACCGCAGCGATGTCATCCTCTTTCTTCAGACCGGCAAAGGACATCTTGGTGCCCTTCACCTCGGCTTTGGGATTGGCAAGGAAGGCCGCCAGACGATCGGGGGTCCAGACGCCGCCGTGGTCGGTCATCGCGCCCGAGTATTTGAACCCGTCCGCGCTGGCTACGTCGCGGCCCACAACGCCGTTCAGCTGGGGACCAGAGCCGTTTTTGGCACCGTCACCGACCTTGTGGCAGGCCTTGCACTTTTTGAAGACCTTCTCGCCTGCTTCGGCCAGCGCCATGTCGATGACGGCGGGCGCCTCGGCTGCGGGGGCCTCGGGGGCGGCAGTCATCTCGGCCTTCTGTTCAGGCTCGGCGGCGGGCTCTGCTGCGGGTTCTGCAGCGGGCGCTTCGGCGGCCTGATCGTCAGCGCCGTGGTCCGGGGTCACGTCCAGAACGGTGGCGCGCATGGTGATCTCGACGGTGTCCTTGCAGTTTTCCATGCAAGGCTCGGTGCGCCAGATCGGGTATTCGGTCTCGGCGCGGTCGTCGATGATAAAGCCATCGGCGTTGTTCATCTGCACGTCAAGGAAGGTCTCCTTGGACAGCACGAAATCCTCGTCGACCATGTCGTTCGAATAAAGGATGTAGGCCACGATCGCATAGACATCGTCCGCGCTCAGGCTTTGGGCATTGCCAAAGGGCATCGAGCGGTGAACGTAGTCAAAGGTCGTCGACAGGTACGGCCAGTAGCTGCCCACGGTTTTCAGCGGATCGTCATCGGCAAGGGTGCCGTCCCCGCCCGCCAGCTTGGGCCAGTTGTCGCGGCCCTCGGCAAAGTCACCGTGGCAGACGGCGCAGTTCTCGGCAAAGACTTCCTCGCCGGTCAGAACATCGCCCGAGCCTTCGGGCAGGCCGGTGCCATCGGGGCTAACGTCCAGATTCCATGCGGCAATCTCTTCAGGCAGAGCGTCGCGGCCCAGACCGAATTTCGCGTCCTCGGCCAGCACTTGGGTGGCCGTGGTCAGCATCAGGGCGCCAATGGCGGCGCTGCCGAAAAACTTAAGAGACTTCGACATTTTCTGCCTCTCCGTTCGATTTCACATGCCAGGTCTGGATGCAGTTGTTGTGGTAGACCGAGTTCAGACCGCGCACTTCGCGCAGCTGCTTCTTGGTCGGCTGGACATAGCCGGTCTCGTCCATGGCGCGCGATTGCAGCAGCATTTCCGAGCCATCCCAGTTGATGTCCAGATAGAAGCGCGCCAGCGCCTTGTTTCCGGACTCCGACGCCAGACGGGCCTCTTGCCACGTTTTGCCACCGTCGATGGAGACGTCCACGCGGGTGATCTTGCCGTGGCCGGACCAAGCCAGACCGGTGATGACCAAGGGGCCGGTGCCGTGCTTGATGGGGGCCTGCGGGCTGGGGCTGGTGACGACCGATTTGGCGTCCATAACCCAAGTCCACTTGCGGCTGGTGCCATCCGCCAGAGTGTCGGTGTATTTCGAGGTTTCCTCGCGGCTTTCGACCGCCTGATCGGTGACCTCGATGCGGCGCAGCCATTTGACCCACATATTGCCTTCCCAACCGGGAACGACCAGACGCACGGGGTAGCCATGCTCTTTGCGCAGGGCCTCGCCGTTGGCTTTGAAGGCGACCAGAACATCGTCCAGCGCTTTTTCCAGCGGGATCGAGCGGCCGTTCGACGACGCATCCGCGCCCTCGACATAGACCCACTTGCCCTCGGTCTGGATGCCAGCCTCGTTCAGCAGGGTGCGCAGGGGCACGCCGGTGTATTCCATGTTGTGGATCATACCGTGGGTGAACTGCGCGCCGTTCAGCTGAGCGCCCGCCCATTCCATGCCGGTGTTCGCCGCGCATTCGCAGAAGTACACGTGCTGCTCACGGGGAAAGCGTTCCAGATCCGCGTAGGTAAAGACCAGCGGACGGTCCACCAGACCGTTGATCATCAGGCGGTAGTCATCCTTGGACAGCTCGATCGCACCCGAGTGGTGTCGTTCAAACGCGCAGCCCTGCGGGGTGATGGTGCCGTCCAGCGCGTGGATGGGCGTAAAGTTGATCGAGCTGATCGGGTCCGCAGTCAGCCACGGCACGTTGCGGCGCACCACGTCCTGTTCGAACTTGATCGGCAGGCCATAAGGGGTGGCGTCCACGCCCTCGCCCAAGCCTTGGGCCCAAGGCTGGACCTCGGTGATCAGCGGATCGGGCGTCGCGGCGCGGGCACCGGCGGCGGCCCCTGCCCCGATCACAGCCGCCCCCGCCAGAAACTGGCGGCGCGACGGTTTGGGGCCCTTGAAGCTGGATGTCATGTCCTTTGCTCCTTTTCATCAGATCGAAGAATTCTGTTTCGTGAATTCTTCGGGGTAAAAAAATTTGGTTCCAGCGGGCGCGTCAGGCGCCCACCACCTGCACGCTGGTGTTGGGCTCGACCACGACGGTGCCCTTCTTGCGGATGTGGCTTTCGACCACGTCCCAGATTTCGGGGCCTTCGGTGCCCTCGTTCACGCTGGCCCAACCGGCAACAACGTAAGACTTTGCGGGGTCCAGCTTTTCTCCGGTTTTCAGCAGGGTCAGTTCGCTGATCCGGCTGCCCTGAGGCTGGTTCACATCGATGCGGTAACCCAGACCACCCATGCGGACCATGTCGCCGCCCTGCTGGTAATAGGGGTTCGGGTTGAAGATGTTGTCGGCCACGTCTTCCATGATGGTATGGATGAATTCGCCGGTCATTTCGGTGCGATAAGCCTTGGGGTAGGTCATCGAGGTGACGTTCCACAGATCCTCGCGGGTGATCGCCTGACCGGGCAGAACCGAGGGGCCCCAGCGCACGCCGGGCGACATGGCGATATCGGCCTCACGCTCGGACAGCAGGGCGTCACAGATCAGATCATCCCACGTACCGTTGAAGTTACCACGGCGATAGAGCAGCGAGTCTGTGTGGCCGATGACCTCTTCCAGCTTGTCCTTGTAGGGCGCGCGCTGTTCGTCGATCAGCGAGGCAACCTCGGCATCGGGGGCGATCACGTCCGAGAAGATCGGGATCAGCTTGTGGCGGAAGCCCATCATGCGGCCATCGCGCACGTCCAGATCGACGCGGCTGACGAACTTGCCGTTGGACCCGGAGGCCACGATGATCGTGTCGCCCACCAGAACGGGTTCGGGCAGCGCATCATGGGTGTGGCCCGACAGGATCACATCGATGCCGCTGACAAGGCTGGCCATGTGGCGGTCCACGTCAAAGCCGTTGTGCGACAGCACGACAACCAGTTGCGCGCCCATGCCACGGACTTCGTCCACCATGGCCTGCATATTCTCGTCGCGGATGCCAAAGCTGTATTCGGGGAACATCCAGCCGGGGTTCGCAATCGGCATATAGGGGAAGGCCTGACCGATCACAGCGATCTTGGCTCCACCTCGTTCAAAGAACTTATAGGGCTTGAACAGCTCGGCGGGTTCGTCCCACTCGGCGTCAAAGATGTTCTGCGCCAGTGCGTCGAACGGCAGGCCCGAGACCAGTTCGTTCACCCGCTCGGAGCCCAGAGTGAACTCCCAGTGGAAGGTCATCGCGTCCGGCTTCAGGGCGTTCATGACATTGACCATGTCCTGGCCTTGGGTGTGGTAGCAGGTGTAGGACCCGTGCCACGTGTCGCCGCCATCCAGCAGGATCGCGTCGGGACGATCGGCGCGGATCGCGTTGATCACGGTCGCCACGCGGTCCATGCCGCCCATCTTGCCATAGGTTTTGGCCAGCGAAGAAAAGTCGTTATAGCTGAGCGCATAGTGGTTGGGCGAGCCGTCCGCGATGCCGTAAAGCTTTCGGAAATCGGCGCCGGTGATGTGGGGCACGTGCCCGCGCGCGTCGCCCACACCGATGTTCACTTCGGGCTCGCGGAAGTAGATCGGTTTCAGCTGCGCGTGAATATCGGTGACGTGGATCAGCGAGATATTCCCGAAGGTATCGAATTGCAGCAGTTGGTCCTGCGTCAGCGCCTGCTGCGCTGCCAGTCGGCTCCAATTGCCGAAACCCGACGCCCCGACCAGTGCGGTGGCGGCCATCGAGGCCTGAAGAAAATCGCGGCGGGAAATCATGTGTTGCTGACTCCGGTTATCAGATCGTTTGGAACAAAGGCTCCCTGCCCCGTGCACTCATGCACGGGCCAAGGAGAAGTTTGGTCTTTGGGTATTGTCGTTGATTAGTTGCGGACCGACGGGCCTTCGACCGACAGGCCGTTGCCGCGCGAGGCGACATAAAGCTCCAGCGCCACGAATTCGGGGCTGCCGGGTTTGTAGGTTTCCGCGCGGGTGTCGCGAACACAGCCCTTGAAGCGGGTGTGAACGGCGATCAGCTTGGCATCCCCCAGACGATAGGCCGGGAAGCCGTTGATCATGCCCTGCGACAGGTGGTCTGCGCGGATCAGGTTGTCATAGTTGTCTTCGTGGCAGTTCGCGCAGGACAGCTCCAGCTGGCCGGTGCGGGTGTAGTACATCTCTTTGCCCTTTTCCCACATCGCTTGGGCGGGGCCGTCGATGGCAACGTTCACCGGCATACCGCGCGACACGGCCGACAGCAGCGCGACCATCTCGGTCATCTTGTTGTCGGTGTAATCCAGAGCCTCGGCGCCCATGTTTTCGGTGCGGCACCCGTTGATCTGCATTTCCAGCGTGCGGACTTCTTCGGCCTTGTCGTTCCACTTGGGATAGACAGCGCGGACACCGGCCAGAGACTCGGGCGCCTCGTGGCAGGAGGCGCAGCTTTTCTCGGCGGTGCCTTCGACGGTGTTCCAGGCTTCGCGGGCGTTATCCACGCCGATCATGCCGGGGTTGTCAAAGTCGTCGCGCTGCAGGTCCTGCGTTTCGGGGGTGCGGAATTCCCAGCCCGACTGGATGGTCTTGAGTCCTTCCAGATGCGCAGGAGCCGCGGTGTGGGTCACGATTTCGATCTCGCCGTTCACGACCAGCGGTTCGGTCGGATCGGTGGCATGGGCGCTGGTGGCAATCGCCAGGGTGCTTGCGGCAAACCCCAATGCGATCAGTACCTTGCTAGTTACTTGCTTGGTCATTCATTCCTCCCTGAAGCCAGTGAACGGAGCGGCAGAGTTATGCTCTCTGCTCACTCCGCGTCTCGCATTAGCTAACGGCGATCGGTTTCTTGTCTTCGTAGACAGAGCCGTCATCGTCGTACCAGGTGAACTTGAATTCACCGGCTTCGGCGACGGTCGCGTCAAACTCGAAGTAAGGGTTGGTCGAGATCGCGGGCTCCATGGTCACGTCGATGACCATCTGGCCGTTAAACTCGCAGGTAAAACGGTTGATGATCGAACGGGGGATCAGGTTGCCTTCTTTGTCTTTGCGCTGGCCAGACTCCATCGGGTGGCTGATCAGGGTCTTGAGCGTGACGGTCTCGCCTGCCGAAGCGGATTTGGGGACCTTGACGCGGGGGCGTACATCGTTTGCCATAGTGGTCTCTCCTGAGAAATGCGTTGGGTTCGGTCAGGGGCAGATCAGCCGCCGCAGCCGCCGATGGTCACTTTGACGGTGGAAGACGCCTTGGCGATCGAGCCATCCTCGAACTTGGCCAGAGCGACCACGTCCTGGGTGCCGGCCAGACGGATGCGGGTGGTCACAACGCGCGAACCCGACAGCGGGCCAAAGTTGTACTGGGCCACACCGGGGGTCGGGTTGCCGGTCGCCAGCAGCAGGATGCTGGTTGCGCCGGGGGCATCGACGGTGATCGGAACGGTGTTGCCGTTTTCCGCGATTTCGGGCGCGGTCAGGGTGATGCCGTCAGCTTTGGCCTCTGCGCCGCCGGTGAATTCGGCAATGCGCTCGTCTGCGGTCGCTGCGGCCACGCGGAAGGGCAGCATGGCCAGTGCAGCGGCCCCTGCGCCCAGTGCGAGTGTGTCGCGTCGGGTAAATTGCATGTCTCTCTCCTTGGATCAGGGACGCTTAGTCTTTGAGCGTCATCAGGTAAGCGACGACGTCTTCGACTTCCTGCGCGGTCAGCAGCGGGGTCAGCGCCTCGGTGGGCGCTTTGCCGGTGTAGGCATCGCCCGGGCGGATATAGCCGTCGTTCTTGTAGAAGGCGGGCATGATGGTGCCCTCATAGGTTTTCTTGGCGTTCGCCACGATGCCGCGCAGGTGCGCTTCGTCCCAGCGGGTGGCAACGCCATCCAGCGTCGGGCCGACTTCGCCGTGGAACGGAACATCCGCCATCGCCGAGATGGCGTGGCAGGCGACGCAGTTGCCCTTGCTCTTGGTGGACATGACCTTTTTGCCATTCGCTGCGTCCCCGGCGGCGCCGGACAGCGAGGCAGCAATGGCCCCTTCATCGGTGTACTGGACGTCTGCAGGCGCGACATCTTCTGCGAACGCCACGCCGGCATAGCATGCGGCCACCGCCGCAAGTGCAAATGAAAGCTTCATGTTTCCTCCCTGGCTACCATTCTTCCGCTGGTAGTCTGCGTATACTGTAGAACACCGCGCACCTTTGACGCAACAACAAATTCAACTAAGTGAATTTTATAATATGTTGCAGTGCAGCGTAGCCCCGCGCCCGTGTCTGATCACTCGGCAAGTTTGCGTTGAAGGTACTTCTGGAAGGGCTCGTCGCCCTCGTAGCCCTTCTCAAGAACCCAGTTCAACATATTGAACGTAGTACCTTTTCCAAAGGCTCCAGGCATGGTGGCCACCGCAACTTGGGGGGCCTTGGTGCCTTCGGGAACCTCTTCGGGAAAGAACATCACGGTTGGGGTGAACAGCATACCCCAACGTTGGATAGTCTCTTTCTCCGAAAGGGTAGTTCCGTCGAAATCCGTGACCTCGACGTCGCCAAACATGTTGAGCTGTACAACGAAAAACCGGTCCGTCAGCAGGGATTCGATCTCGGGGACGGGAAAGACCTCTTCGTGCATTTTCTTGCAGTAGATGCAGCCGCGCTGCTCAATGATCACCATCAGGCGCTTGCCCTCGGAATTGGCCTCGGCCAGATCCTCGCGCAGGTCCTTGAAGGTGTCGTGCATCCAGTCGGCCTTGTGCAGACCGTCATCCCCCATCGTGGCCGCCGAAACCGGCAGTGCCAGACAGATCATCGCCGCAAGGGCGCTTAGTCGTGTGAACATGTCATTCCTCCCAGATGACAAGGCGGGCCGGTGTCGTCAGCCCAAAGACGTGAAAGACGGGAACCACTCGATCATCAGGGCCGCGATCAGGTTCACTGCATTGGTGGCAATCAGCACCGCAAAGACGATCAGCATGACCCCCATCAGTTTCTCGACGTAGCCCAGATATTTGCGGTTCCGCTGGGCCCAAGCCAGAAACGGCCCCGCAAAGAACGCGGCCACGATGAACGGCGCGGTCATCCCCATGCCATAGACGAACAGCAAGGCCCCGCCCTGCCACAGATCGCCCATGCCGCTGGCCACCATCAGGATCGACGCCAGCGCGGGCCCCACACAGGGCGTCCAGCCAAAGCCAAAGGCCAACCCCATCACATAGGCTCCGCCCATCGACGCGGGGTTCGCGCGGCTTTCCATGCGAGCCTCGCGGTACAGAAGGCCGATCTTGAAGACCCCCAGAAAGTGCAGGCCGAACACGAACAGCACCGCCGCCGCCACATAACTCAGCGGCTGCTTCCACTGAGCAAACGCCTGCCCCACCGCCGTCGCCCCCACCCCGAGCAGGACGAAAATCGTAGTCACTCCAAGGGCAAAGGCCACCGCCGACCGGATCAGACGCAGGCGCGCACCCGTTTCGATGCCCCCGTCCCCGCGCAGTTCCGCCACGGACAGGCCAGCCATATAGCTCAGGTAAAACGGAACCATTGGCAGGATGCACGGCGTGAAAAACGACAGCAGCCCCGCCAGCAATGCCCCCGCATAGGTGACATCCAGCATGTGATATTCCTTGATTTATTCAAATATTTGATTACATGCTTATCAGAAGCTGTCAATCGGGTTCACAAGGATGCCGCGTTTGTTTGCCAAAGCCGTTTTTGCCGGTGCGCTTGCACTGGTTCCGTTCGCCGTTCCCGCGGCCGAACTGGTTATGGTCGAGCAGGTCGGATGCGCCTATTGCGCCCGCTGGCACAAAGAAATCGGGCCCATCTACCCGAAAACCCCTGTCTCGGTCTCTGCCCCCCTTCGAACCGTCCAGCTGACGTCTCTGGACACCGCAGATTTCGAGATCACGCGCCCTGTCGTGTTTACTCCGACCTTCCTCTTGGTTGACGAAGGGCGCGAACTGGCCAGACTCGAAGGCTATGCCGGAGAGCACTTTTTCTGGCCGTTGGTCGAGAAAATGGTCGCTGACCACACTGGCCTAACCCCCGCAAACGCCGTATCAAGCGGCGGTTCGTGACGTTCGATAAAGAGTAGGTTCCCCCTCATGCCCCTTCCTGCCATCACCGAAGACCTCACCGATTTCGAAATGGACCGCATGGTCGAGCGTGCGACCACTGCGGCCAACTTCCTCAAGGCGATCAGCCACGAGGGCCGTCTGATGATCCTCTGCCATCTGGTCGAGGGCGAAAAATCCGTGACCGAGCTTGAGGAACTGCTGGCCGCCCGTCAGGCCGCCGTATCCCAACAGCTGTCGCGCCTGCGCCTCGAGGGGCTGGTTGTGCCCCGCCGCGATGGCAAAACGATATATTATAGTTTGGCAGATGACCGTCCGCGTCGTATCCTAGAACGCGTTTACGAAGTGTTCTGTGAAGGCGAGTAACTAACGGACACGAAAATCTGCCGGGATCTCCCGGCCGTCATTGGGCTTGGGGAGGGTTCCGATGATCGACGGGATATCCGATGCAACCTTGGTTGCACTGATCGGCGCATTGGGCGGCTTACTCTTGGGGTTGGCCGCACGTTTGGGGCGGTTTTGCACCCTTGGCGCGATCGAGGACTATTTCTACGGCGGTAGCGACATTCGACTGCGCATGTGGGGCGTGGCCATCGGGGTCGCGATGACCCTCATCTATGCAGCGGCGGCCTTTGGGATGTTCGACCCCACCGCCGGTTTCTACCTGAAAACCAAATGGTTGCCTTGGGCCTCTGTGATCGGGGGCGGCATGTTCGGCTATGGCATGGCGATGGCTGGCAACTGCGGTTATGGCGCGTTGGCGCGTCTGGGGGGCGGCGATCTGCGCTCGTTCCTGATCGTGGTGGTCGTGGGCATCTCGGCCTACGGGACGCTCTATGGCCCCGCCGCATTCGTCTTTGACGCGGTCTTCCCCCGCCTGCCCGCCAGCGCCCCCCAAGGGATCGCGCACGGGCTATCCCGCGTGCTGCCGGTCGCCCCTTGGGCCGTCGGCGTGACCGCCGGTCTGGCGATCTTGACGTTTTCTGTCTGGCCCCAGCGTATGCGCAAAAACCGCAAATCCGTTATCTGGGGTGCGGTTGTGGGGCTGGCGATTGCGTCTGGCTGGATCGGCACCGGCTGGGTCGAACACAACGGGTTCGAGGTCGTCCCTGTCGTCTCTCACAACTTCTCGGCCCCCGTGGGCGAGGCAATGCTTTATGCGATGCTCGGGTCCACCCACGCGCCCTCCTTTGCGGTGGGCTCGGTGCTAGGGGTCTGGACCGGCGCGCTGATCGGCAGCTTCATGCTGGGTCACTTCCGCTGGGAGGCGTGCGAGGACCCGCGTGAACTGCGCCGCCAGATCATCGGCGCGATCCTGATGGGCGTTGGTGCGGTGATTGCTCTGGGCTGCACCGTGGGTCAGGGCCTGACGGCCATGTCCCTGCTCAGCTATTCGGCGCCGGTGACGATGGCCGCAATCCTGGGAGGAGCAGCCTTGGGCCTTCGCCACCTGATCGAGGGCTTCGCCCCCGCCGAATGATCAGACCTCGATCGCCGGACGCCGCGCCGGGGTCGAGCAATGGGGCGTCATCGCCAGCATGGTTTCCAGCGCATGGTTATCGCAGGTCAGCGCATCTAGCGTGATGCTTTCCATGTGGGAATAGAACGCGTCCAGCGCGTCCGAGATCGCCGTTTTCAGGCGGCAGGCATTGGTCAGCGGGCAGGTGTTGTCCACATCGGCAAAGCATTCGGCCACAGGCACATCGGCCTCGAGCTTGCGGAAAACCTCTCCGATCGAGATTTCGGCAGGCTTGCGGGCCAGCGCCAATCCGCCCCCGCGACCACGGGTGGTTTCCAGAAAGCCCAGTTGTGACAGCTGGTTCACGATCTGACCCAGATGGTTTTCCGACGAATTGCAGGCTTCGGCGATGTCATGTTTGGTAACGCGACGGTCCATATTGACCGCGCAGAACATGAGCGCCCGAATGGCAATGTTTGTCCGCTTGGTGATCCGCACTGGGGGTCCTCCTTCGTATAGCTTGGCAAACGCTATCACGATGCGGTGAACCCCGATTTGATTTAGATCAGATGTGGGTTTGCGCCAAATCCTCGAGGATCGGACAATCCGGTCGATTGTCCCCCGCGCAACAATGCACCAGCCGCGCGAGGGTGTCACGCATCTCGGCCAGTTCCTTGAGCTTGGCCTCGATCTGCTCCAGATGGCTTTGGGCGATGGCGCGGACATCGGCACTGCTGCGCCCGTTATCCCCCCACAGCGCCAAGAGGTTGCGGCAATCCTCGATCGAGAACCCCAGATGCCGCGCCCGCCCCACAAAGGCCAGCTTGTGCAAATCGCTTTCCGAGAATTTCCTGTAACCGTTTTCACCGCGCGCGGGGGTGATCAGGCCGATATCCTCGTAATACCGGATGGTTTTTGACGGCAGGCCCGTCCGTTCGGAAACATCCTTGATATTCATGCGCTTGCTCCTTTGGTCAGGGACACGCGGTTCAGGCGCAGGGCGTTCCCGAGCACGAACACGCTGGACAGGGCCATCGCGCCCCCCGCCAGCATCGGCGACAGAGTGATCCCGAAGGCAGGGAACAGCACGCCCGCCGCCACGGGGATCAGCGCGATGTTGTACCCGAACGCCCACGCAAGGTTCTGGCGGATGTTGCGCAGGGTCGCGTGGCTCAGGGCAATCGCCCGCGGCACCGCCTGCGGGTCACCGGACATCAGCACCACATCCGCGGCCTCAACAGCCACATCGGTGCCGGTCCCGATCGCGATCCCCACGTCCGAGGCCGCCAGCGCAGGCGCATCGTTAATCCCGTCCCCGACAAAGGCAATCGCACCGAATTCTTCCTTCAGCTTGGCAACGGTGTCGCGCTTGCCCTCGGGACGGACACCGGCGACCACGCGGGTGATTCCCAATTGCCCCGCCACGTAGTCCGCCGTGGGCTGCGCATCGCCGGTCACCATCACGGGCTCCAGCCCCTCGGCCCGCAGGGCGCGGATGGTGTCGCGGGCGCTGTCCTTGATCCGGTCGGCCACGGCGATGGCCGCAATCACCTGAGCGTCACGAGACACCCAGACCACGGTTTCCCCGCGGGCGGTGCGCTGGTCAGCCTCAGCCTGCAAGGGCGCCGGTATGGTGCCGCCGACCCACTCGGGGATGCCGACGCGGATGGCCCCGCCATTCACTTGCGCCTCAACACCCTGCCCCGTTTGGCTGCGGAAGCCTTCGGCCTCGGGCACCTGACCCGCGCCGCGCACGATGGCGTGGGCGATGGGGTGCTCGGACTTTGCCTCCAGGGCAGCGGCCAGCGCCAACGCCTCCGCCGTCTCAACGCCATCTGCGGGCAGAACAGCGGCCAGTTCGGGACGCCCCTCGGTCAGAGTGCCAGTTTTGTCGAAGACCACGGCCCGCACCGATTGCAGCTTTTGCAGGGCCTCGCCCTTGCGGAACAGGACACCCAGCTTGGCCGCCCGCCCCATGCCCACCATGATCGAGGTCGGCGTCGCCAGACCCATCGCACAAGGACAGGCCACGATCAGCACCGCCACACCGGCCACCAGCGCATGAGCCAGATCCGGCCCCACCGCCAGCCACACCACAAAGGTCAGCGCCGCCAGCCCCAGCACCACCGGCACGAACCACATGGTCACCCGGTCGATCAAGGCCTGCACCGGCAGACGCGCCCCTTGGGCGGTTTCGACCATGCGGATGATCTGGGCCAGCGCCGTCTTGCTGCCCACCGCATCAGCCCGCAGGCGCAGGGCTCCGTTGGTGTTCAGGGTGCCCGCCGACACGGCGTCCCCTTCGGATTTCAGAACCGGCAGGGGTTCGCCGGTTAGCATGGATTCGTCCACATGGCTCTGACCGGACAGGACGATCCCGTCCACCGCCACCCGCTCGCCGGGGCGCAGGTGCAGGATGTCACCGGTCGCGATCTCGGCCACGGGGCGCTCGACCACAGAGCCATCCACCAGTTCGACCCGCGCGGTTTTCGGGCTCAGGTCCATAAGGGCGCGGATGGCCGCACCAGTGCGCCCTTTGGCCCGCGCCTCCAGCCAGCGGCCCAGCAGGATCAGGGTACAGATCACCGCTGCGGCCTCGAAATAGACGCCGTGCCCCGCCACATGCATCGCGGACGGGAACAGGGTGATCACCGTCGAATAGCCCCACGCCGCCAGAGTCCCCAGCGCGACCAGCGCGTTCATATCGGGCGCGCCCCGCAGCAAGGCCGGTATCCCCAGCGTAAAGAACCCGCGCCCCGGCCACGCCAGAACCAAGGTCGTCAGCACCAGTTGCAGCAGCATATCGGTCCGCGCCCCCAGCGTGCTGTCGATCAGCGCGCCGAAACCGGGGATCATGTGGCGGCCCATTGCCAGCACAAACACCGGCACAGCCAGTACCGCAGACAGGATGAACCTATCGCGATAGGACACTGATTTATCGACAACTTCCGCCGCTTCATCCGAACGCACCCGCGCCCCATAGCCAGCCGCCTTGACCGCCGCGATCAGGTCGCCCGCAGTGACACCGGAATAGACTTTGGCGCGCAAACGGTCCTCGGCCAGATTGACCTTGGGCTCAACCACGCCATCGACTGTGGACAGGGCCTTTTCCACCCGCAGCACGCAGGAGGCGCAACTTAGCCCCTCTAGGTCCAGCACGATTTCCTCGGTCTGAAGAGGGTAGCCCGCGCGGGCCAGACGCGCCTCAAGAACGGTGGGGTCGAACCCCTCGCCCGTGTCGAGTTCCAGCGTGTGGGTGGCAAAGTTGGTGTTCGCTTCCAGAACGCCGCCCACCTCGGCGGCAGCGGCGGCCGAGCGGCGCGCACAGGCCGCGCAGTTCAGTCCGGACAGTTTGTACTGGCGATGCATGGCAAGGATTCCTTTTCTCTTGCCATCCATATAGGGCTTCCAGCTACTGGAAGCTCAACCCCCGAGAGCAGATTTTATTGCGGCGCGGCAATCTGCACCCCGGCCCCTTCGAGCCGAGCACGAACCGCCCGCGCCATGTCGATGGCCCCTTGGGTGTCGCCGTGCAGGCAGATCGTATCGACCGGCACATCGACCCGCTTGCCCGATTGGGAAATCACGCAGCCCTCGGTCACCATTTGCAGGACGCGGTCCGCAGCCTCGGCCGGATCATGCAGGACCGCCCCCGCCTGCCCGCGCGGCACCAGCGTCGCGTCTTCTTGATAGGCGCG
Organism: Donghicola mangrovi; assembly: GCF_013377535.1. Taxonomy (GTDB): domain Bacteria; phylum Pseudomonadota; class Alphaproteobacteria; order Rhodobacterales; family Rhodobacteraceae; genus Donghicola; species Donghicola mangrovi. The sequence goes on along the minus strand of NZ_JABCJE010000002.1, from coordinate 115,602 downwards.
GTCAGCGAAAATCTCGGCGCTGAAGGTGGCGTTGAGCTGCTCGGCCGCGCGCTGCTGCTGGGTGCCCGCGATCACGAAGAGCCGCAGATCGGGCGCCACGGCCAAGGCCGCCCGATAGCACACCAGCGCCATCTCCTGATCCCGCGCGCACATATTGGCCAGTGCCCCGTGCAGCTTCAGATGGGCCACGGGCACACCCGCCGCCGCTGCCATCCCCATAAAGGCCCCCAACTGGTACTGGACCAATCCGGTCAGTTCGGCGGCAGTCAGATGCAGATCGCGCCGCCCGAACCCTTGCAAATCGTGGAAACCGGGATGCGCGCCCACGGCCACGCCCGCCTGTTTGGCCTGCGCAATGGTCTGCGCCATGACCACCGGATCGCCCGCATGGAACCCGCAAGCCACATTGGCGCTGCTGATCACCCCCAGAAGGGCCGCGTCATCCCCCATGACCCAAGGGCCAAAGCTCTCGCCCATATCGGCGTTCAGATCGATGGTGGTCATTCCCAGCCCTCCGGATCGGTGGCCGACACAACGCCGGACACCAGTGAATAGGATAACAGATCGTGCATGGTCTCTAGCCTGCGCACCACAGGGCGGACCTTGGCCCGCAGCCCCTTGGCCCAGTCGTTCTGCGCCGCCCGCGCGGCCAAAGCCTCTGGCACCGTGACAAACCGGAACCGCACCTGCGCCCCCGACGGCATCTGGGCAAAGGCCGGCAGATCGGCACTGATCACCGTGGCAATGCGGGGGTAACCGCCCGTGGTCTGGGCCTCGCGCATCAGAACATAGGGCGTCCCGTCGCCGGTGATCTGGATATCGCCAAGACTGACAATCTCGGACGTCACACTCAGGCCATGATCGGACTGCACACCCTGCCCGCCGAACGCCAGAGCTGCCCCCATCCGGCTGGCCTTGGCGGTCTTGGTAAACACCGTGCCCTCCAGCCAGTCCCGCCCCTGATCACCAAACCAGTGCGATTGGACCGAGGGGATGACGCGGATCACCTCTGGCGGCGCATCCCGCGATGGCAGGCCCAAACCGGCCTCGGCCTTGGCCGCCACAACGGTCAGCACATCCCCCGCGCCCAAAGGCGCCCCGATCCCCGCCTGAAAATGCGTGCCCTTGGCCCCAAGGCGCAAAGGCACATCCCAAGTCCCCGCCACCGACAGATACCCATAGGCCCCACCCGTCGCCGCGCCGATGTCCAGCACGGCGCCCGCGGGCCAAGGGTGGCTCTGCCCCCAAGACAAGGCCGCGCCCTCCAAAGTCACCTTCATCGCAGCGCCGGTCAGTGCAATGACCAGATCGGCATCCGCACGGAACCGTCCGCCCATCTGCCCCATCTCGATCGCACAGCCATCAAAGGCAGCCCCCAGCAGCGCCCGCGCCTCGGCCAGCGCCAAGGGGTCCATCGCCCCGCCTGCCGACAACCCGAACGCCGCCATACCGGCACGCCCCGCATCCTGCAACGTCACCGAAGGGCCTGCAGACAAGACCTCGATCCGGCTCATAGCGCGCCCTCGGGGATCAAACCGCCCCCCGCCGCCATATGCGCGGCAAAGGCATCGGCCCCCACCGGATCGAACCGCAACACATCGCCCGCCGTCAAATTGGGCCCCGACCCATCGGGATCAAACCCGCGCCACGCGGCCTGCCCGATTTGCCGCCATCCGGTCCCCGAAGGCACCGCGAACAGCACAATCTGACGGATCGCCGCCGTAATCGCCCCCGCAGGCACCCGCGGGGTCAAGGCCGTCTGACGCGGCACATCCCAATGCGCGGGCAGCTCGCCCAAATAAGGCATCCCCGGCGCAAACCCCAGCGCGAGCACGCGAAGTGGCGTCTCAGCCAACTCCGCCACCAAATCCGCAGGCGACCGTCCCGCCAAACCCGCAAACTCCGCCAACTGCGGCCCAAAATCTCCGTCGAAACAGCTCGGCAACCGCCAGCGCCGCGCGACAGGAGCCTCAACCGCCCCCCAGTCCCGCGCTGCCAAGACATCACGCAGTGCCCCCTCAACCACGTCATGGCTCAGCACAAACGGATCAAACCGCACAAACGCAGATTTCAGGGTCGAGCCAACCTCGACCACCCCCTCCAGCCCCAACGCGGCCAGATCATCGCGGCACGCGATCGCCGCCGCATTCGCCTGCATGGACAGTTTCGGCGCGAACTCGACCAACAGGCCATCTTCGCCAAGGGGATAGATCACAGGATCAAGGGTCATCATGGGCCGCAGCCTAGCCAATTCGCCGCCCGCCGCAAGGCACCAGAACACCGGCCGAACGATCAGCCCGCCCTTCCCCTTTCTGCTTTGTAAAAATACTCAAAATCCAACAGCCACCACAGGCGTCCCCGAATGAAAAAGGGCCCCGACCGTCACCAGCCAGAGCCCCTCATTCTTATTCAGCCGCGTCGGCGTAGTCTTCCATCGGCGGACAGGTACAAATCAGGTTCCTGTCCCCATAGACGTTGTCCACCCGCCCAACGGGGGGCCAATACTTGTCCACGCGGAAGCTGCCCGCAGGGAAGCACCCCGCCTCGCGGGTATAGGGGCGATCCCACTCCCGGACCAGCGACGCCACGGTGTGCGGCGCATGCTTCAGTGGGTTGTTCTCGGCGTCCATCTCGCCCCGCTCGATCGCCGCGACTTCTTCGGCAATGTCCCGCATCGCAAGGATAAAGCGGTCCAGCTCGGCCTTGGTTTCGGACTCGGTGGGCTCGACCATCAGGGTTCCCGCCACGGGGAAGCTCATGGTCGGTGCGTGGAAGCCGTGGTCCATCAGACGCTTGGCCACATCGTCCACGGTCACGCCAGAGCGGTCCTTGAAGGGACGGGTATCCAGAATGCACTCGTGCGCCACGCGGCCCGAGCGCCCCTTGAACAGCACGTCATAGTGACCGGCCAACTGGCTGGCGATGTAGTTTGCGGACAGGATCGCCACTTTGGTCGCTTGGGTCAGACCCGCGCCGCCCATGGCCAGACAGTATGCCCACGAAATCACCAGAATAGACGCCGATCCCCAAGGCGCGCCCGACACAGGGCCGGTCGCGCCGCCGGTTTCCGGATGGCCGGGCAGATAGGGGGCCAGATGCGCCTTGACGCCAATCGGGCCCATGCCGGGGCCGCCGCCGCCGTGCGGGATGGCAAAGGTCTTGTGCAGGTTCAGGTGGCTGACATCCGCGCCAATCTCGCCGGGTTTCACAAGACCGACCAGCGCGTTCAGGTTCGCTCCGTCCAAATACACCTGCCCGCCATAACGGTGGGTGATCGCGCACACCTCGCGCACGGTTTCCTCGTACACCCCGTGGGTCGACGGATACGTGATCATGCAGGCCGCCAGATCACCGCCAGCCTTTTCGGCCTTGGCGCGGAAGTCCTCGAGGTCGATGTCGCCGTTTTCCAGCGCCTTCACGGGCACAACCTTCATCCCGCACATCTGGGCAGAGGCAGGGTTGGTGCCGTGGGCCGAGGTCGGGATCAGGCAGATCTTGCGGTGCGCTTCGCCGTTGGCCTCGTGGTAGGCCATGATGGTCAGCAGACCCGCATATTCACCCTGCGCGCCCGAGTTCGGCTGCATCGACATCGCGTCATAGCCGGTGGCCATGCACAGAATGCGGCTAAGGTCATCGACCATCTCCGCAAAACCGGCGCGTTGGTCCGCAGGGGCGAACGGGTGGATCGCGCTGAACTCGGGCCAAGTGATCGGGGCCATCTCGACCGCCGCGTTCAGCTTCATGGTGCAGGACCCAAGCGGGATCATCGCACGGTCCAGCGCCAGATCACGGTCGGACAAGCGGCGCATATAGCGCATCATCTCGGTCTCGGCGCGGTTCATCTGGAAGATCGGGTGGGTCAGGTAATCGCTGCTCCGAACCAAAGCATCTGGCAGACGGTACGCCTGATGGGCTTCGTCAAACGCGCGGGTGATGCCAAAGGCCTCCCACAGGCGTTCGATGGTTTCGCCGCGGGTGGTCTCGTCGATCGAGATGCCCAGACGGGTCTTGCCGACCTTGCGCAGGTTGATCTTGCGGTCCAGCGCGGCCTGATAGATCACGCCCTGCATGGGGCCGACCTCGACCGTGATGGTGTCAAAGAAGCCGGCGGGGGTGACGGTGAAACCGGCCTGTTCCAGACCTTCGACGAACTGCACGGCAACCGCGTGGATACGCTGCGCGATGGCTTTCAGGCCCTTGGGACCGTGGAAAACCGCATACATGCCAGCGATGACGGCCAGCAGCGCCTGCGCGGTACAAACGTTCGATGTCGCCTTCTCGCGGCGGATGTGCTGCTCGCGGGTTTGCAGGGACAGGCGGTAGGCGGGCGTGCCGTGGCTGTCCACGGACACACCGACGATCCGGCCGGGCATGGAGCGTTTGTATTCGTCGCGGCACGACATATAGGCCGCGTGGGGGCCGCCCCCGCCAAGGGGCACGCCAAAGCGCTGGGTGCTGCCCACGGCAATATCCGCGCCCATTGCGCCCGGCTCTTTCAGCAGGGTCAGCGCCATGATGTCCGCCACCACGATACCAAGGGCACCGGCGGCGTGCAGGGCTTCCATCTGCGGGGTGAAATCGGTCAGCTCGCCATAGGTGCCGGGGTATTGGAAGATCGCGCCAAAGACCTGATCGGCCTGCATGTCCGCCGGGTTGCCGACCAGCACTTCGATCCCCAAGGGGGCGGCGCGGGTCTGCATGACGGCGATGTTCTGCGGGTGGCAGTTTTCATCGACAAAGAACGCCTTGGCTTTGGACTTGGCCAGACGCTCGGCCATGGCCATGGCTTCGGCGCAGGCGGTTGCCTCGTCCAAGAGCGAGGCGTTGGCGATTTCCAGACCGGTCAGGTCACAGACCATGGTCTGGAAGTTCAGCAGCGCCTCAAGACGGCCCTGAGAAATCTCGGGCTGATAGGGGGTGTAGGCCGTGTACCACGCAGGGTTTTCCAGAATGTTGCGCTGGATCGCGGGCGGGGTCACGGTGCCATAGAAGCCCTGCCCGATCATCGACGAATGCACGGTGTTCTTCTTGGCAATCTGGCGCAGGAACCACGTCAGTTCGCGCTCGGATTTGGGCGCGCCGTATTCCAGCGGGTCCGACTGACGGATGCTGGCGGGCACGGTTTCGTCGATCAGGGCATCCAGACTGTCTGCCCCCACCGCCTTCAGCATTTCGGCCATTTCCTCGGGCGAGGGGCCGATATGACGACGGTTGGCGAAATCATAGGGATCGTAGTCGGTGGGGGTAAACGTCATGTCAGCCTCAGCCTGCGTAGTCTTTGTATTCGTCGGCGCTCATGAAGCCGTCGATCACGCTGGTGTCTTCAACCTTGATCTTGAAGAACCAAGCCGCCCCCAAGGGGTCCTCGTTCACGAGGCTGGGGTTGTCCACGATGTCCTGGTTCACTTCGACGATCTCGCCGTCGACGGGGGCGCAGATGTCGGACGCGGCCTTGACCGATTCAATCACAACGATCTCGTCGCCCTTTTCCACTTCGTCACCCACGTCGGGCAGTTCGACGAATACCAAGTCACCCAGCTGGTGGCTGGCGTGTTCGGTGATGCCGACCACCAGCAGGTCGCCTTCGATTTCGAGCCATTCATGTTCTTCGGTGAATTTCATCGGGGTCACTCCAAGAGGGTCTTAACGTTTGAAGGTATTGGGCACGAAGGGCAGATCCACGACCTGCACCGGCATCCGTTTGCCGCGCACATCACCGAACAGGCGCGTGCCAGCCGCCGCAAATTCCGTGGCGACATAGGCCATCGACATGGGCGCGTTCAGCGTGGGGCCGAAGGCGCCGCTGGTCACCTCGCCGATCGGGTCGGCGGCGTCTTCGGTGGCGTAGATCAAGGTGTGGGCGCGCATGGGGGCGCGGCCCTCGGGGGACAGGCCTACGCGGGTGCGGGGCGCGCCATTGGCGATCTGGTCCAGAATGATCTCGGCACCGGGGAAGCCCCCTGCCCGTTCACCGCCCGCGCGGCGGGTTTTCTGGATGGCCCAGAGGAGGTTCCCCTCGATCGGCGTGGTGCCGGCGTCAATGTCGTTCCCGTGCAGGCACAGGCCAGCCTCCAGCCGCAGGCTGTCGCGGGCCCCAAGGCCGATGGGCTCGACCGCATCCAGCGCGATCAGGTCTCTGGCGAATTGGGTGGCGGTGGCTTCGGGCACCGAAATCTCGAACCCGTCCTCGCCGGTATAGCCGGAACGCGACACCCAGAGCTCGCCGTAAGGGCTGTCCACGATGGCGACGTCCATGAACTTCATCTCGGGCAGCGCGGGGGCGACGGTTTTCAGCGCCTCTTCGGCGGCAGGCCCTTGCAGTGCCAGCAGCGCGCGGTCGGTGATTTCCTGCACGCCATCCATGTGGGCCTTCAGGTGGGCAATGTCGGCGGCCTTGTTGGCGGCGTTCACGACCAGCAGCAGATGATCGCCACGGTTGGCGAACATCAGGTCGTCCAGAATGCCTCCCTGATCGTTGGTAAAGAAACCATAGCGCTGGCGCCCCTCGGCCAGACCCAGCACGTTCTGGGGGATCAGCGCCTCGAGTTGCGCACCGGCATCGGCCCCACGCAGGATCACCTGACCCATGTGGCTGACGTCGAACAGACCAGCGGCGGCGCGGGTGTGCAAGTGCTCTTTCATCACGCCAAGCGGATACTGAACGGGCATCTCATAGCCCGCGAACGGCACCATTTTCGCACCCAATTCCAGATGCAGGTCAAACAACGGTGTGCGAAGCAAATCGCTCATCGGTCCTCCGGTTCTTCCGGAGCAGACCTCCGGCATCGTGTTCATGCGGAGAGCTCCGCCTCGATGCCCCCTCTGTCCTTGTCGCCTGAGATCGCTATCCCTTCGGCGGACGCAAACGCGCCTCTCTCCAGAGTGTTTGAGTAGGAAGGTTCTTTTGCCTGAGAGTTTACCGGGGCGGTTGCTCCTTCGGCCCTGAGAGTGCCTCAGCGTCTCCCGTTCCTGTCGCTTTTGATAGAAGAACGGTCGAATATTCGCAACGGGATTCGTGAGTGTCCTCCACAGATTTTTCGCGCCTGCAGAAACGCAAAACGGGGCGCCCCCAAGGACACCCCGCTTTTCAGTCACTTAGAGCGCGACTCAGTGTTTGATATCGGTCTCGTCGGCCATTTTCGCGTCTTCGCGCAGCTCCAGCCACATGGCGTTCAGAACCGCGATCAAAGCCGCCAGCGGAAGGCCCAAAATCCAAGCAAAATACCACATTTTTCTGGTCTCCTTAGTAGAGGGTTTCGCCGTTGGCGTTCACGTCATCCTCGGTCACTTTGCCCCACAGGACGCTGTAAACCCACGACGTGTACATCAGGATGAGCGGCATAAAGATCACCGTCGCCACCAGCATCACGAACAGGGTCAGGTGCGAACTGGACGCGTCCCAAACGGTCAGCGAGCTGTTGGGTTCGGTGCTCGAGGGCAGGATGAACGGGAACATGGTCAGGCCCACGGACGACACCACACCAAGGATGCCGAGTTTGGACCACAGCAGGGTCGTTGCCTCGCCGCCCGAGGTTAGGCCACGCAGCGCCATCAGCATCCCCGCAAAGCCCATGATCGGGGCCGCGATGATCCACGGACGGGCGGAATAGGATGCCATCCAGCTGCCGCCTTTGGACACCTCGCTCAGGAGCGGGTTCGAGGGGCCGTCAACCGCCACCGCATTCACCAGCGCATAGCCATCAACCATGAGCGCCATCCAAGCGCCAGCGACCGCATAGCCGATGATCGCCACCGCCCCTGCCGTGGTGCCAAAGCGGCGGGCACGGGACTGGATGCGGCCTTCGGTTTTCAGGTTCAGCCAAGCTGCGCCGTGCATGATCAGCATCGACAGCGACACCACGCCGGTCAGCAGCGCAAAGGGATTCAGAAGGCCCCAGAAGCTGCCCTCGTAGATCGGCATGAGCGAGGGGGTCAGGTGGAACGGCACGCCGCGTAGGACGTTGCCAACGGCCACGCCAAAGATCAGCGCAGGCACCGCGCCCCCTGCGAACAGGGCCCAATCCCACGCGCTGCGCCATGCGGGCGACGGACGCTTGGAGCGGTACTTGAACGCGACGGGACGCACGATGAACGCGGCCAGAACGATGAACATCGCCAGATAGAAGCCGCTGAAGGACACCGCGTAAAGGGGCGGCCAGGCTGCGAAAATCGCCCCGCCCCCAAGGATGAACCACACCTGGTTGCCTTCCCACACGGGGCCGACGGTGTTGATGACCACGCGGCGCTCGGTATCGGTTTTGGCGACGAACGGCAGCAAGGCCCCCGTCCCCATGTCGAACCCGTCGGTCATGGCGAACCCGATCAGCAGAACCCCCAGAAGGACCCACCAGATCACGCGAAGAAGATCATAGGAAATCAGATCATGAAGGATCATGTCAGTTACTCCGCAGGGCCGAATTCGGGGATATTGCCGTCATGGGTACGCAGACGGTGTTCATGCTTGGCCATCCACTGGTCGGTCACGGACACGTCCTGCGTCGGGCCTTTTTTGATGTATTTGATCATCAGACCCATCTCGACGATGAACAGCACCGTGTAGAAGATCGCAAAGCCCGCGATGGTCAGCAGAAGCTGCGTCACGCTCAGGTGGCTGACAGACAGTGCTGTCGGCAGGATGCCGTCCACGGTCCACGGCTGGCGGCCGTATTCGGCCACGATCCAGCCCATCTCGGCGGCGATCCAAGGCGCGGGGATCATCGCAACCGCAATCCGCAGGGCCCAACGCGGGAAGCGCATGCCGTTGAACGATGCAGTCACGAAGAAGTAGCCAAGCACCACGATGAACGACATCCCCAGACCCACCATGATCCGGAAGGACCAGAACATCGGCCAGACATGGGGCACGGTGTCATTCGCGGCCATCTTGATCTGTTCGTCGGTGGCCTGACGGGGATCGTCCAGATAGCGCTTCAGCAAGAAGGCATAGCCCAGATCGTCGCTATGGGCCTCGAAGGTCTCCATCACGTCTGCGGGGGTGTTGGCCTGCTGCTCTTGAATGGTCATCAGCGCATCATAGGCGATCAGACCCGAGCGCACGTTCTCTTCGTTCTTTTCGACCAGTTCGGCGATGCCGGGGATTTCCTCGGTCAGCGAACGGGTGCCGATCAGGCCCATGACATAGGGGATGTGCACGGCGTAATGGGTCTCGCGGGCCTCCTGATCGGGCAGACCAAACAGGGTAAAGGACGCGGGTGCAGGCTCGGTTTCCCACATGGCTTCGATGGCGGCCAGCTTCATCTTCTGGTTCTGACCGGCGTCATAGCCGCTCTCGTCCCCCAGAACCACAACCGACAGCGCAGCGGCCAGACCAAAGGACGACGCCACAGTGATCGACCGACGGGCCAGTTCCACATGGCGGCCTTGCAGCAGGTACCACGCCGAAACCCCCAGCACGAACATCGCGGCGGTCACGTAACCGGCGGACACGGTGTGCACGAACTTGGCCTGAGCCACTTCGTTAAAGACCACCTCGAAGAAGCTGGTCATCTCCATCCGCATAGTCATCGGGTTGAATTCCGCACCCACAGGGTGCTGCATCCAGCCGTTCGCAATCAGGATCCAGAGCGCCGAGAAGTTCGAACCAATTGCCACCAGCCACGCCACCATCAGGTGCTTCACGCGGCTCAGCTTGTCCCAGCCAAAGAAGAACAGGCCCACAAACGTCGCCTCGAGGAAGAAGGCCATCAGGCCCTCGATCGCGAGGGGCGCGCCGAACACGTCACCGACGTAATGGCTGTAATAGGCCCAGTTCATGCCGAACTGGAATTCCATGGTGATCCCTGTCGCGACACCAAGCACGAAGTTGATGCCAAAAAGAGTTCCCCAGAATTTGGTCATCTGCCGCCAGATGGGGCGGCCGGTCATGACCCAGACCGTCTCCATGATCGCCACAAGGATCGAAAGACCCAAAGTCAGCGGCACGAACAGAAAGTGATAGAGTGCCGTCATTGCAAACTGCAATCTGGACAGCTCTACGACATCGAGTTCCATTGTCTGCTCCTGAATGCGCGGGAAAACCTATCCCGCAGATTAAGATTTCAAGAGACACATCACATATTATGAATGAATGCGGCTTTGATCTGGGTCAAAACCTAATTCCCTGACATAGCAATGGAAGGCGGTATTTTACCGCAAGGTAATTACCCGCGTCGCCAGCGCCCGATCACAGGCCCGATGGCTGGCAATAAGTATCGCAGACTTAGGTAAATAAGCCCGAATTCCCTTAAGAACGGTGGTTGCGGTGGCCTCGTCCAGACCTTCGGTCGGCTCGTCCATCAGCAGCACAGGGGGGCGTCCGGCGATGGCACGGGCCAGTGCGACACGGCGCCGCTCTCCGCCCGAGAGAGCATTTCCGCGCGAACCAAGGCGCGTTTGCAGGCCGTCCCGCGATTTGGCGAATCCCGCCATTTGAACGATGTCCAAAAGGTGCCAAGCCTCGGCCTCGGTCAGGGCGGCGTTGCCCAGACGCAGGCTGTCCATCAGCGTGCCGTCCATCACAGTGGTCCGCTGGGGGACAAAGCCCAGACGCCCGCGCAGGTCCTCTTCGGCGTGGTCGGCCAGGGGGGTGCCCCCGATACAGACCTTGCCGCGATCGGGCGGCAACAGCCCCGCGATGACGTTCAGCACCGTGGTTTTCCCCACGCCCGAGGGGCCCGCCAGCAGCGCCATCTCCCCGGCTTCAACCGTCAGGGAAAGGGTATCGATCAGCGGGCGGATGGCCACGCTGCGCAAGTCCAGCGGCGGCACGACCATTGGCTTCGCATCATGGCGGGGATGCAGCTCCGGCACGGTTTCGGGGATATCGCCCATCACACGGCGGGCCGAATCCGCGATCCGCCCGAATTCCGAAATCCCGCGCGCCAGAGGCATCAGCGCCTCGGACAGGGCCAGGGCCGCCAGCACGCCGGTCATGGCAAGGGGGGCGCTCAGCACTCCGTTCGTCACGGCCATGAACCCCAGCCCCAAGGCCCCCGCGACCGCCGTTTGCACGGTCGCCGTCACCCAGAATTGCGCGGCCCGCTCGATGCCATCGCGGTGGGCCCGCGCCTTGGCCAAAGCATTGGCCGCGTGTCCCGCATGGGCGATCTGGCGGTCCAAAGCATTGTAAACGGTCAGGTCCGCGCGGGCGGCAAAAGCGTCATTGGTCCGCGCCCGCACGGCTTGCAGCGCCCGCTCTGCGCGGCGGGCCACCGGCAGCGCCTGAGGGCCGAACCGCAGCCCGATCCCCAGCGCGCCGATCCCGTAGACCGCTCCGATCCACAGGGCGACCGTGCCGCTGACCAGCACCGCCAGCCCGATCACCGCCACGATCAAGGTCAGCGCCCCCGCCACCGCCGGCAGGAACAGGCGCAGCGTCACCCCGTCCAAAGCATCCACATCCGCGATGAGGCGGTTCAGCGCGGCCCCTGCCCTTGCCCGCTCCAGTCGGCGCAGGGGTTGGGACATCAGCCCGCGCAGTAGGCGCAAACGCACCGCCACCAGTGCCTTGAGCGTAGCGTCGTGGGTCAGCAGGCGTTCACCATAGCGCGCCCCCGTCCGGCCCAAAGCCAGCGCCCGCACACCCGCGCTGGGGCGAAAGACTTCGAAGGCCAGCCCCGCACCCGCCAGACCCGCAGCGGCCGCCGCCGTGATGAACCACCCCGACAGGGCCAGCAGACCAACGCCCGCCAGCAGAACCAGAACCGTCAGGGCACCGCCCTGGACCATCGCACCGCGCGCGGACCCCAGACACAGCTTCAGAACGCGCTTCATGGATGTCATGCGGCTTCCTCCAGAATGGCGGGGCTGATCACCTGATCACAGGCAGCCACCAGTTCGGGATCGTGGGTCGCCAGCACCAAGAGCACCCCTTTGGCGCGCAAATCCAGCAGGGTCTTGCGCACAGCCGCAGCGGTGCCTTCGTCCAGATCGGCGGTGGGTTCATCCACCAACAGCACGTCCGCTCCGGCCAAGAGAGCACGGGCCAAAGTCAAACGCCGCGCCTCGCCCCCCGACAGACCAGCGCCGGTTTCGCCAAGGGTTTCGTTGATCCCGTGGGGCAAGCGCATCACCTGCGCCTGAATGCCCGCCGCCCTCAGGGCCGCTTGCACTTGGTCGGTGGTAGCGTCAGGGCGCGCCAGTTTCAGGTTCGCCAGAACCGAAGCGTTCATGAAATGCGGCGATTGGGGCATCCAGCCGATGCGCGCGCGCCAACCGCCCGCCGTTGTGTCGTCCAGCGCCTGACCGGCCACGGTGATCCGGCCCGCATAGGCGGGCATGAGGCCAGCCAAAGCCGCCAGCAGCGTGGTTTTCCCCGACCCGCTTGGGCCAGAGATCGCCAGCGCCTGCCCGGCCTTGGCGCGGAAATCGGGATAGCGGATCAGCTGGTCGCCCACGCGCAGGGTCAGCCCCAAAACATGGATCTGCACCTCGCCCTTCAGCGGGTCGGCGGCGGTCACGCCCACCATCCGCGCGGCATCATGGTCGCGCCACGCAATCACTTCGTCGGCCACGGCCATCGCAGCAGCGCGGTCGTGCCACGCGGCGGACATGTCGCGTAGGGGGGCAAAGAATTCGGGCGCGATCAGCAGCAGGAACACCCCGGACCACACGGTCAGCGGCCCACCCCAAGTGCCAAACCCGATCTGCCCCAGTAGAGAAAAGCCCACGAACACCGCCATCATCGCCACACCCAGCGCAGCAAACAGCTCCAACGCGGTCGATGTCAGGAACGCGATCTTCAGCACCGCCATCGTCCGGCGGCGCAGGTTATCGGTGGCATTGGCGAAATCGTCCAGAACCGTCGTCTCGGCCCCCAAGAGGCGGATGTCGATCAGGGCACCCACACGCTCGGACAAGAGCGCGCCAAGGGTGCTCATCTGGTCCAGCTGCCGTGCGCTGGCTTGCTGCGCGGCCATCCCGACCAGCGCGGAAAACACAGGGATCAAGGGCCCCGCCACCAAGAGTATCGCCCCAGCGGCCCAACTGATCGAAAACGCCACGACCAGCAGCACGAGCGGCACAACCATCGCGCGCCGCCGCGCAGGGCCAAAGCGCAGGATCGCAGGGCGCAACATCTCGAGCTTTTCGGACACCAGACCGGCCAGAACCGCGGGCGACTCCGTGCCGCGACGGGACAGCTCGGTGCTGATAATCGTTTCGCGCAGGGCCTTTACGTGGCGTTCTGCAAGCGCGGTCAGCCGGGCTGACGACCACCGCTCTAGCGCCGCGCGGGCCAGACCCAACCCCAGCACACCGCCAGCGGCCAAGCCCACCAGACCCGCGTCCAAAGCCCCCGACACAGCCCGCGCCACGACAGTTGCGATTAGGGCCGCCTGCCCCAACCACGCAAAGGCACCAACCAGTTGGGCGGTTTCTGCGGCCTTGTCCCGAGGGACGGCGATGTCTTTTGCTGAGCCTTGGATATTCATTCTGATCTGCTAGCCCCCCGCATCGGCAGGGACAAGCACCCTCCCTGCGACATAGCGCACTAGGCACGCCGCCATGCGCTGGAACGCTGCTCCCATCTTTGGACGATGGCATACTCGATCACCAGCATCAGCGCCGTGAAACTGAGCGCATAGGCCAGAACCGAGGCCGTATCGAACAATTGGAAGTAGAGATGGATCTGGAACCCAACTCCGTTCGACCTTCCCAGAAATTCGACGACCAGTACGATCTTCCATATGACTGCCAATCCGTTTCGCGTTGATGCCGCCACAAAGGGGCCGAGCTGCGGCCAGATCACATGCCGCAACCGCGCGGCCAGAGGCATCCGGTAGACCTGCGCCATATCCGCGACCCCGCGGTCCAGCGCACGGACGCCTTCCCTTATGGTAACGGTGACCATTGCGAATTTATTTAACGCAACCGCGATGATAGCGGCCGTTTCGTTCAGGCCGATCCACAGATAGCACAGCACGATCACCACCAGCGCCGGCACGTTGAGCAGCACCGTCACCCACGGGTCAAGCCAGCGGTTCAACCGCTCTGACTGCCCCAGAACCAGCCCCAGAAAGCCGCCGCTGACCATCGCCAGCACAAAGGCCAACAGGACCCGCCGCAGGGTCGCGCCCATGTGGACCCATAGCTTGCCGCTGCGAGCGTGGTCGATGATCACGGACAGAACTTCGCCGGGATAGGGCAGCACCATGGGATCGGCCGTCAGCCAAGCGCCCACAAACCACACCGCCAGCAGCCCTGTCAGCGACAGGACCGTCACGCCAGATTTCGCCATCCGGTCTCTCCTCCCTTGGGCGATCAGCCTAGCGCAGCCTAGCACAGGATGCCCCAAGACCAAGGTCGCATAGGGTAACAATTCGATCGGTGCTTAAGGTTCGCGTTATGGGAGATTTCAAGTTCATATGGGCCGCGCTTGCGTGGTTTTTCTGGGTGTCGTGCAGTTTGGCGCAGGCGTTGCCGCGCGAACGCATCGAGGATTTTATTGCGCCGCCCATGTCTTTGGGCGAGCAGCTGAATGATCAGGGGCTGTGGCAACTGCTCAATTCCGGCGGGGCCGAGGCGGGCTATGTCTTTGAAACTGCTGTGATGGCGCCCTTGCCGGGCTTTTCCGGCGGGCCGATCAACATGCTGGTCGTGCTGGACCTGAACGGCACCTTTCTAGACGTCAAACTGATTTCCCACAACGAGCCGATCTTTGTCTCGGGCCTAGGCGAGGCTCCCTTCCGCGAGTTTCTGGAGCAGTATCGCGGCCACTCGATCAGTGACAGTATGGTCGTCGGCACCCCCTATGGCGGGGCCACCGATGGCGGCGCGCTGGTCTATCTGGACGGCGTGACCAAGGCCACAGCCTCGGTCCGGATTGCGCACGAATCCATTCTGGGGGCCGCGCTGCAGGTCGCCCGCGAAAAGATGCAGGGGATATCGTCCGGTCCGCCCGCCTATCCGAACCCCGACTATACCGAAGATCTGGATTGGAACGACCTGATCGACCAAGGGCTGGTCGGCCACATCACCTATTCCAACGCGCAGGTACAGGAGCTGTTCGCCGGAACCCTTTGGAAAACCGACGATCCTATCGCCCTAGAAGAGCCCGACGCCCCCTATCTAGACCTGTGGCTGATCGACCTTGGCCCCACCAGCATCGCCCGCGCCGTTCTGGACCAAGGCACCTTTGACGAACTGCAGCACTTTATGTCGATCTCGACCACGGACGAGCCTGTGCTGGTCATCGACACCGCCCGCCACGGGTTGGTGTCCGAGGATTTCGTGCGCAACACCGCCCCCGACTGGATCAGTGTCCATCAGGACGGCTTGCCCATCGCGATGCGTGACGCGGATATCTATGTGGGCCTGAACGACGCCCTGCCCGAGGCATTGCACGACGGCGCCGCGATGATCCTGCGCACGGACCGCCGCTTGGGGTTCGATCCCACCCGCGACTGGACCATGACCCTGCAAGCGGTCCGCCAGCACGGGATGTTCCAGCCGGAAACTGGCTCGCTCGGGCTGGACATCACCTATCACGCCGATGAACGCTTCTACGCCCGCGCCGGCCAAGTCGCCCGCCTGTCTCCCTTCGAAGAAGCCATTCGCAACCGTCAGACCGACCTGATCATACTGGCCGCGGGCCTGCTGATCCTGATCCCGACGCTGCTGTTCGCCCAATCGCGGCTCGCAGGCACGCGGATGTTTACCCCCATTCGCCTAACCGTTCTGGCCGCCGTGATCGGCTTTGTCGGCTGGTGGGGCCAAGGGCAGCTGAGCATCGTGACGCCCCTTGCCGCCCTGCAAACGGCGCTGGCGCAGGGCTCGTTTGCCTTCTTGCTGTATGACCCGTTTGGGCTGGCGGTCTGGGGCGCGGCGATCCTCGGGTTTGTGCTGTGGGGGCGTGGGCTGTTCTGCGGGTGGCTGTGTCCGTTCGGCGCGATGCAGGAATTCGCCCACCATCTGGGCCGCCTGCTGCGCCTGCCCCAGATCACGGTTAACGCCCGTTGGGATCAGCGACTGAAGGCGCTGAAATACATCGCCCTCGCCGGTCTGGTCGCCGTCACCGTCCTGTCCCCCCAGCACATGGACAAAGCGGTCGAGATCGAGCCCTTTAAAACCGCGATCACCACGTTCTTCGTGCGCGAGTGGTACTATGTGGCCTATGCCGCCCTGTGGCTGGTGCTGGGGCTCTTCGTGTTCAAGGGCTTCTGCCGCTATCTCTGCCCCCTCGGGGCGCTGATGGCCATTGGGGGTGCGCTGCGCCTGCGCCGCTGGATTCCCCGCCGCGTAGAATGCGGCACGCCCTGCCAGCTGTGCCGCGTGAAATGCAACTATGGCGCCATCAAGAAGACCGGTGAAATCCAGTATTCCGAGTGTTTCCAGTGCCTTGACTGCGTGACCATCCACGACAGCCCGACCCAGTGCGTGCCCTTGATCCTGGCCGCCAAGTCCGCGAAACGCCGCCCCACCGTGGAGCCTGCCGAATGAACCGCCGCCGTTTCCTGAGCCTTTCTGCCGCCTTTGCCTGTGCACCCGCTTTGGCGCAGGCGTCCACATGGTCCGGCATCGCGCTTGGGGCCGAGGTCAGCGTGACCCTGCACGGCCCCCGCGATATGACCGCCCCCCTGCTGGCCGCGATCCCCGCTCGCCTACGCGCGATCGAGGCACAGTTTTCGCTCTACCAACCCTCGGCCCTGACGCGGCTGAACGAAACGGGGCAACTGGACCTGTCCCCCGAGTTCGCCGACCTGACCGCGCTGTGCGACCGCGCTCACCTGCTGACCGGCGGCCTTTTTGACCCCACGGTGCAAACCCTCTGGCACGCCGCCGCAACAGGCACCCAGGCGGACCCCACCCGGATCGGCTGGCACCAAACCCACCGCACCGGCCACACCCTGTATCTGGGCCAAGGCCAACAGATCACCCTGAACGGCATCGCCCAAGGCTACGCCACCGACCTGATCCGCGCCGACCTACAGCGCGCAGGTGCCACCAAGGCGCTGATCAATATCGGGGAATTCGCCGCCTTGTCCGGCCCGTTCCACTTGGGCCTCTCGGACCCGCAACATGGGCTGGTCGGTCAAACCACCCTGACAGATGGCGCCGCGGCAACCTCCAGCCCCTCGGGCACCCTTATCGCGGGGCAGCCCCATATCATGGGCCCCGCAGGCCAGCGGCCGCTTTGGTCCACGGTCAGCATCACCGCCGACAGCGCCGCCATGGCAGACGCCCTGTCCACGGCAGCCTGCATGATGCCCCTGCCCGATCTGCGCAGCCTGAAACAGGCCGCAAACCTGCACCGCATTCAGGTCGTGGATCACCAAGGCAACCTGACCACCCTCTGAACAGCCAAAAGGCGCGCCGGTCTCCCGACGCGCCCTTTTTGTTTATCGTACCAGCAGCCTTAGCTGGCCGCCGCAACCGCCCGCTTGGTCATCACCGCGATCAGATGCGCGCGGTATTCCGGCGTGCCGTGCAGATCGCCAATCATGCCGTCCGCAGATACCGACAGACCGTTCAGCGCATCGGGGCTGAAGTTCGCGCTCAGCGCTTTTTCGGCCTCGGTCCAGCGGAACACACCATCGTTCGACGCGCCGGTGACCGCCACGCGAACCCCGTCCGCGAACTTGGCCACAAACACGCCGACCAGCGCGAAACGCGACGCGGGCTGCACGAACTTCTGGTAGTTCGCCGCCTGCGGCACGGGGAAGCGCACCTCGGTGATGATTTCGCCCTCTTCCAGAGCGGTCGAGAACAGCCCCTGGAAATAATCGTCCGCCGCAATCTCGCGGTTATTGGTCACCACGGTCGCGCCCGAAGCCAGCACCGCCGACGGATAGCACGCCGCCGGATCGTTGTTGGCCACGCTACCACCGATGGTGCCACGGTTGCGCACCGCAGGGTCACCGATGTTGCTGGCCAGAGCCGACAGCGCCGGATATTTGGACGCTGCCTCGGCCGCCACCACCGCATGAGGGGTCGCGCCACCAATGCAGAGCTGGCCCGCATCATTGGTGCAAACGCCCTGCATCTCGGCAATACCGGTCAGGCTGACCAGCTTGGACGGCATCGCCAGTCGCTGTTTCAGGGTGGGGATCAGGGTCTGACCGCCCGACAAAGGCTGCGCTTCGTCATCCGCCAGTGCGGCAACGGCCTCTGCGACGGTGGTCGGTTTTTCAAAGTCGAATGCGTACATATCGCTCCTCCTGAAGTCGCAGTTTCCTGCTTCTTCTTTGTAGAAATACTCCGGGGGTCCGGGGGCTTGGCCCCCGGTCCGCCCTCTCCGTCATCAGTCTTGCATCGCAGCCCAGACGCGCTGGGGCGACAGGGGCATATCGATATGCAGCACGTTTTTGCCACCGGACTGGATCGCGTCGATCACAGCGTTGACCACTGCGGGCGGCGATCCGATCGCACCGGCTTCGCCGCAGCCCTTTACACCCAGCGGGTTGTGGGTACAGGGCGTCGCGCAGGAATGGTCGACCACATAGAAGGGCACGTCCTCGGCGCGGGGCATCGCGTAGTCCATATAGGACGCGCTCAAGAGCTGGCCTTCGCTGTCGTAGACACAGTTTTCCAGCAGCGCCTGACCGATACCCTGACCGATCCCGCCGTGAACCTGACCTTCGACGATCATCGGGTTCACCACGTTGCCGAAGTCGTCCGCTGCCGCGAAACGCTCGATGGTGACCTTGCCGGTCTCAGGGTCCAGTTCCACTTCGCAGCAATACGCACCCGACGGGTAGGTAAAGTTCGACGGGTCATAGAACGCGGTCTCTTCGAGGCCGGGCTCGATGTCCTCGAGCGGATAGTTGTGGGGCACATATGCCGCCAAGGTCACATCGCCCCAAGCAACCGACTTGTCGGTGCCGGCCACGCTGAACTTGCCGTCCTTGAGCTCGATATCGCCTTCGGAGGCTTCCAGCAGGTGGCTGGCGATCTTCTTGGCTTTCTTGATGATCTTCTCGGTGGCACGGACCATCGCCGATCCGCAAACCGCCAGAGAGCGCGAGCCATAAGTGCCCATGCCGAACGGGATCTTGGAGCTGTCGCCGTGGACGATCTCGATCATCGACTCGTCGATCCCGAGCATGTCTGCAACGACCTGCGGGAACGCCGTTTCGTGGCCCTGACCGTGGCTGTGCGCCCCGACCATGACGCTGATCGAGCCGGTCGCGTTCACACGCACCGTCGCCGCATCATAAAGGCCCGCACGCGCACCAAGCTGACCAACCAGGTTCGAGGGCGCGATACCGCAAGCCTCGATGTAGCAGTTGATGCCTAGACCGCGCAGCATGCCTTTGGCTTCGGATTCTTTGCGGCGCGCGTCGAAACCGGCCAGATCGGCGATCTCTTCGAGCTTGTCCATGGTCGCAAAGTAGTTGCCGGTGTCGTACTCGACCGCCACGGGCGTCGCATAGGGGAACTCCGAAATGAAGTTCTGGCGGCGCAGGGCGATGGGGTCCACACCCAGTTCACGGGCAGCTTTGTCCACCACGCGCTCCAGCTGATAGGTCGCCTCGGGGCGGCCTGCGCCGCGATAGGCGTCAACGGGAACGGTGTTGGTGAACACGGCCTTCACGTTCACATAGATTAGGGGCGTCTTGTAGTTGCCCGCCATCAGTGTGCCGTGCAGCCACGTCGGAACCGAAGGCGCAAAGGTAGACAGATAGGCGCCCATGTTCGCGTAGGTTTCGGTGCGGATCGCGGTGAAGTTGTTGTCCGCATCCAGTGCCAGTTCGATCTTGGTCACGTGGTCACGGCCATGAGCGTCCGACATGAACGCTTCGGAACGCGATGCGGTCCACTTCACGGCGCGGTTCAGCTTGCGCGAGGCAAAGGTCACAAAGGCTTCTTCCGCATAGTGGAAGATCTTGGTGCCAAAGCCGCCGCCCACATCGGGGGCTACAACGCGCAGCTTGTGCTCGGGGATGCCCAGAACGAACGCGCCCATCAAGAGACGGATCACGTGGGGGTTCTGGCTGGTGGTATAGAGGGTCGACTCGTCGTTGGCGCGGTTATAGTCGCCAACGGCCACGCGGGGCTCCATCGGGTTTGCGACCAGACGGTTGTTGATCAGCTCCAGCGTGGTGACGTGGGCGGCGTTCTTGATCGCCTCGTCCACGGCGGCCTTGTTGTCCTCGACGAATCCCCAGTCGTAACAGAGGTTCGAGGGCAGCTCGTCATGTACCTTGGCAGCGCCTTCGTTCAGGGCGGCCTTCATGTCCACAACGGCGGGCAGTTCCTCGATGTCCAGCTCGATGGCTTCGGCGGCATCGCGGGCCTGCTGCAGGGTGTCTGCGACAACGGCGGCGATGGGGTCACCGACGTGACGAACCTTGCCGCGGGCCAGAACGGGGTGGCCGGGCTCTTGCATGGGCTGGCCGAAACGGTCGGTCACCTGCCAACCGCAGGGCAGACCACCGACGCCTTCGAAGTCGTCGCCGGTGAAGACACGCACAACGCCCGGCATTTCCGAAGCCGCGCTGGTGTCGATGCTGTTGATCCGGCCATGTGCTACGTCGGAACGCAGAAAATACACATAAGCCTGACCGTAAACGTTGATGTCGTCGGTATAGTTACCGGCTCCGGTTAGGAACCGTACGTCCTCGCGCCGCTTGCTTGCAGCGCCGATGCCTGAATCCTTCGGCATGGTCCATCCTCCCTAAAACTGTGGCGGTGTGATCCGCCATGCGACCGGCGCCTCCTCGCGCCAGAGGCCGTTTTATTCCGCAGCGATCTTGGAAACGTCCTGACCGGACGCTGCCAGAATGGCTTTGACGATGTTGTGGTAACCGGTGCAGCGGCAGATGTTCCCTTCCAGCGCGTGGCGTACTTCGGCCTCGGTGGGGGTGGGGTTCTGCTCGAGCAGCTTGGTCGCGGTCATCACCATGCCGGGGGTGCAGAAACCGCACTGCAGGCCGTGATGATCCTGGAACGCCTGCTGCACACGGCTCATGGTACCGTCGGGGCTGGCGATGCCTTCGATTGTGGTGATGGTTGCGCCTTCTGCCTCGTGGGCAAGCATGGTGCAGGACTTTACGGCCTTGCCGTTGACGTGGACGACACACGCGCCGCACTGGCTGGTGTCACATCCCACGTGGGTGCCGGTCATGCGAAGGTCTTCGCGCAGGAACTCTACCAAAAGGCGGTTGCCTGCCACGTCTCCGCTTACGGCGCGACCGTTCACGGTCATTGATACTTTTGCCATCTAACTCCTCCCTAGCTGGCGAAATGCTGGGTCGCGATCAACTCAAATCAATCGCTGCCTGTTCAGCTGAACAGACGCTTGAAAAATCCTTTCTTTTCTTCCTGAGGCTGCTCCTCAACAGCGGTCTCCTCGGTTGCGACGGTTTCAACTGCGGGCGCTTCCTCGGCCGCAGCGTCGCCTTCGACAACGTTCTGGAAATTCTCGAAAAACTGGTCGGCCATCTTTTTGGCGAACCCGTCGATGACGCGGCTGCCAAGCTGCGCGAGCTTGCCGCCAACCTTGGCTTCGACGTCATATGTCAGCAAAGTGCCAGCACCCGAAGGCGCGAGGGTCACGGTCGCTTCGCCCTTGGCAAAGCCCGCAGCGCCGCCCTTGCCTTCGCCGCTCAGGCGCAGGGATTGGGGCGCGACCATATCGGACAGGGTGACCTTGCCAGAGAACTTCGCCTTTACGGGGCCGACCTTCTGGACAACGGTCGCATCAAAGCCCTCTTCGGGGCTGCCCTGCATTTCTTCACATCCCGGAACGCACTGGCGCAGCACTTCCGGATCAAGGATCGCAGCCCACACCGCCTCGGGGGTGGCTGCGATCTCTCGCGAGTCGTTCATGTTCACGGTAACGATCCTCCCTCACTTCCATCATCAAGCCTATGAGACGTCAGTCAAATGGCATATTAGACTAAGGGATGAGTTCACCGCATATTTAACCGGATCAGCGTACCGGCGCTTGGTGGGTCAGCCCGTAATCGGCGTAAATTTGAGCGATCCGGCCATCCGCCAGCGCGGCAGCAATCGCGTCATCCACCATGTAGGCCACGTCCTTGTAGCTTAGATGAACGCCAACGCCCAAAGTCCACTTCGACACCGCAAATCCCGCCAGCGAGGGCTGGTGAATCCCGATCGCATCGGTCGCACCGTATTCCAGCTGCGCCAGCGGCCCCATCGAGGCTTTGACCTCGTGGTTTTCCAGCGCATCCATCGCCTTCTCCATGTTGGGGAAGCGCACGATGTTGGTCATCAGCTGACCACCGGCCAGACCGGACAGATAGAAATCGGAGATGGAGTCATTCTCGACCGAGACCTTGTCGAACCGGAAATAGGCCGGAACGGGCAGATCCTCGGGGTAGCTTGCCTTGTCATAGGCAATGGCAATGCTCTCGGCGGCATATTGACCGGTAAAGGTCACCTGCTCGACACGGCATTTGAATTTGGAATCATAGGGAATGCGCATCATCACGTTCGAGACGCGGCCCCCGACGGCGGAACCCTTCCAGATGTTGTTCAACAGGTCCTGCTCTAGGTTCTCACCGGACAGCACGAAATTGAACTTGGGCTCGACGCCAATATATTCGGCGATCAGCTTGGCGATATCGACGTCAACCCCGCGGGGCTTGCCATCCTCGAGCCAGCTGTAGGGCGCGTAATCATCATAGACCGCAAACAGAATGGAGCCCTGCTCCATGATCTGGTCCAGATCCTGCCCGACGATGTCGCGGCTGGCGTTCTGGGGTTTGGCCTGAGGCGTGAAATCCGCGCATGGGTCCTCGGCATGGGCGGCGCTAACGCCGCCCACGACCAAAGAGAGAACAAGAGCGGGGAGAGAAAGGGCCCTTGCTCGCTGCATGTTAGTGAGCCGACGACAGGCCGATGGTCAGGGTCTCGGCGGCCTTATGGAAGGCATCGTCGCCACCCTTTTCCAGGATGTGCGCTGCCTTGCTGGCCACGCTGTCTGCAACCGGTGCGCCCGACAGGGTCTCGATGCCATTGCCGATTTCGGCCAGCTGATCGTGGATCGCAGCCGCGTCACCTTCGCCACCTTCGGCCATCGACGCCAGAGCGTCGCGCAGTTCCAGCAGCGCAGGGGTCTGCTCGTCGATCTGGTCCTGATCGGGACGGGTTTCGATGTAGGTACGGATCGCCCAAGCGGCCTTCTGGCCCAGCAGTTCACCGAACGCGGGCATCTTGGTGATGCCGTTCTGGGTGTAGCCCAGCTGGAAGCGCTCTACGAACCATTCGTCACCGAATTCTTCGGCCTCGAGGAAGCGCAGGTCAGGGGCCAGACCGCCCGAAACCGCACCCAAACCGTGGCAGCGTGCGCAGTTCTGGTTAAAGCCCGACGAGCCGATCTCGATCGCCTTTTCCCAGACTTCTTTGCCGGCAGCTTCTTCACGGTAGGGGTTTTCGCTCAGCCACTCTTCGCCAACGTCGGGCAGTGCATCGGTGTTCACCGGCTGGGGGGCCACGTCGCCATGAGCCAGCGCGAGGGTTGCGGTCAGGACGAGGGCAACGCCACCAAGGGCGAGCGATGAAATCTTCTTGGGCATTTGGGGTCTCCTCCGTAGTGCCGTGTTCGCGTCTTTTTTGTCAGTTATAAATGCGACCGCAGCGGACGGTATTAGACCTTGGTTGGGGGACGGTACTATCTGAAGGATACGGGCGTGAGACATTGGTCGTATTTCACCTGTGCCCCCGCCCCCATAGCGTACCCCCGAGGAGGACCCACCATGCGTTTTACCAGCGCCCTTTGTGCATTGGCTTGTGCCGTTGCGCCTGCCTTGGCGTCGGCAGAGTTGGCGATTCCGATCCATCTGATCCGTCAGCAGGTCGAGCAGCCCCCGACCCTATCGAATCTGGACCGCATCCCCGAGGATAACGGCCTGCGCGGGGCAGAACTGGCAATCATCGACAACACCACGACCGGCCGCTTTCTGGGGCAGACCTATTCGCTGACGGTTCATGATGTGCCCGTGGGCGGCGATCTGTTGGCCGAGGCCCGCGCCGCACTCGCCGAAAGCCATCTGATCGTGCTGGACGCGCCGATGCCCGATATTCTGGCCATCACCGATCTGCCCGAGGCCGAAGGCGCCCTCTTTATCAATGGCACCAACGAGGCTCCGGAACTGCGCGACAGTCAGTGCCGCCGGAACCTCTTGCATACCGCGCCGTCGATGCTGATGCGCACAGATGCGCTGATGCAATTCCTGCTGCAAAAGCGTTGGTCGCGGCTGGCCTTGGTGGCGGGGACCAATGAACGCGACCAGTCCTTTGCGGTGGCTCTGACGCGGTCGGCCCGCAAATTCGGGATGAAGATCGCCGCCTCCAAGGTGTGGGATTTCAACGCCGACATGCGCCGCAACGCCAGCGCCGAAGTGCCTCTGTTCACTCAGGAATTCGGGGATTACGATGTGCTGCTGGTCGCGGACGAGATCGGCGATTTCGGCCGTTATGTGATGTACAACACGTGGCTGCCCCGCCCCCTTGCGGGCTCCGAAGGGATCAAGCCCGTCACATGGGCGTCCGTGGTCGAACAGTGGGGCGCGGCGCAGCTGCAATTCCGTTTCCACGAACTGGCCGGCCGCGACATGCGCCCCGAGGATTACGGCACCTGGGCCGCCGTCCGCAGCATCGGCGAGGCCGTGACCCGCACCAGCTCGGACGATCCTGAAACCCTGCGCAGCTTTATGCTGTCCGACCATTTCGAACTGGCGGGTTTCAAGGGCGCGCCCATGACCTTCCGCGACTGGAACGGCCAGATGCGCCAGCCCATCGCCCTTGTCCATCCGAACGCCGTTGTGGCCCAAGCCCCGCTCGAGGGGTTCCTGCACCAACGCACCGAACTTGATACCCTTGGCCTCGACACCCCCGAGAGCCAGTGCACCGCATTCAAGGAGTAATCCATGCGCGTTTCCCTGATCGCCCTGATGCTGGCTATGGCCGCCCCCGCCTATGCGGATGAAATCTGGGTCACCAACGAAAAAGACAACACCGTCAGCGTGATCGACATCGACACGATGGAAGTGTCCCGCACCATCGAGGTGGGCGAACGTCCCCGCGGCATCATCTTTTCCAAGGACTACAAGTACCTCTATGTCTGTGCGTCAGACAGCGATGCGGTTCAGGTGATCGACCCCGAAACCGGCAAGATCCTGCACGACCTGCCCTCGGGCGAGGACCCTGAGCAGTTCGTTCTGCACCCCGACAACCGGCACCTTTATATCGCGAACGAAAATGACGCGATCACCACCGTGGTGGACACCGAATCCCGCACCGTGATCGCGCAGATCGACGTCGGGATCGAGCCCGAAGGCATGGCGATTTCCCCCGACGGCAAGATCGCGATCACCACGTCCGAAACCACGAACATGGCGCACTGGATCGATACCGACACGCGCCAGCTCTTCGCCAACACGCTGGTTGATTCCCGCCCCCGTCACGCCGAATTCGTCAAGGACGGCAAAGAGATGTGGGTGAGCACCGAGATTGGCGGCACCATTTCTGTGTTCGATGTAGCCACCCAGCAGGAAAAGGCGAAAATCCATTTCGAGCTGCCGAACATCCACCCCGACCGCATCCAGCCCGTGGGATTCGAGCTTTCCGAGGGCGACAAATACGCCTTTGTCGCGCTGGGGCCTGCCAACCATCTGGCAGTCGTGAACGCCGAAACCTACGAGGTCGAGGATTACATTCTGGTCGGTCGCCGCGTCTGGCACATGGCCTTTAACGCCGACAAGTCGCTACTGTTCACCACGAACGGCATTTCCGGCGACGTGACGGTTGTGGATGTTAACAGCCGCAAGGCTCTGAAAACCATCAAGGTCGGTCGCTTCCCTTGGGGCGCGGCATTCCGGCCCACCAATTAATCCGGAGGAAACAGGATGATCCGTACGCTTCTGGCGGCCGCACTGGCGACCGCCCTGCCCTTGGCCGCCCATGCGGAAGACAACAACTTTGGTCTGGCGGGGCTCTTGTCCTCTAAGAACAAGCAAGAACTGGAGCCGATCCAACTGTCCGCAGGCGAGCCCCTGACCAAGGCGCCGTGGGTGCTGAAGTCCGGCATTTACTACGAGTTTGAAATTCAGGGCGACGGCAGTCAGGAACTGGGGCTTGTCGGACCAGAGTTTTTCCGTGCAATCTGGATCGACGAGATCGTCGTCTCAGGTCTGGAAATCCGCCCGCTGGGGTTGGACTCGATCGAATTCGACGAGGCGGGGGAAATGGAAATCGGGTTTATCGCTTTGAAACCGGGACAGTATTATCTGAAAATCCCGAAAACCACCGGCGAGACCCAGCGACTGGAGATCACCATCGAATGACCGCTGGCTTGCGCGTCGAGAACCTGAAGTATCGCTATGGCGCGAAAGAGGCCCTGAAGGGGGTCTCGTTCACGCTGGAAACAGGGGCCTTCGGCGCGCTCCTCGGGCCCAATGGCGCGGGGAAATCCACGCTTTACGGTCTGTTGACGCGGCTCTTTACCACCTCCGAGGGGCGGATCGAGATTGCCGGTCATGACCTGACCCGCCACCCCCGCGCCGCACTGGCCCGCATGGGGGTGGTGTTCCAGAACCAGACGCTGGATCTGGACCTGAGCGTGCGCCAGAACCTGTCCTATTTCGCGGCCCTTCACGGGATTTCGGGGGCCGAGGCCACCCGCCGGATCGACAGCGCGCTGGACCGCCTGAACATGCGCGAACGCGCCGGAGAAAAGGCCCGCGCCCTGAACGGAGGCCACCGCCGCCGCACAGAGATCGCCCGCGCCCTGATCCACAATCCCGACGTGCTGCTGCTGGATGAACCCACCGTGGGTCTGGACGCCGCCGCCCGCCGGTCCATCACCGACCACGTGCATCAGCTTTGCGCCGAAGATGGCCTGACCGTCCTGTGGGCCACTCACCTGACCGACGAGGTTCACGACCCCGACCGCCTGATCGTCATTCATCAGGGCCAGAAACTGGCCGACGGACACGCGGGGGACCTCAGGGGCGGCATGGACCTGTCCGACTATTTCCTGTCCCTGACCGGAGCACAGGCATGAACATTTATCTCACCGCCCTGAGCGCCATCGTCAAACGCGAGGCGCTGCGTTTCGTCCACCAGCGCGAACGGTTTCTGGCCGCGATGGTGCGCCCGCTGATGTGGCTCTTGGTGTTCGCTGCGGGCTTTCGCGCGGCGCTGGGGCTGTCGATCATTCCGCCCTATCAAACTTACATCACCTACGAGACCTACATCATGCCCGGCCTGTGCGGGATGATCCTGCTGTTCAACGGGATGCAGAGCAGTCTGTCGCTGGTTTACGACCGCGAGATGGGCTCCATGCGCCTGCTGCTAACCGCACCTTTGCCGCGTTGGTGGCTGCTGTTTTCGAAACTGTGCGGGTCCACGGCGATTTCGATTTTACAGGTCTATACCTTCCTTGCGGTGGCGGCGCTGTTTGACATCACGGTTGATCCATGGGGCTATGTGGCGGCCCTGCCCGCGCTGATTGTGGCGGGACTGATGCTGGGGGCGCTTGGGCTGGCTTTGTCCAGCTTTATCAAGCAACTAGAGAACTTTGCTGGCGTGATGAACTTCGTCATTTTCCCGATGTTCTTCTTGTCTTCGGCGCTTTATCCGCTGTGGAAAATGGCCGAAAGCTCGCCCATCCTGCGGGACATTTGCGCGGCCAATCCGTTCAGTCACGCGGTCGAACTGATCCGCTTTGCCCTCTATACCAAGCTCGAGCCGTGGGCCCTGCTCTGGACCCTGCTGGCGCTGGTCGGGTTCATGCTGCTGGCGATCTGGGGGTATGATCCGGCGCGGGGCATGGCCAACCGCAAGGGCTGATCTACGACCATAGCAACCGTGAAAAACAGGGGCTTTTGTGATAGGACACGCATGGGAGGATTTTTCATGCATTTCACATTAGCTTTCGTTGCCGCCATTCTTGCGGCCCCTGTCATGGCCGCGGAATACGGCCCCGAAGATGGCACCCTCAACCCCGAGGAACTGACCTGGCGCAACAACGTCCGCAAAGCCGAAGAAGGCAAAGTGGACATGATCGTGTGCGCCTCTGGGTATTTGATGACCAAGTCGGGCGACCACGACAGCGCGCGCAAAATCTTCAAGGCCTGCGCCGATGCGGGCTATACCGCCGCGATGACGTGGATGAGCTATATGGAGAACAACGGCTTTGGCGGGGAATATGATCCCGACGCGGCCGCCCAATGGGACCAGCGCGCCGCTGAACTGGGTGATCCGGTGGGCAAATTCAACCACGGCGTCAATCTGCTGCGCGGCTATGGCATCGCGCAGAACGCGGAACTGGGCCGGAAATACGTAGACGAGGCCGCGAACGAGGGCCTGCAGATCGCCCGCCGCCTGCAAGGCGCGGACTATAATCTGGACGAGGTCACCCCCGACGCGGACAACTGGCGTTACGCCCCGCTGTTCTGAAAACAGGTCAGCCCTGCACGATCCGCGCGGGGCTTCCGTCCAGCCGCAAGATGCGGGTTGCCAGACGCTTGGCCTCTTCTGCGGAATGGGTGACGATCAGGCTGGCCACCTTGCGGCGGGCACAGAGCTGTTCGAACAGGCCCATCATCTCGTCTGCCATTTGCGGGTCGAGCGACACGAAGGGTTCATCCAGCAGCATCAGTTCCGGCGATCCGGCGAACGCGCGGGCCAAGGCCAGTCGCCGCTGCTGCCCAAGGGACAGCTGACGGGGGAAATCACCGCCCCGCCCTTTTAGCCCCACTTCCTCTAGCGCCTTGCGGGCACCGATGTCGGAAATTCCGGTGGTCAGGGTCAGGTTATCCTCGACCGTGCGCCACGGCATCAGGGTGGGTTCCTGAAACACCATGCCGATGCGTTCGGGGCGCGTGACCTCACCGTCAAAGTCCCGCTCCAGTCCGGCGATGATCCGCACCAAGGTGGACTTCCCGATTCCCGACGGGCCGGTCAGCGCAACGGTCTGCCCTGCCGCGATCGACAGCTCCAGCGCCCCCAGCACTTGCCGCCCGCCAAAGGATTTCCCCTTTAACGCAACGGACAGAACAGGCGGAGTGACCTCCGCCTGTTTGATCGTTCCATTCGAGGCCACAAGCCGCAACGACATGCGTTAGCTGCCGGGCTGGACGAAGACGCCCTCGGGCAGCGTGGTGGCTTTGCCGATCAGCTCTTCGCCGCCAAGGTCCGCCATCAGCGCCAGCATTTTGGCGGCGGCCTCTTCGTTGACCGCGCCATCACCGGGGATGCCCGCACGGTAGCCCGCGACCAGCGCGTTGAACTGTGCGTCATTCTTGGCGTTCATGCGGTCGCGCAGACGGGCCCAAGCCTCTTCGTCACCAGCCAGCTTTTCTTTGGCCGCGCGGGACGAAGCGGTGAAGCCTGCCAGCACCTCGGGGTGGTCGCGCAGCATCTCGCCCTTGAAGACATACCCCAAGAGCGGCGTTTCAGGGTCCAGTCCCAGTGCCAGAGCGGCCTCGGACACAGAGACCAGCTGGCGCATACCGGCCGCTTCCATCTTGGCCATGAAGTGCCAGAAGTTGATCGCGCCCTGGGTTTCGCCATCCATCGCGGTCTTGAAGATCAGCGGCGGCGCGCCAAACACCTGCTCAGTCTCGGCTTGCAGATCCATACCGTATTCTTTTTGCGCATAGGCGCGCAGGATCAGCCAGCTCTTGTCCAAGGGACCGCCCGCGATGCCGATCTTCTTGCCCTTCATATCGGCCAGCGATTTGGCTTCGCTGTCACCGGGGACCAGCATACCGCCCACGGCCTTGGAATACGGCACGAACACATAGTCATGACCTTCCGCCCGTTGACGCGCGACCCACAGCCAGTCCGACACGATCACATCTGCCTCGCCGCCCTGAAAGGCGACCTGCGCGGCGGGGTTGCCCGCAACGCCCTGCACGTCCAGCGTGTAGCCGTTGGCCGCATCCAGACCGTAATGTTTGATGGTATCGAGTTCCCAATTAACGGTGCCGGTCTCCAGCACGGCCGCACGGATGACCGGGGTTTCCGCCAAGGCCGCCCCGGCACCCAGAATCAGTGCCGCACAGGCGGTGGCCATCGCCCTTGAAAAAGTCATTCGAATTTCCTCCCTGATAGTTGCGGACATGCTACCAAGCCGCCCGAAATGCGCAAATTACGACCAAAGGACGATATTTGCGGACCCCTCCCGTTGACATGCATCAAACACCAGCTTTGACGCGACTCATAGCCTGTTGGTGCACAACCCAAGGAGGGAAAAATGCACCGTTTCAGTTCCATGGCTTTCGCCGTTCTGGCCGCAGTGGCCGCCGCTCCTGCACTGGCAGCTGACAGCACCTTCGAGGCCGTCAAAGTCACCGCCGGCGAAACCCTGTTCAAGGCGGAGTGCCGCCGCTGCCATGCCCCCGATGCCGATCACGATTCCTATGGCCCCCCGCTGGAAAACGTCGTTGGCCGCGCGGCCGGAACCTATCCCGATTATGATTATTCGACCGCTTTGGAAGCTTCGGGCATTGTCTGGACCCCTGCCGCCCTGCGCGCATGGATGGAGGACAATGACGGCTTCATGCCCGGCACCAAGATGCGCCATGTGGGAATCTCGGACCCGACGGTACAGGAATTCATCCTGGCCTACCTGAGTTCGATCACCACTCAGGACAATTCCGCAGTCTCGAAATAAGCGCCCTTTGCGCCTGTCGGGGCCGGCCGGATTCCGGTTTGGCCCCGCAACTTCTTTTTGCCGATGCAGCGACTCGCAAACAGGTATCGAACGACAGTATGTCAAGTCTCTAGGGGTCGTAAGACTAAGGCCGCGTACCCTAGGGCAATCGCTTCCGTATACTGATGATCGGGACAGGACCCAAATCACTTTCTCGGGTGCTGAACTGACCGTCTAGGGAGGACATAATGAAGAAACTTCTCGCCGCAGTATCGGTGAGCGTACTGGCAATGACTGCTGCCGCAAACGCTCAGGTTACCGAAGAGATGCTGGCCAACGACCGTACTGACACCTCGAACGTTGTCACCAACGGTATGGGCCGTGATCTCCAGCGCTATTCGCCGCTGGAAACCCTGAACAAAGATAACGTCAAGAACCTCGTCCCCGCTTGGGCCTTCTCGATGGGCGGCGAAAAGCAGCGCGGTCAGGAAACCCAGCCGCTGGTTTACGACGGCATCATGTATGTGACCGGTTCGTATTCGCGTCTCTACGCAATCGACGTCGCAACCGGCAAGGAAATCTGGCAGTACGACGCCCGTCTGCCCGAGGGCATCCTGCCCTGCTGTGACGTGATCAACCGCGGCGCAGCCATCTATGGCGACAAGATCTTCTTCGGCACCCTGGACGCACGTATCGTTGCGCTGGACCTGAAGACCGGTGACGTCGTTTGGCGCGACAAGATCGCTGACTACAAAGCTGGCTACAGCTACACCGCAGCTCCGCTGATCGTGAACGGTCTGGTTGTCACCGGTAACTCCGGCGGCGAATTCGGTATCGTTGGCGAAGTTCAGGCCCGCAACGCCGACACCGGCGAAGTCGTCTGGACCCGTCCGATGATCGAAGGCCACATGGGCACCCTGAACGGCAAAGAGTCGACCATGACCGGTACGCTGAACGCGACCTGGCCGGGCGACCTGTGGAAGACCGGCGGCGGCGCAACCTGGCTGGGTGGTTCCTACGACATCGAGACCGACACTCTGGTCTTCGGCGCAGGCAACCCCGCACCCTGGAACAGCTGGCTGCGTAACGCAGGCGAGCCCACCGACGGCAACAAAGGCGACAACCTGTACGCTGCAAGCCGCGTCGGCATCGACCCCCACACCGGCGACATCAAGTGGCACTTCCAGACCACCCCCCGCGAAGGCTGGGACTATGACGGTGTGAACGAAGTCGTCGCCTACACCGACCGCTCGGGCAACAAGCGTTTCGCAACTGCTGACCGTAACGGCTTCTTCTACGTTCTGAACCGCGAAGACGGTGCATTCGTTTCGGCGAAGCCCTTCGTGAAAGACATCTCGTGGGCCGAAGGCATCGACGAGACCGGTCGTCCGATCTACGTCGAAGGCAACCGTCCGGGTAACCCCGCGAACGCGACCGACGGCGGCAAAGGCGAAGTCGTCTTCGCATCGCCCTCGTTCCTGGGTGGCAAGAACTGGATGCCGATGGCGTTCAGCCAGCACACCGGCAACTTCTACGTTCCCTCGAACGAGTGGGGCATGGACATCTGGAACGAGCCTGTGACCTACAAGAAGGGCGCTGCCTACCTGGGTTCGGGCTTTACCATCAAGCCGAACTACGAAGACCACATCGGTTCGCTCAAGGCGATCGACCCCGACACCGGCGAGTGGGTCTGGGAATACAAGAACGAAGCACCCCTGTGGGGCGGCGTAATGACCACCGCTGGCGGTCTGGTATTCTTCGGCACCCCCGAGGGCGAGTTCATCGCTCTGGATGACGCAACCGGCGAGAAGCTGTGGTCGTTCCAGACCGGCTCGGGCATCGTTGGCCAGCCCATCACCTGGGAAATGGAAGGCGAGCAGTACGTATCGGTCGTCTCCGGCTGGGGTGGCGCGGTTCCGCTGTGGGGCGGCGAAGTTGCCAAGAAGGTTAACTACCTGAACCAGGGCGGCATGGTCTGGACGTTCAAACTGCCCAAGCAGATGGCTGCCAACTAATCCCCAACCTGACCCATGTCAGGCTCCCGAGCGCCCGGTCCCCAACCGGGCGTTCTTTCTTTTTGCAGGGTGGAAATGCCTGCGCCTGTATGACAGGCGGAAAACAGGTATTAGACTTTTTGGTAACAGCAGAGGCCGATCAATTCCGGCTATCCTTGGACGAGGAACCAAAGGAAACACCCCATGCAAGAACGCGCCACTTCGCAGATCGCAGCCGGAAACGCGCTGGTCGTCGATGACCACCCGCTCTTTTGTGACGCCCTGACGCTGACTTTGCGATCAATCGCCAGTTTCGGCGAAATCCACACGGCCGGATGCCTTGAGCAAGCTCTGGAGGTCGTGAATCGCGATCCCAAGATCGCCATGATCATTCTGGATTTGAACCTGCCCGACGTGAACGGGCTGGACGGTCTGATCCGGTTGCGCAACGCAACGCCCAAAGCCTCTATCATTATTGCGTCGTCCATGTCGGACAACCGCATGATCAGCCGCGCCCTTCAGGCCGGTGCGAACGGCTTTGTCCCCAAGCAAGCCCAGCGCGCTGTGTTCCAGATGGCCTATGATACCGTAAAGGCAGGCCACCCCTTTGTGCCCGAGGGATACATCGACCCCAACGGCCAGAACGGCGAAAACAACAGCCAAGAGGAAGCACTGGCGCGGTTGTCAACGCTAACAAACCAGCAAGCCCGCATTCTTAATCTGATCTGCGAAGGTAAGCTGAACAAACAGATTGCCTATGACCTGTCCATTGCCGAAACCACGGTAAAGGCCCATGTCACTGCAATCATGCGAAAACTCGGGGTTCACAGCCGAACTCAGGCAGTTCTGATTGCCCAAGAGGCCAACTTCAGCCGGGTCTTGCCAACCCTCGAGTAATCGCCCATCCTCGGGTAAATATGTAAGAGGACACCGGTCGAGTGAACGGAGCGTACCATCGCTCCGCCAGGGAGGAGACCGCTGACAAGAAGGCAATGCGCGTGGCGCAGGTGGCTTGCGACCAGCCTGACCTGATGGAGGAGATCAGGTCACAGCTGGGAGACGAGACATTTGCGCTTGTTTGCCTGTTTGCTGCGCCCTGTGCGGATTTTAAAAAGTTAATCGAGGCAGCCTCTAACTGCTTCGGGGGTTCTGACGTTCTTGCCTGTACGACTGCAGGCGAGCTGGGTGCCGATGGGTACGAAGAGGGTCAGGTGATCTGCGTGGGGTTCCCCGCGCGGTACTTCACCTCTGTCACCTACTCGCTCGACCTTTTGAACCTGGCCGAGGACCAACAGATCATTGATAGCCTTATCCAGCAACGCATGGCCCTGGCGCAGTCCGCGCCCGACCGCCAACACGAGTTCGCGCTGCTTCTGGTGGACGGTCTGTCGATGAGCGAAGAAAACCTCACCACCACGCTGGCCTCTGGACTGGGGCCCATGCCGCTGTTCGGGGGATCGGCGGGCGACGGGGTGAATTTCCGTCAGACATGGCTCAGCCATAACGGCGAGATCCTTGAAAATGCGGCAGTGCTGGCGCTGGTGCGCAGCTCCTGCCCCGTCAAGGTGTTCAGCCACGACAATCTGGCGCCCACCGAGATGCGGATGGTCGTCACCGCTGCGGACCCCGAGGCCCGCACGGTACAGGAAATCAATGCCGAACCGGCGGCCGCCGAATACGCGCGTCTGCTTGGCAAAGACCCGAACCAGCTTGATCCCTTTACCTTTGCCGAGCATCCCGTGGTGGTCCGTTTGGGGGACAGCCACCACGTCCGCGCGATCCAACGGGTAAACGAACGGGGCGAGCTGGTGTTCTTTTCTGCCATCAACGAAGGCATGGTCCTGACGCTGGCGGAACACCGCGACATCGTGGAAAATCTGCAAGACGGTCTGGAACGCCTGAGCGCCGAGCAGAAGCCCGATCTGATCCTAGGGTGTGACTGCATCCTGCGCCGCATCGCTGCCGACCAGCGCCAGAAAACCCGAGAGGTCTCTGCCCTGCTGTCGCAGCATCATGTGATCGGTTTCTCGACCTACGGGGAACAGTTCGGGGCGCTGCACGTCAACCAGACCCTGACCGGTGTCGCCATCTATCCCCCCAACGACAACGAGGTTGCTGAATGTCCCTGATCAATCCTGCTGACAGTCTGGAACGCCAGAATGAAAAGCTGTTGAAGATCACACAAGCCCTCATGAGCCGTGTCGAATATGGCACGGCGCAATCCAACGCGGCCTATGCCCAGTTCGAACGCGCCGCCCTGCTGGAAAAGCGGGTGCGCGAACGCACGCTGGAACTGGAAAGCACGCTGGAGCTGTTGCACGACTCCAACGTGGCATTGGCCAAAGCCCATACCGAGACCGAGGCCGCCCGCCGCAACCTTGCCGACGCGATCGAGACCGTCTCCGAAGGGTTCGCCCTGTTTGACCCAGAGGATAATCTGGTCATGTCGAACTCGCGGTTCTGCCGTGATTTCAGGAACATGCAGGAATACCTGAAGCCGGGTCTGTCGTTTGACGAATACGTGCGCCACATCGCGGAATCCGCGCAACTGGCCCTGCCCCCCGAGGAAACCGCCGACAGTTGGTGCGCCCGCCGCATCCGCCGTCACAAGGACCGCCACGTCATGTTCAACGTCGAACTGACCGGCGACCGCTGGCTGCAAGTGTCCGAGCACCGCACCAGCAACGGCGGCACCGTGGTTCTGCAAACCGACGTGACCGACATCATGCGGATGGAGCGTCAGGAACGCGCCCGCCTGAAAGACAAGCAGACCCGCATGATCCGCGCGACCTTGGACCACCTGAACCAAGGGGTCTGCGTGTTCGACGAAAACGCGCAGCTTGTGGGCTGGAACCAGAAGATCAGCCACCTGCTGTCCGTCCCCGTCCGCCGGTTGACCATCGGCGCGTCCTTTGACGGGCTGCTGGAACGGCTGGGGGATGACGTCCGCTTCAGCCGCGGAATGGACCGCATGGGATTCCTGCGGTGGGCGATGGCCAAGGGGCCGAAATACCCGATCTCGTTCGAGGTAAAGCGCGAGCATATGACCCTGCAAATCTTTGGTCGCGGGATGCCGGATCAGGGGTTTGTGATCTCTTGCACCGATGTGACCGCCGAACGCGAGGCCGCGCAGAAGCTGTACGAATTGAACGAAATCCTCGAACAGCGGGTGATGGAACGCACGCTGGAGCTAGAGGACGCCCTGTCCGCCGCCGAACGGGCGAACGCGTCCAAATCGCGCTTTGTGGCGGCGGCCAGCCACGACCTGCTGCAACCCTTGTCGGCGGCGAAACTGTTCATCTCGTCACTGGCCGACAAGGCCACCGATCAGGACGATGTCGCCGTTCTGGCCAAGGCCGAAACCGCCCTGACCGGCGCCGAGCAGATCATCGACGCGCTGCTCGACATCTCCAAACTGGAATCCGACGGCCTGAGTTTTGACATCCGCTGCTTTGCCCTGCGGGAAATCCTGCGGCCCTTGCGCGATGAAATGACCATCCACGCCGCCCGCAAAGGGCTGGAGTTGTGCATCGTCGATAGCGACCTGATGGTCGAAAGCGATCCGTCCTATCTGCGCCGCATCGTGCGCAACCTGATCTCGAACGCCATCCGCTATACCCCCAAAGGGCGCGTGCTGGTGGGGGTGCGCCGCAACGGCGGCTCCGCCCGGATCGAGGTGTGGGACACCGGCGTCGGCATCCCCGAAGAAGACCAGAGCGCCATCTTCGAAGAATTCAAACGCCTTGATACCAAGGCCAGCGCGAACGAAGGTCTTGGCCTTGGCCTTGCCATCGTGGAGCGCGCCTGCGCCCGTCTGGGCCACCCCTTGGGCCTGTGGTCCGAGGTCGGTCGTGGCAGTTGCTTTATGGTGAACGTCCCCGTCGCAGGCAAAGCGGAACCGGCCATGACCCCGTCCCGCCGCCCCATGCGCCCCGTGGGTCTGGCTCAGTCCGGCCTGATCGTGCTGCTGGTGGAAAACGATCCGCAACTGCGCCGCGCCATTTCCATTCTGGTCGAAAGCTGGGGCGTCAACGTGATCGAGGCCGAGGATGCCCCCTCCGCGCTGGACCTGCTGTCGGTCCTGCAAATCTCGCCGGATGTGCTGCTGCTGGACTACCAGTTGGGGCCGGGCATGTCGGGGACCGAGCTCTATTGCGCGGTGCGCGACAGTCTGGGCCGCATCCCTTGCGCCATCATTTCAGCGGACCGTTCGCCTGACCTGCGCCAGACTTGCAAGCTTTTGGGCATCGAGCTGCTGCTCAAGCCGCTGGACCGTCAGAAGCTGGGTCAGTTCTTGGATGACACCGCGCGGGCAATGACCCTCTGATTCACCCTATTCCTCCGGGAATACCTCGTAGTGCCCGTCAGGTTTCCCGCCTGACGGGTGCGTCATTTCTGCTTTCTCGTACTGGGCTGCACGCGCGCCACCGGCCGCGCCTGAAACAGGTTAAAATCTGAACAAAACCTGTATCTATGGTATTAACTGTTAACTTTTTTCTACCCCGTAAGGGTAGGTTTATGTATCGTTAAGCTTACAATTAAGCCCGTTCGGTCAATGATGACCGTTGTTTGTGTCCCCTTCTGGCCTACAAAAACGCCGGATCGGGTTGGAGAATGCAGATGTCCAAGCCTGTTGCCGCTACCGCCACCACCGCCCTCGCCCACTCGAACAAACTGGGCAAGGATAACAACGAATTCTGCATGAGCATGTGGGCCGCATGGCGCCTGCGCACCATCGTCGAGGCGCACGCGACCCAGACCACCAAGCGCGACGCCTGATCAGGCCGCGTTGCGGCGGCGTGCCATCCACGGGATCAGGACCAGCAGGAACGTGATCCGGCACAGATGGTGCACCGCCACATAGGCGCCGTCGAAATCCAGCGCGAGGCCGATGGCGGCCATCGCCTCGACCCCGCCGGGGGCATAGGCCACCCAGACCTGACCGAACGGCAGCCCCGTCAGGGCCGCCGTCACCCCGGCAAACCCCATCGAGATCAGCGCCGCCGCCCCGACGCTGGCGATACTGGCCACGGCCAGCCGCAGGATATCCGCAGGCCGGATGCCGGTGAACCGCACGCCCATCACCGAGCCCGTCACGCAGAACCCCGCAAAGCGCAGCCATTCCGGCGGCATCCCGTGGACCAGATCGGTCACATGGGCCACCGCGCTGACAACCATGCCCCCCAGCAGATAGGCGGCCGGAAATTTCCGTTTCGCGATCAGCCACGACACGGCGGCACCGGCCACCAGCACAGCGATCAGGGGCAGCGCCGCCAGATCCACGGTCGGGCCACCGGACGCACCCGGATTGATGCCTAAGGTAATCATCCCCAGCGGCAGCACCGCCGACAGAATGAGCAGGCGCATACATTGCAGGATCAGCACTGCCGTCGCATCTCCCCGACCGTCCGCCGCCAAGGACAGCGCCAGAGACAACGTCCCCGGAGAGCTGGCAAGCAGCGCGGTATCGCTGTCTTTGCCAAAGCCCTTCATCAGGATCAGGCGGCTGATGGCGATGGTCGCGTAGATGGACAGGCACAGCAGGATCAGGCTGAGGGCCCAGCCGCCGACTTGCCCCAGAATTTCATGGCGGAACCCCGATCCCAGCGCGCTGCCGATCACCAGAAAGCCCATGTCGCGCAGGCGTGTCGGCAGGTACAGTTTCACCCCCGACCATGCGAGCGCGGAGGTCGCCAATGCCGCCCCCACCAAAGGGGCCGCCGGAAAACCTGCTAGCGACATCGCCACCGCGCCCGTGGTGCCAACGGCCAAAGTCATTGCGGTGCGGGTGATCTGGTTTATCTGCATCGGGAAAAGGCGTCTTGTGAATGTTGCTTAGCGCCTAGCACAGGGCCATACGGCCAAGCCACCCTGCATCTATGCAGCCGCGTAAATGCCCGTCGTCGCTAGCAGAATGCCTGTCAGCCCAAAGCCACTTTCCGCGCCGGATCAAGGGCGGACAGGATTTCGGACCGCGCGCCCTCAAACGCTTCGACAAACAGATCGGCCGAGGCTGGCCCCAGCGTGAAGCCCAGATGCCCGTGGCCAAAGTGGCACCACAGCCCCTTGTGGCGCGGGGCCGCCCCCACTACCGGCAGCATGTCGGGCATGAAGGGGCGCGTGCCGAACCACTGGGGCTCTGCCACGCGCGGGCCCAGTTCGATGATGTCGGAAACACCCTGCACGCCGCTGTCGATCTGGCGGGTATCGGCGGGGGCGTTCATATCCACCAGCGCCGCCCCAGTGGCCAACCGCAGGCCGCGCGTCATGCTGGTCAGCACCACCGCATTGTCCCCATCCATGATCGAGGCGCTCAGCCCCTTGGGCGCGTCGAAATGGGCGTGGTAACCGCGCTTGTAGACCATCGGGATGCGATAGCCGAACTGCGCCAGCACCGCAGGCGACCACGCACCCAAGGCCACCACCGCGTGCTCCGCCGTCACGGGGCCGCTGTCGGTGTCCACCTGCCAACCCTGCCCGCCTTGGCGCAATGTGCTGGCGTCGCCCTTCGCCCAAGCCCCGCCCCGCGCCTTGAACAGGTCAGCATAGCCCTGAACCAAGGCCCCCGGATCAGCGCAAAGCCACGTATCCGGCCACCAGATCGCCCCCGCGACCTGCGCCCGGATCGCCGGTTCGCGGGCACACAGATCAGCGCCGCTCAGGATTTCGGGGCGGACGCCGAAACGGACACGGGTTTCCTCGGCGGCGCGGGCGTCAGCCTCGGCCTGACGGGGATCGCGGCGGATTTCGTAATAACCTGTGCGGCTGATCAAGTTCCCCATCCCCGCAGCTTCGATCAAGGGGACCTGCGCGGCGGGCGCGCGGCGGGACATCTCGGCATAGGTTCGGGACTGCACGGCCAAGCGGTCGGGCCGCGAATGCAGGAAATACTGCCAGAGCGCAGGCGCCATCCGCAGCGCCGCCCCGATGTTGTAGGTCACGTCATTGCGCAGCCCCAGCCCGAACGCCGCCAAGGTCCGAAAATCGCGGGGCAATGGATACGGCTCGGAACTATCTCCGCAGATGTAACCGGCGTTCCCATAGCTGGCCTCCTGCCCCGGGTCGCGGCGGTCCACCAGCGTGACGGCGTGCCCTCGGGCTTGCAAGGCCAGCGCGGTCGAGACCCCGATCATCCCTGCCCCCAGAACCAGAACCTCTGCCATAATGCCCCCGCAAATCGCTGTTTCAGGGCATCTGAACCGCCCGCAGAGGCGAAAATCAAGCCCCGCCGCATCCGCCCTTGCGTCGCTTGGGCAGTTGGCCCATCAAAACAGCATAAGGCCAATGGCCCCCATATCTTTGCGGAACTGCCGATGCTTGCCATCCTAGCGATTACCACGCCGATTTACTTGCTGATTGCCACTGGTTTTGTCTCGTTGAAAACGGGTTACATCGCGCGGGATGTGCCCAAGGCGCTGGGGACGTTCGTTCTGCGCATCTGTATGCCGGTGATGATCGCGGGCGCGGTGAACCGGCCCGGTGCTGCGGCGCTGAACTGGCATTTCATGGCGGTCTACGGGGGCGCATCGCTGCTGCTGTTGCTGAGTGCCATCATGGTCATGCACAAGCTGCGCGGCAACGGGATCGCGGCCAGCGCGATGTATGCGCTGGGGATGGCGAACTCGAACAGCGGGTTCATGGGCTATCCCATTGCGGCGCTGATCATCGGGGATGCGGCCTTCGACATTCTGGCGTGGTCCATGATTGTCGAGAATATGCTGGTGATCCCCTTGGCGCTGGCCGTCGCGGATGCGGGCGCCTACCCCGAGGAACGCTTTCACCGCGCGTTCTTCAAGGCGATCAAGGGCCTTTATAAGAACCCGATCTTTGTGGGTTTGGCCATCGGTCTGATGGTGCGCTTCAGCGGGTTGCCCATCCCCGAGGTGATCCAGAAGGTCATCGGCTATATCAGCGCGACCGCGCCGGTGGTGGCCCTGTTCGTGGTCGGCGGGACGGTGGCGAACTTCCCCATCCGCAGCCTGTCGGTCGAGACGGGGATGATCGCCGTGGGCAAGCTGATCCTGCACCCTGCGCTGGTGCTGGTGGGCATGTGGCTGTTCCCGATGTCTGATGCCGTTTACATGCTGGGAGCGGCGCTCTTTGCCTCGGTGCCGATGCTGTCGGTCTATCCGATTTTCGGACAGCGCTACGGGATCGAGAGCATCACCGCGACCACATTGGTGGTCACGACGACGCTGTCGTTCTTTACGGTTAGTGCCTTGATCTGGCTGATGGGTTAACGGGCCAGCGCCAGTATCCCGTCCACGTCCAAATGTGCCTCGAGGTGGTCGGCCAGCGCGTCCAGCGTCTGGTCCACCACGCGGCCATAATCAAGGCCACCGGACTGCACCCCGAACCCCTGCAGGAACGCCGCGCGGAAGGCGTTGTCGGTGAACATCCCGTGCAGGTAGCTGCCGATGATGCGCCCGTCCGCGGACACGGCGCCCTCGGGCTGGCCGTCGACGTGGGCAAAGGGGCGCGCCCGATCGGGGCCGTCCGTGCGGCCGATGTGGATCTCGTAGCCGTCCAGTTCCAGCCCGCTGGCCGCATGGGTGGCGCGCACCTGGGTCAGGCGTTTGTCACCAGTCATTTCGGTGGTCACATCCAGCAGGCCGAGAGCGGGGTCCTCGCCCGCCGCGCCTTCGACGCCCATGGGGTCACGGACCGCCTGCCCCAGCATCTGGTAGCCGCCGCAAATGCCCAGCACATAGCCGCCGCGGCGAACATGGGCGTGCAGGTCGATATCCCAGCCTTGAGCGCGGACATAGGCCAGATCACCCCGCGTGGATTTGCTGCCCGGAATGATGACCAGATCGGTGTCGCCAGGGATCGGCTGGCCCGCACGCAGTACGGTCAGGTCCACGCCCTCTTCCTGCGCCAAGGGGTCGAGATCGTCGAAGTTGGCGATGCGGGACAGGCCAAGGCACACCACCTTGAACCCGCGCCCGCTGGAGCGGGTCGGCAGGTCCAGCGCATCCTCGGCGGGCAGTTTCGAGGCGTCGGGAAAGAACGGCACAACGCCAAAGCCCTGCCAGCCGGTGCGGCCCGCAATCATCTTGTACCCTTCATCAAAGAGGCTGACATCGCCGCGGAATTTGTTGATCAGAAAGCCCGCAATCATAGCATTGTCCTGATCGGGTAGCACAGCCTGCGTGCCCACCATCTGCGCGATCACCCCGCCGCGATCGATGTCACCGGCCAAGATCACAGGCACATCGGCGGCGCAGGCAAAGCCCATATTGGCGATGTCACCGGCGCGCAGGTTCACCTCGGCGGGGCTGCCAGCGCCTTCGACGATCACAAGATCATGGGCGGATTTCAGGCGATGGAAACTGTCCAGAACGCTGGTCATCAGCTGCGGTTTCAGGGCGGCGTAGTCGCGGGCCTTGACCGTGGCGATGCGCTTGCCCTGCACCACGACTTGGGCGCCCACATCGGTTTCCGGCTTCAGGAGGACGGGGTTCATGTCGGTGTGGAGGGGGACCCCGCAGGCGATGGCCTGCAGGGCTTGGGCGCGGCCAATCTCACCCCCGTCCGAGGTGACTGCCGCGTTGTTCGACATGTTCTGGGGTTTGAACGGGGCCACCGACAGGCCGCGGCGGCGGGCGGCGCGGCACAGGCCCGCCACCAGAAGCGATTTGCCTACGTTGGAGCCAGCGCCCTGAATCATGATCGCGGTCATATGTCGTCTCCTGTCGCGGGCCGCGCCTGTGCGGCGCGGGACCTTCGGCGAGGGTATTTTTGCCAAGATGAAGGCAGGGTTGGTCCAAGGTTACAGGCCCAGCGATTTGCGCAGCATGTTGCCAGCGACCAACAGCAGGAACATTGCGAACACCCGCTTGAGCGGCTTGGGGTTCAGCGAATGGGCGATGCGGGCCCCGATGGGTGCGGTCATCATGGTCATGCAGACGACCACGGCAAAGGCCCCGAGGTTAACCGCGCCGATGGTCAGCGGCGGGCGGACTTCGGCCGGGATCGGGACGAAGAGGAACGCGATCACCGAAGGGACCGCGATCAGCGCGCCAAAGCCTGCGGCGGTGGCGACCGCGCGGTGGATCGGGGTGCCGTAGAGGGTCATGAGCGGAACGCCAAAGCTGCCGCCTCCGATGCCCATCAGGACGGACAGGAAGCCCACAGTCGGGGACAGAACCATGCGTGTCCCCGCAGAGGGCATTTCGTCGGCGATGCGCCATTCGCTGCGGCTGAACGCCATATAAAGGCCGATGCACATGCCGATGACGCCGAAGATGCCCTGCAGCGCCGCCGAGCGCAGTTGCGCCACCACCAGCACACCGATGATCGCGCCCACCGCGATGCCGGGGGCCCAGGTTTTCAGGATCGACCAGTCCACCGCGCCTTTGCGGTTGTGGCTGTGGACGCTGCGGGCCGAGGTCGCGATGATCGTGGCCAGCGAGGTGGCCAGACAGATCCGCATCAGCTCGTCGCTAGCGTAGCCCATATGCGAGAAGGTGTAGAAGAACGCAGGCACCAGCACGATGCCGCCCCCGACCCCCAGAAGGCCCGCAAGGATGCCCGCAAAAGCGCCGATCCCGAGAAGAAGCGCGAGTAGCGGAATGAGGTCTGCCTGCATGATCTGTCCTTTGCGCAATGTCCCGTAGGAGTTAGCGGGGCACGGGCACAAGGGCAAGATGTCAGGCAGCTTCGGGGATCTGGGCCAGCGCGGCCAGCACGGTTTCGGGGCCTGCGCCTGTGGCATGGGCGTTCTCGGACAGGTAGCGGCGCCACTGGCGCGCGCCCGGCTGACCGGCAAATAGGCCCAGCATGTGGCGGGTGATCTGGTTCAACCTGCCCCCTGCGGTCAGGTGCGCCTCGATATAGGGGAGCATCTGGTGGACGACCTCGGTGCGGGTGGGGCCAGCGCCTTTGCCATAGATGCGCGCATCGGCAGCCCCGAGGATGTCATAGGGCTGGTGATAGGCCGCGCGGCCGATCATCACCCCGTCGAGCCCCTGCTCCAGATGGGGGAATGCGTCGTCCAGCGTGGCGATGCCGCCGTTGATCGAGATGTGAAGGTGCGGATAGGCGGCCTTCATCCGGTGGACCAACGGGTAATCCAACGGGGGGATGTCGCGGTTTTCCTTGGGGCTCAGCCCTTCGAGCCAAGCTTTGCGGGCGTGGATGGTAAAGCGGGTCACCCCCGCCGCCGCGACCGTTTCAATAAAGTCGGGCAGCACGTCTTCGGGGGTCTGGTCGTCAACGCCGATGCGGCATTTGACGGTGACCTCGGCGCGGCATTCGGCCTGCATTTCGCTGACGCATTCAGCGACCAGCTCGGGGCGGGTCATCAGGATCGCACCAAAGCACCCAGACTGCACACGGTCGGACGGGCAGCCGACGTTCAGGTTCACCTCGTCATAGCCTGCCTCGGCGCCCATACGGGCGGCCTGTCGCAACTCGGCCGGATCAGAACCACCAAGTTGCAGGGCAACGGGGTGTTCCTCGGGCGAATAGTCCAGCAGATGCAGCGCCCCACCGCGCACCAGCGCGGGCGCGGTGACCATTTCCGTGAACAGCAGCGTTTCGGTGCTGATCAGGCGGTGGAAATAGCGGCAATGGCGGTCGGTCCAATCCATCATCGGCGCAACGCTCAGACGGGCGGCGCGGCGCAGTTCGGGCGTACCTTGGTTCGCGTGGTTTTCCATTTGGACCTCGTTCCGCTGGACTGGTGATCGGGAGTGGCGACGAAACCGGCCCTTAGCACCAAAGAGGGGCGGTTTTCCAGAGTGAACCCGCCCTGCCCCTTGGAAACGCCAAGGCGCGAGCCATTGGCCCGCGCCCCGCCTAACCTTCAAACTGGATCACGCCGCGTCGCGGGTGTCCGGCATGGTGGGCAGGTCCAGCGCCATCATTTGATCCTCGGCCCAGTAGCGGATGTCCTGTTTGCGGACGATCTGACGGGCCAGCTCCATGCGGCCGCGGCGTTCGTCCTCGGGCATCTCGAGGGCGTACTGGATCGCACTGTCCATCGACTTCCACGAGAAGGGATTGGTCGGCACAGCCGAGGCGAACTCTACCGCGGCGCCCGCGAATTCGGAGAGGACCAGAACCCCGTCCCCATCGGTGCGGGCGGCGCAATACTCCTTGCACACCAGGTTCATGCCGTCGGCCAGCGGCGTGATCCATGCCACGTCGGCAGCGCGGTAATAGGCGACCAGTTCCTTGAACGGCACGGGGCGAGAAATCAGCACCAAAGGCTGCCAGTCAAAGCTGCCGAACCGCCCATTGATTTTGCCCGCCAAGGTTTCCAGATCGTGCTGGATTTGCTGATAGGCGGTCATGTTCGCGTTCGCCATGACCGACACGTGCATCAACTGGACCTTGCCACGCAGGTCGGGGCGGCTTTCCAAAAGGCGCTCATAGCT
Source organism: Donghicola mangrovi (assembly GCF_013377535.1). Taxonomy (GTDB): domain Bacteria; phylum Pseudomonadota; class Alphaproteobacteria; order Rhodobacterales; family Rhodobacteraceae; genus Donghicola; species Donghicola mangrovi. Next base: position 70,657 of record NZ_JABCJE010000002.1, on the reverse strand, counting down.
TTCCAACTGCTCAATCCCGCCCTTGGTATAGTCGGTGCGGCCCACGGACAGGATCAGCTGACGGTCGCCAAGGGTTTCGCGGATGTCAGCCAGCTTGGTGGCGGTTTCCTCGGAATTGGCGAGGCTTTCGATATAGTCCACATCGACCCCCACGGGGCTGGCCTGCAGGCGAATGGTGCGGCCCTGATAGCTGACTTCGGTGATCACGGACTGCTCGGACAGGGCCGAGGTTTCGGCCTTCAGCTCGTCTTTGACCTTTTCGCGGGTCTTGGTGGACACCTCCAGCAGCGACCGCGCAGCCGAGACAAAGTTGTTCACATAGCGCGGGATGTGAAAGCCCACCACGTCGCAGGCCAGAAGGCTTTCCAAGATTTCCTTGCGCCACGGCAGGACGTTGAAAATGTCCGCGCTGGGGAACGGCGTGTGGTGGAAAAAGCTGATCTTCACATCGGGGCGCAGGCGGCGCAGATAGGCGGGCACCAGCCACAGATTGTAGTCATGGACCCAGACCACGGCGCCCTCGGCGGCTTCGGCGGCGGCAGCCTCGGCAAAGGCCCAGTTCACCTCGCGGAAGGTGGACCAATCCACGGGGTCGTAATTGTAGCGTTCCTTGAAACCGTGCAGGATCGGCCAGAAGGCCTCTTTCGAGGTGACGTGATAGAAGGACGACACCTGTTCACGGGTCAGCGGCAGGCGCGAGACGTTGTATTTGCCATAGGTGTCCTCGATCTCGACCACGCGCTCGAAGTCGGGATTGGCCGGATCGTCGGCGTATTTCCACGCGATCCACGCGCCCTTTTCGAACCGCCCGAAAAAGCTTTTCAGCGTGGGGACGATGCCGTTGGGGGACTTGTTCTCGTGGTACTCGATCTTGCCATTGACCTCGACTTCTTCGTAGGGCTGGCGGTGGTACACAATAACCAGGTTCGAACGCATATCAGAGAACTCCTTCGGGAATGTCGTGCAGATCGAGGCTGTCGATCGCCTCGAGGATACCGGCGGCGCCGTGGCCCTGCGCGTGATAGACGGCAGAGTGGCCAGACAGGCGCTGCACCAGTTCGGTTTCGGAATTGCCCACGGCCACGGCAGGCAGGCCAGAGGCCAGCATGGACAGGTCATTCAGGGTGTCGCCCGCACACAGAACGCGGGCCTCGTCCAGACCCAGATGGGCGATCAGGCGGCGGATGGACGGCCCCTTGGAGATGCCCTTGGGCAGGACATCGAAATAGCGGTTGTCAGAGATCAGCCAATCCAGCCCCAGCTCCTCGACCCGCGATTTGGCTGCCGGATCAAAGGTCTGCGCGTCCATGTCGTAGCTGACGCGGTAGCGGAATGCGGTGGGTTGCAGGGTCAGGCCTGCGTGCCCGTCCAGCGCCACACGCACCACGTCGCCACGATTGCCCCACGCCTCGGCGATCTCTTCTTCCAGCGCGGCGATGGGGGTAACGTGGCCGTCAGCGGTGACCTCGGCAATGGTGGTGCCCACGTCGCCGACCACATATTCGGGCCATGGCAGGCCACGATCACGGCACATCTCCATGATGAATTCAGGATCGCGGCCAGTGACAAAGATCAGTCCGATGGTGTCGCGGTTCCCCTCGATCCAGTCATACAGCGCCTTGCGGTCCGCATCGGACCCGCCAAGGAACGTGCCGTCCAGATCGGTGGCCAGCGTAAAGCGGCGGGTGGCGATATCAGGGCGGGCAGAGACATGGACATTCATTGGCGAACTCCGAAATGCAGAGAGGTTTGCGGCGCGGGATGCTCGAGCGATAGATCAAGGGCAAAGGGCTCGGCCTCGATCGGGCGGGCCCAGAGGGCGCTGAACGCCTCTTGCAGGTCCGCGCCACCGTGCAGCACCGAATGGACGGTTTCACAGATGGGCATCGGCACGCCCACGCGGCGGGCCAAGTCGGTGACGGACACGGCGTTCACCTCGCCCTCGACCACCACATTGCGGCCGTCAAAGCAGTTGGGGCGCGGGATGCCCTGCCCCAGTTGATGCCCCAGCGACATGTTGCGCGAGGTGGTGGACGAACAGGTCAGCGTCAGATCGCCCGCACCGGACAAGCCAGTCACCGTTTCGCGGCGGCCACCTAGGGCCTGGGCCAACAGCTTCATCTCGTCGATTCCGCGGGTGATCAGGGCGGCGCGGGTGTTCTCGGCAAAGCCGGCGCCGGACATCATCCCGCAGGCGATGGCGACCACGTTCTTGACGGCGCCGCCGACCTCGACCCCGATCAGGTCATCGGACACATAGGGGCGAAAGCCGCCACCCGACAGGGTCAGCGCCAGCCGTGCGGCGGGGCTGTTCTCGGGCGACAGGCGGTCGGCATAGCTAAAGGGGAAGGCCACGGTCGCGGCGGTCGGGTGATCCAGCGCGGTTTCGCGAGCAAAGGTCGGGCCGGACACCGCGCCCACCGGATGGCCGGGCAGTTCATCGGACACCACTTCGGACAGCAAAAGACCCGTGCGCTTTTCGACGCCCTTGCAGGCCAGTGCGATGGGGATGCCCTCGGGGATCATGGGGGCGATGGCCTGACACATGGCCCGCAGGGTCGAGGACGGGGTGACGATCAGCAGCGCCTCGGTACCGTTCAGGGCGGTGGCCAGATCGGCGGTGGCGGTGATGCCCTGCGGCAGGGTCAGGCCGGATAAATAATCGGCGTTCTCACCGGTGGCATTAATGGCCGCTGCGTGATCGGGTCGTCGCGACCAGAGCCTTACTTCGTGACCGTTACGGGCCAGAACAGTGGCCAGAGCGGTTCCCCAGCTGCCAGCCCCCAGAACGGTCAGGCGGGCATAAGGGGTCGGAGCGGGGTTTGGTGGCGGGAACTTGATCGACATCTCCTTCGGTCTTTCGCTGGTCGGCGTCGCGGCCGTCTGCGCCGGGCTGAAATGCAGCCCCTTTCCCACAGGTAACGCGGGGATCACGCAAAGGTTCCGCGAATGCACAGGATTTTGCCGCAGCGCAGCAAGAGACCCAACCCCAAGCCCGGGCTTGCGCCCAAACAGGCGGGATCACGCCACATATGCGGAAATGAAGGGGATTTATCGCCCAATAAGCGATCAGTTTAAAAACGCATGGATTGAAGAACGTCCCGCAACCAACTGTTCCAAAAAGAAATAAGCGGACCAGAAGGCCCGCTTATTCATTTACGCATGGATCGGTTGATTAGCCGATAATTGCATTGAGGGTCGCGCTGGGACGCATGATTGCGGCCACTTTGACGGCGTCCAGCAGGTAGTAGCCGCCCATATCACCGGGCTTGCCGTCAACTTCGGCGATCTCGGCGAGGATGGCGTCTTCCTTGGCGGCCAGGTCAGCTGCGACGGGGGCAAAGGCTGCTGCCAGCTCTGCGTCCTCGGTCTGGGCTGCCAGTGCCTCTGCCCAATACTTGGCAAAGTAGTAGTGGCTGCCACGGTTGTCGATCTGACCGACGCGGCCCTTGGGCGACTTGTCGTTTTCCAGAACCTTCTGGGTGGCGACCTCTACGGCTGCGCCCAGAACGCCGGCTTTGGCGTTGCCTTTGCCAGCCAGGAAGTTGAACGATTCACCCAGTGCGCAGAACTCGCCAAGGCTGTCCCAACGCAGGTGGCTCTCTTCGATGACCTGCTGAACGTGCTTGGGTGCGGTACCGCCAGCACCGGTTTCGAACAGACCACCGCCCTGCATCAGCGACACGATCGACAGCATCTTGGCCGAGGTGCCCAGTTCCAGAATGGGGAACAGGTCGGTCAGGTAGTCGCGCAGAACGTTGCCGGTGATGGTGACGACGTCTTTGCCCTGAACCATGTTCTCGAGGGTAAAGCGGGTCGCTTCGCGGGGCGCCATGATCGGGATCTCGATACCGGCTTCTTTCAGCGCGGGCTCGACGTATTTGATCAGCTCTGCATCGTGGGCGCGGTTTGCGTCCAGCCAGAAGGCCGCCAGACCGGTCGCTTTGGTGCGGTTGATGCCCAGCTTGATCCAGTCGAGGATCGGCTCTTGTTTCGCGGTGCACGAACGCCAGATGTCGCCGGCCTCAACCGCGTGCTCGATGATCACGTCGCCGTTGTCCAGAACGATGCGAACGGTGCCTTTGGCAGCGATTTCAAAGGTGGTCGGGTGCGAGCCGTACTCTTCGGCCTTCTGGGCCATCAGACCGACGTTCGACACGGCGCCACAGGTGGTGACGTCCAGTTTGCCGTTCTGTTTGAAGAAGTTGATGGTCTCGTCGTAGACGCCTGCATAGCAGTTGTCGGGGATGCAGCACTTGGTCGGTGCCGCTTTGCCATCGGGGCCCCAGCCGATACCGCCAGCGCGGATCACTGCGGGCATCGAAGCGTCGATGATGACGTCCGACGATACGTGCAGGTTGGTGATGCCCTTGTCCGAGTTCACCATGTACATGGCGGGCTTGGCGGCCATAGCAGCTTTGTAGTCTGCTTCCAGCTCGGCGTTGCCTGCGATCTTGGCTTCCAGATCACCCAGACCCTGGTTCGGGTTGAAGCCCAGTTCGTTCAGCTTGTCGCCGTGCTTGGCGATGAAGTCCTCGAGGTAGCCTTCGACGAAGTAACCAAAGATGATCGGGTCCGAGACCTTCATCATGGTTGCTTTCAGGTGAACCGAGAACAGAACGCCCGGTTCCATCGACGCGATCTCTTTCTTGACGAACGCTTTCAGAGCGGCGGCCGACAGGAAGGTGCCGTCAACGATTTCGCCTTCCAGATATTTCAGGCCCGACTTCAGAACGGTCTCGGTGCCATCTTCTGCGGTGAAGACGATTTTCGCGCCACCAGCCTGAGCTGCGGTGATGGTGGTCGATTTCTCGTTGGCATAGAAATCGTCGCCGTCCATTGCGGCTACGTGGGTCTTGCTGTCTGCGGCCCAGTCACCCATCGAGTGGGGGTTCGCCTTGGCGTATTCTTTGACCGCTTTGGCCGAACGACGGTCAGAGTTGCCTTCGCGCAGGACGGGGTTCACGGCCGAACCCTTGATCGCGTCGTAACGCTTCTGCGCTTCTTTTTCTTCGTCGGACTGGGGATCAACGGGGTAGCTGGGAACAGCGTAGCCTTTGTCCTGCAGTTCTTTGATGGCGGCGTTCAGCTGGGGCATCGAGGCCGAGATGTTCGGCAGCTTGATGACGTTGGCTTCGGGGGTCTTAACCAGTTCACCCAGACCAGCCAGATCGTCAGCGATGCGCTGGTCTTCGGTCAGGTATTCGGGGAACGCGGCCAGAATGCGGCCCGCCACGGAAATGTTGCGGGTCTCGACGCTAATGTCGGCCTTGCCTGCGAACGAGCGGATGATCGGCAGCAGCGATGCGCTGGCCAGCTCGGGCGCTTCGTCAACGATGGTATAAATGATGTCGGGGGTATCGCTTTTTGTCATGGCTTCGTTTCTCCGAAATCTGACGCCGTGGGCGACGGGCATTATGCACGCCGCTTAGTCGCCCCCGACTTAGAGGGATAGGGCCCTCAAGTCAATGTGTGCCATTGTATACCGAAACCGAAAACGCGGAAAAATCGCCGCAGGCTGCCAATTTGCAGGCATCAAAAGCGGCATTTTGCGCGTGTATTTCAGAAAAGACGCAACTGCACGGGGATCGGGGCATAGCCCTTGCGGCAGGTTTCGCGCTTGATCGCTTCCCATGCCTCATAGGCCTCTTGCCAACTGGCGACGTAATCGACGCGCTGCTGTGCGCCGTTCGATCCGATGCGTCCGAATTCCCGCTGCACGAACCATTCCCCAAAGAGCGTCTGCCCAGTGGTGATCACGCAATAGCTGCGCTGACGGCGGATATGGTTGACCTTTTCCAGACGGATTTGCACGGCCTTGCACCGGAGAGGTTAACGGGTAACGCCCTGTATGCCCCTGCCCGTTTGATTTGCCTAGTAAATCTTTGCGCTGTTTTGCCGAATTCTGCAGTTGCGCGGTCTATTTTGCATCACAAGCCCGCGATGGCCGCAGTTCTGCCCGTTCTGCATTGCAGCACAATCAGGGGTAGTAATCTGTGTCACAATTCCTACATCTTTCTTATAGAAATGGGCGCTTTCGGATACAGCCGACATTGACCCCGACGGATAGACCTGTAGAAGAAGGCCTCGTTTTATCTCGCCTGCCGGTAAAGGAATTGCGCCGGCCCGCAACGCCAGACGGAACGACTGGCCCCGGGTCTCGCGCACTAGGAGGATCCTGAAGTGCTCGATATGAACACCGTCCGCTCGGAGCTGTCCGAGGCATACGACCTGCGTCCCTCGGCCGACCTGGCAGAGAGCCTGTCGGACATCTATAAAAAGATGGACCGCGTGGTCACGCCGCCGGATTTCTTCAAGGCCGCTCCTTATATCAAGGCGATCAATGACCTGAAGCGCGAGCGCAACGCGGTCATTCTGGCGCATAACTACATGACGCCCGATATCTTTCACGGCATCTCGGATGTTGTTGGCGACAGCTTGCAGCTGGCGATCGAGGCCGCGAAGGTCGAGGCAGACGTGATCGTTCAGGGCGGCGTGCACTTCATGGCCGAAACCTCCAAGATCCTGTCGCCCCAGAAAACCGTTCTGATGCCCGACATAAACGCGGGCTGTTCGCTGGCCGAAAGCATCACCCCCGCTGGGATCGAAGAGATGCGCAAGCGTTACCCCGGTGCTCCCGTGGTCACCTATGTGAACACCACCGCCGAAGTGAAGGCCGCATCGGACATCTGCTGCACCAGCTCGAACGCGATCCAGATCGTAGAAGCGCTAGAAGCGGACACCGTCATCATGACCCCCGACCAGTATCTGGCGCAGAACGTGGCCCAGAAGGTCAAGAACAAGCGCATCGTCTGGTGGGAAGGCTCGTGCATCGTGCACGAACAGTACACCGCGCAGGACATCAACGAGTTCCGCGAATGGAACCCCGGCACTGTGGTCATCGCCCATCCCGAATGCCCGCCCTCGGTGGTTGCGGCGTCGGACTTCAGCGGCTCGACCAGCGGGATCATCAAGTACGTCACCGACCACAAGCCCGAAAAGGCGATGCTGGTGACCGAATGCTCGATGGCCTCGAACATCGCAGATGCGCTGCCCGAGGTCGATTTCGTCGGCCCCTGCAACATGTGCCCGTACATGAAAATGATCACTCTGGAGAAAGTCCTCTGGAGCCTGCACACCATGACCACCCAGATCGAGGTCGATCCCGCGGTGGCCGAGGGCGCGCGTCTGGCCGTGCAGCGCATGATCGATATGTCCAAGAAACTGGGGCTCTGAACCTATCATGACCAGCGTGACCACCGAACGGGTGGTGATCGTCGGCGCGGGGCTGGGGGCGCTTTATGCGGCCCTGACCCTGGCCCCCTATCCCGTCCTGATGATTTCGCCCGAAGTTTTGGGAGAAGGCGCAAGTTCCGCATGGGCCCAAGGCGGCGTTGCCGCTGCCATGGATGACCGCGACACCCCCGAAGAGCACGCCCGCGATACCGTATCCGCTGGCGCTGGCACCGTGGACCCCGCCGTCGCAACCGCCGTCTGCCAAGAGGCGCGCCAGCATATCCTGAACCTGACCAATCTGGGCACGCCGTTCGACCGGACCCCCGAAGGTGGCTACGTCATGAGCCGCGAGGCCGCCCACAGCTTTGCCCGCGTGGTGCGGGTGCGCGGGGATCAGGCCGGTGCCGAGATCATGAAGGCGCTGGTGGCTCAGGTCCGAGAGACCCCTTCGGTGCAGGTCATGGAACGCCATATGGCGACGGGCCTTGAGGTGCATGACGGCCGCGTGACCGGTGTATGGATCGCCGGTTCGGGCAGTGACCGCAGCGCGCCCGTGCTGGTACGCGGCGCAGCGCATTTGATGGCCGGTGGCGGGTCGGGCGGGCTCTATGCTCTGACCACCAATCCGCCGCGCATCCGTGGTCAGGTGATCGGCATGGCCGCCCGCGCCGGTGCCGTGATCGCCGACGCCGAATTCGTGCAGTTCCACCCGACCGCCATCGCCTCGGGCGAGGACCCCGCCCCCTTGGCCACAGAGGCCCTGCGCGGTGAAGGGGCCATTCTGGTCAACAAGATGGGCAAACGGTTCATGCAGGGGCTTCACCCCGACGCAGAACTTGCCCCCCGCGATATCGTCGCCCGTGGCATCTATGCCCAGACCCAAGCCGGATACGAACCCAGCCTCGACACACGTGAGGCCATCGGTGCCGAGATTCTGACCCACTTCCCCGCCGTGGCCGAGGCTTGTGCCCGTGCCGGTATCGACCCTGTCACCGGAACCATCCCCGTGGCCGCCGCTGCGCACTACCATATGGGCGGGATCAAGGTGGACGATCAGGGGCGCTCGACGCTGGATAACCTGTGGTGCTGCGGCGAGTGTGCCTCGACCGGATTGCACGGGGCGAACCGTCTGGCCTCGAACGGTCTGCTAGAGGCGCTGGTCTATGCCCGCCGTGCGGCGACCTCGATCCTGAACAATCTGGGGACCGTTCCCGCGGCCGAAGAGATCACCCTGCCCGACGCAGGCACCATCGCCCCCCCGCGCGAGGATCTGGTGGCCGACCTGCGCCGCATCATGACCGACAAGGTCGGCGTGGTCCGCAATGGCGCCGATCTGAAGGACGCGCTGGCCCGCATCTATCTGATCGAGTTCAGCCAACCCAGCTGCGAGGCCCTGTCGAACATGACTGCGACCGCAACGCTGATTGCCGCCGCCGCATTGATGCGCGAAGAAAGCCGCGGAGCGCATTTCCGTTCCGATTTTCCGCAGACCGACCCGACCGGCGTCCGTTCCGAGATGACGCTGGATCAGGCGCTGGATATCCGCGCCCGCTACGCCAAGGAGTAAGCGATGAACTCTGCCCTGCCCGATCTGGTTCTGGAACCCGTCGTCCGCAACGCCTTGGCCGAGGATCTGGGGACCTATGGCGACATCACCACCCGCACGGTGATCCCCGCAGGCACCACCTATACCGCGCGCCTGAACGCGCGCGAGGCGGGCATTGTGTCGGGGATGCAGATCGCCCGCATCGCCTTTCATCTGGTGGACCCGACCCTGAAGGTCGAGACCCTGATCGCCGACGGTCAGCCCTGTGGCAAAGGCGACGTGCTGATGACGATCGAGGGCAGCGCGGCCAGCATCCTGTCAGGTGAACGTGTGGCGCTGAACTTTGCGGGTCGTCTGACCGGCATCGCCACCATGACTGCCGCCTATGTCGCGGAAACCCGTGGCACCAACTGCCGCGTGACCTGCACCCGCAAGACCACCCCTGGTCTGCGTCTGGTGGAAAAGCAGGCGGTTCTCCACGGCGGCGGCTTCAACCACCGCTTCAGCCTGTCCGACGCTATCCTGATCAAGGACAACCACATCGCGGCAGCGGGCGGCATCACCCCTGTGCTCGAGGCGGTCAAGGCTCAGGCCAGCCACATGATGAAGGTCGAGATCGAGGTGGACCGCTTGGACCAGCTGGCCGAAGTGCTGGAGGTTGGCGGCGCCGATGTTGTTCTGCTGGACAACATGGACACCCCCACTCTGGTCGAAGCTGTAGCAATGAACGCGGGCCGTCTGGTGCTGGAAGCGTCCGGCAACATGACCCTACCCCGCGTGGCCGAGGTTGCCGCGACCGGTGTGAACTATATCAGCTCGGGCGCCCTGACCCATTCGGCCAAGACGCTGGATCTGGGGCTCGATTTCTGATCCAGCCCTAGCTGCCCGACAGCTCGAAGGTCGTGACGGCCCATTTTTTCTGACGGATCGCGTTGCGGGCCAGCCAACCGCTGGTCTCGCCCACAGTGACTTTGCACCAGATGCCATCGGTGGCCGTCAGGCATTCGGTGGCATCGGCCTTGGTCAGCCGGTCCAGAACCAGCGACACCGGCGCATCCCGGCGCGGCTGTTCGCGCAGGTTCACACGGGTGGCAGTTTGAAGATGCACCTGCGCGTCGGTCTTGGCGGACAGCAGCGGGCTCACATCCTCTTTGTTCGAGCAGTCGGCGGTGTAGCCGATATACAGGCAGTTCTGCGATTTGATCGCTTGTTGCAGGCTCACGACGAACCCGCTGGGTTGGCGCCGCTCTAGGATCAGGCTGCGGCGTGAGGACAGGTCATCCCCTGTCATCCGTACCTGATTGCCGCCCATTAGCGCCAGCACGCGCTGATCATCGGACAGCATGGCAATCTGGCCGTCCACAATCCCCCACGCCCCCAGCAAGTCCATCCCCGCGCCGCAGTTTTCGGCCTTGGCCACAAGCGCGTTGCCCATCGGCTCGGTCGTCAGATCGACGCGGCACACGCCGCCATTCTGCGCCCGCGCGCGGTCAAAGGAATACCACTCGCCCGAAAAAGCCTGCAAATAATCGGCCGCCGATTGGGACATCGCAGGCCCTGCCGCCACCAACAGCATCGCCAACAGAACGCGCTTCATTTCTGATTGCCCCGCCCGTTCTCTGACCCGACAAGGCCCAGAGCGCTCTGACGGATGTTCACCGTCTGGCCAAAGGTCCGGATCGTCGGGCCTTCGTTGGCAAAGCGCAGGTTCGAGCCCTCGATCGCATAGTTCACGTGGCCATAATAGGCCTCGACGTTCAGCGTGGCGTCGATGTTGGAGCCAATCTGCTCTAGCGTGGCGGTGCCCATGATGCCGACCGCGTTCAGGGTGCCCTGGTTCAGGTTGCCGTCCTGTGTGATCTGGCCGGTCATTCCGGGCCCCATGACGCGCAGGGTCGCGATGTTCTGCTCGCCGCTTTGGGTCAGAGCCGCGTCCACCATCCCATAGGTATAGAGCGCCGCCGTGTTCCCGTTGGTCGAATTGTTCTCCTGCCGCAGCAGGATTTCAGAGCCATAGCCCTCGGCCAGAATGTCTGCGCTGTTGCCACGCCCCGCTTGCAGGGCCGGATTGCTCTCGAGGCCGATCAGACTGAAGTCCGCCGCGCTCTGGTCCACATTGATCGTGTTGCCCGCGCTATTGCCGTTAAAGGGCGCGGACTGGGTCAGATAGATCTTGTTGCCGTCCGCCAGCACGGGGGCACCGGCCACGATCAGGGCTAGGGATATATAGATAGGACGTCTCATGCACCTCATGACGATCTCCGAGGTGAAAAGGTTTCAGAAACCCTGAGACAGCACCACGTCGTTGTGCCAGCCGCTCTGGCTAACGCTGGCGAACTGCCCGACACCAAGCTGGTGCAGTTCGACGTGGCAATCGGTGCCGTGCACGTGGACATCGGCGCTCAGCGCGGCCCCCATCTGGATCACCTCGACCAAGGGGTCCTGACCGGTGACATCCAGATTGGCCAACAGGGGCTGGTCGAACAGATGCTCTTCGCCAAGGCCCGTCTCTGCGCCGATCTGCAGCAGATAGATGCCATTGCCAGCCCACACCTGTCCTGCCGGCAAGATCGCGGCGAACAGCGCGCTCAGGCAGATATGTCTCAGGAAGTGGCGCATGGAGGTCCGGCATGGCTAAGGGTGCCATTTCGGAATGCCATGCTTGCAGTTTTGCGGGTAGACCTCCTTCCTGCCGGTTTGGCGGTTCATTGGTGGGTCAGTTAACCAAACGGCCTGACCGTTGGATATTTCAGCCCAGCACCTCGTCAGAGGCCTCATCGACGGGCGGTACGGCCCCGCCATTCTGGGGGTCCACCTGCCGAACGACAGGGGCTTCGGGCTCTGGCTTGGCGGGGACTGTGCGCGGGATCGTCAGGCTTTGCTTGGTGCGCTGGGACACCTGCTCGACCGACTGCGCGGTGTCGCCGTATTTTTCGCGGCGGTACGCCTCGAGAAAGGCGCGCCCTGCGGCGGGATCGGCAAAGTCCCACAGGCCCACGTCCACCGCTTCGGCGATCAGGGACAGCACGGCCTTCTGGATTGCGGCCTCGATCGCCAGCTGTTTGGGTTCGTTCATGGCGACCCCAAGTTCACTTTCCAACAGCTCGTCCAGCGCCACGTAGCGGAACACATTCCCCTGGGTCGAGATCGAGGCAATCGGTTTGCGCACCATGACCGCCGCCAGCACTTCGCCGGTTTCGGTGGCAATCGCGCGCAGGCTGACCGTGACCACGTCCAGTTTGTAGCGGCGGTTCGCGCCGATCCCCAGATACTGCGCCCCAAGGCCGCCCGACACGATGTTGGAATCGTAGCCCACAATCGCGCCCTGAATCATGATCCCCGCGTGATCCATCGGACCCAGAGCACCTGCATCCACCTCGGCCTCGCCGCGATAGATGCGGCGCATTTCGGTGACGATCTGGCGTTCCTTGAGCAAGCTATCCAGCGCGGCGCGGTCCAAGACGTTGAACCAGCGGCGGCCGCCTGCCTCCATCAGGGTCTTGATCAGGATGTCCGCCCCGCCCTGCGTGACAGCGCGGGACAGGTTCTGACCTGTGGTTGTCTCTTTGTACTGGCCGCTCAGGTCGGGCATATCAAAGACCGACACGGTCAGTTTGCGCGCCGGACGCGGCACGTTCATCAGGGCGCGCGACTGGTCCGTTGTTTGAGCTTGCTCGGCGGCAAATTTGGCGGCGCCTGCCTCTTTGTACATGGCGGGCAGATTGGCGTCACAGCCCGCCAAGCCGCCAATCATGGTCCCAAGCACGAGCAGTTTCCGAACGGCCCCCATCAATTCACCACCAACTGCGGCACAGAGATTTCAGTGACGGTTCCGTCCACCGTGTCGGTCAGGGTCAGATCGATGGAGTCCACGCTGCGATCAAAGCTGATTTCGGTGGTGCCAAAGATGACGGTGCCGCTTTGCTGGGGGTCGTCGCCGAAGATGGCCTCGACAACCTCACTTGACAGCGAAGACAGCAGACGGCTTTGCAGCTGCCGCGCAAAAAGCTCGGCCTGCGACAACCCCGCGGTCGATGACGACAGCGATCCGGCAGAGGCCGGTGCCTCGTAATCCCACGCGGTCGCATTTCGCTGCGCATTCGCGATCGACAATAAATGCCCCGAATTCAGAGGGCTCCCGCCGAAACTTGGATTAACCGGCTGATAAACGAGGTCCTGCCCCGAAGCCCCGAGCGGAGCCATTAATAGCGCCATCCCCAGCGCCAAGGTGATTCGACCTGCCATTTTTTATCATCCCGTTTGGATGGGTTTTCTACTCTTCCACTATTAAGCCATATTTTAACGGGTTGTATCGGAAAATTAATTACAGCCAACAGGTGATTATCCACATCACTAAAGTACGGAATATACCCTTAGGTATTAAAAATATATCCGTTCGGGTGTTACCGGTAATCCATAGTGGTAACGTCATGCAAATTCAGATTACCACTTTCAGCACTTTTACATTCGACAGTTAGAAGGTGACTGCTATACGACAGAAAGGTAACGTGTAATCCTAATGAACAGGACACAAAGATAACGTTATCTATAGTGTGGCCGCGAAACTCTGGGGGCGTGCGGACAGTAAACGGTTCAATGGCAGCTAAAAAGCCACGTGCAACCACTCAAAGAAACACGGAAGCCAAAAGATGAAACTGAAAAGCTTGTTTATTTCGTCCGCGTCAATTGCAGTTCTTGCAGCCAACGTCTCGGCACAAGAGGCGACCAACTATGCACTCATCTCGCAGGACGGTGCGGACAACAAAGCGATCGTGACCCAAACTGGTAAGCAAAACTCGGTAGGTTCGATCAATGGGGACAGCCGCACCACCGCAATTCAGGCCGGAAACAAGAACTACGCCGACCTTACACAAAATGGCGAGGGCAATAGCATCGGCGCAACGGGCACTGGCCTGACACAATCCGGTGATCGCAACAGCGTGGCCCTGACCCAAACCCAGAATAACAATACCGTTGGCACCCTCTCGCAAATTGGCGTTTCGAATGCGGCCACATTGCAGAACCAGATTTCGGTCAATCAGGGATCGGTCAACAATTCCACGCCCGATGACGCCGCCAACGTGATTTCCGGCATCAGCCAGGAAAACACCATCAATGGCGCGGTAAATACCGTCGAGATTACCCAATCCCGCGACACCACTGGCGCGACTGTCGCTGATGGCGCTGCCTCTGCCAACCGTATCGGCCGCGATGGCGAGCAGATGATCCAGTCCGGTGCGGACAACGGAATGGAATTGAACCAGGTCGGCGCAGCCAACGTCATTTACGGCATCCAGCAAAACGGTGCGGGCAACACTCTGTCGATCACCCAGAATAACGGTAACACCACTGGCGAATTGATTGGAAACGCAGTCAATTCCATCATCCAGAATGGCGACGCCAACACCGCCGGAATTATCATGAATGGTGACGGAAACGGGAATGGCGGTCTGTCGGCGCGCTTTGCCTCGGGTCTGGGAATTGCCGGCGGCGCCATTAGCCAAAACGGCGATAGCAACATCGCGGATTGGAACGTGCGCGGCGACAACAACCAGTTCGGCATCTTCCAGAGCGGCGACCTGAACCGCGCGGGCATCGCGCAGATCACCGGTGACAACAATGAAACCGCGTTCTCGCAGGACGGCAGCGCCAACATCATCACCATCACCAACATCAGCAACAATAACATCGACCTGGGCATTGGTCAGTCGGGCGACGCCAACACCGTGACGATCGGCGTGCTGAACGGTGACGGCATTGCGATGCAGCTTCTGCAGTACGGCTCGAACTCGATGAACTTTGACGTGAATGGCGCGGGCAGCACCGTTCTGGCCCAGCAGGGCAGCAGCGATGCAGACGGCACCAACAACGCGATGACCGTAGACATCATCGGCGCAGGCAACAGCACCGACTATGATAATACGAACGACACCTCGAACCGTCTGGCCCAGTTCGGCGCGCAAAACGTCCTAACCCTGTCGCTGACCGGCGCCGACAACCTGTTCAAGACCGAGCAGAGCGGCACCGCAAACAGCGCGACCGTCGCGATCACCGGTGCGCAGAACAAGCTGGCTCTGTCCCAACTCCAGAGCGACAACGTCTACGACCTGTCGGTGACCGGCGCGCAGAACAGCATCGTCGGCATCCAGACCGGTCTGGCCAACGAACTGTTCGCTGAACTGCATGGCGGCGGCAACATTCTGAACACCGCCCAAATCGGCAATAACAACCTGATGGATCTGACCATCAACGATGGCAACGGCCGCTTCAACCTGACCCAAGAGGGCAACCACAACGTTCTGGTCAGCACCATCCGCGGCAGCAACCAGACCAACATGCAGACCATCACCCAGAGCGGTGACTACAACGTCGCCCACTTTGAACAGAATGGTGCCGGCAACAGCATCAGCGCCCGACAGTAACCTTTTCCGCCGTTCTGTCTGGCAAAGGAAACGCCACCCCGACCCCCGGGTGGCGTTTTCTATTGGGGGTCATAGGTGAATTGCGCCGGACTGCTCCTGACCCCGTCCACGATGAAATCGGCCACGCGGCGGATGCGGGCTAGATCGCGAAATTCCTCGGGGTACAGCAGCCAATAGCGCCGGTTGAACTGAACCTCTTCGGGCAGCACGGGGATCAGGCCGGTCTGCGCGGCCATAAAGCACGGCAGCACCCCCAGCCCCGCCCCAGCCCGCACCGCATCCAGTTGCGCCTTGACCGTGGCAGCCTTGTAGGCCGTGCGCAGTTGCGGGTGGATCAGGCGGTTAAAGTCCAACTCTCCGGTATAAAGCAGGTCGTCGATATACCCGACAAAGGGATAGGCCGTCAGGTCCTGCACATCCCGCGGCGGATCGGCCAGCAATTCTGGCGCCCCATAGAGGCGCAGGTCATAGTCTACCAGCTTGCGCATGATCAGGCGGCCCGTTTGCGGACGGTCCAGACTGATGGCGATATCCACGTCGCGCTTCCACAGTTTGTGGGTGCGGGGCACGGGCACCAGTTCGATTTGCAATCCGGGGCTGGTGCGCAAAAGCTGCGGCAGGATGTGCGACAGCACCGCATTCCCGAACCCGTCCGGTGCCCCCACGCGGACCACGCCCGACAGCTGCTCGGCCCGCCCGTCGCCTAACTGATCCCCAAGGGCCAACGCCGTCCGCTCCATTTCGCGGGCATGGGACAGGATGCGCTCGCCCACCTCGGTCAGCAGCATCCCTTCGTCGCTGCGCTCGAAGACTTGCGTGCCGATGGACCGCTCCAGCCGCTCGATATGGCGGGCGACGGTGGTGTGGCTGACCCCGAGCCGCCGCGCGGCCAAGGCCATGCGCCCTGCCCGCTCGGTCTCGAGGAAATAGCGGATGTCTTCCCAGTCGAACTGCATAAGCGCCTCTGCACGGTTTTCGACATACAATGTGCGAAACCGTTCATTCCCTGTCCAGCCAAAACGCGGATAGTTTCAAAAGGGACATTTGCGGGGGAGGAACGCAGCAATGCTGGATTTGGGAACATATGACTATGTGATCGTGGGCGCGGGATCGGCGGGCTGCGTTCTGGCCAACAGGCTCAGCGAGGACCCGACCAAATCCGTGCTGCTGCTCGAGGCAGGCGGTCACGACAAATACCACTGGATCCACATTCCGGTCGGGTACCTGTATTGCATCGGGAACCCGCGCACCGACTGGGGCTACAAGACCGCCGCCTGCGCTGGCCTAAATGGACGGCAACTGCTGTATCCGCGAGGGCGCGTGCTGGGGGGATGCTCGTCGATCAACGGGATGCTGTACCTGCGCGGACAGGCGGCAGACTATGACGGCTGGCGGCAGATGGGCCTGACCGGCTGGGGCTGGGACGATGTGCTGCCCTATTTCATCAAGTCCGAAGATTACTATGGCGGCGCCTCCGAACACCACGGCGCGGGCGGCGAATGGCGCGTCGAAGAGCAACGCCTGAAGTGGGATGTACTGGAATCGTGGAAACACGCCGCTGTTCAGGCCGGCATCCCCGAGACCCCCGATTTCAACACCGGCGACAACTTTGGCGTCGGCTATTTCAAGGTGAACCAGAAAGCCGGCTGGCGGTGGAGCACGTCCAAAGGCTTCTTGAAACCTGCCTCGAACCGCCCGAACCTGCGGGTCGTCACCCATGCGCAGGCCGAAACGCTGACCTTTGACGGAATGCGCGCCAGTGGCGTGAAACTGCGGGTGCAGGGCGCCCCTGCCCGCGCCACTGCCCGCGGCGAGGTGATCCTGAGCGCCGGTGCCATCAACTCTCCCCAACTGCTGCAACTGTCGGGGATCGGGCCCGGTGCGCTGCTGCAAGAGCACGGGATTGACGTACGCCTCGATGCCCCCGATGTAGGCGGCAACCTGCAAGACCACCTGCAAATCCGCTGCGCCTACAAGGTTCAGGGCGCGAAAACCCTGAACACCATGGCCAACAGCCTGTGGGGCAAGGGGATGATCGGCCTCGAATATCTGCTGAAACGGTCGGGCCCGATGTCGATGGCCCCGAGCCAATTGGCGGCCTTTGCCTATTCCAGCCCCGATGTGGCGACGCCGGATCTGGAGTACCACGTGCAGCCCGTCACACTCGAGGCTTTCGGCCAAGCGCCCCACGATTTCGACGCGATCACCGCCAGCGTCTGCCACCTGCGCCCCGAGAGCCGCGGCCATGTGCACATCACCAGCCCCGACGCCCTGACCCCGCCGGAAATCCAGCCGAACTACCTGTCCACCGAGGGCGACCGCATCGTCGCCGCCAATGCGATCAAGCTGACCCGCCAGATCATGGCCCAACCCGCGATGGCGCAATACCAACCCGAGGAATTCAAACCCGGCCCCATGTACCAGACCGACGCCGAACTGGCCGAGGGCGCGGGCAACATCGCCTCGACCATCTTCCACCCCGTGGGGACGGCCCGCATGGGCACCGACGACCGCGCCGTGGTGGATATGGCCTGCCGCGTGCGGGGCATTCAGGGGCTGCGGGTGGTGGATGCCTCGGTCATGCCGACGATCACCTCGGGGAACACCAACTCGCCCACCATCATGATCGCGGAAAAGGCCGCCGACATGATCAAGGCAGACGCCAAACAACTGGCCCCCGCGTGAAAACCGACCCGAAGGATATAAAAATATCCTTCGGTACAAAAATATATACCTTCGACCCTAAAACATACATCCGAACGCGCGTTCTATATCCCAGTGAGTGTGTTTTCAGGGTGTTTAGAAATGGAAAACCGGGTTCTGGAGTGCGCGACGGAAGAAATCCTGCAACGGATCGCCGCCCGCGACAAAGATGCGCTGCGCGAAGTGCACGGGATGCACGGCAACAAGCTCTTTACCGAGCTTGTTCGCCTGCTGCCCGATCGCGAACAGGCCAGAATGGCCTATCTGGAGCTGATGCCGCTGATCTGGCGCATGGCCCCGAAATACGATCCTGACAAAGAAGATGCCTATGACTGGCTGATGCGTCGTGTCCGCTGCCTGGCGATCCAGCGCCTGCGCGAGCAATCGGGCGACCAACCCTTCTTCGGGCGCAACATCGCGTGGGAGGCCGACACCGACCTCAGCCAACAGGAACAACAGCTACGTCATCACCAGGTCGGACGTATCAACACAGCCCTTCGGACATTGCCGGTCCCCGCAGCCGAGATGCTTGTGGCCAGATTTGTCTACGACCTAACCCTAGATGACTTGGCGTCACTCTATAATGAATCCGTACAGGCCGTTGGTAGAAAGGTAAGGAATGCAGGGTTCGCACTTCGCACCCGCCTAACCGGAGCCGCCTGAGAAAATGACCACCGACGAACGCGCCTTTGCCTTTGTTCTGGGAAGTCTGGACGACGCCTCTGCCGCACATGTGGCCGAGGAGATCGGCCAGTCCTTCGAGATGCGACAGCGCGTGCGGTACTGGCGGGAACAGTTGGCCCCCCTACTGCCCCCTCCGATCGAGGAGGTCTACGAGAACCCCGTCAGCTGGGAAGAGGTCGAGGCCGTCGTGTTCGGCCGCGCCTGATCAGGGCGCCAGCCACTGCCCCTGAAAGTCGTTCACGCGCCTGTAGAGGGCGCGTTTGTGTTTGTCGGGATCGATCAGCAACAACTCGATCTCTTCGACGCGGAACTGCAGCACGGCAAAGCGGTCGAGCTGCGGATCATCCGTATGATCATAGGGGCTGGCCATCGCATAGCCCGGATAGGGATGCCCGCCATACACCTTGCGCGAGGTTTCCGGCACAGCCTCCCACAGGGGCGGCAGTTCGCGGCGCGGGCGCTCTCGGACCGAGCCGCGCAGGCGGATTTGCAGCGAATAGGCCGCGTCCCAGACATGCAGCCCCGCATGAGGGTTATCGCGAATTTCCGACACCTTTTCCGAGGCCACATCCGTGTGCACCTCTAGCAGACCTGCATCGCGGTGCGCCGCCCGCAGGATCACGCTGCGCATCTCGGGCCATCCTGACAGGCCGAACGTCCCCAAGGTCACATGGCGCGCCGCCGCATCGGGGAACTGTGCCCCCGCCAGCAAACGCGCCCACCCAAGGGACAAAAGACCGGTCAAGGATGGCGCCTGATCACTCATCGGTATCGTCGTCCTCGTCATAGTCGCCGTTGTCGTTTTCGGCGCGGAAGCCGGTCGCAACCACAAATTTCTCGGAACTGTCGGCGCGGCTCGACGGGGGTTTCACGTTGACCACCTTTTTGAAGCGCTTTTTCAAGAGCTGCTGCAGACTGCCTTCGGCACCGCCCGCCAGAACCTTGGCGACAAAGGTGCCGCCCGGCTCCAGCACGTCGAACGCGAAATAGGCCGCGGCCTCGCACAGGGCGATGATCCGCAAGTGGTCGGTCTGCTTGTGACCGCTGGACGCTGCCGCCATGTCGGACATGACCACGGTGGCACTGCCCCCCAGCCATTCCTTGACCTGCAAATCAGCGTCATCGGACAGGAAGTCCAGCTGGTGCACTTCGGCGCCAGCGATCGGCTCGACCTCTTGCAGATCGACCCCCAGAATGGTGCCGATGGCCTTGCCCTTTTTCTCGCCGAGCGCGTTCACACGTTTGACTGCAACCTGACACCAGCCCCCCGGCGCGCAGCCCAAGTCCACGACCTTGGCCCCCGGCACAAGGAAACGGAACTTGTCGTCCAGTTCCAGAATCTTGAATGCCGCGCGTCCGCGATAGCCCTCTTCCTTGGCGCGTTTCACATAGGGGTCGTTCAGCTGGCGCTGAAGCCAACGCTGCTGGCTGGTGGTGCGTCCACGGGCGGTTTTGACTTTGACAGTCAGGTCACGCTGGCCGCGACCGGAGGTGTTTTTTGTTGGTTTCTTTGCCATTATTCACTGTCCTGTAGAACGCCGTCCGCGCTCATTTGTGCATAAAGGAGCCCTTCGCGCAGTCCACGGTCTGCGACCGACAGTCGGTCCGTGGGCCAACAGCGCAAGAGCGCCTGAAGGATCGCCGCCCCCGACATAATCAGGGTCTGGCGATCATTTCCGATACGGGGATCGCGGCGGCGGCCCTCGGGGCCCAGTGCCAGATAGCCGTCGATCACCTTGTTGATCTGGTCAGAGCTCATGCGCAGCCCGTCCACCTTGGTCCGGTCATAGCGTTTGAGCCCCAGATGGCTGGCCGCAACCGTGGTCACGGTGCCGCTGGTCCCCACGATCTGGAACCCCTGCCGTTTTTGTTCGCGGGCATAGGGGGCAAACTCGGCCAGATTTTCCTCGAAGAACCAGCTCATGAGGGCAAAGCGTGCGGCATCATCCTCGACATCCGCGAACTGCTCTCGCAGGGTTGCCACACCAAGGGGCACGCTGATCCAGTCCACCACTTTGGCGGGGGGATGGCTCAGGCGCGGGCCGCGGGCCTTGAAGCCCTGATGCAGGCGCATGATGGATTTGGCACGCTCGCGGCGCGGCACTTGGGCCAGATCAATCCACACCAGTTCGGTGGAGCCACCGCCAATATCCACGACCAAGAGCTGCTGCGTGCGCGCACTGACCAAGGGCGCGCAGGACACCACGGCCAGACGCGCCTCTTCCTCGGGCGGGATGATATCCAGCACAAGTCCCGTTTCGCGCCGCACCTGCTGAAGGAACTTGCGCGAGTTCTTGGCCCTGCGGCATGCCTCGGTCGCAACCAATCGCATCCGCGACACGTTGTGACGTTGCAGTTTCTGCTGACATACCTTTAGTGCCTGCACAGTCCTGTTCATGGCTGCGCGGCTCAGGTTGCCGGTGCTTTCCAAACCCTCGCCCAACTGGACGGACTTTGAGAAGCTATCTACCACCGTAAACTGAGCGCCATTCGGTCTGGCAATCAGCATCCGGCAGCTGTTTGTGCCCAAATCCAAGGCGGCATACAGCTCGTTCGGATCGGGCGACGCGCGATCTGCGCTCTCGACCGGTTTCGGGAGTGCGCCCGCGCTATCGGGACGCCTGGGCGTCATGTCCACGCCCTCCATTCATTGTTACCTACTAGGGTAGTCACTCCACCCCGAATGCGCAAGCGCCAGTCCCGAATATGATCATCTGCGCAGCACATGATCTTCATGCGAAACTTTCACGGCCCTTCGGATGGCCTATTGATGCGCGTCAGAATAAGGTCGCGTCGCACACATCTTTCACAATGTCGAAATTCGCCCAAAGTGACGCAAAAGCGCGTTCTACAAGAAAGCCATAGGGAAAAGGAATCGCAACATGCCCGACATCACGATCGTTTACTGGCGCGATATTCCGGCCCAGGTCATCGTCGGCAAAGGACGCCGCAGCGCCAAAGTGCAGCTGCCCGAGCGTTTCGAGCAGGCCATTGACCGCGCAGCGATGAAGTCGGGCGCGGACAAGACGGACGATTATCTGGCAGAATGGCGCAAGGTCGTGATCGACACGCGTGACGGTGATCCCCAGACCCTTGCCGACGCCGAGGCGGCGCGGCTGGTAGAGGAATTCGATCAGGAGCGCGTCAAAGCCCTGATCGAGAACGGAGGCCGTGCGTGAGCACGCCCCGCAAGGTCTGGGAGGCCGCCATGGCTCTGTTTAATTTCCGCAAGCGCGAAGAAACCAACGGTGTAAACGCGCAAGTCGAAGCGTTCCTGCAAGACTACTCGATCGAGGTGATGCCCCGCACCGCGTCGAAGGTCGAGAACTTCCGTGACCTGCTGCCCGAAAGCACCCGCGTCTACATCGCCCACATCGAAGGCACCCCCATCGAGGACATGGTCGAAACCGCGGCCCGTCTGACCGATGACGGCTTTCAGGTCATGCCCCACTTCCCCGCGCGCATCATCAAAGACGCCGCGACTCTGGAAAACTGGATCAACCGCTATTCGAACGACGCGGGCGTCAAGCAGGCTCTGCTGCTGGCTGGCGGCGTTGCCGAGCCTCACGGTGAATTCCACAGCTCGATGCAGCTGATGGAGACCGGCCTCTTTGATCGCGCAGGCTTTACCCGTCTGCACGTCGCGGGCCACCCCGAAGGCAACAAGGACATCGACCCCAATGGCGGCGACCAGAATGTGATGGACGCCCTGCGCTGGAAGGCCGCTTTTGCTGAACGCACCGACGCCAAGATGGCGCTGGCGACCCAGTTCTGCTTCGAAGCCAAGCCGATCATCGAATGGGCCGATAGCATCAAGGCCGCTGGCGTTGACCTGCCCATCCACATCGGCATCGCTGGCCCTGCCAAACTGCAAACCATGATCAAATTCGCCATTGCTTGCGGCGTTGGCCCCTCGCTCAAGGTTCTGCAGAAGCGCGCCAAAGACGTCACCAAGCTGATGCTGCCCTTTGAGCCCAACGAAGTCATCGCGGATCTGGCAGCCCACAAGGCCGCGAACCCCGATTTCAACATCACCAATGTCCATTTCTTCCCGCTGGGAGGCATTGCCACCAACGCCCAGTGGGCTATCGATAACGGCGGACGCTCTGCTGTCCCCGCAAACCAAGCCTAAGGAAAGCCCATGACCCGCACTGTCATCGAGTCGAAAACCAAAACCGTCGTCATCGGCTTTGACGAACCCTTCTGCGTCATCGGCGAACGCATCAACCCCACCGGCCGCAAGAAGCTGGCAGCCGAGCTCGAAGCAGGCGACTTCAGCACCGTCGAAAAGGACGCGCTGGAGCAGGTCGCATGCGGGGCGATGGTTCTCGATATCAACGCGGGCGTTGTCTACAACTCGAACCCCAACCCCAACGAGACCGAGCCCCCGCTGATGACCAAAGTCGTCGAGCTGGTGCAGGGTCTGGTTGATGTGCCGCTGTGCATCGACAGCTCGGTTCCCGCCGCGCTCGAGGCCGGTCTGGCTGCGGCCCAAGGCCGTCCGCTGCTGAACTCGGTCACCGGCGAAGAGGACCGTCTGGAACTGGTTCTGCCGCTGGTGAAAAAGTACAATGTGCCGGTTGTGGCGATCTCGAACGACGACACTGGCATCTCCGAAGACCCCGATGTGCGCTTTGCCGTCGCCAAAAAGATCGTGGAACGCGCTGCCGATTTCGGCATCCCCGCCCATGACATCGTGGTTGACCCGCTGGTGATGCCCGTTGGCGCGATGGCAACCGCTGGCCAGCAGGTGTTTGCTCTGGTCCGCCGCCTGCGCGAGGAACTGGGTGTGAACACCACTTGCGGCGCGTCGAACATCAGCTTCGGCCTGCCCAACCGTCACGGCATCAACGCGGCCTTCCTGCCCATGGCCATTGGCGCTGGCATGACCTCGGCGATCATGAACCCCGTCCGCAAGGTCGAGATGGAAGCAATCAAGGCGGCCAACCTTCTGATGAACCACGATCCCCACGGTGCGGAATGGATCAAGTTCTCGAAGATCCTCGAAGCCACCGAAGACGGCACCAGCTTTGCCGACGCAGCCCGCGCCTCGCAGGCGTCCTCCGCTGGCGGTCGCCGTGGTGGTCGCCGTCGCGGCTAAGCCAAACCAGATAAAACGGCAAAAGGCTGGTCAATCGACCAGCCTTTTTCCTGTGGGCTCAGTCCCGATACAGCAGCGACCGGCCATTACTGAACAGGTGCACCTTGCTGGGATCGGCGGTCATGTGCATGACCCGTCCGCGCAGGCCCGTATGGATACCGGGCAGCTTGGCGATCACTGGATCATGCTCGGGCTTTTGCTTTTTGAAGTAGGCCAAGGTGACCTCTCCCAGCGCCTCTTTGATCTCGACCTCTCCGGCATAGGCATAGTCGGGACCGTCCGTGGGCAGCATATCCTCGGGGCGGATGCCGACTTCGACGGTCAGGCCCAGATCGCTGTCGCGGGTGGGATAGTTGGACAGGATGGTCCCCTGCCCCTCGGGCAGTTCCACGCGGGTCTGTGCGCCGGTCCCCACGATCCGCCCGCCCAAGAGGTTCATCTGCGGCGAGCCGATAAACTGCGCGACAAAGGTATTCTCGGGCCGTTCATACAGCTCCAGCGGCGTGCCAACCTGCGCAATCCCGCCCCCCGCCAGCACGACGATGCGGCTGGCTAGGGTCATCGCCTCGACTTGATCGTGGGTCACGTAAATCATGGTGCTGTCTGGCATCTGCTCTTTCAGCTGCGCGATCTCGATCCGTGTCGCCACCCGCAGAGCGGCATCAAGGTTCGAGAGCGGCTCGTCGAACAGGTACACCTTGGGGTCGCGCACGATGGACCGCCCGATCGCCACCCGCTGGCGCTGACCGCCGGACAGGGCCTTGGGCAGACGATCCAAGTACGGCTCCAGTTGCAGGATCTTGGCCGCGCGGGACACGGCGGCGTCGATCTCGGCCTTGGACTTGCCCGCAATCTTCAGCGCAAAGGACATGTTCTCGTGCACGGTCATGTGCGGGTAAAGCGCATAGGACTGGAACACCATTGCGATCCCGCGCTGCGCGGGCGGCACGTTGTTCACCACCTGCCCGTCGATTTGCAGCTCGCCGCCGGTGATCTTTTCCAGCCCCGCGATCATCCGCAACAAGGTCGATTTCCCGCAGCCCGACGGCCCGACAAAGACGATCAGCTCGCCGCGCTCGATCTCAAGGTTGATGTGTTTCAGCACGTCCACGGGGCCGTAGCTTTTGGCGACTTCGGTCAGTTTCAGATCGGCCATGGTGTTCCCTCCTCCCCGTTCAGCTTACTTGCGCAGCAGCAGGCTGGGCTGCCACGGACCCAGATGCAGTTTTCCATCGCCCGCCACACCGCAGCTGCCCAGTTCGGCGGCGATGGTGTGCCAGTCGCCCTGCGGCCCGTCGATGGTCGCGGGCGTGTCCGACATGTTAAAGGCGCAGAACACCGTCTCGTCCCCGTCGGTACGGGTGAAGCTCAGGACACTGCCATCCACCCGCAGGTCCGCATGAGAGCCCTTGACCAGCGCCGGATGGGCGTGGCGGGTCGCGATCACGCGGCGATAGTGGTGCAGCAATCCGGCGGGGTCACTTTCCTGCTCGGCCACGGCGCGGGACAGATGCTCGCCCGAGACCGGCAGCCAAGGACGCGGCGCGGTCGAGAACCCGCCGTTCTGCTCGGCCCCGTTCCAGACCATCGGCGTGCGGCAGCCATCGCGGCCTTTGAACTCGGGCCAGAACTCGATGCCATAGGGGTCTTGCAGGTCCTCGAACGCCACATCCGCCTCGGGCAGGCCCAACTCTTCGCCCTGATAGATGCAGGCCGATCCGCGCACGGTCATCAACAAGGTCGCATAGAGGCGCTGCGCGGCGGGGGTCAGGCTCCAACGCGAGGCATGGCGCACCACGTCGTGGTTCGAAAAGGCCCAGCAGGCCCAACCATCGGCGGCGACCTCGTCCACGTGGGACAGAACGCGGACGACTTTTTCGGGGGTCAGCAGGTCTTTTTCCAGAAACTCGAAGGCATAGCACATCTGCACGCCTTCGCCGTCACGGGTGTATTCGCCCATGATTTCCAGACCGCGCTGCGCGTCACCAACCTCGCCCACGGCGGCTGCGCCGGGGAATTCGTCCAGCAGCGCACGGAACCGCTTGAGGAAGTCCAGATTTTCGGGACGGTTCTTGGAATACAGATGCCGCTGGTGGTTATAGGGGTTCACCGAAGGCGCGATGGTGTCGTTCCGCTGATCCTTGGGCAGCGCCGGGTTCGACCGCAGTTCGGAGTCGTGGAAGTAGAAGTTGATCGTGTCCAGACGGAAGCCATCCACGCCCCGCTCCAGCCAGAAACGGGCAGCGGCCAGAACGGCGTCCTGCACATCGGGGTTGTGGAAGTTCAGGTCGGGCTGGGACACAAGGAAGTTGTGCAGATAATACTGCTCGCGGCGCGCGTCCCACTGCCACGCGGGCCCGCCAAAGATCGACAGCCAGTTGTTCGGGGGCGTGCCGTCCTCTTTGGGGTCGGTCCAGACGTACCAGTCGGATTTGGGGTTCTCGCGGCTTTCACGGCTTTCGACGAACCAAGGGTGCTGGTCCGAGGTGTGCGACATCACCAGATCGATCAGCACCTTGATGCCATACTGGTGGGCGGTCTCGATCACCGCGTCGAAATCAGCCAGCGTCCCGAACATCGGGTCCACGTCGCAGTAATCGCTGACGTCATAGCCGAAGTCCTTCATCGGGGATGTGAAGAACGGCGAAATCCAGATCGCATCCACCCCAAGCGAGGCGATGTAGGGCAGCCGCTGGACGATCCCCAGGAGGTCGCCCACCCCGTCGCCGTTGCTGTCCTGATAGCTGCGGGGGTAAATCTGATAGATGACAGCGCCGCGCCACCAGTCGGGGTTTTGGGATTTGCTCAGGTGAACCATTTCGGAAACGTCTTTCGTATTCAGAGTGTTACTTGACCGATCCGGCCAGAAGGCCGCGGACCAGGTAGCGTTGCATGAGGAAGAACACCGCGATCGGCACCGCGATCGAGACAAAGGCCGCCGTCGCCAGAATGCCCCAGTCCCCGCCGCGCGAGCCCAGAAGGTCGTCGGCGATCTTGCGGGTCATCACCCAGCTTTCGCTGTCGGACGGTAGGAAAACCTTGGCCACCAAGAGATCGTTCCATGTCCACAGAAACTGGAAGATCGCGAACGAGGCCAGCGCCGGAAAGCTGAGCGGCAGGATGATGCGGGTGAAAATCTGGAAATCGGTGGCGCCGTCGACTTTGGCGCCTTCGATGATGTCCTTGGGCAGTCCCGCCATGTAGTTGCGAAGCAGGTAGATGGCCAATGGCAGACCAAAGCCCGTATGCGCCAGCCATATGCCGACAAAACTTTGGCCGATGCCGATGTCGTTGTGCAGCCGTAGCAGCGGAACCAAGGCCAGTTGCAGCGGCACCACCAAGAGGCCGACGATGCCCGCGATGATCAGGCCGCGACCCGGAAACTCCATCCACGCCAGCGCATAGGCCGCAAAGGCCGCGATCAGGATCGGGATGATGGTCGCCGGAATGGTCACGGTGAAGGTGTTGATGAACGCCTGCGCCATCCCGTTCGCATAGAGCACGCTTTCATAGTTCGCGGTGGTGAATTCGGGGGGCACCTCGGCGGCAAAGTACAGGCGCTGGCCTTTGGCATCGGGGGCCTCGGGGGTCAGCATTTCAAAGCTGCCATCTGGGTGCACGGTCAGGGTGCCGCCCTTGGGCAGATCGGTGGTATCTCCGGCAGCGATCCCCGTGGGGGCGGACCGGCTGACGCCAAAGGCGGTGATGCGGCCTGCGCCGTTCGCCTCGGGCAGATCGTGGATGTCGCCGGTCAGCAGATAGCCGTCCGCCTGCTGCACCGCGTCCCCCGCGATACGGGTCGCAAAGGTCTGCTCGGCCGGAAACGGCGCCTGCCACCACGGGCTGGCAGAGATGTCGTCACGATCCCGGAACGACGACACCAAAAGGCCCACGGTCGGGATAAGCCACAACACCACCAAGATCGTCACACAGATGCGCACGATCCAAGTCAGAGCGGGTTTATGTCCTGCAATATGTTCCATTATCCCAACCCCTTAGCGCAGTTCTTTGCGGGCTTGCCGGATGTTCCAGATCATGACAGGCAGCACCAAAATCATGATCACAAAGGCCACCGCCGTCGCGCGCCCGTCATCGCGGAACATGTATTCCATCATGTAGCTCGGCAGGATTTGCGTGCCGAAATTGCCGCCGGTCATGGTGTAGACAATGTCGAAAACCTTGAGCACCAGAATGGTGATCGTGGTCCACACCACCACAATCGTGCCCATGATCTGCGGCACCTGAATCTTGAAGAAAATCTGGAAGGGGTTCGCACCATCCAAGATGGCGGCCTCGACCGTTTCTTCGGGGATGCCGCGAAGGGCCGCAGACAGGATCACCATCGCAAAGCCGGTCTGGATCCAGATCAGGATCACCATCAGGAAAAAGTTGTTCCAGAACGGCAATTGCAGCGGGTCAAGCGATGGTGCACCAAACGCCCCTCGGATCGCATTCAGCAAGCCGATATTCGGGTCATTGGCATAGACGAACTTCCAGATCAGCGAGGCTCCGACGAAACTGATCGCCATGGGCATAAAGATCAGCGATTTCGCCACCCCGCCCCATTTCAGCTGGTCCGTCAGCTGCGCCACGATCAGCCCAAGGAACGTGGACGCCGCAGGCACCACCAGCACCCACAGGAAGTTGTTCACCACGGCAGAGCGGAACTCGGGGTCAGCGCCTAGGCTACGGTAGTTCTGAAAGCCGACAAACGCGTCACCGCTGCGATCGAATAGCGAGCGCCAGAAACTGCCGACCACCGGATAAACCAAGTAGAGCGACAGCGCGAACAGCGCCGGAAACAGGAACAACCAGGGCCGCACCGCATTCGCGCGGTTGATGTTGCGACCGGCGTCATCCCCACGGGCGGGATACAGCACGCGATCCAGAAAGAGGTTCGAGAAATAATAATAGGCGACGCAGCCGAAGACCCCGACAAAGATCGTCAGCACACCCTGCATGAGCGGACCCATGGCTTGGCTCCTTGGCGTTGCGGGAAAATGTGGGGGCCATTCGCGCCCCCGATCAGGTGTCCCCCGCCGCGCATGGCAGCGGGGGCAGTGAGCGGTGTTTTACTTGATTTCGTTCCAGCGGGCCTGAATGGCGGCGGTCACGTCCTCGGCGCTCTTGCCGGTGGTGTAGTCGACCATGCCGGTCCAGAAGGCGCCTGCACCGATCTCGCCGGGCATCAGGTCCGACCCGTCAAAGCGGAAGGTGGTCGCGCCCTGCAGGATCTCGCCCATGGCGCGTTCGCTGTCGGTGTTATAGAGCGCGGTGTTCACACCCGCATGAGCGGTCAGGAACCCGCCCTGCGCCATCCATGCCTCGTGGGCGATCGGCAGTTTCATGAAATCGAGCAGCACGTTGGTGGCGTCCGACGGCTTGGTGATCGCGAACAGAGTGCCCGCGCCCAGAACCGGGTTGCCCAGATCCTTGTCCGCGTAGCTGGGGAAGTAGAAGAAATCCACGTCCTCGCCGACTTTGGTGCCTTCGGGGAAGAAGGCCGGAATGAACGACGCCTGACGGTGCATGTAGCACTTGGGCGGCAGGGCAAACAGGCCGGTCGGGCTGTCGCGGAAGTCGGTCGAGGCCACGCCCTCGGGGCCGCCATCGGCAAAGCCCTCGCCCTTGGCGAACCAGCCGAATTCGTTGATCGCGCCGATGACTGCGGGATCGTTGAAGGGGATCTCGTTCTTGACCCACTGGTCATAGACCGACGCGGGCTGGGTGCGCAGCATCAGGTCTTCGACCCAGTCGGTGGCGGGCCAGCCGGTCGCGGCGCCCGAACCCAGACCGATGCACCACGGGGTGCCACCGTCAGCCACGATCTGCTCGGTCAGGGCCTTCAACTCTTCCATCGATTTGGGGATCTCGTAGCCTGCCTCTTCGAAGGCTTCGGGGACGTACCAGACCAGCGACTTCAGGTCGGCGCGGTAGAACATGCCAAACAGCTGGTCGTTGCCGTCCTTGTCCGCATAGGTGCCCAAATCCACCCAGGACTGACCGGCGGCAAAGTTGTCCTTGACCCAAGCCGCAGTGCCTTCAGGCAGCGGGGTCAGCAGGCCGCGCTTCGCCATATCCGCTGCAAGACCGGGCTGGGGGAACACGGCGATGTTGGGGGCAGAGCCCGCCTCGGCCGAGATCACGATATCCTGTTCAAAGCTGTCAGAGCCCGAATATTCCACGGTCGCGCCGGTGGCGGCCTCGAAATAATCGAACACGGCTTCGACGCGTTCCTTTTCATTGCCGGTCCAGGGGCCAGTGATCGTAACAGTCTGGCCGCTCAGGTCGTTTGCATCGGCAAAGGCCTGATAGCTGTCCCAGTGAAAATCGCCCTCGCCGGGCTTGAACATCAGGTGTTGCGCATAGGCGCTGCCCGAAACCATCGCCGAGGCAGCAACGCCCGCGAAAAGTACCTTTTTCATTTCCATCCTCCCAAGAGTCCAAACGCTTGAACGATTCCCCAGATCATTTCAAAGCGCTTTGAATGCGGCAAACCTGCGCCAATCTGTAACACCTGTCAACGCCCTTCATCCGGACACAAGCGCAACTGCCCGTTTATGCGTGGGCATTTATGATGCATCGCAGCACGCCAGGTGCAGAAAAAACAGGGCTTTGACGTGGGGATGAAACGCCCGTATGGTCCAAACGATCCAAATCGCTTTGGCTGAACGTAAGCTTATGAACCTGAAACAACTCTCGGAATTACTGGGGCTCTCCCAGACAACTGTGAGCCGTGCCTTGAACGGCTACCCCGAGGTTGCCGAAAGCACCCGGCTGCGCGTGCAGCAAGCCGCGCGCAAGCATAATTACCAGCCGAACGTGGGGGCGCAGCGTCTGGCGCGGGGGCGGTCCATGACCATCGGCCACGTCATCCCCCTGTCCACCCAGCATGAAATGGTGAACCCCGTGTTCGCGGACTTCATCGCCGGCGCGGGCGAGCGGTATTCGGCCGCCGGTTACGACATGAAGCTGACTATCGTGGACGACCAGAACGAAGAGGACATCTACCGCGACATGAAAAGCCGCGGCAGCGTCGACGGCATCATCGTGCACGGCCCCCTGATGAACGACCCGCGCATTCCCCTGCTTCAGGAACTGGGCCTGCCCTTTGTGGTCCACGGCCGCGCCAGTGAAATCGAGACCCCGTATAGCTGGGTCGATGTGAACAACGCCAGCGCCTTTCGCCGCGCGGGGGAATTCCTGCTGTCGCTGGGGCACCGCCGGATCGGGCTGATCAACGGGCTTGAGCATATGGACTTTGCCCACCGCCGCCGCGCGGGGTTCGAGGCCGCCCTGACCGCCGCCGGGGTCACCCCCGACCCCGACTACATGCACGCGGGCGAGATGAACGAGCTGAACGGCCACCACGCCATGCAGGCCATGCTGGCACTGGAGACGCCGCCAACCTCCGTTGTGGTGGCCAGCTTTATCGCCGCGCTGGGGGTTCGCCGCGCGTTGGACGAGGCAGGCCTGCGCATGGCTCGTGACGTTTCCGTGATTACCTTTGACGACGACCTGTCCTACCTGCGCAACGGGGACAGCATTCCGATCTTTACCGCCACCCGCTCCTCGGTGCGTCAGGCAGGGCGGCTTTCGGCGGACATGTTGATTTCCCACATTGAAAACCCCGAGGCCGGACCCGAGCACAAGCTTCTGGAGGCCGATCTGATTATCGGCGGCTCCACCGGTCCCGCCCCCATCGAGTGACAGGTTATGAAGTTCAAACGCAGTGATTTCCCGCGCAATTTCACCTTTGGCGCGGCCACGTCCAGCTACCAGATCGAAGGCCACAGCTTTGGCGGTGCGGGGCCGACCCATTGGGACAGTTTCGCCGCCACACCGGGCAATGTGGTGCGCAGCGAAAACGGCGCGATTGCCTGCGACCACTATCACCGCTTCGAAGAGGATCTGGACCTGATGCAGGCGGCGGGCTTTGACGCCTACCGCTTTTCCACGTCATGGGCGCGGGTCCTGCCCGAAGGACGCGGCACCCCCAACCCCGAGGGGCTGGACTTCTATGACCGCCTGACCGACGCCATGCTGGAGCGGGGCCTGAAGCCCTGCGCGACCCTTTATCATTGGGAACTGCCCTCGGCGCTGGCGGACATGGGCGGCTGGCGGAATGCGGATATTGCCAAGTGGTTCGGTGACTTTACCGAGGTCATCATGGGCCGCATCGGGGACCGGATGCATTCGGTCGCCCCGATCAACGAGCCGTGGTGCGTGGGCTGGCTAAGCCACTTTATGGGCATCCACGCGCCGGGCCTGCGCGACATCCGCGCCACCGCCCGCGCCATGCACCACGTCCTGACCGCCCACGGCACCGCCATTCAGGTGATGCGCGGTCTGGGGATGCAGAACCTTGGCGGGGTGTTCAACATGGAATGGCCGATCCCCCATTCGGGGTCCGAGGCCGACTTCCGCGCCGCTCAGCGCTATGACGGTTACTACAACCGCTTCTTTGTCGAAGGCATCTTCAAACGCCAATACCCCGAAACGGTCCTGGAGGGGCTGGAGCCCCACCTGCCCGACGGCTGGCAGAATGACTTTGACCTGATCGCCCAGCCGCTGGATTGGGTCGGGCTGAACTACTATACCTGCAAGCGGATCGAGGCCGCGCCCGATGCCCCTTGGCCCAGCCTGTCCGAGCACACCGGCGCCCTGCCCCGCACCCAGATGGGATGGGAGATATACCCCCAAGGCTTGGCCGATTTCGTCCGCCGCATGACGCGCGAATATACCGGCGATCTGCCCATCTACATCACCGAAAACGGCATGGCGAACGCAGACCACGTGATCGGCGGAGAGGTCAACGACCAGAACCGCATCGCCTATCTGGATGCCCACCTGTCGGCCCTGCGCGAAACCATCACCGAGGGCTGCCCCGTGCGCGGCTATTTCTGCTGGTCGCTACTGGACAACTACGAATGGTCTTTGGGCTATGAAAAGCGGTTCGGTCTGGTGCATGTGGACTTTGAGAGCTTGAAGCGGACGCCCAAATCGTCCTATCACGCGCTCAAGTTAGCGCTATCACAATAGCACCCACCGCAGACCTCTTGAGGACGGACAGAATGGACCACACGGCCCCCCTGAGCATTGTCGCCGACATTGGCGGCACCAACACGCGCATCGCACTGGCGCGGGGCACCGAGATCCTGCACGACACCATCACCCGCTACAAAAATGCGGGCGAGCCGAACTTTCCGCCCCTGCTGGAGCGGTTTCTGGCCGAGCATCCCGAGGCCAAGCCCGAAGCCTGCTGTGTGGCCGCCGCTGGCCCCGTGCGCGACGGTCGGGTCGAGATGACCAACCTGTCGTGGGTCTTCGACAAGGATGATCTGGCGGCGGCAACGGGTGCGTCTGTCATTGCCACCCTGAACGATATGCAGGCGCAGGGTCACGCCCTGCCCTTTCTGAAGCCCGAAGCCCTGACCAACCTGCGCAAAGGCCACGAGGCCAGCCCCAGCGCGGCCATGCTGATCGTGGGCATCGGCACCGGCATGAACATCGCGCCGGTCTATCACAGCGCCGCGGGTACCTTGGTTCCGCCCGCCGAGGCTGGCCACCCCCTGCTGGCCGTGCGCAACGACGACAACCTGCGTCTGTGCCAGTACATCGAAAAGCACCACGGCTTCCCCTCGGTCGAGGAGGTCATGTCGGGTCGCGGTGTGGCACGTATTTATGAATGGCTGTCCTCTGAGGCAGGTGAGAAGCAGGTTCTGGAGCCCGCCGAGATCATGAAGCGCGTCGAGGATGGCAGCGATCCCCTAGCGACCGAGACCGCCCGTCACTTTGTCCAGATCATGGGCAGCGTGTGCGGGAATTTGGCGCTGACCTTGCTGCCCTTTGGCGGGATTTACCTGATCGGCGGCGTATCGCGGGCCTTTGCCCCGCTAATGGACAAGATGGGGTTCGAAGAGAGCTTCCGCGATCTGGGACGGTTTGGCGATTTCGTCGACCAATTCGGCATCTGGCTGGTCGAGGATGATTTCGCGGCGCTGACGGGCTGTGCCTCGCACTTGCAGGACTTGTTGAAGCGGCCGCACTGAGGGGGTTGGGTGGGTGCCTGTGGTGCCTGTCGTGCCGTGAGTATTTAAACAAAGCAGAAAGACAGGGCGCGGCGAAGGCTGCGCCCGTTGTTTTTGTGATCATGGGGGATGGGGGAATAGGCTTGGCAGCGGCTGGGGGCTGGCGTATGCCGTAGGGCCAAGCAGTCAAGACGGAACGCCATGGACCTCAAAGCCAAGATTCCCGCCCGTATCGCCAAGGAAATCAACGCCAGCACATCGCAGGTCGCCGCTGCGATCGAGCTGCTGGACGGGGGGGCCACGGTGCCCTTTATCGCCCGCTACCGCAAAGAGGCGACCGGCGGGCTGGATGACACCCAGTTGCGGGACCTTTCCGAGCGCGTGGTGTATCTGCGAGAGTTGGAGGCGCGGCGCGAGACCGTTCTGAAGAGCATTCAGGACCAAGGCAAGCTGACCGACGCGCTGACCCTGAGCATCATGCAGGCCGACACCAAAGCCGTGCTGGAAGACATCTACCTGCCCTACAAGCCCAAGCGGCGCACCCGTGCGATGATCGCGCGGGAAAACGGGCTGGAGCCTTTGGCCCGCGCCATTCAGGAGAACCGCGCATCGGAGCCTTCGGTTCTGGCCGAGGGGTATCTGAATGCCGAGGTGGCCGATGTGAAGGCGGCCTTGAATGGGGCCCGCGATATCCTGACCGAAGAGCTGGCCGAGCGCGCCGAAATTCTGGGCCGCTTGCGCGAGTTGATGGCACGGGAGGCCCATCTGGTGTCCCGCATGGTTGAGGGCAAGGAAACCGCGGGCGCGAAATTCTCGGACTACTTCGCTCATTCCGAGCCCTATGGCGGCGTGCCGTCCCACCGGGCCCTAGCGATGATGCGCGGCGCGAACGAAGGCATGCTGACCACCGATCTGGAACTGCCCGAGGATGCGGATCAGGACGCGCCCCTGCGGGTGTTGCGGGCCGCGCTGGAGATCAAAGGCCAAGCGCCCGGCGATAAATTCCTGTCCGATGTGGCTGGCTGGTGCTGGCGGGTGAAGCTGAAGCTGTCGATCACCATCGACCTGATGAGCGATCTGCGCAAACGGGCCGAGGAAGAGGCGATCAACGTCTTTGCCCGCAACCTCAAGGATTTGCTGCTGGCCGCGCCTGCGGGCCACAAAGCCACCATCGGTCTGGACCCGGGCATCCGGACCGGCGTGAAGCTGGCTGTGGTGGACGCCACCGGCAAGGTTCTGGAGACCACGACGCTCTATCCCTTCCAGCCCAAGAACGATCTGCGCGGGGCGCAGGCGATGCTGGGGGCGATGATCCGCAAGCATGGCGTCAACCTGATCGCCATCGGCAACGGCACCGCCAGCCGCGAGACCGAGAAGATGGTTGCTGATCTGCTGAAAGACATGCCGGCGCCCAAACCCACCAAGGTCATCGTGTCCGAGGCTGGTGCGTCGGTCTATTCGGCCAGCGCCTTGGCTGCGCGGGAATTCCCCGATCTGGACGTGTCCCTGCGCGGGGCGGTGTCGATTGCCCGCCGCTTGCAGGACCCGCTGGCGGAACTGGTGAAGATCGAGCCGAAATCCATCGGCGTCGGCCAGTACCAGCACGACGTGGACCAGCACCGCTTGGCCCGTGCGCTGGACGGCGTGGTCGAGGATGCGGTGAACGCCGTGGGCGTGGACCTGAATACGGCGTCTGCGCCGCTTCTGGCCCGTGTGTCGGGCCTTGGGCCCGGTCTGGCCGAGGCGATTGTGGCGCACCGTGACGCCAACGGCGCCTTTGCCAGCCGCAAGGGCCTGAAGGCTGTGCCCCGTCTGGGGGAGCGGACGTTCGAACAATGTGCGGGTTTCTTGCGGATAACTGGCGGGACAGAGCCCTTGGATGCGTCCTCGGTCCACCCCGAAGCCTATGACGTGGCGCGCAAAATCGTGCAGGCCTGCGGCCGTGATCTGCGCGAGTTGATGAAGGACCCTGCCCCGCTGCGCACCCTTCGCCCCCAGCAGTTCGTGACCGAAACCTTTGGTCTGCCCACCGTTCAGGACATCTTTGGCGAATTGGAAAAGCCCGGCCGCGACCCGCGACCCGATTTCAAAACCGCAACCTTTGCCGACGGGATCGACTCGATCAAGGACCTGAAAGAAGGCATGCAGCTCGAAGGCACCGTGACCAACGTGGCGGCCTTTGGAGCCTTCGTGGATATCGGGGTCCATCAGGACGGTTTGGTCCATGTCAGCCAGCTATCGGACAAGTTCGTCAAAGACCCGCACGAGGTGGTCAAAGCCGGTGATGTGGTCCGTGTGCGTGTGACCGAGGTGGACGTGCCCCGTAACCGCATCGGCCTGTCGATGAAGAGCCCCGACGCCGAAAGCCGCCCCCAGCGCGATGCACGTGGCGGTGGCCGGACCGAGCGGGACTTCCGCGGCGGGAATGGCCCCAAGGGCGGCGGCCCCCGTGGCAACGGTCCGCGCGGTGGTGGTGGCGGAGGCAAGCCCCGCACCGAGGCGCCCTCCAGCGGGGGCGCGATGGCCTCGGCCCTGGCGGCGGCGTTCAAAAAGAACTGAGTTATGGCAAAAGGGCGCGGTCAGGATCGCGCCCTTTTTATTGCTGTCATGTTAGGCAGCTATGCCCGCGTCAGGCGCAACAGGTATGACAACCGGACCTTGGCCCAGAGGGTGGTTTGGTGCATGGTGGCGCTGACTGGCCCCCACGGGCACCGAAGAATTGGAAATAGGAATACCCCTTTGACTTTGACCACCACCCAGATCGACGCCCTGATTGCCGAAACCCGCCGCGTGGCCAAAGAAGAAATCCTGCCCTGGTACCGCAAGTTGGACGACAGCGAGATCGACACTAAGGCCCATGCGCAGGATCTGGTGACCAAAGCGGACAAAGCCAGCGAGCGCGAACTAACCCGTGTGGGCCGCGATATCCTGCCCGGAGCGGTGATTGTCGGCGAAGAGGCGGTGTCGGACGGGTCCGTCAAGCTGGACGTTCTGAAGGGGGCCGATCAGGCGCTGATCATCGACCCGATTGACGGCACTTGGAATTATGCGAACGGGATCAACACCTTCGGGGTCATTCTTGCAGTGGTCGAAAAGGGCGAGACCGTGTTCGGGCTGCTTTATGATCCCTTGGGGGACGACTGGGTGATGGCCGAGCGTGGTGGCGGCGCGGTCTTTGGCACCCCTGCGGGTGATGTGCGGCCGGCGAAGGCCCGTGCGCCCCGACAGATCAACGAGATGACCGGCTATTGGCCCCCCGCCATTTTCAACGCCGAACAGCGGTCGCGGATGTATGACTTTGCCAAGGTGATCGACCGGCACTCCAGCCTGCGCTGCGCCTGCCACGAGCACCGTCTGTTCGCCCAAGGGGGCGCGGATTTTCTGCTGACGGCCAACCTGAACCCGTGGGACCATGCGGCGGGCGCCCTGATCGCGCGCGAGGCGGGCGGCTATGTGCGGATGCTGGACGGGGAGGCCTATGCCCCGACCCTAACGGATGGGAACCTGCTGATTGCGCCGGATGCGGACAGCTGGCGGGCGCTGGCTGATCCGTTGCGGATGGCGGTGTTCGGGGCCTGAATTGGCGGGCCGCCCCGAGTGTGGCGGCTGGCGGGATTTGAGTATTTTTAGCAAAAAGAAGGCAGGGTTTGGGTGCCCTGCCTTTTGTCGTTTCTGGCGGTTAGCCGCGTTCTTTCCAGCGGACCATCTGGCGTAGGACGCCGTGCATTGTTTGCACATCGGCGCGGGTCAGGGGCATGCGGCTCCAGAGGTTGCGGAGGTTGACCTTCATGCCCTCGGCCTTGGTTTCGGGGAAGAAGAAGCCAGCCTCGTCGAGGCGTTCCTCGTAGTGGTTGGCAAGTTTCTCGACCTCGATGGCGGTGGCCCATTCGGTACCGGCGAGTTCGTAGTTCACGGGCTCTGCGGCGATGGATTGGCGGCTCCATTCATAGGCGCAGAGGAGCACGCATTGACCAAGGTTCAGCGAGGCGAATTCGGGGTTCACAGGGACCGAGATGATCGCGTTGGCGCGGGAGATGTCTTCGTTTTCGAGGCCAGCGCGTTCGGGGCCGAACATCACCGCGACCTTTTCACCGGCAGTGACGCGGGCATAGGCCTCTTTCATCGCTTGCTCGGGGGTGTAGACCGGTTTGGTCAGGCCGCGGGGACGGGCTGTGGTGGCGAAGACAAAGGCGCAGTCATCAAGGGCCGCGGGCAGATCTTCGGTCAGCATCGCCTCGTCCAACAGGCGTCCTGCGCCGCTGGCCATGGCGACCGCGCGCTGGTTGGGCCAACCGTCACGGGGTGCAACGATCCGCATCCGGTCCAGACCGAAGTTCCACATGGCCCGTGCCGCCGCGCCGATATTCTCGCCCATCTGGGGGCGGACCAGCACGAACGAAGGCTGCGGGGTATCTGTGGGCATCGGTCTTTCCTCTCTGCGGTTTGCGGGGTCTGATAGTCCGACATGGCAAAACCCGCAAGCAGAGCAATGGTCAAAGCCGAAAAACCGCGCTAAAGGAGCCGGAACACCGAATGAGGAGTCTCTTCATGTCCGAGCTTGAACTGCCCCAGATCTATCTGATCACGCCCCCCGATTTCGATTTCCGCGAGTTCCCCGAGGAAATGGCCCGGGTTCTGGATGCGACCGAGATCGCTTGCGTGCGTCTGGCGCTGGCAACCACGGACGAAGACCGCATTCTGCGCAGCGCCGACGCCCTGCGCGAGATCACCCACCAGCGCGACATCGCCCTGGTAATCGAGCGTCACGTGCTGCTGGCCGAGCGTCTGGGTCTGGACGGGGTTCACCTGACCGACGGGGCGCGCTCTGTTCGGGCCACCCGCAAGCAGCTTGGCGATGATGCGATCGTGGGCAGCTTCTGCGCGGCGTCGCGCCATGATGGCATGAACGCGGGCGAGTCCGGCGCGGATTACGTGTCGTTCGGCCCCGTGGGCGGCACCGCCTTGGGAGATGGTACCCACGCCGATCTGGAGCTGTTCGGCTGGTGGACCGAGATGATCGAGCTGCCCGTCGTGGCAGAGGGCGCCCTGACCGAGGATCTGATCCGCGCGATCACGCCGGTGACCGACTTCTTTGGCATCGGCTCGGAAATCTGGGGCACCGAAGACCCCGCCGCGACCCTGAAAAAGCTGGTTGGCGCGATGGGCTAACGGCCTGCGCCCTCAGAGGGCACCGCGCACGGTGTCCTCGAGCGCTTTGGTCAAATCCTTGCGGTTGGCGAAATCGACAATCGCGACAGAGCGGTGATAGATCACCTCGACGCTGCCCTGACGGGGCATGGCCAGAACCTTCAACAGGTGCTCGCCGAACTCCATATCCCCCCACCATCCATAAAAGCGCGGGTCCTGACCGGCGGGCGCGGTGTAGCGCACAGTGACGGGCTGGATGCGCAGATCCTCGCGGAAGCCTTCTTGGAAGAACGCGGCGAAGAGCGTCGATTTGAACGGCAGCACGCGGCGGGTGTCGGTCGAGGTCCCTTCGGGAAAGAACAGCAGCTGATGCCCGTGGCCTAGGCGCTCGCGGAAGAGGTCGGTTTGGGCGCGGGCCTCTTTGGGGTCGCGCTTGATGAATACGGTGCCTGTGGCGCGGGCCAGCCAGCCGATGCCGGCCCAACCAGCGACCTCAGCCTTTGACACGAAATAGATGCGCTGGCGGGCATTCAGGGCAAAGATATCGAGCCAACTGGCATGGTTGGCGACGACCGCCAGCTTGCCATGCTCGGGCGTGCCGGTGCGGATGAACCGCATCCCCATGATCGGAAAGGCCAGCGTGCAAACCGCGCGGGTGATGAAGGGCGTGACGGGGCGGCGGGCGCCGAACAAGGGCGCCTCGATCAGGCGCAGCAGCAGCGTCAGGATCAGACCCAGCGCGCACACGAGGCCCAAGGGGACCCCGCGCAGAACCACCAACAGCCAGCCGAACGGACCGATTGGCGGAGTGGCAGGGCGATCACCGGTATCCCAAGTGGGGCTCATGATTTCAGTCCCTTGGAGTAGATGGATTTCTGTGTCGCGCTCAGGCGCTCGGTGTCCATGACCAGACAGATGTCCGTGGTGTTGAAGTCATGATCCACAAAGGCCCCCTCGCCCACATAGCCGCCAAGGCGCAGGTACGCCTTGATCAGCGCAGGCACCCCCAGCATCGCGGCGCGGCGGTCGATGTCGTCATAGGGCAGCAGGTCCATGGTCTGGAAATGATCCGCCACAGCCCGCACGCGCAACTCCGCAGGCGCAAGATGGCGGTGATGCAGCAGCGCCAGCGACGGCGCGATCGGCCCCACATCGGTCCCGTGAAAACTAGCTGTACCGAACAGCACTTCGATCCCGTGGGCGGCCACGTACTCCGCCAGCCCGTTCCACATCACCAGCATCGCCGCCCCGCCTCGGTAGTCGGCGTGCAGACAGGACCGGCCCAGTTCCATCAACTTGCGGCCACTGTTTTTCAGGACGGTCAGGTCGTATTCGGCCTCGGAGTAGTAGCGCCCGATGGCAGGCATCTGGTCGTCGCGCAGCAGGCGATAGACCGCCACCACGCGGTCGCCTTCGGGGCGCGACAGATCCTCGAGCAACAGATGGTCGAAATAGGGATCGAACTCGTCCCGCTCTAGCCGCGCGTCGTGATCCACATGGGGGCCGTCTGCACCCAGTTCTGTCACGAAAACCTCGTAACGCAGGCGCTGGGCTGCGCGCAAATCCTCTGGCCCGTCAGCCAGTCTGACAGCAAAGTCCGGTTGAAGTGCGGCCATGGTCTCTCCGGATACGGATATCGGTGGTTGCATGCACATCTACCCGCGCAAACCCGTTGATGCAAACACCACCAGCTAAGTGGTTCAAACGTATAGGTTCTTACGGAGGGTAATGATCAATTAAGATTCGTCGTATACGGGTAATAGGGCAACACGGGAGGAGTCGATGACAACCTTGCCTTGCTCGCGGAAGTTTACGGTCACGCGACCCTGAACATTCGACTGCACCTGCCCCAGTCCCCAATCGGGCTGCTGCGGGTGCCGGACAATCGCTCCGGGCTCGAGAAAGGCGTTCATGTCGGTCATCGTTTTCCTCGCAATTGGAGAACCATTATGCGGCACAGCCCGAAGCGGATAGCAGACCTTCTGGGATCGCGCCTTTGTCACGACCTCATTTCACCGATTGGCGCCGTGTGCAACGGCGTTGAATTGTTGGGAATGGGGCCGATGGGAACCCAGCCCGAGCTTGCCCTGATCAATGACAGCATCGAGGCCGCGAATTTCCGCGTCCAGTTTTACCGTGTCGCCTATGGTCTGGCCTCCGAAGACCAGCACGTCACCCCGACCGAGGCGCGCCGCATTCTGGCGGGCGTCTACAAGGGTGCGCGGTTGCGGGTGGAATGGGCGATCACCGAGGGGATGCCGCGCCAGCAGGTCAAACTGGCCTTTCTGCTGATCCAGTGTGTCGAGGACGCCCTGCCCTATGGCGGCACCCTGCGGATCACCCACAACGGCATGTACTGGCGCCTAGAGGCCGACGGTCGCACCCGCAATCAGGATCAGGAACTGTGGCAAGGCATGTGCAAGGGCGAAGAGCCCGAGGAACTGACCCCTTCCAAGGTGCATTACGCGCTGGTCACCTACGCGACCGAAGATGCCGGTCGCCGGATGTTCTGCCACCACAGCGACGACCATATCGAAGTCACCTTCTGACACAAAAAAACCGGCGCTGATCCAGAGCCGGTTTTTTGTTGGTCTTATTTGCGGATCGCCCCGTCGCCGACCACCAGATATTTAAAGCTAGTCAGCTGCTCGGCCCCCACGGGGCCACGGGCGTGCATCTTTCCAGTGGCGATGCCGATCTCGGCGCCCATCCCGAACTCACCGCCATCCGCAAACTGGGTCGAGGCGTTGCGCATCAGGATCGCGCTGTCCAAACGGGCAAAGAACTCGGCCGCGGCGCCATCATCCTCGGTGATAATGCAATCGGTGTGCTGCGAGTGGTGGTCCGAGATATATGTGATCGCCTCGTCCAGATCATCGACGACACGGGCCGCGATGATGCTGTCCAGAAACTCGGTGCCCCAATCCGCGTCGGTCGCGGGCACGACGCCCTCAATCCCTTGGATGGCGGCGTCACCGCGCACCTCGACGCCCGCAGCCAGCAGCGCCTTGACGATTTCGGTCCCCAGAC
Source organism: Donghicola mangrovi (assembly GCF_013377535.1). Lineage (GTDB taxonomy): Bacteria > Pseudomonadota > Alphaproteobacteria > Rhodobacterales > Rhodobacteraceae > Donghicola > Donghicola mangrovi. The sequence goes on along the minus strand of NZ_JABCJE010000002.1, from coordinate 28,756 downwards.
CGGCCAGTTGATCGCGGTGGATCAGCAAGCACTCGGCAGCGCCGCAGATACCGGTCCGGCGGGTCTTGGCGTTCATGACGACGCGCATCGCCTTGTCCGCGTCCGCAGCCGCGTCCACGTAGACATGCACGATCCCCTCGAGGTGGGCGAACACGGGCACGCGGGCCTCGCGCTGAACCAGACCAACCAGACCTTTGCCGCCACGGGGGACAATCACGTCGATGTAGTCGGTCATGGTCAGCATTTCGCTGACAGCGGCGCGGTCACGGGTGGGCACCAGTTGCACAGCATCCTCGGGCAAGCCAGCCTCGCGCAGGCCAGCGGCCAGCGCCGCATGGATCGCGCGCGAGGAATGGAAGCTTTCCGAGCCGCCACGCAAGATCACCGCATTCCCGGCCTTCAGGCACAGAGCGCCCGCGTCGGCGGTCACGTTCGGGCGGCTTTCATAGATCACGCCGATCACCCCCAGCGGAGTTCGCACGCGCTGGATATGCAGGCCGCTGGGACGGTCCCATTCGGCCATCACGGCGCCAACCGGATCGTCCTGCCCCGCAACGGAGCGCAGGCCGTCACAGATGCCCTGAATGCGGGCCTCGTCCAGCATCAGACGGTCCATCATGGCGCCCGTCAGCCCCTTGTCGCGGCCGAACTCCAGATCCTTGGCGTTTTCGGCGATTACCTCGGCGCGGGCTGCCCAAAGGGCATCCGCTGCGGCGTTCAGGGCGCGGGTCTTTGCCTCGGCTGGAGCGGTGGCTAGAACCTTTGCGGCTGCGCGTGCACGCTGGCCCAGTTCCGCCATCATCGAGGAAATGTTTTCCACGTCCTTCATCGCCTTAGCTCCTTTAAATCGCCATATCGTCTCTGTGGATCAAAGCGGCGCGGCCGGGATAGCCCAGCAGCACCTCAATCTCGTCACTGCGGTGGCCGCGGATTACCCGCGCCTCGTCCGCCGTGTATCGGGTCAGGCCCATGCCCAGCGCGTGCCCTTCGGGGCTGCGCAATTCGACCGGATCGCCGCGGCCAAAGCTGCCGATCACGCTGGTCACACCGGCGGGCAAGAGGCTCTTGCCTCGCTTCAGCGCCTCAGCGGCACCGGCGTCCAGCATCAGAACGCCCTGCGGCTTCATCGCGGAAATCCAACGTTTGCGCGCGACCTGAGGGTCGGTTTGCGCCAAGAACCACGTGCAGTTCGCTCCGTTTTCCAACGCGGAGATCGGGCGCATGACGGAGCCTTCGGTAATCGCCATGGCGCAGCCCGAGGCGGTCGCGGTTTTTGCGGCCATCACTTTGGTCTTCATGCCGCCCTTCGACAGGCCAGAGCCTGCGTCACCGGCCATCGCCTCGATCTCGGGGGTGATGTCGGACACGGTGTCATAGCGGACTGCTGTCGGGTCGATCTGCGGGTTGGCCGAGTAGAACCCGTCCACATCCGACAGCAGGATCAACTGGTCCGCACCGACGGTCACAGCGATCTGCGCCGCCATCCGGTCGTTGTCGCCATAGCGGATTTCGTCGGTCGCCACGGTGTCGTTTTCGTTGACGATCGGCACCACGCCGAACCCGATCAACGTCGCCAAAGTCGCGCGGCTGTTCAGGTAACGGCGGCGATCCGCGCTATCCTCGAGCGTGACCAGAACCTGACCGGTCTTGATCCCGTGTGGGGCCAGCACCTCTTCGTAGGCGCGCGCGAGGCGGATCTGCCCAACGGCTGCGGCGGCCTGCGATTGCTCCAGCGGCAGTTCAGTGCGGGGCAGACCCAGCACACCGCGACCCAAAGCAATCGAGCCCGAGGACACCAGAATAACGTCTACGCCGCGATCCCGCAGCATCTTCACATCTTCGGCCAGTCCAACCAGCCATTCGGACCGCAAATCACCGGTCTTTTTGTCGACCAGCAGAGCTGATCCAATCTTGATAACAACGCGCTTGGCAGAGCTCAGGGCTGCCATGTTCCGCTCTCCTGATCGTCCTCTTGGGACTGTTCTTCTTGCTTGATGCGCAGACGGTCATCCTCGATCTGGGCACGGACGGCGCGCAGAACCTCGGGCAGACCTTCGCGGCTGACGCTAGACAGCATCATGACGGGGCCGCCTACGGCCTCTTCCAACGCGGCGCGCTTTTCTTCGCGCTCTTCGTCGTCCAGTGCGTCGATCTTGTTCAGGGCAGTCACGCGGGGCTTGTCGGCCAGATCGCCGCCATAGGCCTCGAGCTCGCCGATGATGACCTCATAGTCATAGGCCACGTCATCCGAGGTGCCATCGACCAGATGCAGCAGGACCGCGCAGCGTTCGACGTGACCCAGAAAACGGTCGCCGATACCGCGCCCTTCGGAGGCGCCTTCGATCAGACCGGGAATGTCGGCCATGACGAATTCGGCGTTGTCGATGCCGACCACACCAAGGTTCGGGTGCAGCGTGGTGAACGGATAATCCGCAATCTTGGGACGTGCGTTCGAGCACGACGACAAGAAGGTCGACTTGCCCGCGTTCGGCAGACCCAACAGGCCCGCATCCGCAATCAGCTTCAGACGCAGCCAAACGGTGCGGGTGATGCCCTCTTGGCCGGGGTTGGCATAGCGCGGCGCTTGGTTGGTGGCGGATTTGAAGCGCAGGTTGCCCCAGCCGCCGTTGCCGCCCTTGGCCAGAACCACGCGATCGCCGACCTCGGTCAGGTCGAACAGAACGGTCTCTTCGTCCTCGTCCAGAATTTCGGTGCCCGAGGGCACGCGCAGCACGATATCCTTGCCGTCGGCGCCGGTGCGCTGCTGGCCCTTGCCCGGCTCGCCATTACCCGCAAAGAAGTGCTGCTGGTAGCGGAAGTCGATCAGGGTGTTCAGGCCATCCACGACCTCGACGATCACGTCGCCGCCGCGTCCGCCGTCACCCCCGTTGGGGCCGCCGAATTCGATGAACTTCTCGCGGCGGAAAGCGACGCACCCCGACCCGCCGTTCCCCGAGCGGATTTCGATTCTGGCTAGGTCTAGGAATTTCATGCGTCACCCATTCTGGCAGTTTGCACGCCTGTTACAGCGTGCGAAGGGCCGGATCAATCCAGCCGGCGTGTATATGTCCAAGTCGGCACCCGCGAATTGCGCGCCACCGAAAACGATTCCGCGTCCCCGAGATACTCGAAGCCGCAATTGGTCAGCACCCGTGCGGATGCCTGGTTTTCCTGAAACACCTCGGCAAAGTACGTGGCGTTCTTCAGGGGGTTCGCCTCGACCAGCGCGCGCACGGCGGCAGAGGCAACCCCGGTATTCCAATGGCTCGGTCCGACCCAGTAGCCGACCTGCGCCTGATTGCGGTCCATAGGCTGAAGGCTGATCACCCCCATCACCTCGGACCCGCCGGCCGCGGTGCTGTCCATGACCCAGACGATTTCCTCTGCGGTCGGGGACATGGCCCGCGTCACGAAATTCTCGGCCGCCCCGGGGGGCAGCGGATGCGGGATCGAGCGCGTCATACGCGCAACCCGTTCATCTCCCGCATAAAAAGCAAACATGCCCGCGTCGGATTTCCGCACGGGACGCAGCACGAACGTGCCCGCGTCGATCACCTGCGGTGCTGCGATAACCTCTTGTACCATTTTATCCTCCTCCTTAACCGGTGGATCTTTTCCCTAGTAGATGGGGCTGCACCCTCCCCGCGCAACTGGCCAACTACTTGTAAACGGTAAAAAATCACAAAAAATTAGGGGACCGGTTCTCACCGATCCCCTGAAATACATGTACCCTTCGGGTTCGGATTATTCTGCAGCCTCGGCTACAGGAACAACCGAAACAAAGGTGCGGCCTTTGAGGCCTTTGGTGAAGGTGACTTTACCTTCCGCGGTCGCGAACAGGGTGTGATCCTTGCCCTGACCTACGTTGTCACCCGGCCACCACTTGTTGCCGCGCTGACGCACGATGATGTTGCCCGGAATTGCTTCCTGACCGCCGAACAGTTTGACGCCAAGACGGCGACCAGCACTGTCGCGACCGTTACGGGATGAACCGCCAGCTTTTTTATGTGCCATGGGGTGGTCTCCTTATCGGCTTAGTTTGCCAGTTCTTTGGCCTGATCGACCCAGCCTTCGCGCTGGATACGGCCTTTGAACGACAGTTTCTCGTCGAATTCAGCGATGTCCGCTTCGGTCCACGAAGCGATCTGGGCAAAGCTGGTCACGCCAGCAGCCAGCAGCTTCTTTTCCAGAGCGGGGCCTACGCCCGACAGCTTCTTCAGGTCGTCTGCGCCTGCGGCGACAGCTACGGGAGCTGCTGCAGGAGCTGCAACGCTGCGTGCACCCAGAGCGGCCTTCACGCCGGTCGCATCTGCGCCTGCGGTCAGGATCTCGGTGATGCGGACAACGGTCAGCTGCTGACGGTGGCCACGGGTACGCTGCGAGCTGTGCTTGCGGCGACGCTTAACGAAGGTGATTTTCTTCTCGTCTTTGATCAGGTCGAGAACTTCGGCCTGAACAGCAGCACCATCAACGAAGGGTGCGCCGATGACGGTGTTGTCACCGCCAACCATCAGAACGTCGTTGAACTGAACAGTTTCACCTGCGTCAGCAGCAAGCTTTTCGATGCGGAGTACGTCGCCCGACTGGACTTTGTACTGCTTGCCACCGGTCTTGAGGACAGCAAACATGCCGTTTCCCTTTCCGTAAATCGCGTCTTTCGGACCCTTGCGGGGTTGCCGGCCGAAGCCACCTAAAACTGCGCGCCCATAGGGCTATATTGAATCATAGATAGCCGCTAAGAAGCGGCATGAGCCGCGCTTATCTGTGGGAAAGGTGTTTGAGTCAACAGTTATAGCTCTTGGTCACTGCCGATTCTGGCGATTTCCTGCCCCAAAGCCGATGAAATCGCCGTGAACATCGGATCGAACCCGTCAAACAGGCCCCGGTTCATCGCCCTGCCCGCCTGCGACCGGGTCATTTCGATGTATCTATCCAGATCGGACTCGTCCAGCGGCGCGTAGGCCATCAGCAAATAGGAATAGAGCCACACCCGCGTTTCGGTGCGCACGTCCTCTTCTTGTTGCCAGATGGTGGCCAGCATTTCCTCTTCGGACATCTCGGCCCCGCGAGCCCCGCCATCGGCAAGCCCCTGAAGGAACGCAAAGTTCGAGTTCAGCGCCCCCGCGACGTTCGCCTCGACCAGATCATTGGCGTCGATATATTCGCCCACCTGCTCCAGCCGTTCATCCGCATTCTCGACCATGCGCTCGAAATTATCGCGGCTGGCATCCTCGATCGCGGGGTCCAGCAAGGCCTCGCGCGCGGAAATCTCCAGATCGACGACTCGTTTCCCCAAATCGGATTCAAAAAAATCGATCACTTCGGACAAATCTTCATCGGCGACCGACTCGGCAAAGCGTGATTCCAGCCCTTTGCGCATCGATTCCGTGTCGTAGATTCTGCCAACCGCAGCCTCCCAACGCTTGGTCGCACCGTCTGGCAGCATCTCTTCGGCCAGAGTGCCCGCGTAGTTCATCCCCTCCTGGCGCATGATATCGACGACATCTTCGACGCGCATCGCCTGAAAGAGGCGATCCACATCCTGTTGCGTCGCGGCATAGCCGGGCACAGCGAACCCCAATACAAAAAGGGCTGTCAGGGCAGTCTTGCGCATCGTTCCTCCGATCTTTCCCTAAGGGATAGGCCGCCCCGCGCCCCCTGCCAAGAGAGGGTTCGCACAAGCCTTCCGAAACAAAGTCAAAAAATCGTGCAAAAAGGGGTTGCAGCCCCCTGAGGATAACATTAGACACCGCCTCCACAGACCCCCGCGGAGAGGTGCCGGAGTGGTCGAACGGGGCGGTCTCGAAAACCGTTGTGGGTGCAAGCCCACCCAGGGTTCGAATCCCTGTCTCTCCGCCACTTCTGAACTTATGTTCAGAATCAATGGCTTACATAAATGGCTCCATCATCCAATAGGTCCAACTCGGACCCCACAACGCGTAGTGGTGATGACATGCAGTATCTTCGACAGAAGAACGGCAAGGGCTGGTTTTTCAGAATGACGACTCCCACGGCTCTCATCGGCCAAGCCAACCCTTGGGATGGGCGTGAGCTCGGAAAAGAAATTATCAAGGGTCTAGGCACTCGCCGCATTGGTGAAGCCAAGAAGCTGCGCGACATCTACTTAGCAGACATCCGAAGAATGGAACGCTACGGCGCTGATGTGGCTAGCTATGATGCCGAAGCTGCTAAAGCTATGCGAGCTGAATTAAAGTCAGCCGCCCAGCGAGACCCAGAAGAAGGATGGGAAGTGGCCTCCATCGTCCACGATAAAGCGATGGAAGCAATGGAACGCGGCGCAGACCGCCAGATGATCAGCAGCTATCTGAAGACCGCCTTTGGCAAAGGCTTTGCTCTCAGCGATGCTCTTGATCAGTATAAAGCAGCGCGAAGCCCCGACAACACAAAGAGCCAGTTCGCACCACTTGCTAAGCAATCGTTCAATGACCTTGGTTCTGCTGTCGATCACTTATGCAGGTTTCTAAACGCCCCCAGCCCTGAGCAAGTAATGCTGCAGGACTTGAGCAAACCAAAGGCCGTGAAATTTCGCTACGACTATCTGCCGAATATATGCACACACCGCGCACCTCATGGCCTCAGCGCAAAGACAATCAAGAAGAACGTCACTCTGCTTAAAGGCATTTGGGACTGGGCGGCACAGGTTGGCCACGTGCCGCCGGAGACTGCAAATGTCTGGGCCACAGAGACACGCGTACGAGCCCGTACAGAGCATGTAATTAAAAGGCGCAGGGATTTCAGCCCAGAGGAAGCAACAGCGCTGTTGAGGGCATCCAGGCGCGGCACACGCGAAGGAGATGTCTTGCGCTTAGCTCTGGCTACAGGCTGTCGCATTAGTGAAATTGCATTGCTGAGGCGAGAGTACATCGAGACAGATTGCAGCGGCTTCTTTATCAGCGAAGGCAAGACTCAAAACGCTTTAAGATTTGTTCCCGTCGTGGCCGAAGCTCAAGCAGTTCTTAGTGCTCGCTTCGCCTTCACGGCAGGGCAGGACCGCCTTTTTCCAGAATGGCCAGTACGCGAATCCTCCGGAAAATCAGGCGCAGTTTCCCAATGGTTCACTAGATTTCGCCGTGAGGTTCTAGGGGAGCAAACCGATAAGAGCCTCTCGCTACATTCAACCAGACATACGTGGAGAACCGTCGCGCGGCGAGCACGAGTATCAGAAGCCGACATCTTACAGCTTGGGGGATGGTCCACCGACAAATCACAAGCAGACAAGGTATATGACCACGGCTTGACCAAACGCCAGTTATCGCAAGCGCAAACGACGGTCTGGGATGCTCTAATAAAAAATGGGTATCTCAATTCCTACTGAGCCCCCCATAAGCGATGGGGGACTCAAACTTCAATCTAATCAGAAACCACTCTGGGGCTTTCTAACCAAACGCTAAATTTCGTCTCCGTATTTCTTCTCTTGATACTCTCGTGCATTGTCCGGATCATTCAAAAGATCAAATAACTCTCGAAGACAAATCACGTCAAAGTATGAGTGCGCCGAAGACAAACGATGCGTCAGACCATGGTGGGTACGGTGGTGGGTTCTCTGCTCGTCCAGATAAGACAAAACGGTATACTCTTTTTCATATTCACTCCCCATATCCCAAAAGATCGCCAAATCGACATCGTTTTCGTGCTTATCACCACTCTCAAACTCTCTAATCAAACCATCCAAACAAAACTTGTACTCCAAAACCTTGGGCGGTGTTTTATAGGTTTTGGTCAGCTGCTCTTCGAAAACACCCAATGGGTTTTCGTCTTCGTGATAAGCATACGAATCCAGAGGGTCCTCGGCGGCGTATCTAAAGACACCGTCGTATTGTGCAGATTGAGATGTGTGCAACAACTTCAACCCTCGTATCACACCGCCAGCAATAAGCTGGTTAAACAAAACGATTACGTCCTGCTCGGTTTGCGGAACCGACATTACTGAAATTTTCCGCGTAGGCAGAAAGAACTTCTCGTTGTTTAAGACCAGCGGATGATCGGCTTCATGCTGCTCCATGTTCTTGAGCCAATCATGAACCTTGATTTCCTTGTCGATGTCAGCCTGTGCCCCACTGTCCGACTTCAAAATGTCATCACGCCGAGCGCTTAGTTGCCTCACAATTCTGACTGCAACTTTCTCTGCAAGCTCTTTCAACTCAGGCTGGAAGCCCTTGCGCCCCAGGTCAGGCTCCGCGCCATCATAATGCACGACAACATGGCATTGATTTTGGTGCCCGATGCTCTTGGTCAATGGGATTGTGATCAGCTCGCCTTGGGGCATTCTGTTGCTAGAAATCTGGAGACCACCACGCAAAATACGCAAACCTTTTCTCAGCTTGGCCTTCTTGTCGTTCACCTGGTCCCAGACCTCAGTGGAATAAACAAAATAACCATAAGCAGACATCTTGTGGCGTGTGGCTAGCTCTAGCTCGCTCTCATTGAAATTTGCAATGGCCTCAATGTCAGCGAGGGCATAGGCCTCCCAAATTCCATTAGACTTCCGGAACTTATCTATTGCTCTAGAGACGTCCTTGCCCGCATCTAGCGCTTTTTGTTGCACAGCTTTGATCTCGCGCAGCCTTTGGCTCGCTTTAATTTCAAGATGTGGATATTTGTACTGAGGATTCCGATTTTCTATCAGCGTAATCGAGCCATTCTCATCGACTACTTCAAGATCAAACTTGATTTCTGAAGCAGAACAGTCAGGAAGGTTAATTGCTCCGAGCGGCGTTTTAACCAGGAGCATATACAACCATTGCTCGGCTGTTTTTGCTTGGTACCACCGCAAATTACTTGGCCGAACATGCTCGCCTGAGAAGAATATTTTAAAGCTAGTGCCTTGATCCAGGGCTTCGAACAAGTCGCTTTTCCCTTTTTCTTGTTCTACCAAAGGCCGTGAAACGGTTCCCGAATGGTCTTCGATCCACTCGCGCCCTCTGCGCATGACGCCCTGGTAGCTGAAGCGAGAATTCTTGGTGCGAATAATGAGCTGATTGAAGCCATATGCGATGTATGTGACGCCTACGCCCTTGTTCCCCCTCGTCTCCCCACCAGACTTAAAAGAAATGCTTGGAGCAAGAAACGAGCGAAACTCGGCTTCTTCAAAGCCACATCCATTGTCGGCCACTTCCACAGAATTTTCTTTGAGATCAATACGAACTTTGATGTGCGCGGAGCTAGGATCAGACCCCGAGAACCTTTTCTCCACCGCATCCATCGCGTTCTGGATTAGCTCGGAGAAGGGATCGTAATTGCTCACGTACGACTTCAATATGTTCTTGATTTCCCTTTTTTTCGCAGAGGCCAAGACGTTCGGATCAACACTGCCTGCGGCATCAAGTGGGTCCCAAGACTTAGTTTCTTCAGTCGTCGTCATTATTTGATCTGCTTTTCTATAGTTAGCTGAACTGGTGTATCAGCCTGGTTGGAAGCTGTTGGAAGCTTTGAGAACTGACAGGACAATTTGTTTGCGAGCCCCGCAAGTAACCAGAAGCGACCAAGCGTAAAATATTGGTGAACACTATTTTAATGCACGGTATACGCTTGTTCTGCCAATTTGCAGTCTTTTTGCGATTGCAGTAGGCCCAAGCCCCTCGACGTCGTGAAGCCGCTTGATTTCCTGGGCATCCACACTTGGCTTGCGCCCCTTGTAGACACCATTCGCTTTGGCCCTTGCTATCCCCTCTAGCTGACGCTCACGGCGTAGGTTCGTCTCGAACTCAGCAAAGACCCCCAACATCTGGAAGAAGGCTTTTCCTGCCGCCGTGCTCGTGTCTACGGGTTGCTCTGTCGCCTTCAGTGCAACACCCTTGGCTTGGAGTTCGCGCGTGATGCTAGACAGATCATCCATGCTGCGGGCTAGGCGGTCGAGGCGCGTGACCACCAAGGTATCGCCAGAGCGAAGAAACTGCATAAGCGTTGCCAGTTCCTCTCGTCCAGCCATGCTGGTACCGCTGACCTTCTCTTCACGTATAACCTCGCATCCAGAAGCATTCAGCGCATCACGCTGAAGGGTAAGGTCTTGTTCGTGGGTTGAGACACGAGCGTATCCAAAAATTGTCATCCTCAGGCGTTCCATTAGGGTCTAGACCCTTCAGACATACCGTTCCATAAGCCAATAAGCAATCCTATTGGAACACACTGGCTGTGCCACCACCACGTCCCCGTAGGGTATACCCAAAAGGAACATTCGTTAACAACCTGCCCCCAGAAGTTAACCAAACAGCGCTAGAAGTTGGCCATCTTGGGACAGACTGTGGCAAGCCTGTGATCATTCTCTGACGCAGCACTTTTCCTGTTGAACAAGGTTACGCCGATTGACTAACTCGCAGCATATCAAACGTATGTAGCGAGTAATAAAGACATGAAAAAACAATTACTAATATCCCTGACCGCCGCAGCTTTAAGCCTGTCAGCCTGTGCAAAACCTGCTGACAAAGTAACAGCTCAGTACGTATCTCCGATCCAGTATCAAGCTTATTCTTGTAACCAGCTTTCAGCAGAAGCTCAGCGCGTGGCTGTGCAGGCTTCGACCGCTTCCGGCGTTCAGAATAAGAAGGCTCAAAACGATGCGCTAGTGACCGGAGCTGCCGTGGTCCTGTTTTGGCCTGCTGCGTTCTTCGTCGGTGGCAACAATGAAAACACTGCCGAGTTGGCCAGACTCAAAGGCGAGCTAGACGCGATTGAGCGGGCCAGCATTTCGAAGAACTGCGGGATCGAGTTCAGACGTCAGGGTTAAACGACCTACACCCTGCAGTGATCGGGTCACACGACCCGGACACTCTTTGATAGGAGCGACCGACCAGCACCATCTGGTCACGCAGTCTCTAAGGTATGTACTACATCTCTTAGGACTGCGATTGGAGAGAGCCTGTGAATACTGGCGCTTCGTCTGTCTTCTCGCACAATACCCGTGACGCAAGATCGTCTCCCCCCATCATTCCGCAACAAGGGGTATGGGGGGAAACCGCTCTACTCGACCATTGTGTATAGCATTCAGATTTTTCCACCTTAAATCTCTCCGATCAGTCAAACAAAAAAGCCCATCAGCCTGAATTGATCAGAACCGATGGGCTTTGGAGCGCTAGAAGCAAGTGCTTGCAGACTAAGAAGTTGTTGATGATTGATGATGCAAGATGCGCTGACCCAGCTAATGCTAAGCATGGGTCAAGCAATAGCTATAGCAACCGCTAAGCATGAGCTACAGCATCAGCCTAAACCACCCTCATCACCGCAACAGCATAGCATTAGCTTTATAGCATTAGTTGAAAGCGGGGGCTTCTTCGATGGTGGAACTTAATTTAAGTATCTGTTTTTTATAGCAAATTCCCCGCCATGCGCCACCGCAACATCTGAAAAGCAGACACCCCTCAAGCCTTTGAATTAATTACATTTTAACTGCTTCCGCGAAAACACTTGGGGACTTCTCTCCACCAAGCACTTGCTAGCTGGAGCAACCAACGCTACTGTTGGGTCCGTTGGGGACCATAGACAAAGCGGACCCAATTGGAGCTATTTCTACAAGGGATAACAAATACTTAGGTTTCTGAGATTAGTTTCCCTGTCTCTCCGCCACTTTCTTTTGAAAGTGCGCATAAGATCAAAAGCTTATCGCAATAGCTAGGGGCACAGCCCCACCGTTAGCCCCACCCATTCTGTGCGCTTTGCTGGTGCTACCTGAGACAACCAGACCCCTAAATGCTAGGTGCACGTTTGGCTCATCCGAGTGCATTTAATTGATGCAAGTAGGCGTGAACTGATGTTTGGGAGTGTGGCGTTTGCACCCAACAGTCCTGCGCTATCCCTTCACTCCAAGCTTTGCTTAGCCAATTCAACCCATCAACGTGGTCAAACCAGTGCGGATCTGACCCGTCGCAGGTAGAGGTAGTTCTAGGTTTTCGACCTATATGAAGCGCAGTTAAAACGGATGATTGCTGTAGTTCGGATGTAAGGTTATCAGTTCTCTCTAACAGGCATAGACCTCATCAGAGTTGAACAAGCCGTGCATCGAGTATGGACAATTGACGCTTGAGCAACTCAGCATTCTGCCAATCCCGCCACGGCCTTCTGCGCCTGACCCCAACACCTTCAGATAAATAGATACTTACTTAAAAGAGGACTACAGGCCCTTGATTCTGCGGTTATCATGCCACGTGCCCTTCCCCTCTAAGCCGTTCTAACTCTTTGTGTTGGTGAACGCATGATACATGCACCTCTGGTGAATTGCCCGCCTTGGTCGCCGCTGAAAATTTCTAGCCCACCGTGCTTGACAATGGCTTTTTGAGGGTACCGAAGCAACGAATGCACCAATTACTCTTCGATCATCGCCAAGAAAACACATTGCGGCTGCGCCTATCAACTATTGGGAACAAGAACAAACGCAGCATCGGCTTACACCTTTGAAATGCACGCCCTTCCTACGCATTGCCCCTCATTTTTCGACAATCCAACCCTTAACTGAGGTCGGATTTCATTGAGATAGCTTCGGCGGGGGTATGCCTGGTAGATCTACGCTAGATCTAATTGCAGCTATCCCCTGACCCTAATCCACACATCTAAATATCTATATTCTAAACTACATTGCTAAATTTGAGGGAAATTTCAACTGCTCTTTATGCATCCTAAGATGATCAGATTGTAAAGTTCACCCTGCATGCCGAACTTGTCCTCTAAACGTGGCGGAACCGACTGCATGTATTGAAACATGCCTGCTGGCTACTAGCATTCAACTAAAAGTTTGTGCTTCGTGGCGGGAAATGTCAGTCTTTAACAGAACCCGCGTTTTCAGTCTTTTCCCGCTAAACCGAAGAGATCTGCCCAGAGCGTTTCCTCGCACTAGAGAACGAACTAAAGGGATCTACCTCCTCTTCCTGCTTTTGCATTCCAAGAGTGAAATTAACCGCAATGTTCATAAGCGCACGCTCTACGCAGTTTCGATTGACTAAAAGCTTCTCAAGTTTTTCTGCAGTCAGAACTTTTTTGAATTCTGCATGTGTGGCTATACCAAGCTTTTCAATATTCTTCTGATACTCCGCTGATCGGAAATGGTCGCCATTTGTAATCTCGAGCACCCGCTCTCGGATCAGGTTCATAGCCTGAAGGCTGTCCAAATGCTGAATATCTCTTAGGATTGTGTCGAAGGGAGTTTTGAAAACACCTGGGCTAACTGGTTGCTCGAAGAAGGCTTCCTGAACGTAACCCATCATGCTTTCATACATTTCAAAAGAGAACGCCCCGTTCATGGCCACGAGTACAGAACTCTGGCTCTCCTTTGATTCTGGCGTATAGTAGCAATTTATTTCAACCGACACCTCAGAACCCGCAATTGCCTTGAAGAAATTTATTACTGCCTGCTTTGCACTAAAGGCATTATTTGAGTCACTTGAATTTCTCAAAAATATGAACACATATACCGATTTTATCGTTCTATAAAAGGGCGTCGCACACATTAAAGCTTCAACTTCGTCGGCATCTGGCTCATCGCCTTGAAAAAGATTGCGACAGATTGATTCAACAAGCTTCTCGATGCTTCTATTGGCCAACTGAGTCTCGCTTTTCCTGGTCACTTTTACTGATAGGCCAGTGAGCCCCTCCTCAACGCTAGCACTTAAGGCTAGTGGCGACATTGCCTTAGAGAACAAATCACGAGCGTTGAAATCATTGCTGCTAGCATGCCCAACACTACACACACCGTTTAAGAACAACGATGCATCTCGCGGGTCGAAATCCTTTCCAAACTTTGTTATTGTCTTGCTGCTATTGATGTTCGAAAAGTCTTTTACAAATCTGGACACATAGGAATTGATGATTGACATCGGATCACTCTCCGGGCCGGCGTCAGATATTTGCAATGCCTCATTTGCCGCTTGATTGCTGAACAAGAACAGGGTGTGATACCTATCTTGCGGTAAAGCGCCCATGAATTTTGCAAGATACCGGCCAGAGTTTGCTACGGGGTTTTTAGACGTGTTTTCTGGTAGAATTCCGACGCCAACAGTGTATCGACCAACTGCTTTTCTGTAACGTGTTAAAACCGAATAGAGACTACCAGAGCCTGTTCCTCCCCCCATCGCAAATACACCGAACAGAGCACCTTTATGCCTTTGATCGATAGCACTAAGCAAATGATCATCGGATTCCGCTATTGCTTCGCTCAGATACGGAATTCCTCCTGCTCCCGTCTGATCAAGGAGTGGCTTGTTTTTAATTTCGAAGTGAAGCGCTTGAACCAAGCTAAATGCTTCGCCCTTTTCTCTGATTTCTGATACTATTTGAAGATCTCCATCATCCAGAAAGCCAGGGTTCTTCTGGTTGATATGTTCCATTATCTCCAGTTCAGAAAAATTCTTTTTCTTCTTAGCTACTTCATAAATTGCCTGAGCCTTTGCGAAGTACACATACAAATCATTGTTGCTGTTTAAATCCGCAATGTAAAATGCAGGCGAAGAATCACCGCCCTTAAAGGCAGGCGTTTTTGTGACCCTCTCCTTTGCATATTTAAACGCAAGCTCAAAAATACCCTCACCTTTCAGGATTTTAGCTGGGTTAAAGTTCGCGGAAAGTTCGACCGCGACTTTGCTGCCGCATTGGCCAAACCCTAATACACTTAAATCGCTTGTCATTTAAATCTCATTCCGCAACTTAGAGTTTCAAATTTTATTCACATGGGGTATATGATTGAGTCGAAATGTGGCAATTTTTCGGCGGCTTACTTGATATCCCTCCCCCCAGATTTCTAGAGATTAATACCTATAGTTTTCCAGGCAGGATAAGCGAGGAGATTCCGATAAAGAAGTCTCGTTTCACATAGGTCCAGATCATGAGTGCACCGCACCAGATGGAGATCGGTGATCTCGCCGCCGAAATATGCCCGAACATTAAAACCACACAACCGCCCGCACCGCTGTTAACGATGAAAGTCCCGCGCGATGGGCGATTGCTCAACCCGCGCCAATCGACGACTACGTATCAAGGTCATATCGCCACTGGACGATATGTTCAGTGGCAGGTCGTCGGTCCTACAACGATTTAAAGGCCCAACATCGAAAACGGCGGGATGACACCTGTGCAGGGAATGGGGATTTCTATTTAATATCTACCAAAAAGCTCTCAAAAAATGGGGGGATTTCACCATTAAGTCCCCTTATGACTACGTAGATTTTGAGGGCTGGAAGATAGCCTTTGAGTTAAAATTTCTTCACCTCGTGAAGAAAACCCTTCTGGTCCGAACTCTCGGGCCTGCTCAAAGTACTTTCTTACTGTTTTCTTAGTCAAACCTGACCTCTTGATAACAGCATTTCGCGTCACTTCTGCGCCATCATTTCTCAATTCCTGAACTGCCTGATAGACTTTTCCGAAGGAATCATTGGATCTTTTCATATGCGAAAAGTACGCCCCAACTGATTGACGCTGACGTATACTGTCTTCTTCTTGTATATACTGCCGCGCAGCGCCCTTGTCGTAAACATAGCGACTTGAGAGGTTTTTTGGCTTATAGTTGTTCCAGGTCCACTTTGTGATAGATTTCGCAACGGCCTTGACTTCAGAAGCGCTCAAGGGGCGAGGGTATTTTGCGTTATGCACCCGACATTTTTCATGGACATAATCGAAGAGTTCTTGTGAGTTCTGGCAATGCGTTCGGTTCGCATACGCTTCCGACTTCACCGCATTGAAAAGACCGCAGTTTCTAGACTCTTCATCACAGAGCGGTGACGATCTGACGTTGGTCTTGTTGCTGTTTCCCTTCGTTCTAATCAGGCGGTGAGGTACTGAGAGCATCTCCTCGAACTCATCCAGTTCCCAGAGCACTTTTGAAGCGTCTCCAAAAAACTTTGCATCCCAGTTCGATGAGAACGGGTTCTTTGTTATCAAAGGAGGGGTGGCTGAATCAACATCCGCACCAGTTTTTTGCACCGCCAATTGCAAAGCCTGTGTCACAGATTTCAATCTTTCAAACACCGCCTTGTCTTTTTTGCGAACCGGCACCTTCAGGTTGAAACGAATATGCGGGCGAATGAACTTCGCACCACATGGAGCTAACTTGCCAGTGATCGACGCAGGCAACATGTTCAAGGGCAAATGGCTCTTCAAGGCTTCGATACAAATGATCGAATCTACATCGACAATTATAGAATTGACTTTGTCGCTGTAGTTGGCCTGAAGATAGGGATAGGTCCAAATATTGTTCTCTAGTTTGTTGACCCTAAAAACCTTTTTGTCTGAGTTCGCAACCCAGACAAAATCCGGGATCCGTCCCGGTTGAACAGCAGCAGCCTGCGCATACTCATCACATAATTTCTCGAAGACATTCTCAAACATTTCGGCATCACCATGCCACCCTCATATCTGTCGGTAGAGTGGCACCCAGTAGATAGCGCATGAAGGTTTCGACAACGTTTCGCACGACGCTGCACCCGAAAGCTGTTCAGACAAGCCGCACGACCTCTGATGCTTGGGGAGGTTTTTTTTTGGGGGGGGTACGATGCCCTATTTCAGGAAGGAACCGCTTATACTCTTCTTAACTGATGCGGCCAAAGTAATGGGTTAAGGCTGACTTCAGGATGGATCACCAACTCTTACAGCAGCCAATTTCAAATATATATGAGTAGCAAACTCTTCTATGATATCGACCAACTTAGATTTCTATCAGCTACCCCTTTTCCCTGAACACGTAGGGGGAGCGAGCCATGTTTTTGTTACACAAAAACGCTCGCCGTCATTGGCCTCTCTCACGCCGGATTGGGAGTGCGCGCCTCGCTTGCATTCCCTATTGTTGTTTGCTGTTGGGCGATTGATCCGCCATCTATGCTTGGTTTTGCCTTAAGGCATCACCGCCCACAAAAAGTGTAAACGTTCTCTTAATCCTCAAATCCTATCTGCCTAGTGCGGACGTCTTGCGGTGCCTCTTGGGGGTTCTGCCAGCGTCCTGCATTTTCACGAGGCGATCATGGGACGAGCGAAGAAAGGCGGCAGGCCAAAGTCAGCGGAAACGCGCAGCCGTTATTTAAATATCAGGCTCACCGAAGCCGAACTAGCTCGACTGCGAGAAAAGGCAGCAGGTGCGAAGCTTTCGGACTTCGCTCGCCGTCGTCTTCTTGGAAAAGCAGTTGTTCGACCGATCCCTGAGATCAATCAGCTGGCTTGGGAACAATTGGCCCGCACCGCTGCCACTCTAAACCAGTTTGCCCACAACGCAAACCTTGGACGCCTTCCTCACCATTAAGACTTTGCCCGTGCGCTTGTCCGCCTGTCGGGAGACCTAAAAGAGGTCCGCGAGCGCCTGATCGGGGGCGGTCATGGCAATAGGTAAGCTCATCAAGGGATCCAATGCCAGTGGTCTTGTTGATTACCTTCTAGGCGCGAATGACAACCAAGGTCGGTTTCGGCCAAAGGTTGCGATCGTTGGCGGGACACTCGGGTTTGATGGGGCTTCGGCCAAGAGACAATTTTCATCCCTAAAGAAGCTGCGCCCCTCCCTTTCAAAAAACACGGTGCACATGTCCATTTCCTTGCCCGTAGAAGACCGCGACCTGACCGATCAGGAGTGGGCAGCCATCGGCGACCACTGGGCCAAGGGGATGGGCTTTCAGGCCTACGTGACCGTCTGCCATGGCGACCACATTCATATCGCGGCAAGTCGGATCACGCTGGATGGCACAGTCGTCTCTGACAGCCACGACTACCGCCGCAGTGAATCGCTGATCCGAGAGATTGAAACGACCTTCAAGCTGATCCCGGTCGCGCCATCCCATTTGCTCAAACCAGATCGCAACACCGATCACATCGCCGCTCCGAAATCCGGTGAATTGATGTTGGCTGAAAAGGGCGAAATCTCATCGAAAGCGCAACTGCAGCAGTTGCTGACAGACCTGACCGCGACACCCATCACAGCATCCGATTTCGTTGATGCCCTAGAAGGCTGCGGCGACGATGTGCGCCCGAATATATCCACGACGACTGGCAGGCTCTCTGGCTTTGCCTTTGGCCTAGACGGGCATGTTTTAACCGCGTCCGCGCTTGGACGGGGCTTTTCATTGAAGAATTTAGAGAAGAGAGGATTTTCCTATGTCAGAGACCGAGACTTTCAGAAACTCAGCGAAGCAAAAGAGCGCAGCCTTGAACGCGCCATTGGCCCTGCACTTGGTGACGAACACGGCGGCGCAGCAAGAGGTGCTTCAGGCGATACACGCACTGCCCTTCCAGATCAGCCGAGCGTTGGACCCGCTGCTGCACCAGTTGAAGGAGCAGCAGGCACAGAATGCCCAGTTGTTGGAGCGCATGGAGAAACAGGACCAACTGATGCGGGCATTGGGGAAATCGCTACAAAAATTGAAAGCGCGTCCATAACCCTACCGTCACCACATCAAAGCCAAGCCCGTTCAGCTAAAGGCACTGCACGTCTTGACCAGCCAAAGCTCAATGGATTGCAAGACTTCCTTGTGCAATTTGAAGCGCGCATTCGGCGCGCAGCGCAACCACTTTCAGTGCTTCAGAAAGTGCTCTCCGGTTTAGAGAGCGTGCGCCAAAAGCTCTTCGCTGGACCTGCACCGATTAGAAACCCCTTGAAATCTGGATCTACCGTGAACGCGACGCTTCCAGAGAATTCTGACCTCTGCCAAGGCCAAGAAGATAGGCCTGCAAGAAGCAGTGACGGTCCCACATCGGTGCAACAGTCTGTCGCGCCGCGATGATCGCTCCGAACTTTGTCGGGGCTTAAGGCACCTACTCTTATTTGAACGCCGAAGGGCCATCGCTCTTATAGCGAGTCAGGCCATGCTGCGTCAGTTCTGCGAGCCGACTTTGGAACTTGCAGATGTAGGCGTCTGGTAGAAAGCTGTCGGGCGTGATGACGCTCTCAGCACGCTTCCGCATAACTTCCAGAGGGCCAATGCCCTGCATGTGGAGAATGCACGACATGGATAGAAGGCTGCCTTCGTTCATGCCCATAGGATGAGGATCCGTCAGATCGCGTCCTTTCTGAGTGATTTGGAACGGTCCAACAGGTGTCTGAGCAATGAGGCCAAGGGACAGCAGCATCTCAATGTCTTCGGGTGGGGCGCTTCCACGGCAGCGAAGCATGAAAAGGGCAAAGCCACCGGGCATGCAAATGCGGGTATCCGCCACAAAGGTCGAGTCAGGATCAGGCATCGAATCGCTCCTATTTTGGGAGTATTGAATATCGAGCGTAGGAGGGTCTGTCGATACATTACGGACCCCAATATGGCTGGCACCCTTCACACGCAGGCGCATCGCGACCTGATCAAATCTCTGGTCGCAGCGCGCAAAGCAAAAGGTCTGTCACAGGCTCAGCTGGCAGCAATACTGGGAAAGCCGCCATCATATGTGGCGAAAGTCGAACTCTGCGAGCGGCGTCTGGATGTTCTGGAGTTCTGCGCGTGGGCGAAGGAGTTGTGTGACGAACCGCTTAATCTGCTGCAGCGGTATCTGGACTGAAGAACGGCGCTTGCCGAAGTGGACGGTTATCAGCAACAGGGCCATGCGCGCCTTTCCTACAAAAAAAAAGTTTGTGTAGGAAACACTGTTGAAACTACGATTCTTCGAAATAAGCAAATCGCATTCGCGGCGCACAATTCACTAGGCGAAATGTGCGAATTTTCTAGGCTTGCGACGGACCACCGATCCCCAAAGAAGATAGTCATTCTCGCCATGAGGTTAGTCATAAATCTTGGGGTTTGGCGCAATTCAACATCCCTGCTCACCAAACGAAAGAACATACGCTGTTGTAAAATCAAATGGGTCAGACACATATTCTTTAGCGACCTCTGCAGGGTCGTCGGACCACGCATGGTGCGACCACTTCCATTCCTTGGTACCCTCATATTCATTGAAGGATCCCCAACCAGAGCGCCGCTCCTTTGAGTTGCAGGTTAGGATCAAGCACTCAGTCAGTCGGGGCAGAAACACAATCTCTGAGAAGATCCTGTTCAGCGCCATATAACTCGGCTCAAAATAAATACCGACATGAACGGCTTCCAATTTGCTGTGGTTGAGCAGGTGATATGTCTCGTCGTATTCGTCTGGCATGCCTAGAAAAGCGAGAGTTCCTAAACCGAATTCTCCAAACGGCTGGCGCCGCTTCTTTTTTGTCACGTCACTTTCAACAAATGAGTCAGAACCACCCCGACGACTCAATAGGCTGATCACTGACTTTTTGTTTTGCACGTAGTGAAAGTCATCATATTTTACTGTGCGGATTTTAAAAAAATCCGCGATCTCTGGCGCCAAGCTATTGCGGTTTAAGGCCGTCTTGAAAACCCCGTCAATAAATGCTTGTGCATCTTCCTTCGAAGGCACTTTGGTCTCAATATTCTCGATGACTGCCTTTGCCAAAGCAATCGCCGTAGCTGCGGGGGCTGTTTCCTCCTGTGTTTCGTGTTCATCTTGAGACGCCCAAAATCCCGTTCGGAACTCATTGAGCCGACTGGCATCATCGCAAAATTTCTCCTGAGATGTACCTTGCCTAATGAAATGCGGCGTTTGTCCAGGATGCCTCAAGAAAGCATCGCGCAACGCGTTTTCCACGTCAGTATAATATACGGCACCCTGTTCCTTAAAAAGACAAGCCTTGATGAACTCTTCCGTGAATAGGCTAATGCTTTCCCCTGCCAACGAGAATTGATTTTCTGTGCATGATGAAATCTGAACAAAGTTCGTGAATCCCGACTTCATTGCTCGCGCAAGAGGCGGCACGTCGTTCTTGATCAAGTTTCGACCAGCTTCACACGCATCAATAACGACCACAGATAGATTGGCATTGAAGTTCCGCACCAGCTCAAATGCATCTGACCGTGACAACCCGGTTGAATTTGGGGAAAACTCTTTGAAGCCCTTAAAACACATATAGAAATCATCAGAGTTCGATAGCCCATGCCCTGAAAAATAAAGGAAAACCTCTTCAAATCCACCCTCCAACTCCGTCAGCTTGCGCAGTTCATCTTTCACGAAGGAAACCGGTTCATCGACGAACTGTATAATTTGACTAAATTTTTTAGTCTCTGTTAACAATATATGCATTTGGGCCACGTCGTTGGCGCAGCATGCTAAAGCTGACAACTCATCGTATTCAACGTTTCCAATCAAGACTGCAACGCTCTGTCCCATGCGACCCTCTTTTCCTTAAGCGCGGCTGGTTCTTCACGTCTTCTGACTTCCCCCGCTTCTTATATGATTTATAATCTCTCAATACCGGCCATTCCAGGTTGCAACGCGACAAGGCGAGCTGAGCGTCCGGTCTGGGGCGGTTGCCTCGCGTGCATCTGTTCGGAAGGAACTGTGGATATTCCATGTGCATTGTGTGAAGTTCAACGCTAATAGCAGTCTGGCTCCAGAAAGATCAAACTTGGATGTCAAATACATGCTTGCGGAATGGGCGTACACGTTTGGTACTTGTCTAAGTGCCAACACTTCCCTGCACTCCAAGTTATCGGAAAATCGGATTATATTTCGAAAATAGTTCTCAGGAACGCCTTGGAAAATCAAGTCGAGCTGTTGATAGTGGTGCTCTCAAGAAATTTTAATTAATGGAATTCGAATGGCCCGAAGACTGGCTCTTCTTATTGGAAGTCGCACATTTGAGGATACACGTCTCGCACCCCTGTCAGCCCCTTGGGATGATGTGGAGACCTTGGGCGATGTGCTGCGCAAGTATGGCGAATTCGAGGTCGACAAGCAGGCGGATCTCGGACTGGAGGATATCCAGGCCGCCATCCAGAAGCTCTTTCAGTCCGCCAAGAAGGACGATACCGTCTTACTTTATTATACTGGGCATGGACTACGGGATACAAACGGTCATGACCTCTACTTAGCACTGCGCCGGACCAAACTGAATTTCATTCGCGGTACTTCGCTGAAATCTGCGTTCATCCGGGACGAGATGGATTACAGCCCGTCGCAGCGCCAGATCGTGATTTTCGACTGTTGCCACAGTGGTGCCTTCATCGATAGCGGTATGACACCGAAACACGGGGTAAAAACGTTAAGCGAAAGCGATGTACTGAACTCTGGTGGGACTGGTCGATTTGTGCTGGCGGCATCCGCGGCCAACGAAAGCGCCTACGAGCGGGACGGTCGTTCGATCTATACTGAGTTCATGGTCGAAGCTCTGCGTACTGGGGCCGCGGCACCAGATAAGGAGGGGGTGACGGTCGACGATCTACATGACTATCTAGTGCGTAGGGTCGGCGAAGACGCTGTGCCGATGCGACCGCAACTCTGGAAATCGGCTCAGAACAAGCCTTTGATGATCGCGCGCAATCCCGATCCACGCAAACCGCTACCGCCTGACGTCGTGGATGCTCTCTTCGACACAGATGTTCTGCGTGTTCGGGGGGCCGTCGCCCAGCTTCTACGGCTATGCAGTGGCTCTGATCGTCGACTTGCTCAGGATGCAGAGCGCGTTCTCAGGGAGCGCTTGAACAAGACCGAAGACCTGCTGTGGGAAGTAGCGCAGGAGATCACCTCAGGCTTGGACCAATCAACTGGTTCGGTCCGAGATGCTCAGATCTCCGATGAGGCTGTGCCGAAAAAACCGACAGCGACGCCCGAACCTGATTTGACGTTTGACGTTTCCCGGAAGAGGCGCGGCGCTAAGCTTTGGTTGAAGCTGGCCGCTTCCATAGGGGCAGCATCCGGTGTCGCTGTGGTTAATTCTGCATTGTGGCAAGAGACTAAGAACACTAGCATTTCTTTAAATGGCGCGTCTTCCTCTTCTGAGGTGCAGGCCATTGCTGCCCCAGCTGCCAAAGCTACAGACTCGGAGGGGCAGGTAACGTCGGATGCAGTAAAAACTAATCTTCTGCCCGAACCACTCTCCACCTTTCGCGATTGCACAGACTGCCCCGACATGATCGTCATTCCGGGCGGGACATTCACCATAGGATCGCCTGACACTGAGAAGGACCGCGACGGGGATGAAGGGCCACTTACAGAAATTAAGGTCGGCCCGTTCGCTCTTGCGCACACTGAGGTGACATTTGATCAATGGCGAGCCTGTGTACAAGATGGTGGCTGCCGAACTAACCCCAATCCGAAGCGAGAAAACTGCAGGGCAGGTTCCTGCCCGGTTATCAACGTTTCCTGGGACGATGCGCAGGAATACATTGCATGGCTCAACACGCACGTCCCGGACGAGTATCTGTACCGCCTCCCGTCAGAAGCCCAGTGGGAATATGCAGCTCGCGCTACGACAGTTGCTGGTGTCCCTGGCCCCTTGGTATTCGAAAACGGCATGCGAACCGTGCGCATTTCGTCAACTGCCTATCCCTGGGGCAACGAATGGGATCATGAACAAACAAACAGCAACATGTCTGCGGGCAGCACGACCAAGGTCGGCCAGTATACTGAGAATGGCTTCGGGCTTTCCGATATGCATGGCAATGTCTGGGAATGGATGGAGGATTGTTATTTTTACACCTACTCCTCACATGAAGGAAATGATGCACCGCGTCTTGCCGAGGATCACTCGGAATGCCTCAGCCGGGTGACCCGCGGCGGTTCCTGGCTGGATAGTCCAAGGAAACTCCGATCGGCCAAACGCAACGAGATCTGGCCCTTCGGCTCTGACGTCAACATCGGATTCCGCCCCGCGAGGACGCCTTTACCCCTTTAGTGTTACTTTTTTGCAATAGGGAGTTGGGGTCGAAGGCTCCAGCGATCTGGCACAGCTCTACGCCTAACCTCTGTTAAGGGGGATGCGAGAACGGGCAATGCTCTCTATACAGGTCCGCGCCGGAACGCATGAAATAGTTTCAGATGTGGTTGTGCCGACCGTGGAAAAGCTTTTGCGCCGTTCCGGGATAGTGTAGTCCGTGACGCCCTATGTCATATGATGGCTCCGTTTTGCGAAGGTGGCCTCAGCTATGACAGGCACGCTAAACGTCTAAGCAAAGGTACACATCGCGTAGTCGAAAACTACGAACACTTTTGGCGCGCCTGCATCTAAGTTCTTCTTTGCGACATCTACCGGCACTTTCCGGCGATCGATCATAGATGTCTGGGAACTGACATAAATCGACGCATCTCTTGCGACAGACGCTTTGGCGGACAGAGTATATCATTGACGGGTCACATCCGCAGGAACTAGTCATCCTGCATTTCGTGGGCGACGACTTGTTGACCTCACTACAGAGACGCAGTGCTCTGCCCATCGGCAACCTGACCAGTTAACTTTTCGCCAGGCCGTTTCTTGATCCGCTCGATGAATTCGTAAAAGAGGTCCTACTGTCGGCCAACCACTACAGGAACGAAACTGACAACAGGAGCACCAATCTCTGGTCCGCCCCGCAAGCACGCCTCTTTGTCGGTTGCGGCTATGACAAGTACGACCCCATGTCGGGCTTGGCTTCAGGGCGGTGGGCACGACGCCTGAGATTGTTACGTATTTCAAAGATGATCATTTGACTCGCTGGCGGCCTCACACCAGATCTTAAAGAAAAAATTACTCTAGTTTAGAGGGGTAAAAGTGACCTGGCGGGGCGAAACCCGACGCTATAACTGCTGTTGGAGGAATAGTACCGGTCGCGGCTGGCAGACCGGAGGTCCCTTGGATGGCTACTATTTGATCCTCCGCGAATCGCCTTGTAAACGGTACGGGGCTGCTCGATCAAAGCTAGCTGAGTTCGCGGGGACGAGTAATCGTCAGACCAGTCATCCGCGCACCATTCGTAGACATTGCCGTGCATCTGCCAAAGACCAAACCCATTGCCACGGAACTCAGGATGATCGACTGGTGTCATCTTCATTCGATATGTTTCTCCAATTTGCGATCCATCAAAATTGGCTTCATCTGTTGTAATCTCATCCCCGTGAAAATAGCGCGTCCGCGTTCCGGCACGGCAGGCATATTCCCATTCGGCTTCCGAAGGTAAACGCCAAGTCGCACCGGTTTTTCTGCTGATCCAGTCGCACCACACGTGCGCAGCATTCCAACTAACATTGAACACCGGATGCCGATCCCGTCCCGTAGACCCATCTATTGGCTTTGATCGTCCGGCCGCCTCGCTGAATAGGTCATATTCCTCAAAAGTCAGCGCAAACCGAGCAAGAGCAAAGGGCCGGTCGATCACCACCTCATGTTGTGGGCCTTCATTGTTATCACGGTCTTCCTCATGCTCCAGAGATCCCATTAAGAAGCGTCCCATCGGCATCACCACCATTTCAGGTGCCCATAGTTCCAAACTGTCGGCAAAGATTGTGCCTGGCGGCAGCAAGTCTGCCCGCCGCCCCAGCAGTGCGGGCAATACTCGCCCCAGACCGCAATAGACATCCCCAGCGGCCTTTTGCAAGTTGGCGTTGCAGTTGCTCAGTTGCAGGGGCAATAAGTGCTCGAACACAATACTTGTCGAGATTTCGAGAATCAATGTGTCCGCAGGTTGAGTTGCTTGCTCTGGAAAAAAAGGTGACTGTCGGAACGCAATTAGATTGTTTTTCAGCGCTTCGAGTTTTTGTCTAGTTTCAACGTCTACGGGAATTGCTACGAGGCAGTGATCAGCGTCGTATGTCAGTTCGGCAGTCAGAGTTGAAAGACAGGTCAAAGCCTCTGCGACGCCTTTGGGCAGGCCAACTCCTCCGTATCCAGCGCGTTCCATAGTCGAATGCAGACAACAAAGATCTTGAATATCGTACTCGGTCCAAACCTCCGATGGTTTACCTAGCACCTTGGTCGCGGCTTGGACATGTATTTGAACCAGGGAGTGAAGGTTTTCTGAGACCTCAGCAAGGAAGCACTCGGTCAGCACCTGAAAGAGATCTAGTGATACGTCAACGACCGGCTTATCGGCGCAGTCAGCCAGCAGTTTCTGAATTTCGTCTGCAGGGATTGCGTAGGCCTCTGTCTGACCCTCCGACTTAGGACGACCAGCGACGATCCCAAGAAGCCGCTCGCCTTGGTCACAATAAAACAGGCCGGTTCCGCTCATACCCGGATCACTGAAGCGACGCCCGGTGAGAGAAATCACACTTCCCTCGCCATATTGCACACTTGCCGCGCGGGGATCGCCATCGCATCGCGCTGTCAGGTATTCTAGGGAAACGACATCGGCGTCGTAAACGGGGCGACGCGCCTCCATTGGACGCCAAGAATTGGCAGGCGCTTCGCCGGCGAGTGTCAGAAGTGCGATATCTGTGCCTGGGGCTAAAGAGCGGTCGAAGGCGCGCCAGCCGCTGATCGTCGCCTTGGCTTCAAAGTTGAGGCGGGGGAACCTGAGCACTGCTTCGATGTCCGGCTTTACGGTTGCGTCAGACAAGACATGGGCACAGGTAACCGCCATATACGGACCGATGAGCACGCAATGACCCTTGACGATACCATTGATGAACACCTCGCCAACAGCGTTTGCAGCAGCCCAGTGGATCATCTACAGCGGCCCTTCTTAGGCTCCCAAGTCAGCGAAACCTTCATGTCAGCCGTGGTCTCGGCCTTCGCGATGGCGAAAAAGCCCACGCCTGCTTCGCAGGCGAACTTAAGCCCGACATCGATGGTGACTTTCTCAGGTGTAACGTCGAGCTTAGCGACCATCTGCTGGACTGTTTTGGCGTAATTGCTGAGTGACGTCATAGCCGAGTCAAATTTCGCAGTGACCTTCGCATCGGTCCCGTCAGTGTCTGTTGACATCGGCGTGACACCCTTGCGGATCGTGCCTTGGGGTAGGTCAGAAACCGCCTGACGCGCGGTCTCTTCGTCCACCTCAATGTCAATGGGGCCGAAATCTGATTGTAGGGTCAATATTTTCGTCATTTGATATCCTCGAATTCATAAACGTATTGATAAACTATGGGGCAGAAGCGCAGCAATAGCGGTACTGCAATAGTGTTCTGCTAAGCCTGGCACAATTGACAGGTGAGCGCCGGAAAAACAGCTTGCTCCATTACTCCCATTTTGGCAGTGAGTTCTTGTGATTCACTCTAGAGGCTTTAGCTGATGACCATATGGTACACAGCCGATACCCACTTCGGGCATGAAAACATCTTGTCCTATTGCAGTCGTCCGTTTTCATCTGTTTCACAGATGGATGCGACGCTGATTGAGAATATGTGGAAGGTTGTTGGGCCGGAAGACCATCTCTGGATCTTGGGCGACTTTGCCTACGGTGCGAAGGCTAAAGACCCTGCGTACTTGCAGGCAATCTTTCTCCAGCTTCCTGGGGCAGAGAAACACCTGATCGTGGGGAACCACGATCTTGGGCCAACGCTTCAGTTGCCTTGGGCCTCCGTGTCTCATCTGGTCGAACTCCATGATGGACCGAACACCCAGGCGAACACCCTTTGTCATTACCCGATGATCACGTGGAATCATGCACGGAAAGGGGCGCTACAGTTGTTCGGCCACGTCCATAACAACTGGAAAGGCTCGAATAACTCGGTGAACGTCGGTGTAGATGTTTGGGATTTTATGCCTGTGTCATTCAACGACATCGCGCGGAGGGCAAAATCTCTGCCAAGTAATAAGCATTGGAGGGATGTTGAACCACGTTCAAACTAGCGGTCCCAAGTGGACAGGTTGAATGATCACATCCACACCTGTCCAGATCACATAAATAGAAGACGAGTATTATTTATTGCTCTATCCAATCGAACGCCTGAGAATGCTGATCTTCTGGCTTAGATTGAAGCAAGAAACACGTCGTTCGGGTAGCCGCAAACCTCGTTTGGATGATCACTTCTGCGGCTTAAAATCCTCCCTAGCAGACGGATTATGCTCGCCATCAAAGCAATTAGATGTTGGCAGCGTCTGCATTCACGGATCGAGGCCTTGATCCTAGCCACACCTCAATCTCGTCTGCGTACCATGCGACGCTTCTAACGCTGAGTTGGATCGCAGATGGAAAATCCCCTGCTTGCTGCTTTCTATATATCGTTGCCCGACTCAACTTAGTGATCGCGCAGACATCTTTAATTTTAATTAGTTTTCTGTACTCCATCATAGGGTTCCTCTTGGTATAACCCCTTTTACCGCCGCAATCTTAACTGATCGTTAAGGAATACAAGAAACCATCAAGCAGTCTTACCTTTGAGCGCACTGCCACTAGATTTCCAAAGAGACGATGCCGAAAAAACATAGTCGCCCCACTTCTGCATCATACCAATTCGTTCGTTTAAGTGGCGGGTTCGATAATACGGACGCACAGCATTTCCTTTAAGTGCATGTGCCAACGCGAACTCCGCGATAGCGAACGAATATCCATTCTCTGCAGCCCAATCTCGAAACGATGACCTGAAGCCGTGGGCTGTCGCAGTTCGACCAGGAACGTCGCTTTCAATATTATTATCACGTAGTACTTTTGTCAGCGTCATGTCACTGAGAGGGCCTCGATTACGAGAGCGAAAGACCTCTCCACCTTCGCATTCGCTTACCGCTTGGCGCTGTTTTAATACCTCCAAGGCCTGCGTGCTGATCGGAACAGTGTGGGCTTCACCTGTTTTCGTGTTGGCGGCAGGAATATGCCAGAAGGCCTCTTCCCAATTGATTTGATCCCATGTCATTTTCCGGACTTCTCCCGATCGTGCTGCCGTTAGAATGGCAAATGCTAATGCGCTTCGGCCCGCGCTCACCTCGATCGCGTTCGGATAGATGATGTTCATTACTTCCGGCACTCGAAGATAGGGCACAGCAGGTTGATGCCTCTTGGTGGTTCTCTTCTGTTGTGGCAGGAGCTTTTTCACCGACTGAACAGTGCTCTGCCTGCTGAAAACTGGACCATTTGAAGCTGGAGTTTTCGGGTAGTCTTTCCTGGCT
>NZ_JABCJE010000019.1 GCF_013377535.1 Donghicola mangrovi | reverse complement strand
AGAAATGAGAATGAGCCGCGAGACAATATCCGGACGTGTCGCTGCGATCTTGATCGCGGCCATTGCGCCGATCGAAAACCCGGCCAGAACTACCCCGCCCTTGTCCGCGCCAATCGCATTGGAATGCAACACGTTGGCAAACGCCACATCAACGTCATCTGGGGCGTTAGCCAAAAGGTCTACCGCGACGATATCAACGTCGGGGTTGGCCTTATGAAGCAAAGTGGCGTCGGCTTTGCTTCCGGGCATGCCATGGCAAAAGAATACTGCCTCCATCCGCGCGGAACCCACCTTTGTACGTTGAATTGCTTCAAATTCTTGCACCTCAAAGGTGCAGCTACAAGGCGAAACAAGCCATCCTATCAAACAATTGGCGCCTGATTTCTCCGCAATCCAGACCAAGAATACAGTTCAAATCGAGCACATGCTGCGAATGGCAACTCCTGTGAAGCTGCAGTGCGGCGTTTGATGCCGGGATAAAGGTCCGCAAAGGGCCGTCACTACAATTTCTTTTTTGACCTTGCATCCGATCACCCCGTGTTTACGAAGCCAGAGACTTCGGAGCGTTCATGGCCATACCCATTCACCATCGACGGCGTGAAACCGTCGCTTCTTTCGTCTCAAGGATGGCAGCTGCCTACCATGTGGATGCGGCCACCTTCTCGGCAGACAGAGAGTCATCGTTCCTCGCGGTAGTCTCGGGTACCTCGTCTGGGATCGAAGCCCTCGCAGCCTTCGGCTGCCCTATTCCTGAAGACGTCGTTGCATGGTCGCCCTCGAAAGAAGGTGTTGGCGGGACCATGCGCCTTTTCCGCGGTCACACCTTTCCGTCCAAGATATTGCAGCCTCCAAAGATGCGCGGTTGTCCAGAATGTCTTCGTCAGGATCTTGAGGGCCAGGGGACTGATCATGCGGCGATGGCTATGCGCGGGCATTGGTTGGTGCCACACGTGACACTCTGTCTGGAGCACAACACACCGTTGGTGACGCTATGGCGGGAAAGCAAACCAGTCCCACGGTTTGATTCAGCGCCGCATCTGGCCTCGCTGATCCCGGCCATCACTGCGGGAAACCTGACCCTCGAACCGCGAGCCCCAACCGGTTTCGATACCTGGCTGGATGCACGGCTGGAAGGTCACGGCGACGGCAATTGGCTGGAACAGCACCCGCTGCACGCGGCCTGTAACTATTGCCTGATGCTTGGAACGTCCCTCTTGCGTCACATCACGTCTGCCCCGTCTGCAGTGACCGATGAGGACAAATGGTTTGTGTATGATCTGGGATTTCGGGTCGCCCAGCAAGGCGAGGCAGCGATCAGGGATGCCTTACAGGGCCTGCAGAACCTCTCGGGTGGACCGCACGATGGCCCCAAGAAGATCTTCCCGAAGATGTATGACCGGCTGGCCTACGATACCATCGAAAACCCCGATTACGATGAATTCCGGAGGATTCTGCGGTCACACATGATGGAGACGTGGCCTCTCGGCATCGGGGATGAACTGCTCGGAGAGCCCATCGTCGAAAGGCGGCTTCATTCGGTGAGAAGCGCGGCCAAGGCCACCGGGATTGACCAGAGGCGTCTCCGAAAGATTCTCGCCGCCGAAGGCATCATTCCCGAAGAAGGTTTGCCGGACGCCTGGCAGGTCTTCGACGCGAAACTGGCCGACACGGTACTGAAAGCCGCGACAACCTTGATCACCGCGAAGGACTTCGCTGAGGGCATCAACGCCTCGCGGTCTCAGTTCAATCTGCTCGTAGCAGGTGGTGTACTTGAGCCGAGACTGCCATCCGTCGGGGACGCTGGGACCAAGGCCATCTGGGATCCAGCGGATGGCGTGCGCTTCCTCGACAGCGTCTTCGTCGGAGCCTCGCCGCTCCGCCAAGCACAGCATGGATGGGAGCACATCTCGAAGTCTGCCGCGCGATTGATGGTGGGCCCTGAAGTCATCATCAAAGCGATCCAGGACCGACGCATTGTCAGGATCGGGAACCACGCCGACTTCGACGGCTACGCGGCGCTGTACGTCTACCATGACGAGGTCTGCTCAGTCCTGTCGCCTGAGCCCTCGTCCAACCAGAGCATTGAGTTGTTCTCAAAAACCGTCGGCATCGGGCAACCCATCCGCATGAAGCGCCTTGTCATCAATGGCCACACGCCCGCGACTGAGCTCGTTCACCCCAAGTTGAAGACGAGACAGCTTTTCATCACCCGCAACGACGCGGACGCCTTCCACCAGCGCTTCTACACGCCGCGAACCATGGCGCAGGCCCACGGCAAGAGCTGGCAGTCCATGACGGCAACCTTACGAGCCGCTGGGGTCAAGGTCTTCTCGCCGGATGGCGAGGACTACGGCACGTTGTACCTGCGGGAAGATGTCGACCGGACACTTCTGTAACAATTTGAAAAAGCTTTAAAAAGCAAAAGGCCGCGCAGTTGCGCGGCCTCGTTATGCATTCATTCTGCGATCTTGGGGCTCCCGATCCGGAAACCAGATGTGGTGATTTCCGGAACTTGGATGAGGTGATTCACACAAGCCAGACCTAAATCAGCCGCACTTGCTATGGCCGCAGGACGAGCAGGTCATGCACCCTTCCACCATCATCATGGAGTACTGGCCGCAGCTCGGGCAGGCTTTGCCGCGGGGCTGGTCCAGATTGACGACCATGGCTTTGGGGTCGGACTTCAGGCCCATGCCTTCGCCTTCCATGAAGCCGATCGACACAAGGTGCTGCTCGATCACGCTGCCGATCGCCGCGAGGATCGAAGGGATGTATTTGCCCTGGATCCATGCGCCGCCACGGGGGTCGAACACGGCCTTCAGCTCTTCGGCGACAAAGGTGATATCGCCGCCACGGCGGAACACGGCCGAGATCATGCGGGTCAGCGCGACGGTCCAGGCAAAGTGCTCCATGTTCTTGGAGTTGATGAAGACCTCGAACGGACGGCGGCGGCCACCGACAACCACGTCGTTGATGGTCAGATAGATCGCGTGCTCGCTATCGGGCCACTTCAGCTTGTAGGTGTTGCCTTCCAGCGCCTGCGGACGGTCCAGAGGCTCGGACAGGTAGACAACGTCTGCGCCTGCATCGATCTCAGGGGCCTTCTCGGTTTCTTCGCTGACCGACAGGACCGAACCGGTCACGTCGTTCGGACGGTAGGTGGTACAGCCCTTACAGCCCTGATCCCATGCCGCCATGTAGACGTCTTTGAATTCGTCAAAGCTGATGTCTTCGGGGCAGTTGATGGTCTTGGAGATCGAGCTGTCGATCCACTTCTGCGCGGCAGCCTGCATTTTCACGTGGGCCGAAGGCTCCAGCGTTTGGGCGTTGACGAAGTAGTCGGGCAGCTCTGCGTCGCCCATCTTTTCGCGCCACATCTGAACGGCGTAATCGACCACTTCTTCTTCGGTGCGGCTGCCGTCTTTTTGCAGAACCTTGCGCTTGTAGGCGTAGGCGAAGACGGGCTCGATGCCCGAGCTGACGTTGCCTGCGTACAGCGAGATGGTGCCGGTGGGCGCGATCGAGGTCAGCAGCGCGTTGCGGATGCCGTGTTCGGCGATCTCGGCGCGGACATCGTCGTCCATCTGCTTCATGTTGCCCGAGGACAGGTAGCCTTCGGCATCAAACAGCGGGAAGGCACCCTTTTCTTTGGCCAGATCAACGGACGCCAAATAGGACGCGCGGGCGATCTGCTTCATCCAGGCTTCGGTCTGCGCGGCGGCCTCGTCGGTGCCGTATTTCAGGCCAACCATCAGCAGCGCGTCGGCCAGACCGGTGACACCCAGACC
Organism: Donghicola mangrovi; assembly: GCF_013377535.1. Classification (GTDB taxonomy): domain Bacteria; phylum Pseudomonadota; class Alphaproteobacteria; order Rhodobacterales; family Rhodobacteraceae; genus Donghicola; species Donghicola mangrovi. The sequence goes on along the minus strand of NZ_JABCJE010000019.1, from coordinate 35,105 downwards.
GATGCGGCGCTTCATCTGCGCTTCGCGGGCCTGCGCCTCGAGCGGGAAGCGGCTGGCGTCCACCACGTTGTCCATCATGCGCACGGCCAGAGCGACCAGTTCGGTCAGCTTGTCTTCGTTCAGGACGGCGCCGTCTTCGAAGGCGTTGTCCACCAGACGGGCCATGTTGATCGAGCCCAAGAGGCACGCGCCATAGGGCGGCAGGGGCTGCTCGCCGCAGGGGTTGGTGGCCGCGATGCTCTCGCAGTAGCCCAGGTTGTTCATCTGGTTGATGCGGTCGATAAAGATCACGCCCGGTTCGGCGTAGTCATAGGTCGACTTCATGATCTTGTTCCACAGATCACGGGCCTCGACGGTCTTGTAGATCTTGTCGCCGAACTTCAGCTCCCAGCTGCCGTCGTTTTTGACCGCTTCCATGAAGGCATCGGTAATCAGCACCGACACGTTGAACATGCGCAGGCGGGCCGCGTCGGATTTCGCGGTGATGAAGTCCTCGATATCGGGGTGGTCGCAGCGCATGGTCGCCATCATCGCGCCGCGACGCGAACCAGCGGACATGATGGTGCGGCACATCGCATCCCAAACATCCATGAAGGACAGCGGGCCGGACGCATCTGCGGCAACGCCCTTCACGTCCGCACCACGGGGACGGATGGTGCTGAAGTCATAGCCGATGCCGCCACCCTGCTGCATGGTCAGCGCGGCCTCTTTGAGCATGTCAAAGATGCCCGCCATGCTGTCCGGGATGGTGCCCATGACAAAGCAGTTAAACAGGGTCACGGTGCGGCCGGTGCCCGCGCCTGCGGTGATGCGGCCTGCGGGCAGGAATTTGAAGTCTTCCAGCGCGCTATAGAATTTCTTTTCCCAGACCTCGGGCTCTTTCTCGACCGAGGCAAGGCTGGTCGCGATTCGACGCCAGGTATCCTCGACAGTGCCATCCACCGGCGCGCCATCCGCCTTTTTCAGACGGTATTTCATATCCCAGATTTGTTCGGCGATGGGGGCAGCAAAGCGAGTCATTGTGTCCTCGGAATTATGGGTCAGGATGGACGGGCTAACTAGGGCACGGGTTAACTTTGGTCAACGTGAATATCGCCCAAAACAGCCTTTTTGTCACCACATATAGGATTTATATTTATCCACAGCCCTACATTTAGGGGATTGCGTTAACAGAGGCACTACGCCCCCTGCCCCTGTTTCTGCGTTGGAAACCGGGCCCCGTCCGGAAAAATCGCGCTATGGCTTTGACTTAGAAGAACGCGCCTGTCCCGTGCCGCAACTGCATCCCGCTGACCATCGGCGGGCGGTCCTATGGCACGTGCCCCGACGGCGATCACAATGGGGTCTGCCTGCCTTGTCCCCCCGCCGAAATCGGCTAGGTTGCGCCCCAATGGCGGAGTGGACATGGCCCAACACATCAATCTGGTAAAGCTCTGCGTGGGTGCAGAGAGCGTCGAAGACCTGCTGAACTGGCAGCAAACACCCCATGCCAAAGGGCCTGACGGGCGCATCTGGCACGTCACCCGCATGTGGCCCAAACGCGAGGCCGAACTGCTGGATGGCGGGTCCTTGTATTGGGTGTTCAAGGGCGTGATTCTGGCCCGTCAGCGCGTGATCGACCTGACCGAGGTGGACCTTGGCGACGGGGTGCGCCGCTGCGCCATCGTACTGGACCCCGAGGTGCAGCGCACCGAACCCGCGCCGCGCCGACCGTTCCAAGGCTGGCGGTATCTCAAGCCCGAGGACAGCCCCCGCGACCTGCGCAAGGGCCGCGAATCCGAAGACACCCTGCCCCCCGAGCTGTCCGCCGCCTTGGCAGATATCGGTGTGATTTAGCGCACAGGCGGGGCGATTGCATTCCCCTGCCCCGCCGCACAACTATGCCCAAACTGTAACAAAGGGTCCCGAGTGATGAACCAACCTTTGCGTATCGACATCGTGTCCGACGTGGTCTGCCCGTGGTGCGTGATCGGCTATAATCAGCTGCAAGCCGCGCTAGAGGCTACGGACACCGAGGCCGAAATCTATTGGCACCCGTTCGAGCTGAACCCCGACATGCCCGCCGAAGGCCAGAACCTGCGCGAGCATCTGATCGGCAAGTACCAGATCACCCCCGAGCAAAGCGCCGCCACCCGCGAGCACATCACCAAGACCGGTGCCGATGTTGGCTTTGACTTCAACTTCACTGACGACATGCGGATGGTGAACACCTTTGACGCGCACCGCCTGATCCACTGGGCCGGCACCTTCGACAAAGCGACCGAGATGAAAGAGGCCCTGTTCGCCGCCTATTTCACCGATGGCCGCGATGTCAGTGACCGTGGCACCCTAGGGGTGATCGTGATGGAACTGGGGCTGGACTGGGCCGAGGCCCGCAAAATCCTGCAGTCCGACCAATACGCCGAAGAGGTCCGCGACCACGAAGGGTACTGGACCTCTCAGGGCATCCGCAGCGTGCCCGCAATGATCTTTGACGAGAAGTATCTGGTGAACGGCGCGCAGGGGGTCGAGGCCTATGTGCAGTTCCTGACCGACCTGCGCGAGGGGAGCGTGGATTAATTCCACACTCCCAGCTTTTTCAGTAGCTCGGTGCGCTTGGCGCGGTCCTGATCGTTCAGGTTCAGACCGCGCGCCTTGAACAAAGTCGCCTGCGAGCGCAGCACCAGCGCGTCCGACAGGATCTTCAGGTGGTTGGCGCGCAGCGTCTCGCCCGAACTGGTGATGTCGGCCACGGCCTCGGCGTTCAGGTTCTTGATGGTGCCTTCGGTCGCGCCCTGGCTGTCTACCAGCTGGTAGTCTGCCACACCGTGCTCCTTCAGGTACTCGCGCACCAGACGGTGGTATTTGGTGGCAATGCGCAGACGGAAGCCATGCTCGGTGCGAAAGGCTGCCGCCGCCGCATCCAGATCTTCCAGCGTATCCACATCGACCCACGCCTGCGGCACTGCGATGATCAGGTCCGCCTGACCAAAGCCCAGTTCCGCCAGTTCCTCGACCCGCTGCTCCCACTGGGACAGCTTCTCGCGGATCAGGTCCTGACCGGTCACACCCAGATGGATGCGGCCTGCGGCCAGTTCACGGGGAATCTCGCCTGCGGACAGCAGAACCAGTTCCACGCCCTCGATCCCTTCGACCTTGCCCGCGTATTCACGCTCGGATCCGGCGCGCGACAGGGCCACGCCCCGCTCTGCGAACCAGTCAAAGGTTTTCTCCATAAGACGGCCCTTGGAGGGCACACCGATCTTGATCGTCATGACAGACCTCCGAGGTCCAGAACCAGTCCGGGGCGGATCACGCCGCCCACGGCCGGAATTTCACGGCCCTGCCCCAGTTTCGAGGTCAGCGCATCATAGCGCCCGCCCGATGCCACGGGGGGCAGATCGGGGCGATCCTCGGCGATAAGGCCAAAGACGAAGCCGTCGTAATATTCCATCGAGGTGCGGCCATAGGTGGCCTCGAACGACAGGGTCTCTAGGTCGATCCCCATATCGGCCAGCGCAGCGTTACGGGCGGCCATACGCTCCACAGCCTTGCTGATCGAGGGCATATCGACCGCCAGATCACGCAGCTGCTCCAGCGCATAGGGGGCGGTTTCGCGCACCTCCAGCAGGGCTTCGATCAGCTCCAGCTGGCCTTCGGAAATGGGCGCAGTGGCCGCGTCTTCGCGCAGGGCTGCGATCCGGGCCTCGATCTCGGTGGCAGAGCGCAGACCGATCATCGGACCGGCATTTGCCATCGGGTCAGCGGCGTTCAGCAGCGCCTCGCGGGCGGCAGGCACCGGCGCACGGCCCGCGAAACGGTCCAACAAGGCGCGGAACCGGCGGGGGTGCCAGATGTGGCGCAGCAGCGCGGACTTGCGGCGCTGGGTGGTGTCCAGCCCCTCGATCGCGGCACGCAGCAGACCGATGTCACCGATCACGGCCTTCAGCCCCATCGGGGCCAGCGCCTCGGCGATACGGGCAAACACTTCGGCCTCGGCCCCTACAGGATCGGCACGGTCAAAGACCTCGTAGCCCACCTGCAGGAATTCGATGGCGCGGTCGGGATGCTCTTCCTGACGGCGGAACACCTCGCCCGAGTAGGTATATCGCGCGGGCTCGGCGCCTTGGGCCATGTGCATCTGCACGACCGGCACGGTAAAGTCGGGACGCATGAACATCTCGCCCCGCGCGGGGTCCGAAGTCACATAGGCACGGCCGCGAATATCCTCGCCATAGAGGTCCAGCAGAGTGTCCGCAGACAGCAGGAACGGCGGCTCGACGGGCACGGCGCCCAAGGCCTCGAACCGCGCACGCAGGTCAGAGGCCAGTTTACGGGGAGCGCTACGGTCGATCATTTGTACAGATCCAGAATTTCGCGCACCTTGGCGACCAGATCGCCGCGTGCCACTTCGTACTGCGACGGACGGTCTTTCCATTCCTCCAAAGTCGCCTCTTCGGCGATCTTGGCGCCAAGGATCAGGTCCTTGATCTGGACCACACCGCGATCCGCCTCGTCCCCGCCTTCGATGACGGCCACGGGGCTGTTGCGCTTGTCCGCGTATTTCAGCTGGTTGCCAAAGTTCTTGGGGTTACCCAGATAGACCTCGGCGCGAATGCCAGCCTCGCGCAGTTCGCGCACCATCAACTGGTAGTCAGCCATACGGGCCTTATCCATCACCGTCACGACCACGGGGCCACGGGCGCCCTCTTGGCCGATGCGGCCCTTGGCACGCAGAGCGGCCAGCAGACGGTCCACACCGATCGACACGCCAGTCGCGGGCACGACCTGACCAGTGAACCGCTTGACCAGATCGTCATAACGGCCACCACCGGCCACCGAGCCGAACTGGCGCTTACGGCCCTTTTCATCGAAAATCTCGAAGGTCAGCTCGGCCTCATAGACGGGACCGGTGTAGTAGCCCAGACCCCGCACGACCGAGGGGTCGATGATGATGCGGTCAGGGCCATAACCTTGGGCATCCAGCAGGGTCGCGATCTCTTCCAGCTCGTCCACGCCTTCGGCACCGATGGCGCTGCCACCAACCAGTTCGCGCAGACGGGCCAAGGTTTCCGCACCAGTATCCCGACGCGCCGCCATGAAACCCATGACGACCTCGGCTTGCTCGGCCCCCAGACCAGCGCCTTTGGTAAAGTCGCCGCTCTCGTCCTTGCGGCCCTCACCCAACAGGGCACGCACACCGTCCTCGCCCAAGCGGTCCAGCTTGTCGATAGCGCGCAGAACGATGCCGCGCTCGGCCTCGAACTTGGTCTCATCGGACGGGTCCAGAACGCCTGCCACTTCCATGACGCCGTTCAGAACCTTGCGGTTGTTGATGCGCACAATGTAGTCGCCGCGGGGAATACCAACACGCTCCAGCGTATCCGACAGCATCGCGCAAATCTCGGCATCCGCCGCGACCGAAGGCGCCCCCACGGTATCCGCGTCGCACTGGTAGAACTGGCGGAAGCGGCCGGGGCCGGGCTTTTCGTTGCGCCAGACGGGGCCCATCGCATAGCGGCGATAGGGGGTCGGCAGATCGTTGCGGAACTGAGCATAAACGCGGGCCAAAGGCGCGGTCATGTCATAGCGCAGGGCCACCCAGCCGCTGTCTTCCTCTTCCCAGCCGAAAACGCCTTCGTTCGGGCGATCCACGTCGGGCAGGAATTTCCCAAGCGCCTCGACGGTTTCGACCGCGCTCGTTTCCAAGGCATCAAAGCCATAGTGGCTATAGACCTCTGCGATCTGGCGCAGCATTTCCTGACGCTCGGTGACTTCATGGCCGAAATAGTCACGAAAGCCTTTCGGGGTTTCGGCCTTGGGCCGGGGCTGCTTCTTGACTTTGGCCATGGGAACGCTCCTGATAAGGGGTCTTTTCGCGGCGCGGTGTAGCGTTTGAACGCCGCGGGGGCAAGCGGCGGGACGTGACAATCCCCAATCAAAACACTAGAGCGACCTTATGGAAAACCGCATCGACCTCATCGAAGAACGCCTTGCCCACCTCTTGAAGTCCGTCGACGACCTGTCGGACGTTGTCGCGCGGCAGGAAAAGGAAATCTCGGTCCTGACCCGCCGGGTCCAAATGCTGATGGAACGCGAAGCCGCCCGCGAGGCCTCTGCCGGTGTGGCCGAGATCGTCGGCGACGAACGTCCGCCACACTACTGACCCTGCCGTTCCAACATTTTGAGTATTTGGACAAAGCAGAAAGCAGGCTTCTTTTTTGCTATAAATACTCATGTCGGGGCCGCCGCCACAGGCCGCCCGCCCCGATCAGATGTCCTCGACCTGCAAGATGCCATTCATGCTTTTGAGTGCGCCCTTGATCTGGGGGCTGACAGGAAACTGCGCGCCCAAGTCGATCTCGACCTCGCCGGGCAGTTCCTCGGACAGCAGGCAGCAGTAGATCGGCCCCTTCGAAGAGCGCGGCGCGGATTTCGCGGCGTCCTCTAGCAGGGCGGCCATCATGGGCAGCACCTCGGCCGTATCCACATAAATCCGCAGCCCGTTCGATCCGGCGTCCGCGACCATCGCATCCAGTGGCGCGACCCCTCGGCCCAGCAGTTTGACTTGCTCTGATTCGTAGGTCGCCTCGACCGTCACCACGACGTTAGATCCGCTGTCCAGGAATTCACGGGATTTCTCCAAAGCCTCGGAAAAAAGCGTGACTTCGAACTGGCCCGTGGGGTCGCTCAACTGGACAAAGGCGAACCGGTTCCCCTTCGCCGATTTCCGTTCCTGCCGCGAGGCGACAACGCCCGCCAGTTTGGCCAGCTGCGGGCCCTCTTGGACTTTGCGGGACAGCTCGTCAAAGGTCATGACCTTCTTGCGTTTCAGCACCGCGCGGTAGTCGTCCAGCGGGTGGCCTGACAGGTAGAACCCGATGGCGCGGAATTCTTCGGCCAGACGTTCGGCGGGCAGCCAGTCGTTGCGTTTGGACAGGCGCGGTTCGGGCAGGTCATCGCCCGCATCGCCGAACAGAGACACCTGATTGGACGCTCGCTGTTCGTGGATCGCGGCCGAATACTGCACCAGCGCATCAAGGCTATCGAACACCCGCGCACGGCTGCTATCCAAGAGATCAAAGGCCCCTGCCCGCGCCAACATTTCCAGCGGGCGCTTGCCCACACGCTTCAGGTCCACACGGCGGGCGAAATCGAACAGCGTCTTGAACGGCTGCCCATCCCGCGCGTTCTCGATCAGGCGCATAGCGTCTTGGCCAACGTTTTTCAGCGCGCCCAGCGCATAGACCAGCTTGCCATCGGCCACATCGAACGTCGCGAGCGATCGGTTCACACAAGGCGGCACGATCTCGATCCCCAGACCGCCCTTGTCCTTGGCCTTGCGGACTTCGTCGGCATAGACGGCCAGCTTTTCGGTCAGGTGGGAATCGCAGTTCATGACGCCCGCCATAAACTCGACCGGATGGTTCGCCTTGAGCCACGCGGTCTGGTAGGACACCACCGCATAGGCCGCCGCGTGGGATTTGTTGAAGCCGTAGTTTGCGAACTTCTCCAGCAGGTCGAACACTTCGCCTGCTTTCTTGTCGTCTACGCCGTTCTTCTTGGCCCCTTCGGTGAATTTGGGGCGTTCGGCGTCCATCGCCTCTTTGATCTTTTTACCCATCGCACGGCGGAGCAAGTCCGCGCCGCCAAGGCTGTAGCCCGCCATGACCTGAGCGATCTGCATCACCTGTTCCTGATAAACGATGATGCCCTGCGTTTCGGCCAGAATGTGGTCAATCGTCGGGTGGATCGATTCCAGCGGCCGCAGCCCGTGCTTCACCTCACAGTAGACAGGGATGTTCTCCATCGGGCCGGGGCGATACAGGGCCACCAGCGCAACGATGTCTTCGATACAGGTGGGCTTCATGCGCTTGAGCGCATCCATCATGCCCGAACTTTCCACCTGGAACACAGCGACCGTCTTCGCATCGGCATAGAGCCTGTAGGTCCGCTCGTCGTCCAGGGGGATCGCGTTGATCTGGTTCTCGGCCCCTTCGGCAGGGACATAGAGCTGAGTGCCATCCGGCCCCACATGCAGATCGCGCCCGCCTTTGTGGATCAGGTTGATGGCGTTCTGGATCACGGTCAGGGTCTTCAGACCCAAGAAGTCGAACTTCACCAGACCCGCCTGCTCCACCCACTTCATGTTGAACTGGGTCGCGGGCATGTCAGACCGCGGATCCTGATAGAGCGGCACCAATTCGTCCAGCGGACGGTCGCCAATCACCACACCCGCCGCGTGGGTCGAGGCGTTCCTGAGCAGGCCCTCGATCTGCTGGCCATAGGTCAGCAGGCGATCCACCACAGGCTCGCTCCGCGCCTCTTCGCGCAGGCGGGGTTCGTCCATCAGGGCCTGCTTGATCGACACAGGCTTGACCCCTTCGACAGGGATCATCTTGGACAGGCGATCCACCTGACCATAGGGCATCTGCAGCACACGGCCCACGTCGCGGACCGCAGCCTTGGACAGCAGCGCACCAAAGGTGATGATCTGCGCAACCTTGTCCCGCCCGTATTTCTGCTGAACGTACTGGATCACCTCTTCGCGGCGATCCATGCAGAAGTCGATGTCGAAGTCAGGCATCGACACACGTTCCGGGTTGAGGAAGCGTTCGAACAGCAGGCTATAGCGCAGGGGATCAAGGTCGGTGATCGTCAGAACATAAGCGACCAGCGAACCCGCCCCCGAACCACGGCCCGGACCAACGGGAATGTCATGCTCCTTGGCCCATTTGATAAAGTCCGCAACGATCAGGAAGTAGCCGGGGAAGCCCATCCCCTCGATGATATCCAGCTCGAACTTCAGCCGTTCCTCATAGACCTTGCGGTCATCGACGGCCTCGATCACAGCCAGACGCTTGTCCAAACCTTCCCACGCCTGACGGCGCAGTTCCTCGACCTCGTCATCAGCGAACTTGGGCAGAATGGGCGCGCGCTTCTCGGCCTTGTAGGCACAGCGATTGGCGATCTCGACCGTGTTCTCCAGCGCCTCGGGCAGATCAGCAAACAGGGTCGCCATTTCCTGCGGCGACTTGAAATAGTGCTCGCGCGTCAACCGCCGCCGCGCCTCGGCCTGGTCCACATAGGACCCCTCGGCGATACAGATCAGCGCGTCGTGGGCCTCGTAAATCTCGGGCTTGGGGAAATAGACATCGTTGGTCGCCACCAAGGGCAGATCCATCGCATAGGCCATCTCGACCAATCCGCGCTCACTCAGCCGCTCGTTCTGGGGCAAGCCATCCTCGCCCGGATGGCGCTGCAACTCCACATACAGCCGATCCCCGTACATGCCCGACAGCTGCTTCATCAACGCCTCAGCCGCAGGCCGCTGCCCCTGCTGCAACAGCATCCCCACGGGCCCATCCGGCCCGCCGGTCAAACAAATCAGATCGCCCGAATACCGCTCCAGCTCCTCCAACGTGACCTGAGGCGGCTCCCCGTCGCGCTTGAAATACAGCGCCGAGTTCAGCTTCATCAGGTTCATGTAACCGCCCTCGTTCTGGGCCAACAGAACCACCGGCGCAGGCATCCGCGGACGCTCACCCACCGCAGGCTCCACATAGCGCACAGACACCTGACAGCCCAAAATCGGCTGGATTCCCGCCCCCTTGGCGTATTCGGAAAACTCCAACGCGCAGAAGTTGTTATTGGTGTCCGTCACCGCCACAGCGGGCATCCCCGCATCGGTACAAAGGCCGCTCAGCTTCTTGACCGTCACCGCCCCTTCCAGAAGCGAATATTCGGTGTGGACGCGCAGGTGAATGAATCGGGGATCAGTGCTCATGAGGCCGACACTACCCCCGCCCCCGCACCGCGAAAACCCCTCTTCATCTTGGCACCAAATACCCCGGGGGAGGCCGCCATAGGCGGACGGGGGCAGCGCCCCCTCTGCCCCAGCCTGCCCAATCCGCAGGCAAATGCAGGAAAATCACGCATCCGTGCACAGACAGTCTTGTCAAACCGCCCGCCTTTACGCTTTCCTGAACCAAAGCCCGCACGTCTTCTACGCCGCATCGAAGACGCGCCACCACGGCAAGCCACGGTAAAGCGGCCCTAAGAACCCATGATGAAAACCACGTTTCTTCTGAACGGAGAGACCGTGACCGCAGAGACCCCGCCCACCGCGACTCTGCTCGACTGGCTGCGACTGAACCAACATCTGACTGGCACCAAAGAAGGCTGCAACGAAGGCGACTGTGGCGCGTGCACCGTGATGGTGCAGGACGAAAACGGTCCCCGCGCCCTGAACGCTTGTATCCTGTTCATGCCCCAGATCGCGGGCAAAGCCATCCGCACCGTCGAAGGCATCCGCGCCAATGATGGCGCCCTGCATCCCGTGCAGCAGGCGATGGTCGATCACCACGGCAGCCAATGCGGGTTCTGCACACCGGGGTTCATCGCCTCGATGGCGACGGCCCATGCGACCGGCGCTACAGATTTTGACGACCGTCTGGCGGGGAACCTCTGTCGCTGCACCGGCTATGCCCCGATCATCCGTGCGGCCGAGGCTGCGGTGGATGCGCCTGAGCCCGATTGGGTGGGTGCGGACCGCGCGGCCTTGGCGGCTCTGCCTGCCGATCCTGAACTGCCCCGCAGCAGCGATGAACTGGCCGCGATCCTGATCGCCAATCCGGACACCCGCATCATCGCAGGCGGCACCGATGTGGGCCTGTGGGTCACCAAACAGATGCGCGATCTGGGGCCTGTAGTCTTTCTGCACGCATGCAAGGACCTGCAACAGATCACCGTGACCGACACCGAAATGAATGTCGGCGCTGGCGTCACCGTCGAAACCCTGCGAGAAGCCATCGCCCCCCACTACCCTTCTTTTGCCGAGATGCTGCGCCGCTATGGCTCGACCCAAGTACGGTCGGCCGCGACCATCGGCGGGAATATCGCGAACGGCTCGCCCATCGGTGACAGTCCGCCCGCGCTGATCGCCCTCGGCACCAAGCTGCACATGCGCCAAGGCGACACCCGCCGCACCATCGCGCTAGAGGATTTCTTTATCGACTACGGAAAACAGGATCGCCACCCCGGTGAGTTCGTCGAAGGGATCACCCTTCCCCTCGGTGCGCCTGACCTGAAGGTCTACAAGATTTCGAAACGCTTCGATCAGGATATCTCGGCCCTGTGCGGCGCATTCAACATCACCGTTCAGGGGGGCGTCATTGCCAGTGCCCGCATCGCCTTTGGCGGCATGGCGGGCATCCCGAAACGCGCCAGCACAGTCGAAAAGGCGCTGATCGGCCAGCCTTGGACCATAGGCACCATTCACGCAGCGCGGGACGCTTGGGCACAGGACTTCACCCCCCTGTCGGACATGCGCGCCAGTGCGGATTACCGGCTCGAGGTCGCCCGCAACCTGCTGACCCGCTATTTCACCGAGACCCAAGGCATCCCCACCAGCGTGCTGGAGGTCGAGCTATGAGCGTCCACCGCCCCACCCCGCACGACAGCGCCCGCCTGCATGTGACCGGCGCGGCCCGCTATGTGGATGACATTCCGACGCCCGCCGGCTGCCTACATCTGGCCTTCGGGCAGTCCACTATTGCCCACGGCACCATCACCGCGATGGACCTGACCGCCGTTCGTGCCAGCGAAGGTGTGATCGCCGTGCTGACCGCCAATGACCTGCCCCACGCCAACGATGTGTCTCCGTCGATCCATGACGAACCATTGCTGGCCACGGGCACCGTCCATTACGTGGGCCAGCCCCTGTTCGCGGTGGTCGCCACCAGCCACACCGCAGCGCGCAAAGCCGCCCGCTTGGCCGAAGTGACCTATGACACCAAGCCCGCGATCCTCACCATCGAAGAGGCGATGGCCGCCAACAGCCGCTTCGAAGAAGGCCCGCGTGTTTACACCCGCGGCGATGCCTCGGGCGCGATTGACGCCAGTGCCCATGTGATCGACGGAGTGATCGACATGGGCGGGCAAGAGCATTTCTACCTGGAAGGTCAGGCCGCACTGGCCTTGCCGCAGGATGACGGGGATATGGTTGTGCATTCCTCGACCCAGCACCCCAGCGAAATCCAGCACAAGGTGGCCGACGCGCTTGGCCTGCCGATGCACGGGGTCAAGGTCGAGGTGCGCCGGATGGGCGGCGGCTTTGGCGGTAAAGAAAGCCAAGGGAACGCCTTGGCCGTAGCCTGCGCTGTGGCCGCCAGCCTGACCGGCAAGCCCTGCAAGATGCGCTATGACCGCGACGACGACATGGTGATCACCGGCAAGCGGCACGATTTCCGCATCAGCTATCGCGCGGGGTTCGACCATGCGGGCCGTGTGCAGGGGATCGAGTTTGTGCACTACACCCGCTGCGGTTGGGCGCAGGACCTGAGTTTGCCCGTGGCGGATCGGGCGATGCTGCATGCAGACAACGCCTATTTCTTCGAGAACATCCGGATCGAGAGCCACCGTCTGCGGACCAACACCCAGAGCGCGACCGCGTTTCGGGGCTTTGGCGGGCCGCAGGGGATTGTCGGGGTCGAGCGGGTGATGGACCAGATTGCGCACCATTTGGGCTTGGACCCGCTGGAGGTGCGCAAGGTCAACTATTACGCCGAGATGGAGAGCGCAGACGGGGGGCTGTCTGCCCCCCGCGCGGCTGCGCCGCTGCCCCCCGAGAGTATTTTGACCAAGAAGAAGCAGGTGACCCCCTATGGGCAGGAGGTCACGGACTTTGTTCTGCACGGGCTGACCGCTGATCTGGCAGCGCGTTGTGACTATGAGGCGCGGCGCGTGGCTGTGGCCGAATGGAACGCGGGGAGCCCTGTGTTGAAGCGGGGGATGGCGATCACGCCGGTGAAGTTCGGGATTTCCTTTACCCTCAGCCATCTTAATCAGGCGGGGGCTTTGGTGCATGTGTATCAGGACGGGTCCGTTGCCTTGAACCATGGCGGGACCGAGATGGGTCAGGGCCTGTATCAGAAGGTGGCTCAGGTTGCCTCGGGCGTGTTCGGGATCGGGCTGGAGCAGGTTCGGTTAACCGCGACTGATACGTCGAAGGTTCCCAATACCTCGGCTACGGCGGCCTCTTCGGGGTCGGACCTGAACGGGATGGCTGTGTTGGCGGCGTGCGAGGCGTTGCGGGCGCGGATGGCGGATCATCTGGCGGCAGTTCGGCAGGGTGAGCCGGCGGATGTGGTGTTCGAGGGTGGTTTGGTGCGGGTCGGCGCGGACGAGATGACGTTCTGCGCGGCGGCAAAGGAATGCTATGAGGGGCGCGTCAGTCTGTCGGCCACCGGGTTCTACAAGACCCCCGACATCAGTTGGGACCGGATCAAGGGCAACGGGCGGCCGTTCTATTACTTTGCCTATGGGGCGGCATGTTCCGAAGTGGTGATTGATACGCTGACCGGCGAGTATAAGGTTCTGCGGACGGATATCCTGCATGACGCGGGGCGCAGTCTGAACCCTGCACTGGACATCGGGCAGATCGAAGGCGGCTTTGTGCAGGGCGCGGGCTGGCTGACCACCGAGGAACTGGTGTGGGACGACAAGGGGCGGCTGCGCACCCATGCGCCCTCGACCTATAAAATTCCGGCGGCATCGGATCGGCCCAAGGTATTTAACGTGGCTCTGTTCGAGGGCGACAACCCCGAGGCCACCATTCACCGCTCCAAAGCGGTGGGTGAGCCGCCGTTCTGCTTGGGGATTTCGGTGCTGATGGCCCTGTCCGATGCGGTTGCGGCCTGCGGCGCGGCTTATCCGGCGTTGGATGCCCCTGCGACGCCCGAGCGGGTGCTGAAAGCCGTGATGCGGGTGCGCGGCGATGCTTGACCGAGAGGCCTTGGACCGCGCGATCGCCGAACACGGGCGGGTGGCGCGGGTTGTGATCCTCGAGGTGCGGGGATCGGTGCCGCGCGGCGCGGGGACCGAAATGCTGGTCTGGAACGGCGGGCAAAGCGGCACCATCGGCGGCGGACGGCTGGAGTTTGATGCGGCAGAGGCGGCGCGTCAGGCCTTGGACGGTGGCGGCGATCTGGCGCGGGTGTACCCCTTGGGGCCGGCGCTGGGGCAATGCTGCGGTGGGTCCGTGCGTGTTCTGACCGAGGTGTTCGATGCGGCGCGGGCGGATGCCCTGCCTCAAACGGGTCTGTGGGCGCGGCCCCTGCCCGGTGTGACGGGCGGCCATGCCCCCGCGACCGAGGGCCTGTCCCAAGGCTGGTTCGCCGAATATATCGCGCCCGCCCAAAGGCCCCTGTGGGTCTGGGGCGCGGGGCATGTGGGGCGCGCGGTGGTGCACACCATGGTCCCCCTACCCGACTTTGCCATCACGTGGGTCGACACGGCGGCAAGCCGCTTTCCTGATGCGATCCCCGAGGGCGTGGACCAACTGATCGCGGCAGAGCCCGAGCGGCTGGCCCCTCATGCCCCGGAAAACGCCATGCACCTGATCCTGACCTACAGTCACGATCTGGATCTGGCCCTGTGCCACGGGCTGCTGACGCGGGGCTTCGGCTTTTGCGGGCTGATCGGATCGGGCACCAAATGGGCCCGTTTCCAGAAGCGGCTGCTGACCTTGGGGCACGCACAGGACCAGATTTCGCGCATTACCTGCCCGATCGGTAATCCGGCCTTGGGGAAACACCCGCAAGCCATTGCCGTTGGGGTCGCTGCTGCGCTACTGATTTCACCAAATGATCAAATAACAATCGGGGACGGGACGCAGTGGGCACGCCACTCTTAACTCTCTCTGGGCTGACCAAGGCCTATCCGGGCGTCGTCGCCAATGACGACGTAAGCTTTGACATCCAGCCGGGCGAAGTCCACGCCCTGCTTGGCGAAAACGGCGCGGGCAAGTCCACTCTGGTCAAGATGATTTACGGGTTGGTTAGCCCCGACAGCGGCCGGATGGCGCTGAACGGCGCGCCCTATACCCCTGCCAGCCCCAATGCGGCGCGGGCGGCGGGTGTGGCGATGGTGTTCCAGCATTTTTCGCTGTTCGATGCGCTGACGGTGGCTGAAAACGTGGCGCTGGGGATGGACAACCCGCCCTCTACGGGCGAGCTGGCCTCGAAAATCCGGTCGGTGTCGGATGCCTATGGCCTGCCCTTGGACCCGCACCGGACGGTGGGCGATCTGTCAGCGGGCGAACGCCAGCGGGTCGAGATTATTCGCTGTCTGCTTCAGGACCCCAAGCTACTCATCATGGACGAGCCGACCAGCGTTCTAACCCCCCAAGAGGTCGAGATCCTGTTCCGCACCCTGCGCAAACTGTCCGCCGAAGGGACGGCGATCCTGTATATCTCGCACAAGCTCGAGGAAATTCGCGCCCTATGTGACAACGCCACGATCCTGCGGCTGGGGAAAAAGGTGGCCACCTGCATCCCTGCCCAGAAAACCGCCGCAGAGCTGGCCGAGATGATGGTGGGCAGCAGCCTGACCCCGCCCAAGCGCGTCTCGCAAGTGTCCGAAGAGGTTGCCCTGCATGTCAGCGGTCTGAATCTGGCCCCTGCTCAGGCGTTCGGGACCAGCCTGCGCGACATCACCCTGACCCTGCACAAAGGCGAGGTTCTGGGGATCGGCGGCGTGGCTGGTAACGGGCAGGACGAACTCTTGGCCGCCCTGTCGGGCGAGCGTCTGTGCGCCCCCAGCCAGATCATGCTGGACGGTCGTCCGGTGGGCAATCTAGGTCCGGCGCAGCGGCGCAAGATGGGCCTTCTGGCCGCGCCCGAGGAACGCTTGGGCCATGCCGCCGTGCCGGACATGAGCCTGACCGAAAACGCTCTGATGACCGGTGTGACCCGTCAGGGGCTGGCCAAAGGCGGCTGGATCAACTGGGCCGCCACCAAGGGCTTTGCCGAGCGTGTTATTCACCAGTTCGACGTGCGCACCCCCGGCCCCCATGTGGCGGCTCGGGCCTTGTCGGGCGGGAACCTGCAGAAATTTGTCATCGGCCGAGAGGTCCTGCAAGCCCCCCATGTGCTGGTCGTGAACCAGCCCACTTGGGGCGTTGATGCCAGTGCGGCGGCAGCGATCCGTCAGGCCCTGCTGGACTTGGCCGCCAAAGGGGCTGCGATCATTTGCATCAGCCAAGACCTTGACGAACTTATGGAAATCAGCGACCGCTTCGCCGCTCTGAACGAAGGGCGCCTGACCCATGCCCGCCCTGCTGCGGGCCTGACGATCGAGGAAATCGGTCTGATGATGGGCGGCGCACATGGCATGGAGGCCGCCCATGTTTAAGATCGAAAAACGCCCGACCCCTTCGGCCAAATGGAACTGGGGCGCACCCATTGTGGCGGTCGTGTTGACCATGATTTTCGGCGGCGCGCTGTTCGCGGTCCTGAATGTGAACCCGTTTCTGGCGATCGAGAAAATCTTCTATGAGCCGCTGTTCGGGGAATATTCGTTCTACTACCGCCCGCAATTGCTGGTCAAAGCAGGCCCGCTGATCCTGATCGCGATCGGCCTTAGCCTAGGGTTCCGCGCGGGCATCTGGAACATCGGCGCCGAAGGCCAGTACATCATCGGCGCCCTGTGTGCGGCCGGTCTGGCGCTGGCGGTCTACCCGATGGAATTGCCAATCCTGTTCCCGCTGATGGTTATCGCGGGGGCGATTGGCGGTGCACTCTGGGGGCTGATCCCTGCGTTCCTAAAGACGCGGTTTGGCACCAACGAAATCCTTGTGTCGCTGATGCTGGTCTATGTGGCCGAGCAACTGTTGGCCTCGATGGCGCTGGGGCTGATGAAGAACCCCGAGGGCATGGGCTTTCCGGGCTCGCGCAACTTGCAGCAATACCCCAGCGCCAATAACGCCGAGCTGATTGCCGGAACGGGCATGCATTGGGGCGTTGTGGCGGCGCTGATCTCGGTCATTTTCGCCTATGTGGTCCTGAGCCGCCACATGTTCGGCTTTCACCTGCGGATGTCGGGTCTGGCCCCTCGCGCGGCCAAGTTCGCGGGCGTGAACCCCACCCGCATGGTCCTGATCTGCATGGGCATTTCGGGGGCGCTGGCCGGCATGGCGGGGATGTTCGAAATCTCTGGCCCTGCGGGTCAGGTCAGCATCGACTTCAACGTGGGCTACGGCTTTACCGCGATCATCGTGGCCTTCTTGGGCCGTCTGAACCCTGTCGGCATTCTGTTGGCCGGTCTCTTGATGGCGCTGACCTATATCGGCGGGGAAATCACCCAGAGCCAGATGGGCCTGCCCCTAGCCGCGATCCAAGTCTTCCAAGGGATGCTACTGTTCTTCCTGCTGGCCATGGACCTGTTAACCAACTACCGCATTCGCCCCGCAGCCAAGGAGGCCGTGTGATGGACCTGTCCTCGATCAACCCGATCCTGCTGCTGGCCAGCCTGATGGTCGCCGCGACGCCGGTTCTGTTCGCCGCCCTTGGCGAGCTGATTGTCGAGCGCGCGGGCGTTCTGAACCTTGGCGTCGAGGGGATGATGATCACCGGCGCGGTGGCGGGATTTATCGTGGCCGTCGAAACCGGATCGCCCACCATGGGCTTTATCGGGGCCGCCGTTGCGGGGGCGCTGCTGTCGATGCTGTTTGCCCTGCTGACGCAGGTTTTTCTGGCGAACCAAGTGGCCTCCGGTCTGGCGCTGACGCTGTTCGGTCTGGGCCTGTCGGCGCTGCTGGGTCAGGGCTATGTGGGCGTCAAGCCACCCTCGACCCCCAAGCTGGATCTGGGGATGCTGACGGATCTGCCCGTGATCGGCCGCATCCTGTTTGTGCATGACGCGATGGTCTATGTGGGCCTGCTGCTGGCCGTGGCGATCTGGTTTTTTCTGGCGCGCACCCGCGCAGGCCTGATCCTGCGCGCGGTCGGGGAAAACCACGATGCGGCCCACGCTCTGGGCTACAAGGTCGTCCGCATCCGCTTTGCCGCGATTGCCTTTGGCGGGGCCTGCGCGGGCCTTGGCGGCGCATACCTGAGCCTTGTCCGCGTCCCCCAGTGGACCGAAGGCATGACCGCTGGCATCGGCTGGATCTCCCTTGCGCTGGTGGTGTTCGCCAGCTGGAAACCGGGCCGCGTCGTCATGGGGGCCTACCTCTTTGGGGGCGTCAACGTGCTGCAGCTGAACCTGCAAGCCGCAGGGGCCGCCATCCCTGTAGAGTATTTGGCAATGTCACCTTATCTGATAACCATCATCGTGTTGGTTATCATGTCCGCGGATCGTTCCCGCGCTCCGGCCTCTTTGGGCCGACCGTTCCACGCCTCTCACTAGGGGCAACAAAAAGACCACCAACAGGAGTTAATCAGAATGAAACTCATGCAGCATCTGGCCACCGCCGCTCTGGCGCTTGGCGTTGCAACCGGCGCGATGGCGGCGGACAAGACCAAGGTCGGCTTCATCTACGTAGGCCCCATCGGCGATGGCGGCTGGACCCACGAGCACAACACCGCCCGTCTGGCTGTCGAAGAGCATTTCGGCGATCAGGTCGAGACCACCTTTGTTGAGTCCGTCCCCGAAGGTGCCGACGCCGAGCGCGCGATCACCCAGATGGCGCTTGGCGGCGCCGACCTGATCTTTACCACTTCGTTCGGTTACATGGACCCGACCATCAACGTCGCGGCCAAATTCCCGAACGTGAAGTTCGAGCACGCCACCGGCTACAAACGCGCGGATAACGTGTCGACCTACTCGGCCCGCTTCTACGAAGGCCGCGCTGTCGAAGGCCTGCTGGCCGGCAAAATGACCAAGTCGAACATCATCGGTTACATCGGCTCGTTCCCGATCCCCGAAGTGATCCGCGGCATCAACAGCGCCTACATTCAGGCGAAAAAGGTCAACCCCGACGTCCAGTTCAAGATCGTCTGGGCTTACACCTGGTTCGACCCCGCCAAAGAAGCTGACGCAGCCAAAGTTCTGATCGAACAGGGCGCAGACGTGATCCTGCAGCACACCGACTCAACCGCGCCTCAGGCTGCGGCTCAGGAAAAGGGCAACGTCTTCACCTTTGGTCAGGCGTCGGACATGATCGAATACGCGCCCGCACCGCGCATCTCCTCGATCATCGACAACTGGGGCCCCTACTACATCGAGCGCACCCAAGCGATCATCGACGGCACCTGGACCAGCACTGACACCTGGGCTGGCATCGGCGCAGGCATGGTTGGCATCGGCGAGATCACCGACGCCGTTCCCGCCGACGTCAAAGAAGCCGCTCTGGCGCTGAAAGACTCGATCGCATCGGGCGCCTACCACCCCTTCACCGGCCCGCTGAACAAGCAGGACGGCAGCGCATGGCTGGCCGAGGGCGAGACCGCAGATGACGGCACTCTGGCAGGCATGAACTTCTACGTCGAAGGGATCGAAGGCTCGATTCCGCAATAAGATGTAAAAAATTGCAAAATGAGACCGCGTCCGACCTTTCGGGCGCGGTTTTTTCATTGCAATTTACACGTTCCCGCATGAATCGGGGTACAATAAAAAAACTGGGTCACTCGGCAGATCAATGGCAGGCCTTCTCTCTTCGATTCTCCGGCGCAAAAGCCGGACACCGTCCGTGTTTGACTTCGCCGTGGTTGGCGGGGGCATCGCGGGAATGTCCGCTGCCGCCGCGCTGGCCCCCCTAGGGTCGGTGGTAATTATCGAGGCAGAACGGCAGGTTGCCTATCATGCGTCGGGACGGTCCGCGGGCATCTACCAGCCCCACCAAGGGACCGCCGCCGTGCGTGCCCTGACCGAAGCCAGCGCCACCCATCTGCACTTTTCGAACGGGGGTGTGCTGCGCAAACGCGGGATGCTCCTGGTGGGCCGCGTGGGCGAAGAGGCCTATTTCGACTACGAAGCACAGGCGGGGCGCCTGACCCCGATCCCCGTAGAAGATGCGGGTGTCTACTTTCCCCTCCTAAAAACCGAGCATGTGTCGCGCGCTGCGTGGTCCAACGATGTTCTCGATTTGGACGGTCACGCCCTGCTTCAAGGGTACTCAACCCAAGCCCGAACCGACGGCGTTCAGCTGCGATCTGACGCTCAGGTGCTTGAGATCAACCACTATGCGGACGGCTGGCGGCTGAACACCACAGCGGGCCAGATCCATGCGCGGCTCTTGATCAATGCCGCCGGTGCATGGGCCGATGTGATTGCCCAGATGGCCGGTCTGCCCCCCGTTGGCCTGAGCGCGCTGCGCCAATCCATGATCGACCTGCCCGCGCCGATGGGACATGACAGCCGTCGTTGGCCCTATGTCCGCGCGGCGGGTGGCCGTTGGTACATCAAGCCGATGGGCAACACCCTGCTGCTGTCCTGCGCCGAGGAAGAACGCGCCGAACCCGCCGATGCCCTTGCAGACGAGGTGGTGCTGGCCAACGGTCTGGCCCGTTTCGAGGACATGTCCACGATGTCGATCTCTCGGGTGAATGGCACTTGGGCGGGGCTGCGAACCTTTGCCCCTGATCGTTCGCCGATTGTGGGGGCCGACCCGCTGAACCGAGATTTCTTCTGGCTAGCGGGCCAAGGGGGCACCGGTTTCCAGACCGCCCCTGCCCTGAGCGATCTGTTGGCCGATATGATGACGGGCCGCGCCAGTGCCTTGGCCGGTGATGTGATCTACGCCCTGTCCCCCGATCGCCTGCGGGGTTGACCTCGATCAAGGCACCCGTGCCGCAGCAATGGTTTGGCTTTCGCAAGTTATATGCGAAAGGCAGAATACATGAGCTGGCAAGACAAGATCGACGGAACCCGTGACCAACTGCGCGCCCTAAACAAGGCGATCCCCGATGTCACCAAAGGCTTCGCCACCCTAAGCAAGGCTGTCAAACAGGACGGCGCGCTGGATTTCAAAACCAAAGAATTCGTGGCCCTCGGCATCGCTGTGGCCACCCGCTGCGAGGCCTGCATTACCCTGCACGTTGAAGCCCTGATCAAATGCGGCGCCACCCGCGAGGAAATCGCGGACTGTCTGGGCATGACCATCCAGATGGGCGGCGGCCCCGCCATGATGTACGCCGCCAAGGCCCTGGACTGTTTTGACGCATTTACCGAAGAAAAATAATATTCCAAAGACGGAATATAAAAACTCGTGCGTTTAACAGGTATGAAAGCCAAAGAGGACATCACAATGAAAACGATCAAACTCGCCCTGCCCCTGATTTTTGCAGCAACTCTGGCTGTGGCAGAAAACGGCGTTCCCGGATCGCACTTTATCGAAAACTGGGATCTGGATGGCGACGGTCAGGTCACCTTGGCCGAGGCAGAAGAGCGCCGCGGCGATGTCTTCCTGAGCTTTGACGCCAACGAAGACGGCTTCATCGACGGCGAAGAATACAAAGCCTTTGACGAAGCCCGCGCCAACGACATGCAAGGCCAAGGCGGACACGGCAACGGTGCGATGAAAAATGCCGAAGGCGGGATGCACCTGCAGTTCAACGATGCAGACGGCGATGGCCGCGTCAGCCGCGACGAATTCGTCGGCCGCACCAAAGACTGGATCGCGCAGATGGACCGCAATGGTGACGGGTCTGTCACCACGGCCGATTTCGGCCGCCAGTAAACCCATACCACCCCGAAGCGAAAAGGCCGCGCAGAGTGATCTGCGCGGCCTTGTTGGTTCGGAGGGGAACTGGGATTAACCGTCCTTGCGGATGGTTTCGTTCTTGCTGTCGTAGGGGCTGTCTTCGACGATCTCGCCGTCCCACAGCTGGTTCTGCATACGAACCTTGACCTTGGTGCCGACAACCGCGTGCTCGGGCTGGACATAGCCCATGCCGATCGACTTGCCGAACGCGACCGAGTAGCCACCCGAAGTCAGACGACCGATTTTCACGCCGTCGATGTACAGTGCTTCGCGGCCCCACGGATCGGCATCAGCCGGACCATCGATCAGAACGGTGACGCACTTGCTGCGCACGCCGGTTGCTTCCATCGCTGCCTTGCCGCGGAACTCTTTGGACAGGTCCACAAAGCGGGGCAGATCGGCCTCGAGCGGGGTCGCATCACGGCCCAGTTCGTTGCCAAACGCGCGATAGGATTTCTCCTGACGCAGCCAGTTCTGAGCGCGGCCACCGACCCATTTCAGATCGAATTCCGCACCGGCTTTTTCCAGCAGGTCGAACAGGTAGTTCTGCATTTCGATCGGGTGGTGAAGTTCCCAACCCAGCTCGCCGGTATAGGCCACGCGAATCGCGTTCACGGGGCACATACCCAGTTCGATCGGACGCGCCGACAGCCAGGGGAAGCGCTTGTTCGACAGAGCGGTCTCGGGGTCCGCGTCCTTGATGATCTTCTTCAGGACATCGCGCGACTTGGGGCCAGCGATGGCGAATACGCCCCACTGGGTGGTCACATCCTGAATGTCGATGCGGCCGAACTCTGCCTCTTTGTCCTGAGCCGACTTGATCAGGAAGTCCTGATCGTACTCGTGCCATGCGCCTGCGGACACCAGATAGTACTCGTCATCCTTGAGGCGGACGATGGTGTATTCGGTGCGTACGGTGCCGTGGTCGGTCAGCGCGTAGGTCAGGTTGATGCGGCCGGTCTTGGGCAGCTTGTTACAGGTGAACCAGTCGAGGAACGCGGTCGCACCAGCGCCTTTGACGAGGTGCTTGGTGAACGCGGTCGCATCGACAACGCCAACGCCCTCGCGGATCGCTTTGGCTTCGTCCACGGCGTACTGCCACCAGCCGCCACGGCGGAAGCTGCGGGCATCATGGTCAAAGCTGCTGGGGGCATCGAGGGGGCCGAAGTAGTTCGGACGCTCGAACCCGTTGACGACACCGAACTGGGCACCGCGGGCCTTCTGACGTTCGTAGGCCGGACCGGTCCGCAGGGGACGGCAGGCTTCGCGCTCTTCGTCGGGGTGGTGCAGGACGAACACGTGCTCGTAGCACTCTTCGTTCTTGCGAGCGGCGTATTCGGTGGTCATCCACTTCTGGCCGAAACGCTTGGGGTCCAGCGACGCCATGTCGATCTCGGCTTCGCCAGCGACCATCATCTGGGCCAGATAATAGCCGGTGCCGCCAGCCGCGGTGATACCAAAGCTGAAGCCCTCGGCCAGCCACATGTTGCGCAGACCCGGTGCGGGGCCAACCAGCGGGTTGCCATCGGGGGTATAGCAGATCGGGCCGTTAAAGTCGTCCTTCAGACCCACATGCTCGGTCGAGGGGATGCGCTCGATCATCGCCATGTATTCTTCTTCGATGCGCTCCAGATCCAGCGGGAACAGGTCCGCACGGAAGCTGTCGGGCACACCGAATTCGAAACACGCGGGCGCGCCGCGCTCGTAGGGGCCGAGGATCCAGCCGCCGCGCTCTTCGCGGACGTACCATTTCGCATCGGCGTCACGCAGAACGGGGTGCTCGCCGTGGGTCTTGCGGTAGTCGACCAGCGCCGGATCGGGCTCGGTCACGATGAACTGGTGCTCAACGGGGATGGCGGGCATCTTGATACCCAGCATCTTGGCGGTGCGCTGTGCGTGGTTGCCGGTACAGGTGACCACGTGCTCGGCGCGGATTTCGAACTTTTCGTCGCCGGGGACAAGGTTGCCGCCCTTTTCGACCATGATGGTGCCGCGCACGATCCACTCGGTGCCGGTCCAGTCGTAGCTGTCCACCTGACACTTGCGGTAGATTTCGACGCCGCGCTGACGGGCGCCCTTGGCCATCGCCTGAGTCACGTCCGCGGGGTTAATGTAGCCGTCGGTGGGGTGATAGATCGCACCAACCAGACCTTCGACGTTGACCAGCGGCCAACGCTCTTTGATCTGCTCGGGGGTCAGGAATTCGTAGGGAACGCCCACGGTCTCGGCGGTCGAGGCGTAGAGCATATATTCGTCCATACGCTCTTGGGTGCGGGCCATACGCAGGTTGCCCACGATCGAGAAGCCAGCGTTCAGGCCGGTCTCTTCCTCGAGAGTTTTGTAAAACTCGACCGAGTACTGGTGGATGTGGCTGACGGCATAGCTCATGTTGAACAGCGGCAGCAGACCCGCAGCGTGCCAGGTCGAGCCTGCGGTCAACTCGTCGCGTTCCATCAGAACGACATCGTTCCAGCCGGCTTTGGCCAGGTGATAGGCAACCGACGCACCGATGGCACCACCACCGACGACCAGCGCTTTGACTTGGGTTTTCATGAAGGGACTCCCTGCGGGCAGAATTCTTTGATCCTATCTATTCAGAACAACACCTTCGCCGATTGGTCCAGCCGACATTTTGGGGGCTGAAACCGACCGCAACGTCGTATGAGACAAGCGTTGTTCTCGCCACCGCAGAAAGATAGAACCGATCCAATGCTCAAAGGAGGGGTCGGTGATGCAGGTTTGCACAACAATTGCCCAGATTCGCGCTCAGGTCGCAGCGTACAAACAGGCCGGAGAGGTCGTCGCGCTGGTGCCCACGATGGGCTATCTGCACGAGGGTCACATGACGCTGGTCCGCCGTGCCCGTGCCGAAGGCGACCGCGTGATCGTCTGGATCTTTGTGAACCCCACCCAGTTCGAGAATCCCGACGATCTGGCGAAATACCCACGCGACACCGAGCGCGATCTGGCCATGCTCCGCGCCGAAGGGGTCGATGCCGTCTTCCTGCCCGAAGTGTCCGAGATTTACCCCGAAGGCGCGGAAACCATCGTAGAGACCACTCATCTGGCGAACGTCCTGCATGGCGCGGTGCGTCCCGGCCATTTCCGGGGGGTGACCACCGTGGTCACCAAGTTCTTTAACATCATCCAGCCCGACGTCGCGATTTTCGGCGAAAAGGACTACCAGCAGTTGCAGGTGATCAAACGGATGGTGCGCGATCTGCACATGCCGATCCGCATTGTCGGCCAGACCACCGTGCGCGGATCCGACGGGCTGGCCATGTCCAGCCGCAACGTCCGCCTCGCCCCCGATGACCGGATCGCCGCCCTGATCCTGAGCCAGTCGCTGAACGCCGCAGAAGCTGCCGCCAGCGCCGGAACCACCGTTGAAAACCTGCGTCAGGTCATCGCGGAGACCATCGCCACCGAGCCCCGTGCAAAACTGGTCGGCTGTGATATCGTCGCCGCAGAAAGCCTGTCAGACATAACCGGTCCCCTGACCGGCCCCACTGCCATCATGATCTCGGTCGAGGTCGGTGGCGTCCTGCTGATCGATCAGAGGGTAGTAACACCATGAGTGCACAGAACCAGATCCGCCGTACAACCGTTCCGCAAATCGCCCGTCGCAAAGGCGGCGAGCCGATCGTGTCGCTGACCAGCTATCACGCGCACACCGCCGCGATCGTGGACAAACACGCGGACTTCATCCTTGTGGGCGATAGCCTTGGCATGGTGATGCACGGCATGGAATCCACCGTGGGTGTCCCGCTGGACCTGATGATCATGCACGGCAAAGCTGTGGTGCGCGGCACCAAAAAGGCGCTGATCGTCGTGGACATGCCCTTTGGCACCTATGAGGAAAGCCCCAACATCGCCTTCCGCAACGCTGCCAAGATCATGAAGGAAACCGGCTGCGGCGCGGTAAAACTAGAGGGTGGCAAGCGTATGGCTGAAACCATCCGCTTCCTGACCGAACGTGGCATCCCCGTGATGGCCCATATCGGCCTGACCCCGCAATCGAGCCATGTCCTTGGCGGTTTCAAAACCCAAGGCCGCGATGAAGACAGCTGGCCTCTGCACGAAGAGGACGCCCGCGCGGTGTCCGAAGCCGGCGCTTTTGCCGTTGTCCTCGAAGGCATGGTCGAGCCCCTCGCCGCCAAAATCACCAAGCAGATCGACATCCCCACCATCGGCATCGGCGCCAGCGCGGAATGCGACGGCCAGATTCTGGTGCTCGAGGACATGCTGGGCCTCAACCCTTGGACCCCGAAATTCGTCAAGGTCTACGGCCAGCTTGGCCCAATGATCGAACAGGCGGTCAGCGACTACGCCGAGGATGTGAAATCCCGCGCCTTCCCGACCGAAGACCAAGTCTACCGCTAAAATGATCAAGGGGGCCAACGCGGCCCCCTCTTTCTTGGGATAAATACCCACTGCGCCAAGGCCCGCCACAAGGCGGGCCGAACACAGTTATAGCATCGCAGGAACCACCAGATCCGGCGGACGGTGCCCATCGGCAAAGGTTTTGACGTTCAGCAGAACCTTCTCGCCCATCTCCAGTCGCCCTTCGATGGTGGCCGAGCCCATGTGCGGCAGCAGCACCACATTGTTCTGTTGGCGCAGACGCGGGTTGATCTGGTGGCCGTGCTCGAACACGTCCAGACCTGCACCGGCAATCTCGCCCGCGCGCAGCATCCGGGTCAGCGCGTTCTCGTCGATGACTTCCCCGCGCGAGGTGTTCACGATCACCGCGTTCGGCTTCATTAGCTTCAACCGGCGTGCGTTCATCAGGTGGAACGTCGCAGGCGTGTGCGGACAGTTGATCGAGATGATGTCCATCCGCGCAACCATCTGGTCAAGGCTTTCCCAATAGGACGCCTCGAGCGATTCCTCGACCTCGGGGCGCAGGCGGCGACGGTTGTGGTAATGCACCTGCATCCCGAACGCCCTTGCGCGGCGTGCCACGGCCTGACCGATCCGGCCCATGCCCAGGATACCCAGACGACGACCACCAACACGGCCCCCCAGCAGCGCGGTCGGGGCCCAGCCCTCCCACTCGCCGGATTGCATCAGCGCCAGACCTTCGGGAATCCGGCGTGTGACCGCCAGAATCAACGCCATGGTCATGTCGGCCGTATCTTCGGTCACAACACCGGGGGTGTTGCTGACCAGAATGCCGCGCTGACGGGCGGTGTGCACATCAATGTGGTCGACACCTGCCCCGTAGTTCGCGATCAGCTTCAGCCGGTCCCCTGCCGCCGAGATCACCGCCGAATCCAGCGTATCGGTCAACGTGGGCACCAGAACGTCCGCATCCTTCATGGCCGCGATCAGTTCTTCGCGACTCATGAGGTGATCGTCCTCACGTAAAGTTACATTGAAAAGCTCTTTCATACGCGTTTCCACTGCTTCTGGCAGTCGCCGCGTTACAACAACTTTCAAGCGCTCTGATGGCATTCGAGCCCTCCGCATCTTTCCATATCGAGCCGTTGCTGGCAGAGTGTCCCATGATAGGGGGCAGTACAAGAACCCCGCTGAAAAAAGACAACGAGCAGATGAGCTTTCGTGCAACTTTCGGCCTAAGCGCCGCACTCCTGACCCTGTCACTGGCCGCCAGCCCGATCGCGGCCCAAGAAGCCATCCCCGATAGCGGCGAAACGTTGGGGCCCGTAACCAACCTGCCCCTGCCCCGCTTCGTGTCGATGAAATCATCCAAGGCCTTTGTCCGCCGCGGCCCCAGCCAGACCCACCGCGTTGACTGGGAATTCAAGCGCCGCGACCTGCCCGTCGAAGTCACCGCCGAATATGGCCACTGGCGCCGCATCCGCGACCGCGACGGCGCGGGTGGCTGGATTCACTATGCCCTGCTGTCCGGCCGCCGCACCGCGCTGGTCGACCAAGAGATGATCAGCCTGTTCAGCGACCCTGACCTGCGCTCGACCGAAATCGCCCGCCTTCAAAAGGGCGTCATAGCACAGATCGTGGAATGCATCCCCACGTGGTGCGAACTGAAGGTTGATGACTACCGCGGATGGACCCCGAAAACGGGCATCTGGGGCGTGAAACCCGACGAAGTCTTTGATTAAGAAAAAAGTTCGGGGTTGGGCGATTTTTTTTCCTAACCCCCCTTGCAGCCCCCAGAGGCTTTGGGTAAACACCGCCACACACTGCTACTGGGGTGTAGCCAAGTGGTAAGGCACCGGTTTTTGGTACCGCGCACCGTAGGTTCGAATCCTACCACCCCAGCCACAAACTTCCGTAACATGCTGATCTGAAACGGTTTAACTGTGATTGTGATTTGTGATGTACACCCATGTGTATCACACGTCTGCCACACAGGCCCGCTCCGCTCCTGACAGGAGCAACGGAATGTCCCTCGCCCCCAATCTTCTTCGCCGTGGTGCAAATTACTCATGGCGTCGCCGCGTCCCGACCTCGGTGATTTGCGCACTTGAGCGTAATCCACAAGATTTTTTCGAATCCGGACTCTATTTTCGCAAAAGTAAGATAGTCTTTCAGGTAGCACTTGGGACTGCCTCCCCAAAAGACGCGAGGTCCTTGGCGCATGTGTTGAATTTTCAGAGTGAAAGGATGTTTACGATGCTCGAACAACGCGGCCTGACCCAAGACCAGAAAGCCCTCTGCATGAGGACTTTTTACGAAGAAGAAGTTCAGCGGATGAACCTCCGCCTTGCTGTCCAACATGGCGACACACCCCCTCGGGATGGGGCGCCCATGCTGGCCCCCACTTATGGGCAACACAACAGCATACTGGATCAACTCGCAGGTGAAGCTTTCAAGCTGCTCGCGAAATACGGTGGTGGTGCGAAATTTGACCCGAACCTGTATCCTGAACTGCGCGCCCGCAACTTCTCCAAACAAGAGGTCGAGGATGGGCAGTTTCAAATTAATCTTTACAGGCAAGACTTTTTCAAAACGACCCCTGGCCTCGGGCGCTTCGGCAATCCTCGCCTGAACGCAGCAGCAGCTCGCGCAGAAGAGCTCGGGATCGACAGTTCGGATAGTGTTTCCGTCAACGAGGTGCGTCGCATCCTCCTTCTGGCGAAAGCACTTGCCCATCTGAACTCGAAAGATTCATTCGAAAACGAATTTGAAGCCTTAAGCGCTGTAGCAATTGAAAAAGCGAAGTCCGACTCGAAGACTTTCGCCAATTCGGTGTTTTCAGTGTCTAATGAAAATCGTTCAGTATCCGCGCCCTCGGAAAGGGAAAATCTCGCAACCCCAAAAACAGAAGAACCTCGAAGTACATACAGTTCATTGTTGCCAGATATATTACAACTGCACATATCCGATAAACTCTCTGAGAATGCGAGCATGAAGACGATCAATCAGATCACCCAATGCACTCATCTCTTTACGGAAATAACCGAAGTCAGAGACCTTCGGGAAATCAGGCAATCCCACTTGGCTAGTTTTGTGGACACAATGAGGCGCATTCCCAGCCTCTACAGAAGAAGCCCAAAAGAGAAAGAAAAGCCAATAAAACAAATCATCGCAGAAGCGGATCAGAAAGAAGAATCGATCAAACGTTTCAGCGCAGACACCATCAATAGAAACCTAACGTTCATTAATGGCCTCATTAAAAGCGCGGCAATGCGTGGAATCGAGGCTGACTCAAAAATAAACATCAGCATCTTAAAGCAGAAGAAACCCAAAGACGCTGAGCCTCCTCGCGATCCCTTCACGAAATCGGACATTCAGAGCCTATTTCAGGCCCCTCTCTGGCAGGGTTGCCAATCGAGAACAGTGCGGACACGCCCAGGAAACCGGGTATTCAAAGACGAGTACTATTGGCTTCCGATCTTGGGGGCATTCACTGGCGCACGACGTGCCGAAATAGCCGGTCTTCGCCGAAACGAAATCATTCAGGTGGACGGCATCTGGTGTATCGACATTCGAAAGAACGATGTTCGACGCATAAAAAACAGCACTTCAAAGCGCTGCGTGCCAATCCATAGCCAGATTCTCGAATTGGGCTTTTTGGAATACGCGAAGCCATCACCCAACAGTAAAGAGCCAATCTTTCCTAGGTTCAAAAAACAGAAGGCCGACGAGGAGCACGGTCAAGAAATCGGATACACATTTCGTAAACTCGTTGATGAGTGGGTCGAAAACCCGAAAAAGAAATGTTTCCACTCTCTCCGGCACTATATTTCGACGACCCTCGGCAACAACCCCGAGGTCAGCCTCCTCTTTAAAGACGAAGTACTGGGCCATCGGTCACCTGGCATCGGAAATAGCAGATACTACGGGGGAACAGAGATTCAAAACCTCAAAGCCGCGATTGAAAGCCTGCCCCGCATTTCTGCCCTGGAGGACTAATTATGAAGAGCGCCAAAGCGAAAAAGGGAAATATCTACATCTTCCAGCTCGAAAAGAAATCCAGAAACTTCGGAACAAAGTTCGGTACCTCTAAGGACCCTCGCGCTCGGTCTAAGCAGATAAAGACACGCTCGTTTGCCTATGCGGATCGCGTGAGAGAAGCCTTGGCATTCGTTGCCGCAGATGGCCTCGCAGAAGAAATCGAGCGATCGGTTAAAATGCACTACAAACACCATCTTGTCCCAACAGAGTGGAACACTGAAGAAATAGTTTATCCGTGGATTTCTGATGCCCTTATATGGACTATCGAGTCCTGTCTGGAAAACCCGGACAAGACCGACGAGATCGCGTGGCGCGGCGCGAACAAGCCGTTTTCGCTGTTATCACCTCCGGAAGTCACCCTTGGGGATCAAGGCTTCGGGAACCGAAATTTCGGTAAAAACTTTCTGAGCTCTGATGATATTAACGAGCACCTCCGCGCGATCGGCCAGCCCTGTGTCGTACGATCCCCACGGCTAGACAGCGCGTGCGCCAAGGACATCAGGGTCACTGTCGGGATGGATACCATCACAGTGGCATACCTATTCGAGTTCGGCATCGATCCGAGTCTCACGGGTGCTGACCACTCCTCTTATTGGCTCCCACAGATTGATGGCCCCCTCCGATATCTGCTGTTCCGCCCCCACGAGCGCTTCGAAATGGGACGCATCCAGATTTCACCTTATAAGGCGATGGGCGGCTTTTTATCCGGGGTAAGGTTCACAGAGGTCTACGCAAAGACGCCGTTTGCTAAGCCGAAAATCCACGTGACCGGCCCGCTCGGAGAGCTCTTGGGGGAAGAGGAAGCCGAGTATTTAAAGGAAGCCATCGTCATGGACACCTAAGGCAAGGCATTCGGCCCGATCTGACGGCATACTGCTCTGGCTGGATGCGCCCATTACATTCAGCCAAAGGCGCCACGGTCGAAACCTGCCCTACAAATGCACTACTCAAAATGGGTGTCTTTCATTCCCAAGGGACAAACACATGAAGAAGATACGCCTCTTCGATTATCCCGAACTTCGACGGCTGTGCTGGCATCGCCAGACAGACATGGAACTTACCGAAGAACAGGCACACAAAATTTACACTCGAAATTGGCGTCACCTGAATCAGCAGCGCCTCACCGAAGACGAAGCAGCGTTTATCGCGAGGTTAAGGGCTTACCGTTTGAGGGCTGCTTTTGAAGATCCGCCCGATGAATGCCAGCAACCCGATTTGCCCTAGAAAAAGCCCATGGCCATATAGCACGCCTTGAAAAGGTCTTGGCTTCGTCAGACGGGTGATCTCCCAATTTTCACGTAAGATTGCCCCCCTTCACACAGGGCGGAAAGCGGACTTTCGTTGCATTTGCGCAATCATGTGCCACAGTCTACGAAAGCGGGCATTCACAATGCATTGCAGCGACCGTCATGTTCTGGTCGTGTGTCCTGGCCATACTCAACGTGCTGGCGATCTTTAGGGTAACGCACTGTTCCATGACATCTAGCGGCACTCCAATGCTTGTTCCGGCGCGGTAATGACACAGGCGTCGGGGAAGGCCTGCGGGTCGGGGCCTGCGGCGAAGACGGCCAGATCACCGGCCTGCGGGAAGGCAGATTGCAGGCGTTGTGCGACGTCTTTCGCCGTCAAGGCGGCCAGATCATCGGCGATGCTATGGTAGTCTTGCGGGTCCCGCCCATCTAGAAGTAGTTCGCGGATCATCGTGGCCGAGCTGCTGACATAGACCATGTTTTGCCGGATGTTGTCTGCGATGCGCTGGGTCGTGTCCTCCAGACCGTCGAGCCCGGGTGCCGCACGAAAGTCAGCATAGGCCCGCAGCACGGCATCTTGGGCCTGCCGCATTTTTGCGGTGTCGATCTCTCCGGTGATGACAAAGCCGCGCTGAAGCCGGCTGTAGTTCAAAAGTTCCATCGACATGCCATAACTCGCCCCGAGGTCTGTCCGGATGGCGTCAAACAAAGGGCTGCCCGCGCCTGCGGCGAACAGATTTGCGGCCACCAGATCGATCCCGTCCATCCCGTCATGGGTGGATGACAGGGTGCCCAAAAACCCAAGGATCGATTTTTCCGCTGCTGGATCGTGCAGATAGATCATCCGGTCGGGCAGAGTCAAAGGAGCCGCTTCAAACTGTTCCGCCACAGTGGCCGAGGGCGGCGGCAGCAGGGTGTCGATGATCTCGCCTGCGTCTTCGACGTTTACGGCGCCCGTCACCACGAGGGCCACAGGCGGGGCTGCGAAACTGTCCTTATGCCACTGGCGCAGGTCGTCTGGCTGAACGGCGTCCAAGGCATCCAAGTCTGTCGCGCTGAGGAATTTCATCTGCGGGGTTTCGCCGAAAATCGCATAGCGTGAGGCCTGCCACATCTGGACGTGCAGAGGAAAATCCTGCGTCGCCTGATCGCGGGTTTGGGCGATGATACGGTC
Source organism: Donghicola mangrovi (assembly GCF_013377535.1). GTDB lineage: Bacteria > Pseudomonadota > Alphaproteobacteria > Rhodobacterales > Rhodobacteraceae > Donghicola > Donghicola mangrovi. The sequence goes on along the minus strand of NZ_JABCJE010000019.1, from coordinate 2,833 downwards.
AAACCATCCGGGATCGAACACGGGCCGCTGAAATAGATCAGCCAGAACCGGCAGCACGGCGTTGCGGTGATTATTGGGGAATTCAACCTCACCATAAATCAGATCGGAGGCAGGCCCGATATGACCATAGGCATTTTTGTCGTCCAGAAGGTCCAGAACTTCCGCAGAAGAAAGGGTATCCGTGCCGCCTGATAACATCATCTCGGCGGCCAGACCAGGCACCCATGTGTTGTTCTGGCTGTTATTGAGCCAATCCGTCGCCCATGCCGCAGATACCATGATATCCGTCACCCCTTTTTCGGTAATTGGCATGAGCTGAAACGCATGCCCCGCCGGTGACACATGGGACGAAATCACGCGGTTGTTGTCGTCCTTGCAGGCGGCCAGGCCGAGGATCAGGGCGCAACTGGATAGGACACGACGAGTGGTCTGGAACATGAACGAAAGCTCTCTCAATGGGGGTCAATCGGTTGTGACCAGCCGCGTTGCGGCGGATCGGGGTGACAAAAGGTGGCGGGTGAAGGCGCGAAACCGCCCGTATGGCAGGGAGGCCGTCGCCTGGTGCAGGTCCGACAGGGGCACGAAAACCTCACCTGCAAACCGCGCGTTGAACAACCGACTGTCGTTTGTTTCTGACGGGTCTCGGTCTGCTGCGATCGATGTGGCTTCGGCGTCGCGGAGGGCCTCGAACGCGGCCTCGTCCGGCGTGTCCAGCATCCGCATCGTTTCACGGGTGAGGGCAGCGTCGAGATCAGAAAGCGTCACGTTGCGGTCCGGCTGTGCCGTGATCCAGGAGGACAGACCAGCGGTGCCCAGTGGGGACAGCCCCAAATCAAAAGAGGCCGCGACAAAAGCATCATATCGCAAGGGCCGCGCAAGCCCGCCCGCTTTTGTGCTGTGTGCCATGGCGGTCAGAATGCCGCTGGCGGCATAGATCTCGGCCCAAGTGAAACCCGCGGGCTGGGTGAAGGTCTTCTCCTGGATCACCTTTCCCCGCGACAGCCCCGACACGTGGCTGTAGGCGAAATCCAGCGGGGCCTGTGGCCAGAGTGGCAGCGCTTCGGGCAGAAGGGCCGCTCGGGGGGCGGGCCAATTGTTGATCGCACCGATGGCACGGGAGACGTCACGGGGGCTGACCGGCCCGCGCAGAATGAGTGTTGCCACTGACAACTGGTGGGTCTGGTCGTGCAAACGGCGTGCAGAAGACAAGCTAAATTGCCCGATACTGTCTTTCGACCCCAGAACCGACCGCGCGTAAGGCCCATCACCAAAAAGGCTGCGGGTGCTGTCGTTCCAGACCGCATCCAGCGGGTCGTCGAGCCGATGCAGGTCGAATTCCCGTTCAACGATGTCGCGCTCCCGCAGGGCAAAGGCCTCGGACGCCGTCAGGGGCGCGGCTGTTGCGGCAAGGCGGGCAATGGTGTCTTGCAACTGGTCGGGCGCGCGGGACAGCCAATAGGCAGTTGCATGGGAGGACGTCAGCGCATTGCTGTGCCGCTCTCCGTCCGTGTCTTCCCCTTGCAGGTTCTGCCACGCGAGATGTTCCAGATAATGGGCCAGCCCCTCGGTGTAAGGGTTATGGGCTTCGCCGTAGGGGTAACACAGGACCACATCCACGGTCGATTGATCATCCCGCGGCGTCACAAAAACCTCGCGGAACGGGCCGATTGGCCCCAGTGCCGCAGGCGCGTCGCCGTCAGGTCGCAGATGCGAGATCAGACCGCCCAGCCCGACCAAAGGCACGGCAGACGCAGCTGTCAGCACAACGCGGCGCGTGAGCTTTGTCTTTGCGGCATCAGGCATTGTGCGATTCCTCGCGGGTATATATATTTCGAAAAGTAATTATCGTTAAACGAGAATTTATCAATGAAAAAAATCCAAAGAACCGCGACTCTTCTCATTCCTGTGCTCGGGGTATTTGCGACGCTCTATGTGGTATTTGTGGCCGGAGACACTTTGCGGTTTGCGTTTTTCGACCCCAACGCGTGGTACGCCAGTGGCTGGGTGCATCCCGACGCGCCCGTCCCGCTTTGGCAACGGGCGATTTATGCTGTCATCTGGATCTTGCCCGTCGCCTTGGGTCTGTTTGCGGTCTACGCGGCCCTGCGGGCGGTTCTTTTGATGCGTACGGGCACCCTCTTTGATGAACGTGTGGGGCTGCGGATGCGGCAGGTGGGCATCGGCACCAGCATGTCTGGGCTGGCGGATTTCTGCGCCAATCTTGTGTCGCCTTCCATCCTGTCTCTGACCAACCCGAACGGGGCAGAACCCTTAAGCTGGTATTTCGACAGTGAACCGGCGGGATTGATCGTCTGCGGGGGCGGGTTTTACCTGATTGGCTGGATCCTGACCGAAGCGCGGCGACTGGCCGACGAAAACGAAGGCTTCATCTGATGCGGGTCGTTGTCCGTCTTGATGTCATGCTGGCCAAACGCAAGATGATGTCCAAGGACCTCGCAGAGCAGATCGGCATCACGGTGCAAAACCTCAGCCTGTTGAAAACCGGCAATGTGCGCGGTATCCGCTTTGCCACGCTGGCGCGGATTTGTGAGGTGCTTGACTGCCAGCCGGGCGATATTCTGGAGGTCGAACCAGATGACGACCTGGCGTGACATCGGCCTTCCAAAATGGTGATCGTTGCCCCGAAAGCTGCTGAGATCAGCCTTTCAGGTCCGAGTTTTCCGCACTGACGGTGCGCCGACAGGCCCACGCAAAGGCAACAGAGTTGGCGGCCATTCGGCGCGCCTATTTCAACAGAAATCACCAAATCGGCGAATGTCCGCAATGCGGGCTGGGATTGCAGCATTCCAAAGTCAGGTCGAGAGTCAGCAAA
>NZ_JABCJE010000018.1 GCF_013377535.1 Donghicola mangrovi | reverse complement strand
TCATCTACTGGTTATGAATCCTGCCCCTAGCGCTTATGTCAGACAGGAAGGCACCAAGAGACCGGAGAAACGATGGAATACCCCACGGGCACCAACGATCTGCCTAAAGTCGAGCGCCTCTATCTCGACTTCGACAGTTTCTTTGCTTCTGCGGAGCAACATTTCAACGCTGATCTTCGAGGGCGACCCGTTGGTGTTGTCCCGCTGGATTCCCCGCACACAAGTTGTATTGCCGTTAGCCGAGAAGCAAAGGCACGAGGGGTCAAATTTGGAACCTCGATCCGAGAGGCGCGCAAGCTCCTCCCGGATATGGTCTTCGTGATTGCACGCCATGATGCCTACGTTCGGCTTCACAAGCGCATCCTTGTGGTGATCGAAGAAATCCTGCCGGTCGCTCATGTGCGATCGATCGACGAGGTGGTTTGCACCCTGACGACCTCTGAGGCGCTGCTGGGAAAGGCGCTAGCCGACCGGATCAAAGCCGCATTGGCGGAAGCCTTCAGTCCCGCGCTGACATGCTCTATTGGCATGGCCTCTACAGAGCTACTTGCCAAGATTGGCGCAGAGATGAACAAGCCAAACGGTTTCGCTCTGATTGAGGTGCCCCAAGTTTCCTAGACGCCTGCCTCGTTCAGTTTCTGCTGTCTAATTTCGAAGTCAACGGGTGACAGCATTCCGTTGTTCGTGTGCTTGCGTTTCGGGTTGTAAAACATCTCGATGTACTCGAACACGTCCTGCCGTGCGGCTTCGCGGGTTAAGTAGGTGCGGCGGCGGATCCGTTCTCGCTTTAGAAGCTGGAAGAAGCTTTCCGCGACAGCATTGTCATGGCAGTTGCCGCGCCTGCTCATACTGGCTTCCAGATCGTGCTGGCGAAGAAACAACTGCCATTCCCGGCTGGTGAACTGGGAGCCCTGATCGGAATGAACTGTTACCCGCCCCGCTGGCTTGCGCCGCCAGACGGCCATCAACAGGGCTTGGAGCGCAAGGTCCGTCGTCATACGGGATTGGGCGGACCAGCCGACGGTGAGCCATTGATGCGCCATTGGTTTGAGCACAATGGCGAACGCGTGAGAACAGATCAATGACAATGCAGAGATACAGCCAGCCCTCATGGGTTTTGATATAAGTGATATCGGTCACCCAGACCTGGTCAGGTTGCGAGGTGTGGAATTGCTGTTCCAGCTTGTTCTCAGCCACGATTGCAGGCTTGCCGCCATATCGGCCGGGGCGCCGCTTGTAGCCGACCTGGGCAGCGATCCCGGCCAGTGATGCCAGGCGCGCCACCCGGTTCTCTGAGATGCGCTCGCCCTGATCGCGGAGATCGTCCGTCAGCTTGCGATAGCCATAAACCTTGCCGCTGTCGGCCCACGCTTGCAGGATCATCTCGGTTTGACGGATGTCTTCCTGCGCACGGCTGCTCAACGGGTTCTTGAGCCATGCGTAGAATCCGGAGAAATGTACCCGCAGAACCCGACACATGGCGCGGATGCCAAACTCTTCGCGATGCGCCCGAATAAAGGCGTACTTCATTGGGACTCGCGCGCGAAGTACGCGCTCGTCCATGGTCCTCGGACCAATGGCGGACAATCAACTCGCCCTTTCGTAGAATATCGCGCTCCTCGGTCACCCTCGCCAACTCTCGCTTCAGGCGACGGTTCTCGGCTTCATGCTCGACGCCGGGCTTCTTTGGAGCGGGATCCCCGAAGAGCTTCATCCACTTGTAAAGGGAATGCGTACTGACCCCCAATCGCAGGGAAACCTCCCGAACCGGATAGCCCCGCACCGCAATCTGATGCACTGCATCCCGCTTGAACTCGTCGCTGTAATTGCTTGTCCCCATATCGGCCTCCTTGCCTCATAGTTAAGGGCGCAAAGCGTCTACAAAAAATTTAGGGGCACCTCAGTGTTGAACGCTTCGATAGACGACTTAAGCGAAGATGCTTCGCCCCGAGCACCTCTAATTTCGCCCTCTTTCTCCGAAACCTTCCCTTTCAACGCGGCCTCAACAGTATCCACCTTTTCTTGCGCGATCTTCACCTTCTTCCGGGCACGCAGCCAAAGCACCATCAGTAGGAAAGGAAGCAAAAGCCATACAACCATGGCGATCACAAATGGGTCCACAGCAGACCTCCTTGATTATCAAATTCTTTGGGGAAACAGGGAACATCAATGGCTTGCCACTCAACCCGAGCGAGCAACCACCATCTAAGAATGCTTAGCAACCTATCACAGAGCGACTGCTAATACAGGAAAACCATAGGTGTAGCAATGAGATAAGCGCTCCGTATTCGCTCGAAGGCAATCATTAACAGGCTGCTGAAAAACTTTGCTGTGAGGAACGGTTCCCTCTACGCGGATGCTGGGTGAGACTGCTTCAAGGGCCTGAACTGATGACACTTTGCAACCGAACGCTGCGAGACGAAGAGGGTATTGGTCCGATCGTGCCGCGACGTTCGATCAAGAACCGAGCCGCTGCATCGCTGACGGGGTCGAGATGCTGGCGTGGCGCAATTTGTTCACGCGGCATTTGGGGGCCGCGCGAGGAAGGCGTCTCTTGGATCTGGCGTCGGGCACCGGCGAGATCGCGCGGCTGTGTCGGAATCTCGGTTTCAATTTCACGGGTCTGGATTGGGCAGAGCCGATGCTGGAGCGCGCGCGGGCGAAATTGCCCGATGTCACCTTTATCCAAGCCGATGCCGAATGCACGATGCTGCCAGCGGCCAGCTTTGACGTGATTGTCACGCGGCATCTGGTCTGGACGCTTGTTGACCCTGGAGCCGCGTTTGCCGAATGGCATCGGTTGCTGGCCCCAAACGGCGTGCTGCTGGTGGTCGACGGCGACTTTGTCCACCGCAACTGGTTTGCACGGCTTTTGGCACCGAAATCTGCAACCAGCCAGCGCGCATCTCGCCATCAGGAAATCCTGAACCGCGTTTACTTTTCCAAAGGCGCGCGGGCCGACGCAGTGACGGCTCTGCTGTCGACCGCAGGGTTCAGAGAGATCAGCGTCGACTATAATTTGCACGGAGTACATCGAGCGCAAGCGCGCGCACTGGGGTGGCGCAAATCCCTGCTCAGGAGGTCCGAGCATCGCTACGTGATTACGGCGCGAAAGCATTAAAAGCATTAGGCGATGGCTTTGCCAACAAATGTGCTTCCGAAGCTATCTCACAATCATCGATCAAGGATTTGCTTTAATATCCGAATAAGTTCTTCCTCTGGCTTGGTCGGCAGCGCCATGCACCGCCAAGCGACATGCTGATCGGGTCGCACGACGAGGCAACCACTGTCAGAAATTTCGCTTGCGCGCGCCCAATCGCCACTGTGGTCCAGATAGGACTGTCGAGGACCAATAACATGAGTTTGCACCGTTATTCCGAGTGACTCGCCAACGACTTCGGCCGCTCTGGCCCATGGTTCACCGCCCAATCCAGTAATCAGCGTAAAGTGCCCCTTCCCACATAGATCAAGAGACGACACCCGCATTCCATTGGTGTCAAAGACCCACGCATGGGGCACGCGAGCACCCGGCCAAGTTGTTGGCTGATAGTGTAGATCGGCGTCAAGCTCCATAGCCGGTTCTATCTGGCCATCGGCCACAATCGCGTCAGACCGATAACGCTGGTTCATCTCAACGCCGTGGGCGTCGAACTCGTATTTCTTAAACGCAATTGCGCGCCGGATCGCATCGCGCTGCGTTTCTGCGGCAGAGCTACCGTCGCATCGGGCTTCGAGGTTTTTCTGCATCTGAACGGGATCGACCCCTTCGCCCATGCCCAAGGCCTCAAAAATCGGTCCGGTTTCTGTGATCGATTGGTTTGCGCGGGTGACGATCTGTTTAGCAATTGGAGTTCGCTCTTTATCATAGCTTTCCAGCAGCCTTTCCCCTGCTTGGCCCTTTAAAACCATTGCCAATTTCCATGCCAAATTGAATGCATCCTGAATGGATGTATTCGAACCGAGACCGTTCGAAGGAGGATGACGGTGGATCGCATCCCCCATGCAGAAGACACGTCGTTCAAAAATTCGAGTGGCGTAGTAATTGTTAACGGTCCAAGTGTTGGCGCTAACTAACTCGATCTCTAGCTCCGGATCACCGATCAGCTGGCGGGCGACGCCAGTGGCGAACTCTTCGGTGACTTCCGGCTCTGGCCCGTTGATGTCGTAGCCCCAGACGATCAGCCATTCGTTCCACGGGCGGACCATGCGTACCAGCCCCATACCAATCCCGCCTACATCCGCGCCGGGTTGCATTACCCAGTAAAGAACTGATGGACGATGCGCGACGTATTTCGACAAATCCGCGCGGAAGAGGATATTCATGGATCCGCCCACGGCCATTTGCCCCTCGAACGGTAGGCCCGCGTGTTCCGCAACCAGCGACTTACCACCGTCGGCGCCGACAAGATATTTTGAGCGGATACTCAATTCCTTGCCGGTCAGGCGATCAAGGCAGATGGTCGTCACACCCTCTGCATCCTGTTCATGACGCAGATATTCCGTGGACATCCGCGCCTGCGTGCCACGCGAACAGGCGGTTTTGAACAGTAGCGGTTCCATATAGGTTTGCGGCAAGTCGTTCATTCGACAGGGCGAGGACATTTCGTGCTCAGCCTTGGACAAAGGGTGATTTCCCCACGCCTTCATGCGCCCGATTTCTTCGCCGGCCAAGCTTTCGCAGAAGACGTTCTCGCCCATCAAATCCTGATGAGTTGCATGCATATAGGCTTCTGTCTCGACTTCAGTCCCCAGATCGCGCAGCACCTCCATCGTGCGCTGGTTGGTGATATGGGCGCGCGGTGTGTTGGCGAGCCAACGATAACGATTCACCACCATGTTCTCGATGCCATAGCTGGACAACAGCGCTGCCGTGGCCGAGCCAGCCGGTCCGGTTCCGATGATTAGTACATCGGTTGAAATATCTGCCATGAAGTCCTCCCTAGAATACCTTTCGGATATAAAACCCTTGGGATATTGCTGCGATCCGGCCTCCCAACCGGTGAAACACGCATCCATAGCCCAATACATTCGAGTTTAGTGCTGAAGAAAAAGGTGGTTTTCCAAAGAACATTCCCTAACATCGCTTTTTGTTATGAAGTTGGATAGCGAACACCTTGAGATACTGGCGATGATCGTCGAACGGGGAGGATTAACCGAAGGCGCAGAGGCCTTGGGTAAATCGCAGCCGTCGGTATCTCGCACCATTTCCAATTTGGAAAAAAGGTTAGGCATGCCTTTGTTCGAACTTGGCCGCCGTCCCCTGCAGCCGACACATTTTGGACGGGCTTTGGCTGAGATTGGGTTGCGTATTCACAATCTGAACAAAGAAGCACAGAGGTTGGCGTACCACTTCAGCAAGGGGTACGCGGGACATATCCGCATCGGGGGCACGCCAATCTTCATGGACGGGGTAATTTCCCACATGCTGGCCGATTTTCAGGAGCGGGCTGACGGTGTTCAATTCGACCAGAGCTACGGTTATCTAGACAGCTTGCTTGGAAATTTAAGGAATAAGACGCTAGATATGGCGATCCTACCCTTGCGCGATGACCAGACCCCGATGGATTGCGATTTCCGTCCCCTGATTCCCGGACGGAACGTCATCGCTTGTCGCTCAGGCCATCCGCTGGCCCGAAAAGGGCCGATCACGCTAAAAGAAATTGACGCATATTCTTGGGTCGCGCCTCCTGCCAACAGTCCTTTATTTCGTGATCTAAAGGGAGCTATTACCTCGATAGGGTCCGAAAATTTCAAGTTCACGTTCTCGGGCGGGACTTTGGCGTCGATCCAGTCATTTCTTGTCCGAACCGACTGCCTGACTGTGCTGCCCTATTCTGTGGTGTACCTTATGAAAAGCGCAGGGCAGATTGTGTCCTTACCAATTAAAGTCTCTCATCCGGACCGAAAACTCGGCATACTGACGCGCAAGGGCGAGGATCTGACGCCGATGCTGAAGACTTTCATCTCTTTCCTTGAAGAGCAGTGCGAAAATCTCGAATGTCGCATGGCTAGGGAAACACGCATCGCCCAAGGGCGCCCCTGATCACTCACCCTCAATATAGGGGGGAAGGTCAGGCAAGGGACGCGCCGCCAACTCAGACGCTGCATCCAGGTCCAATCCCGTCATACACAAAAGACGCGCGATAATCTGATTTTTAGCGGCCCGCGGAACCTCACCCTCGGTGATAGCCAGACTGGCGCCGATGATCGTGTGGGTCGTCATGCGCCAGACCAGTTCGGGATTTGAAACCCGAAATCTGTTCGCCGTTGACGCCATACGCAGATCGCGGATCGCGAACGGCCCCATGGTGCGGAAGATCGCGTCAGCAATCACCTCGGATCGGTGCAACATCTGCTCCCAGCGGGGGTCAGTGGTGGCAGTATCCAGCACCTTCCGGATTCCGAACGCGTAGACATGCGCGGGATCTTCGAATGTATCGGTGACCTTTTCAATGCGAACTGCCAACTCGTGCATCAGTGTTTCCAGCACGGCAACCGCCAGTTCATCCTTGGACCCGAAATAGTTGTAGACCGTGCCTGCGCCCACATCTGCGCGCTCCGCGATCTCTAACATTGTCGCAGCGTCGACGCCCTTGTCCGCCATCACGTCACGGGCTGCGCGGATCAGGGCTGCTCGGTTCCGGCGCTGCCTGCGGGCGACGCGGCCTTCGGGTTTGGGCTCTGTCATGGATGCTCTCTGAACGGATTCGAAGCTGAGTCTTATTCACTTTCCGAAGGTGATTCAATTCAGGGCGCTGCGCAGCGCTTTTGCGCGCCGGAGATTGTGCGCATCGGAAAAACTTCAACGGATCAGAGGGATAGGTGTCTTTGCAAGCGCAAAATTAATGACGGATTTTCAAAGTTGACGAACGTTCATTTTTAGCTCAGCCTTAGATCAGCACCGGATTTCCGGAGGAGGAGAAGCTGGCCGCAATTATCGCGGGGGCTGACGCTAGGGAGGAAAATACTATGACTGCATCGACCCATTCGGTCGGTTTCGACACCGACGTCGCCATCGTTGGCGCAGGGCCCGTAGGCACATTGCTTGCCATTTTGTTAGGCCAGCGGGGCAAGAAAGTGACCCTGATCGAACGGTGGTCCAAGCACTATCCGCTGCCTCGTGCTGTGACCTTCGACCACGAGATCGCGCGCATTCTCGCGACCCTTGGCATCAACGCTGAGGAAGACGAAGCCATTAATTACCACGACGAGCTGTACTACTGGCGCAACCGCGACGGGAAAAACCTGCAGATCGTGGATTGGCAGAGCCAGTCTGCATCTGGCTGGCGCGTCCGTTACTGGTTTAACCAGCCTTATCTTGAACGTCGCTTCCTTGAGATCGCAGCCGAGCTACCGACGGTAACTATTCTCCGAGGTTACGAGGGGAACGCTATGGAGCAGGACGCAGAAGGTGTCACACTCTCCATCAAGCAGAACCCCGAAGAATTTGGCCCCGATGGTGATCGAAAGACTCTGCGTGCCAAATTCGTAGCTGGAACTGATGGCGCCAATAGCTTTGTGCGCGAAACTTTGGGGATCGAAAACGAGGATAAGGGTTACTTCTTTGACTGGCTGATTCTCGATATGATCCCCAACTTCGACTATGTCGCTTCGCGTCCCGACCAACCCGCGCAGTGGCAACTATGCGACCCCAAGCGCCCCACAACCATCGTACCGGGTGGACCGGGCCCTGTCTCGGGTGGTCCTGATCGGCGTCGGTGGGAGTTTATGGTCCTTCCAACCGAAGACGCTGCAGAGATGCAGAAACCCGAAAACGCTTGGAAATTGCTAGAGCCGTGGGGCATCACCCCTGACAATGCAGAGCTTGAGCGTGCCGCCGTCTACCGTTTTCAGGCCCGTTGGGCGAAAACATGGAACAAAGGCCGCTGCCTTATCGGCGGCGACGCAGCCCACCTCATGCCCCCTTTTGCTGGTGAAGGCATGTGCGCGGGTGTCCGTGATGCCGTCGCGATGGCCTGGCGCCTGAACGGTATCCTCGAGGGCAAGCTGGAGATGGATGTTCTGGACACATACACCTCTGAGCGAATTGAACACGCGAAGCACTACATCAACTTCAGTCAGGAATTGGGTCAGATCATCTGCATCTCGGACGAAGATGCCGCGGCCGAGCGGGACGCCGCTATGATTGGCGCCCTCGCTGAACGCGACAACGCGCCTGTGCCAACAGACATTTGTCGTTTAGGCCATGGAATTTGGGATGATGCCAGCCCCCATGCCGGAGAGCTTTCGGTTCAGGGCGTGGTCGAGGCAAATGGGCACACTGACCGGTTTGACCAGATCGTAGGTCAAGGCTGGGTCCTACTAGGATACGACACTGATCCCACTGAAGCTCTGGCAGACGATCAACGCGCTCAATTGACTTCGCTCGAGGGGATCACCGTCCGTATCAGCCCTGCTGGCACGACCGGAGATGTGGTTGATACCGAGGGCACATTCGCCGCTTGGCTGTCAGAGATCGATGCGAAATACGTCCTGATCCGCCCTGACTTTTACGTGGCGCTGACCGCAAACTCACCAGAGGCACTCCGAACCAAGTTTGCCGCGATCATGGATCGTTTGCACATCACTGCTCCTGTCGCAGCGGAATAAGACCCGGACTCCGCGCTGTCCCCTATCCAGCGCGTAGCCTGCAAGCGGCGCAAGATAACCTAATGTTATGTTATTCGCGCCGCTTGCGATCCATGCCCCGATATTCGGGAGATAACGTCGATTTCGAGGAGAGAGCCTGACGCGTGTGTCCGCGCAGGCAAGCGGGAGGGCATATGGCCGACGCATCGAATTTTATTTGTACATTCAACCCAGCGCGCATTGTTTTCGGCGTGGGCAAACGAGCAACCATCGCCGAAGAACTTGAGGCACTAGGAGTCAGCCGTGCGCTGGTCCTTTCTACCCAATTTCAGAAGCAGGACGCCGAGGCGTTGGCTGCCGAACTCGGAGAGAAAGCAGTCGGCGTATTTCCTGATGCAGCCATGCACACGCCTGTTCATGTCACTGAAACTGCAATGACGATCTATAATGATTTGGGAGCGGATGGCGTCATCGCCTTGGGTGGTGGATCGACCATCGGTTTGGGCAAGGCGATCGCTTATCGCAACGACTGCCCGCAGCTGGTGATCGCCACGACATATGCGGGATCAGAGGTGACGCCTATCCTAGGGCAGACCGAAAACGGAGTGAAAACCACCGTGCGGGCCGCCTCGATCCTGCCGGAAACAGTGATCTATGATCCCGAGCTGACGCTGGGATTGCCCGTAGGAATGTCGGTGACTTCTGGCTTGAACGCCATGGCTCACGCGGTCGAGGGCGTCTATGCGCAGGATCGGAACCCTGTTGCAACCATGATGGCCGTGGATGGGGTGCGTGCACTGCGCGATGCCTTGCCGCAGATCGTAGCCGACCCGAAAGACGCCGCCGCTAGGTCAGAGGCGCTCTATGGTGCCTGGCTGTGCGGAACCGTTTTGGGATCGGTCGGCATGGCGCTGCATCACAAACTTTGCCACACGCTGGGGGGCTCGTTCGATCTGCCCCATGCCGAAACACACTCGATCATGTTGCCCCACACTGCAGCATTCAACGCAAGCGCGGCGGCCGAAGCGATGCAGCCTTTGGCCGATCTATTCGGTGGCGATATTGGAAAGGGTCTGTGGGAGTTCGCCAAGGGCCTTGGTGCGCCGATGGCGCTGAAGGATCTGGGTCTGAAGGAGACAGACTTGGATAAGGCAGCCGATCTAGCCGTCAAAAATCCCTACTGGAACCCGCGACCTGTAGAGCGGGATGCCATCCGCGCCCTTCTGGGCCGCGCATGGGAGGGGGCTGCGCCAGAATAGGCCACCCAACATAACGAAAAGTCATCTTAGGGAGGAGAAAGATGCTTTCACGACGTTCATTCCTGAAAACCGGCGCGGCGGTGACCGCAAGCGCCATCGCACTGCCCGCATTCGCAAAAGGCACAACGATCAAGATCGGCTATGTCAGCCCGCAATCTGGTCCACTATCGGCCTTTGCGCAGGCCGACGCCTATGTGATCGAAAGCTTCATCAAGGCCGCGGCTGCCGAGGGTATCTCGGTAGAGGTGATCGCCAAGGACAGCCAGTCGAACCCCAACCGTGCCGCCGAAGTGGCGCGCGAATTGATCGTGCGTGATGAGGTGCACATGATTTGCGTGGCCTCGACCCCCGAAACGACCAACCCCGTCTGCACCATCGCCGAGGCTGAAGAAATCCCCGTGATCTCTTCTGTCGCGCCGTGGCAGCCGTGGTTCATCGGCCAGCAGGGCAACCCCGCCGATCCGGCCTCGTGGCAGGCGTTCGACTACGTGCATCACTTCTTCTGGGGGCTTGAGGACAACGTTCAGGTCTTCATGAACATGTGGGACAAGTTTGACAGCAACAAGTCCGTCGGGGCCCTGTGGCCCAATGACGGGGATGGCAACGCGTGGGCGTCTGAAGTGGGAATGCCCTCTGCGCTGGCCGCAGCGGGCTACAAGCTGACCGATCCGGGCCGCTATCAGAACCTGACCGACGATTTCAGCGCGCAGATCAACGCCTTTAAACAGGCGGAGGCCGATATCATGGTCGGCATCCCTATCCCGCCGGATTTCACCACCTTCTGGACGCAGGCCAAGCAGCAGGGGTTCAACCCCAAGATGGTGTCGGTCGCTAAGGCGCTGCTCTTCCCTGAAAGCGTCGCTGCGTTGGGCGAACTCGGTCACAACATGACCTGCGAAGTCTGGTGGTCCCCGAACCATCCCTTCAACTCCAGTCTGACGGGCCAAAGCTGTGCCGATTTGGCAGGCGAGTTTGAGGATTATGCGAAACGCCAGTGGACCATGCCCTTGGGCTTTGTCCATGCCCTGTTCGAGGTAGCGCTGCATGCAATTAAGCGCGCCGAAGACCCCACTGACGGTGATGAAATGGCCGAACTGATCGGAGCCACCAGCCTTGATACCGCGGTGGGTAGGATCGAATGGAACCGCGACAACGTTCCGCCCGTTGCCCAGAAAAACATCTCGAAAACACCGCTGGTGGGCGGCCAATGGCGCATCCAGGACGACGGTAAGTTCGATCTGGTGATCGTCGAAAACGGTCTTGCGCCTGAAATCCCTCTGACAGGCGAACTCCAAACCCTGTCCTGAGGCCCACGTGCCAGCGGGCCCTCCATCCCGCTGGCACACCTTGATTAAGAGGCAACAGATGTCCCTTTTGAAACTCGACAACGTGTCGAAGTCCTTTGGTATGCTCAAAGTTACCGACAGCGTGTCCTTTGAGGTCGCCAAGGGCGAGGCGCTTGGCATCATCGGGCCGAACGGCGCCGGTAAATCGACCCTGTTCAACCTGATCACCGGTAACATCGCCCCCGACGAAGGCGCGGTTTATCTGGATGGCGTGGACATGACGCGCAAACCCGCCATGAGCCGCGTTCAGGCCGGAGTGGGCCGGTCCTTCCAGATCCCGCAGCCCTTTACCCATCTGTCGGTTTTCGAGAACCTTCTAGTTGCGGCAAATTTCGGCGGTGGACATCACGGCCATGCGGCGGATGAATTCTGCATGGATATTCTGGAGCAAACCGGCCTTGCGGGCGTGGCCGATGCCACCTCGGGCAGTTTGTCGCTGCTACAGCGGAAACGTTTGGAGCTGGCCCGCGCCATGGCGACCTCGCCCAAGGTCATTCTACTCGACGAAATCGCGGGCGGGCTGACCGAAGGCGAATGCGTGTCACTGATCCAGACGATCAAATCCATCCACGCCAGCGGCACTTCGATCATCTGGATCGAGCATGTGCTGCACGCGCTCACCTCGGTGGTGGAGCGGCTGATGGTGCTGAATTTTGGCAAAATGCTGATGATCGGTGATCCGGCCGAGGTGATGGACTCGCCGCAGGTCAAAGAAATCTATCTGGGGATCGAAGTATGACCGGACCCGTCTTATCTGTTGAAAACCTGACCGCCTACTATGGTGATTTCCAGGCGTTGTTCGGCGTTGATCTGGCCCTACAAAAGGGGCAGGCGCTGGCGATCATTGGCGCGAACGGGGCCGGTAAATCCACCCTGATGCGAGCGATTACCGGCATCCTTCCCAGTCCGCGGGATGCGATCCGCCTGAACGGCCAGCCCATCGGGCATCTGTCTGCGCCAGAGGTGCTAGAGGCCGGAATCTCGATGGTCCCCGAGGGACGCAAACTGTTCCCATCCCTCTCGGTCGAGGAAAACCTGTTGATCGGCGCTCATGTGCGGACCGGCAGCAAATATTGGACGCTGGACGGCATTTACGATCTGTTCCCCATATTGGCCGAGCGTCGCTACAACCCCGGCACAGCCCTTTCGGGGGGGCAACAGCAGATGGTGGCCATTGGCCGCGCGCTGATGTCGAACCCCGATGTGCTGCTGTGTGATGAGATTTCACTGGGCCTCGCTCCGGTTGTGATCCGCGATATCTATGCCTCTTTCCCAAAAATTCGAGAAAGCGGGGCGTCTGTTATCGTGGTGGAACAGGACATCGGGCAGGCCCTGAAAATCGCCGACCACGTCTGCTGCATGATGGAAGGCCGCGTGACCCTGTCGGGCGCACCGCACGAATTGTCCCGAGACGCCATCCACGACGCCTATTTCGGAGTAAGCGCATGATCTGGCTGGATACTATTGTACAAGGCATCCTGCTGGGGGGGCTCTATGCCCTGTTTGCGGCCGGTCTGTCGTTGGTCTTCGGGATCATGCGGCTGGTCAATCTGGCCCACGGCGATCTGATCGTGCTGGCGGCGTTCCTGATCCTGACGGTTGTCTCGGCCTTGGGGCTGAACCCCTTTGTCGGCGCGTTGCTGGCAATGCCGGTGATGTTCGGAGCAGGGTGGTTGCTGCAAACCTATGTGCTGAACCGCGTCCTTGGTGACGATATCTTGCCGCCGCTGCTGGTGACCTTTGGCCTGTCGGTCGTGATCCAAAACGGTCTGCTGGAAGGGTTCTCTGCCGACAGTCAGAAGCTATCCGCCGGACCGATCGAGGCCGCATCCTTGCCCCTAGGTCCCGTGACCGTGGGAGTGATGCCGCTGCTGACGCTGATCTCTGCTGTTCTGGTGATCTTCGCCCTGAACCAGTTGTTCTATCGCACCCGACTGGGCCGCGCCTTTCGCGCCACCTCGGATGATGCGGTGACCGCAGGGCTGATGGGCATCCGCCCGCGCAACGTCTTTGCGATCGCCACTGGTATCGCCATGGTCGTGGCCACCATTGCCGCGCTTTATTTGGGGATGCGGGCCAACTTTGACCCCACCATTGGCCCCGCCCGCCTGATCTACGCGTTCGAGGCAGTGATTATCGGCGGCCTCGGGTCCCTTTGGGGCACGCTTGCGGGCGGCATCGTGATCGGGGTGGCGCAGGCCTTGGGCGCGGCGGTGAACCCCGAATGGCAGATCCTGTCCGGCCATATCGCCTTTATCCTTGTGCTGCTGGTGCGTCCGCGCGGCCTTTTCCCCCGCGCTAATGACTGAGGAACACTGATGACACCTTCGATGAAATCCTCGGCCACCAAGATCGTGGCTC
The DNA here is from genome assembly GCF_013377535.1 of Donghicola mangrovi. Lineage (GTDB taxonomy): Bacteria > Pseudomonadota > Alphaproteobacteria > Rhodobacterales > Rhodobacteraceae > Donghicola > Donghicola mangrovi. The sequence continues at coordinate 27,866 of NZ_JABCJE010000018.1, read as the reverse complement.
TGATCGCACTGATCGGGCTGGCGCTTGTGCCGGTGATCGGCAGCCGTGCGATGGTGCAAGACCTGTTCATGGTGCTGACCATGCTGGTACTGGCACTGAACTGGAACATGCTGGCTGGCTTTGCGGGCCTTGTGTCCGTCGGCCAGCAGGCCTTTGTGGGCATCGGCGCCTACGGCATGTTCGCCGCCGTGATCCTCTGGGGGCTGGACCCGCTGATCGGGATCGTGGTGGGCGGCGTTGTGGCTGTGGCCCTGTCGATCCCCGTGGCCTTCTTTGCCTTTCGCCTGAACGGTGCCTATTTCGCCATCGGCACGTGGGTCGCGTCCGAGACCGTGCGCCTGCTGGTGGCCCAGTGGAAGGCCCTTGGCGGTGGCACCGGCACATCCCTACCAAAAGGCACCACCAAAGAGATGTTCGGCGTCGATGTGGTCAAAGACCTGATCGGTGGCTCATCCAGCGCGGCGGCAGATGCGCTGACATACTGGCTGGCACTGGCGCTGGCGGCAGCAACCCTGCTGGCGGGCTACATGTTCCTGCGCTCGCGCATGGGTCTTGGCCTACAAGCAATTCGCGACAATGCCGAGGCTGCAAAGTCCGTGGGCGTAGACCCCACCCGCCTGAAGGCGCTGGTCTTTGTCCTTTGCGCTTTTGGTACTGGCATTTGTGGCGCGCTGCTGTTCATCCAGATCACGCGGGTGACGCCGGATGCGGCCTTCTCGGTGGTGGATTGGACCGCCTTTGTGATCTTTATCACCGTGATTGGCGGCATCGGCACGCTGCCCGGTCCCATCATTGGGGTGATCGTATTCTACGTGCTGCAGCGGGCGCTGGCTGATTACGGCACCGTCTACCTGATCGTTCTGGGGCTTATCGGTATCAGCGTCATGCTGTTCGCCCGAAAGGGGCTGTGGGGCGTGTTCAGCGGCCGCACAGGAATTGAACTCTTGTCTCTACGCCATCCCGCACCCCGTCGCCCCTGACTCCATTCTATCCGTCTGAATTGAAAGGATATCCAATGACCAAATACTTCTCCGAAGAGGGCTCGGTTCAGGCCGTCAACGCCCGCATGGGCCCCGAGATCAACCCGCGTCTGGCCACCGTCATGGCCGCGCTGATCAAGCACCTGCACGCCTTCGCCAAAGAGACCGAACTGACGCAGGAAGAGTGGGAATTCGGGATCGATTTCCTGACCAAGACCGGCCAGATTTGCAGTGGCGAGCGTCAGGAATTTATCCTGCTGTCGGACGTGTTGGGGTTTTCAATGTTGGTCGACGCGATCAATAACCGCCGCCCCGCTGGCGCCACCGAGAATACGGTCTTCGGCCCATTCCACGTGGCCGACGCGCCGATCCGCCAGATGGGGGAGTGTATCTCGCTGGATGGCAAAGGAGAAAGCTGCCGCTTTGTGGGACGTGTCATTGACGTGCATGGCGAACCGATCGAGGGCGCTTGTGTTGATGTTTGGTCCGATAATTCGGACGGTTTCTATGACGTGCAACAGCCCGACGTTCAGCCCAAGTGGAACAACCGTGGCCGCTTCATGACCAAGTCCGATGGCGCCTACGAGTTTGTCGGGATCAAGCCGGTATCTTACCCGATCCCCGACGATGGGCCTGTGGGCAAGATGCTGGGATCGCTGGGGCGTCACCCTTACCGTCCCGCGCATATGCATTTCATGGTCACCGCGCCCGGTTTCAAAACCATCGTGACCCACACCTTTGTGGGCGATGATCCCTATATTACCGATGACACTGTGTTCGGGGTGAAGGAAACGTTGGTCGCTCCGTTCGAGCACATCAAAGGTGACACGGAATGGCGGTCGCCGTTCGATTTCGTCATGGTTGCTGAATAAGGGACTGATATGCCGCTACTTTCTATCACCGTGGATGAGACCGTATGGCAAAACCGCAAAGACGATATGACGTCCGCATTGCCCAAGATCCGCGAGATGCTCTGCAATAAGCTTGATGTCGGACAGGAATTCGCCTCTCTAACCCTTACACCAGTGTTCGGACTCACTGATCAGACAAAAGTAAATGGTGATCTGCGAGTTCTTGGCAAAGAGTCCCGCGGACCAGAGGTCCTTCAAGACGTCGCCACGACGCTACAAACCATGCTCAGTGAGGCTGCAGCCGACCACGCTAGTGTTCGGATCACGACCATGGATCCTGCAAAATACATGGCGAAACGCTGAACGAAAGAAGGGTGCCGATCATGGCACCCTTTGACTGAATTGACGGCTTTGTCAGGTTGCAGACCGCCCGATCGCCGGATAGCGAAGGGCTATGCTGAATTTATCCGACCTGTCCCGTATCAAGGGCTTCCGATTTCCGCGCTCCGTGATCGGCTACGCCGTCTGGGCCTATCATCGGTTCAGGGATTGCCAACTTGTTTTCACCTGTTTGAGAGAGGCGAGACATCTGCCTGTCAGGCGGTCATTTCGGCAGCATAGCCTCTCCAGAGGTCGAAAGCATCGGACCTTGCGTGGCGGTATGAGACGGCGGAGAGTTGATAGCGTCGTGGGCGAAAAACGATGTTGATCTGATCATGGGCAGCCAGAAATCTTTGTGCCTGCCGGGGAGATTTAAACCGCCCCATCAACTTCTCGCGTTTCCGTGTTGGCCTGTGTGATCCTTCGATCCGGTTGTTCAAGCCCTTGTGCGCGCGATGATCTGCGCCCGGTGCGAGGTCTCGGATCGGCCTGAAATAACTGCGCAACTTGTCCGTGATGATGACACGGGGTTCACCGAACCGGTCGATCAGCCTTGCCAGAAAACGTCTTGCAGCATTGGCGTTGCGCTGTGGCTGAACGAGAATATCAAGGACGTCGCCGTTCGCGTCGACCGCCCGCCAAAGCCAGTATTTTCTGCCGTTGTTTGGGATGACGACCTCATCCAAGTGCCATTTGTCGCCCGCGGCCGGTCTGTCGCGCCTGATGCAATCGGCAAAGTGACGGCCAAAGCGGTTCACCCATTTTCGGATCGTTTCCCGGCTGACCATCACACCCCGATCGGCGAGAAGATCCTCGACATCCGCCGTGCTGAGCGCGAAGCGATGATAGACCCAGACGGCATATGCAACGATTTCACGAGGGAAACGGTAGCCTTTCAGGCGCGGCATGGAGGATGGTGTATTCATACCCAACGCCTAACCAAGCACCGCTCCGCAAACAAGTTGGCAATCCCGCTGGAAGACATGGGCTATATCACCGTCGAACCAGATGGTTCGGGACGCAAGCGGTCCAGCATCACGGCCGAAGGTCAGGCCTTTCTGACGGCCAATCAGAGGGCAGCCCAGGACCTGATGATCCGGACACCGCCGAGCGGGCGCGAGAACGCCCCCTCGCAAATCATCGCCGCGATGGACAAGCTCAAGAGCGCCCTGAAGACGCGGCTGAGCACCAGTACCCTGGATGCCTCCGGAATCGACAGCATCGCAAGGGATATTGCCATGGTGGCCGACCAGATTCTGGGAGACATCCCGGCCTCGTCCCCTGCCCAGAGCTCGTCACCCGCCCCATTCGACAGCGCTCCGGTGATCACCCGCCACAAGTTCGAAACCCGTCGCCGCGCGCTGACGGTGCAGTCGGTCGACTATCTGACGCCTCACATGATCCGGGCGGTTCTGCACAGCCCGGAGCTGTCCGATTTCACCAGCCTGGGCGCTGATGACCATATCAAGCTGTTTTTCCCCGGCGACGGAGAAAAGCCCCAGATGCGGGACTATACGCCCCGCGCCTATGACACGGACGCCTGCAAGCTGACGCTGGACTTTGCCGTGCACGAGGCCGGTCCGGCAACCGCCTGGGCGACCCAGGCCAAGGTTGGCGATACGCTGAACATCGGCGGACCGCGGGGATCCAGCGTGATCGCGCCGGTATTCGACTGGTACCTGCTGATCGGTGATGAGACCGCCCTGCCCGCCATCGGACGCAAGGCCGAGGAGCTGGGCCAAGGCGTTCAGGTCATCACGCTGGTTGCAGTGCCCGACGCGGCCGATGAGCAGACCTTCGACACCAAGGCTGCAGGCACGCACCATTGGGTGCATCGCCCGGTCACACAGGCCGCCGATCCCGCCTCCCTGCTCGCCGCGGCGCAGGGGATCACCTTGCCCGAGGGTAAGGGCTTCATCTGGATCGCCGCCGAAGCCGGGGTCGCCCGCGCGCTGCGCGATCACTTCGAGGAACGTGGACACCCCAAGGTCTGGACCAAGGCCTCTGGCTACTGGGTCAAAGGGTCTGCCGCGACCAGCGACAAATCCCTGTCCTGATCATCGCTCCCCTTGCAAGACAAAGCGCGGACCACCGGCCCGCGCTTTTTTATGTGCCCGGTATAGGCGTCAGGCCGCAGACTGGCTTTCGGCCTGTTGGTGCAGGGCCATCAGCGCCCGACCGTAATCATTGCCGTTGGGAATGCGGGTGATCGTGTGGATATGGAACTTCTCGGGGTGCGCGTTCGTCAGCCACATTCCCGAGTGGTGGTCGAATTCGATCAGCAGGACCGGGCTCTGGATCCGGTAGTAGAACGGGTCATCATCCCCGTGCCCACCGATCCAGTTCCACCAGGTCTGCTCCAGGTGCGCTTCGATCAGCGCCATCCGGGCGGCACGGGGACCGTCGGGCAGATGCTCCAGAAAGCTTTCGATGGTCCGCAGCAGCAAGGCTTGCTGCTCGGTCGAGAACTCGGAGACATTGACGCCCTCCAGCGGTACGACGCGGTTGTCCTGAAAGGCCCCACCGTAATGCCGCTGGTCAGCAAAGTTGAAACGGTCCGGCGGCATGCTCGGATCTTCCATGTCGGCATAGATCGTTGCCCGAGCCTGCTGATCGGCCGACAGCGACTGCATCAGCCGGAGCCCGAGCGCTTCTTCATCCGTGAACAGGGCATAGGCCGCCCCGTCCCCACGGTCGATCACGTTGGGTTCCACACCGCCGAACGTAGGTGAAATCACCATCTGGCGCCCCAAAATAAAGACGTTGAAGCAGGCATGGTGGCCGTAGATGTTCCACCCCCAGGGCTCTGTCCCCGAAGGCGTTCCGAACATCAGGAAATGGTAGCTCCATTCGTTCATGATGTTCAGAAGGTCGTAGATCTCGCCCAGATAGCGATTGGCATCCAGAAGCTGCAAAACCTTTTCGTACCCGCGCGCGCTGGTGCAGGAGGCAAGCAGCGTCAGGAAAGCCTCCCGCGCCTCATCGCTGAAATGCTCCAGCCGGACCCCCTCATCATTGAAGGGAATTTCGGGATTGTACCAACCACGCCATGCGTTTGAGTCGACCGGATAGGCTATGGCTGCGCGCTGTTCCGGCGTCAGAAGCGACAGCAGGCTCTCGGCAGCCTGGACTGCGGGGAGCGGGTCGAACCCTTCATCGACCAGCGAGAACAGCCCCTCCTGCACAGTGCCATCCGCCGTGATGCCCTTGAACTGTTCGGACTGCAGTCTGGCCCATTCGGCCTTCAGGCCCACGGCCTTTTCCGTGGCCAGCATTTGCGCCCCGTAGGACTCAACCGAATGCCCCCGCCCCATCAGGATGCGGGGATGGTCCTGCGGTTTCAGGAATGCATGAAAATCCTTGCTGCTCATTGGTCTGTCTCCTCCAAGGGGGTGGCGCGCGGCCGTGAACGGTGTCCTCCCACCGCTCTGAAAAATCTTCTCTAGGCTAAAAAATATATTTTTTCTTGTAAATATTTTTATATGGAATTACCATTTTTATCCAGATCGTGAGAAACTACGAGGTCTCCATGGCCGTCAGCCGAACTGCAGCCATCTACGAAGCGCTGAAAGAAGAGCTTCTCGACAGCAAGCACCCCGCAGGCAAAAAGCTGGGCATTGATCAGATTGCCCAACGGTTCGGGGCCAGTGCGGGCGCGGTGCGCGAGGCGCTGGCGCGGCTCACATCGGATCGACTGGTCATTGCACAACCGCAACGGGGCTTCGTCGTGACACCTGTGTCGCGGGCGGATCTGATCGACCTGACCCAGGTGCGGATCGACATTGAAACCCGGTGTCTGGCCAATTCCATCGAACGCGGCACGCTGGAATGGGAAGGACAGATGCTGGCGATCTGGCATAAACTGTCGAATACAGCATCGGGCAGGGACGATCCGCACCAGCATCGCAAATGGTCGGCGCTTCATGCCGACTTTCACGATGGCCTGATTGCCTGCTGCGACAGCCCCTGGTGGATGCATCTGCGCGACCAAATGTACATGCAGGCAGAACGCTATCGCCGCATGATCTTTCCGCATGTGCAGGTCAAGCGCGACATCAACGCCGAGCACGGGCAGATCCTGAATCTGGCCCTGGGCCGGGACACCCAAGGCGCCTGTGACGCCCTGGCGAAACATCTTCAGTTCACGACGGACATTCTGCTGGCGGCCCATGTGCCGGGCCTTTCGGAGGAAGAGGCCAAAGCCGACGTCCGGAGTTAAACATGGGTCGGGAGGAAACCATGGACCACCAAGGAGAAGACGGCGATGCCGGGGCACTGGCATCATCCGCGCGCAAAAGCGGCACACAATGCATTCACAGATCCTTGGGGGTCCTGCGCCTGTTGGCGGGCAGCCCGCCCGAAGGCGTCAAGCTGACGGACATTGCCAACGCGTTGGATCTGTCACACCCGACCGCCCACCGCATTCTCAAGGCCTTGGAGGAAGAGGGCGTCGTCGACCGTGTCCGCGGATCGCGTCGCTACACCATCGGGTCCGAAGCCATCTGGCTGGGGTTGCCCGCCGCGCAGCGGTTTCCCATTGCTTCCATTGCCGGCCCTGCGCTCGACCGGCTGTGCGAGACGGTCGGCGATAGCATCTTTCTGGCCGTGCGCTCCCGCAACGACAGCGTTTATGTCGACCGCCGCATCGGCAGCTATCCGATCCAGGCGACACGGCTCAGCCTGGGCGCGCGGCGCCCTTTGGGGGTTTCCGTCGCCGGGCGTGCGATGATGGGGTTTCTGTCCAAGGCAAAGGTCGACGCCATCCTCGACGAGAACGAAGGGGCCTACAGCAAGTTCAAACTGAGCCGTGATAAGGTCGCCGAAGATCTCGGCCTGGCAAGGGAGCGCGGCTACCTCCTGTCAGGCAGCCTGGTGAACCGGGAGCGCCGGGTACTGTCTGCGCCCGTTCTCGACATTGTCGGATCGCCCGTCGCTGCGGTCAGCATCATCGCCTCCGTGCACCGACTGCCTGCCGAACGCATCGACCGGGTCGTGCCGCAACTGAAGGCCGCCGTGCGGGAAATCGGCGACAGCCTCATCCAGAACGGACGCAAGCAGATCGCCTGCTGATCTGCGCATTTCGCGGTCAGTCCCCTGATCCGTCCCCTTCTTGCGGGGGGCGGATTTTTGGCGTGTCACCAGGACCAAGAAACCGTCTGCGACGAAAAACCCAAGTTTTCGCCATGTGAACAAACCCGCGCTCTCGCCTTGTCCAAAACCATCGACACAGGGGAAATCGGAGGAAATCCAAGCCCTGTGAAGGACCCCCCGGACATGAGCACGCTCGTCTCCAGAGACATTCCCTATTCCGATGGCGAGGCCGGGATGATCGGCTATTTCTGCCGCCCCGACAGCCCCGCCCCCCTGCCCGGCATCGTCATGCTGCATGGCGCGCATGGGCTGAACGATTTCATCATGGGCTGCGCCAACCAGCTGGCCGAGGCCGGGTTCGCCGTGCTGGCCGCAGATCTCTGGGGCGGGCGCAAGCAGCCGGGACACCCTGACGAGATCGGACCGATGCTGGGACAGATGCTGTCCAACCGCGCGATCTGGCAGGCACGGATGCAGGCGGCCTGCACGGCGCTGAGCGCGCAGGACGGGGTGGTTGCGGGCAGGATGGGCATGGTCGGCTATTGTTTTGGCGGAGCCTCGGCCCTGGAATTCCTGCGGATGGGCGCGCCCCTGAATGCCGTCGTCAGCCTGCATGGCGGGCTCGACATGGTGGCGGATGACTGGTCGGGCGCGACCGCCTCTCCGGATGTCTTCATTGCCACCGGCAGCGCCGACCCGATGGCCAAACCCGGCGATCTCGCCCGGGTGCAGGCGGGCCTGTCTGCGGCAGGCATCCGCTGGGACACCCATGTTTATGGTGACGTGAAACACGCCTTCACCGAACCCGATGGCCCCGGCCGCCCGCCTTTCGCCGCCTATGACGCCCGCGCCGACCGCAGGTCCCGCGCCGCCATGCTGGCCGTGTTCAACGAATCTTTGAAAGACTGAGGGAGAGAGCAGATGGATCTGGGATTGACGGGGAAAACGGCCCTTGTCTGCGGGTCGTCACAGGGACTGGGGCTTGCCTGTGCCACGGCCCTTGCGCGTGAAGGGGCCAGCGTGGTCCTGAATGGCCGCGACGCCGGGAAACTCGAGACCGTGGCTGCAAGACTGCGCTCCGAACTGCCGGACGCCGGCGTGGACTATGTGGCCGCCGACCTGACCACCGAAGCTGGCCGCGCCGCCATCCTCAAGGCATTTCCCGAAACGGATGTCCTGGTGACGAACAATGCGGGCCCGCCTCCGGGAGCCTTGGAAGACTGGGACGAAGCCGCGCTGCTGTCAGCCATGGGGGCAAACTTCATCCCCGCCGCGCTGCTGATCCGGGCCTATGTTCCCGGGATGCGCGCGCGCAGGTTCGGGAGGATCGTCAACATCACTTCGGCGATGGTGAAATCTCCGCACTACATGATGGGCCTGTCGACCTCGGCCCGTGCGGCGCTGACGGCCATGTGCAAGGCCATCAGCCGCGAGGTGGTGGCCGACAACGTGACGATCAACAACCTGCTGCCCGAGCGCATCGACACGCCGCGTCAGGAGTTCATGATCCAGCGCCGGATGAAAGCCGAGGGCATCGATTATGACGCGGCGCGCAAACGCACCGCCGAAACCATCGCCGCCAAGCGACTGGGCCGCCCCGAGGAATTCGGCGACGCCTGTGCGTTCCTCTGTGCCGCGCAGTCCGGCTTTCTGTCGGGGCAGAACATCCAGCTGGATGGAGGCTCCTATGACGGTCTCATCTGACGGGCTTGCCGCGATCCGCAGGGCCGAAGAAACCCGCAAGGCCGCTCTGGTCTCCGCAGACCCGGCGGCGTTGGACGCCATCCTGTCGGAAAACCTGGTCCACGTGCATTCGACAGCGCGCGTCGACACGAAACAGGCCCTGATCGATCACGTGGGCAAGATGGGCGGGTTCATCTCGATCGTGCGTGATGCCGTCGACGTGGCTCTCATCGGTGAGCTGGCCATCGTCACGGGTCCCACGGTCAACACGGTGCGATCGCGCGAAACCGGCGAACCGCTGGCGCTCAAAGGGTTCCAGACCACGATCTTTCGGCAGGAACAGGGCGTGTGGCGGGTGCTGCTATCGCAGCTCACCCCGGAACGCAGCCACGCTTGACCTGCACACATTACTGAATCCAAAGAACAATCGGGAGGAAAATCATGAAACTGGCTCGGTTTACACAAGGTGGAAACACACGCATCGGCAAAGTTGAAGGGGATCGTGTCGTCGATCTGTCCGGTTTGCCGGGCGTGGGCACGTCGATGCGCGCCCTGATCCGCGACCTGGAAACGCTGCGCCCCGCGCTCGAAGCGGCGACAGCGCCGTCCTACGCACTGGCCGAGGTCGTGCTGCAAGCGCCGGTCAACGATCCGCAGAAATTCCTGGCCATCGGCATGAATTACCGCAAACACGCCGAAGAGGCACGCCAGGCGGGCATTCCCGTTCCGGACAGCCAGTTCTGGTTCACCAAGCAGGTGTCCTGTGTCAACGGCCCGACCGGCGACGTGGTCAAACCCTCGTTCAGCAACCAGATGGACTACGAAATCGAGCTGGGCATGGTCATCGGCCGCGCCTGCCGGAACGTGACCCGCGAAGAGGCTCCCTCGGTCATTGCCGGCTACATGATCGTCAATGACGTGTCCGTTCGGGACTGGCAGAAACCCTCCTTCACCATCGGCAAATCCTTTGATACCTCCGGCCCGACCGGCCCCTGGCTGACCACGGCAGACGAGGTGGCCGATCCGTTGGCGCTGGAAATGGTCGGCACGGTCAACGGCGAAGAACGCCAGCGGTCGATGACCGGGGACATGATCTATGACATCTATGATCAGATCGTGCACCTGACCCGCGTGATGACCCTGATGCCAGGCGACATCATTGCGACCGGCACGCCGTCGGGGATCGGGGCTGCACAGGGCAAGTTCCTCAAATCCGGTGACGTGATGCGGATGGAAATCACCGGGCTGGGCCAGATCGAGAACCGCGTGATTGCCGATGCCGGTGCGGAGGCGCCCTCGTCTTGTGACGCGACTGTCCCTGCCTGAGTGTGCAAAGGTGATCCCGATGCGCAAGTCAGACGACATCCGGCAAAGCATCTACATCGACGGAATGCGCCACAAGAACCCGGTGCCCGTGGCCAGCCGCATCGGCCAGATGGTCTATTCCGGCGGGATTCATGGCTATGACCCGGATCTGGGCCGGACGGCGGACGGGTTTCCCCGTCAGTGCGAACTGATGTTTCGTCATGTCCACGATACGATCATCGCGGCGGGCGGCACCCCGGATGACATCATCAAGATGACCCTCTGGATGCATGACCGCTCGCATGAGACACGTGCCCTGATCAATCCCTACTGGGAAGCGTTGTTTCCCGACCCGCAGAGCCGCCCGACGCGCCACGCCCTGCAAACCTCTGAACTGGGCAGCGGCATGCTGATCCAGTGCGACTTCATAGCCATCCTCAGGCCCGAGGCCTGATCAGCATCCGGTTCTGACCAGAGGACAAAAAAACACCCGCCCCGATGGCTCGGAGCGGGTTTTTTCTGGTCCAAGAAAGATCAGAACGTCTTGGACAAGGCCACGGTCAGTACCTTGAGGTCCTTCTTGCCTTTGGTGCCATGCTCGATCCCCAGCCCGGCATCAATGAACAGGCCGTTTTTCATCATGCTCGAGACACCGGCCTTGGCATGCAGGATGTTCGGATCATCGACCACCAGATCCAGGTCATTGATGACTTCACGCTCATAGCCCCCTTCGACGTAGAATCCCGTCTGGCCAGGGCGGAAGACCGGCTGCAAAAGGCGGACCTTGGCCTGCACTGTTGCGTATTCATCGCTTTCGCCGACGGTCCCCTCGTTCGTCCGGCCAAGGCTGTTGGTGACGCTTTCAAACCGGGTCTTGGCGTAAACCGCACGGACACGCGGCCGGAACAGCCAGCCTTCAGGCACCCAAGACAGCGAGTCCTGCTCGTAATTGCCGACCATGGTCCATTCCGTGTAGAACACATCCGACCCCTGCTCTGTTTCCAGATCGGCAAAGCCCAGCGGAATGACGGTATCGCTTTCATTGTGGCGATAGATCGCGCGGCCGGCGAGCCCCCAGTGTTCGCTGAGGGTCTTCAGCAGGTCGAACTGCACCCCCCAGTTCGATGCCGTGATGCTGCCGTCATTGTGCTGGATATCCACGTCGGTCTTGCCTGTCATCACGCCGAACCCCAGCATCAGGTCCGACGACGGCATTGCCATGAGTTCGACCAGCCCGGAAGGACCGCTCGAATTCGCGTAGGTCATGTTCTCATCGGCCTGCGTGTTCGAATAGGTTCCCTTGAAACGGACCCCCATCGTGTTGCCGGGCAACGAAAAGCTGAGGGTGACGGGCATGTTCAGCTTGCGTGCACTGTCTGCATATCCCGTCCAGACGTTATCGGCAGCCGCGGCCGCAATTTCCGACCGCGCCCAGGCCTGCCGCGTCTGGAACGATCCGTAGCTTTCGTTCTGGCCGAATTCTGCGATCAGCCCGGTCGGGCCAAAGCTGCGCGCCATCTTTGCCATGAAGGGCATTCCCCCCTCCTGTGCCAGCACAGGGGACGCACCGAGTGTGACCACGCCCGTGAGCGCAGCCGCTTTCAACATGGATCCAAGGTCCATGGTTCCTCCCTTTAGGTAAGTTCGTCTCCGATTTCGGAGTGCATCTGAACGCCCGGTCCCCCTCCCAGGGACATGTTCCGGGCCTGGGGATCCTAGCAGTTTCCCATGCCATTTGACCCCGTGCAGGCCGCGCCAATGACCGCGATTTCCAGATAGTGGAAATCTTCGGGATCCCCCGAAGCCGCTCTGACAGCGTCAATCTCAATAGCTGAAATTTATGGTACCCGATGCGTTTCCAATGATCATTGCCCAACCGTGTCCGTAATGTGAAAACTCGCATGTTCTCGTGTTGATGGGCTGGGGAGAGTCCAAGCACAGTCAGGGACACACGACGCCGGCGCGTGGGGAGAAAAGCCGGACCCAAGGGAGGAAAACCATGAAACATCTCAATGCGCTTGGCGCAGCCGCTTTGCTGTCCGTGGGGGCACCCCTGCTGGCGAATGCAGAAACCACGCTGATTTATAACAGCTTTTTGCCACCATACGACGAAATGTATCAGGTCGCGGTCAAGGATTTCGCCGCCCGGATCGAAGCAGAGAGCCAGGGCGACATCCACATCCAGATCCCGGACAGCAGCCTTGCCCCCTCCGATCGCCAGTATGAAATGGTGCGGGACGGGATCGCGGACATGGCCATCGTGTCCTCTGGCGCAGTCCCCCAGCTGGTGACGCTGAACCGCATCGCCGACCTGCCCTTCAGTGCCCCCACGGCCGAAGCCGGCGCCGTGGCCCTGTGGGAAACCTACGAAAAGTACTTTGAGCCGATGAACGAGTTCAAAGGCGTGAAAGTGCTGTCGACCCATGTCCTGCCAGGACGCCAGATGCTGTCGACCAGCGACAGGGAAATCACCGATGTGCCCTCTCTGTCGGGCTTCAAGCTCTGGTCGCCTCCGGGTACGCTGACCAAGACCGCCGAAGCGCTGGGGGCGGTTCCGGTCAACTCCGAATTCACGGACCTGCAGGAATACGTGACCAAGGGCACGGTCGACGGCGTCATCCTGACACCGGGCTCCGCCGACGGCGCGCGTATCCTGGAGAACGTCAAGAGCTACACCAAGATCCCCGGCGGTCTGGGGTCGCTGTCTTTCGCAGTGTTCATCTCGCAGGAAAGCTGGGAGGGCCTGACCGCAGATCAGCAGGGCGCGATCCTGCGCGCAGCCGACGGCCTGCCGGGCCGGACCGGGGCCGCCGCCGATGCGGCCGAGGCCGAACTGTCCGAGATCGTCGCCCAGATTCCCACGACCGAAGTCTCGGGTGCGGCGCTGGCGTCCTTTGAGGATGTACTGAACGCCCAGATCGATCTGTGGAAGGAAAAGGCTGCCGCCAAGGGCCTGGAAAACCCGGATGAGGTCTATGACTTCTACCGCGCCCGCCTGGATCACGCCCTCGCGGCCAACTGATTTGCTGAGACTCGGCTGCGTGCTTCCGTCTGACGGGAGCACGCCCTTCGTGGAGCGTGTAACATGATCAAAACCATCGACCTCTGGCTGGGGCGGTTCTGTCTTGCCGTCGCCGGCCTGTCCATCAGCGCCATGGCCCTGGTGGCCTTCGTGGACAGCATCGGGCGCAAGTTCGACATGCCGCTCTACGGCGGCTCGGAATACGTCATCTTTGCCTTGCTGACCTTCTTCTTCTCCGCCCTGCCGCTTGTCGTGCGGGACAATTCACATATCCGCGTCGGCCTGTTTGCCGACCTGTACAAGGCCCGCCTGTCCCGGATCGAAGCCTTGTTTACCGGAACGCTGGAGGTGCTGGCCCTGTGCGCCTTTACCTACATGATCTTTGACCAGGCCAACCGGCTGGAACGGTTCGGCACCTTGTCGGTGTACTTCGAACTGCCGATGGCTCCGCTGGTCTACATGGCTTCGCTGTTTTGCCTGATCGCCATCTGGTTTGCCTCGCACAATGTCTGGCTGATGCATTCCGATGCCACGCTGAGGCCCCATGCCATTCCCGACGACAGCGAAGATGAGCCCGGTCACCAGGAAGGCATCCGCAAGATCCTGCGCGATACGGGCGACTATCCCGAAGACGAAACGCCAAACATGCGTCCGCAAGGCGCTGTCAAGGAGGCTGGGTGATGTTGGAATTTCTCGTTCTTGGGTCCGTGGTTGGCATCATTGCCTTTACCCGTCTGCCCCTTGGGTTTGTCATGATGTTCTGCGGAGCTGCGGGCATTGCCGCGCTGCACCCGCGTGGTCTGTCCGCGGCGATGGCCATCTCGGAACAGCAGATCATGAACCTTGCCATGAACTACCAGTTCTCGGTCCTGCCGTTGTTCATCCTGATGGGCGTCTTCGTCGTGCAGGCCGGTCTGGCCAACGAGCTGTTCGAGGCAGCCCGCCGATGGGTCGGACATTACCCCGGTGGGCTTGGCATGGCGACAATCCTGGCCTGTGGCGGGTTTTCGGCCATGTCGGCTTCGTCCTCGGCGGCCTCGGCCACCATGGCGCATATCGCCGTCCCCGAGATGAAAAGCGCAAAATACGATGACGGCTTTGCCGCTGGCTCCATCGCGGCAGGCGGCACGATGGGCATCCTCATTCCTCCGTCATCGGCCCTGATCATCTACGCGCTTCTGACGCAGGAGAGCGTATCGGAGCTCTTCGTCGCGGGCATCATTCCGGGCCTCATGCAGATCGGCTTTTATATCATTGTCATGGCCATCGTCGCCCGTTTCCTGCCTTCCTGGGCCCCCAGGGGAACGGTCTACACGATGAAGGATCGCTTTGCCGCACTCTGGAAGATCTGGGGCGTACTCTTCCTCTTTGGTCTGGTCATGATCGGGCTGGTGTGCGGTTGGTTCACCGCAACCGAGGCCGGCGGGATCGGCGCAGGGGGCGCGTTCCTCTTCGTGCTGGCGCGCCGCAAGCTGACCTTCAAGGTCTTTGCCCGCAGCTTGCTCGATACGGCGCGGATTTCGACGATGATCTTCATCGTGGCTTCGGGGGCGCTGGTGCTCAACCAGTTCATCAACCTCTCAGGGGTGCCCGGCGATGTGGTCCGTTTCATCGAAAGCATGCATCTCAGCCCGCCGATGGTGATCCTCTGCCTGATCGTGTTCTACACGTTGCTCGGTTGCCTGATGGATGGCTACGCCATGATCTTCCTGACGGTTCCCATTGTCGCGCCTATCGTGTCCGGGCTGGGATATGACCTGGTCTGGTGGGGGATCGTGACGGTTCTCGTGGTCGAAATCAGCCTGATCACGCCCCCTGTCGGACTGAACGTCTTCATCCTCAAGGCGCTTTTGCCAGAGTTGCCGATCGTGAAGATCTTCAAGGGGATCATGCCCTATCTGGTGTCCGACGTGGCCCGTCTGCTCCTGATCCTGGCCTTTCCCGCCGTCACCTTGCTCCTGCCCTCGCTGATCACCTGACGTGTCGGAAAATAAACCTGAAAACAAAATCTTAAAGGAACGCCTGTCGCAGCAGCGGCGGGCGTTCCTGCGTGCCCGATCCCCCCTGAAACTTGCTTTTCGCAATATGAACAATTCGCCATGGTTTTGTTGTCGGAATCCCGCCCCTTGGCCAATCTCGGGACAAGAGTTCAGGGAGGGATCGAGATGAACTTTGACAAGCCGGTGCTTTTTCCGCCGTTCAACATTACACGCGCCAGCCACACCATCCTGTCGGCCCGGGATCTGGAAGCGAGCAAACATTTCTACACCGAACTCGTGGGACTGGTTGTCAGTGACGAAGACGAGAACACGCTGTACCTGCGCGGCCGCGAAGAGCGGGGCCACCATTCCCTGGTCCTGAAAAAATCGACAGGCCCGCGCGTCTGCCACCGTCTCGGCATGCGGATGCTGACGGACGATGACATCAAGGCGGCCTACGACTGGTTCAACGAAAACGGCTTTGCAGCGACCTTTGTCGATGTGCCGTTCCAGGGCCTGACCCTGCATGTGCGTGACGCCATGGGCCTGCCTCTGGAATTCGTGGCCGACATGGATGCCATGCCGCGCCAGATGTACGGCTACGACCAGTACAAGGGCGCCTCTGCCCAGCGGGCCGACCACTGGCAGACCCAAAGTAGCGATGTCGCAAAGTCGATGGCCTTTTACCACACCCTCGGCTTCCGCACCTCGGAATACACATATTCCGACAATGACGCCGGCGGGCAGGATCTTTGGGGCGGCTGGATGCAGCGCAAGGGCAACCCCCATGACATCGTCTTTACCAATGGCCCCGGCCCGCGCCTGCACCATTTCGCCTACCTGCTGCGCGATGCGGCCGACACGGTCCATGCCTGCGACGTTGCAGGGGCGCTTGGCTTCAACCATGATCTGGAACGCGGACCGGGCCGTCACGGCATTTCGGGCGCCATGTTCATCTACTTCCGCGACCCCGACGGGCACCGGATCGAACTGTTCAATACCCACTACCAGCACATCGACCTGGAGCCGCCTCTGGCCTGGAGCCTGTCGGATCCAAAACGCGCAGACCAGTGGGGCATGCCCGCTCAGGAAAAGTGGTTCACCGAAGCCACTGAATTCGAAGGCGCCGCCCCCGATGCCCCGATCCTGAACGCGCCGCTGCCGACGCTGGAGAAATTCCTGGACAAACAGAAACAGCCTGCCTGACCGGCAGCAGAAGGGGGACCGAAGCCCCCATGAGGAGGAAAACCATGTTGGATATTGCGATTATCGGCGCAGGACCGGGCGGATTGGCCACTGCGCTTCGCCTGGAACAAAAAGGCTTCAGACCCACGATCTACGAAGCGGCGCCGGAACTGAAACCGCTGGGTGTCGGCATCGACATCAAGGTCTACGGCGTCAAAGAAGTCACCGAGATGGGCTTGCTGGAGGAATTCCGCGCCATTTCCGTCGAGGCGAAGGACAGCACCTTCTTTACCGGCCATGGCCAGCAGATCTTTACCGAACGCTGCGGCAAGCATATCGGCTATGAGCACGAGCAGCGTTTCGTGCATCGCGGGACCTTCCAGTTCATGCTGCTGGACGCGGTCAAGGCCCGCCTTGGCGCGGACGCGGTTCAACTTGGCCGCAAGTTCGAACGGTTCGAGCAGGATGCAGACGGCGTCACCATCACCTTCGCCGATGGCAGCACCGTACGCCATGACGTGATGATCGGCGTCGATGGCATCCATTCGCGTGTCAAACGCCAGCTGCACCCGGACGCCTCGCGCACCCATTATTCCGGCATTGCCATGTACCGCGGCGTGACCGTCATGCCGCCCTATGCCAATGGCGGAACCATCCTGCACATCGGCGACCCGATCCGGCAGGGATCGCTGATCGTCTACCCGATCGCCAACAACGAAGACGGCAACGGCAACCAGTTGATCAACTGGGTCTGCGAACAGTCCGGCAAACCCAAAGGCGCTGAAGACTGGTCCGTGCAGGTCGGCCCCGAGGATATCCAGGACGTGTTCACCGACGTGAAACTGGATTTTCTCGACGTGAACGAGATGATCCGCAATGCGCGTGAAATCTACGTCTACCCGCTGATCGACAGCGACCCGTTGGATCGCTGGTCCTTTGACCGGGTGACGCTGCTGGGCGACGCGGCGCACGCGATGTACCCGCGCGGCGGCAACGGCGTCTGCCAGGCGCTGGTTGATGCGCGTGTCGTGGCCGAAAAGCTCGCCACGATGGACGACCCGGTCGAGGCTTTCCAGGCCTATGAAGCCGAACGCCGCGACTTCGTGAACCGCCTCGTCATCGCCAACCGGGGCGAAGGCCCCGAAGTGATCCGCCGCCTCGTCGAAGAGGCCTCCGGCGGCAAGCCCTTCGACAACATCGACGACGTGATCTCCCGCCAGGAGGTCGAGGATCTGTTCATGGAATACCACGTCAAGGCGGGCATGAAGCGCCCCGATGACGTGCGTGACGGCCAGCGCGCCAAGGAGGTGTTCACCGAAGCCACCTCGCGCCGCGTCGCTGCCGCAGAAGACATCCGATAACCCGTAATCCGTATCCGAAAGAAGACGTTATGACCGAGATGACCAAACACCGCGTGATCGATGCCAACATGCACTGGCTGCCCGACACGCTGTTCACCGACGACGACCTGCGTGAAAAGATGATGCTGTGCATCCCGCGCCAGCACAACGTCCACGTCCGCATGGAACCCGTGAAGGACAAGGACATCCGCCAGATCATCATCGAGGAACCCAAGGGCGTGGTGAACATCAACTACGCCGAAGGCCAGTACAATATCGACAGCCAGCTGGCCGACATGGACAAGGCCGGGATCGACCACGCCGTATTCCGCATTCCCGTCTGGCAGGAATGGCTGGATCTGGAATGCTCGAAGAAGATCAACGACGGCCTGGCCGAATATGTGGCCAAATCCGGTGGCCGCTTTACCGCGCTGGCGGTCTGCCCGCCCTGGGGCACCGATGCCATGATCAAGGAAGTCGAACGCTGCGTGGATCAACTGGGCTTCAAAGGCGTGCAGATGGCCTGCAAGTACGGCGACATCTACCTTGATGACGAGGCCTTCTACCCGTATTTCGAGTTCATCAACGACCGCAAGCTGCCGGTTGTTGTCCACCACACGCCGCTGCCGGTGGATCACGGGTCGATCCTGGATTTCAACAACCAGCGCCGCCAGTACGGCCGCTGCATCGCGCAGGGCACCGCCGTGGGCCGCGAACTGTTCTCGGGTCTCTTCGACCGCTTCCCGAACCTGAAACTGTCCCATTCCATGCTGGGTGGCGGGTTCTTTGCCTTTGCCGACATGCTGGTTCCGAAACCGCGCCATTCCTACGGCGATGCGGTCGACCGGTTCGACACCGGCAATTCCAACCTGCGTGAAAAGTTGACCAACAACCTGTTCTTCGACATTTCCGGCCCGCCGCAGTGGGGCAAGAAACAGCTGGAATGCGCACTCGAAGTGCTGGGCGAGGACAACATCCTCTACGGCGCCTCCTACCCGATCCGAAAGGACTGGTTCTTTGACGGTGTGCCGACGATCGAAGGTCTCGACGTGTCGGACGAGGTCAAGGCCAAGGTGTTCCATAAGAACGCCGAGAAGTTCTTTGGTCTCGACCCGAAGTAACCGCTGACCGGCGGGGGCGCACCGGTGCCCCTGCCCTCCCTGCCCTTTGCCAGATGTCTGCATCCGCGAGGGCGGCAATTCCAAAAGACAAGACAGCGGACGTGTCGGCACAGGTTGGAGGGCCTTGCCGATGCGGCTGATCTTGCAGGCAGCCCGAGGCACCTCGAGCAGCACACTGATTTCATGGGAGGAAAAAAATGTATAAACGTCAAACACAGGGGCGATCCCCCCAAATCCTTGGCCGTCTGCGGCAATCCTTGCGCGTGTCGGTCCTGGTGGCCATCTGCGCCGCATTGCCTGTCGCCGCGACGGTTTCCCAAGCACAGGACACGGCCGCGACATCCCCCGAACTGGTGGTCACACTGCTGGGCACGGGCACGCCCTCGGCCGACCTACGCCGCGCCGGTTTTGCCAATCTCGTGCAGGCCGGAGGAACGACACTGCTGTTCGATGCCGGGCGTAATGTCGTCACGCGCCTCCAGCAGATGGACCTTGCCATCGGCGCGGTGGACGCCGTCTTCATCACGCATTTCCATTCTGATCACGTGAACGGTCTGGACGACATTCTGATGTCGGGCTACCTGACAGGTCCGATCGGCGGCCGCAAAGGCCCACTGGGCCTTTATGGCCCGCCGGGGGTTGCTGCGCTTGCCGAGGGCATCCGGACCGCACATCAGGGCGATATCACCACGCGCATGGCCGATGAGGGCGTTGACGAAGCCGCCACGCACTTTGACGTCCATGAAGCCGCCCCAGGCGTCGTCTTTGACGCGGACGGGGTGAAGGTGACCATGTTCCCGGTCAACCATGGTGAGCTGATCGATCCTTCTGTAGGGTATCGCGTCGATTATGCAGGCAAGTCCGTAACATTTTCCAGTGACACGAAATTTGATCCGGCTGTCATTGAGGCTGGCCGAGGAACTGACCTGCTGGTGCATTCGGTCGGAACGGCCCCGGACCAGATGCTGGACCTGCCGTTCGTACGTCGCATCCTGAACCATCACAGCTCCCCTCAGGACGTCGGGCGCGTCTTCTCCGAGGCCGCCCCGAAAATCGGCGTGCTGTCGCATGTTGTCCGGCTCGAAAACCCCAAATTCGACCGGGTGCGCATGTCCGATATCGTGACGCGGGTGCGGGAGACCTACGACGGTCCGATGATCGTGGCCGAGGACCTCATGCAATTCCGGATCGCGGACAATGTGTCCGTGCTGATGGCCGATCAATGAGCCTTCCCGGAGCGCGAGATCGCCACACCGTGGACATCGCGTCTCCGGGATAAAAACAGAACACGCCGCACGCGGGGCGCTGCGCGGTAACGCGCAGAGACAGGGATAAACAGGACAAACCATGCAGACCACGAAACTGGTGCGTTTCAGCACGCAGGATAAAACCTCTTTCGGCCTCGTGCGTGACGCGGGCATCACCGACCTTTCCGGGCTCGACCCCGCCCGTTGGCGCGAACTGGACGAGGTCCTGCAAGGCGGCGAACTCAGCGCCCTTTTGGCCGCCGCCGAGGCAGCAGACCTGCCCGTGACACATGCCCTTGAAGATGTGTCGATCGAAAGCCCCCTCGCCCGCCCACAAAAGATCATCTGTGTCGGCGTCAACTTTCCCGACCGCAATGCCGAATACGAGGATGGCAAGGATGCGCCGCCGAACCCGTCGCTGTTCATTCGTTTTCCCGGATCCTTCACCGGCCACGGCCAGCCCCTGATCCGACCCGCCGAAAGCGACCAGCTGGATTACGAAGGCGAGATCGCCATTGTCATCGGCAAGCAAGGCCGCCGCATTCCTGAAGCTGACGCCTATGACCACATCGCCGCTGTGACCCTATGCAACGAAGGCACGCTGCGCGACTGGGTGCGCCATGCAAAATTCAACGTCACTCAGGGCAAGAACTGGGACAAATCCGGGTCTATGGGCCCCTGGCTGGTGCCACTGACTGACCCCGCCCAGATCAGCGACATCACCCTGACCACCCGCGTCAATGGAGAGATCCGCCAGCAGGACCGCACGGGTCGGATGATCTTCTCCTTCCCGAAGATCCTGAATTACATCTCGACCTTCACCACGCTGTTGCCCGGCGACATCATCGTCACCGGCACGCCAACCGGCGCAGGCGCCCGGTTCGATCCGCCGAAATGGCTCAGACCCGGCGACGTGATCGAAGTCGAGGCAGATGGGCTTGGCACCCTGCGCAACACCGTCGCCGACGAGGCCTGAGATGCTGTCTTCCGATACAATTACCGCCGCCGCCGCCGCGCTGGATCATGCCGAACGGACCCGCGTCCAGACGGCTCTTTTGTCACTGTCCAATCCCGACATGACCATGGATGATGCCTATGCCATCCAGTCCGCCTGGATGAAGGAAAAGCTGGCGCAGGGGCGCCGCCAGATCGGCTGGAAGATCGGCCTGACGTCGCGGGCGATGCAAAGCGCGCTGAACATCGACATCCCCGACAGCGGTGTGCTGCTGGACGACATGGTGTTCGAAGACGGCGCAACCATCCCGGCCGACCGTTTCATCCAGCCCCGGATCGAAGCTGAAATCGCCTTTGTCATGAAACACGACCTTGCCGGTCCGGATGTGACCGTCTTTGACGTGCTGGATTGCACCGACTACATCACGCCGGCGCTGGAAATCCTCGACACCCGCATCCTGCGGGTCGATCCAGCGACCAAAAAGACCCGCAATGTCCTTGATACGATATCCGACAATGCCGCCAACGCAGGCATCGTCACCGGCGGACGTGCCATGCGCCCGTCCGAGGTCGACATGCGCTGGATGGGCGCGATCGTGTCGCGCAATGGCGTGGTCGAGGAAACCGGTCTGGGGGCCGGTGTCCTGAACGATCCCGTGCGCGGCATCGCCTGGCTTGCCAACCGGCTGGCGCAATATGGCGACCGGATCGAGGCAGGCCAGACGGTTCTGGCCGGGTCTTTCATCCGCCCCGTCGAATGCCCGCATGGCACGACGATCACCGCCGATTACGGGCCCTTCGGCACCGTGTCCCTGTATTTCGAATGAGGACAGCACGATGCCCGCACCCGTGAATCCTTTCAAACAAGCGCTTCTGGACAAGCGTCCCCAGATTGGCCTCTGGCTGGCCCTAGCCAATGACACAACGGCAGAGATCTGCGGCAGCGCCGGCTTTGACTGGTTGCTTATCGACGGCGAACACGCGCCGAATGACCTGCCGCTGATCCAGTCGCAACTGCGTGCACTGGCCGCCAGCCCCGCCCACGCAATCGTCCGCATTCCCGTGGGCGAGGCCTGGATGATCAAGCAGGTTCTGGACATCGGCGCGCAGACTGTTCTGGTCCCGATGATCGAAACCCGCGACCAAGCACAGGCCATGGTGCGCGCCAAGCTGTACCCGCCGCACGGGATACGCGGCGTCGGCGCAGCGCTGGCGCGGGCCTCGGCCTATAACCGCATTCCCGATTATCTGGCCACGGCCAATGACCAGACCTGTCTGCTGCTGCAGATCGAAAGCATGGCCGGCCTTGCCGCACTGGACGACATCGCCTCGGTCGAAGGGATCGACGGCATCTTCATCGGCCCCGCAGACCTTGCAGCCGACATGGGCTACCTCGGCAAACCTGGTGCCCCTGAAGTGCAAGCCGCGGTCGAGGACGCCCTCCGCCGCATCCTCAGCCATGGCAAGGCGGCGGGCATCCTGACCGGGGACCAGACCTTGGCCCGGCGCTACCTCGCGCTGGGGGCAACCTTTGTTGGCGTCGGCAACGACGTGGGCCTGCTCGCTGTCAGCACTGCCGCGCTGGCCCGCGATTTCAAGAAGAACACCGAAGTGGAAACGGGAGCAGCCTATGCTTGAAACCATCTCCAAGACGCAAGGCCCCCTGTCTGTCAAGGACCCGGCCCTGCTGGAAACACGGGCCTACGTGAATGGTCAATGGCTGGACACCGGGGTCACGTTTCCCGTGACAAACCCGTCAACCGGCGCGCTGCTTGCCCATGTGACAGACATGGGTGCCGACATCGACAGCGCGATCGATGCCGCCTACGCGGCCAAACGCGCTTGGGCAGCCCGATCGGGCAAGGACCGCAGCGCGGTCCTCCGCCGCCTGTACGACCTGATGATCGAAAACGCGGACGACCTTGCCACCATCCTGACCGCGGAAATGGGCAAACCCTGGGCGGAGGCCCGCGGCGAGATCCTTTATGGCGCCGCCTACGTCGAATGGTTCGCCGAGGAGGCCAAGCGTGTCTACGGCGACATGATCCCCGGCCCGGCCCGCGACAAGCGCATGGTGATCCTCAGGCAACCGGTCGGCGTCGTGGGGGCGATCACGCCGTGGAATTTCCCCAATGCCATGATCGCGCGCAAGATGGCCCCGGCCCTGGCTGTCGGCTGCACGATGCTGCTGCGGCCAGCAGAACTGACGCCCTTGTCGGCACTGGCGCTGGCCGTGCTGGCGGAGCGCGCGGGCCTGCCTGCGGGCGTATTCAACGTGATCCCGTCCAGCAAGTCCTCTGCCGTGGGCAAGGCGCTTTGCGCCTCCGACAAGGTGGCCAAGCTGACCTTCACAGGATCGACCCGTGTGGGCAGGATCCTGATGGAACAAGGGGCTGCGACGATCAAGAAGCTCTCTCTTGAACTGGGCGGCAACGCGCCCTTCATCGTCTTTGACGATGCCGATCTCGACGCCGCCGTCGAAGGGGCGATGCTCGCCAAGTTCCGCAACAACGGCCAGACCTGTGTCTGTGCCAACCGGATCTACGTCCAGTCCGGGGTCTATGATGCCTTCGCCGAAAAACTGGCCGCCGCGATGACGCAGCTCACCCTTGGCGATGGTCTTGCAACCGGCGTGACCACGGGCCCGCTGATCAATGCAGGCGCCATGGCAAAGGTTGAGGAGCATATCACCGATGCCCTGTCGAAGGGCGCTAACCTGCATCAGGGCGGCAAGCGGTCCGACCTTGGAGGCACATTCTTTGAACCTACGCTGCTGACCGGCGTCACGCAGGATATGCAGGTTGCCACCGACGAAACATTTGGGCCGCTGGCCGCGCTGATCCGTTTCGAGGACGAACAGCAGGCCATCGACTGGGCCAATGCCACCGAATTCGGGTTGGCCGGGTATTTTTACACCCGTGACATCGCGCGCAGCTGGCGCGTCGGAGAACAGCTCGAAGTCGGCATGGTGGGGATCAACACCGGGGCCATATCGACCGAACTCGCCCCCTTTGGCGGAGTCAAGCAATCGGGCATGGGCCGCGAAGGGTCAAAATACGGGATCGACGATTATCTGGAAATCAAGAATCTCTGCTTCGGCGGGCTCGACTGACGTCCATGCTCCTGCGTCATCCGCCATGACGCGCCAGCCCGGGATTGCCAACTTGTTTTCACCTGTTTGAGAGAGGCGAGACATCTGCTTGTCAGGCGGTCATTTTGGCAGCATAGCCTCTCCAGAGGTCGAAAGCATCGGACCTTGCGTGGCGGTATGAGACGGCGGAGAGTTGATAGCGTCGTGGGCGGAAAACGATGTTGATCTGATCATGGGCAGCCAGAAATCTTTGTGCCTGCCGGGGAGATTTAAACCGCCCCAACAACTTCTCGCGTTTCCGTGTTGGCCTGTGTGATCCTTCGATCCGGTTGTTCAAGCCCTTGTGTGCGCGGTGATCTGCGCCCGGTGCGAGGTCTCGGATCGGCCTGAAATAACTGCGCAACTTGTCCGTGATGATGACACGGGGTTCACCGAACCGGTCGATCAGCCTTGCCAGAAAACGTCTTGCAGCATTGGCGTTGCGCTGTGGCTGAACGAGAATATCAAGGACGTCGCCGTTCGCGTCGACCGCCCGCCAAAGCCAGTATTTTCTGCCGTTGATTGGGATGACGACCTCATCCAAGTGCCATTTGTCGCCCGCGGCCGGTCTGTCGCGCCTGATGCAATCGGCAAAGTGACGTCCAAAGCGGTTCACCCATTTTCGGATCGTATCCCGGCTGACCATCACACCCCGATCGGCGAGAAGATCCTCGACATCCGCCGTGCTGAGCGCGAAGCGATGATAGACCCAGACGGCATATGCAACGATTTCACGAGGGAAACGGTAGCCTTTCAGGCGCGGCATGGAGGATGGTGTATTCATACCCAACGCCTAACCAAGCACCGCTCCGCAAACAAGTTGGCAATCCCGCTACGGCTCCTACGTTTCGAGGTCTGTCCCCCGCCAGCCCTCGGCCCCTAGCCCTTATGAGGGCCACGACCTATTCCATTCGTAGCCAGCGAATGACGATAGCGGCCAAGGCGATGACTGAGAGGAAGATGACCGGGTTTCTGTCGTACCGCACCGCGACCCTCCGCCCGTCCGTCATTAAAACGATCCCCCTCCTCCGAACTTTGGCCCGCAAGTTGGAGGCCGTGCGATGCGCCAGTCACCCACCCTTGTGCCTCAAAGGCGCCTCGGGAAATGAACGCAGACGCGCAACTTGTTTCTCTGTGAGCCGGAACAGATCGCTCATGGAGCAGGTCTCGACGACACCCGTGCGTCACCTTGTCCGTCAAATCTTACTGAGGACTGAGCCCAAGCAGGTGGAAGATGGGGAAATCAAAGGCGGTTAGACCGCCCTGTAGCTTTCGCAGTCACTTTTCCTCTATATACGAAGTGCAGTCCTCATCAATGAACATGACGTACTGATGTGGGTCATCGAATTGGACTTCGATATTCACAAAGCCGTATTTCTCTCCGCTCGGGTGGAATTCAATTTTATCCACGCGGGATGACATGAGAATAGGCTCGTCGTATTGTGAACGCGCCGAAATACGAAATTCTCGTTCAGCAATTTCCAAAAGCTCAGATTCCCCCTTGAAACTGCAGCTGGCGAGTGCGCCGTCTGACACGGTCCGTCCAATTAGCGCAGATAAGATCAATGCGAAAAGTGATAGTGTTAAAAGCGAAGCTAAAAGGTATATCGTGCGCGTTTTTGTAATTATCACTCTTACTCCAATACTCGCAAATGTCGCTGCGATTTAAATTATTCATATCAGCCTCTCGATCTTGTTTTTGCAAGGAGGGGCTTCAAGATCAGAACGGCTTAGGTCTCAAGCGGCTTGGAACTGGAAATTGCGTGGATGTATATTTTTTCTGGGCCGCGGTCGTCCTGTCGTCGTTCATGTTCGGGTTTCGTTTTCGTAGGGCCGTCGTCGCTCGGTTGCAATCTGCGCATTGCCGCCGTTGGCCTCTCAAAAATGCTGCGAGATGCCTCGCAAGTCCGGTTTGGTGAAGCTGCGCTGCGCCGCCGCAAGTCTGCTCTCAGCCCAATTTGGGCATTCGTTCTGCAACTGCATCGAATGGCTTCGCCTGCAGGTCGGGCGGAGAGCTGACTTTCGCTGCGCCAATCATGAATGTCCCCGATGCTCAGTTAGCATATCTGGCTCTTCAGAAACCATTTCTCGAAAGCGGCCTCTCAGGCAGAGCGCAGCGATCGGCCGCGAAGAGCCCGGAGTCACGGATGCTGCACGATGTGAAAATGTCTGATATCAATGTGTATGCATCCACAGAGGAAATTAGTATGTTAAAAAAGGTGCTTCGTTGGGGCTTTGTCCTATTGGCATTGATTGCAGTAGGCGGTTACCTGTTTCTCTTTCCGCCGCTTCCAAGGCCGCCTGAACTTGGCCGGGGACTTCCGAATAATTTTGCCGCGGCTGATGAAGAGTTCGGCCGGCGAGTTTTAGCAGCATTCCCAGCACCTCTTACGGTGGAAGCACTTATCTCTCGCCTGCGCGAACAAGGGTTCACAGTCAATGAAGAAGCCAAATATGCTATATTTGAAAAGAACCAATTTCCCTGCACCTTGATGTGGAGGATTGATTGGACGGCGGAAGGGGATTCTGTTGAAAACCTGACCTCAAAGTACGGTGGAGCATGTCTTTAGAACGAACGAGAGCAGCCATCGGCACAGTCGGAGCGAATTGACGCTTTGTCCGCTCATTGGTCATTCAATGACCCTGGGATGAACGTCTAATTCCTGCCCTTTCTATCTCGTCTTTAACGAGGCCCGCATTTTATGTTGGGCTTGGTCAATTTGAAGGAAATTGGCCTTTATCGCGCCAGAAATCCATCATACTGTTTCTGGCTCGACCTTCACTTTAAACCAGACGCCACAATTTCCTTTTTCCTGCCCACTGTTTTTCACCTTCAGTTTCTGAATGCACGCAAGAAAATAAAAAACTGGAAATCTATGCTCATTGATGGAAGCCAGACATTAAGTTCCTACTTTTTCTTCTTGAACACGCTTGAATCCCGACGCAACCAAGGCAATGCATTTTCTCTATTTCGAATTGAACCACATTCGAATCCTCACTTTGTTAAGCTCCTCAATCAAACCTTCCGCCTCTTCAGGTGTAATCTTGTAATAAAGAACGGTAGTTCCACGGGAGAACTTCACAAGAATTGGAACATCTTTTGAGGACGTGTGAAGTACGCTAAGATACTCTGAAATATGACAAATTTCTATAATTTTGTAGCGGAATAGCAAAATTCTGTCTATGAAGCTAAGCTTCACCATCGCGCATCTCCAAGAAACACGCATCCAATCTGATGACAGCCTCGTTTGGATCGAGCTTTAACTAACACACTCACCATCCGTAACTTGTTTCATGAGCTTACTGTTTGCTCATATGATTTTGCAAGACAACATTGCGCGTATTGCGGGGGTTGGGCTTGGGTAGGTGACCATATAAACACGATGTATCGGAGTGCCATCGCAATTGAGTGGGGGAAAGGAAGATCTATCCAGAGCAGCACAGCATCTCCCAAACGATGCAGCATTCTGCACCGATTGCAATTCAACTACAGCTGCGCCATGCTGTGCCTGCCGAATCTGGACCACCCGAAGCTGGAGTTTCGGTCCCTTGATCACGATGACGGGCTGGTGACGTCATCTGGAAAGTGCAGTGCGT
>NZ_JABCJE010000017.1 GCF_013377535.1 Donghicola mangrovi | reverse complement strand
GAGAAAAATGACAGAAAGGCCAAATATCTAGAATTCCTCGACTTTCCCCTAGGGAAGCCCCCTCCACTACATCTTGATCCTCGCTAACAGGCCAAGCCCCACGCACATCAAGGATAGCCCAGAAAACAAGGTTCGCACTGTATTCCAGAGCTGCCACTTACCCGAGTATGCCTTCCATATATCGTGGGCATCGCTCAGCTTGGTTTCCAGAGAAATATCTAGCGCACCCAAGGCTTCGTTCATCGGAACGTTCACCTTCATGGTCAAAAACATCCCGCCGACTCCGTAAATGACCGCCGCAAGGGCCATCCAGATCGCCGTTCGTCCGAATCCCGCCCGGCGATTCAGCACCGCAGCCAAGGCCAACACAAACGGCGTCCCGAAGAATGCCGGCGCAAAGACCGCATTTCTGACCGATCTGTTCATCTCTTGCATCGCGATGATCGCCACACGGGGGTCCGCTTGATCGAGCCCCCACATGGTCGAGCAGACCCATGCATAAAAGAACCCAAAGATCGCACCCGCAAAGATCAACCCGGTAATGCCAGAGGCATCCGCTGCCAGTTTCGCCGCGCTGCCCAGTACATGTCTGTCTTCCAGAATCGCCATAATCAAAATCCGTAATGATGTGTACGCTTGCACTGTAGGCGTAACAGTGTGTACGGTTTCGTGTCAACAGTCGGAATTCCCCATGCAAGACCACAAGAAAGAAGCCCGCAGCCAGCAGATCGAAGACGCCGCCTATGAGGTGCTGCGGGACAAGGGCTATGGCGCGGCGTCCATGCTCTCGATCGCCAAGAAGGCGAAGTGTTCGAACGAAACCATGTATCGCTGGTACGGGGACAAGGTTGGGCTGTTCCGCGCTTTGGTCGAGCGGAACGCGCAGCAGGCTGTCACTGTTCTGAATGACGCGCTGGACCAGAATGCAGAGCCCTTGCAGACCCTGCGCAATCTGGGACCCGTGTTGCTGTCTGCATTGCTGGATGAAAAGGCAGTGGCGCTGAACCGTGCAGCGGCGGCGGATACGACGGGCGAGCTGGCCGTGGCTTTGGCGCAGGCGGGGCGCGGCACGGTCGCCCCTTTGATCGAAGATGTCATACAGCGGGCGGTCACCACGGGGGCGATCAGTGGACCAGCGGATGAGGCGACCGAAGTCTACCTGTCCCTGCTGATCGGGGACCTGCAAATCCGGCGGGTGGTCGCGCGGATGCCCCCTCTGGAAGCCGCCGCCTATCAGCATCGGGCCGCGCGGGCAGTGGACGGACTAGAAACCCTGTTTCCCGCCTGACCCAAAGAAAAACCCCCGCCGATGAGAGCGGGGGTTTCTGATTTCCGGCAGGCCAATCCTTAGTCGGTGATTGCGCCTTCTTCGTCTTCGCGGCGGCGCATCTTGGATTTCACCACGCGGCCAAAGATGATGGGCAGGATGAACCCGATGATCGCCACGGCCCACAGGCCAATCGCCAAGGGGCTGTCAATCAGGGTGAACCAGTCGCCGTTGTCGATGGTGATCGCGCGGCGCAGGTTGCTTTCCATGGCGTTGCCCAAGAGGGTACCCAGAATGATCGGAACCAGCGGAACATCCAGTTTACGCAGGACCCAGCCCATCACGCCGAAGCCGATCATCACCAGCAGGTCGAACGAAGAGCCCGAGATGCCGTAGATCCCGACAAAGCTGACCATCGCCACCACCGGCATCAGGATGCGCGGGGGCACCATCAGCAGACGGGTGAACAGACCAACCATGGGAATGTTCATAGCCAGCAGCATGAAGTTCGCGATGAACAGCGCAGCGATCAGGCCCCAGACCACGTCCGGGTTCTGGCTGAACAGCAGTGGACCGGGGGTGATGTTCAGCGACAGCAGAACCGCCAGCAGAACCGCAGTGGTGCCCGAACCGGGAACACCCAGCGCCAGCATCGGCACCAGAGCGCCACCGGCAGCCGCGTTGTTACCGGCCTCGGGGGCAGCCACACCGCGCGGATCGCCTTTGCCGAAGGTGCCGTCTTTGTCGACCAGACGCTTTTCGAACGAATAGGCGATAAACGAACCCAGAGAGGCACCCGCACCCGGCAGAACACCGGCAAGGAAGCCAAGGAACGAGGTCCGCAGCATGGTCGGGGTGCATTCCTTGACCATCGACAGCGGCGGGGTCAGGCGACCGACCTCGAGCTTGCGGCCTTCGGCGCTTGCGTTGCCGTGACGCTCCTCAAGGAAGATCAGCACTTCGGACAGGGCGAACAGACCCACGATCGCCACAAGGAAATCGAGACCGTCATAGAGGTGCACTTCGCCGAAGGTAAAGCGCGGCACGCCGGTCTGGGTGTCCACACCGATCATCGCCAGACCCAGACCCAGCGCAGCGGCAAAGGCCGATTTCGCCTGGTTGGTCGAGCTGACGCCACCAAGGGTCATGAACGCCAGAGCGAACAGCGCAAAGTATTCCGCCGGACCGAACAGCAGCGCGATCTTGACCAGCTGGGGGGCCAGCAGGATCAGACCCCAAGTCGCAAAGAACGAGCCCACAAACGACGCAATCCCCGAGATCGACAGCGCTTCGCCTGCCAGACCCTTTTTCGCCATCGGATAACCGTCAAGGCAGGTCATCATCGCCGGTTCGTCACCGGGGATGTTCAGCAGGATCGACGAAATACGGCCGCCATACATCGCGCCATAATACACCGAGGTCAGCAGGATCAACGAGGGCGTCGCCCCCAGACCCAGCGTGAACGCCAGCGGGATCAGAATAGCCACGCCGTTCGACGGCCCGAGGCCGGGCAGCGCGCCCATGATCGTACCAAGGAAACAGCCGAGCAGAGCCAGCAGCAGGTTCTGCCAGGTCAGCGCGATCATGAAACCATCGGCCAGAGAGTTCAGCATATCCATCCTGAGACCTCCTTAGAAACCAAGCGGGCCGCGGGCCAGCGACAGCCCCAGCACGAGATGGAAGATGACATAGATGCCGACCGACGTACCCACACCGGTCAGAACCGAGCCGATGATGGTCGAACCAAGGCGCCACGACAGGTAGGTCGCCGCAGCAGCGGTCGCGAGGACGAAACCGGCAACAGGCAGAAACTGAGCGTACAGAACCATAACCACGACAGCGGCCGCGATCTCTGCCAGACGGGCAAAGTTGGGCCAGTGGGGCTCCGGATCGGGTTTTATCGCAATCACGGCAGAGCTGATGCCGAGGATCGCTGCGATAATCAGGGGAAAGGCTTTGGGTCCGACGGCGTCCGACAGAAAGCTCTCTTCGATGGTCAGGGCCGACATGGCGAACCCGATTGCCAGAAGAATGCCGAACACGCCGAAGATACGATCACTCATCAAGGATCTCCTGAGGCGGCGTTGGAATATAAGGAAAGGGACGCCGCATGAAGGGGAGAAGCGGCGTCCCTAATATCTACACAGGGGGGCTGCGTAGAATTACTTGATGATCCCGATCTCTTTCGAGATGTTCTGGATCTGAGTTACCGACATCGAGACAAAGTTCTGGAAGTCAGCGCCACGCAGGTCCAGCGGTGCCAGACCGTTTGCTGCCATGATTTCTTTCCACTCAGCCGACTCGTACAGGGTGCCGATCTTGGCAACCCATGCGTCGTAGGCTTCGTCGCTCATGCCAGCGGGGGCATAGAAACCGCGCCAGTTTGCGCCGATTGCGTCAACGCCCTGCTCTTTTGCGGTCGGGAAGTCGGCGAACTCGCCACCCAGACGCTCGGGGGACAGAACTGCGAGAACTTTGATGTCGCCGCTGTCAACGAAACCTTTGGCTTCGGAGATATCGCCGGTGAAGGCCTGAACCGAACCAGCCAGCAGCTGGGTCACAGCTTCGCCGCCGCCATCGAACGCGATGTATTTCACCTTACGCACGTCTTCGACGCCGTATGCGTTCGCTGCGATCAGAACTTTCAGGTGGTCCCAGCCGCCAACAGCCGAACCGCCAGCAACCGCAACCGAAGTCGGGTCGTTTTTGATCATGTCCAGCAGCTCGGGCAGAGTGTTCACTGCGCTGTCTTTGGCAACGGCGATCACACCGTAATCCGCACCGATCGACGCCAGCCAACGAACCTGATCCATGGTGTTGCCGGGGTATGCGCCCTGCGCCAGACGGGTCGCGGTTGCCGACGATGCTGCAACGATCAGGTCGCTGTCGTCGCCGCGCTTGTTCACGACTTCTGCATAGGCCACGCCACCGCCGCCACCGGCGAGGTTCACAACCTGCATGGTCTTTTCGATCAGGCCCTGGTCCTGCAGCGATTTACCGACCTGACGGCAGGTAAAGTCCCAGCCACCACCGGGGTTGGCGGGCGCGATGCACTCGGGGTTCTCGGGCTGCCAGCCTTCGGCCGAAGCGCCAAATGCAGTTGCACCCAGCAGCAGGGCAGCCACGGTCAAGCGGGTCGCTTTAAAGATCATTGATGTACTCCTCCACAGTGATCTTACGGACGATTCGAGGCCGTCCGGTATGTTCCTTCCCGCCGACGCTGCAAATGTTTGCAGTCTCCTCGTGGCGGGCTATGAAGGATGTAACTAGCGAGTGAAGCTGTCGCGAACCTGTCAATTTGACAGGAAACTATCCATTACGCACCCGAACGGAGAAAAACCCATGCGCATCCTGATCGTCGAGGACGCCACGGACATGGCCGAAGCCGTCGCGATCCGTTTGGGCAAGGCAGGAATGGCCTGTGATCTGGCCGACTGCTGCGAAGCCGCCGAGGATTTTCTGGCCGTTCAGCGCTATGATGCGATTGTTCTGGATATCAATCTGCCTGACCGGTCTGGCACCGACCTTTTGTCCGACCTGCGGGCGCGGGGCGTACGCACCCCTGTCCTGATGCTGACCGCCCTGTTCTCCGTGGATGACCGCGTGTCCGCGCTGAACCTCGGGGCGGACGATTATCTGGTGAAACCCTTTGATCACCGCGAGCTTGAGGCCCGCTTGCGCGCCCTTGTCCGCCGCGAGGCCGAACAAAAGACCGACACCCTATCCCTCGGCCCCCTGCGATTCTTCCCCTCTTCGATGACCGCCGAGATTGGTGATGCCCCGCTGGACCTGACCCGGCGCGAGGCCGCCCTGCTGAGCCTCTTGCTGCGCAACGGCGGCAAGGTTCTGAGCAAAGAGCGCCTGTATGATGGTCTGTTCGCTTTTGACAGCGCGGATGTGGGGCTGAACGCGATCGAGCTCTATATCGGGCGCCTGCGCAAGAAACTGAACGGCACCGGCGTCAGCATCGAAACCCAGCGCCGCCTTGGCTACCGGATCTGTCTGGATGACTGACGCCCCTCGTCCCGATGCGCAGCGTTCCCTTTCGTCCCGCGTGGTGACGGGGGTTCTGTCGCTGCTTTTCGTGGGGGGAATCATCGTCGCCATCGCCAGCTTCGCCTATGGCCGCCAAGCCGCCCGCGAAGCCTATGACCGCCTGCTGCTGGGGGCCGCGAACGACATCGCTGAATCGATTAGCGTGCTGGGAGGCGAGCCCTTGGCCGACCTGCCCATTTCCGCGTTCAAACTGCTGGCCCTGGCCCCTGATGACCGCATTGCCTATGCCGTGCGCGGCCCTCAAGGGCAGCTTCTGACCGGCAACGATTTCGCCCGCCCGCCGACCGACACCCGCGTCACCACCGGCAACCCGCACTTCTTTGACCACCCGATGCAAGGCGACACCGCGCGCTTCGTCACCGTCTACCGCCGCTTTGCCGAGCGCGACTTTTCCGGCACCGTCAGCGTAACCGTCGGCCAGACCATAGCTGCGCGAAATGCCATGGCCCTGAGCCTGACCCGCGATGCGCTGATCGCCTCGTTGGTGGCGGGGGTCGCGCTGATGCTGCTGGCCGCGCTGGTCATCCGCAACGCGATGGAGCCCCTGAACCGCATCGCGTCGGAGCTTCTGGACCGCGACCCCTATGATCTGACCCCGATGGACCGGAACGTGCCCGCCGAGGTGTCGGTGATGATCGACGCCATGAATCGCTTCATGCTGCGGCTGGATCGCCAGTTTTCCAGCATGCGCAACCTGATCTCGGACACCGCGCACCAGCTGCGCACCCCCGTCGCCGCCATCCGTGCCCAAGCCGAACTGATCGGCGAAGAAACCAACGACGACGCCCGCCAGCAGATGGTCACCCGCCTGACCCGACGCTCGCGGTCGCTGGGGGAATTGCTGGACCAGATGCTCTCCCGCGCTCTGGTCATTCACCGCACCGACAGCGCCCCGCGCCTGCCCATCGACCTGCGCGACATCGCGCTCGAGGTGGTGGACAGCCGCGACCACGAACTACTGGCCCCCGAAACCGAGGTCGAACTGCGCATCGGCCCCGACGAGGTGATCGTTCTGGCAGACGAGATTTCTCTGACCGAGGCCGCCAAGAACATGTTCAACAACGCCCTGCGCCACGGAGCATCCCCAGTCACTATCGGCGTCACGGTCGAGGGCACCAACGCCGCCCTCTGGGTCGAGGATGCAGGAAACGGCCCCCCGCCCGAAATTCTTGACCGCATCGGCGAGCGGTTCGAACGCAGCTCGGCCTCTTCGGGGCGCAGCGCGGGGCTTGGCCTTTCCATCGTCCGAGCCGTCGCCAGCGCCTTCCAAGGCGAAGTCCGCATGGCCCCCGGCGAAAACGGCTTTCGCGTGACGCTGCTCTTGCCCCTGCGCCCGACCCGTACCGGAGATCCGCAATGATCCGCGCCGCCCTGACAGCCCTGACCATCCTGAGCGCCCTGCCCGCCAGCGCCGCCGAGGAAACCGCCGTCTTCGGCAGCGAATTCGGTCGCCCGCTGCTGTTCCGCTCGACCACCGATATCCGCGTTCTGGGGCCGACCATTCAGGAATTCACCCGCCTGAACCCGGATATCCACGTGATCTATGAACAATGGGGGTCGAACGCCCTGTTCGACGAATCCCGCAGCGATTGCGATCAGGGCCGCGGCGCCGATGCGATCCTGTCCTCGGCGGTTCATCAGATGGTGGAATTAGTAAACAGCGCCTGCGCCGCGCCCTACCGCTCGCCCCAGACCGAGGCCCTGCCCGCCGACCGACGGTGGCGCAACGAACTTTGGGGGATCACCCGCGAAGCGGCGGTCATGATCTACAACACCGCTCTGGTCCCCCCCGAGGACGTCCCCCACAGCCGCTTTGAACTCTTGGACCTGATGCGCCGCAACAACCCCGCCTATCAGGACCGCATCGCCACCTATGATATCGAAGCATCGGGCCTAGGCTACCTCTTCGCCTTTTCCGACAGCCTTGAGGCCAGCACATTCGGCGCCCTCCTCGAAGGGTTCAGCCGCGTGGATGCGGTCGCCACCTGCTGCTCGAACGAGATTATTCAGGGCGTCAGTTCCGGCCGTTATCTGATCGCCTACAACGTGCTCGGCTCCTATGTCAGCACGCAGTACCGCGACAATGTCAGCGTCGTCATGCCCGAGGATTACACCCTGTTCCTGTCGCGCGCCTACATGATCCCGCGCCATGCCCGCAATCAGGGCGACGCCACGCGCCTTTTGGACTTCCTTCTGTCTGCCCGCGGCGAGGCGCTGCTCAAGGAAAGCGGCCTCGTCCAGCGCCGCGACCCAGAGGAAACGTTTTTGCCAGAAAGCTCGGAACGGGCGATCCCGATCGACCCGATGCTGCTGGTGGCCCGCGACCAGCACCGCCGCAAACGGTTCATCGCCCAATGGCGCGCCACCTTCGGAGCCCCACAATTCCTGTCCCCCTAAAAAGGGGAAAGGCGCAGGCCAGTGAGGAGGGGCCTGCGCCGGAGAGCGCCACTTGGGATGGAAGTAGGGGAGTCAGGTGGCGCAGAGCACAGAGCGTGTGAGGAAACGACGCTCCCGCCCATTATCAAGGCTGAACATGCCACCGCGGCCATCGATCACATCAATGATCAGGTCCGTATGCTTCCACAACTCGTACTGACGATCCGAGATGTAGAATGGCATGCCGCCAATCTCTCCCATTAAAACATCGTGAACACCAATTTTGAAATCCCCTTGCGCATAACACATCGGGGCCGAGCCATCGCAGCAGCCTCCGGACTGGTGGAACATGACGGGACCATGATCTGCGACGATCTCGGCCAATAGTTCCAGCGCGCCTGGGGTGGCAGTGACCTTGTCCAGTTTTTCAGACATGACCCGCCTCCTTCATCTTGGCGAAAATACCCTCGGGGGGTGTGGGGGGCCGACGGCCCCCCACGTATTCCGGACTTAGAAGAAGCCCAGTTTCTTGGGGCTGTAGCTGACCAGCATGTTTTTGGTCTGCTGATAGTGGTCCAGCATCATCTTGTGGGTTTCGCGGCCAACACCCGACTGCTTGTAACCACCGAACGCTGCGTGTGCAGGGTATGCGTGGTAGCAGTTGGTCCAGACGCGGCCGGCCTGGATGGCGCGGCCAAAGCGGTAGCAGGTGTTCGCGTCACGCGACCATACGCCTGCACCCAGACCGAACAGGGTGTCGTTTGCGATTTCCAGCGCTTCTTCGGCATCCTTGAAGGTGGTAACCGATACAACCGGGCCAAAGATCTCTTCCTGGAAGATGCGCATCTTGTTGTGGCCCTTCATCACGGTCGGCTTGACGTAGTAGCCGTTCTCGAGATCGCCACCCAGGATGTTGCGGTCGCCGCCAGCCAGAACTTCTGCGCCTTCGTCACGACCGATCTGGATGTAGCTCAGGATCTTTTCCAGCTGCTCTTGCGAAGCCTGTGCACCGATCATGGTGTTGGGGTCCAGCGGGTCGCCCTGAACGATGGCTTCAACGCGGGCCAGAGCGCGCTCCATGAACTTCTCGTAGATCGATTCCTGGATCAGTGCGCGGCTGGGGCAGGTGCAAACTTCGCCCTGGTTCAGCGCGAACATTACGAAGCCTTCGATCGCTTTGTCGAAGAAGTCGTCGTCGTGTGCTGCAACGTCTTCGAAGAAGATGTTCGGCGACTTGCCACCCAGTTCCAGAGTAACGGGGATCAGGTTTTCCGATGCGTACTGCATGATCAGACGGCCGGTCGAGGTTTCGCCGGTGAACGCGATCTTTGCGATGCGCTTCGACTGTGCCAGCGGCTTGCCTGCTTCCAGACCGAAACCGTTCACAACGTTCAGAACGCCTGCGGGGATGACGTCGGCCAGCAGTTCACACAGAACCATGATCGCTGCGGGGGTCTGTTCTGCGGGCTTCAGAACCACACAGTTGCCGCCTGCCAGCGCGGGTGCCAGTTTCCAGCACGCCATCAGCAGGGGGAAGTTCCAGGGAATGATCTGGCCAACAACACCCAGAGGCTCGTGGAAGTGGTACGCAATGGTGTCTGCGTCGATTTCCGAGATCGAACCTTCCTGCGAACGCAGAACGCCAGCAAAGTAGCGGAAGTGGTCGATTGCCAGCGGAAGGTCAGCCGCCATGGTTTCGCGGATCGGCTTACCGTTGTCCCAGGTTTCGCAGGTTGCCAGCAGTTCCATGTTGGCTTCCATGACGTCCGCGATTTTCAACAGAACGGCTGCGCGTGCGGCGGGGGCGGTGTGGCCCCATGCGGCTTTGGCTGCGTGTGCTGCGTCCAGAGCTGCTTCGACGTCGGCGGCTTCCGAACGTGCGATTTCACAGATTTTGCCGCCAGTGATGGGGCTGCCGTTGTCAAAGTAACGGCCAGAAACGGGGGCAACGAACTTGCCGCCGATGAAGTTGTCGTAACGCTCTTTGAAGGGCGACACGCGTGCTGCAGAACCGGCTTGAGCCATCTCGTTCATGGTATTCCTCCTCGTAGACCCGATATCCTCCGACCGGGATTGAGAAGACGATGCCCACCCTTTTGATCCTGCGCATCCCCACCAAAGTCTCAGTCTCGGGGGGACTGTCTCAGGACTGAGACAGTCAGTGAGACTTTTCCGAGATTCCGAGACGCTTCATCCGGCGATACATCGTGGCCCGCCCGATTCCGAGCGCTTTGGCCGCCGCAGAAACGTTGCCATCCGCACGTGAAAGCGCACGCATCAGGGCCGCGCGCTCGGCGCCTTCGAATCCGGTGGGTGATTCTTCGGACCGGCCGAGCAGGTCCACGGCGGGGATCGGGCGCAGAACGCCTTCGGTCGGCAGGTCCAGCGCGGCGCGGGCCAAGCGGGTGGCCCCAATCACCAAATCATCCTGATCAACCGCCAAGAGCGATCCTTCGCGCCCCTCTTCGCCTGCCACAATGATACGGGCCTTGGGGAAGGTCGCGCGGAAGTAGTCCACTTCGATCTGGCGGGCGGTCTGTTCCACCATCGCCGAGATCAGCTGGTTGAACCCTTCGGTCTGGTCACTGCGGGCCGAGGACACATCCAAGGCCCCCAGAAGTTGCCCCTCGGGACCAAAGATCGGCGCGTCCATGCAGCTGAGGCTGGTGTTGCGGGCGATGAAGTGATCCTCGCGGTGGATGGTGACGCGACGGCGTTCGGCCAGACAGGTGCCGATACCATTAGTACCTTCGGCCTCTTCGCTCCAGTTGCCGCCGGACCACAGACCCCACTTGGAAAATACGTCCTCGTCGCTGCCATTCACGCGGTGCTGCAGAACGATCCCGCGGGCATCGGTCAGCAGGACGGCACAGCCCGACTGCCCGACCA
This sequence comes from Donghicola mangrovi, assembly GCF_013377535.1. Taxonomy (GTDB): domain Bacteria; phylum Pseudomonadota; class Alphaproteobacteria; order Rhodobacterales; family Rhodobacteraceae; genus Donghicola; species Donghicola mangrovi. The sequence continues at coordinate 33,642 of NZ_JABCJE010000017.1, read as the reverse complement.
AGGCATACAGGTTATCCACCCGCGGCGTCGCACTGCGCATGAAATTGTCATTGTATTCAAGGATCGGGCTCAGTTCCCGCTGGCTCAGGCGCTGGGGCCCCTGCCCGGTGGCGGGGTCAATCCCATGGCGCACCAAAGAACGCCGCCACGACGCCGCCAGCCGCGAACGCGCTGCGGCGGAACCGGACTCGACGACGGAAAGAACACGGTCTGCGTGGTCACGAAGATCGGACACAAGGCACCTCCCATACAGGCGAGTCTGCCTAAATCCTCACTCGGCAGACTGGCTGCCGCAGTGTCTCTGAATGGCAAATGGCCCGCAAGGACGTAATCCCCGCGGGCCATCGTAAATTGGTCCTAGTCCGGCGGATTACCGCCCGCCATCATCCCCGTCATCGCCAACATCGTCGTCGGTGTGATCGGGCAAATCCAGTTCCTTGGGGTCGTGGGTATGATCCACGATCGAAGGCTTGGACTCGGGCTTGATGGTTTTGACGACCTTCTCCTCCATCTTGACGCCGACGGATTGGCCTTTGCCATCCTTGGCCTCGGCAAAGGTGAGGGTCTGATAGGGATAGGGAATCTCGATCCCGCGCTCGTCAAAGATCCGTTTGACGATTTCGTTATACGCGCGGCCGATGCCCCACTGATCGCCGGGGCGACACTTGATCCGCGCCCGCAGAACGATGGCACTGTCGCCAAACGCGTTCAGACCCATCCATTCCAGATCGCCAACGATTTTAACCTTGTTGTCGGGATCGGACACCAGTTCCTCAAAGGCGGCGAACATGGCTTCTTTCACCTCGGGGACGCTCTCGCGGTAGGCGACGCCCATGTCGGCAACAAAGTAGCCGTAGTCCTTCATGTAGTTCGACACCATATCGACGCTGCTGAAGGGGATCATGTGGTAAACGCCCTGATAGTCGCGCAGGGACACCGAGCGGATGGTCAGCTTTTCGACCACACCGGTGGTGCCGTTCAGGGTGATCACGTCACCGACGTTAATCACGCCCTCGAACTGGATGAAGATACCGGTGATGATATCCTGCACCATCTTCTGGGCACCGAAACCGATGGCCAGACCCAGCACCCCGGCCGAGGCCAGCAGCGGCGCGATGTCCAGTCCGATCTCGGACAGGGTGAACATCAGGGTAATGATGATCAGCGCAATGGTCGCCGCATTGCGCAGCAGGGTCAGCAGGGTTGCCTCTCGGGCGCTGGCGATGGTGCCCCAATCGGGGTTCAGGCGGTAATCCACCCAAGAGGTCATCGCCAGCCAGATCAGGCAGGACGCCGCAAGGATCAGCACCACACTCACCGCTTTGCCGGACAGGAACACGCCGGTCGGGGTTGCCAAAGCCGCCCCCAGATCAAACACGCCCAAAGCGTTCAGCGCAAAGACCAGCACGAACAAGAAGATCAGCACGCGCAGACCTGCCATGATCTTGGGCACAAAGCTGTTCAGGCGCGTTTGCAGCAGCGGCAGGCGGGCGTTCCAGCTGTCGGGCAGATGGATGCCGTGACGCACCATGTGGGTCAGCCAACCGGACGCCAGCATCCCCAGCAGAACCACCAGCGCGACCTGCGCCGTGTTCACAAAGGTGTCGAACACCACCGCGTTCGAGCGGGTCATCACGATCAAGAACACGCCAGCCAGATACAGCAGCACCGGCCAATGCCAGTTGCGCGCCAGCACGCGGGCCGCCCCACGGGGGGCGCGGTCTTCGTCCTGACCCAGCAGGTAGCTGGCCACGTTCGAACGGTTGCGCAGCACGGTCGCCACGATGATCCCCAGCACCAACAGCGCCAGAACCAGCGTCACCGCGCGGCCCGTCATATACGATACGTCCTGATTAATCACCGGCACGACCAGCAGCTGACCATAGCCAAGCAGGCCGATCAGCAGGTTCAAACGGCGCGAAATATAGCGCGCGGTCGGGTCATCCAACGGGAACATCCGCAGGCTCGACGTCGTGGGGGAAAAGACCAGACGCACCACCACCTTGATCAGCTCGACCACGAGGAAGGCGTTCAGATACAGGGTTTGACGGATGCCGATCTGGCCAAACTCGCCAAAGACGGTCAGCGCCAAAATGTAGCCCGTCAGCCACGACACCAGCACCACCAGCACGTCGATGAAGCCGGACAAGAAGAACAGCCCAACCGATTTCAGGAACGGACTGTCCGAGGCCTTGGCCCCGAGACGGGTGTAGTAGGTCGTCGCAAACCCGCGCAGCACCAGAAACACCGCGACGGTGGACAGGATCACGAAAGCCACGTCCTTGAACGTGGCGAACAGATCAGCGGCATCCCCGCTGCCCAGTGACGTGATGGTCGAGAAAGAGAACACCACTTGGCTCCAGGCCTGCTGGCCTTCGTCGATCAACTCCTCGGCCAGCGATTTGGTAAAGGTCGCGATCTGCTTGCCAAAGGTAGCCTCGTCGCTGGCCGCGACGGCTTCGGCCTTTTGGGCGGCCTGTTCGACGGGCGTTTCAGCGGTGTCCGCAGTGGTGGTTGTGGTTTCGGGGGCCTGATCAATGGCCTTCAGAGCCTCGATCAGGCGGTCACGGGTGCCGTCGTCTTGCAGCACCTCGATCAGTTTATCGGTTTCGGCAGAGGTCGCCGTTTCAGTCGATGCAGCAGTATCGGTGGTTGCTTCTTGGGCCAGCAAGGCACCGGACCAGACAAGGGTCAGCGCCACGATACAGGCCAGCATCAGCTTCGACAGGGTCGAGAGGGGTCGGATCATGTCGTGCAGTTTCTTCTTGTTCTTGAGTTCGTTTTGTTCGGCACCCGAGGGGACGGGCCGGTGCACATGCAGCCTGTGCCGGAACGGAGAATTACACTTAGGCAACACATACACACCGCCAAAGGTTCCCCTGTGACTAACGATATCTGTTGGATTTTTCTAGGAATCCTCGTTCACGATCCTGTCGGTTTCCTGCAAGACTGTTACAAAACGGGTGACAACCCGCCGACCTCGCAGCAAATTCCCGCCCATGTTCGATGCAGCCCTTCGCCCTCTGATTGACCCCACCCTGAACCGGCTCGGCCGTGGGTTGGCGCGCGCCGGTTTCAGTGCGAACGGCGTCACGCTGGCGGGGCTGGCGCTGGGGTTAGCCGCTGCGGGATTTATCGCCGTGGGGCTGACCAATCTGGGGCTGGCGCTGATGCTGGCCAGCCGTCTGGCCGACGGTCTGGACGGCGCCATCGCCCGCGCGACTAAGGGCACGGATTTCGGCGGCTACCTCGATATCACTTGCGATTTTCTGTTCTATGGCGCGATCCCCCTGGGGTTCGTCGTGCTGGACCCTGCCGCGAACGGGCTGGCTGGGGCGTTCCTGCTGACGAGCTTTTACTTCAACGGGGCCAGTTTCCTTGGCTACGCGATTCTGGCGGAAAAGCACGGGATGCAGACCGCCAAGCGCGGGGCCAAGTCGCTCTATTTCACCGGCGGCATCCTCGAGGGTGCCGAGACCATCGGTTTCTTTGCCCTGATCTGCCTATGGCCTGTCCTGTTTGCGCCCGCGTCCTATGTGTTTGGCGCGCTGTGCTTTGTGACGGCCATTTCCCGCATTCTGCTGGCCCGACAGGTGTTCGGGCCCAATACCCGAAACGAGGAGAGCATTTGATGAAACGCATCACTGCGGCTTTGGCGGCGACGCTGCTGGCCACCACAGCTATGGCCCAACCCGATCCGACCAACTGGGAAAGCGTTCTGGAAGAGGCGCGCGGTCAGACCGTGTACTGGAACGCATGGGGCGGCTCGACCACTACCAACGACTTTATCGCGTGGGTCGGTGACCGCGTGGCCGAGGAATACGACGTCACCCTAGAACATGTGAAACTGACCGACACCGCCGACGCCGTTGCCCGCGTTCTGGCCGAACAGCAAGCCGGCAAGAACGAAGGCGGCGCGGTCGACATCATCTGGCTCAACGGTGAAAACTTTGCCTCGATGAAGCGGCAGGACCTGCTGTTCGGCCCGTTCGCGGAACAGCTGCCCAACTGGCAGTACGTCGACACCGCAGGCAAAACCGTCCAGACCGATTTCACCATCCCGACCGACGGCTACGAGAGCCCGTGGGCCATGGCGCAGGTTGTTTTCATGTATGACACCGCCGACATCGACGCGCCCCTGCCCTCGATGAACGCCATTCTGGAGTGGGCGCAGGCTCATCCCGGCCGCTTCACCTATCCCCAGCCGCCCGATTTCCTTGGCGCGACGTTCCTGAAGCAGGCTCTGCTGGACCTGACCGATGATCCGGCCCCCCTGATGCAGCCCGCCACGCCCGAGACGTTCGACAAAGTCACCGCGCCCCTGTGGGATTTTCTGGATAAACTGACCCCCGTTCTGTGGCGCCAAGGCCAAGCCTATCCCCAGACCGGCCCCCAGCAAATCCAGCTGATGAACGACGGCGAGATTGATCTGGCCATCAGCTTCAGCCCCGGCGAGGCTTCGACCGCCATCGCCAATTTCGAGCTGCCCGACACCGTCCGCACCTATGTTCTGGACAAGGGCACGTTGGGCAACGCCAGCTATCTGGCGATCCCCTACAACGCGAATGCAGCGGCGGGGGCGATGGTTGTGGCGAACTTCATCCTGTCCCCCGAGGCGCAGGCCCACGGTCTGGACCCACTGAACCTTGGCTACGGCACCGTTCTGGACATGAAGACCCTGTCCGACGAGCAGAAAGCTGCCTTTGACGCGATTGAACTAGGCATGGCGACCCTGACACCCGCAGAACTTGGCACCGCCCTGCCCGAGCCCCATCCCAGCTGGATGGAAATGCTCAAGGCCGAGTGGACCACCCGCTACGGGGTCAAGTGAGGCCCAGTCTGACATGGGTTCCCCGCCTGACGCTGGCCGCATTGCTGCTGCCGGTCGGAGCGGGGCTCTGGGGGGTGATCGCCCCCCTTCTGGGGTTGGTCCACATTGCGGGGGCCGATCCTGATCAGGCCATAGCGGACCTCTTGGCGTGGCCCGGCCTGACTGACGCCTCTGCCCTAAGCATCACCAGCGGTTTCGGTGCGACCCTAATGGCGCTGGCGCTGGTGGTCCTGATCCTGTCCCAACTGCACGGCACGCGGGGGCTGGCGGTCCTGCGCCGCCTTCTGTCCCCGCTGCTTTCGATGCCCCATGCCGCTGCGGCGTTCGGGCTGGCGTTCCTGATTGCCCCTTCCGGTTGGATCGCCCGCCTGTTCAGCCCGTGGGCCACGGGTTGGGCGCAACCGCCGGACCTGCTCATCCTGAATGACCCGTGGGGTATTGCGCTGACCCTCGGCCTCGCTGTGAAAGAGGCGCCCTTTCTACTGCTCATGTCACTGGCCGCGCTGGGACAGATCCGAGCCGGCCAATCCCTGCTCATCGCCCGCGCCTTGGGGCACAGCCTGTCCGGCGCGTGGTTGAAAACCGTATTCCCCGCCGTCTACCGCCAAATCCGCCTGCCCGTGTACGTGGTGCTGGCCTATTCGATGACGGTTGTGGATGTGGCGATGATCCTCGGGCCGACGCTGCCAACCACGCTATCCGTGCAAATCCTGCGCTGGATGTCCGACCCCGACCTGAGCCTGCGACTGCTGGGGGCGGCCGGTGCCCTGCTGCAACTGGCCTTGGTCATCGGCGCGCTGGCGGTTTGGTGGGTGGGCGAACATCTGATCGCTGCCCTTGGCCGGCGTTGGATCACCAGCGGCGCACGCAGCCATGGGATCGGCCTTCTGCGCCCCATCGCAAGCGGCCTTGGCACTGCATCTGCCGCTGTGGTTCTGACGGGCATCGCGGGCCTGCTGGTGTGGTCCTTTGCCGGACAGTGGAGCTTTCCCGACGCCCTGCCCGCCCCATTAACCCTGCGCAACTGGCAACGGTTCGGACCTGCGCTCGGCGCACCGATCCAAGAGACCGCGATCATCGCTCTGACCACCACGCTGATCGCCCTGATCCTGTGCATCGGCAGCCTAGAGGCCGAGGCCCGCCACAACCTGCGCCCGACCACCCGCGCGATGGCGCTGCTGTATCTGCCGCTACTGGTCCCGCAGATCGCCTTCCTACCGGGCCTTCAAGTGCTGCTGCTGAATTGGGGGCTAACCTCGGGGCGCTGGGTGGTGATCCTGAGCCATCTGGTCTTTGTTATCCCCTATGTGTTCCTGTCCCTGTCCGATCCGTGGCGCGCTTGGGATCGGCGGTATGGCACCGTTGGACGTGCCTTGGGTGCCAGTCCGAACCGCGTTCTGTTCCGCATTCGCCTGCCTATGCTTCTGACCCCGATCCTGACCGCCGCCGCCGTGGGGTGCGCCGTGTCCGTGGGGCAATACCTGCCCACCCTCTTGGCCGGAGGGGGCCGCATCGCCACCCTGACCACCGAGGCCGTCGCCCTGACATCGGGCGGCAACCGCCGCGCCATTGGGGTCTACGGGATCGCGCAGACCTGCGCCGCGCTGATCCCCTTTGCCATTGCGTTAACCCTGCCGCGCATCTTGTTCCGCAACCGCCGCGCCCTGAGACCGGAGTGACCATGACCACGGGATTAACCCTGAATTCACTTGCCATCTCTCGGCATGGGGCGCCTTTGGTGCAGATCGACACCCACGTTCCGGCGGGCGAAGTCCTGTCAATTATGGGGCCGTCGGGGGCGGGAAAGTCCACGTTACTGGCCGCGCTGACCGGCACCTTGGCCGATGGGTTTACCACGACCGGGCGGGTCATCCTGAACGGCCGAGACATCACTGACCTGCCGACGGAACAGCGCCGCGTTGGTATCCTGTTTCAGGACGACCTGCTGTTTCCGCATTTAAGCGTCGGGGAAAACCTGTCCTTTGGCCTGCGCGCTGGGGGCACACGCCAACAGCGCAAAGCCCGCATCTTCGAGGCCCTGAACGACATCGGACTGGCGGGTTTTTACGACCGTGATCCCGCGACCCTGTCCGGCGGGCAAAAGGCGCGCGTTGCCCTGATGCGGATGCTGCTAAGTGAACCAGAAGCTCTGCTGCTGGACGAGGCGTTCAGCGGTCTGGACCCTGAACTGCGCGAACAGATACGGGCGCTGGTTTTCACCCGCGCCCGCACCAGAAATCTGCCGGTTGTGATGGTCACCCACGACCCCGCCGAAGCCGAGGCCGCCGGTGGCCCGATCCTGAAAATCGGTTAGGCCGCGCTGCGCGGGTCCACCAGATTGCGCAGAATGTCGTCCTTGGTGATCTGACCGACGATTTGACCGCCGTTCACCACGGCCAAGGGCGCCTCGGTGCCCATGATGCGCTGCATAACCTCGCCCACGGGCATGGCTGCATCGACCTGATCAACCGCCATTCCCGACGCCGCCGACATGATATCTCCCGCGCGCAGAACACCCAGCGGGTTCATGTGCGCCACAAACTCGGTCACGTAATCATCTGCGGGTTTCGAGAAGATTTCTTGCGGAGTGCCGCACTGGACGATCCGGCCGCCTTCCATGATCGCGATGCGGTTGCCGATCTTGAACGCCTCGTCCAGATCGTGGCTCACGAAGATGATGGTGCGGTTCAGCTTCTGCTGAAGCTCCAGAAGTTCGTCCTGCAGTTTGGCGCGGATCAGCGGGTCTAGCGCACTGAAAGGTTCGTCCATTAGCAGGATCGGCGCGTCGGTCACGAACGCGCGGGCCAGACCCACACGCTGCTGCATACCGCCAGAAAGCTCACCCACCTTGCGGTCGGCCCACTGGGACAGGCCTACAAGCTCCAGCTGCTTTTCCACCTTGGAATCGCGCTCGGCCTTGTCCATGCCGCCAAGTTCCAGACCCAGCTGCACGTTCTCGCGCACAGTGCGCCACGGCAGCAGACCAAACTGCTGGAAGACCATGGCGATCTGGCTCAGACGCATGCGGCGCAGGTTCGCTTTGTCTGCGTGGGTGATGTCGACCATCTGGTTGCCGTCATTCACCAGAACCGAGCCACGCACGACGGGGTTCAGCGCGTTCACGGCCCGCAGCAGGGTCGATTTGCCCGAACCCGACAGGCCCATCAGCACCAGAATTTCACCGGTCCCGACCTCGAGCGAGCAGTTGTGCACGCCCAAGACCTGACCGCATTCCTGCTGGACGGTGCCACGGTCGGCCCCGTTGTCCATCAGGGGCAGAGCGCTTTTGGGGTTGTCACCAAAGACAATCGAGACGTTGTCGAATTTTACAGCAGTGCTCATTTCTGATCCCCTTTGCTCAGCATACGGTCCAGCATGATGGCGACGACCACGATCACGAAGCCGGACTCAAACCCGAGCTTGGTGTTCACCTGGTTCAGCGCGCGCACCACAGGCACACCCAGACCATCCGCGCCAACCAGCGCTGCGACCACAACCATCGACAGCGATAGCATGATGGTCTGGTTCAGGCCCGCCATGATCTGCGGAAGGGCATAGGGAAGCTCGACCTTGAACAGCACCTGATTGGGGGTCGCGCCAAAGGCACGCGCGGCCTCTAGCAGTTGCTGCGGCGTAGAGGACACACCCAGATAGGTCAGGCGGATCGGTGCGGGCAGCACGAAAATCACGGTCGCGATCAGGCCCGGCACCATCCCGATGCCAAAAAACACGATCGCGGGGATCAGGTACACAAAGGTCGGCAGCGTCTGCATCAGGTCAAGGATCGGACGCAGATAGGTATAGAACTTGGGCTTGTGGGCCGCGAAAATCCCGATCGGGACCCCGACCAGCATACAGACCACACAGGCCGACATCACCAGCGTGATGCTTTCCGTCGTTTCCTCCCAGTAGTCCTGGTTCAGGATGAACAGGAACCCAAGGAAAACGAACAGGCAGGTCTTCCAGCTGCGCTGGATCACCCATGTCAGTGCAACAAAGAACGCCACCACAACCAGCGGGTGCGGCGTCTGCAATAACCATAGGATGGCGGCAATCAGCCCCTCCATCGCATTGGACATGCCTTCGAAGAAGAATTCGGCGTTGTCGCGCAGAAAGTCGAATACGTCTGCGGCAGCGGCGCCTACTGGAATCTTATTATCAGTTAACCAATCAAGCATCTGTCTCTCGTTCTCTGTCGTAAAATGTAACCTTTGACGGGGCCTGACAGAGTGATGCCAGACCCCTTGTTAGGTTCGCGATCAGAGACCCAGATGCGCTTTGACTGCGGCAACCGCGTCGCCACCGTCCAGAGTGGTCACGCCTGCCAGCCAGGGCTCGACCTGATCAAAGTTGGCTTTCAGCCAGACTTCGGTCGCGTCGCCAGCTTCTTCGCCGTCGTTCAGGATTTTGCCCATGACTTCGTTTTCCATGGCCAGGCTGAACTTCATGTTCTTCAGCAGGGTGCCAACGTTCGGGCATTCGTCTGCATAGCCTTTGCGGGTGGTGGTGTAGACAACGCCTTCACCGCCAAAGAAGTCTTCGCCGCCGGGCAGGTATTTCAGGCTGAAGTTCGCGTTCATGGGGTGGGGTTCCCAACCCAGGAAAACAACGTCCTTCTCGTCTTTGTAGGCGCGGTCAACCATCGCCAGCATGCCCTGCTCCGAGCTTTCCACGACTTCGAAGTTCTTCAGGTCGAACTTGTTGTCCTTGGTCAGGCCGATCAGGTAGTCGTTGCCTTCGTTGCCGGGCTCGATGCCGTAGATTTTGCCACCCAGCGATTCTTCGAACTTGTGGATATCAGCATAGGACTGCAGGCCGCGCTCATAGGTGTAGGTGGGAACGGCCAGGGTGTATTTGGTGCCTTCGAGGTTCACGACCAGCTGGTCGATCTCGCCTTTGTCGAGGTAGGGCTGGATCGCGCCCGACTGTGCGGGGATCCAGTTGCCCAGGAACACGTCAACGTCATCGCTTTCGAGCGAAGCGAAAGTTACGGGAACCGAAAGCACTTTGGTGTCAACCTTGTAGCCCAGACCTTCGAGGATGTGGGTCGCGGTTGCAGTGGTGGTGGTGATGTCGGTCCAGCCAACGTCCGAGAACGTTACCTTGGAGCAATCTGCGAATGCGGGGGCTGCTGCCAGTACCGCCAGTGCCGAGATTGTAGCCTTCAATTTCATCTGTTTTTCCCTGTTCTGCTTGCGTGAAGTTTTGTTGATTGACTGGTCAATAAAAATCTGGTCTCGCTGTTGGAGTCAACGAAAAAGCCTGAAAGGCGTGGTTTCGCGCCGCAACGGGCCAGATTTTATGCGGTTTGCGGTGGAACAGTGCGATGTGTCGCACAACAAAGCGCATGGCATTCGTATCAACCGGGAGAGGACACCTCGAGATGACCGAGACCAAACGCCCAAACATCCTGATTATTATGGTCGACCAGCTCAACGGGACGCTCTTTCCTGACGGGCCGGCAGACTGGCTGCACACCCCGCACCTGAAAAAGCTGGCAGAACGCTCGACGCGGTTCCGCAATGCCTACACGGCGTCCCCTTTGTGCGCACCTGGCCGCGCCTCCTTTATGTCGGGCCAACTGCCCAGTGATACGGGTGTTTATGACAACGCCGCCGAATTCACTTCGTCAATCCCGACATATGCGCACCATTTGCGCCGTGCGGGCTATCAGACTTGCCTATCGGGTAAAATGCATTTCGTCGGACCTGACCAGATGCACGGGTTCGAAGAGCGCCTGACCACCGACATCTACCCCGCCGACTTCGGCTGGACCCCGGATTATCGCAAACCCGGCGAGCGTATCGACTGGTGGTACCACAACATGGGCAGCGTGACCGGCGCAGGCGTGGCCGAGATCACCAACCAGATGGAATATGACGACGAGGTCGCCTACAACGCCGTCCGCAAGATCTATGATCTGGGGCGCGGGCTGGATGCGCGCCCGTGGTGTCTAACCGTCAGCTTTACCCACCCGCACGACCCGTATGTGGCCCGCAAGAAATACTGGGACATGTACGAGGATTGCGAGCACCTGATGCCCACCATCGGCGCCATCCCCTATGAGGAACAGGACGCCCACTCCAAGCGCATCTTCGACGCCAACGACTGGCGCAACTTCGACATCACCGAGGATGACATCCGCCGCTCACGCCGCGCCTATTTCGCCAACATCACCTATCTGGATGACAAGGTAGGCCAGATCATGGAGGCGCTGGACGGCACCCGCCAGACCGAGGACACCGTGATCCTGTTCGTCTCGGACCACGGCGACATGCTGGGGGAACGGGGCCTGTGGTTCAAAATGAATTTCTTCGAAGGCTCCAGCCGCGTGCCGATCATGGTCTGCGCGCCCCAGATGCAGGCCGGTCTGGTGACAGAGCCCGTGTCCAACATCGACATCTGCCCGACCCTGTGTGATCTGGCCGGCGTCAGCATGGAAGAAGTCATGCCCTGGACCACCGGCGAGTCGCTGGTGCCCTATGGCCAAGGGGTGAAACGCGAATCTGCCGTGGCGATGGAATACGCCGCCGAGGCGTCCTATGCGCCGCTGGTGTGCTTGCGTCAGGGGCAGTGGAAATACACCCGCTGCAAACTGGACCCCGAGCAGCTATTCGATCTGGAAAACGACCCGCACGAGCTGACCAATCTGGCCGAAAACCCCGACTACGCTTCGGTTCTGGCCGATTTCCGGGCGCAGGCCGATGCCCGCTGGGATCTGGACCGATTTGACGCGGATGTGCGGTTCAGTCAGGCCCGCCGCTGGGTCGTTTATGAGGCCCTGCGCAACGGCGACTACTATCCGTGGGATTACCAGCCCCTGCAAAAGGCCTCGGAGCGCTATATGCGCAACCACATGGACCTGAACATCCTAGAGGAAAGCAAGCGCTACCCCCGAGGAGAGTGAAAGCGCCCCTTCCATTAGTGGCAATCTGCTGGCCCTTGACCTTTGGTTTCAATCTGTTGGACCCTGCGGCATCCCCCGCGGGGTCTTTTTGCGATAGGGCAGCCATGTCACCGGACCACTTCCAGTCTACCGATTCCCTGCGCGCCGACATCGGTGATGCGGCTTGGGTGGATGTCATGCAGGCTGTGGACCGCACCTATGCGGAGCTGGTGGACTATCAGGAACAGCTGGAAACGCGGAACGCAGAGCTTGAGGCGCTGCGGACTTTCCTGTCCTCGATCATGCATTCGATCAGCGACTATCTGGTGGTGACCGACACCGCGCTGTGCATCGCGGATGCCAGCCGGTCCTTTTGCAAAGCCGTGGGCCTGCCCGTGGAAAAGCTGGTCGGCCAACCCATCGCGGGGTTCCTGCAGGGCACCTCGGGCGGGAACCTGATCACCGCCATTTCGCGCAGTGTGGCTCAACGCGCCGACAACACCGTCGAGGCAGAGCTGACCACCACCATCGGCCCCGAGCCCGTGGAATTCCGCATCGCCCCGCGCCTGCGCGGCGGTCGCAAGCGGGCGGGTGTGATCCTGACGGGCCGTCCGTTGGGCGAACTGCGCCGCGCTTATTCAGAGCTTGAGGCCAGCCACGAAGAACTGAAGCAGACCCAGACCCAACTGGTCCGCAACGAAAAGCTGGCCTCGCTTGGCCGCCTGCTGGCCGGTGTGGCACACGAGTTGAATAACCCGATCAGCTTTGTCTACGCGAACACCCACGCGCTGGAAAAATACATCAACCGGTTCGAAACCTATTTCGACCGCGTTCAGGCCGGCGCCCCGCGCGAGGAACTGGTCGAACTGCGCGGCACCCTGAAGCTGGACCGCGACCTGCGCAACTTGCGCACCGCTATCGAAGGGGCCCGCGATGGGGCCGAGCGGGTGAAAAACATCGTCGAGGATCTGCGCCGTCTGTCCGCCGAAGGGTCAGGTGAACTGGCCCCCACCGATCTGGTCCGCACCGCCAGTATCGCCGCCGACTGGGTGGAGCGTGGCAGCAAAAGCCGTGTCACCATCGCGTTCGAGGGCGAGCCATCATGCATCGCCAGCGCCCGCGCGGGCCATGTGCAGCAGGTCCTCATGAACCTTGTGCAGAACGCAGTGGACGCGATGGCAGAGCAGGATGACGCGGCCCTGACCATCCGCAGCTTCTATGACGGCCCTCATGCGGTGATCGAGATCAGCGACAACGGCCCCGGCATTCCCGACACCGCCGCCGCCAAGATTTTCGACCCCTTCTTCACCACCAAAGAGGTGGGCAAAGGCACCGGCCTTGGCCTGTCCATCAGCCACAAGATCGCCGAAGAACACGGCGGCTCACTGGAGCTGGTGCCCTCGGTCCAAGGGGCGTGTTTCCGGCTGACCCTGCTGCGGGGAGATCAGACATGAATATCCTATGGCTTCAATCGGGCGGATGCGGTGGCTGCACCATGTCGCTGCTGTGCGCCGAAGACCCCAATGTGATCGACCTGCTGGATGGCGCGGGGCTGGAGTTCCTGTGGCATCCCTCGATCTCCGAAGCGACGGGTGCCGAAGTGCGCCGCATTCTGGATGCCGTCATTACCGGAGCACAAAAGCTGGACATTCTGTGTGTCGAGGGCTCGATCCTGCGCGGCCCCAACGGTACGGGGCGCTACCACATGATGGCGGGCACCGGCCGGTCGATGATGGAATGGGTGCGAGAGCTAGCCCCTTTGGCTAGTCACGTGATCGCTGTGGGCACCTGCGCGGCATATGGCGGCGTGTCTTCGGCCGGTGAGAACCTGACGGATGCGGTTGGTCTGCAATACGATGGCGGCCACGCGGGCGGTCTGTTCCCCGCGAAATGGCGGACGAAATCGGGCCTGCCGGTGATCAACGTGGCGGGCTGCCCGACGCACCCCGACTGGGTCACCGAAACGCTGCTGCTGCTGAAGGCTGGCGAACTGTCGGCGGCCGATCTGGACGGCTATGCCCGCCCCCGTTTCTACGCCGACAATCTGGTGCACCACGCCTGCCCCAAGAACGAGTTCTACGAATACAAAGCAAGCGCCGAGCACCTGTGCGAGATGGGCTGCATGATGGAGCATCTGGGCTGCATCGGGACCCAAGCCGTGGGCGACTGCAACATCCGTGGCTGGAACGGCACGGGCAGTTGCACGCGGGCCGGATACCCTTGCATCAATTGCACCGCGCCTGAATTCGAGGAACCCGGGCACGGCTTTACCGAAACCCCGAAATTCGCGGGCATTCCCGTGGGCCTGCCGTCGGACATGCCCAAGGCGTGGTTCATGGCGCTGGCCTCCTTGTCCAAGGCCGCGACCCCCAAACGGTTGGCCGAAAACGCCACCGCCGACCGCATCACCATCCCGCCGACCCTGCGAAAGCCGAAACCATGACGACCCTTCTTGTTGGCCCTTTCAACCGCGTCGAAGGCGATCTGGAAATCCGGCTGGATGTGCAGGACGGAGCCGTCGCTGCGGCCCACGCCAACTCCCCTCTGTTTCGCGGATTTGAACGGATGATGCTGGGAAAAGGGCCGCTGGACGCGCTGACCATCACCCCGCGCATCTGCGGGATTTGCTCAATCAGCCAATCGGCGGCGGCGGCGCTGGCGCTGGCCGATCTGGCAGGGGTCCAGCCCGCGCCCGAGGGGGCCAAGGTCGCAGCCCTGCTCCATATGATCGAGAATGTCTCGGACCACATGACCCATTTCAACCTGTTCTTCATGCCCGACTATGCGCGGGCGGGGTATACGGGGGCGGACTGGCACGGGACGGTCGTGAACCGCTTTACCGCTGGCCAAGGCAGCGCCCTGCGACGCGCGGTCGAGGCGCGGGCCGAGTTGATGCACGTTGTCGGGATGCTGGGGGGCAAGTGGCCCCACACGCTGGCCATCCAGCCCGGCGGCGTGACCCGCACCCCCACGGCGCGCGATCTGATCCGGATCGGCGCGACGCTGCAAGCCTTCCGCCGGTATCTGGAGGCCGAAACCTTTGGCGGCAAGCTAGAGGATTTCGCGGGCCTAGAAACGGTAGAGCAGTTGGAAGGCTGGACTGGCGGCGATGTTGCCCTGTTCCTACAGGTGGCCGCCGCGACCGGCACAGGGGCGATGGGGCGCGGAACGGGGCGGTATCTGTCCTTTGGCGCCTACCCCCTGCCAGACGGGCGCGTATTCAGGGGCGGCACGTGGGACAACGGCACCGAGGCCCCCGTGGATTTCACCGCCATCGCCGAGGATATCAGCCACGCATGGATGCTTGGGAGCACGGCCCATCCCCGCGTAGGCGAAACGATCCCTGATGAGATGCTGCGCGAGGATGCCTACAGCTGGTGCAAGGCGCCGCGCCTCGGCGGTCGGACCTTTGAAACGGGCGCACTGGCGCGGCAGGTGGTGGTCGGCCACCCCTTGGCGCGGGCGCTTGCGGCTGAGGGCGGCGTCAGGGCGCGGGTCATCGGGCGGCTGCTGGAGATTGCTTTGACCCAGTTGGAGATGGAGCGCCTGCTGCGCGATATCCATCCCGAACAGCGGTTCATGGATCAGGTGACCCTGCCCGCCAATGGCTCTGGCGTGGGTGTGGTCGAGGCAGCGCGGGGCGCATTGGGCCACTGGATCACCGTTCAGGACGGCGCGATCAGCAGCTATCAGATCATTGCACCTACCACGTGGAATTTCAGCCCTCGCGATGGGGGCGGCACCCCCGGTCCGGTCGAGGCAGCCTTGGTCGGCGCCCCTGTGACCGAGGGCGAGGATACCCCCCTGTCCGTCCAGCACATCGTCCGCAGCTTTGACCCCTGCATGGTTTGCACGGTCCACTGATGGCAGGTGTCCGCATCAGGGTCCGTGGGCAGGTCCAAGGCGTCGGCTTCCGCCCCTTTATCTGGCAACTGGCCCGCGAGTTGGGGGTCACGGGCCGCGTCCTGAACGACCCCGAAGGCGTGCTGATCGAGGCTTTCGGGCCCACAGACACCCTGCCCGACCTGATCCGCGCGAAGGCGCCGCCGCTGTCCCGCATCGACGCGATCGAAGTATGCCCCCTGACCGCCGAGGCACCACCCGATTTCACCATCGCTGCCAGTCAGGGCACGGGTGCCGAAACCCGCGTCACGCCCGATGCCGCAACCTGCCCCGATTGCCTGCGCGAAATCCGGGACCCCGAGGATCGGCGGCACGGTTACGCCTTTGCCAACTGCACCCATTGTGGGCCGCGTTTCACGATCCTGAACGCCTTGCCCTATGACCGCGGCCAAACGACGATGGCCCCGTTCATTATGTGCCCCGACTGTGCCGCCGAATACGCCAACCCCGCCGACCGCCGGTTCCACGCGCAGCCTGTGGCCTGCCCTGCCTGCGGGCCCAAGCTCTGGATCGAGCCGCCCCACGACGCCCCCTTGGCCGAAGCGGCTGCCCGCCTGCGGCACGGGGAAATTCTGGCGATCAAGGGGCTGGGGGGCTTCCATCTGGCCTGTGATGCGCGGAACGAAGGGGCCATCGCCCTGCTGCGCCAGCGCAAGCACCGGCCTGCCAAACCCTTTGCCCTGATGGGCACGTTGGAGATGATCCGCCAGCACGCCGCCCCGTCAGAGGCCGAAGTCGCACTGCTGCAAGACCCCGCTGCGCCGATCGTCCTGATCAAGGGCACCGACGGCCTCCCCCCGAATATCGCGCCGGGCCAGAACACCCTTGGCTGGATGCTGCCCTACACTCCGCTGCATCACCTCTTGCTGGATGCGTTCGGTGCGCCCTTGGTCATGACCAGCGGGAACCTGTCGGGCGAGCCCCAAGTGATCGGCAACGATGAGGCGCTGGAAAAACTGGCCCCCTTTGCGGATGCCTTTCTGATGCATGACCGCGATATCGCCCGCCGTCTGGATGACAGCGTCGAGCGGATCACCCCTCACGGCCCCATGATCCTGCGCCGCGCGCGGGGGCGGGTTCCGGGGACGCTGCCTTTGCCCGAAGGGTTCGCCGATGCCCCTCAGTCCGTAGCCTATGGCGGCCAGATGAAGGCAGCGATTTGCCTGATCAAGAACGGTCAGGCCCTGTCGGGGCACCATCTGGGAGAGTTGGACGAAGCCCTGACGTGGGAGGCGTTCCAGCACGCCGACCGCGATTATGCGGACCTGTTCGACCACAAGCCGCAGGTCGTCGCCGTGGACCTGCACCCCGATTTCCGAGCCTCGCGCCACGGGGCCGCGCGGGCCGAGGCCGAGGGGCTGGCGCTAGAAGAGGTGCAGCACCACCACGCGCACTTGGCCGCTTGCATGGGCGAGAATCTGTGGCCGCTCGGCGGGGGCAAAGTGGCGGGGATCATTCTGGACGGCACCGGCCTTGGGGCGGATGGGACCGTCTGGGGCGGAGAACTGCTGCTGGGGGATTACACCGGATTCGAGCGTATGGCTTGGCTGCGGCCCGCGCCGCTGATCGGCGGGGACATGGCGGCCAAAGAGCCTTGGCGGAATGCATTGGCGCGGCTGGATCAGGCGGGTTTGCAGGCCAAGGCGGATGCGCTGTTCGGGGACAAACCGCTGGGAATGGCCCGCATGGCTGTGGAACGGGGGCTGAACGCCCCGCTATCATCAAGCGCCGGACGGCTGTTCGAGGCTGTCGCGGCGGTTCTGGGCCTCTGCCCCGACCGCCAAAGCTATGAGGGTGAGGCGGCGATGACGCTAGAGGCCTTGGCGCAGCCCACCTCGGCCCCACCCTATGCGTTCGCGCGGACTGGAAGCGAAATCGACCCCGCCCCGCTCTGGCAGCAGATCCAGGACGATCTGGACAGGGGCACGCCCCTGAGCACCATTTCGATGCGCTTTCACGCGGGGCTGGCGCAGCAGTTCGCGCAGGCTGCGGTCCAGCTGGTGCATTCAGGTCAGGCGCAGGCGATTGCCCTGTCCGGCGGCTGCTTTCAGAGCGAAGTGTTACTAGGCCTGACATTGCACCACATCGGCACCCAAGCCCCAGTGCTGATCCACACGAAAACGCCTGCCAATGACGGGGGCCTCGCGCTGGGTCAGGCACTGGTCGCGGCGGCCCGCCACTTGGGCTAACCGGAAAGTATCCGTCCAACCGGATGGAAAGCTGGCAACCCCCCATCCGCACGCACCCGCAGAAATTGAGCGATTTTGCGCAGCAAACCCATGATTTGAAAGCATATTAAATCCGCACCCACTGCGCCCCCATTCGCTTTGATCGAAACTGTCACCTGTCCGAAGTTTAGCCTGACGGAATGTATGCAATCGCATTCCGACGGAATCGATCCAGTCAGGGGAGGACCAGTTTTGAGCCAGATCGAAACCTTTTACGACGTCATGCGACGTCAGGGGATCACGCGGCGGAGCTTTATGAAGTATTGCTCTCTGACCGCGGCGGCCCTGGGCCTGAGCCCCAGCTTTGTGCCGAAAATCGCCCACGCCATGGAAACCAAGCCGCGTACGCCGGTGATCTGGGTCCACGGTCTGGAATGTACCTGTTGTTCGGAATCCTTCATCCGCGCCGCGCACCCGCTGGCCAAGGATGTGGTTCTGTCGATGATCTCGCTCGACTATGACGACACGCTGATGGCTGCGGCCGGTCACGCGGCTGAGGCCGCGCTGGAAGAGACCATCGAGAAGTACAAGGGCAACTACATCCTCGCGGTAGAGGGCAACCCGCCCCTGAACGAAGATGGCATGTTCTGCATCACCGGTGGCCGACCCTTTGTCGAAAAGCTGCGTTATGCGGCCAAAGACGCCAAAGCGATCATCAGCTGGGGTGCCTGTGCGTCCTATGGCTGTGTGCAGGCAGCGAAACCGAACCCGACCCAAGCGACTCCGGTCCACAAGGTCATCACCGACAAGCCGATCATCAAGGTTCCGGGCTGCCCGCCCATCGCCGAAGTTATGACCGGTGTGATCACCTATATGCTGACCTTTGACCGTCTGCCCGAGCTGGACCGTCAGGGCCGCCCCGCGATGTTCTACAGCCAGCGTATCCACGACAAATGCTACCGCCGTCCGCACTTTGACGCCGGTCAGTTCGTCGAGGCATGGGACGACGAGAACGCGCGCAAGGGCTACTGCCTGTACAAGATGGGCTGCAAAGGCCCGACCACCTATAACGCGTGCTCGACCATCCGCTGGAACGAAGGCGTCAGCTTCCCCATCCAGTCCGGCCACGGCTGTATCGGCTGTTCGGAAGATGGCTTCTGGGATCAGGGCAGCTTCTACAACCGCGTGACCGATCTGACCCAGTTCGGCATCGAAGCGAACGCGGACAAGATCGGCATGGCCGCCGCAGGTGTCGTTGGCGCAGGTGTCGCCGCCCACGCCGCGATCAGCGCGCTGAAGGCCGCCCAACGCAAAACCCAAGACAACAAAGAGGAGGCATAAGCCATGGTCGCAACTCCGAACGGCTTTGACCTCGATAACACCGGCCGCCGCATCGTCGTCGACCCCGTGACCCGTATCGAAGGCCACATGCGCTGCGAAGTGAACGTGGACGAGAACGGCGTCATCCGCAACGCAGTCAGCACCGGCACCATGTGGCGCGGTCTGGAAGTGATCCTCAAGGGTCGTGACCCCCGTGACGCGTGGGCCTTTACCGAGCGCATCTGCGGCGTTTGCACCGGCACCCACGCGCTGACCTCGGTTCGTGCAGTGGAAGACGCGCTGGGAATCCAGATTCCCGACAACGCGAACTCGATCCGGAACATCATGCAGCTGAACCTGCAGATCCACGACCACATCGTGCACTTCTACCACCTGCACGCTCTGGATTGGGTCAACCCGGTGAACGCCCTGCGCGCGGACCCCAAAGCCACCAGCGAACTGCAGCAGATGGTGTCGCCCTCGCACCCGCTGTCGTCGCCCGGCTATTTCCGCGATGTTCAGAACCGCCTGAAAAAGTTCGTTGAATCGGGCCAGCTGGGTCTGTTCAAGAACGGTTACTGGGACAACCCTGCCTATAAACTGCCCCCCGAGGCAGACCTGATGGCGACCACCCACTACCTCGAGGCGCTGGACCTGCAGAAAGAGGTTGTGAAGGTTCACACCATCTTCGGCGGCAAGAACCCGCACCCGAACTGGCTGGTTGGCGGCGTGCCCTGCCCGATCAACGTCCACAGCACCGGTGCTGTCGGCGCGATCAACATGGAGCGTCTGAACCACGTTTCGTCGATCATCGACAAGTGCATCGAGTTCAACAAGAACGTGTACCTGCCCGACGTTGTGGCGATCGGTGGCTTCTACAAGAACTGGCTCTATGGTGGCGGTCTGTCGTCCAAGGCGTGTCTGGCCTACGGCGATATCCCCGAGCATCCCAACGACTTCAGCCCCGAGCAGCTGCACCTGCCCCGCGGCGCGATCATCAACGGCAACCTCAACGAGGTACACGACGTTGATCCCCGCGACCCCGAGCAGGTTCAGGAGTTCGTCGATCACAGCTGGTACGACTACGGCGAGCCCGGCATGGGTCTGCACCCCTGGGATGGCCGCACCGAGCCCAAATTCGAGCTGGGTCCGAACGCCAAAGGCACCAAGACCCGCATCGAAGAGCTGGACGAAGCTGCGAAATACAGCTGGATCAAGGCCCCCCGTTGGCGCGGCAACGCGATGGAAGTCGGCCCGCTGGCCCGCTACATCGTCGGCTACGCCAAAGGTCACGAGGACATCAAGAACCAGGTCGATGGCCTGCTGCGCACCATGGATCTGCCCGTGGACGCTCTGTTCTCGACCCTTGGCCGGACCGCGGCGCGTGCGCTGGAATCCGAATACTGTGGCCGCTTGCAGAAGCACTTCTTCGACAAGCTGGTCCAGAACATCAAGAACGGCGACGAAAGCACCGCCAACGTCGAGAAGTGGGACCCCAGCACCTGGCCGAAAGAGGCCAAAGGCGTTGGTATGACCGAAGCACCCCGCGGTGCCTTGGGCCACTGGATCAAGATCAAGGACGGCCGGATCGAGAACTACCAGTGCGTGGTTCCCACCACTTGGAACGGCTCGCCCCGCGACAGCAAGGGCAACATCGGCGCGTTCGAAGCGTCGCTGATGAACACCCCGATGGAGCGTCCCGACGAGCCCGTCGAAATCCTGCGCACCCTGCACAGCTTCGACCCTTGCCTTGCTTGCTCGACCCACGTGATGTCGCCCGATGGCGACGAACTGACCACTGTCAAAGTGCGCTAATACCGGAGTTCACCCATGAAATACGCAATTCCCGCTCTTTTCCTGAGTGCAACCGCCGCCGCAGCGCACCCCGGTCACGACGCAGCCCTGAACGGGGCTGCACACTGGGTCCTGTCGCCCATGCACGGTCTGGGCCTGATCGCGGTTGCCGGTCTGCTCTATACCCTCCGCAGCGCCCGCCGGAAGGAGTGAGCAATGGCCCATGACACCATCCACCGAGCAAACGAGGGGGTAAGACCCCTCGAAACCTCGCGGCTGACCGGTGACGCCACCGCCGAGGATATCGATAGCGTCCGCAAGCGCACGTCCGTCTTCGTTTACGAATGGCCCGTGCGTCTGTGGCACTGGGTGAACGCAGCCTGTATTCTGGTGCTGTGCTTCACCGGCTGGTTCATCGCCAGCCCGCTGCCGACCATGAACTTTGCCGAGGCGACCCACCAGTTCGTCATGGGGTACATGCGGTTCGCACACTTTGCCGCTGCGCAGATCCTCACGGTTGGTTTCTTTGGCCGTGTGTATTGGGCCATCGTGGGCAACCACCACGCCAAGCAACTGTTCTATGTCCCGATCCTGAACAAGCACTGGTGGCAAGAAGTGTTCTTCGAGCTGCGCTGGTACATGTTCCTGGAATCCGAGCCCAAGAAATACGTGGGCCACAACCCGCTGGCACAGATCGCGATGTTCTTCTTTATGACCGTCGGGATCACCTTCATGCTGCTGACCGGTTGGGCTCTGTACGCCGAGGGCGCGGGTCAAGGCAGTCTGCCGGATCAGGTGATGGGCTGGCTGATCGGTCTGGTTGGCAACACCCAGCTGCTGCACACCTTCCACCATCTGGGCATGTGGTTCATCGTGGTCTTCATGATCATCCACATCTACGCCGCCATCCGCGAAGACATCCTGAGCCGCCAGTCCATGGTCTCGACCATGATCTCGGGGCACCGGACCTTCAAGGACGACCGCGTCGATTGATCAGAAGGCTGTCACTTCGGACAGGAATCGGAAAGGCGGATCTTCGGGTCCGCCTTTCTTGTGTTTAATGAATTTCCAATTATACTGCAAAGTGGATACTATATTTCCACTTTATCTCAACAGGTGACGCCAATTTTCCCCGCAACCCCATGCAACAAAAGGGAAAATTACAATTCCACCCAAAAGGTGATTTTCTTTCAAGCCTTCCGGATAGATGCCAAACTGTCAGCACTGGAAGAAACCGGAAAGCTAGCAACCAGCTCACCGGCGGAGGAGGAGAGAACGAATGGCGCCCAATGTGCTTGTTTTGGGT
The DNA here is from genome assembly GCF_013377535.1 of Donghicola mangrovi. Classification (GTDB taxonomy): domain Bacteria; phylum Pseudomonadota; class Alphaproteobacteria; order Rhodobacterales; family Rhodobacteraceae; genus Donghicola; species Donghicola mangrovi. Next base: position 11,434 of record NZ_JABCJE010000017.1, on the reverse strand, counting down.
ATTGGTAACGTACTTTGGGCTGACGAAGGCTTTGGGGTTCGATGCGTTGAGCGGCTCGCACTGACCAAGGCTTTCGGGCCGAACGTTACTGTTTTGGATGGTGGCACTCAGGGTCTCTACCTCCTCCCCTTCTTGGAAGAAGCCGACGCGCTGATCGTCTTTGACGCCGTGGATTACGGGCTGGAGCCCGGCACCATGAAGATCGTCGAGGATGACGAGGTTCCCAGCTTTATGGGCGCCAAGAAAATGAGCCTGCACCAGACCGGCTTTCAGGACGTGATCGCGACTGCACAGCTGATGGGCTATTGCCCCGAGCGCCTGGTCCTGATCGGCTGCCAACCCGTCGAGCTGGAAGATTACGGCGGAGGCCTGCGTGACATCGTGGCCGCCCGCATCGACCCCGCGATCGACATCGCGCTGGAGAAGCTGGCCGAGATGGGCATCCACCCCATCGAAGGTCAGGGCGACATCAGCAACCTTGCGGACCCCTCGATCATGCGAGACGCCTACGAAGGCGGCCGCCCCTCCGAGGAAGACGCCTGCCGCACCGGCGACCACCGCTTCTTTCCGGAAAGCGCCTGATCATGTGTCTGGGTGTACCGATGCAGCTGATCTCGGTGAACGGGATCGCTGCCCGCGCCACTGACGGCACCGAAGAGGCGCTGATCGACCTGTCCCTGACCGATGACGCGAAACCCGGCGACTGGGTTCTGACGTTCCTTGGGGCGGCGCGCGAAATCATCTCGGCCGACGAGGCGCAAAAGATCACCGCCGCGCTGGATGGCCTTCGCAATCTGATGTCGGGCCATGCCCTTGGCGATGCGTTCGCCGACATCGAGGAACGCGGCCCCCAGCTGCCCCCCCATCTGCAAGCCGCGCTGGACGCCGGCAAAACCACAGCCTGAGAGGCCAACAATGACCCATCCGCTGATTGACCGCCTGACGTCCGAATTCAGCTGGCCGCATCTGGACAGCGCCCACGACGTGACCGAATTCACCGCCCGTCCCGGCGTGCATGTCCTGTTCGTTCCCGGCGACGCCGCCCGCAATCTGGAAACCGCCGACGTGGCCGTGATCCTGCCCGAACTGAAGCAAGCCTTTCAGGGCCGCTTCGACTGCGGCGTCGTGGGAGACGCCATCGAACAGCAAGTCCGCGAGGACACCAAAGTTCTGAAGACCCCCAGCCTGATCTTCTTCCGCGATGGCAAGATGATCGGCGGCATCCCCCGCGTCCGCGACTGGGATGAATACATGGCGCGGATCACCCAGATCCTTGCGCAGACCGCAGACGCTTAATCACAGGAGCCAGCCAGAATGGTCAGCAATTTCCACCTGCCCCCCATGGGTTATGGCCCCGGATCGCAAGCGAACGAGGGCGACGAAGAACTCCAGTACATGTCGATGCCGCAGGACATGCGCGCCTATTACGCGCACATCCCCGAGGTCGAGTATGACGAGGCCCTGCGCCCCGCGATGGAACTGATGGGCACTGTCGCCAATGCCGCCAAGGCGTGCTCTGCCGGTGCCCCGAACGCCCGTTTCGACCTGTCCGATCTGGACGCCGCCAACCGCCGTCTGGTCGCCGAGACAATGGGCGAAGGCGAAGTCGCGATGAAGATGCACGGCATTCCCGCCGTTGCCGCCCAAGAATCCGTGTTTGCGGGCATCTGGGTGCTCAAGGGCGCGGGCCTTGACGCGATCGAGGTCGGCTCTGCCCCCGATATGGCGCGCACCCGTGCGTTTGCCCCCCGCCGCGCCGCTCTTGGCACCGATGCGCCCAAGGTTCCGGGCGTGGTGAACGCGCTGTCGCTGCTGGTCGAGTTGCAAGACAAATCCGCCGCCTATCAGGCCGGTGACGAGGTCTATGTGATCAACCTCAGCCTGCTGCCCCACACCGAGCAGGATCTGGTCTGGCTGGAGCAAGCCTTGGGTCAGGGCAGCACCGATATTCTGTCGCGCGGCTATGGCAACTGCCGCATCACCGCGACCGCGCTGGACCATGTGTGGCGCGTGCAGTTCTTTAACTCGATGGATGTGCTGATCCTCGACACCTTCGAAGTGACCGCCATGCCTGAAGTGGCCCTGGCCGCCGCCGAAGACCTGTCCGACAGCCACGAGCGTGTCCTCGAGGTTCTGGAGGCGATCCGATGAGCACTTTCGAAGGCAGCTATCTGGGAGCCAACGATAAAATCAGCCCGCGCGCCGTCATGGAGTGTAAGATCTGCTGGACCCCCTATGACCCCGAAGAGGGCGACGACACCCGTCAGGTACTGCCGGGCACGCCCTTTATGCATCTGCCCGAGGATTGGTCCTGCCCGAACTGCGACGCCCCCAAGGCCCAGTTTCTGGTCAGCCACGATCCCGGTTCGGACCAGATGGCCGAAGCTGCGATGCTGTCCAAGAAAACCTCGGCGCTGGTCACGGACTTCAACGAAGTCTGGCACGCCAAAATGCGGGACGTTCCGATTGTGAACAAGGTTCTGCATGTTCAGGCCGTGGGCTGGCGAGTCCACGAGGGACGCCCCTTGGGCATCCTGATCAGCCCGTGGTTCATGAACCTGATCCAGCTGCCCGCCGAGGGCGAAGACTGGTCGGACCTGATGGCCGGCGCCAAAGAGCACCTGACCTTTCCGTCGGGCGAATACGAGTTCATCTCGAACGTGCGGGAAATGACCGGTGGCTACAAAGCGTGCTCGCTGTTTTCGCCCATGGGTGATTTCAAATCGCAGGCCGCCGCGGTCGAGGTTGCCGAGGCTGTGATGGTCGCCCTGTTCCAAGAGGAGCACCGCGCCGAAACCGATCGCAGCGCCGACATTCGCGCCACCCGCGAGGCCGAGTTGAAGGCCGCCGAAGAGGCCGAGCAAGCCGCCGCCGAACCCGAAGTGCCGATCCTGTCGGACGCTCCGACCCGCCGCGCGATCATCTCTGCTGGTATGGCGGACTAAGCGTTGGGCGCGGTGCGGGATATCCGGCCCTCGGGCCTGTGGGTCGAGCAGCCCGTCAAGCTGCCGATCCATCTGATGGTCATCGGCCGCCCCGCCGAAGAGGTCGCCGAAACCCTGCCGCGCGTGTTCAACCTGTGCCGGACGGCGCAGAGGATGGCGGTGCGGGCCGCGCTTGGCCTGTCCGTCGCCCCCGACGAAGAGTTCGAACTGGCCGCTGAAATCCGGCGCGAGCATCTGGTCAAACTGTGTCTGATGCTGCCCCAGAAACTGGGCCTTGCCCCCTTGCCCGTGCGTGGTGATACCGACCGCGCATTGGCGGAGGTCCTGTTCGGGGGCAGCCTGCCCGAGCGGCTGGAGGATCTGGTGAACCGTCCCAGCGCCTTCCAACCGATGGTGCAGGAACTGATCCGGCGCTTTGCCCCCGAGGAGGCCGTCGCAAACGGCCTGCCCCTGTCCTGTGACGTGGAAATTCTGGGGGAGCGGGCGCAGGAAAACTCTGTCGGGACGCGGCGCACGGATCACCCGCTGATGCAGGACATCGAGGCCCGCTATGGCCGTGGCCCCCTGTGGCGGGTCACCGCGCGGGCGCTGGACCTGGAGGCGCTGATCCACGGCTGGCACCCCGAGCTGAAGGTCCTGTCCAAGGGCCACGCCATTGTGCCGGCCGCGCGCGGGATTTACGCCGTCAGCGCCGAGGTTACCGACGGCCGCGTCACCCGGTTCTGCCGGATGACCCCCACCGACCATCTGCTGTGCAAAGGCGGGATCATGGAGCAGACCCTTGAGACCTTGCCCGCCCACAAGCACAATGAGGCCGCGCTGCTGGTCGAGATCCTCGACCCCTGCACGCCGGTGTCGCTGAAAGGATTGCCCGATGCATGAGATGTCGCTCTGCGAAGGGATCAGGAACGTGATCGAGGATCAGGCCCGCATCCACGCCATCAAGGGCGTCAAGGCTGTGCGGGTCGAGATCGGTCGCTTTGCGGGGGTGGAAAAACCCGCGCTGGAATTCGCCTTCGAGGTCGTGATGCGCGGGTCCGTTGCCGAAGGGGCGCGGCTCGAGATGATCGACCTGCCCGGTCGGGCCATGTGCTACGACTGCGTCAAGGAGGTCGAGATTGATGACAGGCTTGCCCCCTGTCCCGATTGCGGGGGCGGGCGCTTGATGCCCGTGGGCGGCGACGAGATGAGAATTAAAGATCTGGAGGTGATCTGATGTGTAACGTTTGCGGATGCGGCACCGGAAGTGTCGAAGGCCATAGCCACCACCACGACCATGGCGCGGGGCATCATCACCACGACCATGACCATGACCATGACCATGACCATGACCACGGTCATAGCCATCACCACCATCATCACCACCACGGTGACATCCACTTTGGCCAAGGCCCCGCTGGCGTCGAAGTGCCCGGCATGACCCAAGAGCGCCTGATCGAGATCGAGACCGATATTCTGGCGAAGAACGATCGCTACGCCGCCGCCAACCGCACCATTCTGGCGGGCCGCGAAATTCTGGCGCTGAACCTTGTCAGCTCGCCCGGTTCGGGGAAAACCACCCTGTTGTGCAAAACCATCGAGGCGCTCGGGGATCAGCCCCTTGCCGTGATCGAGGGCGACCAGCAGACCGCCAACGACGCCGACCGCATCCGTGCCACCGGCGCCAAGGCCGTACAGGTCAACACCGGCAAGGGCTGCCATTTGGACGGTCACATGGTCGGCCACGCGATGGAACATCTGGAGCTGGCCGCGAACTCGATCCTGTTCATCGAGAACGTGGGAAACCTTGTTTGCCCCGCAGGCTTCGATCTGGGAGAGGACGCCAAAGTCGCGATCCTGTCCGTGACCGAGGGCGAGGACAAGCCGCTGAAATACCCCGACATGTTCACCGCCGCCCGTCTGGCGATCCTGAACAAGGTCGATCTGGCCCCCTATTGCGACGTGGATCTTGACCTCTACGAGGCGAACCTGCGCCGCGTGAACCCGACCATCGACATCCTGCGCGTCAGTGCCCGCACCGGCGAAGGTATGGAAACCTGGATCACGTGGCTGCGTGACCGCTTGGCGCAAAAGGCAAAACCCGAGGCTGCGGAATAATGACTGCTCTGCCCACCATCCTGCTGGTCGATGACGAAGAACATTCGCTGTCCGCGATGCGGATGGCGCTCGAAGATGACTTCGAGTGTCACACCGCAACCGGCGCCGACGCCGCTCTGCAAGTCATGCAGGAGCAGGACGTTCAGGTGATCTTTTGCGACCAGCGGATGCCGGGCAAATCGGGCGTCGAGTTTCTAGCCGAAGTGCGCGAGCGCTGGCCCGAAACCGTTCGCATTATCATCACGGGCTACACCGAAACCAACGACATGATTTCCGCCATCAATGAGGCGGGGATCTATCAATTCCTGACGAAACCTTGGCACCCCGACCAACTGCTGATGGTGGCCAAGAACGCCACCGATCTGTTCCGCCTGAACCGCGAACACGAACGCATGTCGCTGGAAATGCGCTACCTGTCCCGCCGCGTCGAAAGCAGCGTCGAAGAGCAGCGCAAAGCCCTGCGCGAGGGGCTGGGGTTCGAAAGCGTGCTGCGGGCCTCGAATTCGCCCATCAATGCGGTGATCGAACAGGCGCGCCAATATGCCAGCTTCAACGTGCCGGTCCTGCTGCAAGGCGAACCGGGCACTGGCAAATCGACCTTTGCCCGCGCGATGCACTATTCCTCGCTCCGGTCGGACAAGCCGTTTTATGAGCTGAACGTCACCGGCATCGACGACGATATTCTGGAGCTGGAACTGTTCGGCGCCCGCCGTGGGGCGGTGCCGGGGCTGGCCTCGAAAAAGACGGGCCTGTTGCAAAAGGCCGACCGCGGGACGCTGTTCATCAACGGGGTGCAGGACTTGTCGCCGCGGATGCAGCTGGCGCTGCTGCGTGTCGCGACCGAGGGTGCCTTCCGCCCCATCGGTGCGTTCGAGACCATCCGCGTGGACATCCGTCTGCTGACCGGCAGCGACCGCGACCTGCGCCACGAGGTGGCGAACGACAATTTCCGCAGTGACCTGTACTACGCGCTTGCGCCCACGGTTCTGCAAATTCCGTCCCTGCGTCAGCGGATCGGCGACCTGCCGGTTCTGGCCGCGCGCGCCCTGTTCGACGCGGCCAATGCCCACGGTAAACCGGTGCATGGGCTGTCGGATGACGCCCTGCGCTTTTTGTCGGAATACGACTGGCCCGGAAACCTGCGCGAGTTGGAAAACGAAGTGCTGCGGATGCTGATCTTTTCCCAGGACCCGACCTTGGGGCCGGAACTGATCAGCCGCCACATCCTGCAGGCCGCCCCCCGCGATGCGGGCAGCGATCTGGACACCGACGCGGTTCTGGCCACCGAAGGCACGCTCAAGGACCGGATCGAGATGATCGAGATGCGCATCCTGCGCGAAACTCTGACGCGCCTGCGTTGGAACAAAAGCCGCGCCGCCAACGAACTGGGCCTGTCCCGCGTGGGTCTGCGCGCGAAAATCGAACGCTATGGCATCGACAGCCCCGTCCGTGCCGACGCCAGTGACAAGGAGGACTAAGCCATGTGTCTGGGAATACCCGGTCAGATCACAGCGATTACCGATCCTACCCGCATGATGGCCATGGCCGAAGTGTCGGGCGTCCGCCGCGAGGTGAACGTGGCCCCTATCGTCACCGGCGAACTGGTGGATGTGGTGGGCAAGTGGGCCTTGATCCACGTGGGCTTTGCCATGGCCGTCATTGACGAGGATGAAGCCGAGAAGACTTTGGAAGCTCTGCGCGGTTTGGGAGAGGCGCAGGAAACCCTGGAGGCGATGGCCGCAGGCGACGCCGCACTGGAGGGACGGGCATGAAATACGCAGAGGAATTCCGCGATCCTATCGCCGCCCGCGCGGCCTTGGACGCCATTGCGCGTGTCTGCGACCAGATCGGCGCGACCGCTGAAAACCCCGTCCGGATCATGGAGATTTGCGGCGGCCACACCCACGCGATCTTCCGCTATGGCCTTGATAAGCTGACCCATCCGGGGATCGAGTTCATCCACGGCCCCGGTTGCCCCGTCTGCGTTCTGCCCATGAGCCGCGTGGACGAATGCGTCCAACTGGCCGAGCAGCCCAACGTGATCTTCACCACCTTTGGCGATGCGATGCGCGTGCCCGGCACCCGCAAATCCTTGCTTCAGGCCAAGGCGGACGGCGCGGATATCCGCATGGTGTACTCGCCCCTTGATGCGCTGGAACTGGCCCGCCGGAACCCGGGCAAAGAGGTGATCTTCTTTGGCCTCGGGTTCGAGACGACCACCCCCTCGACCGCCTTGTCGATCCAGCAGGCGGCCCGAGAGGACCTGACCAACTTCACCGTCTTCTGCAACCACATCACCGTGCCGCCCCCGATCAAGGCGCTGCTGGATGACCCCTTCATGAAGCTGGACGGCTTTGTCGGCCCCGGCCACGTGAGCATGGTAATCGGCACGCACCCCTATGATTTCATCGCCGAAGAATACGGCAAGCCCATCGTCGTGGCGGGGTTCGAACCCCTCGACCTGCTGCAATCGGTCCTGATGGTGCTGGAGCAGATCCGCGACGGCAAAGCGGTGGTGCAGAACCAATACGCCCGCGTGGTGCCCGAACACGGCAACCCCGTCAGCATCGCCGCGATCAATGATGTTTACGAGCAGCGCCCCAGCTTTGAATGGCGCGGATTGGGTGAGATCGACCACTCCGGTCTGCGCATTCGCGAGCAGTACAAAGCCTTCGACGCCGAAGAGAAGTTTGGCATCGGCTACGCCACCGGCACCCGCTCGGTTCAGGAACCCGAGGGCTGCGAATGCGGCGCAGTGATGACCGGCCGGATGAAGCCCACCCAATGCCCGATGTTCGGCAAAGGCTGCACCCCTGAGATGCCCCTTGGCGCGCTGATGGTTAGCTCCGAAGGGGCCTGCGCGGCCTACTACCAATACGGCGGGGCCCGAGCCGTGGAGCCTGCGGAATGAACATGATGCGACTTAAACAGGACACCGTCACACTGGCCCATGGCGGCGGCGGCAAGGCGATGCGCGATCTGATCGAGAGCGTCTTTACCAGCGTGTTCCAGCCCGACGGTATGGAAGATCAGGCCCGCCTGATGGATGCCGCGCTACAGGAACCGGGTGCGCGTCTGGCCTTTACCACCGACAGCTTTGTGGTCGATCCGGTGGAATTTCCGGGTGGTGATATCGGTAAGATCGCCGTCTGCGGCACGGTAAACGATCTGGCCGTTGGGGGCGCGAAACCCCTGTGGCTGTCGGCAGCGTTCATCATCGAAGAAGGTACCGAGATCGCCCTGCTACGTCGGATCGTCGAATCCATGCGGATCGAGGCCGAGAAGGCCGGCGTCCGCATCGTGACCGGCGACACCAAGGTCGTGGGCCGTGGCAGCGCGGACAAGGTGTTCATCACCACCTCGGGCGTGGGCGTGATTCCGGCGGGGCGCACTCTGTCCGCCGACCGCATCCAAGAGGGTGACGTTGCCATCGTGAACGGCGTCCTTGGTGATCACGGCGCGGCCATTCTGGCGGCGCGGGGCGACATGATGCTGTCCACCGACATCCAGTCCGACTGTCAGGGCCTCGGTCATCTGATGCAGGCAGTGTGTCAGGCCGCCGATGTACGCGCCTGCCGCGATGCGACCCGTGGCGGCGTGGCGAGTGCCCTGAACGAGATGGCGGATGCATGCGGGCTGGCGATCGAGATCGAAGAAACCGCCCTACCCCTGCGCACCGAGGTGAAAGGGGTCTGCGAAATCCTCGGCCTTGATCCACTGTATCTGGCGAACGAGGGGACCTTGGTTCTGTTCGTGCCCGAGGAACAGGCCGAGGCCGCACTGGCTGCGATGAAGTCCACCGAAGCTGGCCAAGGCGCCTGCATCATCGGCCGCGCGAAAAAGGGCCCCGCTGGTCAGGTCACCATGCGCACCCTGTTCGGTGGCGCACGCATCGTGGACATGTTGGTGGGCGAGCAACTGCCGCGTATTTGTTAACCTTCAGACCCTCTGCGCCACGGCGTGGAGGGCTGCCGCCCCCGCCCGATACCCTAGCCCTCGGGCGGCGCGCATCGGGTCGGGCGTCAGATCCACCACCGGCAACGGAATTTCCGAAATCGGCAGATTGCCCGCGATATGATGGGCCAGCGCCCTGCCACACACGGTGCCGGGCGCGATGCCCCGCCCGTTGTACCCCGACACCGCCAGCGCGTTGCGCCCCAACTTGGTTAATCGCGGCAGGTTATCCGGCGTCATCCCGATCTGGCCCCACCACTGATATTCAAACGTAACGTCCCCCAGCTGTGGGTACATCGCCCGCAGACTGCGCTGCGAAAATCCGGCGTGGATCGCGGCCTCGACCCCGAGTTGCCCGACACTGCCAAAGATAAGCCGCCCCGCCTGATCCAACCGAAATGACGTCAGCACCGACCGCGTGTCCCAAGCCCCCTGCCGTTCAGGCAGGATCGAGGCCAGCACATCCGCGGGCAGCGGCGCAGTGGCCATGTTGAAATAGGGCAGAACGACTTGGCTGGTTGCGAGTTCTGGCCAAACCGACGCAGTGTACACATTGGTCGCCGCAATCAACCAATCCGCATGAACCTTCCCGGTGGGCGTGGTTAACGTCCAGTGATCCGGCCCCTGAGCAACCTCCGTCACCGGTGACTTTCCATAAACCTGTGCACCCGCCTTCATCGCGGCGCGGCACAGGCCCCGAACATAGGCCATGGGCTGGACCGTGCCCGCCCGATGGTCCCACAGCGCCCCCTCAAAAGCCTTGGTCCCCAGTTTCTCTGCCGCATCTTTCGCCGCCAATACCTCGACCGGAGCTTTCAGCGCAGACCACTGCCGCGCCCGCTCGGAAATCTCGGTTAACCCCGAGGCGCCAACCGCACAGTGAAGCGTACCCCGCCGCGTCGCCTCGCAGTCTATGCCATGTTGGTTAATCAGATCGAACACCGCCGAAGGCCCGTCCCCCAGAAAGGACAGCATGCGCCCGCCCAAATCCTCTCCCAGATTTTGGCGCAGGGCATCGGGCATCACCCACATCCCGGCATTTACCAACCCCACGTTGCGCCCTGACCCACCGTGACCTGGCACTTCGGCCTCGAGCACGGCGACCGATCGTCCAAGCTCTGCCAGATGCAGCGCGGCCGACAGGCCGGTGTAACCGGCACCGATCACAGCCACATCGACATGGATTTTCCGATCCAATGCTGGGGTGGTCGGAGCCTCGGGGGCGCTGGCGGCCCATAAGCCATGGCTGAGCGATTTGGTGGTCATGTTCACGTGATCCGGTGTCTTGAACGGGCTGCTTCCCTGCCGGAAACGGTTGCCCAACTTCGCCCTTCGCGCCAGTCACTCTTGCGCGTAACCTCATTCCGTTTGGTAATGGCTACTGCTTTGGTTAGGGACTTCTTAGGAGATCTAAAGCGAGTGATTTCCAAATTTCAGCCTGACGCGGAAAATTTAGGCGTAGATCGACGTTCGGCTAAACCTACTTGCCAAGCAGCCTAGCAACATCCATTCGCTTTCAGAATACCAAGTCCACAGGTGCACCATGCCGATCCCCCGCCGCTTTTTGCCATCGACATCCCTACTTCAGGCGTTCGAAACGGCTGCGCGCACCCAGAATGTGACCACTGCCGCCAAGGAGTTATCCTTAACGCAAAGCGCGGTTTCTCGTCAGATCAGAGCACTGGAAGAGCAATTGGGCACAGAGCTTTTCCACCGGGAAAAGCAATCCATCCGCCTTACCGCCGGCGGCGAACGCTATGCCAGAGAGATCCGAGAAGCGCTACAAAAGATATCGTCTGCGTCCATGAACCTAAGGGCCAACCCAAGCGGCGGCACACTGGCATTGGCCATTCTTCCGACCTTTGGCACCCGCTGGCTGGCCCCGCGCCTACCGGACTTTTTGCAGAAAAATCCCGGGATCACCATTAACCTTACCACAAAGCTTGAACCTTTCGATTTCACTCAAGTCCCCTTGGATGCGGCTATTCACTTTGGCCGTGCGGATTGGCCCCAATGTGCCGCACTTCCCCTGTGTAAAGAGGACGTGGTTCCGGCCTGCGCCCCTGCGCTGCTCGAGCAATTTGGGTTTAAGGAGGTAGCTGATCTGGTCCAAGCGCCACTGCTCCATCTGACATCGCGCCCCGATGCGTGGGAGAAATTCATGGCGCGTCACGATGTGGAGACCGAGCCACTACACGGCATGCTCTTCGATCAGTTCGCTACGGCTGCCCAAGCGGCAATGGTGGGTCTTGGCGTGGCCCTATTGCCAGAATTCTTGATCCAAAACGAATTGGAAGCAGGAGCGCTAGTGCGCGCCCTTCCCCATAAGATGCGCAGTGACGAGATGTATTACCTGTGCTGGCCGCATGTGAACGCAGACTATCCGCCGCTCGTGGCCTTCAGGAAATGGTTGTCAAGCGTCACATGAACGCTCGGCC
>NZ_JABCJE010000016.1 GCF_013377535.1 Donghicola mangrovi | reverse complement strand
ATAGCCAAGATTCCGTTATGGCACACTGGGATTTTCGTTCTGGTCGGTTTCCCACCATTCAAATACTGCACTGGCATAGCGAAGGATATCCACGGTCCAACGCTGGACATCATCGGGACAATGGTAAGACGAATCTCGGAAGTCACCGAAGAGCGGCCGCAACATACAGTTCAGACGTGTCCCCGTTTGTGAGTCCCTCAATACATCCTGCGAATATGTCCCCAAGGGATTGAGCCGGGTATTCAGACACACTTCGATCGAGCTGCCACTCGCCGGACCGAACCTGAAAAACACCGCGTTTCCGGGCGCCAGATGTTCGAGTAGCTTTATTCGGGGGTTCGTAACAAGTGCTGACTGAACGGCGTCAAAAAGCATTTGCCTGTTTGGACAATAGGGTTGCTTGAAACTTTCAGGACCACCTCGCAAACGAGAGACAATCTCCCTTTGGAACGGACCAAGTTGAAATAGAATTTTGTTCATCTCTTCAAGCGACCGCGTGAAGTGACCGTGCGATGTCAGGAAGTAAAGTTCGCGAAGCGTCTCGGGGCTTCTGTCGATACTCGCCGAAAGTTCCTCGAATATCTGATCTAGTACGGCGGGGACCATCCCTTGAAAGGGGGAATCTCCCGCTTCAATGGCACGGGTCATTAGTGCCATCCGTGGTTTGAAGGCTTCCGAAGCGTACAGGGCTATCTTCCTTGATGTGAACTACTTCACCAAACTACCGCACAAACCGAAGAGGAGAAGCCATTCGAATTGCTGCCGCGGAAGATCTGTTTTCTGGAAGCGTCGGGGCCGCAGCAGCATCTTTTGCCCACCGCCCACCTGGCGCCTCATCAGCCTGAGCTACGTTAAACCTTGAATGTCCGGACAGCGTAGCTGCGTTGCCGCGTAGCGGCCAGAGACTGAACGGCAGCAACGGGCCGGGAACGACGGCCACTGCTGCGTGCCAAGCGCACGACCCGTCGCGTCTCAGCATAAGACCGCTTCGAGCCCAAAGCCGCCTTAGAGATGGCGCTCAATCTCGGCTACGGCTTCAGCAACATTCAGTTTGGCCGTGTCCAGCTTCACATCTGCCGTAGCCCATGGCGTGTAGTCGCGGGATAGCACCTTTTGCCAGTCGGGTTTTTCGAGGCCGGGCACATCCATCGTGCGTTCTTCGACCCTTGCCCGATGGATCACCGGATCAGAGCAAATGGTTTCAACGCCAAGAATTCTTACCTTTGACCGCTTTGCGGCGGCAGTGAAGATCTCGCGTGTGATCACCCAAGGGTTCACGCAGTCGATAATTGCCGTGTGCCCCAGAGCAAGGTTTGAGGCCGCAAGGGCTGCTGCGATATGGTAGCTTTCTGGACCGATGTCCCGGTCGGGATCAATTTCCCAGATAGCGGCGTCGATCTCATCAATCCGCAGATATACCGCCCCCTTTGCGACCGACAGGGCGCGTGAGATTGTGCTCTTACCAGTTCCCGGCAAGCCTGCGAATGAAATGAGGGTAGCCACAATTATGCCCGTGATGCCTGTTCGTGGTGCTCATCTAGCTCATAGCTGAACGACAGCAAAGTCCGCCAACCGGACATCAATCGGACTTGAGCAATCGAACCGCGATGATCGATCTGGAGGGCTGACTTAGTTCAATCGCAGCTTGGCAAACGAACAGGTGATGAATAGTTCTCAGGGCTTTTTCTGGCCCCGCTGCGCCTCATTCAAGGTGACGAGGGTTGCGCTCAAGCGCGTGAGATCGTGAATGAGGCGTTCTATCTCCTCAGAGCTCCAATCCAGTAGTAGCTCGTGAAAAGCAGGGCCAAAAGACTGCTGCATGGCAACAAGCCTTGTGCGCCCTACCTCTGTGATCTCTACCAGCCTATTGCGCCCGTCGTTTTGATCGCTCCGGACGAAAACCATCTGCTGTGCTGAAAATTTTTGGACCACTTTGGTCACGGCAGGTTGGGTCAGGTTCACGGCTGAGGCGATCTCGGAAATTCGGCTCGGGCCGCTCCTCCGAGCAAGATGGAGAAGCAGACTGAACTGCGCCCAGGTTACATCGTGAGGAACAAGCAGGCTTTCGATCAACGACCGGTACAGGGTGCTGACAACCCCAAGCTGTTGGCCGAACTGTGCGGAAAGCGGCGGGTGTTGCATCGAAACCTCTTGATTTGCATTCCGAGGAATGTAAAAAGCATTCCATGGAATACAAAGTGGGAAATTTTATGCTTAATCGACTTCTTCGAATGCCCCTCTTCGTACACTTGGCGGCAACCTTTCTGGCATTTCTCGGCTTTCACTGGATCAAAGGACGCCTCGACGCCAGCTATGCAGCATCGCTTTATCCGGTTGACTATGCGTCGGGCCAACTGGCGTTCGATGCCAAGCTCATCGAGGCATACTATGCGCATATGATGGATGCCGGGACCCTGCACATCTATTGGCAGACTCAATTCCTCGACTTTGGCTTCATCGCAGCGGTGATGGCCGTCTCGTTGCTGTTGGGAACTTTGGCTGCGCGGCTTGGGGGAAAGATCAACCTACTCGGTGTTTGGAGCTGGCATTTGGGTCGCGCCGCAGCAATTTTAGGTGTGTGCGGCGCCTCATTCGATGTACTCGAAAATCTGCTGTCGTTCGGAATGCTCGCACGCCCTGATGCAATTTCTGCATCTCTTGCGATGATTTACTCAGCCGCAGCGGCTGCGAAGTTCATATTGCTCACGTTGGCAATGTTGGCAGTGCTCATCGCTATTTTGACTGGGGTAGCTGCTCGATTGAACCTCGCCATAGCAAAAGGGCGTTCATAGCTCGACAAGGTGCGGCACTAGGGACCTGGGCCGATACAGACCGGGAAGTCCTTCCCGGATAGGCAACATCGGCGCCTCCCCCAGATGAGCAGACGGCGCTGACGCGGCAGCACGCCGGCGAACTGATCGCGGCATCGCTCGACGCCGTCGTATTTAAGGAGGTCGACTACGCCTCCAAGTTCGCCAGGGATTGCATGGCCGCCTTTGCCGCCGAGTTTAGTCAACGGTTGAACCTGACCAGTCACAGATGAAACACCCCCACGGCAGGTTTGTGGTGGCGGGACTTGCGGAGATTCCGCTGGGCTGCGTTGTCATCAAGGGCCGCGGAGGGACGCTCGCAGAGGTGAAACGCATGTGGGTTGCCCCTGCAGCGCGCAACCTTGGGCTGGCCCGAGAGCAAGAGAATTAATGACGTCCCATATCCGGACCTGTTCTTTGAAAAGAAGCTTTGATCGGACGGGTTCGGGACGTAACGCCGCGCAGTCGCGTGACCGTTTCTGGTCCTGTGTTCTGGCCCCGAGTGGCCCTTGTCGCTCCGCCCTGACGGGTTACATGTCGAGAAACAAAAGGCGGGTTCATGCACAGGCACAGCTTCGAACACGACGGGATCGTCCTGTCCTTCCTTGACGCCGGCGGGGCGGGGCGGCCTCTGGTTGCGCTACACGGGCACTGGATGGGCGCGTCCGATTTTTCTGCGTTGGCCGACGACCTTGCCCCCGATTGGCGCGTGATCGCATTGGACCAGCGCGGGTTCGGAGAGACCGACCACGCCGTGCCACATAGTATGCCCGCCTATGTGTCCGATGTGGTTGCACTTCTGGACCAACTGTCCATCACAGAGCCGGTTCCTGTGGTTGGCCACTCTTTCGGAGGAATTGTTGCCTATCATCTCGCTGCGGCACATCCTGAGCGCATAAGCGCAATGGTCATCGAAGACATCGGTGTGACTATTCAGGACGATTAAGCGACTTATATGGGGGGCTGGGGCGGTACGCACCGCTTGCGTGAAGACCTCGAGGCGCGCCTCGGGCCTCGCCTTGCGCCCTATCTGCAAAACTCGATCCATCGCGTTGCAGACGAATGGGCCCTAAATTTCGAACCTGCGGAGTTCCTGATGTCGGAAAAGGCGACCAATGGCGATCACTGGGCCATCTGGCTGAAAAGCCAGTGCGCGGCGCTCGTCGTCTTGGGGCGTGAAAGCCGCATTTGCGATGCGGCCGAGTTACGGACCATGACACAATGGCGCACCGGCACGACCTTCGCCCAGCTCGAAGCCGGTCACTCGGTCCACATTGATGCCCCCAAAGAGTTCGCGGATCTCCTACGACGGTTTTTGACGGCCTGATCCCTACGACCGGCAGTTTTGTGCGCGATCGGCGACTTTCGGACAGTGGTTTTCCGCACCAAGCACTGAACCACCGCTTTGGGAAAGCCGCACTGCTGCATCGGCGCAGTCCCGACCGGCAGCTCAGGGCCTCCGTTGTCATGGCGGCCCTCTATTCAAATCTCAACAGCCTCTGCGATGGTCAGCGCATCTTCGAGTTCGACGCCGAGGTAGCGAACCGTGCTATCCATTTTCGTATGGCCCAACAAAAGCTGGACCGCGCGGAGGTTGCCAGTTTTTCGGTATATCTGTGCCACCTTGGTCCGCCGCATGGAGTGGGTTCCATAGGCGCTCGGCTCTAAGCCGATTGAGATCACCCATTCACGCACCAGACGAGCGTATTGCCTCGTCGAAATATGCAGACGTTCATGAAAGCGGCCCGGCCACAAATGCTCCGAGCCAATCATCATGGACTCCTCGAGCCAACTCGCGACGGCTTTCCGCGTCCCCTCGGTGATCTCGAAGCTGACAGGTTTGCGGGTTTTGCTCTGGAAGATTGAAGCGCAGTGCTTAACCTGTCCGGCTGCGTAAACGTCAGCAACCTTCAGCTTTACCAGATCGCAGCCCCGTAATTTGCTGTCTATGGCGAGATTGAAGAGCGCCAGTTCGCGTAACTTCTGGGCAATCTCTAGTCGAACCCGGATTGCCCATACGTGTTTCGGCGCAAGCGGGCGCTTCTGGCCGACGATGCGCCCCTTGTTCCAAGCAGGACGGCATGCTCGGATGCCAGGTAGATTTGTAGCTGGCATAGTGGTTCCTCCTCTCCACCACGCCCGCCACATCCTCGGCAGTTTGCCGATACCCGATCATACCAGAATTGCCGGATTTTCGAGAGTGCACGGCAGACCAGAGCCTCCCGAGTTGCGACTTGCCATGTTTGAGCCCGACTTGACCCATTCTGATTTGTCGTTGAGGGTCCGCTCGCAAAAGTTGGAAGTGTTGGAAGTGTAAGTATGATGAAATTGTTTATTCACCCAAAGCGCCATGTTGCATTGTTGGTGGCGATTTTATCTTGGGTCATTGCAGTCTTGGCGTTGTCCGTGACTTTCTTCAGCGCAGACAGTTCACAAGGCCTGTTGCGTGACTTTGACAACCTCTTTGAACGCTGCCGGTTGTCGATCGAAACGAACTCGGAGTTTGATCACGAAGGTCTGGAAGAAACGGAAGTCCTAGCGCGCGATGAAGAGTGGCACCGATCTTACAAACAGCAGGCTTGGATCCGCGCGGGATCTGAACTGTATGCTGTGCTAACGGAGTGGACATCTGCCAACGGCACCACACGGCATGTGTGTAGCGTTAAATTTGCTGATGCAAGCCGTGTTATAGATGAGGTAGAACAGGCACTTCTGTTGCGCCGCTTTTCGATCATACAGACTAAGTTAATCGGAAAGGGCACTCATGACCGTGACAGAAAGCTGTCGCCAATCCCGCCGATGGTGAATGCCGCCTTTCTTCTTTCGACCAAGAACCCGAATGGTTGTCGGGTGATCAACTTTATCACCTTCAATCCTGATGGGACCTATTTCGGCGCGACAACCGGCGAGCAGACAGTCCATCCGTGTAGACCCGAATAGACGCGGCGATCGTGAAAACGCCTCTGAGAGAACGTCAAAGAAGCCATTTAATTCAAAATTCGAACAGGAGCATCGTTTAGCGTCACAGTTCGTGGCATATCGGACTAGGCTGCATTGTGTCTCATTGGTTGGGAGGGGGGACAGCGCCGCGGCTCAGTCCAGTTGGTCAATGTCCAAAAAGGACTGATATGTAGACGCGGTGATACAGACATCTGCCGCATAACGGGTTCGAGCCCGTTTTCCGCTTCCGGCTACCGTGGCCCGAGACGTATAGTTACCCCATGGGGCGCGTTTTCAAATTTCTCATGGTGGTGCTTGCAGTGCTCGTAGCAGCTCTCGCGGCCTATGGCGGAAAGGGTTATGTCGATGCGAAGCTTGCCTCCGATGATCTTCGCATCAGGGCAAACAAGCTGATTGCGGAAGGCCGAAGCGGTGCTGACCTGGGAGCGGAACGCCTCGATTGGCTTTTGCGCGTGCAGGACCCCGCTTTCCTCGACCACGGTGGCGTGGACTTTAACACAGCCGGCGCCGGGGCGACGACAATTTCCCAGTCTGTCGCAAAGCGACTTGCCTTCAAGCAGTTCCAACCCGGGATCGGCAAAGTACGACAGACCGGCTATGCTTTGGGATTGGAGCAGAGCCTGACAAAAGATCAAATCCTTGCACTCTGGCTCGATACCGCTGAAATGGGACGCGGACCGAGTGGCTGGATGACCGGGTTCTTCGAGGCCAGCTTTTTGGTCTTTGGCGTCCCGCCGTCCGAGGTAACGGATACAGAGTTTTTGCGACTGGTCGCCGTGCTGATTGCGCCTGCGTCCTTCGATTTGCTGCAGGGCGATGAGAAGCTTGTAGATCGGACGGAGCGCATTGAGCGCATGCTCCAAGGTGATTGCGCGCCATTAGATCACGGCGACGTTTGGCTGGAAGGTTGCCGGTGACTGGCATCTTTGGTCGCATTGGCGGCCTAACCGTCCAATTGACCTCACGAGCATGAGAATGACCGTTTTTGCGACCCGAAGATGTAAAGAAATGTTCCGCATGAGATTGATGGGTGGACCTTAATGTAATTGATAATTACAAAAAACCTCAAACGGAGGGCGTCATCTTGCGAGTTTTGATTATTTTTTTCTTTAGCATTTTTCTT
Source organism: Donghicola mangrovi (assembly GCF_013377535.1). Lineage (GTDB taxonomy): Bacteria > Pseudomonadota > Alphaproteobacteria > Rhodobacterales > Rhodobacteraceae > Donghicola > Donghicola mangrovi. The sequence goes on along the minus strand of NZ_JABCJE010000016.1, from coordinate 39,397 downwards.
GTTGGTGCATGTGGGCCAACAAATCAATCAAGAGGAACAAGTGCGCAACTTCATACACAGAAATCTCAAAGGGCGGCAAATCTAGCTCGAAACAATGCAATTTGGGCCCAAAGAAGAGGGTACGTTGTATCCGGTATGAATTATGAAGTGGGTGTGTCGCCGGACTGGTCGTATGCCTTGGTTGCACCAATTGGCCAAGCATCGTTTTCTCTAGGAGAAGTCGAAACTGCCGCCAGTGCAGTTACAGGATGTGCGGCAACTGGAGATTCCTTTTTGTACCTAATCGGTGTCAGTCAGGGTACGAGAATTCCGATATCTGCCCTTGATAAACTCTCTGGAAGGACACGTGTAGAGTTGACCTGCTGAGGCTGAACAGAGCGGTGGTCTGAATAGCTCCGTGCATTTTGGACGCCTTCTTCGCTAATTTTGAGGCAAGGAGGCCATGATGGGCACAGGGAATTTCACAGACGAGTTGAAGCGCCACGCGGTCGCGCAGATCAAAGAACGATGAATAGCCCCTCTTGGGCGTCACCAACCCAAGTGAACTTACCCCTCATTCTATGCTACCTTTCCAGCTGATGAGAGGCAATATCACGTGGCGAACTGTGCAACCACCGCCTAATCAGCAATCCTCGACTTCCTCGCTCGGGACGCTGGAAAGAAAGGCGTTCAGGTCTTTCTGAAAACCGATCATCCGGCTCATCTGGTCTTCGAGTTGGGCCAGCCGCGGCTCCAACCCCATCACGGGCTCGAGCATCTTTGGCACCTGCCCGATCTGCTCCGAAATCTGGGAAAGAGTCGTGATCATTTCCAGAAGCCGTTCGTTGAGTGTGCTCTCCTCGCGCACCTCCAGAAGTTTCTCCAGAGAGTCGATCAGGAATGGCAGCCTCTGACAGGCATCCAGCAGCTGGGTCAGCCGCGCTTCTGTTGTGTTTTGCATTGAAAATGTTCCACTCCCTTTTCGAGGCCTCCAGAACCTGCAATGGCCCCTCATTCAATCCGGCAACAAGCATGTGCATGAAGCGATTTTCTTCAATCCATTGCGCACATTTCAGAAGAAGGGCCTCTAGCCTCCTCGCCACAAACGCCTTGTTATATATAGAATTTTTAGAGCACCTACCTTGCGCAGCCAACACATGGCGCGTCGGAATTGGCAATGGCGGCCCTTCGAATATTTCCTCAATATCGAACCTATGAACCGGCCAAATATTCTTGCCATATTTGTCGATATTTCCAGAAATCACGTCAGCGGCGTTGCTGTTCACCGACTTGGCCAGCTTGGGCATGTCCGGTGGTGAAGCAGCCTCGCCAAAATCAGGATAAGGCAATCGCGCGAACAGGATCCCACCCAGTTTTACCGGAACAGATCTGTGATCGACACGTAGACGGAATGCTACTGTCTTTGAGGATTTTCCGGCAACGACGATACCCTCTTTCCTGAGCCACCCAGACATCGCATTTAGCAATTCATCTCTGCCGCTGAATGATGAAGTGGTTGCCAGAATTTGTGCTCGCCGCGCGATCCGCTCACCAAGGTCTTCCTCGAGATGAACACCCGTGCGCTTCGCCTCTGCACGCTGCTTTTGGCGCCAGTTAGGCAACTTGACCAGTTGCGCCCTTGCAGGATCAAACGGGTCGGCCCAGCCAAAACGGGCATTCACACATCGCACCACATCGTCCCATAGATCCCCGAAAAGTTTCCGAGGCGGCTTGGGATTGAAGCCCATCCAGCGCCCATGTCCGGCCAGTACAGAGCGCGGCAGAATGCAATTCAATTCAAGCCGACCTGTGTGGGTGTGAGTGCCGATCAACACCGGTGGCCGTGACCGCTCCGGAACACCAGCGTAGGAAACCGCGAGGACCATCGACAGAACCCGCCCGATCGCCTCTCTCGCTCCCCCTACCCCGAGATTGAAATCCGTGGTGTTCACGTCATCCTTCTCGAAGGTCAGAACCAGAACGCTGAACTTTTTGTTCACACGCTGATGTCGAAGAAACGCTGCCATCTGATCGGGATCGCCGATCAGCAACTCTGGCACCGGATCGCGCCGCGTCTCCTGATAGATTTCACCAACCTGCTTACGATGCGTTGGGGACAGAAAGTAGCTCATCATACCGCGGGCTTGCGGATCATTTTCCCAACCGTCCTTCCAACCACACATCATGAGCGCGGTATCCTAAGGAGTAGATCGTTAAGCCTTTCACAAAGCCGCTGTAGAAGCAGGAGCTCAGCCATTGGCACCTCAGCACCGCTGGCTTCTCTCTTTCGGACCTGCTCTTCGATTTCACCGACGACATTTACAATCCCATGCACCACCTCATCCGAAAGGCCTTTCGCCTTCGGCTCAGGACGGAAGCCATCAATTCGATCGAGCATGTATTTGTTTTCACTGATCCCCAGCTTTCCTGACCAGTGCGCAATCCACTGCGCCTGCGCAGGGGACATACGAATGGTCTTCCTGATTGTCGGGGAATTTGTCTCTGTCACGTCTTTGGGCTTACCACACCTCACTTGCAAAGCATTAGGTGTAGCGTATCCCGCAGTTGCGAAAATCACGTCATTTATTTTGCAGAGATCGCAATCAGTGCGCGCAAAGCAACGCGACTTTTTTTTTCGGGCAGCACGACTTATCGTGACGTCACTCGGGGAGACTTGATGTCAGTCGCCAAGATCCTCGGTAAAATGCAGGCCGCTCCGATACACCGAACAGAGCTCGCACGTTGAGGGCCATCCCTGACCTTCATGATGTGACCGCGTCCCACAGCCCCAATCGTCGTTACGGTGGAAAAAGAAGGCCGTGCGGAACGAAGCTCCTGTTGTCCGCTCCGCTATTCTGAAAGCCTCGTTTTAGCTGTCTGTACCGCGCTGCTGAGCAATGGCCATCGCAAAGACGCCGTTCCCGACACTCCAGTCCGAGTAGTCATTCTCATGCATGAAAATGAAAACATCCTTCGGCGACACCGCGGCGTTTGCTTCAAGGTTACGCGTGATCGCAGCATATAGATCGCGCTTCATCGCATCGCTTCTGCCGCGGCGCATCGTGATTTCCACAACGATCAGATTGTCTGACCGTGCGATGCCGTTAAAGCCCCTGTCGTAAAAGAACTCCTCTGCGTCATACTCTGTGACACGGTTGAAAAGCTCGTCTTTAGGCATCCCGATGCCTTCAACCAAAGCATCATGAATTCCCTGAACAATCTTTTGCTTTTGGGCTGCGACCGTTCCTTTCGGAACATCGGTTCGAACAAATGGCATGGCTCACCTTATCAATTTCTCTCCCGCGCTCTTAGCAGCAATTCAGCTGGTTCTTTATTGACGATGTTGCCCACTCTATGTGAGGATTTCTCACATGAAAAACAGAAAGAACCTGCCTGTCGCCGCCCTACGTGCTTTTGAAGCCGCTGCGCGTCATGGTCAGATCTCTCGCGCCGCTGATGAATTGGGTGTCACCCATGGCGCGGTCAGCCGCCACGTCAGCCATCTTGAGGATTTCGTCGGCGTGCCGCTGTTCGAGGGCGCGCGGAACCGCCCGAAACTAACCGAAGAAGGACGCGTTTTTGGCTTGGCCCTGACCTCGGCCTTTGACCAGATCGAGGACGCCCTGCGTAGCATCGGGCGTGGGAATGGCGATATTCTGGATGTCGCTTGCCTGAGCACCTTTGCAATGCGCTGGCTGATACCGCGGCTTCACGAATTCACGACCATTCACCCCCGCTTCGACGTCCGCCTCGCGACAGACAACCGCCATCAACAAGTCTCTGTCGATGTCCGAATTCTTGTCGTGCCGCCCCATGCGGAACTACCCAAAAGCTGCGTTCCGCTCTTCAACGAAAAGCTGGCATTGGTGGTTGCCCCCTCGCTTGTCCCGGATCGCGTTGAAGACATGCTCACCTTGCCGCGGCTGGAGACACGCACGCGCCCGCAGGTCTGGCAGGAATGGATCGACGCGACCGGAGAAGGTGACGCGTTTGAACCGGCTACAACGCGGATTTTCGATCATTATCACATGACGATTGAGGCGGCCTTGAACAGCCTCGGTATGGCGATCGCGCCTTGGCATCTGATTTCAGGGGACATTGCAAGTGGCCGGCTGGCCGCGCCGTTCGGCAAGGTCGATAGCAAATATGTTTATGCAGTTGACGCGCCCCGACCCAACAAGGCCAAAACAAGGGATTTCGTGAACTGGCTCAAGGAAGCCACGCAAGAGTTTCGCGACTAACTATTTGGCGATACGGCTGCACGGCAGCAGTGGAATCTTTATGCGCCCGTTTCGTTGCCAGAAAATGGCCGTAGATCCCGAGTGAGATGCTCCAGAGCTTGTCCCATCGCGGCCAGAGGATCCTCTTGTGGGGACCACTCCGGAGGGGATTCAGCGATCAGCATGCGCTCAATCCGCGCCACCACCGCAGCGCTCAGGGCCATATCCATCAAATAGTGGCGATGGATTGCCGCGAGTTACCGTCCCTGGCGACGTTGCATTTCCGTTGCCGCCGACAGCATCAGAGCCTTGGGCTGGGAAGCTTCGTCGAGGTCGAGTTCAATCAGAGATTGGGTGGAAAGGTCATTCGTATTCGGAAGGATGCCTTTCCCTTAGCAACTCAAGAACTTGGAGCACCCGAAACCGTGGATACCACCAATGAGCCGCGCAACCTTGCCGTCCGCCGAAGAGCAGCGTTTCCCCCGAAACGTGACTGACAGAACTGCATTGCCACCCACCGAACAGAAGAAGAACACTTGCATTAGAGTCCGTCACACTTTAATGTCCATCAGACATGTAACACAGCGGAAACGGGCCAAAAGTTTTTCCTTTCGGCATAGTGAGTTACGGAGACCGGTTTTGTGGGTGCGAATCCTACCACCCCAGCCAGAAACGTCCACAACATGCTGATCTGAAATGCTTTAACCGTGACCCAGATTTGTCATGCGTATCACACCCTTGTCACACAGCCGCTCCGCTCCTGACAGGAGCAACGCAATGCCCCTCGCCCCAATCTTCTTCGCCGTGGTGCAAATTACTCATGGCGTCGCCGCGTGCTGACCTCGGTGCTTTGCGCACTCGAACGTTTTTGAAACGAATTGAGACAAACGACACGCATCGCCGCAAAGGCGAGTGGTGATCTCTGGTGCCTCTGCGCACCGTGCCTTACGCTCTGATAATTCGGACAAATATACGGGGCGAAACGCTCTCGCCGGTCCATTGGGAGGAAAGAATTTTATGACGCAAGAATTAGTGGACGCCATCGCCGAGCAGGAACGCCGGCTTGTGCTGGAATATTTTGACGAAGACCTGGCCTTTACCCTCGGCTGTGCTCTGCGCGAACACGCTTTGGCCAGAGCTGCCCCCGTCTCGATCGAGATCAAGTCAGCTGCCCGCCGCTACTTTTTCACCACGCTGGCCGGTGCCACGCCCGAGAACGAAGATTGGGGCCGCCGAAAGGGCAACACTGTTCTGCGGACCTTCAAATCGTCCATGCGGGCCGGTCTGGAATACGGGCTCGAAGGGCGCGAGCAGTGGCCGGATGTGGGCCTGCCCTACAGCGATTTCGTCATCCACGGCGGCGGCTTTCCGATCACTGTCAAAGGTGTCGGTGTTATCGCCGCGATCGGTGTGTCGGGCCTCCCCTCGGTCGAAGATCACGAGATGGCCACGGCCATTCTGGCAGATCATCTTGGCTTGACCGGAATCGCCCTGCCCGAGGCGCTGAAACGCTTGCCCTAAGCGACCAATCCGATCATTCAGGACGTCGTGGAAAAGCAAGACCCTCATATCCCCGCAGCATTGCATGCGCTTGGCTGGACGCCTGTCCTGCAAGACCAACTCGGCCCCGATGACGCAGGCCTTGAGGCCATGCGCATCGCGGCCGTGCATCGCTCGACGATGACGGCATTTCGCGTGGGCGGGCGCGCCAAACTCAGCCTGCCTGCGGGGATGACGACGGCCAATTTCGCTGTCGGGGACTGGGTTCTAGCCGATCCTGACGGCCTCCAGATTTCCCGCCTGCTAGAGCGTCATTCCCTGCTTCAACGTCAGACGGTCGGCGCGCGCCAGCTGCAACTGATCGCAGCCAACGTGGATACGGTGTTCATCGTCACCTCCTGCAATGACGATTTCAATCCGGCCCGACTGGAGCGTTATCTGGCCCTGACCAACGAAGCCGGAACCGGTGCCGTGATCGTCTTGACCAAGGTGGACCAGACCCCCGATGTGACCGCCTTCGAACGCACAGCCGCGGGATTGCAACGGGGGTTGCAAGTAGTCCCGATCAACGGAAAGTCACAGGATGCGATCGCCGCCCTCGCCCCTTGGTGCAGTGCCGGACAGACCGTGGCGCTGATCGGATCGTCGGGCGTGGGCAAGTCAACGCTGCTCAACACGTTGGCCCGCAAATCAGAAGAGGATGCGCAGGCAACCGGCAGCATCCGCGAAGATGACGCGAAAGGGCGGCACACCACGACCTCCCGCTCGTTGCACACAATCGAAGGCGGCGCGTGGGTCATCGACACCCCCGGGATGCGGACCCTCCACGTAAGCGATCTGTCGACCGGCCTAGATGAGCTGTTTGCCGAGATCACCGAACTGGCCCCCGATTGCCGGTTTCGCGATTGCACCCACCAGCATGAACCCGGATGCGCGGTCCAAGCCGCAGTCAAGGCAGGCACGCTGGATCCCGCGCGCCTGTCTCGGTGGAGCAAACTGCGCGAAGAGAACCAGCAGAATACGCCCGTCGTGACCGGCGCACGCGGGAACAAGAAAACCTCTGCACGGGGCCGACATCGCTAAATTCACAAAGGCGAAAGTTCCCCTACGCCTTACCTGAACGCCGAAGCAAAGATGTCCGCCTGGCGGACAGATGTGGGAAAAACATACCTTTGGACTGATGCCCCGCGGATAACTGCCTCCAAGTAGGGAGGACGTTATGAGCAATAAAACAAGGGCGATCTGCCCATCCAGCCCCTATGCGCGCCCAAGGGCGGCAGCATAATGGCTCAGCATCCCAAAAAGCTTTTTGCGACGGGTTTTCTGCTCTCTGCCGGGGTCTGTTTCATCTTTGGGACGGCGGTGACGGTCAGCGATGTGATCCTGCGGGCGACCTCTGGCACCAATGTTCCTGCCGCGATCGAGCTCACGTCGTTGTCGATTGGCCTTGGGGCCCTGCTGTCCATGCCCATCGGGTATCTCTACCGCGCCCATGTGACGGCAAAGCTTCTGTCTGAACTCTCGCCTACGCGCTTTGGCCGCCCCCTCGGGATCGTGAGCACCGCGACATCGCTGATTTTCGCTGCGCTTCTGGCGTGGATCATGGGGCGCAATGCGCTCGAGAAACTTGGCGGGCCCCAGACCACGCCCGACCTTGGCTTGCCATTGGATATGGCGCTGATCGTGGTGGCGGTGACCTTGGGGCTTGCGGTCATTGCGGCTGCCTATGGGCTCGTTTCAACGCTCCGCGGACAGGGAGAGGCTTGATGGACGGGCTTTTCCTCGGAGGGCTGGGGTTCGCTGCAGCCATCGCCATGATCTTTCTCGAAGTACCCGTGGCGGTCGCATTGGGGCTGGTCGGGATTGTTGGCTCTGGCCTGATTATCGGGTCCGAAGGGGCCATGGCCATCGGCGCAACGACGATTTGGGACAGCCTGACCAACTATACCCTGACGATGCTGCCGCTGTTCGTCCTGATGGGGAACGTCGCGGCGAATTGTGGCCTGTCTTCCAAGCTTTACCAGTCGATGTCGGTTCTGATTGGCCATCGTCGCGGGGGCCTCGCCCTTGCGACGATCGGTGCCTCGGCCGGTTTCGGCATGATCTCGGGCTCCTCACTGGCGACCACTGCCACCATGGGCCGGATTGCCCTGCCGGAAATGCAAGAGGCGGGGTATTCCCGTTCCCTGTCCGCTGGATCCGTTGCCGCGGGGGGCACTCTGGGCATTCTGATCCCGCCCTCAACGGTTCTGGTGATCTATGCCTTCATCGCCGAACAATCGATCCGCGAGCTGCTTCTGGCCACGGCTGGCCCGATTACCATCGCGGTTCTGCTCTACTGTCTGGCGATTTGGGTTCCGATTTGGATGGGCTGGTCCTCGGCCCCTCAGCGGACGCGGGCAAACCGTCAGGAACGGCGCGCGGCTTGGGCCGAGCTCCTGCCGCCGGTGGGGATCTTCGGGATCATCATGGGCGGGCTCTATTCTGGCGTCTTCACCGCGAACGAGACCGCCGCCATAGGTGCCGCCGTTGTTCTGGCTTACGGGGTCCTATCCCGCCGCCTAAGCCTGAGCAGTCTGGTTTCCGCCCTCATGGACACCGCTATGACCTGCGGGGCGCTCTATCTGGTGCTGATCGGGGCCAATCTGTTCAACTTTTTTCTGACGCTTTCCGGCCTGCCGTTTTCCCTGACCGGCATGTTCGCGGGCATTCTGGACCAACCGCTGATGGTGATCCTGCTGATGCTGGCGATCTATCTGGCGCTGGGGACGCTGATGGACAGTCTGGCGATGCTGCTGCTGACGGTACCGCTCTTTGTGCCGGTGGCGCAGGCGGCGGGGATCGATCTGGTCTGGTTCGGAATCTTCGCCGTCATGGTGGTCGAGATGGGCCTGATCACACCGCCCGTCGGCATGAACCTGTTCGTTCTGAAAACCGTCCAGCCGGACATCAAACTGACCGAGTTGTGGAAAGGGGCGACCCCCTTTGTCATCGCCGATCTGATCCGCGTCCTGATCATTATCGCCATCCCCGCGATCGTGATCTGGCTGCCGCACCACGCCATTTGAACAAGCATACATTCATGGGAGGAAACTATGCTTAAACTTCTGACTTCTACGGGCACACTTGCTCTGGCGCTTGCTGCCACCACCCTTGAAGCCCGCGAAATGCGCGTGTCGTCCTTTGAGCCGGCGCAAGGGTTCTATTCGTCCAAAGTCCTTCAGCCCTGGATCGATCAGGTGAATGAAAAGCTGTCGGATGATGCCAAGTTCAAGCTTTACCCCGGCTCGATCCTCGGCGCTCCGCCAGCGCAGGCCGATCTTGTGAAGGCGGGCGTGGCAGATGTGGCGTTGGTGGTGCCGACCTACACGCCGGGCGTTTTCCCGATGACGGGCGTGGTCGAAATCCCCGGCCTTGTCGCAAATGGTAAAGAGGGCGCAAACATCCTGAACACGCTGGCCGAGGATGGCGCTTTGGACGCGGAATACAGAGATTACAAGGTGATCGCGGTCTTCAGCACGCCTGCCTATCGCTTTTTGATGACCGATGCGGCCGCCATGATGCCCGAGGATCTGAAGGGCAAAAAGCTGCGCTCGCCCTCGAAATTCGGGTCGGACCTGTTTGATATGGTCGGCGCCTCGGGCGTGGGTGTCCCCGCCCCGCAGGTCTACGAGAACCTTGAGCGCGGTGTTGTGGACGGCGCGGTTTGGGTGATGGACGCCTATCGCACCTTCCGCCTGAACGAGGTCGCGCCCTACGTGACCACGGCAGGCTTTATGGCGCAGCCGATGTCGATCCTGATGAACAAGAACACCTACAACAGCCTGTCTGACGCGGACAAAGCTGTGATCGACAGCATGTCTGGCCGCGCGACCGCAGAGTGGATCGCCGGTGTTGTCGACGACACCGACGCCGAGGTCGAAGCGGCCTTCCGCGCGGACGACAAGGTCACCTTTGTCGATCCGGACAGTGACGCAATGCAGGCATGGGCCGCGGCCTTTACCAATGCGGCTGACACGTGGGTTGGTCAGCAAACCGACCCCGAAGCTGCGGCAGCGGCCTTGGCCCGCGCCCACGAAGTCGTCGGCGACTAAGGGCACAGCACCCCGCCTGTCCGCCCACCGGACCGGCGGGGATTGCGCCTCAGGCGGCCGCAGCAAGCGGTCTAATCTGGGGCATTCCTTAACAAATGATGGAGACGACCATGGCAATCAATGCTCTGGGCTATCTCGGTGTGCGCTCTGACAAGCTGGACGACTGGGGCGATTTCGCGGGCAAGCTTTTGGGAATGCAGAAGATCGACCGCGGCGGCAAAGCAGTGGCCTTCCGCATGGACGACAAAGTGCAGCGCCTCTTGGTGTCAGACGAGGCGGGCGAAACGCTGGCCTTTCTGGGCTTTGAGGTCGAGCACAAGGACGACCTGCAGATGTACGCTGCGCGGCTGGATGCGGCGGGTGTTCCTGTCCAACTTGGCACCAAAGAGCTGGCCGACCGCCGCTTTGTCGGGGACCTGATCTGGTTCGAAGATCCCGGCGGCAATCGGGTGGAATTGTTCCACGCCCCGATGATCGCCAATGATCCCTTCGTACCGGGCCGCCCCATCGACGGTTTCAAAACCGGACCCTTGGGCATGGGTCATGCGGTGTTGCACGTCAAAGACATCAACGTGATGATGCCCTTCTATCGCGACCTCTTGGATTTCCACGTCTCGGATTACGGGCTGCAACCCTATGGGCTGTACTTCTTTCACCTGAATGAACGGCACCATTCCTTTGCCATGGTCGGCTCGGGGCAACTGGGTTTTCACCACTTTATGGTCGAGTTCCAGAACCTTGATGACGTGGGCCAAGGCTTTGATCTGGCACAGCAGGACGAGGGGCGCGTCGCCTACACCCTTGGCCGTCACACCAACGATTACATGACCTCTTACTACGCCAACTCGCCATCGGGTTTCTTTGTCGAGAACGGCTGGGGCGGGCGTTTGATCGATCCCGCCACATGGGAGCCCCACGAGACCCACGATGGCCCCAGCTTCTGGGGACACGAGCGCCTGTATCTAACCGAAGAAGGCGGGCGCAAACGCCTGCGGGACATGCGGCTGGATGCGGCTGCGCGGGGACGCCGCTCGCCTCCGGTGGCCGAGTGCCCGTGGCTCTATTCTGAACTTGCGAAACAGGGAAATTGACGATGGACCATTACGACGTTGCCATTGTGGGCTACGGTCCGGCCGGGGCCACTCTGGCCCATCTGCTGGGACAATGCGGCCTGAAAACACTGGTGCTAGAGCGTGAAGGCGCCCACTACCATTTGCCCCGCGCCGTTCATTTCGACGCCGAAGTCATGCGCGTTTTCCAATGGATCGGGATTGCGGACCAGATGGAGCCCAAGACCGCCATTCACCCCGGTATGCGGTTCGTTGACGGACAGGGCAATCTGCTGCTGGACTGGCCCCGCCCTCAGGGCGAAGGCCCCCAAGGCTGGCGCGCGAACTTCCGGTTCCACCAGCCCGATCTCGAAGAGGTGCTGCGCGCCCATATGAGCCAGCGCCCCGAAGTCACCGTCCGCACCCGCTGCGAGGTCTTCCATATCGAGGATCAGGGCGATCAGGTGGCCCTGCGCTTCGAAGATATGTCCCGTGGCAAGGTCGAGCATGTGACGGCGAAATACGTGGTCGGCTGTGACGGGGCACGGTCCTTGGTCCGCCGCTACATCGAGAGCGATATGGAGGATTATGGCTTCCACGAACGCTGGCTGGTGGTCGATGTGATCCTGCATCAGGACAAGCCCGATTTGGGCGATCACTCGATCCAGTATTGCGTGCCAGAGCGCCCCGCCACCTATGTGCGCACCCCCGGACTGCGCCGCCGTTGGGAGATCACCGTCCTGCCCGATGAGGACAGCTTTGACATCGCCAAGCCCGATCGCGTGTGGGAACTGCTGTCCGACTGGCTGACCCCCGACGAGGCCGAGTTGGAACGCACCGCTGTCTATACCTTCCATTCGCTGGTGGCCAACGATTGGCGCAAGGGCCGTCTGATCCTTGCTGGCGATGCGTGCCACCAAACACCGCCCTTTATGGGCCAAGGCATGTGCGCAGGCACTCGGGACGTGGCGAACCTCTATTGGAAACTGGCGCTGGCCTGCAAAGGGCTGGTCGCTGATCCGGACCAGCTGCTCGACACCTACGAGAGCGAGCGCAAACCCAACGCTGCCGAATACATTAAAACCGCCGTGCGCCTTGGCGGCCTGATCAACACCGCTGGCACCGAAGAGGCCCTGCGCGCGGCGCTGCCCGCGGGTGATGGGTCGGCGCGGATGGAAAGTATTGCGCCCCCGATTGGTCCGGGTCTTGGCGATGACACCGAGCAAGCAGGTCGTCTGTTCGGCCAGCCGCGCATGGCGGACGGTCAGCGGATGGACGATGTCTATCCCCATCAGTTCGTCGTGGTCGCGGATGCCACATTGGCCGAGGGGCTGACCCTGCCGAACCATGTTGCGTTAGTCACGACTGAACAGTCGAACGCGGCAGACCATCTGGCCCGCTTTGGGGCCAAGGCCACCGTCTTGCGCCCCGACAGACATACGCTTGGCGGTGCCGATACCGCCGAAGAATTGCAGGCGTTGCTGCTGCGCGTCCTGCCCAATCCCATCACAACACAACAACCGGAAATGGCTTAACCTCATGAAACTATGTTCTTTTAAGAAAGACGGCGTGGCGTCCTATGGTCTTGTCACCGATGCGGGTATCGTCGATCTGGGCAAACGCTTTGATGCAGCGACCCTGCGGGACTTTCTGGCCTCGGGCCAGATGTCCGAGGCTGAAGCCCTGACTGGCGCGGAGGCGGACTATGCCTTTGACGATGTGATCCATGAACCGGTCATTCCCAACCCGGACAAGATCATCTGCGTTGGTCTGAACTACCACGCGCACATCGCAGAAACCGGTCGCGAAGAAACCCCCAACCCGGTGCTCTTCGCGCGCTTTGCGGGCTCTCAGATCGGGCACAACCAACCTCTGATCAAGCCGCTGGAATCCGACAAATTCGACTACGAAGGCGAGGTCGCGGTCATCATCGGCAAAGAAGGCCGCCGCATTTCCGAAGCGGACGCGATGGACCATGTTGCGGGTTACGCCTGTTACAACGATGGCTCGGTCCGCGATTGGCAGAAGCACACCCATCAGTTCATGCCGGGCAAGACCTTTGCTGGCACCGGCGGCTTTGGCCCGTGGATGACCACTGCAGACGAGATCGAGGATCACACCAAGATGCGCCTGCAAACCCGCCTGAACGGCGAGGTCATGCAAGACACCACGCTGGACATGCTGGTCTGCTCGATCCCCCGTCTGATCGCCTATTGCAGCACCATCCTGCCGCTGTTGCCCGGTGACGTTCTGGTCTCTGGCACCCCCGGCGGCGTCGGTGCCCGCCGCGAACCGCCCCTGTTCATGAAAGACGGCGATGTCTGCGAAATCGAGGTCTCTGGCGTCGGTATCCTGCGCAATCCCGTGGTCGCCGAAGCCTGAGGCTGGCACAGTCAGAGCGTGTATGAGACTGTTCCCCAATGACTGATGCGCGCTCTGACAAAACCAAATCGAACGCCGTGCGATCTCTCGCGCGGGGTCTTGCCGTGCTGAGCTACGTGAACAAATCCGGTGAAAGCCGCCCCGCCGAGATCGCCAAAGCCTTGGGCCTGCCGCGTCCGACGGTGTACCGCCTGCTCGAAACGCTTGAGGAGATGGGTTACGTCGCGTTTTCAGCCACGTCGAACTATGTGCGTGTAACACGGCTCGCCGCGTCGCTTGGGGATGGCTATGCGCTGACTTCAGAGATTTCGCAGGCGGCGGGACCGATCTTTGCGGATTATTCGCAGCAACTTGTGTGGCCTTTGGACCTGACCGTTTACAACAACGCCGCGATGGTCATTCAGGAAACCACCCACGGGCGATCCCCCCTGTCGATTGACCGAGGCATGACAGGGTATCGGCTGCCGATGCTGCGGACCTCTGCGGGCCGCGCCTATCTCTCATTCTGTTCGGCGTCCGAACGCAGTCTGATCCTCGACCATCTGATCAGGATGGATGATCCAGAGGACCGCGTTTTCCTGCAGCAACGTTGGCTCGATGGCCTCTTCGAGCGATCAAGGGCGACCGGCGTCGCCATCCGCGACAGCGGAGAGTTCAACCCCCAGACATCCTCGATCGCGGTGCCCATCATGTCTGCGGGGAATGTTCTGGGATGCGTGTCGATGATCTGGATCCGGACCGCCATGAGCTCTGGCAAGGCCGTGACAGAATTCGCGGCTCCGCTAAAGGAAATCGCGAAACGCATCGCAGGCACCTTGCCCGATTAATCAATGGGGTTGGCGACCAATTCGGCGCGGATATTGTCGTCAATCGGCACGTCATAGGTCATCAATATGGTGCCCAGGACCGAGTAAAACCCGACGGTCGCAATCAGATCAAATACACCGGCCTTGCCGATGGTTTGGCGCAACTCTGCCTCTAGTTCTGCGGGCAGCTTATGATCATCGAAGATCGCATCCACAGCACGGGTCAGCAGGGCATCTTCACCAGCGGGCGCCTCGCGAATGGCACGGATACGGTCATCGGAAAAGTCCAGAGCCCGCGCCCGCGACACGTGATGCGCCCATTCATAGGCCGACCCCAAACGCACGCCCGTCCGCAAGATAACCACTTCGGACCGCTCCAGACCAAGGCTGGTGTCCTTGACAATGTGTTGCCGCAAATTCGCCCACGCCCGCGTAAGCGCGGGATGATGCGCCATCGTTCGATAGACGTTCAACGCGCCCGCAAAGCCTTGCTTTAGATCCGAAATCTCTTCAGGCCAGAGATCGTCTGTCAGAGGGCCGATCGGGGTATTTGATTGCTTCAAGGTCTTTCTCCGCTTTGCTCAGGAGGTTCCTCGGAAGAGCGACAGCTTGCAAGGTATTTGAAACGCCTCGTCCATCTGCCGAACAGGTCGGTGGAGCGGGTATTGTGTCGTCCTGCTCTGCCCCCATACCGCCAACACAGAGTAGGAGAGTCATTGACGCATCTTTGCAAACGTTTAACTTTGGCACATAAATGCAAGCACCAAGGACGCGAGCGGCGGGCAACAGCCACTCCCTTTACTGAAAGATCATGACGATCTCGTCTTCGCTTAGCAACTTCCACTGACCGGGTGCCAAGCTATCAGGCAGCGACAGGCCGCCCATGCTTTCGCGGTGCAGTTCCTCGACGTGGTTTCCGGTGGCTGCAAACATGCGGCGCACCTGATGATATCGACCTTCGGTTACAGAAAGCAGGGCTTCGGTTTCCGAGGCGACCTCCAGTTCGGCAGGCGCCAGCGGCTTATCCTCACCCTCCAGCATCATGCGGCCCGAAGCAAACTGTTCGCCTTCGCTGCCATCGAGCGGGCGGGCCAACTTGGCGCGATAGATCTTCTTGACGTGGCGCTTGGGGCTGATGACCCGGTGAAGCAGATCGCCGTCATCGGTCAGCAACAAAAGGCCCGACGTTTGCTTGTCCAAGCGGCCAATGGTCGAGATCGCCGGAGTACGCCGCCTCCATCGCGTGGGCAGCAGGTCATAGACCAGCTTTCCGACTTCCTTGTGCGAACAGGTCACGCCCAAGGGCTTGTTCAAAAGAATGACCATGCCCGGGATGGGATCAACCGGATCGCCGTCAACCATCATGCGCTCTGGCAGATCCGGCGTTACAGGGATACGCCCGCTGACATCCAAAAGCGGGGCTGCGTCCAGAGTGATGCCCCCCGCAATCGCCAAACGTGCCATTTCCTTGCGCGAGCCATAGCCCATCGAAGAAAGCAGTTTGTCGACGCGAGATGTTGGGGTCTTAGCCATAGCAAGTCATTCCTTATGTAGCTGAATAGCACCGCGTTTCTTAGACGCCTTTGTTGTTCAGTTTCTGCTGCCGTTCGAACTCAATTGGTGACAGCATTCCATTGTGTGCGTTCTGGCGTTTCGGGTTGTAGAACATCTCAATGTAATCGAACACATCCAGCCTTGCTTCTGCGCGCGTTCGGTAGGTTCGCCGACTGATCCGCTCGCGCTTGAGCGAGTTGAAGAAGCTCTCGGCAACGGCGTTATCCTGGCAATTACCTCTTCGGCATCATCATGCATCGCCAGAAGCAGATCAATCGGTCACAGACCGCCGCGTGACTCTTAGAAGGGCACCAATTGTATGGCTATCCGAGTGAATCAGGACTGAGCTGCCCACCGAAATTCGGACACAGACATAAGCTACTACTTGCAGTCTGCTAGTCTTCGACGAGAAGGAGATCAGAGATGTCGAAGCGGAAACAGCATGCGCCTGAGTTCAAGGCGAAGGTCGCGCTGGAAGCCCTAAAGGGTGAGGAGACGGCCGCCGAGCTTGCGAGCCGGTTTTGTGTGAATCTGTTACCGGCAGGTGATTGCGAAGCAAACACCGAGAGGCGACTAATGATCCATCAGTGGAAACGCGCTCTACTCAAAGGCGCTTCTGGCGTGTTCGAGCACGGGAGCAGCAAGAAGGCTGCGATTGACGCAGAGCAGGTGAAGGAACTTCACGCCAAGATTGGGGATCGAGCCATTGGGACGCCATTGGTCCGAGAGACAATGGCGAGACGGTGGCCAATTCTTCTTGGAGCGAAAGCTGAAGCCTTGGGGAGGGAAGTGAGGCGTGACATGATCGAGCCGAACCATCCGAACTTGTCCATCGGCCCGCAATGCAAGCTGCTGTCGATCGTACGCTCATCCTATTACTACGAGTCGAAGGGCGAGACCGAACAGAACCTCGACCTGATGCGGCAGATCGACGAGCCGTTCTTGGAGACCCCAATCTTCGGCGTTCGGCAGATGACCTGGCATCTGCGCAATGACGGCCAGATGGTGAACGAGAAGCGCATCCGGCGACTAATGCGGCTGATGGGCTTGATGCCGATTTACCAGAAGCCCAACACGAGTAGTTCGGCGAAGGGCCACAAAACCTATCCCTACCTGCTCAGAGGTCTGCGGGTAGAACGCCCAAACCAGGTCTCCCTCTCGGGATCATGCTGCGCATGACCCTGACGGGCAATGGGTATTCAGACATCACCTATCTGCCCATGCGGCGCGGGTTCCTCTACCTGGTGGCGATCATGGACTGGCATACCCGCAAGGTTCTGTCTTGGCGGATCTCGAACACACTGGAGGCGGACTTCTGTGTTGACGCGCTGAACGAGGCCATCCACAAGTTCGGGCCGCCCGAGATAATGAATACCGATCAAGGATCCCAGTTCACATCCTTTGCCTGGACGGATCGGTTGCGGCGATCTGGCGTGCGGATATCCCCTCTCGGGACATTGCTATGCAATGCCCTGCCGGGCAGTGAATGGAAGGGAAAGGCCGGTTCCTCCCCTCTCATGGTTTGCAGGCAAACCATTGCCGGGCAGCGGACAACATCTTCATCGAGAGGCTCTGGCGCACCCTGAAATACGAATGCGTCTACCTGCATGCTTGGGAAACCGGATCAGAGACGAAAGCGGCCATTCGGAAATGGATGACCTTCTACAATCACCGGCGCCCGAATTCTGTTTTGGACGGCAGGCCATCGGCGCTGGTATATTGACAGAGAAATAATATCAGCAAACCGGATCTGCAGGTGCAAAGAGTAGCTTAATTTACGCCAGATCCTGTCCAATAGATGGGGAGTAGCTCAGAGCGCACTGGGCTGGATCCGCGGGCAGCGGCACATCGCCCGAAGCGAGAATAGTCCGCGATGCTCGGCAACGAACGCGTATCTCACGTTGCATCCCTGGCGAAATACGCGCTCGCCATTGTCCTCGGACCTAAGGCGGGCACTGGCTCGCCCATTTTTAAGATATCCCGCTCCTCTGTCACACGCAGAAGCTCGCGCTTCAGACGACGGATCTCGGCGTCCTTCTCGCTGTCGCCTGACACCGGCTTCGCAAATTTGCGCTTGCACGCATAGAGAGAATGCGTGCTCACACCCAACCGCTCCGAAGCCGCCTTCTCGGGAAAGCCCCGTTCGGTGATTTGCTAGACAAGGACATGCTTGAACTCGTCTTCGAAAAAACCAGTGCCCATCATCGCCGCCTTGCCTCAAAATTAGCGAAGAAGGCGCCCACAATACACGGGGCTATTCAATGCACTTCAAATACCTAGACCGAGCCTCGCTGCGACATTGGAGCGGATACCACCAGCAGAGCTGCGTCGAGACGAGGATAAAATGTGTGAAGCTCCCGAACTGGCGCCTCATGCCACAGTACCTTTGACTTCAAGTCGCCGAGATTGAGGTCAGCATCGCCATCGTGAACGGCGACACTTCACTAGGCGAACCTGCCTCAGGGACCGTGCAATGAGGCCGTCTGGGATAATGGGAACCTTGAAGCGCCGTCGATTTATGCAATGGATTCATCCCGATCTAACTAGCTGTGATCGATTTTTGATCGTCATGGAAATCCTTACCATCGAATTTCGCTGATAATAAAAACATTTCTTATCTCCCCAATAGAAGGTCATTGCGATTTTGCAAATATCTAATTAATACTCCCCCATAGGGAATCCTTTTTTGTTTTTTTCGTGCCCTGTTTGATTCCAAATAATGTAAGTGTAATTTAATTATATAGGAACTCGATATGGCGGTCGATGAATATAGCAATACCTCAGCCGTAGCTGCTGGGCTGGACGAATTGGGTATCCGTGAGGATCTGGTCGCGAATATTCTGGAAGATTTGGGTGACGGTACAACTGTAGTTGTACTTAATCCTGGTGATGCAGTCCCCGAGGATGCCGATCTCGTCGTGCGTGACAATGGTAATGGCACCATCACTACTGAAGTTGTTGGCTCGGGTACGGCTACGACAACAGGTAACTCCGATGACAACGTTATCGATCTTCGATCGACTGGCGCTAAAGGGACCGATATTCCTGACGCAGTTGTTGCCAGCGGCGCGGGTGATGACGTCATTAAATCTGATGCCGGTGATGACGAAATTCTGGCCGGTGCGGGTTCGGATAAAGTAGACGCCGGTAGTGGTGCAGACTTTGCCTTTGGGGCAAAGGGCGACGACGCCCTGCTCGGCGGCAATGGTAATGACACCCTGAAGGGTGGCGCTGGCGACGACGTTGTTCGTGGCGAAAAAGGTGCCGACGAGCTCTACGGTAACGGCGGGAACGATACCCTTTGGGGTGGCGATGGCCACGATATGTTGGACGGCGGCAACGGTGACGACCAACTTGGTGGCGGCTCGGCAAATGACACTCTGTTTGGTATGAACGGTGAAGACCTGCTTAACGGTGGCGGCGACGATGACGCGCTGTACGGCGGTTTGGGTGACGACACTCTGAACGGTGACGCTGGCAACGATTGGATCGAAGGCGGCGGTGGCGATGACGAGTTGAATGGCGGCGCCGACAGCGATACGCTCTATGGCGGCAACGGTGATGACTGGATCCGTGCTGGAGGTGGAGACGATCTCCTGTATGGCGATAACGGTGACGACGTCCTAGATGGCGGCGCTGGTAACGATACCCTCTACGGTGGTTCGGGCAACGATGAGATGTATGGCGGCCGTGGCGACGATACCTTCTATGTATCGGCAGACGGTGATGACCAAGTCTGGGTTGACGGTAACGGTGGCTACGATGTCGTTTATATCGCCGGTAGCTCTGCAGATGCATACATTGACTATCAACCCGATACCATTACGACTATCGCTTTCGAAAATGGCAATGTGTTCGCCTTCGTTTCGGTAGAGGAATTCGTCTTTGAAGACGATATGGACACCGACGCATAAGCTGTGTCTTTCAAAAATCAGAGCGAGGCTTCGGCCTCGCTCTTCTTTTTATTTTAAATAATCATGTGGTGTAATGGACACGGCCCATATTTTGAGCCTGTTTAAAAAGGGCCAGTACCTCAGAGCATTGATTTGCTTTCATCAGGTTCACAAGGATACGAAGCAGCTTTCTGCGCGTGACCTGATGCTGCGTGCGCGCATTCTTTCTAAGCTGGGGAAAACAGCTGAGGCTCTGGAAGATATAGACAGTGCGCGGCTGCTAGAAGGAGCTGACCCCGATATTCAAGTTATCGCTTGCGCGCTTGGCCAAGAAAAGCGGCCGGAGCAAACTCACGACATAGCGGTTCAGATCCTGTTGTCGGAAGTCAGTCTGCCATCTCATCGTAAAGCAGCGATACGGTTTTTATTACCAGAACGTTTGCCGCTGATCCTGCAAACGCCATTGAAGGTTGTAGATCGGATTACCCTTGTTTTTCCCGCCGGAGAGCAGGCCAAAATCACACCTCGTGAGGAGGGTGATTTCCCAGAGGTCCTCGGAGCACATCGAAGTGGGGATCAATATATTGTCGCGCAGGATCATTATGTTGCCAAAGGAACCGATGCCGAGCGGATCGTTCAGATAGAAGTTGGCGCACGAGAGAAAAGCATTACGGTCCTGCCATTCGTAGAACTGGACCCAGCATTGATAGGGGCCGGGTCTAAGAAGAGAAGCCGCCTCTGGATTATCATGCCTGTTCATGACGGCGGTAAGGTGCTTGAGCGCTGCTTGGACAGTGTCTTGAAAGAACTGAAGCGCACCGCAAAGGTTCGGCTGGTTATCGTGAACGACGCATCGAGGGAGCGCTCAACAGAAAAGCTCCTACGAGCAGTGTCTGAAAATCGCAGAGTTACAGTCGTCCACTCCCCAAGATCTCTTGGATTTGTAGGGGCAGTAAACTTGGGGCTTCGCTCAATCGGAACGGGTCCTGTCTTGCTTTTGAACTCTGACACGTATCTGCCCAAGCACACGCTTTCGCGAATGCTAGAGCACTTGAATGAACCTGATGTGGGAACTGTAACGCCGCTTTCCAATAACGCGGGAAGCTTCTCAGTTCCCGAGCCTCTGACAGCTTATAAGATGCCCTCACCGGCGACAGTCGAGGAATTGGCCAAGTTAGCGTACAAGCAAAACGCCGGAATCTCCGTTGATGTTTTGAACGGAAACGGCTTTGCCATGATGATTTCTGAGAAATGCTTACACGACACGGGCTTTCTCTCGGAGGATTTTGGCGCCGGATACTACGAGGAAGTGGACTTTTGCATTAGAGCATCCGCGAAAGGCTATCGCCACCTCGCAGCGGTAGATTGCTTTATTGGTCATGTTGGTGGTGTGACTTTTGGAGAGGAAAAGAAAAATCTCATTTCGAAGAATGGCCTAATTCTTTCCAGGAAATATCCATTTCATCATCAAGCCTACGCTCGATACGCACTGATCGATCCTCTGAAGATTTATAGATCACATCTTATGGCCTCCACTAGTTGGCGGCCCCGAAAGCACTCTGGGGATGATGCTCTAAAGCCGCAGATAATAAGAGAAATTGATTTGATCGATAAAGTTGTCATTCCCGTATTAGGGGAAGTCGATGATGTATTTTACTCCAAGCCATTTTCAGAAATCATAGTTCTTCCTGAAGATGTAGCTGAGGTTGGCGCGCAAAAGTTACGATCCCCAAAAGTGATACATTTACAATATTTAAGAGAGTTTTCACAGTTGACCCTATGGGGCACTGAAGTGGAGCCAATAGCTTACTTGGATCTAAAAAACTCGTCGCAGAAGTCAGTAAACGATTTTGAAGAAATCGCCCTAAGGTTACTGGGGGTGCGCCAAGATGCAGCTTGAATCGAACGTAGAATTCTACAAGCCAGGATATATCCGGGGATATGTCATTGACACTGAATCCCAAGGTGTCCGTTGGGCAGTTGGCCTGTATCACAATAATATACTGTTCGGTACGTACTATGCAGACGAATACTTTGAAGATTTGAGCTTCAAGGATACCGAGATGAATTTAGATCGCATTCCCAGAGATTGCGCATTTGAATTCAATCTGAATAAAGCTTTTTTTGAGAAAAAAGACAGGCTCTCTATTAGAGTTATCAACACTGATCACATAGTTTGCGACATCTGCCTATCAGACCACACAGAGTGGTGGGATGTAGATGGGCGGTTCCCGCTCGGCCATGTTCGTCATGCGAATGGTCTGACGCTGACCGGATATCTAAATGATGCAGTCACTGAGCATCCTTCTTATGAGATCTTAGCCTATGATGGGGATACTGTTGTAGGTCGATCGCGAATGTTTCGCTGGCAGCATATTGGAAACCCGCGCAGCCCGCACGGTCAGCGCGTTGGATTTGACCTGCTCGTAGATCCAAAATTGGCAGACGGCGTCCCGAGAAAGCTAAGAGTTGAAACCTCGACTGGTCAGCCGCTCAACGGTAGCCCAGTCGATTTTCTTGCATTCCCGAATAGCATGCGGAACGCTTGGCTGGATGCTGATGGACGTCGAAAAACGAGCGCCTCCGACATGGCGTTAGACAGGATCCTCGAGAACAGTGTCCCGCTCACCTGCTATAGCGACATATATTCAGGGCTCTCTAGCTCCATCATCTCTACAGAAGAGCTAGTTCGGTTTGGCTCGGATGGGTTGATTTGGGATATCCCAGAGAGCGACTGGAGCCTTATTTGCAGTTCAGCCGTCACCCCGAGCAGAGGCATTCTTCAATGGCTGCCAACTGAGGCATTAGGCATTGCCTACTTTGATCTCTGCGCGTGTAAGGGCGATGTATACTTCCCAATGCTCTTTCCAGCCTTCGATCTTGAGAGGCTGCTTGAACAAGGCTACGCTGCGCAGTGCTTTGCTGTTCCCAGTTGCGAAGTCGGCAAAATACTTTCCTTCAATCCAAGATCATCGTTCGAGTTCTTTATTAAGATGATGACGGATTTAGACTCCGACAGCATACTTCACATCCCACATCCCGGAGGTGTTCTTAAGGAGGATTTGATTAATCGCTCTGCGAGTTTACACAAAGAAGTCTTGCAAGATTTTCTAGCCACATCCCTAAATCCAACTCACATAGTGGAGCTAGAGGGTGTTGTATTTCCCGCTGTTCAGATCAGCAGAGAATCAAAAGACCATGCAATTAGCGTAATCATCCCAACACGCGATGAAGGTGAGATGCTGAAGAAATGTATCTCAAGCCTGATCTCGAACAACGCAGCATATGATCTTGATATTATCGTTGTTGATAACTGCTCAAAAGACAAAAAGACCGCAGCCATATTCCTAGAGCTTGAAGCTCAAGGTGTACGCATTCTAGAATATGATGATGGCTTCAACTTTTCGCAGATGAACAATCTTGCAGTTGAATATGCACGCCATGAACAGCTTTGCTTCCTGAATAACGACGTGTTTTTCCCAGAAGCGGGAGTATTTGAGGAACTCTGTGGTCGTCTGAGCGACCCAACGGTAGGGGCAGTGGGACCTCTCATGGTGCGAGGCTCCGATATTATTCAGCATGGTGGAGTCGTGCTCGGACCGCATAGCGGAGCAATACATGCTTTCGAGGACCGTATGCGAGGGGACCCTGGGTACGGGGAAATGCTACGCGTAGCTCATGAATGCAGTGCGGTCACTGGGGCTATGATGCTTACTCGCAAGTCATTGTTCCAAGCTCTTGGTGGATTTGAAGAAGCCCTTTTCGCCGTGAACTTTAATGACGTCGATTATTGCTTGCGCTTAAGAGAAGCTAATTATCGAGTAATTTTCAGCCCTCATTGCTATGTTCAACACTTTGAATCTGTTAGCCGTGGTGCCGAAATTCGAAGCCCGTCCGCCAATCGCATGCGCCGAGAAATAGATAATCTAAGGCTTCGTTGGCGAGATGTAATTTGGAACGACCCGTTCTCTCATCCACTCTTATCAACAGATACTATGCCGTATCGGGCTTTAAGTTCGCAACATCGAGCACCAAGCATCCGTTCTAATAAGATAAAAAAGAACGTAGATTTGCCTGCCTGGATTTAGGAATAACTTATGTCGAAAATTTTTTTGAATCTAGGATCAGGTCCTCGGGCTGCAATGCCAATAGGAAGCGAACTTTTCCAAGGTTGGAGAGAGGTGCGCGTAGATGTCAATGAGGAAGCTAAACCTGATCTAGTAGCATCCCTCGTGGACTTAAAAAGCTTCGTACAAGATAAGTCCGTAGATATTGTGTACTGCTCCCACGTGATTGAACATTTTTACTCACATGAAGTACCGATTGTACTTTCTGAGATTTCGCGCATTTTGAAAAATGACGGCATTGCAGTATTTAAATGCCCAGATTTATCCCAGGTTAAAGATCTTCTAGACGCTGATAACCTAGAGAAGACATTATACGAGTCTCCTGCAGGATCCATTTCTGTCTTAGATGTCCTTTATGGACATAGGCAATCGATATCCAACGGCAATCCGTTTATGGCACACAAATCTGGATTCACGGAAGAGTATTTGGCCAAGCTTCTATTAGATGCCGGATTTTCAAAGATCAGCACTCAGAAAGGGAAGTCTATTGACTTCTCTGCGAAGGCAAGCTTTCAAGAAAGTGTATATGAAAGTCATTATCTGAAGCTTATTTAAAACAAGGTAATTAAGAGCATAGGCATATATAATGTTGCACCAAAGAAGCAAACTCTCCCTGCCTGCCGGATTTGATCGCATTATTCTTTACCCTGACTGCGCATTTGCATGGGGCGACAAGAAAATTGTTGCGGATTCGTGTTTATCAATTAATGGAAATATTTACAAATTTTCGGAATCTGGAGAATGTAAAGAGCTTGCAATTGAGCAGGCGCACGACATTGCATTCAAACTAAGTGAAGTATCAGCTCGCGACATTGTATCAAGAGAAGTCGCGAAAGTTACTGCGTTTGTAAATAAGCTTGAGGATTGGTCGCTACCTGATTCCAATACTTTACAAATTCTTGTTAATGATTCCCATCGAAGTATGGAAATACAAATTTTACCACTAACGACGATTTCCATGCAGCCGGGCAAGTATGAGTTAAGCTTTCTTGCTGCGACCCATCATTGTGATGTTACGGTGATTTTAGAATACCTCGCGGATGGAAAGCTTGTCAAAGAAGACACTGTTCGGATTGAAGCAAGTTTCATTGGTGGCCGCGTTAGGGAGAAATATCAAGAAATCGTCTTTAATACCGAAGTTGCAGACCCAGGCGTCACTTATCAGTTTCGAATGAAATTAATTTCATCTGGACAATTGATCGATAGCAATCCCAAAAACCCATTTATCTTTCTCGCAGATTTAAAATTTTGCAGCAGGAATAGCGGTACTAACTTAGCCTCAGGCGGACTAGAATTTGGATTCGCAAAAATCACCGGAAAAAGCAATTTTATTAGCACTGCTCCAATTTCGTCAGAAGCCAACGTTAACGGCATACATCTACGATCTCCTTCAGGGGAAGTGTGTCTACTGGATTCCAAGTCTTTGAAAATAAGTATGCTGGAAAATCAGGGGCATACACTTATTTTTTCATCAGATTCTCCCGGAATTTTTAGTGTATTTATAAATAACAGACTTTCAACAAAGGTTTCCTTTGGGGACGCTCCCTGCTCTATAAAGTTGCCTAACGAATTCTTAACAGGGGAGATGGTTTTCCTTAAAATATGTGACGAATGGGGAATTCGTACATTCTTCCAAGACTACATTGTTCTGCCAAAGATACTTACGCCTCACGAAGTTATGTTGCGTGAAAGTCGTCCGCCATTTCCCAGCGTTCCAAGCGCAATAGAAAATTTTAGATACAAGAGCTTAAAGGAGCATCTCAAGGCAGGCTCTGACAAGGAAATACTTGATCAATTGCCATGGGCACTACAGGTGCTTGAAGGAGGGTATGAAAATGTACAAATCAAGCCATTGTCTTTTCCCAAGGTAGACCAACCTGATGTATCTATCATCATTCCAGCCCACAATAAGGTAGAGGCGACCTACACAGCGCTGTGCGCATTATTACTTTCTTATAACAAGTCTAAATTTGAAGTAATTGTCGTTGATGATGCTTCCGATGACGATACCATGAGCCTGCATGAATACGTCAAGAACGTGACCTTTATAAGAAATGACGTTTCTCAGAGGTTCATTAAGTCATGCAACGCTGCAGCTAAAGTAGCGTCTGGAAAATTTTTGGCATTGCTAAATAACGACACAGAGCCAACATGTTTTTGGATAGATGAGTTACTTGAAGTATTTAACCGCTTTGAAGACGTTGGGCTTGTAGGGTCTAAGTTAATATATCCTGATGGCAACCTCCAAGAAGCTGGTGGAATAGTCTGGAAGAGTGGCAACCCTTGGAACTATGGAAAGGGGAAAAATCCTTGGGATCCAAGGTTTAATTACGCTAGAGAGGTAGACTACGTTTCTGGTGCAGCTATGCTGGTAGCCAAAGATTTATGGGAAAAACTTGACGGGCTTTCGTCTTATCTGGAACCCATGTACTTTGAAGATACGGACTTCGCCTTCAAGGTGCGAGATGCTGGCCTAAAGGTATTTTTTGCCCCGTTCTCTGTCGTATATCATCATGAGGGATTGACTTCAGGAACAGATCTTAATTCAGGGCTCAAGTCCAATCAACTTAAGAATGCTCCAAAATTCAAAAAGAAGTGGATTCAAAAGTTTAGAGACCACCCCAAGGAAGGCACCGATCCAGATTTTGCCAAAGATAGTGGTATTCTTGGTCGTGTCCTTTTTTTAGATTACGCCACTCCCAGACCAGACTTGGATGCAGGATCATATGCCGCGCTTCAAGAAATGTCCCTTGTTCAATCTTTGGGGTATAAGGTCACCTTCCTTCCAATTAATCTAGCTCACCTGGGCGAATATACCTCTGAGCTTGAAAAATCTGGAATAGAAACAATTTACTCCCCGTTCGCATTGAGTGTAGATGACTTCTTGAAATCGCGCGGTGAGGAATTTGATATTGTTTATATAACGCGATATCATGTTGCAATTGACTTCATTCGGAAAATTCGAGAGAGCTGCCCACATGCAAAGATTCTCTTTAATAATGCTGATCTGCACTTCTTAAGAGAGCTTCGTGTCGCGAAAGCAAAAAGCGATCCTGAGCTACTTAAGGCAGCAAAAAAGACCAGGAAAGAGGAAATGTCTGTCATTGAAAATGTTGATGTTGTCTTTTCTTACAATGAATTTGAACATGTAGTTATTGAGAGCCATACAAATAAGAATGTTAAGGTTCTACTTGCGCCATGGGTGGTATCCAGCCCAAGCGAAGTTCCAAGTTTACACGGGCGTGTCGGATTATCTTTTGTTGGAAGTTATCAACACTATCCAAATGAAGAGGCCGTAAAATGGTTCGCCTCAGAAGTTTGTCCACTTTTGAATGGGAATAGGCAAGATACGCATCTGCATGTATATGGCTCCGGCATGAAAAAAGGTCTTAAAGACCTTAATTCAGATTCTATTTTTGTTGAGGGATACGTTTCCAATATATCTGATGCCTACAACAAGCATAAAATTTTCATTGCACCTCTAATCTCTGGCGCCGGAATAAAAGGGAAGGTTCTTTCGGCTATTTCTCATGGCATTCCTACTATCGTGAGCCCCATCGCGGCTGAGGGGATAGGACTACGAGATGGCTCAGAGTGTTTGATTGCCAGTTCTCCACAGGAATGGATTAACTGCATTAATAGACTTAATACAGATGAAGACTTATGGAGCGATCTTTCTAATGCTGGACGGAAGTTTACCTTAGATCGATACTCCTTTGAAAGAGGTCGAGTTCACATGAAAGCTGCTTTCGATTATCTAGGGTGCTTTAATTATCTAGAATAATCGCTTTGATTTTTTTGGTGTGGATATTTTCAAATTTACTTCACAAATTTCTCAAGGTAAGATATGTTTGCAGTCACCCCCGTTATCCTCTGTGGCGGATCTGGCACGCGGCTGTGGCCGCTCTCTCGAAAGAGTTTTCCGAAGCAGTTTTCACCGCTGATCGACGGAGGAAGTCTGTTTCAGCAGACAGCGAAGCGTTTGAGCGGTGTTGATGGACAGATCGGCTATGGTAAGCCGTTGATCGTCACAAATTCTGATTTTCGATTCATTGTTGTAGAACAGCTGACAGAGTTCGGTATCGATCCGGAGGCGGTCTTGATTGAGCCGGCTGCGAGGAACACTGCGCCCGCAGTGCTCGCGGCAGCGATCTATTTGCAGAGACAAAATCCGGATGCGATCATGTTGGTCGCTCCTTCTGATCATGCGATGCCGGATGGCGACGCGTTCCGTGCTTCGGTTGCCAAGGGCATCGAGCCGGCGAAGGAAGGTAAGCTTGTTCTTTTTGGCATCCAGCCAGACCGTCCTGAAACCGGATACGGCTATCTCGAACTGGATAGCGTTTCGGATGAGGGCGTTTGCTCATTGAAGCGCTTTGTCGAGAAGCCTGATGCGGAGAACGCGACACGGATGTTCGCCGAGGGCGGCTACCTGTGGAATGCGGGCATTTTCCTATTCCGCGCCTCTGATATTATCGCGGCGTTCGCAGAGCATGCGCCGAAGCTCATGGCGCCTGTGGAACAGTCGGTCCACTCGGCCAAAGCTGATCTTGGCTTCCTGCGTCTAGCGGCCGAGCCTTGGGATCAGGCTCAGGATGTGTCGATCGACTACGCGATTATGGAAAAAGCGTCGGATCTTGCGGTTGTCCCCTATGACGATCTGTGGTCCGATTTGGGCGGCTGGGATGCGGTCTGGCGCGCGATGGATCAGGACGATGACGGGGTGGCTGTCACCGACCGCGTCACCGCGATCGACTGCAAGAACTCGGTCCTGCGCTCGGAATCACCGCAGCTGGAATTGGTCGGCATCGGGGTCGAGGATATCGTCGCCATTGCCATGAACGACGCCGTGCTCGTGGCCCACAAAGACCGCGCCCAAGACGTCAAACTGGCGGTCTCCGCGCTGAAGAAAAAGGCCGCGATCCAAGCGGAATCCTTCCCCAAAGACCACCGTCCTTGGGGCTGGTTCGAAAGCCTGGCTGTTGGCTCGCGCTTTCAGGTCAAACGGATTCACGTGCACCCTGGCGCGTCGCTGTCGCTACAGAGCCACTTCCACCGCTCCGAGCATTGGATCGTGGTCGAGGGCACCGCACAGGTTACCGTCGATGATGAGGTTCGCCTCGTGACCGAAAACGAGTCCATCTACGTGCCGCTTGGGTCCGTCCACCGGATGGAGAACCCCGGCAAAGTTCCGATGGTACTCGTCGAGGTGCAAACCGGCTCCTATGTCGGCGAAGACGACATCGTCCGTTACGACGATGTCTACTCTCGCGGGCAGGGTGCCAAAGGGTAAACACTGCAGCCCTCAGTATACGATACCTGTCGCGGAAAATGACATTTTTGGAAGACTCAATATGAACGAACATCCCACGCATAAAATTTCTGACATTAGCTATACTTGGAATATGGGTGCCTACGAAGATGGGTGGATCGCAACAGCTGCAAGCATGACTCTTCACAGAGCGAAAGGCCTCACAGCTAGTCTATGGTTACCGGAATTAGACGAGGCAAGAGAAACGAAACGCGTACAATTTCTCCTTAATGGCCTGCTTATCCATACAGCAGAAATTGCTCGTGGCGAGATATCAGAGGTAAAAATTGAATTTCCAGATCCTGTAGTCGGATCTGCAAATATTGAAATTCTTTCGGAGTACAAAGAAGATGCTGAGGGAGATGCCCGAAGGCTAGCGTTCCACTGCAGAAGCATTGACATCGATTTTTTGGATGGTGACGGCTTGGCTTCTCTCGAAGCTGGCAATTCTAATGTATCGGGGACCACGAAAAGAAACAAAATTATTAATGAAAAGAGGAAGTACTTTGTATTTCCTGATTATCGCGCGACCAACCCATATCAGAAAATGATTGAGCAACATCTACCTGAATCATACGACATCAGATATAGCGATATTGATGGCGCTGTCGAGAACTTGATGGCAAGTCAAATTGTTGCTCAACACCCTGCGACTTTTCACCTGCATTGGTCTACCTCTGTAATAGCTCCAGCGGAAAACGGACCTGATGCAAACCGACGTGTGACTGCATTCCTTACCAAACTTGATTCTTTCATCAAGCTTGGGGGAATATTGATATGGACTGTCCACAATACTATTCCGCACGACGCAAAGTATTTGCAAGCCGAAGTCGAATTAAACCAAGGGATATCGGATCGAGCGCACCGTGTGCATGTGCATTCAAGGGCAGCGTTGACTCAAATTGAAGAATACTTCTCTATTTCGCCTGAGAAGGTTTTGGAAATTCCACATCCTAGTTATGTTGGCGTATATCCAGATTATGTTTCACGCGAAAGCGCGCGACGCGCATTGGGCATTAATCAAAGCGTCCCAACATTCGTTTTCTTTGGTCAGCTACGCCCCTATAAAGGACTCTCACAACTTCTGGCGTCTGCAAAATCACTGAGAATAAAAGGCTATGAATTTCATTTGATAATAGTCGGCAATCCTGTCCACCCTTACACTATTGGAACAGTATCTCAGCTAGCGGCGGATATGGATAATGTCACGATAATTGAGAAGTTTGTTCGAGACGAAGAAATCCAAGTTTATTATCGTGCAGCGGATGTTGCAGTCTTTCCATATAAATCGATCCTGACCTCGGGATCCGTCCTTGGTGCATTATCGTTTGACACACCAGTTATAGCCCCAAACTTTCCAGCAATTTCAGAGCTCTTGAAGTGTGGTGAAATAGGTTGGCTTTACGATAGATCGGCGCCAGGTGCTCTAACGGGCGCTATGGAAGCAGCCCTAAATGAACCGAGTAGCTATCTTAAAATGGCGGATGCAGCAGGGAAACTTTCTCATAGTTTGAACTGGGGCTCTTTTGCGCAGAAACTTGATGGCGCAATACAGTTAAGCAGTGCCAAGGCATTGAAGACAAGGGTCAATGGTCAAGAACGTGTGGTATTTCCAATTTTGCCACACAATCGAGGCACTGCTTCCGAGGGCACAGGAGTAGTAATCTTAACCTATCGGGAGCTTGATGATCTCCGTCGTTTACTTGAAACGTTGAATAACTCTGAGGAGAAAGATTTCCGAGTTTACGTAGTTGACAACGGATCCAATAATCTCTTCGATTATGAATTTAGAGAGCTAATTGATCGATATGACTTCATCATAGAAATCTATCGAAGCCATGAGAATTTAGGATACGCTGCGGGTAATAATATCGGCATTTGTCTGGCTAAAGAGGCTGGGCACGAATTCGTATGGATTCTGAATCCAGATACTGAAGTTGAGCCGACTGCCTTTGGAAATCTACGTAGTTATGCGCTGTCAACCCCAGATGCCCACGTAATAGGACCTAAAATATTAAAAAATCGCAAGAGTCGCTTGGTGTGGTCTGCCGGAGGGCAAGTAAAGTTCGCAGGTGGTACTCGGACTGACCATCTCTATAATGGTATGGATGAAGGGGTTGTACCTGACACCCCTTACACAGTCGAATATCTAACTGGTGCAAGCCTTTTTTGTCGATCAAAGATCTTCGAGGAAGTTGGTTTGTTTCCTGAAGATTATTTTTTGTATTTTGAAGAAACCGACTGGTGTTTGACTGTCAGGCACGCGCTTGGAGATGTTTTACATGTATGTCCAAGTGCAATACTGTTTCACGACAAGACGTCAGAGAAGGGAAATCTCCCTGCAGACTACTATTTTTATTATTTAATCAGAAATATAGTAACATTTACACGTAAATTTTCACCTGCGCATGAGGTTGAAACAATTGATTATATCAAAGCGACCTTCGTTTCGGATTGGCTAGAGCGTATTAAGAGTCGCGATCCATCAAGGTACGTCGAATATAAGAAGATTTCTGAAGCAGCTTTGATGGACGGAGAAGATGGTCTCACTGGTCCAAAATGGAACTTTACGGTTCCGGAAAGAATGTCTTATGGCTACTACTCCGGAAACTTGAAGGCCACCAAGGGCGGTAAAATATTTGGATCTCTGACGCGAGAGGATAATGGAAGTGCTCCAATTTCTGGTGTGGTTTTAATTGATGATCAAGTCATTTCGGCAGTTGGCAACGCAGCTAACTCACACGATATAAAATCTGTTGATTTCGAGATCTCAGGGGGAGCGTATCTTAATGATGGGCTTCCGCACGAAATAAAGCTAGTCTCAGGCTTGGGAGAGATCATAGCTGAAACGAAATACTATGTACCACATGATTTCGAATATCGAAGCCGAATTGAAGGTATTCGTAGTATGGCCATTCGCGGCTGGGTTTTAAACAGTACAAACTTTAACGAGCCCGTCGAAATAGATGTCTTTGAGGGTGATCGCTATCTAGCGAGTGGTTCTGCCAACCAATTTCGAGCAGACCTTCAACAAGCAGGCAACGGACGTGGACATAATGCCTTCATTATCAGGCTTCCTTTGTGTGTTCTTGATGGAAAGCGCCGCACCCTGACCATAAAGCTTGCAGCAACAGGACAGGTTCTCCACAAGCGCGAAGTAGATTGCAACCCTCCCGCCAAATCTCTTCATGGCAATAATTTTTATCAAAAAGAAGAATGGTTATTTCACCACCGAGAAGCGCGATTTGATCAAAAGGATTCCTTGGTAAGTAGCTATATCGATGCTCGCAATATTAATCCCATTCCCATTGCGGAAGAAAATATCCCTAAAGTAAGCGTCATAATGCCCGCTTATAATCGCGCTGAAACAATTGTTGAAGCCATGATATCTGTCTTCCAGCAGTCCTATCCAGACGTAGAATTGATCGTTGTTGATGATGGAAGCAGCGATGATAGCGCCGCTATTGCTATTTCGACGGCCGAAGAGCATGGTGACGGTCGCTGTCGCGTAATTAGTTTGGAAAAAAATTGCGGCGTATCTCATGCACGAAACGTAGGTTTGGAGAACGCGCAAGGGAATATTATTGCATATTTAGATAGTGATAACACTTGGCAGAAAAACTACTTATCGGTCATGATCGCGCGAATTCTAGCGTCCGGCGCGCAAACTGCCTATTGCGCTCAACTCATTCACCAAGTGCGTTACGATCGCGACGGATCGGTTTCAGAGCCAGTCGTAATACGGGGTGGTGAGTTTAGCTTGGCTCAGATTGAAAACCGTAACTTCATTGATTTGAATTGTTTTGTCCACAGCAGAAATCTATTCAAGCTCTATGGTGGTTTCAACGAAGGTATGACGCGACTTGTCGATTGGGAACTAATCCTGCGTTACTGCAGGGCCTCTAAGCCAATTTATGTAAGAGCACTTTTGTCAGACTACTTTATGGACAAGGTCAGCAATCAAATTACGCGAATAGAAGATCATGGGTCAAACCTATCCATCTTGAAGCAAACAATTAATAGTGCTGCACCTTTCATTCTTTCGAACGTGCAAGACAGCGATATTGCTGCACATCTCATTATACCGATCTCAGATCGCTCTTCTTGCAATGATACTCTTGTTGAACGCTTCTCCGGGAAATCAGGTGTTGAGAAAGTCACTTTGATATATGTTGGGGAAAGTGACCAAGGCCTTCAAGATACCTATAATAAGTTAGGTAATTCCCACTTTGAGGTAGCAAAGTTAGAATCTTGGGAGTTGCTGTCAAAGATGTTAGTTTCTGATTGGACTGGAGAGCAAACGCACATCATTTTTGCGCAACCAAATGTGATTTTTGAACA
This sequence comes from Donghicola mangrovi, assembly GCF_013377535.1. GTDB lineage: Bacteria > Pseudomonadota > Alphaproteobacteria > Rhodobacterales > Rhodobacteraceae > Donghicola > Donghicola mangrovi. The sequence continues at coordinate 6,141 of NZ_JABCJE010000016.1, read as the reverse complement.
AAATGCGATAAAGTTTCTATGTGATGCTTCAGCTGGAAAATCACGTGCGAGCTTGGCTTTGCCAACAATAATGGGCCCGATCGGTGATCACTTACGTCAGCGTTTTTCTTTTGCTCAAGGCCCTTTGACCTTTCCGCAAAGGCCACGAGAGTACGCGTCGAAGGGACCGGAAAATCAGGACTATGTTTTTTACACTGATCGCATTCAAGAATATTGTTTCGCCATGCGGTATTCTTGCGCGGATACAATACTGAATTCTATGGCGCCGCCATCATCTTGGATAGATTTCTGCGATCAGATTGAATCAGGAATTCATCAAATCGGAGGAGACTTATTGATTGATCAACGTGCCCGTATGAATTTAAATTGACACGGAATTCTATATGTAGAATAGGTCTTTCCCTCTCGTCCTTGAACTGGCTTTACTTGACCCTTGTAGAAGGACGCCGATCACCTTTCGAATTCAAGTAAAGCTTGAAAGTAAAGGTAGGACGGGAGGAAAATGGAGTGTTTAATTGTTCCAAGTCGTTCTTTCTGTTTCTGGCAGCAGAATTTTCTCGGCATTCAGATATTCGAATAGAGAGAATTATTGAGTTTTTGCGTTGCGATAGGCCTAAGGAAAGTAAGATGGCTTGGCTTTGTCAGAGACATTTTTTACTTATGATTGGATGAATTTTATTTCCTAGAGTTATCGAAGTTATGTACTAAGAAAGGCCCAGATGGTTCAGTCTGTTATATCTGAAGTCGAAAATCGAAAGAATATCGTAGTGTATCCACATGTGAGCACTTTTTCCGGCGGGCCAGAAGCTGCTGGCCGGCCTTGGCATGCAGATAAATTCGTTTTGGGGAAACCAATTAATGCATTTGCGGTCACGAATGAAAACCTGAAGGTTGAGAGGAAGCTTGAGGGCCATTATCTATATGGCGGTCCGTTGAAAATGCATTTCGGCCACTTCATTATAGATGCTTTGCCTCGGCTCTATGCCTACGATCAAAGTTATGATGGGGTAGTTTTTTCATGTTTTCAGAACGAAAAATTTACGCCTGGATTCATTTTTGAGTTTTGTGAACTAGCTGGCGTACCAAAAGAAAAAGTTTTTTTTCTTCGCACTTCGCATTTGGTACAGTCTCTAGACTTCCCTTTTCCTGGTCTTCGTGCAGGCATGATGCCCGAATCTTGGTATTTGAAGTGGCTGGAGAAACATTTTCCTCCTGACAGTACAATTCCTGAGCCATTCCTTTTTTACGGCCGAACCCATCTTGCAAACAAAGGATCTTTGATCGGTGAAGGCTATTTTTCAAAAATGTTACAGGACAACGGTTTCGTATACACGAGGCCTGAGGATTCTCCGAGTATCCGTTCACAGGTCGCAATGATCACGCGTGCTAAGAAAATCGTATTCACGGAAGGAAGTGCGATCCATGGAATTGACCTGTGTGGCTCGGTGGGTAACAGCATTTTCATGATTCCTAGAAGACCACGCGGAGATCTGATTTTCGGCCCAAGCATTTCAAGCAGAGCCAGTTTTTTCTATCTTGGACACAGCGCAACAATCGTCAGAACGGTGGGTCGCAACGGCAAAAATGGTCCTAACTCTCCAAGTTACTGCTTGAACCCCGATTCAATTTTTTCTGAGATGAAAGCGCATGACCTTGTCATGGGGCAATTTTCTCTACGAGATTTTCTTATTTTTGAACGGCGCGAAGCGGAGAAATATTGGGAAGATACAGTCGTTGCCGAACAGGAATTGCAGAAAATCCAAACTATGCGTGCTGAGTGCTTTAATTAAGGTCAAGACAGAGGCGGAAGGTGCTTGCGATGAAAGTTTTGGTCGTCGGAACCTCGAATTCCCTTTTGAGTGGGGGGTGGTATGATGGTTTCTGTGCTGAATTGCCATCGGGGTATGAGGTAAGCCGTATCGCCTTAGGAGGTGCTCCGTTCACTCAATTCTTTTCCACTTTGAGTGACATTGAAAAAAGTCAAGCTGATCACATCATTTTGGAATGTTCAGCCAATGATGAATCTTACCCAACGCACGTTGGCAGCGAAATTTTCTTTGATAGGCTTTATTTCATGCTTTTGTCGAGTTTGCGATCATTTGCGCCGGTCACAGTACTGCGAATTCCACCTCTTAAAACGCTTGACACTATGCCACCGCTAGTAACTCGTCAGTTAGATTTATGTCACCAGACCGGTTGCGGCATTTTTGATGCTGCGCTGAGAATTAGGAATCTTAGGAACGATAATGTTCCCCTTTATATTGACAAGCATCATCCCAATATCCCAGTTGCCAATCAAGTGGGCCGCGAATTTGCCGTTTGGCTAAAGATGCATTTTGACGGTGCCCCAGCGCCGAGCGAATTGCGCAACTACACGAGTTCTGTACGTGTAATTACCTTCGATCGACCCGATCTCGCGGATAGTCGAATTGAAAATAGCTTAATTCAGGAAGATTTCAAGATTTTGGCGCCCGGCAGCGTCGTGCGACTCGCCCAAACTGAATTCATTCTAGGATTTTTCGTGAATTCAGGTGAAACGCGAGGTGTCTTGCGGCTTCATGGTCCAAAGGATACCAAAGATCTCTTCTGCTACTACATGGATCCGTCGAACCAGAACGTGAAACGTTTTGTCCCTCTACCGAACGGGATGTATATTCAAAAACTTAGTAGCCATTTTGCACACCAAGCTGTTTCCTTAGCCTTGCATACAGATATGTTCCATATCGAGCATAAAATTGCTTTGGGGCAAATTGTTGCAATTAGGCTTGTATGAAACCGCCATCCTCATCAAGTCCTCGCCATGCGGACGCCTGCTTAAACTGAGCAGAAAACGCTGGGTCATTGCATTCGTTTGCAACTGAGCCCCGGTTTCGATACCACTGATACGCAGAGAGATTTTTTAGACGAAAAATCGTTTGCAGACCCCAAGAACAGGAGTGGGCGCATGACACCCAGAGTCGTTTATCTTCATGCTGGGCACGGAAAGACCGGCAGCAGTTTCCTGCAATCCTGTCTGGCGATGTCTAGCGATGTACTGGCGGCCCAGAAAATCCATTATCCGGACCTGACGAACAGCTTTGCCAATGCGCGGGCCGGTCGGATTACGGCGGGGAATATTCATACCGGAAAAATGGCCTTGCTGGAGGCAGTGGAAGAAACCTGTCGACATCTGTCCGAAGATCAGGCCGTCTTGTTCTCGCATGAAGAGTTGTTCGCCTACCTAAACGGCGGGAATGCAAAAGCGTTTCTCGAAAAGGTCCGGGATGGCGAATTCGATCTGCGCGTTCTGTGTTTTATTCGCGATCCGCTGGAACATGCGGTTTCCTTGTACCAGCAGACGGTCAAGCGATCCGGTAATACCGACAGGTTCTCCCAGTTTCTGGGAAACTACAAGGTTCCCCGGGAAGTCAAGAATTTCGTGACCACGCTGAATGAGGCGGGAGCGAAAGTCTCGATCCGAAATTACTCTCGGCACAGCAAACGTCTGGCCGGCGTGACCGAGGATTGGCTGGGGCTGCAACAGGACAGCCTGAACCAGCCCGAACGTCTTGTAGTCAACCGCTCGGTTACCAATGGGGAGCTGGCGCTGCAAATCGAGTTCAGCAAGTTTCTGGGACGGCGTGCCTCGGTTTTGATCAGCGACCCCTTGTGCAACAACCTGCCTGATGTTCGGTCGGAATATCCGGCGATCTCCCGCGAAGAACTGGAACCCTTTTTGGCCAGAATGCGGTCTTCGATCAGCAAGGTGAATCCTGTCATCCCGGCGGACGAGGTCTATTCGGTACCAAGCACAGACGACGCGATCAAGCGTTTCCCGGACCCCGATGACTCAATGCTTTACAGCTTTTCGCGTGAGCAGCTTGAGGTGATTGCACGGAAACTGTCCCGAGAGCTGACCAAGCTGAATTGGTAGAAATATTCTGAAACTCAGGTCTCTCGTAACCGGCAGGTTACTCTGTATCCGGCGTCTGCGTCCCATTGAGATTTGGGGTTTCCGATCTGCGCCTGAATGAATAGTCCCTAGTTTTTTAGACGCCTTTGTTGTTCAGTTCCTGCTGCCGTTCGAACTCGATTGGCGACAGCATGCCGTTATGCGCGTGCTTGCGCTTCGGGTTGTAGAACATTTCGATGTAGTCGAACACGTCCTGCCTTGCTTCTGCACGCGTTCGGTATGTTCGCCGTCTGATCCGTTCGCGCTTGAGTAAATTGAAGAAGCTCTCTGCGACAGCATTATCGTGGCAATTGCCCCTTCGGCTCATCGAGTGTTCCAGTTTGTGGGCGCGTAGAAACGCAGCCCAATCCATGCTGGTGAATTGGCTGCCCTGATCCGAATGAATCAGGACCTTGTCGCGGGGTTTCCGACGCCAGATCGCCATCAGGAGTGCCTGCAGAACCACATCGGTCGTCTGCCTGCTTTGCATCGACCAACCAACGACCCTTCTGGAATAAAGGTCGATGACGACAGCCAGATACGCAAAGCCTTCTTGGGTTCGGATATAGGTGATGTCTGTCACCTGTTACCCGGCAGGCGATTGCCTAATCGCCGTAAGGGCAAACATTGTCCGCCGCGGCAACGTCAAACTGGCGGTCCAGTGTGTTATCCACGATGATTGATGGCTTGCCACCATACCTGCCGGGACGGCGCTTGTAGCCAATCTGCGCTGTGATCCCGGCCAGTCGGGTCAGACGTGCCACACGGTTCAGGCAGATGCTCTCTCCTTGCTCAAGAAGGTCGTCATGCAGTATCCGGTGCCCGTAAACCTTGCCGCTTTCAACCCATGCTTCTTGCAGCATCGCAGTCTGGCGTTGGTCTTCGATAGCCCTGCGGCTCAGAGGGGCCTTCAGCCACGCATAGAAACCACTCGACTGGATCCGCAAGCAGCGGCAAATCGCCCGAACCGAGAATAGTCCGCGATGCTCGGCAACGAACGCGTATCTCACTTTGCATACCTGGCGAAATGCGCGGTCACCTTTTTTAGGATATCCCGCTCCTCCGTCACACGCAGCAGTTCGCGCTTCAGACGACGGATCTCGGCATCCTTTTCGCTGTCGCCTGACACCGACTTCGCAAACTTGCGCTTCCACGCGTAGAGCGAATGCGTGCTGACACCCAACCGCTCCGAAACCTACTTTACCGGATAGCCCCGTTCGGTGATCTGCGCGACCGCATCGCGCTTGAAATCGTCTGTGAAATTCCCTGTGCCCATCATGGCCTCCTTGCCTAAAAGTTAGCGAAGAAGGCGTCCACAATACACGGGGCAATTCACAGCTCAATATTGAGCTGGAGGAAATACGATTCAAACTAGATCGCGGGTTTTTAACCTCTGCATCAAATACGCACCATAATCGTTCTTTTTGAACAGCTCTGCACGCGCTTGCATCTGCTCTCGATCAATCCACCCTGCGTCATAGGCAATCTCTTCTAGGCAGCCTGTTTGCAGTCCTTGGCGCTTGGTCAATGTCCGGACAAAGTTCCCCGCATCCAACAGTGATCCATGGGTGCCAGTGTCTAGCCAAGCATAACCGCGGCCCATTGTTTCGACACGAAGCTTGCCTTCGTCCAGATACATCTGCAACAGATCGGTAATCTCCAACTCTCCGCGGGGAGAGGGTTTGACTTGGCGAGCGCGTTCTGGCGCAGAGCTGTCCAAGAAATATAGACCTGTGACAGCGTAGTTCGACGGCGGCACAGACGGCTTTTCAATGATTTCACGTGCAGTACCGTCTGCGTCGAAATCAACCACACCATATCGTTCGGGATCAGACACGTGATAGCCGAACACGGTGCCACCATCTGCATTTGCATCAGCTTGGGCCAATAGACCTGGCAAGCCATGACCAAAGAAGATGTTGTCGCCAAGCACCAATGCGGACGGAGCACCATTCAGAAACTCTTCAGCAAGGATGAATGCTTGTGCCAGACCATCTGGGCTAGGCTGCACGACATAGGTCAGTGAAATGCCCCACTGGCTGCCATCCCCTAGGGTGCGTTTGAACTGATCCTGATCCTGAGGCGTGGTGATGAGGCAGATCTCGCGGATACCGGCCAACATGAGCACCGAAATCGGATAATAGATCATCGGCTTGTCGTAGATGGGGAGCAGCTGCTTACTCACACCCATCGTCACCGGATAAAGACGG
>NZ_JABCJE010000015.1 GCF_013377535.1 Donghicola mangrovi | reverse complement strand
GAAGACGCCCGGGCAGGAAGGATTGAAGAATGGCCGATCTATTGAAGAAACCCTTTGGGACCCATGGCAAGGTGCATCAGATCACTCCGGAATCCGCGGGCTGGCGGTATGTGGGGTTCTCGCTCTATCGACTGCGGGCCGGTGAGGCTGTGTCCGAGGTCACCGGTGATCGCGAGGTCATTCTGGTGATGGTCGAGGGGAAAGCCTCGTTTAACGCAGCCGGACAGGACTGGGGTGTGTTGGGCGAGCGCATGAACGTCTTTGAGAAGAAGACGCCGCACTGCCTGTACGTTCCCAATGACGACAAATGGGAAGCAACCGCGACCACTGAGTGCACCATCGCTGTGTGTTCCGCGCCCGGCATGGGTGGCCACGAAGCGCGCCGCATCGGACCCGACGGCATTGAGTTGACCAAGCGCGGTGAGGGCGTGAACACCCGCTACATCAATAACATCGCGATGGAGAACGAGGACTACTGCGACAGCCTGTTGGTGACCGAAGTGTTTACGCCTGCGGGCCACTGGTCATCTTACCCCAGCCATCGCCATGACGAAGACGATTTCCCCCGGATCACCTATCTGGAGGAGACCTATTATCATCGTCTGAACCCCGCGGATGGCTTCGGCATTCAGCGCGTTTACACCGACGATGGCCTGCTGGACGAAACCATGACGGTCAAAGATGGCGATGTGGTGTGTGTGCCCCGTGGGCATCACCCTTGCGGTGCGCCCTATGGATTCGAGATGTATTACCTGAACGTCATGGCGGGGCCCCTGCGCAAGTGGCGGTTCGTCCCCGCGCCCGAGGTGGAGCATTTGTTCTAGGGCCAAAGAGAATCCCGCCCGCTCCGAACCAGAACGGGCGGGGATGATGGTGCGGATTAGCCAGCCAAATGCTGACCGAAGAATCCGGCTAGTTTGTCGAACGGGACTTTGTCCACCTGGTCGTAGAGGTCCGTATGAGTGGCGCCCGGAACGATCAGCAACTCTTTGGGTTCTGCAGCCGCCTCGAAAGCTGTCTGGCTGAAGTACAATGAGTGTGCGGCTTCGCCGTGGATCAACAGGGTCGGGCGCGGAGCGATTTCTGCAATGTGGGACATCAGCGGCGCATTTATAAATGACAGGGCTGTTGTCAGCGAAAAGGACGCATTCGAGTTGATCGCCCGCGGGTGGAAACCGCGGTTCTTGTCCTTGTAGTAGGCGGCGTATTCCACGACGAACTGGGGCTCTCTGCCGGTCAGTTCCAATGAAACGGGGCCGTAACCGGGGGCGCGGTTATCCACGTCTTGCCAACGCTGCGCTGCCAGCTGATCCAGAGTTTGGCTGCGTTGCTCGGGGGTGACGCTGTCGTAATAGCCCTGCGACATCAGTCGGCTCATGTCGTACATGGTACTGGTGGCCACGGCCTTGATGCGCTTGTCGATGGCGGCTGTGTTCAGTGCCAGACCACCCCAACCGCGGATCCCCAGAATGCCGATCCGCTCGCGATCAACCGACGGGTGCTGCCCCAGATAATCAACGGCAGCGCTGAAATCTTCGGTGTTGATATCGGGCGAGGCGGTGTTGCCCGCCGCTTTCACCCGTGAAAGAGGGATCAAAGGCCAACGTGACAAAGCCCTGTTCGGCCAGTGTCTGCGCATAAAGGCCCGAGGATTGTTCTTTGACTGCGCCGAAAGGACCGCTGATCGCAATCGCGGGCGTCACTTTGTCGCTGCGGGTTTGGGCAGGTACAGATCAGCCGAAAGGAGGATGCCGAAGCGGGTGGTGAAGGTGATCTTTTCGTGGTCGACAAGTTCGCTTTGGGGGAAGGTTTTATCCCAGGTTATGGTTTGTGCCTTTGTGGTCGAAGAGGGGGGAAGCGAGATCGCGCCACAGGCCGCGACAGACGCCGCAGAGAGTTTCAGTAGATCCCGGCGGCGAAGGTTGAAACGCTGCCTAGGGCTTGATGAATTTTGTTTGGATGGAGCATCGGTCATCTGGGGGGCTTTCGCCTCTTTGTTCATGAATGTGATCTAGGTTGTCGTCCTTCGCGGCGCTATCCGCTGTTTCATCATTGCTTTGATGACAAATATTCATGGAAATGATGCACTGCGGCGCGGCCCTGCAACGGAGATGCAATATGAAATGCGAAGATCTATCCGACCTGTCTGTGTTCCTGGCTATCGCCGAAGAGGGCGCGTTCACCAAGGCTGCCGTCCGGCTGGGTGGGTCCCAGTCCGCAGTCAGCCACACGATCCGGCGTCTGGAGGAGTCCTTGGGGTTTCGATTGCTCAACCGCAGCACCCGAAGCGTCTCCTGCACGGATATGGGAGAGAAATTGCTGACGAGCCTGAGACCGGGCTTGAAACAGATCGTCTCGCGGATCGAGGAATTGAAATCCCTGACGGACACTCCCAGCGGTCTGATCCGGATCACCACTTCTAAGGACGTGGCCAAGCGCACGCTTTGGCCCGCGATCAAAGCGTTGATTGGCGATTACCCCGAAATTCAGGTCGAGATCAGCACGAACAGCCGCGTTGTCGATCTGGCCGAGGGGCGTTTTGACGGCGCGATCCGGCTGGCCGAGGCTGTTGGACCCGACCTGATTGCAGTGCCGGTGGGCCCGCCCCAGATGATGGCCGCTGTCGGCACTCCTGCGTATTTCGCCGCACGAGGAGAGCCAATGCATCCCACCGATCTGGCTGAACATGATTGCATCACCATGCGCTTTGGACCGGACACGGCACCCTATGACTGGGAGTTCGAAAAGGATGGTCAGGAGATCGTCAAGAAAGTCAGCGGTCCCTTCATTTTCAACGATGGGGATCTGTGTGTGGCTGCCGCGCGCGAAGGGTATGGCATCGCCTATGTCCTGTACTCCGAAGTCGAGGCCGACATAAACGCCGGCCTTTTGCGGCGGGTGTTGTCCGATTGGTGCCCCCCGTTCGAGGGCTACACCCTGTGCTATTCCAGCCGCCGGCAAATGACTTCTGCCATGCGATTGCTGATTGACCGACTGCGCTATAGACCCTGAAGCCGCTAGGTGCTGGATGGACAGGACGAACGTGTTATCCGATTGCGTATATCAACTTGGTCAGTCGCAGCCCGGGCTGCCAAGTGTAATTGTGATATTCTCACAAGGTTCGCGCTGGAAACTTCTGCATTGTGGAACAGATTTATGGTCGCGAGATCAATAAATCAGGAAAAGGCTGACACAGCCCTATGACTTTGTTGAATGGCCGCAATAAAGGCATTTTGTCGATTGGGTTTGGTTAGCAATATCACTGAGCGAATGGCTTGGGGAGTACCGATCTATTGGGATGCCACATCGGCCCCGTTGAGCCAACTCACAAAGGCCTTTGCTGTCGCCGAGGGTGCAGCAGAGGTGGTGATGTAGTAAGCCGTCCCTAAATTAATCTCGCCCTCTGGCCATTCGCGCAGCGCCCCATCGCGCAAAGCCCGATGAGAGATCGAACGCCACCCCAGCATCAGCCCGCGCCCGTCCAGAACTGCCTGCGCCGCCTGCACATAGTTGTCAAAGGTCTGCCCCGTCAGCCTGTCGCGGCGAATACCCTTTTGGCGCAGGTAGTCTTCCCATCCGGCCCAGTGCTGGTTGTGAGGGCTGCGCACGTGAATCAACGGGGCAGCGTCCAGCCCCACCCCCTCGGCCCGCAAGCGATCCAGCATGGCGGGCGCTCCGACGGGGCACACCCTTTCGTCAAACAGTTTGTGCGTTACACCCTCTCGCCAGTCGCCTGTGCCATAACGCAACGCGATATCGATCCCCGGGGCGAGGTTCGGCAGATCAGAGGCAGGTGCTTGGACGTTCACCGTGATATCAGGGTGCTGCCCGTAGAAGTCCGGTAGACGTGGCATCAACCAATAGGTTGCCATACCCACAGTGCAGGACACCGTAACCTGGGATGTGTCATGGCCGCTAAGAAAGCGCACATCTTCGAGCGCCGAAGAGATCTGGCCAAGACCGTCGCGGACAGCGCGCGCCAAAATTTGGCCTGCTTCGGTGAGTTCTGCCGGTTTCCGACTGCGGTCGATTAGGGAGACACCCACATGGGCCTCTAGTGCCTTAAGAGACTGGCTGATCGCCGGTTGTGTGACGTTCATCCGCGTCGCCGCCAGCCGCATGGACCCGTAGCGGGAAAACGCTTCGAAAGTGGTGAGCAGTCGAAGAGGAGGCAAGCGATCCATAAGTTAACCAAATGATTAAGTTGTGATCACTCTAAATCGACTATTTTCAAAAAGAAAGTCGTGAGAGATTTTCTTTAGTTCACATCCGAACCCCTCTCAAACAACGGATAAACATCATGAATATTATGGCCACGCCTACAACCTCAGTTGTTCTGAAGGATAAAGGTCTGGAAATAGAACTCTCTGATGGGGCAGCGCATTACTTTAACTACTACTGGCTGCGCGACAACTGCCCTAGCTCTTTTAGCAGTGCCACCCGAGAGCGGAGCTTCGATATTTTCCACCTGGATGCTGCCCCGATTGCGATGGCGGCAGAGGTCAAAGAGGACGCGCTAGAGATCACATGGGCAGGCGAGGAGCACGTGTCTCAGTTCCCGCTGGCTTGGCTCGAATGCTACAAGGTTGCGGCACCCCGTCATGATCCCGCTGATGTGGTCCGCCAGCCTTGGTTCGGCGATCATTACCCCGATGTTCCGCGGTTCAGTCAGCCCGATTTACTAGGCGACCCCGAAGTACGCGCGAAATGGATCGAAGCGCTGCTGGTCGAAGGTTTCACCATCATCACCGATATGCCCGACACCAATGAAGGGTTGACTGAAACGGCAACGCTTCTGGGGCACATCCGGCCGACTTTCTTTGGCGAATATTTTGACGTGAAAACCCACATCAACCCGACCAACACCGCGTACACCGCTTCGGCGCTAGAACTGCACACGGACACCCCCGCAGAGGAACACGCCCCGGGCGTCCAGTTTCTACATTGCCGCGCAAATACGGTCGATGGGGGATATAGCCTTTATGCCGATGGCGTTGCTGTCGCCAATGACTTCAAAAAGATCGACCCTGAAGGTTTCAAACTGCTCTCCGAAATCGCGATCCCGTTCTACTGCGAACATGATGACTACGACATGCGTTCGCGCCAGACCGTGATCGAACTGGATCAGCATGGGGAAGTGTCTGGCCTTACCATCAGCCAACATATGCTAGACTTCCTCGATTTGGATCAGGCACTGCTGGATGACTATTATCCCGCGTTCTGCCGGTTCGGAAAAATGCTGCAGGATGAGAAATACATGATGACGTTCCTGATGAATGCAGGCGAATGCATGGTCTTTGACAATCACCGCATCGTGCATGGCCGTGCAGCATATACCGCAGAAAGCGGCGACCGTTACCTGCGCGGAACCTATGTGGACCGTGCCGAGATGCGCTCGACCTATCGAGCGCTGGTCAGTGAAGGGCGGTTCAAAGCATGAACCAGTGTGTTGCCGTAGACAGCATGATCCAGGACGCGCTTCGAGAGGACCTCGCAGCGGCCTTCCGGATTTGCCATCAATTGGGCTGGAGCGAGTCCGTAGGAAACCACTTTAGCGCCGCGACCTCTGTTGACGGGGCAAAGTTTCTGCTGAACCCGAAGTGGCAGCACTTTGCAACCATCGGGCCGGACGACCTGCTGCATTTGGACAGCAACGACGAAGCAGCGCTAGAAGGTCCCAATGCGCCTGATGCCTCGGCTTGGTGCGTGCACGGGACTCTGCACCGGAAGAAACCCGATGCCAAAGTAATCTTGCACTGTCATTCGCCCTATGCCACGGCGCTGGCCTGCCTCAAGGACCCGACTGTCGTTCCCATCGACAACAATACCGCGCGGTTCTATGGGCGGACGGCCTATGATCTGGAATTCGGAGGCATCGCGGATGCCACCGAAGAAGGAGAGCGACTGGCACAATCGCTGGGGGACAAGACTGTCCTTGTGATGGGCAACCACGGCGTCACGATTGTGGGCGAGACCGTCGCTGCAGCCTTCGAGGATCTGTATTTCTTTGAAAAGGCGGCCCAGACTCTGATCCTTGCGTATTCGACAGGACAACCTCTGGCGGTGCTGTCAGACGCTGTGGCGCAAAATACAGCAGATGGCTGGCGTCCTTATGCCGGAATGGCGGACAAACACTTCGCCTTCCTCAAGAACGGGTTGCCCCCGCTTTAGATCGGCATAACAAACTGAAAATGTTGCCCTTACTGCATCAGGCAGTAGGGGCCTTTCGCATTTCGACAGGGGCCCACCATCAAACGCTATCCCTCTATTCAGGCGCTGCGCGCAATCGAAAGCGTTGCCCGAAACGGCGCGCTTTGGCGTGCGGCCAGTGAACTGAACGTCACTCGAAGCGCGGTCAGTCATCAGCTTCGGTTGCTGGAGCGCGACCTTGGCTTCAAAATCCTTGAACGCAATGGCAACGAGACCGAAATCACGCCTCGCGCCAGAGCCTATGCCGAGGATGTTCGCCGTGCGCTGAACATGATTTCAACATCGACCCAGCGCCTGTCGCTGAACGGACTAAGTGGGCGACTAACGATCAGCGCCCCGCCGGGCTTTGTGTCTGCGTGGCTATCTATAAACTTGGGGGATTTTCTGGCGCAGAACCCCGAAGTGGTCCTCAATGTCATCAGCAGTCATAATCTGACGGACACAAGCAATCCCGAGGCTGACACCTTCATCACCTTTGGAATGGAAGCGCGGGCTCATGTGGTTGCTGAAACGCTGTTGAATGTCGAGTTCTCACCGCTTTGCAGTCCAGCGTATTTAAGCCGCTTCAAGAATTTTAATGATCCTAGCATTCTAAAAAGTGCCACTTTGCTGCACATGGCGGACTTCGCGGATTGGGAGGATTGGATGCGTCAGGCAGGGCTACCCGCCGAGCACGCACGCCGAGGTATTTGTTATTCTGACATGAACATCGTCTACAACGCTGTAATGGCGGGCGAGGGAATCGCGATCGGCGACACCGTTCTTTGGGCCAAGGATGTGCAGTCAGGCAAACTGATGCGTCCGTTTGCTCAATCTTTACACTCAGACTCGGGGTATTTTCTGTGCACACCCGAAGAAAATCTGGATAATCCGATCGTGATAGAATTTCATAAGTGGTTGAAAACACGACTTGAAGTGAGCGGATTGCGTCACGAATTGGGTGCGTGACAAATTTCGTTTGTCGCGTTCGTAAAGAAGTTTCAATTGCTCACCTTTCTTAGCGATCACTACGCTGAGCTCATCTGAACAGCGATAAAGAGTGAGGCGATTGTGGTGGACGCAGCGCAGATCGAAGCCCGTTCGATCGGTAAAAAGTATGGAAATTTCAGCGCTCTGCGCGATGTTTCGCTTACCATTTCACAGGGAGAGTTCCTGTCGCTCTTGGGGCCATCTGGCTCTGGCAAGACCACCTTTCTGACCTTGCTCGGCGGTTATGATGCATCGACCTCGGGGCAGTTCCTATTCGAAGGTCAAGACATGACCAAGTGGCCTGCCAAGCAACGGGGCTTTGGCATGGTTTTCCAAGGCTTTGCGCTCTTCCCACATTTGACCGTGGCCGAGAATATCGCTTTTCCGCTTAAAGTGCAGAAGCGCTCCAAAGCGGCTATCGCGGATCGCGTTGCACAGATGGTTACGATGGTCGGCCTCTCGGGACACGAGGACAAAAAACCTCGGGCGCTGTCTGGCGGCCAGCAACAGCGTGTCGCGTTGGCTCGGGCGCTCGCCTATGAGCCGAAGGTGCTACTGCTGGACGAACCCTTTTCCGCTTTGGACAAGAACCTGCGCGGCCAAATGCAAGAAGAACTGCGCCGTCTGCACCGCGATCTAGGCACGACCTTTGTCTTCGTCACCCACGATCAAGAAGAGGCGTTGGCTCTGTCCACGCGCATCGCAATCTTCAACCACGGCGAGCTTCAGCAGATCGACACGCCTGATGCGGTCTACGAGCGTCCCTCTAACCGTTTCACGGCTGAATTCCTTGGAGACATCAACATCCTGTCGGTGGATGAGAGCGACAATGGGATCGCAGGTACGCCACTGGATTTACCTATAAACGCGGCCAGCTTCCGCCATGTCGCGATCCGGCCAGAGCATATGCGTCTGGCTGGGGCAGGTGATGCGATCCAACTGCCTGCAACGGTCAGGGATCGTGTCTACCTAGGGGCCACCTCGCGGCTTTTGCTCGAAACGCAAGCCGGCGAAGAGTTGATGCTCTACCACGACAACAGAACGTCGCTGCCAGTTCCCGATCCCGGAACCCAGCTTCACGTGACGTGGGCCAAGCAGGACAGTTTCGCCCTCTGACAGAGCCCAAAAATCCGAAAAGACCTCGACCCGAGCCGCACTGCGGTTCGGGACAGGGAAAACGCTGCCCAAAACCAACCAAACAACAGGTGAGAGTATGAACAGACATTTCCAGAAAGACCTTTTCGATATCCTTCAGGAGCGTGCTGCCAAAGGCCAGATTTCCCGCCGTCAGATGCTGCAAGGTGCTGCCGCTCTGTTGGGAACCAGCGCATTGGGCCTGAGTGCGGGCAAAGCTCAAGCGGCCGAGGACCGCCTCGTTTTCGTGAACTGGGGCGGGGATGCTATGGACGCTATGGACGAGGCATTTGGCAAGCCCTTCACCGCCGATACCGGCATCAGCGTGCTCTATGACGGCTCTGGCCCGACCGAAGGCGCGATTACCGCGCAAGTCCAAGGCGGCAGCCCGACTTGGGACTTGGTTGACGCCGATCCATTCTCGTCGCAGGCCTTGGGCCGCAAGGACCTGATGGAGCCGATCGATTACGACATCGTCGATCCCACGAAACAGCGCGAAGGGTTCGGTTGGGAGTATTCTTCCTCCTGCTACTTCTACTCTTATGTGATCGCCTACGACGCGACCCAATTTGATACGCCCCCGACCTCAATCGTGGACTTCTTTGACACCGAAAAATTCCCCGGCAAGCGCTCCATGTACAAATGGGGTGCAGGCATGTGGGAGGCCGCTTTGCTGGCCGATGGCGTTGCTCCTGCCGATCTCTATCCGCTGGACCTTGAGCGTGCTCACGCCAAAATCGAAGGGTTCAAAGAGCATATTGGTGCCTTCTGGGGCGGCGGCGCAGAAAGCCAATCGCTGCTTTTGAACGGGGACGTGTCGATGGCGCTGATCTGGAACACCCGTGCGAGCCTTCTGGAAAAGGACACAGATGGCGACATTAGTTTTATCTGGCAGGACGGGATCGTCGGCCCGGGCGGCATCGGTGTGCTGAAGGGCAACCCCGGCGGCAAGGAAGCTGCGATGAAGTATATCGCGGGCACCCAAGACCCTGCGCGGCAGGCGATGCTGTTCGAACTGATGGGGAACGGTCCGTCGAACCCGGCTGCTGACGCTTTGATCGCCGAAGAAAACCGCCGCTTCAATCCGATGGATCCTGCAAACCTGCCCAAGCAGGTGCCCCTCGACACAGACTGGTACGAAGAAAACTACGGGTCGGCCTTGGATAACTATCTGAAAATCATCTCTGCCTGATCCCTCTTCAAACCGGCCCAAGTCCTTCGGATCGCACAGCTCCCTCCCTGCGATCCGAAGGCACCAAAGGAGCCTTCATGCGCCCCACACTTTTCCTGATATCTCCTCTGCTGCTTTTCCTCGGCTGCAGCTATCTGTTGCCGTTTCTCGGGATCATGCAGCTTAGCTTTACCGATCCCTCTCCCGGTTTGGCGCAATACCAGCAAGTCCTGAGCGATCCTTTGACGCTCAGCGTGATTTGGCGGACCGTTCGTCTGTGTCTGATCGTAACCGTCGTTTCGGTGAGCTGCGCTTATGTGATTACGCTTCTTTGGGTGCGTGGACGGCCAATGGTACGGCTGCTGACCGAGCTTTGCATCATGATCCCCTTCTGGATTTCCGTCCTCAGCCGCGCCTTCGGCTGGCTGGCGATGTTGTCAAACCGCGGGCTGCTGAATACCTGGCTCAAGGACATGGGGCTGATCGACAGCGCCATCCAGATGACCCGCAATGAATTCGCCGTTGTTGTTGGGATGTCCCACTATCTGATCCCGTTTGCGGTTTTCCCACTGGCAACCGCGATGCGCAACGTGGACGAGCGTGTGCTGACCGCTGCCGACGGAATGGGAGCCTCGCGCCTTCGGGTCTTTTGGCAGGTCTTTGTTCCTATGACCGCAAGTGGTGTGATGGGCGCCTTTCTCTTGGTCTTTGTGTTCTCGATCGGGTTTTACGTCACTCCAGCGCTGCTCGGGGGGGGGCAGTCGGTCCTGATCGCAGAGTTGATCTACCTGTGGATTTTCCAAATCCCCCAGTGGGGCGTCGCCGCCGCCATGAGCGTGGTGTTGATGATCGCCGTAGGTGGCATCCTTTACCTGCTGATGCGCCGCTACGGGGAGATTGCCCAATGAGCCGCCTTCACCCCGGTGCGATTGCCACCCTTTTGTCTGCCATTGTTGCGCTGTTCTTGCTGATGCCGTTGATCGCCGTGGTGCCGGTCAGCTTCACCTCGCGCCGTTATCTGAGCCTTCCCGATGGCAAGTGGTCGCTGCGCCACTACGCATCATTGTTCGAGGACCCGGAATGGGGTGCGAGCCTGCTCAGTTCCATTCAGGTGGGTCTGTTGGCTAGCCTCTGTGCGGTCATTCTGGCCAGCGCATTCTGTATCGGCATCTGGATGCTGAAGCCGCGCATGGCTGGATTGATGACCGGCTTTGTTCTGTTGCCCATGGTCGCACCGCCCGTGGTGTCATCACTCACGCTGTACTTCTTTCTGAACAAGCTGTCGCAGTGGAACAGCATCATCGCCTACGACAAATTGGGCGGGGTCGTGCTGGCCCACACGGTGATGATCGTCCCCTATGCAGTGGTTGTGATCATGGTTGCGCTGAGCCAGCTGGACCGCCGCATCGACCTTGCCGCCCAATCCATGGGGGCCAGCGTTCCCACACGGGTATTCGGCGTCATTCTTCCCAATATCCGCTTCGGCCTGATTGGTGCGTTTTTCCTGTGCTTCTTGCTTTCGTGGGACGAAATCGGCGTGACCCTGTTCGTCACCTCGGTCGAAACAGTCACCTTGCCGCGCCGCATGTGGATGGGCCTGCGTGACAACGTCGATCCGGCAATCGCAGCTCTCTCGGTTCTTTTAATCTGCGTGGTCACATTGATCATCGTGCTCCGCGCCGCTGTGCACTTTCGCCAAGCCAGAAAAGGCGGCTGATCCGCCTTACTCCCCCAAAACTTTGACTTCCCCAGAACAATAGGGTGCCCCATGTATTTTGGTCTAACCGACGAACAAGAAATGATCGTCTCGACCGTTCGCAGCTTTGTCGAGAACGAGATCTACCCCCACGAGGCCGAGGTCGAACGCCTTGGCGAGGTGCCCGCCGAGATCGCTCAGGAGATCAAACAGAAGTGCATCGATCTGGGCTTTTATGCCTCGAACTTTCCAGAAAGCGTGGGTGGCCCCGGTCTGAGCCATGTGGATTTCGCGCTGGTCGAGCGGGAGTTGGGACGCGGATCCATGGCGCTGACCCACTTCTTCGGGCGGCCTCAGAACATCCTGATGGCCTGCAAGGGCGAGCAGGTCGATAAATACCTGCTGCCAGCTGTCCGCGGTGAAAAGATGGACGCATTGGCGATGACCGAACCCGATGCGGGTTCGGACGTGCGGGGCATGAAATGCTCTGCCGTGCGCGATGGCGGCGACTGGGTCGTCAACGGGTCAAAGCACTTCATCTCTGGGGCAGAACACGCCGATTTCGTGATCGTTTTCGTAGCAACCGGCGTAGATCAAACCCCGCGTGGCCCGAAAAAGCGGATCACCTGTTTCCTTGTGGATCGCGGCACACCGGGTTTTGAGATCGCACGCGGCTATAAATCGGTGTCCCATCGCGGTTATCAGAACAGCATCCTCTACTTCGACAACTGCCGCCTGTCCGATGCGCAGGTCCTTGGCGAAGTTGATGGCGGCTTTGATGTGATGAACGAGTGGCTCTATGCCACCCGGATCACGGTCGCGACCAACTCGGTTGGACGGGCGCGCCGCGTGTTCGACCATGCCCTGACCTATGCGGCAGAGCGCAGCCAGTTCGGCCAGCCCATCGGCAAGTTCCAAGGTGTCAGCTTCCAAATTGCGGACATGATTACAGAGATCGATGCCGCCGACTTGCTGACACTGTCCGCCGCGTGGCGTCTGGATCAGGGGCTTCCAGCCAACCGCGAGATCGCCTCGGCCAAGGTCTATGCTTCGGAGATGCTGGCCCGCGTGACCGATGCGGCGCTGCAAATTCATGGCGGCATGGGTCTGATGGATGAACTGCCCATCGAACGCTTCTGGCGCGATGCGCGGGTCGAGCGCATCTGGGACGGAACCTCTGAAATCCAACGACACATCATCAGCCGGGAACTTTTCCGGCCTCTCGGAGCCTGATCCATGGAACCGCTCAGCCGCTTTCTGTCGCCGAAAGCTGTCGTCGTCATCGGCGGTGGCACGTGGTGCGAGGCTGTCGTGCGCCAATGCCGCGCGACTGGCTTTGATGGACCGATTTGGCCGGTCCATCCCAAAAAAACCGAGGTCGGCGGACTGCTAGCCTATCCCGATCTCATATCTTTGCCCGGTATTCCGGATGCAGCGTTTATCGGCGTGAACCGCGAGTTGACCGTCGACGTGGTTGGCCAGCTATCGGCGATGGGATGCGGTGGGGCAGTTTGCTTTGCCGCTGGCTTCAGCGAGGCCGCGTCAGAGCTTTCGGACGGCGAAGCCCTACAGGCAAAGCTTGTTGAGGCAGCAGGCGATATGCGTGTTCTGGGGCCGAACTGCTATGGCATCGTGAACGGACTGGACAAGGTTGCTCTCTGGCCGGACCGTCATGGGATCACCCCTGTGGACAGCGGCGTTGCTGTGATTGGCCAGTCCTCGAACGTGCTGATCAACCTGACCATGCAGCGGCGGGGATTGCCCTTGGCGATGGTCGTAGCGGCGGGCAATCAGGCACAGACAGATATGGCCGATCTGGGGATCGCTCTGCTAGAGGACCCGCGTATCACCGCGCTTGGCCTGCATATCGAGGGGATTAATAGCATCCCAGCCTTCGAACGGCTGGCAGCCCGCGCGGCGGAACTGGACAAGCCGATTGTTGCGCTGCGGGTCGGCACCTCTGTTCAGGCGCAGGCGGCAGCGATTTCACACACAGCTTCGCTCACCGGCAGCAATGCAGGTGCACAGGCATTGCTCAAGCGTTTGGGCATCGCCCAAGTCTATAGCGCCACTGAATTGGTTGAGACGCTGAAGATCCTGCATGTGACCGGCGGGCTCGCGTCTTCCCGTATCGCGTCAGCGTCCTGTTCCGGAGGCGAGGCATCCTTAATGGCCGATATGGGCGAAGTCCGTGGGGTGACGTTCCCCGAATTGACGACATCGCAGGCCGAGAACCTGCGGAAGGCTCTTGGCCCCAAGGTCGCGTTGGCAAACCCATTGGATTACAATACCTATATCTGGGGCGATGAAGCGGCTTTGACGCAGACCTTCACCGCGCTTTGTCAGGCAGACCTTGGGCTGGCCTGCATCGTAGTGGATTATCCCCGCGATGACCGTTTTGAGGCACCTGACTATGATCAGGTTCTGCGCGCGGCGGCGCAGGCACGGGTGGAAACAGGAACGCCTGTCGCTCTGGTCTCGTTGATGTCCGAGGGATTGCCAGAGCGCGTTGCATCCGAGGCCATGTCACTGGGAGTCGTGCCTCTTTGTGGGATGGGCGATGCGCTGAGGGCAATTTCTGCATCGGTGCGTGCGCCTCATGGCGATCGGAACGCTTCGTTCGCGCCCGTTTTGCCTCCGCTCCAAGCGCCGAATGGCGCACTCATCTTGTCTGAAGCTGAAGCAAAATCCTTGCTCTCAGCCACGGGAATCCGTGTCCCGGCATCGGTGCAGGCTGTGTCTGCCGAAGCAGCAGGGGCCAGCGCGGAAAACATCGGATTTCCTGTGGTGCTCAAGGGCGAGGGCATCGCTCACAAAACCGAAGCTGGCGCGGTCGTGCTGAACCTGGCTACGGCGGCGCAGGTTGTCACGGCAGCGGGTCAGATGCCTGCGAAAAGCTTCCTCGTCGAAGAAATGATCACGGGCACAGTCGCCGAACTGATCGTGGGCGTGACCAATGATCCGGCTCATGGATACGTTCTGACCATCGGCCTTGGCGGTATTCTGACCGAATTGATCCGCGACACCGCCTCGGTCCTGATCCCCGCAACCCGAGCAGAAGTTCACGACGCAGTCCTTGGTCTGCGCACTGCACCACTGCTGACGGGCTATCGCGGCCGTCCCGCAGCGAAGATCGAAGCCATCGTCGATAGCGTCATGGCCTTGCAGGACTTTGTCCAAGCTAACGCAGGGACGCTGCACGAAGTCGAAATCAATCCGCTGATCTGTCGCGCGAATGACGCCGTGGCAGCAGACGCCCTCATCCGAATGGAGAACCACACATGACACACTCCAATGTGCTGACCGAACGGCGTGGTGCCGTGTTGGAAGTCACCCTGAACCGCCCCAAAGCGAACGCCATCGACATGGCCACGTCGCGCGAGTTGGGAGAGATATTCACCGAATTCCGGGATGACACCGAATTGCGGGTCGCCATTATCACCGGCGCTGGCGAGAAATTCTTTTGTCCAGGCTGGGACCTGAAAGCCGCTGCCAATGGTGAGGCGGCGGATGCGGACTACGGAAAAGGCGGCTTCGGTGGCCTGCAAGAGCTGCGCGGATTGAACAAGCCTGTGATCGCCGCTGTCAACGGCATCGCTTGCGGCGGCGGCCTGGAACTGGCCATTTCTGCTGACATTATCTTTGCAGCGGATCACGCCACTTTCGCCCTGCCGGAAATTCGCTCTGGTACCGTTGCGGACGCTGCGACGATCAAACTGCCAAAGCGCATCCCTTACCACATCGCGATGGAACTCCTTTATACCGGTCGCTGGTTCGACGCCGAAGAGGCCCATCGTTGGGGGCTGGTGAACCGCATCTTGCCCGCTGCCAATCTGATGACAGAGGCGCGAAGGATGGCGGATGAGTTGGCCTCTGGCCCGCCATTGGTCTTTGCCGCGATCAAGGAAATCGCGCGTGAAGCCGAGGATATGAAATTTCAGGACGCGCTCAATCGCATCAACACCAGCCAGTTCGAAACGGTCGAGCGCCTGTACCGCTCGGACGACCAAAAAGAAGGCGCCCGTGCCTTTGCTGAAAAACGCGATCCGGTCTGGAAGGGCCGATAAAGGAAACAATTTATGCCTCTGACTATGAACAGAAAACCCTTTATCACCGCTGCGATCACTGGCGCGGGCATGACGCAGGACAAAAGCCGGCTCGTTCCCCGATCGCCTGTAGAAATCGCCGAAGCTGCGATTGATGCAGCCAAGGCGGGCGCTGCGATTGTCCACTGCCACGTGCGCGATCCGGAAACCGGTGCTCCGTGCCGCGACCGCGCCCTGTTCCGCGAGGTGACAGACCGTATCAGGTCCTCTGAAGTGGACGTGGTGCTGAACCTGACAGCGGGCACGGGCGGAGATCTGACGTTTGGCGCTGCCGAAACCCCAATGGAGCTGATCGCTGGCGAAACCGACATGATCGGTGCGACAGAGCGCATGGCCCATATTCGAGACTGCCTGCCCGAGATCTGCACTCTGGATTGCGGGTCCATGAACTTTGGCGATGGCACTTACGTCATGACCAATACCACCGCGATGCTGCGGGCGATGGGACAGCAAATGACTGACCTCGGGGTGAAACCCGAGATCGAAGCCTTTGACACCGGTCACCTTTGGTTTGCGAAACAACTGGTCGAGGAAGGCGTGCTGAACGGTCCCGCTCTGGTCCAACTTTGCATGGGCATTCCATGGGGTGCGCCGAGTGATCTGAACACATTCATGGCGATGGTAAACAACGTGCCAGCAGATTGGACGTGGTCTGCATTTAGCCTTGGTCGGGACGAGATGCCTTATGTCGCCGCGGCGGCCTTGGCGGGCGGTAATGTGCGGGTAGGACTAGAGGATAACCTCTATCTGGATCGCGGAGTCTTTGCCACGAATGCGCAACTGGTGGAAAAGGCTGCCACGCTCCTGAGCAACATGGGCGCGAGCCTGATGTCACCTCAAGAGGTGCGCGATCAGTTGGGGCTGGTCAAACGCGATATGCCGGTGCCCGGATGAGCGAGGCTAAGACAGCGGCGATTATCGGCGGCGGCGTCATCGGGGGCGGTTGGGCCGCCCGCTTCCTGCTGAACGGCTGGAACGTCTCGGTCTACGACCCCGATCCCGACGCAGCCGGCAAGATCAGGGCGGTTCTCGAAAACGCGCGGGGGTCGCTGCCCGCTCTTTATGACCGAGCGCTGCCACCCGAAGGACGGCTTACCTACTGTCAGTCCCTCGCCGAAGCGGTACAGAGCGCCGATTGGGTGCAGGAAAGTGTTTCTGAGCGGCTGGAGTTGAAGCACAAAGTCTACGCAGAAATCACTGCAGCTCTGCCTGAGGACGGTTTCATCGCATCCTCCACGTCTGGCTTCAAAGCCTCGGACCTTGCGTCCAAGGGGGCGCCGGTTGTGGTCGTTCATCCCTTTAATCCCGTGTATCTCTTGCCGCTGGCCGAGATTTCCGGCGCGGCTGATTTACGGGCCAAAGCCATTCCGATCATCCAATCCATCGGGATGTTCCCGCTCGAACTAGAGATCGAGATCGACGCCTTTATCGGCAACCGTTTTCAAGAGGCGATCTGGCGCGAAGCCCTGTGGATGCTAAAAGATGGCATCGCTACGACTGATCAAATCGATAACGCAATCCGCATGGGGTTCGGCCTGCGGCTGGCTCAAATGGGAATGTTCGAGACCTACCGGCTGGCCGGAGGCGAGGCCGGGATGGAAAGCTACATGGCGCAGTTCGGGCCATCTTTGCAGTGGCCTTGGTCGCGGCTGACCGATGTTCCAGAGCTTGATGCTGCGTTGACGCGCACCATAGCGGATCAATCCGACGCGCAATCCGGACATCTGACCATTTCTGAACTCGAAACGCTGAGGGATGATAACCTGGTTGCTATTCTGCGTGGTTTACGCCGAACGGGCAGCGGGGCAGGGGGCGTCATCCTACAGCACGAACAAACGCTGCCAGTCGGAGGCGAGATCGACGGGCTGCCTGTCACTCTGCGCCAAGCCGTTCCCGTCACGTGGACCGACTATAACGGCCACATGAACGAGGCTGCCTATCTGGAGCTAGGCACGTGGGCGACAGATGGGCTGATGCAGCTGATCGGTGCGAATGCGGAGTATATCACTGCAGGTGCCAGCTTTTTCACTGTGGACACCCGAGTGCGGTACCTGGACGAAGTGCATCGCGCGGAGCTTCTGACGGTGACAACTCAGGTCCTTGAAGGGGTCGGCAAAAAGATGAAATTGTTCCACCGGATACACAAAGCGGATGGAACATTGTGCGCCACGATAGAGACCTTGTTGCTGCACACGGACCTTAGTACGCGGCGTGCTTCCGAGCCGCTGCCAGAGGTGGCGGCCAAGCTGATGGCTTTGGCGCGTGCGCACAAATGCTATGACGCAGTTGGCGCGGGCGGCGCCGTTGGTCAACGGACGTAAAAGCTGGAGAATAAGATGACCCCCGAAGAGCAGAAGACCCGCGAAGAACTTGCCGCGTGCTATCGTCTGGCAGCCAAGCATCGATTTACCGACCTGATTTACACGCACATCACCGCCCGCGTTCCGGGCTCTGACAACCATTTCCTAATCAACCCATACGGCTGGCGCTGGGAAGAGATCACGGCCTCTTCCTTGGTCAAGATCGATACCAAAGGGAACAAGATCGACGGCGGTCCCCATCGGGTGAATCCCGCTGGTTTCACCATTCACTCGGCGGTCCACATGAACCGGCACGATGCCGCGTGGATCATGCACACCCACACCCGTGCGGGCGTCGCTGTTTCCTGCATGGAAGAAGGCTTGCTCCCCCTGAACCAAATTTCGCTGCAGTTTCACAACCGCATCGCCTACCATGATTTCGAAGGGATCGCGCTCGATCTGGAAGAGCGTGAGCGCATCGTCGCAGATTTCGGAACACATCCGGTGATGATCCTGCGAAATCACGGTTTGATCGCCACGGGGCGTTCCGCTGCCGAGATGTTCTCGAACATGTTCTATCTGGAGAGGTCCTGCGAAATCCAGATCGCTGCCCTCTCGACTGGACGCCCTCTGAAGATGATCGACGAAGCAATCTCTGATCGCGTTCACGGCCAGTATGTCCAGATGAACGAAGAGGATGGCGATCTCGCGCTGGAATGGGCCGCGCATCTGCGCTCAATCGAAGGCGTTGGTGTCGACTACCGCTCCTGAATTTCTATCGCGCCGTTGCTAGTAGCCCGCGGCGCGATCCACGGCCAAGCTTAATGGCAGCCCGGCCTGCATTTCCAGCACGGTCTGACTGAGTTGGCTGGCTACTGCCTTGGCGGACGCGGAACTCGCGATGTGCGGCGTGATCCTGAGTGCGGGGTGATCCCAGTACGGATGCCCAACCGGCAAGGGTTCGTGCCTGAACACGTCCAAACTGGCACCGCGCAAGTGGCCAGCTTCGATCAACGCCATCAGATCATCTTCGACCAGATGCTCGCCACGCCCGATCTGAACCAGCCACCCACCGCGCCGCATTTGCGAAAGAGTGCTCTTATTCAAGATGTCGGTGGTTTCCTTGGTCAGAGGTAGCACGTTGACCACAAAGTTGGCGTCCGTCATCGCGGCATTAATGCTCTGCGGTCCATGCTCATACCGCACGCCGGTCAGCGGATCGGTCGGCGGCCTGCGAACCGCGACGCAAACATTGAACCCAAAAGCCACGCAGGCTTCAGCCACAAAGCGCCCCATGCTGCCACTGCCCAAGACGGCAACGTTTACATCCGAAGGGCTATGCAGCGGGATTTCGGACCAAATCTGATTACGGGTTTGATCTGAGAGCGTGTCAAAATCGCGCTGAACGTGCAGGATTTCATGAACAGCGAAAGCGGCCATTTGCTGCCCTTGTTCGGGATCGCGCACGCGGCAAATTTGGACATGTTTCGGGAGTCCGGGATGCTCTAGCAAAGCATCGACGCCCGCGCCTACAGCCATTATGAACTTCAGGTTTGGATATGGGTCAAATGCTGCCAAATCCGGCCGCCAACAAAGTGCGAACTCGACGTCTGCCTTATCGTAAATCTCGGACGGATTCGAAATTGCCATTCTGTGTTCCGCTGCCGCGTCAATGCTTGCACCGTAGTCCTCAGCCAGATTGTGGCTCGATGACAAAAACACACCTTGGCTACAACTTTGCATGAGACCCGCCTTACATCGTCTGGTACCATACATATCAACAAAAAATCGGAGAGCGTACTATAATTATCTGTTCTTAAACATTAATTTACGAAATATCGCTCCAGATGGCGATTTATCATTCAATATGTATATCCTGGTATTTTCTGCAACCGCTCAAGGTTCGGCGCGATCTCCGCACGGTAGTATTCGGGCCAATTCGGTTGATCGACAATCTCGACCGAGATCGAGTCCTCACCCGCTCCGACCGTGGTCTGAAGCACTTTGACCAGCGCTTCCGTCAGGTCCTGCTTCTGAGCTTCGGAACGTCCTGGCATCATGTGCACTGTGATATGTGGCATAGGTTACCCCTGGTTTGCTTTCGGTGGTTTCAGGCTGAAGACAACACAGAGCCCGGCTAGGGAGAAGCCAACGCTTGTTAGGACGGCTTCGTCCCAGCCGAGGAAGAGATCCCCTTGTGCAAGCCCGTGCGCGACGAGCATGGCGATCAGTGCAAAGCCGATCGCCGATCCCAGATAGCGCGCAGTATTGTTGGCCCCTGATCCCATAGCGGCCTTGTCGGCGGGAACGCTTTCGACGGCCTGATGGCCCAAAGATGCGTTCAGGATGCCGTTCGACACGCCGGCGATGACGAGCCCCGCGATTGCGCTTTCCCATCCCGATCCCTCACGGATGAAGAGCAGTAGGGCCTGACCAAGTGTACAGCCGAGAAGGGCTGCGATGAGCACGGTGCGCGGTGCCAATCCATGGGTCAGTTTGCCGGAGAATAGTGCTGTAACGGCGGTCAGCGCTGACCATGCCAATATGACGAGGCTCGCCCCGATGGCGTTCAAATGATAGCCCTGCTGCAAGATGACCGGAACAGAGGCCATAATGGCCAGTACGCCCGCGCCTGATGCAAAGGCGCCTGTCGTGGCAGAAACGAAATCTCGATTGCGGAACAGCTGCAGCATCAGGATCGGGTTCGCCGCCTGCCGTTCGCGCAGGATGAAGCCGATCAGGAAGATCACACCGAGTGCTGTCAGAACTGCAACCTGAACCGTGACCCCGCTGCGCACCTGGATCAGGGCAGCAAGGATGGGCACCAACCCCATGATCAGCAGGAGAGAGCCGAGATAATCGACCCTTTGACGTTGTCCGCGGGTGACGGGAAGCACACGCATTGCGAGGATGGACAGCGCCAGAGACAGGGCAAGAATGGACCAATAGGCTGCCCTCCATCCCGAGAGTTCGAGCAGGATCGCGCAAAGGAGCGGACCAAGCGCCACCCCTGCGCCGAGAGATGCAGCCCAGATGCGGGCGGCGCGGGCGCGGGCGGGGCCCTCATAGGCTTCGGCGAGCAACCCCAGCCCGCAGGCCAAGAGCCCCGCGCAGCCCAGGCCCTGCAGGATACGGCCTGCAACCATGATGCTGCCGGTCGGCGCCAAGGCGGCAAGCGCCGAGGCTGCGGTCGTCAGCCAGAGGCCGCCAATGAAGACTTCACGCCGCCCGAGGGCATCGCCCATGGCCCCTGCGCAGAGAAGGCCGGCCGCCGCCCCAAGGGGCATGGCGCTCAGCACCCAGGCCTGAAGAGCGACTCCGCCGCCGAGAGATGCAACCGTTGCGGAGGCAGTGGTCAGCGGGGCGCAAAAGACGATCAGTGCGAGACAGGTCGCGGCGGCGACACAGATCAGGACCGCTTCGCCATGCCCTGCTTTTGAGCGGGAAGTAATGGATGACATGAAGAAGCCTTTCCAAATGGTCTTTCATCGTGAAGGAGAGAGAAACAGGCCGCTCCTGTTGGCGGCCTGCCAAAACCTCATTTGGTCAGCGCGTACTCATCGTCGCTGACCAGCTCGCCCCAGGTGACATTGGTGTCTCCTTCGAAATAGGTCAGGGCGATGTGGCTCATGAGCGAGCTGTCGGTCGCCCCGTGCCAGTGTTCTACATTCGGCGGGCACCAGACGGTGTCGCCCGTGCGGATTTCGATACGATCGCCGTCCCGTTCCTGGATCCAGCCATGCCCGGAGGTCACGATCAGCGTCTGGCCGCGCGGGTGGGAATGCCACGCGGTGCGCGCGCCCGGCGGAAACGTGACCATGCCAGTGTTGTGTCCGTTCAGTTCGTTTGCAGGCAGCAGCGGCTCATAGATGACCGCGCCGGTGAAGGTCTCCTGCGAGGCCATGACCGCCTCGGTGCTGCCATGGGAGACGACATCGGCGGCCTGCGCCGCGCCGGTCGAGAGGGTTGCCGCGCAGGCAAGGGGGAGGAGCGTCTTCATCGTGATGTCCTTTCGGGAGAGGTCAGACGTAGGCGAGATACCGACCCGCGATCAGAACGCCGATCCAGCTTGCGGCGGAGACGGCGCCCGAGATGCGGGCGGGCAGGGGAGGGGAGGCCGCCCGGTCCCATATGGCGACCGAGCGGTAGATACCGAAGTGGAACACCGCGATGTTCACCCCGGCGAGGGCGATCAGCCCCAGCTTCCACGGCGCAGCAGCACTCAGGCCGACAGCCCGCGCGATGCCGGTGAACATCAGCACACCGCTGATTGCGACAGCGATGAACCCCACATGACAGAGCGGCAACAGTTTGCGCGTGACAGTGGTGATCGGCACATCGCGCCCGCGCAGCCCCATAAGACGCAGATCAACGGCGAGTGCCCCGCCCACCAGACAGGCAATCCCGAGGATGTGGATGCACTCCAGAACGGGGTAGGCATGGGTCGCGGTGCGGACCCATTCGCCAAGAGGCGTGCGCTCCAGATCCGCGAGGGCGGTGACGAACCACTCCGGCATGGGTCAGTTTGCCGGTTCGGGGCGGCTGGGGAAAGCCGTCAACTGCTGCCAGACACCCTGGCCGTCTTCCAGCCAGAACATGACCGGCCGCAGATCGTGCGCATCTGCAGCACCGAGATAGCCCAGGACTTCGATGGTCTCGCCAACTTCCAAGGGCCGGTCAAGGCCCCAGCGAGCCATCCAGCTCGGTCCTGCCAGAACCAGATGGATTTCCTGCTCGTCGCCATCATAGGCACGGGCCGAAGCCATGGTCGCCTCGCCATCGCGCTCATCCGAGCCGGGCGGCAAGGGGCGGGTGCGGAAGCCCTCGGGCAGCGCTGTTTGATCCACTGTCATCGTAACTTCCGAGTGCGGATTTCCCCAGCGGACATCGGTGACCGTGCCTTTGATGTAATAGGCGCGCGTGGTGTCGAAGCTGCTCCAGCCATGATGAGCGAGCGCGGATATCGGTGCCGTGGCCACCATGGGCGCGGCGAGTGCGGCAGCGATTGCCAGTGACTTGAAGACTGTTCTCATGCGTTTCTCCTTGCTGGGGTATGCTTAGTTCTGTCGGTTCTCGAAGACCTCTTTCGCCACCGGCAAGGCCGAGAACACACGCGGCCATCCGGCATAAAAGGCCAGATGTGCCAGGACAGCGCCGGCCTCGTCTTGGGTCAGGCCGTTGTCCATTGCGCGGTTGAGGTGGAAGGTCATTTGCTCGGGCTGTCCGGCAGCGATCAGCGCGGCCACGGTGACCAGGCTGCGATCACGGGGAGCAAGATCGGGACGAAGCCAGAGGTCGCGGAACAGGATGTTCGTCGTGTTCTCCAACGTGCCCGGGCTGACGTTTCCATAGATACCGTCCAGCCGCGTCGCGCGGGCGTCGTCGGCTTCTTCATCAAGCGGAAGAAGATCCGGGTTCGCCACCGGAAGGTCTTCGGGCGAGATGCCATGTTCCGCGAAGACCGGCGCCAGCGCTTCGGCGGCGGCCGTAGCATTGCCCATGCCGGTGTAGAAGGCGAGATGTGTCACTGTCTCGGAAATCTCGGCTGCTGTCAGACCAGCGTCCAAAGCCTGCTCCGCCATGGCAGGCAGGCCCTCGGGCTCGTGGCGGGTGATGAGCGCGGCAAGCGTCACCAGCGAACGATCGCGCTGCGACAGCGATGCGTCGGTCCAGATCCTGCCGTTCAGATCCTCGGTCATGTAATTCTGCAGGGCCGGGCTCACCTGCCCGACAGCTTCGGGAACGGGCTGTGCTTCGGCTGCGGTCATCGACAGGGTCAGGGCGGTGGCGGCGATGGTCTTTCTCATCTGGAGTCCTCTCTCTGGGGTCATTCCGGGGAGTTCGTGTCGGGGGTCAGTTGGTCATCCGATCGCGGGTGAAGACGAAGTCGTTCGCCTCCTGGGATGCGTGGCAGGACGCGCAGCGACTGCCGTTTTCCGTCATGTTGGGCTGTCCGTCCGGGCCGAATTCGCGGAAACGCCATGCCCCTGCAGTGCCTCCTTCCCAAGTGGCACGCTTTTCCATCACGATGGTGCGGTGGAGAGTTCCTCCGCGGTGATCTTCCATCGTGATGACAGTGCCGTAGGGAAATGGCTGACCCGCCCGCGCCGCTGCCAGTGCTTCTGCCGCGGCGTAGATCTCCTCTGTGATGCCACCTCTGGTTACCGTGGCGTAGTGCTCGCCCTGCGCATAATCGGGGTCGAGCTGGATTTCGGTATTGTCTTGGGCCTGAGCTACATGCGCTGCCAAGCCGAGGCCGATTGTAAGGGCAAGAACATGCCGCATCGTCTGTCTCCCACGTTGTGTAGGAGATAGGTAAGGTGGTTGAATTTAGAGATTAGATCGGGTTTTTTGAGAACTCTCATGACATAATGTCATGAGCGATGGCGCAGGGCCTCAATGATCAGGGAAAATGTCGGAGACGCTTGTCGCCTGCTTGGATAATAGAGGTGATAGCCGGGGAAAGGCGGGGACCAGTCCGTCAGGACAGTCTCTAACGTTCCTTCCGCCAGATCGGCCTCGATCATCGGACTGGGCACATAGGCAATCCCATAGCCCTCGCGTGCCGCTTCCAGTACTCCGGTGATCTGGTTAAAGGTCCATTGTCCGGACACCCGGACGTTCACTTCGCGCCCGTCTTTCTCGAACTCCCAAGGGTAGAGACCGCCATGAGTCGGAAGGCGAAGGTTGATACAGCGGTGCCTGGTCAGGTCATCCGGGGCCTGCGGTCGCCCATGCTGGTCGAAATAGGCCGGTGTTGCCACGGCCCGCATCGAGAAATCCGGGCCGATCCGGACGGCGATCATGCCTTCCGAAACGCTCTCGCCCATGCGAACCCCAGCATCGAAATCGCCCGTTACCAGATCGGCGAAGGCGTAGTCGTTGTTCAGTTCTATCTTGATATCGGGATAGTCCCGAAGCAGCTCTTTCAGCCGTGGCCAGAGGGCGGTCGCAATAGCGAAGTCCGTCGCGGTGATGCGGAAGGTCCCCGCCGGGGTGTCGCGCTGCTCCATCATCCGTTGCAGCGATTGCTCCATTTCGTCGAGGTTTGGCGCGATCTCTGCGATCAGACGGCGACCGGCAGAGGTGGGCGAAACGCGGCGGGTCGTGCGCGACAACAAGCGAAGCCCAAGGCGCTCTTCAAGGCGGCGGACATTGTGGCTCAGGGCTGACTGCGACAGTCCCATTTGCGCAGCAGCTTTTGTAAAGCTCCCCTCGCGCGCGACGGCGACAAAAGCCATGATGTCGTTGATGTTTTCCTTGAGCATGACGATGAACTCTTGACCTTAGTCGGACTTTCTCTGGTTTTATATGATCTCATGTCATGGGTCTATCCGAAGCGGCACAGCTAACGCTTCAGCGCTGGCTTCATTATGGTCGGTGCAAATTTCGTAAAGGACATGTCATGCGACCCAAGATTATCTGCCACATGATTACCTCTATCGACGGCAGACTTCTGACCGGGCGGTTGGAAGCGCCGATCGGGGTGACAGACAGAGATGCACTGATCTGGTCCAACTACGAGGCGGCCGAGGCGCGCCTGCCACATGACGGCTGGATGGCGGGACGCCGCACCCTACAACGCTATGCGTCGGGGCAGACTACCCATGATCTCGTGTCTCCCATGGAGCGTGAGGATGTGGTGGGCGATCCAGGCAAGCGCAAGATCGGCGTCCTCTTCGATCCATCGGGTAGGTTGGATATGGCACAGGACTGTCTGCCCGATCACCTCGTCTATGTTTTCTCGACGCGCGTTCCACAGGCGCATGCGGAGAAGGTTTGCGCAACCGGTGCCAGCTGCCTCTTTGCCGGGCCGGATGGGTATGACATCGCCTCCGTGCTTCCGCGGCTGCGCGACTATTTCGGCGCGGCCTCGCTTTTGCTGGAGGGCGGCGGACGCCTGAACGGTGCGTTCTTGCAAGCGGGTCTGATCGACGAGACAAGCACCCTGATCATGCCTGCCGTCGATGGTCTGGCCGGCGTTCCCGCGATTTATGACCAACCGGGCGCTTCGGGCGACAGACCTGCCGCAGGTCAACCCATGCGCTTGCTGGCCGTGGAAACGCTGGACGGCGGAGTGGTCTGGCTAAGGCATGTGATTGAACGCCGGTAGCAGATCATCCGCTACAGGTGCGGCACGCCAGGCGCGTGCCGCACCCGCGTCATCAGACGTCCGACAATTGATCCAACATCTTATCGAGGGTCAGGGGATAGGACCTGAGCCGGATGCCGGTTGCGTTGTACATCGCATTGGCAATCGCTGCCGCCACACCGCACAGGCCCAGCTCACCCACGCCCTTCGCCTTCAGCGGCGAGGCAATGGGGTCGAGCGTGTCGAGGAAGATGACCTCCTGCTCGGGGA
The DNA here is from genome assembly GCF_013377535.1 of Donghicola mangrovi. Lineage (GTDB taxonomy): Bacteria > Pseudomonadota > Alphaproteobacteria > Rhodobacterales > Rhodobacteraceae > Donghicola > Donghicola mangrovi. Next base: position 34,795 of record NZ_JABCJE010000015.1, on the reverse strand, counting down.
TGTCCGCGTGCACCGCGACCTCGTAGCCCGCCAGATCGTGATTGACGAACATGCCGCGTCCGGTGTCGAGGGCCATTTCCTCCGACAGCGCGGCGCCGACCCCCATGACCATGCCGCCGATGACCTGGCTGCGCGCAGTGACCGGATTGAGGATGCGGCCCGCATCACAGCAGGCCAGCATGCGTCGGACCCGGGTTTCCCCTGTGTAGGCGTTGACGCCCACTTCGACGAAATGCGCCCCGAAGGTCGCCTTCTGGTACTGCTTCATGAAGTCGCCCCACTCGATGGACTCGACAGCTTCCACCGTCATGTCCAAGAGCGGTCGGTCAACATCGCCAGCGAGGATGCGCCCCCTGGCAAAGGCGGGGGCGTCCAGACCCAGATCGGAAGCGATGCGTTCGCGCAGGGCCATGCACGCGGCATAGACACCAGAGGTGGAAGACACCGCGCCGAACTGGCCACCCGACCCGGACGAAACGGGGTAGGCGCTATTGCCCAGCCGGACGTCGACATCCTCCATGCCGAGGCCCATCGTCTCGGCAGCCGTCTGCGCGAGAATGGTGTACGACCCCGTGCCGATGTCGGTCATGTCCGTTTCGATCACGAGCTTGCCGTTCTCGATCGCGGCGCGTGCGCCAGAGGGTTGGACCAGTGCGCCACGGAAGGCCCCCGCGACGCCTTGGCCGATCAGCCAGTCCCCGTCGCGGCGGCTGCCCGGTGCCGGGCGCGAGGCATCCCAGCCGAAGGCTTCCGCACCGCGTTCCAGGCACTGGACGAAGTTGCGATCAGAGTAGGGTTGGTCAGGATTGGACGGGTTGACCTGGCTGTCGTTTACGATGCGGAAACGCACCGGGTCCATCTCCAGTGCTTCCGCCATTTCATCCATGGCGATTTCCAGCGCCATGAGGCCCGCCGCCTCGCCGGGTGCGCGCATGTCGGCGGTCTCGGGCAGCGGCATTTCAGCCATGTGGTTCTTTACCCGCATGGTCTCTGAAGCATAGAAATAAGGCGTCTGCGCGGTAGCATTCTCGCCCCGCCCGCCGGGCAGGCCGTAGGAGACGTTCTCGTGCCAGATGCCTTTCAGCGTTCCGTCTGCATTGGCCGCCAAGCGGATGCGCTGCACCGTGGCGGAGCGATGAGTGGTGTTGTTCATCATCATCGGGCGAGGCAGGGCAACTTTCACCGGCGCACCGACAGCGCGCGATCCGAGGGCCGCCAGTACGGTATCCGCCCGCAGCCAGAGCTTGCCGCCGAAGCCTCCGCCGACATAGGGGCTCTCAATGCGGATGCGCTCCTTGTCGATGCCGAGCGTGGTCGCCAGAGATCCCCGGGTCCAGTTGATCATTTGGTTCGAGATCCAGCCAGTCAGCTGCCCGCCATCGGACCAGTCCACGATGGAGGCGAAGGGTTCCATCATCTGATGGCTTTCGCCGGGCGTGTGGTACATCTGGTCTGTGACCGCTGCGGCATCGCGGAAGGCGGCGTCCACATCGCCATAAAGGGTATCGGGTTCACCCGAGCCCTGAAGGCGCTCAAAGGCGGCATCAAGGTCATAATCCGCCGGATCGCCTTGTTCGTAGCTGACCTCAATCAGCGAGGCGGCGGCGCGTGCCTGTTCAAAGGTTTCGGCGATGACGACGGCGATGGCCTGGTGGTAGTGCATCACATCCGCGCCGCCGAACAGGCGGGCGACGTTCAGCATGCCAAGCGCCAGCGGCTCCACATCCAGCGTCGTGACGATCGTCCGGACGCCGGGAGCGGCGAGGGCCGCCGCGGTATCCATCGCGGTGACCGTCCCATGGCTGATCGTGGCGCCTAGGGGATAGCCATAAAGCTGCCCCTCGACGACATCATAACGTTCATAGGCATAGGGCGCTTGGCCTGTGACTTTCAGAGGACCGTCGATGCGGGTATGCGCCTTGCCCACAATCTTGGCGTTGTCGAAAAGGGTCTCGCCTGCGGGTTCGTTGAATTGCATCTCAGGCCTCCTTCAGCATGGCCGCGAGCGTGCGTTCGGCGAGGGTGATCTTGAAGGCGTTCTCTTCGGTGGGCGTTGCCCCGTCGAGAAGGCGGGCAATGACCGCGCGTGCGCCGTTGGGAAGTTCGGCATCGGCCTCGGTGCGGCGCCAGGGCTTGGGTGCCACGCCGCCAAGCGCGATCCGGCCCGTGCCGTCGGCCTGACGGATCAGGGCCACGGAGACTAGGGCGAAGGCGTAAGACGCACGATCGCGGACCTTGTGATAGCTCTGCCTGCCCCCGACAGGCGCGGGCAGGGTCACATGGGTGATCAGCTCGCCCGGCAGCAGCGCAGTTTCCTGATCAGGCGTGTCGCCGGGCAGCTGGTGGAACTCTTCCAGCGGGATCTGGCGGGTCATGCCGGTGGGGGTCACCGTCTCAATGACGGCATCCAGCACTCGCATGGCCACAGCCATGTCGGACGGGTGGGTGGCGATGCAGGCCTCCGAGGTCCCGATCACGCCGAGCTGCCGCGAGAACGCCCCCTCGGTCAGCGCGCCGCAGCCTGTGCCTGGTGCGCGCTTGTTGCAAGGCATTGCGGTGTCATAGAAATACGGACAGCGCGTGCGCTGTAGAAGGTTTCCGCCTGTGGTGGCCTTATTGCGTAGCTGGCCGCTGGCACCGGCGGCGATGGCGCGGGTCAGCACCGGGTAGTCGCGGCGGATACGGGCATCGGCCGAGAGCACGGTATTGGTCACCAGTGTGCCGATGCGCAATCCGCCGTCTTCCGTCTCGGAAATGGTATCGAGGCCCAGACCGTTCACGTCGATCAGATGGACCGGTGTCTCGATTTCCAACTTCATCAGGTCCAGCAGGTTGGTGCCACCAGCGATGAACTTGGCTCCTTGGACTTCCGCAGCGCGGGCGGCAGCGGCACCGGGATCCGAGGCTTTCTCGTAGCTGAACTGTCTCATGCCTGATCCTCCGCAACCTGGGTGATGGCGGCGAGGATGTTTGCATAGGCCCCGCAACGGCAGATATTGCCTGACATCCGTTCGCGGATCTCGGCATCGGTGATGGTGATCTCGGCGGTAAGGTCGTCGGTCACATGGCTGGGGATACCTGCCCGGATTTCGTCCAGCACCGCGCGGGCGGACTGGATCTGTCCCGGCGTGCAGTAGCCGCATTGAAAGCCGTCATTCTCGACAAACGCGGTTTGCATCGGGTCCATAGCGTCCGGTGCGCCGATCCCTTCGATCGTTTCCACCTCGTCCCCGTCATGCATCACGGCGAGGCTCAGGCAGCTGTTCACACGCGTGCCGTTCACGGTGCAGGTGCAGGCGCCGCATTGCCCATGATCACAGCCTTTCTTGGTGCCGGTCAGTTGCAGGTGTTCGCGCAGTGCGTCGAGCAGCGTGGTGCGGTTGTCGACGGTCAGCTCGCGTCCCTCGCCGTTGACGGTCAGAAAAACGGTGGTGCTCTCGGCGCCTACGGGAGCAGCGGTCTGTGCGGCGGCCTTGCGGGACATCCCCACCGTGACGGCAGCTACGGCGGTGCCAGCAATGAAGGTGCGGCGGCGGAGTTCGAAGTTTATGGCTGGGGACACGGATTGCTCCTCATGGATGGGCTTGACGGTGATATGTGGCCTTGGAGCAAAATTGGGAGTTCGACAGGATTCATAGCAGTGATGACTCAGAGTGATGGAACACTCCGGCTTGCCGGCCTCCCCGGCCTGAGGTTGCCCAAACTAGACTGGCGTCCCTGCTAGCGGACAGATCTGCAGAAGCTTAGAACCAGTAGGTTTTTTCGCGAAGACAAGGCACACGGGCGCGGCTCCTTGTCAGAAACCCGCAGGCGGGGCGCTATCTGTTTGTGTCATGAGTGCGATGCCTAACGCTCATTTGAAATCGGGGACATCCCCCCTTAATTTTCAACCTGCCTCACGTTGCAGTGATGGCAGTTGTGCTCAAAGTTGGGGGCTGGCGTCCGTCCCGTCCCGTCAAAATGAATGGATCTCACCTTGAAAATTACTCCCCTTTCCGCCGCGCTTGTCGTGGCGGCCTTCGCGTCGTCGGCGCGCGCTGACACTTGCTCGGACCTGGCCAAGACCGGGCTCCATGATGTCCGGATCGACCGCGCGTCGCTCCAGCAGGCCGGATCGCTTCCCCCGGACGAGATGAGTGCCATGACGGGGGGCGCGCCCGTGCCGACAGAGGTCGGCAGCCACTGCCTCGTTCAGGGCAAGATCGGCGACCGGGAGGGGATGAATGGCCGCTACGGCACGCGTTTCGAATTGCGGATGCCGCAGGACTGGAACGGCCGCTTCCTGTTTCAGGGTGGCGGCGGTACCGACGGGTTCCTTGCGCCCGCGATCGGCCCGATCCCATCGACCGGGTCGCGCGCAACGCCGGGGCTGACACGGGGCTATGCGGTGGTAAGCATGGATGGCGGGCACGATGGGCTCGACTTCGCCTTTGCCGCCGACCAGCAGGCACGGCTCGACCTCGGCTACGCCTCCATCGGCAAGATCACAGCCGCCGCGAAGGCGTTGGTACGTGCCTACTACGGCGAGGCACCGGAGCAGTCATTCTTCATGGGCTGCTCGAACGGCGGCCGCGAAGCGATGATCGCCGCCGAGCGTTTCCCACTTGAATTCGACGGGGTCGTTGCGGGCAATCCGGCGTTCCACCTGTCGCGCGCGGCGCTTGGCGGGGTCTGGGATGTCACGCAATGGGCGAAGGTCGCGCCGCGCGATGCGATGCATACGGCGCTGTCGCAGGCAGATCTGGAGACCGTCGCGAACGAGGTTCTGCGTCAGTGCGACGCCCTCGATGGTCGCGAGGACGGGATCGTCGCCGCCTATCGTCAGTGCAGCTTCGATCCCGAAGCGCTGCGCGGGCAGATCGACGATGGCAGGCTGGATGCGCTGATCACCGTCATGGACGGCGCGCGCGATGCGGGCGGAGCACGGGTCTACAGCGACTGGCCGTGGGATCCGGGGATGGCTGCGCCGGGCTGGCGGACCTGGAAGCTGGGGACCGCAGAGCAGCCGTCGCTGCACCAGACGCTGACGGTTCCTTCGACCGAGGCGCTGATGCTGACGCCGCCGCAGTCGATCCCGGATGCGCCAGATTTCGCGGCGCTCGCACGCGGCACTGCCGACGTTGGCGGCTACCTCGATGCGGATGACACCTTTCTGACCACCTTCGCCAACCGTGGCGGCAAGATGGTGATCTTCCAGGGGTTGGCGGACCCGATTTTCTCGGCCTGGGACATCGCGCAATGGCACGACCGGGCGGAAGCCGACACCGGAGCAGACTTCGCACAGCTTTTCATGGTGCCGGGGATGACCCATTGCGGTGGGGGCCGTGACGCCTTCGAGGACTTCGATCCGCTGACCGTGCTGGAAGAATGGACCGCAGGGGGTGATGCGCCTCAGCAGATGCCGGCAAGCGCACCGTCAAGGCCCGGCGAGGAGATGCCGGTCTGCGCCTGGCCGCTCGAGGCGCAATACACCGGCGAGGGAACCGGGGCGGACAGCTTCACCTGTACGGCCGGCTGAGCCTGGGGCATTCCCTTGAAACAGGAAGCGGCCGCGCCGGGCGGCCGCTTCCGATGGGTTCAGCGCAGAGCGCAGGCAAAGCTTCCCGCCTGCGCGGGGTCGCCGCCGGCGAAGCGCGGGAAGGCGGGATATTCGCACAGGGGCATTTCGCGCAGGGCGCCCGCGACCACGGCATTCGAGACGGGATCGACCGGGGCGGTGCCCGTTTCGACCCAGGCATCGAGCGCGGCAAGGCTGTCCCAGTTCATGTTGTAGACGCCCATGCCGTGCCCGTAGCCCGGCTGCACGTAGTACCGCAGGAAGGCGCGCGCGCCATCGTGGCTGGCCTGAAGACGCAGTGCGTAATCCGTCGTCGCCGGTTCGGGAACGAGCATGTCGGTTGTGCCCTGCACGAGGATCATCTTGCCATCATGCGCGAGGAAGTCCGAAAGATCCGTGCTTGTCGCATCGGTTCCGTTGGCATAAGCCTGCATTGGCTTGCGGAGCGACTCAAGGTCTATATTGGCAAGCTCGAGATCCGGATTGCCCGTCAGGAAATGCCGCGCGATCTCGCGTACGAACAGCGACTGCGGGGTGAGCGGGCTGCCGTCCTCGGTGAACCACAACCCGGTCAGATCGCCGCCCGTCGTTGCAGGAAACGGACCGATGCGCGAGATGCCGTTGGCCATCTCGTAGGGCAGCGTCAGGCGCTCGGTGCCACGTTGCAGGGTCGCTACTTGCGCAGGAGACAGGCAACCGGCGGTCTTTCCTTCGTTGCAGAGCAGATCGTGCGGAGCGAAGCTTGCTTCGCAGGCGGAGACATTGGCGACGACGCCGTCCTTGATACCGTCGAGCGCATCGCAGGCAGCAAGGGTCCGGTCGTGGACGAGCTGCTGCGCCTCTGGCGGCAGATACCCTCCGTCAGAGAAATAGGCGGCTTGCGTCAGCTCCCACCAGCCGAGGATCAGCGCGCCGTTGTCCTTCGCGGGGTAGTATGACACCACACCGTCGAAATCCGCGCCATAGCGTTGCGCCGCAACCAGCGCTTCCTGTCCGCCTTTCGAACCGCCGATGTAGTAGACCCGCTCCGCGGCTCGGCCATAGGCTTCGGAGAGGATCGTTCCGGCCACGTCGCGCAGCTTCTTGACCGCCTCGCCGGCGTAGTTGCGCCGCGCTTCGTCACTGCTGGCAAAACTGCCATCGAAGGTGTTTCCCTGATGCCCGCTGTCCGAACCGAACGTCACGTATCCGCGCGCCAGCGGTTTGACCGTAGCATCTGCGCCGGTGATCGCGGTTTGTGCACCGGTCGTGGCCTCGGTCACTTCGTCCGCCGCCGGCCCCGTGCCAACGATGTTGTCGAGCCCGGTGACGACGGTGCCGTTGAGGCCGCCGCCGCCCATCTGGACGGCCTTGCCGTTCCAGTTGTCCGGAAGGTTGATCTGGAACAGGATCGGGGGCGCGTCAGACGTGATCGGGAGGATTTCACCAGTGATCTGGCAGTAGGGCGGAAACTCGCGGCTGTCGGCGACATGGGCGGCTCCGGTCACGCGAGCTCCGTTTGTCGGAAGGCCGATTTCATCGGCCCCAATAGCGAGACCTTCCAGTCCTTGGGGGCATGCTGATTGTGCGGCCCCCGCGAAAGCGAGCAAGACGGCGCTTAGTGCGCTGCTAGAAACAAGGGTATTCATGGGGAAACTTCACGTCCTTCATTGAAAAGGCCCGGCGTTGCGGCCGGGCCTCGGGGTCGTTCATCAGGCGGCGAGATGTTCGCCGAAGAAGCTTCCAAGCTTGTCGAACGGGATCTTTTCCACCTGATCGTAGAGGTCCGTGTGGGTCGCGCCCGGAACGATCAAAAGCTCTTTCGGCTCGGCGGCGGCCTCATAGGCGGTCTCGCTGAAATAGCGCGAATGGGCGACCTCGCCGTGGATCAGCAGCGTCGGGCGCGGCGTGATCTCGGCGATGTAGGTCATCAGCGGCATGTTCATGAAGGACAGCGGCGTCGTCGCGCTGAACGAGCCGTTCGAGTTAATCGAACGCGGATGATAGCCGCGGGCCTCATCACGATAATAGGCCGCATATTCCTTCACGAACTGCGGTGCCTCGTCGGGCACGTTTGCAAGGCTGACCGGACCATAGGTGGGCGCACCTTTGTCGACGTCCTGCCAGCGCTGCGCCGCAAGACCCGCGAGCATTTCGGTACGCTGTTCGAGCGTTACGCTGTCGTTGTAGCCGTGCGCCATGAGGCGACTCATGTCATACATGGTGCTGGTCGCGACCGCCTTGATACGCTTGTCGATGGCGGCCGCATTCAGGGCCATGCCGCCCCAGCCGCAGATGCCGAGGATACCGATCCGTTCGCGATCAACGGTCTCCTGCGTGCCGAGGAAATCCACCGCAGCGCTGAAGTCCTCGGTGTTGACATCGGGCGAGGCGGTGTTGCGGGGCTGTCCGCCGCTTTCACCCGTCCAGGAGGGATCGAAGGCCAGGGTCGCAAAGCCACGCTCGGCTAGAGTCTGCGCATAAAGCCCCGAGGACTGTTCCTTGACCGCGCCGAACGGGCCGCTGATCGCGATGGCGGGCAGAGCGCCGCTGCGCTCTTTCGGCAGGTAGAGATCGCCGGACAGCTCGATCCCGTAGCGGTTGGTGAAGGTGACCTTCTGGTGGTCGATGCGATCGCTTTTGAGGAATGTCTTGTCCCAGTCGTTGGTCATGGTCTGTGCCTTTGCGGGTATCACGTCAAATATCGAAGCCGCTGCGTAAGCGGCGAAGGAGGCGCTGGTCAGCGTCAGCAGGCTCCGTCGTGCAAGGTGGGGGCCTGTGATGGTCGGTTCGTCGGTCATGGTCCTGCTTCTTCGCTGTGCAGCGGCTAGTAGGCAGAAGTTGCCTATTCTCTTGCCTGCTTCATAAATGCGATTTAACATGTGCCAATATGTGCGACTAGTAGGACTTCCGTCATGGATTTGATGATCCTTATTCATGATCTTTGCGAAGCAGGTCATGTGACGAGAAAGGGCGACGACGCATGAGGCGCGAAGACCTATCCGACCTCTCGGTCTTTGTGGTGGTTGTGGAAGAAGGCAGCTTCACGCGGGCCGCAGTGCGCCTTGGCGTCTCGCAATCGGCAGTGAGCCACACGATCCGCAGGCTGGAGGACTCGCTGGGGTTCCGGCTGCTCAATCGCAGCACGCGCAGCATTTCCGCGACAGACAGCGGCGAAAAACTCCTGTCGACCCTGCGGCCTGGTCTGTCGCAGATAGAGGCGCGCATTGAGGAACTGCGTTCGATCCGCGACACGCCGTCGGGGCTGGTCCGTATCACGACCTCTCGGGATGTGGCGCACCGGTATCTTTGGCCGGTAGTGACGGGGCTGGTGCGCGACTATCCGGAGATGCAGATCGAAATCAACACCAACAGCCGGGTCGTCGATCTGGCCGAAGGGCGGTTCGATGCGGCCATCCGACTGTCGGAATCCGTTGGGCCCGATCTGATTGCCGTCCCGATCGGCCCGGAGATGACCATGGCGGCAGTCGGCGCTCCGAAGTATTTCCGCACGCGCGGCGAGCCGCAGCATCCGTCGGATCTGTCGGAGCACGATTGCATCACCATGCGTTTCGGTGCCGATACCGCGCCCTATGACTGGGAGTTCGAGAAGGACGGACAGGAAATCGTCCGCAAGGTCAGTGGACCGTTGATCTTCAACGATGGTGACATGCTGATCCGCGCTGCCCGCGAAGGCTACGGCTTGGCTTATGTGCTTCTTTCCGAAGTGCAGGACGATATCGACGCCGGCCGTTTGCGGCGAGTGCTTGCGGACTGGTGCCCGCCGTTCGATGGCTACAAGTTGTGTTACTCCAGCCGCAGGCAGATGTCTTCGGCGTTGCGGCTGTTGATCGACCGGCTTCGGTATCACGGGGCCTGAGCTTCAGTATCCGCGCGCCGGATCGACTTGCACAGGCCATCTCGGTGGCATCACTCAGGGCGCACTGTTTCGGCGACTTGCTACGCGACGATGCCTGGTAGCGAGGTGGTGCCCACGTGAGACCGGATGGTCTAAGCGGGGACGCAGGGTGACTCCGCGACCCCCGGCACGCACTCAAAGCTTCTGACGACCGCCGATCACCGCATCTGCAACACGATCGGCGCAATACTTGCCGGATCTGTCCTGTCGCGCAGATCGGCCACTGCCTCCGGGGTCACCGGTCCGCCGTCATTGCCCCAGGCCTGCCGGATGTCGCCCAGCACATCTGCAATCTCTGCGTCAGTCAGATGAGCGCGGTAGGGCGGCAAGCGGCGGGATCCACTGGTGCTGACCCTGTCCCTCGCGCCCGTGGCAGGCGACACAGGTAGCTATGTAGGTCTAGGCCCTCGGCAGGTCGGATCGCGCGGCCTGTGCCAACGTGGTCACTTCCGCAGGGGCGGGGGTCCAGGCCGGGTCTTCGCCCGGCAGGGACTTGAGGTAGACGGCCATCGCGCGCAGGTCGTCATCCGTCATGAACTGAAGCGAATTGTTGAAGGCCTCCGTCATCGATCCGAAGACCACGGCGTGTTCGTTGCGCCCCTGCGACAGGAAGTCGAACAGCGCATCCTCGCTCCAGCGGCCGATGCCAGCCGCGCCGTCGCCGCGTAGCGAAGGCGCATACCAGCCGTCAAGCAGAGCACCCGACAGGAAGGCATCATCGCCGCTGTCCAGGCCCTTTTCGTTCATCGCTAAAAAGCAGGCGCAGCGATTCCTGTCCGCCTATGACCAGATCAATACGATATTCAGACCCCACCGCTATCGCCTTTCCGCAATCTCATACCGCCACACCAGAGCCGACGCTTTCGGTCTCTGGTAAAACCATACTGCCGACATGGCCACTTGACCGGCAAGGATCTCACTTATTTCACTCAGGAGAAAATAAGTTGGCAAGCCCGAGCTGCGATATAATTCTAAATTATACCCATCCAATCTGTAACCCTTCAAAAGATTGAAGTTGCTCCATGACTGAGAAAGACTCTTGATCAAATTGATCAGGAGAAGATCGTGGAGCAAAGATTTTCTGGACGGGGCTTTGTTGTAACTGGAGCTGGCAGCGGTATCGGTGCAGCTACAACGAAACGGTTGTTGAGTGAGGGCGCAAAAGTCGCTGCTTTTGATGTGAGCCTTGATTGGACGAAGTCCGCGGACAAGGAGATCACTGAAAATCCAGATCTAATGTCGCTCGAGCTGGATGTTTGTGATTACTCACAGGCAATGCGGACCATGAAATATCTCCGCGGGCAGTGGGATAGCCTAAACGGATTAGTCAATTGCGCAGGTATCACTGGTATCGGCTCAATTATCGATTCCGATCCAGAGCAGCACAAAAAAATCATGGATGTTAACCTCAATGGCACGATAAACATGTGCCAAGCATTCGTGAATGCCGTAAAAGACGATCTTGGCCCTCGAGCGATTGTCAATATTTCGTCCGGTGCCGGACTGCTTGGTGTTCCTAATCGTCTGTCTTACGTGGCATCAAAATTTGGCATTTCAGGCATCACAAAATCCATGTGCCCAGAACTTGGGCCTCTGGGAATTCGGGTGAACGCAATTGCACCTGGTGTGACACGCACTCCACTGATGGATTATGCATTGAAAGATCCGGTGAAAGCCAAAGCCATTTTTGGAGCGCATCCAATCGGTCGCATTGGTGAGCCCGAAGAAATTGCTGCTGCCATTGCGTTCCTTCTCTCCGATGATGCGAGCTTTATGACTGGATCGGTTGTTTCGGTCGATGGCGGCCAAACTGCCTGCATTTGATGATCTACTATGATTGAAGTCACGCTCCTCGTTGATTGTCGCAACCATCTTGGCGAAAGTCCAATTTGGGACGCAGAGGAGCAGTGGCTTTACTGGGTTGACAGTACAGGTTGCGAAATATGGCGCTGCCGGTTTGACGGTAGTGAGCTTGAGACACTTTATGTGCCTGACTTCATAGGGACAATTGCGCTCCGCGCAAGAGGTGGCGCCATTCTAGCATTGGCAAATGGGTTTCATTTCTATGACCTGCGCAAGCAAAAGGTCGAATTGATCAAAAACCCCTTGGAAGACATCCCGGATTATCGATTCAATGATGGCAAGGTTGATCGGGCGGGACGGCTGTTTGTCGGGTGTATGGGTTATGACTTTGAGCGACCCGATGTGAATAAAGTCATTTCGCCCGCCCAGAATGGCCCTGTTTTCAGACTTGATCCTGATCTGAGCGTTCATCAGATCGATCAGGGTATGAGCTGTTTTAATGCACCCTGTTGGAGCCCGGACAATCGCACCTTTTATTATGGTGACACTGAGCAGGGTGTTCTTTGGGCCAGCGACTACGACCTGTCAAATGGCACATCGAGTAACCGGCGCGTCTTTGCGAGAGATGCAGGGTTTGCGGGTCTCGTCGATGGGGCGACGGTTGATGCTGAAGGATACGTTTGGAACGCCAAAGTGCTTGGTGGGCGTTTGGTGAGGTATGCACCTGACGGCAGTGTTGATCGGGTCATTCAGATGCCTGTTCGGAATGTTACTTCGGTCGCATTTGGCGGACCTGACTTGGACATACTGTTTGTTACCTCAATGGCCAAACCTGTGCGCGGTGTCGTCAATACCCAGCATGGAGCTGGTGGTGTGTTTGCAGTCAGTGGGCTTGGAGTTCGAGGGATTCCAGAGACACGATTTGCGGGTTGAGTTTACATTCTAAAGGACAATCATGACTGATATTTCTCATCGTCTTGCGGCATTTGCGGCAGAGACGCGGTTCGAAGATTTGCCGCAGGCTGCAGTGGAAGCGGCGAAGAAAAGTCTTATGGATACCATTGGTGTCATGTTGGGGGCGAGCGGAGTTGAGCCTGCGGTCCAGCCAATCCTTGATTTGATGGTTGAAACTGGAGGCCGAGAGGAAGCTACGGTTTTTGGGGCAGGAACGCGACTGCCTGCGTCATCGGCTGCCTTCTCCAATGGCACACTGGCTCATGGTCTTGATTATGACAGTCAGACACCTTGGGGCGCACATCCAGATAGTTCACTCGTACCTGCGTTGCTGGCTCTCGCGGAGCGTGTCGGCGGAGTGAGTGGTAAGCAGCTACTGACGTCAATTGCCATCGGACAGGAGTTGTTTATCCGCCTACGCTGCAATGTGCGTTGGAATATGGACTGGAACTTGTCTAGTGCAGTCGGTGTCTATTCCGGCGTTGCGGCTTGTGCTGCGCTACTTGGCCTAAATGCGAAGCAAGTCGCCAATGCAATGGGTATCGCAAGCCTTCAGGCCGGCGGTACTATGCAGCAGATTTTTGGAACAGGAAGCGATTTGCGAGGGCTATATGCGGGCTTTATCGCGCAAACCTGTGTCAATGCTGCGCTCTTGGCTCAAAAAGGAATGCTCGGAATGGGTGAGCTTTTCGAAGGCGAGGCGGGCATTTTTAAGGTTTACTTTGGCGGTGAATATGATGCCGGCAAAATGCTAGATGGCCTTGGGACGGAATTCCTGAGCGGTCAGATGACTTACAAGTATTGGCCTGCGGTGGGCAATGCCCACACCTACATTCACGCGGCAATTGAGCTTATGCGGCAGCACGAAATCGATTTGGCCAAGATTGACAAGGTTAAGGTCTATGTAGGCACCTTTGCCGAACGCATGTGTTTCCCAGAGGAAGCACGGAAGAAACCAGCTACCATGATGGACGCAAAGTTTTCGTTGCCTATGACGGTGGCGATTGCCCTCTCTAAGGGCAAAATCGGCGTTGGCGACTTTGGACCGGATGCTCTTCAAGACGGTGATATTTTGGCGTTGGCATCAAAGGTTGAGGCGGTGCCAGATCCAGCGTTCAACTGGAACCTGAAGCTCCCAGCGGGCAAGGTAGAAGTTTTCACCGTAGATGGTGCCACCTATTCTGCGCTTGGCGAGAATGTTCCGGGAACGCCAGAAAACCCAATGACGTGGGAACAACTTGAAGACAAGTTCCGCGATTGTGCTGCCCATGCGCGCAGTGAGATTGGGGCTGATGCTATTAGCCAAACGGTAGCGACTATTAAAACGCTCGAGGCATCTGGAAATGTGTCTGAGCTGATCAAAATGGTTGCTTAAGAAAAAGGGACGCAGGAAATCTTTTCTGCGGCCCTTTTGGTTACTTGGGTACGAAACTACTTCCGCCTGAGGTGCTTGAGATGTTGATCATCAAGCTTTTTGTCTCAAGAAATTCGTTGATAGCTTCGGCACCATGTTCACGGCCAATTCCCGAGCGTTTCATACCACCTGTCGGCATTGTGTAGCTGTAGCTACGATACGTATTGCCCCAAACCATACCTGCTTCGAGAGCTTTTGAGACGCGCAAAAGCCGACCAATATCACGGGTCCAGACACCTGCGGCGAGACCATAGGCGATGTCGTTTCCGATGTTGATCGCCTCTTCTTCATCATCGAAGCCAATAATCGATAAGATCGGGCCAAAAACCTCTTCTTGTGCAATGCGCATATCATTGGTGACGTCAGTGAAGACGGTTGGTTCAACGAAGTAGCCTTTGTTCAAAACGTTGTTGTTTAGCGCATTTCCACCGGCAACACATGTTGCACCATCTGCATGAGCGATAGCGATATATTCGAGTACTTTGTCGAACTGGGCCTTGTTTGAAATAGGACCCATCTGTGTGTCTGCATTCATAGGATTGCCGACTTTGACGGAGCGCGACGCACGAACGATCTTGTCTATAAACTCGTCTTTGATCGAATTTTGAACCAAAAGGCGTGATCCCGCAGTACACATCTGTCCCGCAGCACCGAAGATACCAGAGATCGCGCCATTCGCCGCCGCGTCCAGATCGGCATCTTCGAAAACGATGTTCGGGGACTTGCCACCAAGTTCCATCGTAACACGTTTCATATGTCGTGCTGCTGCTTCGTAAATACGAGCACCCGTGCCATCTGATCCTGTGAAGGTGATCATCGCGACTTTGGGATTTTCGACAAGAGATGGGCCGACTTCATGGCCGTAGCCCGAGATTACATTTAGCACGCCATCGGGAAGGCCTGCTTTCTTCGTCAGCTTTGCAAATTCGAGTGAACTCGCTGTTGAATATTCGGAAGGTTTTACGACGACTGCGCAACCAGCGGCGAGGGCAGGAGCGCATTTGAGGGCAAGAAATGTTAGGGGCGAATTCCAAGCGGTGATTGCCGCTACAACGCCGACAGGAACGCGCATGGTCATCCCAAACATGTCCTGTTTTTCAAGTGGAAGCACACTACCTTCAATTTTATCGGCCAGGCCGCCATAGTAGCGCCAAAGTTCAGCGGAAAAACCAAGCTGTCCGCGCATTTCGGCAAGGAGCTTACCGTTGTCCCTTACTTCAATTTGTGCGAGCGCATCTGTTTCTTGAAGAAGCAATTCCGAAATTCGAACCAAGATTTTGCCGCGTTCAGTCGCACTCATTTTGGACCAAGGGCCGCTATGCATAGCGGCATGCGCTATATCGACTGCATAGTCTGCATCTTGAGCAGTGCCAGCGGGAACTTGCGCCCAAATCGAGCGATCAAAAGGGTTTTCGCAATCGATCCATTTGTCTGCAATCGAGCTAAACTCTCGCCCATAAATCCAGTGTGAATAACGCTGCATTTGAGGACCCTCCTTAAATTGCATTTGGTGAATAGTCGCGAGGAAGCCCGATCGACTTGAGTTCGACATAGGATTCAAATCCCTCCCAGCCGTTTTCACGTCCCATGCCAGATTGTTTGACCCCACCGAACGGGGCATGGAAACCGAATGGGTTTCCGTTGATCTCGACCACGCCTGTTTTTATGCAATCTGCGATTGAAACCGCGCGGTCAACATCTTTGGAGAACACTGTGCCACTCAGGCCAAAAATCGAGTTGTTTGCAATCGCAACGGCCTCGTCTTCGGTTTCGAACGAAGTGATGGTTACGACCGGTCCGAAGATCTCTTCTTGTGCCAGGGAAGCATTTTGATCGACGTCGGCGAAAACTGTAGGTTTTACGAACCAACCGTGGTTCAATCCTTCGGGCCGACCAAGGCCACCCGTAACGAGACTTAAACCTTCTTTAATGCCGATTTCGATATAGCGCACAACGTTATCACGTTGTTTTTCGCTAACCATCGGGCCGATAATGGTCGATGGATCGCTCGGGTCTCCGACAGGAAGTGACTCAACCATCGCCTTAAATGCTTGCGTGAATTCAGTGGCGCGGGATTCTGCGACGAGAACCCGAGTTTTGAGGGTGCAAATCTGGCCGGAGTTACGGAAGGATAGCATTTTCAATGCTTCTACTGCTGCGGGAATGTCAGCGTCCTCGGTGATAATCGCCGCCGATTTGCCGCCGAGTTCGAGCGTGATCGGTCGAAGGATTTTGCCACAGGCTGCTGCAAGGTGACTACCTGCCCCCGTAGAACCCGTGAACGTCACCTTGTCGACGCCAGAGTGTAAGACAAGATATTCGGCTTCAGCACGATCACATGTCACGACGTTCAAGACCCCAGCCGGAATCCCTGCTTCATGCGCCATTTCAGCTAGAAGATAGGCACTCAAAGGGGCAAGAGACGCTGGCTTCAGAACCACACTGCAGCCTGCCAAGAGCGCAGGCCCAAGCTTTTGGATGGTGGTCATCAAGGGCGCATTCCAAGGAGTTATAAGTACCGCAACGCCTTTTGGTAGACGGCGCACGAGTGCTTTGCCCGTCACGGATTCGCGAATTTCTGACCAAGGATACTCGTTGGCGGCAATCTGCATTTGTTCATCGAGCATTTTGACAGGTAGGCTCGCTTGAATGGAACGAGCCTGTGTGATCGGACTGCCCATCTCAGCGGAAATTGCTTGCGCGATTTCTTCCTGTCTTTGTTCGATGATGTCGCGAAGCCGAGCGATTACAGCAACGCGCTCTTTGGCAGACATGCGAGGCCACGGTCCTTTGTCAAATGCGCTTCGCGCAGCCTTGACTGCTAGGTCGATATCATCACGGGAGCACTGTGGGACCGTAGCAATTACCTGTTCAGAGTATGCTGAGATTACCTCAATTTTGCCTGTTCCTTGAGCAGGGACCCACTGGCCATCCACATAAATAGTATCTCTGGTGAAGTTGGTTTCCATGATCGCCTCATCTCGAATGCCACTCATTTACTGCGGCTCATGGTCACGAATACCTTAATCGATCGCTGCTGACACTTGGGCTAGGTCAATTCGGGAGGCAGGAGTATAACTTATTGTTATATCTGGGCGTGATCGACTATCCAGCAACCTGTCCAAGCGGGCCCAATATCATTACTGATTACCCAGCAATTAACATCGGGGAATCTGGTATGCGCGGAGTTGTCTTTAAAGGTAATCGTGAGCTTGAAGTCTTGGATTTTGAAGTTCCGCGCCCCGGCACAGGTGAAGCGCTTATTCGAATGCAAGCTTCCGGTATGTGCGGAAGTGATTTGCATTTTTATCGTGCGGAAAGCCCCGAAAAACAACTTATCTCTCAGGGCTTTGGCAGCTTTGCCGATCGTGGATTGGCATCGGATACAAAGATTATTGCCGGTCACGAGCCGAGCGGCATAATTGAAGAGGTGGGGGTAGGCGTTGATCCCAAGCAATTCAAATCTGGGGATCGTGTCATCGTTTTCCACTACGAAGGCTGTGGATGCTGTGATCACTGCCGCACGGGCTGGACTCAGATGTGTGTGGAGGGCGCGGAGCCACATGGAGCGATCCGAAATGGTGGTCATGCTGACTATATGTGTGTTCCAGTGTCGACATTGGTACATTTGCCCAGTGATATTTCGTTCGTGGGTGGAGCTGCGATTGCCTGTGGGACTGGCACAGCCTTTGGTGCATTGAATCGATTGAACGTAAGTGCACGAGACACCCTTGTCATCTATGGCCTCGGCCCTGTGGGATTGGCTGCTGTTCAACTTGGTGCTGCTTTAGGTGCTGAAGTGATTGGCGTCGATATTGACCAAAAGCGTGTCGAAGCAGCTAAGTTGTTTGGCGCAGCTCATGTGATCGATGGTAGATCGAAAGATCCTGTTGAGGAGGTGTTCAAGATCACTGGTGGCAAGGGCGCAAGCTGCGCCATTGATTGCGCCGGTGGTGAAATACCAAAAACGCAAGCGGTTCGATCAACCGCTCCATGGGGACGGATTGCTCTCGTAGCTGTGGGCGGCAATCTGAACGTCGTGGGTTGGAATGATCTTATCAAATCACAGAGGACCGTGATCGGCTCCTATACGTTTTCGATAACTGGCATGAAGCAATGTGCGGAATTCATTGCTCATCATGGTGTTGAGGTGGATCGGGTCTTTTCCGATCATTGGAACCTAGAGCAAGCGTCTACGGCTTATGCTGCTTTTGATAGTCAGGTAGGCGGAAAGGGCGTTTTTGTATTCTAGCCGAATAATACGTTATAATCAGAAATTATAGGGTGTGGTTGGATACCCCTCACGGCAAGATGACGCACCCGAATAGTCATGTTACCGATAATTCAATGCAGGTCTGCACTCGTTCATGGAGGTGAACGTGATCTTCATTAAAGTTGTCCACAAAAGGGCAGCTAACTGAACAAAACTGGGAACAAGATAACACTGAAAAATAATCGATTGCAGCGAGGTGAGGCAATTTCCGCGTTGTAGTTTTTGAACGGCCATTTTGGCCGAAGAATATTTTTTTGTTGTCGAGAGCATAAATCAGGGAGGTACCTATGCTCAATAAAACACTTCAATTCTCTTCTGTGATGGCGCTTTCGCTCATGGCGGGCACTGCAACTTTTGCGGAAGAAGTTGTACTCGGCTACGTTCCGGCAAGCCTTGAATACCCGTACAACGTTAATACTCAGATCGGTTTTGAGCGCGCAGCAGCAGCTGCTGGTGTTAAGACTGTTGTTCTCGATCCGCGCGGTAGCGTCGAAAAGCAAAGCAACGCGATCGACGATCTCTTGGCGCAAGGCGTTTCGGGCATTGGCTTCTTGCCGCTTGACTCGGTTGTTGCTGAATCGCTCGTTGATAAGATCGATGAAGCTGGTCTTCCTGTCGTTGCGATCGCTTCGCAGGTTGGCGACCCGAACACTCGTGCTGTCGACGATCCATACCCGACATTGAGCGCATTCGTTGCTACCGACAACTATCAGGCAGGCTATGTCTCGGGTGAGATGGCTGCGGGCCTACTTCCTAAAGGTCGCACAGCTAAAATCGCTGTCGTAGAAGGTGACCCAGCTTATGCAGTTGTGAAACTCGACAACGACGGTTTCAACGCTGCACTGAAAGACGCTGGCGCTGACTATGAAATCGTTGCTAACCAGCCGACCGACTGGACCCCGGATGCTGGTGAAGCGGTTTGCCAGAACTTCTTGACTGCTCACCCTGATCTTGACCTGATTTTCAGCCAAGCTGACGACATGGCAATCGGCTGCGCACGCGCAATCGAAGCGGCTGGTTCTGAAGTTACTCTGATTGCGACAGGCGGTGGTTCGGCTCTTGGCTACGCCGCTATCCAAGCCGGTGAAATGTACGGTTCGGTTTGCACTCGTCCGCAGCTGCTTGGTGAACTGATGTTCCAAGCGCTCTACGATGCAGTTCAGGACCCAAACACCCCGAAGGCACGTTATATCAGCTATGACATGCCGCAGATCACCAAAGAGACACTAGACGACTGCCCTGAGCAGTGGTGATTTCTTAAATAATAGGGGTGTTTGAACGGATGGAACAAAGCAATCCGATCATGCTTCTGAAGTCCGTTGCTAAAACGTTCCCTAATGGAACAATTGCTCTGCGCGGCGTCGATCTTGATGTAGCGCAGGGTAAGGTGCACGGACTGCTTGGAGCAAATGGTGCTGGTAAGTCCACTCTAATTAAGATCCTGTCAGGATCAATCAAAGCGACTGGAGGCACAATTATCTGGCGTGGCCAAGAGGTTTCTTGGAATACACCGAAAGAAGCAAATGACATTGGTATCGCTACGGTTCACCAGCATATCCCGCTGGTACCGACGCTTTCGGTGCTCGAAAACGTATTTTTGGGCAAAGATGAACTGTGGCGCAAATCCAAATCGATTTACGCCAAATATGATGCTCTGTGTGAGCAGGTAAATTACCGTATCGAGCCGAATGTTTTGGTGTCGGAACTTTCGATCGGCGCACGTCAAATGTTGGCGATTATTCAGGCTTTGGCAACAGGCGCCGACCTGATCGTACTAGATGAACCGACTGCGTCGTTGGCCGCCGAAGAGCGTGAGCTTGTGTATTCGGTTGTTCGACGACTCTCGAAGGTCGAGAATAAAGCAATTCTATTTGTGTCGCACTTCCTTGATGAAGTGCTGTCATTGACCGATCAGGTTACCATCCTTCGTGACGGTCAGGCCGTTCTTCGTGCAGAGACTTCTCAGCTCGATGAAGACACTCTTGCAGAGGCGATTGTTGGTAAAGCTATTGCCAAACTCGAACACGAAGCCGAAGAACGAGAAAGCTTCGTTCGAGGTGATGATGAACCTCGTTTGTCCATCAGAAACCTTCGTTCGGAAGGGAAATTTGCATCAGTAGACTTGGAAGTAGCCAAAGGTGAAGTGATTGGAATCGCCGGCCTCTTGGGCTCAGGTCGAAGTGAATTTCTTCATGCTATCTACGGTGCCGACCCTCAAGCAAAGGGCGAAGTCCTTTTGGATGGCAAGCTTGTACCGCGCTCTCCAGGTGGTTCAGTTGAAGCTGGTATGGGGCTTGTTCCTGAGGACCGCCTTGAACAAGGTCTCGTTCCTGACTTTGAGATTTGGCGAAATTTAACTTTGCCAATATTAGATAGAGTGTCAGCAGGCGGTTTTTTCCCAATCGCGAAGCGTGAATTTGGGCTTGCGGTCGAGGCGATCAAAAAGCTTGGTATCAAGGCCGACAGCCCAGAAATTCTTGTGAGCGAACTGAGTGGTGGCAACGCCCAGAAAGTCACAATCGCGCGGTGGCTCTTTACGGATGTGAAGGTTTTTCTTCTTGATGAGCCAACAGCTGGTATCGATATCGGAGCAAAGACTGACATTCTTCGACTGGTCCGTGAGCTCGCTGCGGAAGGCCGTACCGTAATCATTGTGTCTTCTGAGTTTGAAGAGCTTTTGGCGGTTTCCGACCGCATTCTCGCAATGCGGGACGGTACAATCGTTGCCGAGCGCAATGTCCATGAAACATCTGAACACGATCTCCTTTTGCTTTGCAGCGGTGAAGCCGCGGCAACGTCAAATGAAGCTTATGAGAACGCTTAATGGTGGCGAAGAATATGACTCAAAATAATGAAACCCCAAAGCTTGCTCAAACCGCTGCTATCAACTGGCGCAAGACCTTTGGTCTCCGAGAAATGGGCGTCTATTACGCGCTTGTGATGTTGATTGCAGTACTTGCGGTCGCGACAACGTATCTGGGTAAGTCCAATTACCTTTCGGTTATGAACCTATCGAACGTTGTTTATCAGTCGTCTCTTATTGCAATCATGGCTGTTGCTATGACGGTGGTTTTGATCAGCGGTAACTTTGACCTTTCAGTGGCATCTGTCGCGGCTCTTTCAGCGGTTATGCTCATTGGTAATGCGGATACGATCGGTTATTGGCCCGCCGTAGGTTTGGCCCTTGCGGTTGGTATGTCGATGGGCCTCTTGAACGGCGTCATTGTGCAATACGTCGGGATCAATGCCTTCATCGTGACCCTCGGCACTATGACTGCTGTGCGTGGTCTCGTCTTGATTTACACGGACGGTCGTTCACTTTCGGTTCGTGATCCAAACGTCATCGAGACGATGCGAGCATTTGAGGGCGGAAAACATGACATCTATTGGCTTGCGATTGCTTTGGGTGCAGTTCTGGCCCTCTGGGGGATTTACCAACTGATTTCCGCCAGATCAAAAGGACAACCTTTGCGGCCTGGTTATATCGGGAAGCTGCTGAGCGGTCTGGCTATGATCTTCATCGCTTATGCGTCTGGCGGTGAGCTGATCCTCCGAAATCCTGTTCTCTTTATGGGATTGTTCACGGCAGTGGTGTGGTCTGTGCTGACTTATACCAACGTTGGTCGTCGTCTCTATGCTGTGGGCGGTAATCCAGAGGCAGCGCGTCTTTCTGGCATTAACGTAACTCGATACAAACTCATGTCTTTTGTGCTGTGTTCGGGTGCTGCTGCATTTGCAGGTGTGCTTTTCGCTAGCCGCCTCCGTTCGATCAACCCGGCTGGTCTTCAGGGTGCTGAACTGACGGTTATCGCTGCTGCAATCCTCGGGGGTACTTCACTCTTTGGTGGTGCTGGTAGCGTGATCAAGACACTCGCTGGTGCATTGTTGCTCTACTCGCTCACCAATGGTTTCAACATCTTGAACCTTGGCGCAAACTATCAAGGTCTGATCGAAGGTATTGTCGTGGTGACTGCGGCTGCGATTTACACCGTCGGTGGTGGTGTATCGAGAAAGAGTTAAGTCTGAATGGAATTTTGAAATATCTGGGGCATCGCCTCGGGTATTTCTTTTTGTCAGAAAGGAAGATCCATATGTCGGCACAGTTTGACTATGCTGGAAAAGTAGCCTTTGTAACTGGGGCAGGGAGTGGGATCGGTCGCGCGACGGCACTTGCTTTTTCTGCAGCGGGTGCATCTGTATCAATTGCAGACATCAATGAACCAGGCCTCGCTGAAACGCATGACCTCATCGTCAAAGCAGGTGGTAAAGCGATCGCCAATCGATGCGATGTCACAAAATCTGCAGATATCCTTGGCGCGCTTGAAAAAACAATCGAAGCATTTGGCAAGCTCGACTTTGCTTTCAACAATGCTGGAATTGAGCAGCCGGGTGCATCGATTGTCGATCTTTCGGAAGAAATGCTCGACCGCGTTTTGGATGTGAACCTCAAGTCGGTCTTTCTGTGTATGAAGCATCAAATTCCGCTTATGCTGCAAAACGGTGGTGGCGCTATTGTGAACACCTCGTCAGGGGCGGGTGTCATCGCGATCCGTAACCAATCAGGCTACTGTGCATCCAAATTTGGTGTGACGGTTGCTTCGAAGGTCGCGGCTCTCGAATATGCTGATCAGGGTATTCGTGTGAATGCGCTTTGTCCGGGTATCATCGATACACCTATGATCGCCCGTTACACGGGGGATACCGAAGAAGGCCGGGCAGCGATTATTAAGCAAGAACCCGTAGGACGGATGGGGCGTCCCGAAGAAATCGCGGCAACGGTATTATTCCTGTGTTCACCGCAAGGTGGGTTCATAACAGGGCACGCTTTGGTTGCCGATGGCGCACAGACCGCAGGTATCTAAATCAAAATGGGGCCATCTGGCCCCATTTTTTATCCTAAGAGTTTAATGAGTTGGGTGGCGTCCGTGGCTTCTTCGAGATGCTGTGCCAGCTTAGCCGCTGTCGATATGCGATCAGTCGAAATTGGTTCTGCACTCACCGACGCACATTCTGTAAATTTTGCTATGACCTGATCCCAGTCCATTGGAGCATCAGCGTTTCCTGGGACATGGGTTCCGACCGCGAGCCAAGATCGGCCATCTTTTAGTGTGATTTCCACGCGGCCGGGAGGGAGTTCGAGAGTCCAATTCAGCTTCGGATCGTTCACCAGTTCCATTTTAGCGGCAACATTAAGTACTGCAGTGTCTTTAAGTCCCGCCGCTGTGAAATCGCTGACGCTCATTCCATTGCGGACAATGGCGGTTGCGACAAGGAAGGGTAAACTGAACTTGGCATCGGCTAGGGTGGCCGGGGCGCATCGTTCTGCCATCGGTTGGCACATCAAATCATGATAATCACCGACATGAAGTTTGATAGTTTCAATGTCCGAAAGCGCGACATTGTTTTCAGTGATGATATCGATGGCAGCCTTCATGTGGCTGTGCGCCGTTCCGACACAAGGCCAGCGCTTATAAAGCGTGCCTTCACCTAAGAAGTTCGAACCGAGGTCGGCTAGGATTTTATCGCGATCGTAACGGCCGCCGAAGTAGGAATTGAAGAAGCCGTATTGGCCTTCGAACATCTTATCGATGCCGGTTGTTCCTTTTGACGCCATTAGGGTCGCCAGAACGGCACCTTTGGAGGAAAAGCCAGCGTACATACCACGTAGATCACTACCGCGTCCCGCGATCATTTCCATGATGCCGCTGGATTGCATTGAGGCAATCCCGAGGGCATGACCAATTTGCTTTTCATCTAGGCCATAGGCCCGAGCCGCAGCCGCAGTAGCGCCAAAGACTGCAAGGACCGTTGAGAGGTTCCAGTCTTTAAGCCAACCGACATTCGTTCTTAGGCGGGCAAATATGTCTTGTCCGACTGCAACGGCTGTAATCATTTCTTTGCCAGTAATTCCGCCTCGGCGCTCGGCAACGGCCATGACTGCGGGGACTATCGAGCTGGAGCAGTGCTGGCCCCATGGAGTCTGATCATCATAATCGAGGCAATGTGCTAAAGCGCCATTCGCCAGGGCCGCCATAATTGCAGGCGCTTGTCCGCCGAACCCAATTTTTGTAGCCTCCTTTGTCCCGCCGGCTTCCTCGACAATCTCAATAATACCGCGAACGGCAGGTTCCATGCCGCTTGCCGCCAGAATGACCCCAAGCGTATCTAGCATGCTTTTTTTTGCGGCTTCTCGTGCTGACTCTGAAAGTTGGTCGAACGTGGTGTGCGCCACGGATTTTGCAAAATGATGAACTAGATCAGTATCGAAGGTCATATTGGTCCCTATTTTAGGTCTACTTCTAACTCTCCAGCGTTGATCGGAATTTCAAGTGTGCATGAGTATCCTGCGCCTGATGATTGGGTATTGGTATAATATTTCATTATACCATGTTTGAGCACGTTTTAAATGGGGGTTCAATTGGATCCTGACCGTGGGCACTCTGTGTCATAGAATTATACTATTACAAATACGGGGTAAGCTGTGCCGAAACTTGGTGGTAAAACTGTTCTGATAACTGGGGCCTTGGGGACAATTGGGCAGGCTCTCGTTAGCCACTTCCATTCAGAAGGTGCGACCGTGATTGCATCGGATCGTCCCGAAGCACCAGACGCAGCCGAGACGATTGAAAAGCTTGCACCTGGCGCGCGTTATTGGGGGATTGATCTCGCTCAACTCGGGGCACTCGAAACAGCCGTGTCTGAATTGGTTGAAGAGGTCGGTGGTATCGATATCCTCGTTAACAACGCCGCTTTTGTGATTAACAAAGGTCACGAAGAGTTTTCGATTGAGGAGTATGAGAACGAAATCCGTATTAACTCCTCTGCGGCGTTCGTTCTTACACGTGCTTGCTCAGTTCACATGAAGCAGCAGATGTATGGCAAGATCATCAACCTAACCTCACTTACACTTACGGGGGAATGGGCTGGTTTTGTGCCCTATGTAGCGTCTAAAGGCGCGATGTATGGCCTCGTCAAAGGGATGGCGCGAGAGTTAGGCAAATATAACATCAATGTTAATGGTATCTCGCCAGGCGCAGTCGTGTCCGAGGCAGAGTGGCGTCACTTTGGTGAGCGCCGCGAGAAATATCACAACTGGATTATGGAACATCAGAGCATCAAAAAACGTATCGAGCCTTCGCATATCGCTGATCTCGCTGTTTTCCTCGCTTTGCCTCAGTCCGATATGATCTCCGGACAGGACATTCGGTGTGATGGTGGTTGGTAAAAATGACTGACGCAAAACTTCTCGCGGGCGATTTCAAGTTCCTCGAAGCACCAAAATGGCGCGATGATCGACTTTGGGTCTCGGACGTCTTTGATGAAAAAGTCTTTTCGGTGGGGCTTGATGGCTCGCGCGAAGTAGTGGCTGTCGTACCAGGGCGTCCTGCGGGACAGGATTTTCTACCAGATGGTCGTCATGTGGTTATCTCGGGTAAGGATGGGACCATTCTTGAAGTTAAGAACGGCACGACTGAAGTCTATGCAGACCTTAATGGTTTGCGAAAAGGTAATCTGAACGATTTCGCGATCGACGCCCAAGGTCGTATTTATGTTGGCGATTTTGGATATGACTACGATTCAGGTGAAGAGCCTGCACCTACGAAACTCTTCCGCGTCGATTTAGACAAAACGGTTTCGATAGCTGCTGAAGGTGTGAATTTCCCCAATGGTTCGGTGATCCTCAACGATGGGCAGTTGCTTGTTGTTAACGAAACTTGGGAAGCACAGATTGTCGCGTATGACATTGCGGCTGATGGAACCCTCAGCAATCGACGCATTTTTGCAGATCTTGCTTCCTCCCAGCCAGATGGAATGTGCGCCGATGCTGAGGGAGGTGTTTGGGTCGGATGTTTTAATACTGGAGAGTTTTTAAGAGTTTTGGACGGCGGTGAAATTACGGATCGTTTTCAATTCGATGGGCGTGCGATCTCCTGCACTTTGGGTGGCAAAGATGGGAAAATGTTGTTCATGACGGTGTTTGAAGGCCCTGTAGAAGAGATTGCTACGGATGCGCGCAAGAGCGCGATCTATATGGCTCAGGTTAAAGTCGCGGGAGCGTAGATCGGAAATGGATCGTTCTATCTTGGGATTTCCCGCACTTTCGGGGATGGAATATCCTCGTCTTACTGAACAAGGTCTACTGAGTGTGGTGGAAGACTTTCAGGCCCTGCTTGGGCTTGGAGTGGCTGAGCGCGCCAAGGTCCGTGTTTTGATGACCAGCGCGTCGCGAGGATTTACGAAGGAAGTCTCTGAAGCTCTACCGAATTTGGAATTAGTGACCTCTCAAGGTGCCGGGACTGACAAGATAGATTTTGATGCTCTCGAGGACGCAAAGATTAAATTTCGTTCTATTGGTGAGGCCGTGACCGATGACGTGGCGGATCTCGCTATGGCATTTATCAATATGCTTTTCCGAAATTTACTGAATGCAGATCGTTTTGCTCGAAGTGGGGTGTGGGAACAAAAACGGTTTGAGTTAGGTGAAAGTCTGGTTGGCAAGACTGTAGGTATAGCCGGCCTCAGCGGTCGAGTTGGTCAAGCGATTGCGCTGCGGGCGCGCGCCTCAAAAATGAAGGTTACGGGGCTTGATCGTCCCTCAAATCATGGACTGGCTGAGACGCTCCATCCAGATTGGGCGTCAATGGCGTTGGCTTCGGATGTCCTAGTTCTCGCAGTGCCAGGGCATGGGTCTTTGCGGTCGGTCATCAATGCTGAAGTCTTAGAAGCCCTAGGGCCGAAAGGCTACATCGTAAATGTAGGCCGTGGCAGCCTTGTTGATACCATAGCGTTGACTGATGCGTTGGAAACTGGCGCGATTGCAGGGGCCGCACTCGATGTGTTGGCCGAAGAACCGAAAGTGCCGGAGCGGTTGCGCACCTTGAATAATGTGATCCTTTCGCCTCATATTGGAGCGCAAACATGGGGGCAAAGAGCCCGTGCGGCCGCGATCGCGGAAAATGAAATACTAGCGTTTCTGGAAAAAGCTGAAGGTTGACACGCATGGTGCATGATATTGATCCTCGCAAGTTGGTCTATTTTGCATCGGTAGTAGAGCAAGGCAGTATCAACAAAGCGGCATTGATCCATAAGATATCTCAGCCAGCAATGTCGACTTCGATGGACAGGCTCGAGTCCGAAGTCGGCCTGAAGCTCCTTGAACGTGGACCTTTAGGCATAGTCGCTACGGCTTACGGTGAGATCCTTTACTGTCACGCTCGCCTCGTTCGTGAAGAAATAGAACTTGCCCGTCAGAATTTGGCGGATGCACTGGATGGCTTAAGAGAGTCTATACGTGTTGGGGCCCTGCCGAGCCTTGCAGGAAGTGTCATTCCGACCGCTCTAAACGCTTGGAGAGCTGAACATCCCGGACTTGATCTTCAGGTAGTTGAAAACGCACAGATTGATCTTTTGCGCGGTTTGCTTCGGCGTGATTTTGATTTTGTGGTCGGTTTCACTGAAGTTTTTGATATCTTGGACGGCCTTCGACAAAAGGTGCTGTTCAGGGACCGGCAATGCGTTCTCGCTCGTCCAGATCACCCATTGGTGCAGGCAGATGAAATTGCTTGGTCTGATTTGATGTCTTACCCTTGGGTGGCGCCAACTTCGCGGCGGACGCATACCGTGATCGAACATATTATGACGACGATGAACGTGGGTCCTCCGTCGCAAGTCACTGTGTGTGGTACCGTATCGCTTTTGATTTCGGTCGTAGCAGAGTCTGACCATTTGGCTCTTTTGCCAGAACATGCGGTCAGGCAGGAACTTGAAATCGGACGATTAGTGGCGCTTCCGTTTGCCGATCCCGTCTTACACAGAAATATCGCGATGTTCTTCCGCGAGGGTTACACGATGGATGAGCCTCGTCAAGATTTGGTTTCCAAGATCCGTGAAGCTGGTCTTGAGCTAACATCCGATAGATACGCGCAGTCTGATTAGACTTCTGGGTTCGATTTGATTGCGATGTCACTGGTTGATGGGAGCCGATGACGCTCTATCAGTCTGCGCACGATTGGCATTTTTCCATCTTCGCAGAGCGCTCGAATTTCCTTCGAGATTTCGGCATCCGCTTGGGTAGGGCGCTGATTGCATCGGAGATATTCGCCCCATGTCGGGAACGTGTAACTTTCTTTCCAAATTGCGGGTTCTTCAATATCGCGCAGTAGAACCCACTCGCGAGCTCCGTCACGTAGTTTTACGCGTCGGCGCTGGTTGAGTTGCATTAAAAAAGCTTCTGAATTCGCCTCAGGGATCAGGTATTCAACCGTAACTCGGACTGGACCACTGCGATTTGTTATTTCTAGGTGCGGCTCTGGCTCAACAAAACGGTTTAATGGGTCAAGGTTTACCACACGATAGGTCGGCATTCGAATGATGAAACCGATTGATAGACCGATAAACGACGCGACAGCGGCGAGTAAGAGTGCGTTAGGGGTGCTCCACTTTTCAGCGCAGACACCCCAAATCCATCCGCCAGCAGTCATGCCACCGAAGGAAGCGGTTTGATAGATCGAGAGAACACGTCCGACTACCCAGCGGGGAGTGTTCAGCTGCACAACGACATTGAAGAGTGATAGAGCGAGGACCCAACATGCGCCCGCGGGTATGACGATAAGTCCTGTTAGCCATGCGTAGGGACTTAATGCGACGCCGACCATACTGAACCCCAGTCCTGAAAAGGCTATGCGTATAATGGTTTCTGATGAATAGTTTGCCCGAAGTTTGGCATTCGCTATCCCTGCTCCGAGAGCGCCGACGCCATAGGCGCCCAGCAAAATACCATAAGTCATTGCGTCACCGGAAAGTTGATCTCGTGTGACGAGCGGAAGTAGGGCGAGGATGCTAATTGCGGACACGCCGAACGCAAAACCACGTAAGATCACTCGCGTGATTTCAGGCGACATAACAACGTAGCGAATACCTGCGCGGATTGCCCGAGTGAAATTTTCGGGCTCTTTTGGGATGGATGCGTCTCTCTTAAATAGCCGTAAAGCGAGTATCATCGGGATAAAACTGATTGCGTTAAACGCGAATGCACTGGCTGCTCCAAAGAGCGCAACGATGACACCTCCGACTGCGGGGCCAACACTACGGGTTAAGTTAAGACCCATCGAATTGAGAGTAACGGCATCCGCAATTTGAGTTCGCTCAACCACATCACCGACAGAGGCCTGCCATGACGGTGTGTGTAGAGCCGTTCCGCAGCCCAGTAAGAACGTGACTATTAGCAATAAATATGGCGTGATTGACCCTGAGAATACCGAAAAGGCCAAGACGGTTGCTGCGCCCATCATTAAGATTTGGGCAATTAAGAGTACTTTACTGCGGTCATATTGATCGGCGAGAACCCCAGATAGGACGGAAAAAATCATAACGGGTAAAGTCGTTGCGGCCTGAACGTAAGAGACCATAGCATCGTTCGTCACGAGCATTGCCATCAGCCATCCCGCGCCGACGGTATGGACCATGGTGCCGAGGTTTGAGGCAATGCCGCCGACCCAGAGTGCTCGAAAAGTGCGATTTTTTAGAATGTCGGTAAGAGATGCGTCTGCCATTGCTATGACCCAAAACGAGAAAGCCGCACCGCAAAAATTGCGGTGCGGCCAAAAATTCGACCGAAGCCGCAGCCCTTAGAATTTAGGCAGCAGGATCGAAATCATCAGAACATCTTCGTTCGCGACGATGTCTGCGGGTTTGTCCGAGGGAAGAAGCTCGATACCAGTTTTGGGGCCATAAGTTTGTCCGTCGACTGTGATTGAGCCTTCGCTCATGAAGAGCACTTCGATTTGGTCACGCGACCCAGTGTTGAATGTGGCGCCTTTGGAAATTTTGATGAAACCGAGGCGGTTGTTGCGTTCGGTGAAAGACGCGACATGCTTGGTTTGAACGCCTTCTTGGCCGCTTTCGAGCCATTCGTAGTTGGCGGGATCAAGCATAACGACGTCGTCATAGCGCGGTGGATGGAAGGTCAGCTTTTTGCCGGTAGCTTCTTCGAAACATGCTGCAGAACCGTCCATGTTATGTTTTTGGCCCTTCTCGTCGATCCAAGTGAAGATACCGTCTTTGAATGTGCCTTTGGCTTCGAGTGCCTTGTTGGCAGCCTCGCGCTCAGGAGTGCTGAGGAAGCCCGAACCCGAGGCACCACCGAACTGAATAACCATCATTTCAAGACCTTCGGGGCGGTCTTGCGGACCATAGTGAACGCTTTCTGGGAAGTAGGCGACTGAGCCTTCCTTCATGATCTTATGCGGGGAAGCCGGGTACTCGCCTTTAAGCACATAGCGAATTTGGTCGAAGTTGTGGCGGTGACGAGGAGTCCCCCAACCACCTGAACCAGTTAGACCAACGTTGAGTAGGTAGTTGTTCGGCGAGCCGTCCTCACCCGTCAGCAAGAATTTTTGATCCAGTTTGCCAACGCGCATCGAGCCAACGCTGCCACCTTCTGATTTTGTTGCTTCCGAAATACGCATTTCTGACTCCTCTACGATCGGGGCAATATTCGGATTTTCCGAAATCTGCTCTGGCGTGAGTTAACTTCATCAGTTGCTCAGACGGAATGGGGCGTGTTTTTGGGATATAACTTTGAGATATATCCTTTTTTTCTGCTGCTCTCGGTTGGCTTGCCAAATGATCCATCAAATTTCAGAAAAGAGAGGCACGACGGAAAAGCTCCGAAAATCTAAATAGCACTTAAAGGCCAATTCTATGCCCGAAATTGAAATCCCCTGTCGAAATCGAATGAAGGAGAAGATGGCTTCGGGGCATTTGGCAGTAGGTATGCTCGTTCGTATTTTACGAGGGGTTGAAGTCGCAGCTATTGCCCGAAGTGCAGGGTTCGATTGTGTTTACATCGATATGGAGCACAATAGCTTTTCTCTTGAGACGGTTGGCCAAATCTCGATTGCTGCAACCGCTCTAGGTGTGACGCCGATCGTCCGAGTGCCTGGTGTCGATCCTGCCTTCATCTCCCGAACATTGGAGACTGGGGCCCAAGGCGTCATCATTCCTCATATGGAAACCCGTGAAGACGCAGAGCGTGTTGTTCAAGCCGCCAAGTTCCCCCCGATGGGGCAGCGTTCTTTGCTGGGCATCAATCCACACACTCTATTTCGCGGCGGCCCCGCTGCTGAGCTGATGGAAAAAATGAACGAAGCAACTTTGGTTGTGGGAATGATTGAGTCCATTGAGGCGGTTGAAGCGGCCGAGGAAATTGCGTCGGTTGAAGGGTTGGACATGCTGATTGTTGGGACGAACGATCTCTGCAATTCGCTTGGAGTGCCAGGTCAACACGACCATCCCGACGTAAAATCGGCATACGTTAAGGTCGCCGCAGCATGCAAAAAACATGGCGTCTATCTCGGTGTTGGGGGGCTTAATTCCCGCCCTGAAATCGCAAAAGAGATGATCATGCTCGGTGCAAGTTACATCTCAGCCGGCAGCGATGGTGGGTTCCTAATGAACGCTGCCGCCGAAACCGCAAAATACTATCGCTCACTTTGATCGACATGATCGATAGCAAGAATTCTGCCGAGGAGGACAGATCGTGACAGGTTCAAATGTGGTCAAAGCACCGCAAGATTCAGGCGTTCCCGAATATGCACGTGATTTTGGCGTCACCGATCGCGTCGTCATCATCACTGGTGGCGGGCAAGGGATTGGTCGAGAAATGGCGCGCCAATTTGGTGCGTCCGGCGCAGTCGTCGTTGTGGCAGATTTGAACGGAGCCAATGCCGAAGGCGTTGCTGCTGAAGTTCAAAAAGAAGGCGGGCGTGCTCTTGGCTTGAAAGTTGACGTATCGGATGAGACCTCTGTCAATTTGATGGTCGATGAAGTCGTGAAGGCTTTCGGTCGTGTCGACGTACTCGTGAATAACGCTGCCATCTTCGCGACCCTCGATAAACGCAAATTCTTCGATATTCCGACGGCGGAATGGGACACCGTTATGCGTGTCAACGTCAATGGATGCTTCTTTGCCTCTCGTGCTGTTGTGCCCGCTATGCGAGCTCAAGGCTGGGGACGTATTATCAACGTAGGATCAACCGCGGTCACACGCGGTGTCGGCAATTATCTCCACTATGTAACATCCAAATCAGCAATGATTGGTTTTACGGCATCCATGTCTCGTGAACTTGGCGAGTTTGGTATCAATGTAAACTGCGTTCGACTTGGTCCGACTGCGACAGAGGTTGATCGAACCCACAATCCTACGACTGATTTGCGGAGTTCGCAGATGGCACAGCAATGCATCAAAGCAGGGCTTCAGCCACCTGATATTATTGGTGCGTTCATGTTCCTCGCGTCGCCTGCATCAAGAATGATTACGGGCCAGACGATTGCGGTGGATGCCGGCTATACTCACAACGGATGATCATGAAACATTACGATAAAATCTACATCGGCGGCGAGTGGGTCACTCCCTCGACCAATAATATTCGAGAGATTGTAAACCCGACGACAGGGGAGGTTATTGCCACGACCTGTCAGGGTAACGCCATCGATGTAGATCGTGCGGCTCATGCTGCGCGTGCTGCTTTCGAGAGTTTTTCCAAGTCGACACCAGTTGAGCGGGCGGAGATTATTGATCGGATTATCGTCGCGTACGAGAAACGGACCGAGGAATTTTCGCAAACCATTGCCATTGAGGCGGGTATCCCAGTTAGTTCGAAGGCGCAGGTTCATGGTCCTTTGGATCACATGCAAGTAGCCAAAGAACTTTTGCTTTCTTATCCCTTCGAGCGTCGAATTGCGGAGACTGTTGTTCGCCGAGAGGCAGTTGGTGTAACGGCTCAGATTTCGCCATGGAACTGGCCAATTCAAACGCCTGTCATTAAATTTATCTATGCTCTTGCAGCTGGTTGCACATCTGTAGTCAAACCAAGCGACAATTCTCCTCTATGTGCTTTGTTGCTCGCTGAGGTCATGCATGAAGCCGAGGTGCCTCCGGGCGTCTTTAACCTTGTTGTTGGAAAAGGTTATGTCGTCGGTGAAGCGATGGCATCCCATCCCGACATTGATTTGATTTCCTTTACTGGCTCCACTGGTGCGGGTGCACGTGTAGCGGAGACGGCTGCGCGCACGATTAAGCGCACTTCTCTTGAGTTGGGTGGGAAATCAGCCAATATCGTGCTGCCGAGCGCAGACATAGAAAAGGCGGCGCGCTGGAATATTCAGCGGTGTTTCTTCAATACAGGTCAATCATGTCACGCCCCGAGCCGTATGCTCGTTCACAGAGATCAGCTTGAGGAGGCTTTAGGCTATCTCGCAGATGAGGCTGCCAAGTACGTGATTGGCGATCCGAGTGATCCTTCGACCACGCTTGGCCCTGCCGCAAACTTAGCGCAATTTGAGACAATTCAGCGCTATATTCAAAGTGGAATTGATGAGGGAGCGAGGCTCGTTTGTGGTGGGACAGGTTTGCCGGAAGGTCTGACACAGGGCCTCTTCGTCCGTCCGACGGTATTTGCAGATGTGACGCCTGACATGGCGATCTCCCGCGAAGAGATCTTTGGACCTGTGCTGTCGGTTATAACCTATGAGACCGTCGATGAGGCGCTTGAGATCGCGAATGACTCAATTTTCGGGCTAGGTGGCTATGTCTTTGGCGGTAACCCTGAAGAAGACTACGAAGTTTGTTCGGCGCTTCGGGCGGGGCGGATTGCCTACAACGGCTTCGCAACCAATTCTCTGACACCGATGGGTGGCTACAAACAGTCAGGCATTGGCCGTTCGATGGGTGTGTTTGGACTCGAAGAATACCTTGAGATCAAGTCTGTCTATGGGTTTGGCGAACACGCCTCTTCGCTCTCGAGCATTATCTAAAACGTATCACGCGCGCAGGAGACAACAATGGCAGACAAACAGGTTATTGGCTTCATCGGTCTTGGGTTCATGGGGCATGGGATGGCGAAAAACATTCGTCAGGCTGGTTATGAACTCTGGATTAAGGGGCGTAAAAATCGCACCCCGATCGATAATCTATTGGCGATGGGTGCCAATGAAGCAACGTCTCCCCGTGAGATGGCCGAAAAATGTGACGTGATCCATCTTTGCCTTTCGACCTCCGCTCAAGTTGAGGCAACTATGTTGGGTGAAGATGGCATCTTAGCGGGTGCTCGACCGGGTCTAATCGTTGTTGACGCCTCGACAGCAGATCCGGCTTCTACAGAGCGTATGGCTAAGGCTTTGGCTGAAAAAGGCGGTTCCTACGTTGATGCGCCTCTGGGTGGCACGCCTGTTCAAGCAGAAGAAGGTACTTTGAGCGCAATGGTTGGTGCGGATGCAGCGGCCTTTGATGCGGTGCTACCTGTTATCCAAACCTGGGCAAAGACGATCACCCATGTCGGTGAAGTTGGCGCTGGCCATAAGATGAAGCTTCTTATGAATTTCATCGGGCTGAGCTACGGTGCACTCTTCTCCGAGGCATCGGTGTTGGCTGCAAAAGTGGGGATATCACCTGCTGTTTTCCGTGAAGTCATTTCACCAAGCCGTATGGGTAACGGTTTTTTCGAGACTTTCATGGCGTACGTTGTAGACCGTGATCGGGATTCTCACAAATTCACCATCGAAAATGCCGCTAAAGACATGGGGTATTTGAACGATATGGCCACTGGTGCTGGCGTTATGAACGTTATGGCTGGTGCCGCCCGTCAATACTATCTTCACGCCATGTCGACTGGTCATGATCAGGACTATGTACCTCATTTGAGTGATCGCGTTGCAGCGTTGAATGGGATCGATCTGGCTGATTTTGCTAAGAAATGAACGACGTCTAGAACATAGTTCCAAAACGTTAGAATGGAAAACGGCTCCAACGTTTGGAGCCGTTTTTTGTTCCTGATGCTCTGCCTGCTGAAAACTGGACCATTTGAAGCTGGAGTTTTCGGGTAGTCTTTCCTGGCT
>NZ_JABCJE010000014.1 GCF_013377535.1 Donghicola mangrovi | reverse complement strand
ATCCACGATCCACGATCCACGATCCACGATCCACGATCCACGATCCACGATCCACGAAACATGCTGTTTGAGATTTTATTTACAAGCGTCTATACGCGGAGCATCCCATGTAAAGTAACAGGCATTTCCGATGCCCCTCATCCTTGGCCTCGTCACGATCGCGTCTAGAGTATGAGAGCTGAATGCCGGAGCCAGCATTCAAAGTCGTCGAAGTTTTTGTGGTAAACCGACAAGACTCCAAGCTCAAAACACATTCCGAAGTTTATATGTTTTGAGCCTATTACAGAGGGTTTTACGCTGAAATCCGGCTTCCCCCCGGCGTTTTGCCATTTTTTGATGATTATTATTCAGTAAAAACAACAGTGTAACACTTTTTACAGTTTGTTGCGAGTGCTGCAACACGCCTAAAGCACTGAAATCTAAAGATCTTTCTATCTATCTATACCATGTAACAGAGAAATAGATATATGTCCTTACATACACATACACGCACGCACCTACACACGCGCAGGGAGCTATACATCCGCGCGCAACATGCAACATATCTTAAGTACCTGTATTTATTAGATATTATTGTTGCAGGGTCTGAGGCGCGGCGTTTTCTGATGAAGATTTCCAATATTTAACAAATACTTAAGCGTTCCGAGGTACCATTTCGGCCTGTGCAACATTCTTGAAAGCGCGCTTGGGCGCGCTCAAACCCCAATAAAACCAGGGTGTTTCGAGGCGTCGCACCGACCGGAACTTGCATAATTCATAGATATTGACGGGCAAACGTGCCGATTTCCGGGGCACCTAAGGCAAAAATCAGGCGGGTCGGACCATGAGTTCGCCTTTTTACGAACGCGCCCCAGCCCCCGCGAAAAAAAACGCAGCTTTCCCGAAAAAACTTGTCCAGGCGCTCTAGCGGGAAATTTTTGCGGCTCTTACGTCGCCTAGAGCAACAGAAGCGGAGCAGGCAAATGTCGAACAACAACACGAAAACTCTCAACATGGAGGACGTCAACTTGGCTCGCCAGCAAGCGCTACAGGCCGGGAAAAAACCGACTGTGAGCCTGATCCACCAAACCTGTGGCGGCAATACTGGCGCCATTGGTGCGCTTCTGTCGGAGCTCTCTGCGCGCGATGATCGTGCCATGGCGGCATTCGACCTGCCCGACGAATTCTTGATCGCTGGCCTGTCGAACCTCAACCAGATGTGGTCTGAGGCCGTGGCAAAAAATGGCGCCGAACTCTCGGATGTGCGGGCCGAGCTCGATGCTCTCAGCGCTGACAGGGCCGCTCTGCAGACCCAGCTCGAAATGCAAATTGAGGAGAATGCCCGGCTGTCAGACGAACGCCATGCTCTGGCGGAACGTCTCGCCACAGCGGATCAAAAACTTGCGTCGCTTGAGGCCTTGGAAGCGGCGATGGACGAGATGCAGGCCCGCCATGACGAGGGGCTGTCCGAGGCGGCTGCAAAAATTCAAGCCGCAGAGACTGTCTTCGAGGCCGGTAAGGCGACGTGGACAGAACGCGAGAGGTCGCTCGTGGCGCGCCTTGAGGAGGCGCAGAAAACGGCGGATCGTTACCGGGTACAGTTTGAGAGCTTTGCACATCGCGTTCTCGACCGCGTAGGCCCACTCGCCGAAGCGGGGTAGGCGCAGGGGGAGCACCGTGATTGATGTCCTTTGCATCCTGACGGCGCGGTGCATAGCGCAGTATCGAACAAGCCGCGATAGTACCGCCAGGACGGACGCGAGGGATGAGGTTTCTGATCGACGGTACTGCCCGGGCCAACGGAGCCGCCGCTGCCACAGCGGGCCTGACACAGATGCCGGAGCACCAGCGTCTCGCGCACATGAGAGTATTCAACCAGCCCGGCCCTTCTGGGCAACTGCCACCCTGTTCATGTCTCCCTGGAGCACTTTGCCAAAACCAGAGCGACCTCTGCCGTGGCAATGGGAAACTTTTCTGAAAGAGGAGGGTCTTCGAGAACACACAGTCATGCTTCGTCATAAAACAGATGGGGGAATAGGCGCTCGTGATAGGCGAGCGGGCACGCCAACCGGAGGGGCGCCACCGGGCTGGTCGATTTCAACAGACCTGCATCTATGAGGCAGTCGATATCCGATCGGGCCACACTCACGGGTGGATCAAGCACGGAGTGGATCTGATCGCGTGTCACCTCGCCCTGACGCAGGACCAGGTCGACAAGACGAGGGAGTTGATGGCGCTCGGGATAGAGATCGCGGAGGAGCCCCCCATATCGCGCAGCAAGAGCGGCCGGATCGAAAAGAGCGGTCGCAAACCGGATTTCGGCCAGCATCACCTGCAGAAACCACAAGGTGAAACTCTCGAGCATCGCCAAAGACAAATTTCCTCGCCCGTCACGATCGCCGCGACGCGGCTGGTCAGCCGCCGCGAGACGCTGTTTGTACTCAGCGGAGTCCTCAAGTCCCCGCGCCAGGCCTCGGCTGACCGACCAGAGACCCTGCCCATCGAGTTCGGCGGCATGGATCATGGCATGGGTCATCAAACGGCAGACGCGCCCGTTGCCATCGTCGAATGGATGGATGTAGCTGAGCCGATGATGCGCAGCTGGGATTACGAGACAGCGTCCGGTGGTTCCGCGGGTGAGACCACTATAGCGGCGCTCGAAATATGCCATGAACGCCGCGATCCGATGTCCGGAGGGTGGCATGTGGGCACCAACCGTCACATCGTGGCCTGCACCTCGGAATATCCCGGGCAAGATCTCGCGGCTGAGATGCCCGTGCTCGGCAACACGCAGCGTGGGGGGCATCCGATCGTAGAGACGCCTGTGCAATTCCTGAATAAACGCTGCGGATGTCGGTGCGGGCAGTGTGCCCTCAACCGCCTGCGCATCAACCCAAGACTGCACATGAACGTGGGCGATGACTTCCTGAACCATGTCCGGGTGTTCCACATCGGCCCATCGGCCTGCCAGCGCCCGCTCGATATCGGTGGGCTTAGCAATGCGCCCCTCGATGCGGTTCGAATGCTGCGCATTCGCGATACGCATCATCAGGCGCAGCTCCGCCGCAACGCCGGTATTCAGCCACGTCCCGAGGTCTTTTGCTGCAGACTGGAGTTCATGGACCAATGCCAAGAGCGCGCTCGGGACCGTCTCCTCTAGGCCGCAGGGCTCCAAACGGGCGGGGGTTTCAAATGCCATGTTGGTCATCCTCGTTCTGCCGAGCGGTGCAACAGCGCAGGGCTGCTCCCCTGTTGCACCGTAATTTCAAGGGGCGCGCTCTGGTGGGGTCCGAGCGTCGGAGGTCTGCTCTGCTGGGTCAGATGCAGTGTCGCCTGCGAACAGCTCCACGGGGAGCGCTGGCGCCCGATCCGACGGGAGCGGCACATGGACCACGGATCGCAGCAACTGTTCCAGATCCGCCGCATTGAGTTCGCGCGCCGCGAGCAGGGCATCCGCCAGCGCCCGCAGGACCATTTCATTCCGCCGCACGGCTTGGAATGCGAGTTTCTGCGCCACGGACATTCGTTTTCGAACGGCCGTATGAATTTCCGACGGCCATGTCTGCGGTCGGTCAGTCGAATACGGCAAATAGACGGGCATAATGGCACCCACACAGAGCCGGGTTTCCGCCGCGAGTGCCAACTCTGTCGCCTGAGCGATGTCCGTCTCTGCCCCCGATGAAGAGGTTCCCAAGATCAGCATCTCCGCGGCGCGCCCTCCGAGTAGGGTCGCCATCAACTGCTCCACTTCGCGCGGGCCAAGCGTCAATGGGGGCGTGGAGACGACATGCGCCTCTCGCGCAGAGACAATCGCGCGCTCCGGCGGTGGGAGACCGACCGCCGCGCGGACAACCGCATGGCCAGCCTCATGGAGCGCAATCCTCTCCAATGGCACCTCGGGAACGGTCCGCCTATTCTCACCAATGGCCTGCATCAGATCCGCATCCGAGATCGGACGGCCTGCGCGGCGCGCAATCGCGCGGGCTTTGGTCGCCGCAGTGACAACATCGGCCCCTGATTGGCCCACCAGCAAACGGCTCATGGCGGCGAGATCAAGATCTGCTCCGGCGGAGGCCAGACGTTTTCGGAGGATCGTTTCGATGCCCGCACGATCCGGGAGACCCACATAGAAATGTGTGTCGAGGCGCCCGGCGCGGATCAGTGCGGGATCGATTTTAGAGATGTGGTTACTGGCCGCCATCACCACAACACCGGGTGTCCGATGAAGCCGCGTAAACAGCTCCAGCGCATGATTAACTACCGCAGTCACATAGGATTCATTGTGCCCACCCTGAGCCGATCGGTCTGGCAATGAATCGATCTCATCGACAAAAAACAGGCTCGGCGCGTGGGCGATGGCTTCTCTGGCCCGTCGCTCCATCGCGGCGAAATAGTCTGACAAAGAGCCTGCGGCTTGCGCCTCGGCATAGGTTGCGCTGACAAAACGCAGCCCTGCAGAACCTGCAAGTGCTTGGGCAACGGAAGTTTTCCCGCAACCGGGCGGGCCATAGAGCAGCGTACTGCAGGAGACATCGTCCCATGCCACCGCGCCAGCCCGCCACCCATTGAGGTCGGCAACGATGCCACGCAAATGCCCCTCGAGTTCATCGGAGAGATGCAGATCCTCGAGGGTCAGATCGGGTTTTTCCGGTCCCTTGAGGCGGCGGGCTGCGTTCAGGATCGTGCGGACCATACCACCGGCTGTCTCAAGCCGCAGTGCCCCAATGATCGCCGCGCCTGGCAGGCATGCAATGGCATCGTCCGCCTCCGACAAGCGCGCTGCCAGTTTGCGCGAGGAAGGATACCCGAGGGCGCGCATGACCTCGGACACCATAGTGCCAGAGACCGGGGGCAGATCGTAGGTTTCGGACACGAGGATGCGCGCCGCATCTGAGAGATCCCCCTCATCCCGAACGACTGCGACCACCGCTTTGCCTTGGAGGAGGGCCGTGTCGAGCGCTGCGTGAAATTGTTTGCTCAGGTGTCTCTGGTCGCGGCCTCCCGAACCTTCAAACGTGACCACGCAGAGATCTGCCATCAGATTGCGGGCCACACCGTCAGACAGGGCGGCAAAAACAGCTTCCGCGGCAGAGGCGAAATGGACCCGCACCTCGCTATCCTCATGACAGAGGAGGGTGACGGTCATTGGTGTATCCAGCGCACGCGCGGCCCCAGGTGTGCCAATTGCCGTGAGGAACCGTGCCGCCATGAGCATTTTTCCGACCGGTTGCAGCACCAATCCGCTGTCTGGCGGGTTCACCATGTCCGGCAGAACGCGGCGCATGAACCGAATCGGGTGGGAGGGCGATGACATAAATTTTGCTCCAATGCGCAAAGTGGAGGGGTCTCCGTCAGGCGCGCCTGACGGAGACAGCATGCAGGGATCGGCAAGCTTTAAGCCTCTGTGCGGGCTCTCAAATCGGCGAAAAGCTTGCGAATGCGCGGCAGCGCCTCGATCCGGTAGATCTCGGACGTGACCCCGATCCAATCGAGTTCCTCCGCGCTGACCACCCACTCGGGATGCGCATCTCGCAGAGTTTTGTGGATTTGTTTCTCCGCTCTGAGGGCCTTTGCACCGGTGTCGAACCGAATTTTCTCCAGCACCTCCGCATGGACGCCATCGGCCAGATCAAACTGGTGTCGCAGGCGCGCCTCCGGCCGCCGGCTCATGCCGACTTTGACGAACTCCCCGGCCCCATCCGGCAGCTCAAAATAATCGAGATAGATATAACTGGTATCCGACAGCCAACCTTCGGAGCAGCTATGACAGGCAAATCGCCCCGAGAGCATGTTGCCAACGGTGATATCCTGTTGGTGGCTACATCCATGGTGGAGATACCGGCGATAGTTGGGATCGCCGTTCGACGGCGCGCCGAGCAGGATCCAGCCATGTTTTCGCGCCTCAGCGGCATTTCTATTTTCCAAACAGGTTTCGCAGCGGAGCGCGACCTTGCCAGCCCCGATTTTCTGGACAAACACCCGTTGGCGCGAGACCTCATGTCCGCAGGACGCGCGGTAAATCCCGCGATGGCTGTCGTGTGGGCAGGGCCGGAGAAATTCCAGTCCTGCAGCGGTGGCTTCTCGCGCCATCGCCCTGAGATAACAGGAGGTGCATTCCGGCCGCGCCGTCCTGAGCACATGGGTATGCACCGCCATGACGCCGTCGCAGGAGAGGCAACGCAGATAGACCTGCGCCCGAATTTTTGGGTCCCGTCCAAAATAGCGGTACCCGTGTTGGCTGGCCAGGCAGTGCCAGGACGGTTTCGCAAGACGGTGGTCAATGAGGATGTGTGCGACATGCGCAGGTGCGCGGCGAGAGCGCCGCGAATAGTGAACGAGGGGCATTTGAAATTTCCTGAAAAAACATGACCAATGGGTGCGCCCGCGATGGGCGCACTCGAAATGGGCGGCTTTGGACCAATAAGGGCGGTCACACTGTTCAGAGGACCACCCGGACCTAGCTCAGTGCAGATTGGGCTGCGGGTCAGGTGCGCCCGATCGGAAAAGATCAAGGCTATCGAGGCCGTCGAGACGCGCCGCGACCGCCTGCAGAACTGTGAAAAAATCCCGGTCCGCGACGGAGGCGTTGGGCAGGATGCAGGTCTCGGCGATCAACCGGCGCGCCGCGGCAATTTCGCGGTCAAATTCGCCAGCAGACTCGGCGGAGAGAACCGAACGGAGACAATAGGTCATTTTGCGGAGGACGCAGCAGTTTCCAACGCCTGTCGCCGCTGCAGTGGTCGCCGCCAGACAGTCGGTCACCCGGTCCCAGGCCGACTCTGACTCGCGCAAATATTTAGAGACCGCAGGATCGCCCATACCCCCGGGCAGGCCTTCGGAGGCCCAGGTCAGTTCGAGCTCGGCTGCGGTCGCCGTGTCGAGGTCAGTCAGCAGTTGGAGAAAATTCCGGCGCAAAATATGTGCGCTATAGTCTCGTGTGGATTTCGTTTGCGCAGGGCGCGTGATAGCAACGGCAGTAGCCATGGTGAACCTCTCATCCAGGTTTGCGTGTGGTTAGGGGCGGCTGAGTGTTGGCGCACTTGACCGTCCCGCAGTTACAATGTAATCGCGATTACATGATTTCGCAAGCCTTGCTGAGGAGAAATTCGTCATGTCCGCGAAAAGAGATGTCATGGAGCCGCAAATGGTCCGCATGAGCGCCGAGTTGCTCGCAAGGATCGATGAGGCGCGGCGCCAGGCGCCGGATCTACCGACGCGCCCGGAAATCATCCGGCGCATGATCACCGAGTGGCTCGATCAGCACGAGATCGGCGAATAAGCGGCATGATGACAACGCCCGGTCTCCCGCTGTCGGTCTGAGAGACCTGTCACTCTGAGGGACACCCTTTACCCTTGAAGTGTGACCGTATTCCGCGGGGATGGTCCTGATTCCAAATCTGAAAAATCCTTCAAAAACTTTATGCACTGCCATCTCGAGTTGGTGGTGCTTGGTTCTCAAGGGCGGAGCCTGGCAATTTTTTTAGATGTGCTGCGCGGCCCTTAGACATCTGTCCTCCCCCCTAAAATAAAGGCCGATACCGTTCTCGATGGATGGCGGGTGGCTCCTCTTGTCCACAGTTCCACGCGCGGATGACGCTGCGGCGGACGCAGGTCGTGCGATGTTATTTCTGCCACGGGCGTTCAGTTCGACGGCGTGAACAGCAAGGGTCCCCCGGCGGGCCCGTAATCGAGGCAGCGACCATGAGCCATAGATATCATCGGGATGCCCCAACCAAGGGCCGCAGGATACATGCCACAGACGAAGAATGGTCTCGCGTGCAATCCGCAGCGGCCCGGGCACAATTGTCGGTGTCGGCATTCGTCGTGCAATCGA
This sequence comes from Donghicola mangrovi, assembly GCF_013377535.1. GTDB lineage: Bacteria > Pseudomonadota > Alphaproteobacteria > Rhodobacterales > Rhodobacteraceae > Donghicola > Donghicola mangrovi. The sequence continues at coordinate 75,313 of NZ_JABCJE010000014.1, read as the reverse complement.
CACAGTCGCGGAAGCTCTTGGCGCCGGCCCCCCAGCGGACAGAGGTCATTCGCCTCTTGACCGCGTGTCATGGGCTGCTCGCAGAAATTGCGGACCAAGCCCGGTTTGACCGCGACACAGACGCAGCCACTATAGCGACCGGAATGACGGAGGTCTCGGCACTGCTTGACGCGGTTCTGCAGTCCGCACTGGCAGAGCGGAGAGCTGATGAGGCGGTTTCATGCTCCTGACCTGGTCACCCCACGGCAAAAACGATGTCCGCGCGGCGGTCGATTATCTCACTGCGCCACGGGTCACCAAACCGCTCGCCGGACGCCCTCATTCTGTGGTTCGGAGCCCCGCACCTGAAACCCTCTCTGGCAATGCGCAGCTGGTGACTCAGTACACCAATGCGCTCCCGTTCCGGTGCCGATACGCGGTCGCAACGCTAAGTTTTGCGCAGGAAGACATCCGCGTTGACGCTTTCCGAAACGGCGATCCTGAGGTGCGAAGGATGCTACAGTCAGCCGCTGAGCTTTGTATCGCATTTGCCTATTGCGGCATCCCCGCGCGGGCGCGACCGCCGATCTTGGTCACGGCTCAGACCCATACAGGCCGTGTCGAACTCAGCATCGTTTTCCCCAGAGCCGCGGGCATGCCAGGCGCGCGGCTCTATGCGGTGAACCCGAACCCTCCCACGGCCGCCAGCCGGGCGGGGTGGAATGCTCTGGTCGATGTGCTCAATGACCATGTCGGATGGGCAGATCCCCGAGACCCCCTGCGCCGGCAGTGGCTGTCGGCCCCGAGTTGGATGGTGGCCGAAGCCGCAGAACTCCGCCGCGCCAAATCCGCTGGGGCACGCGGATTCGATCTAAGTGCGCCTTGGTTCCAGGCTTGGCGCCTCTGCCGCGCCGCCGCCCGCGACACCGAGGGAGATCGCGATGAGATCGTCGCGCGGCTCAACGCGGGGCTCGCCTGCCACAATTGGGGCGTGACCAGTCAAAGCCGGCGCGACCTCACCTGCGGCCCCCTTATCGGACCCGGGCCACATGTAACGTTTACCGGTGCCGCCCTGAGCGGCGGCGAGGACACCGCGATCGATCCATTCGACGCCATCCGCGCAAGGCAATTTGAAATCCTGGAGGCCACGACGCGCCTTGATGAGGCCATTGCGCGGCGCTGGGAGGCAAATCGGCGCCTCCGCGCTTGGAGCTGGGTCGATCCGCCCGACCCAATGCAGTTTCTGAGCAGCACGCGCCCTGCAGGATCGCCGCGCGAGATCCTGATGCGCGCATTGGAGCGCATCTCCGCCCGTGCTCGCCTCGTTATCCAGTCTCACTGGCTCGCGGAAACCCTCCTGAAACACCCCACAAATGGCCTCCGCGCCATCGTTGCACAGCTGAACAAACTCAATGACCAGTACAACACCCCAAGACCCACACCTCCTTTCCCGGATAGAAACCCTGATCGACCTGCTGCGCCAAATGCTCGACCGCGAGGGCCATCCCCTCGCCGACAGGCTGGATCAGTTTCTGATCGACATTTCCCAGATCGAGCGCGCGATGACATCGGCGGCCGAGAACCTGACCCAAGCGGTGCCGAAACTCGCCGAAGCACCCTCCCGTTCGGATTTGGCCCTCGTCGAGGACCGGATCGGAACGCTGCTCGACGAGGTGATCTACCGTCAGGTCCGATTGGACGCGCAGCTGGATCTGTTGTTCCAGCCCGTTGGAGCCGAGGCCGATGGCTGAGAGAAGTCGGACGTCTGGCACGTAAATGTGTTGGGGCCTGCACCCTAGCTTGGGGATCAGATGCAGCAGGGAATGAGGGGATCTCTGTTCGGGCCGGTCATCGTGCGGTGTGGGTTCCAGTTACTGATTACTCTCCAGACGCTAAATGGGAAGCGCGTGTTGCCAGCACGTTGCGAAAACCCGCACCCACATCCCTCAAAGGCGCGGCGGAGAGTCCTCGGTAGAACTCGGATCGCCTGCACCGTGTCTGTCTCAGACCTGCGGGGCGGCGACAGGCTGGCGCGCGCCGCAGGGAGGGATCGCCAGCGACAACGGCGCGCGACAAAACTGAGATCTTCTTTGAGGTTTTGAGCCTTAGCACCCAGTCGGTCATTGCGCTGTCACGACGCGTTTTAAGACAGAATTCACGAATGCTACAGCCGGACGTACCCGTGCTGCGACGGCGATGGACCGAGCTCCTACACCGGCCAAGACTCCTATGTGGATAACTCTCAGGACGCGCGAGTCTTCTGAAAAAACAGCCCTTATATTGAAACTGACGAGATAGAGGCAACTCGTCCAGAGCGGGGATCACCCCGCATTTGGCAGACAAAACAGCGGAGTCAAATTTGGGTCTGGATATGCACGCAATGATCACCAAAGAGCCCCTCGCAGGCGAGGCCGATTGCAACCCTGTAGAAGTCGAAGACCTCTATTCGTGGCGCAGACACCACGGCCTGCACGCATGGATGAAAGAGCTATATTTCATGAAAGGCGGCACGGATCGGATGTTCAATGGCGCGACCGTGGTACTGAACGCTCAAGACCTGGACGTGCTTCATATAATTATCAAAGCAAGCCCCCTGCTGGAAACGGCTGGACTTTATTTCGACATCCCTGACGAGACCGAGATACTTGGGGATCTAGAATTCGTCACACTGGCCCGCAAAGCCCTCGCTGACGGGTATAGCGTTCTCTATACATCCTCCTGGTAGAAGAACGCCAAAACGATCACGAGAGCGTTCTGGCGCTCTCGGAGATGCTTCGTTGAGGACAGGATCCTTCAACCAAGAGAACCTCGGCAGGCGGCCAGTAGTCCGGTCTCAGCCGAGGCTCGTGCTATCGTGCGACGTCGGAAAACTGCGCATCGGCGATGTCACCCTCAGCGCGATACCCGCGTTTGAGTTTTTGACGACGAAGCTCGTTCAAAGCAGCAGACGCCTCCTCAAGCTGAGAGAATGTCTGCAGTTTCATCTGCCCATTACTGCCGATACGACCCCAAGTCCGGATCAACATGACCTCTCCAAACAAAGTCGGCTCTATAGACAGCGCATAAAACCGCGACATATTGCACGATGGGTCGCGACGGGTCAGGTGAAGAGGTGCAGGGCTCTGTGGCATGGCATAGAGTATGTCCCCCTGCCCCAGCTCAGTCCAATTCAATTCCTGAATCCAATCATCGCATTCGATTCAGGGCCGTGATGGTAGACGGGAGCCCATCTTCAAAATGGCATACCATCCCAAATTTAAGCGCTGTTTCTGATATTCAGCACGAGGCCGACACTTCTGCATCGAACGGCGGTCACGGTGCCCTTCCTCTGAGCCCTGTCGCAATAAGGCGTTTCAGCGGCTTTAGCAGATAGCAAAAGAGCGCATGCGGCCCCCATGATCCATGATCCATGAAGGCGACCTTGCGCATGATGCTTGGTCCACCATATTCGTCGCGTTGACTTTGTTAGATTGCAGGCTGCCCGAGCAATCTGGCGATCAGCCAAGGCCCGACCGCACGCAAGGCGGATCGAAAGGGGCAGGCGCCGGTATTTTTTCCTGCGCGGCATGTCATGCAACTCAGATAAAGGGAGAATTGCTATGGCCGCGAAGGAAGGTGGGAGAGCAACCGAGGGGGCACCGTAAAGTTAATGCGATTGCCCGTGTAAAATGTGACATAGCGGTATGACCGACGCTCGCCTCTATCGCCGCCACCGTTTCCCGCCCGACGTGATTGCCCATGCTGTCTGGCTGTATTTCCGTTTCCCCCTGAGCCTGCGGATGGTTGAAGACCTTCTGGCCGAGCGCGGCATTATCGTGTCGCACCAGACGGTGCGGGCATGGGCCGAAAAATTCGGGCGGGAATTCGCGAAGACGATCCGTCGCCGTTCGGCTGGCAAACTCGGCGACAAGTGGCATCTGGACGAAGTTGTCATCTCAATCGGGGGCCGCAAGCACTGGCTTTGGCGGGCCGTCGATCAGGAGGGCTTCGTGCTGGATGTGCTGGTTCAAGCCCGCCGCGACCGGCGGGCTGCCCTGCGCCTGATGCGCAGGCTTTTGACACGACAGGGCCATCCGCCACGGGTTCTGGTCACTGACAAACTTCGCTCATACCCGGCGGCGAAGCGCCAGATCATGCCGGGGGTCGAGCATCGCTCACACAAGGGTTTGAATAACCGGGCTGAAAACTCACACCAATCGACCCGAAGGCGCGAGCGCGTTATGAAACGCTTCAAATCCGCCCGGCAATTACAGCGCTTCGCTTCCATCCATGACCCAATTGCCAACTTGTTTCACCTGCCTCGCCACGAAATGACATCCGCAGATTTTCGCGAACTTCGTGCCGCCGCCATGGAGGCGTGGCGCGACATCGCTCGACTCGAAGCCGCATGAACACCGCAGCCGGTCCAGTTTTTGTGCTTGGCCGGTTAACTTTACGGTGCCCACGAGATTATTGACGCTCATCATCGTGTCTTTCGCATGACCTTCCATGCTTTTTTCGTCCGCAATATCGAGCGGCACAGCATCCAAGGCCGCGTCAAGCTTTGCGAAACGCTTGTTGATCGCTGAGATCAACTCGTCTTTTGTGGTTGGAATAACCATGCCAGAATACTACCAGAAGCAGATTTATATATAAGTCCGTATCGTTTGGGGCTTGGGCTCGGAAGCGGCCATGCGGCAGCGCAGCAGGCTTCGCCCGACTTGATCGCCTTTAATTGCAGCGAGGGTGGTATGATCGGATATCGGCAAGCGGCCGAGGATGTGGCGGGCGTGGTGGATCGGAGGAACCACTATGCCAACTACAAACCTACCTGCTATTCGCGCATGCCGTCCTGCCTGGAACAAGGGGCGCATCGTCGGTCAGAAGCGACCGCTTGCACCGAAACACGTATGGGCGATCCGGGTTCGCCTAGAGATTGCTCAGAAGATACGAGAGCTGGCGCTTTTCAATCTCGCCATAGACAGCAAGTTGCGGGGCTGCGATCTGGTGAAGCTGAAGGTCGCCGACGTCTATGCAGCCGGACAGGTTAAGCACCGCGCTTCAATCATCCAGAGCAAGACCCGGAAACCTGTCAGCTTCGAAATCACCGAGGGGACGCGGAAAGCCGTCGCTACTTGGCTCGAGGATCCCCTGATGATTGGGTCGGAACATTTATGGCCGGGCCGCTTTCATGAGCGTCTGCATATTTCGACTAGGCAGTACGCTCGTCTGGTGCGCGAATGGGTGACCTCGATCGGTCTAGAGCCGAGCGCCTACGGCACCCACTCCATGCGGCGGACCAAGGTGGCGCAGATATACCGCAAAACCGGCAACCTGCGCGCGGTCCAGCTTTTGTTGGGTCATACGAAGATGGACAGCACTGTGCGCTACCTCGGTGTCGAGCTAGAAGATGCCCTAACCATCGCAGAGGCTGTTGAGATTTGAATGGAAGGGCCGCCATGACAAGGGCGGCCCTCTACGGTCTACTGTGGAAAGCGGCATGAATGTCTTGCCAAAGTGTGGTGGTAAAACTTGGTTCGATGATCACCAAGGCATTAAAAGATGCAGTGATCTTAGCAGCGAAAGACAGCCGGCTTAATCAACTAAGCCTGTTTTATCGCCCGCGTTGATTTCCGAGGAATCAGGGTAGGCATTGCCTTGCGGATGTTGTCCGTATCGGGTTCGTCAGCCAGCAAAATCTCCAGCGCTTCGGTCGCGATCTGGTCAAAGGGGACGTGGACAGTGGTCAGCGGAACCGGCAGTTTTGCAGTGATCGGGATGTCATTATAACCGACTAGGGAAATATCCTCTGGGACCGATAAGCCCGCCTCGTGGATGGCAGACAAGGCACCGATCGCCGTGTTGTCGTTTACAGCGAACAGCCCTGTCAGTCCCTCGTTCCGGGCCAGCAATGTCCGTGCGGCATCCGCCCCGCTGGTGATGCTGAAGCTGGCCTCGACCATCAACGCAGGGTCCACGGGCAGGCCCGCTTCGGTCAGGGCGCGCTTGTACCCCGCCAACCGCCCCAACGCGCTAGAGGCATAGGACGGGCCCCCGATCAGTCCGATCTTCCGGTGCCCCAGATCGATCAGATGGCGCGTCGCCAGATAGCCTCCCATCTCGTCATCTCCGACCGAGGACAGGCTTTTCCCGTCGGTGCGCACAGCTAGAACATGGGCCACGCCCCGTTGCGCCAGTTCCGCAATCAGGGGGTCTTCGGTACGGGCGGTTGAAAGGACCAGCCCGTCCACGCCCCGTTGCAGCAGGGTTTCGGCGGCGATGCGCGCGGCCTCCGGGGTGTCGTCGGTTGTGGCCACGATGGCAAAGTGCTGGCGGCGGGCGGCGGCACGCTGCAATGCCTCGTAGAGCATGGCCATAACCGTGTCTGTCAAACGCGGTACAATCACCCCGATCATCCCCGTCTTCCCACGGCGCAGGCTGGCGGCGGAGACGTCCCGCACATAGCCAAGCTCCTCTGCGACCTTGCGGACACGCTTGGCGGTTTCGCTTTGTGACTTGGGCAGGCGTTCGTCCAAGAACCTTGAAACGCTGGACTTTGACACGCCCGCAGCACGCGCCACGTCCAGGATCGTGACCCGTCCTGCGGGGGCTTTGGTCCCGTCATCCTGTGCCATGCTGCGCCTCCCTGCGTGGTGCCTCGTTATCGTTATCAGATTTCTAGCACTTGACACGCGCCTTCTGCAATGCATTTTTGGGAACGTTCCCAATATCGTTCCCATTTGGAGGAGAATCGAACATGACACCGATGGACCTGCGCGGCCTGAACCCCGCCCCCGTTACGGTTTTCAACAAAGACGGCTCGTTGGATATCGAGGCCAACGTGCGTCTGGCAAAATGGCTGGCGTCGTTTGATGACGTGAAGTCGTTGGTTATTCTGGGCCATGCTGGCGAAGGCACCTTCCTGACCACCGAAGAGCGTCTGGAACTGATCCGCGCCTATGCGGACGCAGTCGATGTGCCGATCATCGCGGGCATTACCGGCGAAGGCACCAAGGTTGCCGCCGAAGAGGCCAAGCGCTCCTACGACGCTGGCGCGACTGGTGCTCTGGTTTATCCGAACCACGGCTGGCTGCGCTTTGGCTTCCAGAAAGGTGCGCCGCAGGATCGCTACAAGGCGATCTACGAAGAGGGCGGCCTTCAGACCATTCTGTTCCAGTACCCCGATGCGACCAAAGCGTCCTACGATCTGGACACCCAGCTAGAGATCGCCGCCCAAGAGGGTTGCGTGGCCACCAAAAATGGCGTGCGCAACATGAAGCGCTGGTACGTCGAGATCCCCGCGCTGAAGAACGCTCAGCCCGATCTGCAAGTGCTGTCGTGCCATGACGAATGGCTGCTGCCCACCATGTTCGACGTGGACGGCCTGCTGGTCGGTTACGGCAACATCGCGCCCGAACTGCTGATCGATCTGATCAAGGCAGGCAAGGCTCAGGACTACCCTGAAGCGCGCCGCATCTTCGAACAGCTGCTGCCCGTAACCCAGGCTGTTTACCATCGCGGTTCGCACATGGAAGGCACCGTCGCCCTGAAACTTGGTCTGGTGAAGCGCGGTGTGCTGGATCACGCAACCATCCGTGAGCCCCTCAAGAACCTTGGCGCAGCTGCCGAAGCCGAGATTTTCGCTGCCTTTGACGCGGCGGGTATCGGCCGTGTGGATGCCGGTCTGCTGGCCGCCGAATGATCAGATTGCCCCCGCAGCCGATGCGGGGGCATATTCGCAAAACAGGGAGGAGAGACTAATGTTTGATTACTTGGTGAAGGGGTTGCGCACCGTTGCGCTGACCGCCACCTGCGCACTGGCCACCGCTGGCGCTCTGCACGCGCAGGACGTTCGGATTGGCGCAATGCGCGAAGGATCGTCGTGGTATGTGTTCGCCGCGACCCTTGAACAGATCATCGAGCCCATTCTGGGGGCTAACTCGGTCGAGGTGATCGCCCGTGGTGGCGGGGTGGCAAACCCCCTGATCGTGCAGGGCGGCAACGCCGAGATTGCTCTGTCCAACGTGGCCACTGCGATCTGGGCCCATGAGGGCGCCGATGTCTACGAGGGCCGTTCGGCCCCCGATATTCGGGCGTTGGTTGGCGGGTTGAACGATGTTTATGTGGGTGTGCTGGCGCGCAATGCCTTTCTTGAAGGCGCAGGCAGCAACGATCTGGACGACATTGTGGCCTCGGACAAACCGATCCGCGTGCTGATGAAGCCGGTGGGGTCTTCGGCAGTTCCTGTGGCCGACATGATCTTTGCGGCCGCGGGTACCAGTGCTGAACAGATCAAGGCTAATGGCGGCGACATCATTCAGGTGGATACCGGCCAGATCGCCGATATGATCCGCAACGGCAACGCAGATATCTACATCGATACCATGATCAAAGGGCACCCCACGATCACCGAGGTTGCCCTGACCACCCCTGTTTCCTTCCTTGATCTGCCTGACGGAATGGCGGCACACGCCGCTGAACTGGGCCTTGAAATCGGCACCTACGGCCCCTGGTTCGAAGGACAAACCGCCGCAACCAGCGGTGCAAACCTTGGGACTGTTCTGATCGCGAACGCTGATCTGGACGAGGAAACCGCCTATCAGATCACCAAGGCCCTGATCGAGAACGCAGATGCGCTCAAGGCCTCGCACGGGGCGTTTGCGCGGTTCGATCCAGCCGCCGCGGCAGACCCGTCCAACACGGGCATCCCCCTGCATCCGGGTGCCGAGCGGTATTTCCGCGAAGCCGGCATTCTGAAGTGACGCACAGGGCTGGCGGCCCCCGAGCCGCCGCCCATCCTTGACCTGCACATCCCCGGGAGGAGTCTATGTCCGCAGGACAGTTAAATCCGGCTGCGCGCCACACGGCCTTTGCCATTGGCGTGGCGTTTGTCGCCTTTCAATGCTGGATCCTTTACGCACCCCAACAGCCCCTTTTCGAACGCCCCGTCCATCTGGGGCTCGCGATGGTGTTGCTGATTTTGTACAAGCCCCTTGGCGGGCCGCTGCCCGTCTGGGCCCGCACCATGATCGAACTGATCCTGATCGCGGCCAGCATCGGCGTCAGCGCCTATTACCTGATCGAATATCCCCGCCTGACCACGCGCATGGAGAATGTTGACCCCGTTCTGTTGCAGGACATCGTGGCGGGCACCGCTCTTGTCGCCCTGCTGCTAGAGGGGGCACGGCGCGCAGTCGGCATGATCCTAGTCTATGTGCTGGCGGTGTTCATCGCCTACGCCTTCTGGGGAAATCTGTTGCCCGGCTGGATCGGCTTCCGCGGCTTCGGCCCTGAAGCCGCGATCGAGATCAGCACCATGTCCACAGCCGGCGTGCTGGGGGTGACCACTTCGACCTCGGTCAGCTTCATCTTCTACTTCATCCTCTTTGGCGCGTTTTATGGCGCTGTTGGCGGCGGGCAGTTGTTCATCGACCTGGCCATCCGGCTGGCGGGTCGCGCAACAGGCGGTACGGCCAAGGCTGCGATCATCGGCTCTTCTCTGATGGGCTCGATCTCGGGGTCGGCAGTGGCGAACGTGGTGTCCACTGGCGTGTTCACCATTCCCCTGATGAAGCGCACAGGCATCCCCGACCACCGCGCCGCCGGGATCGAGGCCATCGCCTCGACCGGAGGGCAGTTGATGCCACCGGTGATGGGGGTTGCTGCCTTTATCATGGCAGAGATGTTGGGAATGCCCTACGCCAAGCTGGCCTTGGCCGGCCTGATCCCCGCTCTGGCGTTCTATCTGGCACTGCTTCTGGTGGTTGATCTTGGAGCACGCCGTGACGGCATCCGCGCCCTGACAGAAGAAGAAATCGCCGCCACCGATCCCATCCTGCCCCGCCTGCATCTGATCATTCCGCCGATCCTGCTGGTGGTTCTGCTGGTGAAGGGGTTCTCGGCCAGCTACTCGGCGGTCATCGCATCGGTCGTGTCGTTGGTGGTGCCGTTCTTGCGCAAGGGCACTTGGATCGGTCGGGCCGAACTGGCCGAGGCCTTCCGCGACGCCCCCAAGCAAGCCGCTGAAGTCGCGGTACCGATTGCCGCCATCGGCCTAGTCATTGCTGTGGCCGTTCAATCCAATCTGGCACTGAAGTTTGCCGGATCGCTGATGTCCCTGTCCGAGGGGTCGATATATGCTTCGCTAACCTTGGCTATGGTCGGGTGCATCGTCATGGGCATGGGCCTGCCCACGGTGGCGGCCTATATCATCGGGGCGGTCCTATTCGTTCCGGCGATCCAGAACCTTGGGGTCGAACCTTTGGCGGCGCATTTCTTTATCTTCTACTACTGCGTGCTGTCGATGGTAACTCCGCCCGTTGCACTAGCCTCTTTCGCAGCGGCTGCGGTCGGGCAGGCCTCAACGGTGAAAACCAGCATGTCCGCGTTCGGCCTGAGCCTAGTAGCGTTCTTCGTGCCCTTTGGCTTCGTGTTCGACACCGGAATCCTGTGGCAAGGTTCCTATGGCCAGATCGCTCTCAGCGCTGTCGGCTTGATGGTCGCGACATCTCTGTGGGCCGTGGCCTTTGGCGGATGGTGCATTCGTCCACTTGCCATGCCAAGCCGTGCGGTGATCGGTTTGGCAGGCCTGTGTGCGGTGATCGCCCCGTCTGGATCTATAGTCTGGCTTGGCGGGCTGCTTGTGGGATGGGGTTGTGTGCTGCTGCTGGTGATGTGCGCGAAGCTCCCCGACACGCGCCTCAACCGCGTTGCCTTTAGCGGAACATAAATCCCCGCGGCCCGCCCGATGCCTGTCGGGTGGGCCGTATTTGTTTGCTCGGAAATCTCTGACCCTCTTGTTGGCTACAGCGAAATCCCGCTTTCGCTCCGCAGTTCGTCCTTCGATCACGGCCCGGAACCGCCGTTGGAAGGTGCGGAATCAACTGGCAGCTTTGCGCCCCCACCTCAGTCGTTCCAAGCGACATAGCAATTGCCTGCAAGCGGACGTTAGGTCTGACCGGTTGCCTTCTGTGTCAGGGTTAGTAGGCGACCGAGAGGCTTCTTTATGAGGCTTCCCTACGAGCTGCTCTTCCGGAGCAGCGTTTGCGGCGCTCCGTCGTTAGATATATCAGAAAAACACGAGCTGACGGCTTGTATCTAGCGAAACGATTCATACGGAGGCGGTTTGGGTTCAACTGCAGGCAGAGAACCTCAATTTCTAGCCATCATGTCGGCACGCTAGCTTATTGCACGCATTTCGCGAATTCTGCTTCAGGTGCGAAGATAATTCACCGAAGGTCAATACGTCGCCTTGAGCACAGTGAATACGCGGGAACCATTCCGGCGTCGATACCTTCACGAAGTTCTAAAAAGCCAAACTTGCCAGCGACTTGTCATGCCAAGCATGCCATGTCTCTGGGTGGTGAGTTCTCAAGTAGAAAACGGAACAAAAGTGAACGTACTCTCTTGCAGTCGGCTCATGTCTCCCCCATCTTCTGGTTGAAATGCAAAATTCTAACCAATGCGGTGCGGCGACGAGGACCCCTACAGATGACGGCACACATGAAGTTCTTCCCGACCGGGAATGCTGACACGACCTTTATTCAGCTTGCGAACAATCAGGTCATCCTGATGGACTACGCGCACATGCGCAACGAGAAAGACCCCTTCGATAAGCGGATCGACCTCCCGACAGCAATCCGGGATGCCATGGACGAGGCCGGTCAGGAATCTTTCCGGGTGGTTGCCTTCACTCATCTCGACAAGGACCACATCTTCCGTTCCAGCGAGTTCTTCTGGTTCGAACATGCGGCCGCTTATCAAGGCGGCGACCGCATGAAGATCGACGAACTCTGGGTGCCCGCCGGCGTCCTGACGGAGGTCGCTCTCGACGACGATGCCCGCGTGATCCGGCAGGAAGCCCGGCACCGTCTGAAGGAAGGGAAGGGCATCAAGGTTTTCTCTCGTCCGGATGCCCTCAAATCCTACCTTGCGGACAACGGTCTTACGCTTGAGTCCCGGATGCACTGCATCGTCAATGCGGGCGAGCTGGTTCCTGGTTTTAACAAGTCGGGTTCGGAGTCTGTCGAGTTCTTCGTACACAGTCCTTTCGCCTGGCGCACCGATGCTGGCCTGGTCGACCGAAATCAGGGATCGATCGTCGTGCAGATGACGCTGCGCGAAGGCATGAAAGAGTCCTATGTCTTGCTCGGTGCGGACATCGATCACGAAAGCCTCTCTCAGATCGTCCGGACGAGCCGCGAACACGAAAACGAGGACCGCCTGCACTGGGACGTCCTGAAGCTGTTCCACCACTGCTCCTACCTGTCGCTGTCGCCTGAGAAGGGCGAGGACATGACGGAGCCTGTCGACGACGTGAGGTGGCTATTCGAAGAGCTCGCTCGCGAGAACGAAATCATCGTGTCCCCCAGCAAGCCGATCCCGGTGAAGGGTACGGACGCCGATAAGGACGTGCAGCCTCCGCATCGTCAGGCCGCGGCCTACTACCAAAAGATCATCAAGGATTCCAACGGCAAGTTTTTGGTCACGATGGAGACCCCCACTGAAGCCCGGCCGAAGCCTATCCATCTGAAGATTACCGCCCAAGGTGTCGCTGTCATGCTCGCGGCGGCGGCGACCGCTACAAGCGTCGCCGCGTCGACACCTACGCGGGCCGGCAGGAACGGCTGACGGAATGTACTGGCAGCCTGAAGGATCGAACGTCGTCGACGTCCAAGAATTCGCCAATCCTCTTGCGAAGGCGCTTCATGACTATGTCGTGGGGCCGGGCGACAGCTACACTACCCTCGGAGAGTGCCGACGGTTCGAAGAGTTCGATCTTCTTTCATTCGACCTGGTGGTCGAGCGGCCGCAGCGTCCCGTCTATGACATACTGCCTGTGGAATCATTGACCCTGTGTTTCGCGCGGACCGGCTCAATGGCGTTTGCGGTCCTCGTAGCCCGCCCGGATTTTCCCGACACTCCGCATCAGAACCTGATGCCGGAAGGATTCCCCGCCTGCATCTGCATCGACGACCGGCCATGGCAGGACACTCGGAGCTTCTACACCGCCGCCGAACTCATGGGTCGTCTGAGCGGCTGGTTCGAGAAGGCATGCCAAGGCGAGCTTCACGGCGCTGGTCAGCCCCTCGACCCTCTTTTCCTTCCGGACAGTTTCAGCCAGATTATCTTGAAGAACGATTTCTGGGAGGCGGCTAGGCTAGGCTCGAGCCTGTTCATCTGGGCCGTCGACCAAGAAGCCCAGTGCATCTTCATTGGGGGATCAAGGCCGTCGGGTGCCAGAGGCGACGATATCCGCTTGATGGCCTTCCATTGCGCGATCGAGCCACAGCAGATGAAGCGGATAAAGAGGGCGCCCCGAGATCTCGGACAGTTGTCGGACTTTCTGGTCGATGCTGGGGTCGATTTTCCGATTCTGCTCCAGCAGTCCATCAAGGACTGGGTGAATGGCAAGAAGGAAATAGGAGACGGCAAGCGTATCACCTGTTTTCTGGTGACGATGCCCCAGATCGATCCGACCACCAGTGATGTCGGAACGACCGAGACGGTAGCGTTCGTGACGGCATACAGCCCCGGAGAGATCGGCGAGAAGATGGGCTTCCTCTTGCGCAACGTCTCCGGCGAGGCGAAGGGGATCAACTTCCTCCCTAATTTCGGCGCGCGCGTATCGATGGATGCGGTGCGCGACTTTCCGGTATCTATGTCCTTCGTTCACAAGGAGTTCGATGCAGCCGGTGCGGCCCTTCTCTCTGGCGAGCCCCATGCCGACGACCGTCGAGTGCTCATGATCGGCGCCGGATCCGCCGGTTCGGCGATCTCGGAAATACTCGCCCGACAGGGGCTCTTCAAATGGACGATCGTAGACGACGACACTCTACTTCCCCACAACGTGGCGAGGCACACGCTCAACAACCAGTTCGTCGGTAGAAGCAAGGCCATCGGGCTCGCTAACAGGCTCATGGGGATCAGGGACGACGTTGATGCGCGTCCTGTCGTCGACAACGTCCTGACCCCAATCGACAAGGCGGTATTGGATCAGCAGATCGGCGACGCCGAATTCATCCTCGACGCCTCTGCCACTGTTCCCGTTTCCCGGTGGGCGTCCGACCTGCCGAGCGCTGCCCGGCGTCTCTGCGCGTTCTTCACGCCCGATGGTAAGTCCGCGGTGCTCATGATCGAGGACGAGGCGCGCTCCTTGACACTCCGGGATCTCGAGACCCTGTATCTCCGCGAGGTGTTGCAGAACCCCGCTCTCGAGGGCCACCTCGGTGCCGTCGACCGGATGCAGTATACCGGGGCGTGCAGAGCGCTTACTAACAGGATCCCGATGGCGTCGATCCAGATGTTTTCGGGCCTGATCGCTGCAGGGATCGCATCCGGTGTCAGGACGACGAATGCGGCGCTCAAGATCTGGACCGTGAATGAGGATGGCGTAAGGAGCACTACGGTTTCCGGCACCATGTCGACGACGAAGGCCGAGGGTTGGTCGGTCGTCCTGCCAGCCTCTTTGAAGCTTGAAGTCCGCCAACGCCGTTCGGCGGCGCTGCCATCGGAAACCGGTGGATCGCTGATGGGAATGTTCGATTTCGAACGCCGTCGCGTCGACGTCGTCGGAGCACTTCCTCCGCCCAGCGACAGCGTCGGCACTTCGTCGTCGTTTACTCGCGGCATCTCCCGGCTGCGCAAGGACATCGAGGCTGCTGCCGCCCGGACAGGTAACCAGATTCGGTACATCGGCGAATGGCATTCGCATCCGGCCGGCCGTTCCTCACGTCCAAGCGGCACCGATCTCGAACAGATCAGGCAACTAAGGGACGCCATGGAACTCGACGGCCTACCTGCCGTGTCATTGATCGTTGCGGAAGACGACATGTCGGTGCTCTTGGCCGGAACGAGGAGGTCGGCAAATGGATAGCGTCAAAGACAGGCTGCGGCTGGGCCTCGCTCTTTCGGGCGGCGGTGTCCGTGCCGCGGTGTTTCACCTGGGCGTACTCCGGCATCTTGCAATGTTGGGCCGCCTCGAGGAAGTCACGCAGATTTCGACCGTGTCCGGAGGGAGCTTGATCGTGGGCGCGATCTTCTCCCACGCTGATCTCAAATGGCCGACCTCCAGACAGTTCCTGGACGAGATCTATCCCGAACTTCGCAAGAGGCTTACGGCCGGCGACCTGTTCAGCCTCACCGCCCTGGGTTGGCGCGGGATCCTTCGCGAGAACATTCGAATCCTTTTTCGAAGAGCCGAAATCCTTCCGAAGCTTCTCGCCGCTCGCTGGGGTGTCAGAGGATCCGTGAAGGATCTGCCTGACACACCGGAATGGCATATCAACACGACCTGCTTCGAGACCGGCAAGAACTGGCGGTTCTCGAAGAGGTTGATGGGGGACTGGCAGTTCGGGCGTCACTTCAGCCCGGACGTCCCGATCGCAACGGCCATTGCGGCGTCGGCAGCGGTGCCATACGCGATTGGCATCCTGCGGCTCGAGTTACCGGAACATGGCTGGTGGAAGACGGATCGAGCGACCAAAACACCAAAGGAGAAGATTTCACGCCCGATGCAGCGCGTTCGGCTCTGGGATGGTGGTGCATACGAGAACATGGGTCTGGAGGCTATCTACAAGCCCGCTGACGGCCTTCAGGGATGTGACTTCCTCATCTGCAGCGATGCCTCGGGCCCTTTGACTGCGCCGCGGCCTTTTTCGATCACCGGGATGCTTCAGGGCAGGCTCAACTCGCCGCGGCTCTTCGACATTGCAAGCGATCAGATACGGGCACTGCGTTCCCGCATGCTGATGGGATCGATTTTGCGTGGAGAAGTGAAGGGCGTTCTACTACGAATGGGCGTGTCCATGCGGCAGTTCGAGATGGATTCCACGGCACTCGCGGAACGGCTCACCGACGAGCAGGGCGCCGTCTCGTTGAACTACCCGACCAACTTGACCCGAATATCGGAAGACGACTTCGACCTTCTTTCACGCCATGGCGCTGAGGTTTGTGAAGCCACCTTGGTCACTTACATGAAGTGACCTTGTGGACTTGCACCGTTTCTGTTCCGGTGTGTTGCTCATGTTATGCGCCGATTTTTCGAATGCTACGGGTGATTTTCCATCCAGTGCTGAATGGCGCCTGCGCGGGTTGTAGAAGCCGTTGATGTATTCGAACACCGCGACTTCGACATCTCGGCGCGTCTGCCATGTGTTTCGCCAGATCAACTCGGCCTTGAGGGATTTGAAGAAGCTCTCAACAGCCGAGTTATCAAAGCAATTTCCCTTGCCACTCATGGAAGGCATCAGCTTGTGACGACGCAGGCGCTTCTGGTACTCGTGAGCGCAGTATTGGGCTCCGCGATCGGTATGGTGAATGCAGTCAGGTTGGGGGCGCCGCAGGGCGATGGCCATGTCCAAAGCACGCAGGGCCAGATCCTGCTTCATGCGGTTGCTGATCGCCCAACCAATCACACGCCGCGAATATAGATCAATGATGACAGAGAGATAGGACCAACCTTCACGCGTCCAGATGTAAGTTATGTCCCCAGCCCACTTCTGATTTGGCGCCGTCGCAGTGAAATCCTGGTTCAGGCGGTTCGGGGCAATGTTGAAGCTGTGATCGCTGTCGGTGGTGCGTTCAAAATTGCGGCTGCGTAAAACCTGGATACCGTTATCGCGCATGATCCGGGCGACGCGGCGCTGGCCGACCTGAATACTTAGCTCTTTCAATTCCTGCGTCATGCGCGGACGGCCATAGCTGCCCAAGCTAAGCCGGTGCTGTTCGCGGATATGCGCCAAGAGGATCATGTCGCGACGCTGATGCCGTGACGACGGTCTGCTTCGCCACGCACGTAACCCACGGTCCGAAACCTGCATCATGCGGCACAGACGGGCGCGTGAAAGATCTCCGCGATACTCCGCAATGAATTGAAATCTCATTGCTTTTGGCTTGCGAAGAAGATCTCGGCCTTTTTTAATACCTCCCTCTCCTCCCGTAAAATACGGTTCTCTTTGCGCAAGCGCTCATTCTCGCGGCGCAGCTCCGCGTCCTCGGCGGCCGCCGGGTCCGTCGAATAATCACGCATCCACTTGCCCAAGGTCGAAAACCCGACCCCAAGATCTGAGGCTACCTGTCGACGTGTCAGGCCGCTGTGCATCGCGATCCGAACCGCCTCGCGCTTAAAGTCTTCACCATGTTTGGGTGCCATATCCGGTCTCCTTTATGGCGAGCATTGCTCGCAGAAAACCGGAACGGAAGTGATGCAAGTCCAGTCTACTTCAGCTCGACGCCGAACTTCAGGTTCGTCCGCGTCCCGGACGTTCGTGAACCGCGCAGCGAACGACCGCTCTCCGCCCATTGTGCCGGATTTTTACCAGAGCCGCAGCACTTGACGTTCAGAAAAACATATCCTATTTTCTGACATGGAGTTGAGCCATGATCACGTCAAAAGTCAAGCAACGTATTCTCGGAAAAGGACGGGGCGCGATCTTCGCGCCGTCAGACTTCCTCGATATCGGATCGCGAGCAAGCGTAGATCAGGCTTTGTCGCGCCTGACCGATCAAGGTGTGATCCGGCGGCTGACACGGGGGCTCTATGACTACCCGAGGCAAAGCCCGCGGTTTGGGCTTCTGGCGCCATCTACCGATGACATTGCGCGCGCTGTCGCGCGGAAGGACAATCAGGTTCTGCAACCCTCCCCCGCCATGGCAGCAAACCAGCTGGGTCTGTCCACTCAAGTACCCTCTACCCCGACCTACATGACCGACGGACCGACTCGAACGAAGAAAGTCGGGCGACAGGTGATCCAGTTCCGTAAAGCTTCTCCGAAGACATTGGTTGGAGCTGGGTCGAAGACAGGCACTGTCTTTCAAGCGCTGCGCTATCTCGGCAAGGATCGCATGGACGATCAAGTGATCGGGAAAATCGCGCGGACGCTGGACGCCAAGGATCGAGCACAACTCGCAAAGCAAAGTAAACACGTCCCGGCCTGGATGCATCCGGTCGTCCAGCAGATTGTGGCGCACACCTGAGCATGGATCAGTTCGCGAACGATATACCTGAGCATCGAGACGAAACCTTTGTACAAGCCGCAGCAGAACTTGGCTTTGGTAAGACGATTGTCGAGAAGGATTTTTGGGTATGCTGGTCGCTCCAGCATCTTTTCGCCTTGCCTTCATTTGGCGACCACCTGATCTTCAAAGGAGGCACGTCGCTTTCGAAAGCCTATAATGTGATCCACCGGTTTTCCGAGGACGTCGATCTGTCGCTCGACCGCACCCAACTCGGGTTTGAGGGAGATCGCGATCCAGAAAACCCTGACCTCTCAAGCGGCAAACGCAAATGTCTGCTGCAAGATCTTCAAGATACCGCCGAAGCCACCGTCGCCGGCCCCCTGCTCGACGAAATCAACACCACCTTCTCTGCGCACCTGGACCAGTCTTTCTCACTTCAGATCGACGAAAGCGACCCTCAGACCGTGTTATTCGCCTACCCGTCTTTAGGTGGCAAAGACACTGGCTACATCCAGCCGTTCATTCGGTTCGAGTTTGGCGCGCGTGGGGCACAGCTCCCAGCTGAACAACGTTCAATTGAGACATACATCCAACAAGCCTTTCCGAGCCTCCCTGGGGTGAACGCCGTCGAAGTCCAAACTCTCGGGATCGAACGAACCTTCTGGGAGAAAGCGACGATCCTCCACATGCTGTTCCATCAGGATGCGAAGAAGCCGCTCGCAGACCGAATGTCCCGTCACTACTACGACATGGCTCAGCTGATCAGGCATGATGCAAAGACGCGCGCGCTAGCCAACATCGACCTCCTAAACGAGGTCGGCCACCACAAGTCGGTGTTCTTCAAGGCGGCTTGGGCAAGATATGAGGACGCAAAGCAGGGATCACTGCGCCTATTTCCAAACGAGAAGCTCAAGTCAGCCCTCCGCCGAGATTACGCAGGAATGCGGGAAATGATCATCGGCGAAGTGCCGACTTTCGATGATTTGATGAGCGCAATCGCAGAGCTAGAAGCCGAAATCAACGAATGCTGATCACCACAACCTGTCGGCTGGCACAAAACTCGGCTTGGCGCATCGGTCCTCCCCATCCTCTGCCACTAGCTTCTCATGAGTTATAGGATGCCTTTCTATAACTCATCCATAGCGAGGAAATGAGTGATAGGGCCTATGGCACGACCCACGCGCATCAACCTTCCGCCAATCCCGCATCCTCAAGCTGCTCCCGATCGGGCAAATCATGCAATGTCTCTAAATCGAACACTGCGAGGAACTTCTCTGTCGTCACATAAGTGTATGGCGCACCGCGACGCGGGGACCGTGGCCCCGTCCCGATCAGACCATGTTCGTGTAACCGCCCGATCAGGTCGCGGCTGATTTCCTTGCCGAAGATATCCTTCAGTGCGTCGCGCGTGATTGGCTGGTGGTAGGCGATCGCACCGAGAACCGCCACGTCGAACTCGCTGAGATCCAAAGCCTGCTCGCCAACATCCGCCGCAGCGCGAATGGCAGGCGCATAAACCGGCCGCGTCCGAAACATCCAGCCACCGGCGACCTGCGCAACTTCAAAAGCCCGCCCCTCCAGATCCGCAGTCAGGTCGTCGATCAACAAATCAACAGAGGCCCCCTGCCCCACGACGCGGGACAGATCCTCACGCGGCACAGGCGAGGCAGTAGCGAAGAGAACGGCTTCGATCCGGCGCATCCATTCCCGCCAGCGCAGGTCAGGTGGCAATTCCGAAAGCTCGCGATCCAACGACTCCTCAGGTTTGTTTTTCGCCACGCCTACACCCCATAGAGCCGGAAGGTTTCACGGCCGGTCAGTTCGCGAATAGCTCCAAGATCGACCAACCGGTCACAGAGCCGCCGCGCCGCGCGATCCGGCATCGGCAAGACCGCGGGGGCGACCGCATCGCGGGTCAGAAACATCTCGACCGCCTCGGCGGCTGCTTTGGCTCGGAGTTTCGGGGCAACGGATTTTAGGTGCGCGGCCCGTCGCGTGACCTCCTTAGCCAGCCGGACGGCCTCAATGGTCGACGCTACGACCGCGCGATGACAGGCTAGGCGCAGGTCCTCACCTTGCTTCTTCAGATCGGCGCGTTTCAGGCCGGCAGCGAGCAAGGGCAAGAGGCACTCCCAGCCAAGGGCCTGCGACAGGGCCCCATCGGCAAGGATCAGCGCTGGCCCCTCGGCCCGCGGCGCGTCCGCTAGCACGGCCTCCAGCACCATCGCAGCCCGTGTCATCGCTGCACCCTGCCCTGCATCGAGCCACGGGGCAATCTGGTCTGCATCTATTGCTGGCAATGCCCGCCCTAAGGCTTTGACCGATACCGGCCGCTCCACCGCGCGGCGCCAGGCAAGGTAGGTTTCGCCTGCGGGTCCTGGCAGATCGCCGGGACGCATGAGATGCACCGCATCGCGCAAATCCCCTGCCCGCTCCGGACGTCCAGAAAAGACCATGCAGGCCTCCGCCGCGCGCAGCGCCAATCGATCCCGCAAGAGAGCCTGTGGAACGTCCTTGCGTTCCAGCACACCCTGTAAGTGACTCAATGCTGCGCCGGAAAGAAATGCCGCATCTTCAATGTTTTCCGCACGTTCAACGGTTGCCCAGATCGGTAGTCTGGGGAGTAAATCTGGGTCACTGAGAAGATCAGAGCGGTGGTAAGGCATAGGTATATCGTAACCCATGGCGGCGCTTAAATCCAGAAATATGCACAATAAGCGCCCCAGCTTGTCAAACTCATTTATGTCCAATAAGTTTACATTATCGGACACGAAAAGACGTGACAGAGAAACATGGTCTGTCGTTTTAGTTTCATGGGTGGATTCGGCCGAAATCGCCTCTCTCGTCGAGGAAATTTCCATTTAACCGGTGGACTGGCCTCTTGCTCAATCTGTGGACTCGCGCTGATCCAGCGTCAATCGCGCGCTTTCCTTTGCCGTTCCGTAGATCCCGCCCATCGGTGAGCCACGGCAATGGGGCGGCGCGCCGGAATAGGACAAGGGCGGCCTCCGGCAGGACCGCACCGGGCACCAGATCTGCTCCAAAGAGATCATGCAGTATCACCAGCGTCAGAGCCCGCCAGCGCACTGATAGGTGCTGAAGAGGTGCGGACCGACCGACGGCCGCACGAGCCTCGTAGGGACAATTCCAACCCGGTTCGTCGTACCAGAGCGCGAGGACGGGCCGGGCCGCCCCGTCGCGGTCGAGCGGCGCCCACAGAGTGCGAATTGCATACTCGAGTCGATCGAGATGGCCAGTGTCCCCTCTGACGATTTCGCTGATCTGGCGTTGGAGATCGAGGACACCTGCGGCGAAATCCAACTTAAAAGGGTCCTCTGCCTCCCCTCCCCCACCAGTCAGAACGGCGTCGCACTTGCGGCAGAAGGGACGCAGCAGGCCATTCAACATGCGAAGGGAAAGCCTCAGGTGACCGCGACAAGTGGGGCAGCGATCCAGGAGCATGGTCCGGTGTACCGGGCAAACCACCTGCTCCGTCAATCGCCAATGCCCTCGCAGATAGGCATCGCGACCGGCAGCAACATCCGCATCGAAGCAGGCAAGGCAGACCAGCACTGTCTCGGTCAGACACCAATCCCGCGGCTGAGCAGGATATCGGGACGCCAGCGACCTGCGACGAAGCCGTTCCGGATCGATCCTGCAGGCCTTCGCCCAAAGCATGAGCAGCCCCATATCCGGCGCCACATCGTCAACCTGCCGCGCGCCTGCGTCCCTCCCCCCCTGCCCCGCCAGGTACACCATCAGCTCAAGGGGCTCCGCCCCGTAGCGCGCGGCAACCCGCGCCATCCAGGACGAGAGCAGTTCGTCCCGGAACGGACGCGGCGCGACGGGCAGTCGGGCCGAAACCATCATGCCCCGACCCGTTGTTGCACGGGCTTGCCCCGCCGCCGAGCAGTCTGGGTCATCGAAACCAGCGGCAGCACCAGATTGTCGCCGAAACTTTCCGCGTCGAGGCGCTCCTTGCCCGACCGGACCGCATCTTCCGCCGCCGTCTCGATCAGGCGGAAGATGCGCGCCGTCACGCCGGAGGTCAGCTTGTGAATCCGCCCTCGGGCCTCTCCGCTGATCAGATCGGAGGGCTCGCGCAAGGGCAGGATGCGTTCGAAGCTTTTCAGGAGTCCCGCGAAGGCGACATCGTTCTGCCAGGGCTTGAGATGGAACGCCTCGAAGCGCTCGGCCAGTTGTGCATCGGTCAGCAGTGCCTGCCGTGCCAGATCCGTGCCGGCACACACCAGTGGAATTCGAAGGTCATTGGCCAGAAACCGGATCGCATTGAGAAAAATCCGCTGTTGCCGGAAGGTGCCGGCCAGCATGCCGTTCACCTCGTCAAGAATGATCATCTTCGCCCCCACGGTTCGCAGCAGCGACCGGCAGATATCCTTCTCACGGGCGAGCGTGCCGCCTGTCATCGCCGGTGCGCCCATGCTGGCCAGAAGTTCGCGGTAAAGATCGCGCTCGATGGGTTCGGATGGCACCCGCGCGACAACTACCGGGCGGTGGTCAACGCCGGTGATCTGGCTGAACTTCGGCGGGTGGTCACGTTCAAACTTGCGGACGATCTTGGTTTTACCCATGCCGGTGTCACCGTAGATCAGCAGGCATGGCATCCGGTCACGCGGTGGATAGGTCAGCAGGTTCTCCAGACGTGCCAGAGCGGCCCCTGACTGATCGAAACCGATCCAGCGGTCAGCGCGGATCCAGGCGATGCGCTCATCATCAGGCAGCGCCGCGAACCGGCGGTAGGCCTGATCGACATGTGCAAATGCGCTGTCCTCAGTCACGACCATTCCTCAACTTCGAACCCCGGGTGGTCCCGGAGCACATTCTCGCTTTCCTTAGGCTCGGGGTCGGCATCCTCAGTCTCGTAGGCTCCTACCCCATCAAGCGCTCGGTTCCGTCGCTCGGAAAACCGCCTGGCTTCCCGTGTCCTGATGCTGGCAGCATCAACCAGGGCGCGCTGCTCCTCGATCACCGCGAATATGAGGTCTTCGTCCTCGAGCGCGCGCCCACGCTCGCGCAAGATCGCCTGCGCACGACGATGCTCCGCAAGGGTGATCGACGGATGGCGAAGGTCCGCAAACCGCACAGCATAGCGCTGACCCTGAGGGCTCCGGACAAAGACCATGGAGAGGTCGCGAGGATCGTAGGAAACGCGCAATTGCCGGTCCTGCCTACCAGCCCAGAGGCTCAGGACATCGTCCCAATACCGCAGGCCGAAGAGATGGATGCCATCGCGGCGTACCATGCGTTCCGTGCTCGGCAGGAAGTCGATCCGGAACCCCTCGGGATCGTAAGGCCGGCGCAATGGTGCCTCACGCCACCTATAGGCCTCGTTCCAGGCCGCGACTGGCGGAATGCCGAGCGAGCGGTGCCGTTCGGCATGATAACGGGTGATTTCCAGCGCCAACCAGTGCTCCAGCTCGTCGAGCGTCATCGCCGACTTGCCCACGGAATCATAGTCGCCGCGGTCCTTGATGCTGCTGAAGGTCGATCCCGGCAGCAGGTGGACCGCCCCCATCATCGTGCCGATCAGCCGCTCGATGTGACCGCCGTAATGTGGCGCCCCTATCGGCCGATACTGCAACGAAATCCCGTGCTCCTCGGCGCCCCGCTTCATCGCTTTTGAGCGGAACTCCTTGGCATTGTCGACGTGAATGGTCTCCGGCAATCCCTCGGCGGGCCAGTCTGCGTCGATCCCCAAGCTCTCCAGCCAGTCGAATTTGGGCTGCACTAAGTGCTGAATGGCCAGTGCAACCGACAAGGCTGATGGCGGCTCCAGCGTCAGATAGAACCCTGCCACCATGCGGCTGGCGACGTCGATAGCAAGGGTCAGCCAGGGCCGTTGCAAAGGCTTCCGATGAACCCGGTCCACGACGATGACATCCATCAACGTGTGGTCGATCTGAACCACCTCATAGGCCCGTTCGACATGATAGCTGCCTGACACCGGGTGATGGCGCTGGCGAGAGGCCTTAGCGCCCTCACGCGCCGCCATGAGTTCCGCCGGATCTATCGCCGCCACACGGTCCCGCAGCGTGGTCCAGCACGGGGGACGCAAACCCCTCTGACTGCACCGCCTGCGCACCTCCTTTTGCAGGGCGTTGATGCTCGGCTTCTGGAGGGACTTGTAGAACTCCTCGATCGCCCCCGAAATCACCGCTTCGATCTCGTCAGGCAGCCGGCGGCTGCCCGTCGGTGTCCCAACCTGAGCCGCCAGCAACGAACTGGCGACCGGGCGCGCCTTGTACGCTGAGATCAATTCGTACAGGCGAGAGCGCTTGAGACCAAGATCGCGGCAGGCCTTTAGGAATTCGGCACGGTTCGGTGGCGCCTTGCTTGCAAGGCGACGGATCACAGCTTCCCGCGCAACCGCCTGTTCCCACGCAGCATCGTCGACGGCGTTGATGTCTGCTCGATCCACCATGGCCAAACCCGGAAAATAAGTGTCTTATGTCCGATAATGAAACTATAATCCGGGAATGAAACAAGAACATGAACGTAATGATATCAATACGTTAGTGTCCACTCATGGAACAAGAACGACATCAATTTGATTGCCGGATTCAGTGGAAAAAATGCCCTCAGAGACCGAGAAATCGACGCCAGCGCCCACTGAGGAGCTGAAAGAAGCTCACAAAAACGAGAGAGCCGAAGTGGAAAGCGATGGCATCACCATTCCCTCTCATGTCGCTGGCTCCGGGACGCTCGATCGCTTGATCGACACTGCACGCGACTATGCGCTCGCAGCTGCCTCTGACAACACGCTGAAGGCCTATGCCAAGGATTGGGCGCACTTCGCGCGCTGGTGCCGGCTGAAAGGGACGGCCCCCCTGCCCCCATCGCCAGAAATAATCGGGCTCTATCTCGCGGACCTGGCGTCGGGGTCGGGCCCCTCCCCTTCGCAGTCGGCGTCCCGATCCCTATCCGTCACAACCATCGATCGCCGCCTCTCCGGTCTCGCCTGGAACTATGCGCAACGGGGTTTCGCACTTGATCGCACGAACCGGCATATCGCAACAGTACTGTCAGGGATCAAGCGTAAGCATGGCCGTCCGCCAGTGCAGA
This sequence comes from Donghicola mangrovi, assembly GCF_013377535.1. Lineage (GTDB taxonomy): Bacteria > Pseudomonadota > Alphaproteobacteria > Rhodobacterales > Rhodobacteraceae > Donghicola > Donghicola mangrovi. The sequence goes on along the minus strand of NZ_JABCJE010000014.1, from coordinate 50,314 downwards.
AGGAAGCCATTTTGGCCAAGGACATCCTCGCGATGGTTTCCACGCTGCCGCATGACCTGCGCGGGCTACGAGATCGTGCGATCCTGTTGCTCGGCTACGCAGGAGGCCTCCGCCGCTCGGAAATCGTGAGCCTCGATGTACATAAAGATGACACGCCAGATTCCGGCGGATGGATTGAGATCATGAAGAAAGGCGCCCTCCTGACCCTCAATGCGAAGACAGGTTGGCGCGAGGTCGAGATCGGCCGCGGCTCTAAGGATCAGACCTGCCCAGTGCATGCTCTCGAGCAATGGCTGCACTTTGCAAAGATCAGTTTCGGCCCCGTCTTTGTAGGGACCTCGCGCGATGGCAAGCGCGCCCTCGATACACGGCTCAACGACAAGCATGTGGCCCGGCTGATCAAGCGCACAGTCCTAGACGCCGGCATCCGCTCCGAACTGCCCGAAAAGGAACGTCTGGCGCTGTTCTCTGGCCACTCGCTGCGTGCCGGCCTGGCCAGTTCCGCTGAGGTCGATGAACGCTATGTTCAGAAACAACTTGGTCATGCCTCAGCCGAGATGACCCGCCGCTACCAGCGCCGGCGCGATCGGTTCCGGGTGAACCTGACCAAAGCTGCCGGTCTCTGACCCCTGCCCCATCACGCCGCCTGCCCGCTGAGCCTGCCATAGAAGCTGCGCTCGAGATGCAGCTCCCCTGCCCCGGCCTTTTCTACCATGCCGCGCAGATAGCCGCCCGGCGACGCAACCTCGCCCGCGCAATGCTTCTCGAAGACAAGCGCTAGCGCTGCTGTCGCCACCTGTTTGCCCAAACGGTCCTGCGCGACGTTCCAGGCATGGTCGGACACCCCGATCATCGGCCTGAGTTGACCCGCAACACGATGCAGATCGCCCCAATCCTTCAGGAACCCGCCCATATTGCGCGCCCAGGATGCGAATTCAGGGCAGGCCTGCATCACGGTGGGCAGATCCAGCGCAGCGCGCTTCTTGCGCACATCGGCAACCCATTCTTCCAACTCCCTATCAACTTGGTCCTCGGGTTGAGAATTGGGTACCACGGCCGCGACTTCCTCATTTTCTGAGGAATTACGAGTTACAGGATTAAGTTGGTTTGTAATTAGTATATGAGGGTCAGAAATGACCTTCCTGGGGTTCATTTTTTGAGTCTCCTTGGTAACTTGCTCCTTGGTTTCCGGCGTGTTTTCCACAGATTGAACAACCTCTGTTGCCTTGAGATAGGCAGCCTCGACGCGCTCCTGAAGCTCCTTGAACCAAGTCAAGAGTCGTGCAAGCTGCTCTGAGGCTTCGTGACGGCGCGGAAGCCGTTCCAGAAGCTCCTCGAAGAGACCCGTGAATTGCGTCCAGGGGCCGCGCAGCGCACTGCTGACGGCCGCCTCGATCCGAGCGCGGATCATACGGCGTGCCACGGTGATCTGACGCTTCAGGCGCTGACATAGCTCGCGCTCGACCTGCAAATCGGCATGGAGCTCCTCGAACTCCTCGACACGCGCCGACAGCGGCGACAAATCGAAGCCGTAGGCCTCGACAATGCGCCCTTCGGCGTCCCTACGGCCCCATCGCTTGCCGTTCGGGCTGTCTTGGAAGGAAATCACGCCGATCTCGGCCAGTCGCCGTGCGTGGCGCTTGAGTGCAGAGAGCGAAAACCCCGTCTGCTCCATCAGATAGGCATTCGATGCCCAGACGATCGGGCGCTGCCCCTCCTCCCAGTCCTGGGCCTGCGTAAAGGCCCCAAGCGTATCGAGGAGCATCATGTCTCCGGCCTTGAGGCCGATGTAGGCCCCCACCCGCTTGACGGCCACGAAGGCCCGCGTTTTGGGTACAGCCATCTGTTCACCGGCATGGGCAAGCTGCTCTGCGGCAGCGAGGCCCGCGGAGGCTCTACGCCAGCCTGAGGGTTGCCATGCGATGGGCATATTTCTCTCGTGCTGAGGCATACCTGCCTCAGTCGCTCCAGACGGAGCATCACTGAATTTTTCCATGTTTTGTCAGCAGACAAAGAAATCCCGTTCGCTCAGAAGCGTTTTCTCTTGTGTGGCGATTCGGTGGCTGCTAGATTCTAGGTGTCTAATCTAAGAACTGCGCTCTGCGCAGCAGCCCTCGAAGCTTCGGTTTCGGGGGTTTTCTTTGTTTACCTTTCCTCCTTTCTGCTCGTCCTCACTTGTCATCCTCCGAGTTTACATCTGTAAATTCGGCGTAGGATCTCTTGATGATGTCCGCGAGATTGCTCTCAAGCCAGTTTGCGAACTCGGCACTTGTGCCGGACTTCTTCACCGAAAGAGATACGCTCCCTCGGCCTGCTTTGATGACGACACCGTCCATCGGCGTAATCTCACGAGGACCGCTGGACGCTTTCGTTCCGCGCTTGCTTGCTTGCTTGATCAGCGCTTCCAACCGCTCATCAGACGTCAATGAGGCGCTGATCTTGGCCAGCAGGTCGAGTGCGACTTTCTCGGAGAGCTTCCGTTCGAGGAATAGCTCGGCAAGGTCTGTCCACCTCGGCCTGCCGGATTTGGGTGCTGCACCTATCAGGTCGCCAACTCTGGACGGGACATTCTGCGTCACCTTCGTCAGGTGTGAATGCCCTGAGGCGGAAAGATTCAGAACCTGGCGCACTGTCGCGCTTTCGTGACCCGCTGCTTGAATAGCCTCGGCAAAACGCGCCTTCTCGTAGAACGAGAGGTTTCGACGTGCTGCATTTTCCAGCCCTTTAGCCAACAACGCCGTGGCGTCATCGACATCCTGAACGTTTGCACGCACCTTGATGCCTAGCTCTCGGCACGCTTTCAGACGGCGGCGGCCATAGATCGCTTCAAAGCGCCCGTCGGCAGCCTTGGAGCGCCGAACGAGGATTGGGACCTGCTGACCGCCTTCGCGGATGCTATTCTTTAGCGCCTCAAAACCCTCATCGTCATCCTCGGCGTTTACAGCTGTAAACTCATCCAATCGATCCTTCGGCCCCCAATCATCGATCAGACCGGGATCAATCTCACGGATAGACGCCAGTGACCCCTGAAGAGCTCCTAATGCTGGTGCACTTGTCTTGGGAGGCTTCTCAGTCGAAGTGCTGCTGGAACGCGCGATAGTGTTCGCGATCCCCGACATATCTCGAAGTGATTTCCTTGCCATTACTTACGCCCCCATGATTGGTGGATCATGAATTCCACTTCGTGGCCGACGGCATCCATCGAACCTTTTGCGCGATCGTAGGTCGCGCGTGTCATCTCGGAGCGCACGACTTCATAGATGGATTGTTTGAGCATGGTCGCATCACTGATGGCTGTGCTCTTGAGAGCGGTCGCCGACATAACGCGATCTTGGAAAAGCGCACGCATAAATGAGGTCAGCTGTTGTGAGGGCACATCCGTTGGCTCGTCCCGCGTGATCAGGAACTTGAAGTGATCATACTGTAGAGTCGCGCCAGCGTCCTCGATCACCCCCATGTAGGCACCGGCGAGTTCGAGGAACTGTGCGGTCGACGAAACATCCAACATCGAAGGCGTCAACGGGACGATCAGCGAACTTGCCGCGGCCATTCCAGCAATGGTCAAAAAGCCCAGCTGTGGTGGGCTGTCCATCAGGACGAGGTCGAAATCACCTTCGACCTGGGACAATGCGCTTCGGATGCGTGTAAAGAACGGCTGGTCGGGGTTCGAATGGACGGCAGATTCAGTCTCGAATTCCGACAGCATGAGGCGCGACGGCGCGATCGAAAGCCCGGGGAAGTAGGTGGGAACCACGACATCGGCCATGCTTACTGGATCGTCGTAACGGATCGCGTCATAGACAGTCAGCCCATCAAACTCGATTTCCGGGCTGATGCCGCACATGGATGTGAGAGACCCCTGGGGATCCAGATCAACGACCAACACTCGGTAGCCGCGAAGCGCAAAATAATGCGAAAGATGGATGCTCGTGGTGCTCTTGCTCGACCCGCCCTTGAAGTTCATCAACTGCCAAACTTGCAGTTTCTCTTCACCTGACCGTCGAGGCAGATAGCGCCCTTTCTTGCGTGACGACTTCTCTAGAATCTCGCGTGCATCCCATATCTCTTGCGCCGTGTAGAAGCGCCGCCCTCCACGAACATCTTCGGGCTCTGGGATGGTTCCCTCTGAGTGCAGCTTTCGCATGAACTGACCGGAGACCCCGAGGAGTTCTGCAGCCTCAGGTGCGGAAAAAGACCGTAGCGCTTTTGTGCTATCTGGGGCGAAAGCTGAAAGAAGATGCTCCCGGATAGCAGCATTCAACCGCTCGGAAATATCTGTCGCGAGTGCTGAAGGCTTCTCGTTTGCCAGTGGTGTCACAGGAATCATCTAGTTGCCTCAAATTCGAAAATATGGCCTTTTTCGCGCCACTTGAGGATAAGAGCGGTGATTCACAGCGCTAAGTCAAGATTTTTCCTCTATATAGTGCCTATTGAGGTGGGAAGAGACTATATGCGCAAACAGCGCTGGCTTCGAAATTTACAGCTGTAAACGGGCTGGCAGAGGAGAACCGCTGCCAGCCGTTGGTTCACCCGGCGTCTTTCGGCCCCCAAAGGGACAGCGGCCTGCAGGGGCAGCTCGTCCTGGTTCGCGGCCTTACCGAGGTTGGTGTTGAAGCCGTGGTCGCGGATCGTCAGCGTGTAGTAGTCGGCGCCGGTCTCCGTATTCTGCTTATTCCAGATGCAGCCACATTCGACCAGCTTGCCGCGCAGTGAGCGGCCGAGGACACGGTGCGTGGGGGCCATCGAGTTCGCGCTCGCGACGGGTTCGACCTTGCTGTCGAGATCGAAGATCAGAGTCGAGACGGAGCCGACGCCCTTGGCGGTTTCGATGCCGGTGCAGGTGAATATGATGCAGTTCGAGGTCATTGCTCTTCGCCTAATTTGCGTTGCAATGATGGTCACCTTGCAGCTGGCCAAGGCCCGGGAGGCGAAGCGCAGCGGAGAGGGGCAGGCGCCGGTTTTTTTGCCTCGCGAGGAATGACCCGCAGGGTCAGGGGAAAATGATCAGCGACAACCTTTGAGAACGGAACGCAAGCTGCGACCAGCATGTCATGCAAATCAGATAAAGGGCGAATTGCGATGGCCGCGAATGGATTTGGGTGAACAGTCGAGGTGGGTTCCAGAGAGCGAAAGTTGATGCGTGGATCATAGCTAGAGCAGGCATTTTGATATCTACGACAATTGCCTGTTACCCGACTCAATGAGAAAGAAGTGGTAGCTATGCCTTCTGCCCATGATAACCACGTGCCTCGAACTCCAGTCGGCCAAGTTCGGAAAGCAAAGCGACCTCAGGGGACTGGTTACCGTACGACCGCTTCCTATTCATCAGCATTTCAATTGTGTTCACACGCGTTTGCAATCCGGTTGGACTGACGGCCATCTTTAGTCGACTCAGCGCGGCTTGGTCACGGTCTTTCTCAAAGGCTGTCAGCGCATCGAGGATCTCCTCACCTCTGCTTCTTGGCCGATCAGAAAAGTCAGGATTGCTATCTCGGCCAAGCATAGGATCTGCCGCAGCTGCGACCAGCCCCTTGTCGATGGCGCTCGTGATTTCTTCAATCAATTCGCGCCTATAACCTTGGGACCCAGAAAAGTGGGCATTGCCGACAAATAGGTTCGGAAATCGAAAGTGCCTTGCAACAAGTCCAGGAAGCATCTCTTGAATATGAATGACACCGGACAGCAACTGATGCGTGCTCTCTGCATAGCTGTCTGAGCGCCAAGTTCCAAATCCTTCCAGTTTCTGAAGAATGCTGTCGACGACGACATCCCCAGTGTTCCAGTATTTCATAGTTACCTCACCACGGGGGGATGAAGCCGCCCCTACCGTTTTCCATTTTCGTCCTGCGGCGAACAGTAACGCGTTATCTCAAAGCAACCCGAACAACTGCGCGGCCTAGACCGCAATCACCGCTTGGGCTGCAATGAGTGCTTCAACTGCAGCCTGAACCTCCGCATAAAGCTCCGCTTCGAGCTCGCCTGCATCGATCTCGACAATCAGCGCATAGCGCACAGATGGCAAACCTTCGTACAGAAGCTTTTTCGACTTCCACCATCCGGTGACAGGGTGAACAGCCAGCAAGTTGCGCCGCGCTAGATCTGAAGCCTTACACGTCAACTGATCTATATGGAGGGAGCCAACATGGCGCCGATTGCTACCGAAGTCCCAAAGATCATCCTCGTCGCTTGCAGGACCATCGGGTTGTTCGGCTGCCTTGCTGATCCGAGCCAAGAATTGGGCTTCGTTCTCGCCAGCGCGATTGAGTTGGAAACGTAAGTTGTGGGACGCGTAGCGGTACCGAACGCCGCGCGAGGCTTCGGACGGGTTTGGAGCGATAAAGCTGCTGAGTGCCACCCGCAGATAGCGTCCGTCAATGAGGTGTAATTTCCCGGGTGGCCTGAGGGCATGATCAGGCGGCTTTCGTGGTAATGCTGAGAATGGGGTCGATCTCCTCCTTGTCGATCTGGGCGAAGGCTTCGACCATCATGTAGCGGCTGGCGGTCTGCCATTCGTCGTTCTGTTCGAAGAGGACGGCGCCGATCAGGCGCGTAATGGACGCTTCGTTGGGGAAAATACCCACGACATCGGCGCGGCGCTTCACCTCTTTGTTCAACCGCTCGATGGGGTTAGTCGAGTGCAGCTTCGTCCGGTGCTGCCGGGGAAAGGACATATAGGCCAGGACATCGTGCTCGCTGGCGTCCATGAGGTCAGCGAGCTTGGACCAGCGGGGGCGCAATTGCTCCGCGACCTTGTGCCAGATCTCGCCAGCGTGGGTGCGATCAGGTTGGTCGAAAGCCTGCCGGATCGCGGCGGCCACGACGGTATGCTGGCCGCGGGAAACATGCGCCAGGGCGTTCCGCATCCAATGAACGCGGCACCGCTGCCACGTTGCCTCGAACACCCGCGAGATTGCCGCCCTGAGCCCTGTGTGCGCGTCGCTGATGACCAGCCGCACACCACCGAGGCCCCGGGCCTTCAGGGACCGCAGAAACTCGGTCCAGAACGTCTCGGCCTCGGAGGGTCCAATGCCAAGGCCGATGATCTCCCTCCGGCCCTCGGTGTTGGCGGCGACAGCGATTATGGCCGCGACCGGCACGATGCGACCGCCTTGGCGAACCTTGAGGTAGGTCGCGTCGAGCCAAACGTAGGGCCATTCGCCGGTCAGAGGGCGGTTCAGGAACTCGCCGACCCGCTCGTCTATGTCCTTGCAAAGCTTCGACACGGTGCTCTTCGAGATGCCAGACAGGCCCATGGCCTGCACCAGTTCATCGACGCGGCGGGTGGAGACGCCGCCGATCCATGCCTCCTGGATGACAGCCACCAGCGCCTGTTCCGAGGTCTTCCTGGCCTCGAGGAAGCCGGGGAAATAGCTGCCCTGCCGCAGCTTCGGCACGCGCAGGTTCAGCGTGCCCAGGCGGGTGTCGAGCGCGCGATCGCGGTAGCCGTTCCTCCATGTGGTCCGTTCGCCGCTGCGTTCGTGCCGCCCGGCACCGATCAGGCCATCCACGTCGGCCTCCATGATCAGTTGCAGTACCGCCTCGGCGATGCTGCGCAGTAAATCGCCCTAGTCATGCTTGGCCATGAGCTCGGACAGGTCCATGTTGGTCTTGGTCATCGGGGTCTCCGTATGGTTCAGGTTGAAGCGTCGAAACTCCACCTCAATCCTACACCTCGATGGCCACCCGGGGTCACACCGTCGGCGGCGTCGAAATTACACCAACACCTCGGACACTATCGCAGGCATACAGCGACGCGACGATCCAGGCCTGTCTTACCATCAAGGTGTTGCTCGGCCTGCCACTCCGGCAAACGACTGGATTCGTGGCGAGCCTACTGGAGCTGTCCGGACTCGGATGGGCCGTGCCGGACTTCAGCACCCTGTCCCGGCGGCAGAAGACCTTGGACGTGACTATCCCATATCGCGGCTCCAAGGGGCGATTCACCTGCTCGTCGATAGCACCGGCATCAAGGTGGAAGGTGAAGGCGAGTGGCACGCGCGCAAGCATGGCGGCTCCAAGCGGCGCGTATGGCGCAAGATCCACCTTGGAATTGATGAGGAAACGCTGGAGATCTGGGCGGTCGAGGTCACCTCAAGCAATGTCGGCGACGCCCCGATGCTGCCGAACCTTCTCGCCCAGATCTCGGCGAACGAGGACATCGCCACTGTCACGGCTGACGGTGCCTACGACACACGCGCCTGCCACGATGCCATTGCGGCCCGTGGAGCAGCAGCGATCATTCCACCCCGTCGAAATGCCCGGCCTTGGAAGCCGGACACGGCAGGAACTCGCGCACGCAACGAGAACCTGCGAGCATCGAAGCACTTGGGCCGGGCACTCTGGCGGAACTGGAGCGGGTACCACCGGCGCAGCAGGGTCGAGACGAAAATGAACTGCGTGAAGCTGCTCGGCCAGCGGCTGATGTCCCGGGAATTCGACCGCCAGGTGGCGGAGGTCCGGATCCGGGTGGCGGTCCTCAACCGCTTCACGGCACTCGGCATCCCGATGACCGTGGCCGCAGGATAGGTGTGCCCGGGGAAAGGGGGATTGCGCTCGCCAGCTGATTTATCCAACAGAGCCGGTCCGCATGACTTTCGTCAAGGCTGCGCGAGTCGCCCGCGATTAACCAAATCGCATGACACGTTGTTCGTCCCTCCTGTTGTCCCTGGTCCTCGTCCTGAGCCTCATGCTTGGGGCGGGGGTTGGCGGCTACCTGCGGACCGCGCACGAGATCGCGGCGGCGGGGCAGGTGACGCTCGTCATCTGTGGCAAAAGCGGTGCGGAAACGCTGACGCTGGACCGCGATGGCAATGCCGTCGACCCGCAGGGCCGGACCTGCGCGCATTGCGGGGCTTGCCTGGGCGTGGCGGATGTCTCCCTGCCCGGACAGGTGCAGGACCGGGTTCCCTTCGCGCACGCGCGCCGGGTCCGCCCGATGGCGCTGCACCTGCCTCCGTCCCATCAACGCGAGATCCAGTCTGCGCGTGACCCTCCAGTGGCCCGGAGGGCCTGACACATGCTGCTTCGCACCCTTGCCCGATTGCTGAATGCCCTCACCCTTGCGCTGTTGCTGCCGATGGCGGCCCTCGCGCAAGATGCGCCGCTGCTGGCGCAATTCCTGCCCAAGGCCGCACCCGAGACACTTGTGCCCGGTGCGGATGGTTTCGGGGCGATCCGGCCCGACATTCCCGTGGCCCCGGTGCTGAGGCAGGGCGAAGTGGTGGGGCAGATCTTCCTGACCTCCGATTTCGTCAGCACCACCGGCTATTCCGGCAAGCCGATTCACACGCTGGTGGCGCTTGGCCCCGATGCCACCGTGCTGGGCGTTCAGCTGGTCAAGCATTCCGAACCCATCGTCCTGATCGGCATCCCCGAGAAGAAGATCACCGAGATGATGGCGGTCTATCGTGGCCTCTCGCTGGTCGAGGCGGCGCAGGGCGCGGCGCATGACCTGGAGATCATTTCGGGCGCGACCGTCACGGTCATGGTGATCGACGATTCGATCCTGCGCAGCGCTTTGAAGGTCGCGCGGGCGCTGGGGCTGGGCGGGCTGGCGCCCGAGGTTGACAGCGGGCCGCAGTTCGTGCTGGCCGACGGGGTGGCTGCCCCTGACGGCTGGATGGCGATGGAAGGCGACGGCACCGTCCGGCGGCTGTCGCTGGACGTGGGGCAGGTCAACGCGGCCTTTGCAGGAATGGACGACCCCCGCGCGGCGAAACGCGCGCTGAAGGAGCCGCCCGAAACGTCCTTCATCGACATGTATGTCGCGCCGGTGTCGGTTCCTGCCATCGGGCAGGCGCTGCTGGGCGTCGAAGATGCAAACCTGCGCGACTGGCTGGGCGAGGGCGATCACGCCATCGCGGTGCTGGGGCGGGGGCTCTATTCCTTCAAGGGCTCGGGCTACGTGCGCGGCGGGATATTCGACCGGATCGTGCTGGTGCAGGACGACGTCTCGGTGCGCTTTCATGACCGCGATCACCGCCGCATGGGGCCTGTCGCATTGGAGGACGCGCCCGAGTTCACCGAGCGCGACCTGTTCCGCATCCCCGCCGACAGCGGCTTTGACCCGACGAAACCCTTCCGCCTGCAACTGCTGGTGCAGCGCGAGGTCGCGGCGATCGAGAAGGTCTTTCTGAGTTTCGACCTTGGCTACCAACTGCCGCCGGGTTTCATGAATCCCGTGACGGTCGCAGCCGCGCCGGAGGTCAGCGAGGCGGACGCGCAAAGCGCACTTTGGCAGAAGATCTGGCAGGACAAGCGGCCTGAGATCGCCGTGGTTGCCGCCATGCTGGCGGTTCTGACGCTGGCGTTCTTCTTTCAGGGTTGGCTGACGCGCTCGGCCGCGCGGACTAAGTGGTTCCGTTACGGATTTTTGACGCTGACGCTGGTGTTCCTTGGCTGGGTCACCAATGCGCAGCTCAGCATCGTCAACCTGATGGCGCTGTTCGGGGCGCTGACCACGGGGTTCAGCTGGCAGGCGTTCCTGCTGGACCCGCTGACCTTCATCCTGTGGTTCTCCGTCGCGGCGGCGCTGCTGTTCTGGGGCCGGGGGGCCTATTGCGGCTGGCTCTGCCCGTTCGGTGCCTTGCAGGAGCTGACCAACCACGCCGCGCGCCGCCTCGGCGTGCCACAGGTGACACTGCCCTGGGGGCTGCACGAACGGCTCTGGGCGGTGAAATACATGATCTTCCTCGGGCTCTTCGGCGTCTCGCTGTGGTCGATCGAACAAGCGGAACACCTGGCCGAGGCTGAACCCTTCAAGACGGCGATCATCCTCAAGTTTATGCGCGCCTGGCCTTTCGTCGCCTATGCCGCGGCGCTGCTGATCGCCGGACTTTTCGTGGAACGGTTCTACTGCCGCTACCTGTGCCCCTTGGGCGCGGCGCTGGCGATCCCGGCGCGGCTGCGGATGTTCGACTGGCTGAAGCGCTACAAGGACTGTGGCAGCCCCTGCCAGACCTGTAGCAACGAATGCATGGTGCAGGCCATCCACCCGACGGGCGAGATCAACCCGAACGAGTGCCTGAACTGCCTGCACTGCCAGGTTCTGTACCAATCCGAGCAGAAATGTCCCGTCGTCATCCGCCAGCTGAAGCGGCGCGCGGCGGTGTCTCAACCCGACCTGCCTGCGAGGGCGGTCAACCATCCCAATACGTTGAAGAAGGAGAGTGGACATGTCTGAAGGTTTGAGCCGTCGTGGCTTCATGGGGGCCACCGCCACCGGTGCGGCGTTGCTGGGCAGCGCGGGGGGCCGAGTGGGCCTGATGGGCGGCACCGCCGCGCTGACACTGGCGGCCTCCGAGGCCAAGGCGCAAGCCCACGCCACGCCCGCACCGGGCGAGCTGGACGAGTATTACGGCTTCTGGTCCTCGGGCCAGACCGGCGAGATGCGCATCCTCGGCATCCCGTCCATGCGCGAACTGATGCGCGTGCCGGTGTTCAACCGCTGCTCGGCCACCGGCTGGGGCTCGACCAACGAGTCGCTGAAGATCCTGACGCAGGACATGATGCCCCAGACGAAGGAATACCTCGCAGCGCAGGGCAAGAAGGTCCACGACAACGGCGATTTGCACCACGTCCACATGTCCTTTACCGAGGGCAAGTACGACGGGCGCTTCCTGTTCATGAACGACAAGGCCAATACGCGGGTGGCGCGGGTGCGTTGCGACGTGATGAAGGCCGACCGGATCATCGACATTCCCAATGCCAAGGCCATCCACGGTCTGCGCCCGCAGAAATGGCCGCGCACCAATTACGTGTTCGCCAATGGCGAAGACGAGGTGCCGATGGTCAACGATGGCAAGGTGCTGGACGATCCGTCGCAGTATGTGAACTTCTACACCGCGATCAATGCCGATGACATGACGATTGCATGGCAGGTCATGGTGTCGGGCAACCTCGACAATACCGATTGCGATTACGATGGGAAATACGCGTTCTCGACCTCCTACAACTCGGAAATGGGCATGAACCTGGCCGAGATGATGGAGAACGACATGGACCATGTCGTCGTCTTCAACCTCAAGGAAATCGAGGCGGGGATTGCTGCTCGCGACTTCATCGAGTTGAACGGGGTGAAGGTGATCGACGGCCGCAAGGGCCAGAACAAGAAGTATACACGTTATATACCGATCCCCAACTCGCCGCACGGCGTGAACATGGCGCCCGACAAGGTCCACCTCTGCATCAACGGCAAGCTGTCTCCGACCGTGTCGGTGATCGACGTGCGCAAGCTGGATGCGCTGTTCGACAGCGACATCGACCCGCGCTCGGCGGTCGTGGCGGAGCCGGAACTGGGCCTCGGCCCGCTCCACACCTGCTTTGACGGCAAGGGCAACGCGCTGACCACGCTGTTCCTCGACAGCCAGGTGGTGATGTGGAACATCGAGAAGGCGGTGCAGGCCTATGGCGGCGCCGATGTCGACCCAATCATCACCAAGCACGACGTGCAGTACCAGCCGGGCCACAACTCGACCTCGATGGGCGAGACGCTGGACGCGGATGGCAAGTTCTACATCTCGATGAACAAGTTCTCGAAGGACCGCTTCCTTAACGTCGGCCCCCTGAAGCCCGAGAATGAGCAACTCTTTGCCATCGACGGCGAGACGCTGACCCTGATGCATGACGGCCCGACCTTTGCCGAGCCGCATGACAGCATCGTGGTGCATCGCTCGGTGGTGAACCCGCTCTCGGTGTGGAACCGCAACGACCCGATGTGGGCCGACACGCGGGCGCAGGCCGAGGCCGACGGCGTCGACATCGACGACGTGCATGACGCGGTGATCCGCGACGGCAACAAGGTGCGCGTCTACATGTCCTCCATGGCCCCGGCCTTCAGCTTGGAATCCTTTACAGTGCAACAGGATGACGAGGTCACGGTCATCATCACCAACCTCGATGACATCGACGACCTGACCCATGGTTTCACGCTGAACAATCACGGCGTGGCGATGGAGGTCGCGCCGCAGGCAACGGCCTCCGTCACCTTCACGGCGGCGAAACCGGGGGTCTACTGGTACTATTGCCAGTGGTTCTGCCACGCGCTGCACATGGAGATGCGCGGCCGCATGTTCGTCGAGCCGAGAGCGATCTGATGCGCTTTGTCCTTCTCTTTTGCCTGCTGGCCGCGCCTGTCTGGGCAGAGCGTGTGTCGGTTCCCGCGACGCCCGGTGCGCTGGTACGCGCGGTGGCCGAGGCGCAGGAGGGGGACGTCCTGATCCTTGCCCCGGGCCGTCACGACGGCCCGGTGGTGCTGAACGTTCCGCTCACGCTGGAGGGTGAAACCGGTGCCGTGGTGGACGGTCACGGGCTGGGGTCGGTCATCACCGTCGATGCGGCGGGGGTGACAGTCCGAGGCGTGGGCGTCACGAATTCCGGCCGTTCACATGACGCAATCGACGCCGGGGTGAAGCTGACGAAACGGGCGCGTGGCGCGCGCGTGCTGGACAATACCCTGACCGGCAACCTTGTCGGTGTGGAAGTGCATGGCGCGCGGGATGCGCTGGTGAAGGGCAACCAGATCGAAGGCTTGCGGCTGGCGCGGATGAACGACCGCGGCAACGGCATCTATGTCTGGAACGCGCCGGGCTCGGTGGTCGAGGGCAATACCGTGCGTTATGGGCGCGACGGGATTTTCTCGAACTCTTCAAAGAAGAATGTCTACCGGGACAACCTGTTCCGCGACCTGCGTTTCGCTGTGCATTACATGTATACAAATGATTCCGAAGTGTCGGGGAATGTCTCCATCGGCAATCACCTTGGCTTTGCCATGATGTATTCCGACAGGATCGTGGCGCGGGACAATATCTCGGTCAATGACCGCGACCATGGGGTGATGCTGAATTTCACGAACCAGTCGGACATCTTCGGGAACCTCGTGACGGGGGGGACCGAGAAATGCGCCTTTGTCTACAATTCCCACCGGAACCTGCTGGCCGAGAATGTCTTTGACGGCTGCGAAATCGGTGTGCATTTCACCGCCGGGTCCGAGAGGAACACGATCACCGGCAATGCCTTTGTCGGAAACCGCACGCAGGTGAAATACGTCGGTACGAAGGACGTGGAATGGTCCTTTGAAGGGCGGGGGAATTACTGGTCGGATCACGCGGCCTTTGACCTCGATGGCGATGCGCGGGCGGATTCCGCCTACAGGCCGAATGACTTGATGGACCATATCCTGTGGTCGCAACCGGCGGCGAAATTGCTGATGGGCGCGCCTGCGGTGCAATTGGTGCGCTGGAGCCAGGCGCAATTCCCGGCGGCGCGCACCGGCGGCGTGGTGGACAGTCACCCGCTGGTGACCGCCCCCTCCCGCAGCCTGCCGGAACCGTTTCAACTTTATGCCCAGGCAGTGCCGCTCTGGACGAAGGGAGGCGAGGATGACGATCCTGATGCTTTGCAATCTCACTAAGCGCTATGACGGTCGGGCGGCGCTGGACGACGTGTCCTTCCGCGTTGCGGCGGGCGAGCGCGTCGCGTTGTTGGGCCACAATGGCGCGGGGAAATCCACGCTGATGAAGACCGTCCTCGGCCTGCTCATGCCCGACGGCGGCTCGGTCGACGTGGCGGGGCATGCCCCCGGCAGCGCGGTGGCGCGGGCGGTCACGGCCTACCTGCCGGAGAACGCGGCCTTTCACCCCGCGCTGACCGGGCGCGAGATGCTGCGCCATTGCCTGCGGCTGCGCGGGCAACCGGCGCATCAGGCAGACGCGCTGTTGGAAAAGGTCGGGCTGGCGGATGCGGCGGACCGCCGGTTCGGCAGCTATTCCAAGGGGATGCGGCAGAGGGTTGGCCTTGCACAGGCCCTGATCGGCGCGCCGCGCCTGATGATCCTGGACGAGCCGACATCGGGGCTCGACCCCATTTCGCGGCGCGATTTCTACGCGCTGCTGGACGAGTTGGCCGGGCAGGGGACTGCGGTGCTCATGTCCTCGCACGCGCTGTCTGAGCTGGAGGCGCGCACCGACCGGCTTCTGGTGCTGTCCAAGGGGCGGCTGGTGGCCGAGGGCACGCTTGCACAGCTGCGCGCCGAGGCGCAGCTGCCGCTGGAGGTGCGGATCACGCCGCGCCGTGACGTCGATGGAACGGTGCGCGCGCTGTTCCCCGAGGCCAGCGGCGAGGGCGTCCTGCGCTTTCCCTGCGCACTCAGGGACAAGCTGGACGCGCTGAGCCGGATCGCGCAGGCGCGCGACTTGATCGTTGATTTCGACATCCACGCGCCGGGTCTGGACGACCTGTACGCGCGGATCAGCCAGAGGGGGGCGGCGTGATGCTGAACCGGATCCTGTCTACGGCGGAGATCGAATTCCGCATCGCGCTGCGCAACCGCTGGGTGGCCATGGGCGCAGCGATGATGGTGCTGTTCTCGCTGGTGCTGTCGGCGGCGGGGACGGGGGCCACCGGGGTGGCCGCCGATCCGCTCTCGGTGATCGTGGCGAGCCTCGTGTCGCTGGCCGTCTACCTCGTGCCTCTGATCGCGCTGCTGGTGTCCTTCGACGCCGTGGCCGGAGAGGCGGAGCGCGGCACGCTGGCGCTGACGCTGGCATATCCGCTGTCGCGGGGCAGCCTGCTGGCGGGGAAACTCGTGGCGCAGACCGTGGTGTTGGCGCTGGCGATCCTCGCGGGCTGCGGGGCGGCGGCACTCATGGGCTTCGCCATGGGCGGGAGGGAGGCCGTGCAGGGACTTGGTGCGCTGGGACGGCTGTTCTGGACCTCGCTCTTGCTGGGCATGGCGTTTCTGTCGCTGGGACACGCGCTGTCCTGCCTCGCGCGGAGGGCCTCGGGGGCGGCGGCCATGGCGATCGGGCTCTGGCTGGCGGTGATCGTGCTCTATGACCTCGGGCTGCTGGCCGCCGTGGTGGCGGATGACGGCGGCGCCTTCACGACCCGCGTGTTCCCCTATGCACTGGTGCTGAACCCTGCCGATGCCTTCCGCCTTTTCAACCTCGCCGCGTCGCAGTCGGTGGATGCGGCCTCGGGCCTGTCCGGCGCGGCGTCGAGCATCGCGGTGTGGAAGCCGCTTGCCGCGCTCCTTCTGTGGCCTGTTGTCGCCGCCCTTCTGGCGCGGCTGTCGTTCGAAAGGGTTCAGCCTTGAAACGCCTTTGCCTGATTCTGCTGTTGTCCGCCTGCAAGGAGGAGGCGCCCCTGCCGCTGCCCGTCGCCCTGACCGAGGAAAGCGCCGGGCATTACTGCCAGATGCTGCTGCTGGAACACGAAGGCCCGAAGGGGCAGGTCCACCTCGACGGCGCCCTCGCGCCGCTGTTCTTCAGTCAGGTGAGCGACACGCTGGCCTACCTCGCGATGCCGGAGCAGAGCCATGCCGTGACGGTCACCTACGTGCAGGACATGACCGGGGCCACATGGGCCGCGCCGGGGTCATGGATCGACGCGCGACAGGCGTTCTACGTCACCGGGTCCGATGCGACGGGCGGCATGGGCGCGCCCGAAATGGTTCCCTTTGCCACGCGCGCGGCGGCAGAGGGATTTGCCCTGGCACATGGCGGCAGGGTCGCGGTGCTGGATGATATCAAGGCGCTGGGGGAGGGTGCGCCCCTGCCAGCTGATGACGCCGACATGGCGCAGCGGATGCGCCGTCTTTCGGGTGGGGAGGGATGAGCATGGGATTGACACGACGTCGTTTCCTGCTGGCGGCCTGTGCTGGGGGGCTGGCAAGCGAACTGTCTGCGCAGGCCTTGCGCTGGCAGGGCACGGCACTTGGCGCGCGGGCGCAGATCCGCATGGTCCATCCGGAGGCGGATCGGCTGACCCGTCATGCCGTGGCAGAGATCTCCCGGCTGGAGCGGATCTTCAGCCTTTATGGCGACTCGGAACTGACCCGGCTGAACCGCGACGGTCGGCTGGTTGCGCCCTCCTTTGAACTGCTCGATTGCCTTGCCGTGGCGCGGCGGGCGCATGACGTCACGGGCGGCCTGTTCGATCCGACGGTGCAGCCGCTGTGGCTGGCGCTGGCCGAGGGCGGCGACGTGAACGCGGCGCGTGACGGGATCGGGTTCGACCGGGTGCGGTTCGACACCTCCGAGGTGCGGCTTGAGAGGGGGCAGGCGCTGACCCTCAACGGCATCGCACAGGGCTATGTCGCGGACCGCATCGCGGCGCTGTTGCGGGCCGAGGGCGTGGCGGATGTGCTGGTGGATACCGGCGAGATCTCCGCGCGTGGCAAGCCGCAGGCACAACCCGGCTGGCCCGTGCGGATTGCACGTACGGAGCGGAGATTGATGTTGCGCGACCGGGCGCTGGCGACCTCGGCCACGCTTGGTACCGTGCTGGATGCGGCGGGGCGGCAGGGACACATCCTGCACCCCACGGGCGCGCCGGTGCCGGACAGGCAGGTCAGCATCAGCGCCACCAGCGCCGCGATGGCGGATGCGCTGTCCACGGGGCTGTGCCTTGTCACCGGGGAGGCCGAGGTCCGCGCCTGTCTCGCCCGCGTCGAGGGTGCGCGGCTCGAAGCGATACTGAACGACCCAACCGAAACCTGAAGGAGTTCCACATGAGACTATTCACCATGACGCTGGCTGCGGCTCTGGCGTTGGCCGGGGCGGCGCAGGCCGCCGATCCGGCTGCGGGCGAGGCCGATTTCAAGAAGTGCAAGGCCTGCCATTCCATCGTGGCCGCTGACGGTACGGAGGTCGTGAAGGGCGGCAAGACCGGGCCGAACCTCTATGGCGTGATCGGGCGCACGATCGGCACCGCAGAGGGCTTCAAGTACGGGAATGACCTCGTGGCCGCGGGGGCCGATGGCTCGGTCTGGGACGAGGCTTCGCTGGCCGCCTACATCACCGACCCGAAGGGCTGGCTGAAGGAGAAGACCGGCAATCCGAAGGCGAAGACGACCATGAGCTACAAGCACAAGAAGGGTGCGGAAGACATGGCGGCGTGGCTGGCGACGTTGACCGACTGACGGGCTGCGGCCCCGGGTGATGCCGGGGGCCGGGTTCCCTCAGGACGCCTGGCTGTAGCGCGCGCCGGTGTCGGTGTAGGCGTCAAAGGCGCTGGCGATGATCCGCGTCAGGGCGCGGCCCTCGGGGTGGATCGCAAGGCGCGTGCCGTCGAGTGTCACGAGGTCGCCGTAGCGTTGCGCCACCTCGGCCATCACCGGGAGCAGCGCCTGCGCGGCAGGACCGAAGGGCGCAAGCGCCGCGAGGTCCAGCGCGAAATCGCACATGATGCGCTCGATGGCGGCGGCGCGCAGGAGGTCGTCGTCGCTCATGACATGGCCGCGCCCCCCGGCCAGTTCCCCGGCTTCGATGCGCTGCACGTAGGCGGGGGTGGCGCTGGCGTTCTGGATGTAGCCGGTGGGCAGGCGCGAGATCGACGAGGCCCCGAGGCCGATCCGCGTCGGGCATGTGTCGTCGACATAGCCCTGGAAGTTGCGGCGCAGATGGCCGGTGTGGGCGGCTTCGGCCAGCCCGTCGGCGGGTCGCGCGAAATGGTCGATGCCGATGGCGTCAAAGCCCGCCGCGCGGAACCGCGCACCCGCCTGCGCCGCCAGCGCGTGGCGGTCCTTGTCCCCGGGCAAGACGGATTGGTCGATCAGCTTCTGGCGCTTGGCCATCCACGGCACATGGGCGTAGCCGAACAGCGCGATGCGGTCGGGCGCGAGGTCGAGCACTTTGGACACGGTATCGTCAAGCCGCGCGGCGTCTTGGTGGGGTAAGCCGTAGACAAGGTCTGCGTTCAGCGAGCCGATCCCGGCGGCGCGCAGCATGTCGACGCATTTGCGTGTGTCTTCAAACGGTTGCGGGCGGCCGATGGCCTGCTGCACGAGGGGATCGAAGTCCTGGATGCCGATGCTTGCGCGGGTCATGCCTTCGGTCGCCAAGGCGGCGATCTTCTCCGCGTCCACCATCATCGGGTCGATCTCGACCGAGAATTCGTAGCCCTCGACGGGGGGAATGACCGCCTTCACGGCGCGGGCGAGGCGGTGGATCAACGCGGGCGGCAGGATCGTCGGCGTGCCTCCACCCCAGTGCATCCGGCCCATGCGCAACCCCTTGGGCAGGACATCGGCCAGCAGCGTCAACTCGCGTTCGAGCGTGGCGATATAGGCCTCGACCGGGGCGAGGGTCTGGGTGCCTTGGGTGCGGCAGGCGCAGAACCAGCAGAGCCGTTCGCAAAAGGGAATGTGGAAATAGACCGACACTGGGTCCGCCGGATCGAGTTCGGCGAGCGCCTGCGCCTGCTGCGTGGCCCCGACCGCAGGCGAGAACACCGGCGCGGTGGGATAGGAGGTGTAGCGGGGCACCCGGGCGTCGTAGAGGCCGAGGGACTCGAGGCGGTCGATCTGTTTCATGCGAGGGATATGCGCTTTTTCGCAGGGGCGCGACTTGACAGATGTCAAAGTGCGAGACGGTAAAGTCCGACAAAAGGCATCAGGATTGCAGCCCGCCCTGAGAGTTCGCCCGAAAGATCCCGCCATGAACCCCCTGCCAGCCTGCCTGGGTCTTGCCGTTCTGTTCGCGGCTTTCACCTGTCCTGCGACCGTCGCGCAACCGCTGGACCGGGACGCGGAGCGTGCCGCGCTTGGCGAGCGGCTGTTCTTTGACGTGAACCTGTCGCGGAACCGCAGCCAGTCCTGCGCCACCTGCCACGATCCCGCCCGTGGCTTCAGCGATCCGCGCGGCGCGGGCTCGCCGGGGGATGGCGCGGACACGCTGGGGGATCGCAACGCGCCGGGCATTCCCTATGCCGGGTTGGTGCCGCCGCTCGCGCGGCGTGCCGATGGCGAATGGCTGGGGGGCCTGTTCCAAGATGGGCGGGTATCTTCGCTGGCAGAGCAGGCGGGCGGGCCGATCCTGAACCCCATCGAGATGGGAATGCCCGACAAGGCCAGTGCCGTTGCGCGGCTGGCCGAGGACCCGGTCTATGCCGAAGCCTTTCCGCGGCTGTTCGGGATGGGCATCCTGCAAGACCCCGAGATGGGTTATGACGCCCTGACGCAGGCGCTGGCCGCCTACGAGGCGCGTCCGGAGATCAGTCCCTTTGACAGCAAGTACGACCGTTTCCTGCGCGGCGAGGCCGAGTTGACCCGCGAGGAGGAGCTTGGGCGGCTGCTGTTCTTCTCGGAGCAGTTCACCAATTGCAACCAGTGCCACCAGCTGTCGCAAAGCGCCATGGACCCGCGCGAGACCTTTACCGATCACCGCTACCACAACATCGGCGTGCCCGAGAACACGGAGCTGCGGGCGCGCAACGGGGTGGCGACGGGGACGCAGGACATGGGGCTTGCGGCGACGATCGACGATCCGGAGCAGGCGGGCAAGTTCCGCACGCCGACGCTGCGCAACGTCGCCGTGACCGGGCCCTACATGCACAACGGGGTCTTTGCCGACCTGCGCACGGTGATCCTGTTCTACAACCGTTACAACTCACGCGATCCAAAGCGCTGGACGAACCCCGAAACCGGGGAGCCGTTCGGGGTGCCGCAGGTGCCGCAGACGCTGGCCGTCACGGAGCTGACGCATGGTCCCGCGCTCGATGACCAGCGGATCGACGCGCTGGTGGCCTTTCTCGAGACCCTGACCGACAGCCGTTACGAGCCGCAGGACGACTGAGACAGGCTCACGGCTCCCCGGCTTCTGCAAGCAGTTGCCGGACCCAGCGGACCGCCAGCGCGGTGGCGGGAACCCCCAGCGGGATCGCGGCGAGAAGGGCGGCGAGGGGTGGCAAGGCGGGCAGGCCGACAGACTGGCTCAGAAGACCGGCCATGAAGAGGTTGATGGCCACCGCGGCGGCGACGAACGGGTATAGCGCCAGCGCCAGCCGGGAACACGTCATGGGGTCCCCTCCAGCTTCGGTATCGACCCGGCCCCCCGGGCAGCGGAGCGGTGCGACTCGATCTGGGCCGCGATCAGGCCCGGAGTCTCGGGCCAGGCGATGGCTGGCTGCAGAACACGGCCCGTGAAGCCAGCTTGGTGCAGGGCTTGAGGCAGGTCGATGCTGACATGCCCGGAGGCGAGCGCGAAGAGCGGCAGGCAGGCGGACCCTTCGGGCATATGCCGCGCCACCTCCGCGACATGCGGCGCCTCCTCGAGAAATCCCACCCGCAGGGGCGGACAGCCGGGGTGGGTCCGCAGGCGCTCTGCAAACAGCGCCGTGGCTTCCGCAGACCCGGTCGACCGTGCGCTGCCATGCGCGGCGAGCAGCAGGGACGTCTGGCTGGAAAGCCGTCGCAGGAGCATGGCCGGAAGGGCCGGGTCCATCCCGAAGGGGGCAAGCTGGCGCAAGGCACCGGCGCGACGCGGCAGGGCGTGTTGCGTGAACCAGCCCCGGGCCATGAAGAACGGCAAGATCAGCGGGTGTCCCAGCCCTGCGCAGGCGCGTTCGAAACATCCCTCGGCCGCCAGCGTTGCCGAGCCGATGCGCCAGCCAGGCAGGTGGCGTCCAACCTTGGCGGCAAGTGCCGCAAGCGCAGCCTCCTGCCCGTCCGGGTCGGAGGGACTGCCATGCGCGACGATCAGCGCCGCCTGCTCAGTGGCTCGTGCCATCGGAAAAGGTGATCTTGTTCCAGACATTGTACTTCCCCGAGGGCTTGCGCATCGGCAGGCGTCTGACCTCCTTCAGCGTCATCGCGTCGTAGACGATCACCGCGCCGTCATCTTCCCAGAGCGACACCAGCGCGTGGCTGCCATCCTTCGTGAACTCGATATGCGCCACGGTCTTGCCCGGCGCGGGGTCAAGCGTCTTCACGATCTCCAGCCTGTCCTTGTCGAGGATGTGCATCTTGTCCTTGTTCGGGCCAAAGAACACGTCCGCCCAGACGTAAGGCGAATTCTCGTGGCTGCGCAGGAAGAAGCCGGGGCCGAGCGTGTCCACCGTCTTCACCACCGACCAGTCGTCGGTGTCGATCACGGTCAGGCGGCCTTCCTTCAGGTGCGGCGTGGCCATGACGCGGCGTCCTTCGCTGATCCAGCTGATGCCGGAACCCAGATGCGGCATGCCCGGCAAGGGCAGTTCCGCGATCTGCCGCCCCACCTCGAGGTTCACCACCACGCCGCGTTCCCCGTCGCGGCTGGCACCGACCAGGTTGCGATACCCGGGATCGAAGAAGAAATCGTCGAGCGGCTCCTCCACCTTGATCCGACGCCGCGCGAAGAGGCCCTTCTCGGCGGCAAGCGACTCCTCCATACCCTTCTCATAGCTATGCACGAAACTGTCATGGAACGGCCCTGCCACCTCTGACAGCGCGATCTCCCAGATCTCCGGCGCGTCCTTCAGCGCGAGGATGAAGGAATTGCGTTGTGGCGCCTGGTAGACGGCGGAAACGCGGCTCTCGGAACCGTCCGCCGCAACGATCCGTCGCACCTGCACCGGTCTCAGGTCCGCATCAAGGATGGTCAGCGTGTGCGGCAAATAGTTCGCGACGGCGACCCACTGGCCATCCGGAGACAGGGCGATATTACGGGCATTGATCGCGGCGCGGGTCCGGGCGACCTCCTGCAGGGACCAGATGTCGTATTTCTGCACCCAGCCATCACGGGACATGATGGTAACGAAATGCCCATCGGGCGAGAACTTCGGCCCACCATGCACGGCAAAGGGGGTCGGGAAACGGTCGAGGACCTCGAAAGTGTCACCGTCCAGCACGCTGACGTGATGGTCGCCGGTCTCCACCACCAGCGTAATGTTCATGGGATCGGCGTCAAACACCGGCTTATCCGATGGCCTGTAGTCCGGGTTCGGCGTGTAGCTTTCGGCAATGTCTTCGGCAGTCCAGTCGGGGATCTCCGCAAGCGGCTGCGAGACATACTCCGCCACGGCGGCGATCTCTGTCGGGCCGAGCGTCCCGGCAAAGGCGGGCATCTGCGTTGCGGCGCGGCCATGGGCGATGACCTGCTCCAGTGAGGCACCGCGCAGGCGGGCCAGCGCCTCGGGGATCAGCGCCGGGCCGATGGCCCCCAGACGCGCCTCGCCATGGCAGGAGGCGCAGAGGTCGGCGTAGATCGCGCCCCCGTCCTGCGCTTGCGCGCCCGTCGCGACGACCAGAGACAAGGCGCTGACGAGGTTAGAAAAACTGGTGCGCGGGGTCACGGGTCTTGCCTCTGAAAGGGGTAACTTCAAGCCGGTCAGCTTCTGCGAGGCCGATCTCGGCGTTGGAGAGATAGCAGGCCGGGTCTTCAGCCCAGGGGTCGCCGGTGATCTGCAACGCCCGGATGCGGGTGTTGCCACCACAGACCTCCTTGAACGCACAGTCGCCGCAGCGGCCCTTCAGCGGGCGCGGCCTCTGGCGCAGGGTCGCGAGCATCGGGTCGTCCCCGGTCCAGAGTCGCGAAAAGGGAGTCAGTTTAACGTTTCCTATGGTGTAGTCAGACCAGTAGGTATCCGGATGTACCGTGCCCATGGGCGCAATGTTCGCTACACCCAGTCCGCTGGAATTTCCGCCCCAGGCGCGCAGGTGATCCTCCACATGCGCCACCTTCTCCTGCGAGAAATGCCGCCGCGCCCAGTTCAGGAAATAGACCGCGTCGGCGTCGTTGTTGCCAGTGACGATCTCCAGCGGCTGGTCCTCCGCCACGGCGACCCAAGCCCGCTCAATGAGCTGGTCCATGGCCCGCCGGGTATGGCTGCGCCCGGTATCATCGCCGCGGTTCTTGTCGCCACGCCCGGCATAGACCAGATGCGAGAGGTAGAACTTGTCCACCCCCTCGCCGTCGCAGAGGTCGAGCATGTCGTCCAGCATATGCGCGTTCTGCTCGGTCAGGGTAAAGCGCAGGCCGACCTTGATCCCGCGCTTGCGGCATTCCCGCACCCCGGTCAGCGCCGCGTCGAAGGCACCGCTCAGACCCCGAAACGCATCGTTCACCGCACCGATACCGTCGAGAGAAATCCCGACGTAGTCAAAGCCGATTTCCGCGATCCGGTCGGCATTCTCGGCGGTGATCTTCGTGCCATTTGTCGACAGCGCCAGATGGCGGAATTTCAACTCGGCCGCCCGCTCGGCGATCTCGAAGAAGTTCGGCCGCGACATCGGCTCGCCTCCCGACAGGATCAGCGCCGGGATGCCGAAGGCTTGGAGGTCGTCCAGCACCCGCATGGTCTGCCCGTCGTTCAACTCCCCCGGAAAGGGCACATCCGCCGAGACGGTATAGCAATGCCGGCAACGCAGGTTGCAGCGGCGGGTCAGGTTCCAGATCACCACCGGTTTGACCTGTCCAGTGCCGGAGCCGCTGCCGCGCCGCGTCTTGACCGGCGAAGGCGCGACCAGTTCGTTCATGTATTGTGTCAGGCGGAACATCTCAGCCGTCTCCCTGCAGGCGCATTCCAGTCTTCTTCAGGATACGCGTGGAATAGAGGTTGTCGTCGCTACGAAGCGCATCGCCCAGGATCGCGCGAATATCAGCCCGATGCGCCTCCACCTCGGCCCGGTCAGAACCGTGAATCATGGCAAACAGGTTGTAGGGCCACTGCGGCAGGGCGCGCGGGCGCAGATAACTATGAGTGACAAAGGGCAGCGCGCCCACCTGTTCGCCCAAGGTTTCGGCAGTGTCATCCGCCACGTCCCAGACGCTCATTCCGTTGGCCACCATTCCGAGCGCGTAGTGATTGGGGGCCACGGCGATGCGCCGGATCACGCCCGTCTCCTGCATCGCAGACAGGCGGCGTGTCACCTCCTCCGGCGCGAGGCCCAGCCATTTGGCCACCTCGGCATAGGGCTGCGGCACCAGCGGCAGCCCGCCCTGCGTGGCCTTGAGGATCTTGCGGTCGATGGCGTCCAGCATCTGTCCCTCTCTCAGGCGGTCACGCGGAAGCCGATGAAGAACTCCCGCAGTTTCGGAAAGCGCAGAACGGCCAGCCCCGTCTCCGCCTCGATCGCGTCGGCTTCGGCGGTGATCCGTTCCGGCCTGTCGCAGGCGAGGACGAACCACATGTTGAGCGCGTGATCGCGTTGATAATTATGTGCCACGGCGTCATGCGCATTGACCAAAGTCACGACCTCCTCGAAACGCTCCTCCGGCACCGCCATCGCACAAAGGCAGAAGGCTCCGCCCATGGCCGCCGCATCGAGGAACGGACCGAAACGCGTGATCGCGCCGAGGTCGCGCAGGCGCATCACCGTGTCGATGACCTCCTGTTCGGTCAGGCCCAGCTCCGCTCCGACCGTGGCAAAGGGTTGATCGTCCAGCGGGAACCCGTCCTGAAGGCGGTTCAGAACGGCGCGGTCTGTGGGGCCGAGCACCCCGGCGGCCAGCGGTTGGCGGCGCATCATCATGCGGCTTTCTCCTCTGCCAGCCGCGCGCCCGTCTGCTTGAAGCAGCGCAGCGAGAACAGCGGCAGGTGGTCGACACCGGCCAGTTCCGGCAGGGCGGCGGCACGGGCCAGCACCTCGAGCGCCTCGCCGCGCGACCTTGCGTGGATCATGGAATACAGGCCGTAGGGCCAGAGCCCGGCGACGGTGCGGCGCTGGTAACACAGGGTCACGCCCGGCACCTGCGCCAGCGCCGTGCCCGCCGCGACCATGCGATCCTCGGGCACCTCCCAGACCACCATGGCATTCGATGTCCAGCCCACGGCGCGGTGCCGCACGATCACGCCAAGCCGCGTCAGGATGCCCGCCGCCAGCAGCGCGTCGATCCGGGTCAGCACGCAGCCTTCGGACCAGCCAAGGATCGCGGCGACCTGCGCATAGGGGCGTGGGTCAAGCGGCAGGCCTTGGCTCAGCAGGTGCAAGAGGGGCCGGTCACTCTCGCGCAGCGCGCCTTGGTCCACTTCCGCCCGCGTGGTCATACAGCGCCGCTCACCAGCAAGCGGAAAGCCGAGGTCGATGTTGAAGGGCCGCACCAGCCGCAAGTCCAGCACCGGCAAACCGGTATCGGCTTCGATCCGCGCGAGGTCTTCTGCCAGCGCGTCGCTCGAGGGCGCGGCAGCAACGAACCAGAGGTTCCAGTCATGCTCGCGAAGATAGGAGTGGTTGACCGCGGGCCGGCGGCTGACCTGCGCCGCCACCTGTTCGATCCGCTCCTCGGGGATCGCCATGGCGGCAAGGGTCGAGGCCCCCGCCGTGTTGGGCCGTACCGTGGCACCGACGCGGGCAATCCGCCCGTCCGCTTGCATCGCGCTCAAATGCGCCAGCACGGTGTCCTCGTCGGTCCCGAGGTTTTCGGCCAGTACCGCAAAGGGGCGCGGGGTCAAGGGAAAATCCCGCTGGAAATCGTCCAGCAGACGTTGGTCGAGCGTGTCGAAACGGTCCAGCATGGTTTACAGCCCCGGTTGATGCGCGCGCGCGGTGAAGAAGATGCCGGACGGGGACTGCGCCTCGATCCGGGCTTTCTGGGCAAAGGTGTGGGTGTCGTAGACAAGGATGGCGTTGTCATCGCGGGACGAAATCCACGCCTCGGCCCCGCGTGGGGCGAATTCCATGTGCAGGATCGCCTTGCCCGGGTTCAGGGTTTTCACCACCTCGTGGGTGCGGCTGTCCACCACCTGCACCACGTCATTGAGCGGCGTGGCGAAGTTCACCCAGACATACGGCGAGGCAGGCTGCGCGATGATGAAGACGGGTTGGCCATGCACCGGGGTGCGGCCTGTCTCGACCAGCGTGTCGCGGTCCACCCATAGCAGTTCATGCTGGCCCACGGCAGGCAGGACGAATTGTCCCTGCGCAAAGGCCCAGCCTTGCAGGTGGGGCATCTTGTAGACCGGCATGTCGTCCTCGGTCTTGCCGTAGTTTTCGAGGAATTTCCGGGGCTTGGGCGTGTCGTCCCAAAGGTCGATGGCACTGACGCCCTTTTCCCCGAAGAGGCCGACCAGGTACGTATGCGCGTCATCGGTGACCACCGCGTCAAAGGGGTTCTCGCCCACTTTGCCAAGATCGGTGATGACGGGTTCCGGGCCGGAGAAGTCGCCGACGAAGGCATGGCCCGTGTCCCAGACCGCCCAGGCAAAGCGGCGTCCGGGCAGGTCGGCAAGGCCGATGGTCTTGCCCTCGGCGGGGATGTCGGCGACCAGCGCCAAGGTCTCGGCGTCGAAGACCTTCACCCCGCCCGGGGTGTAGTTCGACACGGCGACGAGCCGGCCATCGTCGGAGATCGCGCCGCCGATGGAATTCCCCGCCTGGATGGTCCGGGCGACCACCTGCCGCGACAGCATGTCGACCTTCGACAAACCGCCGTCGCGGCCAAAGACATAGGCGAAGCGCTCGTCCGGCGAGTAGGTCATCGACGCGTGCGACAGGTCGCCCAACCCCTCGATCCGCCCCAGGGCCGCATGCTCGGAGCGGTCCAGCAACAGCAGCGACCCGGTGGCGCGTTCGACGACCAGCCCGAGGTCTCCCGTGGCAAAGGCATCCTCGGCCAGGGCGGCAAAGGGCGAGAGCGACAGCAGCGCAGCCCAAAGATACGATTTCATCACTTCACCTCCAGCAGGTAATCGGCGATCCAGCGCGCCTCGGGTTCACTCAGCAGCGGCCGCCAGGGCGGCATCGCGGTGCCCGGCACGCCGTCGAGGATGATCGCCTGAAGGGTTTCGGGATCGGCCCCGTCGAGCGCCTCGCGGGTCAGCGGCGCGCCGAGCCCGCCCTTGAGCGTCAGCCCGTGACAGGAGCCGCAATCCTGGATCACCATGTGTTCGAGCTCGGCGGCCCGCGCGGACGCGACCTCCGCCCGCACCGCGCCGGCGCAGAGCGCCAGCACGATCACGAGGCCGAGGGGGATCACACCGTCAGGCATAGGCGGCCTCCGCGAGGGACGCGGCCTCCGCCGGGTAGAGCGTGACGACATGGCCGATGATGAACAGCACGGGGGCGTTCATGCCTGCATCCGCCATGTCGACGGAGAGGGTGCAAAGTGTTGACAACAGGCGCTTTTCGCGCGGGGTGGTGGCAGAGGCCACGGCCATGACGGGCAGCACGGGCGGCATGCCGTGGGCCATCAGGTTGTGCGAGATCTCGGCGATGTTCATCGTGCCCATGTAGACGACGAGGGTGGTGTCGGTATCTGCGAGACTTTCCCAGTCGAGGTCCAGCGCCGCGTCGCGGGCCCGGTGGCCGGTGACGTAGCGCACGCCGGTGGCAAGGCCGCGATGGGTCAGCGGCACCTTGGTCGCGCAGGACGCGCCCTGCGCCGAGGTGATGCCGGGGACGTAATCGTAGTCGATGCCTGCGGCCGCGAGGTCAAGTGCCTCTTCGCTGCCCCTCCCGAAGATCAATGGATCGCCGCCCTTGAGGCGCACGACGCGCTGGCCCTGGCGGGCGAGTTTCACGAGGATGTCGTTGATCTGCTCCTGCGGAACCTTGTGGCATGTCGGCAGCTTGCCCACGTCGATCCGGTCCACGCGTGCCGGGATCAGGGCCATGATCTCGGGCGAGACGAGGCGGTCGTAGACCACGACGTCGGCCTCGGTCAGCAGGCGCAGGGCGCGGACCGTCAGCAGGTCGGGGTCGCCGGGGCCTGCGCCCACGAGGGAGACTTTGCCGCAGGAGAGGTCTTTCATGGCTCGGTGTCCTGTCAGGAGGTGCGGGGAGGGGGGCCGATGTGCTCGGCCCCCCTTGGGGTCAGTAGACGTCGGCGCGGGTGTTCAGGACGTTGAACTTGCCGGTCGGCGTGATCAGGCGCTCGTCCTTGATCACGTGCTTCAGCTCCAGCGTCTTGTCGTCGACCACGACGATGGCCGATTCCTTGTCCTTGGCGTTCCAGACGGAGAACCAGACCTCGGTGCCCTCCTTGTTGAACTCGGGCTGCACCACGCGCGGCTGGCCGTCGGTGATGCCCGCCCATTCCACGATCGGCAGGACGGTGTACTCGGGCTCGGCCCCGGCGGTCATCTTCGAGATGTCGAAAACGGCGACCGACCCGGTGATCTCGGCCTCGGGGTTCAGCGGCGCATCGACGTAAAGATGCGTCGAGGTGGGGTGCGTCTTGATGAAGAGCGACCCGCCGCCAAGCGCCTCGAAGCTCTGCACCATCTTCCAGGCTTGGTCAGGGTGCCCTTCGGGGTCGGTGCCGATCAGCGCGACCGTCTCGTCACCAAGGTGCGAGGTGGCCCAGACCGGGCCCAGCTCCGGGTGGACGAAGTTCGCGCCACGGCCCGGGTGCGGCGTGGCCCCTTCGGTTTCCACCAGCGCGGTCAGCTCACCTTCCTTGGTGTCGACCACCGCGACCTTGCCACGGGCATTCGCCGCCACGAGGAAATAGCGGTGCGTGCTGTCGAACCCGCCGTCATGCAGGAAGCGCTCGGCCTCGATCTCCGTCACCTTCAGGTTCTTGATGTCGGAGTAATCGACCAGCAGGATCTTGCCCGTCTCCTTCACGTTCACGATGAACTCGGGCTTGAAGTGCGAAGCCACGATCGACGCCACGCGCGGTTCCGGGTGGTAGGTCTGCTCGTCGTAGATCATCCCGCGCGTGGATTCGATCTTCAGCGGCTCCAGCGTGTCGCCGTCCATGATG
The DNA here is from genome assembly GCF_013377535.1 of Donghicola mangrovi. Taxonomy (GTDB): domain Bacteria; phylum Pseudomonadota; class Alphaproteobacteria; order Rhodobacterales; family Rhodobacteraceae; genus Donghicola; species Donghicola mangrovi. The sequence goes on along the minus strand of NZ_JABCJE010000014.1, from coordinate 20,912 downwards.
ACGTATTGCGGCGGCCAGTAGCTGCCCGCGATGGCGTACTTGTCCTCGAAGCCCTCGAATTTCGAGGTCTCGATGGACCGCGCCTCGGAGCCGACCTTGATCTGGGCGACGGTGGCGGGGGTTTCCATCCAGAGGTCGACCATGTTCACCAGCGCGTCGCGGCCGATGACAAAGAGGTAACGACCGGAGGCGGAGATGCGCGAGATGTGAACGGCGTACCCGGTGTCGATCACGGCGTGGATCTCGTAGGTCGCGCCGTCGATCAACGCCACCTGGCCGCTGTCACGCAGCGTCACCGACATCAAGTTGTCGATGTCGATATCGTTCATCTTCTCGGTCGGACGATCCGCCGGGGCGACGATGAGCTTCCAGCTCTCGCGCATCTTGTCCATGCCGAACTCCGGCGGGGCGGGCGGGTCGAGCAGCAGGTAACGGGCCATCAGGTTGACCTCGTCCTCGGACAGCTCCCCGGAGGTCCCCCAGTTCGGCATCCCCGCGGGCGAGCCATAGGTGATGAACGCTTCCAGGGCGTCATAACCACGGTCGCGGGTGATGTCGGTGGTCAGCGGCTTGCCGGTCGCGCCCTTGCGCAACACGCCGTGGCAGCCCGCGCAGCGTTGGAAATAGATCTCGCTGGCGTGCTGGAATTCGTCCTGCGTCATCACCGGGTCATCGGGCTTGCGGCCCGGGATCTCGACCTGGATTTGTGACAGCGTGGTCATCGAGGGTTCATATTGTGCAGCAGGCGAGGAGCCGTGCTCGGCGGCAGGCTTATCCTCGGCAAAGGCGGCGCCAGCGGCCAGCGCCATGGCAACCGTCGTCAGCAGCACGTGCCGGACGGTCTTGAGCGGGCCGGGTTGGGTTCGGGCAGTCATCGAATGTCTCCGTTTCCGAAGGTGAGGCAGGGGTTGTTTCGCGCATACCGCGACTCCGGTCCTTGACTTCGGTTAAGGTGACCTTTCGCGATCCCGGGCAATTTGATCCGTGAAGCGAATGAAAACAGGCATTTGCAATGCGCCTTCTTTCCCGTCTGCTGGGTCTCTGGCTCGGCCTCCTTGCATCCGCCGCGTGTGCCCTGACTGCGGACGAGGCGGTTGCCCTGCTGGATCTGACCGGCCCCGCGACGCTGGAACGCGTCGGGGAGGGCGTACCCGGCTGGCTGGTGCGGCAGGACGGCCGGGTCGTGGGACATGTCGCCTCCACCTGGGAGGTGGCGGAAACGGTGGGCTACTCGGGGAGGCCGCTCGACGTGCTGCTGGCCCTGACGCCCGAGGCGACCATCGCGGGCGCCCGCCTCGTCAGCCATTCCGAACCGGTGCTGACGCTGGGCATCGCCGAGGCGGATATCCAAAGTTATGTCGCGGGCTTCGAGGGTTACGACTTGCACGCGCCGGTGCCCGACGATTCGCCCGACGCATTGCCGGAGGTCATCAGCCGCGCCACCGTGTCGACGGGCGTGATCCGGGACGGCATCCTGCGCACGGCGCGCGCGCTGGCCGCCGCGCGCGGGCTGATCGAAACGGGCGGCGGGGTGGATCGGCTCAGCTACAGCCGCAGCGACTGGGCAGGGCTCGTGGCCATGGGCGCGATCTCCGAGGTCCGCGTCAGCATGACCGAAGCGGCGCACGCTCTGGAAGGGGCCAAGGTGCCGGTGCCCCCTGGGAGCGGCGATTTCCTGCATCTCTGGACCGGGTTGATCGACCCGCCGAGCGTGGGCCAGACGCTGCTCGGCCAGCAGGGATTCACCGCCGCCGTCGGGTCCCTGGCGGCGGGCGAGACCGTGCTCTTCCTCGCCTCCGTCGGTGCGCAATCGCATCGCGGCACCGACTGGCGCAAAACAGGGGTCTTTGATCGCGTAAGCGTGGTGCAGGGCGATACGCGCTGGCAACCAACGGAGGACCGCTACATCCGCGTCGACCGATTACGGGCCGACGGTGCGCCGGAGATCAGGGAAATCAGCCTCTTCCGCCTGCCGCCGGATTTCGATCCGCTGCAATCGCTCAAGGTGGAGGTGCTGGCCGAACGGCCCACCGCCACGGGCCGCGTCACCCTCACCATCCCGGTCAACTACAGCCTGCCCGAAGCCTTTCGCCGCGCCCCGCCGCCCGAACCTGAACCGCTCTGGCGCAGCGCCTGGCGTGAGGACCGCCCAGCCATCTTCTTCACCGGCGCAATGCTGGCCGTGCTTGCGCTGGCCTTCCTCGGGCAGGAAGCGCTGACGCATCGCCCGAGACTCTGGCGCAGCTTCCGCCTCGGCTATCTCGCCTGCACGCTCGTGATCCTCGGCTGGGGCCTCGGCGGGCAACTCAGCGTGGTGCAGGTCATTGCCTTCCTGCACGCCCTCCTGAACGGTTTCCGCTGGGAGACCTTCCTCGTCGACCCCGTGATCTTCCTGCTCTGGGGCTTCGTGGCGCTGGGGCTGCTGTTCTGGGGCAGGGGCGTGTACTGCGGCTGGCTCTGCGCCTTCGGCGCGCTGCAGGAACTGCTGAACAATGCCGCCGTCCGTCTGGGCGTGCAACAGGTCGAAGTCCCACAAGCGCTGCATGAACGGCTCTGGATCATCAAGTACACGCTGTTTGTCGTCCTCGTCGCGCTGTCGTTCCACTCCATGACCGACGCGGTCCTGCTCGCCGAGGCCGAACCGTTCAAGACCGCGATAACGCTGCGTTTCCTGCGTGCCTGGCCGTTTGTCCTCTACGTCCTGCTCCTGCTCGGCGCGGGCCTTTTCATCGAGCGCTTCTTCTGCCGCTACCTCTGCCCGCTCGGCGCCGGCCTCGGCATACCCGCAAAGCTGAAGGTCTTCGACTGGCTGCACCGTCGCCCGCAATGTGGCCGGGAATGCCGCCTCTGCCAGGCGAAATGCACCGTCGGCGCCATCGACGGCGTCGGCCGGATCAACCCAAACGAATGTGTCCTGTGCCTGCGCTGCCAGGTCATCATGAACGATTGCGCCACCTGCCCGGTGCTGAAACGCCGGGCGCGCGCCGCATGAGGAGAGTGTCCATGTTCGAGCCCGGAAAGCGTTTGATATCGGCGGGTTACCGCGTTTTCTTCTTCCTCGCGGGGGCTTGGGCCGTGGCTGCCATGCTCCTCTGGGAGCTCTGGCTGGCGGGCCTTAGACCGGAACCCTACGCCATGGCTGCCTCCGAATGGCACGCGCACGAGTTGATCTTCGGCTACGGCTCGGCGGCGCTGGCGGGGTTCCTACTGACCGCCGCACCGAACTGGACCAAGGCGCGGGACGCCTCCACAGCATTTTTCGCCGTGGTGTCGGGCCTGTGGCTGGCGGGGCGTCTGGCGATGTGGGTCTCGAGCGCGCTGCCGCTCGGGCTGGTGGCCTTGATCGACCTCACGGTGTTGCCGGTGGTGGCGGGCAAGGTGCTGGCAATGCTGCTCAAGCGCCCAAAGCCGCCGCAGATGCTGATCCTCGCCGCCATCGCGCTGATCTGGGTCGCGGACCTCTTCATGCATCTCGACTGGCTCGGGCTGATGCCGGGGGCCGCCTTCACCGGCGCGCGGGCCGGGCTGCTCGGGTTGGCGGCGCTGATCGTCATCCTCGGCGGTCGGGTGACGCCTGCCTTCACCCGCAACGCCATGATCCGGACAGGCCGCGAAGACCGCCTGCCGCGCAATCCCATGCCCCTTGCCGCTGTCAGCATCGCGCCCGCGCTGCTCGCCGCCCCGGCCTTGCTTTTCGGGTTCGACAGCCTCGCCGCCGGGCTTGCCCTGCTGGCTGGCGCGATCGCACTGCTCCGGGTGGCGCTCTGGCGCGGCGGCTGGACGCTGGGTCAGCCGATCCTCTGGGTTCTGCACCTCTCCTATGCGCTGAACGCGCTGGGGCTGGTTCTGTGGGGGTTGTCGGGTCTGGGCGTCGAGCCAGAAATCGTTCCGGAGATCGCCGCGCTGCACCTCCTCGCCATTGGCGGGATCGGCGGCATGACTCTGGCAGTGATGAGTCGCGCCGCTCTCGGCCATTCGGGCCGCGCGCTGGTCGCGCCGAGGCCGGTGGCGCTGGCCTATGGACTCGTGCCGCTGGCGGCGCTTTTGCGGATGCTTGGTGCGCTGGTGCCCGGACTGTATCTCCCGGCGCTGCTGGCCGCAGGGGCGCTCTGGACGCTTGGATTCCTCCTCTACACGCTGGCGCTCACGCCGGTGTTCTGGGGGGCGAAGGTCAGCGCGGCAAAGGCATGAACCGCCGCCGCTTCCTCGCGCTTTCTGCCTGCGCCTTGGCCACGCCCGCCGGGGCCGCGCCGCTGCGCTGGACGACGAGGGCCATGGGGGCCGAAGTTTCGGTGACCCTTACAGGGCTGGATGCCGCGCGCGCCCGCAGGGTCTGGCGCAGGGTCGCCCGCGCGCTGGCGCGCATCGAGGCGGCCGCTTCCCTGCATCGCGCCTCCGACCTGGTGCGGCTGAATCGGACAGGCGTTCTGGTCAATCCCGGCAGGGTGCTGCGCGACCTCGTGGCGCTCTCCGATCGGGTGCATCAGGCAACGGGCGGCGCATTCAGCCCTTGCGTGCAGTCATACTGGGCCGACTCGAAGAATATCGTGACGGGCTGGGAGCTTGCGGACTTGTCAGTTGGCAACTTTTGTCTGCCGCCCGGCATGGCGCTGACCTTCAATGGCGTGGCGCAAGGCTATGCGGCGGACCAGCTGGCGGAGATCGTGAGGGCCGAAGGGCTGACGGACGTGCTGATCGACGCGGGCGAGATCATGGCGCTCGGTGCGCATCCGGTGGGCATCGCCGCCGCTGACGGAACGGTGCTCAAGCGCCTCGCCTTGCAGGACCGCGCGCTGGCCACCTCCTCGCCCTGGGCCACCCTTCTGGCCGATGGCAGGCCGCATATCCTGCACCCCGAGCGCAGCGTGTTGCACGACACCGTCAGCGTCTCAGCCCCTTCGGCGGCTTTGGCCGATGCGCTGTCCACCGCCTTCTGCCTGATGACCCAAGCCGAGATTGACCGCGCCTTGATGCAATTCCCCGAAGCGCGCGTCGAATCCGTCGCCTGATTGACTTTCGTTAAGGATGAATCACCCGCGCCCCGGCACAACGGACCCAGTGCAAGGAAAGGGAAGGATCGGCGCAATGCGCGAAGTCATGACGAAGAGCATGGCCCGCAATATCTTCTACGGCGGCTCACTGTTCTTCATTCTCATCTTCATCGGGCTCACCGCCCAATCGCACCGTTACATCACAACGTCGTCCACCGATGTCGCTGCGCTGTCTGACAGCGTCGTGCACGGCAAGCGGCTGTGGGAGGAAAACGGTTGCATCAACTGCCACACGATTCTGGGCGAGGGTGCCTATTTTGCCCCGGAACTGGCCAATGTCATGACCCGCTGGGGCGTGCAGGATGACCCCGAAGGGGCCTTCGACATGCTCAAGGGCTGGATGGACTCCATGCCCACGGGGATCGAGGGGCGGCGGCAGATGCCGCATTTCGACCTGACCGACGAGGAATACCGCGCGCTGTCGGACTTCCTTTTGTGGACGGACAGCATCCGCGCGCAGGACTGGCCGCCGAACGATGCGGGCTGAGGGAGTTTCGCCATGAAATATCAAACGCAAAAGATCGCACTGGCCTATTTTGTCGTGGCCATGGCGCTGTTCGCGGTGCAGGTCATCGTCGGCCTGACCATGGGCTGGGTCTATGTCGACGGGAATTTCCTGTCCGGCCTCCTGCCCTTCAACATCCTTCGGATGCTGCATTCCAACAGCCTGATCGTCTGGCTGCTGCTCGGCTTCTTCGGCGCGGCCTACTACCTCGTGCCGGAGGAATCGGAACGCGAGATCCACTCGCCCACCTTGGCTTACCTGCAACTGGCGATCTTCGTGCTGGGCACGCTGGGCGTGGTGCTGACCTACACGTTCAACCTCTTCGAAGGCAACTGGCTGCTGGGCAAGGAGGGGCGCGAGTTCCTCGAACAGCCCAAGTGGGTGAAGGCGGGCATCGTGGTCGCGGCGCTGATCTTTCTCTTCAACATCTCGATGACAGTGCTGAAGGGGCGCAAGACCGCGATCACCAACATCCTGCTGCTCGGCCTCTGGGGGCTCGCGCTGCTGTTCCTCTTCGCCTTCGTCAACCCGGCGAACCTGGCGCTGGACAAGATGTACTGGTGGTATGTCGTGCACCTCTGGGTTGAAGGGACCTGGGAGCTGGTGATGGCCTCGATCCTTGCCTTCCTGATGCTGAAGCTGACGGGGGTGGACCGCGAGGTCGTGGAGAAGTGGCTCTACGTGATTGCCGCCCTCGCCCTGTTCTCGGGGATCCTCGGCACCGGGCACCATTACTACTGGATCGGCACGCCGGGGTACTGGCAGTGGATCGGCTCGATCTTCTCGTCGCTCGAGGTGGTGCCGTTCTTTGCCATGATGGCCTTCGCCTTTGTCATGGTGTGGAAGGGGCGCAGGGATCACCCGAACAAGGCTGCGCTCCTGTGGAGCCTGGGCTGTGCCACGCTGGCGTTCTTCGGCGCGGGCGTCTGGGGCTTCCTGCACACGTTGCACGGGGTGAACTTCTACACCCACGGCACGCAGATCACCGCCGCGCATGGGCACCTTGCCTTCTACGGCGCTTACGTGGCGCTGAACCTCGCGATCATCACTTACGCGATGCCGTCCCTGCTGGGCCGGGACGTGTTCAACCAGGTGCTGAACATGGCGAGCTTCTGGCTGATGTCCGGCGGCGTGGTCTTCATGACCTTTACACTGACCTTTGCGGGCACCGTGCAGACGCACCTGCAACGGGTGAACGGCGAGGCCTACATGGACGTTCAGGACCAACTGTGGATCTTCTACGTGATGCGGTTCGGGTCTGGCGTAGCGGTGGTGCTGGGCGCGGTGCTCTTCATCTACGCGGTCATGGTGCCCCGGCGTGAGGTGATCACGCCCGGCCATGCCGAACCGGCGGAGTGAGGCGATGAACGCGATCACACAGGTGGGGGCGGCAAGCGCCCCCACAGACGCCCCCTTCTATCTCCCGCAAGGGGATGAGGTTTCGATTTTCGAGGCGGCAGCGGCGCAGGACCTGCCGCTGCTGCTCAAGGGGCCGACGGGCTGCGGCAAGACCCGCTTCGTCGCCCATATGGCCGCAAGGTTGGGGCGGCCGCTCTACACAGTCGCCTGCCATGACGACCTGTCAGCCGCCGACCTGATCGGGCGCTACCTGCTCAAGGGTGGAGAGACGGTCTGGGTCGATGGTCCGCTGACGCGAGCGGTGCGCGAAGGCGCGATCTGCTACCTCGACGAGGTGGTGGAGGCGCGCAAGGATGTCACCGTCGTCCTGCACCCGCTGACCGACGACCGGCGCATTCTGCCGATCGACCGCACCGGCGAGGAACTGGAGGCCGCGAAGGGCTTCATGCTGGTGGCGTCGTATAACCCCGGCTACCAGAACATCCTGAAAACATTGAAGCCGTCCACGCGGCAGCGGTTCCTGTCGGTGGAGTTCGACTTCCCCCGGCCGGAACATGAAACTCCTGTGGTGGTGGCCGAATCCGGCCTGTCGGAGGAGCGCGTCAAGCCGCTGGTGCGTCTTGCGAACAAGCTGCGCGAGTTGAAGGGGCAGGACCTGGAGGAAGGGGTTTCGACCCGCCTCGTGATCTATGCCGCGACGCTCATTGCCGGGGGAATGCCGGTCGAACGCGCCATAAACGCCGCGATGATAGAGCCGCTTACGGATGACGCGGACGTGAAACACGGGCTTCGCGATCTTGTCACCGCCATCTTCGGGTGAGGCACATGCGATGACACGGATCGAGATCGAGCCATGGGAACCCGAAGAGACGGTCGGGAAACTGTGGCACGCCTATGCCAGCCGCCTGGACGCGCCACGCGTCCACGACGGAGCCCGCGTCGACCTTTCCGAGGTCGGCGGGTGGCTGGCAATCCTTTTCCGCGGCCTTGGGGGCGACCCCGCCGTGGAGGTGAAGCCGGTGGCGGAGGAGACCTCGCGCCATCGGCTGTCGCTGAAACGCATGTTGGGGACATGGGCCGAAGAGATGCCGAGGGCCTCGTTTGACGGTGCGGCGCTGCGGCTGCCTGCCTCGCTCGCGGTGTTCCCGGTGCGCGAGGCCAACGCGGCGCTGTATGTCTGGCTGGCGGCGGTGGCGTCGCAGGCCCGCGCCGGGGATATGCCGGATGATCCGGTGCAGGCGGATGCGCTGGCGCTGCACCGGGCGTTGCAGATGGTCGAACGCGCCCTTGAGGAGGCGCCGGGTTTTCGAGCGCTGTATCGGGATTTGTGCGCGGCGCTGTTGGCGGTTCGTCGGACGCCGGTTTTGCCGGGCGTTGAGCAGGACGTCGAAGACGTCATCCTCTGGATGTTGGGCGGTCCGCGCGTGGAGTCGGAGCTGATGCAGGCCGTGGAAACGGGCGATGTGGCGGCGCTGAAGGCGCCCCGTCGCTATCGGCCTTTCCGGCCCGTGCCCTTGTGGCCCGAGGTGCGCGCGCTGGCGCGGTCGGACGGGTCGGCGGTGGAGAGCCGCGAGACGGAAGGGCAGGCGGAGGTCAGCGACGATGGCCCGGCGCGGAAGGCGCGACGGCGGAAGTCCGATCAGGTGGAGCGCAAGGACAGCTTCATCCTGCACAAGTTCGAGGCGATCCTCAGCTTTGCCGAGTTCGTCAACCTCAACCGCCGGATCGAGGAGGACGACAACGAGGACGCAAAGAAAGCGGCGGATGACCAGGACGAAATCGGGTTGGGGCAGGTGTCCAAAGCGCCTGCCACGAAACTGAAACTGCACCTCGACCTTGCGCCGGAGGACGTGGACCGGGAGGCTTTGTCTTCTGAGCATACCTACCCGGAATGGGACGTGCGGACGGGTGCCTACCTGCCCAGTCATGCCCGCGTTCTCGCCTCGCGCCTGCCCGAGGGGGAGGCGGCGTTTCAGCATGACCCGAAGGCGCAGCGGCGCATCACGGCGGTGAAACGCCAGTTCGAGGCGCTGCGTCCGGGGCGCATCTGGACCCCCGGCCACCCGGACGGGGATGAATTGGACATGGAGCGCGCGGTCAGGGCCACGGTCGAGCTGCGCGCCACCGGGCAGGGGTCGGACCGGGTATGGATGCAGTCGCGCCCGCAGCAGAGGAACCTCGCCGTGTCCTTGTTGTTGGACGTGTCGCGGTCGACCGAGGCGGCGATTCCGGGCCATGGCCATGACGGGCGGTCGGTGATCGACGTCGAACGCGAGGCCTTGGCGGCCATGGCCTGGGGACTGGAAGCCTGCGGCGATGATTTTGCCATCCACGCGTTTTCCTCGCTGAAGCGGAGCCGCGTCTACGTGCAGGAGGCCAAAGGGTTCGGAGAGCCGATGACGCGGGCGGTCGAGGCGCGGATTGCCGCCTTGAAACCCGGGTTCTACACGCGGCTTGGCGCGGCCATGCGGCACGTCTCGGCGGACCTGTCGCGGCAGGCCAAGAAGCGGCGGCTGTTGCTGGTCATCACAGATGGCAAGCCCAATGACCTTGACCATTACGAGGGGCGGCACGGGATCGAGGACAGCCGCAAGGCGGTGTTGGAGGCGCGGCGCGCGGGGCACGCGGTGTTCGGCATCACGGTGGATCGGCAGGCCAAGGCTTGGTTCCCGAGGATCTTCGGGCAGGGCGGCTATGCGCTGGTGCCGAATGCGGATCGGCTGACGCAGGCGCTGCCGGAGATCTACCGGCAGTTGGTGGCGGGATGAGCCGCGCCCAAGCCTCTGGCCAGTTGCCCGGCGAGGTGATGATGTGGGTGCTGATCCTGTCGGAGCTGGCGGTGTTCGGCGCGGGGCTTGTCGCCCTGCGGGCGGCCTGGCTGACCGATCCGGAGGGGTTTGACGCGGCGCAGTCTCATCTGAACGCGGCGGGGGCGGCGGTGAATACCGTGGTGCTGGTGAGTTCCGGCTGGCTCGCGGCCTTGGCCGTCGAGGCGCGAGAGGCTGTCCGGGCGCGTTGGCTACTGATCGGGGCCAGTGTGCTGGGGCTGGTGTTCCTGTTCATCAAGGGGGCGGAGTATGCGGCGAAGGCGGCGGAGGGGATCAGTTTCGAGACCCATCCGTTCTGGATGTTCTACTACCTGCTGACGGGCTTTCACGTGGCGCATGTGGTGGCCGGGGTGGTGATTTTGGGCTTCGTCGCCGTGCGACCCGCGCCTGCGACGACCGAGGCGGGGGCGCAGTTCTGGCACATGGTGGACCTCGTCTGGGTGCTGCTGTTCCCGGTGGTGTACCTGTTATGAGCGTGACGAAGGCATGGCTGGTTCTGGTGGCGCTGTCGCTGGCGAGCACGGGGATGGCGGCTATGGGGCAGGGGCGGCTGTTCGTCGTCGTGGTGCTGCTGCTGGCCTGGGCGAAGGCGCGGGTGGTGCTGGACGTCTACCTTGGTTTGCAGCACGTGCCCGGATGGCGACGGGGGTTTTCGCTGGGGCTTGGCGCGTTCATGGTGGCGCTGATCGGGTTGAGCGTGGTGGGATAACGCATGGGTTGGCTGGAATTCGCTTTGGCGATGGGGGTGTTCCTGGCCTCGCATCGGCTGCCGCCGATGCTTGGGGTGAAAGACGCGCTGGTCGCGCGGCTGGGGCTGCGGGGCTACATGGTGGTGTTCAGCGTTGTGTCGCTGGGGTTGCTCTGGTGGGTGATCGCGGCGGCGGGTCGCGCACCTTATGTCGAGTTGTGGGAGCAGACGCGGGCGGCGCGTTGGGGGGTGAATGTCGTCATGCCCTTGGCGGGGCTGCTGACGGTGCTGGGCGTGGGGGCAGTGAACCCGTTTGCCTTCGAGGGCCGAAGCGCGGGGTTCGATCCGGAGCGGCCCGGGATTGCCGGGGTGACGCGGCAGCCGTTGTTGTGGGCGCTGCTGCTGTGGTCGGGGGCGCACCTGTGGGCGAATGGCGATGTCGCGCATGTGGTGCTGTTCGGGGTGTTCGCCGTGTTCTCGCTGGCGGGGATGGCGATTGTCGAGCGGCGGCGGCGGAAAGTGCTGGGCGAGGCGGGGTGGCAGGCCTTGACGCGGCACACCTCCTTGGTGCCGTTTGGCGCGCTGCCGGATGTGCGCTTTGGTCCGCTGCCTTGGGCGCGGATCGTGGGGGCACTGGTCGGCTGGGCGGTGCTGTGGCAGCTGCATGGGCCGGTGATCGGGGTGGTTCCCGTTCCTTAGCGTGTCCAGGCGGCGGCGGGGTCGTCCTCGGCATAGTCGCGCAGGGCGGCCAGGTCGTCGATCGTGGCGTTGTTCTGCCGGATGGTGACGCCGTGGTGTTTCAACTTGGCGAAGGCGCGGGAGAGGCTCTCGGGCTTCATGCCCAGGCGTCCGGCGATGAGGACCTTGTCATAGGGCAGGGTGACGGTGCAGCCGCCCTCGCCGCAATCGGCGAGTTCACAGAGGAATTCCGCCACACGTTGCGCGCCGGTGCGGGCCTTCAGCCCTTCAACCTGCGCCACCAGCGAATGCAGGTGCGTGAAGGTCGCGGACAGGATCGCCGTGGCGAGGCCCGGAGTATGCTCGATCTGACGCAACATGCGCGCGGCCTCGATGCGGATCACTCGGCAGGGGGTCACGGCTTCCGCCGAAACCGGGTAGAGGTCGGAACGGAAGGCCACCGCCTCGCCGAAGCTGCGACCACGGGTGAAGACCCCCACCACGGCCTCTGCCCCCGAGGGTGCGATGCGGTATAGCTTCACCCAGCCCTCGACGACAATATAGATCGACCGCGCCTGCTCACCTTGAAGAAAGATCGTCCCGCCCCGGTCGAACTCCGTGACATGCGCCCCGTCGAGCAGGCGCTCGCGGCTGTCCTCGGGCAGGCCGGACAACAAGAGAGACTGACACGCGATGCGGCGGTCTTCGGGTAGCATGGTTTCCCCCGGGAGATTGTCGTGCATCCCGTCGCCGGGATGGTCGCATTGTTTATGGTTCACTCAGGGCACCGGATAAAGAGTTAACGCTGCCATGCCTTGTCATGAATCAAGTCGCCGCCGTGAAAGCCGGATTAATAGCAGAATCACGGAAACATCTTCGGGACGGGGCTGACATGAAGGACGACTTCCGGAACGCCGGTGCAAAGACCAATGACAGGGCTGGCGAGATGAACAGGCGCTGCGACTGCGGATGCGGCGGCTCGAAGGTCCTGTCGCTGGACGAGGCTCGGGCGCGCGTGGCCGCCGTGACCGTGCGGACCTACGGCATGGAACGCCTGCCCGTGGGTCAGGCGCTCGGGCGTGTCCTGTCAGAGCCGCTTTGCGCGGTGCAGGCGGTCCCCGCCTTCGACAACGCGGCGATGGACGGCTACGCGGTCAGCCTCGACGCGCTGAAGGGCACAGGGCCTTGGCAGGTGCGGCTGACCGGGCGTGTTCCGGCGGGCGGCCGTGGTGCGCGGTCGAACGGCGGCGCGGTGCGGATCTTTACCGGCGCGCCGATCCCGGAGGGCACGGATGCGGTGATCATGCAGGAGGAGGTTCACCACGCGGCCGGCTGGATCACCATCGTCCGGCGTCCCGCCCCGGGGGAAAACGTCCGCCGCAAGGGCGAGGAGGTCGAGCCCGGCGCAGAGGTGTTGCCTGCGGGGCTGCGCATGACACCGCGCGCGCTGGCGGCGGCGGTTTCGGTCGGCCATGCGACGGTGCCGGTCCGCAAGCGGTTGCGGGTCGCGGTGGTGACCTCGGGAGACGAGCTGCGTCCGGCCGGGGTAGTGCTGTCGCCGGGCGAAATCACGGATGTGAACGGGCCGCTGCTGGCAGCCCTGATGCTGCGTCCGGATGTACACCTCGTGTCGCACGTCTGCATCGAGGACACCCACGCCGCCCATGTCGCAGCGCTGGCAGAGGCGGCGGCGCGGGCCGACCTCGTGATCACCACCGGCGGGCTGTCGGTGGGCGGGGAAGACCACATGCGCGCGGCAATCGCCGATCTGGGCGGCGAGATCACCATCCCGGGTGTCGCTGTGAAACCGGGCAAGCCGGTGTCGCTGGGCCATTTCGGCACGGCGCACTGGCTGGGGTTGCCGGGCAACCCGATGGCGGCCTTCGTCACCTTTACCCTGCTTGGCCTGCCATTGATCGATCGGCTGGCCGGTGCGGCCCCGGCGCCCCTGCAACGCCTGCCGCTGGCCGCGCCGGTGACCCACCGTCCGGGAAGGCTCGAGGCGCGCCCGGCACGACGTGACCGCTCTGGCAGCCAACTCATTCTGGGCGATGCCGTGCACTCCGCGCGGATGACGCCCCTCATTGCGGCGGACGGGCTTGCGCTCATCCCCGCGGAGGTCGAAGCTCTGGACGAGGGGGACCTCGTTGATTTCCTGCCCTTTCCCGATGGAGTCTGACATGAGCCGTCTCGGATATATCCTGTCGCTGGAGCGCGGCAGCACCGATCCGCTGCTGAGCGGCCTCGCGGCGCGGCTGACCGCCGAGGGGCGCGTCGTGGCGGGCATCGTCCAGAGCCGCGCTCCGAAAGGCAAGGATCATCCCTGCGACATGGACCTCGCCGTGCTGCCGCAGGGTCCGGAAATCGCCATCGCGCAGAAGCTCGGGACGGGGTCGCGCGGATGCCGGCTTGATCCCGCCTCGCTGGAGGATGCCGCCGCCTGGGTGATGCGGGCGCTGGAGACGGGCGCCGATGCGCTGATCGTGAACAAGTTCGGCGCGCAGGAATGCCAGGGAAGGGGGCTGTGTGAAGCCTTCGGGCTGGCGATGGAGCGCGGCGTGCCGGTGCTGACGGCGGTCAACCGGCTGAACCACGAGGGTTTCCTGTCCTGGGCCGGAGGGATGGCCACGCAGCTCGAGCCGGACGACAAAATGCTGCACGGCTGGCTGACGGAGCGCGTGCCTGCCTGAGTTCCCGCGACCGGATCACTGCGCCCGCCGCAAGGCCGGGCGCAGTGTGTTTCCGTTGTTCAGACCGTCGCGCCCTTGCGGCGGATGGCGCAGCCGACGAGTCCCGCCAGAGCGCCGATGACCAGCGCCACGCCGTATTCCAGCGGCGTGATGGCGACATGGGTCGAATGTGATCCGCCCAGTACCAGCGGTGACACCACGCCGACCATGGCGGCGAGCAGCCCCGCCACCAGCGGGTTGCGCGTGGTCATGCCGAGGGCCACGCCGAGGATGCCGGGAAGCCCCAGCGCCGCCGCGCCGATGGTGCCGAGAAGGTCGAGAATGCTCAACATGGGTCTGTCCTCACTCCGCTTTCGTGCCGAGGAACGCCTTGATCCCGGCCACGTCGATGTCGGCATCATGCTCCTTCGCCGCCAGCTTCTGCACCACGTGGTTGTATTCCTCGAGGTAGCCGGGCGCGAGGTCATGGGCGATGCCCTGGTGGCAGTCGATGCAGGTCATGCCGGTATCGATGGCCTTCTGGTGGTTCTGCGCGGCGCGCGTTTCCTGGATGGTGAAATCCATGTACTCGAAGGCGTGGCAGTTGCGGCATTCACGACTGTCGCTGGCCTTCATCTTGGTCCAGACCGCAGAGGCCATCTCCAGCCGCCGTTCCTCGTATTTCTCGGGGGTGGAGATCGTCCCGCGCAGCTCGTGGTAGACGTCCTTCACGGCCATGATCTTGGCCTTCATCTTGTATTGCCATTCATGCGGGACGTGGCAGTCGGAGCAGATCGCCCGCACGCCGGAGTGGTTGTTGTAGTGGATGGTCTCGCGGTACTCACCGAGGTTGGTCTCCATCGTGTGGCAGGAGGTGCAGAATTCCTCGGTGTTGGTCAGTTCCAGCGACCAGTTGAAGCCGCCCCAGAAGACGATCCCGGCGATGAAGCCCGCGATCAGCAGGAACCCGGTGGAGAGGACGGCGGCCGGGCTCCAGAAGCCCTCCCAGAGGCGGCGCAGGAGGCCGCGCTTGTTCGTGTCGGACATGTCGGCCCCCTCAGTTCGACGATGGCTTGAAAGTGTTGCCCACCAGCGCGGGGGCATCGGCCTGCGGCACGTGGCACTGGTTGCAGAACCAGCGGGTGCCCGCGACGGTGTCGAGCTGGTTGCCCTGCCGGTCCATGTAATGGGTCATCGACAGGGTCGGCGCGCCGCGATCCCCGGCGACGGTCCAGTCGTGGCAGCTCAGGCACTGGTTGGTGCGCAGGTCTATCTGGTACTGGTCGATCGAGTGCGGCACGATGGGCGGCTGCTGGCGGTAGTTGCGCGGCTCGCGACCCTCGTCCTGGTGATAGGTGTCCTCGATGGCATTGGTCTCGTCGATGGCGGCATTACGCAGCGAGGTCACGCCGCCCGACTGCTGCGCACCCACGAAGCCCGCGAAGGTCAGGGTGGCGGCAAGGGCGGAGGCAACCGCAAGGACGTGAAGTTTCATGTTTGCTCTCCGTTTTGGTCAGGCAGCCTTGTTGGCAGCGTCGGGTGTGGCGACCGACATGCGGTCGTCGAAGCGATGGGTGAAGGTGAAGACATCGACGGAACAGACGTCAATGCAGCGCCCGCAATTAGTGCAATCGGGGGCGAGGATCAGGGGGGTATCACCGTCCTTGCCGCGCAGGGCCGGGGTGATGACGTGGTTCTCCGGGCAGACGGCAAAGCAGTCCATGCAGTCGTCGCAGGCGGCGCGGTTGGGGGCGGAGACGCGCAGCAGCGATTTCTGCCCGAGCAGACCGTAGAAGGCCCCGACCGGGCAGAGGTGCCCGCACCATCCGCGCCGTGATACGAAGAGGTCGAAGAGGAACACCGCGATGACGACGCCCCATGCAGCGCCCATGCCGAAGACGAGGCCGCGATGGAGCATGGCGATCGGGTTGATCACTTCCCAAGCAATGGTGCCTGTCAGGGCGGAGGTGACGAGCACCGTTGCCATCAGCCAAAGGCGGGTATGGCGCTTGGGCTGCCAGCCTTTCGGCATGTTGAGCCGGTCGTGAAGCCAGTGGGCGGCATCGGTGACGGGATTGATAGGGCAGACCCAGGAGCAATACATGCGCCCGCCGATCAGGGCATAGGCGGCGAGGACGATCAGCGCGCCAATCAGCGCCGTCAGTTCCGGCCAGTGTCCGGCGACGCTGCCTTGGAGAGTGATGAAGGGGTCGGTCAGCGGCAGGATGTTCAGGGTCCTGGACCCGGCCAAGGTGCCGTCCACGACGCGCCAGCCGAACCACGGCCCGACGAGGAACAACATCAGGAACGCGGTTTGCGACAGGCGTCGGGCGATCAGCCATTTATGCGCGCCAAGCCAGCCCTTTGCGGCGATGGCCTCGACCCCGACGGGGGATTTCGTCTTGGCGCTCATTGGCCCGCCCCCGGCAGTTTGAAAGCGGGTTCGTAACCACCCGGCGCGGCGAGGTTGTCCGTCCCCGGTCCGGGCAGGCGGTCGGGCAGGTCGATGATGCCGTCCAGCACCGGGCCGCCCTTTTCTGCCTGTTCCTCCCAGCCCTTGCGGTAGTGGTCGGCGCTTGTGGCTCGGGCGAGGCGGATCGGCAGGACCTTGATCGCCGCCTCGGGCAGGACGCAGGATTTCTCGCAGATGCCGCAGCCGGTGCATCTGTCGGCGGCCACGGTCGGCGCGAAAATGGCGTGGTGGCCGGAGCGGTCGTTGTGGCGGACCTCCAGCGTGATCGCCTCGTCGATCACCGGACAGACCCGGTAGCATACGTCGCACCTGAGCCCCAGGAAGTTCAGGCAATTCTCCTGATCGACCAGCACGGCGGTGCCCATCTTCGCATCGTCGATATTGGTCAGGGACTTGTCCAAAGCGCCGGTCGGGCAGGCGGCGACGCAGGGGATGTCCTCGCACATCTCGCAGGCGATCTCGCGCGCGGTGAAGAAGGGCGTGCCGGTGGCGGGGCCATCCATGCCCAGTTCGGCCAGTTTCAGCGTGTCATAGGGACAGTCGCGCACACACAGCCCGCAGCGGATGCAGGCCGAGAGGAAGTCGTCCTCGGGCAGGGCGCCCGGTGGGCGCAGCGCCTCGGCGGGCAGGGCGCGTGCATCGCTGGTGATGTAGGCGAGGCCCAGCCCCGCCACCGCGCAGCCGCCAGCCATGCGGGCGGTGTCCGTCAGGAACCTCCGGCGGGCGGGCGACATGGGGGAGGAGCTGGGCATTTTCATTATCCGTTCAATTGGTTACGCGCGCTCAACCTTGCAGGCGCATTTCTTGAAGTCGGTTTCCTTGGACAGCGGGCAGGTGGCGTCGAGCGTCAGCTTGTTGATCAGCTGGCCCTCGTCGAACCACGGCACGAAGACGAGGCCCTTGGGCGGCTTGTTGCGGCCGCGCGTCTCGACACGCGACAACATCTCGCCGCGACGGGTGGAGATCATGATCTCCTGCCCACGCCGCAGGCCCCGCGATTTGGCATCCTCGGGATGCATGAAAACCACTGCAGACGGGAAGGCCTTGTGCAGTTCCGGCACGCGGCGGGTCATCGACCCGGAATGCCAGTGCTCCAGCACCCGGCCGGTGCAGAGCCAGAGGTCGAACTCATCGTCAGGCACCTCGGCTGCGTCCTCGAAGGGGGCAAAGATGATGTTCGCGCGGCCATCGGGCTTGCCGTAGAACTGCACGCCCTTGCCGTCTTCGACGTAGGGGTCATAGCCCTCGCGGAAGCGGTAGAGCGTTTCCTTTCCGTCGACCACCGGCCAACGCATGCCGCGCGCCTGGTGGTACATGTCGAAGGGCGCGAGGTCGTGGCCATGGCCGCGCCCGAAATCGGCATATTCCTCGAACAATCCCTTCTGCACGTAGTAGCCGAAGTGCTGCGCCTCCTGGTTCTCGAAACCTTCGGCGGTCTCGGTGAGCGGGTAGGCGTTCACCTTGCCGTTCTCGAAGAGCACCTCGTAGAGCGTCTTGCCGCGCAGTTCCGGCTTGAGCGCCAGCAGCTCCTCGCCCCAGGCTTCCTCGACCGTGAAGCGTTTCGAGAATTCCATGAGCTGCCACAGGTCAGAGCGCGCCTCGCCCGGGGCGCTGACCTGCTGCCGCCAGAACTGCGTGCGGCGCTCGGCGTTGCCGTAGGCGCCTTCCTTCTCCACCCACATGGCGGTGGGCAGGATCAGATCGGCAGCCATGGCGGTGACGGTCGGATAGGGGTCCGACACCGTGATAAAATTGGCAGGGTTGCGATAGCCGGGGAAGCCTTCCTCGTTGATGTTGGGCGCGGCCTGCATGTTGTTGTTGCACTGCACCCAGTAGGCGTTGAGCTTGCCGTCCTTCAGCATCCGGTTCTGCAACACGGCGTGGAAGCCGGGCTTATCGGGGATGGTGCCTTCGGGCAGGCCCCAGACCTCCTCGCAATGGGCGCGGTGTTCGGGGTTCGTGACCACCATGTCGGCGGGCAGGCGGTGGGCGAAGGTGCCAACCTCGCGCGCGGTGCCGCAGGCCGAGGGCTGGCCGGTCAGAGAAAACGGCGAGTTTCCCGGTTCCGAGATCTTCCCGACCAGCAGATGGACGTTGTACATCAGCCCGTTGACCCAGGAGCCGCGTGTGTGCTGGTTGAAGCCCATGGTCCAGAGCGACATCACCTTGCGCTCCGGATCGGCATATTGCTGCGCCAGCCGTTCGAGCTGCGCCGCCGGCACGCCGGAAATCTCCGAGGCGCGCTCCACCGTATACTCGGCGACCGAGGCGGCATATTCGTCGAAGGTCATGTCCGAGAGCTTGCCGCTGTCGGGGTTGGCGGCGGCCTGCTGCAACTCGTGCTCGTCACGCAGACCGTAGCCGATGTCCGTATCGGTCTTCTTGAAGTTCACATGCGCGTTGACGAAATCCCAGTTCACCGCGTCGTTCTGGATGATGTAATTGGCGATGTAGTTCAGGATCGCGAGGTCGGACTGCGGGCGGAAGACCATGCCGTTGTCGGCCAGTTCAAATGAGCGGTGTTCGTAGGTCGAGAGCACATGCACCTCGGCACCGGGCTTGGTCAGGCGGGTGTCGGTCAGGCGCGACCACAGGATCGGGTGCATCTCCGCCATGTTCGACCCCCAGAGCACGAAGGTATCCGCGTGCTCGAAGTCGTCATAACACCCCATCGGCTCGTCGATCCCGAAGGCGCGGATGAAGCCCACCACGGCAGAGGCCATGCAATGCCGCGCGTTCGGGTCGATGTTGTTGGTACGGAAGCCCGCCTTCATCAGCTTGGCGGCGGCGTAACCTTCCCACACCGTCCACTGGCCCGAGCCGAACATGCCGACGGCGGTCGGGCCCTTCTCCTTCAGGGTTTCCTTCCACTTTGACGCCATGACGTCGAAGGCTTCGTCCCAGCTGACCGGCTCGAACTCGCCGTTCTTGTCATAGACGCCGTTGGTCTTGCGCAGCAATGGCGTGGTCAGCCGGTCCTGGCCGTACATGATCTTCGACAGGAAGTAGCCCTTGATGCAGTTGAGGCCGCGGTTCACCGGCGCGTCGGGATCGCCCTGGGTGGCCACGACGCGGCCTTCCTTGGTGCCGACGAGCACGGAACAGCCGGTGCCGCAGAAACGGCAGGGCGCCTTGTCCCAGCGGATGCCGGCATTGCCCGCCTGCTGGGCCTGCGCGTCCACGGGCAGGGTCAGCCCGGCAGCGGCGGCGGTCGATGCGGCGGCGGAGGCCTTGAGGAAGGCGCGGCGGGATTGGGAAACGGTCATGCGGTCAACTCCGGCTCGAGTTCGGATTGGGGTTCGGAAAGGTCTTCGAAACTGTGATAAGTCAACGAAAGTGACACGACGCCCGGCACCTGGTGCAGCGCCATGATGGTCTCGGAGGCGCGGGCGGTGTCGGTGTCCTCGACAGTGACGACGAAGCGGCCATCCTCCGTCTCGGCATGGATCTCGACGCCGGGATGGCCCGCGATGGCATCCCGCGCGCTGTCGCGGAAGGCCGGGGCAAGGTGGACAAGGCATCCACAGATGTTCATTGCAGGGTCTCCCTCTCCGAAGCTTCAACCAGCTTGAAGCGGATCGCTTCAGCCGGACAGGTGAATGCGCATTCCCCGCAACCGGTGCATTGACTTTGGTCAAGCACGGGGGCGGATCGTCCACCGGTCATCAGGCGAAACCGGATGGCCCGCAGGTCGCAGGCGTCTTCGCATGCGCGGCAGGCGATGCCGTTCAGCGAAAGGCAATTGTCGATGATCACGCCGCGCCATGGCCAGTCGGAGAGGCGTTCGGGCTCGAGGGCATCTGTGGGACAGGCGGCGATGCACTCACCGCAAAAGGTGCAGGCGCCACGGTCGAAATCGACTGTGGGGACCTTGCCCTTTACGATGATCCCCGCAGAACAGGCATCGGCGCAGGCGCCGCAGCCATCACACAGACGTAGGAAATCGCCGCCGGAGCCGGGCGGTGTCATGGCCGGTAACTCGGGGGTAACCTGGCCCGTCAGAAAAGCGCGTCTGTGAACGCCGCAACGCATAAGGTGAATCCAATCAGGTGCTTTCCAGCGTGGATAGAATCCACATTTTATTCCGACCTTGATCTGAATCATGGTAGATAACGCATTCAAGTATATGAATAATAATCATGGCCCGTCAAACGCCTGCAACAGTCGAAGAAGCGTATCCAAGAGAAATGGCCAACAGTCCTCGATGACTGCAGAGCCGGATCGCGTTGATTTGGAATTCCACGTCTTTCCACAATGTGACGGCCCCAAGGACCACTTCATGGATCGGCTTACATTCAAAGTGCCTACCGCCGAGCAATCGGCAACATAGCCGTCGTAAGCAATTTCAGATGCAGACCGCTCCGAAAACGCTGGAAAGCCCCCGAATAATACATAATCTTGGCTATGGGCCGATCGGGCGTGTAGCGGTGGCTTCACATCCGAAGTGCAAATTCTTTATCGAAACAGAGAGTTATCTAATGGAGAGATGCTGCAATGGAAGCCGTTTACAATCAGCTTAGCATCTAAAAACGTGTGCTCATCGAGCGTTGGAGGCTTGCAAAGATCCCTGATGGGGAAATGGCCCGCGTGCTGAAATGATCCACGATCCACGATCCACGATCCACGATCCACGATCCACGATCCACGATCCACGATCCACG
>NZ_JABCJE010000013.1 GCF_013377535.1 Donghicola mangrovi | reverse complement strand
CTCTGGAAATCCCAGACTAGTCACCTCCTTTAGCATCTGCAGATTGCTCCCCAAGATTGCGACCGGCAGGTTCAATGCCAGACGCAGCAAGCAAAATCCGCTTCTCGCGGCGACCACAAGCCTGCTGTCCGAGGGCTTCGCTGAGCGTGGGTCATTCACTGTGCGGCGGGGGCCGCTCTCGGGGCGGACGGTGGTGACCTTTGATCCCAGTCCCGAGGGGCGATCCTGGTTCGATGACATCCGCGAATGGAAGCAGGACCTTTTCGATGCGGGGCTCACGGATCTGGTGACGGACACATTCGTCGTGGATAACGGGCATGGTGTGGTGGCCACGCGGACCATGGTGGAGATCGCGCTGGAGATCGGAGATGGGGCGCTGCTCAAGCGGCAGGTCGATCCTGCTGCACCTCTGGGAATTCGGCAGGGTTTGGACATTGAGGACCGCGTGACCCCAGAGGTCCGGAGAGAGGCGCAGGTGGGGTGGCTGGGGGAAGATGTTCCTCGAAGCGGCGCTGCGATTGTCGATCTTGGTGGTGTGCTCAGGGGCTTCTCTGTGCGAGTGGAATGACACCGGTTTTGCGCAAACCTTATTCGAATAGGGTCCAAAGCGCCGGATGATATTACCGACCGTCTTTTTTTGAACCATCAAGGCTCCCCGAACGGGCCCGTTTTCCCAATCGCTTGCTGTTTTGCCAGAATGATTATCGACCATCTTGGAAACAAGCGTGCAGGCCAGACGGAAGGGCTCTTGCGGGCCCGCCCGGACGCTCAAAATGTAAATACATGGGGTCACTCGCAGACCAGTCACATCAGCTGAAGTGCGCGGGCGCATCAGCGGTCAGACTGGGTCATCCGAGATGATCTGAGGTGAGGGAAATCAGGATCTGGCCTGCGCCAAGGCAATCACATTGGTGCGCTGAGTGCGCCGCACATCTTTCCGGGCTTGCTGATCCCGCAGGGCCTTGGCCCGCGCCAGAGGTCCGTTCACTTCGGCCTCTTGGGCGGCGGAAAGTTCGGCTTCGAGCCGCACGAAGATCAGTACGAACTTGGGCTGGCGTTCCATCAGTACCGCCACTTGCAGGAGGGCCGCCTCCAACCGCGCCACGGCGCTCTCCGCGCCCTTCGGGGCGGGAGGCCGGATGCGATCGGCAAAGTCGGTCCTGTCGCGCGCCATGGCGTGCGTCTCCTGTGGCCCCGTGCGGGGCTCCGCAGGGGTGCTTGCTGAATGGAAATCCCCATGGGTGGGGCATGTCTGGACGCTAGAAAAGTCTGCCCGAGAGGCGCAACATCGAAGGCCGGGAGTGCGACTGAATTTTGTGGAAAACCACCCCAAAATTCACAAAATCACTATAATCGTAGTGATCTATTTCGAATTAAAAAACATAGGCTTAAATATTTTTGGGGATAACGGACACCCCCTCTTGAAAGTTACATTCCGCAACCGGAACCTTAGGGCGGGAGGCGTGTGTAACTTTGAAAGGTGTAAGAGTATGTTGTGTGACGATCCTCATGTTGATCAGAAAAAGAAAGCCCGACGCGTTCATCTGACCGATGCCGAGTGGACGGCGCTGCAAGGCGCGGCGAAACAGCGGCGCATCTCTGCAAGCCAACTGGTGGCGTTGTGGATTTTTAATCGGTCAGCAAAGCCCGCGGGGCGTGGTGTTCCGGATCGGCTGATCCAGGAACTGCACTACGCCATACGACAGAACGAAGATGTCCATCTCGCCTTTAACAATGGCATCACCCCAATCCCCACGGCGCTGGCCTCGGCGCTTTGGGCGAACACAGCGGCCCTGAACGCCCTCTTGGAGCAGCTCGGAAAATGCTGATCGGGTGGTACGAATATGACGCCTCTGATCGTTCCGGACGCGGGATCCTGACCTACTTTCTCGCGCCGACCGTGGGGAAGTCGGCGGAAGGGCTGCGCCTCCAACTGAACCGCGATCCTGCCCCGGAACTCTTGGCAGGTGACCCGGATCAAATGGTGCGGTTCCTGCAGCAGTTGCCTTTCACGCGGCGGTTCAGCGCCATGACGATGACCTTTGCCGAGGGCGATGTGCCCGTGGCGGCCTTCAATCGCGGGGATCGGGAGCAGAGGGATCGTGTGGGCAAGGCCGTCACCGCTGTGCTGGAACTGGCCTATCTGCACGTCCCGCAGGAAAGCCGCCCTCCGGTCCTGATCGGGACCCATACCCATACAGGGCGGCTGGAAGTGAACCTGCTGCTGCCCCGCGCGGTTCTGGCAGGCCACGGCCGCTATCTGTCGTGGAACCCCTGTCCACCGACGCCACGGCACCGCGCGATGTGGGACCTGCAGCGGCAGCTCATCAACGCGCGCTTCGGATGGGCCGAACCCACAGACCCGCGCCGGACCCAGTGGGTCAGCTTTCCGCCTTGGCTCAGCAAAAGCACCGCGGAACTGGAGCGGCATGGTTTGGCCTCAGCCCACATGGCCATTCTGGAATTCGGGCAGCAGCTTGTAGACCTAGCGGCAACAAAAGCTGTTCCGCACCGCAAAGCGCTGCGGCGGCATCTGCGCAAACTGGCGCGGAAAGCGGGCTACCGGATCGGGCGACCGAATGACAAATCGATGAGCTTCGTTGCCATTGATCCCGAGCGCACAAAGCCGAAGAAATTTGTGCTGAAAGGCCGCCTGTTTGAAGACCGCCCCTACGCGCTGGTGCGGCAGGATCAGGCGGAGTTCGACGCCCGCTTTGTGGCGGAAGATCTCGAAGATCAGCTCTTCGAGAAATCGGAAGATTGCAAAGCAATGACCGCCGCAAAATATGGGAAATATGGAAAAGAGGGTTGGGATCCGCAGCCCTTTGATCCGCGCCATGTCCTTGTAAAAGAACAGGAATGCATCGCGTGGCGGCCGATCCCGATCTTTCAAAAAGCAAAGAATGCAGCGGGCGCGAAAATTGCCAAATCTCGAAAATCCGACCTGCCAAAACCGCCCCTATTGCAAACGCTGATGGCGCGTCTGAACGCCCTTGCGGACCTCTGGCGAGACCAACGCGCGGCGCGCCGCATCGCGCGGGTCCTCGCTCGCCATCTCACCGATTTCCAAACCACCCAGAAGCAATGGAGAACCCTTCATGACTATATCCACCGACTTACAGAGCCTGAGTGCCATGCTCCTCGAATTCCGCGCCATGATGGACCGCCTCGAAGCGATGCTGGGACGCTCGGAGGACGCAGCCCTCACGGACCGCTTGCAGGAGATCACGGACGCGATCATCGCCTCGAACACCTATTCCCAGCTGATCGTAGAGAAACTGAGCGTCGCCCTGATACAGCAGCAAGACCTGAAACACATGGCCGCACAGATCGACGCTATTCACAACAACCAAGCCCGGATGATGCAGTGGCTTGGCGAAGCCCTCGAGAAGGCTCAAGAGGATGGATGATCAAGGCCTGGCTGGTAGGGGAAGAAAGGCGGTCTGAGCCGGAAGATGGGCTGGAGATGTAGTGGCGGTAGGGAAGGGCGGTCAGAAAAGGGCATCCCGCACGGGGTCGAACACGTGGGTGCCGTGGGCGATCGCGTACTGCCGCTCGGGCGTCAGGCCATAACGAAAGCAGTCACTCACCCCGAGGATGTCCAGCACCACAAGATCAGGCGTCGCGGCCATTTCCGCTTCACTGACGGGGTCTTCGACGACAACAGCGTCGTCCCCAAGTCCCTCTGTCAGAAAAATGGGGTCCGCCTCGGAATAGTGGAGCAGAGGCAGCCCCTGCCGCAGTCGCGGTGTGCCTTGCATGTGTTCCGGCACACCGCAGTCTGCGAGGTGTT
The DNA here is from genome assembly GCF_013377535.1 of Donghicola mangrovi. GTDB lineage: Bacteria > Pseudomonadota > Alphaproteobacteria > Rhodobacterales > Rhodobacteraceae > Donghicola > Donghicola mangrovi. The sequence continues at coordinate 94,632 of NZ_JABCJE010000013.1, read as the reverse complement.
CGGCCTGGCCCAAGCGCAGAAATCTGCGCAGATCGACAAAGGCCCAGAACATGACCGGAGCCGTCTCGGGATCAGGAGCAGACCGCGCACCTTCGGGAGCGGTGCCCTCGAAAAACCGGATGAGCTGCCCGAGCCTCGGCCCCCAGCCGTCAATGACTTCGTGGGTGCAGATGCCATAGGCCTCGCGCCCTTCAAATTTGAAGGCATAGAGTGTGCCGATAAATTTGCTGGGGCGCTTGGTCAAGGGAGGGGCCTGCGGGATGTTGACTTCTGACCTACAGACTGAGCGTCACTCCGCTTCTTCCGTCAAACGCTTTTCTGCCGCGTCGCGCATTTGGCAAAGGCTCATAGCCGTTGGATGAAAGTTTAGAGGCAGGTCAGTCCCAAGCGCATTGCACTTTCCCGGTGACGCAACCAGCCCGTCATCGTGAGCAAGGCCCGAAAACTCCAGCTTCGGGTGGTCCAGAGTTGGTAGGCAGAGCAACTCCAGTATTGCGTTTTAAAAGCGTCATAAAATGTAATCATATGTTGCAAAAGTTGCAGCCAACAGGTCAACTGGTTTAAGTGGGAATTTTTAATCACCGCAAATTATCAGTACGAGTTAAGGAAGAACTGAGTTCATGAAGTATACGACAGAGACCGTTTCCATCGACTTATCGGGCTCAGGATTGTTCCCATCATCATTAGATTTTGAAGAAATTCTCTCGAGCGAAAGTTATCTCGTTTCAGAACTCATTGAAGGTCAAGAGACGTCGGCCTTCCTTCACACTCAGGGCCGCCTGCAATTTGACTACGATACTTTCGTAGCGAATCTTGATCCAGTCGACACGTATCAAATCAAGCTTACAGTTTCAGATGCAACGTCTTTTGATTCCAATGTTCAGTTTAACGTCCGTGGCTCGAACAACGAATATGTGGGTTTGATCTTCAATGACTACGGCGACATATTTGATGAAGAAAATTCACTTTTAACGAAAGAATTTCAAGTAGACGATGGAGGAATGGTTTTTATTTTCTCCGGCCTGGTAAATACAAGTACTGACTCATCCGTACCTTACTCTCTTGAACTTATTAAAACCAAAGATGTGGAGCCTTGGACTATCTCTTTGACCCAAGAGGGAAACGGTGGCAAGGCGACTTTAACAACAAACGATCAAACTGTCTCAGCGGGAAGCCTTGTTGAATTCAGCGTCACCTTAGCGACAGTTGGAATTACAGCGAGCGATGTGTCACTTGTCGGCTCCGGTAGCATTTACTCAAGTCAAGTCGCTACTGAAAACGGGCTTACGATTAGCGGAGCGATATCTCCAAGCACTGATCTAAATTTGTCGGATTTGCTTGAAATCACATTCTTAGGGTCGAACATTGCAGGTCAGGTTGAGGTTGTTGACCTATATATTATTTTCACCGACCTATCCATAGGCAGGGAGCGTCAAAGAGTTCCCACTGAGATATCTGGGTCGCTACAGACGCCAGGCAGTCTCAAGTTAGACGGCACTGAGTCAAACGACACAATTAATGGAGATGTTGCTGATGATGTAATTGTTGGATTCGGAGGAAATGATAGCCTGTTCGGATCCACAGGTGACGACACGATGAATGCTGGCGCTGGAAACGACATTCTCTTGGGCGGTGAAGGCGATGATCTCCTACTCGGGAAATCTGGACATGATCAAATCTTCGGAAATTCTGGAAATGACATCCTGATTGGCGGTGGGGGTAGCGACTCCCTTTTTGGTGGTAACCAAAAGGACCATCTGAACGGCGGAAGTGGCAACGACAGCCTGTGTGGCGAAGCTGGAAATGACGATCTGGTCGGAGGCGGTGGCTCTGATAGCATTGATGGTGGGCTCGGTCGTGACAGTTTGAGCGGGAATTTTGGCAAAGATATCATATTCGGCGGCGGCGGCGGAGATATCCTGATTGGAGGCGGCGGGGCCGACACTTTGTTTGGAGGAAGCGGCAATGACCGCCTTTCAGGTGGCGGTGGAAAAGACCTTTTGGAGGGTGGTGCCGGGAAAGACAGATTTGAATTTAAAATAGGAAGTCGAACCGACACCATATTAGACTTCGAAGATGACATAGACACTCTTCTCTTGGATATTGATTTATGGGGGGGCGGGCTACGCAAAGCCCAAGTCCTTTCGCAATTTGCGACAGAGAACGAAAACGGCGTCGTTCTAAACTTTGGAAGTGAAAAGTTGGTGATTGAAGGACTTACGGACGCATCTGTATTGATAGATGACATTGCGTTCATTTAACTTCATGGGGGCCCTCTACCAACACATCTATGGTAACGGGCCGCCCATGGCCTCTATCAATAGCCCTGTGTAATGTGGACGCCTTCTTAGCTAACTTCGAGGCAAGGAGGCTATATGGTCACAGGGAATTTCACAGATGATTTCAAGCGCGATGCGGTCGCACAAATCACCGAACGGGGCTATCCGATGAAGGAGGTTTCTGAGCGGTTGGGTGTGAGTGTAAAGACCCACTGATTTCCTGCTCATGCTATAGAGGAAGAAAGTAGCCATGAGTAAGAGTATGGACGAGACCGTCAAACGCTGGACAGCCAAGTTTGGCGCAGTAACGCGGGATCAGGCGCTGATGCTGTTTCGCGCGAAAACGGCCTCCTGGAAGGGATGCTATCAAGGTCCCTTGGCACAGAAAAAAGGGGCGCCACGAAGGGCGCCCAAGTGCTTCCAGGGTCGGGGAGGGATTATTCGGCGGGGACAGCCTGCGACGCGTGACTGCCAAAGTGCTGACGGTTCAGCCGGATCACCAGCGCGACCATCGCGAATTGGGCGATCAGGGCAACGGCGGTCAGGGCCCAATAGGTCGCGTCGTACTTGGTGATCGCAGCGGCAGCGACCAGCCCTTTGTTCACAAAGAAATGCAGCATCACGCTCAGGGCCACGCCGGGGCAAACCAGCGCGTACGAACCCGCTGAGGTTTTCCCACCGAAGACAAAATCGGCAAAGTACCCTTGGCGGCGCAGGACGGTCAGACCCAGCCCAAGGAACACGAGTTGCACACTCAGCAGGCGGGCAAGGAACATCATGGTGTCGGCGGCGCTGGTATGGGCGTCAAAGGTGGTGTGCAGGCCGTGATCCTGACGCAGCACCATGATCCCCAGAACGGTCATCAGCGGCACGATGATCAGCAGGGTGGGCGCGGCTTCTTTGGCGGTGCCGTAGTGCAGCATCGAGTTGAACGCGGTGACAACGGCCAGCGCGGTATAGATCAGCGCGGCGGTGCCAAACGCGGTGGACAGTACCAGCGCAGTGGCCACAGTGGCAGGGGTATGGGACATCGCAGCCGGGGCCGACAGGCCCACAGCCACCATCGCCAAAGCGAACGCGGGCAGCATCTGGGCAAAGGAGTTGTGCGCGGTGACATCGAACAGCCCACCTTTGGACAGCACGCGGCCAAGGAAATCACCGATCAGACGCAGGGCCCAAATCCCGGTTAGCGCAAAGGCCCCCAGCGCCATCGGGAACAGGTATTCCACAATGCTCCAAAGCTGAGGCACAAACACCAGACCTACGATGAAGGCTGCGTTGATGCTCATGGCGACGGCCAGCGGGGCGGCCAGTAGGGTGGTTTCCCCGTTGGAATTGCGCAGCTTGTGGTAACTCTCGGTTCGTTTGAATTTGGACAGTTGGGACAGGTTCCAGATCAACCCCTTGATGTTCAGCACGGCAAAGACAGCGATGCCAATGGCCGCCACGACAATCGCTGCCTGGAGTAGCGGTGATCCCGTGGCAAAGGCGGCGGCGATATCCTCGAAGACCGGCACGGGTTTGTCGGGGTGTTTGACCCAGAACATCAGGTACATAAAGAAGGTGACGGCCAAGCCTCCGGCCCCGACGGAGCCAAGAAAGTAGGTCGGAACATAGGTGTCTGCGGGTCTAGCGTGCTGGATTGACATTGGAGCCTCCTTTCACATTCGTGATATTGAATATATTAGTATTCAAAAAACCGAATGTGAAGGCTCAAGTTGTCGCAGGCAATGCAGCCTTGGTGTGACACCTGAGCTGCGAGTAGTTTCTCGGGCCACTCCAACGCCAAGCATGACGTGACCCTTGCCAACGAAATCTATCCATATCGACAAATCGAACGCGATTTTTTGGCCCTGTTGAAGTCCTTATTGAGGGTCATCTCCGGAGGTTTAAGCGCAGAGGGGGCAACTTGCCCGCGCGTTACCGACTTTGGCCCGCCGAATTGCTCCGCAATGCCTCGAAAGTCCGGTCTGGTAGGGCTGTATTGGGGCGATGCAGACCTTGGTTAAAGGAAAAATATAAGCCGGAATTGACGGACCTGCTGGTCGCGGCGCCTTCACGCGGTACGGCAACTATCGGCACGTTCGCGTTGTTTATTGCGCACGTAAAGAAGGTCCGGAATTCCGATATTCTGTTCCAATTTAGTGGGTTTGCGTTTCCTTCCAAGCGCCTGAATTCATTACGATTAATCGTAAATAAAAATTATTTCTTGAAATTCGGTATATATCTTGAAACTTTTACTTACGGGTTGGGCAGGTGATTAGCACCTGTCTTTTAAAAGTGAATGCGTCAGTTAAGGCGCTGTATTGGTGCGAAAATGATTGGTATAATGCTGTTCTCCCTCCTCGCGAGTTACGGGGTCTATTCGGTTATAGTTGACGACTCCGCTGATACCTCCTCTAACGACAGTTCGGATCAGGATATTGGCGAGCGTATCGTGGGCACCGACGATAACGATGTGATTGACGCCAGTGGTGGCGATGACACCGTTCTAGGTGGCTATGGCTCGGATTTGATCTCCGGCGCTGCGGGTGACGACCTACTGAGAGGTGAGAGCTGGAACGACACGATCAGCGGCGGTGATGGTGACGATACCCTTGATGGCGGCAACTCTAACGATCTGCTGTTTGGCGGGGTCGGGGATGACTCTATTAACGGGGCAAGCGACTACGACACGCTGATCGGCGGGCAAGGCGATGACAATCTGATAGGTAACACTGGCCATGATTGGTTAGTTGATACCCGTGGTGACAACACCCTGCGCGGTGGATTTGGTCAGGATGTCTTGATCTCGGCAGGTGATTTTCCAGACGATGCCAGTGGCAGCCTCTCAACGCTGTATGTCGACTGGGAGAGTGGCTTTACAGATCTGACCCCCAGATCGCAGCCATTGAAGTTCGAGGCCGTTGCTCTGGTACTTGGCCAAGAGGACACAAGCGGCGCGGATGTTCTGGATGGTGGCAGCAGTTGGGACGCCTTGGCATTCGGGGCTGGTGATACCGCCACCGGCGGTGCCGGCGGTGACACCTTTGCTGTGGTTCAGCATCACCTACTATCTGGAGACGCACCCGCTACCATCACGGACTACGAGGATGCCGATCAGATCGAGTATATGTACTCGGTCACCACCGGCGAACCCGACCTGAGCATTGAGCATACGGACACTGGTGTGAACCTTTATGACGGTGGAAAGCTGGTGATGGTGATCGGTGGTGATACCGAAGGCTTCACTCTGGATGATATCAGTCTTTCTTCTGTGGTGACGGCAAGTGCGGGAAGTGATGATCTTACCGGTGGAGCGGAAGATGATGCCTTATACCTGCAGGGCGGCAATGACAAAGCTTCAGGCGAGGATGGCAACGACACCCTGTATGGTGGCGATGGCAGGGATACGCTGAATGGCGGTGCCGGTAATGACTGGTTGATGGGCGGCGATGGGAGTGACACGTTGAATGCCGGCACAGGCGACGACGTTCTGAACGGGGGTAGTTCCGAATTCTTTGATGTCTACTACTGGAGCTATTCAAACCCAAACGGTTTTGACTCCGTTGACATCATCATGGAGCATAATAATCAAGTAGGGACCGATGGAACGGATCTTTTAAACGGCGGCTACGGCGATGACGTATTACTGGTTGGCGCAGGAGATACAGCCGTTGGCGGCGAAGGTGACGATACATTTTTCCTGATCGATCACGACGGCAGTGCCGACATAGCAGTGGTCGAAGATTTCAATCCTTCCGAAGATTCTCTGGTGGTCAAGTACTGGGGTGAAGGTGCTTCCTTCTATATAAGTCGGCCTGAACTGACGGCTTCGGTTAATGATGACGGGTACACGGTGTTGGCTCTTGATGGCAAGGATATCACCCTGATCAAGACGGTTCTGCCGGCAAACTTCAACATTCTGAATGCCGTCATATTGAAGACCTATAGTGAGCTCTGAGAGGCTTTGTTGTGCAAATTCCCTGAGGCGTTCATCTCGTACAGCATTAGGGCTAGCTGAAATGTATAGGCAGGCCGACACCTTCAACCTACAGTTCCAAGAATTGGCCAGCCTATAACGACACGTTCAAGCGCAAAGGCGCGTTTACAATTTGGTTGGCCTAGACCTGCCACTGAACGGTCATCCATCGGAGCTATGGGCCTTGGTGGCTGCTTCCACCGAATGGCGCGGGTTGGGCAATCGCCCGTCATGCGGAGCTTGAAGCTCGCGTGGCGCGGCGGCGAGATTGTCTGCGCAGGCCGAAATTGGGCCATGGTTGTGTTAGGTATGTGGTCTTTAGGCGAAAATTTTTGCCACACATTTTGCCACACAAACTGCAACGCTGCGTCTTTTGTGATCTTTAAAAGTCAATTATAAACAGTGGGTTATTGATCCATTTGGTGGCGTTCTGTCGGACTGATCCTCCGCCACTAAACGTGGCTCAAAAGGTTTTCCGTGATTGACAGCATTGGCTGATTCCTCGGGTGCAGGGCGCTGCATTGTGCGGTGGCGCTCAATGGTCCCAATGAGCCTGCCTGAATTTGCGCCAGCGACAACGTAATCCCCTCAATCTGTGATGAAATATGCGACAGGGGCCTCAAGGCCACGCTAACTGAGGCGACGTTCTGTTTGTGATTAAAGTTTAATCATATGGATCATAAATTAGGCGAAAAGTGTTCCTCTCACCGCTTCCACCCCTTCCTAGTACCGCAAAAGAGACGCTCTGTATGGACGAAGCGACGCTCCCTATTCAGCGTGGGACTTGGGTGCCTGCAGTCAAATGCAGGCCGTTTTTTCGTTCGGCCAGCGCGAGGGATGCGCGATCGCCGGACATGTAGGAGGAGCCGAGGATGCAGCTCACAGCAACACCCGAGGCCAGAACCTTTGCGCGGATTGCCGAGGTCTGGCTGCCTGAAGGGGAGACCCTTGTTCATGGTGGGGGTGCCTATGGCAATGCCTCCGAATTCGCGGAAATCTCGGGAAAAACCAGCTTTGCCAAGGGCGAGGGCCTGCCGGGCAAGGCTTGGGCCGAAGCGCGCCCTGTGGTTCTGAAGGAATTCGACGGATCGTATTTCCAGCGGACCGAAGCCGCGCTCGAGGCCGGTCTGACCTGCGCGGTTGCGGTGCCGGTGTTTGCGGGCAAAACCCTCAAGGCAGTTCTGGTGATCCTGTGCGGCGATGACGCCGAGCATCACGGCGCGATCGAGGTCTGGGAAGATCAGGGCAACAAACTGCACCTGTCCGATGGCTATTACGGGACCGCGCAGAAATTCGAGGAAATCTCGCAGGACGTGTCGTTCAGCTACGGGCAGGGGCTGCCCGGCGGCGTTTGGGCGGCAAATACGCCGATCCTGATGCGCGATCTTTCCCGCGTCGGGGCCTTCCTGCGTGCCGAAGCAGCGGGCGAGATTGGCCTCAAGCATGGCCTTGGCGTGCCGGTGCCTGTGCCCGGTGACAAAACCTTTGTTCTGACGCTGCTGTCGTCGGCAGGCACGCCCATCGCGCGCCGCTTTGAAATCTGGGATGCCCGTCCCGAGGTTGTCGGAGCGACCAAGAAAGCCCTGCGCATTGATGGCTTTTGCGAGATCGAAGGCCCCCTCTGGCCCAAGGAAAACCCGCCCGTTGATGCGGAAACCGTTGGCGCGTGGCAAGGGCCCGTTGGTCAGGTGGTCGGCTCTGGTCTGCCCCAAGTCCACACCGGCGCAACCGGTCTGCCTGCGGGCTATACCCTGATGGTTGCCCTGCCTGTCTATCAACACGGTGAACTGGCCCACGTGGTCGCTTGGTACCTGTAAAGAAGGATTGAACCGATGCAGAAACTTGTCGTCATTGGTGCCGGCATGGCGTCCGGCCGTGTCCTTGAGCATCTCTTCGACGCCGCACCCGATGCGTTCGAGGTAACCCTGTTCAACGCCGAGCCGCGCGGGAACTACAACCGCATCATGCTTTCGCCGGTTCTGTCGGGCGAAAAGACCTTTGAGGAAATCGTCACCCATGACGATGCGTGGTACGCGGCGAACAAAGTGACCACCCGTTTCGGCGAAAAGGTCACCGGCATCGACCGCGAGCGCAAAGTGGTCATCGGCGAGAACGGCGAAGTTCCCTATGACAAGCTGGTGATCGGCACGGGGTCCGCGCCGTTCATCATCCCGATGCCCGGTCACGATCTGCCCGGCGTGGTTGCCTATCGCGATCTGGAAGACACCAACGCAATGATCGAAGCCTCGGCCACGCCGGGCGGCCACGCGGTGGTCATCGGTGGCGGCCTCTTGGGTCTGGAAGCGGCGGCCGGTCTGCGCTTGCGCGGTATGGAAGTCACCGTGCTGCACATCATGGGTCACCTGATGGAGCGTCAGCTAGACGAGGCGGCTGGTTACCTGCTGAAAAAGGATCTGGAAAAGCGCGGGATCAACGTGCTGCTCAAGGCCCAGACCAAATGCATCGAAGGCGACGGCAAGGTCGAGCGCGTTCTGCTGGAAGACGGCACCGTACTGAAGGCCGACATCGTCTGTATGGCTGTGGGCATCCGTCCCGCCGTTGCGCTGGGGCAGGCGGCCGGTCTGGACATGGGCCGAGCCATCAAGGTGGACGCGCAGATGCGCACCTCTGACCCCGATATTCTGGCGGTTGGCGAATGCGTCGAGTTTAACGGCAACCTCTTTGGTCTGGTCGCGCCTTTGTACGATCAGGCGAAAGTGCTGGCGAAAACCCTGCTTGGCGAAGACGACGTGTTCAAAATGCGCGAGCTGTCCACCAAGCTGAAAGTCACCGGCTGCGATCTGTTCAGCGCCGGCGACTTTGCCGAGGGCGAAGGCCGCGAGGATATCGTGTTCCGCGACCCCAAGCGTGGCGTCTACAAGCGTCTCGTGATCGAGGATGACAAGCTGATCGGCGCCGTGATGTACGGCGACACCGCGGACTCCAACTGGTTTTTCGGCCTGATCAAGGATGGCACCGACATCGAAGAGATGCGCGAAACGCTGATCTTTGGCCCGGCATTTCAGGGGGGTGGCGCAGCCGCCGCGGACCCTCTGGCAGCCGTTGCAGCATTGCCGGCTGACGCCGAAATCTGTGGCTGTAACGGCGTTTGCAAAGGCACCATCGTTTCCGCGATCGAGGGCGGGGCGCACACTCTGGACGACGTCAAGGCGCTGACCAAGGCCTCTGCGTCCTGCGGCACCTGTACCGGACTGGTCGAGCAGGTTCTGGCCGTGACCTTGGGCGACAGCTTTGAGGCCAAGGCCGAAAAGCCCGTCTGCAAGTGTACCGACCTGACCCACGAAGACGTCCGCCGCCTGATCAAGGCGCGCGAACTGAAGTCCCAGCCCGCCGTCTGGCAGGAACTGGGCTGGAAGACCGTCAACGGCTGTCACGTCTGCCGCCCTGCGATCAACTACTACCTCTTGGCCGACTGGCCGCTCGAGTATCAGGACGATCTGCAGTCGCGCTTTGTGAATGAACGGAACCACGCAAACATCCAGAAAGACGGCACTTATTCCGTGATGCCGCGGATGTGGGGCGGCATGACCACCCCTGAGGAACTAATCGCCATCGCCGAAGCCGCCAAGAAATACGACGCCGCTGTCAAAGTGACCGGCGGCCAGCGGATCGACCTTCTGGGCATCAAGAAAGAGGACCTACCGGCGATCTGGTCGGACCTGAACGATGCGGGCATGGTCTCTGGTCACGCCTACACCAAGGGTCTGCGGACGGTGAAAACCTGTGTGGGGACGGACTGGTGCCGTTTCGGGACGCAGGACTCGACCGGCCTTGGCATCAAGCTGGAAAAACGCCTTTGGGGATCGTGGACGCCGCACAAGGTCAAGCTGGCCGTGTCAGGCTGCCCGCGCAACTGTGCAGAGGCCACGTGTAAGGACATCGGTGTGATCTGTGTGGACTCGGGCTACCAGATCGGGGTCGCTGGTGCCGCCGGTATGGACGTCAAGGAAACCGAGCGTCTGATCGATGTCGCCACCGAAGAGGAAGTGCTGGAATGGACCGTCGCGTTCATGCAGCTCTACCGCGAGAACGGCAAATATCTGGACCGCGCCTATAAATGGGTCGCCAAAGTGGGCCTTGGCTGGGTGCAAGAGCACCTGTCCGACCCCGCCAACCGCGCTGCGCTGGTTGAACGCTTCGACATCAGCCAGAGCGTCTACCAGAAAGACCCGTGGGCCGATCACGTCGCCAACAACATGGCGCAGTACACCCCCCTCGCAGATCTGAGCCAGGAGGCCGCAGAATGAGCTGGACCGATATCGGAGCCCTGAACGACATCCCCCTGCGCGGGGCGCGTATTGTCAAAACCGTAGCGGGCTGCATCGCCGTGTTCCGCACCGCCGAAGAAGAGGTTTTCGCGACCTCGAACACGTGCGCGCACAAGGGCGGCCCCTTGGCCGAGGGGATCGTGCATGGGAAATCCGTGACATGCCCGCTGCATAACTGGGTCTATTCGCTGGAAACCGGCGAGGCGCAGGGCGCTGACGAAGGCCAGATCGCGACCTATCCGATCCGCATCGAGGACGGTCGCCTGTTGCTGGACGTCAGCACCGTGGCGGCGCGGAGCGCAGCCTGATGACGACGGTAAAATCGACCTGCCCCTATTGCGGGGTGGGTTGCGGCGTTCTGCTGACGCCGGATGGAAAGGGCGGGCTGACGGTCAAGGGCGACCCTGACCACCCCGCCAACTTTGGCCGCCTGTGTTCCAAAGGGTCGGCGCTGGCGGAAACCGTCGGCACCGATCACCGTCTGCTCGCGCCGCGCGTGGACGGACAGGACACCGATTGGGACAGCGCGCTTGATCTGGTGGCGGATCGCTTCCGCGCCGTGATCGACGAACACGGGCCGGATGCGGTGGCCTTCTACGTCTCGGGTCAGTTACTGACCGAGGACTACTATGTAGCGAACAAGCTGATGAAAGGGTTCATCGGCTCGGCAAACATCGACACCAACTCGCGGCTGTGCATGTCCTCGACCGTGGCGGGGCACAAGCGGGCGTTCGGCACCGATACCGTCCCCGGCACCTACGAGGATCTGGAAAAGGCCGACCTGATCGTGCTGACCGGCTCGAATTTGGCGTGGTGTCATCCGGTTCTGTACCAGCGCATTCTGGCGGCGCGCAAAGCCCGTCCCGAGATGAAGCTGGTGGTCATTGACCCGCGCCGCACGGCCAGCTGTGACGGTGCTGATCTGCACCTGAAACTGGCAGCGGGCAGCGATGTGGCGCTGTTCAACGCGCTGCTGGCCGAGATTGATCGCCGCGGGATGCTGGATCAGGATTGGCTCGACGCCCATGTCGAAGGGGCCGAGGCCGCGATTGCCAGCGCCCACGCCTGCGACCCGGCAATCACCGGCCTGTCCGACGCGGACCTGCAAGCGTTCTATGATCTGTGGATCGGGACGCAAAAGGTCGTCACCATCTTCAGTCAAGGGGTGAACCAATCCAGCGCGGGCACGGACAAGGTGAACGCCATCCTGAACTGCCACTTGGCGACGGGGCGGATCGGCACCCTCGGGTGCGGACCGTTCAGCGTGACCGGTCAGCCCAATGCGATGGGTGGCCGCGAGGTTGGCGGCCTTGCCAACATGCTGGCCTGCCATCTGGATCTGGAGAACGCCGAGCACCGCGACGCTGTTCAGGGCTTCTGGTCATCGCCCGCGATGCCGGAAAAACCGGGCCTCAAGGCTGTTGATATGTTCAAGGCCCTGTCCGAGGGCCGGATCAAGGTCCTGTGGGTGATCCATTCGAACCCCGCCGTGACCTTGCCCGACGCGGACAAGGTGCGCGATGCGGTCAAGGGTTGCGACTTTGTCGTGGTCAGCGACATCACCGAACGCACGGACACCGCGCGTCTGGCAGACGTTCTGCTGCCTGCCAGTGCTTGGTCGGAAAAATCGGGGACGGTAACCAATTCGGACCGCACCATTTCCCGCCAGCGCACCGTTCTGGAGGCCCCCGGTCAGGCGCAGCCCGACTGGTGGATCATGGCGCAGGTCGCGCAGCGCATGGGCTATGCGGGCTTTGACTGGCAGGAACCGGTCGAGATTTTCCGCGAATACGCCGCGCTGTCAGGGATCGCTGGCCAGTTCGGCCGTGATTTCGATATCTCGAACCTGTCGCAGATTGACGGGGTTGCCTATGACGCGATGCAGCCCTTCCGCTGGCCCCAAGGGCCCGCCAAAGAGGGTGGCCGGTTCTTTGCCGACGGCGCGTTCTATCACGCGGGCGGCAAGGCCAAGATGCTGGCGCTGACCCACCGTCCGCCGGTGTCCGCGCAGGACGGGGCGCGTCCGTTCCGCCTGAACACGGGCCGTCTGCGGGATCAGTGGCACACCATGACCCGCACGGCGCTCAGCCCGCGGCTGTCGGCGCATTTGCCCGAACCCTTTGTGGACATGCACCCCGAGGATGCCGCGCGTCTGGGGCTGAAGCCTGCCGATCTGGTGCGCCTGACCAGCCCCCACGGCACGGCGATCCTGCGCCTGCGTCAGACTGACGATGTGACCAAAGGCGATGTGTTCGTACCGATGCACTGGACGGGCGAGACCGCTCCGGCGGCGCGGATCGACGCGCTGGTTGCACCGGTCGTGGACCCGATTTCGGGCCAGCCCGAAAGCAAAGCCAGCACCGTCTCGGCCGAGGCTTTTGTGCCCGCTTGGTACGGGTTCGCCATTTCCACCGGCGATCTGGCGCCCGATTGCGCCTATTGGGCGCGGGCGCGGACCGTTCAGGGGTGGCGCGCGGAACTGGCGGGCGATGCCACGCCCGAGGATTGGGAAGCCTACGCCCGTAGACTGTTCGGCCTGCCGGATGCGGATACGCAGGTGCTGCGGGACGCCAAGCGCGGCACCTTCCGCATCGCGTTCTTTGACGGGGAAATCCTGCTGGCGGCCTTCTATGCGGGGCTCCAGCCCGTGACGCTAATGCGCGATTTTCTGGCCGGTTTGCCGGGGACCGAGACTCTGTGGGCCTTGGCAGGGCAGGCCAAGGGCGACACGCCCGATCCGGGTCCGGTGGTCTGCTCGTGCTTTGCCGTGGGCCGCAACACCATCCTGCGCGAGATCGAAGGAAAAGGCCTGACGACGGTGGAACAGATTGGCGCGTGCCTTTCGGCAGGCACCAACTGCGGGTCGTGCAAATCGGAACTGGCGGGCCTGTTGGCCTCCGTCAACGTACCAGCAGAGTAACCAATAACGCGGCGGCCACTCCGGTGGCCGTCAGCGCCCACGTCCGCCAGAATGTTTTGGAGCCCCGTTCCAGCAGGGGAACGAAATCGCCCCCCGCAGCCAACTCTTTCCGCGCATTCCGGATTTCCCCCAGAAGCTCTGTCATCACCTGAGGCCGCTTCGACGGGTCATATGACAGCGCGCGTTCCAGCGCCTTTTGCAGGGTCGAGGGCATGTCGGGGCGCAAATCGGTCAGGGCTTTGGGAACCCAATCCTTGGCCGCGGTGGACAGCCGATCGCCCTTTTTCTCGTGATCAAAGGGGACTTTGCCCGCGATCATTTCATAGGCGATGGCGGCAATCGAAAACAGATCGGACAGGTTCGAGGCACTGCGCCCCGCCAGAACCTCTGGGGCGATATAGTTCACCGACCCCTCGGGCAGGTCCTCGTCCGCGCCAGTCAGCAGGCCCTTGAACCCCGCGACCTGCACCGAGCCGAAGTCGATGATCTTGGCGGTGCCATCCGCGAGGATCATGATGTTCTCGGGTTTCAGATCGCGGTGCACCATCCCGAGACGGTGAAACACCCGAACCGCCGTCACCAAGGATTCCAGAATGGGCAGCACATCGCGAATGCGGGGCACTGGATGGCGTTTCATCCAGTCGCGCAGGGTTTCGCCCTCAACCCATTCAGCGATGCAATAGAGGAAGCTGCTGTCCTCGTGGGGCAGAATTTTCATCACCTGCGGGTGGTTGATTTTGCGGCCTACCCATTGCTCCAGCGTGAACCCTTCGAGGTATTGCAGGCTGTCGGCGAAATTGCGCGAGGGGGCTTTCAGCACGAAATCCTCATCGCCGTGATCAACGCGCCGGACCTTGTACACGTGGCTGCGGGTCGAGGCATGGAGCACTTCGATCACCTTCCAGCCGTCGATCTTGTTGCCGGGCTGTAGCGCGGGCGGGATCGCCAGCGTGGTCAGGCGGCGGTGCGCCTCGGTCAGGGTTTCCGAGGGCAGGGCGGTCAGCGCCATCATCATCGCCGAAATGTTGTCGTCACTGCCAGCAGCAAGCGCGGCGTCACACAGGGCGCGGGCGGCGCGCTCTAGCTGGGTCTGGGTGGTTAGGGGGCCTTGGAGCAGTTCGGCCATCGCGGCGGTTCGGACAAAGCTGTGCACCCCGTCCGAGAGCAGCACAAAGACATCGCCGGCCTTCATCTCGTGTTCAGAGTAGTCCACGTTCAACCGGCTATCGATGCCAAGCGCGCGGGTCAGGACCTCTTTCTCGCCCATGTAGCGGCTGGTGTGGTCGCTGGTCAGGCAGGTCAGCTTGCCGTTCCGCAGCAAGAGGCACCGCGTGTCCCCCACATGGACCACATGCGCGGTGGTCGAGCGGGCAATCATCGCGGTAAAGGTGGTCACCTGACCTTCGGCCTCGGGCGAGCCGGACTTGTTCTGGGTATAGAAAAACCCGTTAAGGGCCTGAATCAAACGGCTGGCGCAATCGGCCACAGGCCAGCTTTCGGGCGCGGAATAGTAGTCCTGCGCGAACTGCATCACCGAGGTCTGCGCCGCCTTATAGGAATTGCGCCCCGTGCTGATCCCGTCCGCAATGCAGATCGTCGCGCCCTTGGTGTGCAATTCGTAAAGCTGGTCGGGAATGCGCCCCGAGATCGCATCATCATTGCGCGGTTTGACCCCGGCCGAGGAATAGCCCCCCATCACCGCCTTCAGCGGGTGGGTCGGGAACTGGCCTTTTACGGCGGCATAGCCTTTGGGCGTTTGCGGGGTCATGGGGCTCTCCTCTTAACGAAAACAGGCGGGTAAAAACCCGCCTGCTGTCAACACTTTGCGAACCGGTCAGGAGACCTTGATCATGGTGACGGAACCGTCTTCGTCAACTTCGGCGATCTCGCCCGAGGGTTCTTCGAGCAGAAGCAGCGCGAGGAAGCCGATCACCGCAGTCCCCGCAATCACAAGGAAGAAGGTCGAGGCATCCACCACCGAGTAGATGATCAGATAGATCACCGCGCCGACGTTTCCGTAAGCGCCGGTCATGCCCGCGATCTGGCCGGTCAGCGAACGCTTGATCAGCGGCACCACCGCGAACACCGCGCCTTCGCCCGCCTGAACAAAGAACGAGCACGCCATGGCCGCCACAACCGCCAACCAGACGGGCCAAGAGGCGTCCACGATGCCCATCAGCGCATAGCCCACAGCCAGACCGGCGGTCAGGATCAGCAGGGTTTTCTTGCGGCCGAACCGGTCGGAAATCAGACCGCCACCGGGGCGCGACATCAGGTTCATAAAGGCATAGGCCGAGGCCACCATACCCGCCACAACCGGCGACAAATCAAAGGTTTCCGCAAAGAACAGGGGCAGCATCGACACAACCGCCAGTTCCGAGCCAAAGGTCGCGAAGTACAGGATGTTCAGGATCGCCACCTGTTTGAACTTGTAGCGCTGGAACTCGGGCACTTCTTCGGTAAAGACAGTGCGGTTCGCACGGACAGCCAGCATCGCGTCATAGGCATAAAGCAGCAGTAGGCCAAAGTAGACCACGTTGGTGGTCATCGGGGTGAAGATGTCTACGTTCTTCAGGCGCCATGCCAGCGCACCCAGCGCGATATACAGCGGCACCTTCATGATCAGCAGGAAGTACAGGTCGCCCTTCGAGGTCACTTCCATGGCGGTCGCGTTCTTGGGTTTGAAGTATTTCGAGCCCTTGGGAACGTCCTGCACCGATGCGTAGTAGATAAAGCCGAACACCAGCGACAGCGCACCGGTCAGGCCAACGGCCCAGCGCCAGCCGTCCGCGCCGCCGAACCAGAGGGCGATCGTCGGCAGGGTGAATGCCGCCGCCGCAGAGCCAAAGTTGCCCCAGCCGCCGTAGATGCCCTCGGCGGTGCCCAGTTCGTTGGCGGGGAACCATTCGGACACCATGCGGATACCGATCACAAAGCCCGCACCGATGAAGCCCAGTGCGAAACGGGCCAGCGCCAGTTGGGTAAAGTTCTCAGCGACCGCGAACACGAAACAGGGGATCGAGGCCAAAATCAGCAGCGCCGAGTAGACTTTGCGGGGCCCATATTGGTCGGTCAGCATCCCGATGATAATCCGCGCCGGAATGGTCAGCGCGACGTTCAGGATCAGCAAGGTGGTGATCTGCGGCTTGGTCAGTCCAAGGCTTTCCTTGATCGCGCCAAGCATGGGCGCAAGGTTGAACCAGACCACGAATGTCAGGAAGAAGGCGAACCAGGACAGATGAAGTATCTTCATCTTCCCCGAGAAGGAAAAAATGTTGAATCCCGAAGCAGACATTGCGGTCTCCGTGTCGTCAAGCTGATGCGATGATGGATGAGCAGTTATGCGAGATCCGCGAGAACCTGCATTCCAAATTAGCAATTCGCGCATGAGTGCGGGGCGATGCCTAATTTTAGGGCGTAAATTTGGGGCGATGCGCAAAATGAGGGCGCATTCAGGAGGGCCTGTTTGAAGAGGCGCACCCTCCACCACGACCGCAGGGGCTGCGCGCCAAAGGCCCTGACCTAACGTCCGGCTGGGCGGCTTGGTTCGGCTAAGCTACCTTCTCGCAGGAATAGCCCAGATTGAAAGGTTCCCCATGCCCACCACCGGTAAACAGTTGTTCACCACGCTCGACGCTGACGGCACCCTGACTGTCGCGCTAGAAGAGGTGACCCTTGCCGATCCCACCGGCACTCAGGTTCTGGTTCGGATGGAGGCCGCGCCGATCAACCCTTCGGATCTGGCCATTCTTGTGGGCGGCGCGGATGTGGAGAACGCGGAATACTCGGCGGGGAAATTCGTGGCCAAGTTGCCCGCATCGGTCAATGCGGCCTCGAAGGCGCGTCATGGCTTGAAACTGCCCGCAGGCAACGAGGGCGCAGGCACCGTGATTGCCGCCGGTGACAGCCCCGCAGCGCAGGCGTTGATCGGGCAGCGGGTCTCTTGCGTGCCGGGCAGCGCCTACAGCCAGTACTGCTTGGCCGATGCCGCCCTGTGCCTGCCCTTGGGGGACCATTCGTCAGAAGAGGGCGCGAGCGCGTTTATCAATCCGATGACCGCTCTGGGCTTCGTCGAAACCGCGCGGGCCGACGGGGCCAGCGCGATTTTGCACACGGTCGGGGCTTCGAACCTTGGGCAGATGTTGACGCGGATCTGCCTTGAGGACGGGATCGAGCTGGTGAACATCGTCCGTAAACCCGACCATGTGGACCTGCTGAAGGGGCAGGGCGCGCGCCATGTGGTGAATGCTGCCGATGATGATTTCTATGAACAGCTGACCGATGCGATCCGCACCACGGGGGCGTTCTGCGGGTTTGATCCCATCGGGGGCGGTACGCTGGTGGACACGGCCTTCAAAGCGATGGAACGGGTCGCCTATGAGCGGATGACGGAATACTCGCGCTATGGCTCGAACCAGATGAAGCGCATGTATATCTATGGCCGCCTCGACAACAGTCCCACGGTGCTGACCCGCAGCTATGGCTTTGGCTGGAGCCTTTCGGGCTGGCTCATGTTCCCGTTCCTGCAATCCATCGGGCAAGAGACCGTGGCGCGGATGCGCCAGCGGGTCAGGGACAACCTGACGACCACCTTTGCCAGCCACTACAAGACCCGCGTCACCCTGGAACAGATGCTGACCCGAGAGGCTGTGCTGGACTATCGCGCTATGCGCACGGGCGAGAAGTACCTTGTGACCCCTTGGGCCTAATGGTGCGTGGCGCCGCCCGATAACGGGGCGGCGCTGACAAGTTTAGCGGGCCAACCAGCCGCCATCCACGTTCAGCACGGCCCCGTGGACATAGTCCGAGGCCGGAGCGGACAGATAGACCGCCGTATCGCCGATATCCCGCGCGTGGCCCCAGCGGCCTGCGGGGATACGCTCCAGGATCGCTTGGTTGCGGGCGGGGTCGGCGCGCAGGGCTGCGGTGTTGTTCGTCTCGATATAGCCGGGCGCGATGGCATTCACGTTGATGCCCTTGGCGGCCCATTCGTTTGCCAGCAGCTTGGTCAGGCCCGCGACGCTGTGTTTGGACGCGGTGTAGGAGGGCACGCGGATGCCCCCTTGGAACGACAGAAGCGAGGCGATGTTGACGATCTTGCCCGTGCCCTCGCGGGCAAAGACGGCCTTGGCAAAGGCTTGGCAGGTGAAGAACAGCGCCTTGGCGTTGATGTCCATGACGTCGTCCCAGTCCTGCTCGGTAAAGTCCACGGCATCAGCCCGCCGGATGATCCCAGCGTTGTTCACCAGAATGTCGATCTGGCGGCCCGCAAAGATATCCTTGGCGGACATGGGGTCCGAGAGGTCCAGCAGCAGCTCCTCTCCGCTGCCCATCATTTCCACGGTTTCGGCACAGGTGCGTCGGCCAGCGGCGATCACATGGGCGCCGTTTTCGGCCATCGACAGGGCGATGGCTTGGCCGATGCCGGTGTTTGCGCCGGTCACAAGGGCGGTCTTGCCCGATAGGGAAAAGCGGCTCATCGCAGGTCCTTTGGCTGGATAAAGTCCATGTCGGTGTAGTCGACGTTATCGCCCGCCATGGCCCAGATAAAGGTGTAGGCGCCGATCCCTGCGCCGGAATGGATCGACCACGGCGGGGAAATCGCGCCCTCTTCGTTGCCAATGAACAGGTGACGGGTTTCCTGCGGCTCGCCCATCAGGTGCAGAACGCGGGCCTCTGGCGCCATGCCGAAATAGAGGTACGCCTCCATCCGTCGGTCGTGGATGTGCGAGGGGATCGTGTTCCAGACCGACCCATCATGCAGCGTGGTATACCCTAAGATCAGCTGGCAGCTTTCCATGGCCAGAGGGTGGATGAACTGCTTGATGGTGCGCTTGTTGCTGGTTTCAGAGGCGCCCATGTGGACCTCTTTGCACTCGGCCATGGTGATCAGGCGGGTGGGATAGGCCCGATGCGCTGGGGCCGAGGTGATGTAGTACCGCCCCGAACCGCTGAAGGTTACCGCGCCAGTGCCCATGCCAAGGTACAGCACCTCGCCATGGGCCAGGGTGTAGGTCTGGCCATCCGCAGTGATGGTGCCCGTCTCGCCGATGTTCACAACGCCCATCTCTCGCCGCTCAAGGAAGGTGGCGGTCTTGGTCTCGGCCACCACATCGAGGGTCAGATCGCTCCCCGCTGGCACCGCGCCGCCCATGACGAAGCGGTCGTAATGGGTGTAGATCAGGCGGATTTCGCCGTCTGCGAACATGTCTTGGGCCAGGAAATTCTGGCGCAGGGCGGCGGTGTCCATCCCCTTGGCGTGGTCGGGGTGGATGGCGTGGCGGGTGGTGACGGTCAGGGTCATGAAGGGGTCCTTTGGGTCTTGGTCAGGCGAGGGCAGATGCGCGCAGGCGCTCGGTCAGGGCATAGGCAAAGGGGCCGACGCCTTTGATGTCGTCGGGCTGGATGCGTTCGGAGACATAGTATTCGGGCGTGCCGTCCCGATACACCCCGTCAAAACCACCAAGCCCCGCGACACAGCAAATGTCGGTCAGTTGCAGGCGGCCATCTACGGGGGCCAGCTTGGCTTCCAGAGCGGTCATGGCACGGTGGCCATCAGAGGCATCGGGGATCAGCCCCAACCGCGCGCCTTTGAGAATGGCATAGGCGAACATGGCGCTGGCAGAGCTTTCCTCGTAGTTGCCCTTCAGGTCTGGCATGCACATCACCTGATGCCAGAGCCCCGAGGGGCGCTGATGGGCGATCACCGCCTCTAGCAGATCACGCGCCGCATCGCGGGGGGCGCGGGGGTCATTGGGGATTAGGTCCACCAGATCAACCAGCGCCATCGCCAGCCAGCCCACAGCACGGGCCCAAACCGCAGGGGACAGGCCCGTTTCCGGATCAGCCCAAGGCTGCTGTCGCGCGTCATCATAGCCGTGGATATAGAGGCCCGCTGGCCCCTTGGTGAAGGCCAGCGCGGTTTCGACTTGGCTCAGGGCATCCTGCACCAGCGCATCATTGCCCCTCCGCAGCCCGTATTCCACTTGGAACGGCAGCCCCATGTAGAGGCCGTCCAGCCAGACCTGATTGGGATAGCGCTGCTTGTGCCAGTAGTTGCCTGCTGGAATGCGCGGGTGACTGGCCAGTTGACCTGCCAGCAGATCGGCGGCGGCCTCATAGCGGGCATCGCCAGTGGTGTCGGCCAGATGGAACAGGCAGCGGCCTGCCAGAATGTTGTCGATGTTGTATTCGTGGGCCTTATAGTCCCGGATCGTGCCATCGGGGGTGACTTGCGCATCCACCAGACGGCGCAGATGGGCCAGCCAACGCGCCTCGCCCGTGGTGCGATGCAGCCGCACCAGCGCCAGATAGAGCAGGCCGTCCTCATAGCACCAGCGTCCGCCTTTGTAGGCGCGGTAATCGCGGGCGTAGGCGTCGAAGTAGTCTAGCAAGTCCATTAGTCTGTCCTTTCCGAAAGCAGGGTCAGCCCGCCTTCTTCGATCGGAATGTCGGGGTCCGCGAGGATTTGCGCGTGTTCATGGGCGAAGCCCGCATGGCACAGGGGGCGGATGTGATCGGCCATAACGGGGGCGGTGGCCACGGCATCGGGGTTCAAGCCCAGCACGGTGATGCGGGTCAGGTGGATCGGGCCGATGGGCTGCTCGGGCAGGCCGATAAAGGCCCCCAGCGCATGGGACAGGCCGGTGATTGTGACGTCCGAAACCTCGATCCGGCCGATATGCGGGGTCAGGTGGGTGACGGGCGCGGGGGTGCGGGTCTGGACCCAATCGTCGTGCCCATCGTGGTCGCAGTAGTAGAAGGCATTCGCGCTAAAGGCGGTCTCCACATCGGTCATCGTCACATCGCGAAAGGTTACGCGATCAATCCGGCCACCGCGCCCTCGGCGGGTTTTCAGGCGCAGGCCGCGGTCTGTGCCTGTCATCTCGCAGGCGGCCACGGTGATGTCGGTGATATCGCCGCTCATTTCAGAGCCAAGGACAACGCCGCCATGCCCCCGCTCCATCAGGCAATGGGTGATAGCGATGTCGCGAGTAGGGGTCAGGTGATCCTCTTGGCCTTGGTCGCCGCGTTTGCCGGCTTTGATGGCGATGCAGTCATCTCCGACCGAAAATCTCACCCCCGTCAGGCGCACTTTTTGGCACATTTCGGGGTTGCAGCCGTCGGTGTTGGGGCTGTCATCGGGGGCGCTGATATGCAGGCCCGCGATGGTCAGGTCATGGCAGCCCTGCGGGTGCACCGTCCACGAAGGGGCATTGCGCACCGAGAACCCGATCAACTGTGTGTGCTGGCAATTCACCAGATGCAGGCCGCGGGGGCGGCGGGCGCCTTGGCGGGTGTCTTTGGACCAACTCCACCAGTCGCCGCGATCCCCGCCACCTTCGAGCGCGCCGGGGCCAGCGATGGTCAGACGTTCTGTTCCCACCGCGTATATGGGCGCGGCAAAGCAATCGGCGGGCAATCCCTCCCACGATCCCAGCATTTTCCCTGCGTGGTTGCGCGCAGGCAGGATCGGCCAGCCTGTGCGGTCAGCGGGGGCCTTGAGAGTGCCCTTGAGCCAGAGGGTCAGATCACTGCGCAGGGCCATGGGGGCGCAGACCCAAGTGCCCTCGGGGATCAGGACGGTGCCGCATTTTGGCGCCGCACCAATGGCGCGGATCAGGGCGCGGGCATTCTCGGCTGCGTGCGAGGCGGTGTCGGGGCCATCGGCAATCGCGCCATGATCGGTGATGTCCACTAGCCCGGCGCAGGGGGGCGTGCGAAAGGGCAGGGTCTCGCCCACGACGGTCAGCGCATAGTCGGTGTCGGGGATCAGGTCGTCTATCACGGTCAGGGCTGTGCCGGTCTGGCCGTGCTGCACCGTGCCCGCGCTGCTCAGGGTCCACGGGACCATTTCGGGCAGGTAGTAGCGTGCCCCGTCAGGCGCATAGCAAAAGGCGATTGTGCGCACCGAAAGTGCGGTCAGCGAAAGCATGTCCGTTGTACCCTTTGAGGTCTGTCAAAAACGCCCTGTCGCGCCGGGAGTGTCGCGGCAGGGCAGAGGGGTTAGCTGGGGTCAAATCCGCGCAGCACTTTGTTGGTGCTGTTCAGGATGACCTCGGCGGCGTCCTCGGCGCTGATCATGCCGTAGGCGTATTCTTCGAGCGTATCGATGAAGATGCCGCGCACCTCGGGATGCTCGTTAAAGGGCGAGATGGTCGGGCCGCTGGCCGCCATCACGATGGCATTCGCCGCTGCCACATTGGGGTTGATCGCACCGGCATCGGTCAGACGTTTGGCCGCAATCGCCGAGGCAGGCAGACCCCGCGTATCGCCCAAGGCGTCGATGCCCTCGGGCTCGTTCAAGAGGCAGTTCACGATCTGGGCGGCGGCTTTGGGGTCTTTGGCATGGGCCGATACCGCAAAGAACATCGACGGTTTGGCGTAAATCCCGTCCACGACCGCATCTGCAAAGCGGATGTGCGGAACGGCCTGCAAGGTCTGGCCATCGTTCAGCGGGTCCGCGTATTTGCTGTAGGTCGAGTCCCATTCATAGGAGCCCGCGATCTTGCCCTCGGCCCATTCGGGCTTTTCATAGAGGTTCACGTTGCCCGCAGCCGCGTCTTCTTGCATCGACCGGACGGCCTTGGTCGCGACCAGTTTGCCATAATGCTCAATTCCGACGGCAAGCTCTTCGACGGTCCAAGCGGCGCGGTTGGTTTCGGGGTCCACCAGATCTTTGCCAGTCTTTTGCACGACGGCCAGTGTGACCAGCAGCTGCGCGGTTTCTTTTACTGCGTTGAACAGGGTGTAGTCGTCGCCCTTGGCCGCGCGCAGGGCTGCGGCGGCGGTCAGGAATTCGTCCCACGTGGTTGGGACGGCAATGCCAGCTTCTTGCAGCGTGGTCAGGTTGAAAAAGAACACGCGGCCCGAGGTCGACAGGGGCAGGCCGTTCAGCTTGCCATCCACGGTGACAGCGGCGCGCTGGTCTTCGGTCCACTGGGTCAGTTCGATCACATCGGACAGGCTGTTCAGATCGGCAAAACCGTCACCGTCCTTTGAAAACAGCGGCAACCAAGGCCAGTTGACCTGCACGATGTCCGCCTCGGTGCCGCCGGCCATCTGCGTGGTCAGCTTCTCGAGGTATCCGTCAAAGCCGGTGAATTCGGGCGCAATGGTGTGGCCGTATTTCTGGCCGCAGATTTTCAGCGCCTCTTGGGTGGCGACGTGGCGGCTTTCACCGCCCCACCACGACATGCGCAGGTCGGCAGCAGACGCGGCGCTGGCGGTTAGCATGGCCGCAAGGGCGGCACTGGTCATCAGGGTCTTCATTTCGGAGCTCCTCCTCTATCTTCCGAAATCACGCGGCCCCACGGGGCAGCGAAACATTCGCTCCGCTTTCGCGGTCGAAAATGTGCATGTGGGCGGGGTCTGGTTGCAGCGTCAGGCGGTCCGCGCTGCGGTCCATCGCGTCGAACTCGGCGGTCGAGGCCACGCAGACCACGTCCGTTCCCTCCAGATTGGCATAGAGGTAAACCTCATGGCCCATGAACTCGACGTTCCTGAGGGTGGCGGTCAGGCCGGATGTCGCCAGCCGCAGGTGCTGGGGCCGGATGCCCAGAACGGCCTCTTTGGGATAGCTAGACAGGCGGGCCATCAGGTGCGGGGGCAGGTCGATCTGCTGGGCGCCGGTGGTAAAGGCGTTGCCGGTCAGGCGGCCGTCGATCAGGTTCATCTCGGGGCTGCCGATGAAGCCCGCCACGAACAGGTTTGCGGGCTGGTCGTACAGCACCTTGGGCGTCGCCACCTGCATGATATGGCCCGACTGCATCACACAGATGCGGTCGCCCATGGTCATCGCCTCGGTCTGGTCGTGGGTCACATACACCACGGTCGAGGCTTTGCCCTCTGCCTTCAGGCGGCGGTGCAGGTCGGTGATACGCACCCGCATGGATGCCCGCAGTTTCGCGTCCAAATTCGAGAGCGGCTCATCGAACAGGAACACTTCGGGCTTCTTGATCAGGGCGCGGCCCAATGCCACGCGCTGGGCCTGACCGCCCGACAGCTGTTTGGGCAGACGGTCCAGAAGGGGCTCGATCTCTAGGATGCGGGCAACCTCGTCCACGGCCTTGGCGCGCTCGGCCTTTGGCACACCTGCCAGACGCAGGCCGAACGACAGGTTCGAGCGCACCTTCATATGGGGGTAAAGGGCGTAGTTCTGGAACACCATCGCGATGTGGCGCTTGCCCGGTTGCAGATCGTTGACGATCCGGTCGCCGATGCGCACCTCGCCGCTGCTGATCTCCTCTAGTCCGGCGATCATCCGAAGGGTGGTGGATTTCGCGCAGCCCGAAGGGCCGACGAAGACCATGAACTCCCCTTCTTCGATATCAAGGTTGATGCCATGCACGGCGCGGAACCCGTTGCCGTAGGTTTTCTCAAGGTTATGCAGTTGAAGACGTGCCATTTTATCCTTTGATCCCCCCGGCGGAGATCCCTTCGATGAAGTATTTCTGGGCGGCGAAGAACACGGCGAGCGCAGGCGTGATGGTCAGCACGGACATCGCCAGAATGCGGTTCCACGCAAAGGCCTCGGTGGTGTCGATGGACAGTTTCAGGGCAAGGCTGACGGGGTATTTGTCGACCGAGCTGATATAGATCAGCGGCCCGAGGAAATCGTTCATGGTCCACATGAACTGGAACAGCGCGACCGAGATCAGGGCAGGGGCCAGCATTGGGACCACGATGAACACCAGCGTCTGCCAGCTGTTGGCCCCGTCCACACGGGCGGCCTCTTCCATGTCGCCGGGGATGGCGCGCAGGAACTGCACCAGCATAAAGACAAAGAACGCATCCCCTGCCAGCGCCGAGGGCACCCAAAGCGGCAGAAAGCTGTCCAGCCATCCCAGATCCCGAAACAGGATGTACTGGGGAATGCGGGTCACCACATTGGGCAGCAGAAGGATCGCGATGACCGAGCCAAAGAGGATCTTCTTGAACGGAAACTCAAAGCGGGCAAAGCCATAGGCCACAAAGGTACAGCTGATCACGGTGCCGATCACTTTGGGCAGGATGATCTTGAAACTGTTCAGGAAAAACGTACCAAAGGTGTAAGGGGTCGAGGTTTTCCACCCCTCGATATAGCCGTCTGCCGTGGGCTCGTGGGGCAGAAAGCCGGGGTTGGCGAAAATCTCGCTGTTGGTTTTGAACGAGGCGCCCACCAGCCAGATCAGCGGGTACAGCATCACCAGCCCCACAAGGCCAAGGATGACATAGCGGATCACGGCGTTGATGCGGGCCTTACGGATGCGGGCACTGGCCTGCGTACGGGCAAAGTCGAGCGATGTGTCAGTTATCTGGGTCATGGGTCAGCTCCGCTTGTCGCCGGCGTAGAACACCCACTTTTTCGACGACCAGAAGGCGACCAGCGTCAGCATCATGATGATGACAAACAGCACCCATGCGATCGCCGAGGCATAGCCCATGTCGAACCGCTTGAAGGCCTCATCATAGATGTAAAGGGGCAGGAGATAGGTGGATTTCAGCGGGCCACCGCCAGTGATGATGTAGGGGCCGTTAAACTCTTGGAATGCCTGCACCATCTGCATGATCAGGTTGAAAAAGATCACCGGCGTCAGCAGCGGAATGGTGATGAAGATAAAGCTGTGCAGTTTCGACGCGCCGTCAATCGCGGCAGCTTCATAGAGCGATTTGTCGATGGATTGCAGCGCCGCCAGAAAGATCACCATGGCCGAGCCGAACTGCCAGCAGCGCAGCAGCGTGATGGTGAACAGGGCATTGCCGGGATCGCCGAACCAGTTGACGGCCTCGAACCCCATGGAGGTCAGGCCCATATTCACAAGGCCATCGGTCGCAAAAATATAGCGCCACAGCACCGCAATCGCGATGGACCCGCCAAGGATCGAGGGCACATAGAACGCGGTACGAAAGAAATTGATGCCCCTCAGGCGGTAATTCAGGATGTACGCAATGAACAGCGCAAAGGCCAATTTGAGCGGCACCGTGGTGAACACATAGATCAGCGTCACCGTCAAAGACCGGCGAAACGTGCGGTCCGAGGTGAAGAGATCGAAATAGTTCTGCAGTCCCGTCCAGACGGGAGCCGACATCAGATTATAGTCGGTAAAGCTCAAGTACAGGGACGCCAGAAACGGCACCAAGGTAAACACCAGCAACCCGACGATATACGGCGCCAGATAGCCGAGCCCCAGCAAGCGGCGGGCCGTCATGGCGCACCTAACCTGCCACCCGAAGGCGGCACTCTTGTTTGATCCATTAATTCCTCTCCTCCGTGGCTGCGCGGGCGGGACTGCGAAGACGTCTGTCCAGTGCCGTTGCAGATCGGGGCGTGCCTCTCTCCTGCACGATTCCCGATGTTGTCATACAAGTTATCAGGGGGCGGGGCAGGTTTTGGATACACGATAAAGGGGAAAAAGATGGACGATATGGAAGGTCGGTGAAGCCGGGTTTTGCGGAAGGTTGGGGGAGGTTTGGGGGTCGGAGTGCAGTCTATTTGCCTGATAAAAAGCGGAAAATAACCTGCTTGGCCCGATGGTGGGTGCCAAGTGCTACTCCAAGTGTCGTCACAACCGTAGGAGTTCAAAAATGTCCTGAGACAGGAACGTCCTTGCCCGCGATGAACCCCGTGGCAATAACAATAGGTATGATGAGTCAGGCCTATCGGGCCAAAGGGGGCATCCCATGGACGAAATCGAAGGCGGCGTTCTGGACCGTGTGCCCGTCAGCGCCCTGAGCCTGACGCTCACACGCTCGACCATCCGTATGCAGCACGCGCCCTCTTGGCAGGTGGATAAATCAAACGAGGTCTACGACCTGATCATCGCGCTGGACGGGCAGGGCGAGTACCTGATGAACGGCCAGCGCCTGACCCTGCGTCCGGGCCAAGCTATGCTGATCCCACCCCGCACCCGCTTTGAGGGATGGATGGAGGCCTGCGACGAATATATCGGCATCGCCCAACACTTTACCCTGCGCGCCTATGGCGAGCACGACTTGCTGTCCCTGATGGAACTGCGCCCCATCGCCGATCTGGCCCCTTGGCCCGTGTACGAGCCCTTGGCCCGCCACTTCCGGTCCCAGTCCCCGCCGGGGTCGGTGACTTTGCCCCAGCACCATCAGTTCATGGTGCTGCTGAACGCCTATATCAACGCGGCCTTCATCCGGTGGCGGCCCGATGCGGCCCAACCGATCGAAGGAACTGCGGGGATTGATCTGGCGGTCATGCAAGCGGCGTCAAAGATCAGCGCCCATCCGCTGGACCCTGCGATCGTTCAGGCCACGATGGACGAAGCCCCCTATAACCGCGACTATTTCCAACGGGCGTTCCAGAAGCGGATTGGCCGGACGCCGCGCCAGTACCAGCAATTCTGCCTGATGGAACGCGCGATGCAGTATCTGGAGGCCGGCCATTCCGTCACCGAAGCCGCCGCGAGGGTGGGATACGGCGATCCCTATTATTTCTCGCGCATGTTCAAGCGCATTATTGGGCTCAGCCCTCGGGCCCATGTGGAGCGTCTGAAACTCAGCCGTTCGGGGCAGCTCTTTCAGTTCGATGAGGGAGAGCAGAAAGCGCGGCTACAGGGCGAGGCAGCAGGCTAAGAAAACGCTGCCCGCCTGCACCGGATGGCTTGGGCGGACAGCGCGTTAATTCTCGTCGATCGTAGATCAGAGCGCGGGGTGGCTTAGCCCATCAAACTGCCCAGCCACAGACTGATCGCCGGAAAGGTGATCAGGACCGCCAGCCGCACCACGTCTGCGGCGTTAAACGGGATCAGGCCGCGGAAAATCTTGACCACGGGAACATCGGGCAGCACGGCCTTGAGGACAAAGACGTTCATGCCGACGGGCGGGGTGATCAGGGCGATCTCGGTCACGACGATGACGATGATCCCGAACCACACCAGATCGAACCCTTGGCTGATGACGATGGGCGCTAATAGGGGGACGAAGATCAGGATGATCGCCATCGAGTCCATCACGCAGCCCAGAACCAGAAACACGCAGACCATCACAAGGATCAGCGCAGTCCCTTCGAGGCCGGTGGATTGCACCAGCATCAACACGCCGGTCGCAAGGCCCGATAGGGTCAGCAGCTTGGACAGCATCAGCGCGCCGAACAGCACCGTATAGAGCGAGACCGAGGTATACGCGGTGTCCACGATGATCGCCCGCAGGGTCGACCACGACAGGCGGCCATGGAGGATCGAGATGATGATCGCCAGACCCGCTCCCATGCCCGCAGCCTCGGTCGGGGTGAAGAGCTTGGCGTAAAGGCCGCCGATGATCATCCCGAACAGCAGAAGAAAGGGCCAGACGCCGGACAGGGCTTTGATCTTCTCGGCCCAGGGGGTGCGCTCGCCTTTGGGGGCGTGCTCGGGGTTCAGGCCCGCGACGATGCGGATCGCCAGCATATAAAAGCCAAGGCCCAAAAGACCCGGCACCACGCCCGCGATGAACAGGTCGCCAATGTTGGTCTGGGTCAGGATGCCGTAGATCACCATGATGATCGAGGGCGGGAACAGAATGCCAAGGGTGCCACCAGCCGCGATCGTGCCCGTCGCCAGTTCGTCCGAATAACGGTACTGCTTCATGCTGGGGTACGACACTTTGGACATCGTGGCCGCGGTCGCATAGCTGGACCCGCAGACCGCCGAAAAGCCGGAGCACGCCACCATCGTGGACAGGGCCAGACCGCCCCGCACATTCCCGACAAAGGCATGGGCCGCACGGAACAGATCATGGGCGATGCCGGTCTTGGAGATGACGTTGCCCATCAGGATGAACATCGGTACGACGGCCAGATCATAGGACAGCACCGCCTCGGAGATGGTCAGGGGCAGCAGCTGGAACGCGATATTCCAGTTGATTGCCATCCCGATCCCCGCGACCGACACCGCCAGTGGCGTCACCTGATGAACACGCCTGCCGTTACTGAAAGGCACCGTCTGATTGCCTTTGACATGCCGTGGCACGGGAAATCCCTGCCGCCCGAAGGGTTCCAGACCCAAGAATACCTGCTGCAAACCGACGCCTATATCAAAACCGTGCTCGCGGTGATCGAAGGGTTGGGGCTCGAGAAACCGATCCTTGCGGGTTGTTCGATGGGCGGGCGGATTGCCCTGCAACTGGCGGCGCTGCACGCGGATCAGTTCGGTGCCTACGATCTGACCTGCACCCCCGAGGATGCCAAGCGCACCGCCGACCAGATCCCCGGCGCGACCTTGGCCGTGATGGACGAACTGGGCCACTTCCCCATGAGCGAACACCCAGAGGGCTTTTTGCCGTTCTTTGTCGATGCGCTTGCCAAGATGGGTATGGGGGCCGAGTGTCTGGAGCTTCAGGACTGAAATCGGGCTTGAAAAGCTAGGTCAGGAAACGCGCAGGGGACCGGATGAACCAGCCCGCTGCGCGTTTTCGCATCTGGATGGGGCAGGGTGCCAAACACGCCGCTTGCCCCGATGTCCTGACCCAAAACGGGAACCAACGGCCGTGGGGCCCGTTAACCTACGAAGTGCGGCATTGCCGCGCGCCGCCCTGACGCATCGGAGTTCCCATGAAAACCTATTTATCAGTGAATGCGAAATCGTACGCGGTCGAGCATGATCCACGCCGGACATTGCTGGACACACTTCGCGACGATCTGGGCCTGCCCGGCACCAAAAAGGGCTGTGATCACGGCCAATGCGGGGCCTGCACGATCCTGCTGAACGGCGAACGGGTGAACGCTTGCCTCTGCCTGACCGCCATGCATGACGGCGACGAGATCACCACGATCGAGGGCATCGGCTCTCCGGAACTGCTGTCTGAACTGCAAAAGGCCTTTGTCGAGAAAGA
Source organism: Donghicola mangrovi (assembly GCF_013377535.1). GTDB lineage: Bacteria > Pseudomonadota > Alphaproteobacteria > Rhodobacterales > Rhodobacteraceae > Donghicola > Donghicola mangrovi. The sequence continues at coordinate 64,368 of NZ_JABCJE010000013.1, read as the reverse complement.
CGGCTACCAGTGCGGCTTCTGCACGCCCGGCCAGATCATGTCCGCCACCGCGCTCTTGCAAGAGATCGCCAATGGCGCGCCCTCCTACGTCAGCGATGATCTGGACAGCGCGGCCCTGACCGACGCCGAGATTGCTGAACGTATGTCCGGCAACCTCTGCCGCTGCTCGGCCTATCCGCTGATCCGCGAGGCGATCGCCATGGCAGCGGAGGGCAAGGAATGAGGCCCTTTGACTATCACCGCGCAGAAACTTTTGATGACGTGACCAGCGGGCAGATCATCGCGGGCGGCACCAACCTGCTGGACTTGATGAAGATTCAGGTCATGACGCCCGAGGCCTTGGTGGATATCACCCGCCTTGAAGGCCTGTCCGCCATCGTGCCCGAGGGCGACGGCCTGCGCATCGGCGCATTGGTGACGAACAGCGCCTTGGCCTACGATCCCCTCGTGCGCGCCGGATGGCCGCTGCTGTCGCGGGCCATCCTTGCGGGCGCGTCGGCCCAAATCCGGAACAAGGCCACAACCGGCGGCAACCTGCTGCAACGTACGCGCTGCCCGTATTTCTACGACACCTCGCAGCCCTGTAACAAACGCACCCCCGGTGCGGGCTGCGCGGCCATTGGCGGGGGTGGGCGGATGCTGGCCCTGTTCGGGACGTCCGATCACTGCCTTGCAGCGCACCCGTCGGACATGGCGGTGGCGCTGACCGCCCTAGGCGCCGAGGTGGAAATCCACGGCGCGAACGGCACCCGCCGCGTCCCCCTGCAAGACCTCTATGTCCCGCCCGCGGACCGACCGGACCGCGAGACGATCCTTGAAACCGGCGACCTGATCACGGCAGTGATCCTGCCCGCGCCGAAGTCGGGCAGCCGGCAGGGCTATCGCAAAGTGCGCGACCGGGCGTCCTATGCCTTTGCGCTGGTGTCGGTGGCCGGAGCGGTCACGATGGAGGGTGGCACGATCACGGACGTCAGCCTCGCCTTTGGCAGCGTCGCGCCGAAGCCATGGACGATCCCCGAAGTGGAGCAGATGCTGCTGGGGCAACCGGCCTCGGACGATCTGTTCCGCCGCGCGGCGGACCTCTTGGCCCCTGATCCCGCGCCACACCCCGAAACCGAATACAAACGCGCACTGCTGCGCCGGACCTTCGTCGCCACCATGCGCCAGCTGACCGGGCTGGCCGACACAACCGGCACCGACATCGCGAGGGCAGAGGCATGAAAGATCACTTTACCATGGACAGTCCGCAGCCCCGCCTGCTGGACGAAACGAAACAAGGCGTGATCGGCACCCCGATGGATCGCCCAGATGGCCCGCGCAAAGTCTCAGGCACCGCGGACTACACTGCCGATCATGCGCCGGACGGGATGGCTCACGGGGTGCTGGTGCGGGCGACCATCGCGCGCGGGCGGATCACCGGCATGGACCGTGATACGGTGCTCGGGATCGACGGCGTGATCGACGTGATCACCGACCCCCGCATGATCCGCAACCCTGCCCAAGGCATGGCCGGATCAGCCCCCGTGCAGACCGGGGACGAGGTCCATTACCACGGCCAACCCATCGCGCTGGTCGTCGCCGAAACCTTCGAGGCCGCACGGGACGCCGCTCAGCGCCTGACCGTGCACTATCATGCCGAAGCCGCCGCAGTTTCGCCCGAGACAACGCCGGACACGGAAACCGACGATCCCGTCACCGCGGGCGATTTCGACAGTTCTTGGTCCGCTGCTGAAGTGCAGATTGACCGTGCCTACACCACGCCCTCTCAGGCCGCCGCCGCGATGGAGCCCCACGCCGCCATCGCCGATTGGCAAGGGGACCACGTGACCCTGCGCAGCGCCCTCCAGATGGTGCGGTTCAACAAGGCCGAGCTAGCCGACACACTGGGGATCGACCCCTCCAAGGTGCGCATCCTCGCGCCCTTTGTCGGGGGCGGGTTCGGCTCCAAGCTGGGTCTTGGCCCCGAAGCTGCCGCCGCCGCCATCGCCGCGCAAAAATTGGGCCGCCCTGTGCGCGTTGTGATGACCCGCCAGACAGTGTTCGACACCGTCCTGCGCCGGTCTGAAACCGCGCAGCGCGTCCGCCTTGGGGCCACCAAGGACGGCCGGATCACCGCGATTTCCCACGATGACCGCGTGTCCAACATCGACGGAGAGGGGTTTGCCGAGCCCGTGAGCCAAGCCTCGCAGTTCCTGTATGGCGCGGACGGACTGAGCTTTACCCAGACCGTGGCGCGCATTGCGGCAACGCCTGCGGGTTCCGTGCGCGCGCCGGGCGAGGCTGTCGGAATGCTGGCCTTCGAGGCCGCGATTGACGAGTTGGCCGATGCGCTGGGGATGGACCCGCTGGAGCTGCGGCTAAAGAACCTGCCCGAAAAGCATCCCATCGACGGTCGCCCCTATAGCGCCCGCCGGTTGGCCGATTGCCTGACCGAAGGCGCTGCTCGTTTTGGCTGGGCCGACCGTTGGCAAGCCGGAACTCGCCGCGAAGGGGACTGGCTGATCGGGATCGGCATGGCCTCGGCCGCGCGATCGAACATGCTGGTGAAATCCTCGGCCCGCGTGCGCCTGACCGGCGATCAAGCCATCGTCGAGACCGACATGACCGATATCGGCACCGGCACCTACGCCATTCTGGCGCAAATCACGGCCGAGATGCTGGGTTTGCCTGCCGCGAATGTGACGGTGCGTCTGGGGGATTCCGATTTGCCCGGTGCGTCGGGCTCTGGCGGTAGCTTCGGAGCGAATTCCGCAGGCTCCGCCGTGTTCCTAGCTGCGAGAAAGCTGCGGGCAGAGATTGCTGAACGGCTCGGCTGTGACGCGGAGGGTTTGACCCTGCAAAACGGTCAGGCCCGTGGCGATAACCGAGAGGCTGCCCTGACGGAACTTGTGTCCGAGGAAATCCTAGCCGAAGCGACCATCCAAAAGGGGAAAACCGCCAAAAGCCATTTTTCCTCGGGCTTTGGCGCGCATTTCGCCGAGGTTGCGGTCAACGAATGGACCGGAGAAATCCGCGTGCGCCGGATGCTGGGGGTGATGTCTATGGGCCGTATCCTGAACGAGAAAACCGCGCGCAGTCAGGCGCTTGGCGGGATGATCTGGGGTATCGGTGCCGCCCTGACCGAAGAGATGCAGAGCGATCCGCGCGACGGCCATATCGTGACCCGCGACCTTGCCAATTACCACGTGCCAGCCCACGCGGATGTGCCCGGCGATATGCAGGTGGTGTTCCTGGAGGAGCGCGATGACTGGGCCAACCCGATCCAGACCAAGGGCATCGGGGAACTGGGCATCTCTGGCGCCGGAGCCGCGGTTATCAACGCGATCAGCCATGCGACGAGCAAGCGGGCCTATGACTATCCGGTGCTGCCCGACCGCATGGTGGCGTTGCTGGAGGGCTAATTCTAGATGCGGCGCCCCTAGTTTTCGGGCGCCGCAGCAGATTTAGATCAGCGTTTCCAGCCACTGAACGGTTTGCGGGATTTTGGCGGCACGATCGCGCACCTCAAGGATGAGGCGCGGTGCTTCCTCCAACTGCGCCAATCCGTTCAACACAGGTGCCCAGTTGATGCGGCCTTCTCCGGGGTGCCAGTGGCGGTCAGCATAGCCGTCAACGTCCTGCAGGTGGACGTGCCCCAATTGGCCGCTGGCGGCGGCGATGAAGTCGGGGACGGGCGGTGCATCGTAGTTGTTGTGCGCCAGATCCGCATGGCCGGTGTCGATGGAGACCTTCAGGTTCGGATGGTTGATCTGGCGGACCAGATCCATGCGTGAGGCGGGGTCGGTGTCCTCGATATTTTCCAGCATAAGGGTACAGCCGATGTCGGCCGCGCGGGCCAGAACGGGGGCCAGACAGTCGGCCGCGGCCTCGAACATCTGGGCCTCGACCTTGGGGTAGTTGCGGCGGTTCAGGACGTTCCACATGGTGAACGGGCTGTGAATGACCATATGGGAGCCGCCCAAGGCTTCGGCGATCTCGAGCCCCTTGAGGAAGCGGTCCTGAATGATGGCGCGGATGGCGCGGTCGGGGTTGGACAGCTCAAGGCCAAAGAATGGGCCGTGGATGCCGCGCAGGCCATTGTGCCCGTCGAGCGCGGTTTGGTACTGGCCGATCAGGTCGCTGCAATCACCCGCAATCACGTCGGGCATGACGAAATCCTGAATTTCGATGGGGCGATCCGCCTCGCAGAGCCAATCTTTGATGGTCAGGTAGCTGTCAAATTCAACAGCCGCGCCAAAGGTCGAAAGAGCCATAAGGGTGGTCCTTTATTTGATGCCGGCGCGCATGAAGCTCTGCACGAATTGGCGTTGGAACAGGAAAAATCCCAGCAAAAGCGGGGCAGAGGTCATAAGGGTCGCCGCGTTAATCACCGCCCAAGAGGTGCCGCTATCGGTGGTGGCAAAGATCGACAGGCCCACGGTCAGGGGCCGTGTTTCGACGGAATTGGTGATGATCAGCGGCCAGAGGAAGTTGTTCCAGTGATGGCTCACGGACACGAGGCCAAAGGCCAGCATCGCGGGCTTGCCTAAGGGGACATAGACGCGCCAGAGGACGCCGAGCAGGGAGCAGCCCTCGATCCGTGCGGCTTCGTCCAGTTCTTTTGGGATGGTCATAAAGGTCTGGCGTAACAGGAAAATCGCGAAGCCCGATGCAAAGTAGGGCAGGCCGATGGCGAGGATGGTGTCCACCAGCCCAAGGCTGCGCATGGTGCGGTAATTCTCGACCAGCAGGATGTCGGGCATCACCAGCATCTGCATCAGGATCAGGGCGAACAGGAGCGATTTTCCGGGGAATTCCAGCCGCGCGAACGCAAAGGCCGCTAGCGTGCACAGCACGAGTTGGGTGCCGAGGATGATCGCGACCAAGAGGATCGTGTTCAGGAAATAGCGGGCAAAGGGCGCCTGGTCCCACGCGCTGGTAAAGTTGGCCAGCGTTAAGGGGGCGGTCAGGTCAAAGCGGGCCTCGAACGCGGGCGGGTGGATCGCGGCCCAGACCGCATAGGCCAGCGGCACGATCCAGAGAAGCGCCAGCAGGGTGCCCGCGCTACGGATCAGGATGCGGTCGAGGGGCGTGTCGTGGATCATTTGTAGTGCACCCGCTTGTCCGCGATGAAAAACTGCCCGATCCCCACAACCCCGAGGATCGCGATCAGCACCACCGTCAGTGCCGCCGCATAGGCCGTGTCCCAGAACCGGAAGCCAGTCTCGTAGATGTAGTAGAGCAGCAGCATCGAGGCGTTATCGGGGCCGCCTTTGGTCATCACGAACACATGGTCCACAAGGCGAAAGGCGTTGATCACCGCATTCACCGACACGAACAGGGTCGTGGGCATGATCAGCGGCAGGGTCACGCGGCGAAAGAACGTCCAGCGCGAGCATCCCTCAATCGCGGCGGCTTCGCGCAGGGTTTGGGGGACGGTTTGCAGGGCAGCAAGGAAGAAGATCATGAAGAAACCGGCCTCTTTCCAGATGGCGACGATGGCCACGGAATAAAGGGCGGTGTCCGGCTGGCCCGCGTAGTTGGCCGAGGGCAGGCCGAAGAACAGACGGATCTGGTCGATCAGGCCAAACCCCGGCGCGTAGAAAAACAGCCAGATATTGGCGACCGCGATCAAGGGCAGAACCGTTGGCGTGAAGAAGGACATGCGCATCAGGCCGACCCCTCGGAACGAGCGGTGCACCAGCAGGGCCATGACCAGCGCCAGAACGATCGAGGCGGGGATCGTGATCGCCGCATAGATCGCCGAGTTCACCATCGCCTTGATGAAGATCGGATCGGTCAGCATCTGCTCATAATTGCCAAGGCCCGTGAACACCGAGGCGCGGCGGCCTTTGGGCGTGGTCCAGAAGCTGTTCAGCAGCGTTTGAACCGCAGGCAGGTGGGTGAACGTGATCAGGAACACGAACGCCGGCAAGAGCAGCGCCCAAGCGTAGATCCATTCCCGTTTGATCATAACGCACCCCTAAAAAAGGGGCCTCCGCTGACGGAGGCCCCAGAGAGACTTAGTAGTAGGGCTTCAGGATCGCTTCGGCAGCGGCCTGCGCGCCGTCCAGAGCGGCCTTGGGCTCGGTCTGACCGGTGATCGCCGATTCCAGAGCCGAGTTCAGCAGCTGGGTGACCTTGGGGCCTTCGAAGGTCGACAGCTCGGGAACGGCGTATTCCAGCTGGTCACGGGCCACCAGCGCCTGCGGGAAGTCGGCGGTGTATGCCTTCATGGTGTCGGTTTCCCAGACATCGGGGCGGGGCGCGACGTAGCCGGTTGCGATGGTCCACTTGGCGGCTTGCTCGGGCGCGGTGACCCATTTGACAAAGTCCGCAGCGGCCTGCAGTTCCTCGTCGCTCGAGCCCTTCAGCAGGTAGAAGTTGCCGCCGCCGGTGGGGGCGCCGTTCTGCTGCAGGCCGGGCAGGAAGCCCACGCCAAAGTCGAAGGGCGCGTTGGTGCGCACGTTGGTCAGGTTGCCGGTGGTGGTCCAGATCATCGCGGCTTGGCCGTCGAAGAACGCCTTGGGGGTGCCGCCCCAATCCAGAATGCCGGGGGCCATGACTTCGTCGGTGGCGGACAGGGCGACCAGAGCCTCAAGCGCGCCAACAGCGGCGTCAGAGTTGAAGGTCACCTGCGTGCCGGTATCGTCCGCCAGTTTGCCGCCGTTACCCGCAACGATGCCGGTCCAGAGCCACGAGGGGAAGCCCGACGACGGGATGTGCACGCCCCACTGGGTGACGTTGCCCGCGTCGTCCTTGACGGTCAGGGCTTTGCCCATTTCCACCATTTCGGCCCAGTTTTTGGGGCCTTCTTCGGGGTTCAGGCCAGCGGCTTTGAACGCTTCTTTGTTCCAGTACAGAACGGGGGTCGAGCGCTGGAAGGGGATGCCCCAGGTTTTGCCTTCGGTCTGGCTGTTCGCCATGAACGCGGGGTAGAAGCCGCCGATCCAGTCGGTCTGCTCTTCTTCGGTGACGAAATCATCCCACGCGACGATCATGTCTTCGTCGATAAAGGTGAACATGTCGGTCGAGAGCGAGATGATCAGCTGGGGCGCGTTGCCGCCACGGACGGCGGTGATCGCCTTGGTCGTGGTGTCCGCATAAGAGCCGGTGTAGATCGCGTCGATCTTCACGTCCGCGTTGTTGGCCATGTACTCTTCGGTCAGGGCCTGAATGGTGTCCGCCGCCGCGCCGCCAACGGCCACGGGGAAGTAGAATTCCAGATCGGTCGCCGAAGCACCGGTCCCCAGAGCGGCAATCGCCGAGCTTGCGAAGAAGACGTTACGCAGTTTCATGGGTCGTGTCCTTTTGAGCTAGGGACGGGGTGGGAAAATCGTACTGGGTCAGGCGCTGGCCGTTGGTGGCAAAGACGCTGACAGCCTCGGGCGACCAGCCAAGGGGAAACTCGGACGGGGGCACGGGGGCAGCGGCGGGCATCCGCATGATGAACCGTGTCTGGCCCGCGGTGGCGCTGACCAGACGATCCGCGCCAAGGTATTCGACGCCGGTGATCCGTGCTGAGGGGCCGCTGGGGGCCACGTGCATATCCTCGGCCCGAAGGCCGATCAGGTGGGGCTGGCGCACATCGGGCAAGGGGCCGTCCGCCAAATCCGCAGGATCAAACAGCGCCATCGGGGGCGTGCCGATAAAGCCCGCGGTAAAGGTCGTGGCGGGGCGGGTGTAGATGTCGTGGGGCGTGCCGGTCTGTTCGATCCGGCCTTGGTTCATGACGATGATCTGGTCGGCCATGGTCATCGCTTCGACCTGATCATGGGTCACATAAACGACCGTCAGTCCCAGCTGTTGCTGGAGCGCGCGCAGTTCCACCCGCATTTCAGTCCGCAGCTTGGCATCAAGGTTCGACAAAGGCTCGTCCATCAGACAAATCGGCCGTTCGCTGATCACCGCGCGAGCCAGGGCCACGCGCTGCTGCTGCCCACCCGACAGTTGTGCCGGTTTGCGGTCCAACAGCGCACTCAGGCCCATCATTTCGGCCACGCGGGTCAGGCGCTGGGTGCGCTCGGCTTTGGGGGTTTTGCGGACCTTCAGACCGAACAGGATATTCTCGGCCACGTTCAGGTGGGGAAACAGGGCATAGGACTGGAACACCATCGACACGTTCCTGTCGTTGGGCGAGGTGCCGGTGACTTCCTTTGCGCCGATATGGATCGTCCCGCTGGTCTGCTGGTCCAGCCCCGCGATCAGCCGAAGCAGCGTGGATTTCCCGCAGCCCGACGGCCCCAGAAGCACCGAAAACGCCCCCGGCTGCAGGCAAACAGAGACATCCTTCAGCGCATGGGTTTCCCCGAATGCGCGGCTGACAGAGGTGATCTGGATCGGGTCTTGGCTCTTGTGCATACGTGTGCAGAGAGCATCCCAAGGCGAACGCCAAATGACACCAAAACGAAGGTTTTATGTCAGCGGGGGCTTCGGGTCGGGGCGGGACACCTTGGAAACGGTTGAAAATTCACGGCATTGGTGAAATAATGACGTCATTACGTCACAACGGGTGGGTCCATGGCCAAAGAGAAGAAGTCCTCTGACAAAGAGGACAAATCCAAGAAAAAGAACACCTCTCTGCGGCTGGACAGCAAAACCCTGAAGGCCCTGAAGCTGCGCGCGATCGAAGAAGAGACCAGCGTCCAGAGGATCATCGAAACCCTTGTCGAAGATTATCTGAAGAAAACCTGACCCCATGCCATTTCCATCTGTTCCGATTTTTCTGGTTCCGGCCGAGGCGCTGACCGCTTTTGCGGGGGCGACCACTGGCAAGCTGACCAAGCACATGACCCGCAGCGAAGAGGACATGCCCTTTGCGCTGCTGGACACCTTTGACGAAACCCTGCGCCAGAGCGGGATGTGCCTGCTGCAAGCGGGCGGGGAGCTGACCCTTTGGACCGCCGATGGCGAGGTTTTGACCCAGACCGGTGTCGATCAGCCCGCCGGGTTTGTGGCGGACTTGGCCGAGGGGCCAGTCAAGCTGGCGCTGGCCTGTGTCCCCGAATTGCGCAGCTTGATCCCGCTGGCTCAGGGGCGTCTGCAAACCGCGCAACTGGCCTTGTTGGACAAAGAGGGCAAGACCCAAGCCCGCGCCAGGTTCCACATCCTGACCCCCGACTTGGGTCACCGCATCGCCATCGCGCAACTGCAAGGCCTGCGGGGCTATGACAAGGCCTTTGCCCAGTTGCAGGCCGATCTGCTGGGGGCGGGCGCGGTGCCCTATGCCGACCGTCACCCCCTGATTGCGCTGCTGCCCGAGCACGCGCCCTATGTGGCCAAGCCCGACCTTGAGCTGGAGGCTGACGCGACGGTGTTCGACACCGCCAATGCGATCATCGCGGCCTATCTGCCCGTGGCGCGCCAGAACGAGCAGGGCGTGGTCGACGACATCGACGTTGAGTTCCTGCACGACTACCGCATCGCTCTGCGCAAAATCCGCTCGGTGGTTAGCCTGTTCAAAGGGGTCTACTCGGACAAACAGACAGAGCGGCTGAAACAGCGGTTCTCGGACCTGATGGCGCCGACGGGGCGCCTGCGCGATCTGGATGTCTATCTGCTGGAACGGGACTTCTTTTTCGACCTAGTGCCCCAGAGCCTTCATGGCGGGCTGGAGCGGATGTTCGATATGTTCGCCGCCGAACGCACCGTTGCCCATCAGAAGCTGGCAAAGCACCTGAAATCCAAGGGCTATGCCACAGAAATCACCAAACTGGTTAGCCTGTTCGAGGCCCCCAAGCGCCTGCACCGCGGCCCCGACGCGGACAGTCAGGCCCATGATTTCGCCTCGGCCCTGATCTGGAAACGCTATCGCAAGATCTGCAAGATTGCCGAGGCCATCGACGACCAGACCGAGGATGAAGAGGTTCACGAACTGCGCATCCACTGCAAAAAGCTGCGCTACCTGATGGAGTTCTTTGCCCCCGCGTTCCCCGCCGAAGAATTCAAGTCCCTGATCAAGCCCCTGAAAAAGCTTCAGGATAACTTGGGGCTGTTCAATGACTATTCGGTTCAGCAGGACAGCCTCCGCGCCTTTCTTGATGGGCTGGGGACGGACGATCACGCGGGCAACATGCAACTGGCCCAAAGTGTCGGCGCCCTGATCGCGGTGCTGCACCAACGGCAACTGGGGGAACGGCAGAAGGTCGTCGAAAGCTTCCAGTCCTTTAACAGTCCCGAGACTCAACAAACATTCCGTGATCTGTTCCACGGCGGGGAGGGGTAACCATGAAAATCATTGCGTGCTATTCGAACAAGGGTGGGGTCGGTAAAACGGCGACAGCGGTGAACCTGTCTTATGCGCTGGCGGATGCGGGCCAGCGGACCCTCTTGTGCGATCTGGACCCTCAGGGGGCGTCCAGCTTCTATTTTCGGGTGAAACCGTCCAAGAAACTGACGGAAACCAAGTTCTTCGACGATGTGGAGCGGTTCACCAAATCCATCCGTGGCAGCGATTACGACAACCTCGATATCCTGCCCGCCAACATGACCTTTCGCGATTTCGACGTCTTTCTGAGCCGGATGAAGAACAGCCGCTCGCGCCTGAAAAAGGCGCTGAAGGCCGTGAAAAGCGACTATGACGTGATCCTTCTGGACTGCCCGCCGAACATCTCGACCCTGTCCGAGAACGTGTTCAGCGCGGCCGACGGCATCGTGGTGCCGGTCATCCCGACGACCCTTTCCCAGCGCACCTTCGAGCAACTCGAAGAATTCTTTCGCGAGCACGACTTGCCCGTGAACAAGCTGCACGCGTTCTTTTCCATGTCTCAGGGGATCAAATCCCTGCACGGGCAAACCATGGAAGAGATGCGCAAAGCCCACAAAAAGCGGTTCCTGAACACCCAGATCGCCTTCACCTCGGATATCGAGCGGATGGGCGTGCACCGCGCGCCGGTCATCGCTACGTCCCCCCGCAGTGCCGCCGCCGTCGCCTATCGCGAGTTGCACGACGAGGTGATGGAAAGGCTCGGCAAAGCATGAGCGCCCCGATGGAGATCGAAAAAAAATACCTTGTGGCGGAGTGCCCCGCGCTGGACGGGTTCAAGGCCGAGGTCGTGCGGCAAGGCTATATCACCTCTGGCGCGGACAGCATCGAAGTGCGCGTCCGCCAAAAGGGGCAGGGCTACTACATCACCGTCAAATCCAAGGGCACAATGGCCCGCAAGGAATACGAAACCGCGATAGAAGAGGGGCACTTTAACGCCCTCTGGCCCGCGACCGAGGGGCGGCGGCTGGAAAAGACCCGCTATACCGGAGCCCTGCCGGATGGGGCGGTGGTCGAGCTGGATATCTTCGACGGGCATCTGGCAGGTCTGATGCTGGTCGAGGTCGAATTTGCCTCGGTCGAAGAGGCGGTCGCGTTCACCGCGCCCGATTGGTTCGGCGCCGATGTGACCGAGGATAAGCGTTATAAAAACAGTGCCTTGGCTGTGGCGCCTAGCGCACCCGAATAACGCAAAACGCGCGGGATACCCCGTGGCCCCCGCGCGCCGATTTTACTTAAGGCCCGCCAGAACGTCCGCAAAGGACATGTACTTGAAGCCCGTGGTGAACATCTCGTTCTGGTCATCCATCATGACCAGCATCCCCGCAGGATAGTTCGGCCCAAGCGGCGCAGCGGTCACGTCCAGCCCGTCGGTTTCGGTCACGCCGTCAATCTCGCCAGCCTCGACCCCGACCAGCCCGACACACGGGGTCTGCGCGTCCGATAGATCAAAGATCGCGGCGCGATGGATGCCTTGGCTGGAGGCGACCAGATAGTGCCCTTCGGCCCCGTCATAGATCGACAGCCCCTCGATATCGTCGCGGGGAAAGCAATCGGACGGCACGTTCGCGATGGTCTTGCCGGTGTCGCCGCCCTCGGGCCACGCGGGGAATTGCCAGATGGCGGCGTCTTCCTCGCCGACATAGATCAGGCCGGTGCGGTCGTCGGAAACCATGCCTTCAGGCTGGCTGGGGACTTGCAGCGTGCGCAGATAGGTCAGTGCCAATTCGCCATTCTGCTCGGTCACGTCCCACTGGATCACATGGCCGGATTTGTAGTTCACCAGCGCCGACACACGCCCCGTTTCCGGATCGCGCATCAGTGCAGAGCCGTAGATATTCTCGACCCCGTCGGCCATATCCGCAGGCACGCCGTCAAAGGCAAAGGGGCTGGCATGGGTGATTGACCCGTCCGCACGGATGATCCAGAACACCAGCTTTTCCGCGCCCCGCTCGGCGGCCGAGGCCAGCCAGACATCCTCGCCCATCAGGCGAAAGGGGCGGATATCCACGTTGTTCAGCTTGCCATCGGGCAGGAAATCCACCTGCTGACCCGCCAGATCAAAGACATAAAGTCCCTTGGTCTTGTCGGTTCCCAGCACCAGACTTTTCATCGGGTCCGAAGGGTTTACCCAGATCGCCGGATCGTCCGCATCCCCGTCGATGGGGGCGGATTCCGCGCGGGCTTGCACCATGATCTGGGGAACCTCGGCGGCCAAGGGGGCGGGCAGCAGCGCCGCCAGCAGCAGAAGGGCGTTACTCTTCAACTTCGGCCTCCCCGATTTCAAAGGTGTAAGAGATCACTAGGTGATCGTCCCCGTGCACCGCGTTGATGTAGCCACCGGCCAGACCATCGGCCAAAGGCTCGGCGCTGGCAAAGGCATCGTCATAGGGGATCTCGGCGGTGCCGGTCCATTCGCCATGCTCTTCGTTCACCGAAATGCCGTCGTTTTCCCATTCGAACTCGAACTCGGTATAGGTCTTCTGACCGGCGGGGTTTTCCTCGGGGCCCAGTTCCAGCGTGGCGGGCAGGGTCAGGGTCAGAAAGTCCGCGTGGTTCAGCTTGCCTTCGATCTTTTTGGCGATGCCGTCGATGACCGCCTGCAGCTCGAAATCCACCTCTTGGTAGGGGCGCGCATCGCCGTCGATCAGGTATTCGCGTTTCACTTCGATGTTGTGGATGTCGGCCTTGGTCAGGTCCAGATACTGCACGTCAAAGTCAAATCCGTTCACGGTGCCCATGACCACAAAGTGCGGGGTCTGCCCCAGCCAGGCGGTCGGCGCTGCGGTCAGGGTGTTGTTCGGCGTGATGGTTTCTTTGTTCACATCCGCAAGGGCGGCAAAGGGAAGGGCGGCCAAAAGCACTGCCGCAGGAAGCATTTTCATCGGGAGCTCCAAAGCAAAGGGTCACAAGACGCCGCTCCGCTAGGCCGAGTCTGTAACGGTTTTGTGGCGGGATTTTCGGGTGCGGCGGTGGAGGGTGAGGGGTACGCAGGAAAAGCAGTGGGAAATCAGCACATTGATGCGATGAATTGAGTAATGAAAAAAATTACCGTTTTTAAACAGTGTGATAAAAATTGCACGTAGTTGCAAAATTCACGAATCTGTCACAAGCGGCGGTTAGGTGTTCCCTCGAAATTCACGGACGGAGACACCTGTTTTGTCGACCTTGGCAACCAACCCGACACGGCCCGAGCCCGCCCCATTCGGTGCGCGCCTAAGGCACCGTCTGACCATCGCCCGCAAGGAGCCGACTGCCTTGGCGGGGCTATGCATGTTGGTGCTGTTCGGGTGGCTGATCGCGGTGCCGCTGGTGTCGATCTTTCAGGATATGTTCACCATCCAGACCGGTGACGCCGCCCGTATCGGGGGCGAGGTAGGCGACTGGACCAGCTATTACCTGAGCCGCGCGTTTGCGTCGCGGATGTCCGGTATCATTTTCTGGAAGCCGCTGGTGAACACGCTGACCGTGGCGCTGGTGTCCATGAGCTTGGCGCTGGTGATCGGCTCGGTGCTGTCGTGGCTGCTGGTCAGGTCCGATCTGATGGGGCGGGGCTGGCTGGCGACCGCGCTGATCATCCCCTTTATGCTGCCCGCGTGGACCTTTGCGCTGGCGTGGACGACCCTGTTCAAGAACGCGACCATCGGCGGCCAACCCGGCTGGGTCGAGGCGATGGGCTATCAGCTGCCCGACTGGGTGTCCTATGGCATCTTTCCGACCATCGTGATCATGACGCTGAACTACATTCCCTTTGTGATCCTGCTTGTGGGGAACGCCCTGCGCCGTCTGGACAGCCAGCTCGAGGATGCGGGCCGGATGCTGGGGGCGGGCAAGGGGACCTTGGCCCTGCAAATCGTCTTCCCAATGATGCGCCCTGCGGTGATGTCGGCGGCGCTGCTGATGTTCGCGGATGCGGTGGGCGAGTTCTCGGTCCCCTATGTGCTGGGGCTACCCGTACAGTTCGAGACCTTGGCGACCTCGCTCTATCGGGCGATCGGGACCCAGCAATCGGGCATGGCCGCGGTCTTTACCGGTGTGATCCTGCTGATCGGCGTGGTTACCCTGTCGCTCGATACCTGGATGATGAGAGAGGCCCGCCGTTTCGCCATCATCGGGGGCAAAGGCAGCATGGGGCGCCGCCAGTCCCTTGGCGTTCTGCAATGGCCCGCGTTTGCCTTTGCCTTTGGCCTGTTTTGTGTGGCGGTGATCGTGCCGCTGGGGGCGCTGGCCCTGTCTACGGTAATGCAACTGCCCGGCCGCTTTACCCTGTCGAATTTCACGCTGGACTACTGGATCGGGCGGGATCTGGGGACTGTGGCGCTGCGCAACGGCATCCTGTTGTCCGATGAATTCTGGGCCGCTGCGTGGAATTCCGTGCGCATCGTTGGGACGGCCTCGATTTGTGCGGGCCTTCTGGGGCTGATGACGGGCTATATCGTCACCCGTTCGCCCGTGCGGTGGCTGGCCGTGGCCCTGCGCCAGATCACATTCTTTCCCTATCTGGTGCCGGGGATTGCGTTCGCCGCTGCGTTCCTGTCGCTGTTCGCGGTGCCCCACGGGCCGATCCCCGCGCTCTATGGGACGCCCCTGATCCTGCTGTTGGCGCTGGTGGCGGACCAGATGCCCTTTGCCTCGCGCGCCGGGATTTCGGCGATGACCCAACTGGGCCGCGATGTCGAGGAAAGCGCCCGCATCATGGGCGCCAGCTGGTGGAAGCGCATGATGGCCATCATCGTTCCCATCCAGAAGGGCGCTCTGGTGACGGCGATGATCATGCCGTTCATCTCGGGGATCAAAGGAGTGAGCCTGTTCATCATTCTGGCGGTTCCGGCGACGGACGTCCTGACCACCTTTTCCATCCGACTTGTCGATTACAACTACACTCAGGCCGCGAATGCTGTGGTGCTGATGATCGCGCTGATCGCCCTTGTGGGGACGCTGGTCATCAACCGCATCACAGGCACCGGTCTGGCGCAGGGACTGGAGAGCTGACCCATGCCCAAGATTACCCTTTCCCACCTGACCAAGAGCTACAGCCCCAAGGCCGCTGCTGCCGTCGACAACATCACCTTCACGGTCGAGGACGGGTCGTTCACCTGTATCCTCGGGCCTTCGGGGTGCGGCAAGTCCACCATTCTGCGCATGATCGCGGGGCTGGAAACCCTGTCCGAGGGCGAGATTGACGTCGATGGCCGCGTGCTGGACAGCGTGACCAAGGGCATCTTTGTGCCCCCCGAAAAGCGCGGGATCGGGCTGGTGTTCCAGTCCTATGCCCTCTGGCCGCACATGACCGTGGCCCAGAATATCGAGTTCGGCCTCAAGATCCAGAAGATGCCCGCAGCCCAGCGCAAGGCCCGCGTGGCCCAGATGGTCGCGACCCTGCGGATCGAAGGGCTCGAGGATCGCTACCCCGCGCAACTGTCCGGTGGGCAGCAGCAGCGGGTGGCCTTGGCGCGGACGCTGGCGGTGACCCCCGGTATCCTGCTGCTGGACGAACCCCTGTCCAATCTGGACGCAGCCCTGCGCCTGACCATGCGCGCCGAACTGTCGCGCCTGCACCGCGAATTCGGCACCACCATCGTTTTCGTGACCCACGACCAGTGGGAGGCGATGACCCTCGCCACCCATATTGCCGTCATGTCCAAGGGCGCGTTGCAGCAATACGCCACCGCGTCCCAGATTTACGAGGCCCCCGCCAACCGCTTTGTGGCTGATTTCATCGGGAACCCGCCGATCAACATGCTGCCCGCGGCGTCTCATGTGGCGCGCAGCTTTGCCCGTGCTGCCGGTCTGGACGCGCCCGCCCATGAACTGGGCCTGCGCCCCGAGGGGATCACCCTTGGCCTGAGCGAAAGTGCGGGGGCGGTCACGGCCATCATCGAAAGCATCCTGCCCACGGGTGGCTCTTGGCTGGTCGAGCTGACCTGCGCCGATGATGCGGGTCCCATCCGGCTGGTCCAGTCCACCCAGACCCCGCCGCGCTGGCGCGTTGGGCAGGCGGTCTATGTCTCGGCGCTGGCCGAGGCGATGCACCTGTTTTCTGACACCGGCGCACGGATCGCGTCCGGCGTCAGCCGAAGCCATGACCATTCCCGCAGCTCTGCGGGTGTGATCTGACCTTTTTCCCCTTCGTTTCCGAACATCTTCAGGATTGAAACATGAAGTACTTGATCTCGACCGCCCTTCCGCTGTGCATGGCATTCGCCGCCCCCGCGCTGGCCGAGGATTTCAACGAAGCCGCCCTTCTGGAGGCCGCCAAAGCCGAACCGGCGCTGACCATCTATGACTCGACCGGCAAGATCAAAGAGCAGGCCGATGCCTTTGCCGCGAAATACGGCCTCGAGGCTGTGGGCACCAAATCCAAAGCCGCGGCGACCATCAAGATCATCGCAGGCGAGGCGCAGGCAGGCAATGTGCAGGCCGACGTGGTGATCGTGTCGGACCTGCCCGCCGCAACCGCTCAGCTGATCGAGCCCGGCTATACTGTCAGCTATCTGCCCTCGGATATGGCGGACAAGATCGACGCGAAATACCAGTCGCCGCTGATCGTCTCGACCTCGCCGGATGTTTGGGCCTACAACACCGCGCTGAATGACAGCTGTCCCGTGGACAACATCTGGACCCTGACCGACAAGGAATGGAACGGGCGTATCGCCATGCCCGATCCGCTGGCCAAGTCGCTCTATACCGACTGGTTCAACCAGATGGCCATGCACCACGATGCCGAAATCGCCGCCGCCTACGAGGCGCATTACGGTAAGCCCCTGGAAACCACCCTTGCCAGCGCGACCGAGGCATTTGTTGCGGCCCTTGCGGCGAACAACCCGCTTCTGACGGACTCGGACAGCGATGTGGCAGCGGCCGTTGGCGCGCCCGACACCACCGAGAACTTCATCGGCATCATGTCCACCGCCAAGTTCCGCGAGAACGAAAACGGCATGGTTCTGGGCATCTGTGACAGCATGAAGCCCATGGTCGGTCTGCTCTATCCCAAGTTCATGCTGATGACTGCGGGCACTGACAGCCCCAACGCCGCCAAGCTGTTCGTCCACTACATGCTGACCGAAGAAGGCTGGGCCCCTCAGGCCGTCGACGGCAAGATGTCGACCAACACCCAGAACGCCGTGCCTGCGGACGAACCCTCGGGCGTTGTGGCCTATATGGATGCGATGATGTCCTATGACGCGACCACTTCCGGCGCGGACTGGGCTGCCCGTCAGGACTGGCAGGACATCTGGGCACTGGCGCGTCAGGGTCAGTTGGGCCAATAAGCCATTGTTTTCATGATTATTCTGGCGGGCCGCCCTTGGCCCGTCTTTTCTGCATTAGGAACCACCCCATTGTCCGATATTCAAACGCTCTCTCCGGTGATCGACCTTGATGCCCGCGCGGCATTCCTTGAAGCCCTGATCGCCAAGGCTGCCGACCGCGCCCTCCAGGGCTTCCTCCAGCGCGAGGAAGGCCAGCTGGACATGAAAGGCCCGCAGGATTTTCTGACCGAAACCGATCTGGCCGTCGAGGACCTGATCCGTCAGGAGATTGCCCATACTTTTCCGGAAGACGCGATTTTGGGCGAAGAGGGGGGCGGCATCCCCGGCCGCGCCACATGGGTGATCGACCCCGTGGACGGCACCGCGAACTTTGCCCGTGGGGTGCCCCATTTCTGCGTGATCATCGCGTTCTGCGTGGACGGTCGGTGCGAATTGGGGGCCATCACCAACCCCGTGCTGAACGAACGTTACTTTGCCCGCCGTGGCCACGGGGCATTGAAAAACGGCCAGCCGATGCGCGTCACCACCACTCTGGCGGCCTCTAGCGCCTGTCTGGAAATGGGCTGGTCCCGCCGCCTGCCGGTCGAGACCTATCTCGAGGCCCAGCGCAAAGTGCTGGAAGAGGGCGCGAACATCCGCCGTGGGGGCTCCGGCGGTTTGGCGCTGGCCTATGTGGCCGAGGGCCGCTCTGACGGGTATTTCGAGGGCATCATGAGCAGCTGGGACTGCCTCGCGGGCCTTCTGATGGTCGAAGAGGCGGGCGGGCGCATCGGCACTTGGCCCGCGACCGTGGCCGACCTGACCGCGACCGGCCCCGTATTGGCGATCACCCCCGCCTTGGCCGATCAATTCGCCAAGGTTCTGGCCCCCGTCACGCTGAAAGAGGCCAGCGCATGACCACCGCCGAAATCGACCGCATCAAAGAGGCTTTTGCCCGCGCCGATGCCGCCCGTGACCCGATGCACCTGATCCACCGGAACCTCTATGGGCGGGGGATCGACCTCTATATCGGGAACAAACAGGCGGCCTCTGATCCGGCCTATCTGGCCGAACATGGCGTGGGCACCGTGGTCAATTGCGCCGTCAATCTGGACATCAACATGGTCACCAATGTTGATCCCGAGACGCGCAATCTGCCCTTTGGCTGGTCGCCCGTGCGGTACTACAAGCTGGGGATCGTGGACGGGCCGGGGAACCCTACGCCGATGCTGCTGGCGGGCTATTACCAGCTGAAGGGGCTGATCGAGCAGACCTTTCCGCAAAAGCCCTCTTATCCGTGGCAGGGTACGGGCAATATTCTGGTGAACTGCCGTGGCGGTCGGTCCCGTTCTGTCACGTTGGTGGCCCTGTTCCTGCATCTGGAATGCCCGTCCAACTACCCGACCTTGCAGGCCGCGATCGACCACATCCGTGTGGCCCGTCAGCTTCACCCCGACGAATGGCCGCAAGCGCCCAAGCAGGTTCTTGTTGATGCGGCGCAGTGGTCTGCGGATATGGTAGCCATGATCCGACCGTTCGAACCCGCAACCATCACCGAAGGCGAATAGGGTATGTCCGCGAACCTGCGCAAACAGCCTCAGGGCCTTGCATCCGCTGCCGAAGTCGCGCGGCTGGCGGGGGTGTCGCGGTCTGCTGTCTCTCGGACGTTCACGGATGGGGCCAGTGTCTCGGCCAAGACGCGGGAAAAGGTTCTGGCCGCCGCCAAGGAGCTGAACTACCACGTCAACCATCTGGCGCGCGGGATTTCCAAGGCCGAAAGCCGCCCTGTGTGTCTGTTGGCCTCGAACATGACCAAGCCCTATCACGGGCTGCTTCTGGACGCGATCACCCGCGAATTGCAGGCGGCGGGGCGGATGGCCATGGTCATCAACGTCACCGCCGATCCCGAAAGCGCGCAGGCCGCGCTGGAGCAGGCGCTGAGTTATCGCGCCTCGGCCAGTGTGGTGATGTCCGGCACGCCGCCCGAGGCGATGGTCAGCACCTGCATCGACGCGGGCCAGCGGGTGATCCTGATCAACCGCAGTGGCGGCCATGCGGACGCCGACCACATCCGGATCGACTATCAGGCCGCGATGGATGACGCGGTGTTCATGCTGAAACGGGCAGGGTGCGAACGTCTGGCGCTGGCCGGTTCTGCCAAAGGAACGCCAAGCCTGATGGAACGCGAACGCCTGTTTCTGGAGGCCGCGGCCAAGCAAGGCTACGCCCCCCGCACGTTCAAAGCCCCCAACAGCAACTATGACGACGGGGCGCAGGCCGCGCGGGCCCTGCTGGCAGGGCGGGATCGCCCGGACGGAGTGTTCTGCCTGACCGACCTGATGGCGTGCGGTTTGATCGACAGTGCGCGGCTGGATTTCGGGCTGAAGGTGCCGACCGATCTGAACGTCATCGGGTTCGACAACATCCCGCAGGCGGCGTGGGCGGGCTATGGCCTGACGACCTTTGCCCAACCCTACGAAGAGATCGCCCGCACCGTGGTCCGCATCGTCGCGGACGAGACGCCCGCGCAGGTGCATTCCCTGCCAACCGCTGCGCAGTGGCGACAGAGCGTTCTGTTCGGTCCGGCAGACTAGGGGGCCGTCACGCAGGAAGTACCGTTTCCGGTGCTCCCGTTCGTTTAATCAGGTCAGCCCGCGCGCTGGCCCTTGACCCAAACGCCGTGCACGGTGGCGGTGCCTTCGATCCGCTTGATCCGCAGAATGTCAGCGCGTTTGCCAACTGTCAGGCGGCCCCGATCATGCAGGCCCGTGGCTTCGGCAGGGGCGGCGGTGACGGTGCGTACGCCGCGCGCCACATCGCCCCACAAATCCCCCAGCAGAAGCGCCGAAGACAGCAGCGACGCCGGCACATAGTCCGAGGACACGATGTCCAAGAGGTCCAGCTCGGCCAGATGATGCGCCGCCACGTTGCCCGAATGCGAGCCCCCGCGGATCAGGTTGGGCGCGCCCATCATCACTTTGATCCCGTGGTCGCGGCAGGCCTGCGCGGCCTCAACGGTGGTGGGGAACTCGGCAAAGGACACCCCGTGCTGCGCCGACACCGCCACATGATCCGCCGTGGTGTCGTCATGGCTCGCAAGAACCGCGCCGAAACGGGAGCAGGCGGCGACAGCGGCAGCCTCGTGCACCGCGCCAAAGCGTTCCTTTAGCGCGATCTGTGCGGCCACGTGATCGTCGAATTGGTCGTCCGACAGGTTGTGCTTGCCGCAGACATAGGCCTTGAGCTTGCTCAGGTCGCGGAACTGGCGCTCGCCGGGGGTGTGGTCCATCAGGCTGACGATACCGACGCGGTCATCCTCGCCGAATTTGTCCAGCTCTTGGACCAGCGTTTCCGAACAGCATTCCGCCCGCAGGTGCAAAAAGTGCGAAATCCGCAGCGCGTCCTTGGCCCGCAGGTCCAGAATTTCGGTGGCCACGTGGCGGGCGTATTCCTTGTAATCGGCGGCGTCCTTGACCACCGAGCCCACGCGCAGGGCATCAAAAACCGTGGTGATCCCGACCGAACACAGTTCTGCATCATGGGCGATGATCGCGGCGGTGTGGGGCCAGTCGACCTTGGGGCGGGGCTGAAGGTGACGCTCCAGATTGTCGGTGTGCAATTCGATCAGGCCGGGGATCACCAGATCGCCCGCGCAGTCGATGGCGCCGGGTGCGGTGCTGGGGGTTTCGCTGATCTCTGCGATGGTCTCGCCGCGCATCACGAGCGTGCCCCTGATCACTTCGTCGGGCAGCACCAGCGTGGCGTTGGTCAGAATAGTGTCGGTCATGTTAGTCTCCGGTTCGCAGGGCCATCATCTGGCAGCGCTTCGTCACACCCTCGTGACATTGCGCGGCGATAAGGCAGCGATGATGAAAAGATACGCTATTTACTATGTTCCGCCCCATGGGGCGTTTTGGCAGGCCGGGTCTGCGTGGCTGGGATGGGATGCCGCGTCCGGTCAGCCTGCCTTGCATCCCGATCTGGCCGGAGTGGATCTGGCCGGTCTGACCGCGACCCCGCGCAAATACGGCTTTCATGGAACGCTCAAGGCGCCGTTCCGGCTGGCAGAGGGCCGCACCGAAAGCGACCTGACCGATGCCGTGGCACAATTGGCGCGCAGCATTCCGGCCTTTGATCTGGAGGCGCTGGTGGTTTCCTCGATCGGCGGGCGGTTTCTGGCGCTGCGTCCCGAGGGTGACGTGACCGCGCTGCGGGGGCTGTGCGACCGCTTGGTCGTCGCGCTGGAACCCTTCCGCGCGCCTTTGACCGAGGCCGAATATGCCCGCCGCAAGCCCGAGGCCCTGACCGCCCATCAGCGCGCGCTTCTGGACCAGTACGGCTATCCCTATGTGATGGACGAGTTCCGGTTTCACATAACCCTGAGCGGCGATCTGGAGGCAGAGCCCTTGGCGCAGGCACGCATCATTGCCGAGGCCTACTTTGCCCCGCATCTGCCGCGCCCCTTTGCCATGGACACCATCGCCCTGTGCGGCGAGGCAGAGGATGGCCGGTTCCACATCCTGTCGCGTCATACGCTTACCGGCTGAACGGCGGCGCAGAGGGCGTCGATCCCCTCTGCCTGCGTGCCGTCATTGCGCACCACGAGATAGGCGATGCCCTCGGGCAGGGCCTGTTTCGCCCGTTCCAGACGTTTGGCGATATCCTCGGTGGTCTCGCGCCCCCGAGAGGCAAGGCGATCGGCCAGCACCTCGGGCGAGACCTCGATCAGGATGACGCGCAGATCGGGCAGACGCTCGGCGGCCTGCGCCAAGGCCTGTCTGGAGCCGTTGAAAATCACCGTTTCATGGGCCAACTCGCTGTGCCGGATGCCATAGGACAACCCGTGCGCCTGCCAATGCAGGGCAAAGGCCCCATCCGCCAGCAGGGCATCGAAAACGTCCTGTGTGACGCTTTCCTGATCCTCGGTCCCGTCATTGCTGCGGGTGATCGTGCGGCGGGCGCGGTGGATGTGGGGGTGGCGGGTGATTAGCCCCTCCATCAAGGTGTCCTTGCCCGCGCCCGAGGGGCCGACGATTGCGAAAACGCCCATTATGCGGCCCTCTGCGGGGTAAAGCCGGTCACGTCCACGGTGCGGTCACAGACGCGGTCGCGGGCGGCCTCGTCGTGGAAAATGCCGACGATAGCGGCACCGCGGGCCTTGGCGGCCTCGATCAGCGACAGGACGACTTCGCGGTTCTTGGCGTCCAGCGATGCGGTCGGTTCATCCAGAAGCAGCGCCGGATAGTCATGGGCAAAGCCGCGGGCGATGTTCACGCGCTGCTGTTCGCCCCCCGAAAAGGTCGTGGGCGACAGGGACCACAGGCGCTGGGGGATGTTGAGCTGCTCGAGCAGATGCTCGGCGCGGGCATGGGCCTGATCCGAGGGGATGCCAAGGGCCAAAAGGGGCTCGGCCACCACGGTGCGTGTCGGCACGCGGGGCACCACGCGCAGGAACTGGCTGACATAGCCCAAGGTCTCGCGCCGCAGGCGGATGATCTCGCGCGGCGAGGCTTTGGCCACGTCCACGTCCCCCACCATGATGGACCCACCGGCGGCCAGATAGTTGCCATAGATCATCCGCATCAGGGTGGATTTCCCCGACCCGGACTGGCCGGTCAGGGCCACGCATTCCCCCGGCTGGACCGCCAGATGTGCCCCCGCCATGACCGGAATGACAACGCCACTCTGATTGTGCAGGGTGAAGCTTTTGCTAAGGTTTTCGATCCGGATCATGGGGTTACACCTGCAGGACAGAGGAAACGAGCAATTGGGTATAGGCGGCCTGAGGATCGTCCAGTACCTGATCGGTCAGCCCGTGTTCGATGACATGGCCGTCCTTCATCACCATCAGGCGGTCGGCCAGCAGGCGCGCGACGGCCAGATCGTGGGTCACGATAATCACCGACAGCCCCATATCCCGCACCAGCCCGCGCAAGAGGTCCAGCAGACGCGCCTGAACCGACACATCAAGACCCCCCGTGGGTTCGTCCATGAACACCAGCTTGGGCGAGGTCACCAGATTGCGCGCGATCTGCAAACGTTGCTGCATCCCGCCCGAGAACTGGCGCGGCCGATCGTCGATTCGCTCGGCCGAGATTTCCACGCGCCCCAGCCAGTCGGTGGCGGTCTCGCGGATATCGCCATAGTGGCGGGCGCCAACGGCCATCAGACGCTCGCCCACGTTACCACCCGCGGACACGCCCATGCGCAGACCGTCCCGCGGGTTCTGGTGCACAAAGGCCCATTCCGTGCGTGACAGCAGGCGGCGCTCGGGTTCGGACATCTGGCGGGTGTCGCGACCACGGTACAGGATCTGGCCCCGATCAGCGGCCAGTTGCCCCGACAGACACCCCAGCAGGGTCGATTTTCCAGAGCCGGATTCGCCCACGATCCCCAGCACTTCGCCGGGCCAGAGGTCAAAGCTGACATCGGTGCAGCCGATCCGCCCGCCATACATCTTGGCCAGATCGCGGACGCTCAGAAGCGGTTGGTCTTGGGTCATTGGGCTGCTCCTGCCTCTGCTTCGGCCTGACGGGTGACGCAGTAGTTGGTGTCCGAACAGACAAACATGCGGCTGCCCTGATCGTCGGTGATCACTTCGTCCAGATAGGTGTCGCCAGCCCCGCACAGATCACAGGAATGGTCGGCCTTGGTCGGCTCGAAGGGGTGATCCTCGAAATCCAGACTGACCACGCGGGTATAGGGGGGCAGGGCATAGATGCGCTGCTCACGCCCCGCGCCGAACAGCTGGATCGCGGCGTTGTCCCCCAGCTTGGGGTTGTCGAATTTCGGGATGGGCGAGGGGTCCATCACATAATGCCCCTCGACCTGCACCGGATAGGCATAGGAGGTCGCAATCGCCCCGTGTCGGGCGATATCTTCGTAAAGCTTCACATGCATGAGCCCGTATTCGGACAGGGCATGCATCTTGCGCGTCTCGCTCTCTCGCGGTTCGAGGAACCGCAGGGGCTCGGGGATCGGCACCTGATAGACCAGAATTTGGCCTTCGGTCAGGGGCACCTCGGGGATGCGGTGGCGGGTCTGGATAACGGTCGCCTCGGCGGTGGCTTCGGTGGTGGCCACGTCGGCGGTACGCTCAAAGAACTTGCGGATCGACACGGCGTTGGTGGTGTCGTCGGCCCCTTGGTCGATGACCTTCAGGGTGTCTTCGGGGGTCAGGCAAGCAGCGGTCACCTGCACACCGCCGGTGCCCCACCCATAGGGCATGGGCATCTCGCGGCTGGCAAAGGGCACCTGATATCCGGGGATCGCCAGACCTTTGAGCAAGGCGCGGCGGATCATCCGCTTGGTCGCCTCGTCGAGATAGGCAAAGTTATAGGCCTGATCGGTCATTCGGCGGCCTCCTGCATGGGGGTTTCGGCGGCACGGCGGATTTTGCGGATCAGTTCCAGTTCGGACTGGAAGTCCACGTAATGGGGCAGCTTGATATGCTCGAGGAACCCGGTCGCCTGAATGTTGTCGCAGTGATAGAGCACGAATTCGGTGTCCTGCGCGGGGGCGCCAACGTTGTCTTCGCCAAGCTCATCCCAGCGCAGGGCGCGGTCCACGAGGCTGACCGAAATCGCCTTGCGTTCGGACTGGCCCATGACCAGACCGTAGCCACGGGTGAACTGCGGCGGCTGGGTTTTGGAGCCGGTGAACTGGTTCACAGTCTCGCATTCGGTCAGTTCGATTTCACCGATCTCGATCGCAAAGCCCAGTTCCGGCACGAACATTTCCACATCGCAGGTACCGATGCGCAGCTCGCCGACAAAGGCATGGGTGCGCCCGTAGCCGCGCTGGGTCGAATAGGCCATGGACAGCACGAACCCTTCGTCCCCGCGGGCCAAGGCTTGCAGGCGCAGGGGGCGGTCCGCAGGCATCGACATGGGTTCGCGGGTCAGGTCGGCGGGGGTGGCGTCGGTCTGTTCCAACGGCTCCATCAGCCCGTCGCGGTCCAGCAGCGACAGGATGTGGGGCGCGTCCACCGGATCAGAGGGCTTCTGCTGCGCGGTCGGGGTCTCCCCCTCGGCCATCAGTTTGAAGTCCAAGAGGCGGTGGGTGTAGTCAAAGGTCGGCCCAAGGATCTGACCGCCGGGGGCGTCCTTGAACGTGGCCGAGATGCGGCGGGTGATGCGCATTTCGCCGGTGTCCACAGGCTCGGACGCGCCGAAACGGGGCAGGGTGGTGCGATAGGCGCGCAGCAGGAACACCGCCTCGATCAGATCGCCGCGGGCCTGTTTGATCGCCAACCCAGCAAGGTCCGGATCATAGAGCGACCCTTCGGCCATCACGCGGTTCACGGCCAGCGTCATCTGCTCGCGGATTTGGTCAACGGACAGTTCGGGGATGGCTGGATCGCCGCGGCGTTCCTCGGCCAGCCACTGGTGGGCGGCGTCGATGGCGCGCTCGCCGCCTTTGGTTGCGACATACATTACAGCGCCTCCACCTTGGTTGTTCTGGGCAGCGCCGCAAGCTGGGTGCCTGCGGTGAAATAGAAATCGACCCCCAGCGGGAACAGCGCGGCATTGGCCTGAAACGCCGCCGGATCGGGCAGGCGCAACTCGTGGGCGTGCTGGATGCCGGGGCCGGTCAGGCGGGCATTGGCGGGGGTCAGGGCGCTGCGTTCCACGATCAGCGTGGTCGAGCGGTCGGGATATTCCGCCGTCCCTTGGGCAAAGGCCTCGGTCGGACCAAGCGCGGCCCAACTGCCCACCGCAAAGACCGCCTGAGCGCGATCCACCAGCGGCGCGCCGGTGTGAAAGGCGATCCACGCGCGAACCTCTGGCGTGTCGTGGCTGGTGCCGATGAACAGGGGCGTGGTGCTGTCGGCCAAGGTTAGCAGCACAGTGGCCGCCGCTGCCGACAGGGGCGCGGGGGCCGCGATGGGGGCCACATCCTGCAGGGTGCCGGGGCGAGCCATCGCATTCAGGCACAGGCGGAAGGCGCGGGCCGCATCACGGGCCGGATCGGCAAAGCCCGCGGCCAGAACGGTGTCGTGGGCCATCAGTCCTCTCCTCTGACCATGGTAAAGAATTCCACCTTGGTGGCGGCGGCCTTGGCATCGCGGATGCGGCGGCGCTCGGTTTCCTCAGTGCGCAGGGTGGTCAGCAGGGGGGTGGTGACCTCGGGCTGCTGGCCGGACTGGATCAGGGCGTCGATCAGGGCGGCGCGGGTGGCGTGCCCCTTGTCGCGCCCTTGGACATAGGCATGCCCCACCGCGCCATCGGCCAGTTGCAGGGTGCAGCGGGTGACGGTCATCTCGCCAAGGTTAAAGGGCGCACCGCTGGCCCCCACACGGCCGCGCACCATGGTGGTGCCAATCTCGGGCGCTCGCAGCCAGGTGTGGTCGGGCAGGTCGGGCAGCAAAGCGGCCAACCGGTCCGGACGGGCGCGGGCCAGCACCCCCATATAGTCTTTGCGCTGGTCTTGATCGGATATGGACATCTTGACGACTTGTCTATTTATCTATACAACTAGACAAATATTGGGCCAGAAGCGCCCGTTTGACAAATGACAATTTCATGACGCGCAAAAATCCCGTCTGGCAAACAATCGCAGAAACCCTGCGATCCGAGATCACCCAAGGCCTCTATCGCGCGGGCCGAAAGCTGCCGACCGAGGCGCAGCTTTCGGCCCGTTTCGGGGTGAACCGCCACACCGTTCGCCATGCCCTGTCCGCATTGGGCGAAGAGGGGCTGACCGTGTCCCGCCGTGGGGCGGGCGTGTTTGTCGCCGCCGCGCCGCCTGCGGATTACCAGCTGGGACGCCGCGTGCGGTTCCACCAGAATATCGCGGCCTCGGGGCGCACCCCCAGCCGCCAGATCCTGCGCATGGAGACCCGTCCCGCTAATCAGGTCGAGGCTGATACCCTTGGCGTGACCACCGTACATGTGGTCGAGGGCATCTCGACCGGAGATGACCTGCCGATCTGTCATTTCCGCTCTGTTCTGCCTGCCGAACGGTTCCCCGATTTCCTACGGCTGATGGGGGAGAAGCCCTCGATCTCTTATGCGTTGGCCGCGATGGGAGTGCCGGATTACACCCGCGCCTCGACCCGCGTGACGGCCAAGATCGCCCGTAACCCCCGCGCTGGTCTGCTGAAAATCGCCGAAGGGGCGCCGCTGCTGCGGACCGAGTCGGTGAACGTCGATGCGGACGGGGTGCCCATCGAATACGGGATCAGCTGGTTCGTCGGGGACCGCGTCGCACTGACCGTGACCCCCGAGGACGCCGGTTAACGGTACTTCTCGACGAACGCCTCGGCGCGCATGGTGCGAAAATCCTCGAGCGCGGTGCGCAGGCGGTCATGGGGCCAGTCCCACCAGGCGATCTCTTGCAGGGCGTCGGCGACGCTCTGGTCAAAGCGCATCTTCACCGGCTTGGCGGGGACGCCCGCCATGATCATGAACGGCGCCACATCCCGCGTGACCACCGCACCCGAAGCGATCACCGCGCCGGTGCCAATGGTCACCTCGGGCTTGATGATCGCGCCGTGACCCACCCAGCAATCCGCGCCAAGGGTGCTGCGGCGGGACGCCCGATGTTCAAAGAACCGCTGATCATCCTCGGCATCCTCGAAATAGTAGGAGGAGCGGTAGAGGAAATGGTGCTGCGCGGCATTGCGATAGGGATGGTCGGTCGGCCCGATGCGGGTAAAGGCGGCGATGTTCGAAAACCGCCCCACCGTGGTGTTCGCGATATCCGCATAGCGGTCGCAATAGGCGTAATCCTCGAAGGTAGAATTCAGCACGCGCGACCCGTGCCCGATCTCGACATAGGCGCCAAAGGTGCTTCCTGCGATCGTGCACTCGGGGTGGATATAGGGGTCGGTGGGGGACAGTTTCGGCATGGTTTAGCCCTTGATGAACTTGCGGCGGATCCAGCCCGAGATGGTGTCCATCAGCATGACCGTCAGCACGACAAGAACCATATAATAGCAGACCTCTTCCCAGTCTTTCTGGGTGATAATCGCTTGGGTCAGCAACAGGCCGATCCCGCCGCCCACCAGCGCACCGATCACAGTGGCCGATCGGGTGTTGGACTCGAGGTAATACAGCAGCTGCGACAGGATCAGGGGCAGCACCTGCGGGATCACACCAAAGCGCATCCGCTGCAGGGCATTCGCGCCGGTGGACTGGATGCCCTCGACCTGCTTTTGATCAATGTTTTCCAGCGCTTCCGAGAATGTCTTGCCAAAGGTGCCGGTGTCGGTCAGCAAGATCGCAAGGCTACCGGTCATCGGGCCGGGGCCAAAGGCGCGCGACAGGATCACGGTCCAGATCAGCCCGTCCACACCGCGCAAGAAGTCGAACAGACGGCGGCAGGTCAGGCGCACCCAACGCGCAGGGGCAAAGTTCGAGGCCGCCAGAAAGGCCAGCGGCAGGGCGATCAGACCAGCGCCCATGGTGCCCAGAAACGCCATCAGGATGGTCTCGAACATGGCCCAAGCGACTTCGCCGTGACGCCACATTTTGTTGTTCCAGACATAGTCGGCCATCGCGACGATGTTGGGGCGCTGGGGTTCGACCCGCGGCTCCCACAGAGCCAGTGCCGCCAGTTCCCCCAGCGATTTGCCGTAGAAGGGCGTGTCGATGGTAAAGAAGAACAGCTCCCACCCCGCGCGGTAGCGGAACACCTCGGTGCGGGCGGGGGTGATCGAGAACCGCCAACCATCCTGCGTGATGGCGACGCGGTTGCGGGACACGCTCATCCAGTCGGGGGTGGTGGCATCGGCGGGCAGGTTCAGATCGACCGCACGGCCTTGGACCTGCGCGACGATGCTGCCGAAGTCGGGAATGTCGATGCGGGCAGCGTTCTCGGGCAGCAGGGTTACGGTGCTGCCATCTCGCAGGCTGATCACCGTTTCGGGGCCGTAGCTGACCCAATCGGGGCCTTGACCTTCGGGGAAGGTGCCTTTGCGCTCGCCTTCATAAGCGGTCACGATCGTGTCCGAGCGGTTGTCGCGGGTCACGTGCATCTTGTAGGACCAGAAATCCCGCAGCAGGATCGAGGCGTTCTCGGGGCGGGCCTTGGCCGCAAGCCCCTGCACGTCAAAGGCAAAGAACACGTAGACCAGATAGGCCAGAATTCCCAGCGGCACGGCGATGTTGCGCCATTTGCGGCGGGCAAAGGTGGCCTTGATCCGGCTTTGGGTGTCGAAGGCGAATTGGGGATCACTCAGCGCGGTCATAGAGCCTGTCCTCCTTTGACCAGACGGGCGCGGGCGCGGTCCGAGATGTGGTCGACGATCATGATGGTGATGAACAGCAGGGCGAAAATGGCGACCACCTGATCGTATTTGCCCATGCCCCATTGCAGGGCGGTTTTCAGGTCGTAGCCGATGCCGCCAGCGCCGACAAAGCCCAGAATGGCCGAGGCGCGGATGTTGATTTCAAACCGCAGCAGCGCATAGGACGACCAATTCGGCGCCACCTGCGGCAGGACGCCAAAACAGATGCGCTGCAGCCAGTTCGCCCCGACCGAGGCCAGCCCCTCGACCGGTTTCAGATCGACGTTTTCGGCCGCCTCCGAGAAGAGCTTGCCCAAAGCGCCGGTGGTGTGAAAGGCGATGGCCAGCATCGCGGGAACGGGGCCAACCCCCAGCAGGAAGATCAGCACCAGCGCGATCACGATCTCGGGGACGGCGCGCATGATGTCCATGATCCGGCGGAACACCGGCGTCAGCGCGGGCCACAGGGCCAGACCGCGGGTGGACAGGAACGCCAGCAGCATCCCCAACAGGCCCCCGACCAGCGTGGAAATCGCCGCGATGTTCAGCGTCTCCAGCAAAGAGGGCAGGAATTTCAGAACCAGACCGGGCAGGTTGCGCCAGTCGGTGAACGCCTCCGAGAAAATCTCGGCAGGGAAGTCGAAGATGCGGTGCAGCCCCTCGAGGAAACCGCCTGCATTGCGGTCCTCGGCCAGATTGAAGCCGCTGGCCATCAGCAGGACGAAAAGCGCCAGCAATGCCCCGCCATATAAACGGCGACGTTGGACCAGTGCCATGTAATCGGCGGTGTTCGAGCTTGGTGCTGCCTGCATCGATCTTTCCCTAGAAAACGCAAAAAACCCGAAGGCAGCATGGGGCTGCCTTCGGGCCATGTGTCAGCGATTAGCTGCCGCTTTTGATCTGCTGGCGACGGACTTCGATGATGGTCTCGTAGTAGTCGTGGGTGATCGGAACGAAACCAGCGGTGTCACCGGCTGCAACGCCGTAGGCGCAATCCGGGTCTTTCTCGTGCAGACCGGCAACCAGAGCGGTCATTTTCTCTTTTACGTCTTCGGGCAGAGCGTTGCGGACAACAACGGGGCCCTCGGGGATGGGCTTCGACATCCAGATCTGGACCAGATCGTTCATGTCGACCAGACCTGCGTCAACGGCCTTGCGCAGCGCGCCCGAGTTGTAGCCGTCTTCCCAGTTGCCCTGACCGTCGGCCCAGGTCACGCCTGCGTCGATGTCACCGTTTGCAACGGCAACGATGGTCTGCTCGTGACCGCCGGTGAAGCGCACTTCGCCAAAGAAGTCGCCCGACTCCATCGAGTGGCCGGTCTCTGCGGGGATCTCAACCGAAGGGATCAGGTAGCCCGAGGTCGAGTTCGGATCGCCGAAGCCAAAGGTTTTGCCTTCCAGATCGTCCAGCTTGGTGATGCCGCTGTCTTTGCGGGCGATGCCGATCGAGTGGTAGGTGTACGAACCGTCGAGGTTTGCTTTGACCAGAACGGGGGTCACAGCGTTTTCGTCGGTCAGGTAGATCTTGGCGTAGCCCGAAGCACCCAGCCATGCCATGTCGATGGTGCCACCCAGCAGGCCCTGCAGAACGCCGTCATAGTCGGCGGGGGCGAACAGCTTGACCGGAACACCCAGAGCTTCTTCGGTGTAGTTCTGCAGGCACGAGAACGAGTTCATGCGGTCCTGAGCGTTTTCGCCACCCAGAATGCCGATGTTGAATTCTTTGATGTCCTGTGCAGCAGCGGCACCGGCAAGAACAGTGGTGGTCAGCGCGAGTGCGATGATCTTTTTCATGGTCGTCTCCACGAGAGGTTTGTCTTGGTGGCAAGGCCGGAATGGCTCGTGCCGGAGCTACTCAGTCACCCAACAAGGCGTCTGCGTATTTCTGTCCCGAAGCCAGCGACGAAATCTCGGTCGAGGTCGCGCTTTCGGAGAAACTCTGGTCTGCGCCATAGATGTCGCGGGCGACATCCTGCGTCAGTTGGTCGGCGGTGCCGTCGAACACCACACGGCCATCCCGCATCCCGATCACGCGGTCACAGTAGCGGCGCGCGGTATCAAGTGTGTGCAGGTTGGCGATGACCATGCGGCCATCTTCGATGTTGATGCGCTTGAGCGTGTCCATCACGATCTGCGCGTTCATCGGGTCCAGCGAGGCGATGGGTTCGTCCGCGAGAATGATCTTGGGGTCTTGCATCAGGGCGCGGGCGATGGCGACGCGCTGCTGCTGGCCGCCGGACAGGGCTTCGGCGCGCTTGGCCGCCTGTTCCTGAATGCCGAGGCGGTCCAGAATTTCCAGCGCACGGGTGATGTCGGCAGAGGACCACAGGTTCAGCAGGCTGGTCAGCGTGGACCGGCGCCCCAGAAGCCCGTGCAGGACGTTCGAGGCCACATCCATGCGGGGCACCAGATTGAACTGCTGGAACACCATGGCGCACTGGCTTTGCCAGTCGCGCTTGGCCTTGCCGGTCAGGGACAGCACGTCGACGCCGTCAACCTCGATCCGGCCGTCGGTGGCATCGGTCAGGCGGTTCATCATGCGCAGAAAGGTCGATTTCCCCGCACCGGACCGGCCGATAATGCCGATGAACTTGGCACCCTCGACGGCGAAATTCACGCGGTCCACCGCAGACTTGGTACCAAAGGACTTGGAAACTTGGACAACGTTCAGATGCATGAGGGCCCCTTTTTGTTGGGGCTCTGCTTACGGATCGAAGATAACAGTTTCTTTGAAGGTCTGTGACAGTCCCGCCAAGTTTCTGTAACGGTTTCCTGTCAAGTCAGGGTTTCCCCTGCGTAACGTCTTGGGAACAGGGGTTTTACGGCGAAACGGGGCGCGCAGGGCCCGCCCCGTATAATCTGCGCCGCATAGGTATCTTAAGAACTGGTAACCGTGGCTGTCATAGAGGTCTTGGTGTCCCGCGGCGCGCTTTTGCCGATCAGGCTGACCACATCGGTGGCCACGACCAGAATATTGGCCCGCGGCGGGATCGCCACATAGACAGGGCGCCAGTCGGGATCGAACTTGTCCTTGAAGGCGCGAAGCCCCTCGAAGTTATAGAACTGGCGGCCGTGACGATAGACCAGCGCCCCGAGACGGGTGGACAGCGACGCTCCGCGCCGCGCCTCAAGGCCCGCAAGGGGGGCGTTCCCAAGGGAAAACTCGGCATACCCTTCGCGGGCATAGTGGAGCAGCAGTTCGGTAAACAGGAACTCCATCATCCCCGAGGGGGCATTGTCCACATGACGCATCAGGTCGATCGTGGCCGCATGTTTCAGATCGGTCTGCCAGAGGCTGGCAAAGGCGACGATCCGCTCTTCATGGCGGACAATGGCGATGGGGGCGCGGGACAGGACGCCCTCGTCAAAGGCACCGACCGAGAACCCTTTTTCCCCGCCGGATTTGGTTTTCAGCCAAGCATCGGAAATTTCCCGCAGGGTGGGCATCAGATCCTCGGCAAAGGGGGGCTGCAGAACCTCGAACCGCAGGCCATCCCGTTGGGCGCGGTTATTGTTGGTCCGAAGCCGTTTGCGCGCAGGCCCGTCCAGCGAGAAATCCCGCAGGGGAACCACGGCTTCTTCGCCCATTTTTACCAGCGCCAGACCCATCTCCAGCCACAAGGGGATCAGATCGACCCCGACGGAATAGAACACCGGCCGCGCGTTCGCCGCATAGGCCGCGTCGTGGAAATCCCAGGCCAGTTGCTCGATCTCGGACGGGTCGCCAAAGGGTTCGTGCAGGGCGATCCAGCTGCGCCCCTGAATGCGGTACATCAAGGCGCTGCGACCGGTTTCCGACAGCATCAGGCATTTGTCGCCGGTCAGCGCGATATTGGCGTCCGGATGGGACTGGGACATGACGATGGCGCGCGCTTGCTCCAGCTCTGCTGCGGTGGGCAGGGCGTGGGTCATCCGTCCGGGCCGCAGGGCAAAGACCATCAGCGCAAGGCTTAGCGCGACCATGCCCACCAATGCTGCCCGCAGGGCGCGGGGCGCGTTCTGGTCCACGGCGAATTGCCACCACAGGTCATGGGCATAGGGCGTGGCCTTGTGCGCAAAGAAGAACACCGCCAGCACCGCCGTCATGATCGCCAGCATCATCAGGGACCAACGGCCGCTGAAAACGTCCCGCGTCAGGCGGGTGGCGCGGAAAAATTCGCGCTTCATCGGCCAGAGGATCAGCAGCGCGATCCCCAGAAAGACCGCTCGTTCGATGTCCAGACCGTTCGCAAGGCTGGCCCCGATGCCCCCCGCCAGCGCCAGCATCGCCAGCCACCACGCGCCCGCCACCCGGCGCAGCAGGCCGTGGGCAATGACCAGCATCGCCGCGCCAAAGATGCTGGACAGCAACGCGCCGCCTTCGATCACCGCAAGCGGGGTCCAAAGTTCCAGCTGTTCGGCCAGCTCGGACGTGGGCGGCACCAGCGCGGACATCATCAGGACCGCGCCCGAGGCCAGCATCATCGCGGCCATCGCCACGGGCACCAGCGCGCCGATCGACCGGTTCAGGGGCGCAAGGCTGGTCAGCAGCGGGCCTTTGATCCGGTCAGATGCCATACGCGCCTCGGTCAGGGCCATCAGGATCAGCGCCACGCCAAAGGGCAGCAGGTAGTAGATCACGCGGTAGAGCAGCAGGCCCGCCGCAGCCTCGGCCACGGGAACCGAGGCGGGCAGGGCGGCAATCACCACGGTCTCCAGCACGCCCACGCCGCCGGGGACGTGGCTGATCACACCGGCCATGATCGCAGCGGCATAAACCGCCAGAAAGGTCGCGAAATGCAGGTCCGACGGGGGCAGAAGCAAATAAAGCGTCAGAGCAGCCAGCAACAGATCAAGGGCGGTAAACAGGAATTGGGCGGCCAGCAGCCGCGGCTCGGGGGCTTTGAGATGCATTCCGCGCAGGGAAATTTGCGCGCCCTTGGCCGACAGATAAAACAGCAGTGCCAGAGAGCCGATGACCACAGTCAGAGACACCGCGCGGATTGTGCCGCCGCCAAAGGGCAGCAGGTGCCCCAAGGCCAGCGGATGAAAGGCCAGTGCTCCGAACCCGATAATCGTGGCCCCAAACCCGAACGCGACCGATGCAAAGGCCGCGATCGCCGCGATGTCCTGCGCGGACAGCCCCAGCGCCGAATAGACGCGATAGCGCACAGCCCCGCCCGTGATCGGCCCCGCGCCGATGGTGTTGCCCATCGCGTAGCCGAGAAAGCTGCCCAAGGCGATGACAGGGGCGGGCAGGTCCTTGTCGATATAACGCAGGGCGGACCAGTCGTAGCCCACCAGCGTCACATAGCTGCCAAAGGTGGTCAGAACCGCCAGCAGCAGAACCTGCAGCGGGGTGGATCGCGCCAGCGTCGCGACTTGCTTCAGGTCCACACTGGCCAGCAGGTGATGCAGCGCAAAGGCCCCCGCCGCGAACAGTCCAGCCGTGATGATCCACGGCAAAAGCGGTTTGATCCGCTGGATCAGCGAGAGGTCGGTGCGGGTGTCTTCGGTCATGGGCAGTCCCTTTGGTTGACCCAACGGATCGCACCGCCGGCTTCGCGACACGTGACCCGAAGATTACGATTCCGCAATCTATTAGACGCCATCAGGTTTCCGCGCCCTTAACATCTGCGTCAAGGATGTTAAGGGCGCTGGAGTGGGGGCTGTCAGGCCACCTCGATCCATGTGGTCATGCCCGTCGCGGCATGGGCCAACATATGACAGTGAAACAGCCACTTGCCCGGATTGTCTGCGGTAAAGGCGATTTCCAAAGGCTCATCGGGGAAGGAGAGGATCGTGTCGCGCAGTGGCCCAAGGGTGCGATCGGGGCCGATCTGCCGAAAATGGGTGCCGTGCAGGTGCATTGCGTGGGGGAAAACCGTCCGGTTGACCAGCTTGATCCTCACGGGTTCCCCGCGCTGCAACGTGGCAAAGGGCGTGTCGGACAGTCCCGACTGACCGGACAAGGCCCAGTATTGGCCGCGCTCGATCAGGCCGCGGAAGTCCAGCCTTTCCCCTTCGAAGACGGCGCTGTCCATGCCCGCCATGGCGCCACCCTCCATCGCGATCTCCAGCGATCGGGCTTGCGATAGGTCGGGCAGAGCGGTGTTGGGGTTCGCAGGCAGGGGCGCGGGGGGATCGGCGCGGGGCGTCCGCCCGCCGGTGACTGTAACCTCGACCAAGGCTTGCCAGCTGTCGTCGGACATTGCCATCAGCAGGGCGGCGGGCTGGTCCACCGCCGCTGTCACATCGACGATCAGGTCCACGCGCTGCGCGGGGGCGAGGATGATCTCGGTGGTCAGGGGCTCTGGCTGGTCCAAAGGCATCCCGTCCAAGGCAACCGTCCAGCCCGACATCCCTTGCAGCCGCAGGCCGAAAATCCGCGCGTTGGCGCTGTTGATCAGGCGCAGGCGCAGACGTTCGCCGGTTTCGGCGGTCAGGCCATAGGCGTATTGTCCGTTCACCCCGACCAGATTTCCGGTGCGGCCACCGTGACTCATGGTCATGGGGTTAGCAAAGGGCTCGACAAAGGCGCCCGTGTCCGGATCCAGCAGCCAGTCCCCGAGCATCAGGATTTCGTCGCGGTCCACATCGGGCGGGGTGGCTTCGTCCACGATCAGCACTCCGGACAGACCGCGGGCGACTTGCTCCATCGAGTTTTTGTGGGCGTGGTACCAGTAGGTGCCCGCATCCGGTACCGCAAAGTCATAGTCAAAAGTGCCACCGGGCGGCACGGGGTCTTGGGTCAGGCCGGACACCCCGTCCATCGCGTTGTCGATGCGGATGCCGTGCCAGTGGACCGACGTTGGCACATCAAGGGCGTTGATCAGCTGGCGGGTCACGCGGCCCCCTTGTGGTACGCGGATCAGCGGGCCGGGAAGGGTGCCGTCATAGGACCAGACCTCGGTCGTAGGATAGCCTTCGGGGGCCAATTGCACGGTTGCTTTGCGGGCGGTCAACGTTGGCGGCGCGGCCAAGGCAGGGCGCGTCAGGGCCAGTCCCGCAACGCCGCCAAGGCCAGCGCAAAAGGCGCGTCGAGTGAAAGTCATGGCTGGTCCCCTCACGGTTATGCGCTTGGTTCCTGTGATGGTGCGTTTTCAGCACCCGTACAGAGTTGCGCGGCGATGGCGGCTTTGTCGATGACGGACCAGACGTTGCGGATTTTGCCGCCTGCGAATTCGTAGAACACGTTTTCGGAAAACTGCACCCGTTTGCCATTCACCGGCAGGTCGAACAAATCCCCGACGGGCGTGCAATCAAAGGCAAGGCGCGCCGCGATCACCGGCGGGTCGCACATCACTTGCACCATGTGGAACTTTAGGTCGGGGATGGCCTTGAAGTCACCGATCAGCATGGCGCGATAGCCATCCAGCCCGATCAGGGTGCCGTTATATGTGGCCTCGTCCGAGACATAGTTTTGCAGGTTCGGCCAATCCTGCGCATTCAGGCAAGCGATGTAACCGGAATAGGCCACAAGGATTTCGTCTCGGGTCAAAGGGCACCTGCTGTCTTTTGCCATTGGCCCTCGTGGGGCCTGCGCCCGCACCATAGCACAGGCACGCCCCGACGCACATCACAGCTGCGCGGGGCGTGCCCAAGGGCGTTATTCGGGGCTGTAGTCAGCGTCCGATACCTTTTCCATCCAAGTCACGGCGCTGCCGTCGACGGCCTCTTGGATTGCGATGTGGCTCATGGCGGTGTCGGGGGCCGCGCCGTGCCAGTGCTTTTCACCGGCGGGGAACCAGACCACGTCGCCTTGGCTGATTTCTTCGACGGGGCCGCCTTCGCGCTGCACACGGCCACGGCCGAAGGTCACGATCAGTGTCTGACCGGCGGGGTGGGTGTGCCACGCGGTGCGCGCGCCGGGTTCAAAGGTCACGTGGCTGCCGCCGACGCGGCTGGGGTCTTCGGCTTGGAACATGGGGTCAACGCGGACAGTGCCGGTGAACCAGTCTGCGGGGCCGGGGATCGAGGGGTTGGTGCCCGAACGGGTGATTTTCATCAGAGGGGTCCTTTCAGAGTTTTTCAAAACGGTAGGTCAGCGCAGGGCCACCGGGCTGCCCGTAGGCAAGCACAGCGGTGACCATGGCAAAGGGTTCGACATAGCGGCCTGTGGTCAGGCCACCTGCCTCGAGCGGGTCAAAGCCCGCATCACGGATCAGGGTTTGGGCCACCTGCTTGGCGCCCGCGTCGTTGCCATACATCAGCACTTGGGGCTGGGGCGTCAGGGTGCGGGCGCGGACGGGGGCAAAGGTTTCCGACGGGATGGTGTTGAAACAACTGACCCAGCGGGCATGGGGGAGCAGACGGGCCAGTTCCTCGGCCCCGCAGGTGGAAGGGCCGTAAAGGAGGTTGGCGTCATCCTCGTCCAAGGGGACACAGCAGTTCAGGACGATCTTGCCCGCTAGCTCACCGGCCTGCTTCAGAACATCGGGAATGCGGGACCAGTGGACGGACAGCAGCACGGCGTCCGCATCGGATATGGCCTCGGGGATCGAAGCCCATGCGCCGCCGGTTGCCT
This sequence comes from Donghicola mangrovi, assembly GCF_013377535.1. Lineage (GTDB taxonomy): Bacteria > Pseudomonadota > Alphaproteobacteria > Rhodobacterales > Rhodobacteraceae > Donghicola > Donghicola mangrovi. The sequence continues at coordinate 26,137 of NZ_JABCJE010000013.1, read as the reverse complement.
GCGCAAGGCGCTGGAGTTTCGCGTCGCTGCGGGCATAGGTGAAGGTCACGTGATGGCCTGCGGCGGACCACGATTGGCCAAGTGCCGCGCCCATGCGGCCCGATCCTAGGATGGCGATTTTCATGTCTCAACTCCCGAAGGGAAGGGCGGGCGCCTCTGCGCCCGACCCGATTATTTGGAACGGCTGGCAAAGACGTCTTTTGCGACCGGTAGGGCGGAAAACACGCGCGGCCAACCGGCATAGAAGGCCAGATGAGCCAACATGCCGCCCGCTTCGTCTTGGGTCAGGCCGTTGTCCATGGCGCGGTTCAGGTGAAAGGTCATCTGCTCGGGCTGGCCAGCGGCGATCAGGGCCGCAACGGTGATCATACTGCGGTCGCGGGGGGCCAGATCAGGGCGCAGCCACAGGTTCCGGAACAAGTAAGCCTCGGTGTAGTCGACCACACCTTGGCTGGTCTCGCCAAAGTTGCCTTGGACCATGGTCTGGCGGGCGGCTTCGGCCTCTTCGTTCAGGGGCAGCAAGTCGGGGTTGGGCCCGGGCAGATCGGCGGATGCGATCCCGCGGTCCTCATAGACCGGCGCCATGGCCACCGCCGCAGCGGTCGCGTTGCCACAACCGGTGTAGAAGGCCAGATGGGTGATGGCTTCGGACAGTTCGGGCGCGGTGACGCCCGCGTCCAGTGCGAGCGCGGTATAGGCGGCCAGATCGTCCACCTCGTGGCGGGTGACCTTGGCGGCAAAGGTGACCAAGGCGCGGTCGCGCAGGGACAGGCTGTCTGCGTTCCAGACCGTCCCGAACAGGGCGTCCGTGCTATAGGCCTCGAGGGCGGGGGCGACCTTGGAGACAGCCTCGGGCAAAGTGCTGGCCAGATCCTGCGCGCTGGCTGTCGATCCCATCAGGGCAAGAGCAGAGGCGGCGATGCGGGTATTCATAGGGCATTCCTTTGTGTTCGGCGTATGGGACACAAATGGCCTTAACTGCCCGAAACTTAATGGATAAAACCCGCAACCCACTCATGAGGCGTTTTCATCAATCCCTATGGCGTAGGGCCTCTAGCACCACCTCGAATGCCGAAGAGGACCTTTGGCGGCTGGGGTAATAGAGGTGAAAGCCGGGGAAATAGGGGCAGTATTCCTCTAGACAGGTGCGCAGCGCGCCGCTGTCCAGATAGGGCTGCGCCAACCGTTCGGGTACGCAGGCCAGCCCGTGGCCATCCACCGCCGCCCGGATCACCGAGTTGATGGTGTTAAAGGTGGCCTGACCGTTTACCTTGACGCGGATATCCTTGCCCTCGGCATCCTCGAACTCCCACGCATAAAGGGCGCCGTGGTTCGACAGACGCAAGTTGATGCAGCTGTGGTCGGTCAGGTCGTTCGGCTCTTTGGGTTCTTTGGTCACCGCGAAATAAGAGGGCGCCCCCACGCAGATCATCCGCTCGTCGGGGCCGATGCGCATGGCGATCATCCCTTCGGCCACCTGATCTCCGTACCGCACGCCCGCGTCGCAGCGGGATTGGGCCAGATCGGTGTACTCATATTCCATCACCAGCTCCACATTTACGGCCGGATATTTCCGAAGCATCGGCGAAAGCTTGGGCCAGAGCAGGGATTCAATGGCGTATTCCACGGCCACGATGCGGACGGTTCCCGTGGGCTCGTCCCGCACCTCGTTCAGGGCCTGAAGCCGGTTTTCGATCCGCTCGAAGCAGGGGTTCAATGTGGCCAGCAGGTCCTCTCCGGCCAATGTCGGGGCCACGGTGCGGGTGGTGCGGGTTAGCAGGCGGATGCCAAGACGCTGCTCTAACCCCTTGATCGTGTGGGATAAAGCGGACTGGGACACATTCAGGCGCGCCGCGGCACGGGTAAAGCTTCGCTCTTCGGCAACGGCGGCAAAGGCGATGAGATCGGTAATATTTTCGCGGATCATGGGGGCGGTCGGAGCCTCTAACTCGGGACGCATTTTTCCTCCATGATATATGCTTGTGGTTCATAAGGTCGACGGATTATTTCCGCCGACCCTTGGGGTGTTCGCGACCTAGCCGCCGTAGTCTTCGTCCGAAACATGGTCACCCCAGCTAACTGCACTGCCATCGACGCTGCCCTGAATGGCGTAATGGGTGACCGAGGTGCTGTTCGTCGCCCCGTGCCAGTGTTCCACATCGGGCGGACACCAAACCACGTCACCGGCGCGAATGGTCTGCTTGGGCTGTCCCCGTTCCTGCGTCCAACCGGTGCCTTTGGTGATCACCAGCATCTGGCCCGCGGGATGGGTGTGCCACGCCGACCGCGCTCCGGGCAGAAAGGTGACTTCGCCCGCGCTGACGCCGCTTATTTGCGGGCCAAAGACCGGCGCGACATAGGCGGTGCCGGTAAAGGTTTCAGCGGCTCCGATCTGACCGGCACGATCTGCGTGGCGGGTGATCTCGACCTCTTGGGCCTCGGCCCCAAGGGGCAGGGCAAGGGCGGCGGCGAGTAGGGTAAGTCTCATGGTCGTCTCCTATTTTCGTCCTGTGCCCCCTACAGAATAGGGCCTTGGGGACGCCCGATCATCGGGTCAATCCGGGATGCCGTGATGAGGTCTGTTCATGAATGGCGCGCGCCGGTCGATGAGGCGCCCTCATCAGTGCTATGAAACACCGGTTATTGCGCGGGGCGGCGGATCGGGCGCATCTTGGGCCGGAAATCGGGAGGGGGCTTGGCCCCACAAGCCCATGAGACACATATTTATAATGGCGCTCGCCCTTGCAGCTTTGCCTGCGCTGGCCGGCGCGGCAGAAAAGAACGAAACGATGAAGATCAACGTAATTGCGGGCGAAGTGGTGATGCCTGCCACCTTGGACAACAGCGCGGCGGCGCGGGATTTCGCCAGCCTTTTGCCGCTGGAACTGACCCTGACCGACTATCACGGAACCGAAAAGGTGGCCGATCTGAACCGAACGCTGGATGCCTCGGACGCGCCGGACAGCTACAAACCGGCGGCGGGGGATATCACACAGTACGCCCCTTGGCAAAATCTGGCGATCTTCATCAAACCGTTCTCGGCGGCGCGGGGGCTGGTGCGACTAGGGGCGTTTGACGGTGACTATTCAGCCCTGAAAGCCCCCGGAAATGTGGCCGTAAGGATCGAGTTGGCGGACTGACCCGTAGTTCAGAAACAAATCGAGCGCCCTTGTTTCCAAGGGCGCTCTGTCTTCGGGGGGGATAGTCCGGATCGGGACGCCCGAAGAATTCCGGCTCAGGCCTTGCCGCTGTAGACGGGAAAGGCCGAAGCCTCGCCGTAATCCTTGGCGGTGATTGCCTTCAGCGCGTCCATATCTTCGGCCGAGATTACGAAATCCACGTCGGCGTTCGTTTTCATATGAGCAGGGTTCGCGGTTTTGGGCAGGGCCAGCAGGTCCAGTTCCAGTATGTAGCGGATGCAGAGTTGAGAAATCGTTACCCCGTATTTCTGCGCCATCGCGCCGATCTCTGCGTTGTCCAGAATTTGACCGTGGGCGATGGGCGAATAGGCCTCGACGGCCATGTCGTTTGCTTTGGAAAATTCGATCAGGTCAAAGGGCGTGTTGCCGATATGGGCCAGAAGCTGGTTGATCATCGGCTTGATGCGCGCGTTATCAAGCAGGTTCTGTAGGTCGACCTGCTGGAAGTTGGACACGCCGATCGCGCGGATTTTGCCTGCATCCAAGGCCTCCTCCAGAGCTTTCCATGCGGCCAGATTGCCCTCGAAATAGCGGTCTTCGCTGGCCCACTCGGCCCAAGGCTGCGGGCTGTGGATGATCATCAGGTCGATGTAATCCAGCCCCAGTGCCTGAAGTGATCCGTCGATGGCAGCTGTGGCGCCGTTGTAATCCTTGATCTCTGCGGCCAGTTTGGTCTGAACGAACAGCTCTTCGCGGGCCACGCCGCAGGTGCGGATGCCAAGGCCGACGCCGCACTCGTTGCCATAGGCTTGGGCGGTGTCGATGTGACGGTACCCGATCTGGGTGGCGGCTTTGACGGCCTCGGCGACCTTGTCATCGTCGATCATCCAAGTGCCCAAGGCCAGCTTGGGGATCGCCACGCCGTTGGACAGGGTTTTGGTGTCTTGCAGGATCATGTCTCGTGCCTTCCTCTGGGGCGGCCGGTGCCGCCGGATGCGCCAGAGATAGGCTCCTTGGGGCGCCTGAATAATCGCTGAAAAACTGAACCCACTTATGAGCGAGATTGCTGAATAGCCCGATCAGGTGCGAATGACGAACCCGCGGGCGATGTGATTTCGCACGAACCAGATCATCGCCACACCCGGAATCAGGGAAACAACAGTCATCGCCATCACCAGCCCGATATCGGTGCGGAACCCATAAAGGGCGTTGATCGCCATGGTGATCGGCTTGCCCGCCGTAACGGTCAGAATGCGGGCCAGCACGACCTCGACCCACGAAAAGACAAAGCAGAAGAACACCGTAACCCCGATCCCCGGCGCAATTGCGGGGATCAGGCGTTTGAAGAAAAAGCCGCTCAGTGAATGCCCGTCGATAAAGCAGGTTTCATCGTATTCGCGGGGAACGGCGGCGATGAAGCTTTCCAAAATCCAGATCGCAACGGGCAGGTTAAAGGCGCAGTGCACCAGCGCGATCCCGACCGGATTGTTCACCAGCCCGAACCGCGCGAACAGAAAGAACACCGGCAGTGACAGCACCACAGGCGGCGTCAGCCGGAACGCCAGCAGGGCAAACAGCACATGGCGGTCGCCGGTAAACCGATAGCGGGCAAAGGCATAGGCCGCAGGCAGCCCCGCCGCCAGACACAGCGCGATATTCAGCGTCACATAGGTCAGAGAGTTCAGGATCGAGCCCCTCAGATCGGGGCGGGCCCACACCTCGGCATAGTTCAGCAGGGTCGGCGCGCCAGTGACGTGCCCTTCGCGCGGCAGGGTCAGGGTGAAGCTCAGCAGGACGGTCTGTGCGAACGGCAGCAGGATGAACAGCGCCAGTAGGCCAAAGACGACGGCGCGCAGGGTCAGGCCGCGGGCGCTCATTGGTGTTTCCCCGTGGACCGGATCCGGATAAACGCCCATGCCACCGTCAGCACGATCAGAAAGTCCAGCATGGCGCGGGCAGCAGCGCGGCCATAGGTGTAGCTGCCGATATCGGCGGCCAGCTCAAGCGACAGGAAGGTCGTGGCGTTGTTCGGCCCGCCCGCGTTGATCGAGAACGCCTCGGTATAGATCATGAAGCTGTCCACAAACCGCAAGAGCAGCACAATAGACAGCGCGCCTGTGATGCGCGGCAGCTCGATATAGCGAAAGACGGCGAGCCGAGAGGCTCCGTCGATAGCCGCCGCTTGGCGATAGGGTTCGGGGATCGCGGCAACCCCCGCATAGGCCAGAATGACCACCAGCCCCAGCCAGTGCCACGTGTCCGCCAGCACGATCAGAACCCACGTGTGCAGGGCGGTGAACTTGTAGTCGAACGCAATCCCGAGGGCGGTCATCGCGCGGCCCGCCAGACCATGTTCGGGGTTGATCAAGGTCAGCCACATCCCCGCGATCATGTTCCACGGCACCACCAAGGGTAGCGCCACCAGCATCAGCACCGGCACGGCCATCCGCCCCATCTTCAGCATCAAAAGCGCCAGCCAGACCCCCAGCGGCACCTGTATCGACAGAACGATCAGCGAAAACAGGGCGCTGCGCCCCAGACTGGCCCAGAACTGCGGGTCTCGGGTGATTTCGGTGAACCATTCGGGGCCGATCCAGTAGGCCTCGTCGATGGTAAAGATGTCATGAAAGGAGAAATTGAACACCGCTACCAGCGGGATCACAGCGACAAAGCCCATGATCCCCAGTGCGGGCACCAGCAGCAGCCACGCCCCGTTCGAATGTGGATTGGACATAGCCTTCTCCCGTTCCCCGGCCGCCAGTGGGCCCGACCGGTGCGCGGGATGTCAAGCGAACACCGCAGGCGGGGGCCTGCGGTGCCGTGGGGTCATGGGGGTCAGGCGGGCTGACGGGTCAGGTTCGCGGCGCGGTCCAGTGCGCGCTCTTGGTCGCCCGCCGGATCGGCGGTCAGAAGCGAGGGCTGGAAGCGGACGGTTTCAACCTCGGTCACGCCGATGAAGTCCAGCCACCACCCCAGATAGGTTGAGTGATGATCCGCACCGTATTTCGCGGGCGCGCCGGGGGCATAGACACCGGCGGTATAGAACACACGCGCCTCTTTCCCGCGCAGCAGGCCACTGTAGCCATTCTCGGGGTCAAAGCCAAAGAGGAGACCCGGCTGGGTGATGATGTCGATGTACTGCTTCAGCTTATAGGGGATGCCGCCGTTCCACATGGGCACCGACAGCACGTATTCGTCGGCCTCGGTAAAGCGGCGGGTGATCTCGACGATCTGGTCCCACGCGCTCTGGCGGGTGGCGTCCATCTCGCCCACGCCAAAAAAGGTCATCTTGGCGGCGGCTTTGTCCCCGTCGAAATCGGGCAGGTCGGCAGCCCACAGGTCCAGACGGTCCACCCGCACATCGGGGTCGATGGCTTGGCGCGAGGCCAGATAGCGTTCGGCCAGCTTGCCGGACTGGGACATCTGCCCACGGGGGGACGCGGCGATATAAAGAACGGTTTTCATAGGCTTATTCCTTTGAGTTCAGGTTGGGGAAAGGGTCAGCGCGCCATCACTTCGCGGATCGAGGCGGCGATTTCGGGTGTGTGGGTTTCCAGCGCGAAATGCCCGGCCTCGTAGAGGCGGGTTTCCGCGTTCGGCAGCAGGTTCTGCAGGCCCGTCACGGCATTCATGGTGAAAAAGGGATCGTTCTTGCCCCAGACAATCAGGGTGCGCGGGCGCTCGGCGGCCAGATAATCCTGCCACGCGGGATAGCTGGCGACGTTGTCCTGATAGCTCCACAGGTAGTCCAGCTGGATCGCGTCATTGCTCGGCCGATCAAGGCCCGCCTGATCGCTGAGCCACGCATCGGGGCTGAGCCGTTCGGTCCGGGTGCTGCCGTGTTCGTACTGCCAGCGGGTGGTCTCGGCGGTCAGAATCTGGCGTAAGGGGGCTTCGGTTTCGGGGGTGCGCTCGGCCCAGAAGGGGGCGAATTGCGCGACCACATCGGGGGACCAACCTTCGACATGGATGGTGGCGTTCTGGAAGATCAGGCCATTGATTCGGTCGGGGTGCTGGACGGCCATGCGCATCCCCACGGGGCCGCCGTAATCCTGCATATACAGGGTATAGCTGGTCAGCCCGAGCTCTTCGGTCAGGGCAGTCATGGTCTGCGCCAACGTCTCGAAATCCGCGCGAACCGGAGCGCCGGACTGGCCGAAACCGGGGTAATCGGGGGCGATGATGTGAAAGCTGTCCGCCAGTTCGGGGATCAGATCGCGAAACATGTGGGACGATGACGGAAAGCCGTGAAGCAGCAGCAGGACGGGCGCATCCGCCGGACCATCCTCGCGGTAGAAGACGGGAACGCCCTCGACCTCCAGCGTGTGATAGGTGACGGGGCGCGCGGGATCAGCGGCGGCAGACAGGGCAGTCAGCGCCAGAGCCGCCGCAGCGGGTAGGGTGGGTCGCATCAGGGGTGCCTTTCGAAAATAACCTTATAAAGATTTATTAGACGGTTATTTTTGTAACTTTGAAATTTGAAAATTGGGAGTTACTTTTTCGTGACGCATTGTGTTCAAAAGTAACTGGCAAACCCTTTGGCCTATGGTTATCCAAGGAGGGTTAAGCCCACCGCAATACGGACCACCCCTGCCCATGTCGCGCGATACCAGACCCGCCCCCTTCTTTGTCGGAGAAAGCCCTGCGCTGGATTTCCTGAACTCGGTCGCCAAGCCGCGTTCCACCCTGTTCGAGTGGCTGGAAACCGGCGAGGATTTGCTGGATTGGATGGTTGCAGCGGGTCTGGCGTCCGAGACCGAAGTCACGCCGTTCCGCGCGCCCTCTGCCGCCGCAGAGCTGGAGCGCGCCCGTCAGGACATCGTCAACTTTCGCGAAGAATTCCGGGCGTTTATCGAGGGCGCGAGCGGGGTGGCCTTGACCGATGACCATCACCCGATCATCGCGCGGATCAATGGCATTCTGGCCTCGGGGCCGCACTATTTGCTGATTATGTCAGGGGGGATGGGGCAGCCCTATGAACTGGTGAACCGCCATCAGTTATGGACGCCGGCGGACCTGATCATCCGCATCGCGGCGGTGGCGGCCCGTCTGATCACCCAATCTGACTTCCGCTATGTTCGCAACTGCGAGGGGCCTAGCTGCACGCTCTATTTTCTGGACGTCAGCAAGAACCACAAGCGGCGTTGGTGCTCGATGGAGGTCTGCGGGAATCGGGCCAAAGCGGCGGCATTCCGCAGCAAATAGCGTAAAAAAGCCCCCGCACGGTGGCGGGGGCGTTTCGCTTAGTTGGCGCTGGCGGTGCGCAGCAGATCGGTAATCCGGCGCACATTGGCACGGCGGTTTGCCTCTTCAGCGGTCTGGGTGGCGACCTTCAGATATTCCTCGCCATAGCCCTGCACGATCAGGTTCTCCGCCGGAACGTTGAAGTATTCGGTCAACGCAAGGGCCAGCGATTCCGCACGGCGGTCCGACAGGGCCAGGTTATAGGCCGCGTTGCCAACCGCGTCGGTGTGCCCCTCGACCAGGAAAATCTCGCGCGGGTTTTCGGCGATGCGGTCACGGATGGTGTCCCCAAGAGCCGCCAGCGATTCTGCCTGTTCGGGACGGATGGCGGCCGAACCGGTGGCAAAGGTCACATTCTCGACCGCGATGGCGGGGGCGAGGGCACGTACCTGCGGAATCTGACGGATCTGGTTCAGGGTAAAGCTGCGGTCGGTGCGGGCCTGCTGTTCCAGCGCGGCGCGCAGGGCGTCCTGATTGGTCACCGTCACGCTGTCGTTGATGTCAGCAGCGGGCAGGGCGGTGACTTCGACCGGTGCGGCGCCTTGGCTGTCATCGACCAGCACATAGCGGTCACCGTTCGCATCAATCCGCTCGCGGCGCACGATGCGCTTCTGGCTGTCGTAGATCGTGATGATCTGCGAGCCGTCTTCGCGGGTCGAAATGGTGCGGCTAGAGCCGTCCTCATAACTTTGGGTGCGGACGGTGGTGCCGGGCTGACGCAGCAGGGCGCCGTCGTCCTTGATCACGCGGTAGGTGCCATCGGGCTGCTCCAGAACCACGCGGTCACCCGAGTTCGCTGCCACCTGAGCGCCGTTCTTCAGCACAGCCCCCACGGCCAGCGCGGCCAGACCTGCCAGAGCGGCCTTCTCTACGGTGGTCAGGCCTTTGTCATCAGCCTCTTCCTTGTCGCTGGAATCGCTGACGCGGGTTTTGAAATCCTCGTTGGAGGTCCGGGCGGTGTCCTCGGTGATGGTTTCTTCGGTCGCGGTGGCCGTCATGTCGGTGTTTTCAGCATCCGCGAGGGCAGCTGCGGCGGGGGCGTCGCCCTCGGTTTCGGCAGCCAGCGACTGTTCAAGGGCGGCTTTGGCCTCGGCACGCTTCTCGCGCTTGAGGGCCTGACGTTCCTCTTTGGTCAACTTGGCTTTGGGGGCCGTGTCGGTGGCTTGGACCTCTGCTTCGGCAGCAGTCTCTGCGGCGGGGGCAGGAGCAGGCTCGGTCTGAGCGGTGTTTTGATCCGCAGGCGCTGCTTCGGGGGCAGGGGCGGCGGCCTCATTCTGGGCAGGCTCCGCTTCTGCGGGCGTCTCGGGGGCCTCTACGAATTTGGGGCCATCGTTGGCCTCGGGGGCAGCCTCGGCCTCGGGCGCGGCGGTTACCTCGGCCTCAGCTTTGGCATTCGCCTCTGCGGCGGCAGCTTTCTCGGCCTTTTTGGCGGCTTTCTCAGCCTTCTTCTGTTGCTTTTCGGCCTTCTTGGCAGCCTTGTCCTGTTCGGCCGTCGTCTCGGCCTCGGTCGCCTGATCGGTGTCGGCCTTCAAGGCCTCCTCAAGGCACGCGGCGGTGTCACCGGATTGGGCAACGCATGCCTCCATCGTGGCGCGCGCCTCGTCCGGCAGCTTTTCCAGTTCGTCCATCGCTTGTTGCGAGATTGCAGCATGAGGCACCATCAGCGACATCGCGAGGATCAGTGCTGTCGAGTTCTTGAATACGGTCAAAATCTTCTCCCTTAACCAATAGCGGCAGAGGCCGCGTCCTTGGCTGGTTCAACACGCTGGGGCCGAAGATGTTCCATTTTGTAAGCGTGAGGCACGGATCAGGCCCCCGAAATGCCCCCGACCGTCATGCCCCTGTCACAGAGATTTGCCATAGCTGGGGGCCGATTTCGGTAACAGGTGACCGTCATGACCGACACCCCCTTTGAAGATGCCCCCCGCGACTGGCTCGAGGCTGAACTGATCGACACTCTGGACGAGGACTTCGAGATCGAATTCGAAGACGCGATCCTGAGTCAGGAGATCCGCAAAATCTATAACCGCGCCCACCCCGAGCAGATTGATCGCAAGGTGTACTTCCAGTCGCTGCTGCGCCTGCAAGCCGAGCTGATCAAGCTGCAGGACTGGGTCCAGCACACCGGCGAAAAGGTCGTGGTGCTGTTCGAGGGGCGCGATGCGGCGGGCAAGGGCGGCGTGATCAAGCGCATCACCCAGCGTTTGAACCCCCGTCTGGTGCGCGTCGTGGCCTTGCCCGCGCCGTCGGACCGCGAAAAGACCCAGTGGTATTTCCAACGCTATGTCTCGCACCTGCCTGCGGCGGGCGAGATCGTTCTGTTCGATCGCAGCTGGTACAACCGTGCCGGTGTGGAGCGGGTCATGGGATTTGCCAACGACGATCAGGTCGAGGCGTTCTTTCACGACGTGCCGGAATTCGAGCGGATGCTGGTGCGCTCGGGCATCCGGCTGGTGAAATACTGGTTCTCGATCACCGATGAAGAGCAGCAGATGCGCTTCCTCATGCGTATCCACGACCCGATGAAGCAGTGGAAACTTAGCCCCATGGACCTGCAAAGCCGCGTCCGCTGGGAGCAGTACACCAAGGCCAAAGAAGAGATGCTGCAACGCTCGAACATCCCCGAGGCGCCGTGGTACATCGTTGAAGGCAACGACAAGAAGCGCGCGCGCCTGAACTGCATCGACCACCTGCTGACGCTCTTTCCCTATGGTCCGATAAACCACGAAGAGATTTCGCTGCCCGAGCGTGTGTTCAAGCCCGACTATGAGCGCGCGATCCTGCCGCGCGATCTGTACGTTCCGTCAAAGTATTGATGCATCGGGCTGCCGGCCTGTTCGAGCAGCCCTTTGGTCTTGACTGGTCGCCCGTGCGGGGCGGCCAGTTCGCAAATTCAGGGCAGGTTGGCAAACCTTCGCAGCCACGCTGCGATCATTTCGGCCGGCGCACCGGCGAATTCTGCCCCTGTGATGCGCTGGGACGTCACATCCGTACGTTGCACCAGCCGCGGATTACCTTCGCCACTATAGAACCACACATGACTGACCGCGTTTTCGCCATCAGTCTCGGCCACAAACAGACACTTTTCCATTGCACTTACCCCACATGTACTGAGAACGGTAAAATGAGTCTTGTTCCTCCCGCGGATAGGGACGCATTTCGGGTGCTGCCAATCAAGGAAAATTCGCGTTCAGGTTGAGCTTTCGGCACGTTTCCGAAGCAACGACATTGTTGCACCCGTGTGCGAATTTTGGCTGGTGCCGCTAACAGCTTGGCTTATGACCCCCTTGGGTAAACTAGGTGCGCCTTGCATCATGCACAGCCTATGTGCTTGTCAGCACAGGGGAATTGCCATCACGACGGCGCGATTTCGGCAACCATTTCGCACGACGTGCGTTGTGCCCCCGATGCCCCCGCGAGGGGCAGCATTCTCGGGTGCCTGAATTTTCACCTATCTGCCCGTCCCGCCCATTAGGCGGACCTCGGACGAAACGGCAGGGTGCCCTTGGTTTGTCAAAGGAGTTACCCGTGGATACCTCTCCGCCGGATCACCGAGGGGCGATGGATCGTCCGACCCGCCGCCTCTTTTTGATGGGCACTGCCGCGATGTTGGCCAGCGGCGCGCTGATCTCTCGTCCTCTGCCCGCGATCGCGCAAACGGCTGACAGTATGGCCATCGCCGAACTGGTCACCGGCAAAACGATTGACCCCGCCCTTGCCAAGCGCGCGGTTGATGCGATCACCGTCACCCAGCCCGATTACCCGCAGGCCCTGTCGCGTCTGGCCAGCTTTGCCACTGAGCAGGGGATCACCGATGTCGAAACGCTGAAAACCGCAGACGGATTTGACGGCGAATTAAAAAACACCGCCAAGACCCTGATTTCCGCGCTTTATCTGGGATACGCAGGCACGCCGGTTGCCCATACCTCGGACGACGGGGTGCAGTTCGTGACCTATACCCAAGCGCTGACCTATCGGCTGACCGAACCCTATACCCCCATTCCCAGCTATTCGCGCCAAGGCACCGGATACTGGGCCCACCTTCCCGAGGCCGGTTGAGCGCGCGCTCCCGGCCTTTTTCGTTATGAACAAGGACTAAGACTTTGGCACAGGACTATGATGCAGATGTGATTGTCGTCGGCTCCGGCGCGGTCGGATCAAACGCGGCCTATGAACTGGCGAAACAGGGGAAATCGGTGATTATCCTCGAGGCTGGCCCCTCGGTGCCCCGCTGGAAAATCCTGATGAACTTCCGCAATTCGGGGCGCCATTACGATCGCAACGATGCTTATCCGAACAACCCGTGGGCTCCGACCAGCTATCAGCCGGGCTACATCCAGAACACCGGCAGCTTTGACATGATGCCGGGGATGCTCAAGCTGGTGGGCGGTACGACTTGGCATTGGGGCGGGGCGACGTGGCGCTATATCCCCAACGATTTCAAGCTGAAGTCCCTGTACGGCAAGGGGCGCGACTGGCCGCTGGAATATGATGACATCGAACCCTATTACACCCGCGCTGAATACGAGCTGGGGATTGCGGGCTCCGACACCGATGACCAGTCCGGCACCCATGCAGGGCAGGCCTATCCGCCGCGCTCCAAACCCTATCCCATCACCGCCGAGGCCTATGCCGTCAACGGGCAGAAGCTGAACGATACGCTGGTGCCGCAGGGCTATTCCATGTGCATCGAGCCGACCGTCCGCATCCACAAACCGTGGGATGGCCGCCCCGCCTGCCAAGGGAACAACAACTGCGATCAGGTTTGCCCCATCGGCACGCTCTATAACGGGTCGATCCACGCGGACAAAGCCGTGCGGGCTGGCGCCCAACTGATCCCCGAGGCCGTCGTCCACAAGATCGAAACCGGCGAAGGAAACAAGATCATCGCCGTCCGCTATCTGACCCCCGAGGGCGCAGAGCACCGCCTGACCGCCAAGTATTTCGTTCTGGCGGCCCACAGCTTTGAGACGGCCAAGCTGATGATGATGAACGACATTGGCAATTCATCGGACATGGTGGGGCGCAACATGATGGACCACATCGGGATTTCCATGGGGTTCCTGTGCGAGGATACCCAGTGGGCGGGTCGTGGCCCCGTGCAGCAGGCCACCATCATGAACTGGCGCGACGGGGCCTTCCGGTCCGAGCATTCGGCGAACAAAACCTCGATGGCGAACAACAACCCGCAGATCGATCTGGCGAAATCGGCCATTGATGACGGGCTGATGGGTGCGGAACTGGACGAGCGGATCCTCGATCAATCACGGCGCTACATGTACCTCTATTCGTTCTTCGAGCAGTTGCCGGACCCCAAGAACCGCCTGGAGCCGAACCCCGAATGGAAGGACAGCCTTGGCCTGCCGGGGATGAAAATCCATTTCGACGTGGATGATTACGTCAAAGCAGGCGCCGTGAAGTGCCGCGAGATGTACCGCGACATCGCCCAAAAGATGAACCCCAAGGTCGAGGGCGGCGAGATCCTCTATATCAACGACTGGGAAAACCACGACCACCTGATGGGGACGATGATCATGGGGGCCGATGCCTCGGATTCCGTGGTAAACCACGAGGGGCGCAGTTTCGACCATGAGAACCTGTTTATCGCCTCGGTCGGGGTGATCCCCGCCGCAGGGGTGGTGAACCCGACGCTGACAGCGGTCGCCTTGGCGATCCGCTCGGCCGACATCATCGCCAAGGAGGTCTGAGATGCGTGTATCAACTTTCGCCCTTGGGGCCCTGATGGTGTCCGCAGTGCCTGCCTTTGCGCAGGATGATCTGGTGACGCGCGGGGAATATCTGGCGCGGGCAGGGGACTGTACCGCGTGCCACACCGCCACGGGCGGGGCCTATATGGCGGGCGGCTATCCGTTCGAAATGCCCATGGGCACCATCATCTCCAGCAATATCACCCCGTCGGACCAATACGGCATCGGCAAATGGACCGAGGCAGAGTTCGCCGATGCCCTGCGCAAGGGCGTGCGGCCCGATGGATCGCGCCTCTATCCTGCGATGCCGTATCCCTCTTACGCGAACATCACGGACGAGGATAACGCGGCGCTCTATGCCTATTTCATGCAGATCGATCCGGTGGACGCAGCCCCCAAGGCCGAGACGGCGCTGGAGTTCCCGTTCAACATCCCCGGCGCGATGGCCGCGTGGGACCTGCTGTTTGCGGGGGGCGATCCCTATACCGCCGATCCCGATCTGACCGACCAGCAGAACCGCGGGGCCTATCTGGTCAAGGGGCTTGCGCACTGTTCCACCTGTCACACCCCGCGCAACCAGCTCATGGCTACGGACAACAGCCGTTTCCTGGCTGGTACGGCGGTCGAGGGGTGGTATGCCCCAAATCTGACCTCGGACGATATCAGCGGCCTTGGCCAATGGAGCGACGACGAGATCGCCAGCTACCTGCAAAACGGCCACGCGATGGGCAAGGCGCAGGCTGGTGGCCCCATGGCGGATGCGGTCCAGAACTCGCTGCAATACCTGACCGATCAGGATATCGCAGCCATTACCGCCTATCTGCGGACGGTTCCGGCGATCCGCGATCAGGGGCAGGACACGCCAGCTTGGTCGGTGACCAAGGCCACCCCTGTGGATTGGACCCAAATCGAACCCGGCATGGTTGCCAGTGATCAGCCCGGCTACATCGCCACGGACATGACCGACGGCGCGCAGCTTTACAACGTGGCCTGTGCGGCCTGTCACGGGATGAACGGGCAGGGGTCCGATGACGGAACCTTCCCGCCGCTGACCGGCAATTCTGCGGTCGGGTCGTCAAACCACAACAATCTCGTGATGGCGATCGTGCAGGGCATTCACCGCACTGGCGCGGACGGCACCGCCGTGATGCCCGCCTTTGGCGAAGGTCAGAGCATGATCCACGGGGCGCTCGACAACGGCCAGATCGCGGCGGTGTCAAACTATGTCACGGCCGGCTTTGGCAAAGGGGACGCGGGCCTGACGGGGGACGACGTTTCCGACATCATGGCAGCCGACACGGCGCCTTGGTTGATCGAGCACGCCAAGGCCCTGTTCTGGGCAGGCGTGGCGCTTGCGGGGATCGTGGTGATCGCGCTGATCGCTTGGGCCCTGCGCCGCAAACGCACCCTGTAAACGAGACGCCCCCGAGGGTCAGATATTCTCGGGGGTGATGATTTCGAAGGGGACAGTGCGCTGAAGCGTGCTGTCATTCCCTTTGCGCTGGTGGGCGTCCAGCATGGTCTGGATCAACATCTGGGACGTTTGTTCCAAGGGATGACACAGGGCGGCGGTCACCAAGCCTTCGGTCAGGCCTTTGCGGGTTTCGGGGCCGATGTCGCGGCAGATCACGCGGACTTGGCTGCGGCGCTCTTTGGGGACTTCGCGCATGGCACGGAGCACACCGGAAATACCGCCGCCGACGATCAGAATGCCCTTCAGATCCTCGTGGTTCTGGAATTCCTCGCGCACCAGATTGTAGGCGCGGGTGCTGTCCTCGTGGGTGGGTTCGGGGTCCGCGACCACCAGATGGGGCGCGTGTTCGCGGATATAGGACCGGAATGACGCCTCTGCCACGTCCTGACACTGATAGCGGTGGTTGCCGATATACATGGCGATGCGGCCCGGCCCCGATGTCATCTGCGAGATAAAGAACGCCGCCGTTCGCCCGATCTTCCAGTTGTCGGTACCCACATAGCCCGCCCGTTCAGGCGCGGATTGGTCGGTGATGTAGGTGACAACAGAAGTGCCCTTTTCCGACAGCTCGCGGATGGCCTGCCCGATCAAGGGGTGGTCGGCGGCAATAATCGCCACCGCATCGCATTCCTGACCCAAAGCCCGCAGCCTCTGTGCGATATTGGCGGGCTCCAGCAGGTCCACGAAATCAATCAAACAGTCGATGTGTTCCGCATAGCGAGCGGCCGCAGCCTCGCGGATTTTCTCGCCGAACAGGCGATAGAGGTCGCGGCTGGACTGCTGCAAGAGAAAGCCGAACTTGAACTTGGGCAGGGCGCTTTCACGGCGGGCGGACAGGACCCCCTCGCCATAATAACCGATGCGTTGGGCGGCCTCTTGGACCCGCTCGATCGTTGCGGCGCGTACATTGTCCGTGCCCGCCAAAATGCGGTTGATGGTCGAGATGCTGACACCGGATTCCTCGGCCAGATCGGCAATCGTTACACGCTTACGTCCCATTTGATACCAACTTTAGTTCATTGTGTCATGACACTAAATGAAACAATCTTATCACGCAATGTCAATTCATGTTTTATTTGTGCCGTGGATTCGGTATCCCTCTGCTCACTCGAGGCGCCGAAGGGACGGCAGCCCCGAGACACTGGGAGGAACATCTAATGACTATGAAATCGCGCATTTCGCGTGGCCTTTTGGCAACCGCAGCTATCGCGTTCTCGGCATCCACCGCATTCGCAGCAGACATCTTCGTGATCGGCGGCAAGCCCGACGATCCGTTCTGGTCGCGCGTTAAAAAAGGCGCCGAGGATGCAGGCGTTGTTGCACAGGCGCAGGGCGGCTCGGTCACCTGGCTTGGCCCGCAGAACTATGACAACCTGGGTCCGGACGCGGCAGAACTGATCCGTCAGGCGATTGACCAGGGCGCAGACGCCATCGTTGGCCCCGACTGGGTGCCCGAGGCAATGGACCCCGCCTTCCAGGCCGTTGTTGACGCTGGCATCCCGCTGGTCATCTACAACGCCGGTGGCATTGATGCGGCTGACCGTCTGGGTGCTCTGAACTATGTCGGCGCTGTCGACTACAAGTCGGGCTACGCAGCGGGCGAATATCTGGGCAACGCGGGCCACAAGAACGGCGCTTGCGTCAACACTCTGCCCGGCGCGGCAAACATCGAAGCCTTCTGCTCGGGCTTCAACGCAGGCGTTGAAGCAACCGGCGGCAAAGGCTCGGTTCTGCAGCTGCCCGCAACCTCGTTCGGCGATGCGACCGCAGTGGCTCAGGCCGTTCGTGCGCACCTGCTGCAAAACCCCGACATCGACGCGCTGTTCGCCATTGGCGATGCAGACACCAACGCGGCTGTTTCGGGCATCCAGCAGGCCGGCAAAACCGGTCAGGTCCACATCTGTGGCATGAACTTCAACGACTCCATTCTGGCCAACATCCAGGCCAGCACCCAGGACTGCGCGATCGACCAGCAGGGCTACCAGCAGGGCTTCTTTGCGGTTTCGATCCTGAACAACTTCGTCAACTACGGCGTGACCATCCCCACCCGCGAGATCCTGACCGGTCCCG
This sequence comes from Donghicola mangrovi, assembly GCF_013377535.1. Lineage (GTDB taxonomy): Bacteria > Pseudomonadota > Alphaproteobacteria > Rhodobacterales > Rhodobacteraceae > Donghicola > Donghicola mangrovi. Next base: position 8,501 of record NZ_JABCJE010000013.1, on the reverse strand, counting down.
GCGTGATTGATGCATCGAACGTCGAGCTGGTGATCGAAGGCGTTAAGGCCGGCGCGCGCTGATCCATCCTCCCCGATGTGTGCGGGCCCTCCCGCACACACAGAAGCAGGCCGCCGGAGCAGTCCGGCGGACCTCCTTCTGCAACGCTGCGGGCATGTGCCCGGCAGCAGTAACGGACCAAACAGGAAACGCTTAGATGTCAACGCAAACCTCATCCGCAGAGGGTGGTTTTTCGATTGGTGGGCTGATCCGGCGACCCGAAACGGGGTCTCTGATCGGGTTCATCGTGGTGTACGTATTTTTCGCAAGCCTCGGCGGGGCGGTCTTTCTGGGAGCCCCCGGTTGGTCGAGCTGGCTGAACATCGCGGCCGAAGTCGGCATTATCGCGCTGCCCGTTGGCCTGCTGATGATTTCCGGTGAATTCGATATGTCTGTGGGCTCTGTTGTGCCCGCTTCCTCGATGATGGCCGCGGTATTGTCGGGCCATTATGGTTTGCCCGCCGTTGTCGGCATTGCCGGCGGTTTGGGCGTGGGTCTGCTCGTTGGGTTTATCAACGGTCTGATCGTGACCCGCACCACCATCCCGTCGCTGATCGCAACCATCGGCATGATGTTCGCGGTGATGGGCATGACGCTGGGTCTGGCGGTTATGGTCAAAGGTTCGACCAGCGTCTCTTATGTTCCCGACGCGGTGACCAAAGCGCTGCTCGGTACTTTCATCAACGGCATGTTCAACGTCTCGATCTTCTGGTGGCTTGGCTTTGTCGTCGTCTTTTTCTTCTTTCTTCACCTTTCTCCGCTCGGAAGCTGGGTGTTCGCGCTTGGCGGTGACCGCGATAGCGCCCGTAACGCCGGTATTCCGACCGACAAACTGACAATCGGCCTGTTCATGACTTCTGGCTTCTGCGCTGCCTTCGTCGGCATTGCCCAGGTCATGACCTATCAGGCTGCCCAAGTGGCCGGTGGCCAGTCCTTTATCTTCAACTCGATCATGTGCGTTGTGATCGGTGGTGTGCTTCTGACCGGTGGGGCAGGGTCCGTGATCGGCATCGTGCTGGGGACCATGACCTTTGCTGTCGTGAACCAGGGCATCTTCTTTGCCGCGCTGGATCCGAACATCGGCTCGATCATCATCGGTGCGCTTCTGCTGGCGGCTGTTCTGTCGAACGACACCTTCCGTGCCCTCGCCATGACCTATGCGACCAAGAAGAAGTGAGGACGAGAGAATGGATATGATTTCTAGCTTACTTCGTCGGCCCGCAACCCCGTCTATCCTGAGTTTGATCGGTGTTCTGGTTTTCTACGTGATCTTTGGCGGTGTCGATCTGGACCGTCTGTCGGGCGCAGCCTCTTGGGTGAACTACGCGGCCCGCATCGGGATCGTGGCTCTGCCGGTGGCTCTGCTGATGATCTCGGGCGAGATCGACATCTCGATCGGTGCGATGATCCCCGCAGGTGCCATGACTACCGCGATCATCGCGGGTCACTACGGCCTGCCCATGGGGGTCGCGATCCTCGGGGCTCTGGCGATCGGTGTGGTCGTGGGTCTGTTCAACGGCATCCTTGCCACCCGCACCAGCGTTCCGACGCTGATCATCACTCTGGGCACGCTGGTGGCGATGCAGGGCATCGTTCTGGCCGGGTCCAAACTGCTGACCGGTGGCGCATCGGTTCCGCTGACCTCGCCAGCTTGGGCCAAGACCATCTTCGGTGACTTCATCTTCGGCGGCAGCCATCAGGTTGTCATCCTGTGGTGGGTCGTTCTGACCGCGGTGTTCTGGTTCCTTGCCCACCTGAGCAAGTACGGCAACTGGATCTTCGCAATGGGTGGCGACAAGGTATCTGCCCGCAACGCCGGTATCCCTGTCGATCTGATCACCATCCTGCTGTTCGTCGGCACCGCAACCTCGGCTTCGTTCGTCGGTATGTGCCATGCGATCCTGTTCAACTCGGCCCAGGTTTCGGGCGGTATGAACGACATCTTCAACATCGTCGTCAGCGTTGTTGTGGGCGGTGTGCTTCTGACCGGCGGCTTCGGTTCCATCATCGGTGTGTTCGTCGGCACCATCACTTTCGCGATTGTTATCAAAGGGATCGACTTCACGGCGATCGACCGCAACTGGGCCAACCTGATCATCGGTGTGATGCTTCTGGCCGCGGTCGCCATGAACGAGACCTTCCGCAAAAAAGCCATGACCGCTGTCACCAAAAAGAAGAAAGGCTGAGAATATGTCCGCTACTACTCCTGTTATCGAGCTGCGTAACGTCGACAAAAGCTTCGGCCCCATCGATGTCCTGCACGAGATTTCCCTCAAGGTCCGCGCTGGCGAAGTGCTCTGTCTGCTTGGCGACAACGGTGCCGGTAAGTCGACCCTAATCAAAACCCTGGCGGGCGTTCACGCCCCGACCCGCGGCGAGATCCTGGTTGATGGCGAGCCTGTCACCTTCTCGGGTCCCAAGGACGCGCAGAACCGCGGTATCGCCACCGTGCACCAGTTCGGCGGCACCTATCCGCTGATGTCCGTGGGCCGCAACTTCTTTATGGGCGAAGAGCCGACCATCGGTTTCGGTCCCTTCAAGATCTTTGACCGCAAGACCGCGAACAAGATCGCCGTCGAAGAAGTCCAGAAGATGGGCATCACCCGCATCACCGATGGCGACCGTCTGGTTGGCGGCCTGTCGGGCGGTGAGCGTCAGTCGCTGGCGATTGCCCGCGCAGTTTACTTCGGTGCCCGCGTTCTGATCCTGGACGAGCCCACCGCGGCTCTGGGTGTGAAACAGGCGGCCCACGTTCTGCGCATCGTCAATGAGGCGAAGCGTCGTGGTCTGGCCGTGATCTTCATCACCCACCAGGTGATGCACGCGATGACCGTGGGCGACCACTTTGCGGTTCTGATCCGCGGCGCCATCGCGGCCGACTTCCGCAAGGGCGAAAAGACCCGCGAAGAGATCACCGACCTCATGGCAGGCGGCGAGACCATGGCCGATCTGGAGGCCAGCATCGAAGGCTACATGGAAACCCATGACGGCCACGCGCCCCAGATGAACACCGCCGGTTAACGAATTCACGCGCCGCACCTCGTGGCGGCGCGTCCCGAACACCCCTAGGAGGAAAGACGCATGAAGATCGCGCTTGACCCGTTTATGCACCGTCACCTGAGCCTCGAAGAGCTGCCGTCCAAGGTAAAAGAGCTCGGCTATGACTGGATCGAAATGAGCCCCCGTGGCGACTTCCTTGAATGGTTCAAGGCGCCCCGCGTATTCCCCGACCGCATCAAGAGCTTCAAGAAAGCCCTGAAGGATGCGGACGTAGGCATCGCGTCGCTGCTGCCGATGTACCGTTGGGCCAGCAACGACGAAGCCGAGCGTCAGGCCGCTGTCAAACACTGGAAGCGCGCGATCGAAATCGCGGTCGAGCTGGAAGTGGACACCATGAACTCGGAATTCGGCCGCGGACCGCACCCCGACAAGGGCTCGTGCTACTGCTGCCACACCGGTTCGATGATCGAAGCCTGCGAAGACGCATGGTGGCGCTCCATGGAAGAACTGGTGCCCGTGTTCGAGCGCGAAGGCATCAACCTGCACGTGGAACCGCACCCCGAAGACTGGTGCGAGACCCTGCAGCCCGCGCTGGATATCATCCGCACCGTGAACTCCAAGAACGTGAAGTTCCTGTATTGCGCGCCCCACACCTTCTACTTTGGCGATGACACCAAAGCGATGCTGCGCGAAGCGGCAGACGTTCTGGCACACGTCCACGTCGGCGATACCTTCAACCACAAGGCATCGAGCGGCCTGCGCTACATCCTGAACCCTCCGGGCACCAACGCCCGCGTTCACCAGCACCTGAACATCGGTCAGGGCGAGGTTCCGTGGGATGACTTCTTCGGCACTCTGGCCGAAGTGGGCTTTGACGGCATCATGACCGCCTGCGTTTTCGCGTGGGAAGACAAGGCAGACCAGTCCGGCGTCTTCATGCGCAACGAAATGCAGCGCTACGTCGATAAATACTTCAAGAAGTGAGAAAAACCATGACGTTGCAGGTAGGTATCATCGGGACCGGTATGATCGGTCAGGACCATATCCGTCGTCTCACGCAGGTTCTGTCGGGTGTGCAGGTCGTGGCCGTCACCGACATCAATCTGGAGCGCGCGCAAGCCGCCGCTCCTGCCGGGGCCAAGGTCTATGACACGCCCCACGCGCTGATCCACGCCGACCACGTGCAGGCCGTTGTCATCTGTTCTTGGGGCCCCGCCCACGAGGAACAGCTGCTGGACTGCATCGCGGCAGGCAAGCCGGTGTTCTGCGAAAAGCCGCTGGTCACCTCGGCCGAGGCCGCCCTGCGCGTCATGGAAGCCGAAACCGCCTTTGGCCGCCGTCTGGTTCAGGTCGGTTTCATGCGCCGCTTCGATGCCGATTACCGCCGCCTGAAGGCCGTGATCGACGGGGGCACTCTGGGTGCACCCTTGATGTACAAATCGACCCACCGCAATGCTTCGGTGCCCGAGGGGCTTTATACCTCGGACATGCCGCTGAACGACACGCTGGTGCACGACGCGGACATTTCGCGCTGGCTCTTGGGTGACGAGATCACCGGCGTCGAAGTGCGCGTGCCCCGCCGCTCGACCCGTGGCAACGAGCTGCGCGATCCGGTTATGGTCATGCTGCACATGTCCTCTGGTGCGATCGTGGATGTCGAGATTTCGGTGAACATCTCCTACGGCTATGACATCCGTGGCGAAGTCTCCTGCGAGACCGGCATCGCTGCGCTGCCCAACCGTCCGGCGACCGTGATCACCGACCAGTTCGGCATCCGTCAGGCGATCCCCGAAGATTGGCGCGAGCGTTTCATCGAGGCCTACGATCAGGAATTCCGTGAATGGATCGTCGCCGCAGGGCAGGGCACCGCAACCGGCCCCAGCACTTGGGACGGGTACGCTGCCACTCTGGTCGCTGACGCCGCCTTGCGCGCCGTGGACAGCCAGAACCTGGAAACTGTCGAGATGATCGACAAGCCCGGTCTCTATAACTGATTTTCTACTCCCCTCTGGGGAGAGGGGATTTCATCCAAGGAAGGTAACCCCATGATTAATGGTGAACGTACAACCTCGCGCCCTCTGCGCTGGGGAATGGTCGGTGGTGGCCGCACGGGACAGGTTGGCTACAAGCACCGCACCGGCGCCCTGCGTGATGGCACCTACCAGCTGGTTGCTGGCGCGTTCGATCTGGACGCCGAGCGGGGCCGCGATTTCGGCACCAACCTCGGTGTCGCCGAGGACCGCTGCTATGCGACCTATCAGGACCTGATCGCAGGCGAGACCGCCCGCGAGGACGGCGTGGATGTGGTGTCGGTGGCAACCCCGAACTTCACCCACTTCGAGATCACCAAGGCGCTCTTGAACGCGGGCATCCACGTGATCTGCGAAAAGCCGCTGTTCTTCACCGTGGCCGAGTGCGAGGAAGTCGCAGCCTTGGCGGCGGAAAAGGGTCTGATCGTTGGCGTCACCTATGGCTTTACCGGCCACCCGCTGGTGCACCAGATGGCCGCAATGGTGGCCAAGGGCATGCTGGGTGACATTCGCATTGTGGATATGCAGTACACTCACGGCTTCAACGCAGGCGACGACGACAGCGCCGACGCCGTGAAGTGGCGCACCAACCCCGCCACCGCTGGCTCGACCTTTGTTCTGGGGGATATCGGCACGCACCTCTACTATCTGTCCGAGGTCGTTCTGCCCAACATGAAGATCGAAAAGCTGCTGTGTGACCGCAAAGCGTTCATCCCCAGCCGCGCCCCTCTTGAAGACCACGCCACCGTTCTGATGCACTATGACAACGGCGCTCGTGGCCGTCTTTGGGTCAGCTCGGTGAACGCAGGGAACATGGGTTCGCAGCGTTACCGTTTCGTTGGCTCCAAAGCCTCGATCGAGTGGTCGGACAGCCATCCCGACCAGCTGATCTACGAAGTGCAGGGCGAACCCAACCGCATCCTGCACCACGGCATGCCCTATCTGGAACAAGAGAGCCTTGCGGTTGACCGCATGGGCGCGCTCCACACCGAAGGCCTCGGCGACAGCTGGGCCAACATCTACCTGTGGATCGCCCAAGCCATCGACGCCAAGAACCGCGGCGATGAGGCGTTCCTGTCCACCCATCACTACCCCGGCATCACCGCAGGCACCGAAGGCGTGCGTTGGCTGGAAAACTGTGTCCGTTCGGCAGACGCCGGCGCGGCATGGATCGACTTCGAATAACACCTTCTGGGAATAACAGACATGAAACTGTCAATCTGTACCGACGTCATGGGCAACCTCTCGTTCACCGAGATGCTCGACAAGTGCGTTGAACTCGGTGTCGAAGGCATCGAGATGACCGGCGGCGGCTGGTCCAAGGGCCCGCACTTCCGCGCGGACGAACTGCTGGCGGACAAAGGTCTGCTGAAGCAGAAAATGGCAGAGATCGAGGCCCGCGGCCTGCAGATCGCAGCACTGAACTGCTCGGCCAACCCGCTGGATCCGGGCGCGATGGGCACCCGTCACCTGAAAGAGATGAAAGAAACCATCACTCTGGCAGGCGAAATCGGCGTTGAAACCATCGTCACCATGTCCGGTCTGCCCGAAGCGGCCCCCGGCGACACCGTGCCGAACTGGCTGGTCTACACCAAATCCTGGCCCGACGAGATGCCCGAGCGCGACCGTTACCAGTGGGAAGACCGCGCGTTCCCGCTGTGGCACGATCTGGTAGACTTCGGCAAGAAGGCCGGCATCAAGCGTTACGCTCTGGAAAACTTCAGCGCGATGCTGGTGTGGAACCCCGAGACCCTGTTCCGTCTGCGCAACGAAGTGGGCGAAATGGTCGGCATGAACCTCGACCCCTCGCACCTGATGTGGATGGGCGCAGAGCCGATCGCGTCGGCCCGCGCACTGGGCAAAGCAATCCACCACTGCCACGGCAAAGACACCCGCATCGAGCGCGGCCTTTGCGACATCAACGGCCTTCTGGAACTGAAGGACGTGACCGACGTGGCAAACCGTTCGTGGAACTACGTTGCCGTCGGTGCAGGCCGTGACCTGCAGTGGTGGAAAGAGTTCTTCTCGGTGGTTGGCATGTGCGGCTACAACGGCTGGGTCTCGCTCGAGATGGAAGACTTCACCATGTCGACCGAAGCAGGCATCCGTTCGTCGATCGACGCGCTGCAAGCAACGATCATTCGCTAACGGAGGCTGCAGGTGTACAAGTTCATTATCACGATCGACCTTTTGCCCGGCACGCGAGACACCGTGCTTGCGCAGGCTCCCACGGCCCAGGCTGCCACGCGCGCCGAAGCGGGCTGCATCGCCTATGACTTCTACACCTGCACCGACAATCCGGACCGCCTTGTCTTTGTTGAAACATGGCAAGACGAGGCGGCCCACGCCTTTCACATGGAGCAGGAGCACACCAAGCGCTTCATCGCGTTCCATGAGCAATTCCATCGCGAGTTGGTGTTCGAAACCATCAATATCGCGTCGGACAAGGACGCCTGATCCATGACGCCGCAGCCGATCACCATCACCTGCGCCCCGTGCTGTTGGGGGGTAGACGATGTCAATAACCCCCACCTGCCGCACTGGGAAAAGGTCCTGGACGAGGCTGCCGCCGCCGGTTTCGGCGGGCTGGAACTGGGGCCCTATGGCTACATGCCGCTGGACGTCGACGTGGTGTCCGCGGCGCTGGACAAACGCGGTCTGTCGATTGTGGCGGGGACGATCTTTGACGATCTGGTCGATCCGGCCAATCGCGAGGCCCTGCTGCGCCAGACCCGAGAGATTTGCGCCCTGATCACGGCCCTGCCGCGCCCCGCCACCCATGACGGCCAGCGCATCCCTGCGCCTTACCTGACGGTGATGGACTGGGGCCATGACGAGCGCGACTATGCTGCCGGTCATTCGGACCGCGCCCCGCGTCTGGACGATGCGGCTTGGGCGGGCATGATGGACAACATCCGCGCCATCGCAATGGTCGCGCGGGACGAATTCGGTGTACGTGCGGTGATCCACCCCCATGCGGGCGGCTACATCGAGTTCGCCGATGAACTGGAGCGACTGGTTCAGGATATCGACGCGGACACCGCGGGCCTATGTCTGGACACGGGCCACATGGCCTATGCGGGCATGGATCCGGTGGCGGGGCTGCGTCAGTACTGGGACCGCCTCGACTATATCCACTTCAAGGACATCGATCCGGTCGTGTTCACCCGCGTGATGGGCGAACGCATCCGGTTCTTTGACGCCTGCGCCCAAGGGGTCATGTGCCCCATCGGCCGCGGCAATATCGACTATGTGGCCATCCGCGCCTTGCTGAGCGACCTCGGCTATGGCGGCTACATCACCATCGAACAAGAGCGCGATCCGCGCAATTCCGGCTCTGTGCTGGACGATCTGGCGGCAAGCCGAGGCTTTCTGGCGTCGATCGGTTTCTGAATAGGTTGGTCCCGGAGGGGCTGGCCAAGGTTACAACAG
>NZ_JABCJE010000012.1 GCF_013377535.1 Donghicola mangrovi | reverse complement strand
TTCAAGTTGGACAAGATCGGCAATCGGGGTGGGCGTGAGGTAGGTCATAAGGGGGTGCACTCCAGACACCATCATTGGAACAAGAAAAAGAGAAATTTCAAAACAGAATGCGATGATCATTAAATAATCGCTGACAAATTAAAAGCTTCTACAGCCAAGATTTCACGAAAATTCATCCTGCGAAATAATGCCTATCATAATGATTTTATGGGGATTTAACTGTGTTTTCGTGTCCCTGTCGTCAGTGCTCCCATGAATGTCCTCTGACGGTAGGGCAGGAATGTGTAATACTGGTTAACGTCGCATTTACCTGCCAAATTTTCGCCCTAATTCCGCCCTCAACTTGCCGGATCGGGGGGCTCAGGTGAGCGCATTGTAGTGTGTAGTTTTTCGGGTGTGTGATGTTGGGCTCTTTGGTTTGGGGCATTGTCGCCGGTTACGCCGTTTTTGGTATGGCGTGGATGACAGGTGTTTCTCTTCTCTTTTCTTTCGTCATAGGCGCCCTTCTGGGGGGCGGCGTATTCACCCTTCTGTCGCTCCGCTACAAAACATCCCAAGACACTGAAGTGAACGCGAATTGCCCTCGTCGGCAGGACTGCTGTTCCTCATCCTGAGATACCACTGCTCACAAGTTAGCCGCTCGCCGGAGGGTTTGCCGTGTTTGGGCGAACCCTCCGGCAAAATCCTGTGCTAGTGCAGAAATCCCAACCTTTTCCTAGCTTTCCTTTACCTGTTAAAGCTATGTCGAGCACAGCCTTCGCCGCCGGGGGAAGGGTGACAGTAAATATGGGACAAGCTTTATGAAATTTGTTGTTGCAGGCATTGGATATGTGGGCCTCTCGAACGCTGTTCTACTGGCGCAGAACCACCCTGTTGTGGCTGTCGATATTTCCGAAAGCCGCGTGGCGGATGTAAATGCCCGTAAGAGCCCCATCGTCGATGCCGAGCTCGAGGATTATCTGGCCAATCGCGACCTGAACCTGACCGCGACCACGGATCTGGCCGGTGCCGCTGCGGATGCCGATTACGTCATCGTGGCGACCCCCACCAACTATGACGCTGACACCAACTACTTCGACACCAGCAGTGTCGAGACGGTGATCAAGGCTGTTATCGCGGTTAATCCCAAAGCAACTCTGGTGATTAAGTCCACGATCCCCGTGGGTTACACCGCCCGTCTGGCCGAGGAACTGGAAACCGATCAGGTCATCTTCAGCCCCGAGTTCCTGCGTGAGGGCAAGGCGCTTTATGACAACCTGCACCCCAGCCGGATCGTGGTCGGCGAGCAGAGCGAACGCGCCAAGGTCTTTGCCGAGGCGCTGCTTGAAGGCGCAATCAAAAAGGACGTGCCGATCCTTTACACCGGCGCGACCGAGGCCGAGGCGATCAAGCTATTCGCGAACACCTACCTTGCGATGCGCGTCGCCTATTTCAACGAACTCGACAGCTATGGCATGGCGCTGGGTCTCGATACCCGCCAGATCATTCAGGGCGTTGGCCTCGATCCGCGAATCGGCAGCCACTACAACAACCCGAGCTTCGGTTATGGTGGTTACTGCTTGCCCAAGGACACCAAGCAGCTGCTGGCGAACTACTCTGAAGTGCCGCAGAACATCATCCGCGCGATCGTGGACGCCAACCGCACTCGCAAGGATTTCCTGTCCGACGCGATCGTTGCCCGCAAGCCCAAGATTGTCGGCATTTACCGTCTGGTGATGAAGGCGGGCTCTGACAACTTCCGCCAGAGCTCGATTCAAGGCATCATGAAGCGCGTCAAAGCCAAGGGCATCGAGGTCATCGTTTACGAACCCGTGCTACAAGAGAACGAATTCTTCCGTTCGCGCGTGGTAAATGATCTGGAGGCCTTCAAGGCCGAGGCTGACGTCATCGTGGCCAACCGCATCACCGACGATATCGCCGATGTTGCGGACAAGGTGTTCAGCCGCGATCTGTTCGGATCTGATTGATCCGGCTTACAGCGGTACGAAATCAGGTAGGCGTTTCAGACTGTTACGGACAATGTCCATCAGTCTGGCGTCGGCCTGTTCCGCTGTTTCTTTTGGGTAAATCGGGGTCACATATCGGACAAGGGCGCCATCGGTGCGGCCCATGGTCAGTCCATCTGACAGAACCGTCAGCTTTGCCTTGAAGTCGTTCGTTAACCGTTTTCCCCGCTGTTCAAACCAGTAATAGACCAACTGCTGGTCGGTTCCCTTCTGGATGATGGCGCGGTTCACGGCAAAGTCGCCGTAATCTCCACCGACCTGAATATTGAAGGGATTAATTTCGTAAATTTCCCAACCGGCAGATGGCAGACAGACCTCGGGCGAATGGATGCCTTGGCCTTCGGTCTGGCGCGCGTAAAAGGCCACGAACATGTTCGCGGTTTTGCCTGTGTTTTGGTCGATATAGGTCGCGTTCAGATAGTCATCCGCTGCCAGAACCCGCTCGATTTCCGGATCTAGACTGGACGTCGCCCCCCGCCATTTACCGAGTTGCCGCGGAAATACGGTAAATGCATCGCGTTGCAGCGGCTGTGCCGGAGAAGTGTCGATGGTGATGCTGGCGGCAGAAATACCCGCAGTCATCAGGATCGCAATCGCCAAGGTTTTTGAGAACCTGATTTCCCTGATTTTAGCCAGGTAAGGAAGCAGGCCGTCGAAGTCCAAATCCAGCGATTCGGTTAACGGGCGGGGCGTTGCTTCGGTGCGTTGCAGGCCCCAGGCCATCAGGAACAGGATCGCGATACATGCCAGGAACACGACCCAGCCTTCGAAGAAATGTAGGAATCCTTCGGCCTGTTCGATCCCGTAGCTGTTTACCAGTATGCCAATTACTCCGATGCGGAGGGCATTCATGAACACCGTTAACGGCGCGGCGGAGATCAAAAGAATGGCTTTGTGCCAGAGGGGCCCCCGATAAAGGATTGCGAACAAATAGGAAAAGCTGAGAATCGGGAAAAGGTACCGCAAGCCCGAGCAAGCCTCGGCCACCTGTAGCTTGTAGACCCCAAGGTCGATCACGTTGCCTTCTAGGTAAACGGGCACCCCTGCCAGCCGGACAAACCAAACGCCGAGTTCGGAACTGACCCTTTGCAAGTAGGTTGTCAGGTTCCAATACATGAACTGCGGCAGGGGCAGCATGAAGATTAGATGGATCACAGGCAGCAGGTGAAGACGCCCCCGCTTCGCACCGAATTGTACCAGCACTACTCCACCAAGCCACAGGATGAAGCCATAGGTGACGATGTCGGGAATGCGCGCCAGATTTCCGATTGCTGCCACCAGTAAAGCCGTGGTTATGACGGCCAAGCCGAAAACCCGGTCTTTGGGGTGGCGCTTGGCTGATGGCAGGGTTCGCAATTCCCTGAGGAATAAGTATAGCGAAATCAGTGGGATGAGTGGGCCGTGGCTGTATTCTGGCCTAGCCCAAGCCTGGATCAAATCCACGAAGCCGGGCCAGAAAATCGGGATCGCACTGAGCGTCAGGAGTAGGAAACACCAGAACCCAACCGAGTAAGCGCCCGTTCCTGCACGGAGGCTTTTGGAATGTACCGATGAAAATGCCATCGTGAAAACCCGAACCAAAAAATGAACCAAAATACACAGGCACCCTATCAGAGCGGCGATAGGATGCCTAATGCATATCGGAACCAATTCCGAGTAGGATGCGGAATTGTTCTTTCATTTTGGTTAATCAGCGAAGGCTAATAGGTCAGTTTCCGAAGCTAAAATCGCGGCTAACGCGCACGTAAACCTTGTTTGAGATGGCGTCTTCCAGACCCTCTTGCATGTTGCGACGCTGGCTGACGCCGGTGGTCAGGGTCCAGTCGCGGGTCAGCTGATGGTCATAATCCAGCGCGAGGTCGGCCTGCCATGTGGTCGGAGAGGTGCCCTCGACATAGTCCACTTCGCCGTAGTTGCCGCTGAGCGAGATGGAGGACAATCCGTTGATTTCGTAGGATACATTCGAGCCAAGCTGTGAAACCACGCGGTCCCCGCCGGTATCTGTGGCGGCAACATTGCGAACCAGATTCATGCCAACGGTGCTGCGCTTCATGTCGCGCGTATAGCTCATTTCGCCGATCCAGGTGCCATCGCCATTGTCGTTCTGGCTAAAGCCAAGCTCACCCGACAGGGTTGCGCCGGGCATCTCCATCGTTCTGGAAAAGGTTAACGCGTCGCGTGCGCCGGTCGCTGCAATGCTGTGGTCATAGGCCACGCCAGCGGATCCCAGCGTCAGCTCGCGCTGGTAACCAAGGTTAAAGGTCGAGCCTTCCTCGGTCTCCTCCAGCCCCGCAGAGGTGGTGTCGACGGTGGTGTAACCGGCGGCAAAGTTCAGGGTGCTCAGCCGCCCGATCTCGTAGGTCAGACCGGTTTCGGCGCTACGCGTCTCGCGCTCGGTGTTCTGAAGGTTGTCTGCCTCGTGGTATTTGTACCCGAGATCCGCGTTCATGGTCACCACAGGGGACAGACGGATGCGCGTCTTCAGCGTGCCGCCGGTCGTCCCGCTGTCGTAATAGGTCGGCGAGGTGGTGTCGAAATACTGGACGTTGCCACGCTCGGCGCTGATGTCCAGTTCGACGGGCATATCCTTGAGCATTTCCAAGGTGACCGACTGGTTCGACACGCGGCGACGGCCGGTGTCCGGCGTGATTGTGACTTCGCCGGTTTCCGGGTCAAAGACGTTGGTGACCGCACTGACGTCCTGTTCATCCACGCGGGTGATGGCGCGCAGGGTGCTGCCCGCGCCCTGACGTTCATAGAACATGCGCAGGGTCGGATCGGTGATGTCCTGAATGGTATCGTCCGGCTCTTCCGAGAAGGTCAGCGTGCCAGAGGTGTCGATATCCAGCTGTTGGATGGCCGTGCGGCGGCTGAAACCGGCGCTCAGGGTCGTGGCAAAAGTGTTGGTATCGCCCGCGGACGGGCGATCCATTCCAGCATTGCTTTCACTGCGCAATTCCGAGGAAATACCGAAACGGGTCTCATTTCCGGGGGTCTTGTCGTCCTGTGCGATCGCCGTGGTCGCCAGCAGCGTCGCTGCCGAGAACGAAAAGAATTGATAGAGCCGCTGACTCGACTTCATCGCCTGTACTTTCCCTTGCGCAGGGCGAAATCGGTGATTTCGCCTGCTATGCTGCCTCAATGACCCCTCTGACGGGGGTTACCCGTTAAAATCGGGCTTGAGGCTACATTATTCGAAAAGGCGGCGTTCGGGAACCACAATTACATCTCCTTCTTGGAGACGTGTTGCACCAGAGATACCCTTACCCCCTTTGTAATCGAACAGGTATTTGATTTCTTGGCCGGTTTTGGAATTCACGCGGCGCAGTTCGATACGGTTGGTCGCCGCAAAACGGGTGAAACCGCCCGCGGTTGCGATGGCCTGCAGGATGGTGACGTTTTCCTTGGTGTCGATGTTCAGGCGGCCCGGCGTTGTGATTTCGCCCATCGCGTAGACACCGTACGTGCGCACGACCGGTGCCGCAGTAGGGCGGGGCGGGGCCAGCGACGCGACGCTGACAAAGACGTTCGGTGCTACGTTAAAGTTGGGCGCAAGTTTGGACACGATCGACGATTTCACCGCGCCAACTGTTTGGCCCGCTGCTTTGATGGTGCCTGCGAAGGGAAAGTTAATATTTCCATCGGGTAGGACCAGCACAGGACGGCTGAGGTTTGCATCCTCAAGCACTTCGATCTGCAGGGTGTCGCCGGTTTTGATCCGGTAGTTGTCAGCGGCTGCGGTGGTGCCAATGGCCAAAAGAGCCAGAGAAATTCCAGTTAAAACAAGGCGCAGAAGGGCCCGCGCCATGATATAGAAACTCATTTTATAACCTCGTTAAAGACGGGGAGGGACGCTTTGCTCTGCTTGATTAGGGCAGGGCGAAACCCCGTTTCACTGATGCGAATGCGCTTTCATGATATGTCAATTCAGCTATCAATGAAACGTTTTCTCACAGTGAAGGGTTGGTTTTTTGCAAAGCTTCCCGACCTGTCTAATTCCCCGCCGAGGCCTGCTCTGGCACAGCGAGGCCGCCCAAAGCGTCGTTCACCATATTCGCCAGATCGGGCATTGCCTCGGGCGCCTGAGCTAGCAAATCTGCGGCTTGCAGCAGGACTTTGCGCGCCTTTTCCGGTTGATTGGTGGCGATATAGGCCATGCCAGCGTGGTACTGCACAGTCGGATCGAAGCTGAGCGCACTTGCTGCCGTATCCAGATGTGCTACCGCATCGGTTAACTCTCCGCGTCGATACGCGATCCAGCCATAGGTGTCCTGATAGGCCGGAATTGCGGAATTCTGCAGCCGGCGGGCGATGATGTAAGCGCGGTTCAGGCTGTCTTCGTCCGTGCGCGCAGTCGACAAGAGGCTGGCGAGGTTGTTGGCGATCATCTCGGCATCGGAATTTTTCTGGTAGAGATCTTCGTAAAGGACGATCGCCTGATCAATGTCGCCCGAGGTCTGCATATGGCTCGCCCGAATCCAGAGCAGGCCGGCGTCATCGGGCAGGTGAGTCAAAGCTTCGTCCAGAACGGCCAGGCCTTGATCCATCTGTCCATCCCGCTGGAGCAGATTGTAGATCGCCATCCAGCTATCCCGCTGGGTGGGGTCGTTGGTAACCAGTTTACGGAACAGAGCTATCGCCTTGGCGTCCTGTTTCTGATGGCCGAGCGTAGTCGCGTAAAGGAAAATGGCGACGGGATCTTCGGGGTTGGCGTCATAGGCTTTGCGCGCGAAATCGGTAGCTTCGTTGATCTGGTCGTTCAGAATCAGACTGCGCACGACCATCGCCGTGCCATTGCTGTCAGCCCCCAGATTAGCCTCGACGAATTGCATCAATTCCGCGGTTTTCCGGCGCAGGGCCAGTTGCTGCCCCTCGAGTTCGTTCGCCAGAGAGGTCGCCGCGGGCGCATCAAGGGAACGCAGGCGCTGGATGTCTTGGGTTACGCGGCCCCAATCCTCCATCGCGATGTGGATTTCGGCGAGGGTGCCGATGAGCGCGAGGTCGGTGTTCTGTCGGCGCAATGCGTCGATGGTTAACTCTTCGGCGGCGTGGAGCTGACCTTGGGCCTTCAGGACGTTAACCATGCGCAGGGTCAGAGAGGGTTCATAATTCGCAGCCTCGACTGCGCGCATCAGAACGTCGGACATCAGATCGCGGCTGCCTTCTCGCTCATAGGCTTGCGACAGGGTAGCGAGGACTTGGGCGTTGTCCGGCGCCTGATCCAAGGCCTTGCGCAGAAGCAGAATGGCGTCCCCGGTTTCGTCGGCGGCGATCATCCAGCTGGCTTGCAGGCGAAGGGCTTCGACCTGACTGGGATCATGGGTGAGGGTCGCGGAAACCAGAGATTGCGCCTCTTCGTGCTGATCCTGATCGTCCAGAATGGTGGCAAGGGCCATGCGGGCGCGATCTTTGCTTTCGCTTTCGGGGGCGTCCTCGATCAATGTGCGAAGTTCGTTAATGGCTTGGTCGCGTTCGCCATTCTCGTAACGCAACGCGGCGCGCATGGCGGCAAAGGTAAGGCTGTCCCGCGCGACATCTTCGGGCATCGGTTGGGCATTCAGCGCCTCGTCCAAGGCAGCCAGGGCGGGCGCGATTCCGCGGGTGCCACGGATATAGGTGATCAGCGTTTGGCGGGCGTCGGGGGATTGTCCGACCTGCTTCGCTAGCCATGCCTCGGCATCGTCGGTGCGGCCTTGCCGCGTGTACCAGTTAACCAGTTTGACACCGAGCGACTCCTCCTCTGGGAAAAGCTGGGTCATGGTTTGGAGCGAGGTTTCGATTCCACTTAGGTCCCCCAGCCGCTCCAGCGCCATCAGACGCGCGCGGTGGAGCGGGAGGCTGTGCTGATCGATCGCCAACCCAGCGTCAGCTTGGTCCAGAAGGGCGGTCCATGCGCCATTCTCGATCAGGTCCGCCATGACGGTCTGGCGCGCGTAGAACTGGCCGGGATCGGCCTGAAGAACGGCTTTGGCTTGCTCGAGGGCGTCGTGGACGCCCTTGGCGTCCTTGCCCTGAACCGCGAGTTGATAGGTGATCGCTGCACTCATGGCGCTTACGTTGGGATCATCGGGCAGGGCGGCCTTGGCTTTGGCGACATAGGGCGCAGCGCCCTCGTAATCACCGTTGGCCAGTAGCATCTGGGTCACGGTCCGGTTGGCGGCGCCATCTTCGGGGGTTTGCTCGGCAAGGCGCAGGTATTGCGCCAGCCCTTCTTCAAGCTGGCCGCGTTCGATGACGGTATCAGCATAGAGGCGACGGGCCTCTGTATGGCTGGTGTTCAGCTTGAGCACGTTACGCAGTTCGATCAACGCACGGTCGGGGTCGCCAGCCTCGAGCAGGGACATCGCGTTGCGGAAATGCTCTTCCGCCCGCTCCTCGGACGAGTCGCAGGCGGTGAGCGTGAAAAGAAGGGAGATCACGAGAAGAAGTCTGGTCACAATCAATCGATCCTGAAAGTTAACGGGGCCTTAGACCCCTGTCCCCCGCAGAACCACGACCACGGTCCGCAAGAGGATGCGCATGTCCGTGCGCAGGCTGAGTTTGTGCAAATAGGCGTCGTCGTAACCCGCCCTCTCCGCAAAGCTGGAATCGTGGCGGTCTGAAACCTGCCACATGCCTGTCAGGCCGGGGCGGGTCAGGTAATAGGCGCGGCCGGGGTACATCCCAGTTTGCTCGACCATCATGGGACGCGGGCCGACAAGGCTCATTTCCCCGCGTAGGACGTTGATAAGCTGGGGTAATTCATCCAGTGAAGTCTTCCGCAGAAAACGACCCACTGTCGTGATGCGCGGGTCGTAGCGCAGCTTCTGGTGCTTGTCCCACTCGGCTTGTGCCTCGGGGCATTTTTTCAGGTAGGCGGCCAGCTTTTGGTCCGCCTCGGGCACCATCGTTCTGAATTTGAACATGCGGAAGATCCGCCCGTGCCGCCCGATCCGTCGCTGACTGTAGATCGGGTTGTGCCCGTCCATCGCGATCAGCGCCGTAATCACCAAGGTCATGGGCAGCAGGAACGGCGAGGCCAGTAAAAGCAGGCCCACCGAAAGCCAGACATCCAGAAGCCGCTTGTAATAGAGCGCATAGGTCTGGTCGGGCCGAAGGAACGCTGGCGGAGTATCGGCGGGATAAACCACCGGTTGATGGTGAGACGTTGCAAAACTGTCGGAAAGCATCATGACAACCGAACTCTTTAACAAAAACGGGACCAGCGAGGGGGCTCGTCCGATAAAAAATCGTTACGAAGCCAGCGTGATTGGGGCTGGCAAATGTGCAAATTTGGTTAACGTGGTCGCGAAATGAAATTAAAATATTTATTACAGTACCTACTGCCTGACTACATTCCAAATTTATTCGATTTTTTTCAAGACCTTTAACCAAATGGAAACAGTGATCGGCGCGTAGTTGCCTGCCGATATCAGGTTAAATGTCATGTAAAACAGGAAGGTAGTTCGATTTCTGTTGGCTGGCTTTTCAGTCTTTGTGCAGCGGAGAAGTATGCTATCCGAGAAGATGTTTATGTATCGTTAACGATGTCGCTTAAATCGGTCGAAGCTAAAAATATTTATCAAATTGGTACAATATGAAAATGATACTTATTTGTTAGGTTGCATTAAATGTAAGTTTTGGACAATATTAAGGAGTGATTTCTATTTGGTTGTAGGGTTTCAGAATGGGCGAAGGTAAACATTCTGCTTTGGGTTGTTTGGTGGGCCTTGGTTGGTCTGCGTCGCGTCGATGATCCGCTTTGCTCCACTTCTGGCTCTGTTGCCTGTGATGCCGGTCCGGTTGCCTCGGATATTTTAGAGGGTCGCCGTGTTAACTGATTTTTCAAAAAGGTTTTTATGCATGTCTTCCGGTGCGATGTACGCCGCCCATTTCGGGCTCAAACAGCGTCCGTTTACCCTGTTACCCGATCCTGAGTTTCTGTTCTGGTCGCCCCAACATCGTAGGGCCTACTCGGTGCTGGAGATCGGCATCCTTTCCCGTGCGCCCATCACGCTGGTCACCGGCGAGATCGGTTCGGGTAAAACCACGTTGCTGCGTCAGCTGCTGAACCGCATGGAAGAGGAGCTGACAGTTGGCCTTATTTCCAACGCCACCGGCGGTCGAGGAGAGCTGATCCGGTGGGCGCTGAATGCCTTCGGGATCGAGGTGCCAGAGGATCATGCGGACTATGTCGACCTCTATCAGGCGCTCGTGGACTTTATGGTGCACGAATACGCCGAGGGGCGTCGGATCATCCTGATCATCGACGAGGCGCAGAACCTGTCTGCGGAATCCCTCGAAGAACTGCGGATGTTAACCAACGTGAACTCGAACAAGGACGAGCTGTTCCAGCTGATCCTGGTGGGGCAACCTGAGCTGCACGATTTGGTGTTACAGCCCCAGTTGCGTCAGTTGGCGCAACGGGTTGCGGCTAGCTTTCACCTTGGGGCCATGAACGAGGCGGGCGTCCGCGATTACATCCGCCACAGGCTGCGGATCGCGGGCGGTGATGGCGAAGAGATCACCGCGGATGCCGTTCACCGTATTTTCGACAGTACTGATGGAATTCCTAGGTTGATCAATCAGTTATGCGACCTGTCCATGATGTATGCTTGGACGGATGACGAAGAATTTGTGTCGGCCGAGACGGTCGATGCCGTGCTGGAGGATGGGGTGTTCTTTGGCGCGCAACTTTTGGGTGGGGCTCAGAAGGAGAAACAGGCTTGATGCACGAGCTGAAGTACGCATTTGCGATCTTTCTCAGGCGATTGCCCTGGTTTTTGCTGGTTGCAGGGGGCATTTCGACCCTCGCAATTCTCACTGCGATCAGTTTGCCGCCGGCATATGTTAGCCAAGTGAAGCTTTTGGTCGAGAGTTCGCAAATTCCCGGTGACTTGGCCGAGTCGACCGTCCAGACATCGCCGCAAGAGCAGTTGCAGATATTCGAAACGCGACTTCTGACGCGGGCAAATATGCTGGACATCTCGCGCAAACTTGGTGTGCCGGAAAATGTGGCAGAGATGTCGCCTGACCAGATCGTGGACGCGATGCGGGCGCGGACCAGCATCCGGATTTCCGCCGGCCGGCAGGAAGCCACGCTGATGAGCATCAGCTTCGAGGCGACCGATCCTCAGAAAGCGGCCGGTGTCCTGAACGAATACCTGACCCTGATTCTGCGCGAGGATGCGACCTATCGCACGACCCGCGCTGGCCAGACGCAGGAGTTCTTTGAACAGGAGGTGGATCGTCTTGGGGCCGAGTTGAGCGCCCAAAGCGCCAAAATCCTGACCTTCAAGAACGATCATTCCGATGCTTTGCCCGAAAGTCTGGAGTATCGGCGCACGCTGCTGCTGAACCAGCAGGACCGGATGTTGCAGATCGAACACGAGATCACCGGACTGGGTGATCAGCGCGAGCGGTTGACTCAGATTTTCAATTCGACCGGACGGGTGGATGCAGGCGCGGCCCAAACCCCCGAAGAGGTGCGTCTACAGGAACTTGAGAACGAGCTTAACAGCGTCCTGTCCATCTATTCCGAGAACCACCCACGGGTCCTGGCGCTGCGCTCTCAGGTGGCACAGGCGCAGAAATCCGTTAGCACCGCGCTGCGCCAACAGGATGGGGTCACCGAAACCGACCCCGCGCGGGCGATGTTCAAGCTGCAGATGGAAGAGATCGACACCCGCCTGGCCTATCTGACCGAACAGAAAACCCAGCTGGAAGCGCAGATGCAAATCCTGACCCAGAGCATCGATTTGACCCCAGCAAACGCCATCGCGCTTGAGGCGCTGGAGCGGGATCATCAAAACGTGCAGGAGCAGTATAATCAGGCGGTGGACCGCTTGGCGCGCGCCTCGACCGGCGAACGGATCGAGGCTTTGTCGCGTGGGCAGCGGATTACTGTGGTCGAACAGCCGACCGCGCCGTCCTCTCCGACCAAGCCGAACCGTTCGCTGATTGCGGGTGGCGGCACGGGCTTTGGCATTCTGGTGGGCCTGGCGCTGATCGCAGGTCTCGAGATGCTGAACCGCACGGTGCGGCGCCCCGCAGATCTGGTGAAACGTCTGGGGATCACCCCGATTGCGACGATTCCTTATTTGCGGACGCGGCGGCAGAAAATGATCCGGCGGCTGTCCTTTGCGACGGTGGTTCTGGTGGTCATCACCGTGATCCCTGCCAGCATTTATGCGCTTCATCTTTATTACCTGCCCCTCGACCTGATCGCCGAGCGGGTCATGGACAAACTTCATCTGCGCGGCTGAGGAGGCTAGGATGGAACGACTTCAGGCAGCACTGCAAAAGGCCCGCGCCCAACGGGAAACCGTGGTCGGAGAACCCGCGCGTCTGCGTAAACCCCGAGGGAATTTTGGCCAGACCCGCCGTCGGCGCACGGCTGCGATCGACGAAGTTTGGCAGAGTTTGCCCGAGATGGAGGTAAACACCGACGTTTGGCAGCTTCACCGTCTGTTCGCTTACAAGGGCGGGGCGGATGCGGCGCCATTTGACCTACTGCGGACGAAATTACTGCGGTTGGTGCGCCAACATAAATGGAAGCGGGTGGCGATCCTATCGGCGAACGCCGATGCGGGGAAATCGACCACGGTGGCCAACCTCGCGCTGTCCTTTGCGCGGCAAAAGGACATCCACGCGATGGCCATCGACTTTGACCTGCGGCGCCCGTCGATGGGGCGTCTGCTCGGGCAGCATTTACAAAACAACATGGGGCAGGTTCTGCGGGGCGAGATCCCGTTCGAGCGTCACGTTCGCCGGCTGGGGATGAACATGGCGTTTGCCATGAATGACCTGCCGGTTCACCAACCTGCGGAACTCTTGCAAAGCCAGCGGACCGAAGATTTCATCAAGCAGATCGAGGAGAAATACTCGACCGATCTGATCCTCTTTGACATGCCCCCGATGATGGTCGCCGACGATGCACATGGATTTTTGCGCTGGGTAGATGCCGCCCTGATCGTGATCGAGGCGGAAAAGACGCCGGTGAAACAGATCGACATTCTCGAGCGACAGGTCGCCGAGTTAACCAATGTCGCCGGTATTGTTCTGAACAAGTGCAACTATTCCGACGAATACACCGGCTCTTATCATGACTACTACTGAGGTCCCCTTCGCAGCCGTGATCATCCCGCATTTTAACGATCATACGCGGCTGGATCGGTGCTTGTCGGCGCTATGGCGTGGGGGCGTTCCATCGGATGTCGAGGTGATCGTGGTTGATAACGGGTCACAGCCACCTTTGGGTGACATGAGCGATTTTCCGGGCCTGCGGGTCGTGGTTGAAACGCGCAAGGGTGCAGCAAACGCCCGCAACCGAGGTGTGTCGGAAACCAGTGCGCCGCGGCTATGGTTTCTGGACGCCGATTGTGTACCCGCCGATGACTGGTTCGCACAGGCCCGAGCCGTTTGTGACAAGGCGGATATTATCGGAGGTGACGTCACGGTCTTTGACGAGAGCGGCCCACCCCGCAACGGTGCCCAAGGGTTCGAGACTGTTTTCGCCTTTGATTGCCGGTCCTATGTGCAGGAACTGGGCTTTGCGGTGACTGCCAACATGTTGACACGGCGACATATTTTCTATCGCGCAGGCCCATTCATTGACGGTGTTCCCGAAGACAAGGAATGGTGTCAGCGCGCCGTTCGCACAGGCGCCGACATCATCTTTGCGCCGGAATTGAGGGTGGCGCATCCTTCACGATCGGATTGGTCAGCCTTGCGTAAAAAATGGGTCCGCCTCACCCGAGAAGCATGGGCTGCGCATCGGCAAAGACGCTTTGCCTCGGGTCTTTGGGTGGCGCGGGCCGTGATGGTGGCACTGTCGGGACTGGTGCATCTGCGGCGCGTGTTCCAATCCTCAAAGTTAACGGGCGCGGAAAAACGATCAACAGCGTTAACCCTGCTCCGGCTGCGCGGATTGCGGTCGGCTTGGATGTTGCGTCAAGTCGTTGGATTAAGCGTTTAGCGAACGGTGTCTTTCCACTGAGTTAACCCTAGACCGCAATGTTCCTGCCGGATGTTCCAGCCCGTTTCGGGCATAGCGGAGGTGCGGCGATGATGATTTCAGTGGGGTCGAGTGTTTCAGCGGTCCGGTCTGCTCACAGAGGCAGTCGGCCCGCTATTTTGTTGGCGATGGGACAGTCAAATATGGTTGACCGCTCTGGCGCGGATGCCACTGCGCTTTGGCCAGCGAAGGTAAGTATTTTCGATCCCGCGACGGAAACTCTGGTGCCGCCGACCAAGAACCTTAATTGGGTGCCCTCGGTTCCGGGCGCGACCGCAGACTACGATGAAGGTCCAGGGCATGCGGTACGGGTTTTCGCGACCCACTGGTGTGGGGCCCATCCGGATAGGGAGCTAATCGTGCTGCCCGCGGCACGTGGGGGGACCGGTTTCAAAGACGAATGGTATGCCGACGGCTCTGGCGTGTTGTTTAACGAAATGGTTCGATTGCTGGACAGTTTGCTCGAGCAAGCACCTGATGCCGAAATCGTAGCAGGCCTGATGCAGAACGGTGAGCGCGATGCGGGCCAGAAAAACGCCTGCTATCAATGGAATGCTCTGGAACTGATCGCGCGTATCCGAGATCGATACTCTGCGGAAATTCCCTTTGTTTGGGGGGAGCCGGGCAATTTTGCCTCAACATCAGGTACTGATTTTGCTCGGGTCCGCGCTCAGATCCGAGAACTGCCGTCGGTGGCGCCATCCGTGGCCCTCGGTCGGGATTTGGCTCCGGAAACCTATGATGGTTTAACCGATATAGGGGATGGCCTTCACTTTGATCGCAACTCGCAAGAGGTGCTCGGCCAGTTGGATTACGCGGCCCTCGGGGCGCTTTCAGAGGAGGTTTCGCAACCCGATGTCGCGCTCATCTGGCAGTCTGCGGGCATCCCTGACTGGAACAATTTCGACATCGCCGCCTATGACGTGAGAGCAGGTGATACCCTGCTGATGCTAACCGCCGCTCATCGGTCCAGTGGAAATGCCTATCCTGACGCCGTGTGGATTGCGGGGCAAAGCGCGACGATCCTGAGCCGTTCTGTGACCGTGGTTACCACGCGACTGGCGCTATCCGCATCGACGGTTACTTTGACCGTCGATCCCTTGAGCCCCCTTTTGCCGGTGGCTTGTACCTGGCAGAAGCAGCCGTTAGGGGGCGCGATTTCGATCTGGCGAATCCGGAATATCACGCTCGCTGATGTTCAGACCTCTGTGGGGACGGGGGCATTAACGTTAACAGGCGGGGCGGAAGGGATGGCGTTCATGGTTTACGCTGTCGATACCGTTGGTGAATTGCCGTTCTCTGGCGAGGGTACAGTGTTGGTCGAGGGCAGCGGAAATGTTTTTGCGACCTCCTTTTCTACGCGCGAAGTCGGGACCGCTGAGAGCATCACACTGACGCCAGATAGAACGCCCTCGCACGGCTGTGGTGTGATCGGTGTCCAGTTTACCGCTTAGGGCATTATTAACCTTGCTTCGGCACTCTCCGGATCTGGAAAACCAGTTCCGGAGACATCGCAATGACGACCCCGTACCGTGCTGACATCGATGGACTTCGAGCCTTGGCGGTCATGCCTGTGGTCCTTGGACACGCTGGAATACCGGGGTTCGAGGGCGGATTTGTCGGTGTTGACGTATTTTTCGTCATATCCGGCTATCTAATTTCGACAATCCTCATGTCCGAACTGCGAGAGGGGCGGTTTTCGCTCTTCTCATTCTATTCACGCCGTGCAAAGCGACTGTTGCCGGCTCTCTTTACCGTAATAAATGCGTCGCTTTTGATGGGCTGGGTCATCATGACCCCAACCGACTTTGAGCAATTCGGTCGGTCGGTGCTGGCTGTTCTGGCGCTCGGGTCAAACGTCTGGATGTGGCAGAACACTGGTGACTATTTCGGCGCGGCAGCCGAAATCACGCCTATGCTCCATACTTGGTCACTATCGGTCGAGGAGCAATTTTACCTGATTTTCCCCTGTTTCTTGGCCTTGCTGTACCGCTTCAGTCCAAAGATCATCTGGCTGATTGTCGCACTGGGGACCGCTCTGGCCTTCTGGGGTAGCCAGTGGTTTACGCAAATGCACCCAACGGCAGGCTTTTACCTGATGCCGCCCCGCATTTGGGAGTTTGGTTTCGGTGTCTTAGTCGCTGCCATTCCGTGGCCCAGGGTCAGCGCCTTTACGGGGGCTTTTTCCACTTTGGCTGGGATCACCTTGATCGCCTACGCAGTCCTTGCCTTTTCGGCCGAGACCAGAACGCCAGGCGTCGCGGCGTTGGTGCCTGTTCTGGGTGCAACATGTGTGATACTCGGAGGGCGTCAGGTTAACCGAGTTTCGGGTCTCCTTGGCAGTTCAATTCCGGTTGCCATCGGGCTGTCGTCCTACAGCCTATACCTCTGGCACTGGCCGGTTCAGGTGGCATTTCGTCTGACTTCGGGCTATTTCAAACTGCCGATCGAACTGGGTATCGCCTCGATTTTGCTCTCATTTTTCTTGGCTTATCTGACTCAGCGCCTGATCGAAGAGCCGATGCGCAGAGAAGAGCTCTGGCCCGTTAACGTCGCGACTATCGCGCCTTGGTGCATAGGGATCGCCTGCCTTTCGGTCGTGATCACTCGGGAGCACGGCGTCCCGCAGCGAATTAACCAACAAGTGCTCGAAACCTATCAAACAGCTGTACTACCCGGTAAGGTACACGACGCCTGCATGGATCGACCGATAAAGGTTGGTCCCTGCCTGATCGGCGGATCGACCGGTCAGAGGGTGTTCTTTTGGGGCGACTCCCATGCTGGCGCCCTGTTACCCGCGATGGACGACTGGGGTCAGCAAGCCGGAATGCGGATCGAAGCGGCTGCCAAAGCAGGATGTCCGCCGATCCTTGGGATTGATCGCAGTGATCGACCTTCGGGATTCGGCTGCGCGGCTAACAACAGTTCGGTTATCAAATGGTTAAGGCAGAGCAATGCGCCTGAAACCGTAGTCATGCACGCTCGGTGGCCTCTGGTTCTGACCGGCACGCGAAGCAAGGAAGAAGCGGGCGGACCGCAGAAATTCTCTAATGCCGGAGTTGGAGAGGCTGACGTGCTCGCCAGCCTCGCGTCAACGCTGTCGCAGCTTCAAATGATGCACAAGCGCGTTGTGATCTTGGGGCCAGTCCCCGAGATTGGCCTCGATGTTCCAAGAGCGTTCCTTGCGCGCGAACGTCTGGGATTTACGTTAACCAATCGCCCCCCATCGTCCGGTTCACTGGAGCGGGTCAAAGAAGCGGAGAGGAATTTGCGCGAGTTGGCCCAAAGATTTGGCGCAGAATTTATCGAACTTTCCCAGAGTATTAACAGCATCAGGGTGAGCGGCCAAACCGGTGGCCTGCTCTATGCCGACGATGATCACCTAAGCGTGCTCGCCGCGCGTGATCATGTCCTGCCAGTGCTTCTTCGAGAGATGCTTCCGCTCGTGGATGACAGCGTCAAACTCGCGATGCAGTCAGCGCAAACGTACCCGTGATTTCCTCCCTTGGCCGAAGTATTGTTTGGACCAAGCCAGATTTTCTAGGTAAACTTCCCATATTGTTTCTGATTTTTAAAAAGAGCTCCCGTGTTTTCAGGGCGCTGGTTTTCAGGTGTATGCTGCAAAATTACAGGCATATCTGGGCTCTGCTTGATCGGCCCGAACGGTTTTCATTCATTGGCTTGGTGGGAGTGTCCATATTTATGGCTCTTCTCGAGATGACCGGAGTTGCCGCGATTTTCCCCTTTCTCAAGCTTGTCGGAGACCCCACTCTTTTCTCGACAAACGAAGTGTACGCGCAGGTCGCAAAACGTCTTAGCATAACGGAACCGACACAATTCACCTTGATTTTCGGTGTGTTGGTACTGTGCGTTCTGATCGTAGGCATGGTGTTCCGCGCCATCGGAAGCTACCTTCAAACACGCTTCGCGATGATGCGCGGGCGTTCGATCTCGCGCCGGATTCTCGCAGATTATCTGTCCAAGCCATATCCTTGGCATCTGCAACGGAATACCTCTGCACTCAGTCAAACCTTGCTGTCCGAGGTGGACCTTGTAGTTCAGCAGGCCGTCTTGCCGTCGATCATGTTGTTAACCAATGTGACGGTTGCACTCTTGATTATTGGGTTTCTGTTCCTGGCTCAGCCTGCGGTCGCACTTGGGGCGACGATGATGCTTGTGCTGGTTTATGGGATTGCCCTCTTGGTCCTGCGCAAACCTCTGCAACGCGCAGGAAGCGAACGTGTCCTTCACAACGAAGCGCGGTTTCAGAAAATCGCCGAGATAGGCGGTGGCATCAAAGAAATCAAAGCAGCTGGTCAGGAAGATGTTGCGATCTCTGGGTTTCGCCCATCTGCCAAGGGTATGGCCGAGGCGCACTCGCGTGCCATTGTTCTTGGGCAAATGCCCAAATTTGCTTTGGAAGCGGTGATCTATGGCGGGTTCGTTTCGCTTATCCTCATTAGCTTCGCTTCGGGCGGCGGAACGGCACAACTTATGCCGTTGTTCGGTCTGCTCGGCATGGCGAGCCTGAAGCTTTTCCCAGCGCTTCAGCAGATTTTTGCAGACATCAGCCTGATGCGCTTTTCCAGCAACGCGTTAAGCACGCTTGCCGCCAATACTTCCACTACAGGATCGGTCTCGACCATTCATGAGTCCGACAAGCAGGGCTTTAACCATGTCATTGAATTGAAAGATGTCAGCTTCCAGTTTCCAAGGGCTGATGCGCCTGCCATCTCCAACATCAATCTCAGTATTCCTGCAATGTCGACCCTGGGAATCGTTGGCGGAACCGGGGCTGGCAAAAGCACGCTGATAGATTTGCTAATGGGTCTGTTACCAGCGTCAGCGGGCGCGTCGACTTTGGATGGGCAGGCGTTGATCGCCCGGCGATGGCAAAAATCTATTGGTTATGTCCCGCAGCAGATTTTTCTGAGCGATGACAGTATCGCAGCGAACATCGCGTTTGGTGTTTCTGAGGCTGATATCGACCTCGACGCCGTGAAACGCGCGGCTAAAGCGGCTCGACTGCATGACTTTGTCGAGAACGAACTGGCTGATGGCTATTTGACCTCAGTGGGTGAGGGGGGCGTCAGGCTGTCCGGCGGTCAGCGGCAACGGATAGGGATCGCTCGCGCGCTCTATCGCAATCCGGATGTTCTGATTTTTGATGAGGCCACATCAGCCCTTGATAATCGAACCGAGGCCGCTGTGATGGAGGCAATCGATCAGCTTGCCGGTCAGAGGACCATCATTATGATCGCGCACCGCTTGGAAACAGTTAAAAACTGCGACCAAATCATCCTGCTAGACCGCGGCCAGATCGTTGCCCGCGGTAGCTATGCAGAACTCTTGCAGTCGAGCGATCGCTTCAAACGCTTGGTAAATGGATAGGGCTAAATTGCCCGGCGGTATCCAAGAGCATAGAGGAACTCATCGCGGAAAGACCGGCTCCGGCGCAGAATTCTGGCAGCGGCCAATGCTGCGGGTCCCTTCCCTCTGAGGACGTTGTGCAGGGCACGAACACTTTCACGGTGATCTGGCGTGATACCTTGAGTACTGTCAGTCCAACGGGTGTCACTTGCATAGCCAGCCGAAACGACTGCCTCGGCCATTTCGGGATGGGCAATCAACTGGGCTGCGACGCGTGGTAGATCTTTGCGCCAGGTACCTACACTCGCCGAGGAGATCGCACGAACCCCTTTCAGCGCCAAATTTGCCTGATCAGATGTTTTTGAAACTTGCTCGAACTCGGAAAACCGATGCTTCATTCGTAAAAACGGAAAGGCTGCGGCAATGCGGGCTTGCTCTGCATCCGGATCGCGCACCAGATTTTCGTAGCGGCATTCATAAAAACGGGCGTTGTCGGAAATTTTGGGGACAAGGCGCTGATTGTGCTGCCAAACATTGAAATCGCACCAATATTCCCCTCGCCGGCTGCCGTGTTCGGACACAACGATGTCACGAGGGTCCCGCTGCATGTAGATGACGTGCAGGGCTTTGTCCCAGCGGATCACCCGCGTGGCATGCACCAAATCTGTCGGTTTTTTTGACGCATACGGTCCGGCCACTTCGCGGGGTGCATGGAACAGGCTGACTTCGTGATCACCGAATTTTTCGATTTCGAAGCATGATGTTAGCAGCTCAAACAGCAGGGTCGTTCCCGAACGAGGAGACGACCCGACCACGTGTATTCTTGGGTGGTTCATACTTGGATTTTTACCATTCCACTGACGACATTCCGAAAATGCTTTGCCCGGTCCAGAGCGCGCTGATCGCGGATGGCTGACCGCAGGCTCCAGAAGGCAGCACGAGATAGGTTAAAGCCGAACAGGATGGCCCATGCCCCCGCCGCAGCGAGTGGGCCACTGTGTTTGCGGTGAAGGCGAATGGTGGCATCCGTCAGCATCAAATCGCGCTTATGATTAAGCTTGCGTGCAGACGCGCTGCCATAATGGACGATCTCTCCGACAGGCGCGAAACGAAGCTGCCAGCCAGCATTGGCGATACGGCGACACCAATCGGTCTCTTCTCCGAAGAAAAAGAAATCCTCATCCAAGGGGCCGACCTGCTCCAGAACCTCGCGGCGGAGCGCAAGGTAGCAGCCAGAGATCACCTCGACTTCGCGCTCGGTGTCACGTTGCCAATGGGTCATCTGGTATCGGCCCAGAAATTCGGGGCGCGGCAGCTTCCAGAGACCCGACGACATGAACGCCAAGTCCAGCAGGCGCGGCCACATGGAACAGGTTCGCTGCATGGTCATATCGGGGTTCAGCACCCTGCATCCCATCGCACCGACTTTGGGATTTTCATCCAAGTATACG
The DNA here is from genome assembly GCF_013377535.1 of Donghicola mangrovi. Classification (GTDB taxonomy): domain Bacteria; phylum Pseudomonadota; class Alphaproteobacteria; order Rhodobacterales; family Rhodobacteraceae; genus Donghicola; species Donghicola mangrovi. The sequence goes on along the minus strand of NZ_JABCJE010000012.1, from coordinate 84,517 downwards.
ACCGTGCGGGCCAGCACGTCTTTGAGCACATAGGTGTCAGAATTCAAAAGAAGAATGTGGCGGCCGGTGCAGATTTCGAACCCCTGATTGTTCGCAGCGGCGAAGCCGCGATTATCGGTGTTCCTGATTTGGATGACGGTGGGAAATTCCGCCTCGACCATCTCGGGCGAGCCATCAACTGATGCGTTGTCCACCACGATCACCTCGATCGAGATGCCGTCACAGTTGTCAAAGACCGACCGCAGGCAGTCGCGCAGAAGATCGACGGTGTTCCATTCGATGATGACGATCGACAGGTCAGGTCTGCTCATTGTGCGGCCCTTTCCTGTTTTGTGGCGCTTGTGGGCATGGCATCAGTTTGCGCCATGATCTGTTGATAGAAGGTTAACATCAGGTCGGCTTTGTCGTCCCAACTACCAAAGGACTTCAGCCGCGCCCGCGCCCCAGCGCCAAGCCGTGCGCGCAAGCTGGGGTCCATCGCCAGCGTCCGAACGGCGTCCGCGATGCCGCGGGCAAAATCATCCGGGTTGGTAACCGGCACCTTGATCCCGCAACTGTTGTTAATCAGGAAATCCGGCCCGCCATTGGCCGCAGCCACGATGGGCAGACCGTGGGCCATTGCCTCGAAAAAGACGCCGCCCATGGGCTCTCGGAAACTGGGAAAACAGAACACGTCGGCAGCCTCGTAGTGCTGTTCGACAGCGCCCCGGGGGATGCGGCCCAGAAATTTGATGCGATCCGCGACGCCGAGCGCCTTTGCCTCTGCCTTGCAGAGGGGCAGGTCTTCGCCATCACCAGCGGAAATCAGGCGGATGCCGGGCAGATCACGCAGGTGTGACAGGGCGCGGATAGTATCGCGTAGGGCCTTGGTCCGGATCACGCGACCCGCATGAAACAGGGTTAACTGACCGACGGCATTCTGCCGATCCCGCTCGAGCGCGAAATCACCGTAGCCGCGTTCGGGCAGCGCATGAAACCGTTGCAGATCGAGGCCGGCGAGGCGCTCCTCGACATAGGGGGCGACCCCGAGAACCAGAGAAGCCTTCTGATAGGTCCGTCGCAAGGCCTGATCGTGACGCAGGCGAAAATCGTCGAAATCCCGAAGGCGGGCGGCAAGGCCACGGTTCGCGTTAACTTCGGCCTCAAAAGCTGGCGGGGTCTTCAGTCCGCCACCGAGGGGCCCGATCACATAGGGTATGTCAAAGCTGGCCAAGGCCGAAACGTGGCGCATCCCTTGTGGCAGGATCTGGTGCCCAACGTCAAAGGTTTCGCCCCGCGCCAGCGCGTCTCGGATCCATTTGCGGCATTGCGCAACGAACAGGGGCAGACCCGGCTTGGCCATCGCGTTAAACCGCTCGAATTTTTGGTAGAGCCAGCGGATTTCGGGCCACGTCACCACCCGCGCGAGGGGCAGCTGCTTTTCCAAAGGTTCCGCGCCAATCCGGCTGGAGGCCAGAACGGTCACATCGGCGCGCCGCGACAGGGCCTCAACCCAGCGATAGGCCCATTCCGGTTCGCTCAAATCATTGCCGTCCAAAGACGGCGCAATCACCAATACCTTGAGACGCCTCTCATCGGTTTGCTGCAACACCACGAAAACATCCCTTAACTAAAAATAACAGAAAACAAACATCGGGATTTCAATATTGAACACACGTTATCCGCGAGTTTTGAGGATGACAAGAAATTCGGCGGGTGAATTCAGCATAATCCCTGTTTCTGTGATCAATCGTCAGGCTTGGTGCAAACTCCTGCAATTCTGGCGCGTGAGTGTTTGAGAAAAGGTTAACGCAGTTACATGTATTCGGGGGCGGGACCGAAAAGATTAAGCTCTGTTCCGATGATATCTGTTAACTCTGTCGGAGGTTTTTCGAGAGATCCGCTTTCGCCGGTAGCACACATGCCATCGCCGCTTGCGCCGTATGCAGAGGTGTCTGTAGACGGGGCAGGGCGCGCCTGAGTGAAATCAAAGCTATCGCCCAACTCGCCGGGGGCGAAACGGCGGCAAACAGTAGCGTCCGAGCTTACGAATTCAGCGGTTTCGCCAACGGTTAACGGAGCGGTTAGGTTTCCGGCTAACAGCCAATCCGACTGGTCTTTGTAGCCCCAGATATCAGACACGAAGTTCCCCGAGATTGTGACATCGGTCGACGCCTGATCCACGCGAATGCGCGGCAAATCGGTGGTTTCTGCCAGCGGGTCAGGGTTCACCAGCGTGTTCCCGAGGATGCTCAGATCGTTCGCGCCCCCCACATAAATGCCGTTTAAGTGCCCGTTGATCAGCGAATTTCCGGCTATCATCAGGGATTGGTAGAACATCTCGGTCCCATAGCCCTGATCCAATGCCTCATTGCCGAAAAAGATGCCTTGGGTGTGGTCGCCGCTGCCCATGTCCAGCGTGTTTCCGATGATGCTGATGTTGCTCATGGCCTCGGTGTTGCCGTTGGTCCAGAACTGGATCATGTCCGAATGATCTCCGGCCGACAGGTTCCGGGCAAAGTCGTGGATCGTGTTTCCGGCGATCAGGACTTCCTGCATCTTGGTAAACGTCAGGCCATCGACCCGCATTCCGCTTAGGTCATTATTCAGGATCGTCACATCAACGCTGTTCCCGAAACTGGCCCCGATCATAAAGGTTTCAAACACACTATCTGTCAGCGTGAAATCGGTGCAGCCGCGCACCGACAGGCCGATCCCCGTGGCGTACCCGTCAGCCTCGACACTGACATCCTGAGCCAGATCGCCATCAAAAGTGATCCCGTCCAACGTGATATTTACGCAGTCCGAAAACTCGAAGGGCCGCTTAAAGGGTGTTTGACCCGCCACCGCGTCATAGTCGAAAACCACATTCTCGATGGTTAGGTTGCTGACGCCTTTGGCCTCGAAATTATGGATAACGGCGGGGGTGTCGGGGTTGGCAGAGGCCAGCGTGACTCCATTGAGGTCCAGTTCGATCCCAAGCCCGTACCAGAGTGCGATATCGTCGTATTCGCCGGCCTCCAGCAAAATATGTTGCCCCGCGCTGGCAGCCGCCAACGCCGAGTACAGCTCCTCGGCAGAGGAGACGTAAATGTCTGTCATGTCCGGTCCCACCCGTGAATGCCTGCCCCACGCAGACCTATTGATCTGGCGGGGCAAGGGGGCCGGAAATGTGGCGGGCCTAGGGCATCGAGGCGAAAAGCCCTGCGGTTTAGCCGCAGTTTTTAGGCGGGTTTAGTTGGCTTTGTTCTCTTCTCCGGCCATGTGGCGGAAGGCGGCGTTATGAGCCATCAACTCGGCATAGGTGCCCTTGGCGGCGATTTGGCCGTGTTCGAGCATCATGATGCAGTCGCAATCGCGCAGGGTATTCAGGCGGTGCGCGATCATGATCACGGTTTTGTCGCCCAAGGCGCTGATCCCGTCGATCACCGCGCGTTCGGTCAGGTTATCCAGCGCCGAGGTTGCCTCGTCCAACACCAGCACGGCGGGATCTTGGTAAAGAGCGCGCGCGATGCCGATCCGTTGCCGCTGCCCACCGGACAGACGCGTGCCCCGCTCTCCGGAGGGGGTCTGATACCCCTCGGGCAGCTCGTTTACCACGAAATCATGGAGCTGCGCGACTTTGGCCACCTGCTGCACGCGATCCATGTCGATTATTTCGGGTGCCACGCCAAAGGCGATGTTCTCTGCGATCGAGGCGTCGGTCAGGAAAATCTGCTGCGGCACATAGCCGATACTGCGCTGCCAGCTGCTGATCGTCTCATCATTAACCTTAACGCCATCCACCAAAACCGCGCCTCTGTCCGGCGCCAGCAAGCCCAGTAGAATGTCGATCAATGTGGTTTTTCCAGCGCCCGTGCCGCCGACAAAGCCCACGGAACTGCCCGCGGGTATCTCGGCGCTCAGACCGGTTAACGCTGCACGATCCGCGCCCGGATAGGCAAAGTACAGGCCCTCGAGCGTGATCCGATCCGTTAATGGCAGCGCCTTGCCGTTGTCGAACCGTTGGCGCAGTTCCAGCGAATGCGCCGTTTCACACAGATTATCGAAGGCGGCCTGTGAAAACCGGATGTGGGCGAGATTCCCGTAGATTTGTTGCAGGGCGGGAAACAGCTTCATGCTCGCCACGCCGATCAGGCCGAATAGTGGCACCATTTGCGCCAGATCGCGGCCTGAAAACATCACCATCATCAGGATCATCAGGACAAAACCGCCATAGATCGCCCCCTCGATCGCGTAGCGGGGCAGGCGGGTAAGAACGGCGGCAAAACTCTGGGTCGTTGCAACCCCCAAGGAGGGCCGGTCGAACCGCGTGACGCTGAAATCCTCCAGCCCCATCAGTTTGATTTCTTTGATGCTTTTTGTGATCTCACTGACTGTCACGAAGCGGTCTCGGTTATGCTGAACGCGCAGTTTTCCCATCTCGTCCAGCTTGCCACGGAGCAGGGCATAGACCCCCAGATAGATCAGAACCAGCCCGATCGAGGCCCCGATGGCGACCCTCGGGTCGGCCAGAAACAGGGTTAATGCGATCAGCGCCACAACCGTCACATTCGACACCAATAGAACGGCGGGCAGGAACGTCCGGCGCACCACCTGATCAATCTCGGACAGCAGGGATTGGCCGAATTCCGCGGTGTTGCGCGACAGGAACCAGACATAGGGCTGGGATAGGATACGCTCGAGAATTCGTAGGGAAAGGCTGTAGGCGCGCATGATGCAGAACCGCGTCTGCCCATAGGTTCCGGCCCCCCGAACAACCATCCCCGATAGCAAAAGCACTAGAACCGTTAACCCGAAAACCATGGTTAACCGATGCGCATCCTCGATCCCTGTCACCTGCCCGAAAGCCCGCAGCAGCGGGTCCGTTTGCGCCACAGACGGATCGTTGATCAGTGACAGCAGTGGCATGATTAACGCCACGCCCGCGACCTCGAATAGGGCCATGCAGAAGGTGATGACCAGCAGAGCCAGAAACTGCCTGCGCTCTTTCCCCGTCAGAATTCCCCAGATTTGCCGATAAACCAGTAGCACCGTAAACTCTTTCACAGTAATTTTGACTAATGATCGCTTCATGCGATCCAGTTTGAATAGTTTTGTTTTAAATAGTTTTACCGCGAGGCAATCCTTTGCAGTACGGTGATTTTATCAGTGTTATCATCCCCGTCTACAACCGTGCGGCGACCCTGTCGCGATCGGTGGGCAGTATCTGCCGTCAGACCTATCCTAACCTTGAAATATTGGTGGTTGACGACTGTTCGACCGACGATATCGAAGGCGCTGTTGCAGCCTTGAACGATCCCCGCGTGCGTCTTGTGCGGCGCGATCGGAACGGTGGCGCGGCTGCGGCGCGCAACACAGGCGTGCAATCGGCCAGCCATGAATTGTTGGCCTTTATGGACAGCGATGATGTCAGCCTTCATGACAGATTCGAGCAGGAGATGCGCCTGTTCTGCAGCCTGCCCGACGACTATATTGGTGTTTATGCGGCGGCCATCGCTCACACCGATACGACCGAGCAGATGCGCAGCATGGCAGCCGCCCGCGTCTTGCCGCCGCCCCATCGCCGCATCCTGAGCGGGGATCTGTTCCCCGAGACGTTGCGCGGAAATTTCATCGATATGCCGACCATGCTGCTGAAAAAATCGGCGGTTCTTGCGGCGGGTCCGTTCGATGAACGACTGCGCAACAATGTGGATTGGGATTTTACCCTGCGTCTGACGCAGCAAGGTAAATTCGGGTTCATTCCCCAGCCGCTCTATGTCTTCAGCTATGTGCCGCGGGCCAGCCATGGGAACGACCACATCAGCCACAATCCGCGCTATTCCGTGCTGAGCTATTCCTACATCACTGGCAAATTGCGCCGTGCGGGCCACAAAGGCCCCGAGATGGCAGGGCACTATGCGGCGGCGGGCAGCTATCTGATGCGGATCGGCCGGCCGGCGCTGGCGCGTCGCTACTTTGAGGCCGCCCGCTGTATCACCCCGCGCAACCCGCGCCTTTGGGCCCACCTGATGCTGAGCCGGATGCCCGGTCTGCATGGTTGGGCGCGGGGCCGGTCCACGCGATTTAGCTGAACACACGGTCATAGGCCGCCAGCAGGTGCGGCACCGAATGATCCCACGACAGGGCGGCGAACACACGTTCCCGCCCGCGTTTCCCCATATCACGGGCCAGATCGGGGTGGTCCATTAACCAAGCGATCTGCGCGGCGAAATCCTCGGGGTCGTTTGGGGTAGCATAGCGAGAGGCCGTCCCCGCCGACACGCGCCCTTCGGTCAGATCGAACTGCACAACGGGTTTTTCCAGCGTCATGTACTCCATGACTTTGTTCATCGTCGAGATATCGTTCATCGCGTTCTTCGGGTCCGGCGCGACGCCGATATCGCAGCTGTTCAGGGCGTTCAGCAGATCGTCGCCGTAAAGGGCGCCGGTAAAGGTAAAATGCTCATCCAGGCGCCGGAAGCGGACTTCGTTCTGGATGGTTTCCAGCTCGGGGCCAAAGCCGACGATGATCGCGTGCACATCGGGGCGGCCCGAGCGGTTAACCAAGTGATCGACCGCCTCGATCAGCAGGTCCATGCCTTCTTGCTGGCCAATGACGCCGACATAGCCAAGGACGGTGCCGAACCCTTTGCGCAGGGTCGGATCGGCGGGGCGGATTTCGAACTTTTCGACTTTGGGCGCAGAGCGGACAACGAACACGTCTTGCGGCTTCATCTTGCCGCGCTTGATGGCGATCTGGCGGAAGCTTTCATTCGTCGCGATCGAGGTGCGCGCGCAGGCAAAGGTGATCCGCTCCCATGCCAGCATGACCTTGTGCAGCAGGCCTTTCTTGCCGAATTTCGCCTCGAAAAGCTCGGGGCAGACGTCGTGGTGATCGAACAGGTACCGGACCCCGCGCGGACGGTAGGCCAGCGCCAGCAGCCAGACCAGATCGGGCGGATTGCAGCCGTGGATCACGTCGAACCCGCGCTCGCGCCAGATCAACCGCGCCAGCCGGAACATGTGCCATAAGGCCAGCGAGTATTCGACGGCATAGGCCTTGGCGCCGCTATGGGCCTCGGGCGGTGCGGGGTAGCGATAGATGTGGACGCCCTCGATCACCTCATAGGGTTTGTCCCATCCGCGGCCGGTCGGGCAAATCACCGACACCTGATAACCAGCGGATTTCAGGGCCGTCGCCTCGAGCCAGACGCGGCGGTCCAGCGGAACGGGCAGGTTTTCGACAACAATCAGAACACGGCGGGAGAAGGGGACAAATGTCTGGGTAGGCGCAGTCATGGACGCAAAAACTCGGTAAACAAATGGGCGCGGGGTCAAAGGCCCCGCAGACTTAGGAAAATGTACAGCACTTAAAAATTAACGATGTTTTACCACCGTACGGTGAAAAAACCTGCTGTGAACGATGGTTGATCAGAAATGTTGCGCAATTGCAAACAATCAAGGCGCAAGACCCAATGGACCCTTTCAAAGATTACAGTGACAGCCTGACCTCTCCGATCCGTTCGGCGCAGGTCGTGACCCCCGATGATACGTCAGATTTGCCTGTGCTTCCGCGTGCGCTTTACGTCGGCACGGCGGGGGATTTGCACGTAACCATGGCCGAGGGGCAAGAGGCGACCTTTGCCGCCGTGCCCGCCGGTACTCTGCTGCCCGTCCGCGCGGCGCGCATTTGGGCGACCGGCACTGCGGCGGGCAGTATCCTTGCCATGTGGTAAAGGTTAACGCGCGTCGGGCCAGATGTATTCGGCGACCAGCGTCGTGCGAAAGCTCGAGTTGTCGTTGTCGGACACCAGCGTCAGATGCTGAGGGCCACCACCTTCGGGACGCCAGAGGGTCAGCCCCTCCATATTCCCCAGATCGCCGGGGCGGGTTTCCAGCATGACCTGCCCTGCTTGCCAGTCGGGCAGGCCATTCTCGCCTAGCGGAAAGCGCCTGATCCGGCTGGAAAAACCCAAGAACCCGATAGAGCGCTCCAGTATCCAGACGCTGCCATCATCGGCGCTGTCCGCGCCGGAAATATCCCAGCCGGGGTCCACGGGCACCCAGCCGCCGCTGGTCAGCATAACGAAGCCGTCAGGTCGAAGGTGTCTGGGCCAAATCCTGACAACGGGGATTGATGTTTCGTCCGGTGCTAGGCTGCCGCTAATTTCAAACAGTTCCAATACATCCTGATCCGGCCGGTCTTCGGTGATCGCCAGCAGGCTGCCGTCGGGCAGTGGCGCGAGCGCCTCGAACAGCTTGTTCCCTCTGGCGCGGACAAAGATGTCTTCGTCGATCAGGTTTTGCCGAGCCATACCATCGCCCATCAGTTCAGCGACCTGTGCGTACCCTTCGAAGGACACGTAGAGCTGGCCTTTGGCTCCCCAAGCCAGATCCTCGGCGTCATTCCTCATCTGCGTGATGTACGTATCCTCGCCCCGTTGGCGCAGATCGTAGGTCCGAACCAATTCCATCCCGGTCAGCGTGCCATCGGGGTCGCGTTTCGCGGTCGCTTTGGTCAGAGTGCCCCTGTCGCTGACCATCCAGAAACCGGCCCCGTGATCAATCGCGGCAATACCCGATTGCCCGCCGGTGATCGGATCGCTGATCGAAATCCAGATGCGGCCAGCGGGCTGCAATTCCGTTCTGCCGACGCTGGGATAGGGGACAATACCCCCTTCTATGATACGCGGCGCCGCGCAAGAGGCGAGCGGGATCAGACCAATGACAATGGCGAAGAGAAGCTTGCGGCGGGTCAACAAAACGGTCCCGATGGGTCAATCAAAATCAGGGCCACTCAAAGGGCCTTTTCTCAACGGGGTCAAGCAAAACTGCCTGACATGTCCTCAAGCTGCCGTGAGCGGTGGAAAAATGTCTCGGTTCCGGTGGAATTAGGTTAGGGTCGAGGCGATTCATTGTTTCCGTTTTGTGGTGAACCCGTTTTGACGTCTTCTGATTTTACGCCCCCCGCGCACAAGGATCGCCCCTCCAAAGGGCGACGGTTTCTAAGGCTGATCGGGGGGGCACTTGATCCGCGGGCTTGGCTCCATCTGGTGAGGATCGTTAACCACTATAACCATACCCATGTGGTGCCGCGTCGGCGGCTGACACTGGGGGTGGGCGCACAGATCAGCCCGACCGCCGCCTTTTCCTACCCGGAGCGGATCAGTGCGGGGCGCGGCCTGCACGTGGGGGCTGACTGTGTTATATGGGCCGGTCCTGCGCGCGGCCGGATCGTGATGGGTGATCATGTGTTGATGGGGCCCGGCGTGCTGGTCACGGCCGCCAATTATCGCTTCAACGACGGTCAGCCCGTGACCGATCAGGCGATGGACGAAAGCGACGTAATCATTGGAAATGACGTCTGGCTCGGGGCGCGGGCTATGGTGATGCCCGGGGTCACCATCGGCGACGGTGCGATCATCGGTGCAGGCTCCGTGGTGACTAGCGACATCCCGCCCATGACGATCGCCGCAGGCGTGCCGGCCAAGGTCATCAGTCAGCGCGAGTTGCAAAAAACCTGAATTTTCTCAACTCGGTTGAGACAGGTGAGGGGAAATATGCTACGCTAAGTCACGGATTATTCATATTTTTATCATTCTGATCTTGGTTGATTGGTGTTTGTTTGGGTGTTTGCGTGAATGACCTATCGCGCTGATATCGACGGGCTGCGGGCCATAGCCGTTCTGTCGGTGCTGCTCTTCCACTTGGGGGTGCCTCTGGTGCCCGGTGGGTTTGCGGGCGTCGATATTTTCTTTGTCATCTCGGGCTATCTGATCACGGGCATTTTGCTGCGCGATATGCAGGCAGGGCAGTTCAGCCTGCTGCATTTCTATCGCAAACGGGCGCTGCGCATTCTGCCCGCGCTGTGCTTTGTGCTGCTGGCGACGGTCGCGGTCGGTTCCCGTATCCTGTTGCCGTCTGAAATGGCCGAGCTTGGGCGCTCGATCGTGGCGACGATGCTGTTCGGGGCGAACATCTATTATTGGTCAACGCTTGATTACTTCCATCCGGACGCCAAGGAAAACCCGCTGCTGCATACGTGGTCCCTCGGGGTGGAGGAGCAGTTCTATATCCTGTTGCCGCTGCTTATGTGGCTCTGCTTTCGCTATACGCGTCAATGTGTTGTGCCGATGCTGGCCGCGACCGTTGCGATCAGTTTTGCACTGTCCGTTTTCGCTGTGGGGCCGATGCCAAGGGCCAGTTTCTACCTTCTCCCGACGCGATTTTGGGAGCTTGGGGCCGGCGCCTTGTTGGCGGCGATGCCCTTGCGACTCGCCCCTCGATGGGCTGAGGGCGCGGGGATGGCCGGTTTCGCGCTGCTGGTTGCGGGTATTTTCGGTTTGAACGAAACGCTTCCCTTCCCTGGGGCCGCCGCTCTGTTGCCTGTGGCCGGCGCCGCGCTATTGATCGCCGCCGGTGGGCAGGGGGGAATCGGTCGGTTGCTGTCCAAGACGGCGCCGGTGTGGATCGGGCAGATTTCCTATTCGGTATATCTGTGGCACTGGCCGTTAATCGTATTTTGGAAGATGCGGACTGACACAGATCTGACTGTGCCCGAGACTGCGGGCCTCGGGGCTGCGGCAATCCTGTTTGGGGCCCTATCGACCCGATTTATCGAACGCCCCTTCCGCAATCTGCCTGCGGGGCTGACCGATGGGCGCATTCTGTGGCCTGCGCTTGTTGCCGTTCTGGCAGGCATTGGCCTCGGTTGGGGCCTATCGCATATGCCGAGCGCCCTGCGGACCTACCCGACCGAAGTGGCGCGGCTCGACACCTATGGCGGCTATTTCGACGCGCCGGATTTCAAGGCCGATTGGCGGTATGACAGATGCCATCTTGACCCCCATAGTGGGGGCTTCGAGGCCTATGATCAGGTGACTTGCCTGAAGCAGGATGAACGTCCCTCTGTTCTACTGTTCGGCGACAGTCATGCCGCGCACATCTGGCGGGCATTGTCGCAGGCGCGGCCTGATCTGAATATCTTGCAGGCGTCTTCGACCAATTGTCGGCCTTTGCCCGATAACCCGAGCAGTTTTTGCGGCCAATTGAGCGATTTTATTTACCATGATTGGGTGCCCGCCCACCGACCCGAGGCCGTGATCCTGAGCGGAGTCTGGCGGGATGCCGAGCTGCCCGCTCTGTCCGGAGGAATTGCCGAGCTTCGTCAGAGCGGCGTGCAGCACGTCTATGTCCTTGGTGAGACGGTGACCTATACCGCGACTTTGCCGAAAATTCTGGCGCGGGCCGCTTTGGTCGGCGCGGATTCAGCCCGAAGTCAGGCCGCTCACCTGCAAAGTGGCTTGTGGCAGCGGGACAAGGCGTTGCGCGATTTGGTCCAGCGGGCGGGTGGCACATATGTGGATTTGCTGGACGTGGCCTGCCCCATGGGGGATTGCCGCGACCGTGTCCAAGGGGTGCCGCTGCTCTTCGACAGTAACCATTATACTCGCGAGGGGGCGGCCTTTGTTGCGGGGCAAATCGCCCGCCAATTCCAATGATGCGGTTGCTTTTCGCGTTGCTGCTGTGGCCCGTTGGCCTTTGGGCGGGCGAAATCCAGGTCACGGGTCGAGAGCAGCTGTTATCGGCTCTGACCGCTGCCAAAGGTGGTGAGGTGATCAGCCTCTCCCCCGGCAGTTATGGTGAACTGGATCTGTTCACTGGCGGTCCAGTGCCGCCGAGTTTCGCGCAGACCGTCACGCTTAAATCGGCTGATCCGTCCAAACCGGCGGTGATCACGGGTTTGAAGCTGACCGGTGCGCAGAACCTGACCTTTCAAGGGCTGATATTCGACTACACCTACCGCCCCAAGGATGATCCCGGCCAAATCCGCCCGTTTCAGGTTAATGACTCAAAGGATGTCCGTTTTAACCAAGTTGTGTTCGATGGCGACACAGCGCGCGGTTTTTCCCCCGAAGACAACGGATTTCCCGCTGGCTTGGGTCTGAGCCTGCGCAATGTCACCCGCCTAACCTTGGAAAACAGCGAGATCAGAAATTTCTATCGCGGCCTCGTTGTCGGAGAGGCGACGGACACGGTTATCCGCCGGAATGACCTGCATGATCTGCGGTCCGACGGCATGAACTTTGTTAAGGTTACCGGTCTTTTGGTCGAGGCGAATGTGATCCGTGATTTCCACCGCAGCTTCGCTTCGGACGATCACGCGGACATGATCCAGTTCTGGTCGATGAACGCCGACTATCCTAGCACTGACGTGACGATCCGGCGAAACTTTCTGACCGTTGGTCGCGGGGATCATACCCAAGGGATTTTCATGCGGAACGAAGCCGTGGATGCCCAACATGGCGGTCCATCGATGTTTTATCGCGACGTCGTCATCGAAGAAAATCTGATCATGAATAACCACTTCCATGGCATCACAGTGGGCGAAGTCGATGGTCTGACCATCCGCCAGAACACATTGATCCGCGTGCCGCGCCGGTCCGATCCTGATCAGCGGGGCGAGTTTGCCATGATGCCCGGCATTCAGGTGGCCGAGGCTTCGCGCAACGTGGCGATCACAGACAATATCGCCTCGCGCGTCCCCAAAAGTCAGCGGGGGTGGCGTCAATCAGGGAATGCGCTGGTGCAGGATCTGGAGCCGCTGGCGGCGGGTTTCTATTCTCGGGTGTTTGTTAACCCTTTCGTAACGGCTCCGTACGAACCTGAGAACTTCAGGCCGCTTGCGGGTGGCGGGTTGGATCGTGACGGTTTGGGTGCGCCGATGTCTGCATTTCATTGGGGGCGCTGAGGGCAAATGGTCAGTCTGGATGCCGGTCAATCTGTGCGCCGTGTAACGCAAACTGTAGCGAGAGGGGCGAAAAGCATCGCCTCTGCGCCGCTTCTGGTGCGATTCTATTTGATCGCATTGTTCCTGCCATTGGATTTTCAGTTGGGTCCTTTGGCAATGAACGCACTGCGTTTGTATTTATTGATTGTCATTGTGCCGCTTTTTGTCAGGCTTGTGACAGGCCATTATGGACGGCTTATTGCAACGGACATTCTATTTTTATTGCATTTATGTTTTGTCAGCCTGTCATTGGCTGCAAATAACCCTTCACAATTGGTGTCCGCGACCGGTTCGGCATCGGTCGAATTTCTGGGGGGCTATCTGGTCGCACGGGCCGCAATCCGCGATCGAGAGAGTTTTGCCGGTTTTTGCAGCTTTTTCGCTTTGCTAGTGATGCTGAGTTTGGCGCCAGCATTGGTCGAAAGCCTGACGGGGCGCGCTTTTGTGCCCGAAATGATCAACAAATTGCCGTTTTTCTCCGCATCCATGCCCTTCGAGATGGACCAGCGGATGGGGCTCAATCGCGTTCTGGTCGTTTTTCCCCATCCGATTTTGTATGGGCTCGTGTGTTCGACTGCGATTTCGCTGGTCTGGGTCGGGCTGCGGAACGACTACGCGCCGGCGCGCAAGGCTTGGGAGAGCGCGCTTGTCACGCTGGCGACGTTTCTGTCCCTGTCGAGCGGCGCCTTGCTGGCGGCCGCTTTGCAGTTTCTGCTGATCGGATGGCAGTGGATTTTGCGCACCGTGAAGGCCCGATGGATTATCTTTTTGGGACTCATCGCAGTGGCCTATGTGGTGGTCGATGTGGTGTCGACCCGCTCGCCCATGCGCGTGTTTCTGACCTACGCGACGTTCTCGGCGCATTCGGCCTATACGCGGCTTTATATCTTTGAGTGGGGCATGGTGAACGTCTGGCGCAGCCCTTGGCTGGGGATAGGACTGAATGATTGGGTGCGACCACCGTATATGGGGGGCAGCGTCGATAATTTCTGGCTGCTGACCACCATGCGCTGGGGCATCCCTGCGTTCCTGAGCCTCGCTGGTTCTGTCATTTATCTGGTGATCCGCGTGGCGCTTTTGCCCTTGGCTGAAGGCTCTCGGGTTTCAGACCAGCGGCGGGCATGGGTGTTTACCATCTGCGGTTTGTGCGTGACCTTGACGACGGTGCATGTATGGGCGGGCAGCTATTCCTATATCGCGTTCCTGTTTGGCGCTGGCGCGTGGTTTCTAAACGCTCAGGATGAAGAGGATGAGCCTATGGCAGAGGCCGAGGAGCCTGCAACGGGATCCATGTATCGCCGAAAAATCACTCCGGTTGCCTATTCCAGATCCGAAGTGCGCAGCCGAGAAGATCGCGAAAAATCAGGTCTGTAAGAAATCAATCGTGCCGTTCTTGATAACGGCAGCGCTAAGCGGATGTCCTTTGTAGGCGCCGGTATCTACGGAAATTCGGCCCGCGCGGATGCGAGGCTCTTTAACGATTGTATGACCGTGGATGATCCACATCCCGTCCGGTCGTTCTTGTTTTCGGAAGTCGCTATGGCCCCAAAGTAGGGTATCTTCCCTTTGCTCATCGAGCGGAAGCGCCGGGTCTGCCGCCGCGTGCACCACGCCCACGTTTCCTTCGCTCCAGAAAGTGGGAAGGCGCTGGAGCCAATTCAGAAGTTCCGCCCCCATGCGGGCCCGCAACTGATCAGCCAAATCTTCGAGACTGGTGAGCTGGCCTTGCAGTGAGATGTTGAACGACTCGAGAGTGTTAATCCCACCGCTTTGAATCCACCGGAGGCCGTTCTCGGACGGTTTCGCCAGAAAATCGAGCATCATCTGTTCGTGGTTGCCCTTGAGGCAGGTTAACCGCGCCCCCGAAACGCGCTGGAGTGCCACGAGTTTCTGCAGAACCTGCGCCGAATGTGGCCCGCGGTCAATCATGTCACCAACTGTGATGATGCGCGCGTCGAAGCCATCCCTTTTCCAAATCGTATCAAGAAGGGACTCTAGTTGTTCGAGGCAGCCATGAATATCGCCAATCACAAATAGCGGTTCGGCTAGATTTGGGGCCTTTAGCGAAGTCGCCTGTGTGGTCGGACTGCGTCCGAAGAGACGGTTCAAGGAAATCATACAGATACACGGAAGGGGAAAGAAATTGCAGTTGTCTTATAGAAGCCCGTTGCGGAGGGGGAAGTCAATCGTGTCGCGCACCTATTGACTGGCCTGCAGGAATGCAAATGGATCCCTCCGACGGGCAAATACAATTTTGAAATATCAAAATGCGCAAACATGGGAATAAAAATATTTTCACTTTGCGTAAATACATAACGAAAGTGTGTTTGATTTCAAATTAAGCAAATTGCCCATTTTTCCAAGAAGTGTCGGGATTTTACTTTAAACGAGGCGGAGGTCACGTTATTAAAGGATTAAATTATTTTGAATGTGCTGACGGCATGGGCGAATTTTTCCCAACTCAATTTTAACGAGATGTTGGCGCAGATTTGTAAGAAATTATTTGTGTATTAGAGGTGTCATTTGCG
Organism: Donghicola mangrovi; assembly: GCF_013377535.1. GTDB lineage: Bacteria > Pseudomonadota > Alphaproteobacteria > Rhodobacterales > Rhodobacteraceae > Donghicola > Donghicola mangrovi. The sequence continues at coordinate 69,235 of NZ_JABCJE010000012.1, read as the reverse complement.
ATACTCGATCGGTTCAAAATTCCTGCGAGTTGCCGGAGTGGCGATCGCAACATTAGCGACATGCGTTTCCGCGTCCGCCGCTGAATCTTACCGTCTGGTCGCTGGAGACAGTGTTCAGCTGATGTATTCCGGCCTTGGCGCGCCGATTGAACTCACCATCGACATCAACGGTCAGGTGCGCGTCGTTAACGTAGGCGGCGTGACTATTGCTGGTCTGACGATGGATGAGGCAGAGAAGAAGCTCGAGAAAGACATCATCGAGTCCGGCATGTTCATCGAACCCATCGTGAGCTTGCAGTTGATGCTCTATGCGCCGGTAATGGTGGCTGGTGATGTTGCGCATCCCGGGCGCTTTGATTTCACCGCAGGTATGACTGTAGCTTCGGCACTGGCGCTGTCTGGGGGAAGTGAACTGGCGGGCATCTCCCGCTATGAACTGCAAAGCACCCGCAGCGATCTGGAGGCCAAACTCAAGACTCTGAACCTGCAGATTGCCACGGCAGTTGCCGACATGGCCCGTTATCAGGCGGTTCTCGACGGCAAGGATGAGGTGGTCCTGAGTGACGAACTGATGGCCGCGATCCCCGCCAAAGATGCGGTGGACATGAGCGCGATCGTCACCAAGTCCAACGAAATCCTGAGCAGTGAGGCCGTGCAAGAGGCTGAACTGATGGCTGTCTGGGCCGAGGAGATCGCTGCGATTGAACAGCAGATCGTCCTGTTCGGTGACCGTATTGAAGTTCAAAAGGAAATCGTAGCGAGCGCGGCTTCCGACCTGGAAAATTCGCGTGACCTTCAGAACCGCGGTCTGCAGACGACCACCCGCCTTGTTGCGGCTGAACAGCGAGACGCGGACGCCCGTTCGAAGGTGATCGAGCTGGAATCTGCGCGCATTCTGGCGACGCAGTCCGTTGCAGATGCCAAGGCTCAACAGAGCACCTATCGCACGACCCGTGTCACCGAAGCCCTCAACAAGCTCAAGGACGACCAGGTCAAAGTCGACACCCTGACCTTGGATTATACAAGCGCGCTGGAGCAGTTGGCGATGTTGACCAGCGGCAGCATCAGTGCGCTGCTGCGGTCCGATGCGGTGGAGTTGAACTATGTTATTCAAGGCCCCCGTGCAGATCGCATTGCCAAAGAGGGAATCAACGAAGAAACCGAGCTGCTGCCCGGTGACACGCTGATCGTGTACCTCGAAGGCAGGGATCTCGCTCCTGTGGTTGCGACAAGCAATTAAGGACAGAGTTGTGAGTGTTAATGAGTTCGGTCGGGTAGCGATTATTCACTACTGGCTTGTGGGGATGCGCGGCGGCGAAAAGGTTATCGAAGCGCTGTGCCGGATGTTCCCGCAAGCCGACATCTATACCCACGTGGCAGATCCCTCGAAGTTGAGTGCCACATTAACCAAGCATAAGATCATCGAAACCCGCGTTGGCCGCCTGCCGCTGGCGCGCATCATGTACCAGAAATACTTGCCTCTGATGCCTCGCGCCCTCGAGGAGTTGGATCTGACGGGTTATGATCTGGTGATTTCGTCGGAGGCCGGCCCTGCCAAGGGGGTGATTGCGCCGCCTGATGCGCGTCACCTGTGTTATTGCCACTCGCCCATGCGATATTTGTGGGACCAATATCACGTCTACCGCAATGGGGCAGGGTTAATCACCCGGATGGCGATGCCGTTGTTGGCGCATTCCTTGCGCCAATGGGATGTGACCAGCGCCGCGCGAGTCGACGGTTTTGTTGCGAACTCCAACCATGTTGCAAACCGGATCCAGAAATACTGGCGCCGCGATGCGGATGTCGTCGCTCCGCCGGTTGCTGTCGACGATTTCGCGCCTGTCCCAAAGTCCGACCTTGGGGATTTCTATTTGTGGGCGGGTGAGTTGGCCCCGTACAAACGTCCCGATCTAGCGGTTGAGGCCTTCAAGCGGATGGATAAGCCGTTCGTCGTCATCGGTGGTCCTGATGAAACGGTCAAAAAGCTGCAGCAGATCGCGGGTCCCAAGACGAAGTTTCTGGGAAAGGCGCCATTTGCCGTGCTCAAAGAACATATGGCCAAATGCAAGGCGCTGATCTTTCCGGGCGAAGAAGACTTCGGCATTGTGCCTGTTGAAGTGATGGCTTCGGGCCGCCCCGTGATTGCATATGGTCGCGGCGGCATTCTGGATTCGGTCGTTGAAAACCAAACAGGCGTGTTCTTCCGCGAGCAGAGCATCGATGCATTGATGGACGCGGTCGAGCGTTTCGAGGCGAGCGGTCTTGATGCCGTTGATCCTCAGGTTTGCGTCGACCGCGCCCGTTGCTTTGACGAAAATGCGTTCCGTGAGGGTGTCTACGCTTCGCTCGCCAAGTTGTACTGAGTAGAAACCTGCTTTCGCTTAATTGCGCGGAAGCAGGGCGAATATCATAACGATTGTCGCACCAATCAGGCTATACGCGGGCAAAGCCCACCATAGCGACAATCCCATTTTTACGATGAGCCACATCGTAAAAATCAGAGCCACGGGAATAGCGAAAAACGCAACTCCCGGGAACATGGCGCTTGGCTTTCCGGAAATTTGAGCCTTGTTAGCTTTGCGGCCGATATTTTCGACTCCAGCTCGCCATTTCTCTAACAGATATATGTTCACCGGTCATCCTGCCCAAATATACCTTTGCGAAAATATAGGCAAATGGATCTGGGATCAACAGTCAAATTTGTGTGATTTAGGTGTGAGAAAATTACTTATGAGGCCAGGAGGCTTGTTAAGCTGTAAAATAGGTTTGCGGGACTAAGAGGTTCCGAGGTTGTCTTCGATTTGCAATGTGTACTGGTGAAGAGGTGCTAGTATTGATAGGGTTGTGGCTAAGATGTGTAATTAGAATTTGCAATGGATACTGGTGAAATATGTATGAATTTTCTAGGAAAGTTGATATCACTTATTTTGCGGATATCGCTGTCCAATTTTTGCAAAATCATCTCTCATAGGCGGCAATATTGCAAAATTCATTCATTTTTTTCCATTTATTCTTTCGCATGCAAAATGTGAGAAAATTGCCATGTTTGTAAAGTTATCTAGACTGTCAATCGCTGGACAGCTAGGTTCATGGTGCATTGATTTTAAATGCCCTGAGTGATTCGCGGCTCAGAAAGCGGAGCGGCGACATGAGCGACTTTTTTCGGCTAACCGACGCGCAGATGGAAGAGCTTTTCCCTTTCTTACTGTAATCTCAGGGCAAACCGCGGGTCGCTAAAAGGCGAGTGCTGAGTGGGTGTTGTCATCAATCGGAATGGATTACGCCGGAGCGAGAAGACGCCTGTGATGATCGACGCGACATACTTAAAGGCGCATCGAGCAGCGACCAGCATTGCTGTCAAACAACGGGGCGTGGTTGTCTGATCCAGTGCCCGACAGGGCACGATGGCCCGAGAAGGGGGGGGCAAGGGTGGCGTGAACACCAAACTGCACGCCGTCTGCGACAGTCAGACGCGGCCAATCGATCTGATCGTCAAGGTCGGATAGGAGAGCACCTATAGCGGTGCTTGGGTGATGTTGAATGGCCTGCCTAGCGTCAAATGCCATCGCGGCGATCTATGCTGCGACGCCGAATGGTTTGGGGACGCATTGCGAAACAAGGGTATAATCGCCTGCGTTCTCGGTCGAAAGCAACGGAATACCCCAGCCAAACACGACAGGCGTAGCTACAAGCGTCGAAGCCGCATCGAGATCATGTTCGGCAGGCTCAATGACTGGAGGCGGGTGGCGACCCGCTCTCAACGATGCCCGAAGGTTTTCCTTTCAGCAATCTCCTTCGCAGCTGTCCTCATATAATAGATATGAATCTTGACAATAGCGCCCCTGTATTCACGGACCTGACCAGCGGTCACTAAAGAATCACGTGGGGCAGCGAGAGGCATGGCTGACCGCGTGTGGCTTGATGTTCATGCCACCCTTCGTGCCCCCCCTCTCGGTCAATTGCTGTTCAATGCCCTGCCGGGCACTGGATAAGGTGTCCGCACCGACATTTTTCAGGTTGGATTCCGTGCGGGTCGGAATGTTCAGCGGCCAGCCCTTTCATGATCCAAGCAGGCACGCCCATATCACTCCATCGATTCTTACGGTTGTAGAGAGTCTTGAGTGGGCAACCTCCCTTGGAGAATCCAATCATCTCAGGCCATTGCGATTGATAGAATAATCGCACCCAGCACCCGCCGAACGTAGACCCGCGGCTTGCCGTGGCTTTTGGGAAAATACGGTTCCAAATGAGACATCTGCTCGCCAGAGGAAAAGAACAAGATGCTGATTACGCCTCCTGAATTTGAGAAGCTCGAAATAGCCGATGCGTCGACTGAAACCAAATAAATGTCAAGAGCCTGTGGCGAAAGCAACGTCAATTCTAAATCGACGAAATGTGTATGGAAGTTTCTGAAACTTTAATGAAGAAGTAACCCATTAGGGGCATAGGTAAAATGCATCTCACCAAATTGGCTCATGGAAACACGGCGAGATTAAGGCAGTGCGTCAAGAATCTCTAGAAATTGGGATGCTGCGCGGTTCCATGTGAACCGTTTTGCACGTACTTTGCCTGACTCAGCCAGTTCTGTTCGAAGGGAGTCATTTCGCGATAGCGAATCCATTGCTTGGGTCCACGCGGCCTGATCCAACGGGGAAATGCTGATCGAAGCACCTTCGGCCACTTCGGGAATGGCACCTCCGTCAGAGGCAATAACGGGACAGCCTAAAGTCATCGCTTCTGCGGGGGGGAGGCCGAAGCCTTCGGTGATCGAAGGAAACACGAGCGCGTAGGCATTTTCATACAATGCGCGCAACTCTTCATCAGTGACGCGACCGAGCATTTTCACGTTCTCTGACGGCACTAACCCGTTCTCGCTGAAAACAGTCGCATTGCCGCCACCCGCAATTACGAGTGGTCGGCTTTGGTCAGAGCGGGCATTCGCGGCCTGTATGAGCATTTTGAGATTCTTGTGCGGCGCCAAGCTTCCGATCGCAAGAAAATAGCCGGATGCTTCGAGGTTATTCTTCTGAAGAATTTTCGGATCCGCTATAAGCCGCAAAACGTGATCCGCACCGTTTTGGATGACAATGGCTTTGCCTTTCGGGACCACACCGAAATGCTCCAGTTCACGCTTTGAGTGAGCGGAAACGGTAAGGACCGAATGAGCGCGGTTCCCTAGTCGTGGCTGAATTTGATGGTAAAATGTTCGAAAGCCACGGGAATACGCCAGCGGCTGACGAAAGGCCTGCGCATCATGCATCATCACGATCTGCTTTTTGCGTAAAGCGGGACCAATGTTGCACAAACTGATCAGCCAAGAGTTCGGGTCTTCTTTTGCTAATGAAATTTGTTCCCACAGATGACCTTTCAGTCGGGATTTCGAGGCTGAGGTTAGCTCAAGCAAGTTCTTTGGTCGCTCGTGGGCGTTGTGAATTTCTCCAGTAGGGCGAATGGCCGAAATGTCCTTGAGGCGTGAATGATTGCATTGAGCCAGAGTTGCAGAGATGAGTTCTGTCGCGACCCTGTCAACTCCTGTTAGGGGGCGCATTAGAAAGCGGGTGTTAAATAGGTAACGTGACATGCAAAACTCTGTCTTTACGTAGGAAAATTTATGAAACAACTTATTCCTCCATAGCAAACTTTGCTCGAAGATGGTAACTGTGTTGTCGTGGGTGTCCCGGAATTTTATGTAGTTCCGATTGGGGGCGCTGACGGTGATTTCACGGAGAAGTAGGGGTATCAGTTATATATTTCGTATCCGTTATTTTGATTGAAATGCTGTCCAGCGCCTGGATGTTAAGTTCCCTGTAAATTTTTATTCAGTAGATTTTTCAGCTAGAAACCTTATCCTGTACTAACAGGAATTTTCGACTATAAATTGGTTAAATTGAAGGCTTTGATGTTATGGAGAATGTAACTCCTGTTATCCTGTGTGGCGGCTCTGGCACGCGGCTTTGGCCCCTGTCCCGCAAGAGCTACCCTAAACAATTCGCGCCTCTCGTGGGCGGTGGCACGCTGTTCCAGCAGACCGCGCAGCGCCTCAATGGCATCGGCGAAGGCGTTTGCTATGGTAAACCGCTGGTCGTCACCAACTCGGATTTCCGCTTCATTGTGACCGAACAACTGGCCAGCCTCGGCATTGATCCGGGTGCTGTGCTGATCGAACCTTCGGCGCGCAACACCGCGCCGGCTGTGTTGGCGTCTGCAATTTACCTGCATAATCAGGACCCCGAGGCAATCATGTTGGTTGCGCCTTCGGACCATATGATGCCCGATGCGGATGCTTTCCGCGCGGCTGTGGCCAAGGGGATCGAGGCAGTAAAACAAGGTAAACTTGTGCTCTTCGGCATTCGTCCGGACCGTGCCGAAACCGGCTATGGTTATCTGGAACTGGACGGCGAAGGCGCTGGCGGCGTGACCGCGCTGAATCGCTTTGTTGAAAAGCCTGACGCCGAAAATGCCCAGAAAATGCTGGAGGATGGCGGCTATCTGTGGAACGCAGGTATCTTCCTGTTCTGCGCTGCTGACATCATTGCTGCGTTCAAACAGCACGCGCCGTCGCTGGTCGCTCCGGTTGAGCAATCGGTTAACAGCGGCAAGCCCGACCTTGGCTTCCTGCGTCTGGCGGCCGAGCCTTGGGATCAGGCTCAGGACGTGTCGATCGACTACGCGATTATGGAAAAAGCGTCGGATCTTGCGGTTGTCCCCTATGACGATCTGTGGTCCGACTTGGGCGGCTGGGATGCGGTCTGGCGCGCGATGGATCAGGACGATGACGGCGTGGCTGTCACCGACCGCGTCACCGCGATTGACTGTAAGAACTCGGTCCTGCGTTCGGAATCCCCGCAGCTGGAACTGGTCGGCATCGGGGTCGAGGATATCGTCGCCGTCGCGATGAACGATGCCGTGCTCGTGGCCCACAAGGACCGCGCGCAGGACGTCAAACTGGCGGTCTCGGCACTGAAGAAAAAGGCCGCGATCCAGGCGGAATCCTTCCCCAAAGACCACCGCCCGTGGGGCTGGTTCGAAAGCCTGGCTGTCGGCTCGCGCTTTCAGGTCAAACGGATTCACGTGCACCCGGGCGCGTCGCTGTCGCTGCAGAGCCACTTCCACCGCTCCGAGCATTGGATCGTGGTCGAGGGCACCGCGAAGGTTACCGTGGACGACACCGTCAAACTGGTGACCGAGAACGAGTCGATCTACGTGCCGCTCGGGTCGGTCCACCGGATGGAAAACCTGGGCAAAGTCCCGATGGTCCTAATCGAGGTTCAGACAGGATCCTATGTCGGAGAAGATGACATCGTCCGGTACGACGACGTCTACTCCCGAGGCCAAGGCGCCAAGGGATAAACCCAACAAAAACGGGGGCTCCGCTAGCGGGGCCCTTCTTGTTTTATAGATTTTGATTTTTTATTTTTGCGAGTAACCCGTTGCGTAGATTGCTGATCAACGGCCGCTTTCTGTCTGGCCAGATCACGGCAGTGAACTCCGTGGCCAAAGAATTGAGCATTGCTCTACATCAGGCCTCCTTGCGGCAAGACAATGGTTGGAGTGTTGAGCTGGTGGTCCCTCGCGCCTTGGAAAGCAAGGCGTGGTCGTTAGGGATCCCTGTTCGTTCCCATGGGCGGTTGTCCGGAATTTTCTGGGAGCAGCTGGAGTTGCCAAAGTTGCGTCGCGACGGAGTGGTGCTGAGCTTGTTTAACACCGTGCCAATCTTTGGGCGCGGCTATACCACGATGCTTCACGATGCCAATGTGATGAAAACCCCGGAATCCTACGGGCGCTTGACCCGCAGGTGGCGAAAATTTTTGTCTTGGCGGGCGGGCAATTCCGGCAACCATATTCTAACGATTTCAGAGTACTCCCTCATGTCATTGTTGGATTGTGGCATAGGGCATCCTGAAATGTTCGGAATCGTGCCGAACGGCCTTGGGCAGGTGGGGCGGGTGCAGGCGGATATCGGTATTTTTACACGGCTTGGGTTGCGGTACGGGGTCCCTTACTGCGTTGGATTAAGCAGCCTGTTGCCCCATAAAAACATCGAAGTTCTGCTGAAAAGTTTTGCACGGCCTGCTCTGGCCGGTGTGGACTTGGTTCTGTTCGGCAACGCAACCGCTGATGATTTCCGAGAATTGGGCCATCCGGTATCGAGCAATGTTCACTTTGCAGGCTTCGTGACGGATGAGGAATTGGCGGCCCTTTATCGTGGCGCGCTCGCCGTGTGCATGCCATCAAGGGAAGAGGGTTTTGGCCTGCCCGCACTGGAAGGGATGGCTCATGGTGCGGTTGCGCTGGTTGCGCCGAATGGATCGCTGCCCGAAGTTGTTGCTGATGCGGGGGTTTATGCCCATCCCGATGATCCGGATGAGTGGGTTGAACAAATTCTGAAGTTGAAGTGCGACCGAGCCCTTACCCAGTCGCTGCGCTGTGCTGGCAGAAAACGGGCTGCTGAGTACACGTGGGACGCTTCGGCGGAGCGAACGTTTGAACTGCTTGAACGTTGGTATTGAACAATAATCGGAAACGATAGGGCCGCCAGACAACGTTCTGACGGCCCTTTTCTTATCAACGCGATTCGAAGATCTGCATGTCCAGAACATCGGACTTGATGCCGAAATAGATGGTCGGTGCGGCAAGTCCGAGCGACAGCGCGGTGGCCAGACTGAAGCGCAGCGTTTGTGCAATATCGAGACTGTTAATCAGGATTATACCCAGCAGAACCGCCACTCCGTAAGCGCAAAGCAAGGCCACGCCGGTAACCAATGGCGGCATTGCTACTCGCAGATTGATACGGCCCCAGTGCTTGAATACCAGTAGCGATCCAAAGAAAGACAGGACCTGAACACCGGCCTGAGCCCAAGCGATAGTCTCAAATCCCATGGGCGCAAAGACGACAATCGTCCCCAGCATTAGGCTGGTCCACAGCACGTTGGTGTGCAGGGTGATTTGGGTTTTGCGACGGGCGGCAAAGACGGGCTCGATTAGGTCATTGCCGGTGCGTGCGACAGCCCGTAGGGCAAAAGCATAAAGAGTTCCGATAGATGCAGCATATTCCGGACGGAAGAATGTCTCGACCGCGCCTGAGCCAAGGGCCGAGATCGCGATCGCAAATCCGCCTGTCAGGAACACTGAACCGCCAAGCATGATCTTGAAAATGGGGTCCAGAGGCTCTGACAGACGTGACGCGGCGCCGAACATTTTGATGGCGAAGCTGCGTAGCGGTTGGGCGATGATGTCTACCGTCCCGGTGGCCAGTCGGTTGGCAAAACGGTAAAGGCCAGCCTCGGTCGTGGACAGGGCGTAGGCAAGGATCAGGTCGGTCCCGAAGTTGGCCAGAAACGATAGCAGTCGTGACCCGTAAAGACCGCTCGAAAACTTCAGTCCTTCATAGGCAAGCTTACGGTCGAATCGCGTTGTGGGGCGGGCAGGGCAGGCGGCGATAAACAGCACCAGTTCTAACGCCGTACGAATGCCGCGATAGGCCACCAATGCAAAAAGCGATTGCCACACCACGAGGATTACGCAACCGACAAGCAGCCCGCCCAAATTGCCCGCAATCAAGATGAGAAAGAAACGCTTCATCAGGCCCATGCGGGTTAAGACGGCTGACGCCCACCCGATGATCGAAACAAATGGTTGGAACACCCCAAAATAACGCAAAACAGGGGCAAGGTCCGGAGCATGAAATAGGTGTGCAAGCCAATTGCTGCCTAAATACATGGCAGCGCCGCCGACCACACCAATTGCCAACATGATCCAAAAGACAGTCGATAAAACTGCCGTTTCATCCTTTTCGGAATTGACGAGAAAATGATAATATCCGCAATGGGTCAACATAATTACAAACTCTACTGCGATGATTGCAATAGTGTAGGTGCCATAGTCCGCAGCGGTAAGGAAGCTTGCGGCCAATAAAGTGATAACAAAAGAGGCAATTTGTTGAGACGCTAACCCGAATACAGAAATCGCGGCGGTGCCTCCACTTTTTGCAAAGGCGGCCTTAATTTTATTAAGCAACAAAATATCACTCCGATAATAAATCTTACGGAAAATGAGGAGGGTCTTTGGGGAATGGTGTCTTATAAGACAGAATTCATGATAATTTAGAAATACCGCTCTTGTCACGGGACGTGCAACCATGTTCTTTAGCGACATGCCGATGTTTTATTTGTTCGGATAAGTGCACAATTGTGCATTTTTGGAGATTTCTTTTTATGACTGATTTTGGCACCCAAAGCCCGCATTTCTCGGCTCAGGTTGCTGGACGCCAAATGTATGACGCCGAAACCATCCGCCCCGAAGAGGATGACAAGGCCGATCTGTCGCGGATGGTCAGATCAATCTGGGTCCGCAAGTATATCGTGTTCGGTTGCATTCTTGGTTTTGCCGTACTTTTTTTCGCGTTCGCAGCGTTTCAGCCCAAGCAATTCACGGCCAATACCACCGTGATGCTGGATGCCCGCGGCCAGCAGATCGTATCCCTGCAAGAGCAGGTCGTTGGTGACCTCAAGCTCGATAACCCTCTGGTCGAGAGTGAGGTCACGGTTCTGCGCTCGATGGCTTTGTTGCACACAGCAATCGAGAATATCGGCGTGGATCGCTTTGATACTCTGTTTGGTGAAGATGGCTTCGAGTACTTTGAGGATTCCCTCATCCCCAAAGAAACCCAGCGTCTCAATTTCATCGCCGACAAGCTGTCTGAAGGGATCAACGTCTACCGCGTTGGCGAATCCTATGTGATCGCGGTCAGCGTGATGACCACCGATGCTGAACTGTCTGCAGTGGTCGCGAACGCTCTGGTGGACGCATACATTAATGACCAGCTCAACGACCGTCAGACCATGGCAAACAGCGCGACCCGCTGGTTGCAGGATCAGGTCGAAGAGGCACGCCAGCATGTGGTTGCGGCCGAGGCCACGGTCGAAGACTTCAAACGTCAGTTGCTCCTTTCGAGCGGTGCATCGGAAGAGGTGCTTCAGCAGCAGTTGGCTGAATTGAACCAACAGCTGGCTCTGGCGCGTTCCGAGCGCGCCACCGAGGAGGCTCGTCTTAACCAGACCCTCACGCTGAAAGACAGCCAGGGTGCGATCGCTGTGGCGGAGACCCTGGACGTTCCTTATGTGACCGCGATGCGCGAGGCCCGTCAGGAGTTGCTGCGCAAAGATGCGGCGCTGTCGTCCTCGCTGGGGGCGAACCACCCTGATCGTCGCAACCTCGCCAAGGAGGTCAGCGAGATCGACGCCAACATCGCGACCGAGGTCGACAACATCCTGCGCGGTTACGATGGGCGCATCGAGGTTCTGGTGAACCGCGAGGAAGCTCTGTCCAAGGACGTCGCGAATCTGCAGTCCAAACTTTCGGCTCTGGCGAGTTCCTCGCTGCGCCTGCGCCAGTTGGAACGCGAAGCCGAAGCGGCCCGCCTGCGGTTCGACGAGCTGCTGACCCGTCTTGGCATGACCCAGGCTCAGGTCGAAATCCAGCGCGCTGATGCAAAAATCATCAACCCCGCGTCCATTCCTCAGGTGCCCTCGGCGCCTCGGGTCAAGCTGATGACCATGTTCGGCGGCGCAATCGGTATGACCATTGGGCTAGTGGCAGTGTTGATTATGGAAATGATGCGCGGTGGTTTTGCAACGGTCCGCCAGTTGGAGTCCGCAACCGGTTTGCCGGTGATGACCGTGCTGCCGAGTGCCGAAGTGAAATCGCCCAAGGACATCATCAGCCTGCTGAACAGCCGCGGTTATCACTTGCTGAACGAGCGGATCAGGCAGTTGCGTGTGATGTTGCCCATCGCGACGCGGAAGCAAAAGAACTGCTACATGCTGTTGTCTTCGGATCCTAACGAAGGAAAAACCTCTACCGCCGTTGCGTTGGCCCACGCCCACGCCAAGGCCGGAGCGTCAACCATTCTTGTGGATTTGGATAACAGACGGGGCTCCCTTCAGGCAGAATTCACTGATGGGCAGCTAGTGGACCTTTCAAATTATTTTAACGGTGAAGTGCCCATTGATGAGGCAATCATCAAAGGTCAGCAAACCCTGTTCGACATTACAGGTGCCAGCCACCAGCATGCTATGATCGCAGACAGCGTGAGCGGCGAACAGTTACGCAAAATGGTCGAGGAGCTGAAGGCCCGCTACGACGTGGTGGTGATCGATGCTCCGCCGATCCTGGCGGTGTCCGATGGTCTTCAGATCGCGCCTGTTGTGGACTGGGTGCTGTATCTGGTGCGCTGGCGGTTCACCTCTGAAAAGTCGGTGAAATACGGTCTTGATACCCTGCAAAACGTGGGTGTTCGGAACATCGGTCTGGTTCTGACGATGGTCGATGTTCGCGAAGATCCTGATGGATATGCGCAGAAATACGATTATCACTGAGCGGAATTCATTTGTGCAAAGTTTTGCGGCATTGAAGTATTGTTGCAGTGCCGCAAATGCAAAAACATTTCTGAAAGATTGCGAATTAATTAATCAAATCGGTGGAAATTTGGTGGAGTTTTTTTCGTAAATATGTAAATTTGTACGCGAAATATCGCTCATACATATTAGTTAACGTATTATTAAGTGACTTGAGTGTGGGTTTGGGCGCTGTTGCCCTGAATTTATTGAACACGACATTCTTTACCGGGGGCCGTTGTGACGAATACTTCTACTTCCGCTAGCAATAACGGTGGCCCTGCACAGCGCTCTAGCGCTGGTGATCTCCTCAGCTATGAGGGTGCTCTTAAGCGGGTCGCAGACATTGTTCTGGCCATTCTCCTTCTTCCGATCCTTTTACCGATTATCGGCGTCTTTTATCTGATCGTCCGTATGGATGGCGGGCCCGGCTTTTACGGCCACACGCGTGTAGGTCGCGAGGGCAAGCCCTTTAAATGCTGGAAACTGCGCAGCATGGTGACCGACTCGCAGACCCGTCTGGCCGAATATCTGGCCAGCAACCCCGAGGCTGCCGCCGAGTGGGAGCGCGACTTCAAACTGCGCAACGATCCCCGCATCACCCGCATCGGGAACTTCCTGCGCAAGTCCAGCCTCGACGAGCTGCCCCAGATCTGGAACGTCCTGAAGGGCGAGATGAGCCTGGTTGGTCCCCGTCCCGTGACCAAAGAAGAGCTGGTCCGTTACGGTGCGCAGCAGTGGGCCTATCTGATGATGCGTCCGGGTGTGACCGGTCTGTGGCAGGTCTCTGGCCGCAACGACATCAGCTATGATGAACGTGTGGCTCTGGATGCGCGCTACTGCCGCGAAGTGTCGCCGGTCAAGGACATCGTGATCCTGTTCAGCACCATCGGCGCGATCACCAATCGCACCGGCGTCTGATCGACGAACACGCCTTTCAAAGCCGGAACAGCGCGGGCGGCTCTTTGCTCGCTCGCGCATACTACATGAGTATGGACCCGCAGTACTATGCGCATTTCAGTCATCATTTGCTCGGTCGGTCGCCCCGAAGCCATCGAGGCCGTGCTGCCCTTTATCGCTCGTCAGACCAAGCGTCCCAGCCATGTTCTGCTGGTGGTCACCAAGCCCGAAGATCTGCCGGACGCCAGCGCGCTGGAACACGATCTGCCGATACAGGTGCTTTACTCTCCCAAAGGTCTGACCAAACAACGCAACACCGGTCTGGATGCCATCCAGAACGAATGTGATGCGGTTTTCTTTATCGACGACGATTATCTGCCCGCCCGTAACGCCCTTGAGGCGATCGAGGCCGGGATGAACGCGTTTCCCTCGGCGGCGGGTGTCACAGGGCGCCTTTTGGCTGACGGGATCAACTCCTCGGGGGTCGAAGTGCCTGATGCCCGCCGCATGATAGAAGAATACGAGGCCAGCAACGACAAACCCTCGGGCAGTGTCGCGCTGCGCCGCAATCTGATCGGGCTCTATGGCTGCAACATGGCCTATCGTTGCTCGGCCATTCATGATTACCGCTTTGACCCGCGCCTGCCGCTTTATGCGTGGCAAGAGGACACAGATTTCTCGAGCCGTCTGCCGGGCGAGAAGGTCAAGATCGACGGCCTTGTCGGCGTCCACTGCGGCACCAAACTGGGCCGCGAAACCAGTGGCCATCTGCTGGGGTATAGCCAGATTGCGAACGTGGTGTACCTGATGCGCAAGGGCTCTATGCCCAAGCTCTATGGCCTCTATCTGATGACCAAGAACTTCTTGGCGAACCACGGCAAGATCTTCACGCCCGAGCCCTGGATTGACCGCAAGGCACGCGCCAAGGGCAATTGGATCGGCATCTCCGACGCCCTCTCGGGCAAGGAAAAGCCCGAACATATCCTGGAAATGATCGCGCGCCGCGCCTGACCCGCACAACAGCAGAATTAAAGAAGCCCGGTGATCATCTCACCGGGCTTTTTGGTTTATTCGGTGGTGGCCGCCGCTTGCTCCGGCTCGGGTGCGCCGTTGATGCGGGGCTCGCCTTCCAGTTCGCAGACATCGAAGTCACAGGCGCAAGTCGGGTTGCGCAGGGTCACGCGGAAGTCACCCAAATACACCTGAGGCATCGCGGTCGGACCAAACATGACCTGAACATCCGCCCCTAGGGGAGCGGCAAAGGGACCGTAGCGATTGGACTGTTTGCCTTCGACCACTTCAGAGACTTTCTTCTCGCCGTCGATCAGGATGTCCAAGGTGACACCGCCAGCGTTCAGCAGGTTGGGGCTGACCTCGGTATCGACATAGAGCAGCTGTTCGCGCTCGGATTCGTAGTCATAGACGACGCGCATGTTGTCCTCGGCGCTGCCGACGATGTTGAAGCTGGCGGGCATCATGCTGAACTGCCAAAATTCTTCCTCGGCAGAGCACAGATAGGGGCGCCACGGAACGCCATTGCGCTGCTGACCGGGGCAGGTCACCAGATCGACAATGCGGCTTTCGTCGCCGACCAGCAGGTAACGGCGGAACCCTTCGACACCGGGGGCGGTGCGGGCATTCTCGCCTTCTTCGGGTCGGTAGAATTCGTGGTAACTGTCCGCCACGACCGGCTGCGGGCAGAAGCTGATATCGGAGCCCAGATCAATCGGCGCGCCATCGGTGTGCAGCAGCACCACGCGGTCGCGGGACAGCTCCTGGTCGCGGTCAAACGGACGCAAATCCCCGCGGCGCAGCGCGATATCCGAGCGGTTCACTTGGAAGCCACGAGGCTCGCCCCAGATCACCGCGTCCTTGCCGTTGAAGACGCAGCCATAGGTAAAGGGATCGGGCTTGAATGCCTCGACCGGTACGCCCTGAACCTCTTTGTGGGCAAAGGCCAGCGCCTGACCCAGAGGGGACAGCGACAGATCTTCTTGCAGAACCGGCGGATAGCCATCGCCGCGCTGCTTGAGCGGATACCAGACCGCGCGTTCGATGCCCGCTTGCGACATGGTGCAGTAGTTCCGCCAGAAGAAATCGGGCGCCAGAGCATGGTCTTGCTGACCGAACTCGGTGACCTCGATTTCCATGTCTGCCATCGCGGGGTGGCGGCGCAGGACGTTCATTTCCGCAGGGATGTGCTCGGGTTCGGTGGTGTAGGTGTGGATCGAGATCGCATCCATGAACTCGGCCCCACCCAAGTCCAGAAGGGCCCAGATATACCCTGCCGCGATCGAGTGCGCAGAGGCCCCGATCACCCGCATGTTGTGGATGTTCTCGAACTTATCCAGCGCCTTGAGGTAGTTGTATTGCACCTCGGCCAGTTGTTTGGACGAGAATTCCTTGATCGGACCGTAGATAAAGCTGGAGGAGTTGAACTCGTTCCCGATCTCGAGCGAACGGATGTTGGGGTAGTGGTCCAGATAGGCGGACACGAACTTGGCCAGCGCCTTGATGCCTGACGGGGTCGTGACGGTGTTGCCATCCTCGTAAAGGGGGTTGTCTGCCCAAATAATGAGCGATCCAGCAAGGCCAGCGCGGTTCAGGGCATCGACGCCACGCTGCTGTTCTGCATCGAAATTGTACTCGCCCTTTTCCGTTTCAATCCACTTCCAGACCGTGTTGTCGCGAAGGTCATTGATGCCAAGATCAATCAAACGCTCCAGAACAGGGGTGGAGGGAACCAGAAAGAACCCTGAATCAATGCCGAGGAGCGGCGCCTTCAGCGTTTCTGCTGATGCTGCAGGTGCATAGAGGCATACCGTCGATGCCAAAGCGGCGGTAATGCTTTTGAAAAAATGCATGGATATACTCAACTAATAAATTGCAGTTAGGAATTATGCCCATAATGTTTTCAATTCGAAATGTTATCAAGGTTATAATGAATTCCACTTGCACCTATTGCGGAAATCAAATTTGCTATTTTGCAAATTACGGTGACCCGAGGGGAAGGTTGGATTTACTGTTGCGGTTTTCTAAAATCACGGTAGATAAAATTTATTGATTTAAAGATTTGCTGCGCCTGCACGGTGCGGTGCTGACAGGCGATTTATTTGCAATGCAGCTTTTGACGACCACGCCTCTGGCGATGTTCATTCTGGTTTATATGTTCGTCCGTGGACCGATAAAGGGACTGTGGCTGCTGTTCTTTACTCTACCTATGGGTGCAGCGGCGGCGGTGAACGTGTCCGGGCTGGGATCCATCTATCTGATCGACTTTGCGGTCATCTCGATGTGGGCGGCGCTTTTGATCCATCCCACCGGACTTCAGCAAATCTTTGCCACTATGCGTCCCTTCCGGCCGGGGTTCACGCTGCTGCTGTTGCTGATCGTGGCGCTGCTCAGCGCCTTTTTCCTGCCGCGGTTCTTCAGGGGGCAGACCGAGGTGATGATGCTGGTTCAGGTGCCTGACTGGGGCATGGCCTTCCGCTTGCGTCCGCTCGAGCCGACCACCCAGAACATCAGCCAGTCGATCCGTCTGATGATCTCGATGTCGTCCTTTGTGATCCTTGCCACGCTGTTCCGCGCGTATGGCAGTGCGGCCCAAGTGCATAAAGCGATGATCCTGGCGACGACGGTGAACCTGATCATCACCATTCTGGACATCGGCTCCTATGCGGTGGGCATGCCCGATCTTCTGGACGCGATCCGGACCTCGACGATGGCGATGCTCGACAACCAGCGTATGCTGGGGGTCAAGCGCGTTGCTGGCGGTTTCTCCGAAGCGTCGGCCTATGGTTTCTACACCGTGGGTCTGTTTGGTTACTGGCTGCGCTATTGGTTCAACGACAAAAGTTCATGGCAGAGCGGGATGGTCGCGCTGCTCCAGATGCTGCTGATCATCC
Source organism: Donghicola mangrovi (assembly GCF_013377535.1). Lineage (GTDB taxonomy): Bacteria > Pseudomonadota > Alphaproteobacteria > Rhodobacterales > Rhodobacteraceae > Donghicola > Donghicola mangrovi. The sequence continues at coordinate 52,035 of NZ_JABCJE010000012.1, read as the reverse complement.
GCTCGACCTCCAGCTCGACCTATGTGGCGATGGGGGCATTTCTGGGGCTGTACTTCCTGTGGCACTTCCGCACGATGTTCAAGGCGCGTCGGGCGATGTTGATCTATGCAGCCGTTCTGATTGCGGTGCCTGCGCTGATGACCATTTTCGTCATGCTGTTTACCCTGAACCCGATGCTCAAGGACTTTGCCGACGAAATCCTGCTGACCAAGATGTCCAGCGACTCGGGCGTCGAGCGGATGGGCTGGAATGCCCAAGCGATGACCGCCATGATCGACACCTACGGTCTAGGGGCGGGGATCGGCAGCGTGCGGGCCTCAAGCTTCCTCTATGCGTGTCTGGGGAATATCGGGATCATCGGTACGGCGCTATTTGTGGTGTTCATCGGGCAGGTTTTGCTGGCGCGCGTACCCAAATCCCAGCGTGGCACCCAGACCGAAGCCGTGGTCGGTGCGCTGCAGGCGTCCTGCGTGGCGTTCTTGATGCAGGCGATGCTGTCGTTCCCCTATCCCAACCTCGAAGTGGTGTTCTTTGCCCATGCGGGACTGGCGATCGGGCTGGTGCGGCGACATGAAATTATCGAGCGTCGGCGCGTGATCGCGCGCCGCACGGACCCTGTCCGAATGGCTGTCGTCTGACAAAATCGGCGCAGTCCCCTAAAATCAGAGGGAAAACAGCGGTTGCACAATGGCAGAAGTTGATCAAATCTAGCATCAACCAGACCAGCTGAGGGGGCTGTCAGGATGTCCAACTGGATCCGTTTCCTAGCGTTTTTCCTCTGTGCGGCGTTTACGGTCGCGTTCGGGCTTGGGGCGATATGGGCGCCTTGGCTGATTATTCTGGCGCTTGTGTTCGCGGCGCTGACGCTGGTTGGCATCCGGGACGTGACCCAGACCAGCCATGCCATTCTGCGCAACTATCCGGTCATCGGGCACCTGCGCTTTATGCTGGAACACATCCGGCCCGAGGTGCGCCAGTACTTCGTCGAAAGCGACGAGGACGAGGTGCCCTTTTCGCGAGAGGCCCGCGCGATCGTCTACCAGCGGGCCAAGAACGTCGAAGATAAGCGCCCCTTTGGCACCAAGAAATCCGTGAATGCGTCGGGGTATCAGTGGCTGACCCACTCGATCCAGCCGCGCAAGATCGAGGACAAGGATTTCCGCGTTCTGATCGGCGGCCCTGCCTGTCTGAAGCCGTATAACGCGTCGGTCTATAATATCTCGGCGATGAGCTTTGGTGCGCTGTCTGCGAACGCCATTTCCGCCCTGAACCGCGGCGCCAAGATCGGCGGTTTTGCCCACGACACCGGCGAGGGTGGGATCAGCCGCTATCACCGCGAAGGCGGCGGCGACCTGATTTTCGAGATCGGCACCGGATACTTTGGTGTGCGCGATGAGCACGGCAATTTCGATCCGGATCTCTTTGCCAAGGTCGCTGCTGACGATCAGGTCAAGATGATCGAGATTAAGCTGTCCCAAGGTGCAAAACCGGGGCAGGGCGGCGTTCTGCCCGCCTCCAAGATCACGCCCGAGATCGCAGCGGCGCGTGGTGTGCCGATGGATCGGGACTGTGTGTCCCCGTCCTCGCACAGTGCGTTCAGCACGCCGCTCGAGATGATGGCATTCATCAAGCAGCTCCGTGATCTGTCGGGTGGCAAGCCTGTCGGGTTCAAGCTGTGCATCGGCCACCGGCGCGAGTTCATGTGCATCGTTCGCGCGATGCTGGAAACCGACATCACCCCCGATTTTATCGTGATTGATGGCAAAGAGGGGGGCACCGGCGCAGCCCCGCTGGAATTTGCGAACCACATGGGGATGCCGCTGGTCGAAGGGTTGACCTTTGCCCACAACACCCTGCGCGGCGTGAACCTGCGTGACCGGATCAAACTGGGGGCCTCGGGCAAGCTGATCCACGCGTTTGACATAGCGCGGGCGCTGGCCTTGGGCGCGGATTGGGTGAACTCGGCCCGTGGGTTCATGTTCTCGATCGGGTGCATTCAGGCGCAGGCCTGCCACACCAACCACTGTCCCACTGGCGTCGCCACGCAGGACCCCGTGCGCCAGCGTGCGCTGGTCGTGCCGGACAAGGCGCAGCGGGTCGCGAACTTTCATCGTAATACGATGAAGGCGCTGGCGGATATGACGGGTGCTGCGGGCATGACCCATCCCTCGTCCTTCCTGCCGCACCACCTGATGATGCGGGAAAAGGACGGCGTGATGATCACCGGCCACGAGGTATACCCCTACATGCCCGAAGGGTTCCTGCTGCGCGAGGATGATGATCGCTTCGGCTATCTGTCCCGTTGGAAGCGCGCCAGCAGTGCCAGCTTCGCCCCGTTCGATCTGGGGATTTGATCAGAACTCCCCGTCCTGCAGGTCAGGGCGGGGAAACATACATCCGAATGGATTATTTAACCGCCAAGGGGCGGCACACTTCAGCCCGAAGATAAATTGAGGCGAGTGTCGTTTTTCCGTTTCTATGTCCACAGGGCGAGGTCTCGCGGACGGGTGCAGTGTGCCACAAGTGCGGCCTGCGCCCCGTCTTCCGCCAAGAGGCATGACAGCGTGTGGGGTATAGTGTGTTAGGTGGCGAACCCGAGAAATTCAAAAGCTTCGGCACGGTGATCAGCCCCGCGCGGGCGGCAGAGATGTCGCGCGATCAGGGTTTTGTGTTCCGCGACTTCGAGATTTCGAAAATCCGCATGATCGCGGACGGGATCAGAGCCTACCCGCTGCGCACCTCGCTGATCTATCTGGCGGTGATCCTGTTCTGGACGGTGTTCATGTCTTATGGCTCGGCGCTGCATGGGCCGAACACCATCGCTGTGAATCTGAGCCCTCAGGTATCGCTATTTACCATCTGCGTGGGCATTCTGGTCTATCCGCGGCGGCTGATGTGGGTGCCGGTGCTGGCGCTTTGTGCGCTCTATTTCGTGCCGTTTGTGCTGCCTTTCACCGGCAAGCCGATGTGGGCCACGATGCCCGAAGTGACGTGGGGCCTGACCCTGTTTCTGTTGGTGGTGAATCTGGCGGCCGGTCTGGTGATCGGCCTGACGTCCCGCGCGGTCTACCGGCGGATCAGCCGAGTATATCGGCCCAACGACACCGATCTGATGCTTGGCTGGATCATTACAGTCAGTTTCGCGCTAGTCTGTTTGGTGCAGGTGGGCGTGGTTAATGCGTTTTCCGACCTGCTGCCGCCCGAAAATCTGGCCGCGCTGGGGTTTGACGAGAATTTCGTGGATTTCGCCGTAAACCGCACGTTCCGGGGCAGTTCGGTGGTGGTCGGGTTCTTTATTGCGGTGCTTTATACCGACCGGCTCGAGGAAGTGGTGCGCTATCTGCCCGCGATGATGGTCTTTCCGCTGCTGGCGGTGATGCATCAGGCCGAGTTGCTGGGCTATCCAATGCTGGATACGGCGATCGTCGGGCTGCTGTTTGCGATGCTGCTGCCTGCGGGGGTTGCGCCGATCATCGTGATCGTCGGCATCACCGTTTATTCCGCGCTGACCGGGCAATACCTGACCGAAACCCCGCCGGGGAGCATCGAATCCGCCCTGTTGGAGAATTACTCGATCGGGGCGCTGTTCCTGATCGTGTTAACCATGGCGCTGCGCGGCCGTGGCCGGCACGAGCGTGAGCAGCGACAGGCCAGCTTGCGCCGTCTGTCGATGGTGCGGGGCTTTGCGGGGGTGGGTCTGTTCGCGGTGAACATCCCGCGCAACACCCTGCGGATCGAGGCTTCGGGTCAGGACATCGTGGGTCTGCCGCGCGAAACGACCTTGGACGCGTTTATCGAGGCCTTCGACATGGAGCATCGGCGCGCCCTGCGAAAGGTTTTCGTGCGCGGCGGGAACGAGGCAAGCACCCATGTTGTTCCCCTGCTCAAGACGTTTTCCGACGGGCAGGAACGGCTGCTCCGCCTTCATTTGTGGGGCGAAAACAGCATCTGGAACGACCGGATCGTTTACGGCCTGCTGATCGAGGTGACCTCGGAATACCGGCGGGAAAAGGAACTGTCCCGCGCGCTCAAGGAACTGTCTTTGCGGCAGGAACGTCAGAGCCAGCTTTTCTCGATCGTCTCGCACGAGGTGCGCACGCCTGCGTCGGTGCTGTCCATGCTGATCGCCGAACTGGAGCGCGGCGAGGATGTTGATGAACTGCGGCCCCAGATGAAAGAAGCCTCGAGCCAGTTGCTGACGGTTCTGGACGACATGCGGCAGGCGGTTAACCCTGAAAAGAACCAGCGCATCAAGATCGCCCCCTTCGTCCCCGAGGAATTGGGCCAGCAGGTCATGTCGACCTACCGCGTGATGGCGCAGGGCAAAGGGATCGAGATCCAGACGAAATTCAGTGACGGATCAAGCCTTGCGATCATGGGGGATGTGTCGCGGATTAAGCAGGTTTTGGGGAATCTGGTGCGCAATGCGATCCTGCACTCCAAGGGGAGCCGCATCTGTATCGGCTATGATCGCCGCACCGATGACGGCCCCGATGGCACCAACCTGACCCAGATTTGCTGGACGGTTAGCGATAACGGCGTCGGCATCCCGCCCGAGGACGTGCAGCGCCTGTTCCAGCCCTTTGAACGGGGCAGCGCGGATGCCCGCAATCAGGCCGATGGCAGTGGGCTCGGGCTCTATATCGCCAAGCAGACGATCGAGATGCTGGGGGGACAGATCGCCTATTTCACGCCGGACTCGGGCGGCGCGGGCTATCGCGTGATCATGCCAGAGGTGATCGCGCCGGATGGTCCCTCGAAATCTGTGGTGACCGAGAATGACGGGCTGGACGAACGCTTGCGGCAGATGCGCGTCGTGCTGGCCGAGGATAACAAGCTGGTCGCCACGATCAGCGTCAAGCAACTGTCCCGCGTTTTCGGCAAGGTCGAGCATTATGAAAACGGCGCCCTCGCGCTGGAGCGGATCAAGGAATGCCCGCCCGATCTGCTGCTGACCGATCTGTTCATGCCCGAAATGCCCGGGGACGAGCTGATCAAAGCTGTCCGCGAGGCCGGATTCGGTATGCCGATGATCGGGCTGACGGCAGCGGTCGTGGGTGACGATACCCGCCGCTTTGACGAGGCGCAGGCGACCGCCTATCTGCCGAAACCCTTGAATATCGAGAAGTTACGGAAAATTCTGATCGGGCACCTGAACTGACGTTCGGGTCACCGACTCTCCCAATTAAGGTTGGGTGACGTTTCGTTTGCCGCCGAAAAACCCGTTGAGTGACACACCTTTGGGTGAGTCTAACGCGGTTCGGGTGCAAGATATGCCACTAATTGCACATTTGTTGACCTAGTGCGCAGGTGAAAATCTTTCACGACTTGTTAGTCTGTATGCAGGAAATAAACCGTGTGAGGTGTGCAATCATGGCTGTATCCCCCCCTCGTGAGGCGCTCGTATCCCGTCTGGAGCAAGAGCTCACAGCCTTTGCCAAAGTCCGCGATCTGTCTGAGGCCGACTATGCCGAGGCGACCGATCTGGCGGACTGGACCATTGTGCACAAGCCCAACGTCATCATCCAGATGTGCGGGATGGTCACGGCAGAGGGTGTCGCGCGGCCCTCGTTGACGATGACTGGACGGGTGCTCCACGTGGATATCGTGCAGCGGATCGTGGTGACCTCTTGCGGGCTGTACCGTCTGGGGCAGCGGCAGGATCGCGACTGCGGCGCCGCGCCTCTGAGTGTTCAGCAAGAGCTTCTGCACCTGCAGGGCATCCTGACCGAATACCGCGAAGATCTGCTGACCGTCCGCCGCTATTTGTCCGAGATGATGTCGGTGACCGACATTTCCGGCGATACGACGATGCAGCCTTTGCGCCGCGCGCTGCACTGATCGGGGTTAACCCTGCCGATTGCATGGCGGCAGGGTTCAAGGCATCCTCATGCCGAAATCGCGGTTAACAGGAGCCTGCACATGCGCATCGCCGTTCTGGATGATTGGTCCGGAGTTGCCGAACAGACGGCCGACTGGGGCTCTTTGGGGGCCGATGTCACCTATTTCACTCAGCCGCTGACCGATCCTGTGGGCCAGTTGCAGCCCTATGACGTGGTGTGCCTGATGCGCGAACGTACGCTCTTTGGCGCAGAGCTGATCGGGGCGCTGCCGAACCTGCGCCTGATCGTGACAACGGGGCCGCGCAACCTGTCCATCGACACCGCCGCCGCGCGCGCCCGCGGGATCGAAGTCTGCGGCACCCGTTCGCGCAAAACCACCACGTCAGAGTTAACCTTGGCCCTGCTGCTGGCCCTGTCCCGCCGGATTATCCCCGAGGCCAGGTCGTTGGCGGATGGCGGTTGGCAAGGCCTTCCGGGCCGCGATCTGGCTGGGCTGAGACTCGGGTTGGTGGGGCTGGGAAACATTGGTCAGCAGATGGCGGCCTTGGGGCAAGTGCTGGGGATGCAGATCGCCGCGTGGTCCCCGAACCTGACCGATGACCGCTGCACCGAAGGGATTGCCCGCGCCGCCAGTCTGTGTGATCTGGCCGCGCAGTCGGACGTGCTGTCGGTGCACATGGTGCTGTCGGACCGGACCGCTGGCCTGATCGGGGCCGAGGCGTTTGACGCGCTGCCTGACGGCGCGATTTTCCTGAATACCTCGCGCGCGGGTCTGATCGATCGGGAGGCCTTGTTCGCCGCCATGCGCGCGAAGGACACCCTGCAAGCGGGGATCGATGTGTTCGAAACCGAACCGCTGCCCTCGGGTGACCCTTGGATGCAGGGCAAGTCCCAATTCGGCGACCGCCTGCTGCTGACCCCGCATCTGGGCTATGTCACGCAGGAAACGTGGCGGCTGTTCTATCAGGATACGGTCGAGGCAATCGCTGCGTTTCAGGCGGGCACTCCGATCCGTCTGCTCTGATCCGATTAACCCTAACTTCACGGGTTTGACTGAAATCCGGCGCAAAGGGCGCAAAGCTGCCCCAATTTGGTGCCTGTCTTGCCGTGGCCCGATCCGACCTTGGCCAAAGGTGGAATTGGGTAAAACGGGTGCGCCATGGGGATCGTCCTGCGGCATATCGGATCGGCTTTCGAGCAGTCCGAGGATCAGGATTTCACGGCTCTGGAAGGGGTGCGTGACATCTATGTCAGCACAGACAGTGGCCGACCCATCGCCTATGTCCTGTCGGGGCCAAACCCCGGTGGTTGGCTGAGCGCATGGGATGTGTCGGCGGATGTGCCCTTGGTCGGGCAGATCGCGCTGACCGGCGCGGGCAGCGGTGGGGTGACGCCGGAACTTGCGCCCTTGGCGGCGAGTGATGGCGAGCAACTGATGGTGTCCGGCCTTGGGGCCGCGAATGTGATCGGCGCCTTGGCGGGGGTTGATCGGATCAGGGGGGTGACGGCTTCGGTCAGCCAGCTAGAGGCTCTGACGGCGAATAGCCGGCAGATCGTGGCCGGGATCAGCGGCGGCGGGGTGGCTTTGTTCGACCTGACCGCCAAGGCTTTGGACCAGATCGGCACCAAGGTGTTCCCCGCGGATATGGCCCCGACCGGACTGGCCGTGAGCGGCAATTTGGTGGTTGTCGGGGGTGTTGGTGAGACGGTTCTGACCGTGTTTCGCGCGGAGTCTGGCGGCGGGCTGACCGCCCTTGACCGGATCGTGGCCGCCGAAAATCCGGGGATCGCGGGACTGGTTCAGGTGGAGACTGCCAAGGTCGGCAGCACCACCTATGTCATCGCCACCGGTGCCCAAAGCAACTCCCTGAGTGTGTTTCGGTTGGGGTCTGACGGCTCGCTCACCGTGACCGACCACCTGAATGATACGGTGCTGACTCGCTTTGCCTCGGCCCGCGTGCTGGAGGTTGTGCCCGCTGGCGATCACGCGTTGGTCATCGTCGGGGGCGATGATCGGGGGCTGAGCGTGCTGCGTCTGCTGCCCGATGGCACCTTGCTGCAAGAAGGCCTGGTCGAGGACACGTTGGACACCGCGCTGACCGGCCTGACCGCGATCTCCGCCTATCGCACCGATGCGGGGCAGGTTGGCGTTGCGGCGTTGAGCGCATCGGAACAGGGGCTGAGCCTGTATCAACTGGCAGGCACGGTGGATCGCCGTACGATCTGGGCCAGCGGCGGTAGCGCCACGAATACCGGCGGTGCGGCGGTGGTGATGGGCAGCTCGGGGAATGACCGTCTGCGGGCCGGTGCAGCGGGCGATATTCTGCGGGACGGGCGTGGGGCGGACACCCTGATCGGCGGTGCGGGTGCGGATGTGTTTACCTTGGTCACCGATGGCTCCCCCGACAGGATCGAGGGCTTTGACCCCGATCAGGATATGCTCGACCTGTCCGGTTGGGCCTTTTATCGTGGGCTGTCGCAACTGCAGATTACTGCGACTGATACGGGCGCGCTGATAACGTTTGCGCTGATTGACGGCACCGAAACCTTAACGATCCAAAGCGCGAACGGCCGCAAAATCCCCTACTCCAAACTGATCACAACCATCATGGAAGGGCCAACGCGCACCCTGCTGGCCTGGGTCGACCCGATCGTCGAGGACGCCGCCAAGTACCAGCCCACCAGCGGGAACGACAGTATCACAGGCACCGACTGGAATGATCTGTTCGACCCCACGGACGGGAATGACTGGATCGACGGGGCGGGCGGGAATGACTCGGTTCTGGGGGGCGCCGGGCGCGATACGCTGATCGGCGGGGACGGGCTGGATACCCTGCGGGGCGGCAATGATACGGACGAATTGCGCGGGATGTCGGGGAACGATCTGCTGGCCGGAGATGCCGGAAATGACCTACTGATCGGCTGGAGCGGCGCAGACCGCCTGCTGGGGGGCGACGGGGATGACACTCTGATCGGCGGATCGGGGAATGATCTGGCCGACGGCGGCGCGGGGGATGACGTCATCAAGACCGGTAGCGGCAATGACACCCTTTTGGGCCGGACGGGCAATGATGTGCTGGTGGGCGGAGGCGGGAATGATGTCGTCAAAGGGGACAGCGGGAATGACGTGATTAAGGGGAACGGCGGGGCGGATACCCTGTCTGGCGGGGCGGGGGCGGACCGGATGCTTGGCGGTGGGAAAAACGACGTGCTGCTGGGGCAGGGTGGGAATGACAGCCTGTATGGAAATGGGGGTGCCGACCGGATCAAAGGAAACGGCGGTGCGGACCTGCTGAATGGAGGTGGAGGCGGGGACTATCTGTCAGGTGGAGGCAAGGCCGACCGCCTGCTTGGCGCCAGCGGCAACGACACCTTGATCGGCGGCGGCGGGAATGACCGGTTGGAGGGGGGCAGCGGGAACGACAAGCTGACGGGCAGCGCGGGCAATGACACCCTGATCGCAGGCAGCGGAAACGATGTCCTGACCGGAGGCGGCGGGCGGGACGTCTTTGTCTTTTCGGGCGGGCGGGACCGGATCACCGACTTTGACCCAGCGCGGGATCGGTTGCTGCTGGATCGGGACATCAAGGCTGATGTGGGTGGCCGCGATCTGGATGATATCAGCTGGAAACCGGCCGATGACGGCTATCTTTTCAAGATGGGGGATGCCGGTACACTTACGGTATTGGGGCGCTTTGATCCCGAAGACCTGCTGGACGATCTGGGCTGGTTCTAGGTCCGATTCTGCGGTGTAGTAACCTGAAATCGCCTTAGAAAATTCAGGATCGGTGCACAATGATTGGTTTCTGCAGAATTTATTTTCACACAACCGGTCATTGATCTGTAATGCATGGTCTCCGATCACCTGCAGGGTCTCTGAATGCGAGCTTGTGCTTTATTTTACACAGGCCCGTGGGACATCGGGAAAACGTCCCTTATCAACACTTTGCAGGTTGAATGAATTGCTCTACTGCGCAAGCAGCGCGAGTCGCTGCGTGTTGGACGTGATATTCTGGTTAACAACTATCAAATAATTGAAACCTTTCACATTTTCGCGTCTCGGATTGGCAGAAAACCGAGTCTCCAATACACTCTGCCCAAAAAATTCCCTAATTTTCCACATTCATAGCGAGAGCACATCGTGGCGACTGAATCTTATATGGGCACAGCGAGCGCCGACAGCATTAGCGGCGGCAGCACTGACGATTACATCGTTGGCTACACAGGCAATGACACTCTGGACGGTAACGGAAACAACGACACCCTGATCGGTGGCGCTGGTAACGATACCCTCAAAGGTGGTGAGGATTCCGATGGCGAGGATACCGATATCCTCGCCTATTACTACGAGGATGGCGGCGAAGGCGTGACCGTCAACCTGTCGACCGGCAAGGCCATCGACACCTTTGGTGACACCGACACCATCAGCGGTTTCGAGGTGATCTACGGCACCGAATATGACGACACCATGATCATCGAGACCGACGAGGCCGATGGTGTGACCGTCTGGACCGCCGAAGGTGACGACACCATCACTGCGGTCGATGGTCTGGTGATTCTGAACTATCTGCGCGACGCGACCCACGGTGCGGATTTGGGCGTGACTGTCGACCTGTCGGCGGGCACTGCGACCGACGGCTTTGGTGACACCGACACTCTGAACGGCGAATTTGGTGCTGTGCGCGCAACCAACTATGATGACCGTCTGACTGCGGACACTTGGAGCGTTGTGTTCGAGGCGCTGGACGGCGACGACACTCTGATCGGCAGCACCAAGGCGGACACCCTCTATGGCGGCAGCGGCGATGACTCGATCCGCGCGCTGGACGGTGATGATCTGGTGACCGGCGAAGCTGGCGATGACACCATCTACGGCGGCGACGGCGATGACACGCTGTCGGGCGGCAACGATGATGACCTCGTTTACGGCGGTGCCGGTGCGGACGAGCTGACCGGTGGCTCTGGCGACGACAAGGTCTACGGCAACTCCGGCGGCGACGCGATCGGCGGCGGTGAAGGCAACGACACCATCTACGCTGGTACGGGCGATGACTCGGTTAATGGTGACTACGGCAACGACATCATCAAAGGTGGCGCAGGCGAAGACACTCTGATCGGCGGCGCGGGCAATGACCGCGTGGCGGGCCATGGTGACGATGACCAGATCATGGGCTCGGCCGGCAACGACCGCGTTTACGGGAACAAAGGCAACGACAACGTGGATGGCGGCTCGGATGATGACCGCGTTTACGGTGGTTCGGGCAATGACTCGGTGATCGGCAACGACGGTGACGACACCCTCTTTGGCGGGACCGGCGCGGACAAGCTGACCGGCGGCGAAGGTGACGACAAGATGCGCGGCGGTGCCGGTGCGGACATCTTCTACTTCAACGCGGGTGATGACGTTGTGGTCGATTTCCAAGACGACGTTGATACCCTTGCGATCGATCAGGACCTAATCGGCAGCTACACGGTCAGCGCGCTGCGGGCTCTGGCGGATCAAGTCGGCGACGATGTGGTGTTCACATTCGACTCGGGCGACACCTTGACGGTGCGCGACATCACCATCAGCAACCTGATCGACGACTGTAACTACTTCTGAGGTCATACCCCTCGGGTTTACGGACAAGGGCGGCAGCGATGCCGCCCTTTCTTTTTTGTGCGTCCCGAATTGGCTGATCACGCTCCCGTTATGGTCGAGCGACGGATTCGGGCGACCTGTCAGCCCGAAATATGAAAATCACGTAAAACCTAGCGTTTTCAGGCATAAACTTCAGGTATATGCGCCTGCAACCTGCCTATCAGGACCCAAGGTGTACAACCTGAGGTCAATATCCCCCACCGCCAGCCGCTGCCAGTTTCGCCTCACCGGTCGCCGAGAGCGGCACCGCGAAACCCTTCTTAGACATCTACGATTACAACCCTACCCAAGGACACTGACATGCTGAAAAACACCCTGACCGCGATCATCCTGGCTTCGACCGTTGCAACCGCTGCTCTGGCTTCGGACGTTGTACTGAACGACGAAAACACCGCCAAAGTCCGCGCTGTTCTGACCGAGCAAGGCTACGAAGTTGCCAAGATCAAACTCGAGGACGGCATGTACGAAGCCTACGCCAAGAAAGACGGCAACAAGTACGAAGTGTTCCTGAACGGCGACTTCGAAGTCGTCATGACCAAAGAAGACTAATCCGATCCGCGGGGGCCACTGGCCCCCGTTTCCCCCTGTGCCAAAGGACAACCGCCATGAAATCGATCAAGGTCTGGGACCCCGCCGTCCGCCTGTTCCACTGGAGCCTTGTCGCGGCCTTTACCGCGAATGCGCTGATCCTCGATGATGACACCAAGCTGCACCAGTATGTGGGCTATGTGGTGGTCGGGCTGATCGCCTTTCGTGTGGTTTGGGGCCTGGTGGGCAGCCAATACGCGCGCTTTTCCAGTTTTCCCCCCAGCGTCACCGGTGCGACCGGACAGCTGGCCGAGATGGCCACGGGGCGCAAACACATCCACGTGGGGCATACGCCTTTGGGCGCATTGATGATTTATAACCTGCTGTTTACCTTGGCGGTGATAACCCTGTCCGGTTATCTGATGACTACGGATATGTTCTGGGGCGTCGAATGGCCCGAAGAGGTTCACAAGATTTCGATCACATGGGCTGAATTCTCGGTTGTGCTGCACATCGCCGCCGTGATCTTTGAAAGTCGCCGGACCAAGGTGAACCTGCCCCGCGCCATGTTTACAGGCGTAAAGGTCCTGCCGGAGACCCAAGGAGGAAACTGATGGCTTTTTCCAGCCGGATATCCCGTCGCAAGGCCGCTGGCCTGCTGATCCTCATGACCGCGCAGGTTTTCTGCGCGGTATTCTTTGTGACGGATGTGATCAGTGATTACCAAGAGGTCGGCGTTGATGCTGTCGCCCACACCCACCTTTATATCGAGACATTGGCAACCCTGAGTCTGGTGCTGGCGATCCTGTTCGAAGGTAACGTGCTGGCCAAGATGCTGCGCCGTCAGGCCCATCTGGAGGCCAGCCTGAACAACGCCCGCGCCGCCGTTCAGGACATCATGGACGAGCAGTTCGAACAGTGGGGCCTGACCCCTTCGGAGCAGGACATTGCCACTTTTTTGGTCAAGGGGTTTAGCACGGCCGAGATCGCAGAACTGCGGGGCAGTGCCGAGGGGACCGTGAAGACCCACCTCAACTCCATTTACCGTAAATCGGGTTCTCGCAACCGGACCGAGGTGCTGAGCCTGTTGCTGGATTGCATTATGGTGACCGGCGACAAGTCTGCCCCGACCCAAGCCTAGGCTCCGCATCCCGCTCGGGTTCCGGCCGGTTTTGCGGTTTGTGATCAGGGGGATCACAGGATTTGGATTGTGGGCGCCGTCGGGCAGGTGCAACCTGGATGCGGGATTTTAACCCCGATTGGGGCGCCCGATTTCGCGGACGCCCCTAGGGATTTCTTAGATATCGACAGACCCGACGTGCAGACCCAGAAGGTCGGCCACTTCGACATTCTCGACGGTCAGGGTGTTGTCCCCAAGCGTGATCACGACATCATCGCCGACTTGCTCCATGCTGTCTTCGAACCAGAGCATGTCCGTCGTCAGGCCGATTTCCTCGGTCCGCATCACGATCGCGTCGACGCCTGCTTCGAAGTCAGTGATCACATCGTCACCTAGCGCAAAGAAGAAGGTGTCCGCCCCCGCGCCGCCGGTCATGGTGTCGTCGCCCGCATTGCCGCGCAGCATGTCATCGCCGTTGCCGCCGAACAGACGGTCGTCGCCTTTGCCACCGACCAGCAGGTCGTCGCCACCGTTGCCGACCAGACGGTCATCCCCGCGACCACCCGCAAGGGTATCGTCGCCAGTGCCGCCGATGAGCGTGTCTTGACCCTGATTGCCTTCGAGCAGGTCATCGCCTTGGTTGCCGCGAATAAGGTCTTTGCCCGCGCCGCCGTGGATCTCGTCGTTGTCCGAAACACTGGTGTCACGGCCCATGCCATTGCCCCAGATCACGTCATCGCCTTGGCCGCCACGCAGGACATCATCCCCCAAGCCGCCGGTCATGTAGTCGGTATATGCGGAGCCTCTGAGGGTATTGGCGTCGTCGTCCCCTTCGGACGCGTAGATCGGATCGTCTACATAGGTAGTATAGTCCGGGTGCGGAACGACTGGCGTACCAGTTTCGACCGGATACAGTTCCCCTTCGTAAAGGATATAATAAGCAATGTCGTCCGAGCTTTCGATGCCGGAATCCTCGACCGAGACCTCCATGTCGTAGGTAACGGGGACGGTGACTCCGTCGAGAGTGATCAGGTAATCATAATCGACGCTGTCATCGATGTAGGTCGCGTAGGTGACCGTGACCTCCTCTGAAGTGACAGTGACATCGATTTCGCTATCGTCGAACACGGGGTAGTATGTCTCGTCGACCAGTACGTAGAACAGGACGTTCTCATCGCTCTCGAGGTCGACGTCCTCGACTTCATAGACCATGTCGTCGGTATAGGTGATCAGCGTACCCTCATAGGTGAAGGAATAGCTGTAGGTTTCGATAAGCTCGACGCTCTCTACGATTTGGCCGGTTTCGTCTACGACCTCACCGGCGATCGCGGTTTCTTCTTCTGCCTCGACGCCCTCTACGATCTGATCGGTTTCGTCCACGACCTCACCAGTGACAGCTTCTTCTTCATCTGCCTCGACACCTTCTAGAATCTGGCCAGTTTCGTCTACGACTTCACCTGCGATCGCGGTTTCGTCTGCTTGGATTTCTATTTCTGTGGACTGATCCGACATCTATAATGACCTATTATTAAAGTGAAATTACATTATGTTTTGCAATATTATAGGTTGAATTTCATTTAGCCAATATGGTGCAACCTGCGGCGACCAATTGTTCCTTAGGTGTCCAGAGGGTCATTGATAGAAAACGATAAAGTGTGGTTATTCGGTGTGTTCTTCGCGAGAAAACCGGTTTGAAGCTCTGTCCGTTCTGGTGAGCGCAAGCTTGGGGCGCGTCGGCGCGACTCGCCTTTTGGGTGTGTGCTGCGCAAGCAAACTAACCGTATACACATGCGTTAAATTGCGTTGAATGCTCTGTGTCGCTGCGTTGGTATTGATTGCTAGACGGACTAGTCTAATAAATAGGGTATGACCGATTCACGCAGTACTACCCAAGACCTCGACACCCCCAGACGCAGGGGGCGCCCGCGCCGCGATCCAGCAGACGCCGAGGCCCGCACGCGCCTGATCCGGAGTGGCCTGATCCACCTGACTGAGCGGGGCTATTCGGCCATTGGCGTGGACGAGGTGCTGCGCCATTCCGGTGTGCCGAAGGGCAGCTTTTACCACTATTTCCCCAGCAAAGAGGCCTTTGGCCTGGCGCTGGTTGACGCCTATCACGCTTACTTTGTCGAGATGCTGGATGGCGCGCTGACTGGCACCAGCCTGCCGCCGCTCGACCGGATGTGCCTGTTCATCGACCGCGCCTCCGAAGGGATGGCCCGTCACGGGTATCGACGTGGCTGTCTGGTGGGCAATCTGGGCCAAGAGATGTCGGCCCTGCCCGAAAGCTTTCGTGCGCGTCTGATTGCCGTTTTCGACGACTGGCAAGAGCGCACCGCGCGCTGTCTGGAACTGGCGCGGGAACAGGGGCAGATCGCCTCGTCCTCGGACTCCGCCGCATTGGCGCAATTCTTCTGGATCGGATGGGAGGGCGCGATCCTGCGCGCCAAGCTCGAACAAGGCCCCGCGCCGATCCACGCATTCACTGACCTGTTTTTCAAACTGCTCGAGGGGGAGCCCAACAGATGACCCAAGCCGTCGTCATTGACAAAACCGAGGATCAACAGACCGTCGCCTTGCGTGACATCACCACCGCCGATCTGCCCGAGGGCGACGTGCTGGTGGATGTGGCGTGGTCCACACTGAACTACAAAGATGCGCTGGCGATCACCGGCGCGGGCCCCGTGGTGCGCAGCTTTCCGATGGTGCCGGGCATCGACTTTGCCGGTGTAGTCCGCGAGAGCAGCCATCCTGATTTCACAGCGGGCGACAAGGTTGTGCTGAATGGCTGGGGCGTCGGGGAAAAGCACTGGGGCGGTCTGGCCGGTCAGGCGCGGGTTTCGGGCGATTGGCTGATCCCTTTGCCCGCCGGAATGACTGCGCGGCAGGCGATGGTGATTGGCACTGCGGGCTACACCGCGATGCTGTGCGTTCTGGCGCTTGAGGCGCAGGGGATTACGCCCGACAGCGGCGAGATTGTCGTGACCGGCGCGGCGGGCGGTGTGGGCAGCGTGGCGACCATGCTGCTGGCGGCGCGCGGCTATAACGTGGCGGCGGTCACGGGGCGGGCGAGCGAAGAGGCGTATTTGCGCGACCTTGGGGCGACCTCGATCATTGATCGGGCGGAACTGTCGGGCAAACCCCGTCCCTTGGCCAAGGAACGCTGGGCCGGTGCAGTAGATGTTGCGGGCAGCACCGTGTTGGCGAACGTTTTGGCGGGCATGAAATACGGCGGCGTTGTTGCGGCGTGCGGTTTGGCGGCGGGGATGGATCTGCCCACCAGCGTGGCGCCCTTTATCCTGCGCGGCGTGACATTGGCCGGTGTGGACAGCGTCATGGCGCCCAAGGCAAAACGCATCGCCGCCTATGATCGTCTGGTCAGTGATCTGGATTTGAGCCGCCTAGAGGTGATCGCAACAGAGGCATCACTCGACAAAGTTGTTGAGATAGCACCTAAGTTCTTGTCGGGCGAAGTTCGGGGTCGTATGGTTGTCCCCGTCAATCCTACGCTGGACGCCTGACTGCCACTCACGGGACGTCTGCATCGAGGGGGTCGCTGCGGCGACCCCCGTTTTATTTATAGAACATCGGCAGTTCTGATATCCGCGACCGCAAAGTCGATCAGGGCGCGGACCTTGCGGGGCAGGGTGCGTCCCTCGAGGTAAACCGCACTCAGAGCGGCCGTTTCGCTGGCATGATCGGGCAACAATTTTGTCAGCTCGCCGCGCTCAACCGCCCCGCATAATGCAAACCTTGGGGCATAGGCGATGCCCACCCCATTGGTTGCCAGTTGCACCGCCGCGCGGGCGGAGTTCACCTGAAACCGTCCCTGCACCTGTACCACCGTTTCCGCGCCATCCCGCAGGAGCACCCAGCGCCGCGGGTTCTGGCGGTTGGTGTCCACGATGCAGGAATGGCGCGCCAGATCTTGGGGCGTTTCTGGGGTGCCGTGGGTCGCCAGATAGTTGGGGCTGGCCACCAGATCCGACCCGAACATCCCCAACCGCCGTGTCTTGAGCGACAGCATGTCCGTACGGCCCATGCGGAATGCCAGATCAATCCCTTCGGCCGCGAGGTCGGTGAACTGGTCGGTCAGGCGCAGGTCAAAGGTCAGCTCGGGGTTGCTTTGGCCGAAACGCTCCAACATGCCCGCCACATAAACCTCGCCAAAGGTGACGGGCGCGGACAGGCGGATCACGCCCGAAAACCCGCGCGACCCTTCGGAAACGTCGGACAGCAAGTGATCCAGATCGTCTAGCAGGGCAGGGGCGCGGGCCAAGAGGTCCTCTCCGGCGGGGGTCAGACCGACCTTGCGCGTGGTGCGCTGGAACAGCCGCACGCCAAGCCGCGCCTCCAACTCTGCCACGTATTTAGAGGTCAGCCGGTTCGACACCCCCAGTTGATCCGCCGCGCCCGTGAATGATCCGGTCTGCGCGGTGGCCACAAAGGCCCGCAATTCATCGACAAGGTCCATCCGATATTCCGAACAAAATGTGGAAAGTCATCCAACAAAGTCGCCATTTTATAGAAAGACGTCAAGGCGTAGGTTCCTCTCAGACAACAGAACATCGCCGCCGCAGACTGGCGGCCCCGAATTGGAGAAATGACCATGAACACCCGCATCACCACCGATATCGCCGCCCTGATCCTGCGCGTTGCCAGCGGCGCCCTGTTTCTGGCCCATGGCTGGATGAAGGTTACCGTTTTCACCATCCCCGGCACTGTCGGCTATTTCGAGAGCCTTGGCCTGCCCGGTTTCGTCGCCTATCTGACCATCTTTGCCGAACTGGCCGGTGGTCTGGCGCTGATCCTTGGGGTTGGGACCCGTCTGGTGTCGCTGGGTCTGATCCCTGTGTTGCTGGGGGCCACTTGGGCGCATAGCGGCAATGGCTGGACCTTTTCGAACACTGGCGGCGGCTGGGAATTCCCGCTGTTCTGGGCCGTCGCCCAAGCGGTGATCGGTCTGCTTGGGGCGGGCGCCTATTCGGTCCGTATTCCGGTGCTGAACCGTGCCCTTGGCCAATTCGCCTGATAGCAACCAATATTGAACGGGTCGTCCATCACGGGCGACCCCTCCGCCACAGGAGACATGAACATGAGTACCATCCAATCTTTGAATGCCCTGCGTGACCGCCTGTCGCCGTCGGACCGGATGCCTCTGGTCTTTCTGGGGCATGGCAGCCCCATGAACGCAATCGAGGATACATCCTATAGCCGCGCGTGGACTGAACTGGGCCGCAACCTGCCGCGCCCCAAGGCGATCCTTGTGGTGTCGGCGCACTGGATGACCAAAGGGACCACGCTGGTGGACGTGTCCGCCATGCCCCGTACCATCCACGATTTCTACGGCTTCCCCCAAGAGCTGTTCGACCAGCAATACAAAGCCAAAGGCGAGCCCGCTCTGGCACGGGAGGTCGTTAGCCTGCTGTCCAGCCACCACGCCGAAGAGGACGACACCTGGGGTCTGGACCACGGCGCATGGACGGTGCTGAAGTTCCTCTACCCCAACGCCGACGTGCCTATGTTTCAGGTCTCGATCGACATGACGCAGGACCTGTCCTACCAGCTGGAAATCGGCAAAACCCTGTCCGAGTTGCGCGACCGCGGCGTGCTGATCCTTGGGTCCGGCAACGTGGTGCACAACCTGCGCGCCCTGCAATGGGGCGGCAAACCCCAAGACTTCGCGCTGGAGTTTGACGCCTTGTTCAAGGACCGTCTGAACGACCGCGATCTGGTTGCCCTGACCGACCGCGCCGCGCTGGGGAACCTGCTGCGCATGGCGCACCCGACGGTGGACCACTATCTGCCCGCCCTGACGATTGCGGGGGCCTCTGACGCCCGCGACCAACTGACATGGATGACGGACTCGATCGACCTTGGGTCGGTGTCCATGCGGTCCTTTGTGTTTCACGCCTGATAGGAGGCTCTGATGCTTGTCGATGGAAAATGGAGCGCCAACTGGCAGCCCGTGCAAAAAGCCGACGCCGACGGCCGGTTCGTTCGCCAAATCTCGGGGTTCCGGAACTGGATCACCCCCGACGGCAGCGCCGGTCCCACCGGCACCGGTGGGTTCAAGGCCGAGGCGGGGCGCTACCGCCTGTATGTTGCCTTCATCTGCCCTTGGGCGTCGCGCACCCTGATTGCCCGCAAGCTCAAGGGGCTTGAGGGGATCATCCCCGTCACCGTCGTCAATCCGGTGCTAGAGGATCAGGGCTGGCAGTTCGGCGGCTATGAGGGGGCCGATCAGGACCCGCTGTTCGGGTCAGAGTTCCTGCACCAGATCTACACCCGTGCGGACCCGCACTATTCGGGCCGTGCCACGGTGCCAGTGCTGTGGGATGCCAAGCAGAACGTCATGGTCAGCAACGAAAGCGCCGACATCGTGCGCATGTTCGACACCGCGTTCGAGCATCTGGTGCCCTCGGACCTGCGCCTTTATCCGGCGGATCTGGCGGCCGAGATCGACGATCTGAATGCCCGCATTTACGATGATCTGAATAACGGGGTTTACAAGGCAGGCTTCGCCAGCAGCCAACTGGCCTATGACGAGGCGAACGCCGGCGTCTTTGCTATGCTGGACGAGCTAGAGGGTCGCTTGACCGGCGACTACCTGTTCGGCGACCGCCTGACCGAGACCGATATCCGGACCTTTGTGACGCTGATCCGGTTCGATGCGGCCTATCACGGGTTGTTCAAAACCAATCGCCGCCAGATCGCAGACTATCCGCGCCTGTCCGCCTATATGGAGCGTATCCTGCGCCTGCCCGGAGTGATCGACACGGTGAACATGGACCACATCACGCGCGGCTACTACGCGATCAAGGCCCTGAACCCCAAGCGCATCCGTCCCGAAGGCCCCGCGCATATCACCGCCCTGCTGGACAGCGTGCGCGGTTAATCAAGCCCCTGCATGCCGGCGTTCGGCGTGCAGGACCACTTCGGCGGCGGCGCGGGCGTCCTCTTCGGCGTCGTGATGCTCGAATTCCAGCTTCAGATAGGTTTTCAGCGACGCCAGCCCATGCCCCCCGTTGCCCCGCAATTCGGGCCATGCGCGGCGGGCCACAATCAAACTGTCCATCCATTTCCAAGCGGGCGGCACCAGACCAGCCTCGCCGCAGGCCGAGTTGATCGCGCCCTTGTCGAAATGGCTATGTTGGTAAACGGTCAGCCCCCGCAGCATCCCGTCCAGCACCGGCACAAGCTGCGGAAACAAGGGCGCCCCGATCACCGTCCGTGCCGTGATCCCGTGGATCCGGGTGCAAGACCAGTCATCGGTCACGGGGTCCACATAGGTGCTCCATGTTTCGATGCTGTTGTCGGGCCGAACCCCAGCGATCCCGATCTGGCAGATGCTGCTGCGATTGCGGTTCGCCGTCTCTACATCTAGCGCGAAAAAGCGGAACTCTCCGGTCAGAGGGGCGTTCGCGGCGGTGCGGTTGGCTAGGGTCATCGGCTGTCCTTGGGGCTTGGGTGGGACCGGAATTCCAGAAAAGTCCGCGCAGTAAAAGTGCTGATTTCCCCAGTGGGGCCCGTGTGCCGCGCATTTCTGCATTACTCTTGAATGCATTCCAATAATGGAATACATAAGCTGCACTGTTGAACGACGCCCACAAAGGAACATCACCATGAGCAAACTCTTTGTCCTTCTTCCGGTCATTCTGATTGCTCTGGCCTATGTGTTCTGGGCCTCGGGCCAAGGCGCGAAGGCCGAGAATGTCGAACTGGCGGCCTTGTCCGGCCCTGCGCTGGAACAGAGCGAAGACATGTTGGTGGTCGATATCCGCACCCCCGACGAATGGAAGCAGACCGGCGTCATCAAAGGCGCTGCGCTGGTGACCTACACCTCGGCCGAGGCGTTTCTACAAGCCATCGGTCCGCGTCTTGCGCCCGGTCAGAATGTGGCTTTGGTCTGCCGGTCGGGGAACCGTTCGGCGCGGGCGGCCAACCAGATTGCGGATACCTTTGCCGGTCGGGTGATCGACGTCGAAGGGGGTATGAACCGCATCCTCAAAGAAGGCTACACCCCCGTGAAACCGACCCGAGCCATGGGCTGCGCTGTCTGCAACTGACCCTGAAAAACCTATGATTTTGCCGCAGGTTAGGGCGGTTTCGAGAATCATTGGTCCGGTGATTGGTGTCGCATAACGCCCTCCAAAACACCGCTTGCTGCCTCATTGCACGGTTTAATGCTAAATTTATTCCGCATCGCGTTATCGAAGGGACGGGGTAAAGGGGCCTTTGTCGTGGGGGGACCTTCTGAATTATGGCCGGTTTTCAAACGGTCAGTTCAGGCGGCTGTCGGAAAAAATATAGTAAAAACCGCAGATGGGGCGTAAAATGCGGTATGTTTCACAAGTCCCCAGAATAATTAAATAAAATTGATTTATTGATGCGGCGGGCTATCGCAACCCAAGGTGTGGCCCCTACGGCGCAAAGATATGTTTCGGATTTAAGCCAATAGGTTCAGAGCTTGTTAAGTGTTCCAACAAGGAGCGTGACGATGCCAATTCAGAAACTTCTAACCTCAGACGAGCAGTGGAAAAAGTTCTGCGATCAGATCGCTGGCAACCTCCGCAGTGTGAAAGACCGCAACCAGCGGCTGCGCCTGTTGATCGAGTTGAGCCAGATCGAAGAGCGAGAGCACGCCCTGTTCAACACCTCGAAAAAAGACACCTCGCGGAGTGAAGCGGAGCACGCGTTCTACGCCCACTGAGACCGAACGAGGATAAAGCGCGGCCTTGGGGAGGGGCCGCGCTTTTTTATTTGGGGCCTTGACCTTCCACCTGCTGGAAGCCCTATCTGATCGGGAAAACCCTTTGCCAAGGAACCTGATTATGAAATTCAACGTCCCTGACATGAGCTGCGGTCATTGCACCAGCGCCATCGAAACCGCCATCAAATCCGCCGACACCGCTGCGAATGTGGCCTGCGATCTGCCGTCGCGCACTGTGGCCGTCGGCAGCAGCCTGAGTGTCGAGCAGGTCTCTGAAATCCTGAAGAAAGAGGGATATGAGGCTGTTCTGGCGGGCTGATCTGCGCTGTCTATTCGGTGCTACGAAGAACGGCCTGACCGGTCAATGGTTGGGCCTTTTTCATTTTCTGTTCCTGATTTATTTACTCAGGATATAGTTGACAGAAAAAGTAGGTTAATCTATCCGACTCCTGAATGGCATCTTAGAAGGGGCCCACAGGATGGACGGACTGACCCTCTCCCCATCGGGGAAACTGGCCGAAGTGCTGGAGATGATTCGGCTCGGTGGCCCTTCGATCTGGGCAATCGCGGCGCTGTCGGTGCTGACCCTCGCGCTGATCTTGTGGAAGGTCTGGCGGCTGGTCCGTGGCGGGGCTTGGGCTGGTCAGGCCAGCGCAGATCGGGCCTTGGGGATGTGGGCGTCGGGGAATGGCCCCGAGGCTGTGCGCTCGCTCGTTGGGCGGCGGGCCTATGGGCCGCAGTTGGTGCGGGCTGCGATGCTGGCGCGGCAGGACACCAGCCTGACCGACGATGCAGCCAGAGAGGAAACCGAACGCGTGGCGCGTCAGATGTTGGCCGACCTGCGGTCCGGCCTGCGCCCTCTGGAGTTGATCGCGACGATTGCGCCTTTGCTGGGGCTTCTTGGGACCGTGTTGGGCATGATTTCGGCCTTCCAAACCCTGCAAGAGGCTGGCGGCGCGGCCGATCCGTCCATGCTGGCCGGCGGCATTTGGGAGGCACTGTTAACCACGGCGGCGGGCATGGCAGTTGCGATCCCAGCCTCGGTCGCCCTGACCTGGTTCGAGGCAGTTGCTGATCGCGTGCGCCTGCAACTCGAGGATGGAGCAACCCGCGTTTTCCTGCGCACAGACGCGATCGCGGCCGAATAGATGTTCCGGTTTGCGGCTCCGGCGCGCCGCCGTTCCCCCAGCCTGACGCCTATGATCGACGTGGTTTTCCTGCTGCTGGTGTTCTTTATGCTGGCGTCGCGGTTCGGCACTGACATGCATATCCCGCTGCGGATGGCGGGGCAGGGGGCCTCTGCGCCCTACAGCGGGCCGCCGCGATTGGTGGACGTGACGCCGGATACGCTCAGGGTAAATGGAGTGCCGATGGAGGACACGCGCGCCTTGGCAGAGGTGGAACGCCTCACCTCCAACCCGCAGGACACCATCATTCTGCGCGCCCAAGACGGTACGGATATTCAGGCGATTGTGCGGGCGATGCAGTTGCTATCCGGCGCGGGATTTACCAACCTCGTTCTGATCGAGTGAGCCATGAAGTTTCCCGAAGCTCCGCGCAAACCCGCCCCCGAAAGCGTTGTACCCATGATCAATGTGGTGTTTCTGCTGCTGATCTTTTTCCTGATGTCCGCGCAGATCACCCCGCCCGCCCCGTTCGAGGTTACCCCGCCGCAAGCGCAGGCTGACCAACCCGCGGATGGGGAATTTACGCTCTATATGGATGCCTCGGGGCAGGCCGGATTCCAGGACCAAACGGGCAATAGCGCCTTCGCGGCGCTGAGTCGGGCGCGGGACGACTATTGCGGCAAAGCCGACTGTACCGCCACTCCGCCCACGCTCATGGTAAACGCTGATGGCAGCGCAGGGGGCGCAGCCCTAGCAGAGCTCATCCGGTCCTTGGGGCAGGCCGGCTTCGGCGCTGTCCAACTGGTGACGCGCCCCGGCCCCTAGTCGATCAGGTCCACGCGCACGGCCCCCAGCAGGGTCGCGCCTTTATCCGGGTCCAGCTCGACCATCACACCCCGCTGCCCGCCGTTCAGGATCACCCGCGCGTGCTCAAAGGCGGTGATATCAATCGCCACGGGAACGCGCTTTTTCTGGCCAAAAGGGCTGATCCCGCCCACACGAAAGCCTGTCAGCCGCTCGGCTTTGACCGGGTCCATCATCTGGGCCGATTTGCCGCCAAAGGCACTGGCCGCCTTCTTCATCTTGACCGAGGCCGCAACGGGGATCGCCACACACGCGGGCTTGCCGTCCACCTCTAGCATCAGGGTCTTGAACACGCGATCGGGGTCCGCGCCGATGGCATCGGCGGCGTGTTCGCCGATGTGGTGCCCGCCCTCGTAATCATAGCTGTGCAGGTCATAGTTGATGCCGGCTTTGTCCAATGCCTTGGTCGCGGGGGTGGCGGTCATGATCTGCTCCTCGGGTGGTTTGCCCCTATATGACCCAACCTGCGCCCCAAGGCCAAGGACCCACCCCGCCAGCGCGATAATGCCACACTGCGGCACGCGGTCGCCGTGCGGCATGTTATCGCCTTACACCTCTGATAACGCGATGTTATTTCTGCGCTATGACGTATTGGTTGCACAGATTCCGTGTTGGTTTTTTTGTCGTTCTGCTGGCCTTCGGGCTGGTCGGAACGAGCTATGGCCATCACTTCGCTACGGCGAAAGAGGAGTCCCTGCTGACGTTCTATGCCGCCCTTGGGGCGACCACCGATCTGTGCGGTGACGATCTGGAAAGCAGCAAATCCAGCTGTAACGCCTGTCGTCTGGTTTCTGCCTTTCTGATGCCGGACCCTGTGGGCCATCTGGTGCCTGTGGAACTGGCCTATGTGCAGCGGATTGTGCTGCCCGATCTGGCCCGAGCCGCCGGACTGACCGTTCTGGGCCATCCCCCCAGCAGGGCGCCGCCGGTCGCCTGATTGCCTTGGCCGTGGCGCGTGCCCTCAGCCGCAGCACCGGCCCATCCCATTTTTCCAAGACCCTTGGCTGAACCGTCCATTTTCGTGACGACGCCATAGCTCCATGTTTTTACGGAGAAATCCAGAATGAACGCTCTGACCCCGATGTCCGAGGCGACCGCAGTCCTGTCTGACCGACCTGTCCTGCCCGATCATCCCCTGTTCGCGGGCCTGACCCGAAGCGAGGCCGAAATCATCGCAGCGACCCTCGTGCCCCATGTGTTCAAGGACGAGGAGATCATCCGCTTCGACGGCACTCCCGACCAGTTGATCGGCATCGTCAGGTCGGGCGCAGTGGCCCACGACATTCGCGCCGGGGACAAGATCACTACCGTCGGCCTGCATCTGGCGGGCGATTTACTAAGTCATAGCGGGCCGCGTACAGCGTCGGTTATGGCCGTGGCTGTGGACCGGACCGAAATTCTGGGCTGCACCATGCAGGAGTTCAACGCGCTCTTGGCGCGCTTTCCGCGGCTGCAACTGAACTACTTGGACCTTGTCACGGCCGAGCTTCAGGCCACCCGCGACTGGTACACCCTGCTGGGGCGCAAAACCGCGACCGAACGTGTGGCTACCCTGATCTTGCGCTTGTCTCGCCAGCCCCGCGCGCCCGAAGATCCGGTGATCGACCTGCTGCTGACCCGAGAGCGGATTGGCAGCCTGCTCGGCATCAAGATGGAGACCGTGTCACGCCAGATCCGCGCCTTTGCCAAGGCGGGTGTGATCGCGCTGTTCAGCCCGACCAAGATCGCCGTGTTGGACCCGACAGCCTTGGTTGACGCTACGGGCGATATCTGGCGCGAGAATGCGGCGCTCTGATCAGCGATTGGCGGTCACCAGCTTGACCGCCAACCCGACAAAGACCAGCCCTGCCACGCGGTTCAGCATGATCTGCCCGCGGGGCGAGGCGCGGAGCCAACGGCTCAGCACGCCCGCCATCAGAGAAATCGTGGTGAACGACGCAAAGGCGCACAGGATGAACAATCCCCCCAGCATCAGCATCTGAACGGCGATGCTGCCGCGCGCCGCATCGGTGAACTGGGGCAGAAAGGCCAAGAAAAAGATCGCGACCTTCGGGTTGGTCAGGTTCATCACCACACCGCGCAGCACCATCGCCGAAGCGGGGCGACGGCTTGCCCCTGCCGTATCGGGATTTTCGGGGCCCGCTCGCAGGGCTTTATACGCCAGATAAACCAGATAGGCGGCTCCTGCGTACTTCAGCGCGTCAAAGGCGAACTGCGACTGCTGGAAGATCACCGCCACCCCCAGCGACACGGCAATCGAATGCACGACCAGCCCCAGACACAGGCCAAGCGTGACCAGCACGCCCTCTTTGGGACCGAAAAGTGCGGATTGGGTCAGGACAAACAGATTGTCGGGCCCGGGGACCCAGGCCAGCAGTGTCGCAACCCCGATGAAAGTCATAATTACGTCGATCGTCAGCATGGGCGGACAGTTTCATCAAACAACCAAAACCGCAAGCAGTGTCGGATTTGATCATAAAATACAACCTTGGGGATGTGCTCTCCGATTCTGCTGATGCTGCGCTTGCAGAATCGCCTATGGTGCGTGGCTTCTATTTTGGTGCGGAAAGTTGACCTGCGTTGCCCTTACGTCAACTTTTGGTGCTCGGAATGTCTGCGTTGTCATCAAACTGTCATTTATTTGGTCAGATTTGAAACAGGTCCAGCCCGAACCCGCAGGGCTGTTAAACATAGTTAATTTCCTCATGTTATTGAAGAAATTCGTAAAAATGCATTCGCGGAAATGATGCGGTATGGAAAACCTTACTATCCGCTTAGGTAAGGGAAAGTTATCGAAAGATTAATTGCTGTTGTGGTGCGTAACTTTTTAAGCGCCGGTAATTTTCAGCTGCTTGATGTGTTCGCCTCGTCCTTTGGTGTTCCTCGGGCGTCTATTTAAGTGCTGCGGGCCGGTCGTTAGGGGGACTTTCGACCGGCCCACTTAATTTCAGACAGCTTCCATTAACGAGATGTGTATTCACGTTCTGCGTGTGTTTTGACGCACAGCAAATGCCGTTGCAGGACCGGTTTGCTGCGCTACCTTGGGCGCAGGTAACCAACGGAGGGTGCAATGGAAATTACATGGCTTGGGCATTCGGGATTCCGCATCGAAATCGGCGGCGAGGTGCTGCTGGTCGATCCTTGGCTGCGGGGCAACCCCTCGTTTCCCGAGGATCGCTGGGATGAGGCGGTCGCGGGCGTGACGGCGGTGCTGCTGTCCCACGGACACGGGGACCATGCCTCGAATACGATCGAGATTTCCCAGAAGACCGGCGCGAAAATCTACTGCATCCACGAACTTTCCGGCTGGCTGTCGCGCCAAGGCGCCGAAGTCGTGGGCTTTGGCAAGGGCGGCACCGTCCGCATCGGCGAGGTCGCGGTCAGCATGGTGACGGCGGTGCATTCGTCCTCGGTCGATTTCGGCGATGGGGACCCGATCTATGCGGGCGGCGAGGCCGGTTTCATCATCCGCGCCGAAGGGCGCAGCATCTATTTCTCGGGCGATACGGATGTGACCATGGAGATGGACGTGATCGCCGACCGGTATGCCCCCGACATCGGCATCCTGTGCGCGGGCGGCCATTACACGATGGATATGGAGGGCGCGGCCTATGCGGCCAACCGGTTCTTTGACTTCAAGACCGTGATCCCCTGCCACTATGGCACCTTCCCGATCCTCGAGCAGTCGATCGCGCCGCTGGTGCAGGCGCTGCCCGATGCGGACGTGCTGGAGCTGACGGTGATGGAGCCGATGAGCCTGTAACGCTCAGGTGGGCCGGTGTCGCAGCCGGTCCACCAGCAACCGGAACGCGCTGCTCATTTGACGGCGCGAGGAATAGCACAGGTGGAACCCTTCGAACGGATCGCACCAATCGGCCAGAACGCGCTGCAGCTTACCGGTATCCAGATCGGGCTGCACCTCGGGCAGGCCGACAAAGGCGATGCCGTACCCCTCTCGGGCGGCCTGAACGCAGAAATCCGCGTCGTTAAAAGTGAACGGCCCGTTGACCTTGCGCACCAGCGTTTCGCCGTCTTTCTCGAATTCCCAGTCATAGATCGGGGCGTTGGGTCCGAAGCGCATGTTCAGGCAGGCATGCCCGTCCAGATCGCGCGGATGCAGGGGCACGCCTCGCGCAGCGAAATAGGCGGGCGAGCCCACAGCGGCCATCTGCAAAGGGCCAGTGACGGGCACGGCGATCATGTCGGGCGGCACCCCTTCGGCCAAGCGCAGGGCGCAGTCGAACCGCCCCTCGGCCAGATCGGACAGGGCGGGGTTGGTGTTCACTTCAATCTGGATGTCGGGATAGTCGCGGACCAGATCGCGGATCACCGGCCACAGGATCGTGCGCGCCGCAGTGGCCGAGGTCGTGATCCGCACCAAGCCCGACGGAGTGCCCCGCAGGCTGCGCAACTCCTCGATCCGGTTTTCGATCTGGCCAAGGTTGGGGCGCAGCGATGCTAGCAGTTTGTCCCCCATCTCGGTGGTCGAGACAGAGCGGGAGTTGCGGTTGAGCAGCCGGAACCCGAGCGAAGCCTCGAGCCGCCGCATGGTGTGACTGACCGCCGACTGAGAAATGCCCAGATGGGCGGCGGCGCGGGTAAAGCTGCCTTGTTCAGCGACAGCCAGAAAGACTGTCTGGTCGGCCAGTTCTTCGCGTTTCATTCATGGTCCATGAGGGTTGGGTGGCATCATTTCACTAAATCGAGATTTGTTACGCAAAGATCAATGAATTTTATTCATTGATTGGATGAACCGAAGCGCCATGGTTCGCCCTTGGGAACGGGCCTAGGTTTCGGGGCATAAGGGCGGCCGCCCGCGCCGCCCCAAAGGTTCCAAGGAGTTTTCCCATGTACGCAACCGTTATGCACGGGCCCGGCGATGTCCGTTACGAGCAGGTCAATGACCCCGAAATCCTGAAGCCCACCGATGCCATCATCCAGCTGTCCGCCACCTGCATCTGCGGGTCGGACCTGTGGCCCTATCGCGGGGCGAACGCCTTTGATCAGCCGATGCACATGGGCCACGAATACTGCGGCGTGGTGATCGAAGTCGGCGCTGACGTGAAAACCATCCGCCCCGGTCAGTTCATCGTGGGCTCGTTCGTGCTGTCCGATAACACCTGCCCACATTGCCAGTTCGGCTACCCGTCCTCGTGCGAGCAGCGCGAATTTATGACCGGCGCGCAGGCCCCCTATGCCCGCGTTCCGCTGGCGGATGGCACGCTGGTCGCCACGCAGGACATGCCGACGGACGAGCAAATCCCCCACATGCTGGCCGTCTCTGACGTTCTGGGCACCGGCTATTACGCGGCCGAAGCGGCGGGCGTCCGCGAGGGCAGCACGGCCGTTGTCGTCGGTGACGGCGCGGTGGGTCTGATGGCGGTTCTGTCCGCGAAACTGCGCGGGGCCGACCGCATCATCGCCATGAGCCGCCACGAAACCCGCCAGAAGCTGGCGCTGGAATATGGCGCGACCGACATCGTGTCAGCGCGCGGTGAAGAGGGCATCGCCGAGGTGCTGGAACTGACCAAGGGCATCGGCGCCGATGCGGTGCTAGAATGCGTGGGGATGCAGCAGTCGATGGATCAGGCCATGGGTGTGTGCCGTCCGGGCGGGGCTGTCGGCTTTGTCGGCGTGCCCCATGGGGTGACGTTCGACGGGCAGGGGCTGTTCTTTCAGCAGAAGCGCCTGTTCGGCGGGCCCGCGCCCGTGCGCCGCTACCTGCCCGACCTGATGGAGCGCGTTCTGCGTGCCGAAATCCAGCCAGGCAAGGTCTTTGACCTGACCCTGCCGATCGCCCAAGTGGCCGAGGGCTACAAGGCGATGGACGAACGCCGCGCGATCAAGACGATGCTGCGGGTCTGACCCTTAGCGGCTGAATGCCATCAGAACCTTGCGATGGCCTGTCCCGCGATAGGCCATCGACACACCGGTTGCGGCGAAGATCATGGCCAGACCGGCCTCGGCGGTGATGGGCAGGGGATGACCCGTCGCGCCGACCTCGGCCGCCAGCAGGAAGCACATGTTGCAGTCGATCCCCGCAGGCGCGGTTTTCGGGTGGGCGCGCATCACCGCCCCCGCCGCGATAAAGGGCAGGGCCAGCAGCACCAAGTCCACGCCGCTCAGGCCAAAGGTCTGCACGATCCAGCGATAGAGGATGGCCGCAACAATCCCGAGGGCCGCACTGGGCACCAGATTTTCCAGAATGGCCGCCGAATGGGGGCTGCCCCCCACGATCGAGGCAAAGACACACAGCGACAGCGCCGACGCGATCCCGATTGCGCCCCCGATATAAATCACAAGTAGCGCCGCAATCACGCCCGCAACAGCGGCAAACGCCCCGCGCCGGATACCGCGGCTGAGCCCGTGGTCAATGCGGATCGGCACCGGCTGTTCGCGCTTGGGCGTAAAGGCAAAGGTCAGCGCCGTCACCAGTGTTACTCCGATCAGGGTGCAGACCAGACGCTCGACCGCATATGCCTCGCTGTTTACGGGATGATCCAGCGCGGGCAGGGCCACGACACCCACAGTGATCGCGGCCATCAAGGAGCCATAGCTGTGCACCGTCCCGATCCAGAAGCTGACAAAAGTTCCCGCCCCGATCAGCGCACCAATCGCCAGTGCTTGCAGCAGCGGATCGTGCAGTTCGGTCAGCACCAGCCACGCCAGCGCGCCCCCCACAACGGTGCCCACCAATCGCAGGATCGCACGGATCACCAGATCCTGACGGAACGGCTGCGCAACAACCCACACCGGCATCGCCGCCCAAAAGGGGCTCTGCACCCCCATCCCGTAGGCAATCCCCAAAGAGAGTGCAGCGGCCAGAAACAGGATGCTTGCCCTTAGGGCGGTAGAACGGTCAGGGGACATGGAGCTTTTCGACTTGGGGCTTTTGACCCAGCGTAAGCGCCCCGCCCGCAATTGTCAGCGGCCCATTTGCACAACCGCTCTGCATGGATGCGGGCCATAGACGGGGAACAAAACGCGGTTCCCAAAGGCGCGGCTTCGCTGTACACAGGCCGTCACTGCCCAAAGGCTGCCAGTGCCCCGCACGCAGCCGCCGGTGCAAGCCGCCCTTCTCTTGAGATTTGCCAGAAATAGCTGCCGTGACCCCAACCGCTCGACTGCTCGCCACCCTTGATCTTTTCTGTGCCGTTGACGGGGACAAGCGCCCTGTCGATGCGGTGACTTCTGGCTGGTTCCGCAACCGGCGCGACATTCCCGATCAGGACCGTGGTGACATTCTGGAGCGTCTTTATGCGCTGCTGCGCCACCGCGCGCGACTGACCTGGTGGCTGGACAAACACGGCCGCGATCATAGCCCGCGCCACCAGTTTCTGGCTTGGCTGGCCCTAATGGAGCGCAAATCCCCCGAGGATGTGAGCCGTCTGTTCAGCGGCCCCAAAAATGCGGCCACCGCCCTGACCAAGCCCGAATACAATCTGGTCCTGCGCCTGAAAGGCTGCACAATCGAGCACCCCGATATGCCTGAAGCCGTCCGGCTGGAGTGTCCCTCGTGGGCCGAACAGTCGCTCCGCGCGCGGTTCGGCGGGGCCTTTGCGGCGGAAATGGCGGCCACGCTGACGCCCCCGCCCGTCGATCTGCGGGTCAATCCGGTGAAAGCCACGCGGCAGGACATATTGCAGGCCCTGAGTGATCTGAAACTACAGGCCGAAGCCTCGCCCCTGGCACCCTATGGCATCCGCGTGTCGGGACGGTTCAATTATGCCCGCTTCCCCGCGCTGAAAAGCGGTGCGGTGGAAATTCAGGACGAGGGGTCTCAGTTGGTGGCCTTGCTGGTTGACGCACAGCCCGGTGACCGCGTGGTGGATTTCTGCGCCGGTGCGGGCGGCAAAACCTTGGCGATTGCCGCGCAGATGAACAACAAGGGCCGGATTATTGCCTGCGATGTCAGCGAAGGGCGGCTCAAGCGTTGCTCTGAACGGCTGCGGAACGCGGGGATGCACAACACCGAGACCCGCCTTCTGGCCAGCGAGACCGACAAGTGGGTCAAGCGCCACAAGCTGGGCTTTGACCGCGTTCTGGTCGATGCGCCGTGCAGCGGCACAGGTACTTGGCGGCGCAATCCCGACACCCGCTGGCGCGCGCCCGAAGAGAACGGATTGGAGAACCTGATCGCCCTGCAAGGCCGCATTCTGGCCAGTGCTGCGCGTCTGGTGAAACCGGGCGGGCGTCTGGTCTATGCCACATGCTCGATGCTGACCGAAGAGAACGAAGATCAGGTCACTGCCTTCCTGGCGGCCAATCCTGCGTTCCGGTTGGTGCCGCTGGGGGATGTCACGCCCGATCTGGCGGCCAAGGCCCAAGGGGACACGCTGTCGCTGACCCCCGCGCGCCATGACACGGACGGGTTCTTTGCCGCCGTGTTGCAGCGCGAAGCCACCCCCGAATAACGAAAAAGGCGCGGTCATCTCCGCGCCTTTTGTTTTATCGTTGTTTCGGCAGCTTGGACAGCGGCACGCCCTTGGTGGTGAACTTCCGCGCCCGCGAGTTCGGGCGTTTCAAGGATTTCACCCCGTCTTTCTTGGGCAGGCCAGCGGGCTGGTGCGCAGGGATCAGCTGGTCGGGACGCGGCCCGATCAGATCGGCGCGGCCCATTTCCTTGAGCGCCTCGCGCAGCAGCGGCCAGTTGTCCGGATCGTGATAGCGCAGGAACGCCTTGTGCAGACGGCGCTGACGGCCCCCGCGGACGGTCTCGACCTTTTGCGTGGCACCGCGGCGCACGCCCTTCAGGGTGTTCACGCCGGTGTGGTACATCGCGGTCGCGGTCGCCATGGGCGAGGGCAGGAAAGTCTGCACCTGATCCGCGCGATAGCGGTTCTTTTTCAGCCAGATCGCGAGGTTCAGCATGTCCTCGTCGGTGGTGCCGGGGTGGGCGGCGATGAAATACGGGATCAGGTAGTACTTCTTGCCGGCCTTTGCGGCGGCGGCGTCGAACATTTCCTTGAACCGGTCATAGGTCCCGATGCCGGGCTTCATCATCACGTCCAGCGGGCCGCGTTCGGTATGCTCGGGCGCGATCTTCAGGTAGCCGCCCACGTGGTGGGTGACCAGTTCCTCGATATATTCGGGGCTTTTCACGGCAAGGTCATAGCGGACGCCGGACGCGACCATGACCTTCTTGATGCCCTTGGTTTCGCGCACCTTGCGATAGAGGCTGATTAGCTCGTCATGCGAGGTGTTCAGGTTCGGACAGATATCCGGGAACACGCAGGACGGCAGACGGCAGTTTTTCTCGATGTTCGGGTCTTTGCAGGCCATGCGGTACATGTTGGCGGTCGGGCCGCCAATGTCCGAGATGACACCGGAGAAACCGGGGGTTTTGTCGCGGATCAGCTCGATCTCGCGCAGGATCGACTTTTCCGAGCGGTTCTGGATCACGCGGCCCTCGTGTTCGGTGATCGAACAGAAGGTACAGCCGCCAAAGCAACCGCGCATGATCGTGACCGAGGTTTTGATCATGTCATAGGCGGGGATCTTCGCCTCGCCATAGGAGGGGTGCGGCAGGCGCGAATAGGGCAGGTCATAGACCGCGTCCATCTCTTCCGAGGACAGCGGGATCGGCGGCGGGTTCAGCCACAGATCACGGTCGCCGTGGCGCTGGACCATGGGGCGCGCGTTGCCGGGGTTGGCCTCGCGGTGCAGAACGCGGCTGGCGCGGGCATAGGCGTCTTTGTCGGTCTCAACCACCTCGAAGGAGGGCAGGCGGATGACGGTATCGCCGGGGTGACGGGTCGCAGCCTCATCGGCCGAGTCCAGATCGTCGGCGGGCAGCTCGGTGTATCCCTCGGGGACAGAACGGAACAGCGCCACGCCGCGCACATCGTCAATCTCGCGCGCGGGGGTGCCAGCGGCGATGCGGTGCGCAACCTCAACAACGGCGCGCTCGGCGTTGCCATAGAGCAGCAGGTCCGCCTTGGCGTCCGCCAGAATAGAGCGGCGCACTTTGTCCGACCAGTAATCATAGTGGGCGATGCGGCGCAGGGACGCCTCGATCCCGCCAAGGATCACGGGCACATCCTTGTAGGCTTCGCGGCAGCGCTGGGTGTAGACGATGGTGCAGCGGTCGGGGCGTTTGCCGCCCTCGCCACCCGCCGTATAGGCGTCATCGCGGCGCAGCTTGTGGTCCGAGGTATAGCGGTTCACCATCGAATCCATGTTCCCGCCGGTCACGCCAAAGAACAGGCGCGGCCGACCCAGTGCACGGAATGCATCCGCAGAGTGCCAGTCGGGCTGGGAAATGATGCCAACGCGGTAGCCCTGCGACTCCAGCAGGCGCCCAATCAGCGCCATGCCAAAGCTGGGGTGATCCACATAGGCGTCACCGGTCACAAGAATGATGTCACACTCCGTCCACCCCAGAGCCGACATTTCCTGACGGGTCATAGGGAGAAAAGGCGCTGCGCTTCCGCTGGAAGACTTTTGGGCGGTCATCTGGTTCATGATTTTTTCGGGGAGTGTGCAAACATGTATTCCGCGTGCGCATAACACAACGTAGCAGGAAACTCAACGAGGGGTGCCCCGCCCGCGATCACTAACCTGTAACTATTTGGGCGATGTGCGGCGCCAGCCCCGCCCAAGAATTATTGCGCCCCTGTCTTACATTGGTGCCACTTGCACCCCACCTTGAGACTCGTGCAATACGCTGCGGACGGAACGGGACACTTGCCGCCCCGCCTTCCGGGGGAAAAGGACCCGAAATGACTGCGATCAAGTACTTCCGTTGGCCGTTTATCGTGACAGCGCTCGGCCTTGTTCTGGCCTACTGGCTGGGGTGGCAGATAACGGGTACGGGCGCGGGGGCGCTGTCCTTTTTGGTGATCGGGGCCATTCTGGCGGTGCTAGAGATCAGCCTCAGCTTCGACAATGCTATCGTGAATGCCAATAAACTCAGGGATATGGACCCGCTCTGGCAGCGCCGGTTCCTGACATGGGGGATCATTGTGGCGGTCTTCGGGATGCGGATCATTTTCCCGCTGGCCGTCGTGTCCATCGCCGCCAGCATCGGCCCGATCGAGGCGATCCGACTGGCCATTCACCATCCGCACGACTACGCCCACATCATGGAAGGCGCGCACCTGTCCATTTCCGCGTTCGGCGGGACGTTCCTGATGATGGTTGCGCTGAACTACTTCATGGACTCGGACAAGGACGTCGACTGGGTCCGCACCATCGAATGCCGCCTGCGCAGTTGGTCCGCGATCAAAGGGGTCGAGGTCGCCTTGGTCCTGATGCTGGTCATCGGTTTCACGGTTAACCTGCCCGCCGCCCACAGCGCGACCTTCTTGTTCGCCGCGATTTGCGGGCTACTGACCTATTTGGCGGTTGAACTGGTCGGCCACGTTCTGGATGCCCGCGAGGCGGTCAACTGCGCCGCCGCCCGAGG
Source organism: Donghicola mangrovi (assembly GCF_013377535.1). GTDB lineage: Bacteria > Pseudomonadota > Alphaproteobacteria > Rhodobacterales > Rhodobacteraceae > Donghicola > Donghicola mangrovi. The sequence continues at coordinate 16,792 of NZ_JABCJE010000012.1, read as the reverse complement.
GGGGCTTGGGGCCTTTCTGTACCTCGAGGTTCTGGATGCCAGCTTCTCGTTCGACGGGGTGATCGGGGCCTTTGCGCTGACCCAGAACCTGTTCCTGATCGCAATCGGTCTGGGGATCGGCGCGATGTACGTCCGCGCCATGACCCTGATGCTGGTCGAGCGCCAGACCATGACCCAGTTCCGCTTTCTCGAACACGGGGCCTTCTACTCGGTTCTGGTGCTGGCGGTGATCATGTTCATCCAGTCGATGACCGACATCCCCGAGGTTATCACAGGCCTGCTTGGCGCCTGTCTGATCGGTTTGTCGCTGATTTCATCGATCCGGTATAATCGCACAGCGAAATGAGGCGTTAGCCTAGGTTTTTGCAATTATTTCTCTCAGGTCGGGAATTCTCGCCTTTGAGGGCATATCCTTTCGGATACCATCCTCGAAGATTTCAGAACAAATTTTCGAGGAAATTCAGATGGCTCAAGAGTACACCCTAACCGTCGATGGGGTCTATTACATCGGATATTATATCGTCGCGGGAATGACCGAGGTTGACGGTTATTACGAATACGACGCTGAAAACGATCAGACCTATATTTACGTCGATGAAACGTTTTCTGACGATGATCTTCCCGCGGACACTCTGGTTTATATTCTGCCCGACGAGCCGGTGATGGAAGACGGCCTCAGCTATGATGGCGACGCATTGCCCGTACCCGGGATCGGTTCTGAAGATGATGACCTCTTCGAAGGAACGGCAGATGTGGACATTTACGCCGGTGCCGCAGGGGATGACACCATTCTTGGCTTTGGTGGGTCTGATACCCTTGATGGGAATGATGGCTGGGATGTGCTTCGCGGGATGGGCGGAGCAGATGTTCTGCAAGGCGGCGATGGCTACGACCGGCTGTTCGGCGGGGCCGGAAATGACACCATGTATGGTGGCAACGACTATGATCGTCTCGAAGGCGGTTTAGGCAATGACCGCATGTTCGGCGGCTCTGGTGGTGACTACATGTGGGGCGGGGCAGGCAATGACCGTATGTGGGGCGGCGTCGGCTATGATGACATCTATGGCGGTGCCGGAGATGACACTCTGCATGGCGGAGAGGACGGAGATTGGATCTACGGAGAGGACGGGAACGACGTTGTCTACGGAGATGAAGGGGGCGACTGGCTATGGGGCAACGCTGGTCATGACGTGATCTATGGCGGCGAGGGTTTCGACGATCTGTTCGGTGGCCAAGGCTCGGACACCCTCTATGGCGAGGACTATATTGACCGGCTCTATGGCGGGCGTCGCGCCGATTATCTGTTCGGTGGAGCCGACGACGATACCCTGCGTGGCGGCGGCGGCGCAGATTATCTAGATGGCGGTGAAGATGACGACATGCTCACTGGGGGCGCCGGTGCAGACACCTTTGTCTTTAGCGCGGGCGATGACGTTGCGCTCGATTTTGACGTCACCACCGATATCCTTGGCATCTATGGCGCATCGCTCGAAGACTACCTGGCGGATGCCGTCCAGAGCGATACCGATGTCATCCTGACCGATATGGATGGAAACACACTGACGCTGCAGGACTTCTCGCTGGATGATGTGGACAGCATCATGTGGGAAAGCCTCGCTATGGCAGGCGAGATCGTCGAGTAACCCGCAAAAAGAAAACCGGCGCTCGCGGATGCGGCGCCGGTTCGAATGCTTGGGGCCTAGGCCCCGCAGTCATTCAATCCTGAGATCGAATTATGCCAGCGCCAGGTTGGTCGCCGACTCACGACCGTTGCGGTCTGCTTCGATGTCAAAGGTCACTGCCTGACCGTCGTTCAGCTGGCGGATGCCTGCGCGCTCGACTGCAGAGATGTGTACGAATACGTCTTTCTTGCCGCCTTCGGGTGCAATGAAGCCGTAGCCTTTGGTGGTGTTGAACCATTTCACGGTGCCGTTAGCCATCGTGTTAATCCTTGTATAAGTTCCGCCCACGGAATGCGGCGGTCCGGCAAAGCTGTAGATCGTAAGCTGTGCCGAGTAGGACAGGTCCGAAAAAAGATATGCACGCCTCATATAGTACGATTTGCCGCACATTGCGAGGGGGCACGTAAAGTTTCCCTGCACAACCGCCTAACAGAATATTGCAGCATAAACAAAGGGCGCCAAACCCTTGGTTCAGCGCCCCGAAAATCTGTTTTTGCCCTGCGGCGTACCGCAGGGAGGCCCGAAATTACGGGATCAAGCGTGCGATAATCGCATCTGCCGCCTGCTCGGCCGTCATGGCGGTGGTGTCGATGCGGATCTCGGCGTTCGCCGGAGCCTCGTAGGGCGAGTCGATGCCGGTGAAGTTCTTCAGCTGGCCCGAACGTGCCTTGGCATAAAGACCTTTGACGTCGCGCTCCTCGGCAACTTCCAGCGGGGTGTCGACAAAGACTTCGACGAACTCACCGGGCTGCATCATGCTGCGGACCATGTCGCGCTCCGAACGGAAGGGCGAGATGAACGCAGTGATCACGATCAGACCTGCGTCGGTCATCAGCTTGGCCACTTCGCCAACGCGGCGGATGTTTTCGATCCGGTCCGCTTCGGTGAAGCCGAGGTCCTTGTTCAGGCCGTGACGCACGTTGTCCCCATCCAACAGGAAGGTGTGACGGTTCATACGCGCCAGTTTCTTCTCGAGGATGTTGCCGATGGTCGACTTGCCCGAGCCCGACAGACCGGTCAGCCACACAACTGCGGGCTTCTGGTTCTTCATCGCCGCGTGGTCGTCACGGGTGATGTCGGTGGCCTGCCAATGGACGTTGGTCGAACGACGCAGCGCAAAGTGGATCATGCCCGCCGCAACGGTGGCGTTGGTGATCTTGTCGATTAGGATAAAGCCACCCAGATCGCGGTTCTCGGTGTAGGCCGCGAACGGAATTTCACGGTCGGTGGTGATGTTGGCCACGCCGATCGCGTTCAGGTCCAGCGTTTTGGCTGCCAGATGTTCCTGAGTGTTCACATTCACTTCGTATTTGGGGTGCTGCACGGTGGCCGACACGGTCTGGGTGCCGATCTTCAGCCAGTAGGCGCGACCGGGGACCATTTCATGCTCGTCCATCCACACGATGGTGGTTTCGAACTGGTCGGCAACCTCGAGCGGCGCCTGAGCGGCAACGATGACCTGACCGCGCGAACAGTCGATCTCGTCCTTCAGGGTCAGGGTGATCGATTCACCTGCCACGGCCAGATCGCGGTCGCCGTCAAAGTTGACGATGCGCGCAACTTCCGAGGTCTTGCCCGACGGCAGAACGCGAACCGCGTCGCCGGGGCGGATGGTGCCGGTCGCGACCATGCCCGCGAAACCGCGGAAGTCGAGGTTCGGACGGTTCACCCACTGCACGGGCATCGAGAAGGGCTGTTCCTGCTCGGCGGTGTTATTGACCTCTACCTCTTCGAGGTGGGGCAGCAGGGCAGGGCCGGTGTACCAAGGCATCGCATCGCTGCGGCTGGTGATGTTGTCGCCTGCCAGACCCGAGATCGGGATCGGAACGAATTCCTGAATGCCGATGGTGCGGGCAAAGTTGGTGTAATCCTCGATGATCGCGTCGTACTTGGCCTGATCGTAATCGACGAGGTCCATTTTGTTGACGGCCAGCACCACGTTCTTGATGCCCAGAAGCTGCACAAGGTAGCTGTGGCGGCGGGTCTGGGTCAGCACGCCTTTGCGGGCGTCGATCAGGATCACGGCCAGATCGGCGGTCGAGGCGCCGGTGACCATGTTGCGGGTGTACTGCTCGTGGCCGGGGGTGTCGGCAACGATGAACTTGCGCTTTTCAGTCGCGAAGAAGCGGTAGGCCACGTCGATGGTGATGCCTTGCTCGCGCTCGGCGGCCAGACCGTCGACCAGCAGAGCAAAGTCGATGTTGCCGCCCTGGGTGCCAACGCGCTTGGAGTCAGCTTCCAGAGTGGCCAGCTGGTCTTCGAAGATCATCTTGCTATCGTACAGCAGGCGGCCGATCAGGGTCGATTTGCCGTCATCCACCGAACCACAGGTGATGAAGCGCAGCATGGTCTTGTGCTGGTGGGCCTCCAGATACGCGTCGATGTCTTCGGCGATCAGGGCGTCGGTTTTGTAAATCGGGTCAGTCATTTATAAAATTCCGTACTGGCGTGGGGGTCCAAAGAAGGGGGCTTAGAAGTAGCCTTCCTGCTTCTTCTTCTCCATCGAGGCGGCCTGATCGTGGTCGATTGCGCGGCCCTGACGTTCCGAGGTGGTGGTCAGGAGCATTTCCTGAATCACTTCGGGCAGGGTTTTCGCGGTGCTTTCCACAGCGCCGGTCAGCGGGTAACAGCCCAGCGTACGGAAACGGACCGAGCGCATAACGGGCTCTTCGCCGTCTTTCAGCGGGAAGCGGTTGTCGTCGACCATCAGCATCAGACCGTCACGGATCACGGTCGGGCGGGGCTCCGAGAAGTACAGCGGAACGATTTCGATGCCTTCGAGGTGGATGTACTGCCAGATGTCCAGTTCGGTCCAGTTCGAGATCGGGAACACGCGGACGCTCTCGCCCTTGGACTTGCGGGCGTTGTACAGGTGCCACAGTTCGGGGCGCTGGTTCTTGGGGTCCCAGCGGTGGTTGGCCGAGCGGAACGAGAATACGCGCTCTTTGGCACGGGATTTCTCTTCGTCGCGGCGCGCGCCGCCGAAAGCCACGTCAAAGCCGTACTTATCCAGCGCCTGCTTCAGACCTTCGGTCTTCCACATGTCGGTGTGCAGAGAGCCGTGGTCGAACGGGTTGATGCCGCGCTCGACAGCTTCGGGGTTCTGGTAGACCAGCAGTTCCATGCCTGCATCGGCAGCGGCCTTGTCGCGCAGCTTGTACATGTCCTGGAATTTCCAGGTGGTGTCCACGTGCAGCAGCGGGAACGGCGGGGGCGCAGGATAGAACGCCTTTTTCGCAAGGTGCAGCATCACTGCGCTGTCTTTGCCAACCGAATACAGCATTACGGGGTTTTCGGCTTCGGCGACCACTTCGCGCAGGATGTGGATGCTTTCGGCTTCGAGGCGCTGAAGGTGCGTCAGTGTTTTCTGGGTCATACTCGAATCATCTCATTGAACGTTCCATGACACATAGCTTTGCGAAATCGCTGGCGGACCTCCCATATGGGAGGTATCATGCTGCTATGCAGTATGTGGGCGATCAAACATCCTTGATCCAAGGGCTTTTTTCGGCCTCGACGGGGGCTGGCGGCGAGGCGTGGCTTCCGTTTCTGGAGCTGCTGCGACGCGTCACGCGGGCGGACGGGGCGACAATTTTCCTCGATCGCGGGCGGGAGGAGGCCGAGGTCTGGACCGACGGGATCAGTTGCGCGGACGCCGCCGCGAACCGCAGCGCCCTGCGTTTTGACCGAGTCTATGACCAAGAGGGGCTGCCCGCTGGCGTCATCCCCGAAGGGTTCGTGCGGCTGGTCAAAGTGCGCGCGGGCGGGGCGACAGCGACCCTCTGCATCAAGCGTCTGGACATCCGCAAAGATTTCCGCAGCACCGACCGGCAGTACCTGACCGCGCTGACACCCTTTCTAGGGCAGGCGGTCGAGACATGGTCGGGGCTAGAGCGGCAACGGTCGATGGCGGCGCTGACAGGGGGCTTGGCGGGTGGGCTTGGCGCGGCGTGGGTGATCATGGACCTGACCGGCATTGTGCAAGAGATGTCTGCGAATGCTCGCGATCTGCGCCTGCTGGCGGGTCAAACCGTCCGCAGGCGGCTGGAATTTCCCGACGGCGATTTGGCGCTGACCTTTCGCACGGGGTTTGCGGCCTGCATCGCCGCGCCCGAGGTGCCTCAGGCCCTGTTTGATCCAGAAACCGGCACCGATCTGGTGCTGCGCCGGACCCATCTGGCGGGCGATCCGGTGGTCGTTGCAACCTTCCGCGCGCCGGCCGAACTGCCCGATCCGGACCACTTTGCCGCCCATTTCGGCCTGAGCCGAAGCGAAAGCCGCCTTGCCGCGCTGATCTGCGAGGGGCACTCGATCAAAACCGCCGCCGCCGATCTGGGCTGGACCGAGGAAACCGCCCGCACCTGCTCCAAAGCGATCTTCACCCGTCTCGGCGTGCAGGGCCAAACGGGCCTCTTGCGGCGGGTTCTGACCAGCGCGGTGACGTTGGGTTTGGGCAATTGCCAAGCGGGCAGCGCACAGGCACAGTTCCCGCGACCCGCTCCGAAAGGCCAGCCATGACCGATACACTGCGCGACCTGTTCCACATCGACCTGCCGATCTTCCAAGCGCCCATGGCAGGCGTGTCGACGCCCGCTTTGGCAGCGGCGGTCAGCAAGGCTGGCGGCCTTGGGGCGCTGGGGCTGGGGGCCGCGACCGACGCCGGAGCGCGCCAAATGGTGCAGGAGCTGCAGGCCCTGACCGACCGCCCGATCAACCTGAATTTCTTTTGCCACGAGGCCGCGCAGCGCGACTCCGCCAAGGAATCCGCGTGGATCGACCGCACCCGCCCCCTGTTCGCGGAATATGGCGCCGAACCTCCGACGCCACTCGAGGAAATCTACCCCAGCTTCCGTGCGGATGATCGGCAACTCGCCATTGTTTTGGACACGCGCCCCGCGGTGGCCAGCTTTCACTTTGGCCTGCCCAAACCCGACCAGATCAGCGCGATGAAGCAGGCGGGCATCACGCTGACCGCAACGGCCACCAGTCTGGCCGAGGCTCATCAGATCGCGGCCGCGGGCTTTGACGCGATCATCGCCCAAGGCTGGCAGGCGGGCGGTCATCGGGGGATTTTTGATCCCTTCGGGCCAGATGAACGCCTGCCCACCTGGGATCTGCTCAAGCAATTGGTCGGCGCTACTTCGCTGCCCGTCATTGCGGCGGGTGGCATCATGACGGGCGCGGATGTCCGGCACGCTTTGTCGCTGGGGGCGGTGGCCGCGCAACTGGGGACGGCGTTTGTCGGGTGCCCCGAAACCTCGGCGGACGGGGCATATCGTGCGCGGCTGCCCTTGGGGGGCACGCAGATGACCAGCGTAATTTCCGGTCGCCCTGCGCGGTGCCTGACCAACCGTTTTACCGATTGGGGCCAAGAGGTTACGCCCGATCACATCCCCGCCTATCCCTGCACCTATGATCTGGGCAAATCCCTGAACGCCGCAGCCAAGGCCAAAGGCGAAACCGGTTTCGGGGCGCAATGGGCGGGCGATGGGGCCGCGCGCGTGCGGCCCATGCCTGCGGCTGAATTGATGGCGCTGCTGATCGCAGAACTAGTGGTTTAATCCACCCGACCGATCCGCAGGTTCAGGGGCCATGTGATCCGCACGGTTTGGCCGGTGGGCCAAAGACGGCTCAGGTCTGCAGCAAAGGCGTTCAACAGTTGCGCCTTCCCCGCCTCGGAGGCGCGGCGGGTGGCGGACCATGTGGACAGATAGCCCAAAAAGGCCTGCTCGTCCCAGTTCAGGCTGATTCTAAGGTCCGGCGAGGGGAGTTCGGTCAATGGCATGGCGATGTTGCGATACCCGTCGTCCACCATCTTGCGCTCTGGCGGCCAATAGGGGCCGATTTCGTCATAATAGAACTGTTTGAAACGGGCGTTCAGGGCCTCATCCTCCAGCCGCAACACGCCGTAACTGATCAGGGCGACGATGCCGCCGGGGGCCGCAACGCGCCGCGCTTCGGTCCAAAAGGCAGGCAGGTCGAACCAGTGCGCGGCCTGCGCGGCGGTGATCAAATCCGCCGAGTGGTCGGGCAGGGGCAAAGCCTCGGCAGGGGCCACGCCATAGGTCACCCCGTCCACAGACACCGCATTCCCGAACTGGTCCGCGCTGGGGTCAAAGCCCAGAACCGTGTCGAACCGGCCAGCCAAAAGTCGGGTCAACTGGCCCGTGCCGCAACCCACATCCACGGCGCAGGCGCGCGCCGGGGCAAGTGCCGCCAGATAGTCCGCCATTTCTGCGGGATATTCGGGGCGGAATTGGGCATAGGCGCTGCCGCCCTTGTCGAACCAGTTGGTGCGGGTGTTGGTCATGGGGCCCTCCTGCCCGTCAGGGTGCAATGGCGCGGGCGGCGGTTCAAGCGGCCAGTTCGCGCCGCAGCCAGTCGATAAAGCGCCTTGGTCGGCGGCGTCCGAAATGCAGGGGCGGGCCGACGATCCACAAGGACCGCTGGGTCAGATCGGGCGGATTTTTCACCGGACAGACCAGCGCGCCCGAGGCGATCTCGGCCGCTGCGGTCAGCGTGCTTTCCAACGCTATGCCTGCGCCTGCCTTGGCCAAAGCGATCGACATATGGGCGCGGTCGAAATGGGCGCGCTGCAGGTCCGGTTTCGGGGCCACCCCGACGGCGGCGAACCAATGGCTCCAGCCGGTCAGGTTCTTGATGGAATGCAGCAGGCGGTGGTCCTGAAGGCTGTGCGCATCCAGTGATCCCGCCGCCGCAAGGTCGGGCGAGCACAGGGGCAGCATCCGCTCTTCGGCCAGACTTTCGACGTGCAGACCGGCCCACGCGCCGTTGCCGTGGCGGATCTCCAGATCAATGGCCTCGCGCTCGAAATCGGGTGGGTCGTTGGTGGCGTCCACGCGTAACTCGATCTCGGGGTGGTCCTGCATAAAGCGCGGCAGGCGCGGCAACAGCCATTGAACGGCAAAGGTCGGGGCGACCCGCAGGTTCAGCACTTGGGCGGCGCTGATCCCGCGCATCTGCTGGGTGGCGCTGTCGATGCGCTCGACCTCTTCGCGGATCAGCTCGAAATAGCGCTCTCCGGCCTCGTTCAGGATGATCCGGCGGCCGACGCGGGCAAACAATCGCGTGCCCACATGGGCCTCAAGCTGCTGGATTTGCTGGCTGATGGCCGATGGCGTCACCCCAAGGCGATCGGCAGCCTGCACCATCGACCCAAGCTGGGCCGTGGTCACAAAGGCATGGATGGCACGCAGGGGCAGGGTCATGATTGCTTAGATTTCCTAATCCAAATGGCCTGAAAACTAGTTTGTCCTAATCTATCCTGCCCGTCTAGCCTGTCCGCAGACGGCCCGCACAGGCCGCGTCCGGCAAGAGGAGGCCGGACCCAAGGGAGGAAAAACATGAACCTGTACACCAAGCTTCTGGCCCGTCAGGCCGAGGGCAATCCCATCCGCGTGGGCCTGATCGGCGCGGGCAAATTCGGCTCGATGTTCCTGAGTCAGGTGCGCCATATCCCCGGCATGCACCTGATGGGGATCGCCGATCTGTCCGCCCCCCGCGCCAAGGCCGCGCTGCACAATACCGGCTGGGACACCGACGCCGCCGTCTGCGGCACCTTTGCCGAGGCGCTGGCCACTGGCCGTACCTGCATCACCGAGGACAGCGCCGACATGATCGCCCAAGGCGCGATGGACGTGGTGATTGACGCCACTGGCAGCCCTGCGGCGGGCATCCGCCACGCCTTGCTGGCCGCCGAGCATGGCAAGCACATGGTCATGGTGAACGTCGAGGCCGACGTGCTGGCCGGTGCGCTGCTGGTCCAGAAATTCGATGCTGCCGGTCTGGTCTATTCGATGGCCTATGGCGACCAACCCGCTCTGGTCTGCGAGATGATCGACTGGGCCCGTACGTGTGGCTTCAAGGTCGTCGCGGCGGGCAAGGGTACCAAGTATTTGCCCGAATACACCGCCTCGACCCCCGATACGATCTGGGACTACTACGGTTTGACCGCAGAACAGGCGGCAGCGGGGGGCATGAACCCGCAGATGTTCAACTCTTTCCTCGATGGCACAAAGTCGGCGCTGGAAATGGCGGCGATCTCGAATGCTTCGGGCCTTTTGGCGCCGCGGAACGGCCTGCTGTTCCCGCCCTGCGGCACCCATGATCTGCCCGAAGTCCTGAAGCCCAAGGCCCATGGCGGCATTCTGGAAGAGGCCGGTATGGTCGAGGTCGTTTCCAGTCAGGAACGTGATGGCCGGAACGTCGTCGGCGATCTGCGCTGGGGCGTCTATGTGACGCTTGAGGCCAGCGATGCCGAAGGGCGCGGTGCCGACTATGTTCGCCGCTGTTTCAAGGAATATGGCGTCACCACCGACCGCTCTGGTCGCTATGCCACCCTGTTCCGTCCGTCGCATCTGATCGGGCTTGAGTTGGGGATTTCCGTCGCCAATGCCGTCCTGCGGGGCGAACCTACGGGCAAAACCTGCGGCCTGCATTCGGACGTGGTCGCGGTGGCCAAGAAAACCCTGAACCCCGGCGATACCTTGGACGGCGAGGGCGGCTACACCGTTTGGGGCCGCATTGCCCGCGCCGAGGATTCCTTGCGCGCTGGCGGTCTGCCCATCGGTCTGGCCCACGGGATGAAGCTGAAGCGTCAGGTGCCTTTGGGCCAGATGGTCACGTGGGACGATGTCGAAATCGCCGATACCCAAGCCGTCCGCGTCCGCCGCGAGATGGAGGACATGTTCAGACCGGCGACCTGATCAGGCGCTGGTGCGGGGGACGATGTGGCCTTTGAAGCTGCGGCTCAGGTCCTCGTCCTTCTGGCTTTCCAGAACGGTGACCAGATATTCGGCCATCGCCGTTAGCGGCTGGCGATAGGTGGTCAGGTTATAGTTCGGCCCCTGAATCTGGGGGACATCGTCGAAACCGGTGACAGCGATGTCCTCTGGCACCCGCAGGCCCAGATCGTGGCGGATCACGTCGATCGTGCCCATGGCCAGCGCGTCATTCTCGCAGACGATGATGTCGGGCAGGGCGTCGCGCGGACGCCCCTTGAGGGTGTCGGCCATCACGCGGGCGGCCAGAACGGGGTCATAGGCCTCGACTTCGCAGGTCTCGGGCTCGGACCCGAAATGCTCTTTCCAATAGGCCAGAAAAGTCTGTTTGCGCGGCAGGTGGGCAGACACCGTGCGGGGACCGGCCAGAAACATGGGGCGCTGGTAGCCCTTGGTCCGGACGTATTCGGCGATCTCCAGCATCGCGTGCACATCGTCCACCGCGATCGAGATCGTGTTCGGGTTCTGGGAGACCCGCGCGAAAATGATTAGCTTCTTGAAACGCCGCGCGTGCGAGGCGGTGCGCAGAACCTCGTCGTCGAACTGGATGCCGATCAGGATCACCGCATCCACCCGCCGCTGGCTGGCGTTCAGCAAGGCGTCATTCGCATCATCCCGCCCCAGAGTGTTCACCAAGAGCGTATCCCAGCCATGCTTGCGCAGGATGCGGGTCAGACGCTCCATCATGACCAGTTTGTGGGGGTTGGCAAAGTCATCGACCAGCAGCGCCACCAGATTGGACCTGTCCGACGCCAGCGATGCTGCGCGCAAATCGGGGACGTATCCCAGCGCTTTTGCCGCGGCCATGACCTTTTCCCGCGACTTGGCCGAGATCGACGCGTCCTTCTTGAAGGCCCGATTCACCGTCCAGCGGGACACGCCTGCGGCTGCGGCCACATCGTCTGCGGTCACGTTTCCCATGGGTTCGCTGGTAGTGTCTTCGGCCATCCGGTCCTCCTGAAACCAGTCTTAAATCGGATGTCAGGTAAATAATAGCGTGAAGAGTCCGAGGGTTGCTCGATCACTTTGCTCTCGCGTGCAAATAATTCTTGCACGCGCGTGCAGGATTCGGCATGGTCCACACAACTCAGCGGCGCATAACGTCGCAGCACTGGGAGGAATACATGCTAAGAGTTGGTTTGCTCGGCGCGGGCCGTATTGGTCAGGTGCACGCCGTCAACATCGCGGGCCACATGGGCAGCGAACTGGTCGCCGTATCGGATGTGAACATGGATGCCGCCACCGCGCTGGCCACCAAGTTCGGCGCAAAGGCTTGTTCTTCGGAAGAAATTCTGGCCGATGACAGCATCGACGCGGTTCTGGTCGCGACCTCGACCGACACCCATTCGGATTTCATCGAAGCGGCGACCGCCGCTGGCAAAGCTGTCCTGTGCGAAAAGCCCGTGGACCTGTCGCTGGCCCGCGCCAAGGCGTGTCTGGAGAAATCCGCAGCCACCGGCAAGCCGGTCATGATCGGCTTCAACCGCCGCTTTGACCCGAACTTTGCGTCGGTGAAATCGGCCAGCCTTGCGGGCGAGATTGGTAAATCCGAGCTTCTGTCGATCACCTCGTTCGATCCGGCGCCGCCCCCCGTCAGCTACATCAAGGTTTCGGGCGGTCTGTTCCGTGACATGATGATCCACGACTTCGACATGGCGAACTTCCTGATGGGTGATCTGCCGAAAACCGTGCGCGCTGTCGGCTCCTCGATCGTGGACCCCGCCATTGGCGAGGCTGGCGACGTGGACACCGCTGTTGTGACCCTGACCTATGCGGACGGCCGCATCGCAGTGATCAAGAACAGCCGCCGCGCCGTGTACGGCTATGACCAGCGCGTTGAACTGCTGGGGTCCGATGGCCTCTTGTCGGCGGCGAACATGCTGGAAAACACCGTTTCGAAGTCCACCGTTGCAGGCGTCACCAGCGCCAAGCCGACCTACTTCTTCCTTGAGCGTTACATGCCCGCCTACGCGGCAGAGTGGGACGCCTTTGTGACCGCGCTGGCCGAAGGCAAGCCCATGCCCGTCACGCTCGAGGATGGCATCGCCGCACTGGCGATGGCCGAGGCCGCCACCGAGTCCGCCAAAACCGGCGCCGCGGTCGAGGTCGCTCTCTGAACATAGCGGGGTTCGCTCGCCGGACCCCGACCAAGAATAGCGGCGCGTGTCAGAGGGGGCACGCCCGCGATCAGATCCGGATCCACCCGATCCGGTGCACGAAGAGGCTTTGCCTCTGACTTTTTACTGGGAGGAAGATATGAACAAATTTTTCGCAACCGTTGCGACTGCAGCCACTATTGCTGCCGCAGCACCTGCCTTTGCCGCCGACATCATCGTCGTGGCACACGGTCAGGCCAATGACCCGTTCTGGTCGGTCGTCAAGAACGGCGTCGAGAAAGCGGCCGAGCACACTGGCGCAAGCGTTGATTTCCGCTCGCCCGAGACCTTTGACATGGTCGCGATGAGCCAGCTGATCGACGCCGCCGTCAACCAGGAGCCCGATGGTCTGGTTGTGTCGATCCCCGACGCGGATGCGCTTGGGCCGTCGATCAAACGCGCTGTCGAAGCCGGTATTCCGGTGATCTCGATGAACTCGGGTTCGGACGTTGCCCATGAACTGGGTGCTCTGCTGCACGTCGGTCAGTCGGAATACGACGCCGGTCTGGCTGCAGGCAAGAAGCTGGCCGAAATGGGCGGCACCAAAGGCATCTGCGTCAACCAAGAGGTTGGCAACGTCTCGCTCGACCTGCGCTGCCAGGGCTTTGCGGATGGTTTCGCGCACGAAGTCACCGTCATCCCCACCCAGAACGACCCCGCCGAAGTTGAATCCAAAGTCCGCGCGGCTCTGGAATCCGATGGCGACGTAGACACTGTTCTGGGTCTGGGAGCGAGCCTTGTGGGTGAGCCCGCAGTCAAAGCTGTCGAAGCTCTGGGCCGCACCGATGTTCTGGTTGCCTCGTTCGACCTGTCGGCAGGTTTCCTGAAGGCCGTCTCCGAAGGCAAAGCTGCCTTCGCGATTGACCAGCAACAGTTCCTGCAGGGCTACCTGCCCGTCGTCTTCCTGGCGATGAACGCTGAATACGGCCTCGTGCCCGGCGGCGATGTTCCCTCGGGTCCGAACCTTGTGACCCAGGACGCAGCGGCCAAGGTGATCGACCTGTCGGCACAGGGCATCCGCTAATTCAATCTTGCCGGATCGCGCAATTGCGCGCGGTTCGGCGTTTTTATTCTGTGGGAGGAATAAAATGCCAACGGACGCCACGGTACAGGCGGACGAACGGATCAAATCCGAGTCCTTTGCAACCAAACTTATGAAACGTCCCGAGCTTGGCGCCATTGGTGGCGTTATCCTCGTGACCCTGTTTTTCCTGATCACTGCCGATAGCGCGATGTTCACCCTGTCGGGGATTATGAACTTCATGACGCCCGCGGCGCAGCTTGGCATCCTCGGGATTGCTGCAGCGATGCTGATGATTGGCGGGGAATTCGACTTGTCCATCGGCTCGATGGTCGCTTTTGCCGGTATGATCTTTGGCGTCTTTACCGTGAACCTCGGCCTGCCGCTGATTGTGGCGATCCCCTTTACCCTTGGCTTTGCAGCAGCCATCGGGGCCGTGAACGGGATGGTCGTCATTCGCACCGGTCTGCCCTCGTTCATCGTGACACTGGCCGGTCTGTTTATTCTGCGCGGCGCGTCTTTGGTTGGCCTGAAGCTGTTCACCGGCGGCTCGACCCAGTTGCGCGGTGTCCGCGAGGCGGTCGAAGGCGACTTCCTGACCCCCCTCTTCTCGGGCGAGGCGTTCGGCTTCATCTTTAACGCACTGGCGCAAATGGGCGTGGTCGAGACCTTCAAATCCGGCGCCCCCAAGGTTCCCGGCATCCCCGTTGAAATCCTGTGGTTCATCCTGTTCGCCCTGATCGCGACCTATGTTCTGCTGCGCACGTCGATCGGCAACTGGGTGTTCGCAACTGGCGGCGACAGCAACGCGGCGAAAAATTCGGGCGTGCCCGTTACCCGCGTCAAGGTTTCCCTGTTCATGCTGACCGCGATGGCAGCGGCTCTGGTGGCGATCATTACCGTCATCGACGCAGGCTCCACCGACGCCCGCCGCGGCTTTATGAAGGAGTTCGAGGCCATCATCACTGCGGTCATCGGCGGCTGCCTTCTGACTGGCGGCTATGGTTCGGCGATCGGTGCGTTCTTTGGCGCGATCATCTTCGGCATGGTGACCATCGGTCTGACCTATACCGACTTCGATCAGGACTGGTTCCAGGTGTTCCTTGGCGGGATGCTGCTGCTGGCCGTGGTCTTCAACAACGTGATCCGCAAGCGCGTGACGGGAGAACGCTGATATGACCAGCCCCATCATTCACATGGAAAACATCAAAAAGCACTTTGGTAACGTCATTGCGCTGAACGGTGTGACCTTTGACGTGACCCCCGGCGAATGCCACTGCCTTCTGGGTGACAACGGCGCGGGTAAATCGACCTTCATCAAGACGATGTCGGGCGTGCACAAACCGACCTCTGGCTCCATCACCTTCGAGGGCAAGCCGATGTCGTTCGACAGCCCCCGCGATGCGATGGAAGCCGGGATCGCCACAGTGTTTCAGGATCTGGCGATGATCCCCCTGATGAGCGTGACGCGGAACTTCTTTATGGGCCGCGAACCGCAAAAGGGCTCGGGCCTGATGAAGCGCTTCGACCTCGAGCACGCCAACGAGGTCTGCATGGAAGAGATGCGCAAAATGGGCATCAACCTGCGCGCACCGGACCAAGCGGTCGGCACCCTGTCGGGTGGTGAGCGTCAGACTGTCGCGATTGCCCGCGCGGTGTATTTCGGCGCCAAGGTGCTGATCCTCGACGAACCGACCTCGGCCCTCGGGGTGCGTCAGACCTCGAACGTGCTGTCCACCATTGCGCGGGTCCGCGAACAGGGCGTCGGCGTCGTGTTCATCTCACACAACGTGCGGCACGCGATGGCCGTGGGTGACCGTTTCACGGTTCTGAACCGTGGCCAGACCCTTGGCACCGCCCGCAAAGGCGAGATCACCGCATCCCAGCTGCAGGACCTGATGGCCGGCGGTCAGGAACTGGCCGAGCTGGAAGGCTCGCTCGGCGGTACGATCTAAAGGCAAACGGCTCGGGCGCGGTGGTGCCCGGGCCATGTCACTGGGAGGGGACAGAATGGTTTATCCGATGCCGCAGAAGCCGCTTGGCGTTGCCCTGATTGGGACAGGCTTCATGGGGAAATGTCACGCGATGGCGTGGCGCAACGTGGCGACCGTGTTTGGCGGCGCCCATCCGAAATTGCAGGTCCTGTGCGATGTGACGCAGGAACAGGCGGACCGTTTCGCCGCCCAATTCGGGTTCGCGCGTGGGTCCGCCGACTGGACCGATGCCGTGACCGATCCCTCGGTCGATGTGGTGTCGATCACCGCGCCCAACGGGGTGCACCGCCCCATTGCCGAGGCCGCCCTGAAGGCTGGCAAGCACGTCTGGCTGGAAAAGCCGATGGCCCTGACCTTGGCCGATGCGCAGGCGTTGGCCGATCTGGCCACCGCGCACCCCGGACAGATGACTATTCTGGGCTACAACTACCTGCGCAGCCCCGCGTTCCAAGCCGCCAAAGCCATGATCGAAGGCGGCGAGATCGGAACACCCGTGGCCTTCCGCGGTGTCTATGACGAGGATTACTCTGCCAACCCCGACCTCCCTTGGAGCTGGCGGATGACCCACGAGGGGGGCGGCCTTGGCGCTTTGGGCGATCTTGGCTGCCACCTCGTGAGCCAGATGACGGCCCTGATGGGGCCGGTGGCGGAACTGACCGCGATGACGCAGATTGTGGTGGCTCAGCGCCCCTCGCCCGAGGGGTCCAAAGCTGTCGAGAACGAAGACAGCGCGATGGCCCTGATCCGGTTCGCGTCCGGTGCGCAGGGCAGCTTTGCGACTTCGCGCGTCGCCCGTGGCCGTAAATGCCGTCTCCAGTGGGAGGTGCATGGCACAGGCGGAACCATCCTGTTCGATCAGGAAAACATGAATGAACTCTGGGTCCATCGCCAAGGAGAGGCCGGTTTCACCCGCCACCTGACGGGCCCCGACCAACCGGATTTCGCGGCCTTCTGCCCTGCGCCCGGTCACAACTTTGGCTTCAACGAGCAAAAGGTGATCGAAGCCCGCGACCTGAGCCGCGCCATTGCGGGCGGGGTGCCTTGCGGGCCGGATTTTGCCGCGGGTTTGCAGATCGAGCGTGTGATCCACGCGATGGCCGCCTCGGGTGGCAAAGCTGTGCAACTGAATTGAAAGCGC
>NZ_JABCJE010000011.1 GCF_013377535.1 Donghicola mangrovi | reverse complement strand
CCAACACAGAGTCGCAACCCCAAAAACACAAGAAAATCGGAAAAAGATGAAACAGCCTCAAAATACTCAACCAGAGCAGAGGAAAATCACGTCATCTCTCCCCTACCCTGACAAAGGAACACTGCAGTTCTATGACAAACAGCTGTTTGTATCTGGGCCCTTTTCCGGCTTTACTGCGCGCCGGACCCCTAACTGGCAGGCAGACGACATCAATGGACGCCCCCGCACGGCAGAAAAGCTCTGATGTGATCAGCGCCGCGCTGACCAAGCGCATTGTACAGGGCCACCTGCGCCCCGGGGACAAGCTGCGTCAGGACCATATCGCCAAGGAATTCGGGGCCAGCCATGTGCCTGTACGCGAGGCCCTGTTGCATCTGGTGGGGCGCGGACTGGCGATCAGCCTGCCCCGTCAGGGCGTGCGCGTTGCCCCCTTGGACCCTGATGCCGTCAAAGAGCTCAAGGTCATGCGTCTGGCTCTGGAACCTGTGGCCCTACGCCTTTCGGTTCCGAATCTGACCGAATCCCAGATTCGCCGCGCCGAAGAGCTGCGTAAAATCTGCGACAACGCCGAGGACGTTCAGACATGGGAGGCCGCGAACCGCGGTTTCCATCTAGCGACAATCGCCGCCTGTGACATGCCCCGCCTGATCGGCGAGATCGACAACCTCCAGCTTCTGTCTGCCCGTCACTTCCTGCAGCAGTCCGCAGACCGCTGGCGCAAGCGCGAAGATCTGGAGCATCGCGCCATCATGGGCGCCATCCGCAACCGCGACCCCGAGGGCGCGGTGCTTGTGCTACAGCGGCATATCAGCAGATTCGGGTAATCAGGCGCGGGTCGCGATGGCCCAGACGGGCTGGTAGGTTAGCGGCACGCGGCCATCTACGGCAAAACGCTCCAAATAGTCGGAACAGAACCGCTCCAGATCGCGGCGGGTCCAGCCACCTTTGGCACGGCCATTGACGCCGGTTTCGCGCAGGTGCCGCAGCACATCGCGCGGATCGTCGAACCACAGGCGGCAGGTCAGCATCCCGGAATCGCGCACATCCAGCGTTTCAGCCATCGCCCCGGACAGGTCCGCATCGGTCATATACCCCGGCGCACCGGCATCCGATCCCAGCGCCACCAGTTCCTTGAACTGGTCAGGACCAAAGGTGGAAATCGCCATCCACCCCTTGGGCTGCAACAATTCGGCCAGACGCTGGATCAGGGCGGCGGGGTCCTCGACCCACTGCAGGGCCGAGGCCGAGGCAATCAGATCCGGCGTGGCGGGCCATGGCACAGTCTCGACCGGGCCGGCGATGAACTGGGTCGGGCGCACGGGCAGATCATGGGCCACATCCGCCACCAGATCGTTCAGGAACAACCGCCCCAACTCCAGTTCCTGCGCCAAGGGCAGCGTCAGGTTGCCCGTGCCGCAGCCGAATTCGAACGCGCAGTTGAACCGCCATTCGGGGCAAACCCGCAGCAAGCGTTTCACCAGCAGACGGGCGATCCGCTTTTGCGGGCTGGCCTCGCGGGTGTAGCTTGGCAGGCTGCGGCGAAAGCTGAGGCCGACGCGATCGGTGGGGGTGATGGTCACAGCCACGCCTCCCATGTCGGGCGGTCCGCAAAGGGCACATGGGGCGCGTCGATCCATTCCACGCGGTTCTGCTGCGCGGCCCAAGCGGCCTCCATCGCGGCGGGGGGCATGATGCGGTCACGCTTCGACAGCCAGATGCGGTCAAACCGAACGTCCGGCGCCCTGCCCCGCTGGATCACGGCGCGCAATTCGGCCTGACGGTCGGCGATGTCGATCTGGGGCGCCCCGTCCATGCCCGCACGGCGGCAAAAGCGGGCAAAGCTGGCCTCGCTCAGCCCTGCGGCGGTGGCTTCGACCATCTCGGGCGGGATGCCGTGATCGGCCTCTGCGGGGGCCAGCGTGCCATTCACCGCAATCTTGCGATCGAACGGATCGCCATAACCCGCGATCCAATGCCCCGCCGCCCCGACGCCAAAGGAAAACGCCAGCAGCGTCCGGCGCGCATAGCCACTCAGGTCAGGCAGCGCACCGAACTCCCGCCAATCCTCGACAAACAGCACATCTTGGGGGCCGGTCAGCGCAGCAAAGGGCGCGGCCCCAAGGGCCCACCCGCCGAACACGACGATCAGATCGCCCGCCCCACCGCGCTGTAGCCAAGTGCTGCGCATCACGCCTCCCGCGCCAAGTCCAGCATGGCCGAGGTGATGCGGCTCAGGTCCTGAGGCCCGGTGATGAAGGGCGGCATGGTGTAGATGTTATAGGCAAAGGGGCGCAGGTAGACGCCGGTGTCCCGCGCCTTGGCGTGGGCGATGGACGGGTCCACCCAGTCCTTCATCTGGATCACGCCAATCGCACCCAGAACGCGCACATCCGCAACCCCGTCAAAGGCGCGGGCAGGTTCCAGTTCCTGACGCATCTGCGCCTCGATCAACGCAACGCGGGTTTGCCACGCGCCATCCGCCAGCAAGTCCAGACTGGCGCAGGCCGCCGCGCAGGCCAGCGGGTTCCCCATAAAGGTCGGGCCATGCATGAACACCCCCGCCTCCGACTCGCCAATGCCATAGGCCACGGCCTTGGTCGCCACCGTCGCGGCAAAGCTGATGTGCCCACCGGTCAGCGCTTTGCCCAGACAGATGATGTCAGGCACCACACCCGCATATTCCAGAGCAAAGGCTTTGCCGGTCCGACCAAAGCCCGTGGCGATCTCGTCAAAGATCAGCAGGATGCCGTGCTGGTCGCAGCGTTTGCGCAGCTCGGCCAGATAGTGCGGGTGATAGAAATACATGCCCCCGGCGCCCTGAACCACAGGCTCCAGAATGACAGCGGCCAGATGATCGGCCTGCTCGGACAGCAGGGCATCCATCTCGGCCACGCCGTTCTGCGCGGGGTCTTCGGGCCAGTCCTGACCCAATTGCACCAGCGGACGGGGCAGGAAATGCTCGATCCCCAGCGCCCCGCGGAACAGCCCGTGCATCCCGTTCACGGGGTCACAGACGCTCATCGCTTTCCATGTGTCGCCATGATAGCCGCCGCGAATGGTGGCAAAGCCGCTCCGGCCCGTGCGCCCCATCGCCATCTGGTACTGCACCGCCATCTTCATCGCGACCTCGACCGAGACCGAGCCGCTGTCACAATAGAACACACGGTCCAAGGCATCGGGCAGCATGGCGATCAGACGCTTACCCAGCTCTACCGCCGGATCATGGGTCAACCCGCCGAACATCACGTGGGGCAAGCGGTCCAGCTGATCGTGCATCGCCTGCACGATCTGCGGATGACGGTGGCCGTGGATCATACACCACCACGACGACATCGCGTCGATCACCCGCGCACCATCATCCAGCGTCAGCCAGATGCCCTCGGCCTCTTTCACTAGATGGACGGGGCCCGGCTTGGCGACGTTGGTATAGGGGTGCCACAGGTGGTCGCGGTCAAACTCCAGCGGGGTCATAGGTGATCCCTGATCCGGTCCATGTCGATGGCGCCAAAGGCCTGCCCCAAGGCGTCCGTTGTGACCTCGGGCAACACCGGCAGGCGGCCCAGCGATGCCACAAGACCCATCTGGCAGATGGTTTCCTGCACCTCTGGCTCGGCCTCGCCAATAAAGGCAACGCCAACCACAAGGCACGCTTCGGCCCGCAGCGCGCGCAAGGAAAGGAGCGTGTGGTTGATCGTGCCAAGCTGGGTGCGCGCACACAGAATGACCGGGCGCTGCCAGCGGGCAAAGACATCCAGATAGGTGACCTGCCGGTTCAGGGGCACCATCAAGCCCCCTGCCCCCTCGACCACCAAGGGTCCATCCACAGTGGGGATCTCCAGCAAGGTGTCGATCTCTGCGCCCTCGGCCTCGGCCGACAGGTGCGGAGAGGCGGGGATTTGCAGGCGGTAAGCTTCGGGCAGAACGGGGCGGCCAGAGAGGCGCGCGACGATTTCGGTGTCGGTCTCTTCTTCCAGTCCCGACTGGACGGGCTTCCAATAGGTCGCGCCCAAGGCGGCGGTCAGGCCTGCGCTGAACACGGTTTTGCCGATGCCGGTGTCGGTTCCGGTGACGATGATAGATGTCATGCGGTCTCCTGCTGGCGGGCGATATGTTCGAACAGCGACGTGATCTCTACATGGGTCACGTTGCCGGTGATGGACACCCGAAGGCGCGAAGTATTGCGCGGCACGGTCGGCGGGCGGATGCCGCGCACGTCGAACCCGGCCTGCTGTAGCGCCTCGGCCCGCGCCATCGTGGGTTTGTCGGCCCCGATGATCACGGGAATGATCTGGCTTTGCAGGTCATTCAGCCCGCACAGACGCGCGGCCTGTTCGTGGGCGTGGGCGATGCGGGCCTCGGCGGCCTCTTTATATTGGGGCTGGTTTTGCAGGGCCCCGATGGCCGCCCGCACCAGCGCCGCGTCAAACGGCGACGGCGCCGTGGCAAAGATAAAGGGGCGCGCACGGTTCACCAGCGTGTCGATCAGCACACGCGCCCCGCAGATCAAGGCACCGGAAACGCCAAGGCCCTTGCCGCAGGTGTGCAGGGTCAGCACCTCTACCCCGTCGAAGCCGTGGGCGAACCCTTGCCCTGCCGCGCCGAAAACGCCGGTCGCGTGGGCTTCGTCCACCACCAGAATGGCATCGGCGTCACGGGCAACGGCGGCGAAATCGGGCAAGGGCGCGATGTCCCCTTCCATGGAATAGACGCTTTCCACCGCGATCCAGACCTGACCGTCCCCGCCTGCCGCCTGCCATTCGGCCAGCTTCATGCGGGCGTCGGCAGCATTATTATGGGCAAAGCTGACCAGATCGGCCCGACCCAAACGCATCCCGTCATGGGCGCTGGCGTGGACCAGTTCATCGTAGAGAACCAAGTCCCCAGCCGCAGGCAGCGTAGCAAACAGCGCCACATTCCCCTGAAAACCGCCACCCATATAGAGTGTCGCCTCGCAGCCAAAGAACGCGGCGGCCTCGGCCTCTAGGGCTTCATGCTCGGGGTGGTTGCCGCGCAGCAGGCGCGATCCGCCAGACCCAACAGGCACCCCCCGTCCCAGCGCGTCATAGGCGGCACGCTTCAGCACATCCGATCCCGCAAGCCCAAGATAGTCGTTGGACGCGAAATCCAGCCCCGCGCGGGGGGCCAGACGGCGCAGCCGCCCGCGCGAGGCAAGCGACTGGAGGCCTTGGGCATGACGGGTCAGTGCCTTCATCGGGTGGGCTTACTCGGCTGCCGTGGCGGCTGCGACGTCAGCGGCTTCTTTCTCGCAGACGCGGCCCTCGGTGAAAGCGGCCATGGTTTCCAGACCCAGCTTGGCGAACAGGGCTGCGTCTTTATCCTCTTCGGGGTTTTCTGCGGTCAGCAGGGTCTCGCCCACGAAGATCGAGTTTGCACCAGCGAAGAAGCACATCGCCTGCAACTCGTCGCTCATTTCGGAACGGCCTGCGGACAGACGCACATGGCTGGTCGGCATCAGGATACGGGCCAGCGCGACGGTGCGCACGAATTCGATCGGGTCCAGCTTTTCAACGTTGGCCAGCGGCGTGTCGGCCTGCGGCATCAGCATGTTTACGGGAACGGACTGGGGCGCCTCGGGCAGGTTCGCAAGGGTCACCAGCATTTCCACACGGTCCATCATCTTTTCGCCCATGCCGACGATCCCGCCAGAGCAGACCTTGATGCCTGCTTCGCGCACGCGAGTCAGGGTCGCCAGACGGTCGTCAAAGCTGCGGGTGGTGATGATCTCTTTATAGTACCGCTCGGAGGTATCGATGTTGTGGTTATAGTAGTCGAGACCGGCATTCTTCAGGCGCACCACCTGATTGTCCTCGAGCATCCCGAGGGTCATGCAGGTTTCCATGCCAAGGGCTTTGACGCCCTCGACCATGGCGGTCAGCATGTCCATGTCGCGGTCCTTGGGGCTACTCCAAGCGGCGCCCATGCAGTAACGGGTCGCGCCGCCCTCTTTGGCCTTCTTGGCCTGCTCCAGAACGCGCTCAACCTCGATCAGCTTGGACGCGGGCAGTTTCGAGCCGTTACGCGCCGACTGGGAACAGTACGCGCAATCCTCGGCGCAGCCGCCGGTCTTGATCGACAAGAGCTTGGAGCGCTGGACCTGATTGGGATCGAAATGGGCGCGGTGTACGGTCTGCGCCTCATAGAGCAGGTGCATGAACGGCTTGTTGTAGATCTCGCGCGCCTCTTCGACGGTCCATTTCTGCTGGCCAGACATGCTGCCCTCCATTTTATAGATAATTTCTTCGGGTCTCCCCCATCCCGTCTGGTTTTATCTATCGCAGCACACATTGCAAGCGTGTGAGCGCGAACAAGCGCCATCGCGCCAATGAAATTTCGCCGCGATGCCGCAAAAACTCTATACAGACGATAGGAATTGCTATAGGCGGGCGCGATTGCCGCCGGGTTTAGTGCTGTATGGATGCGCCGCCCCTCCTGCGAAGAACGCAGATTGCGGCCTGACATTCTGACCGAAAGCAGACAATCACGTGAAAAAGACCCTCGCTCAGGCGCTGGAGCGCCGCGGATATTCGACCCTTACTCCTGTCCAAGAGGCGGTGACCAACCCCGAACTCGGCACTCAGGACATGCTGGTGTCGGCCCAGACCGGTTCGGGCAAAACCGTAGGCTTCGGCCTTGCCATTGCGAACGCGATCCTTGGCGAAGAAGACGTCTTCGGCCCCGCCGAAGCCCCCGTTGCCCTGATCATTGCCCCGACCCGCGAACTGGCCCTGCAGGTCAAACGCGAACTGATGTGGCTGTACGAAGATGCCGGCGCCTATCTGGCGTCCTGCGTTGGCGGCATGGACTTCCGCGATGAAAAGCGTGCTCTGGCCCGCGGTGCGCACATTGTTGTCGCCACACCCGGCCGTCTGCGCGACCACATCCAGCGCGAGTCGATCGACCTGAGCAACGTCCGCGCCGTGGTCCTGGACGAAGCGGACGAAATGCTGGACCTGGGCTTCTCCGAAGATCTGGAATTCATTCTGGGCACCTGCCCCGAAGACCGTCAGACCCTTCTGTTCTCGGCGACTGTGCCCCGCGAAATCGAAAAGCTGGCCCAGAACTACCAGCGTGATGCCCTGCGCATCTCGACCGCGTCCGAGCAGAAGCAGCACTCTGACATCGATTACCGCGCGATGGTCGTGCATGACCGTGACGCGGAAAACGCGATCATCAACACCCTGCGTTTCTACGAAGCGCCCAACAGCATCATCTTCGCGAACACCCGCGCGATGGTGGCCCGCATGACCTCGCGCCTGTCGAACCGTGGTTTCTCGGTTGTGGCGCTGTCGGGCGAACTGACCCAGACCGAACGCACCCACGCGCTGCAAGCGATGCGCGATGGCCGTGCCCGCGTGTGTGTGGCCACCGACGTGGCCGCCCGCGGCATCGACCTGCCGAATCTGGAGCTGGTGGTTCACGCCGAACTGCCGAACAACCACGAAACCCTGCTGCACCGCTCGGGCCGGACCGGCCGCGCGGGCCGCAAGGGCGTCAGCGCGCTGATCGTGACCCCCAAGTCGCGCAAGAAAGCAGAGCGCCTGCTGAAGTTCGCCAAACTGACCGCCGATTGGGGCAACGCGCCTTCGGCCGAAGAGGTCAGCACCCGCGACCAAGAGCGTATGCTGGCAGACGAAGCATGGTTCGATCCGATTAGCGAGTCGGAAAAGGCCACCGTTGACCTGCTGACCCAAAGCTTTAACGCCGAACAGCTGGCCGCCGCCTATCTGCGCCTGATGGCCAAGGGTCGCTC
Source organism: Donghicola mangrovi (assembly GCF_013377535.1). Lineage (GTDB taxonomy): Bacteria > Pseudomonadota > Alphaproteobacteria > Rhodobacterales > Rhodobacteraceae > Donghicola > Donghicola mangrovi. The sequence goes on along the minus strand of NZ_JABCJE010000011.1, from coordinate 126,304 downwards.
GGCGCCCGAAGAAATCAACGAACTGTCCGTGGACGCCCCCAAACCCCGCGCCCCGCGCGAGGAATTCGGCGAAAGCGCATGGCTGCGTATGGATGCAGGCCACGACCAGAACGTCGGCCCCCGTTGGCTGCTGCCGATGATCTGCCGCGCCGGTGACATCACCAAGGACGAAATCGGCGCCATCCGCATCATGGACAAGGAAACCTTTGTCCAGCTGAAGGCCGACGCGCTGGAAGGCTTTGTCGAGGCCATCGGCCCCGCCATGACCACCGATCAGGGTCACGTTCTGCAGGTTCTGGACGAAGCGCCCGATCTGCCGAAAACCGCACCCCGTCCCATGGGCAAACCCGGCGGCCGCTTCGGCGACAAGGGTGGCCGCTTTGGTGACAAAGGCGGACGCTTTGGCGACAAGGGTGGCCGTTTCGGCGACCGTGGTGATCGCGGCGACCGTCCCCAGCGTGCTGACCGTGGCGACCGCCCCGAGCGCGGCGAACGCCCTGCCCGCCCCGAGTGGAAAGAGCGCGCCGAGCGTCCCGCACGCCCTGACGCCCCCCGTCCCGCCCGTGCCGAAGGCGCAGCCCGCCCCGAGCGCGTCGAGCGTATGGAACGCCCCGACCTGTCCGAGCCCCATGGCGCCGTAGTCCGCAAGGCGAAACCCGTCTGGGGTGACAAAGCCAAGAGCGACAACTGGGAAGACCGCCCCCGCAAGCCCCGCGCGGACAAACCCGCCGGCGCAGGCGAGCGTCCCGCAAAATCGTTCGGCGCGAAAAGCCACAGCGGCAAACCCGCGCCCCGCAAGCACGAAGGCGACTGGGAACGCAAATCCGACGGCAAGCCCGCAGGCAAGCGCCCCTTTAACAAGGACGGCAAGCCCGGCTTTGGCCGCGATGGTGGCAAGCCCGCATTTGGCAAGGAAGGCAAACCCGGCTTCGGTCGTGACGGCGGCGGCTTCAAGGGGGGCAAACCCGGCGAGAAACGCGGCTTTGGCGGCAAACCCGGTGGCCGTCCGGCCCCCAAAGGCGGCGACGCGACCCCGTTCCGCAAACCTGCTGGCGGCAAACCGGGCGCACCCCGCCCCAAACGCCCCTGATATAGCAAAATCTGAATAAAACGCCGCCCCGACTGGATCCCAGCTCGGGGCGGTTCTTTCTCTGGAACCCTGATTTGTTCGGCACTAAAGACACCCCGAACCCAATTTTCGAGGCCCCTATGAAAAAGCTCGTTCTTGCCCTTCTTTGTGCTACCGCGTCGCCCGTGATGGCAGAAACCCTCTACTTCTCGGCGATCCCCGATGACGACGAGACCAAACTGGTCGAGCGTTTCGGTGCCGTTGCCGATTACCTTGAGGCGCAGCTTGGCGTTGATGTCGAATATGTGCCGGTCAAAGACTATGGCGCGGCCGTGATGGCGTTCCGCAACGACCAGATCCAGCTGGGCTGGTTCGGCGGTCTGTCCGGCGTTCAGGCCCGTCTGGCCGTCGAAGGCTCCAAGGCCATCGCTCAGGGTGCCGAGGACGAGACCTTTGTCACCTACTTCATCGCGAACAAATCGACTGGCCTGACCGCGTCCGAAGAATTCCCCGACATGGCCGGCCACAGCTTTACCTTTGGCGCGCAGACCTCGACCTCGGGCCGTTTGATGCCTGAATTCTACATCCGCGAGCACACCGGCAAAGCCCCCGAAGAGCTGTTCACCTCGGTTGGCTTCAGCGGCGATCACGGTCAGACCCTGCGTCTGGTCGCGTCCGGCGCATACGAGATCGGCGCCCTGAACTACACCGTCTATGACAGCGCCGTGGCCGAAAAGACCGCCGAAGCGGACGCCACCACCCTGATCTGGAAGACCCCGTCCTATCCCGATTACAACTGGACCATCCGCGGCGACGTTGATGCCCGCTTTGGCGAAGGCTTCACCCAGCGCGTTCAGGATGCTCTGGTCGGCATGACCGACGAGGCTCTGCTGGCCAGCTTCCCCCGCTCGGCCTTCATCCCCGCCACCAACGAGATGTACCAGCCGATCGAAGACACCGCGCGCGAGCTGGACATCATCGACTGATGCAACTGCTTGCGCTGGAAAACGAAACGCTGGGTTGGGGGGCAACGCCCGTCCTGTCCGGCGTTTCCCTGACGGTCGATCAGGGCGAACGCATCGCCCTGCTTGGCCCCAGCGGCGTGGGCAAAAGCACCCTTCTGAACGCCATGCGCCTGCGGATGACCGACCGGCGCGTGGCTCTGGTCCCGCAGGAAAACGGGCTGGTCGCGCAACTGAGCGTGTTCCACAACGTCTGGATGGGACGGCTGGATGATTTCGGCACCGCGCGGAACATGCGCACCCTGCTGTGGCCCGTTGGCCATGAACGCGCCGAAGTGGACGCTGTCCTGGCCCGCACGGGGCTGAATGGTCTTGGCCGCCGCCGCGTATCCACCCTGTCGGGCGGGCAAAAGCAGCGCGTTGCCCTGAGCCGTGCGCTGCTGCGCGGGGGCGATGTGGTGATCGCGGACGAACCTGTCTCCGCCGTGGACCCCGCCCAATCGCGCGAGCTGCTGACCCTGATCGAGGCAAGCTTTGCCACCAGCATTCTGGCCCTGCACGATGTGCAACTGGCGCTGGACCATGCCACCCGCATCATCGGCCTTGGCCGCGGCGGCATCGTGCTGGACGCCCCCAGCGCCGACCTGACCATCCCCGACTTGATGGGCCTGTACGCATGAGCCTGACTGGCCGCCACATCCTGCTGGCGCTGGTGGCCTCTGCCCTGATTGCGCTGGGGTTTGCGAACCTGACCGCAGGGGGGCCGGACCCGTGGATCACCCTTGGCCGGATCGGCGCGGGCCTGATCACCCCCGATTTCAGCGATTACACCCTGCTGGCCAACGCGGCGCTCTTGACCGTGGCCTTTGCGTTCTGCGGCGTGGCGTTCGGGGCCACCTTTGGCCTGCTGCTCGCGCCGTTCTACCGGCTGAGGCGCGTGCGCTTGCCCTGCATCACCATCCGCGCGTTGCACGAGATTTTCTGGGCGCTTTTGCTGCTGAACGTCTCCGGCCTGTCGCCCCTGACCGGCGTGCTGGCGATCGGGCTGCCCTATACCGGTATCTTCGCCAAAGTCTTTTCCGAATATCTGGACGAGGCCGAAGCCCAAGCCGAAGCCGCCCTGCCCCACGCCCATTCGACGCTGATCCGTTTGCTGTGGGTACGCCTGCCCGCGTGCCTGCCGCAGATCGGGACCTACACCCTCTATCGCTTGGAATGTGGCCTGCGCTCTAGCGCGGTGCTGGGGTTCATCGGCCTGCCCACATTGGGTTTTCACCTCGAGAGTTTCTTCAAGCAGGCCCACTATTCCCAAGCCGCAGCTGCCTTGTTCATCTTCATGGCGCTGATCCTGCCCTTGCGGCGCTGGGTGCGTTGGCGGCTGGTGCCGGTGTTCATCGCCGTATCGATCTGGCTTCTGTCCCGCGTCCCCTATCCGCCCATGGGCCAAGGCGCCGCGCTGCAATTCCTGAACGACCTGATCCCCTCGCCTCTGCGGACCGGCGCGGACTGGGGCAAATGGCTGGACAAAGTTCTGATCGACCAAGCCCTGCCCGGCGCGATCGACACCCTGACCCTGTCACAACTGGCGCTGGCGGGGGCGACGCTGATCGCGGCCATCGCCTTTCCCATGATCGTGCCGCGGGTGGCCACACGCATCGGGGCTGCCATCGGGCACGGCGTTCTGGTGATCTTTCGCTCGACCCCTGAATACATGCTGGCCTTTGTGCTGCTGCAAATCCTCGGGCCGTCGATGCTGCCCGCGATTCTGGCGCTGGCCCTGCACAACGGCGCGATCATCGCGCACCTTCTGGGCCGCCACGCCCAAGACCTGACCATCCGCCCCGACGCCCCCCGTGGCCTGACCTTCTGGGGGTGGGAGCTGTTCCCCCGCCTGACCGCGAACTTCTGGGCCCTCTGCCTGTATCGGTGGGAGATCATCCTGCGGGAAAGCGCGATCATGGGCCTTCTGGGGATCGGCACGCTGGGGTTCTACGTGCAGACGAACCTGCAGCAACTGCGCATGGACCGCGCGCTGATTCTGCTGGCCGTGACGGTCCTGCTGACCCTGCTGATCGACACCCTGTCCCGCACCCTGCGCCGCCACATGCAAGAAGGCCGCGACCTGCGGATCGAGAAGACCCGCGCCATCGACGATGCGTCAGCTGCACCAACGCCCCAAGGCGTTTGCCGATAGGCAAAAACGTCGGGACAATTCGACTAGTTGCGCGCCGGCAATCTACAATTAAGTATTAAACAATAAGAAAAAGACGTGTATCCTAGGTCGGTACACGACATCTGTGTTCAGGGCCCTTCCCCTGTCAGATTGAAAGAAAAACAATGTCTCATACCTCTCTTGCGCCGAGAGGTTTTGAACGAGTGACCGGCACTTCGCCTCTTCGAGAGGCTGCATTCTATACCCTGCCGGGGATTGTACTGATTATTTCCGGCTCGGCTCTTTACGGTTGGTTCTTTGGCATCCCGCGCCTGCTGGATGTGATCCCCGGCTTTTCCATTATGTCCTTTAATACATCGCTGGACTTTGTCCTGTCGGTGGCGCTGGTGTTTGCGATCCGCAAGGCCCCGGACAACCTGATCATGCTGCTGTCGCTGGTGATCGCGGTCCTGCCGATCCTGACATTGCTAGAGCATAGCGGGATCATCCAGCTCGAGGTGCGGCACCTGTTGTTCGACACCTCGGAATTCGGCGGGGACATGGCGAACAACACCGCGTTCGGCTTTCTACTGGTCAGCCTGTGTGGCGTCTTCGCTTGCATTCCCAGCGTTTCGGGCTGGCCTGCGACCGCGCTGGCCACGCTGGGCCTGTCGGTTATGGGCATCGGTCTGACGGGGCTAGCGACCTATGGGGCGAACGCTTTGGCGATGTATCAGTGGGTGGCGATCACGGGGATGGCCCTGCACACCGCCATTTGCTTTGTTTTTCTGGGGCTGGCGCTGGCGCTGGCCAGCAACGGGATCAACGCGGCGCTCCCTTCGGACAAGCCAGAGCTTCTGATCACGGCCGGCGTGGTGCTGGGCTGCATTCTGATCACCTGCTCGATCTGGAAGCACCTACTGGACACGGACCGCGACGTGGTCGCCAGCCGCGTCGACAACGAGATGAACTTCCTGCAGAGCCTGCTCGAAAACGAGTTCGAGAACCTGACCGAGGCTCTGGACCGCATGGCAGACCGGCAGGCCAATGTCCCCGTCATGCTGCCCGAACTGTGGCAAGCGGATGCGGAACGCTATGCGGCGGATTTCCAGCAACTGCCCGGCATTGCCTTGATCGACGACAGCTTCCGGATCGTCGGGGTTGCCCCCTATGAGCCACTGAAACACGCGATCGGCGTCGGCAAAGAGTTCAACCCCGACCGCACCGCCGCCATGATGGCCGCCTACGAGACCAAAAAGACGGTCATTTCGAAACCCTTTACCCTGACGACCGGCAAGCAGAGCCTCGTGATTTTTTCGCCGATCTTTCACCAAGACCAGTTCCGCGGGTTGATCGCGGCCTCTGTCGATCTGGATCAACAACTGGCCGGGTGGCTGCGCGAAGACTTCAGGGATTTTGAGCTGATTCTCAGCAGTCAGGATCTGGTCATCAGCCACCGGATGGCCCCTACCTTTCTGGCGCCGAATTTTGCGGTCGAGCAGGCCATCAGCGTTCTGGACCAGTTCTGGGTCCTGACCATGATCCCCGACAAACAGTTCGTCCGCGACGCGGTTCAACCCCTGACCAATGCCGCGCTGCCCTTGGGGATGCTGGTGACGCTGCTGCTGTCGGTCGCCCTGAACCGCAGCATCAAGGTCAGCCGCCAGAACGACCTGCTGCGGATCACCACCTATGACCTACAGAACCGCGAATCCCGTCTGGAATACATGGCCCGCGAGCGCGAGATGGTGATCTCGAACACCAACGAGGGGCTAATCTATCTGGACCGGCACCGCAACATCCGGCTGGTCAACGAATCCGCCGCAAAGCTGCTGGGGCACGAACGCAACCTCCTGGTGGGCCAGCGATTTGACTCGCTGCCGTTTTTCATCACAGGCACACACGTCAATCCCCGCCTCGAAGAGCTGATCCAGAACAAGCGGAACGAGGATGTCCAGATCCGCATCTGCAACGAAGAGCCCGTGAATGTCTCGATTTCGGCCAACCGGATCGAAAGCAAACCCGATGTGATGGGCGGCTACGTGATCGTGTTCTACGACATCTCGGAACGCCGCCACCTGGAGGAAACCCGCGCCGCCCTGCTGGAACGTCTGGAGCAATCCAACGAAGAGCTGATGCAGTTCGCCTTTATCTGCTCGCACGACCTGCAAGAACCCTTCCGCATAGTCGGCGCCTTCTCGGAGCGGCTAGAGACCCACCTCAAAGAAATCGGTGAACAAGACGACACCACCGTGCGCTACCTGCATTTCCTGACCGATGCCTCGTCCCGCGGGATCAATCTGATCCGTGATATTCTGGACTATAGCCGCGTCGATCAGGGGACCGGCCGCCTGTCTTTGGTGGACACCAATGCGCTGGTCGATGAGCTGTTCACGCAATTCGCCAGCAGCACCAGCCGCACGCTGGAAACCACCCGCGATGACCTGCCCCAGATTCCGTTCATCAAGCCCCAAGCCCTGCAGCTGTTCCAGAACCTGATCGGCAACGCCATCAAATACTCGAAACCCGAAGGCCCCATCACCGTCCACGTCACCTGCGAGGATCACGGCGATAAATGGGAGTTCACCGTTCAGGACAACGGACTGGGGATTGCCGACAAGAACCTCGGCAAGATTTTCGAGATTTTCAAACGCCTGCACCGGCGGGACCAGATCCCCGGCACAGGCATCGGCCTCGCGATCTGTCGCAAGATCATCGAGCGCCACAAAGGCACAATCTGGGCCGATTCCATACTTGGCGAAGGGTCCAGCTTTAAATTTACACTGCCCAAAGACGGGGAGATCGAGGCATGACACAGCAAACCATTTCCATCCTGCTGATTGAGGACAACGAAGGTGACATTGTCCTGACCCAAGAAGCCATGCGCGAGGCCAAGCTGGCCAACAACCTGCTTCTGGCACGTGACGGGGACGAGGCGCTCGATATCCTGTATAAACGCAACGGCTACGAGGGGGCCGCGACCCCCGACCTTATCCTTTTGGACCTGAACCTACCCGTTACCGACGGGTACGAGGTGCTGGAAATCATGAAACAAGATGAGGATCTGTTACGCATTCCCGTAGTGGTCCTGACCAGCTCTGAGTCCGATGCCGACCGCATCAAGACCTATCAGCTGCACGCCAACTGTTTCGTGTCCAAGCCGCTCAAGGCATCGTCGTTCATCGAAGTGGTCAAAACCATCGAGAACTTCTGGCTGAGCATCGTTTCGCTGCCCCCCAAGGCCGCGGCCGAGTGAAAGAAGAGAAAGCATGGTCAAAGACATCAAGAACGATAAACTGGCCTACGACGCGATTTTCGAGAGCTTCAATCTGTTTCTCAGCACGCTCCATCACGACGTTTCAGCCTCTTTGCGGCACACCCACGGCTTTGCCAGCCTGCTCAAGGAACAGTGGCAAGACAGCCCCGAAGTGGTGGATCGCTGGGCCGACCAGATTACCACGGCCTCTCAGCATGGTCAGGCGCAGCTTGTTGCCCTGACCCAATGTATGCGCCGCGCCTTTGCCCCCAACACCCCCGAAGTGCTGGAGCGGCTGGACCTGTTGGTGCAGCAACTGGACCTGAAGACCTGCGCCCTTTTCGAGCTGGAGCGTTGCGTCTACACCGACCCCGTCAAGGTCGAGGAGATCTATCAGGCGCTGGATCAGGCGCTGGTGCTCCTAAGCAATGACCAGTCCCAGAACCGCATCATCAGCCAGATGGCCAAGGACCGCCGCTATCTGCGGATCGTCGGCACCGCACCCACGACCCTCATCCGTCCCACCAATGTGGACCGCCTGTTCACCCCGATGAAGTTCGACCAGCCCGATCGTCCCAAGGTCAACCATCCGGTGATTTTCCAGATCAAAGCCACCGCCGCCGCCCTGCACGGCAACGCCCACGCGTCGCTCCCCGAGGAGGGCGTTCTACGGATCGAGGTGATTTTGCCGGACCTACCCGAACGGTAAACCGGCCCCCAAGGGCCCTACCGTTTCGCAACTTCGTCTGGCTGGAAAAGTGCGGCTTTTGCAAAAGCCGGAAGTGGTACCCGCGGCCGGACTCGAACCGGCACGGCCGAAGCCTAGGGATTTTAAGTCCCCTATGTCTACCATTCCATCACGCGGGCAACCCTGAACGGGTGGGCGGACATTAGCGTGCTGCGCGGGGAATGCAACTTGGAATAGGCGTTATAATTCCTCGCCTTGGGGTGAATTCAGCAAACTGCGTTCGGGCAGCCACGGGTTCAGGGCCAGCGCCTGTTTCAGGATGTCCTGTGCCTCGGGGGTGCGGCCAAGGGCGATCAGGGTCATCGCTTTGCCGGTCAGGGCCCCCAGATGGTGCGGAAGCAGCCCCAAGGCGCTGTCGATGTCGGGCAGCGCATCCTGATACTTCCCCTCGAGAAAGCTGATGATGGCGCGCTGGTTGTACCCTTCGGCGTAGACGGGGCAGTAATCGACCAATGCATCGAACGCACTGCGCGCGGCGGGAAAATCGCCCATCCGCAATCGCTCGATTCCCGCATCCAGATAGTCCTGAGCCGTTTGATCCGGCGCGTCCGTCAGCACGCGCCACATCTCGTTGTGCAAATCCAGCGCGACACCGGCATCGGGGGCATCGGGGAATCGGGCGACAACAGCGTCCAGTTCCGGCCCTTGGTACGGGTCAGGCGGGCAGTCGGCCAGCACAGCGGCAGGCCACATCATCAGAGCAAGGGCCAAGCGTTTCATGCCGTTCAGCATCCGCCCGCCCTGCCCGATCCGTCAAGTCAAATCACCCGAGACCGTTTCCTTGACCGCTTCCATGACCACAAAGGTCGAGGTGTGCGACACACAGGGCAGCGCCGAAATCTTTTCCCCCAACACTTGGCGATAGGACGCCATATCGCGCGTGCGGATCTTCAGCAAATAGTCGAAATTCCCTGCAATCATATGGCATTGCTCGACCTCTGCGATCTTGGCCACGGCGCGGTTGAACGCGGTCAGCGCGGCTTCGCGGGTGTCCTGCAACTTGACCTCGACAAAGGCTACGTGGTCCAGCCCCAGCTTCACCGGATCCAAGAGCGCGCGGTAGCCGATGATGATCCCCGCCATCTCCAAACGCCGAAGCCGCGCCTGAGTCGGCGACTTGGACAGGCCGATGCGTTTGGCCAGTTCGGTAACGCTTAGGCGCGCCTCGCGGCCCAGCTCGCTCAGAATCGCATAGTCGAAACGGTCCAGACTGACCTGATCATCTTGCATGGCAAAACCTCGTTAATAAAGTCGAAGTGGATGGCACAGACCCGTCATTTCGGGAATATCGACTTGCCGCAATGCAGTATCATGGTCCGATCGGGAAAGGAATACCATGATGCTGGATCAAAACATGGCGCTGCCCTTGCGGATCGACGCAGCGACCTACGCCAACGAAGCAGACAAACTGGCCGCTCTGGTAGAGGCGGCGAACCTGTCCGCTGCCGACCGCGCGAAAATCGCCGCGAATGCCGCAAAACTGGTCAGCGACATCCGCGGCCGTACCAATCCGGGCCTGATGGAGGTCTTTCTGGCCGAATACGGCCTGTCCACCGACGAAGGCATCGCCCTGATGTGTCTGGCCGAGGCCCTGCTGCGCGTGCCCGACGCCGACACCATCGACGCCCTGATCGAGGACAAGATCGCCCCCAGCGACTGGGGCCGCCATCTGGGCCACTCGACCTCATCCCTAGTGAACGCCTCGACCTGGGCCCTGCTCCTGACTGGCAAAGTGCTGGAAGAGAAAAAGCCCGGCCCCGTTGGCCATCTGCGCAGCGCCATCCGCCGTTTGGGCGAGCCTGTCATCCGCACCGCCGTCGGCCGCGCGATGAAGGAAATGGGCCGCCAGTTCGTGCTGGGTGAGAACATCGAAGCCGCCATGAAACGCGCCGCCAAGATGGAAGAGCGCGGCTACACCTACTCCTACGACATGCTCGGCGAGGCCGCCCGCACCTACGAGGATGCAGAGCGCTACTTCACCGCCTATTCCCGTGCGATCACTGCCATCGCCAGCGCCTGCACCCATCAGGACATCCGCAAGAACCCCGGCATTTCGGTCAAACTCTCGGCCCTGCATCCGCGCTATACCGTGGCGCAGCGGGACGCGATGATGCCCCTGCTGGTGGAACGTCTGACCAAGCTGTGCGTCCAAGCCGCCGAAGCCGGCATGGGCCTGAACATCGACGCAGAAGAGGCCAACCGTCTGGCCCTATCGCTCGAGGTGATCGAGGCCACCATGGCCGATCCCCGTCTCGCCGGATGGGAGGGCTTTGGCATCGTCGTCCAAGCCTATGGCAAACGCGCCGGTGATGCGATCGACTGGCTCTATGAGACCGCCCAGCGCCTTGATCGCAAGATCATGGTCCGTCTGGTCAAGGGCGCCTATTGGGACACCGAAATCAAGCACGCCCAAGTCATGGGTGTCAGCGATTTCCCCGTCTTTACCGACAAGCACGCCACCGACATCAGCTACATCGCGAACGCCAAGAAGCTGCTGTCGATGACCGACCGCATCTACCCCCAGTTCGCCACCCACAACGCGCACACCGTTCAGGCCGTGCTGCACTATGCGGGCAACGACCGTGACAGCTTCGAGTTCCAGCGCCTGCATGGCATGGGCGAGAGCCTGCACGACATCGTGCATACGAATGAACAGACCCGCTGCCGCATCTACGCACCGGTTGGGGCCCACCGAGATCTGCTGGCCTATCTGGTCCGCCGCCTCTTGGAAAACGGCGCGAACAGCTCGTTCGTGAACCAGATCGTGAACGAAGCGGTGCCGCCCTCGGTCGTCGCCTCTGACCCGTTCGACGCGGTTGCGGGCCGCCCCGCGCACCTGCTGACGGGACCCGAACTGTTCGGCGCCCGCGCCAACTCGATGGGTTGGGACATCGAGCACGCCCAAACCCTGACCACCGTGGAACACGACCGAAACGTCTGGCGCGCCCACCAGTGGCACGCCGCGCCCTTGCTCGCTGGCACCGCAGCACCCCAACCTGCGCTGACCGTGGACAACCCGGCCGTGCCCGCCGACACCCCCGGCCAAGTGCGCTTTGCCTCTAGCGCCGACGTGGAGACCGCCCTGTCCGCCGCCACCCCTTGGACTGCAGACCGTGCCACCCGCGCCGCCGTGCTGAACCGCGCCGCCGACCTGTTCGAAGCAAACTACGGCGAGCTTTTCGCTCTGATCAGCCGCGAGGCTGGCAAGTCCCTGCCCGATGCCATCGCCGAACTGCGCGAGGCCGTCGATTTCCTGCGCTACTACGCCGCCAACGCGCCCGAGGCCGCGCCGGTGGGCACCTTCACCTGCATTTCGCCGTGGAACTTCCCCTTGGCGATCTTCACCGGTCAGGTGTCCGCCGCACTGGCCACCGGCAACGCCGTTCTGGCCAAACCCGCCGAGCAGACGCCCCTGATCGCCTTCCGCGCCGTAGAGCTGATGCACGAGGCTGGCGTTCCCGCGACTGCCCTGCAGCTTCTACCCGGTGCGGGAGACGTGGGCGCGGCGCTGACCTCGGACGCCCGCGTGGGCGGCGTGGCCTTTACCGGCTCGACCGAAACCGCGCTGAAAATCCGTAGTGCCATGGCGAAACACATGGCCCCCGGCGCCCCGCTGATCGCGGAAACTGGCGGCCTGAACGCGATGATCGTGGACAGCACCGCTCTGCCCGAACAGGCCGTCCAAGCCGTGATCGAAAGCGCCTTCCAATCTGCGGGCCAGCGCTGCTCGGCCCTGCGGTGCCTCTATGTGCAGGAAGATATCGCTCCGAACCTGCAGAAAATGCTGATCGGCGCGATGAACACCCTGACCGTCGGCAACCCGTGGGACATCAGCACCGACGTCGGCCCCGTGATCGACGAAGAGGCGCAGTCCGGCATCCAGACCTATATCGAAACCGCCCGCGCCCAAGGCCGCGTGTTGCACCAACTGGACACCCCGAGCGAAGGCACCTTTGCCCGCCCCACGTTGCTGCGCGTCGGCTCGATCAAGGAGATGGAGCGCGAAATCTTTGGCCCCGTGCTACATCTGGCGACCTTCAAGGCCGGTGAGTTGGACCAAGTCATCGCGGACATTAACGGCACGGGCTATGGCCTGACCTTTGGCCTGCAAACGCGGATCGACGACCGCGTGCAGCACGTGACCGAGGCCGTCCACGCGGGCAACATCTATGTAAACCGCAACCAGATCGGCGCGATCGTGGGCAGCCAACCCTTTGGCGGCGAAGGCCTGTCGGGCACCGGTCCGAAAGCGGGCGGTCCGAACTATCTGACCCGTTTCACCCAGCGCCCCGCCCCCGCGCAGGCCGCCGAGTGGCCGGTTCCGATGACCGACGCAGACCTGCAGAAACTGGTGGACCAAGCGGGCGAAGGCCCCGCCCCGACCACCATCACTCTGCCCGGCCCAACCGGCGAGTCGAACCGCCTGACCGCCATGGCCCGCCCGCCGGTGTTGTGCCTTGGGCCAACGGCGGCGCTCGCTGCTGAACAAGCAGCGGCGATCCGGTCCCTTGGCGGTGTGGCCGTGGCCGCAACCGGCGCGGTCAGCCCCGAGGCGCTGACCAAACTGCGCGGCATTTCCGGCGTGGTCTATTGGGGCGATGCGGCGCAGGCCCGCGCCTATGGCGTGGCGCTGAGCTATCGCATCGGCCCGATCCTGCCCCTGATCACCGGCCTGCCTGACACAGGCCATGCCCGTCACGAGCGCCATGTTTGTGTGGACACCACTGCGGCGGGTGGAAACGCCGCGCTTCTGGCTGCGTCGTCGTAACCGCAGCCAGTCCCCCCTGACTGGGGCGGTGGTTCCTGTGGGACCGCCGCCCTTTTTTATGTGTGGTTATTGCCGAGGGCGTGCAGCGGGGGCCAGCCCCCGCACCCCCGGAGTATTTGGGCAAGGAGAAAGCAGGGCCGGGTAAGGTTAATTCGAGGTGGGACTTGACCGGAGGGCCTGTGGGGCCGATGTCATAGGGTATGTTCCCGATCCGAGACCAGAACCCAACGGGGCGCGTGCCCTATGTCACCTACGCGCTGATTGCCGCGAATGTGGTCGCGTTTCTAAGCCATTGGTCCCTTTTGGTGGGCGAGGCTGCGGCCAGTCAGGTTTACTTGGATTACGCGATGTTCCCGCTGATGATCACCCACGGGGAGCATCTGTATTCGCTGGTCACGTCCATGTTCATGCACGGCAGTTTTCTGCATATCGCGGGGAATATGCTGTTTCTCTATATCTTCGGCGACAACATGGAAGAGCAGTTCGGGAGGGTCCGGTATCTGCTGTTCTATCTGGCTTCGGGGGTGGCGGCGGCGCTGCTGCAGGTCTTGGCCGATCCCTATAGCTCGGTGCCGATGGTGGGGGCGTCGGGGGCGATTGCGGGGGTGATGGGGGGCTATCTGCTGCTGTTTCCCAAGGCGCGGGTCGATATTCTGCTGATCTTGATCATCATCTGGAAGGTGATCACCGTGCCCGCCTGGCTGATGCTGGGTCTGTGGTTTGCGGTGCAACTGCTTGGCGGGCTCGGGACGCCCACGGATGAGGGCGGCGTGGCCTATTGGGCGCATATCGGCGGTTTTGTGGCCGGTATGGCGATGACTTGGGGGCTGTGGCGGCGCAAAGGCGGCGTCCGGTTCTGGCAGGCCCAAGATCGTACCCAAGGGATTGCGCCGCGCCATAGCTGGCAGCGCACGCGGATCCCCACTGTTCGTCGGCGGTACTAAGCCCAACGAAAAAGGCCGCCCGGAATGGAGCGGCCTTTGGAATGTCTGGTGATCTGGGTGATCAGACTTCGCGGATGATCTTGGCGAAGCGGTCGTACACGTCGGGGTTCGCGACCAGAATTTCGCCGTCCTCGATGGGGTTACGGCCTTCGCGGATCGGGCCGACCATGCCGCCCGCTTCGGAAACCAGCAGCATGCCCGCTGCGAAATCCCATGCGAACATTTCGCGTTCCCAGTAGCCTTCGTAACGGCCAGCTGCCACGTAAGCCAGGTCCAGCGAGGCTGCGCCCCAGCGGCGGACACCAGCGCATTCGGGCATCAGGCGCGACAGGTCGCGGATGGTTGCAGGCAGAGTGCGCTTGGTGCCCCACGGAACGCCGGTCGCAAACACCGAGTCGACGATCTGGTGACGGCCCGACACACGCAGACGCTTCTGGTCGTTCAGCCAGCAGCCCGCGCCCTTTTCGGCAAAGAACATCTCGTCCTTGGCGGGGTCAAAGACCACGGCCGATACGATCTGGCCCTTGTGCTCCAGCGCGATCGACACGGCCCAGTGGGGCATACCGTGCAGGAAGTTGGTGGTGCCGTCCAGCGGGTCCACGATCCAGCGACGGGTGGGGTCTTCGCCCTTCACTTCGCCGGTTTCTTCGCCCAGATAGCCATAGGTCGGGCGGGCACCCAGCAGTTCCTCGCGCAGGATCTGCTCTGCCGCCATGTCCGCGCGGCTCACGAAGTCGCCCGCGCCCTTGCGCGAGACCTGAAGGTTTTCGACTTCGCGGAAGTCCTTGACCAGCGAACGGCCCGCCTTGCGTGCCGCCTTGATCATGATGTTCAGATTTGCGCTGCCCTGCATCCATCCGGCTCCTTTGTCTCAAGCCGCCCATTTACGCGTTGATCGCCCTGTTGCCAAGGGCTGATTCCCGCTCAGACGGCCTGTAATTTGTGGGCTTCTTCGCCCGCAAGGCGCAGCAGATCAACCATATAGGGTTTCTGGCGATCTTCTTCGCGCAAGGCGGCATAAAGACGGCGGGTGATGCCGCCACGGGTCAGCGGGCGCGTGATGTAATCGCTGTTGTATTTCACCTCGCGGACGACCCAGTCGGGCAGCACAGCCACACCGCGGTTCGACGCCACCAGCAGCAGGATCACCGCGGTCAGTTCGGCCTGACGCACGGCAGCGGGCTCGACCTTGGCCGGTCCCAGAAGCTGGTTAAAGATGTCCAGACGCGCGCGGTCGACCGGATAGGTGATCAGCGTTTCGGTGCGGAAATCGGTCGCCTCGATGTAGGCTTTCTGGGACAGCGGGTTGTCCTTGGAGGCCACGAAGATCGGGTGATAGTCGAACAGGGGCTCGAAGACGACGTCGTTCAGATCCTCGGGGTCCGAGGAGACGACCACATCCACGTCCTCTTTTTGCAAGGCGGGCAGCGCGTCGAAGGCCAGACCGGGGCGGATGTCCACATCCACGTCAGGCCACAGCTTGCGGAACTTTTCCAGCACGGGGAACAGCCATTCAAAACAGGCATGGCATTCGATGGCGATATGCAGGCGCCCCGATTTGCCCGCGCGCAAGCCGGAAAATTCTTCCTGAATCGCTTCGACCTCGGGAAGAATCCGGTTCGCAGCACGCAAGAGACGCATCCCCGCGGCCGACAATTTCATCGGCTTGGACTTGCGCACGAACAGTTCGACCCCGCACTGCTCTTCCAAGCCCTTGATCTGGTGGGACAAAGCGGACTGGGTGATGTTCAGGATGTCTGCGGCGCGGGCCAGACCGCCCGCCTCGTGAATAGCCTTGATGCTGCGCAAATGGCGGAATTCGATGTGCATCTTGATGTGTGGCTCATGTTGATCTTGAAGATAATGAGTTTGTCTCACAACGACGTTTGTGAGACAAGAGCGACATAGCAAAGGAGTTTATCCATGACCGCACCGCGCATTTCCTTCGAATTCTTCCCGCCCCAGTCGCTGGAAGCTTCGTTCCGTCTCTGGGATACCGTGCAGGTGCTGGCGCCCATGGGACCCCGTTTCATTTCAGTGACTTACGGCGCAGGTGGCACCACCCGTGACCTGACCCACGAGGCCGTAACCACTCTGCACAAGACCACCGGTCTGCCTGTTGCAGCTCACCTTACCTGCGTCAACGCCACCAAGGAAGAGACGCTGAACATCGCCAACGCTTATGCAGAGGCCGGCATCAACCAGATCGTGGCCCTGCGCGGCGATCCGCCCAAGGGCTCGGGCGGCTTCAAAGCGCACCCCGAAGGCTTTGCCGACAGCTGCGAGCTGATCAGCGCGCTGGCCGATACCGGCAAGTTCACCCTGCGTGTGGGCGCCTACCCCGAGAAGCACCCCGAAGCGACTGACCACAAAGCGGACGTTGAGTGGCTGAAGCGCAAACTGGACGCCGGTGCGTCCGAGGCGCTGACCCAGTTCTTCTTCGAGGCAGAGACCTTCTTGCGGTTCCGTGATGCGTGCGCCGATGCGGGCATCACCGCGCCGATCATCCCCGGCATCCTGCCGATCGAAAACTGGAAGGGCGTTAAGAAGTTCTCGGCGGCGTGCGGCACCTCGATCCCCGCATGGCTGGACGATGCCTTTGACAAGGCGCTCCGTGATGGCCGTCAGGACCTGCTGGCCACCGCGCTTTGCACCGAGCTGTGCGATGATCTGCTGCGCGAAGGCGTCGAAGACCTGCACTTCTACACCCTGAACCGTCCCGAACTGACCCGCGACGTGTGCCACGCCATCGGCGTCACCCCTCAGGTCAAGCTTCAGAACGTTGCCTGATCGAACAGAACGGGGCATGCTGCATCTGCAACATGCCCCTTTTCTTTTCCGGCAGGACTTATGACCAACACTGTTTCATCCGACGCGCCCCTTAGCCCAGAGCTATCGGGGCTCGAAAACCTTTTGCGGATCATCAACGGCGACTCGCCCGAGCCGCCGATCTGGGCCGCGATGGGCTACCGGATGACCCACGCCGCCATCGGCACCGTCACCCTTCGCGGCGCCCCGAAATCGGATCACACCAATCTGGTCGGCTCGACCCACGGCGGCTGGTACGCAACGATTCTGGACAGCGCCCTTGGCGGCGCGGTGAACAGCACCAGCAAACCCGGCGTGCATTCCCTGACCCTGGAGCTGAAGGTGAACATCCTGCGCTCGATCCCCGTCGGGATGCAGGTCGAGGCCATCGGTCACGTCGATCACGCCGGCCGCCGCACCGGTGTGGCCCATGCCGAACTGCGCGGGGTCGAGGATGGCAAGCTTTACGCCACCGCCTCGACCACGATGCTGACCATCAGCTAACCGCCATCTCGCGCGGGACATCCGGCGCCAGATGCGGGCTTGGCGGGGTCAACGCGGCCTCGCTGGCCCAAGTGAAATCATCGTGCCGCCGCGCAACCGAATCGTGCAGGCTTTCCGAGGGGTCCAGCCCCACCACCCGCGGTTTGCGCGCCAGAAACAGCTTGCCCCAACTGCGCCACGTCCCCAAAGACGGCGCCCGCACATCGGTCGGGAAACGCATCCGCCACCCGTGGGGCAACGGCAGCCCGCAGGCCTCGGCCTTGGTCAGCATCCAGACCAGCGGGATGTTCGACAGGGGCCGCGCCTCCAGAAACTCCCCGAGTTGCCCGCCCACATCCCCGTGGGAGCCGCGGAACCAAACCTGTTCCACATGGACCTCGCGCTCGGGGTCGGTTTCCCACAGAATCGGGGCGAACCCTTCGCGGGTCTCGTCGAGCGCCAGCGCCTGATACCCATGCCGGATCGAGGGCCCCAGCCGGTGATCGTGGAACCCGTGCTCCAGATCCGACCGCGCCGCGAAATAGGGCAAGCGATTCCCCAGCGCCTTGACCGTGTCCCATACGCCGATCATCTCGATCGGAACTTCGGCGTGACAGGCCCGCCGGATGAACCCGTGATCCCCTTCGTGCACCCCGCGCTGATAGATGCGGTAAATCTGGCGGACATTGCGCACCGTGGCCTCGGGCCCCTTCAGCAGCCCGACCGAGTCGATCACGCCAGCCAAGGACCGCACCGCATAGGCCCCGCGCGAATAGCCGAACAGGAACACCCGATCCCCGGGATGATAGCGCGACGCAAGGTATCCATAGGCCCGCCGGATTTGCCGGTTCAGCCCTTTGCCCTGCATCACGTCGTTCCAGCCGCGCCAGTCGTTCAACTGGATACCGGCCTCGTAATAGACCGAAACGGGCATCCCGACCTCGCGCAGCAGGCGATAGGTCAGGCCCGCGTTCGTCTCCATGCCCAGCGTCAGGCTGGACAGCGTTCCGTCGATGATGATGACATGAGTGATCGGCTGCCGGCTATAACCTGTCGGCGCATGGATCTCCTTGGGGCTGGCACGCAGCCAACCAAGGATCTTATCACTCAGCCGCAACCGCATTTGGTTCATCAACTCCCTAGCATTCAGGGGCGTGAACGGCGATGGACCCGTGTGATACCCCTACTCCGGACGGCAGCGTGTGCCGCTTCCCTAAAGCTCAGGCCTGCACCAACCGTGCCAGCCTGCATCGGTCTCGTACCTAGTTAAACGGCCCAACCGGGGCCGCCTCTTATGTGTCCTATTCAAAAGGACGTTTTTCCCGTCCCTTTATATTCAGAGTAGACCTGTTCCGCCTCAAGTCCAGCGGGCATTCAAATCGGTCACAACACTGTCACCGATTCAGCACCTTGCCGAAATGCAAAGTCACATCGTAAGATTCAGCAAAGCAAATCGCCCAAAGCCCAGAGAAACCGATGCAACTTGACGGAACCGACCTCGCTCTGATCGCCGCCCTCTCGGAAAACGCCCGCATGAGCGTGTCGACCATCGCCCGCCGCATCGGGCTGGCCCGCACCACGGTTCAGGCCCGTCTGGAACGGCTGGAAAAGTCGGGGGTGATCGCGGGCTATTCGATCCGTTTGGGCGCCGGTGCCCGCCCCGCCATCAGCGGCACCCTGCTGGTTTGCACGGAACCGGCCGAAAACGCCGCCATCATCAGCCGCATCAAATCCCTACCCGAGGTCAAGGCCGTCCACAGCGCCTCTGGCCGCTATGACCTGATCATCGAGGTCGCCACGGACGACACCGCCACGCTGGACCGGACCCTCGAATGGATTGGCAGCGCCCGCGGCGTCAAAGAGGTCGAGAGCCTGATCCACCTCGCCACCAAGCTCGAACGCCGCACCTGATCCCATAGAAAAACGCGCGGCCCTTGGGGGACCGCGCGTCATTCAATTCCGTCAAATCGCAGTTTACGCGGTCAGGCCCTGAGGCTCGGCCAAACCGTTCGCGCGGCAGCACGCGGTGACGGTGTTCGCCAGAAGGCACGCGATGGTCATCGGGCCAACACCGCCCGGAACGGGGGTGATCGCGCCAGCAACTTCGACAGCGCTGTCGAAATGAACGTCGCCGACCAGACGGGTCTTGCCCTCGCCCTTTTCGGGGGCGTCGATGCGGTTGATGCCCACGTCGATCACGGTCGCGCCTTCTTTGATCCAGTCGCCGGGGACCATCTCGGGGCGGCCAACGGCGGCAACCACGATATCCGCGCGGCGAACCACATCGGCCAGATCCTTGGTACGGCTGTGGGCGATGGTCACAGTGCAGCTATCCCCCAGCAGCAGTTGCGCCATCGGCTTGCCCACGATGTTCGAGCGTCCAATGACCACAGCGTTCATGCCCGAGAGCGAGCCATGGTAATCGCGCAGCATCATCAAGCAGCCCAGCGGGGTGCAAGGCACCATGGCCTTCTGACCCGTGCCCAAGAGACCCACGTTCGAGATGTGGAAGCCGTCCACATCCTTGGCCGGATCAATCGAGTTGATCACCAGATCGCTGTCCAGATGGTCGGGCAGCGGCAACTGCACCAGAATACCGTGAACCGCCGGATCGTTGTTCAGCTGGTCGATCAGCGCCAGCAGATCCGCCTCGGACGTGGTGGCATCCAGCTTGTGCTCATAGCTGTTCATGCCAGCTTCGACTGTCTGCTTGCCCTTCGAGCGGACATAGACTTGCGACGCGGGGTCCTCACCCACCAGAACCACCGCCAGACCGGGGGTGATGCCGTGCTCTTCTTTCAGGCGGCTGACATGGCCTGCCACCTTTTCGCGTACCGTGGCCGCAAAGGCCTTGCCGTCGATGATCTTCGCGGTCATCTGGTTACTCCTTGTGGGTCCCGAGAACCCGTTCCTCGCGATCGATCGACCAGTCGATGATCTTGCGCCAGAGGCTCTCAATCAATTCGGGGTCGAGCCCCTGCAAATCCGCCTTATTTCGTACGTTCGCGACAACTTCCTCGACCCGATCACGAATACGGGCGGGGAGACCTGCACTCGGCTTCAGCTGGATGGCGCGGTCGATATAGGTCGCGCGTTCCGCCAAAAGGGTCACGAGCTGGGTGTCCAGATCGTCGATCTGGGCACGCAAGGTAGGCATGTCGGGGCACTCGGTAGGGGCGCGGCGCGTCCTGTCCATGCTGTCACATCTCCTGCGGGCTGTCGGTGTTGCGCCCGCAGGTAGTCGGTTCTGAGGCGCGGGACAAGTGCCCGATCGGCCTCAGAGCGGCATATTAGCTGCGGGCTGCGTCCAAATGCTGCCAAACGGGCTGATCGGGGATGTGCAGGCGCAGGGTATCACCGACCTTGAGCGTACCGGGGCGCTCGACCCAAGCAGTCACACCGCGGCGGCCCGAAGCGGCGGTTTTGAACTTGCCGCCCGCGCCGGGGGCGTCCTGATCAATAACCTTGGCGGGCAGATGGCAGGGACGGTTTTCCATGTCGATCACGATGGTGGCCCCGCTTTCGGCCTGAAGGCGCGACGAGGGCGGCACATGGCTGAAATCGGGAATCCCCTCGATGACGATGCTGATTCCCGCCCAAGCGGGGTTGAAGGCATCCACGCCGATCTTCTCGGCCACTTGGGCCAGTTCTTCGGCGGACAGAATGGTCAGCTGGCGGACGTTGGCGATCTCGGTGCCCTTGGGGTGCTGGGACACAACGCGGCTACAGGACGGACGGGTGAGGCCGCCGTGGATTTCGGTCGCGACGCCCGCAAAGGTCAGCTCCATCTCATCGAGCGGCTGCGAGGCCAGCGAGGCTTCGCGGTCGGACACGTGCCCCAGCCAAGTGATGGTGGCGGTGAAATCGGTGGGCTTGAGGGCGGGCATAGTGAGTCCTTTCGCGCGTCGGGCCTGTGGTCCGCTTCGGGATAGTGAGTATTTGGAGCAAAAAGAAGCAGGGTTTTCCCGATGAGCGGCAAACCCCTGTCTGGCAAAAGAAAACGCCCCGCGGTTGGGCGGGGCGTGATCGGGAATTATGCGGTGGGCTCGGGTTCCGGCTCGTCCCCTGCGGGTTTGGTTTTCGCCCGCGTTTTGGGGATCGAGGTCAGGCTGCTGGAACCTGCATCGTCTTCGTCGTCCTGACCGTTCGCCTGCGGAGGCTCGCCGCGCATGACGCGCTTGATCTCTTCGCCGGTGAGGGTTTCGTACTCCAGAAGACCCTTGGCCAGACGTTCCCATTCATCATGGTGGTCGGTCAGGATCTGGAACGCACGGTCATAGCCACGCTGGATAAAGGCACGCACCTCGTCTTCGATCAACTCTTTGGTGTGTGCCGAAACCGACAGACCCGCCGTGTTGCCCGAGTAGCCTTCGTGCGCTTCGGAATAGTCGATGTTGCCGACCTTGTCCGACATGCCCCAGCGCAGAACCATGGCACGCGCCAAGGCCGATGCCTGCTGGATGTCGCCCGAGGGGCCGTTCGACACGTTCTCTTCGCCGTACTTGATGATTTCCGCGGCCTTGCCGGCCATGGTCATCGCGATCTTTTCCTCGCATTCCGACTTGTGCCAGTTCAGGCGGTCGATTTCCGGAAGGCTGACGACCATGCCCAAGGCACCACCGCGCGGGATGATCGTGGCCTTGTAGACCGGATCACACTGGGGCAGCACCAGACCAACCACGGCGTGACCAGCCTCGTGGTAGGCGGTCTTTTCCTTTTGGTCGGCGGTCAGGACCATGCTGCGACGCTCGGCGCCCATCATGACCTTGTCCTTGGCGTTCTCGAAATCTTCCATCGTGATGAAGCGGCGACCGATACGGGCAGCCATCAGCGCGGCCTCGTTCACGAGGTTCGCCAGATCCGCACCCGAGAAGCCCGGAGTACCGCGCGCGATGATGCGCAGGTCCACATCGGGTCCAAGCGGGGTCTTGCGCGCGTGAACGCCCAGGATCTTTTCGCGGCCTTTGATGTCGGGATTCGGCACGGTGACCTGACGGTCAAAGCGGCCGGGGCGCAGCAGTGCGGGGTCCAGAACGTCGCGGCGGTTGGTGGCCGCGATGATGATCACGCCCTCGTTCGCCTCAAAGCCGTCCATTTCAACCAGCAGCTGGTTCAGGGTCTGCTCGCGCTCGTCGTTGCCGCCGCCGATGCCGACACCACGGGCACGGCCCACAGCGTCGATCTCGTCGATGAAGACGATACAGGGCGCGTTCTTTTTCGCCTGTTCGAACATGTCACGGACGCGGCTTGCGCCCACACCCACGAACATTTCCACGAAGTCAGAGCCCGAGATGGTGAAGAACGGAACGCCCGCCTCGCCCGCGATCGAGCGGGCCAGCAGCGTCTTACCGGTACCCGGAGGGCCCACCAGCAGCGCACCTTTGGGGATCTTGCCGCCAAGACGGCTGAACTTCTGCGGGTTGCGCAGGAATTCCACGATCTCTTCAAGCTCTTCCTTGGCTTCGTCGATGCCTGCCACGTCGTCAAAGGTGACGCGGCCATGCTTCTCGGTCAGCAGCTTGGCCTTGGACTTGCCAAAGCCCATAGCGCCACCACGGCCACCGCCGCCGCCCTGCATCCGGTTCATAAAGAAAATCCAGACGCCGATCAGCAGCAGGAAAGGCAGAAGCGATACGAGGAAGGTCTGAAGACCGCTCTGTTCCTGACTACGAGCCTCGAACGGGATGTTCTTGGCGATCAGGGTCTGGGTGATCTGAGCGTCAGCGGGTTTGATGGTCTGGTAATCGCGGCCATCGCTGCCCTGGAAGCGGACGGTTTCCCCATCCAGCGTCACACGGGCGACGTTGCCGTTATCCACGGACTGCACAAACTCCGAATAGCTGACGGTCTGGCTCTGCATAGAGGTGCCACTGCCGCTGAACAGATTGAACAGGGCAAGGACCAGCAGGAACAGCACGACCCAGAATGCGATGCTACGCGCGTTTTGCAAAAGTCATCTCCTTGAAGTCCAAAGCCGAAGACGCGCCCCGACCTTTTCACATCAAAATAGAGACTAAGAAGCGAGGTTCAATGCGATAAGATGCATTGAATGAAATCATCTGTGCCGTTTTCGCGGTAAATCCGCCAACCATTCGGCCAATCGGCCATTGGCGCGGCAATCAGGCGGTCATTTTGCCACAAGGCGGGCTCGGCGATCAGGGCCGCATAGGGGCGTGTGTCGGGGCGGCCTTCGGGCAGTTGGCGCATCCCTTCGGGGCCAAGGGCGCGGATTTGGACCGGCTCGGCGCCTTCGGGGGCGGCGGTGTGCCAGACCCCGTCCCACAGGGCGGGCGGCGCGGCAACCAGATCGCGGACGGCATTATATTCGCGGAAAATCGTCACGGTGCCTTGGCGCGGGCGCAGGGCGCAGCCGGCCAGCGTGGTGCCCTGATCGGCGCGCAGGGCGGCGATCGCCCCCTCGACCGCATCGGACCGCGGGGCATAGGGCGCGGGCGCAATCCAGCGCAGGGCGGCGGTGATCAGGCGGCGGGCGATTTCAGCGGGGGCGGCCCACAGGGGCTCTGCCTGCAAAACCAGCATTCCCCCGTCCACGGTGGCGATCCGGCCCGCCAGTTCTGCGGTCACTTCGTCCAGCGCGTCACGGGCGGCCTGCTGGTGCAAGGCGACCTGCGCCAGCACATCGGGCCCGATCCCCAGTTCCGCCAGCAAGGGCAAGGCCTTGCGCATCTGCACGCGGGTAAACCGCTCGTTCTCGTTCGAGGGATCATCGACCCAAGGCACCCCGTCCCCGGCCAGCCAGTCTCGGATGTCCTGACGGGGGCAGTCCAGCATCGGACGCCACCAGAAGCCCCACGCGGCCTCGCGCCATTCGGACATGGCGGACAGACCATCCACCCCCGAGGCCCGCGCCAGACGCATCAGAACCGTCTCGGCCTGATCATCCAGCGTGTGTCCCAGCGCCACGACCTGCAATTCATGCTCGGCGGCCCACGCGCCGATCAGACGCTGGCGCGCCCGGCGGGCGGCGTCCATCAGGTTCCCCTGCCCGTCCCAGTCGGTCCATTCCAGAATGTCGTGCTTGAAGCCCAGCGCGGCGGCATGGGCGGCGACCCCTTCGGCCTCGTCCCGCGCTTCGGGGCGCAGTCGGTGATCGACGGTCACAATGCGCGGCTTGATGCCCGCGACTGCCGCCATCCGCATCAGACCCACAGAATCAGAGCCCCCCGACACCGCAATGCCGAGGGGCTGTGGCGCGGCCCGAAGCCGCGCAATAACGTCGCGAAGCGCCTCGCTCACGAGCAGCCCAGTCGGCCCATCGCGTCAGTGGCATCTGCCACCGCCGGATCGCCGGGGAAGCGCACGCTGACCTCGGACAGGGTCACGCAGGCCTCGTTGTTCTGGCCCAAAGCGCCCAATGCGGTGCCCAGTCCGGTCAGGGCTTCGGCAGCGCCGGGCCCCTCGGGATCGGTCGAGAACGCCTGCAAATAGGCGCGCGCGCTTTCACGGGTGTCCTGCACCTGCTTCAGCGCACGGGCGCGGCCCAGATGCGCGTCAGCGGTCAGCGGGCTGCCGGGATAGGTCTCGACAAAGGTGGCAAAGCCAGCCGCCGCGTCCGCAAAGCGGCCCTCGGCATATGCGGCCTGCGCACTGTCGAAATCGGCCTGCTCGCTCATGGCCAGCTCCGTGGTGGGCGCCGCAGCACCCCCCGCGGGCGCGATGGGCGACACGGGCATATTCGCGCTCGCATCGGCCCCGCCCAGACGCGGCATGTCCTGCAAAGTGGACACGTCGCAGCCGGGCTCCAGTTCGCACAGACGGAAGTTCAGGTCGTTGACGCGGTTGGTGCCCGATTCAACGACCGTCTCCACGCGATGGCCCAGTTCCTCGACACGGTTGGTCAGGCGGGTCATTTCGGCCTCGATCGAATCCACACGGCTCAACAGGGTCCCGCCCTGAGTGCCGCCACCGGGGGCGCCAGTGGTGGACAGCTCGCGCTTGAGACGCTGGATGTCCACATGCAGAACCGACAGCTGCTGGCGCAGATCGGCCAGCGTTGCCGCATCGGCCTGTTGGGCCACGGCTGGCACCGAAGTGGCCAGCACAGTCCCGATCATCAGCGCGCCAAAGGTTTGCCGAAGCATCGCGTTCTTCCTTTCTGTGTCAGATTAGCTCGAGAAACCGCCCGAAATTACGGTCACAGCACGACGGTTCTGCGAATAGCAGCTCTCGGTCGAGCAAACCGCGATGGGGCGCTCTTTGCCATAGGACACAATTTCCAGACGGCTCGCGGGCACACCCTGCGAGACCAGGAAATCACGCGCTGCGGTGGCGCGGCGTGCGCCCAGCGCGATGTTGTATTCACGGGTGCCCTGCTCGTCGGCGTGGCCTTCGATGATGGCTTTGTAGTCGCCGTTGGTCAGCAGCCACTGGGCCTGCTTCATCAGGGTGTCCTGCGCGGTCGCGGTCAGGGTCGACTGGTCAACCTCGAACAACACGCGGTCGCCGACGGCGTTCTGGAAATAACCGATGCTGCTGGGATCGCCATACGCGCCGTTCGCGCCTGCGCCATAGGCGTTCGCGCCGTCCATGCCCGCGCCGTTGCCGAAACGGTCCGCGCCGGTCTTCGAACAGGCCGACAGGCCCAGTGCGGCAACGAGAAGTACGATTGTGCCAAGAGATTTCATGTTGGTTCCTGCTCTTTCGATTTTTGAGCGTTATAACACAGGGCTTCCGCCCAAGATACGGTTAGCGCTGCAGCGGCGACCACGCGGGGTCGGAACCACCGGCGGGAAGGGGCACGCGCTTCAGGTTACGTCCCGAGATATCGACCGAATACATTGCCGCGGCGCCACTTTCGCCCTGGCTTTCACGGGTAAACATGATCACGCGGCCATTGGGGGACCAAGTCGGGCCTTCGTCAAGGAAAGACGCTGTGAGCAGGCGCTCTTCGCTGCCATCGACGCGCATCACGCCAATGTGGAAGCGGCCTTTGTTCTGCTTGGTGAACGCGATCATATCACCGCGGGGCGACCATACGGGGGTGCCGTAACGGCCGTCACCAAAGCTGATGCGGGTCGGCTCACCGCCGCCGGACGACATGATATACAGCTGCTGGCTGCCCGAACGGTCGCTCTCGAACACGATCTTGCTGCCATCGGGGCTAAAGCTCGGCGCGGTCTCGATCGAGGGGGCGCTGGTCAGACGCGAACGCCCGCCGGTTGCCATGTTCAGCGCATAAAGATCGGTGTTGCCGCCTTCGGTGACCGAATAGACCACGGTGTTGCCATCGGGGCCGAAACGGGGGGCAAAGCTCATGGTGCCGGGCTGGTCCGCCAGCGCACGGCGCGAAGCCGAGCCCACATCCATTACATAGATGCGGGGGAAGCCGCTTTCGTAGCTGGTGTACAGCACACGGCTGCCATCAGGCGAGAAGCGCGGCGCCAGAACGATGCTGCTGGCATCGGTCAGGTAGTTCACGTTCGCACCGTCGTAATCCATGATCGCCAGACGCTTCTGACGCTGCGCCTTGGAGCCTTGCTCGGACACGAACACCACGCGGCTGTCAAAGTACGGGCCTTCGCCGGTGATGCGGCTGTAGACCTGATCGGCCACCTTGTGGGCCATACGGCGCCAGCCATCGACGGTGCCGGCAAATTGCAGACCCTCGCCCATTTCGCCGCCGCTGAACACGTCATGCAGGCGGAACTTGATGATTAGGCGACCGCTGGCATCGGTCGACACCGCACCAGTCACCAGAGCCTGCGCGTTCACGGCCTTCCAGTCAGCGTACTGAACGGGGGCGTTGAAGTTGCTGATCTGGCTGATGAACGCCTCGCGGGGGATTTCGCGGAAGAGGCCGGTTCCCACCAGATCGGCGGCAATCACGCTGGTCAGCTGGGCTGCCACGTCCTGCGCGCCCGCGCTTTCGGCAACGAATTGCGGGATCGCGATCGGCATCGGCTCGATCACACCTTGGGTGATGTCGATCCGCAAAGGACCGGACTGCGCCAGCACAGGCGCTGCGGTTCCCGCCATCAGCGCCAATGCCAGAGCGGCGGCATGTGCAAAGGGTTTCATCATTACTCCGTCCCCACGTTCGTAGAGTTTTGTTCAGGTCCGATCCTAGCGCAGTCGCATCTGCGAAGGATCAAAAGTCATTTCGATTTGTTTCCACTGGTCGTACTTTTCCGACGGCAGCGGATAGCCTTGGCGTTGGCAGCGCACGATCGCGCGGCGGGCGGCCTGATAGGCGGTTTCGATGGCAGGCCCCTCGCCCCCCGAGGACGAGACCAGCTGGATGCTGCCCTGATCCACGGTGCCGTCGGGGTTCATGTTCATCGACACAACCACGGTCACGTTCGCCGCTTGCGATCCCACGTCCACAACCCAGCACTGTTGGACCGACACCCGCAGACCTTCGCGCTCGCCCGCGCTCAGGGGCGGGGCAGCACTGCGGCTGGGGGCCGGATCACCGGTCGCGCCACCCAGAGCTTCGGCCAAGGCCCCCTCAAGCGCTCCGGCCAGCGGATCGTTCGCGGGCGCGGCCTCTTTCTTGGGCTCTTCCTTCGGCTTTTCCTCGGCCTTTTTGGCGGGTTTCGCGTCGGGTTTGGCTTCGGCTGTCTCCACGGGCGGAGGCGTGGGCCGGTTGGGACGCAGCATCGGGCGCAGCGACTTGTCCATCGACGACGAAGGCTTCTCGGCCTCGGTCACGATTTCGGTCGTTGCGGCCTCGGGGGCTGCGGGTTTCTTTTCTTCCTCGACCGGCGTTTCGGCGGGCACGTCGGCATCGGCGGCCTCGACCTTTTCGGGGGCCACTTCGGCATCCTCGGGCGGCTTGGGCACGGCGGTGTCAGACACGCGCGGCGCCTGCTCGGGGGTCGGGGTTTCACTGGGCGGGGCATCGGGTGCCTCGACCGGGACTTCGGGGATCACAGGCTCGGGTTCGGGCGCAGGAGCCGGTTCTGGCTCTGGCTCGGGTTCGGGCTGCGGTTCGGGCCGTTCAGGCGGACGCAAGGCCTGCTTGATCTCCTGAGGCTCTGCCTTGGGCGCCTCTTGGGGCACCACCTCTGTCGCGTTCGGATCGGTCTCCGGCGACATCAGGTTGGCGAATTCCTCGGCGGAAATCAGCGACACGTCGGTTGCGTTGACGATGGGCAAAGGCTCGCTCTTGAAGACGCCACCAAAGATCGCCCACAACAAAACCAGGGTATGCCCTGCGCCAGAGATATAGGTGCCGGTCTTCACCGTTCGCCCCTAGTTCCCGCTTCCCGTCAGTCGGGAGCCGCCCGTATCGGTCACCAGACCGATATCGGGGAAACCACCCGCACTGAGGGCGCCCATCACCGTCATTACGTCCGAATAAGGCACTGCACCGTCGGCCCGCAGGAACACCTTGCGGCTCTCGCGCTCGGCCGCGATGGCGGTCAGGCGGGTCACAAGTTCCTCTCGGGTTACGTCGGTTTTCATGATCATGACGCGGCCATCACCGGTCATCGTAACCGTCAGCGGCTCTTCCTTGTCCGCGGACAGCGCGCCAGCGGCCGATTTCGGCAGCTCGACGGGCACACCCACGGTCATCAGCGGCGCCGACACCATGAAGATAATCAGAAGCACAAGCATCACGTCCACAAAGGGCGTGACGTTGATTTCGGCCACTGGCTGCGCGCGGCTGCGACGCCGCCGGCTGCCTCCACTGGCCTTTTTGATGACACCCGCCCCCATGCGTCAGCTATCCAGCTGGCGGGACAGAATGGTGGCGAACTCGTCGGCAAAGGCCTCGTAGCCGCCCAGAACCTTGTCAGCGATGGTGCTGAGCTGGTTATAGAACACGACCGCCGGAATAGCCGCCAGCAGACCCAGCGCCGTCGCCAGAAGCGCCTCGGCGATACCGGGGGCAACCACGGCCAGCGAAGTATTCTGCTGCTCTGCGATCTCGATAAAGGCGTTCATGATGCCCATGACGGTCCCGAACAGACCGATAAACGGCGTCACCGACCCGATGGTTGCCAGATACCCCAGACCGGACTGCATATCGTCAGCCTCGCGGGCGATGGCCACGTTCATGCTGCGCTCGATGCGGGATTGGGCGTTGGGGATCAGCTGCCCCTCGGCGTCATGGCTGCGCCGCCACTCGGTCATGGCCGCGGCAAAGATCCTGGCCTGACTGCCCTCGGGATCAGACCCGAGGTTATCGAACAATTCGTCCAAGGGCTCACCGGACCAGAACGCCTGATCAAAGGCCTCCGCGTCCTTTTTCGCCTTACGATAGACGATGTATTTCTGGATGATGATCGACCACGCCCAGAACGACGCCGCGATCAACATGATCATGACGATTTTAACAATAAACGTTGCGCGTGCAAAAAGGGCCCAGAAGGAGAAATCAATCTCCTGCGCCACTGCGAGGGTCGTTGCGTCCATATGCCTGCTCTTGCCTTAATTCCGCATTCTTCAATGCGCGGATATTTTCGCAGCAAAATACAGAACTTTGGAGAGGCAAGCCAACACAAGCGCGTCAACAGGCCGTAACAGTGACTTTTTTAGTGCAATAGCAGGCGAATGTTCGCCGGAAGCCGCGCCGGATGCCCCGTTTCAGATAGGGCAACAACTGTGACCTGTGCGCTGAATAACACTTCTTCGCCGCGCTTGACTTCTTGGTGCAGAATAATGCGGGCGCCTGTAACAACCGTGGGGCTGGTTTCCACCACCAACTCGTCGTCGAACTTGGCCGGATGCAGGTAATCGGCCTCCACACGCCGCACTGCAAAAACGATTCCCTCGGCCTCGCGCAGGGCTTTCTGATCGATTCCCAGTCCCCGCACCCACTCGGTCCGGGCCCGTTCGATAAACCGCAGATAGTTCGCGTAGTAGACGATTCCCGCCAGATCGGTGTCTTCGTAATAAACCCGCAGGGAAAAGCGATGCGTCATGAAAGTGCCTCTTGCTCGACAGGCCCGACCCTATGCGCGCCGCCCCTGCTCCACAACCCTCATCATGCCTTACAAAGGCGCATACATCCCCACCCGCGCGGACAGGCGCAGGGCATGGCTGGCATCCTGAGCCACCGCAGGCATTACCGGATCATAGGCCGCCTTGATCAGCCCCGCGAAATCGGGCCGCAGGATGGTATGTCCCCCCGCCACGGCCAAGGGCGACTGTTCGCGGAACGCCTCATCGGACCACAGCAGAATGGTCTGCACCACCTGCGACAGGGCCAAGGTTTCGGCCGGCACCTTCGACAGTTCCTCGTCCATCCGCAGGAAAACAAAGGCCGCACGGATCGCCCCCTGCTTGTCGAACCGGAAGAACCGGTACTGGTTCGCCTCGGCCGCCTCCAGCCGCTGAACCAAGGGCTCCAGATCGGGCACCAGCTGCTCCATATGGGGCACTTCGGTCAGCTCTTTCCACTCGCGAAAGAAAAACACCATCAGGTTGGAGCCCAGCTCTGGATCCGTCTCGGCCAGTTGATGCCCCGCCAGCGCGGCGACCGCCTCCAGCGCGCCCTTCACCACCTGAAGCGTCGCCTCCTCGACCCCGAAAACCACCGGCGCAATGGGCCGCCCCCAACGGGCAAACAGATACTGGCCGCTACTGCGGGTAAACAGGGCTTCGACCTCTTCGGGCGCCATGACATCCTCCAAACGCACACTTACGCTTGTGCATACCGCGCCCCCGCCCGAATTTCCAGAAAACTGAGCCCCCTTCATCTTGGCATAAATACCCATCGGCCGCAGGCCGTCCCGCACCCCGGCCACAGGGCTTACGGTTCGCAATCCTTGACAACCGCCCCCGCCAGCGGACAACCATGCGGAAACACGGGGAATTTCATGCTGGTTTTTCTAAAGCACAACTTGGTTTTCTTTGCCGTCCCCAAGACCGGCACCACCTCCTATCAGGCCGCCCTCAAGGGCAAAGCCGACATCATCATGCGCGGCGCGCCTGCGGCCAAGCATATGAACGTGCGCAAGTATGAGCGCGCCTTTGCCCCCTTTCTGGACAAAACCTTCAACCTCCGCCCCGAGCGGATGGCCGTTCTGCGTGAACCCCTCGACCAGATGCGCAGCTGGTACAAATACCGCTCGCGCCTGCGTGTGAACGACAAGAACTCGACCGCCAACATGACGTTCGAGGAGTTCCTTCTGCAATCTCTGGACCCCAAGCCCACCCCCGCCGCCTCCGTGGGCAACCAACTCCACTTCGTCATGGGCAAGGACGGCACCAACGCCGTGCAGCACCTCTTTGCGATCGAACACGCCGAGCTTCTGAACGAGTTCCTCGCCAATATCTTCGGCGAGATGCCCAAAATCCCGCGCAAAAACGTCTCGCCCAAGGCCCCGACCCCGCTGTCCGACGAACTGGCCCAGCGCTTCCGGCAGGAACGGGCGGAGGAATACGCGCTCTATGATGCGCTGATCAAATCGGGGGGCTATCTGCACACCGAACTGCCTGGCGACGAATCATAACCGCCGCCAAACAGGCCCCCACCCCGCAAAAACCACCGGTTTTTCGCCATTCAGGCCGGATTCCCCTGTGATCCGGCCTTTCCTTTGGACCCGTTTTCCCCTATACGCCCGCGAACGGACAGTCCCGCCGCCGAAACGCGCGGGGCTTTGCGTTTTGGGGCCGGCGCGAACCGGCCATTGACCGGGCATACACCCTTGGAGGATGCCCACAATTTTTGGAGATTAATCATGGCTACTGAAGTCCTTGATTTTGAAGCACAAGCACGTACGGGGACAGGCAAGGGGGCCGCTCGTCAAGCTCGTCGCGAGAACCTGGTTCCGGGTATCGTCTACGGTGGCGGTCAGGATCCCCTGCCGATCAACATCCCCTTCAACAAGCTGATCAAAGCGCTGAAAAACGGCCGCTTCCTGTCGCAGCTGTGGAACCTGAAGGTCGAAGGTCAGGAAGACGTTCGCGTCGTATGCCGCGCTGTTCAGCGTGACGTCGTCAAAGACCTTCCCACCCACGTTGACTTCCTGCGCCTGCGTCGCACCAGCCGCGTGAACCTGTTCATCCACGTTGACTTCATCAACGAAGATGCAGCACCCGGCATCAAAAAGGGCGGCGTTCTGACCGTTGTCCGCGCTGACGTAGAACTGAACGTTCTGGCTGGCGACATCCCCGAGAAGCTGACCGTTGACCTGACCGGCCGTCAGATCGGCGACGTCATCCACATCTCGGACATCGAGCTGCCCGAAGGCACCTCGCCGGTCATCACCGGCCGCGATTTCGTAATCGCGAACATCTCGGCGCCCGCAGGTCTGGTAGCGAGCGACGACGAAGGCGAAGAATAATCTTCCCCCTTCGATCCCTACGGATACGGAAACGGAGCCCTCGCGGCTCCGTTTTTCGTTGCAGGGTGGCGCTTGGACGCCACTAAGGGCATAACGCCCCCGAAACAGCAGTGATCAGAAAGGCCCGCGCGATGCTTCTCTTTGTCGGTCTTGGAAACCCCGGTCCGAAATATGCCGGAAACCGTCACAACATCGGCTTCATGGCGCTGGATCGCATCGCCGAAGATCACGGCTTTCCCGGCTGGAAATCGCGCTTCAGCGGCCAGCTCTCCGAAGGGCGCTTTGGCAGCGACCGCGCCGTCCTGCTGAAACCCGAGACCTTCATGAACCTCTCCGGCCAGTCCGTGGGCGAGGCGATGCGCTATTACAAACTGGAACCGCAGGACGTGATCGTGTTCCACGACGAACTGGATCTGGCCCCCGGCAAGCTGCGCGTCAAACAGGGCGGCGGTCATGCGGGCCATAACGGGCTGCGCTCGATCCACCAGCACATCGGTGAAAACTATGGCCGCGTCCGTCTGGGCATCGGCCACCCCGGTCACAAGGACAAAGTCGCCTCCTATGTACTGAACGACTTTGCCAAGGCCGAACAGGACTGGCTCGACGATATGATGCGCGGCATCTCGGACGGCGCGCCCGCGCTGGCCCGCGGCGACAACGCCAAGTTCCAGAACGCTGTGGCCTTGCGCGTGAACCCGCCCCGCAGCGGCACCGGCACCGGTCAGGCCCCGCAGGGCAAAGGCCCCAAACAGGCCCCTACCCCGCGCCCCGAGGCCCCCGCCCCGCAGGCCGAGCCCGAGGACAACCGCTCGCCCCTACAAAAGCTCGCGGACAAGTTCCGCTAAGGGGGCTAGCCAGCAGCCAAGGATGCGCTAAGCTATTGTGGCATCCATGAAAGGCGCGCGCTGTGATCCGCAAAGACCCCTCTGTGAACGTGAACGGCGGCCCCCTACGGCCCTGCTCGACCAAGCCCCTGACGGGCTTTTTCCGCGACGGGTCCTGCAACACCTGCGATCAGGACAGGGGCAGCCACACGGTCTGCGCCGTGATGACCGCCGAATTCCTGGCGTTCTCGAAATATGTGGGAAATGACCTGAGCACACCCCGCCCCGAATTCGGGTTCACGGGGCTCAAGGACGGGGACAAATGGTGCCTCTGCGCCAGCCGCTTCCTGCAGGCCCATGACGAAGGTTGCGCCCCCTTGGTCGACCTCGAGGCCACCCACCAGCGCGCCCTCGAAATCGTCCCGATCGAAGTACTAGAGCTTTATTCCGCCGCCTGACGGAACGGGCTGGGCTGGGTTTCGTCCATCAGCAGGTCCTCGATGACCACGCTCATTAGCTGCGCTCGGCCCGACACGCCCGCCTTGCGGTAAATCGCGGCGGTCTGCGCCTTGACTGTGCCTTCAGAGGTGTTGCGCAGCCCCGCAATCTCGGCGGTCGTCAGCCCCTTGAAGGCAAACAGCGCCACGTCGCGCTCTGCGGGGGTCAGCCCCCAATCCACAAACCGCTCTTCCAGCAGTTCCAGAAATTCGCGGGACGCCGCCCGCAGCCGTTCCTCGGCCCGCTGGGCCCGGCGCGCGGTGTTGCGCAGCACCATCCCGCCCAGCACGATCCCCAGACCCAATCCGACGGCGGCCCCAATTTCCACCAGCTCGAACAGACCCCACGGGACCAGATTGAACGGCAGTCCCAGAACCGAAACGAAAATTTCCCAAATGAAAATGAGGGCACAAAACGCCTGAAGCGCGATCACTGAAACCATGATCACGCGCTCGACCTGCAACGCCTTTTTACGTTCGGTCATCGGTCCCTCCCACGATCGTTATCGTGACCGTCATCCCGATCATTCCCGCGATCATTGTCTTTGTCATCACTTTTGTCATCGTCCTTGCCGCCGTGGCCCTCATCACGGCCGTCATCCTTGCCGCCATCGTCGCCGCCACTGTCATCGGACGCCGAGCCACTATCGCCCGATCCCGAACTGTCGTCCGAACCCGCCGTGCTGCCCGACCCGCCGCGATCATCATTGCCCGAGGTCCGCGCGGTCCGCTCGTCATCATCGTCATCCACGTGGTCGCGCAGAATGGCCCCGTTGCTGGGCTGCACGACAACCTCTCGGGTGCCGTTCTGCCCCACGCCAATAAACCGCAGCCGCCCCAGCAAAGTCCGCGAGACCGTGATCTCGGTGTACCCGTCCTTGACCAGATCGGCGATGATCTCGTCCTTCACCGATTGCGCATGGGCCGCCATCGGCAGCGCCGCGCACAGGCAGACACAGACAGTTTTCAGAAGCGTTCGCATAAAAGCCATTCCGGTCAGGTGATCAAAGTGCCCCCCGCATCATACACGCGGGGGACGCTGCTGCCTATGGCAGCGGTGAAATAACAAGACCAGCCCCCAGGTCCCGCACCACCTTAGGACGCGGTCAACGCGCCACCAACGGAAATACCCGTGCCCGACGTGTCGGTGGTAGAGGTGTCCTCGGTGGTGGTGTCGTCCGAAGTGGTGTCCTCGGTGCTGGTGTCGTCGGTGGTCTCTTCGGTTGCGGTGTCGTCGGTCGCAGTCTCATCCGAAGCAGCAGTGTCGTCCGATGCGCTGTCGTCAGTCGCGGTGTCGTCCGAAGCGTCCGTTCCAGTGGTCGCACTCGCCTCACCCGAGCCCGAGCATCCCTGTTTGGTGCTTTCGGTTTTCCCCGCGCCGTCTTTGTCCGCGATGCTACGCGCCGCGCCAAAGCTGCCCGAAGAGGCCACAACAACTACGCTCATCGGCATCGCCTGAGCGGAAACAGCACATACAGAAACCGCAGCGAACAGAGCGGCGCGGATGGTCGAAACCTTGGTCATCATTACTCTCCAATTTAGCTGAAATTACATATTCAGCATTGCAGGTGATGACCGCTGGCCTCTGATCCGTAAACCGCCTTTCCCCCATAAACCCCATCCAGAACAGCCACTTAGCCGCTATTAGACCGCAGGTTTACAGCGGAAATTAAGGCAGCCGTGCCACATTCCTATCTGCCCTCAGGTATATGACCCCGCCGAACCCCCAACGTTTCTTGGGCCGTTTGCAGGGGGACCCGATGACCAAGCCATCCGCCCCCTGCCCGTCCGCAGACCTTAGTGACGACCGCCGCCGTGGCCACCTTCGCGGTCACCGCCATCGCGGCCGCCATGGTCGTGACCCGAGTCGCTGTCACTGTCGTCGTCCGAGCTATCGTCAGAGCTATCGTCGCTGCTGTCATCGGTCGAGCTATCGTCGCTGCTGTCGTCCGACGTGGTCGTGCTGCTGTCATCCGACGTGGTACTGTCGTCATCATCGTCGTGACCATGACGGCCGCCCTTGCCGTGGCCACGGGTGGCTTCGGTGGTGGTCGTCTCGCCGGTCGAGCTGTCATAGCTGACCTCATAGGTGGTGGTGCCGTCGGTCGCGATCACTTCTGCGCCGCTGTCGGTCTCGCGGATGCCCACAACGGTCAGACCTGCGTCCTCGGCGGCGGCAATCGCGGCGGCGGCGTCATCGCTGGACAGGGTTTCGAAGGTGCTGTTGCGCGGGGTCACCTCGGTGGTCGAGGTCGCCTCGCCGGTGTCGGTGTCATAGTCGATCTCGTAGTAGCTGGTGCCGTCGGTCGCCAGAACCGACGTCACGGTCCCATCGCGCGAGGTGCGGACCGCCACGGCGCTATAGCCCGCGTCGGTGGTTGCGGTGATGGCCTCGGATACGGTCAGGGCCTGCGCCTGTGCGCCCAAGGTCGCGGTCGCTGCGAACAATGCAGCGCGAACGGTAAAGGTCTTGATCATGTGGGTCTCTCCCGATGCAGCCAGAGGAATTCCGGCGTTGGATCGACCCTTGCCCGTCCCCGGCCCGCTCGAAAATGCGCCGCAGGGTATAAACCGGCCCACCAAACGGGCAGTAACCGCCCGTAAACCAGCGGTATAGCGTCCACCTTGAACGTCATG
Source organism: Donghicola mangrovi (assembly GCF_013377535.1). Classification (GTDB taxonomy): domain Bacteria; phylum Pseudomonadota; class Alphaproteobacteria; order Rhodobacterales; family Rhodobacteraceae; genus Donghicola; species Donghicola mangrovi. Next base: position 89,899 of record NZ_JABCJE010000011.1, on the reverse strand, counting down.
ACGGAAGCCAGACGTACTCCATACGGAAGATGGCAGCCGGATTCCCCTGTTTTACAAGGCCAGAAACGCAAAATCCCGCAGGTTGCCCTGCGGGATCCGATTCGATGGTGTCAGGGTTTGTTAACCCAGATCGCGGCCCTCGGAGCCGGCGATGTTCACACCCAGATGGCGTGCGACGGTAAAGATGTCTTTGTCGCCGCGGCCACACATGTTCATGACCAGCAGGTGATCCTTGGGCAGGGTCGGTGCGATCTTGGCCACATGTGCCAGCGCGTGGCAGGGCTCCAGCGCGGGGATAATGCCCTCGGTCCGGCAGGACAGCTCGAACGCGCCCAGCGCCTCTTTGTCGGTGATCGACACGTATTTGGCGCGGCCGGTTTCGTGCAGCCAGCTGTGCTCCGGCCCGATGCCCGGATAGTCCAGACCCGCCGAAATGCTATGCCCTTCAAGGATTTGGCCATCCTCGTCCTGCAGCAGATAGGTGCGGTTGCCGTGCAGCACGCCGGGGCGACCGCCGGTCAGCGACGCGCAGTGCTCCATCTTCTCGTCCACGCCTTTGCCGCCCGCTTCGACGCCGATGATGTTCACGCTGGCATCGTCGAGGAACGGATAAAACAGGCCCATCGCGTTGGAACCGCCACCGATCGCCGCGACCAGAGTGTCGGGCAGACGGCCTTCGGCTTCCATGATCTGTTCACGGGTTTCCTTGCCGATGATCGACTGGAAGTCGCGAACCATCGCCGGATAGGGGTGCGGACCGGCCACGGTGCCGATGCAGTAGAAGGTCTCGTTGACGTTGGTCACCCAGTCGCGCAGCGCATCGTTCATGGCGTCCTTCAGGGTGCCACGGCCGCTGGTCACGGGGATCACGTCAGCCCCCAGAAGGCGCATGCGGAACACGTTGGGCTTCTGACGCTCAACGTCGTGCGCGCCCATATAAACAACGCATTTCAGACCAAATTTCGCACAAACGGTCGCGGTCGCAACGCCGTGCTGGCCGGCACCGGTTTCCGCGATGATGCGGGTCTTGCCCATGCGGCGCGCCAGAATGATCTGACCCAGCACGTTGTTGATCTTGTGGGCGCCGGTGTGGTTCAGCTCGTCGCGCTTGAAGTACACCTTGGCCCCGCCAAGCTCTTCGGTCAGGCGCTCTGCGAAATACAGGGGCGACGGACGGCCCACATAGTGTTTCCACAGATAGTCCATCTCGGCCCAGAATTCGGGATCGGTTTTGGCACGCTCGTACTGGGCCTCCAGTTCGAGGATCAGCGGCATCAACGTTTCCGACACGAAGCGTCCACCGAACTGGCCGAAACGGCCTTTTTCATCGGGTCCGGTCATGAAGCTGTTGAAAAGATCATTCATCTCGGGCGCCTTTCAACTGAGATTTTGCACGTGGATATGCAACAAAGGGCGGCATTTCCAGCGAAAAGCGGCGAAATGTGCGGCCCCTGCGAACGGGGCCCCACAATGCGCCGGATCAGGCCAGTGCGGCCTGTACGAAAGCGGTGATTTTGGCGGCATCCTTGACCCCCGGCGCGCTTTCGACGCCGGACGACACGTCCACCTGACGGGCGCCGGTGCGGGCAATCGCCTCGGCCACGTTCTCGGGGTGCAGGCCCCCTGCCAGCATCCACGGCACCGCCCATTCGCGGCCCTCCAGCAAACGCCAGTCAAAGGCCAGCCCGTTGCCACCTGGCAAATCCGCGCCCTTGGGCGGCTTTGCGTCGATCAAGAGCTGGTCCGCAACCGTCTCGTAATCGGCGATTTTGGGCAGGTCTTCGGCATCGGCAACGCCAAGCGCCTTCATCACCGGCAAGCCATAGCGCGCCTTGACCTCGGCCACCCGCTCGGGGCTTTCGGACCCGTGCAACTGGATCATATCCAGCGGCACAGCCTCTGTGATGGCGTCCAGCAGGGCGTTGTCCGCGTTCACGGTCAGCGCCACCTTGGCCACGCCCAAAGGCACCTCGAGCGCCAATTCACGGGCTTGTTCGATGGTCACGTTGCGCGGGCTTTTGGCAAAGAACACAAAACCAACGTAGCGCGCCCCAGCATCGGCCACGGCGCGCACGTCTTCTACGGTGCTCAGACCGCAGATCTTAACTCTGATTCCCGAGGGCATGGTCTCAGCCCTTGGCCTCCAGCAGAGCCAGAACCTCGTCCTTGCCCGCATGCTTTTCACCGCGCAGCTTTTCGACTTCGCGGTTCAGGTTCTGCGCCACTTTCTTGTGACGGGTCGCTTCGGCGCGGTGCTTGTGCTCGCGCATCCACTCCCAGAAGAACCCGATCAGCAGGCCCGCGATGACGCTGGCAAAGATCACCAGGAACAGGGGCAACTGGATCGAGAAGTTCCAAGCCGCAACGTCAGCCAGATCCTGTGGCAGCAGGTTCAGGGTGACGGTGTCGCGGTTGGCGGCCGCAACGGCCACCAGACAGACCGCGATCGCGGCCAGAAATGCATAACGGATATAACGGATCATTATTCTTCTTCAGTATTTTCAAGGCCATTGAGCCGGTCACGCAGCAGCTTGCCGGTCTTGAAAAATGGCACGAACTTCTCCTCGACATCAACCGTTTCACCGGTCCGAGGATTGCGACCTGTGCGCGCATCGCGCTTTTTCACTGAAAATGCACCAAAGCCTCGCAGTTCGACCCGGTCTCCGCGGGCCATGGCCTCGGTGATTTCTTCGAACACTGTATTCACGATGCGCTCGACATCGCGCTGGTACAGATGCGGATTTTCGTCGGCAATGATCTGAATGAGTTCCGAACGGATCATCAGATGTCTCCCCCTCGCCAGCCATATATCTCGTATATCTGATAATAGGGTCAAATACCTGAAAACGAAACAAAATCGCAGAAGTAGCCCGAAAATTAGTCTGTTTCCCCTGCGTAAAGCCGATTTTCGCGGGATGCCGCAGCACAGAAACTACACATTCGGTTGTTAAGCGGGCGAATCAACAACGAAAAAGCCCCGCAGGAAAACCTGCGGGGCCCGGTAAGCTTTGGAAAAGGAAGCGAGGATTACTCGTTGCCCTTCAGCGCTGCGCCAAGGATATCACCCAGCGATGCACCCGAGTCCGAGCTGCCGAACTGTTCGACGGCTTCTTTCTCTTCTGCGATCTCGCGAGCTTTGATCGACAGGCCCAGACGACGCGACTTGTTGTCGACGTTGGTGACGCGAACGTCGACCTTGTCGCCAACCGAGAAGCGCTCGGGACGCTGGTCTGCGCGGTCACGCGACAGGTCCGAACGACGGATGAACGACTTCATGCCTTCGTACTCGACCTCGATGCCGCCTTCTTCGATCGCGGTGACTTCAACGGTGATCACCGAGCCACGCTTCACGCCGCCGATTGCTTCTGCAAACGGGTCGCCATCAACTGCTTTGACGGACAGCGAAATGCGCTCTTTCTCGACGTCGACTTCCGAAACAACAGCTTTGACGATGTCGCCCTTGTTGTATTCGCCGATAACGTCTTCGCCACGGCCTTCCCAGGTGAGGTCCGACAGGTGAACCATGCCGTCGATGTCGCCTTCGAGGCCGATGAACAGACCGAATTCGGTGATGTTCTTGACTTCGCCTTCGACAACGGTGCCCTCGGGGTGGGTCTCAGCAAAGACTTCCCAGGGGTTGCGCATGCACTGCTTGAGGCCCAGCGAAACGCGACGCTTGGACTCGTCGATTTCCAGAACCATGACTTCGACTTCCTGCGAGGTCGAAACGATCTTGCCGGGGTGTACGTTTTTCTTGGTCCACGACATTTCCGAAACGTGTACCAGACCTTCGACGCCGGGCTCCAGCTCCACGAACGCACCGTAATCGGTGATGTTGGTGACGCGGCCGGTGTGTACCGACTCCAGCGGGTACTTCGAAGCAACCGAATCCCACGGATCGGCTTGCAGCTGCTTCATGCCCAGGCTGATGCGGTGGGTGTCTTTGTTGATCTTGATGACCTGAACCTTGACGGTTTCGCCGATCGCCAGGATCTCGCTCGGGTGGTTCACACGGCGCCATGCCATGTCGGTGACGTGCAGCAGGCCGTCTACGCCGCCCAGGTCAACGAATGCACCGTACTCGGTGATGTTCTTGACAACACCCTCGACAGCCTGACCTTCGGTGAGGTTGCCGATAACTTCTGCACGCTGCTCGGCGCGCGACTCTTCCAGGATGGCGCGACGCGACACAACGATGTTGCCACGACGACGGTCCATTTTCAGGATCTGGAAGGGCTGCTTCAGACCCATCAGCGGGCCTGCGTCACGTACGGGGCGTACGTCAACTTGCGAGCCGGGCAGGAACGCAACTGCGCCACCCAGGTCCACAGTGAAGCCACCTTTGACGCGGCCAAAGATCGCGCCGTCGACGCGCGCGTCGTCTGCGTATGCTTTTTCCAGGCGGTCCCATGCTTCTTCACGGCGTGCCATCTCGCGCGAGATAACAGCTTCGCCGCGGGCGTTTTCAGCAGAGCGCAGGAACACTTCTACTTCGTCGCCGACTGCGATTTCAGGAGCTTCGCCGGGGTTTGCGAATTCTTTCAGATCAACGCGGCCTTCCATTTTGTAGCCTACGTCGATGATGGCCTGGCCCGCTTCGATCGCGATAACCTTGCCTTTGACAACCGAACCTTCTTCGGGGGTGTCGATTTCGAAGCTTTCTTGCAGGAGGGCTTCGAATTCCTCCATCATTGCGTTCGCCATGGCGTCCGTTTTCCTTTTACTAACGTTATGCTGGCCGAGCGGTTGTCTCCGCCGGTCTTTGGGTTGGTCGTGTTGGCCGTTTTACAAACGAGAAGAGGCCGGTTTTTGAAACCTGCCCCTGTCAGAGTCTGGTCTTTGCCGTATAGACGAGGCGCGAGATAAGCGATTTCGCCCTCTGAGGCAAGCGCCCCCCCAAGCACAATTGGATGAAACGAACCGAAATGTCCCTGCAAATCGTAGAAATCGACGCCGAGACCGCCCTGCCCCTGCGCCACCGCGTGTTGTGGCCAGACCATCCAGCGGACTTCAGCCGCGTGCCAGGAGACGAGTCGGCCCTGCATTTGGGCGCCTATGAGGGGGACGAACTGGTCTGCGTTCTGTCCCTGTTTGCCGAAGGGACCGACATCCGCCTGCGCAAATTCGCCACCCGTCCGGACCGGCAAAATCAGGGGATCGGCAGCGCCCTGTTCACCGCAGCACTGGACCGCGCCCGCGCATCCGGCGCGCGCCGTCTGTGGCTGAGCGCCCGCGCCAGTGCCAGCGGGTTTTACGCGCGCTTTGGTCTAGAGGCCTTTGGCGATCCCTATTTCAAAGAAACAGAGCCCTGCCGCGACATGCAAATCCGGCTGGATCAGAGCTTGGCCAACTCGGCCTGACGGGCCTCGATGCGCTTGACGGCTTCGGCGACGGCCTCTTCGATCGACAGGGTGGTGGTGTCCAGTTGCAGCGCGTCATCGGCGGCCTTCATCGGGGCGTCCGCGCGGGTGCTGTCACGGCGGTCCCGTTCCTGCAGGTCCGCCATCACCTCATCCACGGTCACCTTATGCCCTTTGAAGGTCAGTTCCTTCCAACGGCGCTCGGCTCGGACCTGATCGCTGGCGGTGACGAACAGCTTCACCTCGGCATCGGGACAAATCACGGTGCCAATGTCGCGCCCGTCCAGAACCGCGCCCCCTGCCCGCTGGGCAAACGCACGCTGGAAATCGACCAAAGCCTTGCGCACCTCGGGCATCGCCGCGACCTTGCTGGCAGCCTGAGCCACCTCGGGCGAGCGCAGCTCGTCCCCTTGCAGATCCTCGGCCACCAAGGTTTGCGCCGCTTCCAGCGCGGGGGTGCCGTTCAGGGTCTTGCGCCCCGTGGCGCGGTACAACAGGCCGGTGTCCAGATGGGCGAACCCGAAATGGGCCGCAATCGCGCGGGAAATGGTGCCTTTGCCCGAAGCTGCCGGTCCGTCAATCGCCACTGTGAACATCTGTGCCTCCTGAAATGCGGACCCATGTCCTAGCGCAGCTTGCGCGTGGCCTCAAGCCTGCGCGTCCCCGTCTTCTGCCTCGGCGGCGAATTGCGGCAACCCGTCGGTGATCCGGTAGAACCCCGCCTTGTCCGCACAATAGATGTGATAGGCCAGCTTGGGCGCGTCCCCATCCAGCGATCCGGCGTGGATTTCCAGATCGGGATGGCCCCCATCCCAGAACATCTGGCCGCCGCAGGTCGGGCAAAATCCCCGCCGCCCCGTGGCCGAACTCTGATACCACCGCACCTCGCCATGGATCGTCACACCGTTACGCGGCGCGAAAAAAGCGGTCACGAAATTCCCGCTGGTCTTGCGACACTGCGAACAGTGGCAGCCAAAGGTCGGCCCCATCGGCCCCTCGACCTGATACCGCACGCCGCCGCACAAACACGATCCCGTCGCCATTCCGCCCCCCGAAACGAACAGGGGCGGCCCCACCGGACCGCCCCCTGAAATTTACGTGCGCTTGATATCTGCGCCCAAGTCTTTCATCAGCCCCTCGAAGATCGGGAAGCTGGTGGCAATCGCGCCACCGTCATCCACACTGACCGGAGCCTTACTGCACAGGCCCGCAATCAGGAACGACATCGCGATGCGGTGATCCAAATGGGTCGCGCAGGTGGCACCACCGGCCACATTGCCCGCACCAACGCCTTTGACGATCCACCAATCCTCGCCCTCTTCGACCTCGACCCCGTTGGCGCGCAGGCCCTTGGCCATTGCATCAATGCGGTCGCTTTCCTTGACGCGCAGTTCCTTGACGCCGCGCATCACGGTCTCGCCGGTTGCGTTCGCGGCAACCACCGACAGGATCGGATATTCGTCGATCATCGAGGCCGCGCGCTCGGGCGGTACAGTGATGCCCTTCATGTTGGGCGAGTATTTCGCACGGAGGTCGGCCATAGGCTCGCCGCCCTCGACACGCTCGTTCTCATAGGTCAGGTCCGCGCCCATCTCGCGCAGCGTGGTGAACAGACCGGCGCGGGTCGGGTTCAGACCGATATTCGGGATCACAACGTCCGAGCCGGGCACCAGCAGCGCCGCACACACGGGGAACGCCGCTGACGACGGATCGCGCGGCACGGTGATGTCCTGAGGCTTCAGCTCGGGCTGGCCCTTCAGGGTGATCACGCGGCCCTCTTCGGTTTCCACGGTCGAAATCTCGGCGCCAAAGCCTGCCAGCATCCGCTCGGTATGGTCGCGTGTGGCTTCTTTCTCGATGACCACAGTCTCGCCCGGCACGTTCAAGCCGGCCAGCAGAACCGCCGACTTCACCTGAGCCGAAGGCATCGGAACGGTATAGCGCACCGGCACCGGATCAGCCGCGCCAACGATGGTCATGGGCAGACGGCCGCCGCTACGACCCACCGACTGCGCGCCAAACAGCGCGATCGGGTCGGTCACACGGGCCATCGGACGCTTGTTCAAGCTGGCATCGCCGGTAAAGGTCACGGTGATCGGGCAAGTCGCCATCGCGCCCATGATCAGACGCACGCCAGTGCCAGAGTTCCCGCAGTCGATCACATTGTCAGGCTCGGCAAATCCGCCAACGCCCACACCCTTGACCGACCAGTTACCACCGCCGTGGTTGGTCACCTCGGCGCCAAAAGCCTGCATCGCCTTGGCGGTATCCAGAACGTCCTGCCCTTCCAGCAGACCGCTGATGCGGGTCTCGCCCACGGCCATCGCCCCAAGGATCAGCGAACGGTGGCTGATCGACTTGTCCCCCGGAACATGGGCCGCCCCGGTCAGGGGACCAGAGGCATAGGCGGTCATCGGGATGGGCGTGCCATGTGCAGACATCGGGCGTTCCTCGTTCAATCAATCCGCCCTTCTGTTATCGCAAACAAAGGGCCTGGTCTATCGCCCTCAGCGGCGACGGAAAGTCATGTAATGGGGCGTGCGCCCCTCGCGCAGAGCCTTCTGCTCGTAGCGCGTGGAAATCCAGTCGCCCCAAGGCTCGCGCCAATCAGCAGGCCCCTCGGCCAGCCATTCGAAACCGGCCTGCGGGACCTCTTGCATGGTCTGGCGGACATAGTCGGGAATATCGGTGGCCACACGGAACTCGGCCCCCCGCGCCATCACCTGCGCTAAGGGCTGCAAGTGCTCTTGGGTCACGAACCGGCGGCGATGGTGGCGCTTCTTGGGCCACGGATCGGGATAGTTCAGAAACGCCTTCTCAACGCAGCCATCGGGCAGCACGTCAAACAGATCACGCGCATCCCCGGGGTGCACCTTCAAGTTGGTCACCCCAGCCTCGCGGATTTTCCCCAGAAGCATGGCAACACCGTTGATGAACGGCTCGCACCCGATGATCCCCATATCGGGATAGGTCTTGGCCATGTGCACCAGATGCTCGCCGCCCCCGAACCCGATCTCCAACCACAAGGGGCGACCATCGAACATGGCCTCCACATCCAGCTTTTCGCGGTTCGGGTTCACGTCCCAACCCACGGGACCGGGCGACAAAGGCTCCAGATCCTCTTCCAGAAATTCCTTATGGTTCGGTCGCAGGGTCTTACCCTTGAACCGGCCATAAAAATTGCGCCAAGGGGCGCCACTGGGGTGTGTTTTCGGTGTCTCTTCGCTCATGGCCCTGCCCAATAAAGCCGCGCCTCGCCCAAAACAAGCCCCAGCTTCTTTTTGCCTTAAATACTCAAAAACGAAACAGGGCCCACAAGGGGCCCCGTCCGCATACCTTGATCCCGCCGGAAATCAGCGGATCGCGCGGGTCAGAGCGTCGACCAGATCGGTGCGCTCCCAGCTGAAACCGCCGTCCTCTTCGGGCGCGCGGCCAAAGTGACCGTAGGCCGCGGTGCGCGAATAGATCGGCTTGTTCAGGTCCAGATGGGTACGGATGCCGCGGGGCGACAGGTCCATCACGCGGGGGATCGCAGCCTCGATGGCGGCCTCCTCGATCTTGCCGGTGCCGTGGAAGTCCACGTAGATCGACAAGGGCTTGGCCACACCGATCGCATAGCTGACCTGCAGGGTGCATTTGTCCGCCAGACCAGCCGCCACGATGTTCTTCGCCAGATAACGCGCCGCATAGGCCGCCGAGCGGTCCACCTTGGTCGGGTCTTTGCCGCTGAACGCACCGCCGCCATGGGGGGCCGCGCCGCCATAGGTGTCCACGATGATCTTGCGGCCGGTCAGGCCCGCGTCGCCATCAGGGCCGCCGATCACGAAGGTCCCGGTGGGGTTCACCCACCACTCGGTGTTCTCGGTCAGCAGCTCTGCGGGGATGATCTCCCGGATGTAGGGCTCTACGATTGCGCGGATGTCGTCGCTGGTCTGGTTGATGTCCGAGTGCTGGTGCGACAGCACGATCGAGGTCACCTCGACGGGCTTGCCGCCCTCGTACCGCAACGAGATTTGCGATTTCGCATCAGGACGCAGGGTCGGCTCGGTGCCATCCTTGCGGACCTCGGCCAAGCGGCGCAGAACCGCATGGGCGTACTGGATCGGTGCGGGCATCAACTCGGGGGTTTCGTTGGTCGCGAAACCGAACATGATCCCCTGATCGCCTGCCCCGTCACGGTCCACACCCTGCGCGATATGCGCCGACTGCTCGTGCAAGAAGTTCTGCACGTGGCAGGTGTTCCAGTGGAACTTCTCCTGCTCGTAGCCGATGTCACGGATACAGTCGCGGGCGATCTGGCTGATCTTGCCCATATAGTTTTTCAGTGCGTCCTGATCAGTCAGCCCCACTTCGCCGCCGATGACGACCATGCCGCTGGTGGCAAAGGTCTCGCACGCCACGCGGGCGTTGGCCTCTTCGGCCAGAAGCGCGTCCAGCACTGCGTCGGAAATCCGGTCACACACCTTGTCGGGATGCCCCTCGGAGACCGATTCCGAGGTGAAGATGTAATTCTGCCTGGTCATTGAAGTGCTCCATTAGATGTCGCCTGTCACGCCAGGAAGCCGTTGTGACAGGAATATGAAGGGTGGCCTAAGCCTCTGCCGCATCCGCGTCAACGGAAATCGGACCGCGAAACCGGAAAGCTGTTGCAACTATCATTAAAATCAAGAGCAATCCCAGCCAATCCCCAGTTCTGCTATACAGCGTAGCCTTTCGAGCAGGCGGAACGGGCATATCCAGCAGCCCCTGCTGCCCCAAGGGAATGGAGCCAAGCACGTTACCATAGGGGTCAATCACAGCCGAAATGCCGGTATTGGCCGACCGGATCACGGAAAGACCACTCTCGATCGCGCGCATCCGCACGATGGCCAGATGCTGATAGGGCCCCGAGAATTTCCCGAACCACGCGTCATTCGTCAGGTGGACAATCACATCCGGCCGAGGCGCCGAAAAGATGTTCTGGGGAAAGATCGCCTCGTAGCAGATCAGGGGCAGCACCTTGCCGATCCCCGGCGCGGTCACCAGCATCGGGCCGGTTCCGGCGCTATAGCCCCCCACCCCGATGGCCGCCAAACCGGTGATCCCGTAGCGGTCAAACAGCGCCTGAAAGGGCATGTATTCGCCAAAGGGCACCAGATGGTATTTGTCGTAGACCGCGTCCACCTTGCCCTCGGGGGTCACCACCACCGCCGAGTTGTAATAGTGGTACCCATCCGACCGCTGTATCCCGACCAAAAGCTCGGCCCCATGGGCACGGGCCGCAGCATATCCAAGCGCCGGATCAGCGTATTCCAGCAGGAAAGGCACAGCGGTTTCAGGCCAGACCACCAAATCGGGTTTCTGCTCCGTTTCCACCGCGGTCAGTGCCACCTGCCGGTCAAAGAACTTGCGGACGTTTTCCTCGGTCCATTTGAGTTCCTGTGTGGCGTTGGGCTGGATCACGCGGGCGATCGGCGCGCCCTCGGTGTCAGCTTTGGGGATGGGCAGGAACACGCCCGCAGCCGCCGTGATGGCCAAGGGGAACACGATCCAGCGGCGGGACATCACCAGCGGGATAGCCGCGCACCAGACCAGAAACGCGATATTGACCCCATGGGACCCGATCCACGCCGCCGCCTGATAGGCCGCCCAATCCACCAGCCCCTGCGACGCCAACGCCCAAGGGAACCCCGTGAACACATAGGCCCGCAGCATCTCGGCCCCGGCCAAGGCCGCGGCATAGGCAATTCCGCTGCCCCCGACTTTGCGCCCGATGAAACCGGCCAAGCCCCAGAACAGCGCCAACCCGCCCGCCATGAACAAGAGGGCAAAGGGGGCCATCCAGCCAAAGACTTCGGGTTCAATCAGAAAGGGTTCGACGATCCACAGCAGCGTGACCGCGAAGTATCCCGTGCCAAACCGCCAGCCGAACCATGCGGCCTGACGGGCATCGGTGCACCGGCTCCACAGCCAGAAACCGGCGGCAAACCCCACGGCCAAAGCGGGCAGCAACCCAAAAGGCGCCTGCCCCAGCGCGGCAACCGCGCCCGATGCCAGCGGGGGAACCCACTGGCTCAGGTAGCGCCGCGCGCGTGGGGTCATTCCGCCGGAACTCCGCCTTCGGGGGTCGGACGCACGCGCAGACGTTTGATGCGGCGGGGATCGGCGTCAATCACCTCGAACTCGAGGCCCGCTGGGTGCTGGATCACCTCGCCACGCGCAGGCACGCGCCCCGCCAGCATAAAGACCAGCCCCCCAAGGGTGTCGATCTCTTCGGCGTCCACGTCTTCGTTGTCGGTCAGGGACAGGCCCAGTTCCTCTTCGAAGTCGTCCAGAGGCGTCTTGGCCAGCACGATGTAGCGACCGTTGGGCTCGGCGGTCCAGAACTGGTCATCGTCGGTGTCGTGCTCGTCTTCGATCTCGCCGACGACCTGTTCGATCAGGTCCTCGATGGTCAGCAAACCGTCCACACCGCCGTATTCGTCGATCACCAGCGCCATGTGCCGACGCTCTGTCTGCATCTTCTGCAGCAGCACCCCGATCGACATGGATGGCGGCACAAACAGCAAAGGCCGCAGCATACCCGCAATGTCGAACGGCTCGGTCGCGCCGAACCCGTGCCTGAGTGCAAAGTCCTTGAGGTGAATCATGCCGACCGGCGTGTCCAGCGTGCCTTCGTAAACCGGCAAACGCGACATGCCGCTTTCGCGGAACACATCCACCAATCCGTCCAGAGTAATATCGTTCGGAACGGCGACGATTTCGACCTTGGGGATGGCCACATCCTCGACCCGCATCCGGCGCAAATTCGCCAGACCGACAGCGCCATTCGGACCTTCGGGCGTGTCTTCGCCCGCGTCGGCACTGTCCCCCGAGGGGCCAATAATCGAAAAGAATTTTCTCAGGAAACCGCCGTTATTCGTACTGTCATCCTGATCGTCCGGAAGCGCGCTCTGCGCTGCCATAGAAGGTCCGTCGTTGGTATCGCCCATTAATCCTGTTCCGAAAGCCGCGGCCAGTCTGCCACTTCAAATAGTATATGGGTCAGGAATACCCATTTTGCCAAGTATTTCCGTCTCGATTCCTTCCATGAGCGTGGCATCCCGGTCATCAATGTGGTCGTGCCCCAACAGGTGCAGGACCGCATGTATCATCAGGTGCGTCACATGGTTCTCGAACGGGATCTCGGCGTCGTTCGCCTCGCGCAGGCAGGTGTCGTAGGAAATCGCGATATCCCCCAGTTCCTCGGGCGGGCCGTCGGGATCGGGGGTCTCGGGGTAATAGGGCTCTTCGCCCGGTTCGTCGGGGGCGCGTTCTTCGGAAGGCCACGACAGCACGTTCGTGGCCTTGTCCTTGTCACGGAAGTCGGCGTTCAACTCTTGAATCCGCGCGTCATCACAGGCCAGAACGGCAATTTCATAGCCCTCTGTGCCCAGATCCAGATGCTCCAGAACCGCCACGGCGGCCCGTTCGGCCAGATCATCAAGGGCGACCGCATCCCAGCGCTCGTCCTCGATGACGCAATCGGTAATCATGCTTCGTCCTACTGTTGTTGCTGACGTTGCTGCTGGCGTTCGAACGCCTTCTGCGAGTCCTCGTCATACGCCTCAATGATGGCGCGCACCAGCGGGTGACGCACGACATCGCTCGAGGTGAAGTAGCTGAAGCTGATATCCTTGATCCCGCTGAGCAGTTGCTCGGCATGGGCCAGACCGGACTGCACGCCGCGCGGCAAGTCCACCTGTGAGCGGTCGCCGGTGATCACCATGCGGCTGCCCTCGCCCAAGCGGGTCAGGAACATCTTCATCTGCATGGTCGTGGCATTCTGCGCCTCGTCCAGCACAACGAATGCATTCGACAGGGTCCGCCCGCGCATGAAGGCCAACGGCGCGATCTCGATCTTCTTTTCCTCTTTCAGCTTGGCCAGCTGTTTTCCGGGCAGAAAATCGTTTAGCGCGTCATAAAGCGGCTGCATGTAGGGATCGACCTTGTCCTCCATCGCGCCGGGCAAGAAGCCCAAGCGTTCGCCCGCCTCAACGGCAGGACGGGACAGGATGATCTTGTCGACCTTGCCGTCGATGAACATCGACACGCCGACCGCCACAGCCAGATAGGTTTTACCCGTACCCGCGGGCCCGATGCCGAACGCCAGCTCGTGTTCGAACAGCGATTTCACATAGGCCTTCTGGGCATCTGTCCGGGGCTCGACGACCTTTTTACGGGTCTTAATCTCGAAGTTGCCGCGACCGAACATCTCGAGCTGAGATGGCGCTTTTTCCTGCGGATGGGTGTCCATGCGCAGTTCGCGGTCCACATCGGCGGCTTCCACGGGGCGCCCTGTCTCGAGCCGCTCGTAGAGCGTTTCAAGGACATCCAGCGCGTCATCCACGCCTTCCTGTTCGCCGATGATGGTGATTTGATTGCCGCGGCGCACCAACTGAACGGTCAGCGCCTTTTCAATCTGGGTAAGGTGTCTGTCGTATTCGCCGCAAAGCGATGACAGCAAACGATTGTCTTCGAATTCGATAAACAATTCAGCCATGGACCAGCTCACTTCTTATGCTGGCGGACGGGGCACGTATTTCCAAGTTGCTCTCCGCTAAGTCTTTTCTTGATGCTGCCAAGTTGTTCCGCGTCGCGCAAGTCTTGGAACGAGGTTGTGACAAACACATAATGAAAAACCCCGACCAAGGGCCGGGGTTCCTGTGAATTTTGAAGCAGTTGCGATTTTTAGATCGGGTCGCCGATAATCTTGGTCGCACCCTCTTTGAAGTCGCCGGTCGCGTAGGTCGGCGGGGCGGCACCGGAACAGACGGGCTTGCCGTATTTGTCCAGACGCAGGGACAGATAGCCCTCGACGCCATCGTCGATGATCCAGTGGTCACAGCCGTTGGGGTCAACCCAGATGCCGGCCTGAAGCTGGCTCAGGTCCTTGGAATCGATGCCACGGTCACGGGTCATGTCACCGTGGTTGCCACCCAGAAAGCCACCTTCCCAAGTGCCGCCCTCGCAGCCAGCCAGGGACAGGACGCACGAACCGATAAGCAGGGATTTGATTACGTTCATGTCTTCCTCACGTTACCGGATGCAGAAAATCTCGACACGACGGTTCGCCGCCATGCCCTCTGCAGAATCATTCGAGGCCTTGGGCTGACGTTCGCCATAGCCACGGATGTCGATCACAGGGGCGCCGACCGAGTTACCAACCTTTGCCACCGCATTCGCACGGCGAAGCGAGAGTTTCATGTTGTACTCGTCGCTGGCGCGGCTGTCGGTGTGGCCCGTGATGATGTAGGCGCGCGCATCGGCATCGCGGAAGAATTCTTCCAGACGCTGGCGGCCACCCGCATTGATTGCCCACTTATCGGTCGCAAAGTACTGGTCGGTGTTCAGCACGCCGCACAGGTTGCGTTCATGGCACACGGGGGTGCCATCACGGCGCAGGTGGGGGTCCATATAACCCTCGGCACCATCGTCCATGACCCAGTGTTCACAGCCATCCGGATCGATCCAGATGGTCGGGATGTAGCGCTCGCCCTTGACGGTGACGGTTGCGCCCTGCTGCACCTTCTGGACCCCGTAGGTCTCGTTGGTGACATAGCCCTGATCCGCGAACGCAGTGCCAGCCACAAGTGCAGTGCAGATCGCCGCAGCGGCGCCCACAGTGCGAGTTATACCTTTTCGCATATTTCCTTCCCCGGTCCGAACAATTCCGCAATTAGGAACATTAAATGAAACTTACCCGAAGGCTTACTTCTAATCCATTAGGGAAAAAGGGTTTAATTCCGGCTAAGGAAACAGAACACTCGACCAAATGAAAACAATAAGCCCGTTACCCTCATAATGATGAGAATAACGGGACAGTCAACTGTTCGAGAGGTCTAAAGACCGAATCAGACGAGGCGGCCGCGCAGGGAATTGGGCCCACTTTCAGTGATTTCCACCTCGCGCAGATCACCGGTCGTCAAGCCGTCCGCCTGGACGTGCACCGCATGGAGGTATTCTGATTTACCTACCATCTGACCTTCCAGTCGGCCGGCCTTTTCAAAAAGCACGTTTACCTTGCGACCGACCATCGAATCTTGCACTTCGCGCTGGTGCTGGGTGATCAGAGCCTGCAGTCGTGCAAGGCGGTCCGAGGACACATCCTCGTCCACCTGCGGGCGTTCGGCCGCCGGCGTGCCCGGGCGGGTCGAATATTTAAAGGAATAGGCATAGCCGTATTTTACGGCATGCAGCAGATCCATTGTTGCCTGGAAATCCTCTTCGGTTTCTTCGGGGAAACCGACAATGAAATCGCCGGACATCAGAATATCGGGACGGGCCTCGCGGATACGCTCGATCAGGCGCAGGTATTCCTCGGCGGTGTGGCTGCGGTTCATCCGTTTCAGGATGCGGTCCGAGCCCGACTGCACAGGCAGGTGCAAATAGGGCATCAGCTTGGAACAGGTGCCGTGCGCCTCGATCAGGTCGTCGGTCATGTCGTTGGGGTGGCTGGTGGTAAAGCGGATGCGCTCCAGCCCGTCGATCTTGTCCAGTTCCCAGATCAGCTTGGCCAAGGACCACGTGCCGCCGACGCCCTCGCCGTGATAGGCATTCACGTTCTGACCCAAGAGTGTGATCTCGCGCACGCCGCGTTCAACCAGATCGTTCGCCTCGCGCAGGACCTGCTCGACGGGGCGCGAGACCTCGGCACCGCGGGTATAGGGCACCACGCAGAAGGCGCAGAACTTGTCGCAGCCTTCCTGCACCGACAGGAACGCGGTCGGACCGCGGGACGCCTTGGGGCGGCCTTTCAGCTTTTCGAACTTGTCCTCATCGGGGAAGTCGATGTCGATCGGCTTCTCGCCCGCACGGGACTTTGCCTCCAGCTCGGGCAGACGGTGATAGCTTTGGGGGCCGACCACCAGATCCACCATCGGCTGGCGGCGCATGATTTCCTCGCCCTCGGCCTGAGCGACACAGCCCGCGACACCAATCCGCAGATCGGGTTTCGCGGCCTTCAGCGGCTTGAAGCGGCCCAGTTCCGAATAGACCTTCTCTGCTGCCTTTTCACGGATGTGACAGGTGTTCAGCAGGATCATGTCCGCTTCTTCGGGGTTCTCGGTCTTGACGTAGCCGTCCATGACCTCGGCCATCCGCTCGCTGTCATAGACGTTCATCTGACAGCCATAGGTTTTGATGTACAGCTTCTTAGGCTCGGCCATGGCGCGCTTCCGATTGTGGATGGGGAAATTTGAGCGCAGCTTGTATCGCCTCGGGGCCTATCTTGCAATGGCAGGCGGAATGACCCAACGTGGGGCCGGTCACATCGGAAGGCTGGATGATGAACTACGCGAATTTGAACGAGTTTTTGAAACGCGGGCAGCCCGTATTTGCCAAGGGCCCCGTGGCACTGATTTTTGCCGAAGATCCGGTCGAGGTGGACTCGACCATCCTGCACCACCTGAAAATCGGCTTCCGCAATGTGGTCGTTTTCGGGGGCCCCACGATCGAGATCGATCAGGACATCACCCAAGGCCCCAGCGCGGCCCGTGTGCATTTCGTCAGCTATGATCTGCTGCCCGATAACGCCCTGCCCCAAGCGGTGAATGCGGTGTCGGACGTCATGGTCGGCCAGTGGATCTATTACTGCTACAACGCCGAATACCTGTTCTTCCCGTTCTGCGAGACCCGCACCATCGGCGAGATGGTCACCTTCCACACCGAGGAACGCCGCGATGCAATGCTGACCTATGCGGTGGACCTTTATGCGCGCGACCTGACCGACCACCCCGACGCCGTGGACCTGAACGAAGCCTATCTGGACCGCTCTGGCTATTTCGCGCTGGGGCGCCCCGATGCCAACCGCCACCCAAAGGAACGGCAGCTCGATTTCTTTGGCGGGCTGCGCTGGCGGTTCGAGGAATACGTCCCCAAGCCCCGCCGCAAGATCGACCGAATCTCTATTTTCCGGGCCAACCCCGATGCCCGTTTAATGGGCGATCACACATTTACCGTCGAAGAGTACAATACCTATGCCTGTCCGTGGCACCACAACCTGACCGCCGCCGTGGCCTCGTTCCGCGCGGCAAAAGCGTTGCGGCGAAATCCCGGTAGCTCCTTCAATATCAACACTTTTATGTGGCACGCCTCGACAAAATTCGAGTGGGATTCGGCGCAACTCATGGACCTGGGCCTGATGGAACCAGGGCAGTGGTTCTGACCTCAATACAACCTTTAGGACGTAAGAGACCCCCCATTGATCAGGTGCCCGCTCATAGGGCCGCGTGATATTCAATTTTCGAGAACAAATATGTGGGGGACCCGCTCATGAACTTCTGGGGTATCGTTGGAAAAACCGGTGCAATCGCAGCACTTTGTCTGGCGCCTGCGCTGGCCAGTGCGCTGGATGCGCCCACCGGCGAGGTCGTTCTGACCATCACCGGCAACATCACCGAGAAAAACAACGGTGATCAGGCGGACTTTGACATCGCCATGCTCGAGGCTCTGGGGGTCCAGAACTTTGAAACCACCACCAACTGGACCGAAGGCAAAACCGCCTTTAGCGGCCCGACCCTGCTGACCGTGCTCAAGGCCGTTGGCGCAGGCTCGACCAAGATGAGCGCGACCGCCCTGAACGACTATACCATCCAGATGGATGCGGGCACCGACGACTTCCCCGGCCCCGTCATCGCGACCAAGCTGAACGGCGAAGAAATGTCCGTGCGCACCAAAGGCCCGCTGTGGCTGGTATATCCGTACGATCTGGACCAGAAGTTCCAGAACGAACTGATTTTCTCGAACAGCATCTGGCAGCTTAGATCCATCGAGGTCGCGAACTAAGCCGAGGGTACAGCTTTGGCAGGACCAGAGACCACCAGCTCTATCAAGCCCAAGGGGCGCGGCCTACGCATGGTCGCGCTCGTGGTTTTTATTGCGATGGCTCTTTTGTCCGTGTCGACGATGACCCTGAAAGTGTTCCAGAAACAACAAGAGCTGCAAACCGCCAGCTCTGACAGCGTGATCTGGACCCTTTCGCAGCTCGAGGTCGAATATCTAAAATTCTCGTTGGCGATCGGGGATGCCGTGGCGCAGCCCGACGACCCTGCCCGTCTGCGAGAGCTGCGCCAGAAGTTCGACATCTTTTACAGCCGCGTGGACACGGTTAGCAATCTGGCTGGTCTTCGCAACTACGAGGGCGGCGAAGGCACCCGCGCGATCTTTGCCGGTATCCGCAAGGAACTGGACGCCGCGATCATCTACATCGACGCCAACGACATCGGCCTTCAGGCGGGCTTGCCGCAGCTGTCCGCAGCCAATGACCGGATCGCCGCCGATGTCCGCAAAGCCTCGCTCGAGAACCTTCAGAACTTTGTGGCTGTCTCGAACCAGGCCCGCGAATCCGTTCTAAGCACCATGCAGCTCTTGGGGGCGATGACCATCGGGATGATGATCGCCCTCATCGTGGTGATTTTCATCCTGTTCCGGATGTCCAGCATCAACGAACGCATCGCGCTGGAACAACGCCTGCTGGCCGCCCGCATGAAGACCATCGTGAACACCTCGCTGGATGCGGTTCTGGTGGTGGACGCGGACGGCATCATCGAGGAATTCAACGGCGCCGCCGAAAAGGTCTTTGGCTACACCCAGCAAGAGGCCACCGGCCAGAACCTTGCCGATCTGATCATCCCCGACGAATACAAGCGCGCCCATGACATCGGCATGCAGCGGATGCGCGAGCGCGGTGAAAAGCGTCTAGTTGGTCGTGGCCGGATCGAGATCGAGGCCCTGCGCAAGAATGGCGCCGTCTTCCCCGTGGAACTGTCGATCGAGCAGGTCGAAACCAACGAAGGCATCCTGTTCGTCAGCTTTGTGCGCGACATCTCGGACCGCAAGCGCGCCGAGCGTGATTTGGTCGAGGCCCGCGACCGCGCATTGGCCGGCGAGCGGACCAAGTCCCGCTTCCTCGCCATCATGAGCCACGAGATGCGCACCCCCTTGAACGGCCTTCTGGGGATGCTGGACCTGATGCGCCAGTCCAAGACCGACGACAAACAGAACTTCTACATCGAGAATATGGAGTTCTCGGGCCGCGTCCTGATGGACCTGATCAACAACGTTCTGGACCTGACCAAGCTGGATACCGCGGTCGATGTCCTGAACAACTCCAGCTTCGATCCCGCCCGTCTGGTCCAAGAGGTTCTGGCCTCGCAGATGGCGCTGGCCCGCAAGAACGAGAACTACCTGAACTACGAATGGGTCGGCGATCCGGTGTCGGGCGTTCTGTCCGACCGTGCCCGCCTGCGCCAGATCCTGCTGAACCTTGTGAACAACGCGATCAAGTTCACCCGCAACGGCGAGATCACCGTCGAGGCCGAGATTCTGGAGCCCCTGACCGTGGACGGCCGCTACGAGCTGGAGCTGCGCGTTCTGGACACCGGCTGCGGCATCCCCGAGACCGATCTGGACCGCGTGTTCGACGACTTCGAGACCGTGGACAACAACTACGACCGCATCAACGAAGGGTCGGGTCTGGGCCTTGGCATCGTGCGCCGACTGGTGCGTATGATGGGCGGTCAGATCGGGGTCGAGAGCGAATTGGACGAAGGCAGCCTGTTCTGGGTCCGCCTGCCCGTCGTGATCACCCAGCAAAAAGACGACAACGAGATGTTCCCCGCGCTGGCCACCCTGCCCCGCGGCGCCAACCTCTTGATGGTCGAGGACAACGAGATCAACCGCCGCGTCCTGCGCGAGATGCTGGAATCCCAAGGCCACATCGTAGCCGAGGCCCATGACGGCATGCAGGCGGTCGAGAAAACCAGCCTTGAGCGGTTCGATGCGATCCTGATGGACATCAGTATGCCCGGCATGGACGGCATCACCGCCACCCGCCACATCCGCGCGGGCGAAGGCCCCAACAACATGACCCCGATCATCGCGGTCACCGCCCACGCCCTGCCCGAGGAAGTCAGCACCTTTGTCGACGCGGGCATGAACGCCGTCCTGAACAAGCCCGTCATTCGCGGCGACCTCTTCCGTGTTCTGAACCAATGGATCGGTGAGGATGACATGGACGAGGATGACGACGATGGTCTGGACGAAGGCTATGAAGAGAACGTGATCCGCTCTCTGGCCCGCGACCTGCCCGCCGAGGATCTGGCCGGACTGGTGGGCCGCTTCCTGACCGAGACCGACAGCGTGATCGCCGCGCTGGCTGACATGCCCCACGACGAAGACCACCGCGTCGAGATCACCTCGATGGTTCACAAGACCGCAGGGTCCGCAGGCAGCTTTGGTCTCAGCGATTTCCACCACGATCTGGCCGCCGCGCAGACGGGCCTGAAAACGGACCCGGATTACGACATCTCGGCCAGCATGGCGCAACTGGGTCAAAGCTGGCAGATCGCCCGCAAAGAGGTCATCGCCACACTGGACGACCTGAAAATCAAGATCGACGCATAAACGAAAACGGGGCCCGCGAGGCCCCGAATTTCTGTCTGCCCTATGTGCCCTGACGGATCAGGTGCGGCGCAGGCGGATTACCACATCGACCTTGGCAATCTGGGTGCCTGCGGGCGCGTTCGGCAGGCGCAGGATTTCCAGATCCTCGGACGGAGCGTCGGTCAGACGGCCCTCATCCTCCCAATAGAAATGGGGGTGATCATAGGTGTTGGTGTCAAAATAGCTTTTCGACCCGTCCACGGTGACCTCTTGCATCAGGCCCGCATCGCAGAAGGCCCGCAGCGTGTTATAGACCGTTGCCAGCGAAACCTTGTGACCCTTGGCTTTGGCTGCGGAAAACAGGCTCTCGGCGGTGACGTGCCGGTCCTCGCCGTCGCCCACAAGCAGTTCGGCCAAGGCCAGACGCTGGCGCGTCGGGCGCAGACCTGCCGTTGCCAGCCAGTCGGTTCCGCGTTCAGTTGCTTTGGTCGTCATGCTACCTTGGGTCCCTTTGGGTTAAGGGGAATATAGGACGCTTTCATACACATTTTCAACGCCCCCCGAAACCGATGATCAAAGGGACGTATAACGCGGCGGATCGTCGTCAATCACTTGCCACCCTTTGTGCGCGGGTGCTAAGGGGTGCGAAACGTAAGAATACCGTCAATCAAAGCAAGGAGCCGCCTCGATGGCCGATTATCCCACCAGCTTCGACAAGGAAGAGCTGCTGAAATGTGCACGAGGTGAACTGTTCGGACCCGGCAACGCACAGCTGCCCGCACCGCCGATGCTGATGATGGACCGGATCACCGAGATTTCGGCAGACGGCGGCGAGCATGGCAAAGGCCACGTGATTGCCGAATTCGATATTACCCCTGATCTGTGGTTCTTTGACTGCCACTTCCCCGGCAACCCGATCATGCCCGGCTGTCTGGGTCTGGACGGCCTGTGGCAGCTGACCGGCTTTAACCTGGGCTGGCGTGGCTGGCTGGGTCGCGGCTATGCGCTGGGTGTCGGCGAGGTCAAGCTGACCGGCATGGTCCGCCCCGACCGCAAAATGCTGACCTATCGCGTGAACTTCACCAAGGCCGTGCAAACCCGCCGCCTGACCATGGGCGTTGCCGACGGTATCGTCGAAGCCGATGGCGAAGTCATCTATCAGGTCAAGGACATGAAGGTCGCTCTCTCCGAGAGCTGATCCACCAAGGCCCATCTGCAAGGAGTTTCCCTATGCGTCGCGTCGTCGTAACCGGACTTGGTATCGTCTCGTCCATTGGTAACAACGCCACCGAGGTTCTGGCCTCGCTCAAGGCCGGCACCTCCGGCATCACCGCCAATGCGGACATGCAGGAATACGGTTTCCGCAGCCAGATCGCCGGCAACATCAAGCTGGACGTGGCGGATCACGTGGACAAGCGCACCCTGCGCTTCATGGGCCCCGGTGCGGCCTATGCCCATATCGCAATGGAACAGGCGATCGCCGATGCGGGCCTGACCGAAGCCGATATCGTGAATGAACGCACCGGTCTGGTTGCCGGTTCGGGCGGTCCTTCGACCAGCTCGATGCTGCTGGCCCACCAGACCGTTCTGAAGAACATGTCGCCCAAGCGGATCGGGCCCTTCGCGGTTCCGAAATGCATGAGCTCGACCATCTCGGCGAACCTGTCGACCGCGTTCAAGATCAAGGGCATCAACTACTCGATCACCTCGGCGTGCTCGACCTCTCTGCACTGCATCGGCAACGCAGCCGAGCAGATCATGATGGGCAAGCAGGACGTGATGTTCGCTGGCGGCGGCGAGGAACTGGACTGGACCCTGTCGTGCCTCTTTGACGCGATGGGTGCGATGTCGTCCAAATTCAACGACACCCCCGAACTGGCCAGCCGCGCATTCGATGCGAACCGCGATGGTTTTGTGATCTCGGGTGGCGGCGGTATCGTTGTCCTCGAGGAGCTGGAGCACGCTCTGGCCCGCGGCGCGAAAATCTACGCCGAAGTCACCGGCTATGCGGCCACCTCGGACGGTCACGACATGGTTGCCCCCTCGGGCGAGGGCGGCGAGCGCGCCATGCGTCTGGCTCTGCAGGGCCTGAACCCCGATCGCAAGGTTGGCTACATCAACGCCCACGGCACCTCGACCCCCGTCGGCGATGTGGGCGAAGTGCAGGCCGTGCGCCGTGTCTTTGGCGAAGGTTCGACCCCGCTGATCTCGTCGACCAAGTCGATGACCGGCCACAGCCAGGGCGCAACCGGCGCACAAGAAGCGATCTACTGCCTTCTGATGCTGGAAAACGACTTCATCGCACCGTCGATCAACGTGATCGATCTGGACCCCGCGCTGAACGCCAACGAAATCGCGACCACCCGCGTGGACAACGCCGGACTGGATACCGTGATGACCAACTCTTTCGGCTTTGGCGGGACCAACGGGTCCATGCTGCTGAGCAAATATCTCGGGTGATTTGAAGAATGGCTGATTTGATGAAGGGCAAACGCGGTCTGGTCATGGGCGTCGCCAATGACCGTTCGATCGCGTGGGGCATCGCCAGCGCGATGGCCGCAGAGGGCGCGGAACTGGCGTTCTCGTATCAGGGCGAAGCGTTCGGCAAGCGTGTCGAACCCCTTGCCGCCAGTGTCGGGTCCGACTTGCTGGTCGATATGGATGTCACCAGCGATGAATCCCTTGATGCCGGTTTCGCCGCGCTCAAGGAACGTTGGGACAGCATCGACTTTCTGGTCCACGCTATCGCCTATTCGGACAAGAACGAGCTGACCGGCCGGTTCATCAACACCAGCCGTGCGAACTTCAAAAACTCGCTGGATATCTCGTGCTTCAGCTTCATCGACGTGGCGCGCCGCGCGTCCGAGATGATGCCCAACGGCGGCACTCTGCTGACCCTGACCTATCAGGGCTCGAACCGCGTGACCCCCTATTACAACGTGATGGGTGTGGCCAAGGCGGCGCTGGAATCGGCAACCCGCTATCTGGCGAACGATCTGGGCCCGCAGGGCATCCGCGTGAACGCGATCTCTCCCGGCCCGATGAAGACGCTGGCAGGCGCAGCTATCGGCGGTGCCCGCAAGACCTTCAAGCATACCGGCGCGAACGCCCCCCTCGGGGACAACGCCACGCTCGAAGCTGTGGGCGGCACTGCTGTCTATCTGGCTTCGGACTACGGCGCGTGCACCAGCGGCGAGATCATCACCGTTGACGGCGGCTTCCACGTTCTGGGGATGCCGCAGCCCGACAACCTGTGATCAGGCCGACATCGGATTAGTGAAACGCGCATCCCCACGGGTGCGCGTTTTTCGTTGGGCCAAACAAAAAGGGCGCCCCGTGGGACGCCCTCTGAACATTTGCCAGACCGGGGATCAGACGATCTCGACCAGCTCCAGCGCAAAGGTCAGGTCCTTGCCGGCCAGCGGGTGGTTGGCGTCCAGAACAACCGACTCTTCGGTGATCTCGGCCACAACCACGGGCACAACCTGACCCGAGGGGGTCTGCATCTGCAGCTCGAGGCCGACTTCCAGCGGGATATCTGCGGGGATGTCCGCGCGGGGGATCGGCTGGCAGGCATCTTCCTGACGCTCGCCATAGGCTTCGGCGGCGGGGATGGTGATCGACTTCTTCTCGCCGACTGTCATGCCAGTGACGCCGCTGTCAAAACCGGGGATCACCTGACCGCTGCCAAGGGTGAACTGCAGCGGATCGCGACCAGCCGAGCTGTCGAACTGGCTGCCGTCATCCAGAGTGCCGGTATAGTGAATACGTACGGTATCGCCCGATTTCGCTAGGGTCATCGTGTCTCGCTTTCATATGTCTTCGGAGGGGTGAATTAGAGGAGGCCACGGTGCGTTTCGCGGGTTCTCCGTGCGAATGCCACAAACTTAGGCATCCAACCCTCGGATTGCAAACCGCTTTTATTTTATGGGGAATCTGTGCAGTCTATGCGCCACAAGGGGAGGAGACCTTGATGACACTGAGGACATGTATCTTCGACGCCTACGGCACGCTTTTTGACGTGGCAGGCGCCGCAAGGCAGGCTGCGTCCACAACGGGGGGACAGGCGCTGGCCCAAAGCTGGCCGCAACTGGCCGAACGTTGGCGGGCGAAACAACTGGAATACACGTGGCTTCGGGCCATTACCGGCGCACATACCGATTTCTGGCAGGTGACACAGGACAGTCTGGACTGGTCGCTCGAGGCGCTGAAGCTGAGCGGGGACGAGGCCCTGCGCAGCCAATTGCTGGATCTGTACCGCACTCTGCCCGCTTACCCAGAGGTGCCTGCTCTACTGCAGACGCTGAATGATATGGGCGTGCGCTGTGCTATTCTGTCGAACGGATCGCTGCCGATGCTTGAGGACGCGGTGAATTCCGCGGGCATCGCACATCTGCTGGACAGCCTGATCTCGGTCGAGGAGGCCGGGGTCTATAAACCTGATTACGCCGTCTATGATCTGGTCGGCGCCCATTACGACACCAACCCGCTGGACGTTCTGTTCGTTTCGTCCAACGGTTGGGATGCGGCAGGTGCTGCCGGTTACGGATTTAACACGTTATGGGTTAACCGCATGGGGGTTCCGGTGGACCGGATGCCTTGGCGGCCCCGCTTTATTTCGAATGACCTGACGATCATCACCGAGCTACTGGAGAAATCAGATGCCCCGCTTTGACACCAGCGATGGACTAAGCCTGCACTTCACCGATCAGGGTCAGGGCCTGCCTGTCCTGTGCCTGCCCGGACTGACCCGCAACGGCGATGATTTCCAGTTCGTCCTGCCCCATCTCAAGGGCGTGCGGGCCATCACGCTGGACAGCCGCGGGCGCGGCCTGTCCGAGTGGGACGGCGACTACACCAACTATTCCATCCCGCGCGAAGCACTGGACGTGGTCGAGCTGTGCCAGCATCTGGGGCTGGAACGGGTCGTGATCCTCGGAACCTCTCGGGGGGGCCTGATCGCGATGGGGCTGGCGGTGACGCATCCCGAACTGCTGGCGGGGGTGATCCTGAACGACATCGGCCCCGTGATCGACACGTTGGGTCTGGACCGGATCAAGGGCTATCTGGGCACCACCCCCGATCACCCCGACCTGGAGTCGGTGGCCCAAGCCATGGCGCGCGATGCCCACTTCCCCGCGGTGCCGATGGCGCGCTGGCGGGCCCATGCGGCGAACCTTTATCGGCAGGCGGACAGCAAGATCGCCATCCGCTATGACCCCCGCCTTGCCCACACCCTGAGCGATGACGGTGCAAGTGCGGCCATGCCCGATCTTTGGCCGTTTTTTGATGCACTTCAGGGGAAACCTGTGGCAGTCATTCGGGGCGCGAACTCGGACCTGTTGTCCGACGAAACGCTCGCCGAAATGGCCCGCCGCCACAAAGGGTTGGTCGCCGTGACCGTTCCCGACCGCGGACATGTGCCGTTTCTGGACGAACCCGAAGCCCTACAGGCGATCAACGCCGTATTAGAGAGTGTCCAGGTCCCCGCATGACCGACTTTGCCGCCATTACCGCCGCTGCCGAACGCCTGAAGGGCCATGCCCGCCGCACCCCGCTGCTGGAATCTCCGTTCCTGAACGAGATCGCCGGTCGCCGCGTGCTGGTAAAGCCAGAGTGCCTCCAGCACACAGGGTCGTTCAAGTTCCGCGGCGCATGGTCTGCAGTATCTGCCCTGCCGCCCGAAGTTCGGGCGCGGGGCATTCTGGCCTTTTCCAGCGGCAACCACGCCCAAGGGGTGGCCTATGCGGCGGCACAGCACGGTGTGCCCTCGGTCATCATCATGCCCGCCGACGCGCCCGCGCTGAAGCTGGCCAACACCCGCGCCTTGGGGGCCGAGGTGATCACCTATGACCGTGCGGGCGGCGAGAGCCGCGAAGAAATCGGTCAGGCCGTCAGCACCGAGCGTGGCCTGACCCTGATCCGCCCCTATGACGAACCGATGGTCATCGCGGGCCAAGGCACCGTGGGTCTGGAGATCGCCGAGCAAGCCGCCGAGTTGGGCGTGACCTCGGGCGATGTGCTGGTTTGCTGCGGGGGTGGTGGCCTGACATCGGGCATCGCTTTGGCGCTAGAGGCCAAGGCCCCTGCCCTGCGCGCCCGCCCCGTGGAGCCCGAAGGGTTCGACGACACCACCCGTTCGCTGGCCGCTGGCCAAATCCTGTCGAACGACCGCCCCTCGGGCAGCATCTGCGACGCCATCGTCACACCCCAGCCGGGCGATCTGACCTTTCCGATCCAGCAGCGCCTTTGCGGACCGGGCATCGCGGTCAGCGACACTCAGGCGCTGCAAGCGATGGCGCAGGCGTTCTTGCGGCTGAAGATCGTATCGGAACCCGGCGGCGCTGTGGCGCTGGCGGCGGCCCTGTATCACGGTGACCAGATCCAAGGGGATGCGGTGATTGCTGTGGTCTCGGGCGGGAATGTCGACCCCGATATCTTTGTGCAGGCGCTGGGAACACTGGGCTGATCGGCGGGTTTCTTCCCAGCCTTTCCGACGTTATTGCCAGCCCCTTCTGCGCGGGCTAGGGTGCGCGCCAAAAAACGATACAGAAAAAATATGCCTTTTGCCTTTCTGCCTGACCTGCGGCTCCACTACCGCGACGAGGGCCCGAAAAACGCGCCAGCGTTGGTGCTGGTTCATGCCTTGGGGTTGGATCTGACCATTTGGGACCAGGTCTGCGCGATGCTGCCTGCGAACCTGCGTGTGATCCGATATGACCTGCGCGGCCACGGCCAGTCCGATGTGCCCACCGGCCCCTATGCCATGGGCGCCATGGTCCGCGATGCCGAACGCCTGCTGGAACACCTGAACGTCAAGGACGTTGCCTTTTGCGGATTGTCCATCGGCGGGCTGGTGGCCCAAGGGATCGCGGTCAAACGGCTTGATCTGGTGCGTACGCTGATCCTTTCGAACACCGCCGCCCGCATCGGCCACGAAAGCCTGTGGGAGAAGCGGATCGAAGACGCCCGCACCCAAGGGCACGAGGCGATGGTGCAGGCTTCGCTAGAGCGTTGGTTCCCCCGTCAGGACCTGACCCAGCCCCACATCCAGCAGATCGCAGACATCCTGCGCCGCACCAGCCCCGAGGGATACATCGCCTCGATGGAGGCGATCCGCGGCACCGATTTCTACACCCCCACCAGCGGGCTGCGCCTGCCCACCTTGGGGATTGGCAGTGTGAACGACGCCTCGACCCCGCCTGATCTGGTGCGCGAAACCACCGAACTCGTGCCGGGGTCAGAGTTCACCTTGATCCGCCGCGCGGGCCACCTGCCTTGCGTGGACCAGCCCGAAACCTATGCACGTATCCTGACCGATTTCCTGACCGCCACGGGGCACCTGAAATGAGCAACTTTCTCCTGATCCACGGGTCCTGTCACGGCGCTTGGTGCTGGCGTGACCTGATCCCTGCCCTGCGTGCCCGTGGCCATCAGGCCCGCGCCATCGACCTGCCGAGCCACGGCTCGGACGGGACGCCGTTAGCCGATGTGACGCTGGACATGTACGCCGAAGCCATCCTCAAGGCGATGACCGGCCCCACCATTCTGGTCGGCCACAGCATGGCAGGCTTTCCGATTTCCCGCGCTGCCGAACTGGACCCGACCAACATCCGCCGTCTGGTCTATGTCTGCGCCTATGCGCCCCGCAACGGGATGACGCTGGCCGATATGCGCCGCGAGGCCCCCTATCAGCCCCTGATGAAGGCCGTGATCAAAGCGCCCGATGGCATCAGCTTTGGCATTGATCCCACCATGGCGCCCGACGTGTTCTACCACGACTGCCCGCCCGAGACCGTGTCCTATGCCCAGACGCGCTTGGGCCAGCAGCCGATCAAGCCGCAGGAGACCGCGATCGAGATTGGTGCCAATTACGCGTCCGTCCCGAAATCCTATATCCGCTGCGATCAGGACCGCACCATTCCGCCCGAATACCAGCGCACCATGACCGAAAACTGGCCGGCCGAGGATGTGCATGCGATGAATTGTTCCCATTCACCCTTCTTTGCCGACCCTATCCGATTGGCTGGTCTTCTTCATATGATTGCGGGCGATAATTAATCCGGTTGAAACACTCGAAACCATCAGAAAACGTGGGTATATTGTTTCGAATGACAACTTCGGAATCGCAAAAGTGCAGCTAGAAGAACTGGAAGCAGAACCCGTAGAAATGTCCGCCAGTGCAAAAGCTGCCGCGGCTTATCTGAAAACCTTGGCCCACGAGGGTCGCCTGATGATCCTGTGCCACTTGGGTTCGGGGGAATGCAGCGTTGGCGAACTGGAGCAGCGGCTCGAGATGCGTCAGGCGGCTGTCAGCCAGATGCTGGCGCGCCTGCGCGAAGAGGGTCTGGTGGCCACCCGCCGTGACGGCAAGACCATCTATTACAGTCTGGCCGATGACCGGACCTCGCAGATGATCAACCTGCTTTACAAGCTGTTCTGCAATCCCGACGCCTAACGAACGCACACAAATTCGGCGATTGCATTCTTGCGGGGCGAAATGCGGGCAACTGCCCTTCACTTCGTCCCCCTAGCGCTTAATCTGGCCTAAAAAGAAGGCCATTTTGATTATGCGCGACCCTTTTCTGATCCGCCTGAACGATCTGTTGGCGCAGATTTATCCCGACCACGACGTCAAAGCCCTGAGCCAATCGGTGCAGGATGCCTTCTGGCCAGAGGGGACGTCCCGCCGCAAACGGGCGCGCGCGCCATCGAACAATCTGTGGTCCGAGCGCGACTGCATGGTCATCACCTATGGCAACTCGATCCGCGACGGGCAGCACAAGCCCTTGGACCTGCTGCGGGATTTCCTGACCCGCCAATTGAAGGGCGTGGTGAACGGGGTGCATATCCTGCCGTTCTTCCCCTTTACCTCGGATGACGGGTTCGCGGTGACCGACTACCGCGCGGTGAACCCGACGCTGGGGGATTGGCCCGACATCCAGCGCATCGCCAAGGAATTCAAGCTGATGTCCGATCTGGTGCTGAACCACGTCAGCAGCCAGTCCACTTGGTTCAATGAATACCGTCAGGGCCACGAGCCCTACGACAAGTTCTTCTTCGAAGCCTCGCCCGAGGATGACCTGTCCGAGGTTGTCCGCCCCCGCACCCACCCCCTACTGCGCGAGGTTCACACCGCCAACGGCACGCGCCACGTCTGGTGTACCTTCAGCCACGATCAAGTCGATCTGGACTTCCGTAACCCCGAGGTTCTGCTGGAATTCCTGCGGGTCACGCGCCTGCATATCGACAACGGCGTGCGGATTGTGCGGCTGGATGCGGTCGCCTTTATCTGGAAGGAAATCGGCACCAAGTCGATCCACATGCCCCAGACCCACGCCATCGTACGCCTGATGCGCCTGCTGGCAGATTTCGCGCAGGAGCCTGTGATCCTGCTGACCGAAACCAACGTGCCCAACGCGGAAAACCTGTCCTATTTCGGCAACCGGAACGAGGCGCACGCGGTCTATAACTTCTCGCTCCCTCCGCTGCTGCTGCACGCGATGCTGTCGGGGTCAGCGCGATATTTGAACCGCTGGCAGGCGACCATGCCGCCTGCGCAGATGGGATGCGCCTATCTGAACTTCTCGGCCAGTCATGACGGGATCGGGATGCGCCCCGCCGAAGGCATCCTGCCCCCTACCGAGACCGAGCAAGTGATTGATCGGGTCAAGGCCCACGGTGGCCTTGTCTCCATGCGCAGCCTGCCCGACGGTAGCCAGAGCCCCTATGAGCTGAACATCACCTTCTTTGATGCGCTGAAGGGCACGATGAAGGGCGAGGATGATCTACAGATCGACCGCTTCCTTGCGGCCCAGAGCATCGTCATGGCGCTGGAGGGCATTCCTGCCTTCTACATCCACGTGCTGCTGGCCACCGCGAACGATCTGGCGGGCGTGGAAAAGACCGGCGTGAACCGTGCGATCAACCGTCATCGCTGGGATTACCCTGCGCTGAACGCCGCCCTGATGGACCCGCAAAGCACCCAGTCCCGCGTCTTGACCGAGATGAAGCGCCGCATCGCGATCCGCGGCC
The DNA here is from genome assembly GCF_013377535.1 of Donghicola mangrovi. GTDB lineage: Bacteria > Pseudomonadota > Alphaproteobacteria > Rhodobacterales > Rhodobacteraceae > Donghicola > Donghicola mangrovi. The sequence goes on along the minus strand of NZ_JABCJE010000011.1, from coordinate 59,102 downwards.
GCCAACCTGCCTTCCACCCGAACGCCACCCAGTTCACCTTGCAGTTGGACGACCGGATTTTCGGCATCTGGCGCCAGAGCCTGGAGCGGGACCAGTCCATATTCGCCCTGCACAACGTCAGCGACGAATTGGTCGAGATTGACCCCGTGGCCATCAACCTGATCGACGGGCACGATTGGTACGATCTGCTGACCGGCGATGTGATCCACCCCCACGGCGCGAAAATCCGGCTGGAGCCATACCAGTGCCGCTGGATCAGCAACCGCCAATAAACCAAGGGGCCCGCGTGGGGCCCCTTTGCTTTACGCCAGATCGGCATAGTCCTGTTTCACCGCCGTCAGCATATCCGCCATCAGGGTCGGATCAGCCGCATGAACCCGCGACCACGTGGGGATAAACGGTGTCTCGAACGGGTTATCAAGAAAGGCATGACCCGCGTTCATGATGTTCTCGGCGAACAGCTCGATGCTCTGTTCTTCTTTGTGGCGGTCGATCATCAGGCCGTTCATCTCGGCGTCGTTGTAGTAGCTTTCCAGAATATCCAGCGCGGTCCTGTAATACACGGCCTTGAGCGTGCGGAACACGTTGGGCGTAAAGACCGTGCCATCGGCGGCCAGCTTGCGGAAGATCGCCTTGCAGATGTCGGTGGACATGCGGTTCAGGCCGGTTGCGGCATCCTCGGGGGACAGGTCCTGATGCTTGTGATCATAGGCGTCGCTGATTTCCACCTGACAGACCGATTTCGGGGCCAGATTGCGCCAAGCCTCTGACAGAACGCCGATTTCCAGACCCCAGTCGCTGGGGATGCGCAGGTCGGGCAGCATCGCCGTCCGCATCGCGAATTCGCCCGACAGCGGGTAGCGGAAGCTGCGCAGGAAATCGATATAGTCCTTGTCCCCGACCACCTTTTTCAAGGCGATCAGCAGGGGACTGACCAAGAGGCGGGTCACACGGCCGTTGATCTTGCCGTCCCCGATGCGCGGGTAATAGCCCTTGGACAGCTGATAGGAAAAGCGCGGGTTCGCCACCGGATAGACCAGACGGGTCAGCATGTCCTTCTGGTACGTGACGATGTCACAGTCGTGGATCGCCATGACCGAAGTATCGCGGCACGCCATCATGTAGCCCAGACAGCCCCAGACGTTCTTGCCCTTGCCCGGTTCGGATGGATAGAGCCCGTGGGATTTCAGCCGATCGCCAATGGCCAGATTGCGCGGGCTGTCGTTCCAGATCACCACATGGTCCTGCGGCAAGCGCGAGAAGAACTTGACCGCGTGGGCGTATTGCTCGGCGTTGGCGCGGTCCAGACCGATGATGATCCGGTGCAGATAGGGGATGCGGGACAGCTCGTCGACGATGTGGTCGATCGCGGGCAGCTCCAGTTCGGAATAGAGGCAGGGCAGGATCAGGGTGATCTTGCGATCCTCAGCAAAGGTGGTCAGCTCGTGGCTCATCTCCTCGGCTGTTTTGGCACGCAGGTTATGCAGTGTTGCAATATGTCCGTTCTGGTGGAAATCGGCCAAGGTGTTGATCCTTTTTCTTAAATATAGCGGCGCATGAGCGTGCTGACCGCATTCGCCCAACCGTTCGGCGCGGGCATTTGTTCCCTGAGAATGTGTCCATCTCCCTCGCCCTTGAGCGGGGGCAGCGGGTCGCGATGGGGATTGGGGATGATGACGCCTTGGGTCGCGGCCTCGATCATTTCGATGTCGTTGGGCGCGTCGCCAAGGGCGATGCTGGGGGGATTGCCGTATTGGGCCAGAACCTCGGCCATAGCGTCAGATTTGCGGCGTCCCCAGCCAAGGGTCAGGAACCGTCCGCCATCCCGCGCGTGGACCCCGCGCTCGGCCATCGCCGCGATGAAATCCGCGCGTCCCTGATCATCGCCCGACCACAGGCCGGGTTCGGAAAAGGCGCGGGTCGCCGCCTTGGCGGCATCCTCCAGCGGCAGGCCGGTGCTGCTGGCCACATGCTCCACATCCATATCCCCGAAGCCCCGATAGGGCGCACGCAGGGCAGTCGGCAGGGAATCCAGCGCCTCTCGCAACCGCCAATAGGCATCGCGCTCGGGCATCGCCCCCTGCCCCGCAGGCATCACCCCTGCGCCGTTCTCGCAAATCGCCGGATAGGCATCGAGCCCCATCGCACTGCGCAAATCGGCGATTTCCGGTGCCGTTTTGGAACTGGTCAGGATCACGGGAATATCGTTCTGGATCAGGTCTTGTAAAACCGGCGCGGCGGGCGACCAGTCATAGGTCGCGTGATCCAGCAGCGTTCCGTCCAAATCGGTAAAAACAATCAGTGGCGGGGTCTTCATTCGGGCCTCCTATGGGCAACTATCTAGGGCGGGGGATGACACCTCAATGAAATCACGCGCAAAAATTCCCCATTCACGGGGGCGCCGCCCAAAAATTAAGCACACCATTTAGCCCCGCTTGCCAATCAGAACGCAATTTTGCCGCTGCGAAGGTTTGGCAAATACGCTAGACCCGTCCGCGACAGCATTGGCGCAGCACCGCCTGCGCATCCAAGGAGACGCCAAATGAGCTTTGACCGGTCTATCAAGATCGCACCGTCGATCCTGTCGGCGGATTTCGCCAATTTCGGGCAGGAAATTCAGGCCATCGAGGCGCAAGGCGCCGACTGGGTGCATGTGGACGTTATGGACGGCCACTTTGTGCCGAACCTGACCTTTGGCCCGCCCGCCGTCAAAGCCTTCCGTCCCCATGTGAAAACCGTGATGGACGTGCACCTGATGATCAGCCCCGTTGACGCCTATATCGACGCCTATGCGGATGCCGGTGCCGACTATCTGACCGCCCATATCGAGGCAGGCCCTCACATCCACCGCACCCTGCAAGCGATCCGCGGCGCAGGCATGAAAGCGGGCGTGGCACTGAACCCCGGCACCCCTGCGGATGCGATCGAGCACCTGTTGGACCTGACCGATCTGGTCTGCGTGATGACCGTGAACCCTGGCTTTGGCGGGCAGAAGTTCATCGACATGACCTCGAAGATCCGCAAACTGCGCGAGATGATCGGCGACCGTCCCGTCCATATCGAGATTGACGGCGGCGTTGATCCGACCACCGCGCCTTTGGTTGCCGGTGCTGGCGCGGACGTTCTGGTGGCGGGCTCTGCGGTGTTCCGTGGCGGTTCGGTCAGCAACCCCGAGGTTTACGGCGAAAACATCCGCAACATCCGCGCGGCAGCGCAAAGCGCTTTCTGATATGGCGCGCATCGTCTTTGATCTGGACGGGACGCTGATCGACAGCGCCCCGGACATTCAGGCTGTGGCCAACGGCGTTCTGGGGGCCGAGGGGCAGCAGCCCATCACCTTGGAACAGACCCGCAAGTTCATCGGCAATGGGGCGCCCACCTTTGTGGCGCGAATGCGGGCAGCGCGGGACATTCCCGACAGCGAACAGGACCGTCTGCTGACGGCCTTTAAAATCGGGTATGTCAGCGCGGTCGAACTGACCGAGATTTACGCAGGCGCCATCCCCGCGCTCGAGGCGCTGAAGGCCAAGGGGCACCGTCTGGGCATTTGCACCAACAAACCCTTCAAGCCGACCCAATCGGTTCTGGCCCATCTGGACATGACCCGCCTGTTCGACGTGGTCATCGGCGGCGACAGCCTGCCCGTGCACAAGCCCGATCCGGCCATGCTGCACGCCGCATTGGATCAGCTTGGCAACGGTCCGGTGGTGTATGTGGGCGACAGCGAAGTGGACGCAGAAACCGCTCAAAACGCGGGCGTTCCGTTCCTGCTATTCACCCAAGGCTATCACAAGACCGACGTGGCCAGCATTCCGCAGACCGCACGGTTCGACAGCTATAGCGATTTCGTGGAACTGGTCGAAGAGACTTTGGCGGGGGCGTAATCGCCCCTGCCCTGCCCCTTAGTTCGAGGTGTTGGTGTTCCCTTCCAGAGCGTCCAGCGCGCTCTGAAGGTTGCCGATAGCCTCGTGGCAGCGGACGCTGCAATCGTGCAGATGCTTGGACAACTGGTCGATCCTGTCCGCGTTCGGATTGCGCGACAGAATGCGCGCCGCACCGGCGGTCGAACTGACCACGTTGTTCAGGTTGTGCAGCATGGATTTGTTGGCAGCGATCAGGGCCTCGATCGCGTCTTTCTTGGACAGATCCTGATCCACCGGAATGGCGCGGGCCGTCACATCCGCCGAGATCACCAGTAGCGACGCCACATCGGGGCCGGAATGATCCAGCGGCACCACTTCGACTACCCAAGTACGCAGGATGCCGTCACCGGTCCGGAAAGTGCCGGAAAAGGACGCGCGATTCCCCGAGAAACCCTGTGAAATGGCATCCAGAGCACGCTCTTGGCCGGTGCCGTCCCACAGGTCGGTCCAGACACGGCCGCAGAACTGTTCTTTCTGGACTTGCAGCAAGGCCAAACCACGGTCGTTGACCGCGCGGATCACCCCTTCGCGGTCCAGAACTTTGACGCACAAGTCGGCGCGCTCGGCCACGGTTCCAAGAACCTTACCCATCGCTGCCGGATCGATCTGCAGATCACCAAGGAAAATATTCATGCTCGGCCCACTCGAACTGTCGAATGGGCCAAGCTTATATACTAACGGCTCTAAAAAGAAATCACTTTCTAACACCTTGGAATGCATTCGAAATTGCTGATGCGAGTGTTTCGTTCGAGAAGGGTTTGCGCACGAATGGACAGGGGGGATACAGGCCCGCCAGATCTTCGCGCTCGCCATAGCCGGTGGCCACGATAAAAGGTACGCCCAATTTGTACAATTTCTCTGCAACGGGCAGAGATTGCTCGGACCCGAGGTTCACATCGAGCACCGCAATTTCTAGCGTATTTGCGTCGATTTCCCGAAGAGCGTCCCCCACATTCGAGGCAATACGCACATCGCTTGCGCCCATCTCAGTCAGAATATCGGCCGCGTCCATCGCGATGATCATCGTGTCCTCAAGCACCAGCGCGACCCCGCTCAGGACCACCGGACCTGACTCGATTTCGGGGGCATCGGGCATCTCGTGCTCTTTCTCGGTGAAGTCCACATGGGACGAAGGTATGACAAAACGCGCCTCGACGCCGGTCATCTTGTAGTGGATTTCGGCCTCGCCCTGCAGCTCGAACGGGACAAAGCGTTCGATGATGGCGGTGCCGAATCCCCTGCGCTTGGGCGGGGTCACAGGCGGGCCGCCCCGTTCGCGCCAGTCGATGGTCAGGCTGCCGCTGGTGTCTTGGCCCAGCGCGATAATCACGCGGCCAGCCTCTTGACCCAGTGCACCGTATTTGACCGAGTTGGTGACCAGCTCGTGCATGACCAGCGCAAGGTTGGTGAACGCCTTGGGGGAAATCTGGACGTCGGCCCCCAGCATCTCGACCCGATCAGTGTTCTTGTCGACATAGGCGGCCAGTTCAAGGAAGATCAGATCCTTGAGCGAGGCATAGGCCCAGTCGTCCTCGGTCAGCTGGTCATGGGCGCGGGCCAAGGACTGGATGCGCCCATCGAGCCGTAACGAGAAGTCGCCAACCGTGTCGCGTTCCTGACGGCTTTGTTTGATCAGGCCGCGCATCAGGTTCAGGATGTTGCGCACGCGGTGATTGAGTTCCGAGATCAGCAGTTCCTGCTGCTCGGCGGCGCGTTTGCGCTCTTCGGCGGCGGCGTCGGTGATCTTGAGGAAAATTTCCAGCAGAAGAACCCGGAGCAGTTCAGCCGAGTGGCGCGAATGCTTGCTCCATGGGGCGCAATGACCGGCGACGATCTCGCGCCATGCCTCAAAGCTTTTGCGCGGGGTCAGGCGCAGGCCGTTCGGACCGGGGGTGACGGGTTTGGTGGGATCACCGGCCCAAGTCACGGCGGTCGCAATCTCTCGGCGGAAGAGTACCAGATAGTCGCGCGGGCGGCGCGAAATCGGGATCGCCATGAGGCCTGCGAAACGGTCCACACAATCGGCGGCGGGGGCATATTGGGCCCCGATGCTGTCGGTCACAAAGACGCCCGAAGCCGCCGTGGTGTTCAGGAACCGCGACAGGCCCACGAATTCTTCGGCGGTGGGGGCGGCGCCAATGGCATGGAACTTCCCTTCGGCATACAGAACCATCCCGTCATGGGGGATGACCTCTTTGAGATCGCCGGACACCTTCATCAGACTGTCCGACAGACGGTCCCCTTCGGCCATCAGGGCCATCAGGCGGGTTTGCAGGCGGGACATGTCCTCTTGGGCGCGGGCGCGCTGCTGTTCCTCGAGATGGCTGAGTTCGTAGGAGAACAGGTGCGCAAACAGTTCGATCGCAGTGCGGCGCTCGAACTCCAGATAGCGGGGGCTACGGTGGTGGCAGGCGAACAGGCCCCACAGTTCCCCGTTGCGCATGATCGACACGGACATCGAGGCCTCGACCCCCATGTTGCGCAGGTATTCGATGTGGATCGGCGACACCGCCCGTGTAACCGACAGGGACAGGTCCAAGGGCTTGCCCTCGGGCGAGACTTGAGGGACCAGCGCCGCGCCCGGATCATTCACATCGGCGATCAGACGCAGCAGGTTGCGTTTGTACAGCGCCCGCGCCTGCACCGGAATGTCAGAGGCCGGAAAGCGCAGGCCGTTATAACTGGGCAGATCGCCGCGCTTGTCCTCGGCCACCACCGAGCCGGACCCGTCGGGCTGGAACTGGTAGACCATCACACTGTCGAACCCCGACAGAGCGCGCATGGCACGCGCAGCCTCGGCAGTGCAGCGGGCCAGGCTCCCTGCCCCGCGGATGCGCTGGATCAGGGGATAGACGTCGGACAGGGTGTCCTCTTCGATGCGGGAGCGGTCCTTGGGTTCGAACTCGATCACCAGATGGCGGCCGCTGTTGTGGATCGACATGTCGTAGCGGGCCAAGGGGTCCAGCAGACGCACACCGAACAGACGGTTCACGGCGTCGCGCCCTTCGATCATCTTGGCCCGAAGGCGCGTGATCGTGTTGCGCGGCAGTACATCGTCCAAGGGTTGCCCCACCAGATCGGCCGCAGGCTGGCCTAGAAACGGCTGAATGTTTTCGGAAACGTGCTGGATGATCCAGTCCGAGGACACCGCGATCAGCGCCCCGTAAGATTGCACACGGCCAAGAATGTGGATCGGCTCTCGGTCGCAGGTCGTCAGGTCCACCTGAGTGTCAGGGGTCACGATGGGTTGCGGGTCACTCACGCTAGTTTTCCTGTAGTCTCACGGGTCAGTCGCGCCGCACTGTGGAACAGTTCGAACCCGGCAATAACACCATCACATACGTCATCTGCCAAGGCCCCCGCCGCAGATTGGGCGGAGAGCTCGGCGCATAGGCCCTGCCAGGCGACTTTGTAGTCCTGCGGGGCAAAATATAGGGGGATACGCTCGGTGCCGGAGGCGACCAGAGTGCGGCGCAGCACCTCTGTCCCCAGTCTGGAGCCGATCACCAGATAGGCCACGGCCAAGGGATGCAGCCCAGAACGGGGGCGCACAACGGGCACGGGGATCGCCATCTGCTGGCAGTCTTGCGCCAGTCGGTCCAGCATTTCGGACAGCAGCGACAGCGACGCCGGATTGTGGGGAAGCTTTGCGGAACTGGACAGAGCCGTCAGGCCAGCCATCTGCGCCGCCAAGAATGACCGAAGATGTGCAGCGGGGTCCGCCTGAAACGGCGCAAAGGCCTGATCCAGTGCTTCGTGGGCACCGCGCGTGTCTGCCCGCAATCGCGCCAGCAGATTATTAGGGGCGACGGATTGCGCGCTCTGACGAGCTTGCTGCCAATTCGGATTTTGGTTCAAAAACTTAGCTCCACCCACGACAAAGGGCCCGTGCCCCTTCTACCAAGAAATCCGCTCGGTTCACTTTGGTTCCACAAAAAAATCGCAGTGGACCAGAAAAATTGTGGCCGTCTGTCTTTCATTCACGGCGGGCCAGTCGGGCGTGTCGGTGAAGTCGGCTCAGGTCTTCGTCGCACATGCCCGCTCCGGTGGCTCGGGTCATGGCTAGGGCGGCCAGAGCCTCGGCGGGTTGGCTGAATTCATCGGCGTTCGTCGCGGCCAAGGCGTTCAGCGCCTGATGCAGCCTAATCTGCACTTCGACAAAGGCCGCGCCGTCGCGGGCCAGCGCGTGAAAGGAGTCGTCGATCAGGTCCTCGCCGGCGATGGGGGGCATGTGGATGCGCGGGCTGGGGGGCACTTCGGGGTCTTTGGGGGTCCACAAGGACAGCACCCGCGCCTGCCGCGAGATCACGTCGATGGCCGTCCCCGGATCGTTCACCGCAGGGGACAGCGCGCGCGAGGCGATCTCGGACAGAACCACCAGACCGAAGCGCGGGTCCTGATCAAAGCTGCGCTCGGCCCCGATAGTCAGTCCGTGGCGCAGGTCGGCCTCTTGGTCGTCCTCCAGTCGCGGGCCGGACACGTACATCAGGGGCATGTCGGGATGCACAAAACTGCCCGGCGTCTCGGCCACCCAGATTTGCAATTCCAGACTGTCGGCCAGCTTTTGCAGACCCGCGATGTCGATGTGCTGCACATAGCCGACCTGATCGGGATAAAGCGCCCGCGCCTCTGGCGGGATCGCCCCACGGCGCGGTGTAGCCCCCAGAAAGGGATCATCCAGCCGCGCCAGCAGCGCATCCGTGGTCGCCTGCTCGACCCGCGCCAGCGTGTCGCTCATCCGGCCAAAGTTGATCAGGTGGGTGATCCAACGCAGCAGCGCCAGAATGATCGCACCGACCACCAGAATGGTGGAAACAAACAGAACGAATTTGCCGTCATCGCCATAAAGGCCCGCTTCCAGCCCGATGATCCCCATCAGACTGAACAAAAACGCCCCAAGGAATGTCGACAGCACGTTCTGGGTGGTGGTGTCCTGTTGCAGCAGCGCCGTCGCCCGAGGGGTCGCCGACGTGGCCGCCGCCGAATAGGCCTGCACTGCGATGGACAAAGAGAACGTGGTCACCGCCAACATCGACGACGCAATGATCTGGAGCACTTGTTCAACCGCGCCGTCACCGGGCTCGAACCGCAGGTTCTGGGGGACATAGGGCGCCAATCGCGGCGACACCATCGCAGCCAGAACCGCAACCGCCCCGTAAGCCAACACCCGCACCCAGATTTCCTTGAGAACCTGCCGCAGTTTCCACAAATATTTTCCCAGCACCCGTTCGCGCCCTTTGTCCGTTTGGTGGATCAACACGAAAATATGGGGCCCGGTTCCGTTTGGACCAGCACTTTGCGCCTTTGGTCCGGCGGATTGGGGTTTGCGCTTCCTGTGCGGGAACATGTAAACCAGAAAAACCGCTCACCCCCCGACTTCAGGGCGATTGACGCGGCAGGCCATCAGGATAATCTCTGGCCCACGTCAAGACGGAGCGATCCCATTCCCACCCCTGCCCGTAAAACACTGGTCGCGACCCTCCGCGAAGTTCTGCGCACCAAGATCGAAGCCGGCCAGTACAAGCCCGGCGACCGCCTTCCCAGCGAAGCCCAGCTGACCCGCGAACACGCCGTCAGCCGCACTGTTGTGCGAGAGGCGATTGCCGCCCTGCGCGCCGATGGGCTGGTCGAACCGCGTCAGGGATCGGGCGTTTACGTGCTGGAACCCGCCGAAGAAGTGCCCGCGCCCTTTACCAATATCGACAACGCGCGCCTGTCTTCGATGATCGAACTGCTGGAACTGCGCACCGCCGTCGAGGTCGAGGCCGCCGGTCTGGCCGCACAGCGCCGCAGCCCCTCGCAAGAGGAGCGCATCATCGAGGCGTTGCGCACCGTCACCGACAAAAACACCCGGCAGGAACCCTCGTCCGAGGCGGATTTCGCGTTGCATCTGGCGATCGCCGAGGCCACCAACAACCCGCGATTCTGCGAGTTTTTGCAGATGGTTGGCCCGAACAGCATCCCGCGCCGCGCGCTGGACCCATCAGAGCCTCAGGCGTTTCCGCAGACCTATGTGGATATGATTAACGCCGAGCATGACACGATCGTCACCGCGATCCTGAATGGCGACGAAGAAGCCGCCCGCAGCGCCATGCGCCAGCACCTGAAAGGTAGCCAGCAGCGCTACCGGTCCCTGCTGCGCGGGGCCCAGTAGCGTTAAGTTATCGAGGCTTCAGAGCCCCAGCAGATCGCGAACGGGTCCGGCAAGGGCCCGCCCGATGGCCGCCGTATCCTCGGCCGGTAAGTGCACACCGTCGATGGGCGACGTGGTCGCCACACTACCAGCATCGAAAAACGCCACGCCAAGATCCAAGGCCAGTTGCTGATACATCGGCGCAAGGCGCTGGGTTTCCGCCACATCGCGCCCGCCGCCAGTCACCCCGTCCGGCCCGATCACGCAGGCCGGGGGTGATACCAGCAGCACCTTCGGCACCTGCCCGATCCCGTCATAGGGGTGCGTGCGGATGATCTGCGCTAGACGCTTCATCCCCGCTGTTGCCCCTTCGGCGCGGCCACAGATGGTGGGCTTCAAGTCGTTGGTCCCCAGCATCACAATCACCAGATCGAGCGGGCTGTGAGAATGCAGAAGGATCGGCAGAACCTTGGCCCCATTCCGGCAGGTCGGGCCGGAATGGTCGTCGAAGACCGTGGTCCGGCCCCCGAGCCCTTCGGAAATCACCTCGACCCCAACCTCCTGCTGCAGCACATTAGGCCATAGGAATTCCGCGGGATGGCGGGTACCATCCTCGGGCTTGTGGCCCCACGTCAGGCTGTCCCCAAAGGCAAGAATGCGGGTCATGCGGCGTCCTTTGCGATCTGGTCCATGGGCATCAGAGCACCGCGATAGCCGATCACCTGGCGGGCGATGCCGTGGGCATAGCGGGCCGCCTCGGGCGCGGGCATCCCTTGGAGACGGGCACTGAAATAAGCGCCGTTAAAGCTGTCGCCGGCACCGGTGGTGTCGATGGGCTGCACCTTGGGGCCCGGATCGATCCGGTGGGTCTGACCGTCTGCCAGCACCAGCATCTCGCCGCCACCATTCTTGACCACGATCTCGGTCGCGCCCGCATCGGAATAGCGCTGCAAAGTCGCCTGAGGGTCCGCGTCCCCGAAATAATCCGCCTCGTCCTCATAGCTTGGCAAGGCAATCCGGCTGATGGCGGCCGCCTGCATAATGGCCTCGCACATGGTCTGGGTGTCAGGCCAAAGGCGCGGACGCAGGTTGGGGTCGAAGGCCACATTCTGCCCCTTCAAGGCATCCAGCAAAGCGGCGCGGCGATCAGCGGTCAGAATGCCCAAGGTGATCCCCGAGAAATACACCAGATCGGCCCCGTCCACAGCCGCGGTCAAAGCCGCCGGATCATCCGCCAGACAGCGCGCCGCCGCCTGATCGCGCCAGTAAGTAAAGCTGCGTTCGCCGTCCTTTAGCGTGATCATGTATAGGCCCGCCACGCGGGTCGGGTGGCGCATCACGTGGTCCGTGCCGATGCCGCCTGCCCCCATGAAATCCAGCATCTGCTGGGACACCGGATCGGTGCCGACGCAGGTCACGTAATCCACTGATCCGGCGGGCAAAGTCGCCCGCGCGTACCAAGCGGTGTTGAACGTGTCCCCCGCAAAACCCGAACGCCAGAGGTTCTCTCCGGCGCCCGACATCTCAATCATACATTCACCGATAGAAACCAGTCTCATGCCTCACTCCCATTTGGGAAAACCGTAAAGCTCCTGCGGGTTTTCGACCAGTGCCAAATGCAAGGATTTCTCGTCCGGCAGCCAAGACAGAACCGTGTCGGTCAGGGCCGCATCGTCGGGGTAATCCTCGGTCTTTTTGGCGAGGTTATGGGGCCAGTTGGTGCCCCAGATGATGCGTTCAGGCGCATAGGCGGCGATGTCCCGCGCGACCTCGGCGATATCAGGGTAATCGGGGCCGCCGACCAAAGTGGCCTCGTAGCAGCCCGCGAATTTGAACCAGACGTTGCCGGTGTCGATCAGGCGCTTGATGGTGTCCACATGAGCGGGGGTGACGCCGCCAAAAATCTTGCCGTGATGGTCCAGAACCCAGCGGGATTTGAGGGCCTTCAGCCGCGGCTCCAGATCGGGCAAGGCAGTGCCATCGAACTGCACGGCGGTCATCCAGCCCGCATCGGCAGCCTTGGCATCGACAGCCTCTAGCTGGTCCAGCCCCACTGCCCCACCGGGCAGGTCCATGATCCGCGCGCCAACGATACCGGCGGCGGTCAGGCGTTCCATTTCCGCGTCCGAGGTGTCTTTGCTGATCACCGCCACACCCTTGGCCAGATCGCCCATCTCAGCCAAGCAGGCCAGAAGACAAGCGTTGTCCGCCTGATGGGCGTTGCCTTGGGTGATCACCACGCGGTCAATCCCCAGCCAGTCCATCGCTTGGCGGTACATGTCGGGCGTCGGCAAGGGCGCGGGCGGCAGGCCCGGCCCGCCATCCACCGCCGGATACCCTGGCACGTACATGTGCATCTGGGTGTCGATCGTGCCGCGCGGCAGGATGGTTTTCGGCGGCTCGCCGGTCAGTTTGCGGTCAATCATCACGCGTCCTTCATCGCAAATTCACGCAGCGCGTCGCGGTTCACCTCAATCCCCAATCCGGGGGCGTTCGGGATCTGGACGACGCCGTTCTGGTGTTCAATGGGCGTGGTCAGGACGGCCTGACGGAAGGGGTTGTGGGTCCGGTCGAACTCCATGATCGGATCGACGGGATTGGGGCGCACGGGACTGGGGATCTGCGCCGCCATCCACTGTAGCGCCGCCGCGATTTGAACGCCAGTGCCCCAGACGTGCGGCACCAGACGGATGCCGCTGGTCGCTGCCATATCGGCCACGCGCCGCATCTCGGTAAAGCCGCCCACCCCGCACAGGTCGGGCTGCGCGATATCCACCAGACGTTTGACAAACGGTTCGGCAAAGCCCCAACGGGTGTGCCATGTCTCGCCCCCTGCCACGGGGATCGGCTGACGGGCGCGCACATCGGCATAGGCCCCCAGCTGTTCGGGGACGACAGGCTCTTCGAACCAGTCGATGTCATAGTCGGCGGCCTTGTTCCCCAGACGTACCGCATCCACCACGTCATAGCCGTGGTTGGCGTCGATCATCAGGCGCATGTCGTCGCCCATGACGTCGCGGACGGCTCGGATGACGCGCAGATCCTCGTCCACGTCGAAGCCGATCTTGATCTTGGCCGCGTGGAAACCGGCGGCCTTGTGGGCAGCCATTTCACTGGCGTTATCCTCGACCCGATCCACGCCATCGCGCTTGAAGCTACCGGTGGCATAGGCGCGAACGCTCTCGCGGAAGCGCCCCCCCAGCAGCATCGACACGGACTGCCCCAGCACCTTGCCCTTGATGTCCCACAGGGCGATATCGATGCCGGACAAGGCCGTGACCGCCAGCCCGCGCTGCCCCTGATCGCGCAGAGCGTTATAGCAGGTGGCCCAGATTTTCTCGGTCTCCATCGGGTTCTGGCCAATCAGCCACCCCTTGTAGGCCGCGACCACCGACGCGTTGGGGCGCGCAGGCCCCAAACATTCGCCCCACCCGATGGTGCCATCGTCGCAGATGACCTCCACCAGCACATGGGCGCGGCGGTCGAACCGCATCGACGCGCTCTCGAACGGCGTCTCGAGGCGGTGTTCCAACAGGTGGGTGCGAACGTCGGTGATCTTCATTTTGGGCCTCAGACGGGGTTGGCGTCGATGATCTGCTGCAGGATCTGCTCTTCTTCGGGGGTCAGGTCCGACAAGGGCGATCGCACGGTGCCCGCGTCAAAGCCAACCAGACGGACACCCGCCTTGATCGCCGAAACCGCATAGCCTTTGCGGCGCGAGCGCAAATCCATGAAGGGATAGAAGAAGCCTTTCAGGATCTCTTCGCAAGTGGCGCGATCGCCGGCCCGCAGCGCGTTGTAGAACTTGTTCGCCAGCGCGGGGACAAAGTTGAACACAGCCGAGGAATAGGTGGTGAAACCGGCCCCGAGGTAGGCTTCGGCAAACAGCTCTGCGGTGGGCATGCCCCCCAGATACATCAGACGGTCGCCCATCTTGGCAGTGATCTGGCGGACCAGACCGATATCGCCGGTACCGTCCTTGAAGCCGATCAGGTTGGGGCATTCGTCGCACAGACGCGCCAAGGTATCGGGCTGCAGCACCGCGTTGTCACGGTTGTAAACCATCACGCCGAAATCGACCGACTGGCAGACTTTCTTGACGTGCTCGAACAGGCCCTCTTGGGGGGCGTCGATCAGGTAGTGGGGCAGCAACAGGATGCCATCCGCGCCGACCTTCTGAACGGACTGAGCGATCTCGACCGCCATTTCGGTGCCATAGCCACAGCCCGACACGATAGCCGTCTTGCCCGCGCTTTCCTTGGCCGCCTGCACGATGGTCGGGATTTCCGACGGGGTTAGCGAAAAGAACTCGCCCGTACCGCCAGCCGCGAACAGAACCGGCGCATCAAAGCCCGCCAGCCAGTCGATATGCTTCTGGTAACTGTCCTGCTGGAACGCGCCATTGCCGTCGAAATGGGTCACGGGGAACGATAGCAGGCCCGAACCAAGGGCTGCTTTGATCTCGTTGGGGGTCATCTTGTTTCTCCTTGGAATGTCTTAGGCCACATCGTCCGGCAGGACGGAGGCAGGGATGTTCTGGTAACAGACGGGGCGCAGCCAGCGGCGGATGGACAGGGTGCCGACGGAGGTCGCACCAAAGTTGGTGGACGCCGGATAGGGTCCGCCGTGCACCATGCTGTCGCAAACCTCGACCCCCGTGGGGAAGCCGTTGGCCAGAACTCGGCCTGCCTTGCGCTCCAGCACCGGCAGCAGACGGCGCGCCAGAGTGGCATCGCCATCATCCATGTGCAGGGTCGCGGTCAGCTGGCCGACGAACGACTTGGCAACGGCGATCATCTGCGCCTCGTCCTTGGCCACAACCACCAAGCCCAAAGGCCCGAAGACCTCTTCGCTCAGCACATGGTTCCCCAGCCAATCCTCGGCCGACACACGGAACAGGAACGGTTTCGCCTGACGGGTATCGCACATCGAGGTCAGCATTTCTTGCACCCCGGCCGCCTCTTGCATCCGCGCCGCGCCATCGCGGTAAGCCGCCGCAATCCCATCGGTCAGCATGACCTGAGCGCCGCTTTCCGACAGCGCCGAACGGGCCGCTTCGGCAAAGGCCTCGCCCTCGGCCCCCTCTAGCACGACCGCAATTCCGGGGTTGGTGCAGAACTGCCCTGCGCCCATGGTCAGTGATCCAGCCCAAGCCTCACCCAAAGCGGCCCCACGGCTGGCGACAGCCGAAGGCAGCATGAACATCGGGTTCACCGACCCAAGCTCGCCAAAGAACGGAATGGGTTCATCGCGCTGCGCACAGAGGTCAAACAGCGCCCGACCGCCCCCCAGGGATCCGGTAAAGCCAACCGCCTTGATCAGCGGATGCTGGACCAAGGCCGTGCCCACATCGCGCTTGCCCCCCTGGATCAGGCTAAAGACGCCCTTGGGCAAACCGCAGCGTTGGATCGCGGCGTGGATCGCCTCGGCCACCACTTCGCCGGTGCCGGGATGGGCGCTGTGGCCCTTGACTACCACGGGGCAGCCCGCCGCCAGAGCCGACGCGGTATCGCCGCCCGCCACACTGAATGCGAGCGGGAAGTTCGACGCCCCGAACACCGCGACCGGCCCGATGGGCCGCTGCATCATCCGCAGATCAGGCCGCGGCAAAGGCGCCCGCTCCGGCAGTGCCGCATCATAGCGGCGATCCAGATAGTCCCCCGCGCGAATATGGCTCGCGAACAAACGCAGCTGACCAACCGTCCGCCCCCGCTCGCCCACCAAACGCGCCTCGGGCAGACCGGTCTCGGAGCACCCGATCTCGGTGATCAAATCGCCCCGCGCATCAATCTCCTCGGCAATCGCCTCAAGGAAAACCGCGCGCTCTTCGCGGCTCGAATAACCGAACTCCCAGAACGCCTCCTCGGCTGCCACGCAGGCCTGATCCACCAATTCCGGCGTGCCGACCGAATACTCGAACGCGGTCCCGTGCGCGGGCTCACTGACAAACACCTTGTCCGAACCCACCCACTCGCCTGCGATCAAATGCTTGCCGTGTGCTTGAAATCCCATCTCGTCTCCTCCGCACGGGCCACCGGTCCCAAACCCCGATCCCCGCACACTCCATCATTCTTCTTTGCCAAAATACTCCCGCCGGAGGCAAACACCCTCGGCCAGAGGCGATCAGTCCCGAAACACCGGGTCCGCCGTAAACTTCCCGCCCTGATACAGAACGTCCGGCGCATCCGCGGGCCGCGGCGGCAGGGCTTCGACCTCGGCGCGGTACACCTCGCTGTCGTCTTGGGGCTTCCACCCCAGCCAGCCGATGTGGCTGTTGTCCCACCACCCGCAGGTGTTCGCCGAAGCGCCCCAGATCGTCGGGCAGCCCAGTTTCGGCACGGTGAACACGCGCTCCATCAACGAAACAAAATCGTCATAGCTCAGCCACGTCGCCATCATCCGGCGGTCCACCGGCTTCTCGAAACAGGACCCAATGCGCAGGATCGCCGTCTCTTGGCCGAACTTCTCGTGGTACATGTGGGCGACAGCCTCGCCGTAGACCTTGGAAATCCCGTACCAGCCATCGGGGCGGGTCGGCATGTCGGCGGTAAGGCGCTGGCTTTGAGGATAGAAACCGATCGTGTGGTTCGAGCTGGCAAAGACGATACGGGGCAAACCGTGCAGCCGCGCCGCTTCGTACAGATTATAAACGCCGCGAATGTTGCCGGCCTCGATCAGATCATAGCTCTTCTCGACCGATACACCGCCCAAGTGGATGATGCCGTCACAGCCTTTGACCAAGTCCTCGACCGCGGCGCCGTCGGCCAGATCGCAGACCACGTGCTCTTCGTTGGGGGCGGCCTCGCCCATGGGGACGATGTCGGACAGACGCAGGGTTTCGGCCAGATGGGACAGGCGCTTGCGGGCCATGGTTCCCAGCCCACCGGCCGCGCCAGTGATCAGAAGTCGTTTCATCATCAGGGTCACTCCATCAGGCCCGGCAAGGTCATCGAGAACGCCGGGACATAGGTGACGAGCATCAGCGCCACCAGAATTGCGAGGTAGAAAGGCATGATCGTCTTGACCGCTTGCTCGATCCGCACCTTGCCCACGACACAGCCCACAAACAGGCAGGCGCCAACGGGCGGGGTGCACAGACCAAGGCCCAGGTTCATCATCAGGATCACACCGAACTGGATCGGATCCATGCCAAGGCTCACTGCCACGGGCAGAAAGATCGGCGTACAGATCAGGATCAGCGCGGCCATGTCCATAATCATTCCCAGAACCAGAAGGATCAAATTGATCAGCAAGAGAATGATTATCGGATTATCGCTGATACCGGTAACGAAATTTCCAAGAAGTTCGGGCACGCGGTAAAGCGCCAGCATGTAGCTAAAGGCAGAGGCCGTCGCGACCAGCATCATCACCAGCGCCGTGGTCCGCACCGAGGTCAGCACAGCGTTCTTGAACGCAGGCCACGTCAGTTCGCGGTAGACAAAGGTTGTGACCAGAATGGCCCAGATCGCACCAAAGGCACCGGACTCCGTGACTGTCATCACACCCGACAGCACGCCGCCCACGATGATCACCGCCGTCATCAGACCGGGCAGCGCGACCAGCGTTGCGATCCCCAGCGCCTTGAACCCCGGAAAGGTTTCCGCCGGATAGCCGCGGCGCACAGCAACCCAATAGGCCACAATCGCCAGACACAGGCACATCAGAACGCCCGGCACGATGCCTGCAATGAACAGCTTGGACACCGACATGCCGCCCGCCGCCACTGCATAGAGGATCATGTTATGCGAGGGCGGGATCACCACACCCGCGACCGAAGACGTGACCGTCACGTTCACTGCGTAGTCGGGATCATAGCCCTTGTCTTTCATCACGGGGATCAGGATCGACCCTAGGGCCGAGGTATCCGCCACCGCAGAGCCCGAGATCCCGCCGAACAGCATCGACGACAGCACGTTCACCACGCCAAGCCCGCCTCGCAGCGATCCCACCGCGCTGGCCGCCAGCCGCACCAGACGGTTCGCAATACCGCCCTGCATCATCAGCTCGCCCGCGAAAATAAAGAACGGGATCGCCAGCAGCGAAAACACCGACACACCGGACAGGATGCGCTGGAACCCGATAAACAGGGGCAGACCTTCGTAGAAAAAGCCCCCGACAGCGGCCAGACCCAGTGCGAATGCCACCGGCATCCCGCAAAACAGACCAAAGCCGAAAATTCCGAAAAGTACCGCGAGGCCCACTAGAGCTCTCCTGTGATCTTGTTGTCACCGCGAGCCAGTTCGCCCACGTGATACAGGGAAAATACCACCGTCAGCGCGCCGCAGATCGCCATGGGCATCGCGCGCCAGCCTTCGGTGATGCCAAGCATCGGGATCACGCGGGGCCACGTTTTGGCCGCCAGCGTCCAGCCCTGCCACGCCAGAAAGGCACCGAACACACCGACCGCAATCACCGCCACCCAGCGCATGGGAACACGCAGCGGGTCGGGCAGCATTTCGCGGACAAAGTCGATGGACAGGTGGCTTTTGTTCCACACACCGGCCGCCGCCCCCAGAAAGGTGATCCAAACCACCAACAAGAGGGCCAGCTGCTCGACCCACGTGGGGGTGTCGTTCAGCACGTAGCGGCCCCAGACAAGCCAGCCGAAAATTGCAATGAGCGTGACCAGTTGCACGCCCGCGATCACCAGACAGCCATAGGACACACCGGCAAGCAGCCGGTAGACGGGTCCATGTGCCTCTGGTTCGGATTGGATATTCACAGCGGTCTCCCTGCCCGAAAATGGGCCGCGCGCAATTGGGGACGCGCGACCCGATACGCGATTACTCAGTGGCCTGAATGTCTTTGATCAGCTGCTCCAGATCGGGGTGGGCAGCGATAAAGTTCGCGTAGATGGGGGCCATCGCAGACTGGAACGCTGCGGGATCATCCACGTTGTTCACCTCGACGCCGGCTGCCTTGACCTTATCAAGGCTGGCGGTCTCGCGGGCGGCCCACAGTTCACGCTGCTGCTTGGCGGCTTCCATCGCGGCGTCCTTGATCGCGGCTTTGTCCGCGTCCGACACGCCTTCCCACACGCTGGCGGCAACGCACAGGCACTCGGGGATGATCAGGTGGTTGGTGACGGAGTAGTACTTGGCCACCTCGTAGTGGTTCGAGCTTTCGAACGAGGGGTAGTTGTTTTCCGCGCCGTCGATCACGCCGGTCTGGAGCGACTGGTAAACCTCGCCATAGGCCATCGGGGTCGCGTTACCACCCAGCGCATCAACCATCTGCACGTAAAGATCGTTGTTCATCACGCGGAACTTCAGGCCGTCCATGTCGGCGGGCGAATGGATCGCCTTCTTGGTGTTATAGAAGCTGCGCGAGCCGCTATCGAACCACGACAGAGCGACAATGCCTGCCTCGCTCAGAGCATCGCTGAACTGCTGGCCAACGGCGCCGTCCATGGCGTGGTGCATCTGCTCGACATCGCGGAAGATGAACGGCAGCGAAAGAACGTTGGTTGCGGGGACGATCTCGCCCATGGGGCCCATGTTGAAGTTCGCCCAAGCCAGAGCGCCGCTGCGCACCTGCTCGATCGCGTCGGGCTGGCTGCCCAGAATGCCGTTCGCATAGACGGTGGGTTCGATCCGGCCTTCGGTCACTTCTTTGACCTTGTCGGCGAACGACTGCATCGCGACGGTGTTCGGGTAGTCCTCGGGGTGGATGGCCCAACCGCGCCATTCGTCGGCCTGCGCCATGGTGACAGCGCCAATCAGCGCCAGAACCGATACCGAAGCAATCTTTGTAAA
Organism: Donghicola mangrovi; assembly: GCF_013377535.1. Taxonomy (GTDB): domain Bacteria; phylum Pseudomonadota; class Alphaproteobacteria; order Rhodobacterales; family Rhodobacteraceae; genus Donghicola; species Donghicola mangrovi. Next base: position 39,291 of record NZ_JABCJE010000011.1, on the reverse strand, counting down.
TTTCGTCATGTTGTCCTCCCTATGGCGCCCGAAGCGCGCCTGACGCCAAGTTGTATGACAAATTATCGGACAAGCTGTCAACCCGTATGATAAATGCTGAAATTGCAGGTTTTATTGGGATTTCTGCGGTGCGGCGGTGATTTTCCGCCACCCGAACAGGCCCAGAATCACATCACCCCGCCAAATACATCAGACAGGTTTCACCAAATTGATCGGCGGTCGCGCACATAAGATTCCGCCCGAGCACACAGAATTCTGCGCCTTCCCGACTGCACATTTGCGCTGGCGCGCCTTAGGTTGCGGCCAAACGCGTACGAACACAGAGGATTTGATATGACCGAAGAGACATACACGCCCCCCGCCGTCTGGACTTGGGAACAGGGCAATGGCGGTCAGTTCGCCAGCATCAACCGCCCCGTTTCGGGCGCCACCCATGACAAAGAGTTGCCCGTCGGCGACCATGCCCTGCAACTCTATTCGATGGGCACGCCGAACGGCCAGAAAGTGACCATCCTGCTCGAAGAACTGCTCGAGGCCGGTCACACCGCAGCGGACTATGACGCTTGGCTGATCAAGATTGGCGACGGCGACCAGTTCGGCAGCGGTTTTGTCGACATCAACCCGAACTCCAAGATCCCCGCCCTGCTGGACCGCTCGAACGGCCAGCGTGTTTTTGAAAGCGGCTCGATCCTGACGTATCTGGCCGAAAAATTCGGAGCATTCCTGCCCACTGATGCCGGTGCCCGTGCAGAAGTGTTCAACTGGCTGTTCTGGCAGATGGGCGCAGGCCCCTACGTGGGCGGCGGGTTCGGCCACTTCTTCGCCTACGCGCCCGAAAAGATCCAATACGCCATTGACCGTTTCACTATGGAAACCAAGCGTCAGTTGCACGTGCTGGACACCAATCTGGCTGATCGCAAGTTCGTGGCAGGCAACGACTATTCCATCGCCGATATGGCGATCTATCCGTGGTATGGCGCTCTGGTCGAAGGCCGTCTCTACTCCGGTTCGGCCGAGTTCCTGAACGTCACCGAATACAAGAACGTCCTGCGCTGGGCCGCCGATCTGGCCGCCCGCCCCGCCGTCAAGCGCGGCAGCATCGTGAACCGCACCGCCGAAGGCGCCCTGCCCGAGCGTCACAGCGCCGCGGACTTTGCGCCCTTGGGTCTGTAATCCCGCCGGTCGGGGCCGCCCGATGTGGCCCCGACCCTGCATGTTTGCGCAACCAACTGAAATTCAACGCCCCTTGGGCCGATTGCACAGTTGTTGCAATGCCGTTCTATGGCTAGTGTCGCGACGATGTTCGGGGCGCATGTGTTTTGAGCCCCCAGAGGATTTCTAGAAGGGTTCACTATGCTGGAATTGACCAACCACACCGCCTGTACCGCAGAGCCGCTGAACGATTATCTGGCGCGCCGCTCGGGGCCCGCGCAGATCATTCAGGCCATCGCGGATTCGCTGATGCCTATCGCGGACCGTCTGGCAGCAGGGGCTCTCTATGGTGATCCGGCGGCCATCGTGGGGGTCAACGAAAGCGGAGACAAGCAAAAGGCGCTGGATCTGGGCACCCATGTCTACATGGTCGATGTCCTGAAGGCCGCAGGCGTGCGCCTGATGCTGTCCGAGGAATCCGAAGAAGTCCTGACCCTGAACGAAGACGGCGCCTATGACGTCGCCATCGACCCCATCGACGGGTCGGGCAGCATCGGCGTTGGCGCGATCCTGGGCATGCTGTTCACCGTGGTTCCCGCCTCGGACAAAGGCTTCCTTCAGGACGGTCACACCATCGTCGCGGCGGGCTATGCGTCGTTCGGCCATTCGCTGGACTTCGGCTTTGCCATGGACGAAGGCGTGACCATCGCCGTCTATGACCGCGCCAGCGACATGCTGCGCGTCTCGGCCGAGAATGTGACCATCGCGCCCGACACCAAAGTCATCGCCTACAACGCATCCAACGCCCGCCACTGGGGCGCAGGCATGACCGCCTATATCGACGAGATTCTGGCAGGCAAGGACGGCCCGCGCGGCAAGAACTATAACATGCGCTGGCCCGCAGCCGCCGTGGGCGACCTGCACCGCATCCTGCTGCAGGGGGGCATGTTCCTCTATCCCGGTGACCGCCGCGAGGGCTATGAAAACGGCCGCCTGCGTCTGGTCTATGAGGCGATGCCGATGGCCTATCTGATGAAGGCCGCGGGCGGTCTGGCCACCGATGGCCACCAGCCGATCCTCGACAAAGTCGCGACCGACGGTCACGAGCATTCGGCCCTGATCTTCGGCGCCAAAGAAGAGGTCGAGGCCTACCTGCGCTGCATGGACGCCGAGAAGTAATAAAAAAGGCGCGGCACCTGTTGGGAAGGTGCCGCGCCTCGATATCGCAAGCCTTGGGAGTTACTTGCGGTATTTCACGTCCAGATCGTTGATCGCGTTGACGTTGCTGGCCGAACGGCCGTTTTCATCAAAGCTGTTGGACAGGAACGCATCGGCAATCGCCTTGGCCAGTTCCGAACCGATCACACGCGCACCCATGGTGATGATCTGCGCGTTGTTCGACAGGGCTGCGCGCTCGGCCGAGTAGGTGTCGTGGGTCTGCGCGGCGCGGATGCCGGGCACTTTGTTTGCCGACAGACACACACCGATGCCGGTGCCACAGCACAGGATCGCACGGTCATAGGTGCCATCCAGAACGCCGTTGGCCACACGGTCCGACAGGTTCGCATAAAAGGCATCGGGGCCTTCGTCGGTGCGCGAAACTTCGGACACTTCGTATTTGTCGCCAAGGTAATCGGCCAGAACTTTGGCCAGACCTTCGCCCGCGCTATCGCCTGCTACTGCAACTTTCATGTGGATCTCTCCTCTGGGATCAAATCTTGGCCGCGCATTTCGCAAGAATGTCGAGGTACCCTTCGACGTTCCACGCGCTGCGGCCGATAAACAGCCCGTCGATATGCGGGCAAGTGATGAGTTCTTCGCAATTTCCTGGGTTTACCGACCCGCCATAAAGGCAGGGGATGCGGCGGCCCAGAACGTCCTGCGCAACGGCAATGATTTCGGCCTGACGGTCATCGGCATAGTCCGAGGTCGCGGGGATGCCGTTCTCGCCGATGGCCCAGACGGGTTCATAGGCCAGCAGGATCGGTGCCTGTTTCTGCTCGTCCGACAGCTTGCCCAAGGCACCGCGGACCTGCGTTTCCAGCACTTCGGCGGCGCGGCCTGCTTCGCGTTCGGGCAGGGTTTCGCCAATGCAGATCAGCGGGATCAGTCCGTGACGCACGGCGGCTTCGGTTTTCAAACCAACGGTTTCGTCGGTCTCGCCGAAATGCTCGCGGCGCTCGGAATGGCCGAGTTCGACGATGTCGAGGTTACAGTCCCTCAGCATCAAGGGCGACACTTCGCCGGTCCACGCGCCCTGATCGGCCCAGTGCATGTTCTGCGCGCCCACCTTCACCGAGGTTCCTGCCAGCACGTCTTTGACCTGACGGACGTTGGTGAACGAAGGGATCACAAAGCGCTGGATGCGTTCGTCGCGCCCGCCATCTGCGGCGGCCAGAGCCTCGGCAAAGACCATCGCCTCGGCGAGGGTTTTGTTCATTTTCCAGCTTGTGCCGATCCAGAATGGGGCGGTCATGTCAGTGTCCTTTAGTTGGCAATGGTCAGGGTCACCCCGCCCGCCGTCAGCGCATCCCGCGCCGCGTCAGAGGGGGTGTCATCGGTGATAATCGCGGCATAGTCGGTCAGGTCGCACAGCTTGTGCAGCGCCGTGCGGTCAAAGCGGGCGTGGTTCACCAGAAGGCAGCTTTGGGTGGCCGAGGCCTGCATGGCGCGCTTGGCCCGCACGACCTCGTCATCCATGTGAAACGCCTGCATCCCCGAGACAGCCGGGACCGAGATAAAGGCGATGTCCGCCCGCAGCCGTTCCAGCGCGCACTCTGTCACCACCCCGAAATAGGCGTTGAACTTGGCCGAATAGGTCCCGCCAAGGGCGATCAGGGTGATGCCCGCCTCATCCCGCAGGGCGTCAATCACAGCCGCGTTGTTGGTGATCACGGTCAGCGGCCGCTTTTCCACCAGACGGCGGCCCAGAACGGCGGCGGTCGATCCATCGTTGACCATGACGGTCATGCCCGGCTCGACCAGCTTCAGCGCCTCGGTCGTCATCCGGTCCTTGGACGCGCCGCTGCGCCGTTCGCGGAACCGAAAATCGGATTCGAACTGGGTGCCTGCCTCGGTCGTGGCGCCGCCTCGGATTTTGCGCAGAACGCCCGCTTGCTCCAGCTCGTCCAGATCGCGGTGGATGGTCATTTTCGACACAACAAAGCGCGTCGCCAGATCATCCAGATCCACCGATCCCTGCTCGACCAGCAGGTCCATGATCGCTTGTTGGCGCTCGTCGCGTTTCATCGCTCTAACCTTCGTCTGCTTCACTTTGGGATCAAATACCCCAGTGTAGCGTCGGATGCAGTCGTAACATCAAACATAACATGATCAACACATTTTTTGTGATTTTGTGATTTTATGTTGTTACGATTCATTTTGGGCGCTAACACCCACCACAACGAAGGAGGATTCCCATGCCCAAAGACGTTCTGGTGGCCGAAAAGGCTGCGATTGATCCCGAAACCTTTGCTCTGGCCAACTGCATTCGCGCCCTGTCGATCGACGCGGTCGAGGCTGCGAACTCCGGCCACCCCGGCGCGCCCATGGGGATGGCCGATGCAGCGACCGTGCTGTTCAAGAATCACCTGAAATTCGATGCAACCAACCCCGATTGGCCCGACCGTGACCGCGTTGTGCTGTCGAACGGCCACGCGTCGATGCTGCTCTATTCGCTGCTGCACCTGAGCGGCTATGCGGACATGACGCTGGAGCAGATCAAGAACTTCCGCCAAAAGGGCGCGATCACCGCAGGCCACCCCGAATACGGCCATGCCAAAGGGATCGAGACCACCACCGGCCCCCTTGGCCAAGGCATTGCGAACGCCGTCGGCATGGCCATGGCAGAGCGCCGTCTGGCCGACGAATTCGGCAGCGATGTTGTCGATCACCACACCTACGTTTTCCTTGGTGACGGCTGCCTGCAAGAGGGCATCGGCCAAGAGGCGATTTCGCTGGCCGGTCACCTTGGCCTCGGCAAGCTGATCGTGCTCTACGATGACAACGAGATCACCATTGACGGCCCGACCTCGGTGTCCTTCAGCGAAGATATCCCTGCCCGTCTGGCCGCTTGCGGCTGGCACGTCCAGTCCTGCGACGGCCACAACCCCGCAGAACTGGATGCCGCGATCACCGCAGCCAAAGCGGAAACCGCGAAACCCAGCCTGATCGCGATGAAGACCGTCATCGGCTTCGGCTCCCCGAAAAAGGCAGGCACTGCCAGCTCGCACGGCTCGCCCCTTGGCGCGGACGAAGCGGCGGCGACCAAAGCGGCCTTGGGCTGGGACAACGCACCGTTTGAAATCCCTGCGGCCCTGCTGGACCAGTGGCGCGCCATTGGCTCTCGTGGCGCGGATGCCCGTCAGGCGTGGGAAGCCCGCCTTGCCAGCAAAGACACCGCCACCCGCACCGAGTTCAGCCGCCGCCTGACCGGCCAGTTGCCCGACGCCTACAAGACCGCCATCGCCAAGGCCCGCGCCGCCCTGTTCGCGAACCCGCAAAAGGTCGCGACCCGCAAGGCCAGCCAGATCGCGCTCGAGGCCATCACCCCCGTCCTGCCTGAAATGATCGGCGGCTCGGCGGACCTGACCGGCTCGAACCTGACCCGTGTGCCTGCGGTCAACAGCCAGTTCACTGCAGCGAAATCGGGCCGCTATGTTGGCTACGGCGTGCGTGAATTCGCGATGGGCGCGGCCATGAACGGTATGCTGGTCCACGGCGGCCTGCGCCCCTATGGCGGCACCTTCATGGTGTTCTCGGACTATGTCCGCAACGCGATCCGCCTGTCCGCGCTGATGGAGATCCCGACCGTTTACGTAATGACCCACGACTCGATCGGCCTTGGCGAAGACGGCCCGACCCACCAGCCGGTCGAACATCTGGCCTCGCTGCGCGCTATGCCGAACCTCTACACCTTCCGCCCTGCGGACGTGGTGGAAACGCTGGAATGCTGGGACATCGCCATGCGCAGCGCCAAGACCCCGTCGCTGCTGGCCCTGTCCCGTCAGGGCGTGCCGCAACTGCGCCTCGAGGAAACTGGTGAGAACCTGTCCGAAAAAGGCGCCTACGTCCTCCGCCAATTTGGCGAGGGGCGCGATGTCACCCTGATCGCCACCGGCACCGAAGTTGCCTTGGCCGTCGAGGCTGCCGAAGCCCTGCATGAGGCCGGAAAATCGGTAGCAGTTGTGTCGATGCCAAGCTGGGAGTTGTTCGAAGCCCAAGATGATGATTATAAGGCCGCGACTCTGGGCAATGCTCCGCGTATCGCCATCGAGGCCGCAGCCAAGTTCGGTTGGACCCGCTATGTGGCCAGCGAAGACGATGTGATCGGCATGACCAGCTTCGGCGCGTCGGCTCCGGCAGAGGAGCTGTACGAGCAATTCGGAATTACCAAAGAGGCGATCGTCGCCCGTGCAACCGCACTGACCGCCTAATCAGGAGAAAGCCCATGAAATTCTTCGTCGATACCGCTGTTGTCGAGGACATTAAAGAACTGAACGACTACGGTCTGCTGGACGGTGTCACCACCAACCCCAGCCTGATCGCCAAGTCGGGCCGTGACTTCAAAGAAGTGATCGCGGAAATCTGCGCTCTGGTCGAGGGCCCCGTCTCTGCCGAAGTCGCAGCCATGGACTACGACGGCATGGTTGCCGAAGGCGAGCACCTGGCCAAGATCGCCGACAACGTCGTGATCAAGCTGCCGCTGACCCTCGATGGTCTGAAGGCATGCCGCTACTTCTCGCAGAAGGGCATCAAAACCAACGTGACCCTGTGCTTCAGCGCAAACCAGGCGCTGCTGGCTGCCAAAGCAGGCGCGACCTACATCAGCCCCTTCATCGGCCGTCTCGATGACATCAACATCGACGGCATGGAGCTGATCTCGGAAATCCGTGACATCTACGACAACTACGGCTTCGAGACCGAAATCCTGGCCGCGTCGATCCGCACCCCCAACCACGTCAAAGATGCGGCTCTGGTTGGCGCAGACGTTGCGACCATCCCCCCTGCCGTGATCAAGGGTCTGGCCAAGCACGTTCTGACCGAAAAAGGTCTGGAGCAGTTCGCCAAGGATTGGGCCGCAACCGGTCAGTCGGTCCTGTAATTTCGGGCGACAATCCAAGAAAACAGCAAAGCGGCCCTCGGGCCGCTTTTCCTTTTGGTCATCCTGTCGGGACGGTTACGCCAACAAGGCGCGGGCTGTCATCTCGTCGGTGATCAGGCCATTCAGCTGGCCGCTGTGCAGGATCGCGGCGATGGCCTCGACCTTGCCCGGACCGCCAGCGATGGCGACCACACAATCCCCGTCATTCACCCGCGCGCCCAAAGTGCGCTGGGTCAGGTCCGTCTCCATCACTTGGCCTTCGGCGTTATAGAAATGCCCCAGCATCTCGCCCCGCCCGCCTGCGGCGGCGATCTGGGTGATCTCTTGGGGCTCGATCATGCCGGAATTGACCAGCTGCGCGCCCGCCTCGACGGTGCCGATGCCTACGAATTTCAGATCGGCCTTGTTGGCCATCTCGAACACTTCGGACACACCGCGCTGGGTCAGCATGACCTCGCGATCCTCGACCGTGTTGGCAAAGAACGGCACCGGCATCATATACGCCGGCGCGCCGGTTTTCTCGGCCAGTTTGTGCATCACCTCGTGGGGGTTGGCGGCAAAGTTGCGGGTCAGGCCACCCAGCAGGGAGACAAAGCGCTGATCGCCCGTATCCATCCGAGGCAACAACTGCACCGCCGCCGCCAAGGTCCGCCCGTGGGCCAGACCGATCACGTTATACTCGCCCCGCTCCAACTCGCGCTTCAGATAGCTGGCCCCGACCAGCCCGAGCGCGCGCAGGGGCAGCCCCTCTTCGCCCAAGTCGGGGGCCACCTCGCAGAACTCCAGCCCGAACTTCTCGGCCAACCGAACCTCAAGGTCGACACATTCTACGATGTCTCCTTCGACGGTGACCTTCACCGCCCCTTCGGCCACGGCGCGGGCAATCAGGCGATGGGCTTTGACCGACGGGATACCAAGCTTTTTCGCGACAGCGGCCTGCGTGTGCCCGCCCGCGTAATGCAGCCAAGCGGCGCGGATCGCCATAGACATCTCTGCTTCGTCGTTTGCGGTGCCTCTGGCCATGATGTCCCCCGGATGCTTTGTTATTTTTTACAGGTCACGAACCATCTTACAGCACTGGCATGACAGAAAACAGGGTGGCAAATCGCTTTGCCACCCCGCCGAAGTCTTTAGATCTGGATTTCCGCGACCATCCGGACCGCCTGCGCCGCCTCGGCGCCCTTCTTGACGAAATGGTCGAAGTAGAAGCCGGTGTGCTCCTTCGACGGCTGGAAGTGGTGCGGGGTCAGCGAGACCGAGTAGGTCGGCACGCCGGTTGCCATCTGAGCGTCCATCAGGCCCGACACAACGGCTTGGGCAACGAAATCGTGGCGGTAGATGCCGCCATCAACGACCAAGGCCGCACAGACGATCGCGTCGTATTTGCCGCTTTCTCCCAGCTTTTTGGCCAGCAAGGGCATTTCAAACGCACCGGGCACGTCGATTGCGGTCACGTCATAAGCGACGCCCGACGCATCCATATCAGCTTTGAACCCGACCAGCGCCTGATCGACGATGTCCGAGTGCCAACGTGCTTTGATGAAGGCGATATTCAGTTTTTCAGTCATGGAACCATCCTTGGTATTATCAAATGGTCCCAAGGCGATAGAAGCCACTGGCCCCGCACGTAGCGGCACCACTGACCATCCTCTTCCATCCGGACTTTAACCGTCGGCCCCGGAATTTCACCGGATCTGCTAGACCCTGCCGCTGTGGCAGGCGCTCGCGGGCTATCACCGCCGGTGGGGAATTTCACCCCGCCCTGAGAACAGTACAGATGTGCCCGCGGCGAAGGGCAAGTGCAAGCGCCACAGGCGACTTTTTCGCGACAAATGCGGCAAACGTCGTAGCGTCGGTGTTAAATGTGCAGATCCTGCACACCTGTATCGATATGCGGGGCCCAGAAGGCGACGCTTTCGGCGATCTGCGGGATCACTTCGCGGTCGTTGGGCTCTCGCTCTTTGAAGGACAGCTCGAGGCAGATTTCGTTGTCCTGCGCGCCCCCTTCGGCAAAGGCCGCCAGGAGGGGTTCTGGCTGAATGCGCCCCTTGGCGTTGAACGCAGCGGTAAAGGGACGGTGCCCCCCTTTGTCCATCAGCGACTGCTTGATGTGGATAATCGGGCTAACCTTTGGCACGGCCCGCGCCCACGCATAGGGGTCGAAGTCATCGGGGTTGTCGCTGGTCACGTCGCCATGGTCGATGTCCGCCATCATCCACATGGGGATCGCCATATCGGTGGCGGTCAGACGGTCCTGCAGCTTCATGCACTCGGCGATGGTCTCGCCGAATTCGCGACCGATGCTCATGGGTTCCCAGAACACATAATCGAGGCCCGCGCCCTTGGCGTGCTCGGCCACTTGGGCCCAGCAGTCGATGGCAATCTTGATCAGATCTTCGCGGCGGTTCGGGTTGTCGTAATCCTGATAGGTGAAGATCGCGAACTGCGTCCCGACCGAGGTACCCCCCAGATCAGCGGTGATATCGGCAAAGGTTTTGAACCAGTCCAGATAGTAGCGGCGCACATCCGCGTCAGGGTGGCCAAAGTGGTTCAGCCGCCCATAGGGGCCGGTCATCCCGCTGGTCACGCGCACGCCGGTGCGGTCCATCGCGGCCTTCATCTGGCGGGTCAGGCGGCGGATGGTGCCCGCCTGCCAACTGGGGTTAATGAACTCGTGCGTCAACTGCAGGTCGCGGATGCGCAGGTCACGGGCGACGGTCTCGATGAAATCATCGGGGTCTGCGAAACGGTTCACCAAAGGGTTGGTGTTCAGGGACAGAGTCAGAGCCATCGGTTACGCCGCCTTTGCCATGTTTGCTTCGAACCATTCGGAGAAGACTGCCTGCTCGGCCTCGGTCAGGTGCAGGCGGTGTTTGGTCCGGCGCCACAGGATATCCTCGGCGCTTTGGGCCCATTCGTGGGTGGCCAGATAGCGGGCCTCGGCCTCATAGAGGTTGCCGCCGAAATGGCGCCCCAGCCCGTCCAGCGCAGTGACCCCGCCCACGATCTGCGCGATACGGGTACCGTAGAGCCGTCCATAATGCTTGCGCAGGGCGCGGGGCATCCACGGGTAGTCGGCCTTCATCTTCTCGCGGAACGCTTCGTAATCGGCGTTCGGCATGTCCCCACCGGGCAGGGCTGCGTGTTCGGTCCAGTCGCCCTTCATCTGCGGGAAGTAGTCGGCGATCTTGTGCAGACCCCGCTCGGCCAATTCGCGGAAAGTGGTGATCTTGCCGCCAAAGATGTTCAGCATCACCGCGCCGTTCTGGTCGTCGATGTCGAACACATAGTCTCGGGTCACCGCGCTAGGGTTGCCCTGCCCGTCATCAAACAGCGGACGCACCCCCGAGAAGCTGCGGATCACATCCTCGCGCCGGAGCTTTTCCTTGAAGTAGCGGTTCACGGCCTTGATCAGGTAGTCGATCTCGGACTCGTCGGCGGTGACTTCTTCGGCGCGGCCTTCATACTGGATGTCGGTGGTGCCGATCAGGGCCTTGTCCCCTTCGTAGGGGTTGATGAAGATCACGCGCTTGTCGTGGTTCTGCACCAGATAGGCCTGTTGCCCCTCCCAGAATTTCGGAACGATGATGTGGCTACCCTTGACCAACCGGACGTTCCGGCTGGAGTTCGAACCGGCCACATTGTTGATCACTTCGGTGACCCAAGGGCCAGCGGCGTTCACGATACATTTCGCGCGGAAGGTCCGTTCCTCACCGGTCAGCGAATTGCGGGTGGTGATCGTCCACGCGCCATCCTCGCGGCGGGCGCTGGTGCAGGCGGTGCGGGTCAAAACGGTCGCGCCACGTTCGGCGGCGTCCACGGCGTTCAGCACAACCAGACGCGCATCATCGACCCAGCAGTCCGAATATTCGAAGCCACGGGTGTACTGATCCATGATCGGCGCGCCCTCGGGGTCGCGGCGCAAGTTCAGAGTGCGGGTGCCGGGCAGTTTCTTGCGGCCCCCGAGGTGATCGTACAGGAACAGGCCCAACCGCACGAGCCACGCGGGCCGGTCATCGGGCGAGTGGGGCAGGACAAAACGCATCGGCCAGATGATGTGCGGCGCGGCGTTCATCAGAACCTCACGCTCGATCAGCGCCTCGCGGACCAAGCGGAACTCGTAGTATTCCAGATAGCGCAGACCGCCATGGACCAGCTTGCCAGAACGGGACGAGGTCCCTTGGGCCAAGTCATCCTTTTCGCACAGCACCACGGACAGGCCGCGACCAGCCGCATCCCGCGCCACGCCGGCGCCGTTAATGCCGCCGCCGATTACAAACAGATCGACCATATTCTCGGTCATCGCTCGCTCCTTTCGGACACAAAGGTGGCGTCCAAAGTCATTTCAGTATGTTCATCATGGGGGTCGGTGGCCTTGGTCCACGGGGCGCGTGGGTCGCCTTGCAGAGCATCCCAAACCGGAGGCAGGCTCTGCCGCGCCGAGACATAGGCCGGAAAGACCTGATCATAGACGCGGGCCAGATCGGCATCGGGCTGTTCGGCCTGCCCCAGCAGCGGGGTGACCCATTCGCCGATGCAATCGTCCATCGTGTCATAGGCGCCGATCGCAACGGCGGCCATCATCGCACAGCCCGCCGCGCCCGCCTCTTCGCGCTGGGACACGCGCACGGGGGCCTTGATGCTGGAGGCCAGAATTTGGCGTAGCGCCTGCGAACGGGCCGCGCCACCGGTGATCCGCAGCTCGGTCGGTTCGGCGTTCATCGCGGCATAGCAATCGCGGGCGGCCATCCCCAGCCCTTCGATCACAGCGCGCAGCATGTCGGGAAAGCGGTGATGCGCGGCCAGACCGACGAACCCTGCGCGGGCGTTGGCGTTCACGAACGGCCCGCGTTCACCGGCCTCCGAGATATAGGGATGATAGATCAGCGCACCCGGTTTGGCGCGGCTGACCCACCCTTCGATCCGGCCGACCAGATCGGAGTATTCCACGGGCTTGCCGGTATCGCTCATCAAATCAGCGGCCAGACGCAGGGCCCAGTCGATGTTCAGGGTCGCGGCCATATTGGTCTGAACCTGAGTGACCACATCCGGCACGGGCAGCGCGATGACATACCCCGTCCCTTCGGCGTTCAGGTGCACGTCGCCGGACCGTTTCGCCTGCATGTGCACACCGGTCGAGCCGATGGTGGAACAGGCCGCGCCAACGGTGCCTGTATGCACTCCCGCACCCAGCGCCGTCATCACCATGTCCACATATCCCAGCGACACGGGCGTTCCGGCCAACAGACCGGTTTGCGCGGCGGCCTCGGAGGACAGCGGATGGGTGACTTGGGTGCCGTCAATAATCTGGGGCAGCAGGTGGCGACGGTGGGACAGGCCCAAGGCCTCGATCACCGTGTCGTCGTATTGGCGGGTGCGGAAGTTGCCGAAGGTAAAGCTGGCCTCGGACGGATCGGTGGCCTGTTCACCGGTCAGGCACAGGTAGAGCCAATCCTTGCAGTGCAGAGCGACCTGCGACTGATCCAGCAATTCGGGGGCGTAACGATCCATGTGGGCCATCTGCGTGCCCTGCTGGCAGGTGTTCAGGCCGGTGCCTGTTGCCTCGAACCGCGCACGGTTCAAGGGGCCTGCTGCCAGATCGCGCACCGTCGGCGCGGCCCGCGCATCGAGCCACAGCCAAGCATTCGAAACAGGACGGTTCCCCGCCCCCACCAGCCAAGTGCCATCCCCTTGGGCCGTCACGGCCACTGCCGCCGTCCGCGCCGCCAGATCGGGCAGCTTGTCCCCGAGGCTACGGATCGCGGCAACGCAATCGGCCCATGTCTGATCCAAGGACTGACAGGCCGAGCCATCGGCCCCACTCAGGTAATGGTTCAGCACCGAACCGGCCGCCAACTGGCGTCCGCGCAGATCAAAGGCCACGGCCTTGATCACCGATGTACCGGCGTCGATCCCGATGATGATGTCCCTCATCGGATGCACCCCACTTGGGTCATGTGCATGTCACCCTCCTCTCTGCTCCTTGGCGGCGGGCCCTCCTCTGGCCCGTAGTCCCGCAAACCAGGCGCAAAACCTACTTCACCCCTTAGGGGCGATCACTCTTATCACAGACATAACTCAGCATTTCGGATCTGTACATGTAATTTTTTTCTTTATCCGTAAAAAATTTCATGTAAGGTCAGGGTCACCAAAGGAGCAATCCCTTGGCCCATCGACGCGAGATACCGCGATATTTCCCATAATATATTGGGATTTTATCGTGATGCGGCGCGATCCGGACCGACACACCGCTGCCCCGCCCGTGGAATCACGGAGACCGAAGCAGCGCGTCAGACCCGGCAGCGCGCCACATTTCCATCGTAGGGATATCCCCATTCGTGGGATTTATAACACATTTATATCGCCGACTTCGGGTTGGTGACCGATGGGACCGGATACGCTGTGGAGGGCGTGGCCCCGTCGGAAGAGGGAGGAAAACATGACGCAAACCATACGCCCGCCTCGGGTCACGCCCCTATACGCCCATTCGGTGCGCCTGTGACCGTTCGCACGGCTCTCTTGGCCGTCGCCCCTATCCACGCATTCCAGTGAAAGGACCGACCGACATGGGTTATCAGTCCGAAGCCTCGGGTCATTTGGCCCGCCCTAGCAAGCGCACTCCGATCATTATGGGGGCGCTATGTCTGGCCGTTCTGGGGGCGATTGCCCTCGATACCACCGTTGTTCGCATCGGGTCCGAGCAGGACGCCCGCCAGCAGGGATTCTCGCCCGAGCGGTTCGGGGCCGAGAAGTTCCCCGAAATTCGCAGCTATGTGGTCGAGCACGCAGTTGACGCCAAGACCCTGTTCGACGCGGCCACCGCAGACAAGAAAGCCGCGGGCGAGAGGTACGGCGTGATGGCCGGGATCGCCCCCGTGATGCCCGTGAAATTCAGAGGTGTCGTCGGCGAAGGCAAATCCGGCACCTTCTATGTGGCCATCGACGGGATGCAGGACGCCAAGGTCCGCGTCCAGACCGGCCCCGCCGTGAACGGCACCGATCTTCGTGACGCCACCGGCACCATCGCCTTTGGCGATTTCACCAACCAGATCGAATACCAGAACGCAGGCGCGGGCATTAACAACGCCATGAAGGCCGACGTGCTGGCCGATCTGGATCGCGACACCCTGACCGGCAAGACCGTCGAGGTCACCGGCGTCTTTACCATGATGAGCGCCAAGAACTGGCTGGTCACGCCCGTGGAGCTGTCGGTCAAATGAACGATATCCCTCAGGCAAAACCCGACACGCGCGAGGTCGTTCTGGCCGCCCGCAATGTGGCCAAGTCCTATGGCAGCGTCCACGCGCTGAAAGGTGTGAACTTTGACATCCACCGCGGGCAGGTCACCACCCTGTTCGGCGAGAATGGCGCGGGTAAGTCCACCCTGATGAAGATCCTGTCGGGCGTCATCCAGCCGACCACGGGGAAAATCCTGCTGGACGGTCAGCCGGTCAGCTTCCATTCGTCGAGCCACGCGCAGGCGCTGGGGATTTCGATCATCCACCAGGAACTCAGCCTCGCCACCAACATGAACGTGCGGGACAACATCTTCTTGGGGCGTGAAATCCGCACCCCCTCGGCCGTGGACTATGCCGAAGAAGAGCGTCTGACCCGCCTGCTGCTGGAGGAACTGGAAGAGGACATCGATCCCCTCACCCCGGTCGAGGAATTGCGTCTGGGCCAGCAGCAGATCGTGGAAATCGCCCGTGCTCTGTCGGTCAAATCGCGCATCCTGATCATGGACGAGCCGACCTCGGCCCTGTCCGCGACAGAGGTGGAAGTGCTGTTCAAGGTTATCCGAGACCTGACCAGCCGCGGCGTGTCCATCGTCTACATCTCGCACCACCTCGAAGAGGCGCTGACCATCACCGACCACGCCGTGGTTCTGCGCGATGGCAACATGACCGCCTATGCCCCCCGCGCCGAAATTGATCTGGAATGGATCGTCCGCAACATGGTCGGCGAGAACTTTGATCTAGGCTCCCCGCCCGAGGGCTATGATTTCGGCGCCCCTGCCCTGTCGATCCAGAACCTGACCGTGATGGACGAGGCTGGCGCAGGCTTTGCTGTCGTCGACAACCTGTCGCTGGACATCAAAGCTGGTGAGATCGTTTGCATCTATGGCCTGATGGGCGCCGGTCGGACCGAGCTGATGGAAACCGTGGCGGGCCGTCTGTCCAAGGCCGGCGGCGCCATCCGCCTGCACGGGCACGAGGTTAGCCACCTGACCATTGCCCAACGCATCGAATCCGGCCTGTGTCTGGTGCCCGAGGACCGTCAGCGCGACGGCCTCGTGCAGACCATGAGCGTGGGGCAGAACCTTTCGCTGGCATCGATCCGGAATTTCACGCGGGGGCTCTTTACCTCTCGCAAGGACGAGAGCCGGTTGATTGACGACACCATCCGCGATGTCACGGTGAAAACCGATGGCGGCGGGGCGGCGATCGGGTCGCTCTCGGGCGGGAACCAGCAGAAGGTCGTGATCGGCAAGATGCTGGCCACCCACCCCACCGTCATCATGTTGGACGAACCCAGCCGCGGCATCGACATCGGTGCCAAGGCCGAGGTGTTCCGCCTGCTTGCCGAGCGTGCCCGAGACGGGCTCGCCGTGCTCTATTCGACCTCCGAAGTCAGCGAATGCCTGTCCATCGCCCACCGCATCATCGTCATGCACAAGGGCCATATCAGCGCCGAATTCGGTCCCGACGCCACCAAAGAACAGATCATGGCCGCCTCTGGCGAGTCCGTGGCAGCTTAACCAATACGGAGTCCCCAGATCATGTCTGCACTCAGTTCCTCTTCGAAATCCTCGCGCTCGGGTCTGTTCGGCGAAGGCTTTGACCTTGGCCGCCTGCTGCTGGAAGGCCGCGCATTCTTTGCCCTGATCGCGATCATCGTGATCTTCTCGATGCTGTCGCCATTCTATTTCTCGGTCAGCAACTTTCTGACCATGTCCAGCCACGTGGCGATCTTTGGCTTTCTGGCCATCGGGATGCTGCTGGTGATCCTGAACGGCGGGATTGACCTGTCCGTAGGGTCCACACTTGGCCTGTGCGGCGTGGTCGCGGGCTGGCTGATGCAAGGCATCACCGTCGAGGGCGCTGGCGTCATCCTCTATCCGCCCGTCTGGGCTGTGGTAGTGCTGACGCTGGCGCTTGGCGCGGCGGTTGGTGCGGTGAACGGCGTGCTGATCGCGTATTTCAAGGTGCCTGCCTTTGTGGCGACCCTTGGCGTGATGTACGTGGCCCGCGGCGTGGCGCTGTTGATGACCAACGGCCTGACCTTCAACAACCTCGCCGGCAAGGCGGATCTGGGGAACACCGGCTTTGACTGGCTTGGTTTCAATCGGATCGCCAATGTGCCGATCGGCGTGATCATTCTGGCGGTGCTGGCCGTGGCCGCTGGCCTGATGCTGTCGCGCTCGGCCTTTGGGCGCTGGCTCTATGCCTCGGGCGGGAATGCCCGCGCCGCCGAACTGTCCGGCGTTCCGGTCAAGCGTGTGCAGATCGCTGTCTACATGATGTCCGGCGTTTGTGCGGCGATTGCGGGACTGGTCCTGTCCTCGCAGCTGACCTCGGCGGGTCCGACCGCTGGCACCACCTACGAACTGACGGCGATTGCAGCCGTTGTGATCGGCGGCGCAGCCCTGACGGGTGGCCGCGGCACAATTCGCGGTACCATGTTGGGCGCCTTCGTCATCGGCTTCCTGTCTGACGGGCTCGTCATCATCGGGGTAAGTGCCTACTGGCAAACGGTTTTCACTGGCGCCGTGATCGTTCTGGCCGTGCTGCTGAACAGCATCCAGTACAAGGCCAAACCCAAGAAATCCTGAATTCTTCGTGGGGGAGCCACGGGCCAAAGGAGGAGCCCGCCCCCGCAAGAGCAACGCCGGATTGACCGGCACAGTTACACCAACCACACCCAAGGGAGAGACTTCCATGACCACCAAAGCCAAGCAGATACTGCTCGCCGCTGTTGCCACCCTGCCCCTGATGGCAGGCGCATCGTGGGCCGACGGCCTGATGACCATCATCGTTAACGATCCTTCGAACCCCTACTGGTTCACCGAAGGCCAGGTCGCCAAAGCCACCGCCGAGGAACTGGGCTACACCACCACCGTTGGCGCTCACAAAGGCGACACCAACACCGAAAGCACCCTGATCGACACCGCGATCACCAACAAAGCCAAAGCGATCATCCTTGACCCCGCAAACGCGGACGGCTCGGTCGGCGCGGTGAAAAAAGCGATCGACGCAGGCATCCCCGTGTTCCTTGTGAACGCTGAGATCAACCAGTCGGGTCTGGCCAAGGCGCAGCTGGTGTCGAACAACGCACAGGGCGCGGCCCTGGGTGCGATGCAGTGGGTCGAAGTTCTGGGTGACAGCGGCAAATACGTCGAACTTTTCGGCGCTCCGTCGGACAACAACGCGCAGACCCGCTCGAACGGCTATGAAACCGTCCTGAGCCAGTACCCCGATCTGGAAAAAGCCGCGATGGAAGTGGCCGACTGGGACCGCACCAAAGGCTACAACAAGATGCAGTCGATGCTCCAGGCCAACGGCGACATCAAAGCTGTGATCTCGGGCAACGACGAGATGGCTCTGGGTGCGATTGCCGCTCTGAAAGAAGCAGGCAAGTTGGACGGCATGGTCGTTGGCGGCTTTGACGGTTCGCCCGATGCGGTCGAAGCGGTGAAAGCAGGCGAAATGGCCTATACCGTTCTGCAGCCCGTCGCGATCTTCTCGGAAGAAGCCGTGCGTCAGGCCGACCATTTCATCAACACCGGCGAGCTGAAAGTGGCTGACGAAAAGCAGCTGTTCGACTGCCTGATCATCACCTCGGACAACGCGGACAAGTACACCGCGCCGTTCGTTCTGTCGGAATAATTCCGTCTAACATCGCGAAAACATTCAGGGGGCGCCATGTGTGCCCCCTTTTTCGTTCCCGAACGGGGAACCTGCCGCACCACCGGCGATGAAGGGGCAGCCCTTGGTAAGAGCGCCCCCGGACACGCCCTGCCAGAACCTGACCGGAAGTCGCGAATTTTCACCGCAAGATACCCTAACCATCCGGTTATTTTGCCGTTCATAATTGTCAGACGGCTTAGAATGTGCGGACCAAACCATGAAAACCTTCCGTTCTGGCAATACCGCAGCCTGCGCGACCACCTCACGCGCGTTGGCTGACGTTGATGCAGGCCCCTGCGCCTGTAAGCCACGGAAATCGGCACGGTTTCTGCATGAGGCCTACGAACAAAAATGCGCACGGGCCGAAACTCGGCTCTCAGACCGCGCGTAAAGACCCGACGAACACGCCTTTCTAGGTACCACACTCACGACCGGGGCCCTTGGCCTCGCACCTGCGGAAAGACAGACATATGGCCGGAGAACTCTCGACCCACCTTCATGGCGCGGCGTCCGAACTGATGATGCAGGCCTGCCTTGTGATGCAGGTTCGCGCCAAGGACGGCGTGATTATTGCTGCAAACGACGTGGCCGAAAAATCATTGGCCCCCGGTGCACTGGACCTGACGGGCGCCACCATCAGCAGCTTTGTCCGCGAGGGGGCCTATCTGGAAAGCGCCATCCGCAAGGCGATGACCGATGGTGGACACAAGCAACTGCACGTCCATCTCAAAGAGGACGATCAAGGCGTGACCTTCCACGTCATCGCGGGCAAGGGCACCCTGAACGATGACACCATGATGCTGCTGGGATCGCTGGTCCCGCAGGACACCGATCTGGTCGGACAGATTTCGGCGATCCACCGTGCACAGGCCGTGATCGAGTTCGACCTCGAGGGGCGCGTCACCCACGCCAACGAAAACTTCCTGAAGCTGATGAACTACTCGCTTGAGGATGTCGTTGGCCGCCCTCACCGGATGTTCTGCCAGAAAAGTTTTGTCGAAAGCGCGGAATATAACGAACTGTGGGAAACCCTGCGCAAAGGCGAGGTTCGCGATGGCGAATTCGAGCGCCTGACCCGCACCGGACGCTCGGTCTGGATCCGCGCGAACTATAACCCGATTGTTGGTCCGGACGGCAAAGTCGCCAAGATCGTCAAGTACGCGATGGATGTCACAGCGGTCAAAGAAAACGCCGCCGAAAACGCTGGCCGCCTGAAGGCCCTGAGCAAAGCCATGGCCGTGATCGAGTTCGAATTGAACGGTACGATCATTGGCGCGAACTCGAACTTCTGCCAGCTGATGGGCTATCGCAAAGAAGAGATCGTCGGCAAGCACCACAAGATTTTCATCGACGAGGTCGAGCGTGAAAGCCCCGCATACAAGGCGTTCTGGCAAAAGCTGGGTCGCGGCGAATACGATGCCGGTGAATACAAGCGCTATACCAAAGACGGCGAGATGGTCTGGATTCAGGCCAGCTACAACCCGATCCTCGGGCCCGACGGCACCGTGGTCAAGGTGATCAAGGTCGCGCTGGACGTCACCGAAACCAAAAAGCAGACCAACGAGCTGGAAGGCGTATTGGGGGCGGTGCAGAAGCACCACATGATGATCGAATACGCGCCCGATGGCCGCATCCTGAAGGCCAACGGCAAGTTTTTCGAACTGACCGGCTATACCCGCGGCGATCTGTCGGACTTGTCTGCGGCATCGCTGTGGTCGCCCGAAGGCACACAAACCCTGTCCTATAACCGCTTCTGGAACGAGGTCAGCTCGGGGCGTCCGACATCTGGGGAATACCGCAAATACGGCCTGAACGGCGAGGATTTCTTTGTCCAGTCGACCTTTGCGCCGGTGCATGACCTGAACGGCCGCGTTCAGAAAATCGTCGAAGTCGCGCAGGACATCACCACCAACCGGATGCGCAACGCCGACTTCGAGGGCAAGGTCCGCGCGATCGACCGTGCGCAGGGCGTGATCGAGTTCGACATGGAAGGCGTGATCATCACCGCCAACAAGAACTTCCTGACCTTGATGGGTTATCAGCCCGAAGAAGTGATCGGCAAACACCACCGCATGTTCGTGACGCCTCAGGTAGCGGATTCCTCGGCCTATGCGGAATTCTGGGCCAAGCTGGGACGCGGCGAATATGACCGCGGCGAATATGTGCGTCAGGCGAAAAACGGGCGCGAGGTCTTTATCTCGGCGACGTACAACCCGATTTTCGACATCGACGGCCACCCGATCAAAGTCGTGAAGTTCGCCACCGACGTCACCGCACGCCGCAAGCGGAATGCCGAATTCGAGTCCAAATTCGACGCCATCGACCGCTCGCAGTCGGTTGTGGAGTTCGACCTCGAGGGGAACATCCTGCGCGCCAACGAGAACTTC
This sequence comes from Donghicola mangrovi, assembly GCF_013377535.1. Taxonomy (GTDB): domain Bacteria; phylum Pseudomonadota; class Alphaproteobacteria; order Rhodobacterales; family Rhodobacteraceae; genus Donghicola; species Donghicola mangrovi. The sequence continues at coordinate 18,742 of NZ_JABCJE010000011.1, read as the reverse complement.
TTGCGGGTTTGCGGCTATTCGCTGCGGGAAATCCAAGGCCAGCACCATTCGATGTTCTGCTCGCCCGATTACATCCGCTCGAACCACTATCGCGAGTTCTGGATCGCGCTGGCCAAGGGCGAGAACCGCAGCGGCCGCTTCCACCGGATCGGCAAGTTTGGCCGCGATGTGTGGATCCAGGCGACCTATTCGCGCCTGATCGACGCCCACGGCCAGACCATCGGGGTGATCAAGTACGCCCACGACATCACCGAACAGGTCATGCTGGAAGAAGCGATCAAGGACAAAACCCGCGCCATGACCCAGTCGGTCGCGCGTCTGGCAGGCTCGATCGAGGCGATCAATTCCTCGACCACCAGTGCGCTGGCCCAATCGAAGAACACCAAGCAAAGCGCATCCGCCGGCAACGACGCACTGGATAACGCCATCCAGAGCATCGAGCTGATCGCCAAATCCTCGACCGAGATCGGCGATATGGTCCGTGTCATCGGGGACATCGCGAACCAGACCAACCTGCTGGCCTTCAACGCCGCGATCGAGGCCGCCCGCGCTGGCGAATACGGTGTCGGCTTCTCGGTGGTGGCAGAAGAGGTCCGTAAACTGGCCGAACGCAGCTCGAACGCCGCAATGGAGATCACCAAGCTGATTTCCGAAAGCGCGAGCCGCGTGACCCTTGGTACCGAACGGTCGCAGTCCGCGCGTCAGGCCTTTGGCAGCATCGTGAACGCGGTGGACGACACCGCGAAATCGATCACCACCATTTCGGATCTGGCACGGGATCAGGACAACGTCTCTCGCGAGGTTGTCGCCCTGATCGAAGCTCTGTCGTCGATCACCGCCAAGTAAGCCGCGCCCATGCCCGACCAGACCGCACCCGGCCCCAAGCAAAAGCAAACCGCCCCCAAGGGCGGCGAGGATACCCTTGCGGTCATGGATCTGGGGCACTTCAAGGTGGCCGTCCCCGTGACCCAAGTCCGCGAGGTCGTCCCCTGCCCCGAGGTCTTTGACCCGCTGCCGTCGGTGGTGGACGGCGTTCTGGGCTGCTTTCGCCTGCGCCGCCAGATCGTGCCTGCACTGGACCTGCCGTGCTTTCTGGGGCTGACCGACAAGGACGAGACCACCAAGGAAAGCGTCGTGGTCATCCTGACCCATGAAAAGATGCTGCTGGGTATTCTGGCCCGCCATGCGGTCAAGTTGGTGAAACGGGCCGATTGCGAAACCCACGAGATGCGCCACAACAACGACGCGATGGCCTCTCGCATTGTCGGGCGGATGTCCCATGACGGGACCATGTCCTTTCCACTGCTGGATATCGAGGCGCTCTATGCCGAGAGCGTGCCACTGGTCCGCGACACCCGCGCCGCCACCCGCAGCTGGGATCACAGCGACCGTTTCCTGCTGTTCGAGACCGACGGCGTGCAGATGTGCCTGCCCATCACCCAGATCGAAACCACCATCCCCGAGACCGAGGTAAACGCCTGGACCGCCCGCAGCGAGCTGTGCTGCGGCACCATCAAATCGCATGGCCTCGAGATGGCGCTGATGGACCCACTGACCCTGCTCGGGATCACCGACCACAGCCGCGATCTGAAAAAGGCCTCGGGCGTTGTGATCCGTGTCGGCGCGGCGGACCGCGTGGCCATGCGCGTGGACCGTGCCGTGGACATCATCAACATTAGCGAAAGCGATCTGGGGGCGGTGCCGGACACCGTCTATACCAGCCCGCATCTGATCCGCGGGATCGTGTCCCGCAATGACGACGACCAGTTCCTTGTGCTGGACTACGACGCGATGCTCAAGGAACAGCGCGTCACCGATCTGGGCAAGGTCATCATCAAGAGCGCCGTGCCCGAGGAAACCGGCGTCAACAGTCAGGGCAAGCGCGTGCTGTCCCTGCTGATCGACGCGGGCAAGCCCTTTGCCATCGATCTGGCCCAAGTGGTCGAGATTGTGCCGTGGCGCGAAAAACTGGCAGATGCGGATGCCGAAGGGTACATCGGCACGATCAGCCACCGGAACGAGATGCTGCCGATCTTTGGCCTCGCTGCCGTGATGAAGCAGCCAACGTCGCCCTATGGCAACAAGTCCGCGATCATCGTGGTGCGCCGGAACGGCAAGCGCGTCGGCCTTGCCATTCAGGAACTGATCGCGGTCGAGACGATTTCCTTCTACCAGCAGAAGTCGAACGTGCTAACCACCATGGCCCGCCGTCTGAACCGCGGGAACCGGAACCTGTTCGAGGTCATCGATACCGAGAACATGTACCTCAGCTTGCACACGCCTGCCTGATCAGGCATCCCCCTTGGTGGCGCCGGTCTGCTTGAGCCGCCAACCCAGATCACTGAGCACGCGGTAAGCCTGCCCCGCCTCGGGGTGCCACGCGGCAACGGCTGCGCCCTGTGCGTCCAGAACCTCGGTGTCCCCGCGCGCAGCGGGGCCGGTCAGCGCGGCCTGCGGGCCCAGCCGCGCCACATTCGCCGCCGCCCCGCCTAGCAGCTTGTCCCCCAGCGCCTTGGCCACGTCCTGCGGCACGCCCGCGGCGGCCCAAGCGTCTTGTGCGATCCCCTGAACCACCACCGCAAAGTTGTTCGAGAACACCGCCGCCGCGTGATAAAGCGCCTTTTGCTGCGCGTTCACCGCAAAGGGGATGCCGCCCATCCGCTCGACCAGATCGGTGATTGCCTGAACGGCGGCGCTGTCCCCTTCGACCGCGCAGTAGGTGCCCGCGAATTGCTGCGCGGCGCTTTGCGGATCGGCAAAGCTGAGGACCGGATGGCAACTGGCGACCCGCCAGCCCGCCGCCCCCAAAGGCCCCAACACGGCCGAGGACAGGAACCCGCTGCAATGCACCGCCATTGCCGGCGCGGCGCTGCCCGCTAGTTGTTCGGCGACGCCCGCGATCCGGTCATCGGGAACGGTCAGCAACCACAGATCAGCCGCCCCCATATCCGCGATCCGGTCCACCGCGCGGCCCGTTTTGGCCAGCTCGGTTGCCCTTAGGGCAGATTCGCGGCGCTGGCTCAGGACGTCCTGCACGATCACCCCGTCCAGCCCCGCCATCAGCAACATCAGGGTCTGCCCGACCTTGCCTGCCCCGACGATATTGACCCGCACCATGTGACCTCCGACCGCTGTCTAAACGATTGCAGAATGGTCCAATTTTCGCCCTTGGGCAATCTGGGGCCGCCCGCGATGTGCCTATTTTTCAGGCCCCAAAAAGGACCGAGTAAAAAAATTTTACTGGGGGATAAAATTTTTATTGAGTTTATTGATCAGGTGGTCAAATAATCCCGGTCATGCAAATCACGGCCCCCGCCCCCCACGACAAATCCACTGGACCCAAGCTCGGCGCGCTGATCCGCAAGCGCCGCAAGGGGCTGGGTCTGACCCTGCAAGGGCTAAGCGAGGCATCGGGGGTTTCCGTGGGCTATGTCAGCCAGATCGAGCGTGATCTGGCGGTGCCGACCTTGGGCACGCTGGCGCAGCTGGCCGAAGGGCTGGACGTGCGGCTCGAGTACTTCATCAAGACCCACAAGCCCACCGACGCCATCAGCCGCGCCGACACCCGCGAGAAGTTTTCGCTGGCCGGTTCGTCCATCACCTACGAAGCCCTGAGCAACGATTACTCGGGCTCTGAGATGTCGTCGTACATCATGCACGTTCCGGCGGGCTACCAGTCCGAAACCGTGTCCCACGAGGGCGAGGAAATCATCTACATGCTCGAGGGCCAGGTCGAATGGACCCTCGACGGCCAGCGGTTCACCATGAATGTCGGGGACAGCCTGCACTATAGCGGCACCGTTCCCCATGCATGGTCCAACCCCACCGACACAGCCGCGCGCATCCTGTGGACCGGAACTCTTAGCGTTCTGTCCCCCGATGACCAGCGCCGCCTGCCCCCCGCCACGATTGAGGGCGACGGCTGACGAATTTCCGGCCAATCCCGGCCGGAGAGCAAATCCGCACAGGCGGACAAACGGTGCACCAGACACCGGACACCATCAAAGACCCAACATGGAGGTTGATCTAATGTTACTTAAGGCAAAATTGCTTGGCATGGCCGCAGCGATGGCTCTGTCGGCAGGCGCCGCGCATGCGCAGGCTCTGGTCTATTGCTCCGAAGGCTCGCCCGAGGGCTTCGATCCCGCGCTCTATACCGCTGGCACCACGTTCGACGCGTCCAGCCACCCCGTCTACAACCAGCTGGTCGAATTCAAGGTCGGCACCACCGAGACCCAGCCCGGTCTGGCCGAAAGCTATGAGGTCTCCGAGGATGGCCTGAAGGTGACCTTCCACCTGCGTCAGGGCGTGAAGTTCCACTCGAACGACCAGTTCACCCCGACCCGCGACTTCAACGCGGACGACGTGATCTTTACCTTCGACCGTCAGGGCAACCCCGAGAACCCCTACAATCAGGTTTCGGGCGGCACTTGGGAATACTACACCGGCATGTCCATGCCCGAGCTGATCAAGAGCATGGAAAAGGTTGACGACTACACCGTTGTCTTCCACCTGAACCGCCCCGAGGCGCCCTTTATCGCGAACATGGCGATGGACTTTGCCTCGATCGTGTCCAAGGAATACGCCGATGCCATGCTGGCCGCCGGCACCCCCGAAATGCTGAACCAGGCGCCCATCGGCACCGGTCCGTTCGTCTTCCAAGCCTACCAGAAGGACGCAGTTGTCCGCTACGTGCGCAACGGGGCCTATTGGGGTGAACCGGCCAAGGTCGAGGCGCTGATCTTTGCGATCACCCCCGATGCATCGGTCCGCTACCAGAAGCTGCAGGCTGGCGAGTGCCACGTCATGGCCTATCCGAACCCCGCCGACATCGAAGCGATGAAGTCCGACGAAGGCGTCAAGGTGCTGGAGCAAGAGGGCCTGAACGTGGGCTATCTGGCCTACAACACCCAAGTCGCGCCCTTCGACAAGCCCGAGGTCCGCAAGGCCCTGAACATGGCGATCGACAAGCAAGCGATCATCGACGTGGTCTTCCAAGGGTCTGGCCAGATCGCCAAGAACCCGATCCCGCCGACCATGTGGTCCTACAGCGATGCGACCGTGGATGACGCCTATGATCCCGAAGCCGCCAAGAAGATGCTGGCCGATGCCGGTGTCAGCGACCTGTCGATGAAGATCTGGGCAATGCCCGTTCAGCGTCCCTACAACCCCAACGCCCGCCGTATGGCCGAACTGATGCAGTCGGACTTTGCCAAGGTTGGCGTGAACGTCGAGATCGTGTCCTATGAGTGGGGCGAGTATCTGGAGCGTTCCAAGGACACCGCCCGTGACGGCGCGGTTCTGCTGGGTTGGACCGGCGACAATGGTGATCCGGACAACTTCCTGGCCGTTCTCTTGGGCTGTGACGCTGTGGGCGGTTCCAACCGTGCCCAGTGGTGCAACGAGGACTTCGACAAGGTCGTCAAGGCCGCCAAAGTCACCAGCGATCAGGCCGAGCGCACCAAGCTCTACGAAGAAGCCCAAGCCATCTTCAAGGATCAGGCCCCTTGGGCAACCATCGCGCATTCGGTGGTGTTCATGGTCACCCGTCCCGAAGTTGACGGCTATGTCGTGCACCCGCTGGGTGGTCACATCTTCAATCAGGTCGGCCTGAAGTAAGGTCCCTGCCCCATCGGGACCGGCGTTTCTGGCGCCGGTCCCCCCTTTCGTATCCAAACATCCGAGGGTCCTATGACTGGCACGCTTTCTGACAGGCTGGCCGACTATTCCGCCGTGGCACGCAGCCTTGGCGTTGACGCAGTCGCGCTGGTGCCCGGACCGAATTTCACCCGCGTCGTCCATCATCCGTTCATGAGCCACGAGCGCCCCTTTGTGCTGGCCGCCTGCGCCGATGGCCGCGCCGCTGCGATCGTCCCCAATCTGGAGCTGCAAAGCTGGGGCTTGGTCGGGTTTGACGGGCCGGTCTTCGACTGGCGCGATCAGACCGGTTATGCGGACGCCTTCACCGGCTTCATGGACTATCTGAATGCAGGCAGCATCGCAGTCGAAGGTCAGGTCATGCGGGTCTTTGTGCACCACGCCATGACCACCGCCCGCGCGGGCGTTCAGATCGTGGATGCCGAGCGCGAAATCTCTGCCCTGCGGATGATCAAAACGCCCGAAGACATCGAGGCCATGCGCACCGCCATCCAGATCTCCGAACGGGCACTGGAGCGCACCATCGGCACGATCAAGATGGGCGACACCGAAAAGCAGATCGAGCAATCGCTGATCCTGAACCTGTTCGCCGAAGGGGCCAGCGACCACGCCTTCCGCCCCATCGTTGCCGCCGCCGAGAACTCTGCCCGCCCCCATGCCGAGGCCCGCGATGTCCCGATCAAACCCGGTGACGCGCTGCTGTTCGATTTCGGCGCCCGCTGGGGTGGGTTCTGTGCGGACATCACGCGGACCTTCTTTGTCGGCCATGTCGCGGACGAGGACGCCGAGATTTACAACACCGTCCTGCGCGCCAATCGCCGTGGCCACGAGGTTGCCCGCGATGGCGTCACCGCCCACGAGATCGACGACGCCGTGACCAGCGTGCTCGAAGCCTCTCCCTTTGCCGAATTCATCCGCACCAAGACCGGCCACGGCCTTGGCCGCGAGGTACACGAAGCCCCCTATGTCATGCGCGGCAACCACATGGTGCTGCCCGCTGGCACCGTGTTCACCAATGAGCCCGGTCTGTACCTGCCCGGCCGCCTTGGTGTGCGGCTCGAGGATGACGTGCTGATCACCGAAAGCGGCTGCACCTCCCTGACCACCTTCCCGACCGAACTGCGGGTACTGGAATGCTGAAATACTTTGCCTCTCGTCTGCTGACGTTTATCCCGACCTTTATTGGCGTCACGCTGATTTCATTCGCCTTCATCCGCCTGCTGCCCGGTGACCCGATCATCGTGATGGCGGGTGAACGCGGCATGTCCCCCGAGCGCCACGCCGAACTGACCGCGCAATTCGGCTTTGACCAGCCGATGTACATCCAGTTCTGGAACTACCTGACCGGCGTTCTGCACGGCGATCTGGGCAACTCGTTCGTCACCAAGAAACCGGTGTGGGACGAGTTCTTTGCCCTTTTCCCAGCGACTTTGGAGCTGTCGATCTGCGCCATGATCTTTGCGGTGGCCTTGGGCCTGCCCGCCGGTGTGATCGCTGCCGTGAACCGCGGCAAGTTCTTTGACCGCACGCTGATGTCTACCGCCCTGATCGGGTATTCGATGCCGATCTTCTGGTGGGCGCTGCTGCTGATCATCGTCTTCTCGGGCATCCTGAAATGGACGCCTGTGTCGGGCCGGATCGACCTGATTTACTACTTCCCGAACGCGTCGGGCTTCATGATTTACGATGCACTCATGTCCGGCCAGTCCGGTGCGCTGTGGTCCGCCATCCGCCACCTGATCCTGCCGACCATCGTTCTGGGCACAATCCCGCTGGCGGTGATCGCCCGCCAGACCCGTTCCGCGATGCTCGAGGTTTTGGGCGAGGACTACATCCGCACCGCCCGCGCCAAGGGCATGTCCCCCGCCCGCGTCAACGCTGTGCACGCCCTGCGCAATGCCCTGATCCCTGTGATCACCGTGATCGGCCTGTCCGTCGGCACCCTGCTGGCGGGCGCGATCCTGACCGAGACGATCTTTAGCTGGCCAGGCATCGGCAAGTGGATGGTCGATAGTATCTTCCGCCGCGACTACCCCGTTGTCCAAGGCGGCCTGCTGCTGATTGCCGTGATGGTGATGATCGTGAACCTGACTGTTGATGTCCTCTATGGCATCATCAACCCCAAGATTAGGAAACGCTGATGACCGAGATGTCGAACACTCCGTCCCGTCCCAGCGCCTTGCGTGAATTCTGGTACTACTTCCGCGAAAACCGTGGGGCCGTCATGGGCCTGTGGGTCTTCGGAGCCTTCCTGATCGTGGCGGCATTCGCCCCGTTCATTGCGCCCCACGACCCGACCATGCAGTACCGCGAGCACATCCTGCAGCCCCCGTTCTGGCAAGAAGGCGGAAGCTGGACCTTCCCCTTGGGCACTGACCCCTTGGGCCGCGATATGCTGTCCCGCCTGATTGTGGGGGCGCGGTTCAGCTTCTTTGTGGGAATTGTGGTGGTGTCGATTGCGTCGGTTGGCGGGATCGTCATCGGGGTGCTGGCGGGCTTTGCGCCGCGCTGGCTGGACACGATCATCATGCGCCTGATGGACATCATTCTGGCGTTCCCCTCGCTACTGCTGGCCTTGGTGCTGGTGGCCGTTCTGGGGCCGTCGCTGACCAACGCCATGATCGCCATCGCCATCGTTTTGCAGCCCCACTATGTGCGCCTGACTCGCGCCTCGGTCATGTCCGAGCGGCAAAAGGACTACGTGACCTCGGCCCGTGTGGCGGGTGCCGGCCTGATGCGGCTGATGTTCATCACCGTCCTGCCCAACTGTCTGGCCCCGATCATCGTGCAGGCGGCGCTGTCGTTCTCAACCGCTATTCTGGATGCGGCGGCTCTGGGCTTTCTGGGGATGGGCGCGCAGCCCCCGACCCCCGAATGGGGCACCATGCTGGCCGAAGCACGCGAGTTCATTCTGCGCGCATGGTGGGTCGTGACCTTCCCCGGTGTGGCCATTCTGATCACCGTTCTGGCGATCAACCTGATGGGCGACGGTCTGCGCGACGCCCTTGATCCCAAGCTGAAAAGGAGCTGAGACATGAGCCTCCTCCGTATTCGAAATCTGAGCGTTGAGTTCTCGACCTCGACCGGCATGTTCCGCGCTGTGGACAGTGTGGATCAGGACGTGGCGAGCGGTGAGATTCTCGCCATCGTGGGCGAGAGTGGATCGGGCAAGTCCGTGTCCATGCTGGCGTTGATGGGCCTCTTGCCGTGGACCGCCAAAGTGACCGCCGACGAGCTGTCGTTTAACGGCCACGACCTGCTGACCATGAACGCCAAGGACCGCCGCAAGATCATCGGCAAAGACCTTGCGATGATCTTTCAGGAGCCGATGTCGTCCTTGAACCCGTGCTTCACCGTGGGCTGGCAGATCAAGGAAGCCCTGCGCAAACATCTGGGCATGGGCCGCGCCGAGCGGCACAAACGCGCCATCGAACTGTTCGAGCAGGTCGGCATCCCCGCGCCGGAAAAGCGTCTGTCGTCCTTTCCCCACCAGCTGTCGGGGGGCATGAACCAGCGCGTGATGATCGCGATGGCGATTGCCTGCAAACCCAAGCTGCTGATTGCGGACGAACCCACCACGGCGCTGGATGTGACCATTCAGGCGCAGATCCTCGACCTGCTGACTTCCCTGCGCGAAGAGAGCGGAATGGGTCTGGTCCTGATCACTCACGATATGGGTGTGGTCGCCGAAACCGCCCACCGCGTCAGCGTCCAATATGCGGGGCAAAAGATCGAGGAGCGCCCCGTGCGCGATCTGTTCCGCGCCCCGCATCATCCGTATTCGGATGCGCTGCTGCGCGCTCTGCCTGAACGCGCCACGGAAAAGCGTCTGCCCACCATCCCCGGCGTCGTCCCCGGACAGTTCGACCGGCCCGCAGGGTGCCTGTTCAGCCCGCGCTGCCAGTTCGCGAACGACCACTGCCGCAGCGTGCCCCCTGCCCCGCTCGGGGCTGATCTGGGCTACGCCCGCTGCCACTACCCGCTGAACACCGACCAGAGGATCGCGTCATGACCCAAGCCCCCGTGATGACCGCCAGCCATCTGGCCCGCCATTATGCGGTGGGCGGCGGGCTGTTCAGCAAACCCCAGACCCTGCGAGCCGTGCAGGACGTGGATTTCGAACTCTACGCGGGCAAGACGCTGGCCGTGGTCGGCGAGTCCGGCTGCGGGAAATCGACCCTTGCCCGTATGGTCACCATGATCGAGGAGCCGACCAGCGGCACCCTGACCCTTGATGGCCAAGCGGTGACGCCCGACCAATGGGCCTCGGTCCGCCAGTCGGTGCAGATCGTGTTCCAAGACCCCTACGGATCGCTGAACCCGCGCCAGCGGATCGGGCAGATCCTGATGGAGCCCTTGGTGATCAACCGCCCCGATCTGTCCAAGGCCGAGAAAGAAGACCGCGCCCGCCAGATGCTGAACATGGTCGGCCTGCGCCCCGAGCATTTCGACCGCTATCCGCACATGTTCTCGGGCGGGCAGCGCCAGCGGATCGCGATTGCCCGCGCCCTGATGCTGGACCCCAAAGTGCTGGTGCTGGACGAACCCGTGTCGGCACTGGACCTGTCGATCCAGTCTTCGGTGCTGAACCTGCTGACTGATCTGCAAGAGCGTCTGGGGCTGGCCTATCTGTTCATCTCGCACGACCTCAGCGTTGTGCGCCACGTGGCCGACGATGTGATCGTGATGTATCTGGGCCGCGCCGTGGAAAAGGGCCCCAAGGAGGCGGTGTTCGACAACCCCTCTCATCCCTATACCAAGGCGCTGCTCTCCGCGACGCCCATCGCCGACCCCGAGCACCACAAAGAACGGATCAAGCTGACCGGCGAACTGCCGTCCCCGCTGAACGTCCCGCCGGGCTGCGCCTTTGCGCCGCGCTGCTGGCTGGCCACGGACAAATGCCGCGCCGAGCGGCCGGACCTGACATCAGGCCCCCATCAGGCGGCGTGCTTTTACGTCTGACCCGAACGATCCACCACACGACCCATGCCCCCATTGCCCCAGCGCGACGGGGGCTTTTTCAATGCTGCACTGCGGCCATTTCGATAACCTGAAATTATCGCAACAAAAAAAACATACGATTATATTTTATCGGAATCCTCTCCTATCTTCGTTTTCAAGAAATCACGGCGGCCCCCCGCAATCCGGGGAACTTTCGCCGCTGTGGTCACTTTGATCACTGACCAACGTATTGAAGGCGGAGGAAAAAATGGACGGAAATCATAGCGCGGGCAAATGTCCTGTGATGCACGGGGGCCAGACCTCGAACCAGAACTCGGTGACCAGCTGGTGGCCCAATGCCCTGAATCTGGACATCCTGCATCAGCACGACACCAAAACGCAGCCCTTTGGCGCCACCTACAACTACCGTGAAGAGCTGAAAAAGCTGGACGTCGAGGCGCTGAAGCAAGACCTGCGCGACCTGATGAAGAACAGCCAGGAATGGTGGCCTGCGGACTGGGGCAGCTATGTGGGCATGTTCGCGCGGGTGGCGTGGCACGCAGCCGGATCGTACCGCTTGGCCGATGGCCGTGGCGGCGCAGGCACCGGCAACCAGCGCTTTGCACCGCTGAACAGCTGGCCCGACAACGTGAACACCGACAAGGGCCGCCGCCTGCTGTGGCCGATCAAAAAGAAATACGGCAACAAGGTTTCGTGGGCCGACCTGATGATCCTGTCGGGCACCATCGCGTACGAAGTGGCCGGCCTGAAGACCTTTGGCTTTGCCTTTGGCCGCGAAGACATCTGGCACCCCGAGAAAGACATTTACTGGGGCGCAGAGCGTGAATGGCTGGCGCCGTCGGACAACCGCTACGAAGACGTGACCAAGCCCGACACCATGGAAAACCCGCTGGCCGCTGTGCAGATGGGTCTGATCTATGTGAACCCCGAAGGCGTGAACGGCAAACCCGACCCGATGGCGACCGCCGCTCAGGTCCGCGAGACGTTCGCCCGCATGGCCATGAACGACGAGGAAACCGCCGCTCTGACTGCTGGCGGCCATACCATCGGCAAATCCCACGGCAACGGCAGCCCGGCCAACCTGAGCCCCGATCCGGAAGCGGCGGATGTTGAGTACCAAGGCATCGGCTGGCTGAACACCAAAGGCCGCAGCATCGGCCGCGATCAGGTGGTCTCCGGCATCGAAGGCGCGTGGACCAAGAACCCGACCCAGTGGGACATGGGCTACTTTGACATGCTGTTCGGTTATGAGTGGGAGCTGACCAAAAGCCCCGCAGGCGCATGGCAGTACAAGCCCGTCGACATCAAAGAAGAAGACATGCCCGTGGACGTCGAGGACCCCTCGATCCGCTGCATGCCCATGATGACCGACGCCGACATGGCGATGAAGGTGGACCCGATCTACAACGCGATCTGCCACAAATTCATGGCGGACCCCGAGTACTTCTCGGAGACCTTTGCCCGCGCATGGTTCAAGTTGACCCACCGCGACATGGGCCCCAAGGCGCGCTACATCGGTCCCGATGTACCCGCCGAAGACCTGATCTGGCAGGACCCGATCCCCGCTGGTGCGACCGGTTACGACGTGGCTGGCCTGAAAGCTGCCATCGCCGCCAGTGGCCTGAGCCTGACCGACATGGTCAACACCGCTTGGGACAGCGCCCGCACCTATCGCGGGTCGGACATGCGCGGCGGTGCGAACGGTGCGCGCATCCGTCTGGCGCCTCAGAAAGACTGGGCCGGCAACGAGCCCGAGCGTTTGGCGCGTGTTCTGTCGGTGCTGGAGCCGCTGGCCACACAGTTCGGCGCAAGCGTTGCGGACACCATCGTGCTGGCCGGTAACGTCGGCATCGAGCAAGCTGCCAAGGCCGCCGGTCACGACATCGACGTGCCCTTTGCCCCCGGCCGCGGCGATGCGACCGACGAGCAGACCGACGCCGACAGCTTTGACGCGCTAGAGCCGATCCACGACGGTTTCCGCAACTGGCAGAAGCGCGACTATGTCGTCTCGGCCGAGGAAATGCTGCTGGACCGCGCTCAACTGATGGGTCTGACCGCGCACGAGATGACCGTCCTGCTTGGCGGGATGCGCGCGATGGGCACCAACCACGGCGGCACCAAGCACGGCGTCTTTACCGACCGCGAAGGCGCGCTGACCACGGACTTCTTCGTGAACCTGACCGACATGGCCAACACCTGGCATCCGGTGGGCGATGGCACCTACGAAATCCGTGACCGCAAGACCGGCGCGGTGAAGTGGACCGCCAGCCGCGTTGATCTGGTGTTCGGCTCGAACTCGATCCTGCGCGCCTATGCCGAGATCTACGCCCAAGACGATGGGCAGGACGCGTTCCTGAAGGCCTTTGTCGATGCGTGGACCAAGGTGATGAACGCCGATCGCTTCGATCTGGCCTAAGACAAAAAAGGCCCGCACTGGACATCCGGTGCGGGCCTTTTGATTTTCGGTGGATCAGCTTTCGATCTTGCCTCGGCGGGCCAGCCATCGGGCGACCATCGCCACCCCCAGCGCCCAAGCCGCCCCCAAGGACCAGCCTGCCAGCACGTCCGAGGGCCAGTGCACCCCCAGATAGACCCGACTGATCCCGACCAGCATCGCCAGAACCGCCGCCACCACGATGTAGAACGCACGGATCGAGGGGCGGTCATCGGCACGCGCCAACATCACCGCCAAAGTCAGATAGGTCACCGCCGACATCATCGAATGGCCCGAGGGGAAGGACGAGGTCGACACCTCGACCGCGTGGGACACCAGATCGGGACGCGGCCGGTCAAAGCCCAGTTTCGCCAGATGGGACAGCGCCTGCCCGCCCGCGATGGACACCGCCAACAGCGCCGCCGATCCCCGTTGGCGCACCAGCAGCAGATAGACCAGCACCGACACCGTCATCAGGGTCAGGACCGTGACCCCGCCCAAAGCCGTCAGGTCCCGCATCGCAATCTCGATTTGCGGGCCGCCAATGGGATTGTCCAGCTGACCGGGCACTCGGAGCGCCAGCATCACCGCCTCGTCAAAGGCGTGCAGGTCGCCTTCGGTCATCTCCTCTGCGATCCCGACAAAGGCCCAGAGTGCCCCGGCAATCACTGCCAGCATCATCAGCGTGCGGGTTTCAAAACGGTGGATCAGGGCGGTCAGCATGGGCAAACGGGACATGGCGGTCTTTCTGGTCATCTGTTCGGGAAACGCCCGATGCGCCCCGACTGTTCCACCCTAGCGGCGCTTCTGGCGCTTGGGTCGGGGGGCGCGTTTGGGCTTGGCCGGTGCGGGCGCGGGTTCAGGCCGAGAGAACAGATCACCGATCCACTTCATCAGCATGAACGGCCAGAGCAGTCCCGCCAGCATCGAGATCACAACCACGATCGGGCTATCCAGATCGCGCTCGGTCACAGGCATAGGGTCATTTTTGAAAAGCATCACGATGCCGCAAATCATCGCAAACAGCAGATAGGCCACCGCCCACAAGGGCAGCGCGGTAAACAGGCTATCAAACAAAGCATCAGTATCCATAAGCCTGACCTACCAATCCCGCTGCCGTTCGGAAAGAGGCACCTATGTCGCCCCGCCAAAACGGAAAAACCGGAGCACGAGGGCTCCGGTTTTCCGAGGGGTGGTTTGGTGCGATTATTCGGCGGGGGCCATCGCGATGTTGTCCTTTGGGGCGGACGGCGGGGGCAGCTCTCCGTTCAGGGCTTTGGCCAGCTGGTCGCGGTCCAGTTTGCCCTCCCACCGGCTGACGACGATGGTTGCCACCGCGTTACCGATGAAGTTGGTGATCGAGCGGCATTCCGACATAAAGCGGTCTACGCCAAGGATCAGCGCCATGCCCGCCACCGGCACAGTCGGCACCACCGACAGGGTCGCGGCAAGGGTGATAAAGCCCGCACCGGTCACGCCAGCCGCACCCTTGGACGACAGCATCGCCACCAGCAGCAGCAGGATCTGATCCCCCAGCGCGATGTCGATATTCATGGACTGCGCGATGAACAGCGCCGCGAGGGTCATGTAGATGTTGGTACCATCAAGGTTGAACGAATAGCCGGTCGGCACCACCAGACCCACGACGGGGCGGGCGCAGCCTGCGGCCTCCATTTTCTCCATCAGGGCGGGCAGCGCGGATTCCGACGACGAGGTCCCCAGAACCAACAGGATTTCCGCCTTGAGATAGCCGATCAGCTTGAAGATCGAGAAGCCGTTCAGCCAGCACACCGTCCCCAGAACGCCGATGACGAAAATGGCGGCGGTTAGGTAGAAGGTGCCCACCAGCATCGCAAGGTTGGTGATCGCGCCAAGGCCGTATTTGCCGATGGTAAACGCAAAGGCACCAAAGGCACCGATGGGGGCGGCCTTCATCAGGATGCCGACCATGCGGAAGATCACGATGGACGCTTTTTCACACAGGCTCACGACGGGGGCCGCGTGATCGCCCACCAGAATGCAGGACACGCCGAACAGGATCGCCACGAACAGCACCTGAAGGATGTTGCCCTCGGTAAAGGCCGAGAAGATCGTGGTCGGGATGATCCCCATCAGGAAGCCAGTGATGCTGGTTTCATGCATCTTCGAGGTATAGGTCTCGACCGCGTCGGCATTCAGCGAAGCCGGGTCGATGTTCATCCCCGCACCGGGCTGGATCACGTTGGCGATCACCAGACCGACGATCAGCGCAAGGGTCGAGAAGAACAGAAAATAGCCGAACGCCTTGGTCGCGACCGAGCCCACGCTTTTCAGCGAGCCCATGCCCGCCAGACCGGTCACGATGGTCAGAAAGATCACCGGCGCAATGATCATCTTGACCAGCTTGATGAAGGCATCGCCAAGGGGCTTCATCGCCTCGCCGGTGCCGGGGTAGAAATGGCCAAGCAGCGCGCCAAGGGTGATGGCTACCAGAACCTGGAAATACAGGTGCTTGTAAAAGGGGATATGGCGCACAGGGGCGCCGGTCTCGAAGTGCATTTGCTCCTCCGCATGCGTTGAGATTTCCCTGCAGGATACGGAAGGGGCGGGTTAGGCTCCAATTTTGCGGCAAAAACGTTAAATCGCTGTTAAGTTTTGGAATTTCCTTGCTGCGGTGCGGAATTGTGTTACCATATGGAAACACTTAAAAGGGCCGGAGTTTCCATTTCGAAACAGTTGGGGCCCGACTCTCTATGGCGCGTTTTCACACTCCCTCCCCCCGCCGAGCGGCCATGTGGGCCGCCGCGCTGGCCGTTCTGGCGGGCACATGGTTCGGGTCCGTTCATCTGGCCCTGGAGCGCGCCCGAGAGGAAGCAGCCATCGACGCCCAAACCCGCGCCTTGGGGGTATCGTCCGAGCTTGCACGGCAACAGGCGGTGGGCGCTGTCCTGTCGAGTGACCCCCAAGTGATCGCCGCGCAGACCCTGCCCTTGCAGGCCGCCAATCAGGCTTTGTCGCAACGGCTCGAGGCCTTGAACGCTGAAATCGGCGCGTCCGTGCTGTATGTGATGGATGCGGCGGGCAAGACGACCTCTGCCTCGAACTGGCGCGAGCCGACCAGTTTCGTGGGGCGCAGCTATGATTACCGTGCCTATTTCCAGCAGGCGATGGCAGGGGGCGAAGGGCGAGAATATGCCCTTGGCAGTGTCAGCCGCCTGCCCGGCCTGTACCTGTCGCGTCGGATTGATGGCGTGGGGCAGCCCTTGGGGGTTGTGGTGGTCAAGCTCGACTTTAACGAATTCGAAACCACGTGGCGGGCCTCGGCGCGTCCCAGCTATGTGGCGGCCACGGATGGCACGGTGACCGTGACCTCGGAACCTGCGCTGCGCTTTCTGCCAGAGCCGCCCGAAACCCGCTGGACCATCCGCCAGCCCGTGCCCCGCTCTGACTGGCATCTGGTGATGACCCTGCCCACCGCGCCCGTCTACGGCCAAGGGGTTGCGGCGGTGGTGATCGTGGGCCTCGTGCTGACGGGCGCGGCGCTGGTGCTAGCCAACCATACCCGCCGTCAGGCCGAAGCCGCCCGCTACCGCACCCGGCTAGAGCAGGACGTTGCCACCCGCACCGCCGCCCTGTCGCAGGAAATCCGCGACCGCGAAGTGGCCGAGGCGCAACTGGCCGAAATGCAGGGGACCTTGGTTCAGGCCAACAAACTGGCCGCCTTGGGGCAGATTTCCGCAGGGGTCGCGCACGAGGTGAACCAGCCGCTCGCCACCATCCGCCTGTTGGCCGAATACGGCCAAGAAATGCTGCCCAAGGGCGCGCAGTCTGATGTGGTCAAAGAAAATCTGGCGCAGATCGTGCGGATGTCTGAACGCATCCAGACCATCACCTCGGACCTGCGCGGGTTCGCCCGCAAGGCGCGCGGCGATCTGGGGCCGGTGAGTGTGGCGGGGGCTTGGCGCGCGTCTTTGCGGCTGGCGGCCAGTCGGGGGGCTGCGGACCGGATCAGGATCATCGCTGACCCGATCCCCGAGGATCTGCGCGTCAGGGCCGAGACCGTGCGGTTGGAACAAGTGCTCGTGAACCTGATCCAGAACGCCCGAGAGGCCCTGACCGACACGCCCGATCCATGCATCACGCTGACCCATCGGATCGAGGGCGGGCGCCTGATCCTGCGCCTTTCTGACAACGGGCCCGGTTTGCCGCTCGAGGTGGCCAACGCGCCCTTCACCCCGTTCCAGACCACGAAACCACAGGGCCTCGGCCTTGGGCTGGTGATTTGCGAGACCATCATGCGCGATTTCGGGGGCGCATTGCAGGTCGAGCCCGCGGCGGTCGGCACCACATTCCGGCTGAACCTCAATCTATGGAGCGACGCATGACCGAAACCAAAGGACTGATCCGGCTGGTGGAAGATGATGCACCGCTCTTGGCCGCAACCGTCCAAGGCCTGCGCCTGTCGGGGTTCGAGACCGAAGCCTTTGACACCCCCCTGCCCGCTTTGGAGGGGTTAAGCCGCGATTGGCCCGGTGTCGTGCTGTCTGACGTGCGGATGCCCGGCATCGATGGGATCGAACTGGCCAAACGCATCCGCGCCATTGATCCCGAATTGCCGGTGGTGCTGCTGACGGGCCACGGTGACGTGGAAATGGCGGTGCAAGCCCTGCACGATGGCGTCTATGATTTCATGACCAAGCCAACGAGCCGCGCCACTCTGGAAACCACGCTGGCCCGCGCCCTGTCAGCCCGACGTCTTGTCCTGGAAAACCGCCGCCTCCGCGAGGCCCAAGCCACCGTTCCCGCCCTGTCCGAGGGATTGATCGGCACCAGCCCTGCGATCCAGCACCTGCGTCAAACCGCAGAACACATCGCCGCTGCGGAAATGAACGCGCTCTTTACCGGCGAAACTGGCGTGGGCAAAGAACGTCTGGCCCGTCACATCCACTCTATCAGCGCACGGCGGTCCCGACCCTTTATAGCGGTGCATTGCGGAGCGATTAACCCTGATCGTTATGAAGCTGATTACTTTGGCACAGTCAGCGCGGGCGGCCCCCTGATGCGCACTTATGGACGGATCGAGACGGCTTCGCGAGGGATGCTGTATCTGGACGGGATCGATGCGATGCCCTTGGAAATGCAGGCCCGCATGCTGGAAGCCATCGAAACCGGCCGGATCTGGCCCCAAGGCGCCAACGCAGCCAGGCAGGTTGATTTGTGGGTGATCGCTTCGTCGGTGAAGGATGTGTCCGGGATGGTCGCGGCAGGCACATTCCGCGCAGACCTCTATTACCGTCTCAGTGGCCTAACGCTGCCCCTCCCCCCACTGAAAGCACGAAGAGAAGACGTTCCGCACATCTTCCGGCATTTTGCCACGAGGGTTAGTGAGCGCACCGGCCGCAAGGTCCCCCCCCTTTCGCCGGTAATACAGGCGCATTTGGACAGCCACGATTGGCCGGGCAACTTGCGTGAACTTGAGCAATACGCCGAAGCATTTTGTACAGGGATCGAGGTGGCACCTTCAATCAACCTGCCGGATGCAAGTCTGAGCGAGATGATGGATCGCTATGAGGCAACCCTACTACGCAATGCCCTGCAGGTATCAAAAGGGAATGCCACAGCGGCTATGGATCGTTTAGGCGTCTCTCGGAAGACGTTCTATTCGAAGCTGCTGAGGCATGGGATCAGGGCAGATCGGTACCGGTGAGG
>NZ_JABCJE010000010.1 GCF_013377535.1 Donghicola mangrovi | reverse complement strand
GCGTCTTTATCCGCTGACCTTGGCTGTGTCGAAACAGCTGATGCCGGTCTATGACAAGCCGATGATCTACTACCCGCTGTCGGTGCTGATGCTGGCGGGTATCCGCGAGATTTGCATCATCACCACCCCCGCCGATCAGGCCCAGTTCCAGCGCCTGCTTGGCGATGGCAGCCAGTGGGGCGTCAGCTTCGAATACATCACCCAGCCCTCGCCGGACGGTCTGGCGCAGGCCTACCTGCTGGCCGAAGAGTTCCTCGACGGCGCGCCCTCGGCGATGGTTCTGGGGGACAACATCTTCTTCGGCCACGGGCTGCCCGAGATGCTTGAAAACGCGGACCAGAAAACCAGCGGCGGCACCGTGTTCGGTTACCATGTCTCGGACCCCGAGCGTTACGGCGTGGTCGCCTTTGACGCGGACGGCACCGCCCGCGAGATCATCGAAAAGCCCGAAGTCGCCCCCTCGAACTACGCTGTCACGGGGCTCTACTTCCTTGACGGCGACGCCCCCAAGCGCGCCCGCGCGGTCAAGCCCTCTCCCCGCGGCGAGTTGGAGATCGTGACCCTGCTGGAAAGCTACCTGACCGAAGGCACCCTGACCGTCGAGAAGATGGGCCGCGGCTATGCCTGGCTCGACACCGGCACCCACGGATCGCTTCTGGACGCGGGCAACTTCGTGCGTACCCTCTCGGTCCGCCAAGGCATGCAGTCCGGCTGCCCCGAGGAAATCGCCTATACCAAAGGATGGATCTCCGACGACCTCATGCGACAACACGCAGAGACATACAAAAAGACCGAGTATGGTAGGTACATCGCGACCCTCATCCGCGATTGATCTGATATTCCTAGAGTAACCCGCTCTATGGGCCGGAAGTTAAGCAGTGCTAAACTCTGGCCCGAAATGGGGCCCTCGGTCTCAGAAACTGATATCCCCTGTCAAGAAAATTAAGTGCTTTTTTGCATTCTTGTCTTCATGACTTGCCGAACATTCTCGCTGTATGACACGCTCCGAGTGTGTTCCTTGGGGAGGAAATGTGATGTTGCGTTGGGTCGTTTTGCTGCTG
This sequence comes from Donghicola mangrovi, assembly GCF_013377535.1. Classification (GTDB taxonomy): domain Bacteria; phylum Pseudomonadota; class Alphaproteobacteria; order Rhodobacterales; family Rhodobacteraceae; genus Donghicola; species Donghicola mangrovi. The sequence goes on along the minus strand of NZ_JABCJE010000010.1, from coordinate 134,068 downwards.
GCTATGCTGGCACCTGTCGGGGCTATGGCCGAAGCCATTCCCGAAAGGCGGCTCAATGTGGCGCGCGACGTGGATTTCTTTGGCAGCGATCTGCAGGCGATTTTTGATACGGATTTCGCCTCGTGCCAGCGGACTTGCCTGACCAATCCGGTCTGCACGGCACTGACGTTCAACACCCGCACCGGGGCCTGCTTCCCGAAAACCGGTGTGTCGCAAGAGAAACCCTATGCCGGCGCGATGTCCGCGCGCGTGATCGTCACCCCCGCGACGACCGTGCAAGCAGCCAACGCGGGACGGGCTGATCTGAACTTCCTCGAGGATTTTATGTTCGATCAGGCGGTCGCATTGGCCACCGATATCGGCGTCCGTCATGCCCCCGGCAACTACAAGGTCGAGGATTACACCCGCTCGGCGACCCAGCGCGAGCAGAACGGCGAACTGGCGGTGGCGATGTCCTTTATCGGCTCGGCGATCGCGATGACCGATAATGCCAGCCTGTGGAACGAATATGCGCGTTTGGCCCTGAAACAGGCGGAAAAGGACCCGAACCGCGGGTCAACCCTGCGCAATGACGCCCTGAGTGCGGCGATCAACGGCTATCTCTACACCACCAATCCCGGCACCCGCGCCAGCGCCCTCTATCAAATGGCCGTCGCGCTAGAGGGCATGTACGAAGGGCGCCGCATGATCCCCGCCCTGCGCTTGGCCCAAGCGGCGCAACCCCGCGACGATGCGGGCGCCCTCTTGGAACACGCGATCAACCGCTATGGGTTTCGTATTACCGATCACACCGTCGAAAGCGATCTGGCCGAGCCCCGCATTTGCGCCGAATTCTCGGAGCCCTTGGTCGATGGCGGCGTGGATTATTCCACTTTTGTGGGCAGCGCCACGGCCGGTCTGGCCGCCGAAGCCGACGGCAGCCGCCTGTGCATGACCGGCGTCACCCATGGGGCCAGCTATAAGATCACTTTGCGTCAGGGCCTGCCCGCCGCTAGCGGCGAAACCCTGAGTCGCGACGTGGACCTGACCATGTATGTGCGCGACCGCAGCCCGTCCTTGGCCTTTAGCGGGCGGTCCTATGTTTTGCCCCGCGGGGCAGAGCCTGCGATTCCCGTGACCACGGTTAACACCAAAAATATCGATCTGACCCTTTATCATGTCAGCGACCGCAACCTGATGCCCGCCATCCAAGAGCGGATTTTCGGCCGTCCGCTGAACGGCTGGGAAGAGAGCCGCCTGTCCGACGGAACCGGCGCACGCATCTGGCAGGGCACCGCCGAAACGGGGATGGAGCTGAACCAGAACGTCCTGACGCGCCTGCCGCTGAAGGACGCGTTGGCCGGTCAGCCCACGGGCATTTACGCCCTTCAGGCCAGCATCCCCGGCAATCCCGAAGCCGCCGCGACCCAGTGGTTCGTGCTGTCCGATATGGGCCTGACCAGCCTGAGCGGCACCGACGGCCTGCACGTTTTTGTGCGCAATCTTGGCACCGCAGCTGCCCGCAAAAGCGTGAAGCTGACCCTGCTGTCCCGCTCGAACGCGGTACTGGGGACCGCCGTCTCGGATGAAAAGGGGTACGCCCGTTTCGCGACCGGCCTCTTGCGTGGTGAAAGCGGGGCCGAGCCTGCTCTGGTTCTGGCCGAGATGAACGGCGACCTGGGCTTCTTGTCTCTGCTGGACCCCGAATTCGACCTATCTGATCGTGGGGTCGCGGGCCGTGCGCCGTCCGGCCCTGTGGACGTGTTTCTGACCACCGATCGCGGGGCCTATCGCGCGGGGGACACGATCCACGCCACCGCCCTCGCCCGCGACGAAGACGCCCGGGTGATCTGGAACCTGCCCCTGACCGCCATTCTGCGCCGCCCTGACGGGGTAGAGTACAGCCGCACCCTGTCCGGCGTCGGCTCGGCCGGTGGGCATGTGTTCGACCTGCCGATCAGCGCCAACGCGCCGCGCGGCACATGGCAGCTACAGGTGTTCGGTGATCCTGATGCGCCTGCGCTCTCCTCCTCTAAACTGCTGGTCGAGGATTTCCTGCCCGAACGTTTCGACTTTGCCCTTAGCCTGCCGAACCCTGTCCGCAGCGGCGAACTGGCGAACCTGAATATCGACGCGCTCTATCTGTTCGGCGCACCGGCAGGTGGCCTGCCTGTCAGCGGCTCTTTGCGGGTGGATGCCCGCGAGGGGCTGGAGTCGATGCCCGGTTACCGCTTTGGCCGCCATGACGAACCCCTGAAGCCGGTCTATAGCGCGCTCCCGAATGGCACCGCGACCGATGCCGAGGGCATGGCCTCGATCCCCGTGACCATTCCGGTGATCCCCAACGCCGACCGCCCGCTGAAGCTGACCGTGACCGCGCAAATGACCGAAGGCTCCGGCCGCCCCGTCGAGCGCGAGATCACCCGCAATGTCACGCCCGCGACGCCTCTGATCGGGGTGAAGCCCTTGTTCGACGGCACCCTTGGCGAAGGGTCCGAGGCCGCCTTTGACCTGATCGCCGTTGGCCCTGACGGCAAGCCGATGGACATGCCCGTCGAGTGGGCCCTGAACCGGATTTCGACGACCTACCAGTGGTATCAGCTTTACGGCGACTGGAACTGGGAGCCGATCACCACCCGCACCCGCGTTGCCTCGGGCAAGGCGACCCTTGGGACCGATCCGCTGGAGCTGGCCCAAACCGTGGAGTGGGGTGAATACGAGCTGGTCGTGACCCGCGCCGATGGCCAAGGCTATCTGGAAACCTCGGTCGCCTTTGATGCCGGATGGTACGCGGCGGCGGACGCGGCCAGCACGCCCGATACGCTGGAACTGTCGTTGGACGCCGAACACTATGCCCCCGGCGACACGGCCATGCTGCGCATCGTGCCGCGCTATGCAGGCACCGCGCTGATCACCGTTCTGGCCGAGGGCCTGATCGACATGAAGGCGGTGAACGTCAAAGAGGGCGAGAACACCATTTCTCTGCCCGTCACACAGGCTTGGGGCGCTGGCGCCTATGTCACCGCCAGCGTGGTGCGCCCGATGGATGCCGCCGCGGGGCAGATGCCGACCCGATCGCTGGGGTTAACCCATGCGGGCGTTGATCCGGGCAGCCGCGATCTGGACCTCAAGATCACCGTTCCCCAGACCGCCCGCCCTCGCGCGCCCCTGACCGTTGATCTAGAGGTTCTGAACCCCGTCGAAACCGACAAGCCGGTCTACGCGACCATCGCGGCGGTCGACGTGGGCATCCTGAACCTGACCGCCTTTAAATCCCCCGACCCCGAGGCGCACTATTTCGGTCAGCGCCGTCTGGGTGTCGGCATTCGCGACATTTACGGTCGCCTGATCGACAGCCTGAATGGCGCGACCGGCACGGTGCGCAGCGGCGGCGATGCCTCTGGCGCGCTGTCGATGCAAAGCCCGCCTCCGACCGAGGATCTGGTGACCTTCTTCTCGGGGCCGGTCGAATTCGACGACACCGGCAAGGCGCATGTGACCTTTGACATCCCGGCCTTTGACGGACAGCTGCGGGTCATGGCGATTGCTTGGGGCGACCAAGGGGTTGGCAGCGCCAGCGCCGATGTCACCCTGTCCGATCCGGTGGTTGTCTCGGCCAGCTTGCCGCGCTTTCTGGCCCCCGGCGACACCAGCCGCCTGCTGCTGGAGCTGACCCATACCGAAGGGGCCTCTGGCGAAATGACGCTGGAGATGACCTCGACCGAGGGCGTGACCTTGGGTGCCTATCCCGAGACGGTGACCCTGACCCAAGGCGAGAATACATCGCTGACCGTGCCCATCACCGCGACAGAGGCGGGCGATCCGGCCGTGACCATTGCCCTGACCACCCCCGATGGCGTCCGTCTGGAGCGGGTTCTGCGGATGCCCGTCCGCTCGAACGACCCAGAGGTTGCCAGCACGCGGCGCTTTGATCTGGCAGCAGGCGGCACCTTTACCTTTGACGCCAACGTCTTTGCCGATCTCCAAGAGGGCACCGGCCGCGCCATCCTGTCCGCCGGTCCCCTGGCCAAGTTCGACGCGCCCGGCCTCTTGGCCACGCTGGACCGCTATCCCTATGGCTGCACGGAACAGATCACCTCGGCCGCGCTACCGCTGCTATATTTCGACCAAGTCGCGGCTGCGCTGAACCTTGGCCAAGGCGACGACCTGACCGCCAAAGTGAACCATGCCATCACCGAAATCCTGACGCGCCAGTCCAGCAACGGCGGCTTTGGCCTGTGGTTCGCGGACAGCGGGGATTTCTGGCTGGACGCCTATGTGACCGACTTCCTGACGCGGGCCGATCTGGCGGGCTATGCGGTGCCCAAACGGGCGCTTCGCTCTGCGTTGGACAACCTGCGCAATCAGGTGAATTACGCCACCAACTACGATGAGGGCGGTCAGGACATCGCCTATGCCCTGATGGTCCTGGCCCGCGCGGGCGCGGCCAATATGGGTGATCTGCGCTACTATGCCGACGTCAAAGCTGGCGAGTTCGCAACCCCGATGGCCGCCGCGCAACTGGGGGCCGGATTGGCGGCCTATGGGGATCAGATCCGCGCCGATCGCATGTTCGCCCAAGCCGCCCGTATGATCGGCACCGCCGACACCGATGGCACGATGCGCCGCGATTACGGCACCACATTGCGCGACTCCGCCGCTTTGCTGGCCCTCGCGACCGAGGCTGGCAGCACCGCCATCGACACGGGCGCTCTAACCACCCGCGTCGCCTTGGCCGATGGCCCGCGCTCTACTCAGGAAAGCGCGTGGACCCTTCTGGCGGCCCATGCCCTTGTGAATGATCCGGCGACCAACGCGCTGCTGATCGACGACCACCCCGCGAATGGCCCGCTGATCCAGCTGTTGCAGGACCAAACCGCCAAGCCCGTTGCCATCAAGAACACCGGCAGCGACACCCAACTGACCCTGACCACCATCGGCATCCCCGAAGTGCCCGCCCCCGCGAACGGCTATGGTTATCAGATCACGCGCAAAGTCTATGACCTTGACGGGAACGAGATCACCACGGGTACCTTTGCCTCGGGGCAGCGCTATGCCGTGGTGCTGGAGGTGACGCCGACCGAACCTCTGGAAGCGCGCCTGATGATCGACGATCCGCTGCCCGCGGGCCTCGAGATCGACAACCCCAGCCTGATCCGCTCGGGCGACGTTAGCAGCCTGTCGTGGATCGAGGCCGTGGACACGCGCATGACCCAGTTCCGCAGCGACCGTTTCCTTGCCGCCGTGGACTGGACCCAGACCGAGCGGTTCCGTCTGGCCTATATCGTGCGGGCTGTGACGGCGGGTCGCTATCACGCCCCTGCGGCCAGCGTTCAGGACATGTACCGCCCGCAGTATCGCGCCGTGGGTGACACGGGCGCGATCACCGTCACGCCATGAGGTATGCCCTACTGGTTCTTGCGGTTGCGTTAACCCTGCTCGCAGGGCTGCGCGACCGGTTTGACCAGTGGGTGGATGCCACGGTCCTGCCCCCTTTGGCGCAGGAAACATCGGTCGAGGTTCTGGATCGCAGCGGTGCCCTTTTGCGCGCCTATACGGTCGACAACGGGCGCTGGCGTCTGGCGGCCAGCGTTGCGACGGTCGATCCTGACTACCTGAACATGCTGGTCGCCTACGAGGATGGCCGCTTTTACCGCCACCACGGGGTGGACTGGCTGGCCATGACCCGCGCCTTGGCCCAGGCGGTCTGGCACAGGCAGGTTGTGTCCGGCGGCTCGACCCTGACCATGCAGGTCGCCCGCCTGATCGAGGACAGCGGCACCGGCCATTGGCAGGGCAAACTGCGCCAGATGCGGGTGGCTTGGGCGCTGGAACGACGCCTGTCCAAGGACGACATTCTGGACCTGTACCTGACCCGCGCGCCCTTTGGCGGCAACATCGAAGGGGTCGCGGCGGCCACGCGCCTGTACTTCGGCAAGCCCCCGAAACGGTTAACCCCTTCGGAATCCGCGCTGCTGGTCGCGCTGCCCCAGTCGCCCGAAACCCGCAGGCCGGATCGCCAATATGAGGCCGCATTGGCCGCCCGCGACCGCGTGATTGACCGGATGGCAGCGCGCGGCCTGCTCCGCCCCGAGCAGATCACCGTCGCCCGCGCCGCGCCCCTGCCCGAAACCCGCGCCGAGCTGCCCATGCTGGCCGCGCACCTTGCCGACCGTGCCCTGACCGAGCAACCCGCCGTCCAGACCCACCGCCTGACCATCGACGCCGCCTTGCAATCGCGGCTTCAGGATCTGGCCGCTGACGCGGTTCGGGGACAGAAGTCGGGCGTTTCCGTCGCCATCATGGTCGCCGATCACCGCACCGGAGAGGTGCTGGCCTCGGTCGGGTCGGCGGGCTTTGACACCGGTGCCGAGCGGGCCGCCTATGTGGATATGACCCGCGCCGTCCGCTCGCCCGGCTCGACCCTGAAGCCCCTGATTTACGGGCTAGCCTTTGATCAGGGCATGGCCCACCCCGAAACGATTTTCGACGATCGCCCCATGCGGTTCGGCGACTACGCCCCCCAGAATTTCGACGGCAGCTTTCGGGGGCCGATCCCCCTGCGCAAGGCCCTGCAACTGTCCCTGAACATCCCCGCCGTCGCCCTGACCGAGGCGATCGGCCCCGCTCGTCTGATGGCCGCGTTGCGCGCGGCGGGGGCAGACCCGAAGCTGCCCTCGGGCCAAGCGGGATTGGCGGTGGCCTTGGGCGGGATCGGCATGACGCTCGAGGATCTGGTCACACTCTATGGCGGGCTGGCGCGGCTGGGGCGTCCGATGCCGATGCATTGGCGGCAGGGCGCTGTGGATGACCCGACCGCACGCCTGATGGCCGCCCGTTCCGCGTGGCAAGTGGGCGATATTCTGGCCGATCTGCCACCACCCGCAGGCGCACCCCGCCGCACCTTGGCCTACAAGACCGGCACCAGCTATGGGCACCGCGATGCGTGGGCCATCGGTTATGACGGCGCGCTGGTGGTCGGGGTCTGGATGGGGCGGCCCGATGGCACCCCCGTGCCCGGAGCCTTTGGCGGTGATCTAGCCGCACCGGTGATGTTTGCGGCCTATCAGCGGGCCTCGAACCGTCCGAAGCTGCTGCCGCCCGCGCCGCGCGATACGCTTCGCGTTGAAACGGCCGCGCTGCCCCCGAACCTGCGGGAGTTCACACCGCGCGGTGCCTCGGTCCTGCCCGACCCTGACGCGCCCAAACTGGTCTTTCCGCCCGACGGCGCCACCCTGTCGGCCCTGCCCCAAGGGGTCGTCGCCAAACTTCAGGACGGCACGCCGCCCTTTACGTGGCTCGCCAACGGTGCGCCGATGCAGGTGAACCCGCGGTCCCGCCAGATCGTGCTGCCTAATATCGGGGCCGGATTCAGCAAAATCACCGTCATTGACGCCCGTGGGCGCAGTTCCAGCACCGCGTTCAGCATCCAATCACCGCAATAGCGAAAGATGTATTTTTGCCAAACAGTTGGCGGAAAAATTCTTTGAAAATCCCAGCGAATTTCCCGACGGAATTTTAAGCCCCTCACGTTTAAGCAGGGTAATCGGCGCAGATCGATTACACGCGACATCCCAGACTGCACGAGGATTTTTAAGATGAAGTCTGCCTTACTCCGTTACGCCACCCCATTTATTACGGGGCTTTTCCTTGTTTCGCTCGTCTCGGGTGTCGCGCTTTTCTTCCACGTGGGGCCTGCGGGCTTTCACGGGATGCACGAGTGGTTGAGTGTCGTTCTGATTATCCCGTTCCTGCTGCATCTGTGGAAGAACTGGCGCCCGATGACCGCGTATTTCAAGCGGGGCGCTTTTGCGATTGCGATGGTTGTGTCTGTGGGGGCTGCCGCCGTGTTTCTGATGCCGACCCAAGGCGAAACCGGCGGTGGCCGCCCTGCCGCCTTTGCCCTGAGCACCATGATCATGAAGGGCTCTGTGGCCGAGGTTGCCGCGATCCTCGACACCTCGCCCGAGGGTATGACCGATGCGCTGACCAATGCGGGCTATACCGTCAGCTCCGCCGACCAGTCGCTGACCGATGTGGCCGCGGCTTCGGGGAAAACCGAGATGGATATCGCCGGAACGCTGGTGAGCTTGGGTCAATAATCCCGACAGCCGACAGCTTTGCCCCCGCCACTGGCGGGGGTTTTCATGTCAGGCCTTGGGCGCTGCGGTGGAATGGCGGGTCATCAGGCTGACCGGCAGAGTGCACACGCAGGCCTCGGGCGCTTTGCCCACGCCGATCCGTTTGAGCATCACCTGCGCAGCCGCGCGCCCCAACCCGATGCGATCCTGCCGGATCGTGGTTAAGGACGGCGTTACATAGGCCGCACTGGCAATATCGTCGAAACCCACCACTGACACGTCATCGGGCACCGACAGCCCCCGTTCCCGCAGCCCCGACATCAGACCAATCGCGATCTGGTCCGAGGTGCAAATCACCGCCGTCGGACGCGGAGACAGGCCCGCGATCCATTCCGCTGCCTCGAAACCGGCCTCGAGCGTGAAATCATTCCCGCCAACCCGCGTGTCGGACAGACCAAGGCCGTGCTTTGCCAAAGCCTCGCGCACGCCGGCCTCGCGTTCTTCGGTCAGGATGTTGTCCACGGGGCCGCGCAGGAACGCGATGTCCCGATGCCCCAGCCCGACCAGATGATCCACGGCCAAGGCCCCGCCGCCACGGTTATCGCTGCGCACATAGGGGAAATCCCCCTCCGCCATCCATTCACAGGCAAAGACCACACGCTCGGCCACGTCGGGTTCTGCCAGTTCGGCCCGCGCCGCATCGGTGGGCGTGCCGTCCAGACAGATCACCCCATCCACGCGCGACGCATGAAGGTGGTTAAACACGCTGCGGCCCGTCCGCTCGGTCGCGCGGCTGTCGGCGACCAGCAGGTCCATACCGTGATCCTGCAACTCCAGCTCGATCCCCGACAGGATGACCGAGAAAAACGGGTTCCCCAGATCGGGAAGCAGCGCCAGAATCGCATCGGCCCGCTGGCGGCGCAGGGACCGGGCATGGCTATTCACGCGGTAACCGTGCTTTTCCACGACCTCCATTATCGCCTGCCGTGTTTTCTCGCTGACGCGGGTCGGGTCCGACAAAGCACGGCTGACCGTGGCCGTCGAAACGCCTGAAATCTTTGCGATATCCTTGATGCTCACAGACATGCGATCTCTCCCCTTTTGCAAGATTGCCCCGTGAAAGAAGGAATGTAAAGGATTACATTTTTTATTTGACGGAACGGAATCTTCGTGGCACCGTGGCAAATGTAAACGTTTACCACTCGTTGGAGGAGGCAGGTAAGCGGGTGCAACAACCATATTGGCGCGACCGGGCGCCTCGGGTTTCTGGGAGGAAAACACGAATGAAAACGTCGATCATGCGCGGCCTGCTGGCTGGCGTAGCCACCTTTGTCATGCCTTTTGCAGCGGGCGCGACCGATCTGGAAGTCACCCACTGGTGGACCTCGGGCGGCGAGGCGAACGCGGTTCAGGAACTGGCCAAAGCGTTCGAAAGCACCACCGGCCACCACTGGGTGGACGGCGCGATCGCAGGCTCGGGCAACACCGCGCGCCCCGTTATCATCAGCCGCATTATCGGCGGTGACCCGATGGCAGCCACCCAGCTGAACCACGGCAAGCAGGCCCAAGAGCTGATCGAAGCGGGCCTGATGCTGGACCTGACCGACATCGCCGAAGAGGGCAAATGGGCCGAAATCGTCCAGCCCAAGTCCCTGCTGGACGCCTGCACCGTTGATGGCAAAGTCTACTGCGTGCCGCTGAACATCCACTCTATCCAGTGGATGTGGACCTCGAACGCCGCGTTCGAGAAGGCTGGCATCGACCCCGTCAACAACTGGGAAGAACTGAAAGCCGCCGCCCCCAAGCTGCGCGAAGCGGGAATTCTGCCGCTAGCGATGGGTGAACAGGGCTGGCAAGAGGCCTATCTGGTGCACAACCTGCTGTCCGGCACCAGCGAGGACCTGTACTATGCCGTTTACCGTGACAAAGACGAAGACGCCCTGAACAGCGACGGCGTAAAAGCTGTGTTCAACGAACTGGCCGCCGCGCGCGAGATGTCCGCAGGCGGCAACGTGCAGGACTGGAACCTTGCCACGGCCAAAGTGATCAACGGCGAAGCCGCCGCGCAGGTCATGGGCGACTGGGCTCAGGGCGAATTCGCGCTGGCAGGCAAGAAGGCTGGTCAGGACTATAACTGTCTGATCGCAATGGGCGGAGAGCCCAGCATCGCGACTGGCGGCGACGCCTTCTACTTCCCGCTGAACAAAGACCCCGAAATCACCGCAGCCCAGAAAGATCTGGCCAAGGTGCTGATCAGCCCCGAGAGCCAGGTGGCCTTCAACCTGAAAAAGGGCTCGCTGCCTGTGCGCGGTGACGTCGATCTGGCCGCCGCTGGCCCCTGCATGCAGAAGGGTCTGGAAACCTTGGCTGCGGGCAAGGTCATCACCGGCACCGACCAGCTGATCACCCCCGATGCCGTTGGCCAGATCCAGGATCTGATGGCCGAGTTCTTTGGCAGCGACATGACCCCCGAGGACGCGCACGCAGCCTTTGTCGAGATTATTCTGAACGACGAGTAATCCTCCCAAGCCCGCTGCCATTCCCTTGTGGTGGCGGGCGCCTAAACGGCTGATATCCGGAGAAAATCCATGTCTGTCATCGATCCGGTCGCCCCCCGCGCTGCGGGACGACCCAAGAAGCTAATTGCCAACCCGATGGCCAAGATCGCGGCCCTGCCGATGATCATGACCGCGCTGGTGATCTTTATCGGGTGCTCTGTCTGGACCGTGGTCCACAGCTTTACCAAGTCCAAGCTCCTACCCTCGAGCCAGTTTGTCGGGTTTGACCAGTACGAACGGCTGTGGAGCACGCGGCGCTGGCTGGCATCCGTTGAAAACATTGCGATTTACGGCCTTGTTGCGCTAGTCTTCTCGCTTGTGGTGGGGTTCGTGATCGCCGTCCTCTTGGACCAGAAAGTCCGTGCCGAGGGCGCATTCCGCACCATTATCCTGTTCCCATATTCGCTGTCCTTTATTGTGACCGGTCTGGTCTGGCAGTGGATTTTGAACCCCGATTTCGGCATCCAGTACATCGTGCGTGGCTGGGGTTTCGAAAACTTCACCTTTGACCCCTTGCACAACCCCGACACGGTTCTGGCCGCCCTCCTGATGGCGGGCCTGTGGCAAGGCACCGGTCTGGTCGCCGTGATCCTGCTGGCTGCCCTGCGCGGTGTCGATGAAGACATCTGGAAGGCATCTCGCGTGGACGGTGTCCCTGCGTGGAAGACCTATATCTGGGTGGTTATCCCGATCCTGCGCCCTGCTTTCGTGACCGCGACCGTGCTGATCGCGACCGGCATTGTGAAGCTGTACGACTTGGTCGTCGCGCTGACCAACGGCGGCCCCGGTATCGCGTCCGAAATGCCCGCGAAATACGTCTATGACGCCATGTTCGGTAAACAGAACCTTGGTCAGGGCTTTGCGGCCTCCACCATGATGCTGCTGTCAGTCCTGCTGATCCTGATCCCTTGGGCCATTTTCGAATTCAGAGGTAAGAAGCGTGGTTGATATTTCCCAAACCTACTCCGCCTCGCGTCGCCTTGATGGCGCAGCAGGCGCCCGCCCCAAGCGCCGCATTTCCGCCAGCCGGATCATGACCTACGGCATCCTGTGCGTGATCTGCTTTTACTACATCCTGCCCCTGTGGGTGATGATGATGACGTCACTCAAGGGCATGCCCGAGGTCCGCATGGGCAACATCTTTGCCCCGCCGGTTGAGATCACCTTTGAACCGTGGGTCAAAGCATGGTCCCAAGCCTGCACCGGCCTGAACTGTGACGGCCTCAGCCGCGGGTTCTGGAACTCGGTCAAGATCACCATCCCGTCGGTCCTGATTTCGATCGTCGTCGCGTCGGTGAATGGCTACGCGCTGGTGAACTGGAAGTTCAAAGGCTCGGAAATCTTCTTTGGCATCCTGCTGTTCGGGGCGTTCATTCCCTATCAGGTGATGATCTATCCCATCGTGATTATCCTGCGTGAAATCGGTCTGATGGGCGATGTGTGGGGTCTGGTGCTGGTGCACACGATTTTCGGGATGCCGATCCTGACCCTGCTGTTCCGCAACTACTTTGCGTCCCTGCCCGAAGAGTTGTTCAAGGCCGCCCGCGTCGATGGGGCCGGGTTCTGGGGCATCTTCTTTCAGGTGCTGGTGCCCATGTCGCTGCCGATCTTTACAGTGGCGATGATCCTGCAAGTCACCGGTATCTGGAACGATTTCCTGTTCGGCGTGATCTACACCAAGCCCGAAGCATACCCGATGACCGTGCAGCTGAACAACATCGTCAACTCGGTGCAGGGCGTCAAAGAATACAACGTCAACATGGCCGCCACCCTGATCACCGGCCTTGTTCCCCTGACCATTTACCTACTGTCTGGCAAGCTCTTTGTGCGCGGCATCGCCGCTGGCGCAGTCAAAGGCTGAGGAAAGGAATTCCTATGCTTGATCAAACACATACAGCGCTTGACGGGATCTCTGTTTCGATCCGCGACCTCGAGCTTAGCTTTGGCGCCGTGAAGGTGCTGCAGGACCTGAACCTCGATATCGCCAAGGGGGAGTTTCTGGTCCTCCTGGGGGCCTCGGGCTGCGGCAAGTCCACCCTGCTGAACTGCATCGCAGGCCTTCTGGAGCCCACAGGCGGGCAGATCTTTATCGAAGGCAAGAACGTCACCTGGGCCGAACCGTCCGAGCGCGGCATCGGGATGGTGTTCCAGTCCTATGCCCTTTATCCGCAGATGTCGGTCAAGGGGAACCTGTCCTTTGGCCTGAAGAACGCCCGCGTCCCCAAGGCCGAGATCGAGCGCCGCGTCGCCCGCGCCGCCGAGCTGTTGCACCTGCAACCCCTGCTGGATCGCAAGCCCGCCGCCCTGTCCGGCGGTCAGCGCCAGCGGGTCGCCATCGGCCGCGCCTTGGTTCGCGATGTGGACGTGTTCCTGTTCGACGAACCCCTGTCGAACCTTGATGCCAAGCTGCGCGCCGAGCTGCGGATCGAACTCAAGCGCCTGCACCAGAGCCTTGATAACACCATGATCTACGTGACCCACGATCAGGTCGAGGCGATGACCCTAGCCGACCGGATCGCGATCATGCGCGGCGGGGTGATCCAGCAACTGGCGCAACCGTTGGAAATCTATAACCGTCCCGCGAACCTCTATGTGGCGGGGTTCATCGGCTCGCCGCCCATGAACTTTATCCCCGGCACCATCGCGGGGTCCGAGTTCGTTGGCGCCGTGCGGATGCCCCTGTCCGGCTATGACTGGGAACGCGGGCCGCACACCTCGGGGAATGTCGTGTTCGGCATCCGCCCCGAGCATGTGAAAATCGGCGACGCCGCGCGCCACTGTGCCTGCCAGACCACCGTCACCATCGAAGTGGTCGAGCCTATGGGCGCGGACACCCTGCTGTGGACCCGCGTCGGAGACGACGAATTCCGCATCCGTCTGGACGGCCAAACCACCATTCACGAAGGGCAAACCCTGCCCATCGGCTTCGACATTGATTGCGCGTCCCTGTTCGACGCCCAAACCGAAAATCGCATCTAAGGACACCACAAGATGAAACTGTCTTTGCAACTCTTCTCGGCCCGCAATTTCACCCCCTATACCGACGTGATCGCACGTCTGGGGGACTACGGCTTTGACTGCGCCGAGGGCTTCTTTGGCAACTTTGCCGAAGCAGACGCCACCCGCGCCGCGCTGGACGCTGCTGGCCTGACTATGCCCACCCTGCACGTTCCCCTGCAAATGCTGGAAGAGGACCCCGCTGGCGTGGCTGCCCTGTGCAAAACCCTTGGCACCCAAGCGGTGTACGCGCCGTGGATCGCCCCCGAAATGCGCGGCAGCACCAGCGCCGAGTGGGAGGCCCTGGCCGACCGTCTGGCCGCTTGCCACGCCGCAATGGCCGAGCACGGCATCCCCTTGGGCTGGCACAACCACGACTTCGAAATGGTCACGCTGGCCGATGGCGGGGTGCCCATGGACATCCTGCTGACCCGCGCGCCCATGATCGACTGGGAGATGGACGTGGCTTGGGTCGTTCGCGGCGGCGCGGACCCCATCGAGTGGATCACCAAATACGGTGACCGCATCACCGCCGCCCACTTCAAGGACATCGCCCCCAAAGGCGAAAAGACCGACGAGGATGGCTGGGCCGATCCGGGCACCGGCGTGGTAGACTGGCCCGCAATCCTGACCGCCCTGCGCGACAAGACCCGCTGCGCTGTGCTGGTCGCCGAACATGACAACCCCAACGACTTCGACCGCTTTGCCAAGCAGGCGATCGCCCACTACCGGAGCCTCTGAGCCATGACCAAACCCTTGAACATCGGCGTCATCGGCGCTGGCAACATCAGCGGCTCCTACCTGTCGCGCGAGGCTGCCTTTCGCGGGCTGAAATACGTGGCCGTTGCGGACCTGAATCTGGACGCGGCCAAGGCCCGCGCCGACGAATTCGGCATCCGCGCTCTGTCGGTGGACGATCTGCTGGCCGACCCAGAGGTAGATCTGGTCCTGAACCTGACCATTCCCGCCGCCCACTTTGGCGTCACCAAAGCCGCCCTAGAGGCTGGCAAGCACGTCTATTCGGAAAAGCCCTACGTCCTGTCGCTGGAAGAGGGCCGCGAACTGGCAGCCTTGGCCGCGGACAAGGGGCTGCGTCTGGGCTCTGCCCCCGACACGATCCTTGGCACCTCGCACCAGCTGGCGCGTCACATCATCGACAGCGGTATGGTTGGGCGCATCACCTCTGGCACGTGCGCGGTCATGTCCCACGGGATGGAAGACTGGCACCCGAACCCCGATTTCTTTTTCCTCAAGGGGGGCGGACCCGTTCTGGATCTGGGGCCCTACTACATCGCGAACCTCGTGCAGCTCTTGGGTCCAGTGGCCCGCGTCGGCGCACTGTCGTCGATCCCCTCGCCCACCCGCACCATCGGCTCCGAACCCCGCCGGGGCGAGGAAATCCCCGTGGAAACCCCGACCACCATTCACGCCCTGCTGGAGTTCGCAAATGGCGCGGTGATCACCTTTGTTTCCAGCTGGGATGTGTGGCAGCACGACCTGAAGCCGATGGCGCTCTATGGCACCGAAGGCACCATCCACGTGCCCGATCCGAACTTCTTTGACGGCGAGGTCCGCGTGACCAACCGCAAAGAGCCCGCCGATCTGCCCGCGTGGGATCACCCAATGGGCCCTGCCAACCGCGAGGTTCCGTGGGGCAAGGTTGCCGACTATCGCACCGCCGGTCTGGCCGATATGGCGCTGGCGATTGCCGAAAACCGCCCCCATCGCTGCAACGACGCCTTCGCCCTTCATGTGGTCGAGGTCATGACAGGCATCCTGACCTCCGGCGAAACCGGCGCATTCGTCCCCATGACCACCACCTGCGACCGCCCCGAGGCCCTGACCCCCGAGGCCGCCAGTGCCCTGATGAAACAAGAGGAAACCGTCTGATGCCAATGATCAAAGGACCGGCGATTTTTCTGGCGCAGTTCGCGGGCACCGACGCGCCCTTCGACACGCTGGAAAACATCGCCGGATGGGCGGCAGGTCTGGGGTATAAGGGCATTCAGGTGCCCTGCGATCCCCGCTTTATCGACCTCGACCGCGCAGCGGACAGCAAGGACTACTGCGACGAGCTGAAGGGCATCTGTGCCGACAAGGGCGTCGAAATCACCGAGCTGTCCACCCACATTCAGGGCCAGCTGGTCGCGGTTCACCCCGCCTTTGCCCCCCAGTTCGACGGGTTCGCCCCCGAAGCGCTGCGCGGCAAACCGCAGGAACAGGCTGCTTGGGCCGCAGGCGAGTGCATCAAGGCCGCCAAAGCATCCCGCAACATGGGGCTGGACGTGCAGGTCGGGTTCTCGGGCGCTCTGGCGTGGCCTTACCTCTACCCGTGGCCCCAGCGCCCCGCCGGTCTGGTCGAAGAGGCGTTCGCCGAAATCGCCCGCCGCTGGAAGCCCATTCTGGACGCGCACGAGGATCAGGGCGTCGATTACGCCTACGAAATCCATCCGGGCGAGGACTTGATGGACGGGGCCAGCTTTGAGCGGTTCGTCGATGCGGTGGACGGCCACGCGCGGGCCTGCATCAACTACGACCCCTCGCATTTTGTCCTGCAACAGCTGGATTATCTGGGGTTCATCGACCTCTATCACGAGCGCATCAAAGCCTTCCACGTCAAGGACGCCGAGTTCAACCCGACCGCCCGCCAAGGGGTCTATTCGGGCTTTGAAACTTGGGCGAACCGAGCGGGCCGTTTCCGCAGCCTTGGGGACGGACAGGTCGATTTCGCAGGCATTTTCAGCAAGCTGACCCAGTACGGCTATGACGGTTGGGCGGTGCTGGAGTGGGAATGCGCGATCAAATCCCCCGCCCAAGGCGCGGCCGAAGGCGCCCCGTTTATCGCGGGGCATATCATCGAACCGACCCCCCATGCGTTTGACGATTTCGCAGGCGCGGGCACGGATCGGGACGCGGTGCGCCGGATGCTGGGGATTTGCGCATGACCCGCATCAGATTGGGCATGGTCGGCGGCGGTCAGGGGGCCTTTATCGGCGCCGTGCACCGCATCGCCGCGCGGCTCGACAACCGGTTCGAGCTGGTGGCGGGGGCTCTGTCCTCGGACCCCGAACGGGCGCAGACGTCGGCGGATGAACTGGGGCTGGCCCGCAGCTATGCCGACTACCGCGTGATGGCGGTGGCCGAAGCAGAGCGGGATGACGGCATTCAGGCGGTGTCCATCGTGACCCCGAACAACATGCACCTGCCTATGGCCAAGGCCTTTTTGCAGGCGGGCATCCACGTCATCTGCGACAAGCCGATGACCGCCACCTTGGCCGAGGCGCGGGAACTGGCCGAAATCGCCGCGCAGTCGAACGCGCTGTTCGTGCTGACCCACACCTATGCGGGCTACCCCATGGTCCGAGAGGCCCGCAGGCTGGTGGCCTCGGGGGCGTTGGGGGACATCCGCATGGTGCATGTGGAGTATGTTCAGGACTGGCTCGCCCGTCCCGTCACGGGCAAACAGGCCGACTGGCGCGTTGATCCCGCGCAATCGGGCGGCGGTGCCATCGGGGATATCGGCAGCCACGCGGGCCATCTGGCGCGCTATGTCTCGGGGCTGGAAATCGGCTCGGTCGCGGCACAGCTGTCCACGTTTGTGGAAGGGCGCCAAGTGGATGACGACGCGCAGATGATGCTGCGGTTTGTCGGTGGGGCGCGAGGGATGCTCTGGGCCAGCCAGGTCGCTCCGGGCAACGAGAATGAAATCCGCATCCGCGTGATCGGGTCCGAGGCCAGCCTCGACTGGTGCCAGACCCGCTGTAACGAGTTACTTTTTGCCCGACTGGATGAACCGCCCCAAACCCTGACCCGTGGCGGCCCCGGCTTTGGCGGCGTCGCCCGCGTGCCATCGGGCCACCCCGAAGGGTATCTTGAGGCGTTCGGCCAGCTTTACGCGGACGCGGCGGATGCCATTCAGGCGGGTAGCATGCCCGACGGTCTGCCCGGCATCGAAGACGGGCTCAAGGGGATGCGGTTTATTGCGGCAACCATCGAGTCCAGCAAAAACGGATCTGTCTGGACCCCTGTTTAAGGGCCACATGACCCCAAAAAAAGCCCAGAAAACCCTTGCCACAAGGGTTTTCCCGTTTAAGCTGAGTTCAGATTTTCAGAACACTTTTTCAGCTTATGACCTGCATTTTGCGGAACGGGACGCGGCTACTGGCTGCGCTTGGGATTATGGGATTTTTGATCGGTTGCTCGGATCCGACGGACAAACACGTCCCCGCGTCCGAGGAAAAGGCCCTGCACACCAGCGGGGTGATTTCCCGCTACCACGCGCTGCTGAACGAGCCGCATTCGATGCCCCTTGCCCATCGGGGCTTTATCGTCGGGATCGAAAAGGCCCCACGTGCACTGATCGGCTATGCCAGCAACACCCCCGACAACTCGCGCCTGAACGCCCCCGACCGTATGCCGCCCGAGGCAGGCCCGAAGGATCTGGAAAACCAAGTCTGGACCTATAACCGCGCCTTCACCGAGCCCAAGCTGATGTTCGTCTCGCACATCCTGCAATATGGCCCCGAGGCGCGGGGCAACGGGATGGAGGTGCGGCAGCTGCACAGCACCTATTCCGGCAGTGCGCTGCATCCGGTGACGAACCCGCTAGAGGCTGAACCGAACCTGCCCGCCAACGTCTATGAGCACAGTTGGGCCGCGATGGAACAGCTGGAACAGGCCATCGACCAAGAGGTCGCGCAGGCCAAGGCCGAAGGGCACCCCTTTACCCACATCCTGTTCCTGTCGATGGGCTGGAACAACGACCAGATAGAGGCACTGGAGCGATATAACTCGATCGTCCAGACCACCCGCAACGCCGCTGGCGGCAGCGAGAAGTTCGACCCTTTGGTGATCGGGATCACTTGGCCTTCGGTCTGGGGCGGGACTTCGGTTCTGGATATCGCTAACCGCGCGCTGCACATCGGCAGCTATGGGGTCAAATCCGTGGATGCGGATGAAATCGGCTATTCCTACGCCAATTACATCATGAACAGCATCCTGCCGCGGATCGAGAACAAGCACCATATCGGAACCGTCGCCATCGGTCATTCCATGGGCGCACGGATCATGACGCGGGCGTATTATTCCGGCGAATTGCTCAAGAACGCGCCCCAGCGGATGGAAAAGGGGCCCTTGGTGATCGGCCTCCAAGGGGCCTTTAGCGCGAACCGCTTCCGGCCGGGCTATGAGTTGGTGCCCGTGGTCCGCTGGCTGTTCCACGGAGAAGGCGCGCCCTATCAGGATCACACCTACCCCAACGGCGATCTGGTCCTGACTTGGTCCGAGAAAGACCGCGCCAACCCTGTCGCCCGCTTTGCGACTGGCGCGCGGCATGTGGGCGGCAAGACCGGCGAGACCACAATCAAGTCGACCCCCGCCCTGTCAGAGAAATTCGTGTTCTTTGATTGGCCCAAGGGCGGACTAACCGCCGATTACTGCCCCAAAGACCAACAGGGCAGCAAAGTCGCCTATATCAACGCGACCCAGATCATCCAGTCCCATGGCGACATCCGCAACCCCGACGTGGGTGACCTGATCTGGAAGACGATTGCCTGTTATCGCGGCCACTGACCGCTTGCGCGAATTGTGATCAGGTGACGCAACCTTGATGGATTGCGCTGCCAATCCTTCTGCCACATTCTGTTCAAACAGGCTAACATCCCACCTGATTTTAGGCTAGGACGCCCCCAAACACGCAGTACCAGAGGCCCCGATGTCCGTTTCCATGCTCTCGACCTTTGTCAAACCGATGCACCCCGAGGGGCGCAAGTTCGTGGCGATTGCCGCCGCGATCACTGTCGGTTTCTTTCTGATTTGCGAACCCTTGGGTTGGATCGGGGTCGGCCTGACAATCTGGGTCTACTACTTCTTCCGCGATCCGGTCCGTGTGACCCCGACGCGCCCCGGCCTGATGATTTCGCCCGCCGATGGCATCATTTCGCTGCTGGAACCGGCCGTTCCCCCTGCGGAACTGGGCCTTGGGGATCAGCCGATGACCCGTATCTCGGTGTTCATGTCGGTCTTTAACTGCCACGTGAACCGTCTGCCCGCCGCTGGCACGCTGGAAAAGGTCGCCTATCGTCCGGGCAAGTTCCTGAACGCCTCGCTCGACAAAGCGTCCGAGGATAACGAGCGCAACGGCCTGACCGTTGCCCTGCCCGATGGCCGCCGCTATGGCGTTGTCCAGATCGCAGGTCTGGTGGCCCGCCGCATCCTGTGCTGGTCCAAAGAAGGCCAGACCCTGGCCACGGGCGAACGTTTCGGCCTGATCCGCTTTGGCTCGCGCCTTGATATCTACCTGCCCGAAGGCGTTGAACCGCTGGTGTCGATCGGGCAGACCATGATCGCCGGTGAAACCGTTTTGGCTGATCTGAACGCAAACACCGAGGCTGCATGACCACGCCCCCCCGCCGTCCCATCCACTCTGAAAAAGTTCCGTTCCTGCTGCTCGTCCCCAATATGGTGACGCTGGCGGGGATGTGTCTGGGTCTGACCTCGATCCGGTTTTCGATGGATCACCACTATGCAGGGGCGGTGACGCTGATCCTGCTGGCGTCGGTGATGGACGGGCTGGACGGCTTGCTGGCGCGTCGTTTGAACGCGACCAGCAAGATGGGCTCCGAGTTGGACTCCCTGTCGGATTTCCTGTGCTTTGGCGTTGCGCCGGGCGTGCTGCTCTACAAGTCCATTCTGGACCAGCTGGGGACCTTTGGCTGGGTGTTCGTGCTGATCTTTGCCGCCGCGACCTGCCTGCGACTGGCCCGCTTCAACGTGATGAAGGGTCAGGCCGACGAGGACGAGAAATCCCACAACTATTTCGTCGGCGTGCCCGCCCCCGGTGGTGCCTATCTGGCAATGTTGCCGCTGTTCCTGTGGCTCGGGGATGTGGTGGACACCCATTCGGTGCCGACGCTGGTCGCCTTGTGGATGGCGTTCACCGCGCTTCTGATGATCTCGACCCTGAAAACCCTGTCGCCCAAGGCGCTGCGGGTGCCGCGCCCCCTGATCGTGCTGTTCATGTTCGCGGTTGTGGTCGGGATCGGCGTGATCTTTACCCGCCCGTTCATGCTGCTGGTGGCGGTGGACTCGATCTACGTGGTGCTGCTGGCAAAATGCGTGTGGGACGCGCGGGGCCGGTTCTTTAGCTAACAACAGGGGGCGTTTAGCGCCCCCTTAGTATAGCACGAACTTACGACTGTTGCGGCAGTCGGCAATCAGAACCATCTTCTGATGCACCGGCATTTCGGTGCCAAAGAACTCCACATCCTTGTATTTTGGGTTGAACTCCAGCCGCACGCGGTTCCGTTCGACCGTCTGCAAAACGGCGTTCCCCCCGTAAAAGGGCGCGAATTTGTCGGTCTTCATATCGCGCACCACAAAGACCGAGTCATTGTATTCGCAGCGGTTATCCAGCTGGATCTCGGCCACAATCGGCAAAGGCTCCAGCGTCAGCAGATCGCCGATCTCGTAGCGGAAATTATAGGCCATCAGGCCCGAAAACACTGTACCAAGCACCCCAACCACAACTTTGGCAGCGTCCATAGCCCGATCCATTGTGATGAGTGGACCCGCCCGCAATGGGGCGGCCCCGATGGCTTTACCTTCGGCACTCTGGGGGCAAAGGTCAATCGGGGGCGCTGTCGCACGCTCCCACAGGCATCATGCAGACCGCTGCAGAATTTCCAGATAATCGCGCTGGGTGGCGTTGCGCGGGTTGGTGGCGTGGCAATGATCCTTGAGCGCCTCGTGCGAGATTCGCTCCATCATGGCGGGGGTCACGCCCATCGCGGACAGCCCCGAGGGCATCCCAAGGCGGCGGTTCAGTGCCGCGCATTGCTCAGCAGGATCGCCGCCCATGCGCTGGGTCAGAACCTCCCATTTCGCGCCGATGGCGGGACGGTTAAAGCGCAGAACCTCGGGCATCAGGACCGCATTCAGGGTGCCGTGGTGCAGGTTCAATTCGCGGATCGCACCCAAGGGGTGGGTCAGCGCGTGCACCGCCCCAAGGCCCTTTTGGAACGCCATCGCACCTTCCAAAGCGCACACCATCATGTCACGGCGCGCAGCGCGGTCCATGCCGTTGGTGGTCGCTGCCTCGATAGCGCGCAGGCCGCAGTCCAGACCGTGCAGGGCAATCGCCTCGGCCGGCGGGTTGAACGCGGGCGCCATGTAGGTTTCCAGACAGTGCGAGATCGCGTCCATCCCCGTAGCGGCCGTCAGCATCGGCGGCAGGCCATAGGTCAGCTCGGGATCGCACAGGGCAATCGAGGGCAGGTTATAGGGCGACAAAATCCCCAGCTTGCGGCCATCGGCGGTGATGATCACCGCGCCGCGCCCCACTTCGGAGCCCGTCCCCGCCGTGGTCGGAACCGCGATCAGCGGGCGAATTTTGCCGTGAATGCGGGTCACGCCGCCGTTCACCGCCGCGTATTGCCCCAAAGGCGCGGGATGGCCGGTCAGGATGCGCACGCCCTTGGCCAAGTCCAAAGACGATCCGCCCCCGATCCCGACAATGCCGTCACACCCCTGATCCTTGTAGACCTGATAGGCGTCCAGAACGGCCTCTTCGGTGGGGTTGGCGGGGGTGCCATCATAGACGGCGAATTCTTTGATTTCAGTGGTGGCGCGGCTGATGACACCGGCAGCGACCAGACCGCGATCGGTGCAGATCAAGGGCCGCGTGATCCCCAGTTCGTTCAGCAGCGATGGCAGCTTGGCAATCGCGCCCTCTCCGAACTCGATGCGGGTCAAATACGAAATGACGCCCGCGACAGAGTCCTGCTCTGCCCCAAGCGTTGCGCGGATATTCATGGATTTCCTCCGGTCCCGATTTGTCGGCGGGGGCCACGCTCCTCTTCGTGATTGCCCCAGCGGTTTGCGTCCGAGAGTGAGGGCTGCCAGCCCTTGCGTCAACGATAGATAAAGGAAAATCCGGTCAATTCCCGCCATGCACGACTGCATTTCGCGCAAAAAAGCCAGCATGCGTAATGCTGGCTTTCGTGTTGTAAAAATCCGCCCGATCAGAAGGTTTTGGTCAGGGTCAGCTTCAGGTTCCGGCCGGGGGCAGAGCGGGTCGCCAGATAGGGTGTGTAGTCCAGATCCCCCGCATTCTCGAGGCCGAGGCGCACCTCGAATCCGTCCAGAACACCGGCCTGCGGACGGTAGGTGGCGCGCAGGTTGTGGACGACGCTGGCCTCGGTGATGGTGTCGGCATACTCGCGCTCGGCATTCGCGACGACTTCCCAGCTGAGGTCCAGTTCCTCGTTCCAGCGTTTGCCAAGGGTGACGCTCAGCTGGTTGGCGGGGGTGTACTGCCAGTCGTTGTCCGCCCCGTTGGTGGTGTCGCGGCCAAAGCTCCAAGTGCTGTTCACGTCCGTATAGAACCCGGTTTCGGTGCTGTAGGACCCTTCCAACTCATAGCCCTGAAGCGCGATGTTGGTGACGCCGGAATAGCTGGTCACATCCCACAGCTCGGTGCGGTAATGGGTCAGCTTCACCGCCGCACTGTCGCCCGCCGCAAACAGACCCGTCCTGTCATAGGCCGCCCCCAATTCAAAGGTGTGCGCCTTCTCGCTGCGCTCCATGTAATCGGCGTTGGTCAGGTCATCGAGGATCGGCAGGTTCTCGGAATAGGCGGCGCTGCCGAACACCGACATGCCGTTCTGGAACGCATAGCGCGCGGACAGCCCGCCCATCAGCGCCTCGTTTGCGTAGTCGCCATAATCGCTGCGGATCGCCTGCTTTTCATAGCGGATCGCGGGGGTCAGGGTCAGGCCGCCCCACTGGATGTCATCCACCACAAAGACCGCATCGCGCAGGTCCTTGCCCCCGGGGGCAGAGGACGCATCCAGACGGTCCTTCTGGTTATGCTCGTAGCCAAAGCGCAGATCGTGGCGCAGTGCGCCGGTGCTGAACAGCGACTGGTTCTTTACCGTCGTTTTCGCGGTCACATAGTGTTGGTCCGCATTCACCAAGGGCTGCAGCGACGGCCAGATAAACGGGCTGGCCTCATAAACGGAACTACCGGAGACATAGCTGGAGTCGATCTGCTGCTCGGCCCGCGAATGTTCGACCGACACATGGATCAGGTCATTGCCGGGCGCGTCATAAGTATAGCGCAGGGTCCGCGTTTCCGAGAACACACTGCGATCCACATTGCCGAAGCTGTCCGTGGACGCGGCGAAGCTGTTATAGGGCACGTCCTTTTCTTCGGAGGTGGTTTCCGCCATCGACAGGGTCAGCGCATGGGCCCGGTCCTGCCCGAAGCGGTAGCGCGCCTTGACCGCCCAAGAGGGCAGCTCATAGCCGTCATCGCTGACGTTGTCGCCATTGCCGTCCTTCTGCGCCTCTTGGCTGCGGTAGGTGTAGTTCCCGAGCAGCTCCAGATCCTCGGTCGGCTGCCACGCCAGAATGCTGGAGCTGGAAAACTGCCCACCGTTCGAGCCGAATTGCAGGGTCTGGCGCAGTTTGAAGCCGGTTTCGCCACCGGTGAAATCGGACGCATCCTTGGTTTCCAGTTGCACCATGCCACCGATCGCCCCGGAGCCGTATGCAAAGGTCCCCGCCATCCCGCGGATCACCTTCACCTCTTTGTACAGCGCCGGATCGGTATAGAGCTGCGTGCCGATACGATAGAGTTCCTCGGAACCCACATTGGCGCCGTCCACTTGGATCAGCACCTTCTGGTCATTGCCATAGGTGCCGTTCGCCCCGAACCCGCGAATGTTGATCCCAGACCCTTGGGGGCTGGAGCCGTTCACCAGCGTCACACCGGGAACCGAGTCCACCAGTTCCGCGATGGTGCCCGCCTGACGATCCTCGACCTCTTCTTCGGTGACGATGGTTTCAGAGGTGGCGGTGTCGGTCTGAACCTCGCGCTTGGATTTCGCCAGCAGAACAGGGTCCAAGGTGATTTCTTGCGCAGTAGCAGCGGTGGCCAGCAGGGTTGCCGCGCTGGCCATCAGGGCCAAACGCAGGGTGAGTGAAGTCCGCATGAAGCAGTCCCCTTTTTCAGGAAGGTTGGAGTGCTGGCGCAGCGGCTGGCATTTGAGGGATTTTGGATTGTGATCGGCCTGTGTGCAGATCGGACTTGCATCGGATAGATTCGTTGACTAATTTTGTCAAGATTACGAAATCACCCCGCAGCGCCGCCGTGTCCCCTCATGCACCGCCGCGTCGCCAGGCACCCCACGCAACCCATCCTGCACGGTGCCCAAATGCCCAAAGACATCCACCTGACCGCCGCCGATATCCGCTCCTTGCGGGCTGAAAACCCCAAGCTGCGCATCCGCGACTTTGCCACCCAGCATGGCCTGTCCGAAGCCGCCGTGCTGGACGCCCATATCGGTCAAGGCGTGACCCCGATCACCGCCGATCTGACCACGGCGCTGGCCCAAGTGCCCCGTTTTGGCAAGGTCATGGCGCTGACCCGCAACGACCACGTGGTCAGCGAAGTGCATGGCGTCTATGGCGAATACCGCGCGGGCGAACGGGCGGGCATGATCCTGAGCCGCCCCATCGACATGCGCTACTTCCCCCGCCATTTCGTACGGGCCTACGCGGTCGAGCGTCACACCGACGAAGGCCCGCGCCATTCCTTGCAGTTCTTTGATCATTCGGGCGATGCGATGCACAAAGTCCACCTGACCGGAGCCTCTGATGCCTCGGTCTGGCAGGACGTGGTGAACACCCTGCGCGTGGACCTCCGCCCCGCCGATTACGAACCCCGCCCCATGCCCGAGGCCCCCAAAGAGAACTACGACAAAGCCGATCGCCTGCGCGAACAGTGGGCCGCGATGACGGATACGCACCAGTTCCTTGGCCTCGTGGACCGTCTGAAAATGAACCGTCTGGGGGCTTACCGCGTGGCCGGTGCGCCCTATGTCCGGCAACTGGACACCGGCGCGGTGATGGAAGCGTTAGAGCAGGCCGCCCTGCGCGAAGTGCCGGTGATGACCTTTGTCGGCAATCAGGGCTGCATCCAGATCCATTCCGGTGCGCCCCAGAACATCAAGGTCATGGGCCCGTGGTTCAACATTCTGGACAACGGTTTCAACCTGCACCTGCGCACCGACCCCATCGCCGAGGTCTATGCCGTTGAAAAGCCCACCCGCCGCGGAATGGCCGTCTCGGTCGAGGCGTTCGACGCGATGGGCGGTTTGATCCTGCAAATCTTTGGCGTCCGCACCCGCGAAGAGGATCACTATGCCGGTTGGAACGACATCGTCCGGGCTCTGCCCAACGCGGCGGTGGCAGTCTGATGCGCTGGCTGGCCCTGATCGCCCTGCTGCCGACCGGAGTGGCGGCACAGGAAACGCCCCGTGTGCTGTCCCTTGGCGGGGCGGTCACGGAAATCGTCTATGCTCTCGGCGCAGGCGAGGCTCTGGTCGGGCGCGACCAGACCTCGACCTATCCGGCACAGGCGGAGGCACTGCTCGATGTGGGCTATGTGCGCCGCCTGTCGCCCGAGGGCATCCTGTCTGTCGATCCGACCCTCATTCTGGCCGAGGCTGGCGCGGGCCCCGCTGAAACTGTCACCTTGATGGAGGGCGCGGGCGTGCCCTGGATCACCATCCCTGGCGGCTATGACGCCGATACCGTGCCCGCCAAAGTCCACGCCGTTGCCGACGCCTTGGGGCTGCAGGAACAAGGCGATGCATTGGCCGCAGAGCTAACCCAGCAACTGGCCGATGCGCAGGCCGCCGCCCCCGATCAGCCGCTCAAGGTGATGTTCGTGATGTCCCTTCAGGCGGGCCGAGTTATGGCCGCCGGACAGGACACCGCCGCGAACGGGATGATCACTCTAGCAGGTGCGCAGAACGCCATCACCAGCTTTGACGGTTACAAACAGCTGACGGACGAGGCGATCCTGACCGCCGCCCCCGATGTGATCTTGATGATGGCGCAGGCAGGTGACCACGCCGTTACCAATGCCGACCTACAAGCCCATCCCGCCTTGGGCGCGACCCCCGCCGCGCAGAACGAGGCTGTGATCCGCATGGACGGCATGTACCTCTTGGGGTTCGGGCCGCGCACCCCCGCGGCAATACGCGACCTGTCCGCCCGACTGTCCGCCCTGCAACCGGAGGCAGGCTGATGGTGGCCTACGCCGACAGCATAGCCCCCCGCCGCGCCATCGCCCTGCGCGTTCGCGGCTGGCTGTGGGTGGCGCTAATAGCCTCTTGCATCCTGAGCCTGACCACTGGCGCCACCGGCGTGACCCTGTGGGACGCCTTGGTCGCCCTGTTAACCCCCGCAGAGCTGCCCCTGTCGTCCAAGGTCGTCCTGTGGGACATCCGCCTGCCCCGCATGTTGATGGCGATGGTGGTGGGGGCGTCCTTGGCCGTGTCGGGAGCGGTGATGCAGGGGCTTTTCCGCAACCCCTTGGCCGATCCGGGCATTGTCGGGGTCAGCGCGGGCGCCGGAACGGGCGCGGTGGTGGCAATTGTGCTGGGGGGCGCGATGCCCTTCGCCGCCTTGGGCCCTTGGCTGGTGCCTGTGGCGGCGGCGGCGGGCGCGTGGGCCACGATCATGGTGCTGTACCTGATCGCCACACGGCGCGGCGTGACTGCCATCGCGACCCTATTGCTGGCGGGCATTGCCATTGCCGCGCTGGCAGGGGCGCTGTCGGGCGTGCTGATCTATGCCGCCGATGACACCCAGTTGCGCGATCTGACCTTCTGGGGGCTGGGGTCCTTGGCCGGAGCCACATGGACCAAACTGCTGGCCGCGGGGCCGCTCATGCTGGCGGGTTTGGCCTGCGCCCGCCCCTTGGCGCGCGGATTGAACGGGCTGGCGCTGGGAGAGGCCGCCGCCCACCACATCGGCCTGCCCGTCCAGCGGCTCAAACGTCTGGCAATCCTGTCCACCGCCGCCGCAACGGGGGCCGCCGTGGCCGTCAGTGGCGGGATCGGTTTTGTCGGGATCGTGGTGCCGCACCTCTTGCGCCTGATCTCTGGCCCCGACCACGAGGAACTCCTGCCCAACGCCGCCCTCATGGGGGCCAGCCTGCTGCTACTGGCGGACCTGATCAGCCGCGTCATCGTGGCCCCTGCCGAGCTGCCCATCGGGATCGTGACGGCCACCCTTGGCGGGCCGTTTTTCCTGTGGCTCTTGCTGCGTGGCCGCACCTTCGGAGGGCTGTAATATGTTGATCGCAAATGACATCCACGTGCGACTGGGGCACAAAGAGATCCTGCGCGGCGTCACCACCAGCTTTGCTCCCGCCCAAGTTTCGGTGATCGTCGGGCCGAACGGGTCGGGCAAAACCACCCTCTTGCGCGCCCTGACCGCCGAATTGCCCTGTGCGGGCCAGATCACCTTGAACGGTCATGACATCCGCGCCACGCCCGCGTGGAAGCTGGCGGCAATCCGCGCCGTTCTGCCCCAAAGCACCGTGCTGACCTTCCCCTTTACCGTGGCCGAGGTGGTGCGGCTGGGGCAGATGGGCGGCATCGGCGCGGGTGGGCCTGACCGGACGGTCGAGGCTCTGAACCGCGTCGGGCTGCAAAGCTATGGCGAGCGGTTCTACAGCGATCTGTCGGGGGGCGAGCAACAGCGCGTCCAGCTGGCGCGGGTGCTGCTTCAGGTCTGGCGGCCCGTGGGGCCGGACGGCTCCCCCCGCTGGCTGATCCTCGATGAACCTGTCAGCAGTCTGGACATCGGCCACCAGCTCATGGTCATGCAGATCGCGCGGGATTTCGCGGACCAAGGGGGCGGGGTCGTCGCCGTAATGCATGATCTGAACCTGTCGGCGATGTTCGCGGATCATATGGTTCTGATGCGGAATGGCCGGATCGCGGTCCAAGGCCTCGTGCGCGAGGTGCTGGTAGATCACCATCTGAGCGCCGCCTACGGCTGTGGTCTGCGGGTTGGGGTGACCCCGCCTGAACAGCCCTTGTTCGTGCTGCCCCAAGCCGCCCTGACCGAGGACTAACCCATGCGCAGCGCGATCGAATTCGGTGGATTTCTGATGCTGGCCACGGTCCTGCACGGAGGCGTTGCGCTGATCGGCGCGCCGGAGGGGGGCGTACAATCTGCGGGGGCTGGCGGGGCGGACCTGATGTCCCTGACCGCCAGTTCAGAGTCTGTGGCTGCAATGGTCGCCGCGTGGGATGCTCCTCCGCCCGCGCCAGCCGCTCCGCCCGTGATGCAGGCGCCGACGCCTGTGATGACCGCGCCCGAAATGCCGATCCCGAGTGTGCCAGACATGCCCGTGATCGGCTTGGCCCTACCCCAAGCAGAGGTCCCCCCGACTGCCCCCGAATTGCCAACGGTTGACCACAGCACTCCGGACCCAGCGCCGAAAATGACCTCACTCAGCCCCCCCGTGCGCCCCACTCCGCCGGTCCGCACAAAACCCGCGAAGGTCGCGCCAAAGGCCAGCGCTGCATCCTCCGCATCGAACGGGGCCAAAGCTTCGGGTGCGGGCGACGGGACGGCAGCAGGCACGCAAGGGTCGGCGCAGGTTGCCACCTTGTCCCCTGCCCGCGAACGCAGCCTGATTGCCGAATGGGGGGCGTCAATCCGCGCGCGGATCGCCCGCAATGTTCCGCGCGGCGCGGGCAAAGGGACGGCGACGCTGCGGGTCGTGGTCGGCTCTGACGGGGCGCTACACGGGGTGACTTTGGCGCAGTCCTCGGGGGATGCGCAGATCGACCGGCTGGCCCTGCTGGCGGTAGAGCGCGCGGGCCCCTTCCCCGCCGCACCAAAGGGGCTGAAGGCGCACGCGCAATCCTTCAAACTGCCGATCCAGTCACGATAAAGGGCGGTCAGGTTTCCCTGCCGCCCCGATCGCATCCTTAGCTGGCTGCGATCATCTTCTGGATTTGCGCCATCATCTCTGGCGGGATGTTGGACAGGTCCGGCAATTGCGGCCCGCCGCGCCCCGATTGAACCTCTCGCAGGCTGAAGTGCTGCACCTTGTCCAGCATCGCGCGGGTAGCCGACTGCATCTGGATCGCGGCGGCGTTCAACTCGTCGGCCTGATTGGTGATCCGGCCGCCCGAAACCGACAGTTCGCCAAGGGCCGATGCAATCTGCTGGGTGCCGCGCGCCTGTTCCAGGCTGCCTTGTTCTACGCGCAGGGCTTCTGCCTCGATCTCTCGGATGTTGGTGAAAATCTCGGTGAAGGCGGATTTGGTGTCGTTCGCCAGTTCCACGCCGGAATTCACCTTCTTGGTCGAACTTTCGATCAGTTCGGCGGTTTCCTTGGCGGCCTTGGCCGAGCGTCCGGCAAGGTTGCGCACCTCTTGGGCCACAACGGCGAACCCGCGACCATGGGTGCCGGCGCGGGCGGCCTCGACCGCAGCGTTCAGCGCCAGAAGGTTGGTCTGGAAGGCGATGTCGTCGATCACCTTGATGATGCGGCCAATGTCGTCCGATGATTTGCGGATGTCTTCCATCGCCTGAACCATGCCCGCGACCTGCCCCTCGCCCGAGGTGATGATCGTCAGGGTCTCGCCCACAGAGGACGCTGTTTTCTTGGAGGCTTCGGCGTTCGAGCGCACCATGCTGTCGGCTTGCTCGACCGTGGCCGAGATTTGCGCCAGCGCGGTGGCCTGCCCTTGGGCGTTGTCGTTCAGACTGCCCGCCGAGCGGGTGACCTGAGTGATCGCCTCGGAAACCTGCGCGACCTCTTCCTTGACCGCCGACATTGTGGTGTTCAGCGCCTCGAAAGAGCGGCCGAAATTCTCGACGATCAGGCGGTAAGCGCCCTCGTATTTCGCGGGATCGGGCTGTTTGGTCAGATCACCGTCAACCAGAGCGTTCGACAGAAGCTCGATTTCCGACATGACGGCGCGGATGGTGCCACGCACGCCTTCGATCGCGCCGCTGATCTTGGCCCCTTCGCCCGGCAGATCAGGGAAGGGATGATCAAAGTCACCGCGGGCAAAGGCCTCGATCACGTCGATGATGGTGTTCTTGATGCCTGCGTGCCCGTCGATCATCGAGTTCACGCGGCTGGCCAGATCGGCATACTCGCCCTTGAGCGCATCTACGTTGATGCGCTTGCTGTGGGCACCGGCCTCTTGGGCTTCGGTCAGGATTTTCACGCCGTTCAGCAGGGTCGTGGTCTGGCTTTGGGCAAAGTCGATATCCGTACGGTCCGCCCATTCCACGTAGAAGGCCACGGTTTTGCCCGCCTCGTCGAACTGGGGGGTGGCCTTGAAGGCCAGCGACTTGCCGCCCACCTTGAACTTGCCCTCATGGGTGTTTCTGAGGCCCGCCAGCATCTTGCGCTGGTTGGCGGGGACGCGGTGGAACAGGTCGATCGACCGGCCGATGATGTCTTCTGTGTTGAACGCCGGAAGGTCCGCACGAAGGTCCCCCTCAATCACACCGAACATCGCGTAGGCGGCTTTGTTCACGAAACGAATGATCAGGTCCGAGTCCGAAATCATCACGGGATAGGACAGCAGATCCAGCGCCGCAGACACGTCCTTGGTAACGGTAAAGTCGGTCTTGGAGGTCATTGTCAGTTTCCTTGTGTAGTCCGCCGGCACGTCGGCGTCCGAGTTACCCTTTGGCAACGGCAGGTCCCCCAAACTTTTAGAGAAGAACCGCCCGCTGCTGCCTTCGGGTGCGACCAAGGGGCTGCAAACCATGTGCCAACTCCCGAAAGGCCATGAAATTGCAGGCAATTCGCTCAACCCATGCATGTTTTAGGCTGGATTTCAGCCCGCGGCTGGGTGCGGCCGGAAACTCTCAGATCGCGAATGATTTTTCTGCAGTTGCACAATCGCAAGACAATGACAGGAATGTGACAGCCCTTACATCTGGTTACCGTCACAATCCCGATACATCTCAGAGGGATAAGGGGTCAAACTCTGCAATGCCCCAAGCTGATTTTGAGCTCGCCGAGACCGATGTTACCGTTCAAAGAAATACAGCCCGACACCCGAATTAGCTGCCGCAGCATTTTCCTGTCTGATTGGCATCTGGGGGCGCGTGCTGCAAATCCGGCGACAATCCTGTCGGTCCTGCGCAATCTTAAGGCGCAGAACATATATTTGGTAGGTGACATTCTGGACATCTGGCACGGTGGACGCGTCCATTGGAGTGCAGAGGCAGACGAAATCCTGTCCGAGCTGCGCCGTATGGCGCGGGCGGGTGCCCACATCACCTACCTGCCCGGCAACCACGATGCCCCCATGCGCAGCGGAGCCGAGGCGCCTCATGGCGGGTGGAAAATCACCAACGAACTGATCCACGAGACCGCCGATGGCCGCCGTTTTCTGGTGATCCACGGGGACCAGTGCGACAGCCGCCTGTTCCGCCAGCACTTCATGACCCGTCTTGGCAGCCGTCTGGACAGCTCGCTGCGGTGGCTGGACAATATCTATCGCAAGAAATTCGCGCTGGAGCGCGGGCAGCAGACTCCGTTCGAGTGGATCATCTCCAAATCGAACGAGCTGATGAGCACCGGCTATGTGTTCGACCACCGCGCCCTGTCGCTGGCCACTGCGGTCGGGGCGGATGGTGTGATCTGCGGCCATTCTCACAAGCCAGCGATGCGCGAATGGGACGGCAAGCTGTTCGCGAATTGCGGCGACTGGGTTGACGGCATGACCGGCTTGGTCGAACGATTTGACGGCACGCTTGAGCTTCTGGACTTTTCTCCGGTGGCCCATGCGGTATGGGCCGCGACCCACGCCCCCGAAGAGGCCGAGGCGCTGGCCGAGGTTATTGGATGACGACGGTACTAATGATTGCGCTGGTTGCGGCGGTTCTGCTGCATCTGGCCACTGTTTTTCTGGCGGCGCAGCGGTATTCCGGCCGCCCGCCTGTTCCCGCCGAGGGCGCGGAGCTGACCCCGTTAACGCTGCTGCGCCCCGTCTGCGGGGTCGATGCCTTTGACGAGGAAACCCTGCGCAGTTCATTCTTACAGGATTATCCCGACTACGAGATCATCTTTTGCGCCGCCCGCGCGGACGATCCCGCCTGCGCACTGGTCCAGAAACTGATGCAGGACTACCCGCAGATTCAGGCCCGCCTGATGATCGGCGAGAGCACGATCACCGGCAACCCCAAGGTCAACAACATGCACAAGGGCTATGACGCGGCCCTGCATGACCACATCGTCATGACCGACAGCAACCTGATGCTGCCCCCCGATTACCTGCGCCAACTGGTCGCCCGCTGGACCGATGACAGCATCGGTCTGGTGACCGCACCCGCTGCGGGTAACCGCGCGGTTTGCCTGTGGGGGGCACTGGAATGCGCCTTTCTGAACACCCACCAAGGGCGCTGGCAGTTGGCGGCGGATGCGGTCGGGTTGGGGTACGCTCAGGGCAAGACGCTGTTCGGCAAACGCTCGGTGATCGAGGCGGGGGGCGGCTTGGCCGCCCTTGGCCGTGATCTGGCCGAGGACGTGGCCATGACCAAGTTGATCCGAGGCCAGAACAAAAGCGTGCGCCTGACGCAGCAGCTGTTCTTTCAGCCGATCGGCAAAAAGACGTTCAAACATGTGTGGGCCCGTCAGGTGCGCTGGTCCCAGATCCGCAAACAGGGCTTTTTGCATCTGTTCCTGCTGGAAATGGTTCAGGGGCCGGTGCTGCCGATCGTGCTAACGGCGGTTCTGATCGGCTTTGGCGTGCTGCATTGGCTGGTGTTGCCCGCGCTGCTGGTTCTGTGGTACGGGGCCGAATGGGCGCTGGCGCGGCGCGCAGGCTGGCCGTGTGGGACCAAAGATATCTTCGCCTGTATCTTGCGCGATGCGCTGATCCCAGCCATCTGGTGCGTGACATGGACCCGAAAAGGGCTGGTCTGGCGCGGCAACGCGGTGGGCAAGCCCTCTAGCCAGAGCGCCGTATGATTGACCTATCGACGATCCAAGACCTGATAGCCGCCCACGGCCTGTGGGTGGTTGCGCCGATTGCGGTTCTGGAAGGCCCGATTGTCACGGTGATCTCGTCCTGGCTGGCGCAGCAGGGACTGTTCGATCTGCCTCGGTTGATCGCAGTCTTGGTGGCGGCAGATCTGGTCGGGGATGCGATCCTGTATGCGGTGGGCCGCTGGGGCCTGCACCGTTTGCCGCCCGCGTGGCTGCGCCGCATCGGCCTGCGCGAAGGGCGCATTCGCCTGATGTCCCGCAGGTTCGATCACCAAGGGGGCCGCATTCTGGCCTTTGGCAAGCTGACCCATGCCGCAGGTGCCGCCGTGCTGGTCGCCGCCGGTCTGGCGCGGATGCCGTTCGGGTCGTTCCTGTTCTTTAACACTCTGGCAACGATACCCAAGACTTTGGCATTTGTTGCACTCGGCTATCTGATCGGGCACGCTTATCGTCTGATTAACCTGTGGATTTCCAACGCATCCATTGCCCTCCTCGTTTTGATTATTCTTGGGGCGGGCTTCTGGATGCTGCGCCCGAAGTTTTGTAAATGAGTGTTTCCTGCATCATCCCCGCCTATAACGAGGCTGGCCGCATTGCCCATGTGTTGCGCGTAGCCCTGTCCCATCCCGACATCACGCAGGTGATTGTCGTCGATGACGGCTCGCACGATGGCACCCCCGAGATCGCCGAGGCCACAGCAAACGGCCACCCCGTTTTTCAACTGATCCGCCAGCCCCAGAACGGCGGCAAATCCCGCGCCATCGCTACGGGGATCGAGGCCGCGACCGGCCGTCACCTGCTGTTTCTGGACAGCGATCTGGTTGGCGTCAAACATACAGACCTCAGCGCCCTGATCGCGCCGGTGCTGGAGGGGGACTCGGACGTGGCCCTGTCCTTGCGCCGCAATGCGCCGCGGGTGTGGCACTGGATCGGGCTGGACTATATCTCGGGCGAGCGGATCATGCCCCGCGCCCTGCTGGCTGAGCACACAGACCGGATCAGCGCCCTGCGCAGCTTTGGCCTTGAGGTGTTTCTGAACCGTCTGTGGATCGCCGAAGGGCTGACTGTGTCCGTCGTCCAATGGCCCGAGGTTGACAGCCCCCTAAAGGCCCAGAAATACGGGATGATTGCGGGTGTTCTGGCAGATGTACGGATGCTGGCAGACATGTTCCGCACCGTCACCCCGATGACCGCGCTAAAGCAGATCGTCGCCCTGCGGGGAATGCGCGTCCCGCAATAGGGTCTGCCATCGCGCCCCGATCCATGCCATAAGCCGCCAATCGCGGAGGGCAAAATGGGTCACGATCTAAACCTGAACGCCATGAACTATTTCGAGGCCGTCGCCCGTTTGGGCGGCGTCTCTAAGGCTGCCGAGGAGTTGGGCGTCTCCGCCTCTGCCGTCAGCCAGCAGATCCGCCAACTGGAGCAGCAGTTCGGTGTCCGCCTGTTCCGCCGCGAGAAACGCCGTCTGTCCCTGACCCTGGACGGAGAGCGCCTGTTCCAGACCACCACCCAAGCGTTCCGCATGATGCGCGACGTGCGCAGCGCCATCGTCCGCCAGCGCGAGAACCGCCATTTCATCATGCGCGTCAGCCCCAGCTTCGGCGTGCGTTGGTTGGCACCGCGTCTGAAGGGGTTTCTGGACGCCAACCCCGGCTGGGATTTGCGCGTGGACGGGGCGCCGGACTTTTCGGATTTCGAGACCGAGATCGTGGACCTTGACCTGCGCTATGGCGCAGGCGACTGGTCGGGCCTGCACCAAGAGGCCGTGGTTCATGACTATGTTCTGCCCATGTGCTCGCCCGCCTATCTGGCCGAGCTCAAAGAACTGGCGGGCGATCCCATCGGGCAGCTGATGAAGGCGCGCCTGATTGACTCGGTCAAAACGCACTTCCGTTGGGATTTCTGGCTAGCCCGCCACGGGGCGATGGGCGGCCGGATGGTCTATCCCTTGCGGTTCGACCGCTCGACCATGGCCATTCAGGTGGCCGCTGACGGGGGCGGTGTGGTTCTGGAAAGCGCGACCCTTGCCATCAACGAGCTAGAGCGCGGCGATCTGGTGCCCCTGTCCCGCGCCTTTGAGGTGATCAAGGTGCCGACCTATTGGCTGGTCTGCCCTGCCCGCCACACGAACCGGCGGATCGTGCGCCTGTTCTCGGACTGGATGCGCCGAGAGGGGTTCGAGCACGACATCAAGACCGCAGAAATCCTGCGCAATCTTGGCTGCACCATCACCGAAGAAGAAACCACGCTGCTGTCCCGCGACAGCTAAGCAACCGCGCCCCAAAACCCGCCGTGCGACCGCGTCTGCGCGCGGGCGGAACGCGCGCCCACCATACCTTTGCCCGGATATGGCCGGTGGGACATATGCGCCCTAACCGGTCGCACATCTCTTTTTCAGAAGTGCCCTACACCATCGCATACAGACGAAAATTGCAATTACACTTGTACCAAGCGACTTTTTTGCATTCACGCAAATACAAACCGCGATGGACATAAATTTTCGTCGAAGGCGCTAACATTTTCTACACAGGCGTGAAAACGCACGCATCTCCTATGGGTTGCAAATTTGCAATGCATTCAGGGTAAAAAATATGCTTTTTCATATAAATTTCAGATCGCTTCGCAAAGCCGAAAACTAGCCAAACCACTCGCCATTTACGAGAAATTAACCCGTAGAGCGGTTATTCCTCGCAACGTTTCGAAAACCATTACCCGACAATTGTGCAAACAACGACGAAACTTCCTAAAGGCGCTGTCCGTCCAGTTGTTATAACAAATCGAAAGTGTGGGCTGGCTTATGGCACAGTATCTTCTTGGTGGTTTGTACAAGTACAATGGTTCCCTTCTTGGCGTTGATGTTACGTCTCTCGATGACGTTCTCGGGATTTCATATGTCCTCAGCAGCTTTGACCCTGTCACGAGCGGTACGGTTTCTGACTCCGATGGCGTTCTGACATCCAGCGATACGGACAGCACGATCTGGCTGGATGGCGCGACCGAGGCTTCGGCCGTCAACTATCTGGGTGGGGGGACGATTTCTGGCACGTTCCTCGACACGCGCGACGTGTCGATCATGGTCATCGACGGCGAAATCTATTTCTACATGCCCGAAGGCCAACCGCTGCTGTCGTTTCTGGCATTTTCGCTGAACGTCAGTGCCAACACCAGCCTGACCCTGCCCAACGAAACCGATGGCATCGTCAATGGCACCTCCGGCGGAGAGGTGATGGGCGTTGGCTACACGGATGCCGACGGCGACGTAATCACAAATGACGCGGACACCATCAACGGCAACGGCGGCAACGACACGATCTCAGCCGGTGGCGGCGATGACGTGGTCAATGGCGGCGCGAACAACGATGTCATCGACGGTGGCGCAGGGGATGACACCATCGACGGTGGCAGCGGCGCTGACGCCCTGACGGGTGGCGACGGGGACGACACCTTTGTTTACGTGGCCGGACAGGGCGCCGATACGATCACCGATTTCGGGAACGACACCGGCACTGCCGACGATGGCGATGCCACCAACAACGACTTCATTGATTTAACCAATTTTTACAACGACACGGTCGTGACGGCGGTCAACGGGTCCGACGCCAACGCCGACAACGATTTCAAACACGCGCTCGAAATGCTGAAGGCCGACCAGGCCGATGGCACCTTGGACGGCATCATCAATGGCGTGAACTACAGCGCCTATATTTCGGGGATCAACCTCAAGCTGGAACTCAGCGGCGCGGCGGTGGCCAGCAGCGAGCTGACCGCCGAGACCACCGGCGTGATCTGTTTCGGCGCGGGCACTCTGATCACCACCATGCGCGGGGCAATCCCGATCGAATACCTGCTGCCCGGTGACAAGGTCCTGACCATGGATAACGGCTATAAACAAGTGCGCTGGCTGGGGAACCGCACCGTGCGTGCCACGGGCAAGAACGCTCCGATCCACATCCCTGCGGGGGCACTGGGGAATGAGCGCGATCTGGTCGTGTCCCCGAACCACCGGATGTGGCTGCGCTCGTCCGAGGCAGAGCTGCTGCTTGGCGACCACGAGGTTCTGGTGCCCGCAAAGTTTCTGGTCGGTTTCTTTGGCATCACCCAGCAGCGGGGCGGGCTGATCGGCTATCACCATATGCTGTTCGACCAGCACGAGATCGTCTTTGCCGAAGGGTGCGCCAGCGAAAGCTTCCACCCCGGGGTTCAGGCGATGGACACGCTGGAACAGGCCGCGCGGGACGAAATTCTGGAGCTGTTCCCCGAACTGGCCAAAATAGACGGCGACGCCATGCGCAATATGGCGCTGGCCCGCCAGTCGGTCAAAGCGCACGAGGCGCCCTTGCTTCTGGTCTGAGTTACCGCCGGACGCACCCCCAACGCGCGTCTGACGGATGGACGCCCTGCCACCTCCGCAGCGGGGCGTCGCCAATTTTTGCGGCAATTCCGCGTGGATGTATCCCAGCTTAACAGACCTTGTAGGATTTCTTAAATTAAGCCCCGTTCCCCACTTGGACGGCTTTCGCTAACACTCGCCTCCAACACAGGCGCGGCAATTTCCGTGCGTCGAGGAGGACATATCATGAAATTGGGTTTGGGCAGCTACGCCTATCGCTGGTCTATTGGCATCAAGGATCAACAGCCTGCCGCGCCGCTGAACGCGTTCGATCTGCTGGACCGCGCCGAGGCCTTGGGGCTGGAAGTCGTGCAATACGCCGACAACATGCCGCTTGACCGCTATTCCGAGGCCGATCACCACAAGCTGTACGAAGTCGCGCAATCCAAAGGCATCGCGCTGGAGCTTGGCACCCAGTGCTTTGACGCGGCTCAGGTCGAAGAATATCTGGCCATCGGCCAGCGTCTGCACGCCAAAATCATGCGCGTCGCGCTGGACGAAGAAGACAGCCACATGGCTGTGCCCGATCTGGCCGAACAGCTGCGTCCCCTTCTGGACAAAGCCCGCGCCGCCGGCATGCGCATCGCGATCGAGAACCACTTCAACTACCCCTCACCGCGGATGGTCGAACTGCTGGACACCATCAATGATGACACGCTGGGTGTGTGTCTGGACGTTGCGAACTCGATCTGCGCGAACGAATGGCCAGAAGAGACCATCAAGATGCTCGCGCCCTACACGATCAACCTGCACCTCAAGGATTATGAGATCACGCCCGATCCCTATGGCGTCGGTTTCCGCATTCACGGCACCCCGCTGGGTCAGGGCCGCGCGCCGATCCCGTGGATTCTGGATCAGCTGACCCACTGCCCCGCCGACATGAGCGTGCTGCTAGAGCATTGGCTACCCCTCGGTGCCGGTCTGGAAGAGGCCCGCGCGCAGGAACAGCCCTGGATCGAGCAGACCGTCGCCGCCGCAAAAGAATTCGTCAAAGGCCGCTAAGAGGAGGACGACCAATGACAGCAGATATCCGCACCAAGAAACTGATTAACGCGCCCGAGAATATTATCTCGGAAATGATTGCGGGCATGGTGTCCGCGCACCCCGACATCCTGTCCGTCGAAGGCCCCACCGGCCGCGCGGTTGTGGCCGTGGATGGCCCCCGTGACGGCAAGGTCGGCATCGTGATCGGCGGCGGCTCGGGCCACGAGCCTGCGTTCGCGGGCTACGTGGGCCGTGGTCTGGCGGACGCAGCGGCTGTGGGCAACGTCTTTGCCTCGCCCTCGCCCGAGCAGATCATGGATGCGGCGCGTGCCGTCGATGGCGGCGCTGGCGTAATGTTCCTGTACGGGAACTACACCGGCGACGTGCTGAACTTCGACATGGCCGCCGAAGAGTGCGAAGGCATGGGCATCCCCACCAAGTCGGTTCAGGTGATCGACGACGTGGCCTCCGCTCCCAAAGAGCGCCAGAACGAGCGTCGCGGCATCGCGGGCGACTTCTTTGTGTTCAAGATCGCAGGCGCTGCCGCCGAACATGGCCGTGACCTAGAGGCGTGCTATGCCGCCGCGCAGGCCGCGAACGCCAACACCCGCAGCATGGGCGTGGCGCTGACTGCGTGCTCTATGCCCCAGACCGGCAAACTGAACTTTCACCTCGGCCATGACGAAATGGAAATCGGCATGGGCGTTCACGGCGAACCCGGCATCCGCCGCGGCCGTCTGGAAAACGCGGACGCTGTCACCGACGAGCTGATGCAGCCCATTCTGGACGACATGGGCCTGACCGAAGGCGACAAGGTTGCTGTTCTGGTGAACGGCCTTGGCGCAACCGGCCAGCTGGAACTCTACATCATCCACCGCCGCGTGGCCGAGATTCTTGGCGAAAAGGGCATCGACATCCACCACAGCTGGGTCGGCGAATACGTCAGTTCGCTGGAGATGGCGGGCGCGTCGATCACCTTGCTGAAGCTGGACGATGACCTGCAGCTGCTGCTGGACACCCCCTGCCGCACCCCCGGCCTGACTGTGGCTGGCTCGCTCGAGCCCAAGGGCACCCGCACCCGTCGCCACGCGGACACCGCCAAAGAGGTGACCGCCGTTGACACCAGCAAACTGAACACCGATGGCCCCATCACCCCCGCGATGTTCAAGGACATGATGCTGGCCGCCGGCGCCGCCATCCACGAAAAGCGCGACTGGCTGTCCGAGCTGGACGGCGTGATCGGTGACGGTGACCACGGCGTGACCATGGACATCGGCTGGACCGCCGTGCGCGGCAAGCTGGTGACCGATGACACCGAGAAAACCATCAGCCAGACCTGCGAGATCATGGCCAAAGCGTTCCTTGATGCGGTTGGCGCGTCGTCGGGCCCGCTGTACGCCTCGGCCTTCCGCAAGGCGGGCGAAGCGGTGTCGGATCGCTGGAATCTGGACGCTGGCGCGATGGTTGCTTGGGTTGATGGCCTGTGCGCGGGCATTCTGGCCCGTGGCGGCGCTCAGGTCGGCGACAAGACCATGATCGACGCTTGGGTCCCCGCCGTTGCCAAAGCCAAAGAGGCGCTGGCCGACAACGCGGACGCGATCGGCTGTCTGGCCGCCGCGACCGAAGGCGCCAAGTCGGGCCGCGACTACACCGCTGAAATCGAAAGCCGCCGTGGCCGCTCGGCCAAGTTGGGTGCGCGTTCGATCGGCCACGTGGACCCCGGCGCAGCCTCGGCCCACGTGATGCTAGAGGCAATCACCGCAGCTGCCAAAAAGGCGCTGGGTTAAAGGCTCCCCTCGTCCTGCCGGTAGATGATATCGGCGGGGCGGCTCCCTTGGATCACATCGCGCCCGTTGGGCAGGTCATTCCCGTCCAGCTTGTGCGCGATCTGATCCTCGGTGAGTCCGAAATGCTCCCACCGGGCGCGCAGGCGGCGGCGGAGCTCGTCTTCGGGCACATCAATCATCACCGTCAGATCGAACATCCCGTCCAGCGCATCCCAAGGGGCACGGTCCAGCAGGACATAGTTCCCCTCGACCAGGATCAGCTTCACATCGTCGGGGATGATCCGCGCACTGCCGCGCGAAATCTCTAGAACACGGTCGAATACAGGGACCGCCACGCGGGTTTCCGAGCCGTCCTTCAGCCGCCTCAGCACCGACACAAGGCCACCCACATCAAAGGTATCCGGCGCGCCCTTCCACGGGCGGCGGCCCATCTGGTGCAGCACCGCATCGTCATAGTGGAACCCGTCCATGGGCAGGATCGCCACCTGTCCGGGGTGGTCCGCCTCTAGCGCCTCGAGCAGACGTTCGACCGTGGTGCTTTTGCCGGAACCGGGGGCCCCGGCGATCCCGATGAATTTGCGCCCCGCGCCGGACATCAGCGCCCCAGCCGCCTGAACCAGTTCATCAAACCCGACACTTTGCGCAACCATCTTTGGGCCTCTCCTCTGACCGTATTCAAGGCCCGAAACCTAACGAAACTAGGTCGGAAATCCAGAGCCCGCGTGCGAGCAATGGTATGGATTTCCCTACCAAGCCTCCCGTAAGCACTGTTTGCCGGAGGACCCGCCGCCCCATACAAGTGAACCCGTAACTGTTTGTTAACAAGTATAATGGGTCAAAAAATATGGCGTTCATCAACGTACTGTCGGGGGCGGATACCGCGCTTCTGACTGCGGGCATCGACATCACCGCAAATAGCTTCATGCTCGTTCCGTCGGATTTCAACATGAGCATGGAACCCGAATTCTACGAAGGCGGGGAGTATTACGGCGAATACGTGGTGGATGGCGATACTTATGCCGTCGAATTCACCTACGGCGAAGAAGTCTATATCCCGACCGAGACCGAGTTTCTGGATATCACCGGTTTCAATCTGTCCGATAATCCCGAAACCAATGGCGGCATGAACAGCTTTGTTTACGGCAACGCTGGGGGTTACGTTTCCTTTGTCACGAATAACCTTATTCCCGAGATGAAGATTTACGAATACCTCAATTCCGGCGCCTCTTTCACCGCGCTGGCCCTGCGCGGCAACGATCTGATTGTCATCGAAGAAAGCGCCCGCGTCGAAGCCTTTGCCGGCAATGACACCATTCTGGGCAGCAATGGTCAGGACACCATTTTCGGCGGCAAGGGAAATGACCTGATCAAAGGCATGGACGGCGCGGATATCATCCTTGGCGCCAGCGGAAAGGACACCATCATCGGCGGCGCAGGCGAGGACACCATTAACGGTGGCACCGGCCACGACCGCATTCTGGCGGGCGAACAGTCGGATCTGGTGCGCGGCGGTGGCGGCAACGACAAGCTCTATGGCGAGGACGGCCTTGATATCCTGCTGGGTCAGAACGGCCGCGACGTGCTGGTGGGCGGCAAAGGTAACGACACACTGACCGGTGGTGCCCGTGCGGACAAGTTCATCTTTGTCGGCCGCGCAGGCAATGACGTGATCACCGATTTCGACGCCGATCTGGACGATCTGATCCTGCGCCGTACCGGCAATCACAGCATCGACGATCTGGAAATCACTCAGCATGGTCATGACGTTCTGATTGACTACGGCAAAGGGGAAATCCTGCTGGAGAATACCGAGCTTTCGGACATCCTCGGGGCGGATATCTCTTTCACCTAAATTTGGGCTCGGGCCGGATAACCGGCCCCTTTTCCATTCGCCGAATACAATCATGGGCTGTGAAAACGTGATTTGCCATCACCAGAGGCGAACCGTAAGCCCCGCGCATAAGCCCAAATGGGCACAGGGTCAGACTGGAGGCAATTCAATTGGCCAACATCAATCTTTTCGATCGCTTTTCGTCCATCATCTTTACCTACGGCTTCGACGTAACAGCGGCGTCTTTTTTGCCCCAGACAAATCTCTGGAATAGCGCAAGCCAAATCCAGTCCGAGACGGCCACCGAGGCAGCCTACGAAGAGTTCTATTTCGAGGGCGACACCTATTACCTGAGCGTGGACGTCGAAGAGGCCGTCTATGCCGAAACCGCCAATGGTATGCTGGCACTTGCCGGGAACGACCTGAGTGATTTCGCCGACAGCAACGGCGACGTCTATGCCGCAGGATATTTCGGCGACGACGAAGCCTTTGCCTTTATGACCAGCAGCCCGCTCTCTGAGAAAACCGTGCTCGACAGCTTTGCGTCTGGCCAGTCGCTTGGCACCACGTTGCTGGCGGGCCACAACGTCATCGTCGTTGAGGACACCGACACCCGCGTCGATGCGCTGGGGGGCAATGACTGGGTCATCGGTGGCGATGGCGCAGACTCCCTGAATGGCGGCACCGGAAACGATCTGCTCTATGGCAACTACGGGCGCGATGTTCTGAACGGCGACGATGGCAACGACCAACTCTTTGGCGCAGAGAACGCGGACACCCTGAATGGTGGCAACGGCAACGATCTGCTGTTCGGCGGCGACGATTGGGACAAGCTCTATGGCGATGACGGGGCCGACAGCCTCTATGGCGAGGACGGCAATGACACGCTGACCGGCGGCGCAGGCAATGACCTGTTGTCCGGCGATTGGGGCTGGGACCGGCTCTATGGCGGCCAAGACAAGGACAAGCTGTATGGCGGCGCCAATGGCGACTACCTCAACGGTGGGGGCGGTCGCGACAAGCTGTTCGGTCAGGACGGAGACGATACCCTGGTCGGCGGCGCCGGCTTGGACAAGCTGACCGGCGGCAAAGGCGACGACACTCTGACCGGTGGCGGTGGGAACGATCGCTTTATCTTTAGTGGTCGCGCGGGTCATGACACCATCACCGACTTCGACGTCGATCATGACACCATCGTGCTGAAGCACACTGGCCGCGAGAGCGTGGACGACCTGCGGTTCACCCAAGTCGATGACGACGTGCTGGTCGGCTACGGCAAGGGCAAAATCCTGCTGCTGGATACCACCTTGGACGACGCGACCCACGGGCACTACGTTTTCGGATGATCTGAAAGGGGCCGCTCTGTCGCCAGCCGTTAGCATAAATGTTGAATGGAATGAGTGCTGGCGCTATTGTGCC
The DNA here is from genome assembly GCF_013377535.1 of Donghicola mangrovi. Lineage (GTDB taxonomy): Bacteria > Pseudomonadota > Alphaproteobacteria > Rhodobacterales > Rhodobacteraceae > Donghicola > Donghicola mangrovi. The sequence continues at coordinate 90,205 of NZ_JABCJE010000010.1, read as the reverse complement.
AGCACTTTTCTATTTGAATGAATGGGTTGCTGGCGTGTCAACTGAAGGTGATGACGAGAAAGCCCCGAGGATTTCTTCGAGAGCATTGCGCCGAAGGTTGCCTCGTACACCTGCCGGATTTTCGGTGAATTTTTGCCGAGATCCACACTGTGATCTCTTCGGTGTTCTGCCAGATCCTTACGCTCGCAGCGGGCGCGGTCAGGATGCAACCAGAGGCAGAGTTTCTGGTTCGGATGAGGAGAGATCGTTTCGCTGCTCGAGTTGCACGGGCTTCAACATCATAAAATCCAACATCGCGATCATGCAGGAATTTTCGCGTGTCTCACAGTGGCATAGGAAATCTTTTTTCGCAACCTGCCCGACGCATGGCTGCAGGAACCACGGACTTCCACCGGTGTTCGCGCCCTCAGCCTATTTCCGGTTCGGCAAGACTGCTTCCGGAGATCAAAGACTGAGATGCAAGGCATGTGGCGCCACCTTCTCTACCGGGAAGGCCACCAGACGGCACAAGAAGACCGACAAGACGGGAGCAATCTTCAAGGCTTTGGTCAATAAAGTCCCGATCCGGCGTATGACTGAGATACTTGATGTGAATGCACCGCATATCTACAGCAAGATCGATTTTCTGGCCGAGCAATGCAGGCTCTTTGCGGCACGCCGTGAGACCCGCTTGGCGAGTTGCTTCGCCAACCAGGCTCCGATTTTCGCAACCGACATTCAGGTTGTGCTGGTGAATTGGCCCATCAAACAGCGTCGTGGCACTATTCCGCTTTTGCACATGGCGACGGTTCATCAAGGCAGCCAGTTCGTGGTGGCAGCGACAACCGACTTCGATCCAGGTGTCTCGATGGAGGACATCGAAGACGAGATGCTGGCGTCAGGCGATTTCGAACTTCCAAGATCGATGCGGTCACAGGCTCGAGTTTGGTCGGCGTCGGAATACCTGCGCATGGTAATGAAGATCAACAGGTCGATCCGTTCCGAGGATGACTTGCTCGTCGGCGGCTCCTGGCACCTCCCTGGCGAGGGTGCCCGCGTCCGAACAGATATATTGATGTACGCACATATGATGCTGGTGAAGAAATTGCTCGGGCGTGATTACAGGCGCGCGTTCTTTTGCCTCGACGCAGAGAGCGGTCTTGCTGCGGCCACTTCTGCACTGTTCGTGGATGAGGTGGCCATGGGTCGAGTAGACATCGCCGAAGTGCTCTTCACCAAGGGGCAGACCAATGACCGGAGAAGTGAGCTGTCACGCGAAGGGCGTGCCATCCGTGAGATCCTTCAACAGGAGCATCGTGACGAAGTGCTGCGCGTCATGGCCCGCCGACCCACATTCTCGGAGTTGGAAGCGCTGACGTCGGTACTTCTGGAACGGAGGTTTGCAGATCAGCCTCAAGAGGAGCGTGGCAAGATCCTCAAGGCCGAAGGCTTCAACTGGCCTTTCCATACAAAAGCGGAGCCCGAAAAGCGAATTCGTTTCCGGACCGACTTGGGTCAACACGATGTCGATGACCTCGCAGGTCTGCTTGCCAGATCTTCTCTCCATCCCGTGGACACCTACTTCAATCTGGCGAGACGCCGTCTTACGGGATTCGAAAGGGGTATCCCGACCAGCGCGAATGCAGAGCGGATCTGGCATGCCTACGCGTACTATCGCCCCGACCTCGTCCCGAAGGTGGCCATGATCTTGCGCTTTTACTACAATTACATGCTCGCCGACCGGCGCGGACAGACCCCGGCGATGAAACTCGGGCTGGCCAAAGGCAAGGTCTACGTCCGTGACCTTCTGGCGTTCAGGTGACCCTCCCGCTCAGCGAACTCAGATGCCTCACGGATGAGGCATCTGATGTTCTTCGTTCGACCACCGCACCAGATGCACCCCAGTTTAATGATATTTCCTCTGTAATGCCGCAACCAACAGGATAATGGCCCCCATGTAAGGTGTGGTTTCTTTCTCAGGCATCTCTATGAATGCCTCACAGTTTGCGTCTAAGATGGGTTCATGTTGAGCTGGAGATGAAAAATGCCTCACATCCTTGGAAGCCGCCTGAAATTCGAGTTCGAGAAGCTCGGTCTGAACAAGTCACAATTCGAAAAAACGCATAAGCTTGGCCGTAAGCAACTTGGGGAACACCTGAAACACTCCGACCGGATCGAGGTCAATGAGAATACGGCGGTTATCTATCAGCGTGCGTTCAAACGCACTCTCGAGGACTTGCAACGCCCTCCTGCCACGGAGGACCGCAAGAACTCCACGCCTACGGGATGGACGCGCATTGCCTTTCCAGTGTCGGAAAATGATCGGATGATCCTCAAGTTGACCGCACTCCGGTACAATGTCGAGGTATCGACGATACTGCGGATGTCTGCGGCCCTGTTCACAATCGTGGCCGAACTTCAGCTCTCTGATCGCCGCCGACAGGTTGCCGAAATGCAAGCACAACTCGACGCCTTCCCGACGGGCCTCAGGCATCTGGCCGCGACTTCTCACGGCCAAGGAGAGATCATGGAGGCCCTGGAGTCCGAGCGGACTGCGATCGAAGTACGCGACCTTTCCGGGTCCAGTTTCCGCGACTACGAATGGAATGAAAACCACGAGGGTTCCGGCGATCTCTTCGACGACTTCCTTGATCAGAAACTCGAGGAGCTTGCGCCCGACATATACAGACACTCGGGCGTCGCACCTTGCAGCGACCTCTTCGGCGACCTGCTCGACGACATGTGCCAGGGCGATCAACTGGGGCGCATGGTCCTGTTGAAGGGCGATGTGCAGCCTCGGGATGTCTTGAACCTCCCGGCGCAGGAGCGCGTCGCGTATCTGCATGAACACTGCAGGGCGGAAACGCGCGCGGCATTCGACGAGCATGAGGCCTTGCTGGCTTCACTTGATCTCGATTTCGATTTCGAAACCGACGCTGGGGACGATGATGCTTGATCTCCAGATGACCAACCACGCCGAAATTCGCAGGCAGCAGCGCGGCTTCAGGAAAGCCGATATCGATGTCCTTGTCGCATTGGGCGAACCCTGCGGCCACGATGGCTATCGCATTCCACGCCGTGTCGCCCAGGATGAAATCCAGAGGCTGAAAGCTCGCATTCGCCAGATCGAACGGCTTTCAGAGAGCATCGCGATCGTCACAGGAAATGCGGTGATCACGGTCCACCATGGAGAAAATCGCAGGGCCAATGGCAGGCGTCGTAAAGGAGGAAACAATGAAGGCAACTGACCAGAGTGATGATCTTGTCACCATCCAATTACCACTGCCATTCGTGCATGGGCTCCTGGCCTTGACCCATCTGCTGGATGGGCGGGTCGTCGAGGCATTGCTGGATGCCGTCAGCGCGCCTCCCGCTTCGGGATTTGAAACCGACCAACAAACGGAAGAAGTCGAAACGTTGCCTGTTCGAGCGAAACGCTCATCCCCCATACTTCACGAAACTGACCTTGTGGCGAGCGTCCTTGGGCAAACGGTAAGAGGTGCGACACTACCCGACCTGTTTGGAAAATGCGTTGATCTGATCCACAAGCTCGATCCGGCAGCCATCGAGCAATTTGCAGAGCAGCAAACCCACGCACGTCGGTATGTGGCCAAGAGCCGTGAAGATATTCACTTCCGGTCACCGCACCTTGTTGCCGAGACGCAGAAGACAGAATCAGGCTGGTGGATCAGCAAGAATGTAAGCGAAAATCAAGTAGTCGCGGGTCTTCGAGCCTTGGCAGATGCCGCAAAATTGCACTTTGGGGACGACATAAAATTCCCGTCAGGCGGTAGCTGACCGAAGAGCTCGGAGCGCGCCAGACGAGAAAAAAGCCTTGGTGACGTTCAGTCGAGAACGAATGATGCGCACGAGATGCCGAGCGCAAGAAAAACAGGGCGGCGAAGAAAATCGCCGCCGCCCTTTCGCTCCGAAAACAACATTTATCGTAACGGCTGGCGCTCTGTCGGCCCCTTTTTCGTTTGAGCGCGGCCCAAAAGTGATTCGGAAACGCAGGATTTCTCTGGCCTGTTAGTGGATCGAACGCCGAGTTTCGTTAATCACCCTTACTCGACTCCCCTGCGCATCGCTTAAAATTTAGGCAAACAGCAGCGAAAGCAGCAGACTCTTATGCAATTTACTGCATGTTTTTTTATTCGTTAGGTCAGGGTAAGATCGCGTTCAAAGAGCGATTTGCAACGCCAGCGAACAAGACTTACGTCCCGCGCGACGAAGCCACCTATTTTCCCAAAGTATAGTTAACAAATGCAAAATAATTGCTTTGAGCTGCCCCCTCAAAAATCGCTTGTTGTGCGGCGGGACAACATCCTTCAAAATATGAGGAATTTCCGCGTTGGGCTCGATGGGACAGCTGATGTTACCGTAGGTCAACAGATTGTGTCTAAACGTCTGACTTCCGTAAAACCGTAGTTGCGTTATCGTAAGTCACTGCCTAAACGGATAGTCGTTACCAGTTCTTATCCCTCAAAAAGGGGCTTTTACATATGCTTACGCAGCCGACCGAAGAGATCGATTTCGATATTCGTGACTTCACACCTTACATGCTGAACGTCGCGGCCGAGGCCATGAGCGAAGGCTTCTCACGTTATTATCGTGAAAATTTTGGCATGACCCGCACCGAGTGGCGCGTGCTGTTCCACCTTGGCCGCTATGGCAACATGAGCGCCAAAGAGTTGGGCCAACAGTCCAAACTGCACAAAACCAAAATCTCGCGTGCCGTCGCTGGCCTCGAGGAAAAAGGGTTCCTGACCCGCGAACAGCGCCCCGAGGATCGCCGCAGCGAGACCTTGATCCTGCTGGCGGATGGCACCGCGGCCTATGACACTCTGATCGGATATGCCGAGGAATACGAAAACCAGCTGGCGCGTGCCCTGGGTGTTCGTGACGCCCGCGCTCTGAAGCGCGCTCTGGCGAAACTCGTGTCGATTGGCCGGCGCAACTAAGCACCGGCCTTTTTCTTTGGGCGCTTAGTTCGCGCTCTCGAGGATCAGGAACACGGCTGCCGATAGCGCTGCCGCCGCAGGAACCGTGATCACCCATGCCGCCACAATGGTCATGAAGTGCGAACGGCGCACCAGCTTGCGGCGCACGCGCTCTTCGGGGGCCAGACGTTTCGCGGGTGCGCGGCCCTGATTGACCGTACGGGCGCGGCGTTCTGCATGCCATTCACGGAAGAAGCCCACGCCAAAAATGCCACCCACCGCGATGTGGGTCGAGCTGACGGGCAGCCCCAGCCAAGACGCAACAATCACAGTCATCGCAGCCGACAGCGCCACGCAGTAGGCGCGCATCGGGTTCAGCTTGGTGATCTGGTTGCCGACCATGCGGATCAGTTTCGGCCCGTACAGCACCAGACCGAACGAAATCCCGAACGCCCCGATGATCATCACCCAGTGCGGGATCGAGACTTTGCCCGCGAATTCGCCCGCCTCTTGGGCGTAAACGATCGCGGCCAGCGGGCCGACAGCGTTCGCCACGTCATTCGCCCCGTGGGCAAAGGACAACAGCGCCGCCGAAATCACCAGCGGCAGACCGAAAAGCACCTTCAGGGATTTGTTGCGGTTTTCCAGCCCTTCGGACTTTTTAGCGATGTAGGGGACGGAGGCCAGATAGGCCAGCAGGCCGACGCCAGCGCCGATCAGCAGCGCAGTGGGCATCGAAATCTTGATCAGGTGCTTCACGCCCTTCAGCGCCAGATAGGTGCCAAAGGCCGCCGACATAATGGCGATCAGAACAGGCACCCAACGGCGGGCAGAGGCGATCTTGTCCTCGGTATAGATGATCTTCCACTTGATGAAGGCCAGGAAACCGGCCGCAATCAGGCCACCCAGCGCAGGTGAAATCACCCAGCTGGCCGCGATGGTGCCCATGGTGCCCCAGTCAACAGCGCCCATACCGGCCGCAACGATGCCTGCGCCCATGACGCCGCCAACCACCGAGTGCGTGGTGGAAACGGGCGCGCCAATCCACGTGGCAAGGTTCACCCAGATCGCCGCCGCCAGCAGCGCCGACATCATCGCAAAGGTAAAGGTGTTCACATCAGCGACGCTTTCGGGCGCGATGATCCCCTTGGAGATGGTCGAAACTACATCGCCGCCCGCGAGCAGCGCACCCGCGCTTTCGCATACAGCTGCAATCGCAATCGCCCCCGCCATAGATAGCGCGTTCGCACCCACCGCAGGGCCCATGTTGTTGGCAACGTCGTTCGCGCCGATGTTCAGCGCCATATAGGCGCCAAAGGCCGCCGAGATCACGATGATCAACGATCCGGGCTCGTTGCCGGTCATCATCACCGCCGCCAGCGCGGCCAAGGCGATAAATGTCAGCGAAATGCCGACCCCGACCAGTGGGCGGGACACAGACATCGTGCCGGTTTCAAGCTTGGCGACCCGCTTTAGGTCCTTGTCCAGTGTCTTCCACTGGTAGTCGTTCGGTTCTGTCATGACCGCCCCTTGCAGTTTTCAGTTCGCTGCGTTCTTGGGCGGACCTGTTAGCGGTCGAATAGATTCAAGGCAAGCTTTGTAACAGTTTTGTAAGACTCGGCTCGTGGACGGCTTCGGCGGCCTCATCGCGGGTCATCCAGCGGCGCTTGCGCTCGGACACCTCGGGATACTTGTTTTCAAGCTTAGACAGCTCAACCTCAAAGACGTTCACCTCAACAGTAACAACCAGCCCTTTGCCAAGTTTCTTGTTGTAGGTGTAAGTGCCGACCTGATGGGGTCTCGTTTTTTTCGGCACAATCCCCGCCTCTTCCCAGCCTTCTTCCAAGGCCGAGCGTTCCGCGGACTTGCCCTTTTTGATCCAACCCTTCGGAATGACCCAACGCCCTGTATCTCGCGAGGTGACCAGCAGGTACTCGCGTTCCGTTCCCTTCAGCCGATAGCACAACAGTGCGACTTGCTGGGAAGAAGGGCGTTTGATCATTGGCATTATGAAATCCCGGAGGACGGTTTGAATCATCGAGTGCTTTTCGTTTTGGGGTGGGGACTTCTAGCAACGAGATAGTCCCCTTCGCAACGCTTGGAGCCGCGAAACAGTGCATTTCACCAAGTAAAATAAGGGAATCCTGACCCCAGAGACGGTAACCGCCTAATGTAACAGTGAAATTTCTGCTGTCAGATTGAACCGGCTTCGACCATGTAACTGTTAGCAGTGCACATCATTGCATCATCTGATGATAAAAACAGCACCATCCGCGCGATGTAGACCGGTTCAATGGGGTCAGGCAGGCACTGACGCTCTAGATGATCGGCCAATGCTTCGGGGGTGACCCACAGCTCTTTTTGCCGGTCTGTCATGACCCAACCGGGGATGACGGCGTTCACGCGAATGCGGTGGCCTCCAAGATCGCGCGCCATCGTGCGGGTTAGGCCCTGCACCGCGGACTTGGCGGTGGTATAGGCCGGAAAGCCGCCGCTGGCCTGAAACCAGCTGTTGGAGCCCATGTTGATGATGGAGCCTCCGCCAGCCTCGATCATATCAGGCGCGGCGGCCTGAATGGCAAAGAACATGTGGCGGATGTTGGTCGCCTGCCGTTCGTCCCAGTATTCGGGGGTCACGTCGCGCCAGTCGTGGCGGTCATCGCGAGCGGCATTGTTCACCAGCACCTGAGCCCCGCCAATACGCTCTTTGAGTCGCCCGAACGCAGCGCGCAGGCCATCAATGTCGCGCAGATCGCAGATTTCGTGGGTGACATTCTCGAACTCCGCGCTCAGCTTGGCGGCCCCGTCCGCGTCCAGATCGACAAAGCCGACCTTGGCCCCTTGGGCGGCAAAGGCACGAACGATCTGCTCGCCGATGCCAGATGCGCCACCGGTAATGTAAACGGTTTTATCCTTTAAACTCGGATAGTTCGCGAAATTGTCAGCCATAGTCTCTCTCCCTCTTGAGGGAACTATGGGGGCGGCTTCGGGAAATGACAAACGGAATTGGCTGAAACGGTATACCATTTTGCCAACGCATTTTCGCAGGGTCGGGTCTGCATTTCCGGCGGCTTTCTTTAGTACGGACCATTATTATAATAGTCCGTATGAATATCGGAGTTTAACCTGTGAAGTCGCTTGCCTTTTCGCTGCACGAAACCGCCAACCTGATGAAGCGCCGCTTTGAGCAAGAGGCCAAACCCCTTGGGCTGACCTTGCAACAGTGGCGCGTGCTGGGGGTGCTGTCGCGCGAGGGCACCCAGCGGCAATCGGCGCTGGTCGAGGCCACCCAGAGCACGCCTATGACCATCAGCGACGTGCTGGACCGGCTGGAAAAGGCGGGACTGGTGCACCGTGCCCCCTCGGCCGAGGACAGCCGCGCCAAAGACGTGTCCCTGACCGACCAAGGCACACAGAAATCCCAAGAAATCAAAGCCATCGCAGAGGGCGTCTTTGCGCAGATCTTTGACGGCATCCCCCAAGACGATCTGGACACCACGATCCGCACTCTGACCCACATCTGCAAGAACATCGAAGGCGCCTGAGCGCGCCCGTGTCAGGAGACACAGAACATGAACGCACAATCCCCCTCTATGGCCGCTGCGGCTGCCGCCCCTGTTTCCGCCCCCGCCAAGCCCGCCAAAGCGCGCCGCAAGCGGCTGTTGATGATCTCGCTCCCTCTGGCGCTGGCCATTGCGGGGGGCGCTGTCTGGCTGACCGGCGGGCGCTATGTGACCACGGACAACGCCTATGTGCACCAGCCGATGGTGGCCGTGTCCGCCGATGTCAGCGGGCGCGTGACCGAAGTGACCGTTGGTGAAAACCAGCACGTCGCGGCGGGTGACGAGTTGTTCGCGCTGGACCCCGTGCCCTATCAGATCGCGCTGGCTCAGGCAGAGGCCGCGCTAGCCTCGGCCCGTTTGAATGTGGCACAGCTCAAGGCGTCCTATGCATCGGCTCAGGCGCAACTGGCCGCAGCGGAAAGCATCCTCGAGGTTCAGGAAAAGGAACTGGAGCGTCAGCGCGCCCTGACCAGCCGCGGGGTTGGATCGCAGGCCGATCTGGATGACAGCATCATCTCGGCCCGCAATGCCACCAACAACGTCGCCGTCGCCAAAGCGCAGCTTGAAGCCGCCGCGTCGGCCCTGAACGGCAATCCGGATGTCGAGGCGGACGCCCTGCCCTCGGTCCAAGCTGCGATGGCGGCGCGGGATGCCGCGGCCCGCAATCTGGCGCAAACCCGTATCTCGGCGGCCTCTGCCGGGACGATCGCGCAGCTGGAATCCCTGAACGTCGGCCAGTACCTGAGCGCGGGGTCGCAAGCCGCTGTTCTGCTGGAGCCGGAAAACACTTGGATCGTCTCGAATTTCAAAGAGACCCAGCTGGAAACCCTGCGCGTTGGCCAGCCCGTCGAGGTCGAGGTTGACGCCTATCCCGGTGTGACCATCCACGGCAGCATCGAAAGCTTTGGCCCCGCCACGGGTTCGCAATTCTCGTTGATCCCCGCGCAGAACGCGACCGGAAACTGGGTCAAGGTTGTGCAGCGTGTACCCGTCCGCATTCGCCTTGATGGCCTGCCCGAAACGCCCCTGCGCGATGGCATGAGCGTCCATGTCAGTGTCGATACGGGCAGCAGCCGTCTGGACAATCTGTTATGACAGCCCCTGCCCTATCCGCCCCAAAGATCACGGTCGCCAACCCCGGTTGGCTGACCGCAGCGATCATGCTGGCCACGATCATGCAGGTGCTGGATACCACGATTGCCAACGTGGCCCTGCCCCACATGGCCGCAAGCCTTGGCGCCACGCAAGAAGAGATCACTTGGGTGCTGACCTCCTATATCGTGGCGTCGGCCATCGCGACCCCCATGACCGGCTGGGTCGCGGACAAGGTCGGCCGCCGCATGGTGTTCATGGGCGCGATCATCGGATTCACCCTGACCTCGGTTCTGTGCGGCCTGTCCCTTGGCCTGCCCGAAATGATCCTGTTTCGCGTGTTCCAAGGCATCTTCGGCGCCGTGCTGATCCCCTTGGCCCAAGCAGTTCTGCTGGACATCAATCCCCGTGAAAAAGTCGGCCAAGCCATGGCGATCTATGGCGCTGGCATCATGGTCGGCCCGATCATCGGCCCCACCTTGGGCGGTTACCTGACCGAGGTGTTCAACTGGCGCTACGTGTTCTTCATCAACCTGCCCATCGGCGTTGTGGCTCTGCTGGGGGTCATGGCCTTTATGCCGCGCGAAGAAATCCGCCACCGCAAGTTCGACCTGTTCGGATTCAGTATGCTGGCCATCGCGATGGGCTCGCTTCAGCTGATGCTGGATCGCGGCCAGTCCGAAGGGTGGTTCGAGTCCGTTGAAATCTGGCTCTATCTGGGTCTGACGATTTCGGGGATGTGGGCGTTCGTCATCCACTGCCTCGACAATCAGGATGCGTTTGTCGATCTGAAGATGTTCCGCGACCGCAACTTCGTCATGGGTCTGGTGTTCATCTTTATCATCGGGATGACGCTATTCTCGGGCCTCGCGCTGCTGCCGCCGCTGCTGCAAAAGCTGCTTGGCTATCCGGTGATCGAGACTGGACTGGTCATGGCGCCGCGTGGGGTCGGGACGATGGTGTCGATGATCCTGGTCGGGCGCTTGGTGGCGCGGTTCGATGCGCGGGGGCTGGTTCTGTTCGGCCTGCTGGTCACTGCGGCATCGCTGCACGTCATGGCGGGCTTTGACACCCAGATGGGCTCCATGCCGATCATGGTGTCCGGCGTGATGCAGGGCTTTGGTCTGGGGTTCGTCTTTGTGCCCTTGTCGACGCTGACCTATGCGACCATCGAGACGAAGTACCGTGCGGATGCGACGGCCTTCTTCAGTCTGGTGCGGAACGTCGGCTCTGGCGTCGGGATCTCGGTGGTGACAGCGGTGCTGTCGCGGATGACCACCGTCAACCACGAAGAGATCGCCTCGACCCTGACCGCCAGCGCGCCGGAACTGCGGGCCGCCCTGCCCCAGCTGATGTCGAACAGCGCCTATTATGCGTCTATCGCGGATCAGTTGGTCAGCCAGCAGTCGGCTATGATCGCCTATATCGACAACTTCATTCTGATGTTTGTCTTTACGCTGGCGGTGGTGCCGATCGTGTTCCTGCTGCGCAACCCCAAGCACCACGCCCCCAAAACGTAAACACAACGGTGGCATCCGTTGCCCCCTGCCACCCAAGACAGAGCGGCGCGGCTATGCTATCATTTCGGTTAGCCGCGCCTGCTTTTTCGCAAAACCTTTTCAGTCTGCGGCCCCCATATTCCGGATTTTGCCGCATGCTTTTGATCTGCTTTTCGTCCCTGCCCCGTATCCTTGCCAGTTGGCTGATGATGGCCTTGGCCGCCGTGATGCTGTCCGGCTGCGCCCAACGGCCCACCTCGGCGGTGCTGACCCCCGTGGGGTCCGCCATCCCCGAGGCCGAAGTGGTCCGCGTCTACGTCGCCACCAACCGATCGCCCGAGGCTGTCGGGCCCGGCTATGGCACCAACCCCACGTTCGACACCACCTACCTGTATTACGATATCTCGATCCCGCCGGTGCGCAAACCGAACACCGTCAAGTATCTGTCCCGCAAAGTGGACCCCCAGACCCAGTTTCTGGTCGTTGGTTCTGGCGTCATCAGTCGCCCCGAATTCCGCCGGATGATCGAGCGTGACACCCCCGCTGGCGCGCAACCGGGCCTTTATGTGCACGGCTTTAACACCCGCTTCCCCGAGGCCTTGCTGCGTCTGGCGCTGCTGAAATCCGACAGCGGGTTCCAAGGGCCTGCGGTGCTTTTCTCTTGGCCCTCTTATGGGCACCCGCTGGAATACGTAAACGACCGGCAAAGCGCGCTGTTCTCTCGTGATGCGCTTGCCTCGGTGCTCAAGGACATGACGCGGAACGGAAACCGCGCGCTGCTCTTCGCCCACAGCATGGGCGGCTGGCTGTCGGTCGAGGCCTTGCGGACCCTGAAACTCGAGGGTCGCGAGGACGTTCTGGGACGGCTGGAGGTTATTCTGGCAGCCCCCGATATCGACGTGATGGTCTTTGACCAGCAGATGCGGACCATCGGAAATATGGGCCGACCGCTGGTGGTTCTGGTCGCCAGCGATGACAAAGCTTTGGCCATCAGCTCGATGATCGGCACGGGGCGGCCCCGCCTTGGGGCGCTGGCCATTGACTCGCCCGAGGTTCAGAACTCTGCCCGCGCGTCCAACGTGAGGGTGATTGATATCAGCGCCGTCACCGCCGATCCGATTGGTCACAGCCGCTATGTGCCGCTGGCCGCGCTCTATACCAACATCCAAAAAGGCGGGCGCGGAGAGAATGAATTGGTCGTCGCAGGGGCCTATGTCCTGAACACACTGACCACCGAAATCCTGCTAAGGCCCGTGGCAGCGATCACCAAGTAAGCACATCAATGTGTGGGGATTTTTGTGACAATCGGTCGGTGATCGCCTAATCAGGGGCTACCCCTCTGCGATTGGATTTCCGATGCCCCAAGTCGATTCCCGTATGTCCGAGCAAACCCGATTGAACCGCCGCGCCGGACTGGCTTCGGTGGCGGTGGCGGGACTCCTTGTGATCGCCAAGCTTTGGGCGCTGGCGGTGACGGGATCGCTGTCCGTGGGCGCCTCGCTGACCGATAGCAGTCTGGACCTGATGGTCTCTCTGGGGGGGCTTGCTGCCATCGCCTATGCGGCCCGCCCGCCGGACGAGGACCACGCCTATGGCCACACCTCGGCCGAGGATTTGGCGGCCCTTGCGCAATCTGCATTCATTCTGGTGTCGGGCGTCGTCATTCTGTTCGCCGCTGTCGGGCGTCTGATGGACCCGACCAAATCGGAACTCGCGTCCGAGGCGGCAGGCGTTGCCGTCATGCTGCTGTCGATCGTGCTGACCTTGGCCTTGGTCTGGTACCAGCGCCGCGTGGCCTCTCGGACCGGGAACAAGGTCGTGGCCGCAGACAGCCTGCACTATGTCGGGGATTTGGTGCCGAATATCGGGGCCATAGTCTCGCTTCTCGCGGCGCGCCAACTGGGGCTGACGGCCATCGACAGCGTGGTCGCCATCGGCGCTGCGCTCTTCATGATGTACGGAGCGGTGAAGATCGGGAAATCCGCGATGGACGCCCTGATGGATCGCAAAGCCCCTGACGAAGAGATCGCAGGCATCGCCGAGATCGCAGGCACCTACCCCGGTGTTCTGGGCTTTCATGATCTGAAAACGCGGATGGCTGGGTCGCGGACCTTTGTGACGATCCATATCGAGCTGGACGGTCAGCAATCGCTTTATGATGCGCATGAGATCAGCGCGGGTCTGCGCGCCAAGATCCTGAGCGAATATCCCCACACCGATGTGATGATTCACAAAGACGTCTGGTTCCCGCCCAAGTAGAGTCGGCCTTCCCCGCGGGGAAGACCCTTAGATGCAGGGGATAACCAGACGGACGCGGGTGCCTTTGCCCTCGGTGCTTTCGATTTCGACGTGACCGCCAACATCCTCGGCCAGACCGATGACCGACGACACTCCCAGCCCCGAGCCTTTGCCGCGCCCTTTGGTGGTGAAATACCGCTGACCGACGCGCTCCAGCACTTCGGGGGACATGCCGCAGCCGGTGTCCGCAACAACCAGCACCTGACACATGGGCTGATCGCCAACCGCAGGCACGACGTACTGGCGGATGGTAATCTCGCCCGCGCCTTTGATCGCGTCACGGGCGTTAGCCACCATGTTGAACAAGGCAGAACGCACGCGGATCGGGTCGACCATCACCTTGGTGTCGCTGTCCTGCGTGTCGATCTTCAGGGTGATCTGGCGCGAAACGATGTGATCCAGCAGTTCCAGTTCGCCTTCGACAATCTCGGCCAAGTCCACAGGCTCGCACCCGTTGCCGTCGTCATGGACATAGTCCAGCAGGCGGCGGGTCATGATCCGGCCAGTATTAGCAGAGCGCGACAGACGGCGCACCAGCGCCCCAAGATTGTCGTCCTCTATATGCATGTCCAGAAGACGCGAGATCGCCTCGACCGCAGCCAGCAGGTTGTTGATGTCGTGCACCACGTCCGATGCCAGCTCGCCCATAACGCGCTGACGCTCTGCGCGCTGCTCTGAACTGGCCGTATCCAGCAGAACAGGAGCAGTAGTGTTGTACACAACGCGCTCTGCGCGGGCGTCCTGGGGAATGGGGCGTTCAAGGGTCATGGTGTGGCACCTCGGGCTTAACGCGAATAGTTGCATCCGCGACTTCTTAGATGAGTATTACGCAAACCCCGCTTTCCACATACGCCGATTATTGCAAAGGGGTGTATTCATATATCGAAGGTATGGCATATAACATTTCTGGCCATCCTGTCGTACACCCTGAAACAATCCAATACTACTTGCGGACAATGTTTCCCCAGTATCGTCGCCCTTTGGTTCACTCGCCAAAACTTTTTAACCACTCGCAGGTCCAGTTGGCACGCTTTTGGCTAGGGAAGGGCCATGACCGATATAAAGCACAACTTCGACTTAGCGAATCCCTGCCCCCGCGCTTTCCTGCGCTCAGACCCTCAGACATTAGAGGTTGCGCTGGATTTCGGGGATGGTGAAACGCCCCGTCCTGTCGGTACGCTGACTTGGGACGAAAGCCGCCGTCAGGCGGTCCTTAGGTGGGACGACCGGTTTGTGGCCGACCCTCTGCCTGTGTCCCCCGTTCTGGTGCGCAAACTTGATGGGAGTTTGCGTCCGCGTCAGGGGACCGTCTACGAAGGGGTCCCTGCCCTGCTTGGCGACAGTCTGCCAGATGGGTGGGCCCGCCTGCTGGCAAACTATGAGATCCGCGCCTGTGGGGGTAGTCCTGACCATATCAGCGCCCTGACCCGCCTGTCGCTGGTCGGTCTGCACGGGGTTGGCGCCCTGACCTATCGGCCCGCCTACCCCCTGTCCGAGCCGCGCGCGGTCTCGCTGGAATGGTTCGCCGATCTGGCCGCCGATGTCGGAGAAAGCGTCACCATCGAAGGCCTGACCCGTCTGCGCAATGCCTCTGGCGGGACGCACGGGCAAAAACCCAAACTTCTGGCCCAACTGTCAGCCGACGGCCAAACCCTGCGAAACCACCGCGCCCCCGTCCGCAGAGGATGGAAACAGGTCCTGATCAAGCGGCGCGGACCAGATGATCGTAACGGGATCATCGAGGCAGAGGTCGCATATGGCATGATGGCTCGGGCCGCGGGTATCAACACCACTTGGATGGACATGCTGACCTCGGCCAACCGCGAACGGTATTTCGCGACCGAGCGGTTTGATCGCACCCGACGTGGCAGACTGCATGTGCAAACGGCGGCGGCCTTGTTCGGGGTCGATTTCCGGACGGCCAATCTGGACTACATCGACCTGCTGAAACTGACCCACGCCCTGACGCGGGATCAGAAGCAGGTGCGCCAGATGATGCTGCGGATGATCTTTAACGTGCGGGCCGTGAACCGTGACGATCACCTGAAGAACCACGCCTTCTTGATGAATGCCGAGGGGAAATGGTCTTTGGCCCCGGCCTATGACCTGACCTACAGCCACGGCGCCAGCGGGCTGCATGCCCTGTCCGTCGCGGGCAATCGCAAGCAACCGGGGCGCATCCATTTCCACGATGTCGCCCGCATCGTCGGGATTGAACGCGAGGACATCTGGGACATGATCTCGGCTGTTGATGCCGCCCTCGCCCGATGGCCCGAATTCTCGGAGGCTTGCTCTGTGCCGCGCCTGCTGCGGAACGCTATCCAGGACGACATCGAACGCGCCCGCACCTGGACCTGAAGTCACCAAGAGCCGCTCAGCTCTCCCCCGTGCCGTTGGCGCGGGGGTTTTTCGTTCCTATATCTGCATCAAAGGACACACCCCATTTCAGAGGTGAACCGATGGGATATTTGAAAACTGCTTTACTGATGGCCGCGATGACCGCCCTATTCATGGGCTTGGGATATCTGCTGGCTGGCACCGGCGGCATGATGATCGCGTTGATCGTGGCGGCTGGTATGAACATCTTTACTTGGTGGAACTCGGACAAGATGGTCCTGCGGATGCACAACGCGCAACTGCTGTCCCCGTCTGACCGCTCCGGCATTCCGCAACTGGTTGCCGACCTGGCTCGCAACGCCGACCTGCCCGTGCCTGCGGTCTATCTGATCGACACACCGCAGCCCAACGCCTTTGCCACCGGCCGCAACCCCGAGAACGCCGCCGTCGCTGTGACCACAGGCATCCTGCGCGTTTTGAGCCGCGAGGAACTGGCCGGCGTGATCGCGCACGAACTGGCGCACATCAAGAACCATGACACAGCCATCATGACTGTCACCGCGACCTTTGCCGGTGCCATTTCGATGCTGGCGAACTTTGCGCTGTTCTTTGGTGGCGGCAACCGTGACGAAGAAGGCAACGGCGGTCTGGGGATCGTCGGCGCGCTGGCGATGATGTTCCTTGCGCCGATGGCAGCGGCTCTGGTCCAGATGGCAATCAGCCGGACCCGCGAATACGAAGCCGACCGGATCGGCGCCGAGATTTGCGGTCATCCTCTGTGGCTGGCCTCGGCTCTGCAGAACATCCAGCGCGGTGCGGCGCAGATCGACAATATGGCGGCCGAGCGTAATCCGGCCACCGCGCATATGTTCATCATTAACCCGCTGCACGGCCGGAAAATGGACAACCTGTTCGCAACGCACCCTGCCACAGAAAACCGTGTCGCCGCCCTGCGCGACATGGCAGCAGGCATGGGCCAGCGCACGCCCGAGGCAACCACCAGCCGCACCCGCGTCCCCCCGACGCCGCGCCATTCCGGCCAGCGACACGGCCCTTGGACCTGATCGGGGAAAAACCTTCCCCACGGGGAAGCTATCGCGGCTTCCCCAAGAATTTTAAGGCGCTCCTATCCCAATCGCGCCTTGCTACGATCCTGCCCCAAAGGTCATACTCGTATTGAAGAATATGTACTGAATCGCAGGCCTTTAAACGATTGTTGGTTGCCAGTTCCCTGCATCGTGGGGAAATCGAGAGTGGACCGTCATCACAACTCCAAATTCGTGGCGCTCTTGGCGAATGCATTGACGTGGCTCGTGCTGCTTCTTTGCTCGGTCGTCATGCTGGGATGGATTTTGGATCTGCCCGCGTTGGTCAAACCGATCCCGAATTCTTCGCCGACCCAAGTTACCACAGCGCTTTCCCTTGGGCTGTGCGCTTTGTCGCCGATCCTTCTCAGGCGGAACATCGCGCCAAGGTGGGCCACCGCCCCGTATGCGCTGGCAATTGTGATCGCGGGCTTGTCTGCGCTGTCCCACTGGTTTGAATGGGCAAGCTTTATAAACGAGCTTGTCCCGTCCGAAGTGCTGGAACGCGGCGCAAAGCCCGGACAGATGTCCCTGATGACGGCGCTCCTCCTGATCTCCATCGCCGGCTACGGCATCACCTATGCCAATCTGCGCGCGACAGCGACATTGACAGTGCTGGGGCAGGCGATCCTTGTCACGCTGCTTGGGGTGACCATCACGTTCATGGGCCTGCAATTCAGCGACCTGAGCGACTTTCTGCACGTTCACGGTGCCACTGGCCCCGGGATATTCACCATCGTAGGGGCGCTGTGTCTGATCCTGACACAAGTCACCACATCCAGTGACGAGCACGGTCTCTATATCCGCCTGACCGACATGACCGAGGTTGTCGCCACAGGCATCATCTGCGGTGTGGTGCTGTTCTACGGCATCGTCGCCACATCGGGACCGCGGGACTTTAGCCAGACCAATCTGGACCGGATGGCCCACTTCATTGAGCATCGCACCGCAGAAATCGCCTCGAGCTTCCACGACGTTGCGGCCGAAGCCTATGTCCCCAAGTCGCCGGATCGGGCAGGGGACGCCAGCTACCTGCGGGCCTGCCGCAATTCCCGAGACACGCTGGTCCTGTCTATTTCCTATCGCTACGGTGCCTTCCGCCAAGTCGATTGCGCCTATTCCGGCACGCATCCCAGCCCCGGCGGAAGCATTTATGCCTATTTCGAGAACGTGGGCCCCGAATGGGGCACCAATAATCCGACCGCCACAGGTTCTTTGATCAAGTATTGTGACGCCGAGACCCGATGCCAGCTTTATGCGACCGTCGCGACCTATGCGAACCAGAGCCAGAGCACCATGCATCTGATCATCCTTAACGTGGGTCTGGCGCTGCGTGACTTTCTGGCCGAAGAACTGGTTGTGGATCGCACGCTGGCGGACCAACAGCTCTATCGCTGGATTTCGACCCTGTCCGAGGACAGCCACCTTCTGGAGGCGCTAGCAAGCTTCGACACCGTTCTGGCCGAGGCCGGATTTTCGCGGTTCCAATTCAAGACCCAGCGTATCCAGACCGCGACCGAGGTTATGACGTTCCTGCTGCTGGCGGCGGTTCTGACGGTCTTTGTGCTCATGCAGATCAACCAGCGCACCTTCTATCAGTTCCGCGAAGCATCGCGCCAACTGTCCATCCGCCAGTACTACAGCCGCCGTTTCGTCTATGCCGCAGCGCATGACCTGCGCGCGCCGTTGCGCGGGATCGAGCAGCTGTCCTCTTGGGCCAAAGACGATTTGGATGACAACGATACCGAGGCCGCGTCCCGCTATATGGGCCTGATCAACTCTCGCATTCATCACCTGAGCCGCTTGATCGAAGGCATTCTGGACCTCGCGCGCCTTGAAAACCGCGAAAGCCAGATCGAATACCAGCCTCTTGCGAATGCGATCGAGGCTGCGGCAAACCTCTACCGGTCGCCCAACATCCGGATCGATACGACCTATTCGCCGACGAACCTGCACATCCAGTATGAATATGACGGTCTGGTGCGGGTGCTGAATAACCTGATCGCCAACGCTGTCAGCCACCACGACAAGGACGAGGTGTACATTCTGATCAGCAGCAACCTCTATCCCGACCGCGTGCGCATTCTGATAGAGGATAACGGCCCCGGCATCCCCGAGAGCCGCCACGAGATGATTTTCGAGCTGTTCCGATCCTATTCTAACAACCAAGGCCACACCGGGGTCGGCATGGGCCTGTCCATGGTCCGGCGCTTGGTCGAGGAATGGGGCGGCTCCATCGGCGTGGTGTCACCCTGCAAGATGGGCCGCGGTGCCCGGTTCGAGATCGAAATTCCGCTGGATCTGGTCTGGAAGCGCGGCGGTTAAGCCAGCCCATCCAAGCGCGCACGCGCTTGCGAGGCCATTTCTGCCAGTAGGGCAGGGGTCAGATCGCTTTCGCGTTCCATATGCTCGATGATCCTGGTCAGCATGGCGCTGAAGTCGCTAATCTGGAACAGTGTCGCGATCCCGTGAAGCTTGTAGGCTAGAAATTTGGCCTGCTCCATGTCGCCATCGGCGACCAGTTGTTCGATCATGTGGACGTCCATCACCATCCTTGCCAAGGCCATGGGGAACAGGTCTTCCAGATCGGGATCTGATGGGTTGCGGTCGTGCAGGGAGTCTAAATCGTCCATTGGGAAACACATTAAATACTGATTTGAGGTACAAATTACCCCCCAATCCAAGTATTGAATAGCGCTAGAAAGGTAGCACTCGGCGCGAGACGGGCCCAGATATCCCCTAAAGATCATAAAAATTCGCTAATCTAAGGGTTATTCAGCCTCTGATTGCATTTTTATCATGTTGATAGGGAGTTCATTGCTTCCAGAAGTGGCGCATTAATCACGTTTTTGGAATATTTCTTTAATGTACGACAACGCCATCGCCTAGCATCCCTTCACTATATACCCTCTCGAATACCAAAATTCGACACATCATATGGTATGCACTGCCCCTTCAGCACTTCCCCACGGGGAAGAAACCGGTGAATGCTCACGCACCTTCTGCAAACTGACCTTTGCACGACCGAAGGTGTGTTTGGACTCTGCTAGCCCCGCCCGCCGCGCTATCCTCCCTACAAAGGCGCCCCCTCACGCGCCGTTGGGAAACAACATGTCCAGATTAACGCCAATTCTCGATCTGATCGATGCTCAGCGCAGACCGATACGTTTGTCGCTGCTCGCGGCGGCGTTGATCGTGCTTGGCGCAACGTTGCTAGGGCAGGGGGGACTGCTGCCATCGCTCGGGGCTTTCAACAGCACTTTGCCCGACGCGATCTCTGTTGCGGCCCTGATGGCATTGTTCGCGTTCGGCACGCGCAGCCATTATGCTCTGCCGATCAACATCTGGCTCGGACGGTTGGTCGCGCTGATCTGCTTATTCAACCTGTGCGCCCTGATGGTCCTCCAAGGTAGCTATCTGGACCCGTCCAAACTGCGCCTCGCCGCCTATCTGATGGACCCGGAAATAGCGTTAACCGTAGGCATGGCCGCGCTCTTTAGCGCCAGTCAAAAACAGACAGAGGCGTTCCGGAACCTGTCGCGTCACATCATGGTGCTGCTGGTCCCGGCCTTTGGCCTGCTTTCGACGACAATCGGGCTTCATGACTCCGCCCACACCGGCAATTGGCAACCGACAAACGGCATGTCTATCCCGCTCGCGATCCTCCTGAGTGTCAGCGCACTCTCGGAACTGGCGCGCTTCTCTCTGACCCGAAACCAGAGGGTCCTAGCGATCTCGCTGCCGCTGCCGGGGATGGCCTATTTCATTCTGTCCGATCTCTATTCCCATCTCGGAGAGAAGCAGATCGGCCTGATCCTGATCGATGTCGCCATCATCGGCTCACTGATCGTGGGGGCGCGCGTCATCGCCGACGCGGTAGACGTCTTCTTTAACATGATGGACCGGCTAGAGCGTCGAAACAGCACACTGATCCGCCAGAACACCGTGATCCAGGACCTCGTCTATGCCTTGGCCCATGACCTACGCTCACCGGCCCGCGGGATCGTTCAAACCGCCGAATGGATGCGCGAGGACATCCGCCATCAGGATCTGGCACAACTGGAGCAAAGGGCAGGGATCATCAGCGAACGTGCCGAGGCCCTTTATGAGCGGCTGGATGCGTTCGTCGAATATGTGCGGCTCGGCAGCTTTGTCGCCCGTCGTCAGGACGTGGCCCTGAACCTGCTGGCTGAAAATCTGGTGGGGGCAATGCCGAATGCGGCGCAGCGGATCATAACCCTTCATGGAGAAGAGCTGATCGTCACGACAGACGAAAGCGCGCTTGCCTCGATCCTGTCCAATCTGCTCGAAAACGCGGTGCGATATGCCGACAGCGCCGCGCCCAAAGTCGAGCTGACTTGGGAGAAAAGAGGCACGGATTTGATGATCCGCGTCACGGATAACGGCCCCGGGCTGCGAAAATCAGCGCACACGAAACTGTTCCAACCCTTCCGCGGGGCCCGCGCCGAGGATGGGATAAACGGCATGGGACTGGCCTATGCGGCCCGCCTGACCGAAGCTTTGGGTGGCAAAATCGCCGTCATCTCCGAACCCGGCCGCAAGGTTGGCACCGAGTTCCGCTGCGAACTTCCCCTGTCAAAACTGGGCCTGACCTAAGACACAAAAAATGCCCCCCGACGAGCGGAGGGCAGTGAGGCAGTTTTTCCCTAATAGGGAACTCTTATTCCAACGCTTCGAGCATCTGACGGATCGCCTGTTCAAGGCGCGACTGATCGATGTTGGAAAAATCTCGGTCCAATTTGATTTCCAGTTTGCCTTGGGCAGCGGTGCACTTGGCGGCACCGTTGGCCATCGGCAGGGCGAAACTGGTCTTGGACGGGGCAGGGCGGGCCGACGTTTTGGCAGCTGTCACCTTTGCGGGGGCGTCTTCTTTGACAAAGCCGCGCAAAATTTCCAGCTCTTCGGCGGCGGTACGGCCCGGATTGGTGTTCAGCGCGAGCGCGATCTTGTCTGCGGCAACGGGATCAGCCTCAATCAGCGACGCTAGGGACAGACCCAAAGCCCGCGGGATGTCCGGCATATATTTCAGACTGCCATCAAGCGCGCGCACCAACCGGATGAAATTCCGAATATAGCTGCGCTTCTGGTAACCGGCCGATTTGAACAGGGTCGCAACGGCTTTGTCGGCGTCACTCTCGTCCGTCTGGGGATCGTTGGCGTATTCCAGCGCCAGCTTCGCCATTTCCGCGAACGAGATGTCCTTGCGAACGAGGTTTTCGTCCACCATCCGGCGATAGAGATCCTCCAGCTTGTCCCCGGGCTCGGTAACAACCGCCGGAATGGCCTGAAAACGCTCGTCTCCGGTGTTTTCGAACAGCTCGCGATAGGCGCTAAGGCGGCGGAAACCCTGAATAAGCTCGTACAGCCCGTCCGAGCGCGCCTCCAGACGGATCGGGTTCGACAACCCGATATCGGCGATCGAGCCTTTCAACTCTGCCAATTCCAGATCGGGCCCTTTGGCACGGTCGCGGGTCAATTTACTGGTCGAAATGGCGTTCAGCGGCACCAATTCCATGACCAAACCCAAGCCTTTGAGCCGGACATGTTCATGGGCCAAGGCGTCATTTTCAGCACGGATCTGCGCTTCGACTTCCTGTCGCTGACGGGTGCTGTTCGCGGCTTCGGAAATGGCAGTTGCCATCGGTCCGCGGCGCGGGGCAGGGGCCTGAGTGGGAACTTGCACCTCGGGGGCTGCGACGGGCAGTTCCTCGGGCATGTTGATGTCGAACATCCGGCGTTTCTTGGCCATGGTCGTTCTCCTCAGATCTTGTCCCAAGCGTTGACGATATTGCCGCGGAATTCCTCGTAGGCGCGGTCAAAGCTGGCACGGGCACGGCGCCACGTCTCGCGGGTCATGTCGCGGTAGTCGATTTCATAGACCGAGGCCAAAAAACGACCCGATTGCTCGACCGCACGGGTCATTTCAACGGGATGTTCGGTGACATGCTCGCCGAACACCTTCTGGAACGCCTCATACATTGCGCGGTGCAGTTCGTTGCCGGTCTCGAAGCGGGTCATCAGGAATTTGATGTCGGCGAAGGCCTTGGGCAGGGTCATGTTGCAGCCCGGAACACTGCCTTGGTATCCGGCGGACAGGTCCTCCAACGCTTCGGCAAGCTGACCGATGAAGCTGGTGGTCGAGTCATATTCCCAATAGCCCGGGCCGGATGGGATATAGAGCATGTCCGCCGCGAAAACTGCATTCATGGACTGATAGCCGATCGCCGGCGGGCAGTCGAAAATGATCAGGTCATAGGCGTCATCGGGCAGGCTGTCCAAATACCGCGAAACGCAGGCAAAGAAGCTCCATTCCGGGTTCAGATGGCGATACTGCGCGCTGGCGAATTCGACGAACGCCGCATTCGCGCAGCTGGGAACAACGTCGATGGTGCTCCACGCCGTGGGCTTGATGAAATCCGCAGGGCGCAGGGCGTCCAGCCCCATTTCGCGGATCGAGGCCGGAATGCTGCGTTGGGGCAGGGCGGTTCCGCTGGCCGCGCCGACAACCGCCGCATTCATCCGGTCGGTTTCGCGGATCAGATCACGGGCCATGATGCCCCAAACGGTGTATTCTTCGGCCACATCGGTCAGGCCCATCGAATGCGAGAGGGTCGCCTGAGGGTCGAAATCCACGAGCAAAACGCGATACCCATCCAGAGCCGCCGCATGGGCAAAATGCAGCGCGACCGTGGATTTCCCCGCGCCGCCTTTGAAGTTGGCAATTGCCGCACGGAAGGCCCGTTTGCCTTCGGGCCTAGGGGGCATCAGCGACTTGCGGTTCACCTTGATCCGGCGGCGCAGTTCGTTGATCTCGTCCAGAGTGAACCAGCGCTGACGGCCATCGGGCTCGACCTCGCCACCGGGCAGGTCAGGGTCCGCGACAAGACGCCCACGAAACGTCGACTGGTTGATCCCGAGGATCAACTCCGAGACTTCCCAGCTCGAGAACCGGCGAAGGCGCTTGATATTCTCCGGGCTGAACGTCTGCTGACGGATCCAGCTCTGAAGTTTCAGCGATTGGGCCTGTAGTTGGCTAAGCTCTTCGTGGGTGTACACGGGCCAGTCTCACAACGTTATTTTCTGCTCTGGATTAATTTACGCTGAAACAACGTCCAACGCAAAACTTTTCGTTCTCGGGAAAAGCGTTTGATGCAGGATTTGGCCCGTACAAACGACCCACATGTTGTGTCGAACGAAAACCTAACATCTCGATTCCCACAACATCCTGCTCAGAACGCTTTTCGACAGAAATCGCGAAATAATCCCGAAGGACGTTTCGCCACCTAGTCGAAGGGCTGAGACGCCAAATCCCGCAGGCTCTAGAAAAACGGCACCGAGCGTCAAGTTGACAGCTGTCAACATTGCCAAGGGCCCGTCAACACGCGTCACCATCAGTTCGCCCTCTCATTCTCGGTGGACAGCAAGGCCATGATCATCGGCCCTGGAGAGAAGGCCCCATCTTCGGCTTTGCTGGTCAATGCACGCAGATAACCGCCCGGACTGCGGATCTCGGACGCCCGTTGAAGGATGCCGACCATGGTAATCGCGGCCGCATCCGCCCCCATCGCGGATTGGGCCCTTTGCCAAGCATCCTCGGAAATCCCGAGCATCGGCCTGACAAAGCTGGCAGCTGCCACAAGTTCCGCCCAACTCGAAATCCCTGACGGAACATAGTCCATCAGATCAGGGCAGGCCTTGAGCACCAAGTAGAGCGGAAGCTTCGGCTTGGCCTTCGGGTCCGGAGTAAGCTCGACCGGCGCCGCCTCTTCCTTTTCTAAGGAAGGTTCAGAATCTTTTTGTTGTAGGTTTGAATATTGTAAGTGCCGCTCATTAAGCGCGGCATTGCCGTTCATATTTTCTGTTTTATTGGCAGAAAGCAGTGTGTTGACGTCCCCAAGCAAAGCTTCGCTTTGACGGTTCAGTTCCGACAACTCATCTGCATAGAGCTTGCGGCGCAAAGTGCGCTGGATCAGACGTAGACGATCCTCTGCTTCGTCCCAGTTCGCTGGGGTCTCTTCTTGTCCAAACTCGATCAGTTTGGCCGCGTCACGCAAACGCAGAACAACCGCCTCTCGCAGACGCTTCAGGCGCAGAGCCGCCGCTCGAGCCTCTGACGCGGCCTGAGCGATCTCGGGCAAGCGCACCAGCAACGGACGCAGATCAAAGCCGAACGCCCGGTCGATCCCCCCGTCCATCCCGCGCGCCGCGTATCGCTTGCCGTTGGGACTGTCGTGACGAATGATCAGTTGCGCTTTGACCAACGCGGCCAGATGCCGGCGCAGCGTGCTTTCTGCCATGCCGTGGGCGCGCTCCGAGAGCACGGCGTTGGATGGAAAGACAATCGTGCCCTCTCCGTCCGAGAGACTGTCGTGCGGATGAAAGCTGACCAGCGCGTGCAGAACCGCCAAGTCGCGATCAGACACGCCGAATGCCATCCGTGCTGCTGTCAGCTCTTTGATGATGGTCCATTTGTCAGGCACGACTTCAGGGATCGGCGCCTCGAGCATAGCCTGAGCCGCCAAGTGACCGGCGGAAACCGGTCGCCGCCCAAAGGGCGTCGTTGAGATGTGTTCCATTTTTTGTCACGACGACACAAAAATCCCGCCCCATCGACTCAACGATGGTTGACAGCTGTCAACTCCCAAGGGTAGGTTCGAAATGCTAAGACGAATTGGCCTCTCGGGATGTATGTCCTGGGGGGTCTTTTCTTTTCTGGTGCCGGGTGTCGTGCCTCCTTTTCTTGTTGCTGCTCTGCGGTCTGTGCCGCGGGTTAATCGCCAGAGTTTTTCAGGAACTCTTGGTGAATCCGGTCGAAGTTCTGGATCAGCCAGTCATCGAAACCATCCTGATCCTTTAGGGTCAGCACGGTCTTGTCGCCCTTGCGGCTAACCTCGCCCAAGGCGGTACCATCCGGGGCGCGCAATTCCTTGGAGGACGAGCGTTTGGGCAGCTTCTCGGGGGCCAGCCCATCGAATACCGACTGAAACCTGTCATCCGAGGTCTTGCCCTCTGCCATCTCGACGATCTGGTCCAAGGGCCGCCCCTTGATCCGCGCGGCCAAGGACAGCCAGCGATCGCGCCCCACACTGGGGGCCGCGCCGATCGCCATGATGATCGGATAGGGGACCGCATCCGTGACCGACAGCATCCGGCTGATCACCGTCTTGTCGATGTGCAGCGCGTCGCAGATCACTTTGCGGTCGAACCCGTTCTCGACCATCTGGCGGGCGAAGTTCGCCTTTTCGATAAAGGTCAGGTCTTTGCGGGCGGCGTTTTCCTGACCCTGCGCGACGATCAGGTCGCGGTCGTTCAGAACACGCACCATTGCACGAACGGGCATCCCCAATTCACGCAGGGCGGCCACACGGCGACGGCCATAGACGATCTCGTAACGGTTTCCGTCCGTCGGCGATTGCCGCAGCAGCACCGGAACCTGCTGACCATATTCACGGATCGAGGCAACCAGCGCGGCCAGTCCCTCGGGATCGTCGTCCAGACGGTCTTTCAGACCCGCGTCGTCGATCAGTTCGGGCGGGATCTCGGCCAAGGCGCGGGTCTTCAGGTCAGCGATCTGCTGGCTCACAGCGCCAATAGCCCCGGTCGTGCGACGGGGCTTTGCGGGGGCAGGGGCATCGGCACCGGCCGGTCCTGATAGATTTCCAAGCAGGTTCTTGCGTGCCATCAGCGTCCCCATGCCTTCTGGATCAGATCCTCGATTTCCGAGTTCACCGAGTTCAGGCTCTCCATCGCGCGCTCATAGGTTGCGCGGTGGAACTGGCCCTTTTCGACCTCATAGAGGGTCTGCTTGGTGATCCCGGCGTCACTGATCGCGGTGGATTTCAGGGCGGTGTGGTTCAGCACATGTTCGCCGAACATCGACCGCATGAAACTGACCATCTGGTTCTGCGGCCCGTCACCGGGCTCATAGCGCGTCACCAAATACCGCAGCCAGTCATAGGACATGTCGCCCCCGGCCTCGGCCACAACGCCGAGAAGGTTCGAGGTCATGAGCAGGAACTGACACATGGACATCACGTCCAGCATCTGCGGATGGACGGTCACCAGTACCGCCGTCGCCGCAGACAAGGCCGACATGGTCAGGAACCCGAGCTGCGGCGGACAGTCGATGACCACCACGTCATAGTTCGCCTCGACCTCGGCTAGCTTCTCGCCCACGCGGGTGAAAAACAGATCGCCCGACCGCTCGGCCAAGGCCTTGGGCGTGTCGTGCTCGAACTCCATCAGGTCCAGATTGCCCGGAATGATGTCGAGGTTGGTAAAGTAAGTTTTCTGGATGACATCTGCCAACGGCACCGGATCGTCATACCGGATCGCATCATAGAGCGTCCCGCCATCGGGCAGATCGAATTCCGGCTGGAACCCGTGCAAGGCCGACAGGCTGGCCTGAGGGTCCAGATCAATCGCCAGCACGCGATACCCGTCCAAGGCCAGCTTCTGCGCCAAATGGGCGGAAGTCGTGGTTTTCCCCGACCCGCCCTTGAAGTTGATCACAGTGATGACCTGTAGGTGGTTCCCTTCGGTCCTGCCCGGCAGATAGGTGCCTGGGACTTTGGCGCCCTTTTCCAGCATCTGCCGCAGGGCCTGAATATCCTCGGTGGAATAGTACCGCCGCCCGCCCGTGCGAATTTCCGGCTCTGGGCCGCGACCATCCAGATGAAGTTTGCGCAGATAAGCGTCTTTGACCCCAAGCAGGGTCGCGACCTCACCGCTGGTGAACTTGCGCAGGGCACGGCGCGTGTCAGGGGGGAACAGCTGCGTGCGATGGGCTTGCAGTCTTTCTGACAAGCTTGCAGCATGCTGCCCGACCAATAGATCTATGCGGCCCTGTTGTGCCATCCGTTCTGTCTGCCCTCGGTGCGATGCCGTTTGTTACGGTAATCGGCGTCATATTCTGTAGTTAGCGTAATTAATGGCCTACGCTCACCGAGTCTGACAAGCACTTTTTGAAAATGCGCGGTTTCCGCACCGGATTCCTAGCCCTTTGGCGAGGATTCATGGGGGTCCGCCCCGCCCAAAGACGGCCCATCGCGCCAGCATCGTCCGACAGAAGCAGAATCGCCAAAAGAAAAACGCCCCGCACGAGGGCGGGGCGTCTGGCCAAAGGCTTGGGTTCCTTCGGGTGTGTCAGGCCGCAGCGCGGGCCGATGTTTTGGCTTCGATCGCTTCGGCGTTCAGGTTCATCACTGCCACCGCGTCAAAGACGTTTACGCGGAACAGGAACGATTTTTTCATCGTCTCAATCATCTCGGCAAAGAAACCGTCGGCTTTCTTGAGGGTCTTCGCGTCCTGGAAGCCGGCCGAGACGACCAACTCCCCAGCTTTGCCAATGATCACCTTGAGATCGATGATGTTCAACTCATCAAGTTGGGTCGCGAGTCCCTCGACCATGAACGGAGCCGCCATTTGTGCCCCTTGGAGGTCGGGAAAACGCAGAATGAGTGATTTGTTCAGCATTTCGGTCTCACGGATTATATGTTGTGTGGCGCGTCTTTAGAAAGAACGGCCCTCCTGAGACAAATTTAAAGCGGAACGGGGTTTTTTAGAATTATCTCGATAGGGCAATGCACCTACCCATGGGGATAGCAATCTATCGTTCTATAGTTCAGGATTTTTTAGCCCCCTGAACATGCGCTGAAAACAAACGATTTTCTTGCGCCATCTCTACAGCCATTAGAGAAATGAAGCCCCCGACCCACAAGACTTAGCGTGGCGGGGGCTGTCAAAAAATCTTCACGAGCCTGAAACTTTTCGCAGGATTAGCCGATTCTGACCCTTACGGGCCGAGAATCCTGCAAGATTCAGGCCCATTCACCGGCGCGGAAAACCGGCACGCGGGTGCCATCCTGCAGAATGCCGTCGATGTCCATTTCACCGCTGCCGATCATCCAGTCGACGTGGATCATGCTGCTGTTCCCGCCGCGCGCCGCGATTTCCTCAGGGCTCAGGTCTCCGCCATTCAGGAAGCATTTGGAATAGCACTGCCCCAGCGCGATGTGGCAGGCGGCGTTCTCGTCATAAAGGGTGTTATAAAACAGCACCCCCGACTGGGAGATCGGCGAAGAGTGCGGCACCAGCGCGACCTCGCCCAAACGGCGTGCGCCTTCGTCGCTGTCCAGCAGCTTTAGCAGGACTGCCTCGCCTTTGGTCGCTTTGGCCTCGACGATCTTGCCAGCCTCGAAACGCACTTCGATCCCGTCGATCAGGCTGCCCTGATGAGACAGAGGCTTGGTCGAGCGGACAACCCCATCGACCCGCGCCGAATGGGGCGTGGTAAAGACTTCTTCGGTCGGGATGTTCGGATTGCAGGTGACGCCGTTGGTCGCGGTCGACGCGCCGCCGTGCCATTCGTGATCCTCGGCCAGTCCAACCACCAGATCGGTTCCGGGCCCTTTGAAGTGCAGAGCGTCGAAGCGCTGGCCGTTCAGCCATTTGGTCCGTTCGCGCAGGGCAGCATTGTGGCCAGTCCAGTTTGCTACCGGATCATCATTCAGCACGCGCGAGGCCGAGAACAGCGCGGTTGCCAACTTTTCCACCGCTTCGGCCTCGGGCAGGTCAGGGAACACACGGGCGGCCCAAGCGGCGGTCGGGTAGCTGACGATCGTCCAGTTGATGTCGAAATTCGCGATCTTTTCCAGCGCGGGTTTATAGGCGATAGAGTTTGCCTTGCCTGCGCGGGCGACCTTTTCGGGGTCTTGCTCGGCCAGCAGCATCGGGTCCTCGCCCACGATGGCCAGACGGGCTGCGTTGTTCTTGTACGCCTCGGCCATACCGGCATAGAGCCAGTCCGCCGCCTTGTCGAAGGACGCGTCATTGGCGTTTTCGAATCGCGCCAAGGCGATTCCCGAATCGGAGAGAATCGGTGTCACCAATCCGGCCCCCGCGCGGTAGGCCGCCGCTGTGATCCGGCGCACCAGCGGCAAAGCCTCGACAGGGGCGGTCAGAACCAGATCCTGTCCCTCTTGCAGGTTCAACCCGACACGAACGGCAACTTCTGCCAGTTTATCAAGAGCTTCGGTCAAAACGGGATCGGTGGTCATGATGGCTCCTTTGAATACCTTGAGGCTCAAGGTGTGGATCACCCGCCCCAAGGTCAAGGGGCCATGCCCGCAGAACAGCCCCCATCACGATGACGCCACGGAAACGGGTAAAAATGATGCTTCCTTCACAGAACTTTAACCCTCTCCGCAGAGAATTGCGCGAATCGACCGGAAACTGCCCCGATTTTGGACGAAACGACGGCAGTCCCCCTTCGATTCGAGAGAACTTCCCGCCCCAATGTCGTTAACTTCCGTCAAATCTGTTGATGGTATTCATAACGAAAGTTGGAGTTGTCGATGACCGAAAAGATCGTCGTCGCATACGACGGTAGCGAAAACGCCCATGACGCGGTGAACTTTGCTCTGTCGATCGCGAAAGCAGCCGGTGCCGACCTTATTGTCGCTCACGTGCTGGAATGGTCGCCCTACTCGTTCCTCACCAAAACCGAGGTCGAAGAGCGTCACAAGCGCCGCAAAGAAGAACTGGAACGCGCCGACAAGGCGATCGTCAGCCCCCTTCTGCAGGAAATCCAGAGCAGCGGCGTAAACGTCGAAGTCATGGTAAAATACGGCCACATCGCAGAGACCCTGCTGGCCATCGTCAAGGACACCGGCGCAAGCCAGCTGATCCTTGGCCGTACGGGTCAGTCCTCGCTGACCTCTCGTCTGTTCGGTTCTGTGGCGGGCTCGCTCGCGCAGGTTGCGCCGGTTCCGGTCACCATCGTTCCGTAACAAACAAAGAATAACAGGGAACTATAATGTATAACAAAATCAAAGCTCCGGTTCTGGGGGCTCTGGCTTCGTGCGCGCTGGCGGCGCCCGCAGCGGCCAGCAACATCGACGAAGCGGTCAACGAAGTTTTCGCAAACTCGACCGGCTGGTTCGTGAACTTCATCTTCAGCCCGTTCCCCGGCACCACCTTCCCTTGGATCGTGGCATGGCTGGTGGTCGCGGCGACCATCTTCACCGTCTATTTCGGCCTGATCCAGCTGCGCGGCTTCAAACATTCGATTGAGCTGGTGCGCGGTGACTATTCGGACCCAAATGACGCGGGCGAAGTGAGCCACTTCCAAGCCTTGGCGACCGCTCTGTCGGGCACCGTTGGTCTGGGGAACATCGCAGGTGTGGCCGTAGCAGTCGGCATCGGCGGTCCGGGCGCGACCTTCTGGATGATTTTGGCCGGCCTGATGGGCATGGCGTCTAAATTCACCGAATGTACGCTGGGTGTGAAATACCGCAACGAATACGCAGACGGCACCGTTTCGGGCGGCCCCATGTACTATATCACCAAAGGTTTCGCTGAACGCGGTCTGCCCGGTGGTAAACCGCTGGCCATCCTGTTCGCGATCTTCTGTATCCTTGGGTCGTTCGGCGGCGGCAACATGTTCCAAGCGAACCAGGCGCACGCACAGCTGACCAACGTTTTTGGCGACTTCCCCGGCTGGATCACAGGCGTTGTCTTCGCAACCATCGTGTTCCTTGTGATCGTCGGCGGTCTGAAATCCATCGCCAGCGTCACCGAAAAAGTCGTCCCCTTCATGGGCGTTCTCTACGTGGGCACCGCGCTGATCATCATCGCGATGAACGCGGACAAGATCGGTTGGGCCTTTGGCCAGATCTTTGACGGCGCTTTCACCGGTCTGGGTGTGGCTGGCGGTCTTGCCGGCGCGCTGATCCAAGGCTTCAAACGCGCTGCATTCTCGAACGAAGCGGGCGTTGGCTCGGCGGCGATCGCGCACTCGGCGGTGCGCACCAGCGAGCCCGTGACCGAAGGCTATGTGTCGCTGCTGGAACCCTTCATCGACACCGTTGTGATCTGTACCATGACCGCTCTAGTCATCATCATCACCGGCCAGCTGGTCATCGACCCCGCAACCGGCCTGTATGTGCTGAACGAATCCGGCTCGATCCAGACCGTTGGCGGCAACAGCGGCGTTGCGCTGACTTCGGCGGCCTTCTCGTCGGCGTTCGGCTGGTTCCGTTATGTGCTGGTGGTTGCGGTTCTGCTGTTCGCGTTCTCGACCATGATCAGCTGGAGCTACTATGGGCTCAAGGCGTGGACCTTCCTGTTCGGTGAAAACAAGGTATCGGATCTGTCGTTCAAACTGATCTTCTGCCTGTTCGTTTGGATCGGCGCGGCAGCCAGCCTTGGTCCGGTCATCGACTTCTCGGACGCATCGATTTTTGCAATGGCGGTGGTGAACATCATCGGTCTGTACTTCTTGATGCCGATCGTGAAGCGTGAACTGACCAGCTACAACGCTCGTCGCAAAACGGGCGAGATTAAGAAGTTCAAGTAATTTCCGGTCTTTTGGTTAACCATTGCGCAGGCCCCGTCCCCAACGCGGGGCCTGTTGCATTTTTATATGGCGAACAATGTTTTGCCCTTCGGCCGGTCAATTTCTCGTGCAAAATGGTCGGGACTGCCCTACCTGTCGAAACAAGGGAATTGATCCAAAGCGCAAGGCCCGCTTTAACAGCGCGGAAGAGCCCGACGCGGACTTAGGCATTCGAGGAGAGATTTTATGGCTGACGGAACCTTTGCAGTTCTTACACTGGCGCTTGGCCTGTTGGATATGGGCACCAATTACTGCCCGACCGGCAGTTGCCTTGGCCCCAACACCGTTGACAGCCGCATGTCCTTCTCCTTGGGCGAGACCTACTTTCAAGAAGAGAACTATGGTCAGGAATTCTATGTCCGCCGTGACACCGCGCTGGCCTACGGTCCGTTCCAAGTCACCTACGGTCTGTCGCTGACCGATACCAACGACGCGTGGGTTGGCGTTGGCCAGTCGTGGGACACGAATTTCGGCGCGGGCTATCTGGAACTGCACGCCATGCCCGGCATCTATATCCAAGGTGACGGCGTCGATCTAGGGGGCCCCATCGAGTTCCGCTCGGGCATCGAACTGGGCTACGAGGCGCGCAACGGTATGCGCATCGGTCTGGGTTATGACCACCGCTCGAACGCGGGCATTTACCACAGCAACATGGGCCTCGAGACGGTCCACCTGCGTGTGTCCATGCCCACCAACTGATCCGGTCGCTTTACGCGATCCCAAGGCCGGCTCTGCCCCACGCAGAGCCGGCTTTGTTGTTTTTGCCCTATGGCAACGGGGCGGCGGTTCTTTGCGGTTCGGGGTTGGAACGGTTTGACACAGGGGCCGATTTATGTGTTTTCCCTTGGGAAAATGCCCTGCGGAAAGCCCGAGTTTTGAAATCTACGCCAGCCGACCTTCTGACCGAAATGGCCACGCCCGTGGCCGCGAAACGACTGGTTGCGGTTGTGGTCACCTACAACCGGCTAACGAAACTGAAGGTCACGCTGGCCCGCCTGCTGGAAAGCCCCGCCCAGGAATTGGCCGCGGTTGTGGTGATCAACAACGCCTCGACGGACGGCACCGGAGACTGGCTGGACGCCTTCGCAGCCGAAACCCTGAGCCAAGGTGAAACCCGCCTCGACATCATCAACAGCGCGGTGAACACTGGCGGGGCAGGGGGCTTTGCCACCGGCATGCGCCGCGCGATGGAGCATCACTCCCCCGACTGGCTGGTCGTGATGGATGACGATGGCCGCCCCGAGCAGGGAGCGTTGAACCGTTTCCAGACCATCCCCGACAGCAAATGGGACGCGATCGCGGCCGCGGTCTATTTCCCCGACGGCCAGATTTGCGAGATGAACCGTCCCTCTCGCAACCCGTTCTGGCACGGCAAAGAATTCCTGCGGACCGCGCTAAAAGGCCGCTCGGGCTTTCACCTGAAAAGCACCCATTACGAAGGTGACGCGATCGGCATCGACGTGACGTCCTTTGTCGGGTTTTTCGTTTCGGCACGGGCTGTCAAAGCGAACGGTTATCCCGATCCGGACCTTTTCATCTATGGCGATGACGGGATTTACACGATCGAACTGACCCAAGCGGGCCACAGCATCGGCTTTGAGCCCCAAATCCGGTTCGAGCATGACATGGCGACCTTCAAAGTCGGCGACGACAATGGCGCCCAACGAGGACGGTTCGTCCCCCTCTGGAAGGTCTACTATTACCATCGCAACCTTCTGATGCTCTATCGCATCGCGGCGGGGCCTTGGTTTTGGTTGGCCATGATGGCGATCATTCCCAAATGGCTGCTGAAAACCCGCGCCCATCAAGGCGAACAAAAGGTCTTCCTGCGCCTTCTGATTTTGGCGATCCGCGATGGCTTGGCGGGCCGCAGACACCGCGACCACGCCGAGATCATGAAAATTGCGAGCGGCAGCCGTTAATCGTTCAGCAGATCACGGTGGTACCGGCCCATCAGAATGAGGCCTAGGGTAAGCAGAGTCATCGACAGAAGCATCACATAGGTGACGCTCGTATAAGACGCGTCATAGCTGGAATAGAAGGCCGCCCTGACGATGCCAGTGATGTGGATCAAGGGGTTGTACCACAAGATGTCTCGCGCCAAGGGCGGTAAATCCCTGTAAAGAAACAAGATTCCAGACGCAATAAACAGCGGACGCGTGATAATCGACCAAGTCATGCTCCACAGCGGGTACAGCCCTATGAGCACAGAGTTGATCGTTCCAACACCCAAACCAAGAATGATGGCCAAGCCCACGCCGATCAATGCACTGGGCAAATCGACGGTGGAACGCCCGTCAACTGCAATCCAAACTCCGCCAATCACAATGAACATCACGACGATGTCGGTAAGGCTGTTCAGAAAGAGACGCGCCAATATCGCATCGAGCCAGTTCACGGCAGGAAATTTTAGCAACGATTTGGAGTAGCTGGTCGCGCGGGCAGTGGTGCCCGATATGGTGGTGTACATGCTGAATGGCAATAACCCCGTCGTATAAAAAAGCAGAAAGCTTGTACCCAGCGGCGGCGTTCTGATCATCAGCGAGAAGCCGAACGACAGAAACAGGATCGCAGCAACGGGCTCCAGCAAGCTCCACAGATAACCACCCGGTGTCCGACCGTAGCGCGTAGACATTTCTCGCAGCATCAAGGCGACAATCGTACGGAGTGCTTTGAAATGGCGCTGGGTCCCGCCAGACGGACGCCGCGCCTCGAGGCTCGGCGTGTTGGGGGAAACACGTGGCTTGCGGCGCGCTCCGCCAGCGTTTGTCGAAGTGTTGGTCATGAGCCCCCGCATTCAAAGCAGAAACCGTCTGCCACTGGACGCCTCATAATATGAAACAAAAGGGTTGGAAATACAAAGGCGCGCGATCCAACGCGTTTAAGCCTCAGAAAATCCCCGCTCACATGACAGTGTAGTTGGGCCTAAGACCATCTGCGGGTTTGCATTTCGGTCTCTGCGGGATTACCAAGCACTCAAACGTGGACCGGCGGGCTTTGGCCCGTACGGACCGGTGTGCTAGTCGGACAGGATCTTAAGACTCCTATGAATGAACCCTTGCTCCCCGCATCGACCAATACCGAAGACCTCGTGGCCGAGGGCGAAGAAACCGAGACCCGCGGGCGCGGACGCAAGAAAAAGCGCAAGGGTGGCAAACTGCGCGCCCGACTAGCCGCGCTGCAAATGGAGCTTGAGGCCGCGAAGGCCAACGGCGGGGAATTCCCGCTTCCTCGGGCAGCACACATGAAGAAGCGCCACTGGGGCCTGATCTTCAGCTTTTTTCTGATCGTTATCGCACCAATGGTGGCATTGAACGGATACCTCTGGACAGTGGCCAAGGATCAGTACGCCTCGATTACCGGCTTTACCGTGCGTAGTCAGGAAAGCTCTGGCGCGAGCGACCTTCTAGGGGGGCTGGCCAGCTTTGCCGGTACCAGTGCGGCATCTGACAGCGATATTCTGTTCGAATTCATTCAAAGTCAGGAGATGGTTGAGGCTGTGCAGGCGCGCGTCGATCTGCGTGCCCATTACAGCCAGCCTTGGTCCGAGGACAAAATGTTCGCCCTGTGGCCCGACGCCACGATGGAGCAGCTGGTCTGGTACTGGAGCCGGATCGTCAAGATTTCCTATGACAGCGGCTCCGGTCTGATCGAGGTTCAAGCCACCGGCTTCGATCCCAAAACTGCGCAGGACGTCACCACAGCGATCGTCGAAGAAAGCCAGACCCGCATCAACGCTCTGAACGAGCAGGCGCGCCTTGATGCCACGCGCTATGCGGACTCGGACCTGCAAATCGCACTGGAACGGCTGAAGTCCGCCCGCGAGGCTCTGACCCAATACCGCACGCGCACCCAGATCGTTGATCCGACCGCCGACATTCAGGGCCGGATGGGGGTGATGAACAACCTGCAACAACAGTTGGCGCAAGCCCTGATCGAATACGACATCCTGATCGGCTCGGTCGGAGATAACGATCCGCGCGTCAAAAAGGCGATGCAACGGATCGACGTGATCAAAGAACGCATCCGCTCTGAACGGCAGAACCTGACCGGCAGCCACTCTGATACGGCGGCGGCGGGATCGGACTATCCGGCGCTTCTGTCCGAATACGAGCGCCTGAACGTTGATCTGGAATATGCCGAGCAAACCTACCGCGCCGCCTTGACCGCCGTGGACGTTGCTCGTGAAAACGCCACCCGCCAGAGCCGCTATCTGGCGACGTATATCCGCCCGACTCTGGCCCAAGAAGCCGAATATCCCCGCCGCTTCGTGATCGGCGGATTGGTTGGCTTCTTCCTACTGCTGGCATGGTCGATCATGGCCCTGATCTACTATTCGATCCGCGATCGCAGCTAAGGCGCAGGAGCATCGGAGACATGATCCGGATCGAGAACCTGACCAAAACTTTCCGGCTGAAGGGCGAAAACAAGGTCGTTATTAACAACCTGTCGATCACCATTCCAACAGGGCGGTCTCTGGCATTGCTCGGGCGGAACGGGGCGGGCAAGTCGACCCTGCTCGAAATGATTGCCGGTACGATGCGCCCCGATAGCGGGCGCATAACCAGCGACGGCTCGATTTCCTGGCCTGTAGGCCTTGGAGGCTCGTTCCACCGTGATCTGACGGGCGCAGAAAACGTGCGGTTCGTGGCTCGGATTTATGGCGTGGACACCGACGATCTTGTCACTTTTGTCGAAGATTTCGCGGAACTCGGGAAATCCTATCACATGCCGCTGCGCAGCTACTCCAGCGGGATGCGGTCACGGCTTACATTCGGCGCGTCGATGGGAATCAAGTTCGACACCTATCTGGTGGACGAGGTTACCGCAGTCGGCGACCGGGCCTTCCGTACCAAAAGTCGCCGCCTGTTCGCGGAGCGCATGGAAAATTCCAGCGCCATCATGGTGAACCACAACATGGCGCAGGTGCGCAAATTCTGCAACGCGGGCATGGTCTTAGAGGGCGGCAAAGCCACCTATTACGACGACCTCGAAGAAGCGATTGCTTTGCACGAAGCGATGCTGAGTTAACAGGCGGCATTTTTCCTGCCATTCCTTTGCAGGTGGTTTTCCAGTACCACTCGGCCCTTCGGACAGGTATACCCACCTTGACCAATTTTACTTCGTTCTTGTGTTCGATTACACGACCGGAACTGTTCGAATTTTGATACAGGAGTCTCGGCTTTGACCGGCAGTGCATCCTCTGCAGACTACACGACGCTGCAAACCCTTATGTGGCCTGAAGCCGGAATTTGCACCGAGCGCACGCTTTATGTCAAAACCGAAGGGCCCGCGGCTGTCTCGACCTCCCGTCGGGAGATCCAGTTTGCGGCGGCGGGGAGTGCGGATTTCGGGCGCTGGTTCAACGCCTTCAATGCCGAGAAATGGAAGAATGAATGTGCGCTGAATGACCTGTCGCTGCTGCTGACGGGTGAGGGTACATTCGAGCTTTCTGTAACGCTCGCGCCGCGCGACCGTTCTTGGGACACCGTCATCAATGACGTCGTGACACTCGACGCCGCAGAACCGCTGCGCATCGACCTGTCCCACCTGCTCTCCGACCCGTTTCCGAACGGACTTCTGTTTTTCAGCCTCAAGGCGATGGGGCAGGGCATGCTGACCGATGCTTGCTGGCAAACGCAAATGGCACCGCAACGTCAGCCCGACTTGGCCATCGCCGTGACGACCTTCAAACGAGAAACCTATGTCCAGCGCACGATCGAACGCTTCCGCACTTTCCGCGAAGCCTCCGAGATCGGTCGCAAAATCCGGATGATCGTCACGGATAACGGTCAGACCCTGTCGGACCTGATCCCCGCCGACAAATTGCCCGAAGGCGTAACCATCGTCCCAAACGCCAACCTTGGCGGTGCAGGGGGGTTCACCCGCGGGTTGCTTCAGGCCCGGGATACCGGTGCCTCCCACTGCCTGTTTATGGATGACGATGCCTCGGTCCATATGGAGAGCATCGAGCGCACCTGGATTTTCCTGGCCTATGCCACCGATCCGACCACGGCTGTCGCCGGTTCGATGATCACCGAAACCCATCGTTGGGCGATCTGGGAAAACGGCGCACTGTTCTTTACCCGCTGCCTGCCGCGATTTATGGGCACGGATCTGCGTTCGCAAAAAGACTTCACAAAGATGGAGTTGGCCGCGAACAAGCCCACCCCGTGGAATTTTTACGCAGGCTGGTGGTACTTTGCCTTTCCCGTTGATTGCGCGGAACATCTGGCTTTCCCGTTCTTTGTGCGCGGGGATGATGTCAGCTTCTCGATCGCGAACCATTTCAACACGGTTTCCCTGAACGGCGTTGTCTCGTTCCAGGAAAGCTTTATCGACAAAGAAAGCCCCCAGACCTGGTATCTGGACCTGCGCAGCCATATGGCCCACCACCTGAGCCTGCCGTCTCTGGAAGTCGGGTCTATGGGTGTGTTGAAGATCGCGGCGTGGTTCATGCTGCGCAATCTGCCACGGATGCACTACGAAACGCTTTCGGCGATCAACCTCGCGATCGAAGACGTTATCGAGGGGCCCCAATTCTTTGATCAGAATGCCGACATGGCGCAGCGCCGCGGTGATCTAAAGGAATTAACCAATGACGAAGCGTGGAAACCTATCGCCCGCGATCAGGCTCTGCCGCCCCGCCGCGATACCCATCCGCCCGTATGGTATCGCCATCTGATGAAGCTGACCCTGAACGGCCTTCTGGTGCCCGGCTTCAACCGTTTGGGTAAAAAGATTACGCTACATGCCTCGGAACGAGGCCATATCGGTTACATGTGGGGCGCCAGCGAAATCACCTATCTGAATACCGATCAGAACAAATACTACACCGTTCGGCATTCCAAAGCGTCGGCTTGGCGGGAATTGCGCCGCTTCTTTGCCAATGCGCACGCGTTCTCGAAGAAATATCCCGAGTTGTCGGTGCAATACCGCCTCGCGTACAATGAATATACCAGCGAGCCTTACTGGCGCGCGAAATTGGGCCTGACCACCCATGCGCAGCCACATCAGGAAGCAGCCGAGTGACTATTCTGAATAAACTAAAACGCTTTCCGCACAAATTCGGACTGCGCAACCGAGACTTGGCGAAGGCCCCGATCAAGCCGAAATTCATTACGCGCATCCAAGAAGCGCCGTTGAATTTGGTGCTGTTTATCGGGCACCACAAGGTTGGCTCGACCTCGCTTCAGGATTATCTGGCGCGCAATGCGGTGAAATTTGCGCGTAGTGGCGTTCTCTATCCCTATGTCGACTTCGAGGGATTGGCCTATCACGCTTCGGTGGCAAACGGTCATCCGACCATTAAAGGCGCCCTGCCGATCAATGTCCGCGAGCCGCATAATGCGCTCGCCTTCCGCATGATGAACGAAGCCGCAGACCGCGAAGTCCCCAGCTATCATGAGGGCCTGCCTTCGCAAGAGCAGATGTTTATTGCGATCCGGCAGCAGGTTCGCATGTTCGAACCCCATACGGTTATTCTGGCGGCAGAGGTTTTCGCCAATTTTGGCGCGGTCGACGCGAAACTCATCAGAATGATCCGCGATCAGTTCCCTAATGCAAACGTAACGATTGTCGCGACACTTCGTAGAATTGATGAATACATCGCCTCTTGGCACGGCCAGCGGCTAAAGTTCGGCCACAAAGTACAAGCGCTTCGCGAGACCGGTGGCATGGGCTATCGCAAGGGAATCCATTTCAACTACCAGCTGATGGTCGAACCTTGGCTCAAAGCTTTTCCCGATGCCCGCGCTATTCTGCGCGACTATTCGGATGTCAGCGCCGCCGGCGGCTCTATCGCGGATTTCTTTGAGCAAACGGGCATTCAGAAACCAGAAAAGCTGCAGAATGAGCGGCGCGTGAACGACTCTCTTCACCGCGCCACCTACGAAATTGCTCGACGGGCCAATCACGAACTCAATCCGGAAAATGCTCGTGAGCTTCGGCATTTCCTGAAATATTCGACCAAAGATTTCGGCTTTCCCCCGAACAAGGACATCGAACTTTTTGGCGAACAAAACCGTCAGAAAATGTTTCAGGCATTCGCCCCCATTGATCAGTGGCTTGGCCATACGGTCGGAGAAGACGCTTTTTTCGCGGATCAAGAGGCCGTTCTACGCTGCAATCCCGTTGCTGAATTAGACGTCGCTTGCGAGACGATAGGCAAAATTCTAGGGTGCAAGAGTGTAAACCTTGATAAGCATGTCCTGGATTTTCTTGCAAAGTGCCGATCCGAATTAGAGAGCGGCACAAATACGCATGAAGGCAGTACCGGTTAAAAGAGAAAGCTGAAAGTAGTCCAGATGGTCAAACAACTCATTTTCCACCTCGGCGACACGAAAACAGGTTCGACTTCGATCCAGAGTGTTCTGAGGGCCAAGGGATATGAGCTGGCAGGGAAAACCATTTTTTACCCGACGACCGGCAAAAACCTGAACCACAATACCGCTTCCCAGACGCTGTATAAGGAAGCTGTTTTTGATCAGCGTGCGAACCGCTTCGGCGCGTTGGAACAAAAGCTCTCCCAAAGCGATGCGGACTACGGCATCGTTTCAGCCGAGTTTTTTCAATACGCGGATCCTGCTGATCTGAAGAAGACGATCGAACAATTTATGCCGAACCATGCGGGCAATGTTCGTCTGATCGCCTATGTTCGCCCCCATGCGGAAAAGTTCTTGTCGTCTTTTTCCACGCAAATGCGCGTCGGCGCACGGCAAACCACTCCGCTTGCATTATTCGAGAAGTATACCGAACTGGATACACTTGATTATGCGCCTCGTTTTAAAAAATGGCGGGATGTTTTTGGTGATGCCTTCACCTTGCGCCTGTTCAGTCGCGAACATTTGCACCGACAGGATGTGCTTCAGGATTTTTTCCAATTTGTGACTGGCGCGGACAAGACGAAAATCACTTGGACGCCCTATAACAACCCCTCGCTCAAAGTCGGTCAAATCGCTTTGCTGCGGTATTTGATCGAGCCCCTTGCCGGAACCGAAAAGCAGGGAAATAAACGTCACCTACGCGGAGAATTGAGCCGCATTCTGGCCCGCAATATCGAGGAAAGCAAAGTCGGCACGGACACCCCCCGTGTGACTATGTCGCGCAAATTGATGGCGCGTTTCGTTAAAAGATACGAAACCGATGCGATCGCGATGGACGAGGCCTTTTTCACCGGCAACCCCATGACGAAGGCGCTTCAAAACGCAAAAACCAAATTGGCGGCACCGCCCCAGTCCTTGCGGGTTGAGGATTATTTCTCCGAAGCCGAATTACGCAGTTTCGCTCTTATGTCCAACGTCCTTTGCACGATGGCCGACGCAGATCCCGCTAAAATGACCTCATTGGCCAGAGCCTTGAGGCTCGAATTAAACCGCCAGAAATAATAGCCCGAGCGAAAATCATGATTTCGAATCCTTTTGGTAAAAAACAGCCCAAATCTGGCAAACCCGCCGAAATCAAAGAGGTAAAGGCACGCGACCCGCGTCCGGGCGAGCAGCCGATCGTTCACAGCTTTGGCTCTTCGGTGGCAGAACTGTTCGACTACATCTTTGGCGAGCAAGATCGTTTCCGGTCCCACTGGGCAAGCGGTTGGTCTGCGCGTGGTTTCTCAAAAAAGGAAAATCGCGACTTCTTCATGGCTTGCATGGATGGATATAGCTCGCAAGACATCATCCTGATGCAATTCGGCTCTGTTGATGTTCAATTCAACGTTGCGC
Organism: Donghicola mangrovi; assembly: GCF_013377535.1. GTDB lineage: Bacteria > Pseudomonadota > Alphaproteobacteria > Rhodobacterales > Rhodobacteraceae > Donghicola > Donghicola mangrovi. Next base: position 48,275 of record NZ_JABCJE010000010.1, on the reverse strand, counting down.
ACCGCATGGCCACCGGCAATTTCATGGATCCTGAGGGCTTCTGCCAAGAAGCGGCAAATGGTTTTATCAAGATGGTCGAAACCCTGTACGAAGCGGGTTTCAGGAACGTCTATTGCGTGTTCGCGTCTGCGCCCGTGCCGCTGCCTGCAATCTATTTCCGCAAGAAATTCAACCTGCCGTCAGTTCCGGCCCGCTATCAGGCGCAACTCTTTGCGAGGATCAATGAATTGATCGCCTCAAAGGTGCCGATGATCGACTTGACTAAAACTTTGGCAAACGATCTGGGGCTGTTGAAACAGCCTTATCGCCGGACCTATCGCGATCACCACGCGGACTATATCAAAATTCAGGGAATTGTCTGGGATCAACTGAAGTCAATCGACGGAATTGCGCCTTGCCGCGAAACCTTCTTGACCAAGCTTTACCCCCATCGCCCCAAAAAGATCAAAGCGATGATGGAAAAGTGGGATATCGAGTCCACCGATATCAAAGCGCGCGAAGTGCTGAAGCCCAAGAAGAAAACCGCAGGCACCAAAAAGAAAGCCTGAGACCCAACGATCCAAATAAAAAACCCGGCCGCACCTCTGCGACCGGGTTTTTATTTTGCCCAAAAGGACGAGATTACTCGGCCACGCAGTCTGCGTAATAGCGAACGATGCCGTCCTCACCCTTTTCTTGGACCAGACCGTGAATGTCAGTTTCGAAACCGGGGCATTTCTCGGCGAATTCGCGGTTGAATTTGAGGTATTCAACGATCTTGCGGTTGAACACTTCGCCCGGGATCAGCAGCGGAATGCCCGGCGGGTAGGGCGTGACCAGCGAGGTGGTGATGCGGCCTTCCAGATCGTCGATCGGCACGCGCTGAGTGGTGCGGCGGGCGATGTGCGCATAGGCATCCGACGGTTTCATGGCCGGTTGCAGATCGCTCAGGTACATCTCGGTCGACAGACGCGCCACGTCGTATTTCGAGTAGAGCGCGTGCACGTGTTGGCACATGTCGCGCAGGCCCATCTGTTCCCAGCGGGGCTGCTTGGCGCAGAACTCGGGCATGATCCGCCACATGGGCTGGTTCTTGGCATAGTCATCTTTGAACTGCTGAAGCGACGCCACCAGCGTGTTCCAACGGCCCTTGGTGATGCCGATGGTGAACATGATGAAGAAGCTGTAAAGACCAGTCTTTTCAACAACAACGCCGTGCTCGGCCAGATATTTCGACACGATCGAGGCGGGGATGCCCTCTGCCTCGAAGCGGCCGTCGATGTTCAGGCCGGGGGTGATGATGGTCGCTTTGATCGGGTCCAGCATGTTGAACCCGCGGGCCATATCGCCAAAGCCGTGCCAGCTGTCTTCACCGTCGGACGAGTTCACGCCCTCGGAGTCGGTCTTTTTCAGCTCCCACGCTTTGGAGCGGCCGATGCCTTCTTCTTCCAGCTCCTCGGGGCCCCAGACCTCGAACCACCAATCGTCCTCGCCGAATTCCTCGTCGACCTTGCGCATAGCACGGCGGAAATCCAGAGCCTCGGCGATGCTTTCTTCGACCAGCGCGGTCCCGCCCGGAGGCTCCATCATCGCAGCGGCCACGTCGCAGCTGGCGATGATCGAATACTGGGGCGAGGTCGAGGTGTGCATCAGGTACGCCTCGTTGAACAGGTGCCGGTCCAGTTTGGTTTCCTCGGCGTCCTGCACCAGAACGTGGCTCGCCTGCGAAATACCGGCCAGCAGTTTGTGCACCGATTGGGTCGCGTAAGTCACCGATTTCTTGGTCCGGCCCCGCTTGCGGCCCATCGAGTGATAGGTCCCGTAGAAGGGGTGGAAGGCCGCGTGAGGCAGCCAAGCCTCGTCAAAGTGCAGGTTCTCGACGTAACCGTCGAGCATCTCTTTGATGGTTTCGGTGTTATAGAGAACCCCGTCATAGGTTGACTGGGTCAGGGTCATGATGCGCGGCTTCACGGTCTCGGGGTCGACACCCTCGAGCAGAGGGTTCGCGCGGATCTTGGCCTTGATGGTTTCGGGCTCGAATTCCGACTTCTGGATCGGGCCGATGATGCCCCAGTGGTTGCGCGTCGGCTTCATGAACACCGGGATTGCGCCGGTCATGATGATCGAGTGCAGGATCGACTTGTGGCAGTTGCGGTCCACCACAACCACGTCACCGGGGGCGACAGTGTGGTGCCAGACCATCTTGTTGCTGGTCGAGGTGCCGTTGGTCACAAAGAAGCAGTGGTCCGCGTTGAAAATCCGCGCGGCGTTGCGCTCGGACGCGCCGATGGCACCGTTGTGGTCCAGAAGCTGACCCAGTTCCTCAACCGCGTTGCACACGTCAGCGCGCAGCATGTTTTCACCGTAGAACTGGTGGTACATCTGGCCGATGGGCGACTTCAGGAACGCCACACCGCCCGAGTGACCGGGGCAGTGCCACGAGTACGACCCATCCTCGGCGTAATCCAGAAGTTCGCGAAAGAACGGCGGCTGGATGCCTTCGAGATAGCTTTTGGCCTCGCGGATGATGTGACGGGCCACGAACTCGGGCGTGTCCTCGTACATGTGGATAAAGCCGTGCAGCTCGCGCAGAATGTCGTTCGGCAAGTGGCGCGAGGTTTTGGTTTCACCGTAGATGTAGATCGGCACATCGGCGTTCTTCCAGCGGACCTCTTCGATAAAGGTGCGGATGTTCAGAACGGCGGGGTCCAGATCGGGGCCGGGGGTGAATTCCTCGTCGTCGATCGACAGAACGAATGCGCTGGCGCGGGACTGCTGCTGCGCGAACTGGGACAAGTCCCCGTAGCTGGTCGCCCCCAGAACCTCGAAGCCTTCTTCCTCGATGGCCTCGGCCAAGGCGCGGATGCTGGAACCCGACGAGTTTTCGGACCGGAAGTCCTCGTCGATGATAACAATGGGGAAGCGGAATTTCATGGAAGTCTCCTGCCGGCAAACAGCGGATCGGGAACAAGCGGGCGCGGCGCGCACTCGTGTTGAATCAATCGCCCGAAATCGGGGTCGTTCCCGTTCTTTCGTTTTGCATCCCTACAGTCAAGGGTAGTGTCCCGAGTTCACATTATTGCGCATGTGGCAGGCCGCCGGATCGGTTGAATTCGGGGACGGGGGCACGCATACTCCGGCTGTTTCCAAGGCGGAGGGTAAGTTGCGCCGGATTGTTATCCTGCTGCTGTTTCTGGCGTTTTCTGCGCTGGTTGCGCCCGCCACCGGCGGGGCCACAGGAATGGGGCATGATACCCCTCAGGCGGACTGTCTGCATTGCCCCGATGACGCCGGTCACCAAAGCTGCGGGGCGATGGCCCTGTGCGCGGCCTTTTTGCCGCCCTTGGCGCTGATGGCCGCAACCTTCACCGCAAACAGCCGCCCTATTTTGCGCGGCCCTGACGCGGTTAGGTCCACCGAAGCGCAGCCCCGAACGGAATTGCCCCCTCCACGCCTGTGAACCCTTTTTCACCAATGCAATTTTATCCCACAGGACCCGAAATGAAGAAATCTGTACTCTTGGCCGCAGGCGCTGGCCTGATCGCCATCGCGGCCTTTGTCGCCCTAAAGCCCGAACCGCGCCCCGCCACCCCGCAAAAGGGCGATGCGCTGGTGGAAATCACCTTGCCCGCCTCTTTGGGGGCCGAGGCCGCGATGGGCAAAACGGCCTTTGACGCAACCTGCGCAACCTGCCACGGCGAGAATGCGACGGGCCGCTTGGGCATGGGCCCGCCCCTAATCCACAAGATTTACGAGCCCTCGCACCACGGAGACATGGCCTTTATTATGGCGGTGCAGAACGGCGTGCGTGCGCACCATTGGCCGTTTGGCGACATGCCGCCCCAGACCGGCCTGACCCAAGCGGATGTGAAGAACATCATCATCTATGTGCGCGAAGTGCAGCGCGCCAACGGCATCATGTAACGCAGGGCAGGGCGGGTGCGTCCCGCCCTATACCTCAATCGCCAGGGACACTTTCACGGGGTCCAGCACCACCAAAGACCGGAAGCTGTAGACCAGCTCATTCTCGGAAAAGAGCCGCCGCGCCAAGGCATCAAAGGCCGCAATATCCTGCACATGCACGATCACGATGAACCCGCCGTTTCCGCCCACGTGATAGCACTGCTGCACCTCGGGGGCGTCGCGGAACTGCTGCTTTAGCCCGTCCAGCACAACGGCGCGGTCGCTGGCCGAATGCACCTCGACCATCACAGATGTTCCCAGCCCCAACGCCGCCGGATCCACCACTGCGATATTCCCGCGAATAACACCCGCGCTTTCCAGACGCGCAATCCGGCGCTGAACGGCGGGGGCAGACAGGTTCACTTGCTCGGCGATCAGACGCTGAGGGGTTTTGTTATCCTGCTGCAAAATCCGCAGAATCGCGCGATCCTTGTCATCCAGTTCAGCCTCAGGCCGAGCGGTTGGTGTGCCCATTGTTCGTTCCGTGCAATTTTGCTGCGTCAGAGGCGCTTCAATTCAGCGCAAATTTCGTCACGATCTAGGTAGTTTGGCCGTCATAGTCCAAGCATTTCAAGACCCACCCGAGGCCCGAATGACCCATGCCAGCCCCACCCCTCAGGCACCGACCGGCCACGCCGCGCTGCCCTATCTGTTTCTGGCGGGCTCGCTGACGGTGCAATATGTCGGGGCGGCCGGGGCCAAGTCCCTGTTTGCGCTGACCGGATCGGACGGAGCCACCACCCTGCGTGTAGGGTTCTCCGCGCTGGTTCTGGCGCTGGTTTTCCGTCCGTGGCGCCATGTGCCAAAGGGCCTCGACCTGCGCGCCATCGCGATTTACGGACTGACCTTGGGGGCAATGAACCTGTGTGTCTACCGGTCCATCGCGCTGATCCCGATCGGCATCGCCGTCGCGATCGAGGTCTGCGGCCCCCTTGCCGTCGCCCTTGCCGGATGCCGCAGGGCGCGCGATCTGATCTGGGTGGTGCTGGCCGCCACGGGACTGGTCCTCTTGCTGCCCATCCATGGCAGCGACCAGCCGCTTAGCCTGACCGGCATCGCCTATGCCTTTGGCGCGGCGTTTTTCTGGAGCATGTATATCGTCTTTGGCAAACGCGCCTCTCGCTTGCCCGCCCGTCAAACCCTGTCGTGGGGCATGATGATGGCGGCGGCGGTCACAGTGCCCTTCGGGATCGCCAATGCAGGCCCCGCCTTGCTGGAGCCCCATATCCTGCTGATCGGACTGGGAGTGGCGATGATGTCCAGCATTCTGCCCTATTCGCTGGAGATGCTGGCCCTGCGCCGCCTTGACGGGAACGTGTTCAGCCTGATCGTCAGCAGCAGTCCGGCGGTGGCAGCCCTGTTCGGCTTTGCCCTTTTGAACGAGGCGCTTACCCCCCTTCAGTGCATCGCCATTGCCTGCGTGATCGGCGCTTCGGCAGGCAACACGCTGACCGCCAAACGCTGAACCAAAAAGGGCGGACCATCGCTGGCCCGCCCCAGTTCATTGAGCGGCTTAGTATTATGCAGCGCCATCCAAGAGCGCGTTCGCACGCGCCACAATGGCCGCGCCGTCATGGCCCGATGCGTTCAGCTTCTCGATCCACTTGTCATAGATCGGAGCCGCCTTCTCGCGCCATTCGGTCAGCGTTTCCGACGGGATCTCGCCGATGGTGTTGCCCTGATCGATGACCACCTGCTTGCCCTTGGCTTCGAAGGTGTCAAACTGTTTGCCGATCCGCTCGGACAGAGCCATGCCGGAATGGGCATCGATCACGCCGCGCAGATCGTCGGACAGACCTTCGTAAGCGCGCTGGTTCATGATCAGCGCAAAGGTGTTAGCATAGAGACCACGCTCCGCAGGCGCAGGCGCCGAGGTGAACTTGGTCAGTTCCTGCAGTTTGAAGGCGGGCACCACCTCGTAGGGCAGGCAGCAGCCGTCGATCACGCCGTTCGACAGGCCCACAACCATCTCGGTCACGGGAAAGAACACGGTCTCCGCCCCGAGCGAGGCCAGCAGTTCGCCGGTCGCCTGGTTCGGCGCGCGCAGCTTCAGGCCCTTCAGGTCTTCGGTGGTTTTGATCAGGCCGTTGCGGGTGTGCAGCTTGCCACCGTCATGGGTGTGGAAGGCCAGCGTCTTGATGCCGTCGTATTCGCCCTGACCGAATTCATCCATCAGCTTGTGCATGACAACGCTGGTCTTTTCGGCGTTGGTCACCATGAAGGGCAGCGCCAGAGTTTCCGCTACGGGGAAACGGTCGGGCGTGTACACGGGCAGGGTCCAAGTGATGTCGCAAATCCCCTGACGGACCTGATCGGCCAGCTGCGGCGGCTTGCCCCCCAGCTGCATCGAAGGATAGAGCTGCACCGCAATCGCGCCGTTCGAGGCATCCTGAATCTCTTTGATCCAAGGCTCGAAGAACTGGGTGTTCATGGGCGCGGGCGCGGGCAGCATGGCGTGCAGCTTTAGCGTTACCTCGGCGGCGTTCGCCTTTTTCAGATAGGCGGGCAAGGCCACGGCTGCGCCGATCCCTGCCATCACGCTGCGGCGCGTAAAATTGGTCATTTGGTCTTCCTCCCTATAGGTGCCGGCCTGTTACCGGCCGGATCAGTTGCCCGCATTGTGCGGGGCTTTTCGTCCGGCCCGTGGGCCGAACGGGTGCAGCTCTGCCTCCTCAAACAGGTGCTGCGAAACTTTCGCGGGTCATGGGCGTTGCCCCCGCCATCCGCTTGCGGGCCATCATGTGGACCTTGGCATTGTTAACCGTTTCTACGGCGGTGACGATATCCCCTTTCAGACGTATCACACTGCCATCGGGTAAAATTTCTGCGCTATCCTCGGGACGGGCAAGTCCGGCGATCTGAAGTTTCCAGTCCGCTTGATCCGACCAGAACCACGGCACCGCATGATAGGGCGCCGACGGCCCATGCACGATGCGTTTCGCAATAAGGCGGGCGTGGTCGGCGGCGGCCTGAACACTCTCTAGCCGGATCAGGTGATGAGAGCGGTGATCGGGAAAACTTGCGCAATCCCCAAGGGCCGAAATCGCCGGATCGCTGGTCAGTAGTTGGTCGTTCACCAGAATGCCATTCGCGACTTCAAGGCCGGCCTCCCACGCCAGTTCGGTATTCGGGCGCACGCCCGCGGCCAGCAGGATCAGGTCCGCATTCACCCGCCGCCCGCTGGACAGGGTGAACCCCACCGCATCAATCGCCGTGACCCCATCGCCTAGAATAATCTCGGTCCCCATCTCGCGGTGCTTGGCGGCAAAACGTTCGGACATCGCAGGCGACACCGCGCGCGCCATCAGACGCGGCGCGGCCTCGGCCACGGTCACCTCGCGGCCCAAGCTGCGGGCAACGGCAGCGAACTCCAGCCCGATGAACCCGCCGCCGATCACACCGACCCGCTGCACACCATCCAGCGCCCCGCGCAGGCGGGCCGCATCGGCCAAAGTGCGCAGGTCCAAAGCGTGCTCGATCCCCGGAATGGGGGGCCGCAGGTTCCGCGTGCCGGTCGCAAGGATCAGATGATCATAGGGAAATTCCGTGTCCCCGCAGACAACCACCTGACGGGCGCGGTCGATCCGGTCCGCTCGCAGGCCAGTCCGCAGGGTGATATTCTGCGTCTCATAAAACGCGGCGGGACGTAGGGCCAAGGCCCCCTCGTCCCCCGATTTCAAATAGGTCTTGGAAAGGGGCGGGCGCTGATAGGGCAGGCCCGCCTCCTCTCCGATCAGCAGGACAGGCCCGCTGTATCCTTCGCTGCGCAGGCTGGCCGCGGCCTGAAAGCCGCCCTGACCCGCGCCGATGATCACCACTCCGGACAAATCTCAGGCCTCGGGCAGGTGAACGACCAGACCATCCAGCGCGTCGGTCACCTTGATCTGGCAGGTTAGGCGGGACGTCGGGCGCATCTCGGCCTCGGCGCAGTCCAGCATGTCCTCTTCGCCGTCGACCCGTTCGCCCGTGGCATCGGTCCACGCATCATCGACATAGCAGTGGCAGGTGGCACACATCATCGCGCCGCCGCATTCTGCGAAAATCCCGTCGATGTTGTTGTTCAGGGCCGTCTGCATGACGCTATCCCCGACCGTAGCCGTCACCGTCTGCGAGGCCCCATCGGGCTGGATAAAAGTAATCGCGACCATGGAAAAATCCTCTTAGTTCAATACGACGGGCAGGTTCAGCGGCCCGCGGAAGCCAAAGCCGCTCCAGATCACGGCGTCCGGATCGGGCAGGCTCATGTTCGGAAAGCGGTCAAAGAGAAGGGGCAGCATAATCTGCCCAAGGGTCCGCCGCGCCACATGGGCGCCCGCGCAATGGTGCGGCCCACTGCCAAAGGCCTGATGGGGGTGCTTGGCGCGGAACACATTGAAGTTTTCGCCGTCTTCCCAGATCGCCTCATCGCGGTTGGCCGAGGCTTGGATGGTCATCACCGTCTCGCCCGGCCCGACCAGCACATCGCCGATCTGGACTTCTTGGGTGGTGCGGCGGCCCGACACCTGAATGGGGGCGACCCAGCGCACGCCTTCCTCGAAGGCATCGATCCACGCGTCCTGCCGTTTGACCTCCTCCAGTTGGTCGGGGTTCGTGAGCAGTCCGTAAACGATGGTCGCCAGCGCATCGCGGGGCTCGTTGATGCCGCCGCCGATGGCGATTTTGATGTTGGCGTACATCTGGCTCATGGGGATCGGGTTTGCCGCGTTCAGCATCACCGAAAACGCCGAGTTATTCGGCTGCTCGCGGTGGCGCGGAATGATGCGGGCGAACAGATCGTTCATCTCGGCGTTGGCTTCGTCGGATTTGCGGAACAGCTCGGGATCGCGGCCGAAATTGCCCGCCCCGTCGATCAGCCGCTGGGACCAGCGCTGCATTTCATCGTCGCTCGCCTCTTCCAGACCCAGCATATGGGCCAGAATGCGCGCCGCCACCGGACCGCACAGGGCCGAAAACAGGTCAACCGTCTCGCCTCTTGGCAGGCGGCTGACGTAATCCTCGGCCAGCTTCTGATAGAGGTCGGCCCAATCGGTCTTGATCACCTTGGGGCTAAAGGACGCCTGCATCGCCATGCGTTCGGCGCGGTGCTCTGCGCCATCCTTGCGCATCAGGGTGTGCGCCTGAAAGGCAGGCTTCATCGGGGTCATCGGATCGTCCGAGCTGAACACCTCGGGCGTTTCCTTGATCCACTTGGTGTGTTCCGCGCGGGTCACAAAAATCCGGTTGGTCTGCGCCACGCGCACCACCGGCGTTTCGGCCCGCATCCGTTTGTAGATCGGATAGGGGTCGTTGATCAGATCGGCCAAAGAGACCGTATCATTGACGGGTATATCAAGCATCGCGCCCCTCCTCCCAAAGGTGCAGTGATGACAGGACACCCCGAATGCGCGTATCAATCAATGCGATGAGGTAGATCACCATCATCGAAAAATCCGATCATGCTGGCAGGGGAGGGCCACATGACCAAACCAATCGACCCGATGGCCGTGGATTTTCGCGCCCTGCAAGTGCTGGTGCGCGTCTATCGCCTGCAATCCTTCACCCGCGCCGCCGAGGATCTGGAGGTCAACCAGTCCGTCGTCAGCTACACCATCGAAAAGCTGCGGGGCGTGTTCAACGACCCCCTTTTCGTTCGCGAGGCCCGATCCCTGATCACCACCCCCCGCTGCGAAGAGGTCGTGACCGAGGCCTTGGATATGCTGGCGCGGTTCGATCATCTGGCCTCGGCCCGTGCGTTCGATCCGGCGCGGACGGCGGGCACGATCACCATCGCCTGCAACTACTATGAGCGCGTGATCATCATTCCCGACGTGGTCCACGCGATCCGCGCCCAAGCCCCCAACCTGAAGATCGAGATTGTGGATTCCAGCTATCTTGGCCACGACCGCCTGCTGCGGATGGAGGCGGATTTGCTGATCGGCCCCTTCGAACAGCTTGGGGCGTCGTTCTATGGGCGGAAACTCTATGATGATCGCTATGTCTGCATGATGGACCCGGCGCATCCGAGGGCGGGGCAGGACCTGAGCCTTCAGGACTATCTGCCGCTGGACCACGTCTACATCACCTACGGCGGCAAGTGGAAATCCCGATATATGGCCGAATTGGACCGGCTGGGATACGACTTGCCCGTGGCCATCCGCGTTCCCAGCCCCGCCGGTATCCAGAACCTGATCGAGGGCACTCACCTGATCGCCACCATCCCCGAGCGCCTGTCCCGCAAGATCGGCAGTGGCCTGCATATCACCGCCTGTCCGGTGCCGACCCATATCGACATCCAGCTGGTCTGGACCGCCCGCACTCACAACGCGCCGATGCACAAATGGGTGCGCGAACTGGTGTTCCAGCAGTGCCGGATGATCACCAACCAATGGGACTAGCCCCACAAAACCGTTGACGGAAGAAACCGCCCGACCCACCTTGACCCCGTGCGGAGAGGAGCCGCGCGCTCTACCCCACAGGCAGGATCATCCGCAGTGCCCCAAGCAGGCTGCGGGCCGCAAAACGGCATTGGCAGACAGGACAAGACCCATGGCAAACCCACTCTATGACACGCTGTTCGGACGGCATCGGGGCAGCACCAAGCCCTTTCTGATCCTGCCGGACGGCGGCACCCTGACCTATGACGGCTTTCTGAAGATGGCCGCGCAATACGCCCATGCCTTGGCGGCCTGCGGGTTAGAGGCAGGGGATCGGGTTGCCGTCCAAATCGAGAAATCCCCGCAATATCTGGCGCTCTATGCTGCGGCGGCGCAGGCGGGGGTGATCTTTCTGCCCCTGAACACGGCCTATACCCCCGATGAGCTAAGCTATTTCGTTGAAAACAGCGGGGCCAAACTGCTGGTCGGCGATGACAGCAAACGCGACGTGCTGGAACCGATGGCCGCGGGCCTGGACGCACGGTTCGAGACCCTGAATGCCGATGGCGCAGGCACCCTGACCGATATCGCGAACGCCTCGCCCACCGAATTTCCGACCGTTGATCGCGGCGAAGGCGATCTGGCCGCGTTCCTATACACCTCGGGCACCACGGGCCGCTCCAAGGGCGCGATGCTGAGCCAAGGGAACCTTCTGTCGAACGCCGCGACCTTGGTGGATCATTGGCGCTTTACCGAAGGGGACGTGCTGATCCATGCCCTGCCGATCTTTCACACCCATGGGCTGTTCGTCGCCACGAACGTGATCCTGTCGGCGGGGGCCTCGATGGTCTTCTTGCCCAAGTTCGATCTGGACCGGATCATCGCTGCCATGCCGCAGGCAACCACGATGATGGGTGTGCCGACGTTCTATACCCGCCTGCTGGGAGACGCACGGTTCACCCGCGAATTGGCGCAGGACATGCGGCTGTTCATCTCTGGCTCCGCGCCGCTTCTGGCCGACACCCATATCGCGTTCGAGCAGCGCACTGGTCACCGCATTCTGGAACGCTACGGGATGACGGAGACCAACATGAACACCTCGAACCCGTATGGCGGCGATCGCCGTGCGGGCACCGTTGGCCCCGCTCTGCCGGGGGTCGAGGTCAAGGTCACCGATCCCGAAACCGGCGCCCCTCTGCCCACCGGCGAGGTCGGCATGATCGAGGTGCGCGGCCCCAATGTGTTCCAAGGCTACTGGCAGATGCCCGACAAAACCGCGGCTGAGTTGCGGACGGACGGGTTCTTTATCACCGGCGATCTGGGAACGATCAGCGAGGATGGCTATGTCACCATCGTCGGGCGCGGCAAGGATCTGATCATCTCGGGCGGGTTCAACATCTATCCCAAGGAAATCGAGCTGGTTCTGGACGAACAGTCCGGCGTTCTGGAATCTGCGGTGATCGGGGTGCCCCACGCCGACTTTGGCGAGGGCGTGTTGGCCATTCTGGTCCCCAAACCCGGCCAGACCCCCGATGTCGAAGCGATCAAGGCGCAGGTCACCACGTCGCTGGCGCGGTTCAAACATCCCCGCGCCTATGTGGTGATCGACGAGCTGCCGCGTAACACAATGGGCAAAGTGCAAAAGAACGTCCTGCGCGACACCTACAAGGGGGCGTTCACGGCCTAAATCCGGGTGACGGTGCGGGCCGACAGGGGCACGACCAACACCAGAACCGCCAGCAGCCAGAAGGAAAACGTCAGGCTGCTGGCATGGGCCACAAACCCTATGGCGGCGGGCCCCAATAGAACGCCTGCATATCCCGTGGTCGTCACAGCGGCGATGGCCATGCCTGCGGGCATGATCTTTTGCCGCCCCGCGATGCTGAACAGCACCGGCACAATGTTGGCCGCCCCGATCCCGACCAGCGCGAACCCTGCCATGGAAACCATCTGCGCGGGGGCGAGCAGGATCAGCGCAAGACCGGCAAAGGTGATCAACCCGCTGGCGATCAACACTTTTCTGGATCCAAAACGGCTGACAGTCCGGTCACCGGTCAACCGGCCCGCCACCATGGTCACCGAAAACACCATATAGCCAAAGCCCGCATTCGTGGCGCCCGCCAACCCGCGCTCGATCTGGACAAGGGCGCCCCAGTCCATCAGCGCGCCCTCGATCAAAAAGGACACCGCCGCGAGGCCCGCCACCAGCAGCACCAATCCGCGGGGCAAGGCAAAAGCTTCGGGCGCGTCCGCGCGGGCGCGCAGCAGGCGCGGCGCGGTCAGGGCCAGAACGGCCAGCGCCAGCACTGTCCCGACACTCGCCGCCTGCAAGGGGGACACGCCGAACGTCAGCAACAAGGTAATCACGCCGGACCCGACAAACCCGCCCACACTGAACAGCGCGTGAAAGCCGGACATGAGGGGACGGTTTTCGCGGTTCTCAACCTCGACCGCGTGAATATTCATCGACACGTCAAGCGACCCGAGGCCCGCCCCGAACAACAGCAGCGCCCCCGCCAGCGTGGGCACAGAGCCAGCCAGAACAAGCAGCGGCAGCACCAACGGCATCACCAGCCCCGCCAGAATGACCATGGACCGCGCACCGTTCCGCGCCGCCAGCCATCCGGTCACCGGCATCGCAATCAGCGACCCGATCCCCAGACACAGCAGCAGCATCCCGAACAAGGCCTCGTCCGCGCCGACATTCGCCTTGGCGAACGGCACCAAGGGCGCCCAACAGGCCGTGGCAAAGCCAGCCTCGAAAAAGGCAAGCCGAGTGGCCAGCCGCGCAGGGGCAGTTTCAGGATAATGCATGATGGACCCGACCCGTTATTTCCCGCCCGAATACGCGACTCAAAGCGCTTTTGATGGAAATGATAACGTTTGCATCGGCGATCTGGCAATCAGCATTCCTGTCCGCTTCGCACATGAAAAAAGGCCGACCGGTTTCCCGATCGACCTTTTGCTGTCACAGCGACTGCGCGTCAGACTTTTTCTGTGAAGAAGCTATCGACTTCGTTCTCGGCCTTCTCTTTGGTCCAGCCGTATTTCTCTTGCAGCTTTCCGACGATCTTGTCGCGCTTGCCTTCCATCTCGGTGACTTCGTCATCGGTCAGGTCGCCCCATTTCTCTTTGGCGCCGCCTTTGAGTTGTTCCCATTTACCTTCGATAATATCCCAGTTCATTGTTCAAACTCCTTTGGTCATCAGATGCTTGAACAACGCGCGGGCCGCAGGCGGGTTCCGGAAATCGGCCCCAATCTTTTTCTCCAAAGGGCGGGAACCCGCCGGCCTAGCGGTGGGTTTCGATCCCTAATGCCCGCAGTTGCGCGTCGACGAAATCGGTCTCTTCGGCGCTCAGGACACGGTGGCGCGGGTATTCGGGTGCGGCGCGGTCATCCTTGATCGGGGCATCCCAGCCATCGGTGGTTTCAAAGAACCGCAGGGCGCCAGCCTCGCCGAATTCGCGCAGGTAGCCCTGGATCACCACATCCAGATAGCTGAGCAGAATGGGATGCCGCAAATCCGGCACCTCGAGGCTTTGGGGCACCGCATAGATCGCCACCTCGATGTCGCGCTCGACCGGATGGGTCACCTGATGGGTCGCGGGCAGGCGGTCATAGCCTGTCTCGCGCGCGTCCAAGGCCACCCAGTCGCCGTTCGGCACATGGGCGATCAGCCCCTCGATTTCCGTTTTATCGCAGGGGATTGCCGTCAGAAAAGGCGCCGGATGCAAGGCCGTGTGCCGCCATGTGCGCCGCCAGCCGGACACCTTGGCGCGGTGTGCGTCCTCATAGACATGGGTGGTGCGGTTCACGAGGCTGCCGTAGCCGAAAAAGAATGGATCTGCCATGAGGGCAGAAGTGGGCCTTTCGCGGGGAAACGTCAACTCCCTCGGACGGATGGTTGCGCAGGGCTGCGATTTCGCCCATGCACGGCCTTGAACCGCCCCGAAACCATACACATATATTTTCATGAATGTGATTAACCGGAGGATGGCATGTCACAGAACGACAGACTGACCTGCCTGGATTGCGGCACGCCCAATCGCGTCCCGCATGACAAGCTGGGTGACAACCCCAAATGCGGGAAATGCGGTGGCTGGCTGATCACCGGCAAAGTGGCCGAGATTGACCCCGCGACCTTGCAAAAGGCCGCCCAAGACACTGCGCTGCCCTTGGTGGTGGATTTCTGGGCCCCGTGGTGTGGTCCCTGCCGCGCGATGGCCCCCCAGTTCGGGATGGCGGCCGAGCGGCTGAAAGGCTCTGTGCGTTTGGCCAAGCTGAACACCGAACAGCACCAGACCGTTTCGGGGCGCTATGGCATTCGCGGTATTCCCGCGATGATCGGCTTCCACGGTGGGCGCGAGGTTGGCCGTCAGGTTGGCGCCATGCAGATGCCCGGCATCGTGCAATTTGCCAGTGGCCTGACCGCCAAGGCCCGCTAATCAATCGCGCGCCCGCAGCACTCCTGCGGGCCGCGCCGCCAAGGGCCGCCACGCAAAGGCCAGCCCCGCCAGAAGGTTCGCCCCGATCCCGCCCGCGATGATCACAATGGCCGAGGGCCAGATCACCGCAAAATCGGTCTCCATCACGAAGTGGCTGACGCCCCAACCGGCACCGATGCCCGCGATCAGCCCCACGACGCCAGCAGCAAAACCCATCAGCATCGCCCGCAGCGCAAAGCTGCGCAGGATTTGACCGCGCGTGGCCCCGATGGTTTTCAGGATCGCAGCCTCATAGGTGCGGCCCCGTTCGCCCGCAGCAGACGCCCCGATCAGCACCAGAAATCCGGTCAGCAAAGTCATCCCCGCGCCATAAGAAGTGGCCGCCGCGATGCCCGACATGACCTCCGCCACGCGGTTGATGGCATCCCGCACGCCGATCGCCGTCACATTGGGATAGGCATTTGAAATATCGCGCAGAATGGGGCCTTCGGCGGCTTGGGTCGCGTAAACGGTGGCGATGTGGGTATGCGGCGCGCCGGACAGGGCCGAGGGGTTCATCGTCAGCACGAACCCGATCCCCGCGGTGGAAAAATCCACATCGCGGAAGCTGGTGATCGTGCCTGTGATATCGCGCCCCAACACGTTGACGGTCAGGGTATCCCCCAGCCGCAGACCCAGTTCCTCGGCCTCTTCGGCGGCAAAGGAAATTTGCGGGTCGCCCGTGTAATCCTCGGGCCAGAATTGGCCTGCGGTGACGGTGGTGCGGCTGTCGGTTTTGGCGGCGTAGGTGATGCCGCGATCCCCGCGAACCACCCAGTGATCGGGGGCGAGCTCTTGGGCGGGGCGGCCGTTGATCTGGGTGATCACGCCGCGCAGCATGGGCGCGGTATCAACGCGGCTGACCTGCGGATCGTTGGTGACGCGGTCCAGAAAGCCCGCGAGCTGATCGGGCTGGATATCCACGAAGAAATAGCTGGGGGCCACGTCCGGCAAATCGCGCGAGATCGCGTTGCGCAGGTTGCCGTCAATCTGCCCGACTGCGGCCAGAACCGACAGGCCAAGGCCCAAGGACAGGATCACCGCTGCTGTTTCCTGCTGCGGGCCGCCCACCGCAGCAAGCGCCCATCGCAGCGGTCCATGCTGGCCCCGATGGCTGGCACGGCGCGCCACGGTTCGGGTCCCCGCAGCGGCCAAGGTCAGCACCAGAAGCGCCCCCGCGATCCCCGCCGCCGTCCAGAGCGTCAGCGTGGCCGCAGCGGAAAACGCCACCGCCGCCCCGACCAGCGCCGCCAACAGCAGCGCAGCGAAAACCACGTAGGGCCAGCGGGGCAAGAGCTTGGCGCTGGCCATCGCGTCGCGGAACAGGGTCGCGGGGCGGACCTCTTCGGTGCGGGCAAGGGGCCAGAGGGTAAAGAGCAGCGCCGAAAGGGTGCCATAGAGGGCCGCTTCCAGCAGCGGCTCGGGATAGATGGTAAAGACCGCAGGCACCGGCAGGTTCGCCGCGATCAGCGGGGACAGCGCCAGTGGCAGCGCGACGCCCATGATCAGGCCGATGGTGATGCCAATCGCGCTCAGGATCGCGATCTGGATGAAGTAGGTCAGAAAGATCGTGCGGCGGCTGGCCCCGAGGGTGCGCAGGGACGCGATCACGCCGGTTTTGCCCGCCAGATAGGACCGGACGGCGGCGGAAACGCCGACCCCTCCGACAGCCAGACCGGACAGGCCAACGATCACCAGAAAGCTACTGAGCCGGTCCACGAACCGTGACACACCCGGGGCGCCATCGCGGCTGTCGCGCCAGCGGATACCGGCACCCGAGAACGTATTCTCGGCCACAGCGCGGGTGGCGTCGAGATCGGTGCCTTCGGACAAGAGCAGCCGGTATTCGGTGTCAAAAATCGACCCCGCCGACAGCAAGCCGCTATTGGCCAGATCATCGAACCGCACAATGGTCCGGGGGCCAAGGCCAAAGCCGCCACCCGCATCGTCGGGTTCGCGCAGCAGAGTGGCGGTCAGGGTAAATCGCTGTTCGCCAAGCAGAAAACTGTCGCCAATGGACAGACCCAGCCGGTCGATCAGGGCAGGGGCCATGACTGCACCGGGATTGCCATCGGTGGCCTGTAGCGATTGGTTCAGGGGGATGTCGGGCTCCAGCCGGACCGCCCCCAGCAAGGGATAAGCGTCGTCCACAGCCTTGACCTGCGTCAGGCCGCGCTCTTCGCCCGCGACCGCCATCGAGCGGAAATCCACAATCGCCGATAGCTGGTCAGAGATGCCCTGCATCCACGCCAGTTCATCGTCAGAGGCGCGGCGATAGGTCAGCTCGATCTCGGCGTCACCGCCAAGGAGGGCGGCCCCTTCGGACTGGATGCCTTGGTCGATGGCGCTGCGGACGGTGCCAACGGCGGCAATCGCCGCAACCCCCAGCGCGAGGCAGGCGAGAAAGATGTAGAACCCGCGCAGCCCACCGCGCAGTTCGCGCAGGGCGAAGCGAAACGGAACGGGTAGGGTCATGCAGCGCGCTCCGACAGGGCGATCCGGCCGTCGGTCAGGCGCAACTGACGATCGCAGCGCCGCGCCAGATCGGGGGCGTGGGTAACCATGATCAGGGTGGCTCCGTGGCGGTCGCGCAGGTCAAAGAGCAGCTTGATCACCGCCTCGCCATTCGCGCCATCAAGGTTCCCGGTGGGTTCATCCGCCAACAGGATCGCCGGACGGGTCGCCACCGCGCGGGCCAACGCCACGCGCTGCTGCTCGCCCCCCGACATCTGGCCGGGATAATGGCCGCCGCGGTGGCCAAGGCCGACGGCCTCCAACTCCTCGGCGGCGCGGGCCATGGGGTGGGGCACTCCGGCCAGCTCAAGCGGGGTCGCCACGTTTTCCAGCGCCGTCATGGTCGGGATCAGGTGAAAGGATTGAAACACAACGCCCATGTGATCGCGGCGAAAACGGGCAAGGCGGTCTTCGTTCATGGCGGTCAGGTCTTGGCCCAGACAGGTGATCGAGCCACCCGTGGCACGCTCCAGCCCGCCCATCAGCATCAAGAGCGAGGATTTGCCAGAACCCGAGGGACCAACCAGCGCAAGGGACTCGCCCTTTTGAACCTCTAGCGTGATCCCTTGCAGGATTTTGACCGGCCCGGCATTGCCATCCAGCGTCAAATTCACATCTGTTAGGGAGAGAACGGAGGTGCTCATGTCGGTAAATTTCCTTTCGGCCAAGTCATTTGGATATGGGGCCTTGGCGCGCAGCAGCAAGGTTTGCGCCGCAGCATTAGCGGTTTTTGTCGGCCTTAGCGGGGGCGTCAGCGCGGAAACGGTGACAATCGCGGCGCTGGGGGACAGCCTGACCCACGGCTACGGATTGCCGGCGGGGCAGGGGTTTGTGCCCCAATTGCAGGCGTGGCTGGACGCGAATGGTGCCGATGCCAAGATTTTGAACGCCGGCGTTTCGGGGGACACCACGGCGGGCGGGCTGTCACGGGTGGACTGGACCCTGACCGATGATGTGGACGCGATGATTGTGGAGTTGGGGGGCAATGACCTGCTGCGCGGGGTTGATCCGGACGTCAGCCGCCAGAACCTGTCGGGCATCCTGAGCGCGGCGCAGGCCAAAGAGGTTGACGTGCTGCTGGTCGGCATTGAGGGCACAGCCAACTTTGGCGCCGACTACAAGCAGCGGTTCGATGCGATGTACCCCGATTTGGCGCAGGAATTCGGGACGCTTTACTACCCGAACTTCTTTGAGGGGATCGCAGCAGGGGGCGTGACGCCGGAAACCCTGCGCAACTTCATGCAGCCCGACGGCATTCACCCGAACGCCGAGGGGGTCAAGCTGATCATCGCCGCGATCGGCCCCAGCGTACTGGAGCTGGTGAACGCCGCGCAGTGATCAATCCTTGGCCTTGGCGCCGATACCGCCACGCACTTTGCCCGGCGCGATGCCGTGGGCCATCCATGTGACACCTGCACGGGCAATCCGGGTGTTGTCCCAAGTGTCGAACACCAACGTAAACCCGTCAGCGGTCACATCCATACAGCGGATGTTGAAACGCAGGTTTTCGGACTGCGAACTGTCCATCCCCGACAGGCTGGCCACCACCACGGGGGGCGCAGCAAAGGGCGATTCAAAGGTGAAATCCCAGCGCACCTGACGGGCCCCGTCGCCATTCCACATGTATTCGTTGGTGTCGCAGTGATTGAACAGCTCGTCCTGAGCGGAAATCACCTGAAGAGAGCCGGGTATCATTGTGATTTGCTGAACAAATCGGGTCGACGCAAGCATCGCAAAAACTCCGAGAACTGGTACCAAGAACGGAAACAGAATGAGCGAGTCGCGCCTTCTGTTCAACCCATGCGAAAACGGGGATGCGTTTCCGCACCCCCGCTTTGCGTGTTTTCGCCGAAATCCGCCGCTTAGCGGGTGAATTTCTTGTGCTTGATGCGCTTGGGCTCCAGCGCGTCGGGGCCAAGGCGGCGCTTCTTGTCCTCTTCGTAGTCCGCGAAGTTGCCTTCGAACCACTCGACATGGGCTTCGCCCTCGAACGCCAGAATGTGGGTACAGATACGGTCAAGGAAGAAACGGTCGTGCGAGATGACCACGGCGCAACCGGCAAAGTCGCACAGCGCGTCTTCCAGCGCACGCAGGGTTTCCACGTCCAAATCGTTGGTCGGTTCGTCGAGCAGCAGCACGTTGCCGCCCTCTTTCAGCAGGCGGGCCATGTGGACGCGGTTGCGCTCACCACCCGACAAGAGGCCGACTTTCTTCTGCTGGTCGCCGCCCTTGAAGTTGAAGGACGAGCAATACGCGCGGCTGTTCACCGAGGCATCCCCCAGTTCGATCAGTTCCGCGCCGCCCGAGATAGCTTCCCACACGGTGTCGTCGGCGTTCAGATCGTCGCGCGACTGGTCCACATAGGACAGCTTCACGGTGTCACCATAGGTGACCGCACCGCTATCGGGCTGTTCCTGACCGGTCAGCATCTTGAACAGGGTCGATTTACCCGCACCGTTGGGGCCGATCACGCCGACAATGCCACCCGGCGGCAGCGAGAAGTTGAGACCTTCGACCAGCAGCTTGTCGCCGTAGGCCTTCTGGATGTTCTCGACCTCGATAACCTTGGAGCCCAGACGGGGGCCGTTGGGGATAACGATCTGTGCGCGGCCGACTTTTTCACGCTCGGACTGGCTGGCCATTTCGTTATAGGCCGCGATACGGGCTTTGGATTTCGCCTGACGGGCTTTCTGGCCCTGACGCATCCACTCGAGTTCGCGTTCCAGAGTTTTCTGTTTCGCTTTGTCTTCGCGGGCTTCCTGCTCCAGACGCTTGGCCTTCTGTTCCAGCCAGCTGGAGTAGTTGCCTTCGTAGGGGATGCCGCGGCCACGGTCGAGTTCCAGAATCCAGCCGGTAATGTCATCCAGGAAGTAACGGTCGTGGGTGACGCAGAGGATGGTGCCTTTGTAGTCGATCAGGTGCTGCTGCAGCCACGCGATGGTTTCCGCATCAAGGTGGTTGGTCGGTTCGTCGAGCAGCAGCATGTCAGGCGCTTCGAGCAGCAGTTTGCACAGCGCAACGCGGCGCTTTTCACCGCCGGACAGTTTCGACACGTCCGCGTCATCGGGCGGGCAGCGCAGAGCTTCCATCGCCACGTCGATCTGGCTGTCCAGTTCCCACAGGTTTTCTGCGTCGATCTGGTCCTGCAGGACGGTCATCTCTTCCATCAGCTCGTCGGTGTAATCCTCGGCGATCTGCATGGCGATTTCGTTAAAGCGGTCGATCTTGCCCTTCTTCTCGGCGACGGCCAGCATCACGTTCTCACGCACGCTCAGCGACTCGTCCAGCTTGGGCTCCTGCGGCAGATAGCCAACGCGAGCACCTTCGGCAGCCCATGCTTCGCCGCTGAAATCCTTGTCCCAACCGGCCATAATGCGCAGCAGGGTCGATTTACCGGCGCCGTTGACACCGACAACACCGATTTTCACGCCGGGCAGGAACGAGAGGCGGATGTTTTCAAAGCACTTCTTGCCACCGGGATAGGTCTTGGACACACCGTCCATGTGGTAGACGTATTGATAGGAAGCCATGGGCGTCCGCTCCTTGCAGATATTCTGGGGTTTGGGGCGGAGTCATAGCCAAGGGGCCGCGCGGGGGCAATCGCAGAAGGACACGAATTTCCGCATAAATTGACGTGCGCCGATCAGGCATAGAACAGATTTTCCTGCAAAAGGCGCGTCGCATCGTTTCGGGGCCGCTTGACACCCTGTCGCAGGGTCGGATTTATGGGCGGGTTTTTGACGGAACCGCATATGCCTTACAATTTGCCTTTTGTTGCGCCCGGTCAGGTGATCGGACTGCTCGGCGGGTCGTTTGACCCTCCGCACGGGGGGCATGTGCAGATCACCCGAGAGGCGTTGAAACGCTTTGGTCTGGATCAGGTCTGGTGGCTGGTCAGCCCCGGCAACCCGTTGAAATCCCGTGGCCCCGCGCCGATCGAGCAACGCTTGCAGGCCGCGCGCGACCTGATGCAGCACCCCCGCGTGCACGTCACCGATATCGAGGCGCGGATCGGCACCCGCTACACCGCTCAAACGCTGGAGCGGCTGCAACAACTGGTTCCACAGGCGCGGTTCGTGTGGCTGATGGGGGCCGATAATCTGGCCGGGTTCCACCGCTGGGATCGCTGGCAGGACATCATGTCGATGGTGCCCGTGGGCGTTCTGGCCCGTCCGGGCGACCGCATGGCGGCCCGCTTCAGCAAGGCCGCGAGGGTGTTCGACGGGGCGCGTCTGGACAGCGCAGCTAGCCGGACCTTGGGGCAGGGGGACGCCCCGCGTTGGTGTTTCGTGAATATTCCGATGAATGCGCAATCGTCGACCGCGCTGCGGAAATCGGGCCGCTGGCCGCAATAACCCAATCACATTTTCGCACCAGCGCCGGATTCTGTCGGGCAAGCGTGACTTAGCTCTTGTCCGCTCAAAGGGCCTGCGTTTTTAGTGTGCGCATGGTACATGCTGTTTCTCGTCGTTTCTTTGTTGGCGCGCTTGGCGCAACGGCTTTGCAAGTTGCAACGGCCGATGCAGCGGGGCTTGCCCAATCCTTGCGTCCCCAGTTGCGCCCCGGTGCCGGTGCGGCCTCTGGCGGGACCAAGGTTGTCCTGCCCGCCGCAGATAGCTTGCTTGCGAATGCGGGGCTGTCGGGTCAGGTGATCTATGCGGTGGCCGATGCCCGCACCGGTCAGGTGCTAGAGGCGCGCGAAGTCGCTGGCGGTCTGCCCCCCGCAAGCGTGGCGAAATCGGTCACGGCGGTTTACGCGCTGGAAACCTTGGGGCCGGCCTACAGGTTCCACACGCGGATCATTGCGGTTGGCTCCGTATCGGGCGGCGTGGTGAACGGCGATCTGGTTTTGGCAGGCGGCGGCGATCCGACTTTGGACACCGACGGCATGGCCGATCTGGCGAAACAGCTGAAGGCCGCCGGTATCCGAGAGGTTCGGGGCAAGTTTCTGGTCTATGGCGGCGCGCTGCCCTTTACGGTAGAGATCGACAAGGACCAGCCGGACTACGCCGGATATAACCCGCCGATTTCAGGGCTGAACCTGAACTACAACCGCGTGCATTTCGAATGGAAACGCGCGGCCAAGGGCTATGCCATGACGATGGATGCGCGGTCGGATCACTACCGCCCCGATGTCACCATGGCCAAGATCAGCATCGCACAGCGCGATCTGCCGGTGTTTACCTACAAGGATCTGGGTGCTGCTGACAGCTGGACCGTGGCCAGCGGCGCTTTGGGGAATGGCGGGGCACGTTGGTTGCCCGTGCGCAAACCCGAGCTTTATGCAGGCGAGGTTCTGCAGGTCTTTGCCCGCAGCCACGGAATTAACCTGCCCAAGCCTCAGGTCACCCGCAGTGCGCCGCGCGGCAGTGTTCTGGCGCAGCGCAGCAGCGAGCCTTTGCAGGACGTTCTGAAAAGCTGCCTGAAGTATTCCACCAACCTGACCGCCGAAATCGCGGGTCTGACGGCCAGCATCAAGCGGGCAGGGCAGGTCAGCAGCCTGCGTGCCTCGGGTCAGCTGATGACCGCTTGGGCCGAAAGCCGACTGGGGATGAAGGGCTGCAAGTTCGTCGATCACTCGGGTCTCGGGGCCGAATCGCGGGTGACGGCGGCGGGGCTGGCGCAGGCCTATACCGGTGCCGTGCATCGCGGCCTGCTGCCCCATCTGATGAAGTCGATCCCCATGACCGACCCCCAGGGCAAGGCCATCCCGACCAGCCAGCTGAACGTTCACGCCAAAACCGGCACCCTGAACTTTGCCAGCGGGCTGGGGGGCTATATCACCACGGCCAAGGGGCGCGATCTGACCTTCGCGATTTTCGCAGCGGATTTGCCGAAACGCGCCACCCTGACCGAGTTCCAGAAAGAAAGCCCGCCGGGCGGTAAAACCTGGAACCGGCGGGCCAAAGCGTTGCAGCAGGCGCTCATCCAGCGCTGGGGCGCTGTCTACGACGCCTGATTATTCGGTCATGTGACGGGCGCGGGCGCCGCGCTCGATCGCTGCGGCGTGCAGACGGTCGATGTTCAGCTCGTAGCGCATTTCCTCGAGCAAACGCAGCTCTGTCTCGTACAGATGCCCGTCCGCTGCGGCCACGTCACAGGCCAGTGCATAGGCGGTTTCGTTCAGCTTTTCGGGCAAAGCTTCGCGGATCAGGCCGAACAGGGCATCCAGACCGTCCTCTTGTTCGAAGAGCTCGAACACCAGTTCGGTGATGCGCGCGATGCGGTCCGTGTCATATTCGGCAAAAACCGGCAGCATGTTGACCGAGTTCTGGATTTCCACCAGCTCGGCAGTGCGCATGTCTTCGTCCGAGGCCGAAATCGCTACCATGATGGCGACCAGAGCGTCTTGGGCGCTGATGATGTGCTGGACTTCTTCGGTCACGTTGTTTCCTTTCAAATACGGCCTTTCCCCATGAGATTATTGACGCCTGAGCCCCCTCGCAATAGGGAGAGCGGAAATGTGCGGACCCTCGCCGCTCATAGTCACCTACGGAGAAACGGAAAATGTCTGAACTGCGCGAAGCCGCAATGCGTTCGAAAGCCTGGCCCTTTGAAGAAGCGCGCCAGCTGCTGAAACGCTATGAAAAGGCACCGCCGGAGAAGGGCTACGTGCTGTTCGAAACCGGCTATGGCCCCTCGGGTCTGCCGCATATCGGCACCTTTGGCGAAGTAGCACGGACCACCATGATCCGTCGCGCCTTCGAGGTGATCAGCGATATCCCGACCCGCCTGATCTGTTTCTCGGACGACATGGACGGCATGCGCAAAGTGCCCGAGAACGTACCAAACCAGGAACTGCTGTACGCGAACATCCAGAAACCGCTGACCGCTGTTCCGGACCCGTTCGAGCAGTACGAAAGCTTTGGTCACCACAACAACGCGATGCTGCGCCGCTTCCTCGATACCTTCGGGTTCGAGTACGAGTTCTACTCGGCGACCGAATTCTACAAATCCGGCAAATTCGACGAGATTCTGCTGCGCGCCGCTGCGAAATACGATGATCTGATGAAGATCATGCTGAAGTCCCTGCGGGATGAACGCGCGGCGACCTACTCGATCTTCTTGCCGATCCACCCCGAAACCGGCCGCGTTCTGTACGTTCCGATGAAGAACGTGGATGCCGTGAACGGCACCATCACCTTTGACGACGAAGACGGCAAGGAATGGACCCTGCCCGTGACCGGCGGCAACGTAAAGCTGCAGTGGAAGCCCGACTTCGGCGCCCGTTGGGCCGCGCTGGACGTGGACTTT
Source organism: Donghicola mangrovi (assembly GCF_013377535.1). Lineage (GTDB taxonomy): Bacteria > Pseudomonadota > Alphaproteobacteria > Rhodobacterales > Rhodobacteraceae > Donghicola > Donghicola mangrovi. The sequence goes on along the minus strand of NZ_JABCJE010000010.1, from coordinate 23,727 downwards.
GAAATGTACGGCAAGGACCACAGCACCAACACGCCGATCTATGACGGTATCTGCCGGACCCTTGGCGTGCGTCCGCCCGAGCACTTCACCTATGAACTGTTCCTTGACCAGAACGGCGAGAAAATCTCGAAGTCCAAGGGCAACGGTCTGTCGATCGACGAATGGCTGACCTATGCCTCGACCGAGAGCCTGTCGTACTTCATGTACCAAAAGCCCAAGACCGCAAAGCGTATGCACTTTGACGTGATCCCCAAGGCGATGGACGAGTACCACCAGCAGCTGCGCGCCTATGCGGATCAGGACATGGACCAGCGGGTCAACAACCCCGTGTTCCACATCCACGGCGGCGATGTGCCTGAGTCAAAGATGGTTGTGCCGTTCTCGATGCTGCTGAACCTGGCCTCCGCTGCCGGTGCGCAGGACAAGGAAACCATGTGGGGCTTCATCCGCCGCTATGCGCCGGAAGCCACCGCAGAAACCCATCCCGATCTGGATGCGGCCGCCGGTTTCGCCGTGCGCTACTACAACGACTTCGTGAAACCCACGAAAACCTTCCGCGCGCCGACCGAACAGGAACGCGCCGCGCTGCAGGATCTGCTGGGTCGCCTTCAGGGCTACGAAGGCGCGATGGACGCCGAAGAGCTGCAAAGCCTCGTGTTCGCAGTGGGCAAGGACCACAACTTCGAGAACCTGCGTGACTGGTTCAAAGCGATCTACGAAGTGCTGCTGGGTCAGAGCCAAGGCCCCCGTTTCGGCGGCTTCATCGCGCTCTACGGCCTGAACGAGACCATCGCCCTGATCGAACAGGGTCTGGCGGGCAATCTCGGCTAACTCTGGCTGAAACCAAAAGGCGCGCTACCTCGTCCTGTAGAGGAGAGGAGGCGTGCCATGAAGACACTGATCATTGCGGCGGCGCTGTGGCTGGGAACGGCCATCGGCGCTGTCGCGCAACAAGACGATATTCGTCAAACCATCCGCAACCAGCTGGACGCGTTCAAGTCCGATGATCTGGCGACGGCGTTCACCTTTGCCAGCCCGACGATACAGGGCATTTTCCGCAGCCCCGAGATGTTCGGCCACATGGTCCAGAACGGCTACCCTATGGTCTGGCGGCCCGGAACCGTAGTGTTTCTGGGCCTTGCGGAGCGCGAAGGCACCCTGTTCCAGACCGTCGTGATCGAGGACCGCTCGGGCAAGGCGCACACGCTGGAATACAAGATGATCCAGATCGACGGGCGCTGGCAAATCGACGGCGTGCGGCTGCTGGCCATCGACGGCGCGATTGCCTGAGGGCACCGTACGCCCCCGCAAGAGCCGGTTAAAACGGCATTGATACTTCCCTTGGCCCAAAGCGCATCTCGTGCGCCCACGCAAAAAGGGAAACACCATGACCATTGCCTATACCGATCCTGATGACCTGCTGCCCGTCCCCTTCGAAGAGGGTCTGTACAACTGGTCAGCAGGCGACGGCCTGACCGGCAGCCAGACGCTGGAAACCGTGGGCGGCGTGTCGATCGTGACCGCTGACGGGGATTTTGGCGGCTGTCTGGAGATCGTGAAATCCTCTAGCACCCAGCGCGTGCGCTGCATGGACGCGACCCCGATGGTTCCGGGCCGCTACCTGCGCATCCGAATCCGGATCAAGGCGATCTCGGGCACTCTGCCCAAAGTGCGCGTGGCAGGCACCCCGGTGAACAGCGCAGGCTCCGCGATCAGCGGATTAACCGCGATTGGCCCGTCGAAAGCGCTGACAGGCTACGGCTCCATCCGCGAGGTGTCGGGCATCGTCGGCACCGGCGCGCGGGACGGCGTAGACATGGTCTGGGGCATGGATGCGGCCGCTGGCCATTTCGGTTTTGACCTGACGGGCGGCAATGGCGGCGTCGTGCACATCGACGACGTGATCATCGAGGACGTAACCGCCCTGTTCCTGCCCCAACTGGTGGGCGCGGTGGACGTGCGTGACTATGGCGCCGTTGGCGATGGCAGCACCGACGATACCGCCGCATTTCTGGCCGCCGATGACGCCGCTGATGGGCGCGCGGTCTATGTCTCGCCCGGCAGCTACTATCTGGGCAGCAGTCTGACGCTGGAACACCGCGTGCAGTTTTCCGGCACGCTGGTCATGCCCAAGGACGCCATTCTTACCCTTCAGCGCAATCTGGATCTGGTGACCTATGCCGCCGCTTTCGGGTCTGAATCCAAGGGCTTGGCCAAGGCATTTCAAGCACTGCTGAACAGCGGCTCGCATGACACGCTAGACCTCTGCGGGCGCAGCGTCCAACTGACCGAGCCCCTTGATATGCAAGCCGCTGTCCCCAACCGCGACGCCTATGCCACCCGCCGCGTGATCCAGAATGGCCAGATCGAGGCGTCGAATTCCTCGGACTGGGACGACACGGTGGTGACCTCGGTTGCCAGCTATGATCCGTCGAACGCCTATTTCCTGCACAGCGTTCAGAACGTGGCGAATATCCCCGTTGGCGCACTGGTCGAAGGCGCAGGTGTGGGCCGCGAAGTGTATGTGCGCGCCGTTGACGTGGCATCGGGCACTGTGCGCCTGAACTGCCCTTTGTTTGACGCCGAAGGCACCCAGAACTTCACCTTCCGCCGCTATAAATATCTGCTGGATTTCAGTGGCTTCGGCAACTTGGCCAAGTTCGCCATTTCCGATATCGAGTTCCGTTGCAACGGCCGCGCCAGTGGCCTGATGATCGCGCCCGCCGGGATCGGCCTGCACATCCGCGACAGTGTCTTTACCCGCCCGAAAAACCGCGCGCTGACCTCGCCCGGCGAAGGGTGCCAAGGCATGATGGTCGACCGCTGCCAGTTCCTGTCGGACGAAAGCCCTCTGACCGTGTCCGAGCGCGTCAGCATCGCCATGAACGCCACCGGCAATGACGTGAAAATCCGCGATAACCGCTTTGTTCACTTCAAACATTCGATCGTGCTGGCCGGTGCGGGCAACATGATTTCCGGCAATCACTGGTTCCAAGGGGACAGCGCCTCGAACGGCATCCGATCGGCCGGTCTGATCCTGAGCAAGACGAACTGCAAGACCACGATCACCGGCAACTACATCGACAACAACTACATTCTGTGGGCCAACGAGCACGATCAGGACCCTGCGCAGAATGATGAATTCTCGTTCGGGGGCCTGACCATTAACGGTAACATCTTTACCGTGAATGATGTGTCAGAGGCGTTCCGCTTCTTTATCGTGCGCCCCCACGGCACCGGCCATTTCCTCAGCGGCCTGACCATGGGCAACAATGTCTTCCGCGCGCTGAACGGCAATATCGAGCGGGTCGAGGATCTGGACACCACCTATGCCGAGCTAAAGCTGGACCGCAGTTACAACGTCATGGTTCAGGGTAACGTGTTTAACGCGGTCACCAACCAGATCCGTAACCCTTTGGTTCTAAAGGTCGATCAGAACACCGCCTCCAGCACTTGGACCATCGACTGCGGCCCCAGCCTACCATTCCAAGGCCGCGTCCGTTCCGTCGAGGCGGTGATTGCCGAAGGGCCCCTGACCACGGCGGGGGGCATGGTGAAATGGGCCACCCCCTATGCCGAGCCAGAGCAAGGCTCGAACGGAGACAAGGTCAAGCTGATGTGGGAAACAGCGTTAAAGGGCCGCGTGACCCTGACGGCGCGCGTTGACGCGCCGCTTTAACCGCCGAACTTGTTAACCTTGTCCTGCCATGCGCGGGGCAGGGTGCCCATATAGTCACGGACCGCATCATATTGGGGGCGGAGCATGTCAAAGGCGGCACGCTCTTGCCCCTCTGTCATTTTCAGGGATTTGCCTTCGTGATGCTTTTTGGCTGTATCGGCGGGCACGTAATCCAGTCCCGCAAACGCACAAAGGCGCTGCAACCCGTCGCCGCCAAAAATATCCTCGTAAAAGAGCGGCAGGAATTTCCCCTCGGGCAAAACGCGCGCCTTTTCCAACGCAGAGGCATAGTCGCCCCGCGCGCGCATCTCGGGCAGTTTATCATCCAAGGCCGCCTGCAGCATGTCGGCACAATGGGTCTCGAACTGCTTGGGTTTGTTCGACTTTTCGGCGTTCATTCGAACATGGCTCCACAAACGGGCCACCGGATCACGCATGAGGTATAAGAACCGCGTATCGGGCGCGACCTTGGCCATGCGGTGGTAAACATCCTCCGACTGGATCGCATAGGACGGCGTGATGTCGGCCACCACAGGCGCCCCTTCGGCGCCCGTTTTCAGAAAGCAGACATAGGCGTAGTCCCGTTCGTCATCGGTGTCGTTTAACACCAGCAGCCAATCGAGCGCATCGTCGAACCGTTTGCGCACACGAGTGCGCAGCGCGCCCTTGGCTGTGGTCGCACGAAAGCTCAGTTCCTCGGCCTTTTTACCAACCTTGTCCCGCTCGCGTTGCAACGCCTCGGGTTCGAGATTGTCGAAATAATGCAACTCTTTACGCGACCGAACATGGCATTGCGGGTGATCGGCCAGATAGTGGTAGAGCCACGTCGTTCCCGACTTCGTGGCCCCGAGTCCGATCAGAACCGTAGGTTGTTTGCGCATCGATTGCCTGTTTCGTTTTTTTGCCAGCATATTGCAAAACGGCAGATCGTCAAAGAAGCTTACCCTGCTGCGGCGTGAACAGGTCAGAAATTCTGCCAGATCGTTAGGCCCACCTTTGGCGTGCTGCCCGATAGACCAACGCTATAGCTCAGCAATAGGTCCTGCGTGTCGCTGATTTTCGCGCCTGCGACCCCCTCGATCCGCCAGTCCGTCTGCTGCCAGGAATGGCTGCCCTGTAGCTGCGCATAAACCTTACACCAGTCGCGGGACGAAACGCCAAGGGTCACTTCGAGCTTGGTTAACGGCTCGGCCCCCAGACTGCGGCTGGCCCCAACGGTGAACCATCCGCCCTGCATTACCGCCAGCCCACGCCCCCAAGAAGCGCCGATCCGCAGTTCCGGCGGGCTGATATCCAGCCCATAGGACAGCCCATAAGGGTCCAGCGGGATCAATCCGCCCGAGCGCATCTGCACGCCCATCTCCAGCGCCATTCGGCTGGATTTCAACTCGAACGATCGGCTGGCAAATAGCGCCGCGTGACCGGTGTAGTCATACGCTCCGAACCCGTCCGCCCCGATAGTCCAATCGCCCCCCAAACCGTATTCGCCATAGAACGACCCCGCCCCGCTATCTAGGACGCCCATGGCGGTGAAAACCTTGCCCTTCTCGCGGGGCCAAGGGCCCCCGAGCGCAGGATTCGCCAGCAACAAAAGGACTAACACCACGATCCGCCACATGGGGCGACTTTCGGCAATCGGGGTTAACAGATGGCTAACGAACGGGCGCGAAACTATCGGACGGCCGCATTGCGCCCGCCAGAAATGCCTGCCACGGTCCCGCAAACCACAAAACCACCAGAGGCAGTTTCATGAAAAAATTCATTCTGATCGCAGGCTTGCTGGCACTAGCCGGATGCGGCGTGCCCTTCGTTCCGTTCATCTGACGGGGGTTAACGCCCCCGCCGTTTCACATTGCCACCGCGCTGGCCGGGGCGTCCGGCCGTGCTGCGGCCGCGCGCCTTGACCGCCTCATCCTGAGCGGCGTCGATGGCGGACTGGCGTGCCATCGGGTCGTCGGCAATCGCCAGATCCACCGCCTCGAGGCGCTTGATCTCGTCCCGCAGCCGCGCTGCTTCCTCGAATTCGAGGTTCTCGGCCGCCTTGCGCATGTCGTTCCGCAGCCCTTCCAGAACAGCCTGCATGTTGCTGCCCTGATGCTTTTTGTCGATCGTGGCGGTGACGCGGGACATGTCCGTGTCGCCTTGGTAAAGGCCCGCCAGCACGTCATCGACGTTCTTTTTGACCGTCGCGGGGGTGATCCCGTGCTCCTCGTTATAGGCGATCTGCTTTTCGCGGCGGCGGTTGGTCTCGGCAATCGCGCGCTCCATGCTGCCGGTCATGCGGTCGGCGTACATGATCACTTTGCCCTCGGCGTTCCGCGCGGCGCGACCGATGGTCTGGATCAAGGAGGTCTCGGATCGCAGGAAACCCTCTTTGTCGGCGTCCAGAATGGCCACGAGGCCACATTCGGGGATATCCAGACCCTCGCGCAGCAGGTTGATCCCGACCAGCACATCAAACGCGCCCAAACGCAGATCGCGCAGGATTTCGATCCGCTCGATCGTGTCGATGTCGCTGTGCATGTAGCGCACGCGGATGCCTTGTTCGTGCAGGTACTCGGTCAAGTCCTCGGCCATACGCTTGGTTAACACCGTGGCCAAGGTCCGGAAGCCTGCCTGTGACACTCGGCGAATTTCATCAAGCAGATCGTCCACCTGCGTTTCCACCGGACGGATTTCCACCATCGGGTCCAGAAGGCCGGTCGGTCGGATCACCTGCTCGGCAAAGACGCCACCGGATTGCTCCAGCTCCCACGCGGCGGGGGTCGCGCTGACGAACACAGATTGGGGGCGCATGGCGTCCCATTCCTCGAACTTCAGGGGGCGGTTGTCCATGCAAGAGGGCAGGCGGAAGCCATGCTCGGCCAGCGTGAATTTGCGCCGGTAGTCGCCCTTGTACATCGCGCCGATCTGCGGGACCGACACGTGGCTTTCGTCCGCAAACACGATCGCAGTGTCGGGGATAAATTCGAACAAGGTGGGCGGGGGCTCGCCGGGGGCGCGGCCGGTCAGATAGCGGGAATAGTTCTCGATCCCGTTGCAAACGCCGGTGGCTTCCAGCATCTCGAGGTCAAAGTTGGTGCGCTGCTCCAGCCGCTGCGCCTCTAGCAATTTACCCTCGCCGACCAGTTGATCCAGCCGTTTGCGCAGCTCTTCCTTGATCCCGATAATCGCCTGTTTCATCGTCGGGCGCGGGGTCACGTAGTGAGAGTTCGCATAGATCCGTATGCGGTCAAAGGTGTCGGTCTTTTCGCCGGTCAGCGGGTCAAATTCCGTCAGCGCCTCAAGCTCTTCGCCAAAGAAGCTCATGCGCCACGCGCGGTCCTCAAGGTGGGCAGGCCAAACCTCGAGCACGTCGCCACGCACGCGGAAACTGCCCCGCTGGAAGGCGTGGTCGTTGCGCCGGTATTGCTGCGCCACCAGATCGGAAATCACCTGCCGCTGGTCGTACATCTGCCCCACATGCATGTCCTGCGTCATGGCGTTGTACGTCTCGACCGAGCCGATACCGTAGATACACGACACCGAGGCCACGATGATCACATCGTCCCGCTCCAGCAGGGCCCGCGTGGCCGAGTGGCGCATCCGGTCGATTTGTTCGTTAATCTGGCTCTCTTTCTCGATATAGGTGTCGCTGCGGGGCACATAGGCCTCGGGCTGGTAATAGTCGTAGTAGGACACGAAATATTCGACCGCGTTCTCGGGGAAGAAACCTTTGAACTCGCCATAGAGCTGCGCAGCCAGCGTTTTGTTGGGCGCCAGAATGATGGCGGGGCGCTGGGTCTCCTCGATGACCTTGGCCATGGTAAACGTTTTACCCGTGCCGGTCGCCCCCAGCAGAACCTGATCCCGCTCACCATCCAGAACGCCGCCTGCCAACTCGCGGATCGCGGTCGGCTGGTCGCCCGCGGGCTGGAACGCTGTGTGCATGACAAACCGCTTGCCCCCTTCCAGCTTTTCGCGGCGCTGGGGGGCGGCATCCTGCATCGAGAACTGGTCTGGCCGGTTGTTGTGCATGGGGGTCTCCGTCTGGTCACCGCATATCTTGTCCTCTTTTTGTTCCCTTTCAAGGGCAGAGGGGCGACTCAAATACATTTCTAGGGGGTTAACAGGCGGGCAGGGCAGGGGCGCCAGGTCACCCAAACGCCGCAACCGGCGCGAAAAACTGTGGATAGGCCCCCGAACGGTCCCTGATTGCAACCGTAGGCCTTGCGTAACCCGCGCGATTTCAGGATAAGAAACCGAACTCTAAGGAGGCATCCCATGCGCGCACGCATTTTTCGTCCGGCCAAAACGGCCATGTCCTCGGGCACCGCAAAAAGCAAAGAGTGGATTCTGGAATTCGCCCATGCCAGCGCCCGTGAAGTCGACCCGCTGATGGGCTGGACCTCTTCGAGCGACACCCAGAGCCAGGTCAAACTGCGCTTCTCGTCCAAAGAAGCCGCGCTGGAATACGCCAGCGAGCATGGCATCGACGCCGAAGTGTTCGAGCCCAAGCCCCGCAAAGCGAACATCCGCAAAGGTGGCTACGGCGAAAACTTCGCGACCAACCGTCGTGGTGCTTGGACCCACTAAGCTTGTAAATCGGGGTAAAGTTGTCGCGAAATCGGCGCAAAGATCTCACGAAGTATCGTTTGAACTGAGCGAAACCCCAGATTTAGGCGAATCCGCCCGCTGATCGCAATATCTTGATTGCTGTTTTGACGCCGTTGAAGCACCCCAGAACATGACCTCTTCAGGGCGACCCCACCGGTCGCCCGTTGCATTTCCAGACCTGTCAGAGTGACACAGATGACCATTACCCACCTCGTAACCCACAGTGGCGGCTTTCACGCGGATGAACTGCTGTCCTCGGTCATCCTGACCCGCCTCTTCCCCGAGGCCGAACTGGTCCGCACCCGCGACACAGCATGGATCACCCCGGGCGAGGGCAAGATCATCTATGATGTGGGCCGCGACTACGACGCCGAGGCGCGCATCTTTGACCACCACCAGCGCCCCGTGCCCACCCGTGAGGACGAGCAGCCTTACAGTTCCTTCGGTCTGATCTGGAAGCATTACGGGCTCGACTATCTACGCGCTTTGGAAATCCCAGAGGCGGATCTGGAAGACATCCACGCCAGCTTCGAGAAAAGCTTCGTGCTGCCCATCGACCAGATGGATAATGGCGTCATGAACCCGTCGGTGGCCGGCCCTCTGACCTCGCTGACTATTTCTGTTCTGCTCGAGAGCCTGAAGCCGGTGTTCGACAACCGCAGCCCCGATGCGGACGATCAAGCCTTTGCCAAGGCGCTGCCGATCGCAGGGGCCTTCGTCGAAGCCTCGATCGCCAAGAAAGCCGCCAAGCGCCGTGCCGAGGCCATCGTTGCCAAAGCCATCGCAGATGCAGGCAGCTCGCGCATTCTGGAGCTGCCCATGGGCATGCCCTTCCGCTCGGCCATCGACGCCGCGGGGGCCGACCACCTGCTGTTCGTGATCAATCCCCGTGACAGTGATTGGTCCATCGGCGGCATCCGCATCAGCGGCGACAGCTTTGAGCAGCGCGCCGATCTGCCCGCTGCATGGGCCGGCCTGACCGACGAAGCGCTCGAAGAGGCCAGCGGCGTCAAAGGCGCGAAGTTCTGTCACAATGGCCTCTTCATCGCGGTTGCCAGCAGCCGAGAGGCGGCCCTGAAGATGGCCGAACTCGCCGTCGAAGAAGCCGAGCGCGAGGCCAGCGCTGCCTGATCCCATCTTTGGAGCATGTTGTAGGAACGTGCCATGGACTTTCTGCTGAACGGGGATGACCCTGGCCGCACCACGATCCTCTTTGCCCACGGCTCCGGCGCACCGATGGACACGCCATGGATGAACACCGTCGCGGAGAACCTCGCGGGCGAGGGCTTCCGCGTCGCCCGTTTCGAGTTCAGCTACATGGCTGCCCGCCGAAGGGGCGGCTCCAAACGGCCACCTGCGAAGGCCGAAACCTATGTGCCAGAGTTTCTGGCGGCGATAGAAGCACTACCCAGCGACGGCCCTCTGATTATTGGCGGCAAGAGCATGGGCGGCCGCGTGGCAAGCCTCATTGCTCAAGACCTTTTTGAAGCCGGAGGGATCACAGGCCTCCTGTGCCTCGGCTTTCCGTTTCATCCGCCGAAGAAACCCGACAATCGACGGGGCGAGAACCTAGCCCACATCACATGCCCGACCCTAATCTGCCAAGGCACACGCGATCCCTTCGGGACACGCGAAGACGTCGAGACCTACACTCTCTCAGATGCAGTCACTCTTCACTGGATGGAAGATGGCGACCATGACCTGAAACCGCGCAAGCGGGTGACGGGCTCCAGCTTGGAAGACCATCTCCAAGCCCTCGCGAGCCAAACCAAGGCTTGGGCAAGCGTCTGCATCTGAGCTGCGTCAAGTGTTGTAGAAGACGGTTGCCAAGGCGATTTCCGGCCCTAACCTGCCTTTCAGTCCCTGGCCGACCGCCGCGGTGCAGCTGCACCAAACCGGCCATTCGTCCATCGAGCAGCATTTTCGGAAGATGAAGGTCGGCAGTGCGGGACTTTGCTGTCGTTCAGCTCTAAGCTAGATGAGCACCACGAACAGGCATCACGGGCATAATTGTGGCTACTCTCATCTCATTCGCAGGCTTGCCGGGAACTGGTAAGAGCACAATCTCACGCGCCCTGTCGGTCGCAACGGGGGCGGTATATCTGCGGATTGATGAGATCGACGCCGCGATCTGGGCAATTGATCCCGACCGGGACATCGATCCGGAGAGCTACCATATCGCAGCAGCCCTTGCGGCCTCAAATCTTGCTCTGGGGCACACGACAATTATCGACTGCGTGAACCCTTGGGCGATCACACGAGAGATCTTCACTGCCGCCGCAAAGCGGTCAAAGGTAAGAATTCTTGGCGTTGAAACCATTTGCTCTGATCCGGTGATCCATCGGGCAAAGGTCGAAGAACGCACGATGGATGTGCCCGGTCTCGAAAAACCGGACTGGCAAAAGGTACTATCCCGCGACTACACGCCGTGGGCTACGGCAGAGGTGCGGCTGGACACGGCCAAGCTGAATCTCGCTGATGCCGTAGGCGAGATTGAGCGCCATCTCTAACGCGGCTTTGTGCTCGGAGCGGACATGCGGCGGTGCGGCGGCCCCAACACGAGGGCCGCGCCACCCTATTGACGCGATCGGCCCATTGCTGCCGTTCGGAAGTTGGCCGATCGGCGCGGCGCAGCTTCACCAGACCGGCCGTTCGTCCATCGCACAGCATTTTCGGAAGATGAAGGTCGACTCAGCGAACAAACCTACCGTTTGTCAAAACGAATTTATGAACACTTACTTCTCGTCAGATGACATTCAGCACCCACCTCGACAATACCGTAGGAAAACCACAGCGACCACTTTCGATATGATCTAGATTCTAAAGCCGATCATAGATTAAAACTTGCAAATCCGGTCTGCAATTTCACAGCAGACAACTGTGAGGTCGGGCCACTTAGTTACGTATCAATCTAGGTGGTGTTCTGGAATATCTAATCCAATTTCAGCGAGAGCAGCGAGCAAATCGCCGAAGGAATAATCGGACTGAAGTCGCCGAAAGCGGCTTACTTCGATTCCACCGTTATTGCCGCGAATCAAGCCTCTAAAAATCGGTGTAAATCGTGTTGGTACCTTTGGAACTTCGTAGACAGTAGACGTTCTTTGGAACAGGACCGATGCCGTTTCTTGTTGATCGACGCTGCCACCAATGACTGAAATTCTACTGCCGCTGTACAGTCGCCCCAAGCCTCCGGGGTCAACTCCAGCATTGAAGACAATGTCAAAGAAGCTCTCGTTACTGCTTTTGACAGCCATATCGGCAGCGCCGAAATAATCGGGATCGGGGTCATGGATTTTGCCAATGCCGCCAGTCTCCGTTTTATAATATATATCCCTAGAATTATACTTATTTCGAAACCGCACGATTTCAACTGTCGGTGTCTCAAGGAGTGCTCGAATAACGTCCCGATCACTTATCATGTATAAATCGACAACTTTCGGACCCTCTGCAATCTCGGTTGGAAGCTGATCATTCTCTTGGAGTACTGCCGTTTCCGAGTAAATTTCGTATTCGGCAGCCAATCTCGGACCAAAGGCAACGATCATTATTGCAGCTGAACTTAATGTTGCGGCCAACTTGGTCCTGAAGAGAATAGTTGGCAAAAATAAGAAGCCGTAAACGGTAGTGGTTATGATAGCTACGAACACGTCGACAATAGGGAGCATTGATCCGTGAGCGAGTAGTAGAGCGCGCTCGGGTTGAGCAATCACTAAACTCGCAACGCTCAAAACCATCAGAATGGCGACATAGAAATTCTGAATTATCCGGATATATTTCATTTTAACTTTAAATAACAAGACCCAATTGCCACTTGTAATTTCATTGAGAAGAGCCTTTTCAAAGGCCTAAGTTGGGCCGTTTTAAGTTTTTGTCGTATTATGAGCTGCTATTTTCCGGTCCCCACACTTAGGCTCGGATGTGGTGAAACAGTCCGACGGAAAGCATGTCGGAGCGACAAGCGGCACGCAGTGGCAAATAGCACAGTTCCAAATTTTGGAACTCTCCGGACATTCGCCGGGCAAGCTATCGCTGCAGGGCAGCTTCACCGAAGCGACCATCCAAGGCATAGCGCAGCATTGTAAAACCGACCAATGTCCGCAGTGCGGACGAAGCCAACCTTCAGCAACTTGCCACGCTTGGCTCTATTGATATGGTGACGGGATGAACGCACCTTACCGCCTTCCAGATGAGTTCGAGACCGACCGCTATCATCTTCGCCGAGTGAAGTTCGATGACGCGCAGGCCATCTTCGACAGTTATGCCACCGATGCGGAAGTCACTCGCTTCCTTGGTTGGACGCCCCACCAAAGTGTCGCTGAAACGACTGCTTTCCTGAAGATTGCTGCGGCGGAGTGGGTTTCGGGAAAAGGTTTCCCTTTGGTCACATTTGATAGCCGACAACCTGCTCAGCTTGTTGGGATGTTTCATCCTCATCTGATGGGTCATAAGGTGAGCTACGGTTACGTCTTACGGGCGTCGGCTTGGGGTAAGGGCTGCGCATCCGAGGTCATGGTGTGGCTCGTGGATCATGCCTTGTCGCATCCAAGCATTCACAGAGCCGAAGCGTTCTGTGATGTGGAGCATCCAGCGTCCGCCCGGGTAATGGAAAAAGCTGGCATGGTGCGCGAGGGCATCCTGCGGCGCTACTTCCGGCACCCCAACATCTCAGACATTCCGCGCGATTGCTTCATATACTCCAAGGTCCACTAAGACTCGAAGCGGTCTTATGCTGAGACGCGGCGGGCCGTGCGGTTGGCACGCAGCAGTGACCGTCGTTCCCAGCCCTTATCAGCCATTCATCTGATCCGGCTGCGCCGCAGTGCGGCTTCACCGAACCGGCCTTTCGCCGCGAGCGCGAAAACCAATGATGCGTCAACTCACGGTGTACGGACTTCTCTGTCATTCGATTTACTTACATTGAGAGCTGCTTCGTTTACGAAGAGAATCTGTAACTTTCAATTTCAGAACGCCTCACCCGGACATTTGACTACCCAACAGATGTCAAAAATGCTCGCATCCATTCTAAACTTGTTCGATTTTTGGGGCCAAGTATGATCTCCTGAATCGCTTACCTAGGGTCAGGATGCATTGATTTCGCTCGCGCGGCATGATTCACGGTCCGGAAAATGGAGCGGTGACATGAGCGATCTCTTCTAGCTGACCGACACGCAGATGTCGCGTCTGGCGCCTTTCTTTCCAAAGTCGCACGGTAAGCCCCGGGTGGATGACAATCGGGTGCTGAGTGGAATTATCTCCATTAATCGCAATGGCTTGCGCTGGCGGGATGCGCCGCAGGAATATGACCCTCATAAAACGCTCTATAGCCGCTGGAAGCGTTGGAGCGAAAAGGGCATATTCGCGCGAATGAAGGCCGGGCTGGCAGCGGAACACGGCGAGACGACGACCGTGATGATCGATGCGACCTACTTGAAGGCCCACCGAACGGTGACCAGCATGGCCGTCAAAAAGGGGGGCGTGCTCGCCTGATTGGTCGCACCAAGGGCGGCATGAACCGTTGCCCGGCAGGGCATTGCGAGGCAATGGCCCGAGAGGGACCAAATTGCACGCCATCTGCGACAGTCAGGGACGACCGATCAACTTGTCCGTCACCGCTGGACAGGTCAGCGACTCTATCGGCGCACGGGCGCTGCTCTGTGATTTGCCAAACGTCAAATGGCTGCTCGGGGATCGTGGCTATGACGCCGATTGGTTCAGAGAAGCGTTGCAGGACAAAGGGTTACGCGCGTGTATCCCAGTTCGAAAGAAACGCACAAAGCCGGTCAAATATGACAAACGCCGATACAAGCGGCGCAATCGCATTGAGATCATGTTTGGGCGACTCAAGGATTGGAGGCGCGTGGCCACCCGATATGACCGGTGCCCGAAGGTGTTCCTCTCAGCCTTCGCCCTCGCGGCTCGCGTCATTTACTGGTTACGAATCCTGACCCTAGGCATAGGCGGGATCGTAGGGAAAGCGCTGAGGATCGAAGATCGTGGTAATGGCAATCGATCTCAGGCTCTATACGCAGAGACTTCAGCCCCACCCCCGGATGATGACCGCGTCCCGGATGGGCATGACAGGCTCCAAAGTGCCGACAAAGATGCGCTGGTTCATCCAAGCATGTGGCCCGTCCGGCGCCGTGACCTCGATCACCGAACGGCGGTAGGGGTCCGGGCCGACTGTCTCGTCGATCTTTACACGGTTCTCGATGGTGAGCACAGCGCCGTCCTCGGTCTGCATCTCGTAAAGCGCGTACAGCGACTTGATTCCCCCGGGGCTGACCAATTGGCGGTCGGCACCTCCGGGAAGGACACGGCCTGTCAGCGACTCGAAGCCCGGCCCGCCGATGACATGGCCGCCGGTGATCGGCACCACGTAGCGATGGCCGCGCGGCGACGCTCCCCAGTCCTCTCGCGGAGCAATGTCCACGAGGGCGGTCCAGATCAGGGCCAGCCCGGGGGCCGCTGGCGGATGGCGTGCGACGATTTCTTCGGGTGTCATAGGATTGCCTCTCGTGTTGCGGGACCGCGGCGCGCCCCTCAGGATGTCTTCGCGTAGCGGCAGGCGAGATCGCCAACCAGTTTGCGGCGAAATGCCAGCTCTTCTTCGGTGCCAAGTTCAAGCCCTAGCGACACCTCCGTCGAAACCCGGTTCGATACCGCGTGAAAGGACACGCCAAGGATCGCGAAATACAGGTCGATCACGCGAAAATCGGGACGCATAGTGCCCTCTGCGCGGCCGCGCGCGCAGATCGCGTCCAAGGCGGCGAGGTTGGCGTTACTGCGCCTGCGAACGGGGTCGGACCCCCGGATGGTTGACCCGTTGGCGAGGTTCTCGGCCATGATGAGACGGACGAAATCCTCATTGGCGTTAAACTTGTCAAAGGCTTCCTGTGCATAGGCCCGCAGGCTTTCCATGGCCGAAATGCCAGGATCGGCCCCTTCGGCGTTGCGGCCAACGCGGGCATAGGCGGCTTCCAGTACGGCAGCATAGAGGCCTTGCTTGGACTCGAAGTGATAGTACAACATGCGCTTCGACGTATCCGAGGCCTTGGCGATTTCATTCACGCTGGCGCCCTCGAATCCGTGGGCAACGAATTCCCGCGTGGCGACTTCGATGATGTTCCGCCGCGTCTCCTGCGCTAGATCCGCCCCGTCCTGATCGGCGGCCAGTCTGCGCCGTCCGGCGCGCGGGCGTGGCTTGTCCTCTGATTTCACGAAACAAATCCTCCCAGAGAGACAGTGTGCCAAGGGCTGAGTGAATACAATCAGAAACTGTCTTTACTTAAATGAACCACGTGGTACAAAAAATGCAAGCGATGTTTTGACGGGCGAGGAGGTCGCCGTCGAGCATCGCAAGGGACACCGTCCGGGAGGAGACGACCATGATGAAGAATACCCTGATGGCCTGCGTGGCCGCCTGTTCACTCGGGACCGCGGCCTTTGCCGCCGATCGGGTCGAGTTGATCTACTCGGACACCGTGTCCGAGAATGACATCCGTACCACGACCCTGCGCGAAGCGTTCGGCGCCTGCCTTGGGGATGAGTTTGAATTCAAGTCCTACCACGGCGCGACCCTGTTCAAGCAGGGCACCGAGATGACCGCCATGCAGCGCGGCAACTTGGATATGGCGAACCTGGCGATATTTGATTTCTACAACCAGATCCCCTCGACCGCGATTTTGGGCACACCCTTCTTGTTCCGCGACTATGACCACATGCGTGCGGTCTACAATTCGGACGTGCTGGACAGCATGCTGGCTGAGATCGAAGAGAAGGCAAAGGTAAAGATCCTGTCCTTCCCCTACATCGGCGCCCGCCATCTGGGCTATGTGGGCGACAATCGCATCATGACCCCTGCCGATCTGGAAGGTGTAAAACTGCGCATGCCTCCCGGTGAGGGCTGGCAGTTCGTTGGCACTGCCATGGGCGCATCGCCCGTTCCCGTTCCCTTCACCGAGGTCTACACCGCCCTGCAAACCGGCGCGATTGACGGTCAGGACAACGGCTTTCCCGCAGTGCGCAGCATGAAGTTCGACGAAGTGATCAACCACATCGGCAAGACCGCCCACCTGATCGCCGCGAACGAATTCACGATCTCGATGTCCAAGTGGAACTCGATGACCGAGGCGCAGCAGGCCAAGGTTCAGGAATGCGCCGACAATTTCGAGTCGGCGCTAGACAAGGTGACTCTGGATCAGGAAGCCACGCTTGAGGCGGACATGGTCGCCAATGGGCTGGACGTCTACACCCCTGACAACGCCGCTTTCCAAAGCCACGTGATCGAGGTCTACCAAAACTCGGAGTACTCGAAAGACTGGCCCGACGGCATGATCGACGCAATCATTGCCTTCGGCCAATAAGGCCCGCAAACGCTGCAAACCGGCAGGGATAGTTTGCTATCCCTGCCGATCCTTCGCGCCTTTCAGGACCGGATCAGCTATGGAACCTGTCACTACGCTCTGGCAGCGGTTTGCCGCTTTGCCTCGTCACATCAGCGCGCTGCTTCTGGGCAGCATGTTCGCTGTGTTTATCCTGCAAATCGTCTTCCGCTATTTCCTGAACCTGCCCGTCGGCTGGACCGTAGAATGGGTGACCATCGCATGGGTCTGGGGCATCCTATTCAGCTTTGCCTTTGTGGTCCGCCAAGGGGATATGATCCGTCTGGATATCGTCTACAGCGCCGTGCCGCGCGCCGTGCGCCGCGCCTTTGATGTTTTTACTGGCCTGACCTGCGCCGTGATCTTCATCTACACCTTGCCCGCCGCGTGGGGCTACGTGACCTTCATGGAGATCGAGCGCACCGCCTATCTGCGCTGGCCCTTTGATCTGGTGTTCGGCATCTACATCCCCTTCCACATCTCGGTCATCATCAGGATGCTACTGACCGCATGGGGCGGCATCATGGGATCGCGCAGCCGCGACGAGGTAGACCTGCATCCGGAGACCCATGACTATGACTGATCCGTTTCTGCTTTCCATGGCGCTGATCGTCTTTCTGTCGATCGCAGGTCTTTCCGTCGGCCTCGCCATGATGTGCGGCTCGTTCCTGTATCTGATCATGAAGGGCTATGACCCCTCCATCGCATCCGAGCAGCTGCTACAGGGCCTTTACAACGGCTATACACTGCTTGCGATCCCACTTTTTATTCTGGCCGCAGACATCATGAACATCGGTAGCCTTGCGGACCGTCTGCTACGGTTCTGCCAAGCGCTGGTTGGTCGCTTCCGTGGCGGGCTAGGCCATGTGAACGTGGTCTCTTCGGTGATCTTTTCCGGTATGTCGGGCTCAGCCGTAGCCGATGCGGTGGGCATGGGCAAAATCATCATCGGCCTGATGACCCGTGACGGGAAATATACTGCCAGCTACGCCGCTGCGATCACCGCAGCCACGGCCACCGTCGGCCCGATCATCCCGCCATCAATTCCAATGGTGCTCTATGCACTGGTGTCGGATCAGTCTGTGGGCTTTCTCTTTGCGGCGGGCCTTGCCCCCGGCCTGTTGATGGCGCTGGCGATGTCTGTGATGAACTACATCATCGCCCGCAAGCGCGGCTTCCCTACGGATCAGGCCGTTCCAATGTCCGAATTGCCGCGTATCACCATGCAGGCCCTTCCGGCCCTAATGCTGCCGGTCATACTTCTGGGCGGCATCTACAGCGGCATCGTCACCCCGACCGAGGCTGCAGCCGTCGCATCCGCCTATGCGCTAATGATCTCGGTCATGCTGTATCGCTCGGTCAGCTTCCGCGCGTTCTGGGAGACACTGTCGTCTGGCGCCCGATCCGCTGGTTCCATCGGTGTGTTGATCGCAGGCTCGATCACCTTCAACTATGTGATCACCCGCGAAGACGTGCCGAACGCACTGGCCACATGGCTTGGCAGCATGGACCTTAGCCCGACCGGTTTTCTGGTGATGGTCAACATCCTGATCTTACTGTTGGGATGTGTGCTGGAAGGCGGCGCAATCCTGCTAATCGTGGTGCCGATCCTGATCCCCGCCGTGCAGGCCATGGGTATTGATCTGATCCATTTTGGCGTCATCGCCGTTGTCAACTCGATGCTGGGGTTGATCACGCCACCCTACGGCCTGCTGCTGTTCATCACCGCGAACATCACCAAACAGCCCCTTGGCGCCATCGTCCGCGATATCTGGCCCTTTATTCTGGCGCTGCTGTTTGCACTGGGGATCATCACCTTTGTCCCCGATTTCGTCCTCTTTTTGCCGCGCCTGCTTGGCTACCAAGGCTGATCGCCAAGGAGACTCCAATGATCAATCCCGAAATCAACACCTTCCTTCAGGTCTGGAACAATGCATGGAGCGATCTGCCCGAGGGCGCGCCCATCACCGACCGCCGGTTGCTGTTCGAATATATCGCAGACCGGATGCGCATGCCGCACCCCGACAGCGTTGAGGTCGCCACCCGCTTTGTCCGCTCTGAAGGGCGCAATGTTTTGTGCCGGATCGACCGCCATAGCAGAGGCGGAGTGCAGCCTTGCCTGATCTACATGCATGGCGGCGCGTGGATGCAGGGTAGCCCGATGACCCACTCTGACATCACCAGCCGCATCGCCGAGGCCAATGCCCAGACCGTGATCAGCGTAGACTATGCCCTCGCGCCCGAGCATCCCTTTCCAAAGGCCGTGCATGAGGTGATCGACGTGGCCCGCTGGGTCAGCGAAAACGCAGCCGATCTTGGCATCGATCCGACCCGCGTCGCCATCGGCGGTGACAGCGCAGGGGCCAACCTTGCAGCTGCAGCCTGCCTTAAGCTGCGCGGCACCGATGCTGCACCAATGGCCCAGTTGCTGGTCTATCCATGCGTTCACTTCGAGATGTCCTTCCCGTCATATCAGGAGAACGCCGAAGGTCCGCTGGTCCGCACGCGGGACATGGCCGCGACCAATATGATGTACTGCGGCTCGGAAGAGAACCTGACACATCCACTCGCAGCACCCTTGCACGCCGAAAATCACACAGGGCTGCCGCCCGCCTTCATAGCCGTGGCAGAGCACGATCCGCTGCGCGACGACGGCTACGCCTATGCCGAAATATTGCGGGCTGCGGGCAACGACGTGACCTTCGATGAGGGCAAGGGGCTGATCCACGGCTACCTGCGCGCCATGGCATATTGCCACGACACGCGAGCCCGCCTCGCGGCCATGACCACCTGGCTGAATGGTATGTACACAGGGTGAGCGCCCATTAGTTGACTGGCATGCCGTCTGCGCGACCGTCATTCCTTTCTGACAGTCGAGCGCGTAAGCTATGAGCGCAAACCTGTCCAGCGACATCCTACAATTTGGGTGGCGAATGCAGCCGGACGCGTCTATGGAACAGGTTGGACCGGAAACTGTCATAGAGCGAGCGCACCTAGATTGATTTTACGCAACCAAAAGGGGACGGTGCAGGCATTGATGTCGACCTGGAGCACGAAATCTGTTCATGACGAGAAGCTGCTTACGGCTCGCTGCTTTCTGAGCAATGCGCCATGCTTCTGGCCGCAACTGCCTATGCGGTTGTCGCCTCAAGCCTCCACCTAATCCAAGAGTTGCCGCCGCCTTGGTTGGTCGCCCGGGCAGAACCGGACAACCGTCGCACCGTGGGCCCGCAACGTCTCGTTGTTAAGCAATGATATCCAAACCTGGGCCTGAGGCATCCCGACCGCGTTGGTAGTGCAGAGATTTAGCGAAAACGTCGCCATGGCTCTGGAAACAGACCATCGAATGAACTTTTACCACCCGCCTTCGGTGACATCGCGGATGCCACTAACGAATAGCCGAGCGTGAGTTCGATAACTTCTGCATCTACAACTCGGGCCAAACGCCGATGATGGCAGCCGGATCGATGCATCTGTTCTCGTACTATGGCTTTTAGATTGCGTGGTTCGCCGAAAAAAGAGCGACCCAACTCAGCGAGCCCAAGCTATTCTAATACCGTAATGAAATTTCGCCGAAGGGCTGAGAGCGGACTTGCGGCAGCGCAGCACCAGACGCGTGTACTGACATTCGGCAAACGTCATTCCCGGCCCTTTGCTGCCGGTCGGGATTGCGCCGATGCCGCAGTGCAGCTTCACCAGACCGGACTTTCGAGGCATCCCGCAACATCTTTAACAGCCGAAGGTCGGGAATGCGCAGTTAGCGGACTTTGCTTCATTGGGCTCACTACTTGGAAGCAACCGTTCGGGCCAAACGCAGTGATGGACACGCCACTCAAGAACCAAAACGTACGTAATGCTGCGAAACGCTTAAACGTTTCTTCCTCAATTTTGGGGAGTTCTTTGAACTGTCTGCGTGCTCTCAACAACTAATCCATCTTGGAAGCTTCCAAGAGACCCAGCCAACGGATCCGTCGGCGGTTTCAACTCTATGCCAATCGCCCGTGCGGTCGCCCAAGAATTTAATACTCTCTCCCGGTGCTAATTTTGCCAAACGAACGCCACGACTTGTGCTGGGTTCTGTTCTTAGCGCGAGCCAATCATCCGGTGGACGAACATCATCCACGTAGCAAGTTACAAACTGAGGCAAAGCGATCGCCTCTGCTTCAATGAACCGTTTCGTTAATTCACGTACACACTCGCGATAGTTCGCACTTTCTATCTGCTGATGTTCTCGCAAAACTTGTTGAATCCCGTTCCAACTTTCTTCGGTTACTTCTATGTTCTGTGAGCTTCCCGAAGAGCTAAGTACCAGATTATTCCTTGAATTGCGGACTACACCCTGTACAGATGAAACGGTACAGCTATCTACGGCCAGCCGTGCAGCTCTTTCACTCAAGCTCTCGTTTGCAAGGCAAAATCCGGGAAAAAGAAGACAAAACAAAAAAACCGCGTGAATCTTCTTCATTTCAGTTTTCCCATAACAATGGGCGTCAATTCCTTGACGCAAGCTCGGTAGTCTTGATTGTCGGAAAGTTGATCCGTATTTACAACCTGCCTTATACTGGACCACTCCTCATCGGTCAGTTCAACATAGGCGTCTGCCTCTAATTTTCCGACGAGGCGAACCCGGACGCTTCCATCAATTTTTCCCTTTGCAACTAAACTTGAAAAACTACCTTCATCCTTAGCCGTCTGGCAGGTGTCGCGCACCAATTGCATTACCTCTCTGGCGGTCTCTTGCGCGCGAAGAGAAGTAGCGGATATCAGAATAAGACAAGACAATGAAACTGAAAATTTTATCATACCAATTCCCCAAAAACAGTATTACGTTTGAACGATATGCTCACCACGCTTCTTCTTAAATTTCATTACTTAAAAGCATCAACAAATAGCCATTTTTAACTGAAGTATTTGCACTCATTCTGCAAAGAAACCCAGTAATTGAAGTTCTTTAGCCAAATCGAACACCCAAATTTTCCACTTCTCGCCCCGCCACTGTTCCAAGATGAAGGTCCCCTCTACCGGACTTGTAAATCGGGGCGGAAGGGTTGTTTGCACTGCGAACAGAGATGCGGCTGCGCTGTGGCGAATTTGCACGCTCATGTTTGGAATATCTTTTTTCTCAATCAAATCATGCCATTCAACAAGCAGATTCCCACTCCTTAGAAACTCGCCCCAACTGACAGTTCTCAGCATTGTGCAATTTATCTGGTTAGGACTAGGACACTAGTGCGTCTTTAAGTGCGCAAGTGTAGCCGTCAGCGTACAGCCGTAGGAAGGCGCTATTTCGCATTTACTTCTGAAACAATTTTGTAATTCCCGTTCACGCGTTCGAGTGTATATTTGTACATATCGGAACCGGAATTATACAGGCCATTCCCATTAGACACATTGAACTTCGTCCACCCAACAACGACACATTGATATCTCGTGCAGGCTGACTTTTCCTCAATCGGAACGAACGTGTAATCTCGATTTGGCCAACGGTGAAATATCCTTTTCTTTTCATCTACCACCTCGCTTACGGAAGAAGTTCTGCCATAAAAATCTACACCATCCGCATAAATTGAAGCCATAAATCTCAAGGCCTCTTGATTGGAAGAGGAAATGGCATCATGCAGATTGTATATTAGACCAATGGCATCTTCAGTTGAGTATTCATTTAAGAATTCATCTATTGGGCCTAGGATAGAGATTGAGTCTCCCAAAATCCCGACCACAAGACCGGCTCCTCCAATAAGACCCCACAACCTCTTGGGAAACATGATCTCTCCACCTTTCAATGGCCCTCTAAGCTTTCCATAGACGTAATAAGCCAGCCAGCCGTTGCATTGATCCAATAGATGTCTAGATTATAAAATTCCCAATTTTCTCGAGCTTTTTCGAGCGAATACCTCGATATTCACGGATACCACGTACCCATCATCGTATTTTTTTGTAGCTTTCGGATGCTGTATGCGTTTCCTGCGCCAGAACCTTTAAAATTTTGCAAAGGCAGATCTACCCACATTGCAATGTGTGCTTGCCTAGAACATTCCTGCAATAGCAAATAGTAGATTGCAGTAGAAGTTACAGCGCCAGAGGGCCCCTCTAGAACCCTCGCTACATCGCTCTCTTTCTGAAATATCTCTCGAAGTGCAAATGAAACGGAAACGCTGGAATCCAATATTGACAGAGCGTTCGCTAAAGTTGCAGTATTTCTAGAAGCATAGGGCGTTGACCCAGCAACCTTTTGCGCTGCGCTACGAGCCGCGTATGCTGCTGCGCTTTCAGCAGATAACCTTGCTCCTTTGTTAACTGCGCTATTTTTGATGCTATCTTTTGCGGCAACACGTCCTGATGACGTGGAGAGGGTGCTCAAAGCTTTTATCAGCTTTCCTACACTTGCACTTCCACGACTCGGCAGCCACAATGCATTCGCAGACAATAGAAAAACTTGAATCAAAAAACGCCTGCGCATTCCTATCTCCCGCCACACGAGTCAATCTTGCATCACAATGACGCCATGTGTCTAGCGCAGTCAAAATTGCATGTTTCTCTTTTCACAGGTTACACGTCACTCCCATTTATATGAACTCTTTCTATCGATAATTAAGCTTCATATCCTATACATGTAAGATGTCGCCCATATGGAAGAAATTGTCGCTACTAACGCCCCATGTTTTGAATTTTAACAGATTGCAAGGCGAGTATATTTTCGCCTCATCTGCCAAGACAGGGCTGCAGACATTGTTTTACCTTGAGGGGCCTTCTGAACCGTTCCGACAGGGGCAGAGAATAAACGCTTCAAAAATTTCTGGAGATCAAGAAAATGCTAAACTAAAATAATTTGATAGTGATTTGATTTCCAGATAGATGAGGGTTCTTTGCAAAACTCATTCGACGATGACAAATGATGTTGATGGGATTTGTTTCGCTGTGCGGGAGTTGGTATCGCGTAAAGGAAACCGCGCTTCGCGGCAATGCTTGGTTGGACGCCGTGAGGAGCACAAATGTCATGGAAGGGCTGAGAGCGGACTTGCGGCGGCGTAGCACCATAGCTGTGTATTCACATTCGTCAGACGTCATTGC
>NZ_JABCJE010000001.1 GCF_013377535.1 Donghicola mangrovi | reverse complement strand
GCCGGGGGGAGTCGCAACCCCAAAAACAGAGAAAAATGACAGAAAGCCGAAAAAAGTTTGGACACCACCGAAAACACCCAATTTCGAAGCAATAACAAAAGGGGAGAGCACCGCTCTCCCCTCTCACGCATGCCTATATCAGGCCAGTTTCCCTCGACGTCCCCATAGGCCCGCCCCTAGCAGCCCTGTCAGCAACAGGAGGCCGCTTGCGGGCAGCGGGATTGGCGGCGGGGTGTAGGCCTCGAACACCATGTTATAGAGGATTGTCTCGGCGCCGATGTTGTTGCTCGCGAAATCCACGTCCAGCGTGAAGCGTGTTCCCTTGGAAATGATGATCCCGGAATCGGTCACATCCAGCGTGCCATAGGAATAGAGCGGGAACTCCAGCCCATCGCGGACAACCTCGTTTTCGACGAGGATAGAGAACGGCAGCAGGTGACCCGATGCGGACAGTTTGGCCGACTTGCCGTTTACAGACAGAATTTGAATGGCCTCGGTCGCCACAGCCTGAAGCGCATGCATTTGCTGGTAGCCGAATTTCAGACCCGTCGCGGGAAAGAATTTATCCCCCAGATAGGACGAACCCCAAAATGTCAGGCCCACGCCATCAACGGTGACCGTGGTCGTCATCTTATCAGACGAAAACGCTGACGAAGAAAAATTAACCGTCGATGCCATCGCGGTTTGGCAAAAGGCCAGCAACGCTGCGGCCAAAACTAGAACTCTCATGACTTGCGCCCCCAGTTACATGACGCAAGCGTTCTACGACGGGGCTTTTTAATATTCCCTTACCGGCGGAGATATAGTGGCGTGCGCCGGACCCCGACCAGCACCAGCACGACCACCAGATAGATCATCGGCTCCAACTGGAACCCTTTGGCCTGCAGGATCATGTGGATGGCGGCCAGAATAACGGCGGGATAGACCAGCCAATGCAGCTGCCGCCACTTGCTGCCAAGCTTGCGGATCGACCAGTCGTTCGAGGTCAGCGCCAGCGGCAACAGCAGCAGCATCGCCACCATCCCCACCGTCACATAGGGACGCTTCACGATATCCGCCCAAATTTGCGAGGGGATTTGCACGTCCAGCACCAGCCAAGTCAGGAAGTGCACCAGCACATACATGAACGCCAACACCCCGATCGGGCGGCGCAGTTTCAGCAGCCGCAAGGGGGTGTTCCTCTGAATCGGCGAGATGCACAGCCCCGCAATCAGCAACCACAACGCCCACAGCCCCAAGCGATGCTCGATCGCATCCACCGGATCGGGGCCAAGCGCATTCTGGAACCCTTGGACATAGAGCCACACCACAGGGACCGCACCCAGAAGGTACAGAGCCCAATTGGGGATCTGCCGGACGCGGCTGTTGATCTGTTGGATCATCAGAAGTTCTTTCGCAGATCCATCGCTTCGTAAAGGGACGCGACTTCGTCATAGCCGTTGAACATCAGGGTCGGCTCGCGGCGGGCGAAAAGGCCCCCGCCGATGCGGCGTTCGGTGGCTTGGGACCAGCGGGGGTGATCCACCTGAGGGTTCACGTTGCTATAAAAGCCGTATTCCCGCGCGTTCGCCATGTTCCAACTGGTTTTGGGCTGCTTGTCGGTCAGGGTAATGCGGGTGATCGACTTGATGTACTTGAAGCCATATTTCCACGGCACCACCAAGCGGATCGGGGCGCCGTTCTGGTTCGGCATGGGTTTACCGTAAATTCCGGTGGCCAGCAGGGTCAGGGGATGGCGCGCCTCGTCCAGACGCAGGCCCTCGCGGTAGGGCCAGTCCAGCACGGGGAAACGGGTGCCCGGCATTTCTTCGGGACGGTAGAGGGTTTCAAAGGCCACGTACTGAGCTTCGGGCTTTACCCCGACCAGATCCAGCAGATCGGCCAGCTCGAACCCGTTCCACGGCACCACCATCGACCAGGCCTCGACGCAGCGGAAACGGTAGATGCGCTCCTCGGTCGTCATCTGAGGGATCAGATCGGACAGGACATAATCGCCGGGCTTTTCCACCAGACCGTCGATCTTGATGGTCCACGGGTCCGTGGTCAGCTGGCCGGCGTTGCGGGCGGGGTCCTCTTTGCCGGTGCCGAATTCATAATAGTTGTTGTAGCTGGTGATATCCTCATAGGAGTTCGGCTCCAGCCCTGTTGCCGCGCGCAAGGGGGCCGCGGTCAGCCCCAGCCCCATCGCAGCCGCGCCCGCCATCACTTGGCGGCGGTTCAGGAACATCGCTTCGGGGGTCACGTCAGCGGTCGTCAGGGTGTTGCGCCAGCGGTTGGCCATGGGGATCTCCTCGGGAATGTTGGGACAGACATAGCACCGCAGCCGCTTTGGACCAAAAAACAGGTTTTCACACTGTCGTAAGGGCATTGAAACGTTGTCGCACCCGATTGCCAGCGCGCCCTGCCCCGTGCCAAGTTATTCACGAACGCGAATTTGTTCGCGCGGGGGAGGAGACCCATGAAACACCTGATGACTGCCGCCCTGATTGCGGCCGCCTCGGCCTGCGCCGCCGAAGAGCCTGTGACATATACCACGGACCAAAGCTTCGAGGATGTCACCTTTGGGCTGGAAAGCGCGATCATCGACGCGGGGCTGGTGGTGGACCACATCAGCCATACCGGCGAAATGCTAGAGCGCACCCGCGCGGATGTCGGATCGGATGTGGTGCTGTTTCAGGCCGCTGACGTGTATAGCTTTTGCTCGGCCAGCGTGTCCCGCAGCGTGATGGAGGCAGACCCCATGAATGTGATGTACTGCCCCTATGACATCTTTGTCGCCGTGCTGGCGGACAAACCGGACGAAACGATCATCGGCTTCCGCCCCTATCCCGAGGGGCCGATGCAAGAGGTCCAGTCCCTGCTGGACGGCATCGCCCGCGCCGCCATCGGGATGGAGTGAAACGACAAAGGCCCCGACACATCGTCGGGGCCTTCGTTTTTCTAGCGCTTAGTGGACGACCGCATCATCCGGCTTGGGCCGATTGCTGGCCCCGACGCGATCGCCGATCAGCAGACCATCGGCACCGGCACTGACCACAACCACGCTGTCGTCGCGCACCTCGCCGCCAAGGATCATCTCGGCCAGCGGATCTTGCAGCGCACGCTGGATCACGCGCTTCAGCGGGCGGGCACCGAACACCGGATCGTAGCCTTCGTCGGCCAGCCACTTGCGCGCGCCCTCGTCCAGTTGCAGCGAGATCTTGCGTGCAGCCAGACGTTTCTCGAGACGACGCAGCTGGATGGTGACGATGCCGTCCATGTCCGCACGGCCCAGACGGTCAAAGATGATCGTCTCGTCCAGACGGTTCAGGAACTCGGGGCGGAAGTGTGCCCGCACCGCATCCATCACGTCACGCTTCGCATCAGCGGCATCCGCGCCATCGGGCAGAGTGCTCAGCGCGTGGGCCCCAAGATTCGACGTCAGAATGATCAACGTCTGCTTGAAGTCCACCGTCCGGCCTTGGCCATCGGTCAGCACGCCATCGTCCAGAACCTGCAGCAGCACGTTAAAGACATCGGGGTGTGCCTTCTCGACCTCGTCGAACAGGACCACCTGATAGGGACGGCGACGGACAGCTTCGGTCAGAACA
This sequence comes from Donghicola mangrovi, assembly GCF_013377535.1. GTDB lineage: Bacteria > Pseudomonadota > Alphaproteobacteria > Rhodobacterales > Rhodobacteraceae > Donghicola > Donghicola mangrovi. The sequence continues at coordinate 890,702 of NZ_JABCJE010000001.1, read as the reverse complement.
CCACCCTCATCATAGCCGACATAGCCCGGAGGGGCACCGATCAGACGGCTGACCGCGTGTTTCTCCATGAACTCGGACATGTCGATGCGAACCATCGCGTTGTCGTCGTCAAAGAGGTACTCGGCCAGAGCCTTGGTCAGCTCGGTCTTACCCACACCCGTCGGCCCGAGGAACAAGAAGCTACCCAGCGGGCGGTTCTCGTCGTTCAGACCGGCGCGGGCACGGCGCACAGCGTTCGACACGGCCTTGACCGCCTGACGCTGACCGATAACGCGGCGTCCCAGCTCCTCTTCCATCTTGAGCAACTTTTCACGCTCGCCTTCCAGCATCTTGGTGGTCGGGATACCCGTCCAACGCTCCACGACCTGAGCGATCTGCTCGGGGCGCACAGCCTCTTCGACCATGACACCGTCGGCTTCTGCGGTCTCGGCCTCTCCCAGCTGTTTTTCCAGCTGAGGGATGACGCCATAAGACAGCTCGCCGGCACGGGCCAGATTGCCTTCGCGTTTGGCCTGCTCCAGTTCGGCGCGGGCACGGTCCAGCTTTTCTTTCAGGTCACGGGCACCAGCCAGCTTGTCGCGCTCTGCCTGCCAACGGGCGGTCAGTTCGGCACTGCGGTCTTGCAGGTCGGCCAGTTCCTTTTCCAACTTCTCGAGGCGGTCGCGCGAGGCATCGTCATCCTCTTTCTTCAGCGCTTCAGCTTCGATCTGCTTTTGCAGGATCTCGCGGTCGATGGCGTCCAGTTCCTCGGGCTTGCTGTCCACAGCCATGCGCAGACGGCTGGCGGCTTCGTCCATCAGGTCGATGGCCTTGTCCGGCAGGAAGCGGTCCGTGATGTAGCGGTGCGACAGGGTTGCCGCCGCCACAAGGGCCGAGTCGCTGATCCGCACACCGTGGTGCAGCTCGTACTTCTCTTTGATGCCGCGCAGGATACTGATGGTATCTTCGACCGTGGGTTCCTCGACCACCAAGGGCTGGAACCGGCGGGCCAGAGCCGCATCCTTTTCGATGTACTTGCGGTACTCGTCCAGCGTGGTTGCGCCGACGCAGTGCAGTTCACCCCGAGCCAGCGCAGGCTTGATCAGGTTGGCCGCATCCATCGCGCCGTCGGTTTTCCCCGCACCGACCAGAACGTGCATCTCGTCGATGAACAGGATGATCTCGCCAGCGGCAGAGGTCACCTCGTTCAGGACGGCTTTCAGACGCTCTTCGAATTCACCGCGGTATTTCGCACCGGCGATCAGCGCGCCCATGTCCAGCGCAAGCAGCTTCTTGTTGCGCAGGGATTCAGGCACGTCACCGTTCACGATCCGCAGGGCAAGGCCCTCGGCAATCGCGGTTTTACCCACGCCCGGTTCACCGATCAGAACAGGGTTGTTCTTGGTCCGACGAGACAGAACTTGCATCGCACGGCGGATTTCCTCGTCCCGGCCAATGATCGGGTCGATTTTGCCGTCGGCTGCGCGCTGGGTCAGATCGGCCGCGTATTTCTTCAGGGCGTCATAACCCTCTTCGGCCGACGCGCTGTCTGCGGTGCGTCCTTTGCGAATGTCGTTAATGGCTTCGTTCAGCTTCTGAGCGGTCACCTTGCCCGCATCAAGGGCGTCCTTGGCTTTGGTCTGCACCAAGGCCAGCGCCATCAGGATACGTTCGACGGGGACAAAACTGTCACCGGCTTTCTTGGCGATGGTTTCTGCTTCGGCCAGCACTTTGGCGGTGGTCTGAGCCATATAGGTCTGACCAGCGTCGCCGCTGACTTTGGGCAGCTTGGCCACGGCCAGATCGACGGCCTGACGCACTTGGTTCGCCTGACCACCGGAACGGTTGATCAAGTTGGCGGCCAAGCCCTGGTCGTCATCCATCAGAGCCTTCAGCAGGTGCTCGGGGGTCAGTTGCTGGTGCCCCTCGCGCATGGCAATCGTCTGCGCGGCCTGAAGGAAACCACGCGACCGCTCCGTGAACTTTTCAAGGTTCATGGCAGTTCTCCTCTATATAAGCGCCCGATTACGGCGATGCCCGCTAAGCGGCACATCATGTTGTGGGCCTCTGGGAAAAAGATGGAGACCACACGCATGGGTTTCAAGGGGTCAGACACCCTTGACCCCCGGATTTTCACGGCGCATCAAGGGCGAAATCCACCTACAGGAGACTCTGCCATGATCGCCGATGACCGCCTCATCGTCGCACTAGACGTGCCGAACGCAATCGAAGGACTGAAAGTTGCCGAAACCCTCGGGGATGCTGTCAGTTTCTATAAAATCGGACTGGGGATGCTGACCGGTGGTGGCCTTGCGCTGGCCAACGAGCTGAAGGACGAGCACGGCAAGAAGATCTTTCTGGATATGAAGCTGTTCGACATCGGCCAGACCGTCGAGAACGCGGTGCGCGGGCTGGCGCAGTTCAATCTGGATTTCCTGACCGTTCACGGCGACCCCTATGTGGTGAAGGCCGCCAAAGAGGGCGCGGCTGGCAGCAACATGAAAATTCTGGGTGTGACGATCCTGACCTCGCTGGATCGGGGTGATCTGGACGGCGCGCTGATCAAGGACGGCGCCATCGACGATCTGGTGGTCGAGCGCGCGGGCCGTGCCTTTGACGCTGGCGCGGACGGCATCATCTGTTCGCCCAACGAAGCGGCGCGCATCCGTGCCCTGCCGGAATCCGCTGGCCGCCTGATCGTCACCCCCGGCGTGCGCCCTGCGGGCAGTGCCACCGATGACCAGAAGCGTATCGCGACCCCCGCCATGGCCGTGGAAAGCGGCGTGGACCACATCGTCTGCGGCCGTCCGATCTGGCGCGCGGCTGATCCGCGTCAGGCAGCTTTGGACGTGGTGGCAGAGATGCGCGCCGCGGCGGCTCCGAACGCCTGAGTTTGGCGCTGACGCGCCACGGCCTGCGGCCGGTTGGGTATTTTTGCCAAGATGAAGGAGGCGGGTGCCATTAGGCGTCCGCCTCTCTTATATTTGCTGCCGGAGGTGGGGTCCGATGCCTGCACTGTGTCGCAATTGTTTGCATGAGTTCGAGAGCGGGGCGCGATGCCCCAAGTGCCGCAGCCCCCGCGTGGTTGCGCATGACGAGTTGTGGGATCTGGGGATCGCCCACATGGACTGCGATGCGTTCTATGCGAGTGTGGAAAAGCGGGACCGGCCCGAACTGGCTGCCAAGCCGGTGATTATCGGTGGGGGGCGGCGCGGGGTGGTGTCGACCGCCTGCTATGTGGCGCGGATCCGCGGGGTGCGCTCGGCGATGCCGATGTTCAAGGCGTTGGAGCTGTGTCCAGATGCGGTGGTGATCAAGCCGCGGATGGAGGTCTATGCCGAGGTGTCCCGCATCATCCGCGCGCGGATGGAGGAGTTGACGCCTGCGGTGGAGCCTTTGTCATTGGACGAGGCGTTTATGGATTTGCGGGGGACGGCGCGGCTGCATGGGGCGCCACCTGCGGTGCTGCTGGCGCGGCTGGTCCGCGGGATGAAAGACGAGTTGGGGATCACCGGATCGATCGGGCTGTCCCATAACAAGTTTCTGGCCAAGATCGCCTCGGAGGTGGACAAGCCCAACGGGTTTGCCGTGATCGGGCGGGCAGAGACCAGCGATTTCCTGCGCGACAAGGATGTCAGCATCATCTGGGGGGTCGGCGGCGCCACCAAGGAGGCTTTGGATCGGGCAGGTATCCGGACCATCAGTGACCTCTTGCGTTGGGACGAGGCTGAGTTGGTGGCGCGGTTCGGCAGTATGGGCTTGCGGCTGTTCCATCTGGCACGGGGACAAGACACCCGAGAGGTGAAGCCGGATCGCGGACTGAAATCCGTGAGCAATGAGACCACCTTTGACGAGGATATCAGCGACATTGATCTGCTGGACGGGCATCTGTGGCGCATGGCCGAGAAGGTGTCCGGCCGCGCCAAGGCCAAGGGGATCGCGGGTCGAACCGTAACGCTCAAGCTGAAGCGGGCGGATTTCCGGCTGCTGACGCGCCGTGTGACCCTGACCGACCCGACCCAATATGCGGACAAGCTGTATCGGGCGGCGCGGGGATTGCTGGATCACGCGGTGGATCAGGGGCCCTTCCGGCTGATCGGCGTGGGCTTGGGGGATCTTTTGGACGAATCCGGTGCGGACCGGTCCGGCGATCTGCTGGACCCCGATGCGGAAAAGCGCGCCCGCGCCGAAAGGGCCACGGACGCGATCCGGCAGAAGTTCGGCGCTGATGCCATCATCAAAGGGCGCGCGCTGCGCTGATTACTCGGCCGCCATCCGGTTGACCGTGGGGCGCGCGATATCGGCGATGCCCGCGATGACTCGGGTGATCAGGGCGCGGAAGGCCTCATAGCCTTCGTGCGGCAGGATCGCGGCCTCGTTCATATAAAGAGAGCGATCGATCTCGATCTGGATGGCGTGGTGCCCGCGGCCGGGGCGGCCGTAGTGCTGCACCGTGTAGGCCCCCGCAAAGGGGCTGTTGCGGGCGACGGTCAGCCCCTCGGCGCGGAACAGCGCCTCGATCCGCTGGACGATGGCCGTGTCAGCAGAGGCGCCAAAGCGATCCCCGATCACCACATGGGGCCGCGAAGCTTCGCTGCGCACCAGACTGTCGACGGCTTCGTGCGGCATGGAATGGCAGTCCACCAGAATGGCCTGCCCGAACTGGTCGCTGGTTTTGTCCATCAGGTCCCGCAGCGTGCGGTGATAGGGCACCCAGCACCGCTCGATTCGGGATTCGGCCTCGGCCTGGGTCAGCTTGCCCCGATAAATGGCGCGGCCGTTCGAGACAACTCGGGGCACAACCCCCAGCCCCGACGCGATTCGCGGAGAATGATAGCGGCGGCGCACCCCGTCGATCAGCGCGGGGTCCAGCTCGTCCCGTCCGCGATTCAGGTCCAGATAGGCCCGCGGGAATCGCGCCGACAGAATCGGAGCCCCGAATTGGGGGGCTGCCGCAAACAGATCGTGGACAAAAGCGTCTTCGGACGACCGGATCGCGTGGGAATCAAGGATTGTGCGCCCCATCAGATCATCGGGATATTCGTTTCCGCTGTGCGGAGACGCAAAGATTACTGCAGTGGTTTGCCGATCAGGGCAAATCAGGTCGAATATCCGTTGGTCCATGGCGTCTCCCTCGAAACAAATCCTAGACCGAAAAGAAACCTTGTCAAAAGGCCTTGAACACCCCGACGACTCCTTTTATAGAGCGCGAACCGACACGAAGCGGACCGGCTCGCAAGAGTTTGAAAGCCAAGTGGAAGGTTGCGAGCGTAGCTCAGCGGTAGAGCACTACGTTGACATCGTAGGGGTCACTGGTTCGATCCCAGTCGTTCGCACCATCTAATTCACCGGTCCATTTTGGGCCAACTGCTAACAGGCGCACGCGCGCCGCGACAAGGAGAGACACGATGAAAATCAAGAACTCGCTCCGCTCGCTCAAGCAGCGTCACCGCGATTGCCGTGTCGTGCGCCGTAAGGGCCGCGTCTACGTCATCAACAAGACGCAGCGCCGCTTCAAAGCCCGTCAGGGCTAAGCGCTACCTGAGCAGCAGATAAGCCGTCCTTCTGGGGCGGCTTTTTTCTTGGTCTCTCTCCGGCAGTTTTCCGGCAGACCGCACATAAAAAAGGCGACACTCTTTGCAGAGGTCGCCTTTTCCGATTCTCGTGGATCGGGAATCAGCCGTAGTTGCGCTGGTCGTCGATCACTTTGCCATCATTGGGCAGGCTGCCGACGGGCACGCATTCCACGATTCCCTTCAGCTTCAGCACCTCGGCCACAGAGCCCTCGTAGGCGGCCGCATCCGTGCCCCCTTCGATCTGGACGCGCATGACGTCCATCTCGCCCTCACGCAGGGCGATGACTCGGGCCTTGGTGACTTCGGGGTGCTTGGCCACCAGTTGGGCGACCTGCTCGGGGCGGACGAACATGCCTTTGATCTTGGTCGTCTGGTCCGCACGGCCCATCCAACCCTTGATCCGCATGTTGGTGCGGCCGCAGGGGCTGGTGCCGGTCATGACGGCGCTCAGATCACCCGTGGCAAAGCGGATCAGCGGGTAGTCCGGGTTCAAGGTGGTCACGATCACCTCGCCCACCTCGCCTTCGGCAACGGGGATGCCGGTGCCGGGGCGGACAATCTCGACGATCACGCCTTCGTCCACGATCATCCCTTCCATCGCGGGGCTTTCGTAGGCGATGTTTCCCAGATCGGCGGTGGCATAGCACTGCAGGCAGGCAATTCCGCGATCGGCGTATTCCTGACGCAGGCTGGGGAACAAGGCGCCACCACCCACAGCGGCCTTCTTGATTTTCAGGGCAACGCCCATCTCCTCGGCCTTGTCCAGAATCACCTTCAGGTAGTCGGGCGTACCGGCATAGGCCGTCGTCCCCACATCCGCGGCTGCGCGCACCTGCAACTCGGTCTGGCCAACGCCCGCAGGCAGAACCGCCGCGCCAACAGCCCGCGCGCCGTTCTCAAAGATCATCCCCGCCGGCGTCAGATGATAGCCAAAGCAGTTCTGGACGATATCCCCCTGCCCGATTCCCGCAGCGTGCAGGAACCGGCCCATGCGCCACCAGTCATGGCTGACTTCACCGGGTTCATAAATCGGGCCGGGCGACTGGAAGATATGCGCAAAGCCCGAAGCCGGTTTGACCGTGAACCCGCCCAACGGGGACACGCGCCCCTGTGCCTCGCCGATCTCGGACTTGCGCAGCACGGGCAGCAGGGCCAGATCGCTCAGGTCTCCGATCTCGGACGGGTCGATAAAGGCCAAGGAGTCGCGATACCCCCGCAGCCCCTGCACCGCGCGCAACTGGGCCCGCAGTCCGTCCATCTGCGCAGCAAGCCGTTCATCGGCGCTGCGCGTTTCAAGCTGGTCAAAATAGGTCATGAGCGGCGCCTCCCTTAGCTCAACCAACGCTTGCGGCGGCGGTAGCTGCGCACATCGCGAAAGCTTTTGCGGCCCTCGTCGGACATGCCCAGATAGAATTCTTTGACGTCGGGGTTCTCGCGCAGATCGGCGGCGGTGCCGTCCATCACAACGCGGCCCGATTCCAGGATGTAGCCGTGGTGCGCATAGCGCAGCGCCACGTTGGTGTTCTGTTCGGCCAAGAGGAAGGACACCCCTTCGTTCTCGTTCACCGATTTCACAATCTCGAAGATCTGCTCGACCAGCTGCGGGGCCAGACCCATGCTGGGTTCGTCCAACAAAATGCATTCGGGGCGGGACATCAGCGCACGGCCAATCGCGACCATCTGCTGCTCACCGCCCGAAGTATAACCGGCCTGCGATTTGCGGCGCTCTTTCAGGCGCGGGAAATAGTCATAGACCATCTGCAAATCCGCATCGACCGCGCCGCGACCGTCATGGCGCGTATAGGCGCCGGTCATCAAGTTTTCCTCGACGGTCAGGTGCTGGAAACAGTGACGGCCTTCCATCACCTGAATCACACCCTTTTTCACCAGCGCCGCGGGGTCCAGATCCTGCACGCGCTCGCCTTTGTACATCACCGAGCCTTTGGTCACTTCGCCGCGCTCGGAATGCAGCAGGTTCGAAATGGCCTTCAGCGTCGTGGTTTTGCCCGCGCCATTGCCCCCGAGCAATGCCGTGATGCCGCCCTTTGGAACCGACAGGCTCACGCCCTTCAGCACAAGGATGACGTGGTTGTAGATCACCTCGATATTGTTGACCTCGAGCAAGGTCTCTTGGGTTCGTCCCGCGTCCAGCATGGCTCTTCTTCTTTGGAAAAATACTCAGAAGGTGCTCCGGCAGCGGCCAGCGCCGCCGGAGCAGGTTCAGATCAGCCGCCGCAGGTGGTCACAGGCCACGGAGCGTTCGCATCGGCGTATTCGGCTGCCTTTGCCTTGGCCAAGGGCTCGATGACCGACTGGTCCGCTTGCAGCAGATCGCTGGCTTGATTGAACTTTGCGCCATCCCACTCGAGGATCCACGCGCCCGAGTGACCGGTGTGGTTGTTACACGCGGTCGAGAACGCCGGAACCATGCCAGCCATTCCCAGCTCTGCCAGCTTCTCGTCGGTGATATTCAGGTTCTCGAGACCCCAGCGCAGGTCCTTGGGACCGATTTCCGCGCTGCCGGTGTGCTCTTGGGCGACCTTGATCGCTTCGGCCAGCATCATCGACATGACGAGACCGCGCTGATAGAAAACGCTGTTCAGCTGGTCTTCGGTGGTCTGGGTCTTGCCGGTGTCGATGACGTATTTCTTGATGTCCGCCATCAGAGCGCTGTCGGGCTGCGGCATCGACCAGCTGATCGACTTGTAGCCTTTGCCCTTGTCACCCACGGCTGCCAGATCGGGGTCGTGGCCAGCCCACCAGACGCCATAGAACTGCTCCATGGGGTACTTGGTTTTGACGGCTTCCTGAATGGCGGCGCTGTTCATCGCGCCCCAGCCCCACATGATCACGTTGTCGGGACGCTCGCGGCGGATTTGCAGCCACTGAGCCGACTGGTTCTGCATTTCTTTCAGACCAACGGGGATCGCGACCAGTTCAAAGCCATGCTCGGCAGCCAGCTGTTCCAGCAGCGGCAGAGGCTCTTTGCCAAAGGGGTGGTCCAGATGCAGGAACGCGATCTTCTTGCCCTTGAGGCTTGCCATGTCACCGCCCGCGATGTGCGACAGGATCATGTAGGCGCCGTCCCAATAGGATGCGGGCGGGTTATAGGCCCACTGGAACGTGCCGCCTTCGGACATGGGGCTAAAGCCATAGCCGGGCGCCAGGATCGGGATCTCGTCCACGTTGGTCTTGGGCAGAACCTGCAGGGTGATGCCGGTGGACCAAGGCTGGGTCACGATGGCGTTGCCCTTGGTCTTTTCATAGCATTCGACGCCCTTTTCGGTCGAATAGCCGGTCTCGCATTCTTCGAAGTCCACTTTGACACCGCCGACGCCGCCATCGCGCTCGTTCAGCATGGTCATGTAGTCGGCCTGACCGTTCATCAGCGGGATACCCAGCGCTGCGAACGGGCCGGTGCGGTAGGCCATGTTCGGGGCATACAGGCCCTCGGCCATAGCTCCGCCTGCGATTACGGTCAGCGCTGTTGCGGCTGCCAGTTGCTTCCACAGTTTCATCCGGTCTCCTCCCTTGGATCACGTGGATGGAATTCGGCACGCTCCCTCCTCAAAGAGCGCACCAATGGTTGGGTCGTCCCGCGTCAGTGCGGGAACGGCCAGATCACGAGCTTTTCACGGATCAGCGCCCAAAGGCGGGCCAAGCCGTGCGGTTCGATGATTAGGAAAAACACGATCAGTGCGCCGACGATCATGACGTTCAGGTGCTCGACCGTGGCCGAGCTGATAGGCAGGCCAAAGGTCTCGGGCAGGGTGTTCAGGATCACAGGCAGGCCGACAATCAGGATCGCCCCAAGATAGTTGCCCAAGACAGAGCCCAGACCGCCGATGATCGCAATGAACAGGATGCGGAACGACAGCGGGATGTCGAACAGGTTCGGCTCTGCCGCGCCGCGCCACATAAAGACGAAGAGCGCGCCCGCCACCCCCACGATGTAGCTGCTGATGGCAAAGGCGGTCAGCTTGGACTTCATCAGGTTGATGCCAATCAGTTCGGCGGCGATGTCCATGTCGCGGGTCGCCTTCCACGTCCGGCCTAGCGTGCCGCGGGTCAGGTTGATGCACAGCATGGTCATCAGGCTGACGATCGCCAGAACCACATAATACTGCACGTGGCTGCTGGCGGTCGGACCAGCAACGGTCACGCCGAACATCTCGAGGTTCGGCACCTGAATCGCGCCCGAGGCGTTGTAATTGTAGAGCCAGCCCCACTTTTCAAACAGCCACACCAAAAAGAACTGGGCCGCCAGCGTGGCAATCGCCAGATAGAAGCCTTTGATCCGCAGGCTGGGGATGCCGAACATCACGCCCACCCCCGCCGAGAACACGCCCGACAGTAGGATCGCCACCACGGGGTTCATCCACGGCATGATCGTCACCAGCTTGTAGCAGGCATAGGCCCCGACCCCCATGAACGCGGCGGTCCCAAGGCTCAGCTGCCCCGCATAGCCGGTCAGGATATTCAGGCCCATCGCTGCCAGCGAATAGATCAGGATCGGGATCAACAGGGTCTGAAAGGCAAATTCACTGGCGGTCAGCGGCAGGATCACCCAAGCAAAGGCCAGAATGATCGCCAGCAGCACGGCGTCCTGACGGACCGGAAACAAAGCCATGTCGGCGACATAGCTGGTCTTGAACTGACCAGACGTACGATAGAGCATCGGTTCTCTTTCTTGGTTCTATGCCGGGGATCAGACCGCGGATTCCACAGTGTCTTCCTTGACCGCCCATTTCGGCGGCTTGGCCTTGCCGGTGACCTCGGAATGACGGACCAGCCACAGATGGGCCCACAATCCGATCGCGCCCCCCGCGGCCGCCAGCAGAACCGCCGTCACCAGCCGGTCGCTATGGCCGGTATTCTCGGTCAGCGCGAGATAGCCAAAGGCCCAGAACCCGCACCACGCCACAACATTCAGAATTGCGATAAGCTTCGGCATTTTTCAGACCCTTTCGATGATGCGTTCGCCGAACAGCCCCTGCGGACGGAACAGCAGAACAAAGAGTGCCAGAACAAAGGCGAACCATGTCTCGGTGTTCCCACCCAGCAGCGGCTGGCCCCAATAAATCTCGAACAGTTTTTCCAGAAGGCCGATCATCAGGCCTCCGATAATCGCGCCGGTGATCGATTCCAGACCACCCAGCATCAGAACCGGCAGCGCCTTGTAGGCGATCACCTCGAGCGCAAAGCTGACGCCAGCCCGCGCGCCCCACGCAATGCCAGTAACCAGCGCAATGATACCGGCGATGAACCAAACCAGAACCCAGATCGTCTGAAGGCTGATGCCCACAGACAGCGCGGCCTGGTGGTCATCCCCCAGCGCGCGGATGGCGCGGCCCATGCGGGTTTTGTTCAGGAACATCAGCAGCGCCACCACCAGAATGGCAGCCACAGCCACAGCCGTCACGTCTTTTTGCTCTAGCAGCAAGAAGCCGCCAAAAGGCTCAAAGATGAACTCGCCCGTGGGAATGCCCAGTTCTTCGGTGATCATCATCTTGTTCTCACCGCCGAAAATCAGCTCGCCAAAGCCGATCAGGAACAGCGTGATCCCGATGGTCGCCATGAACAGGATGATGTCCGGCTGACCCACCAGCGGACGGAGGACAATCCGCTCGATGCTGACAGCCAGCACGAACATCACCCCGAGAGACAGGACCACAGAGATCCATGCCGGAACGCCCATCTGGTGGAACCCCACCAGTGTCAGGGCGGCAAACACCACCATGATCCCTTGGGCAAAGTTGAAGATACGGCTCGAGCGGAAGATCAGCACAAACCCCAGCGCGATCAGCGCATAGAGGATGCCGGACACCAGCCCTTCCCACAGAACCTGCATCAGAAAATCCGGTGCCTCGAACATGTCGGCAAAGGGCTTCACCAGAATGCTATTGAGAAAATCCATTACCCTGTCCCCTTAGTGCTGCACGCCAAGATAGGCGTCGATCACGTCCTGATTGTTGCGCACCTCGTCAGGGGTGCCGTCGCCAATCTTCTTGCCGTAATCCATCACGACCACGCGGTCGCTCAGGTCCATCACCACGCCCATGTCGTGCTCGATCAGCGCAATAGTGGTCCCGAATTCGTCATTCACATCGAGGATAAAGCGGCTCATGTCCTCTTTCTCTTCGACGTTCATGCCTGCCATAGGCTCGTCCAGCAGAAGGATCGACGGCTCTGCCGCCAAAGCCCGCGCCAGCTCCACCCGCTTTTTCAGGCCATAGGGTAAGCGGCCCACCGGCGTTTTGCGGATCGACTGGATTTCCAAGAAGTCGATGATCTCTTCGACCTTCTCGCGGTTCGCGACCTCTTCGGCGCGCGCCTTGCCCCACCACAGGGCCTGAGACGCAATCCCAGCGTTCATCTTGGTCAACCGGCCGGTCATCACGTTGTCCAGAACGGTCATCCCCTCGAACAAGGCGATGTTCTGAAAGGTCCGCGCAACACCCATCCGCGCCACTTCATAAGGGCGCATCGGCGGACGCGGCGCGCCCTTGTACCAGACGGCCCCCTCACTCGGGGTGTAGAACCCCGAAATGATGTTCAACATCGAAGACTTGCCCGCCCCGTTCGGCCCGATGATCGCGCGGATCTCGCCCTCGCGGATGTCAAAGCTGATGTCCTTGATCGCCACCACACCGCCAAACCGCAGGGTGATATTCTTCATTTCCATCAAGACGCCGCCGATCTGGCGACCGTCCTCGGTCACGTATCCTGCGCTCGCGTCCATCACTGCGTCCGCTCCTTCAAACACAGGTCCATCCCTTCTTTTTGCTGAAAATACTCATGCTGACTGATCCACCGGCTCATTCCGCAGCCACCCTCTGGGGCGCGACCGGCACAACAGCCGCATCACGAAGTTCCAGCGTCGCGCGGATCTGGCCCTTGCGGCCGTCCTCATAAGTGACCTCGGTCTCGGTGTAGATCGACGGCGATCCGTCATAGAGCGCCCCGACCAGATCAGCGAACTTCTCGGCGATGATCTTGCGGCGCACTTTGCGGGTGCGGGTCAGTTCACCGTCGTCCGCATCCAGTTCCTTGTGCAGCACAAGGAAACGGTGGATTTGGCAGCCCGACAGCATCTCGTCCTGCGCGACGCTACGGTTCACCTCTTCGACGTGGCTTTGGATGGTCGCCAGCACCTGCGGATGCCCCGCCAGTTCCTGATAGGAGGCATAGGCGATGTTGTTCCGCTCGGCCCAGTTGCCCACCGCCGTCAGGTCGATGTTGATGAACGCTGTGCAACGATCCCGATCGGCACCGAACACCACGGCCTCAAGGATATTGGGAAAGAACTTCAGTTTGTTCTCGACATACTTGGGCGCGAACAGGCTGCCATCAGCCATCTGGCCCACGTCCTTGGCACGGTCGATGATCCGCAGATGGCCGGTAGAAGGTTCAAAGAAACCAGCGTCCCCAGTGGCCACCCAACCCTCGGCATCCTTGGTATCGCGGGTGCTTTCGGGGTTCTTGTAGTACTCCACGAACGTACCGGGGCTGCGATAGAACACCTCGCCATTCTCGGCGATGCGGACCTCGACACCGGGCGAAGGCACGCCCACCGTATCCGAACGCACCTCGCCATCAGGCTGCTGGGTGATGAACACGCTGGCTTCGGTCTGACCATAGAGCTGCTTCAGGTTGATCCCGAGCGAGCGGTAGAAGTCGAAAATCTCGGGCCCGATCGCCTCGCCTGCGGTATAGCCCACGCGCACGCGGCCAAAGCCCAGCATGTTTTTCAGCGGGCCATACACCATGAACTCGCCCAAAGCATATTTCAGCCGGTCCATCGCGCTGACGGATTTGCCGTCCAGAATGGCCGGACCGACCTTGCGAGCGTGGGCCATGAAGTGGTCAAAGATCTTCTTCTTGGTCGGCCCTGCGTCCTCCATGCGGATCATCGTCTGGGTCAGCTGGGTCTCGAAAATCCGCGGCGGGGCGAAATAGTAGCTTGGCCCGATTTCCCGCAGATCGGTCATCATCGTCTCGGGGCTCTCGGGGCAGTTCACGCAGAAGCCGGTCCAGTACGCCTGCCCGATCGAGAAGATGAAGTCGCCCACCCACGCCATCGGCAGATAGGCGAGCACCTGATCACCCGCCTTCAGGTGGTCGAACTCGGCGCTGTTCTTGGCGGTTTCGATCATGTTCTGGTTGGACAGCACGACGCCCTTGGGCTTGCCCGTCGTCCCCGAGGTATACAGCATCACGCAGGTGCTGTCGTAGTTCAGGATGCTGCGGCGACGCTCCAGTTCCGGCGTCAGCTCGTCGCGGGCGGCGTGGCCCTGTTCCTGAATGTGGCTGTACTGGTGCAGACGGGTGTGATCGTATTTCCGCATCCCCTTGGGATCGAGATAGATCATGTGCTCGAACTGATGCAGGTTTTCCTGAATCTCGATGACTTTATCGACCTGCTCCTGATCACCGGCGATCACGAAGCGCGCCCCGCAATGATCCAGCACATAGGCCATCTCTTCGGCGTTGGCGTCCTGATACAGCGGCACCGGAATGGCCCCCACGGCTTGCGCGGCCACCATCGACCAGTACAGATAGGGACGGTTGCGCCCGATAATGGCGATGTGGTCGCCCTGTGCGACGCCCAGATTGATCAGCCCCAAGGCCAGCGATTCAATTTCCGCAGCGGTCTCGGCCCAGGTCCAGCTTTGCCAGATGCCGTACTCTTTCTCGCGATAGGCCGGCTTGGTGCCGAACATGCGGGCATTACGCTCCAGTAGCGCTGGAAAGCTTTCCAGCGCGCCGGACGCAGTATGCGTCATTGTCACGTTATTTTCCTCCCTTTGTCCGGTCTCCCCTCCGGACAAGTCACCGAAGCGACTCTTGGCCCTATTGGGTCATGCTCTGAGCTTGTCGGTCAACTTTTTCCTGAAAATTTCTGAAACCTAACGAATTGTAACAAGGCCCTGCGCCGCCTTGCACCTCATCAATCGATAGCGGCTAATAGCCGTCGGAGGAGCCATGACCCAAAGCAGCAATGCCATTCACGCCATGACCACAGCCGGTCTGGACCTGATCCAGCAGGCGCTGTCGATCTTTGATTCCGACCTGCGGCTGGTCGTGGCGAACCGCAGGATGCAGGAAATCTTTAACCTGCCTGATGCCTTGGTCACTCCGGGGGCCGATTTCGAGACGGTGATCCGTTATCTGGCCGAACGGGGCGAGTATGGCGAGATTGACGACATCGACGATTATGTTGCCGCCCGACTGGAGCAAGCCCGCACCTTTGCCCCCCATTACATGGAGCGCACCCGCGCCAATGGCCGCGTGATCAGCGTCGAAGGGAACCCTTTGCCCGAGGGGGGCTGGGTGACGGTCTACACCGACATCACCCAAATCAAACGCCAAGAGGCCCTGCTGCGCGCGCGTTCCGAGGAACTGAGCGATAAGGTGCTGGCCTATGCCGAAGAACTGTCGGGCGCGAACCGCGAACTGGCCGCCACGAACGCCGCGCTGGAACAGGCCAAGGCCCGCGCGAACGAGGCCGAGGCCCGCATCCGCCTGACCACCGAGATGATGCCCGCCCACATCGCCCGCGTCGATCTGGACCTGCGCTATACCTATTCCAACCGGCAGCTGTCGTGGGTGATGCCGGGACGGCGCAAAGACATCCTTGGCATGACCATGACCGAGGCGTTGGGCGAATCCTTTCCCAAGGTTCTGCCATCTGTCCAGCGGGCTCTGTCCGGCGAATCCGCAGTGATCGAGTTCACCGACGCCCCCACATCGCGCCGTATCCGCGCGGCCTTTACCCCCGATTTCAGCACCGGCCAGATTTCCGGCGTAAACATCCTGTCGCTGGACGTGACCGAGGAAACGCAGGCCCGCGCCACCCTGCAACAGACCAAGAAACGCGAGATGGCCGCACAACTGACCAGCGGTCTGGCGCACGATTTCTCGAACCTGCTGACGATCATTCTGGGGATGCAGGGCAAGTTGGCCCGTATGTCCCTGCCCGCAGACGCGGGCGATCTGATCAGCGCCACGATTAATGCGGCAAACCGTGGCGGGCGGCTTTTGGACAAGATCGCGGGGATTACGGCGGGGCGCGAGTTGCGGCTGCACGCGGTGGACATGGATGCCTTTACCAAGGACCTGATCACCTTGGCGCGGTCCACCCTGCCCTACGGCGTCTACCTGAAGGTCGAAACGGAACTGCCCCATACGCCGCTTATGCTGGACTCGGGGTTATTGCAGGACGCGGCGCTGAACCTTGTGCTGAACGCCCGCGATGCCTGCGGCGCCAAGGGGCAGATCACCCTGCGTCTGAGAACCATCGGCGACACGTGGCTGGAGCTGTCCGTCGGCGACACCGGCCCCGGATTTTCCGAAACGGCGCTGAAACACGCGCTTGATCCGTTCTTTACCACCAAAGGCGGCGAAGGATCGGGCCTTGGGCTGCCCATGGTCTATGACATGACCAAAACGGCGGGCGGCACGATGACCCTTGGCAACACGTCCCAAGGGGCCCGCGTCACCATCCGCCTGCCCCTGCGCGCCGCGCCCTTGTCCGTGCCGCCCGCGCTGGTCCTGCTAGTCGAGGACAGCGACGACATCCGCGCCACCGTCCGCGATATGCTAACCAGCCAGAGCCATTCCGTGATTGAGGCGACTTCGGTCGACGAAGCCTTGGCGCTGGCCCGCGACCTGCCCGACATCGCCTATGTCGTCTCGGACATTTCCCTGACCGGCGAAGGCACAGGGCTGGACCTGCGCGCCGCCCTGTCCGCCACCAACCACCCTGCCAAGATTGTATTGATGACGTCCTTGCCCGAAACCCACCCCCATCACGCCGCAGCCCGCGCCAGCGGCATCGTCCTGCACAAACCCTTTGAGGCCCGCGATCTGGCCGCTGCCCTTGGGTCGGAGGTCACCGCATGACCGAGCCCCTCGTCACTATTCTGGACGATGAACCCGAGATCCGGCAGCTGCTCGCCGATACTCTGCAAGAGGCCGGTTTCCGCACCATGTCCTTTGGCCGCGCGACAGAATTCGAGGCCGCTCTGAAATCCTGTCAGCCCGATCTGTGTCTGGTGGACCTGTCGCTGCCGGATCGGGACGGGCTGTCGCTGGTACACCGACTGGCGCTGGAGCAGGGGGCGACGGTGATCATCATCTCGGGGCGCGCGCAGGTGCAGGACCGGATCACGGGGCTGGAACTGGGGGCCGATGACTACATCATCAAACCCTTTGACCCGTCCGAGGTCGTCGCCCGCATCCGCGCCCGCCTGCGCAAGGGCAAGGCGACCAAATCCAATGGCGACACTGCCCAATTCGAAGGCTGGACCGCCCATTTCGATCGCTTCACCCTGGTGGATGCGACCGGCGCCGAAACCCCGTTCAGCCATGCCGAAGGGGCGGTTCTGCGGCTGTTTCTGGAAAGCCCCAAGCGCCTGATCACCCGCGCCTATATGCAGGAAACATTGGGCGGCGCAGCGGGTGAAAGCTTTGACCGCGCGATGGATGTCCGCATCTCGCGCCTACGCACCAAGCTGCAAGAAGACCCAAAGAACCCCCGCCTGATCAAAACGATCTACGGGGCGGGCTATATCTTTCTTGGCGATGTGAGTTGGCGATAACACTTGCGACCTGCCCGTCCCCCAAGCTAAGCACCAAGTGCGGAACGAACGCGGAACAGGGATAAGCGGATGACCGAGATTACACTGGTGCGCCACGGGCAGGCCAACAGCGGAGCACAGGACGAGGCCAACTATGACCGTCTGTCCGAACTGGGTCACCAGCAGGCCGCGTGGCTGGGGGAGCATCTGCAAACCGTCTCGCCCTATGATCGCATCATCTCGGGGGCGATGCGCCGCCAGATTGAAACCGCCCAAGGGCTGAACCGCAGCGCCCTGCCCCATGACACCGATCCGCGTCTGAACGAGCTGGATTATTTCGGTCTGGCCGAGTCCCTGAAGAACACTCACGGCATTCCGATCCCGACCTGCGCCCCCGAATTCGCCTCCCACGTGCCGCAGGTTCTGGATGTCTGGCGCAATGGCGGCATCCACCCCGACATCGAAAGCTATGCCGCGTTCCACGACCGCATCTTTGGCGCGCTGCACGCCGCCGCCTCTTGCGGGGAACGGTGCCTGCTGGTCACCTCGACCGGAGTGATTTCGACCCTGACAGCGATTGCCTTGGGGCTGGAAACCGCGGCCAAGGTGAAGATGTTCCTGAGCGTCACCCATACGTCCGTTCACAAGTTCGAATTGCGCGGCGATGATCTGTACCTGACCCAGTTCGGCGCAACGCCGCACCTGGATCACCCGGATCGTCAGCACGCCAAAACCCATGTCTGATTTACCGAAGGAAGCCCTGATGACTCACCTCTGGGTCCGCACCGAAAGCCGCCCGAACGAACAGCGCGTCGGCATCACCCCCGAAGGCGTGGCCGAAATGATCGCCGCCGGATATCGGGTCACGGTCGAGGAAAGCAGCCAGCGCATCATCCCGATCTCTTCGTACCGCAAGGCCGGTGCCGAGATCGCCCCCGAGGGCAGCTGGCCCGACGCCCCCAAGGACGCGTTCATCTTTGGCCTCAAGGAGCTGCCCGAAGAGGACACCCCCCTGATCCACCGCCACATCATGTTCGGCCACGCCTACAAAGGGCAGTCGGCCGGTCTGCGCCTGTTGAAACGGTTCAAGGCGGGCGGCGGGGCGCTGTTCGATCTGGAATATCTGGTGAATGAACAGGGCCGCCGCGTGGCTGCGTTCGGCTATTGGGCCGGTTACGCGGGGGCGGCTGTGGCGCTGCGGGCTTGGGCCGCGCAGAAATCGGGCGGCATCTGCCCGCCGATGCAGGGCTATGCCAACGCCAAAACCATGTGCGCCATGTTGCAACAGGAACTGGACCGCACCGATCTGCCCCGTCCCAATGCCATCGTCATCGGTGCGCTTGGCCGCGTGGGCACTGGCGCCAGCGATCTGTGTGCCGAACTGGGTGTCGACGTCACGAAATGGGACATGAAGGAAACCGCGAGCGGTGGCCCCTTCCCGCAGATTCTGGAGCATGATGTGTTCCTGAACTGCATTCTGGCAGGCCCCTCGACCCCCGTGTTCGTCCCTGCCTCGGCCAAGGAAGCCGAGCGCAAGCTGTCGGTCATCGGGGATATTGCCTGCGATCCGGACAGCGATTTCAACCCGGTGCCCTTGTACACCAAGGCAACCACTTGGGACGAACCGGCCACCCGCGTGCACGACGCGCCCGCGCTGGACGTGACCGCGATCGACAACCTACCTTCGATGCTGCCGCTCGAAAGCTCTCAGGATTTCTCGGGTCAGCTGCTACCCACCCTGATGACGCTAGAGGACCCGTTCTCAGGTATTTGGGGCCGCGCCTTGGCGACCTATCGCAAGCATCTGCAGAACGCATGAAAAAGGGGGCCTCGGCCCCCTTTATCACATAATGTCGTCTTCTTCGTCGTTGGCCGAGATGCCGAACGCATCCAGTCCACTTTCCAGATATTCCGACAGATTGGGCATCCCCAGCAGGTAATCCGCCGCGGAACGGGTGATCTCGGTCTCGACTGTGGCGCGGGCTTCGTCCAGCTCATCGGGCCCAAAGGTGTCGCGCCCGATCCAAGCCAAGGCGATGAGATCGGTCTGCTCTTCTTCGTTCAGATCGTCGATAAAGGACCGGATTTCTTCGTCGTCCAAGCGGCCCATTGTCTCGTGTTCGTCTTCGGACAGATCCTCGGTCAGCATTTCCAGCTCTCCTGAGTTCATGCGCAACTCGTGCGCAAGCAGGATGATCTGAGCAACTTTTGACGATGATATCTGTAACATGGCTCGTTTCCCTATAAGGCCTGTCTCAAGCATGTATTTTGAAGTGCGGCGTTGTCCTTGATCTAGGGCAACACTCTTTGGTCAGCCCACGATGCGAAAGTAGGCCCAGTCCGGCAGCAGGTTCGCGATGCGGAACATCCACGAAAATACCCTTGGAAAGCTGCGGGCAAAGCGCGCCGAATTCATGTGTTCAAATATTTCTGTTGCCGCGTCTTCTGGCTCCATCAGAAACGGCATGGAAAAGTCGTTTTTGTCGGTCAGGCGGGTGCGGATGAAACCGGGATTGACCAGTTGGACCCGAACGCCGGTCTTGCGCAGGTCCGCGTGCAGGGTTTCGGCCAGCGACATGACCCCCGCCTTGGAGGCCCCGTACCCCACCGCACCGGGCAAACCGCGAAAGCCCGACAGACTACCCGTCAGCACCAGATGGCCGCTACCACGGGCCACGAATTTCGGCACCATCACGCCCACCACACGCATCGCGCCGTTCAGGTTGATGTCGCCCATTGTGGCCATCTTTTCAGGGTCGATTTCGGCGGGTTTCATGGGCCAGTACACTCCGGCCAGATAGATCACACCATCCACATCCCCGACCGTTTCGGCCGCAGCGCGGATGCTGTCCAGATCGCTGACATCGCAGGGAACGGCGTGCGCCTTGGCGGGCAGTTCATCGACCAGATCGTTCAGACGATCCTCGGATCGGGCGCTGGCATAGACCTCTACCCCCGCGCGGCTGAGTTGAAGGGCCAAAGCCCGCCCCAGCCCCTCGCTAGCGCCAATCAGCCAATATTTCTTGCCATTCCACTCGGTCACTCAACCCCCTTGGGACGCATGGTGGCGACCAACTCGCCGACCTTGATCCCGAATTTCCTGAACTGGCTGCGGTTCACGATGACCCCGTTGGGGGCCAGATACATCCAGTCCGTTACATCCAGAACGTGGCCCCCTGCGTCGGGCATCAGGCGGATCCGGTACCTCAGGCGCACCGCATCACCGCGCTGCTGGCCCAATCCCGTGCCCACCAGATCGTCCGCCTCGGCGCGGATAGAGCCGTCACCGGCCACCTCCAGCCGCCATTCGCGATCCTGCGTGGAGCCACTGTCATAGCGAAAGAATTCCCGAAGCGTGCCTTTGTTCCCGTCCCACGCCCCCTCCATCTGCGCACAAAACCGAGAGGCTACGCGCCCCGTGGGGCCATAGATCACGCCCTCGCACAGCATTGGTCCGGCCAAGGCCTGACGGATGTCGAACCGCAGCGGGCCGTCATAATCGGCGCTGTCCTGCGCCCGAAACGATGTGAAACGGATTTTCGCCCAAACCAGCAGGGCACAGACCACAAATCCGATAAGACACCAGAGCAAACCGTTCACGAAAGGCTCCATCATTGCGGGCCCGAACGGACCCCGATTAGACAATTAGCGGCTGACTTCGGTATCGGGCGCCGCGGGTGCGGGCCGGTACAGCGCGCGCTTCAATTTCAGCTTCAACGCCTGCCAGAAGATCAGCACCACAACGCGCCGCGCCCCAAAGGGCCGCCGGAACGCCGCTTGCAGCATGGACCGGTTGGTCAGCGGCTGGCGCTTGCCGGTCAGGGTGGCGGTCAGGCCGCCCTCGGCATGGGTCAGGTCGATCCAGATGCCGATCCGGTCATCGCGGAAATCAAAGCGGAAACGGTATTCCCCCGCGATCGGCTGAAAGGGCGAGACGTGAAAAATCTTGCGCGCGGTCAGTTGATCCTGCGCCGTGATGGGCGACAGATCATCGTGGTGGCACAGGTAGCTGTGGCGCTGACCAAAGGTGTTCGTAACCTCGGCGATGACCACGCGCAGAACACCTGCCGGATCGTGGCACAGCCAGAAACTGACGGGGTTGAACACATGCCCCAGCACGCGCGGTTGGGTCAGCAGCAGGATTTCCCCCTGCACATCCAGCCCGTGATCGGCCAGCACCTGCCGCACCCAAGACGGCCCTTGCCCCTGTTTCGGGGGGCCGCCGTGATCGCGGTCACTCAGCGAGAACAGGTTCCATCCCCGCCGCGAAAACAGCGAGGGGGTTTTGGGCTCTGCCTCGGGGTCCAGCAGCACGTAGTCCACGCCATAGCGAAAGGCGTTGTCGATCCCGCCTTTGCGCCCGTGCCACGTGTGCCCCTGAATGTGGTCGATGTGGTTCATTCCGCTGCAACCGGTTGGCTAAGGCGGCTGCGCATCCCCTCAGCCACGTCCAGACCGCTGGACAGGCCATCCTCGTGGAAACCGTTCTTCATCCACGCGCCACAGAACCAAGTGTTGTTGGTGCCGTTCATCTGGCGAACCTGCTCCTGCCCCGCAAGGGCAGCGTTGTCATAGACGGGATGCCACAGGGTCACCTGATCATAAATCAGCTCCTGCCGGATGGTGCGGCGGGTGTTCAGGGTCACGAAATGCGGGTCATCCTGAGGGATCGGCTGCAGGTTGTTCATCCAGTAGGTCAGGTCGATGCGGTCGCTGGGGGTGTCCTTGTCCTCGGTATAGACCCAAGAGGCCCAGCAGCTGCGGCGCTTGGGCATCACGCTGGTGTCAGCATGCAGGATCACGTCGTTCGGCTGATAGCGGATCGCGGACAAGGCTGCGTGTTCAGCCTCGGACGGGTCGGACAGCAGGCGCAGGGAAATGTCGGAATGGGTGGCAAAGACCACTTCATCGAACTGCTCCCACTCGCCGCCTTTGGTGCGGATTTTGGGGCCGTAAGGGGTGCGCATCACGCCCTCGATCGGCGCACCAAGGCGCAGGTCCACGCCTTTGCGGGTCAGGGCCGTTTGCAGGCGGGTCACATACTGGATCGAGCCGCCCTTGACCGTGTACCACTGGTGCTGGCCCGTGTGACTGAGCAGCGCGTGGTTCTTGAAGAACGAGATGAACGCGTGGGCCGGAAAATCCATGATCTTGTCCGTGGGGGTGGACCAAATCGCGCCCGAGAGCGGGGCCAGATAATATCGGCGGAACCAGTCCCCCAGTTTCAGGTGATCCAGCAGCTCGCCAATCGAGGCGCCCGCCAGTTGGTCAGCCGCATCCGAGGCCTGCGCATTGAACCGCAGCACATCCCGCACCATGCCCCAGTATTTCGGGCTGAACAAATTGCGTCTCTGCCCGAACAGCGCATTCAGCGTGGAAAACCCGTATTCCAGTTCCCCCCCGTTGATCGAGGCCCCAAAGCTCATGTTGCTTTCGACGGTGGGCACGTCCAGCTTCTCGAACAGGCGCACTATGTTGGGATAGTTCACGTGGTTGAACACGATAAAGCCCGTGTCGACCGGCTGATCCCCGTTCTTGCCCGCCATCCGCGTGCGGGCATGTCCGCCAAGGCGGTTTTCCTCTTCGAACAGGACGACGTGATGGTCATTTGCCAGCTCATAGGCCGCGCCCATGCCGGAAATTCCCCCGCCGATTACTGCGATTTTACGGCCGACGGGGCTGGTCTGTTCGAAGGGCATCAGAAATCTCCGTTGTTTTCATAGTGTGTTACGACGCCTCTGCCCCATTGGATGAAAAATAATCGCCGAAGTGATCCGGTTTCTTGGCCCCTGCGTAGATGGTGCATGATGATGTTGGATCTGGACCTTTCGGAAAACCGGTTGCCAGCACGCCCGATCCGGCGTGTTAATGGGCGTGACGACCGCTCAACTCGCACCGGAACTAACCGATTGCCCGACCTACAGCATCAGACCGCACTGGACTGGACAGACCATATCCACCGTATCCGCGCGCAGGATCAGGCCGCCTTCAAAGAGGTGTTCGCCCATTTTGCACCACGGGTTAAGGCGTTTCTGGTCAAATCCGGCGCTGACCTCCAGATGGCCGAGGAATGCACCCAAGAGGTGATGGCCACCGTCTGGACCAAGGCCGGAATGTTCGACCCATCGCGGGCGTCGGTATCCACGTGGATCTTTACGATCGCGCGGAACCGCAAGATCGACATGCTGCGCAAACGGCGGCGCCCTGAACCCGAAGACCTGTTCTGGGGCCCCGAAGAAGAGCCGCTGGCCGAAGACGCCGTGGTTCTGCAGCAAGAAACAAAGCGACTGGCCGAGGCGATCCGCGCCTTGCCCGAAAAACAGCGGCATCTGGTGGAGAAAGCCTACTTTGGCGACCTCTCGCACACGGAAATCGCCGAAGAGACGGGTCTGCCCCTTGGGACGATCAAATCCAGAATCAGGTTGGCGCTGGATCGCTTGCGCCATCAGTTGAAGTGACCGTGACGATGACAAAGATTAAGCACCACCTGAATGACGCCCTGCTGATGGCCTATTCCGCTGGCACCCTGCCAGAGGCGTTCGACCTGACCGTCGCGGCCCACCTGTCCATGTGCGACGAATGCCGCGCGGCTGCCGAAAGCTTTGATGCGACTGGCGGCGCGTTGATGGACGATCTGGATACGCTGGACCTGTCCGACGACAGCTTTGCGGCAACCCTGCGCCTGATCGAAAGCGCCCCCACAGTTTCCGCCCCTCGCAAACGGACCAAGGGCGTGCTGCCCGCGCCGGTTCAGGACTTCATCGGTGGCGACCTGGAGGCTGTGCGCTGGCGTTCGATCGGGATGGGCGTGAAGCAGGCGATCATCCCCACCGCCCCGAATGCCACGGCGCGTCTGCTGTACATTCCGGCAGGATGTGCGGTGCCGGATCACGGCCACCGCGGGACTGAACTGACGCTGGTGCTGCAAGGGGCGTTTCAGGACGAAACCGATCGCTTTGGCCCCGGTGATATCGAAGTCGCGAACGAAGACCTGTACCACACGCCCGTCGCCGATATCGGAGAAGACTGTATCTGTCTGGCGGCGACCGATGCGCCGCTGCGCTTCCGCAGCCTGTTGCCGCGTCTGGCGCAACCGTTCCTTAGGATCTAAGGGGGCGGCCCACCCGCCCCCTCAAACCCACCAGAGTACTAGTACGAACAAAGAAAAAAGGGCTGCTTATCGCAGCCCTGCTTCTTTCAGCAAACCTTTGGATTTTGCGGCGTAATAGTAGCCCCGTGCGTAATGCATGATGGCTTCCTGCTCGTTGCCCTCTGCCACGACATAGGCCCCTTTCAGGTACTTCACCGCGTACTTGAGGTTCGTATCCGCATCGAGGAGGTCCTTCGCGTCACCGTCAAAGCCCATGCTGCGGGCGGTCGCGGGAAGGATCTGCATCAGGCCATAGTAGGGGCCGTTCTTTGCTGCGGGACGGTGGCGGCTTTCGCGGATCACCACTTTTTGGATCAGGGTCGGGGGAACTTTATACTCCTCGGCGTACTTCATAATCAGAGAGCGCAGTTCAGGAGTCTCGTTCGGGTACAAAGGGGCGGCGTAATCAGCAAAGGCGAGAGGCTTGATTGCCGGGTCCGGTTTACCTGCCTGGCTGCAAGCACTGGTCAGGAGTACAAGGCCAACGGCCACACACATTAAGGTGCGCTTCATCATTCGTGTCACTTTCACTGTCGTCCCAAGATGGCCAGTGCGCGCTAAAGCACGTCTGAGGCGTAATTGCGGCGAGGAAACACAGATTTGTGGGCCCTGTCACCCCATTTTCGCCTCACGGGAGAGTGATCGGCGGATTTCAGACGGTTTTCCGCGTATCCAGAGCTAACTGATCGGCGGTTTCTGGCGCAAGTTCCTCAAAATCGAAATTATCGAGTCGACGGGCCCGTTTGCCTGCCTTTTCGGCACTAATCTTGATTTCGGAAATATCTTTTGCAGCCTGATGGAAGTGGCGATCCAGGTTCTCGACCCGCGATCCAAGGCGGTCCACGTCATTATATAGGGCGCTCAGCTCCTTGCGGATGGCTCCGGCCTGCTCGCGCATGCGGGCGTCTTTCAGGATCGCGCGCATGGTGTTCAGGGTCGCCATGCAGGTGGTCGGGGACACGATCCAGACCCGTTTTTCGAAACCCTCACGCACAAGTTCCGGAAAATTCGCATGAAGTTCGGCGTAGACGGCCTCGGACGGCAGGAACATGATCGCGCCGTCGGCAGTCTCGCCTTCGATGATGTATTTCTCGGAAATCGCCTTTATGTGGTTGCGCACCGACTGGCGCAGCATCCGCGCGGCCTCGTTCAGCAGCGCCTGACTGTCGGCTTTGCGCAGGGCTTCATAGGCCTCTAGCGGGAACTTGCTGTCGATCACGATCGGGCCCGGTGGGTTGGGCAGATGGATCAGACAGTCCGCACGCCGCCCGTTCGACAAAGTGTGTTGCAAGGTAAAGCTGTCGGAGGGCAGCGCCTTGCCCACGATGTCGTTCAGCTGGATTTCCCCAAAGGCCCCGCGGGTCTGTTTGTTCGACAGGATGTCCTGAAGGCTCAGGACATCGCCCGACAGTTTGGTGATGTTTTCCTGCGCCTTATCAATGGCAACCAGCCGCTGCTGCAACTCGCCAAGGGATTTCGCCGTCCGCTGGGCCGATCCATGCAGGTTCACATTCATCTGCTCGGTCACATGGGCCAAGCGCTGCTCCATCAGTTGCAGCATGTGCTTCTGGCTGGCGGCCTGCGCTTCGGACACGTGGTTCAGGCCACCGGCCAACTGCTGCTGACCGTCGGACAAGGACTGCACCCGCTGGTCCAGCGCCCACATCTGGCGGGCGATCGGCTCCATCATCTGGGCGGATTTGCCAGCGGTTTTCATCACCACGAACAGCATGATCAGCACCAGCCCCGACAGGATCAGGGCACCCAGAACCAAGGGGTTCTGAAGGGTCAGGGAAACAGCGGTATCGTCGGTCATGTGCGCCCGAACAGCCTTTCGATGTCAGAGAGTTTCAGCTCCACATAGGTGGGTCGGCCGTGGTTGCACTGGCCGGAATGGGGGGTCGCTTCCATCTCGCGCAGAAGGGCGTCCATCTCCTCGGCCCGCATACGGCGGCCCGAGCGGATGGAGCCATGGCAGGCCACGCGGGACAGAATCGCCTCGAGCCGCGCTTGGAGGGACAGGGATTCGCCCTGATCCGTCAGCTCGTCCAGAATATCGAGGACCATGGCTTTGGCGTCCACATTCCCCAGAATTGCGGGGGTTTCGCGGACGGCCACGGCGCCCGCGCCGAACGATTCGATGCTCAGGCCCATGCGCGCCAGATCATCGGCGTGCTCCAGCAGACGGGCGCTGTCCGATTCGGACAGGTCGATCACCTCGGGAATCAGCAGGGCTTGGGCGGCGACGCCATTCTCGGCCATCTGCTTTTTCAGTTTTTCGTAAACCAAGCGTTCGTGGGCGGCGTGCTGGTCCACAATCACCATCCCGTCGCGGGTCTGCGCGATGATGTAATTCTCGTGGACTTGGCCGCGCGCCACGCCAAGCGGCAAG
Source organism: Donghicola mangrovi (assembly GCF_013377535.1). Lineage (GTDB taxonomy): Bacteria > Pseudomonadota > Alphaproteobacteria > Rhodobacterales > Rhodobacteraceae > Donghicola > Donghicola mangrovi. Next base: position 864,023 of record NZ_JABCJE010000001.1, on the reverse strand, counting down.
TGCACCGGATCGGGCGCGGGGGCCTCGGGGGTGGGGGCGGCTTGGGGGATATCGACGACCCGCCCGCTATAGGCGGTCGAGAATTCGGCGAACCCTGTGTCCCGCGCGGGCGCAGGCGGCGCGGGCTGCATCATCGGGGCCTGCCCGTAATAGCTGGCACTGCGGGCCGCCGCCGAAGGGCGGTCCATCTGGTATTGGAAGGGGCGCGGGGTGGCGACAGGTTCGGCCCGCATCGCCCCAAGGGTCGCGCCCGCCACGGTCGTTGACGCGCGGTGCCCCGCCTCGGCCAAGGCGTGACGCAGGGCCGATACGATCAGGCCGCGCACCAGACCGGGATCGCGGAAGCGGACCTCGGATTTGGCGGGGTGGACGTTCACGTCGACCTTTTGCGGATCACAATCGACGAACAGCACCGCCGCGGGGTGCCGGTCGCGGGACAGGAAATCCATGTAAGCGGCGCGCAGAGCCCCGATCAGTTGCTTGTCCCGCACGGGGCGGCCGTTCACGAACAGGTACTGGGACACCGCCGCGCCGCGCGAATAGGTCGGCAAAGCCGCATATCCGGTCAGGCGAACCCCCTCGCGCTCTGCATCAATGGCGAGGGCGTTTTCCGTGAACTCCCCGCCCAAGACGCCGGACAGGCGCCCGCGCAGGGCATCGAACAGATCGCCGGTTTCAGGGTCACTGCGAAACACCACGCGGCCCGCGCCGCCGCCGGTCACGTCACGCAGAGTGAAGCCGATCGACGGCTCGGCCATCGCCAGACGTTTCACCACATCGCTGATGGCTTGGGATTCGGCGCGGTCGCTGCGCATGAACTTCAGGCGCGCGGGGGTGGCGTAGAACAGATCGCGCAGTTCCACCACTGTGCCGCCGGACAAGGCGGCGGGCTTCACCGGCCCCATATCGCCGCCCGCGACGGTGATTTGCGCGGCATCCTCGCCCACGGGGCGGGAGGTGATGGTCAGCCGCCCGACCGCGCCAAGCGAAGGCAACGCCTCGCCCCGAAAACCGAAGGTGTGGATGTTGAGCAGGTCGGACCCGTCGATCTTGCTGGTCGCGTGGCGGGACATCGCCAGCGGCAGATCTTCGGCGGACATCCCGCAGCCGTCATCGGTGACACGGATCAAGGTCTTGCCGCCATCGGCAACGCACACCTCAATCCGGCGGGCACCGGCGTCTACGGCATTCTCGACCAGTTCCTTGACCGCAGAGGCCGGACGTTCGACCACCTCGCCAGCCGCGATGCGGTTGATCGCGCCGCTATCCAACTGGCGGATCACAGGGCGAAGAGGCTGGTCTGTGGATATCTTGGGGCTGCTCATTGTCATACCCCAAGACTTAGCACGTGGTCTTACGAATCTCTAGCGCAGATCACAGGCCCGCAGGCTGGCCGACAACCATGAAAGTCAGCTCGTCAGGCTTCAGCAGCTCTGCCGCGACGCGGTTGATTTGCTCTAGCGTGACGGCGTTCACGTTGTCATTGCGGGTCTCGACGTAAGAGATCGGCAGGTCATCCATCTGCATGCCCACCAGAATGTCGGCGATCGCTGCGTTGCTGTCGAACCGCAGGGGATAGGCACCGGTCAGATAGGTTTTCGCCTGATCCAGTTCCTCTTGGGTGACGCCATCTTTGGCCAGTTTGGACCACTCATCGCGCACCACGCTGATCGCATCCGCCACCTTGTCGTTGGCCGAGGCAACCTGCCCCAACCACAGCTCCGCATAGTCGCGGGGGATCAGATAGGTGCCGATGCCATAGGTCAGGCCGCGCTTTTCCCGCACTTCGGTCATCAGGCGGCTGTCAAAACCCGACCCGCCAAGGATCTGGTTCAGGATATAGGCCGCGAAATAATCGGGGTCGTCCCGCTCCATCCCCGGTTGGGCGAACAGGGCTACGGACTGCGGGGTCTCGAACGGTTTGACGGTGGTTTTGCCGTCAAAGGTCAGGGTCGCGGGGCCGGGTGCGGGGGCGCCGGTTTCGGGCAAGCCCGCCAGCAGTTTGTCCAGCAGGGTACCCAGCTGTTCAGCCGTAATATCGCCCACGGCAGAGACATAGACGCGATCCAGCGCCAGCGCGTTTTTGTGCGCGGTGACGATGTCGTCGCGGGTCAGGGCAGTCACGCTCTCGGCCGTGCCCTCATAGGGGGTGGCATAGGGGTGGTCGCCGTAAACTTGCAGCGCGAATTCACGGCCTGCGATGTCGTTGGGGTCGGTCTGGCTGCTGCGGATGCCGGTCAGAACCTGCTGGCGCACGCGCTCGAGCGAGGCTTCGTCAAAGTTCGGGGCGACCAGCGCCTGATGCAGCAAGCCCATGGCTTGATCCTGCGTCTCGGTCAGGAACCGCGCGGACACCGAAACCGTGTCGGCCCCCACATCGAACCCGAACGAGGCCGCCAGCGAATCCCGAGCCTTGGCAAAGGCACGGGAGTCCAGATCGCCCGTTCCCTCTTCGAGAAGGCCGGTCATCAGATTGGTTGCGCCGCGCTTGCCGTCTAGATCCAGATTGCCGCCGCCCTTGAACCGCAGTTCCAGCGAGACGAACGGGATCGAGTGTTCCTCGACCAGCCAAGCTTTGATGCCGCCGGGGCTGGTGACATCCTGAATTTCCACGGCCGCAGCCGCCTGCACGCCGGACACCGCCAGCAAAAAGATCGCGAGTAGTTTCTTCATGACTTAGCCCTCGGTCCCTGTGGTTACGGGTTCGCTGGGGGTGACAAAGCCCGTCACCGAGGCGCGGCGATCCAGAACGGTTTTGGCGGCGGCGATGATTTCATCGGCGCTGATATCCAGAACCGTCGGCACCCAATCCTGCACGTCCTGCACCGTCAGTCCGATGGCCAAGGCAGCGCCATATCGGTTGGCACGGGAATTGGTGCTATCCATCGCGTAAATTTCAGAGGCCCGGAACTGGGTCTTGATCCGCTCCAGATCCTCGGGGTCGGGACCGGCGGCGATGAAATCGGCCACGGCCTGATCCATGGCCTTTTCGGCATCGGCCAACTCAACGCCTTGGGCGGGCACGACGATCAGGTTGAATTCGGTTTTATCCAGCGACATCCCCGAATAGCTGGCCGAGGTATAGACCGCCGTCTGGGTGTCGAACTGCAACTTGGTCGCCAGATAGGAAGTCGTGCTGTCCCCACCCAGCAGGCTGGCCAACAAGGTCAAAGCCGCAGCCTGACGCTGATCGCCAGAGTTACGCTCGGGCGCCAGATAGCTGCGCACAAGATAGGGCTGGCTGATCCGCGGATCGCTGAAATTCAAGCGACGCTCGGCCAGTTGCGGCGGCTCCTGAGGGCGCACGCGGGGCTTCAGATCGGGGTTGGGGGCGATGGGGCCGAAATACTGGTTTGCCAGTTCGCGCACCTGGTCAGGCTCTACATCGCCTGCAACCACCAGAATCGCGTTATTGGGCGCATAGTACTGATGATAGAAGGTCAGCGCGTCCTGCTGGTTCAGCTGCTCCATCTCGTGGCGCCAGCCGATCACGGGGATGCCGTAGGGGTGGTTCAGATATTGCGCGGCGTCCGCCTGTTCGCTGAACAGCGCTTGGGGGCTGTTCTCGATCCGCATGTTCCGTTCCTCGAGGATCACGTCCCGCTCGGTCGCAACGTCTTGCTCGGTCATCTGGAGGTTGACCATGCGGTCGGCCTCCATCTTGAGCATCAGGTCCAGACGGTCAGCGGCCACCTGCTGGTAGTAGGCGGTGTAATCCTTGCTGGTAAAGGCGTTGTCGGTCCCGCCATTGGCGGCGACGGTGGCGGAAAACTCGCCTGCGGCCATCTTGTCGGTGCCCTTGAACATCAAGTGCTCGAGGAAATGGGCGATGCCGGATTTGCCAGCGGGTTCGTCCGCGGCACCGGTGCGATACCACACCATGTTCGTCAGGGCCTGAGAGCGGTGATCCTCGATCACCACCACATCCATGCCGTTATCGAGGGTAAAGGTCGTCACGTCCTCGGCTTGGGCGGATGCGGTTGTCGCATACAGCACCAAAGTCAGGCCCATTGGTTTGAGGATGGCTCTCATCGTAGCTCCCAGCATTTTTAAAGGAAGCTACGCGATAGGGGCCGGTATTCAAGAGGCCTGACGGGACTGTGATTTATTGCTGTTCGTCGGTCAGCGGCGGAGGCGTCGGAACGCGGTAGCCACGGGCACGATAGCCGTCGATCAGCAGATAGGGATCAAGGCGCATTTCGTCATAGGGCAGCTCGGGGCCCAACAGACGGCGGCGGCGCTTGATAAAGATCTTGTCTTCTGCGGCCAGAACCGTGCGGATGTCCGAAGACACACCAGCGCGCGAGGCGTAATTCACCAGCACACCATCGGCGGCAGGAATCTGACCGGTCAGAGTGCCCCGATGACCACCCAGCGCGGCCACACCATCGGCCAGCGGGTTCAAATCAACGCGGTTTGCGCTGCCTGTGGTGGGCACGGGCAATTCCGCTGTTGCGGGCATTTCCAACGGCTTAACCGGAACAATGGCAAATTCGTCCGGTCCGCGCGACAGGCGATCGGGATTTCCGTTGTCGCAAGCCCCAAGGGCCAACGCTGCGATGACGAGCACGACACGCTTCATGCCTACTTAGACCTCCGCTTCTTTGCTTCACGCTTAACAGCAGATAGGGGCGGCGTCACGCACCCTTTTTCCGTGCTTTGGACGGCTCGAACAGAACCAGACCGACAGCCCCAGCAAAAATAGCAATATCAGCAATGTTGAACGCATAGGGATTGTTGATCCCACAGCAGGACATATTCAGAAAATCGGCGACCGCACCGTACAGGACGCGGTCCACCACGTTTGCAAGCGCCCCGCCCACCAGAACACCGGCGGACAGGGTGGCCCAACGACCGGGCTTGGCGCGCAGGGTCCAGAACACAACGGCGGCACTGATAATCAGCGCCAGCGCGATCAGAATCCAGCGGCCCGCAGACCCGTCGGACGTAAACAGCCCGAAGTTGATCCCGCGGTTCCACGCCATGTGGAACTGCAGAAGCGGCGGCAGCACCTCGATCTGGCCCAAGGTGCGCAGGTCCATCATGTGTACCACGATGTACTTGCTGGCCTGATCAGCCAGAAACACCCAGAAAGCAGGCCAGAAAAGTTGTGCTACCGCGCGGGTCATGCCGTCGTCCTTAGTGGCGGAAGTGGCGCTGGCCGGTGAACACCATGGCCAGACCTGCCTCGTCCGCAGCTTTGATCACTTCGTCGTCGCGCATCGAGCCACCGGGCTGGATCACTGCGGTCGCGCCAGCTTCGGCAGCGGTCAGCAGGCCATCGGGGAACGGGAAGAACGCGTCCGAAGCTACAACCGATCCCATCACGGTCGGTTCCTTGAGGCCCAGAACTTCGGCCATATCCTGGCTCTTGCGAGCAGCGATGCGGGTCGAGTCCACACGGCTCATCTGGCCTGCGCCGATGCCAACGGTCGCGCCGTTTTTCGCATAGACGATGGCGTTCGACTTGACGTGCTTGGCGACTTTCCACGCGAACAGCAGGTCTTCGAGCTCTTGCTGGGTGGGAGCAACCTTGGTCACCACTTTCAGCTGTTCCAGAGTCATCATGCCATTGTCGCGGTCCTGAACCAGAATGCCGCCGGACACTTGCTTGAACGCCAGACCGGCGGAACCTGCATCGGCCAGACCGGTGGTGGTCAGCAGGCGTAGGTTTTTCTTTTTCGCGAAGATTTCCTTGGCTTCGTCGTCGGCGCCGGGGGCAATCACGACCTCGGTGAAGATTTCCGAGATTTTCTCGGCGGTTGCACCGTCCAGAACCTGGTTCAGAGCGATGATGCCGCCGAACGCGCTGGTCCGGTCACAGTCGAACGCGCGCTGATAGGCTTCGATCAGGGTCTCGCCGCGGGCCACACCGCAGGGGTTGGCGTGCTTGATGATCGCACAGGCGGGACCGTCCTTGGGCAGGAATTCCGAAACCAGTTCGAAGGCCGCGTCGGTGTCGTTGATGTTGTTGTACGACAGCTCTTTGCCCTGATGCTGGACAAAGTTCGACACGCCGGGGCGGTCTGCGCCATCCACGTAGAACGCTGCAGACTGGTGGGGGTTTTCGCCGTAACGCAGGGTCTGCTTGATCTGACCCGCAAAGGCACGGCGGCGCGGGGTTTCCACACCAGCAGCGCCAGCCATCCAGTTCGACACAGCCGCGTCATAGGCCGCGGTGCGGGCATAGGCGTTCTGCGCCATCTTCTGACGGAAGCCATAGGTGGTCTGGCCTTCGTTAGCTTCCAGCTCTGCCAGCAGGGCGTCGTAGTCTTCGACGTCAACGATGGTGGTGGTAAAGCCGTGGTTTTTCGCAGAGGCGCGGATCATGGCGGGGCCGCCGATGTCGATGTTCTCGATCATCTCTTCGTAGTCGGCACCGCGGGCCAGAGCGGCCTCGAAGGGATAGAGGTTCACGACCAGCAGGTCGATCGCGACGATGCCGTGCTCTTCCATCGCCTGAACGTGGGTGTCGTTGTCGCGCAGGGCCAGCAGACCGCCGTGCACCATCGGGTGCAGGGTCTTGACGCGGCCGTCCATCATTTCGGGGAAATTGGTGATTTCCGATACGTCTTTCACTTCCAGACCTGCATCGCGCAGGGCCTTGGCGGTGCCGCCGGTGGACAGCAGCTCGACGCCGCGTGCGGCCAATGCTTTGCCCAGATCAACGAGGCCGGTTTTATCGGATACGGAAATGAGCGCACGGCGCATGGGTGCGAGGTCTTGCATCGAGGGGTCTCCTAAGGTCGCGTTCGGTCAGTCGGTCTCGGCCGTGGCAGGGGCGAGATCACGGATCGCGCCTTCGCTATCCTGTGCTTTGGCAAAAGACCAGCGGATGCGCGTCGCATAATCCATCGCGCGGGCAGATAAAACGATCTGTTTCGCGGTTCGGGGCCTAATTCGACCTTTTTCCAGATAAACACTGGGCTGTAATGCAAGCTCACCCACGCCATCGTGGCGGAAAACCCAAACCTCACCACTTCTGAGTGTAAGGGACACGGCAGTTCCGCCCATATCGAGGGTCGGCTCGACCTCTGGGTGCAGGTGGAAGCGGATATTGAACGGCACGCCGGTCAGGGCGGTGTCATCCAGCGCACTGTCAAAGGTGCGGCGCGATTTGGGGTCGATGGTGGCCAGCAGATCCTCGCCCACCACGGCGCGACCGTCAAAGCTGAGGTCCATCATGCGGGCGTGGGTCAGGCCGTGGCTGGCGACATAGCCGTTGTGCCCGCCTTCGAACTGCATCCCTTCGGGGGAACGGGTGACGTGTGCGCGCACATCGTCGGGTGCATTCACCAGATATTCGCGCAGTATACCCCCGCGCCATGTTTCCGGCCCCAATTGCGCGGACGACAGCCCGCTGATCCCCAGCGTCGAGTGGGACGGGGTCGCCCGCCCTGCCCTGCGCCAGTCGGGGCCAAAGTCACGGCCCGATCCACAGTTCACCACCAGCGGCCTGCGCCCCGAGGTCAGCTCGAACGCCAAAGTCGAGGCATGGGCGGCAAAGCCTGTCGCGCCCGTATCCGGCGCGCCCGCATCAATGATCACACTGGTCCGGCCCGCAGACAGACGAGCGTAGCCCATCGCAAGGCCGGTTTTCTCGCGCGGTTTGATCCGCGCATTCGCCAAAGCGCGGTCCAAGCGTCCCTCGGCCCCGCGACCTCCGCCATGAAAGCGTGCCAGATCACCGTCCGCATGGCGCAGCGCCCGTAGGGTCGGCGCGATTCGCTCCAAGGCATCCAGAATGGACTGGGGCACGGGCATATCCGATTCCAGCAGCGCCACACGCACCCACGCCAGCAGATTGAACACCTCGAGCAACTCCTCGGGGTTGCGAGAGGCGATGCCGCCAGAGGCATCCACGTGGCTGTCGCAGTGACGACCCAACGCCTCGGCGGCGGGTTTGACCAGCTTCTCCATACCTTCCAGCGCGAGGCCGGCATAGACCAGACCGGCCAGCGCCTCGGTCCGGGGCAGGCCCGCACCAGCGGCACGCCAGCGGCGGGACAGGAACGTGGTTTGCCGCGCGAGGGCGGTGTAAAACTTACGGGATGTCGCGGGTTCGGCCCCGCGCAGGATCATCAGGGCGTGGTTGATCCAGCGGATCACACGGCGACCGGTCAGATCGGGGGACCAGCCCTCGCCTTTGCCAGCGCCATAAAGGGCGATCCACTCCATCACCCATTTCTGCGCGGCCTCCCGCGCGGCGGGGGTCCCGACCGAGGCCAGATCATCCAGCCATGCGCAGCCATGAACCTCCATGGCAAAGCGGCCGGTGGGCATACGAATTTTCCAGATCGAGGTGCCGGGCGCCTCGACCAAGCGGCCCGCGAACAGGAAGTTCCCCGCCAGCAGTTGGCGACCCCGCGACAGCGACCCGATGGTGCGCGGCTCGGGGCTGCTGGTGAAGCCGCGCGCGGTTGCCCCGAATCCCGCCAGTCTGGCGTGAATGTGGTTAACCGTGCGCGTGCGCCGTTCCTGCAAACTGAGGTGATCTGCCATATGTTAGCCTGCCTGCCAAAGCGGGCGCCGTTTCGGCGTCCCTGATTTTGACTGAAAGTCTACATCCGGCAGGCTGTAAAGTCACGCAGTCAAGCGCAGGCAAGCCATGTAAAATCCATCCATACCGCCCTTGTCGGCCCAGAAATCGGGGCGCAGACGCAGACCGCCTTCGGGGGAACGCCATGCGTCCTCGACCCACGGCAGATCGGTCGCGGCAGTATCAACCTGAACGTTTGGATTACGGGCCAGCAACTCTTCGATCTGGACTTCGCCTTCGTCGGGCAGCAGCGAACAGGTGCAATAGATCAGACGGCCACCGGGCTTCAGCAGGCTCAGGGCGCGGTCCAGCATGACCTCTTGCAGCTCGATCAGCGCAAAGAAGCCGCTGCCGTCCTTGGCGTAGGGCAGATCGGGGTGGCGGCGGATGGTGCCGGTGGCCGAACAGGGCGCGTCCAGCAGGATCGCGTCGTACTTGCCCTCGTGCTCTAGCGCGTCGCCCTGAACGACGGTCGCGGTCAGACCGCAGCGCTCAAGGTTCTCGTGCACGCGCTTCAGACGGTCTTCGTTGATATCGAGCGCAGTGACGTTGGCACCGGCATTCGCCATCTGCAGGGTCTTGCCACCGGGGGCAGAGCACAGGTCCAGCACGGTTTCACCGGCTTGGGCGTTCAGGATTTTGGCGGGCAGCGCAGCGGCAGCGTCTTGTACCCACCAATCGCCCGCCTCGTACCCTGCCAGAGCGGTCACCTGCCCCGGATCGCGCAGACGGACCGAACCGGTAGGCAGCAGTTCGCCCCCCAGACGTTCCGCCAGTTCGGCGGCGTCACCCTTGGGCGTCAGGTCCAGCGGAGCCCCTGCGAAATGGGCGGTTTCCATGTCGCTGATCGCTTTGGCGCCCCATGCCTCGGCCAAGGGGTCACGCAGCCACTTGGGCATACGGGGGGTGCGCAGCTTGTCCCACGCATCGGGGCCATCGCCAGTGAACTTGCGCAGAACCGCGTTCACCAGCCCCTTGAGCAGGTTGTTCCGTTTATCCCGCGAGATCAGCTCGACATAAGAGTTCACGACCCCATGTCCTGCCTCGCGGCGGGCGCAGATTTCGATGACCCCAAGGCGCAGCGCGTTCTTGACGGTCAGCGAGGGCTCCTTGCGCAGGTGCTTTTGCAACATGCGGTCCGCGCGCTCCATCCCGCGCAGGGTGTCCATGACCAGACCTTGGGCGCGGGCGCGCTCTTCGGGGGCCAGACGTTCCAGCACGCCACCTGCGACCATCTCGGCCATCAGGCGTCCTTCGCCGGTGATCTGATCCAACAGGTACAGCGCCGTACGGCGCGGGGCTAGGCCGCTCTTGTCCATGAAACACTCCGTCATCTTGCCCGTGGGCAGATGCTGCGTATATCAAGACAATAGCCGGAAAGGAACCAAGATGAGCGAAGAGCAAAAGCGCGACCTGCCGCCCGCCGCCCTGCGGGCTTTGGCCGAGGCCGAAGAACGCCGCAAACAGGCAGCCGGTCTGGACCTGCCCCCCGAGCTGGGTGGCCGCGATGGCCCCGAACCCGTGCGCTATGGCGACTGGGAAAAGAAAGGGATCGCGGTCGATTTCTGACCGCCCCTATTTCAGATCGAAGTTGGCGTGGCGCCCTGCGCCGCGGTCCGACGTAAAGCGGATGTCGTCGCCATCCAGCGCGACTTGCTGGCAGTTATCGCCCATATTCTGACTGCCCCAATAGAGGCTCCGGCAGAAAAAGCTGTCCTGCCATTTCCACGCGCCCGACACCTTTTTCCCAAAGGCGCGGCCCGTGATTTCCCCGTTTTCAGTGACTTGCAGGGTAATTCCCATCCGAGTCAGATCCCGACCCTGAACCAGTTTCAGGAAATCCGACTGGTCTTTGACCACCTGTAATTCGGCGGACGCCCCCGACGCCACAGCGCAGAGGGCCAATGCAGTTAGTGCGGTTCTATAGGTCATCGCGGCCTCCGTTCACCTGTCACAGGGAAAACGCTTCAGAGGCCGCTTTGGTTTTCACATCGGGTTCACCATTGGGTGAACGGGCGACTCACAGCCCCAGTACGTCCAGCATATCATAATCGCCGGCGTCTTTCCCCTGTGCCCAGAGCGCGGCCTTGACCGCACCGCGCGCGAACACACCGCGATCCGAGGCCACGTGCCGCAGGGTGATCCGCTCGCCATCGGCGGCGAACATCACGTCATGCTCGCCCACAATGTCGCCACCGCGAATCACACTAAAGCCGATGGCGCCACGCTCACGGGCTCCGGTGATGCCGTCACGGGCGCGATCCTCGACATCTTTCAGCGCGACACCGCGGCCTTCCGCGGCGGCCTCACCCAGCATCAGCGCGGTGCCCGAGGGAGCATCGACCTTGCGGCGGTGGTGGGCCTCGATGACTTCGATGTCGTAATCCTCGTCCAGTGCGGCGGCGACCTTTTTGGTCAGCTGCACCAGCAGGTTCACACCAAGGCTCATGTTGCCCGCGCGGATGGTGACGCCGCCCTGACCGGCCTCGGCCAGTGCAACCAGATCTTCTTCGGTGAAACCGGTGGTGCCGATGATGTGCGCCACACCCGCCGCTGCCGCCGTTTTCGCAAAGGAAATCGTGGCGCTAGGCGCGGTAAAGTCGATCACCGCCTGTGCACCCGTAAAAGCCGCCGCAGGATCGTCGGACACGATCACACCGCTTTCGGTGCCGCCCATCAGAACGCCCAAGTCGCGGCCGACCCAGTCATGGCCGGGACGTTCCACAACGCCCGCCACATGTACGCCGTCGCGCTCGGTGACGGTTTTGACCAGCATCTGCCCCATACGGCCCGATGCGCCTGTGATGACAATACCGATGCTTTCCGACATAACGCGCGTCCTTTTCTGATATGATGCAGGTGTGACTAGCCGAGAGTTGGCGCTTTGGCAAAGGCTGCTTGGCACGGCGCTGGCAAAGGATTAGATGCGCAGTATGGCTAAGAACAAATTCCACGACGGCCCCGGACCTTCGCAGCGACAGTTGCGCGTGGGCGAACTCATCCGCCGCACCCTGTCCGAGGTGCTGCAACGGGGCGATATCCACGATCCCGATCTGAACCGCCTGTCCATCAGCGTGGGCGAGGTTCGCACGTCGCCCGATCTGAAGATCGCGACGGCTTATGTCATGCCCTTGGGCGGACAGGGCAGCGAACAGGTGGTCGAACTGCTGGCCCGCAACCGCAACGAGTTGCGCCGCATGATCGGCAAGGTCACCAACCTGAAATACACGCCCGACCTGCGCTTCCGGTTGGACGAGACCTTTGACCAGCTCGACGAGACTCGCCGCCTGTTCGATCAGGACGACGTCCGCCGCGATCTGGAGGACTGATGCGTCTGGCGCTGCTAACGGCTGTTTTCCTGACCGGCAGCGCCATGACCGCGCAGGCCGCCGACTGTCATGACCAGACCTATCTGGACAACCGTTACACGGTTTGCACCGTCGATCTGACGACCGAAGACCTGCGCCTGTTCCTGAACGACGACGAGGGCCAGATCTGGGGCCAGTTCCGGCGGCTGGACAATGCCTTGGGCACCCAAGGCAAGCGCTTGGGCTTTGCCATGAATGCCGGCATGTACCACCCCGACCGCAAGCCCGTGGGCCACTACCGCGAGGGCGGGGTCGAGCAAATGCGCGTGATCCCCAACGCAGGGCCCGGCAATTTCGGGATGCTGCCCAACGGGGTGCTGTGCCTGAACGACGGCAGCGCGCAGGTCTATGAAACCCTGCGCTACGCCGAACAAAAGCCCGAGTGCCGCGACGCCACCCAATCCGGCCCGATGCTGGTGATTGATGGCCAGCTGCACCCCCGTTTCCTCAAGGATTCGGATTCGCGCTATATCCGCAACGGCGTTGGCACCAGCGCCGACGGCAAGACCGCGTATTTCGTCATCTCGAACAACACGGTCACCTTCCACGAGTTCGCCAGCCTGTTCCGGGACGAGCTGAAAACACCGAACGCCCTGTACTTTGACGGGAATATCTCGCGGCTCTACGCGCCTGAATTGCGCCGCCACGACGGGGGCTTTCCGATGGGGCCGATTGTGGGCACCGTGGAACCCGAGAACGATTGACCAACCAGATAGGCTGGGGTAGGTCCGCCGACCTTGGCAGACATATGGGGACGCTATGGGACGCAAGAAAAAAGGTCGCGATATTTCGGGCTGGCTGGTGATCGACAAACCGGCGGGCATGACCTCGACCGCGGTGGTGAACAAGGTCAAATGGGCCTTTAACGCCAACAAGGCGGGCCATGCGGGCACCCTTGATCCCGATGCGACCGGCGTTCTGGCCGTGGCCTTGGGCGAAGCGACCAAAACCGTTCCCTACATCACCGACGCGATGAAGGCGTACGAGTTCACCGTGACCCTTGGCGCGGCGACCAACACCGACGACGAAGAGGGCGAAGTGATCGCCACCTCGCCGAACCGCCCCACTGACGAAGAGATCAAAGAAGCCCTGTTCGGCTTTGTCGGCGATATCATGCAGGTGCCCCCGAAATTCAGCGCAGTCAAAGTGGACGGCCAGCGCGCCTACAAACTGGCCCGCGACGGCGAGGATGTGGAACTGACCGCCCGCCCCCTGTTCGTCGAAGAACTGCTGCTGGTGGATCGTCCCGACGCCGACCACGTGGTTCTGGAGATGACCTGCGGCAAGGGCGGCTATGTCCGCTCGATCGCCCGCGATCTGGGGGAAAAGCTGGGCTGCTACGGCCACGTCCAGAAGCTGCGCCGCATCTGGTCCGGACCCTTTGACGCGGCCGAGGACGGCGTGACGCTGGAGCAGATCGAAGAGAAAGCCCGCACCCCCGAGCTGGACGACTTCTTGCTGCCGGTCGAGGCTGGTCTTGATGACATGCCCCAAGTGATGGCCACCCCCGAAGGCGCCGTGCGCCTGAAGAACGGCAACCCCGGCATGGTGATCGCGTCGGGCATCGAATACGGCGAAGAAATCTGGGCCAGCTACGAAGGCAAAGCCCTAGCTGTCGGCACCTTCAAGGCTGGCAACCTGCATCCCGTGCGGGTGTTCAATCTGGACTAAGCCCTAGCCGAACAGCTGGGAAATCTGGGTGACATTGGGGTGAACGGACACAAGGACGTTCGCCCGCAGCCCTTCGGCCAACGGCGCGCCATCCAGACCGTAGACGGTATCGTCGCCGCCGTTGGTATAGCCAACCGTCACCCAACTGGTGTTCTGTAGAACCACCGCCGCGTCCCCGTCGATGCGGATCGTGGTCTCGTTGGCGTCCTGATCGTAATCCACCGAAATGCGGCCATCGAGGTGATAGCTCTCGTCGCCTTGCATCAGCGCGTCGAGCTCGGACTGGTCCAGTTCACCGGTCAGCGTACCAGAGCCATGGGTGATCATGGTGCCGCCGGTTTCATACAGGGTCAGGGTCTCTTTGCCCGGATGGAAGTCGGTGATTACAGAGGCTTCGTCATCGGCAATCGCGGTAAAGGTATCCACACCGCCGCCGCCAGTCACCACATCTCCCCCGTCGATATAGCTGATGATGTCAGCGCCCGCGTCCCCGTGCACGGTATCCGCCGCGCCGTTGCCACCCAGCGCCACATCATCAATGCGGGTATAGCTGTCAAAGCCGCCATCATCGCCAGAGTACGTCCGGCTGACGAACCCGTGCCCAAGCACCAGCGTGTCATCGCCTTCGCCGCCGATCACGGTATTGGCCCCGTGCGAGGTGATGGTGTCATCGCCCGTGCCGCCGCGCAGGATCGCGTTGTCCCCGTTCGCGACCAGCGTGTCGCTGCCTTCGTTCCCGTTCAGAATGCCGCCACCGCCCGTGATCAGATCGTCGTCACCGCCGCCCGCTTGCACGTTCGAACCCGTCGAGTCGCCGGTCATGCGGATCACGTCCACCCCGTCGCCCCCATAGACCGAGGCGCTGCCCGTCCCGATCACATAGCCCGTCCAGTCATCGCACAGGATCGCGGTGTCGTCGTCCTCGACATGAACCACGGTATAGCCTGCGTCGGCGCAGACCTTGACCGTATCCGCGCCGGTGCCGGTGACCACTTCGGTCGCGGCATGGCCCCAAACCTCGATCAGGTCGTTCCCCGCGCCGGTGTCGATGTACAGGATGTCTTCGCAGTCCGCGCCGGTGTTGTGGCCTGCCTCGGGGTCGGAATGATCCTCGCCCGAGTAGAACCACGCCATCTGGTCTTCACCGGTCAGCAGGTGCTCCAGATCGGTGCGTTCGTCATATTCCCAGTCGTCGGCACGTTCATCCACAGCGGTGACGTAAACCTCGTCATCGCCGCTGGTGCCGCCGAAATCAATCAGACTGTCCAGATACTGGGGCCCTTCCGAGGGCAGCTCTTCGGACTGAGGATCAGTAGGCGCGGAATCGGCATTGGTCTCTCCCATCAACTGCTGGGAAAGAGCACCGAATCCGCGATCCCAACCGAACACAAGGCTCGATATGGCACCGCCTAGTCCAAGCAACATCCAAAGGTCCATCAAGGGCTCCGTAGTCGGACATGAGTCTGTCCAACACAGCAGAACGACCCGAGACGCCTTGATTTTAGGGGGCAAATGCAAAGAATCTGATTAACGGAATGTTTCCGCACACCAGAACAGGCGCCATATCGCGGTTGCAAACGGCTGCTGTTTCCTTGCACACAGAACCTATGCTGACGCGCACCCATATCAAGGACGACGCCCCCTCTGTGGCGACATATTCCGACTGCGAACGCTATCGCTATAGCCTGATCCGGACGTGGGATCCGGCGGGCAAGCGAGCGTTGTTCGTGATGCTCAACCCCTCGACCGCGACCGAAGTGCAGAACGACCCCACGGTCGAACGCTGCGAGCGTCGGGCGCGGACGCTGGGTTTCGGCAGCTTCGAGGTTACGAACATCTTTGCGTGGCGCGACACCGACCCCAAAGCCATGCGCGCCGCCACTGATCCCGTCGGCCCCCTGAATGACGAGGCGATCCGGAATGGCGCCCTGAACGCGGACACCATCGTCTGCGCTTGGGGCACCCACGGCGAGCATCTGTCGCGCGGGGCCGCGGTCGAGGCCTTGCTGCGCGAAACCGGCCGTCCGCTGCACCATCTGGGCCTCAGCAAAGCCGGTCACCCCAAGCACCCGCTATACATCGGTTACAACGTTCAGCCCGTCCTATGGAGCGCCCATGAGTGATTCTGACATCCAGAAACTGACCGCCGAGATCGCCAAACTGAACAATCACAAGTTCCTGCGCGCCCACGACAGTTACCATAAAATGATGCTGTTCCAGCTGCTGCGCGGGATTTCCTTTGGGCTTGGCTCGGTGCTTGGCGCGACGATTCTTGTTTCGTTCGTAGGGTTTTGGCTGTCGAAAATCGAATTTGTGCCCCTGATCGGGGACTACGCAGCTCAGATCGCCCGCGAGATTATGCACGAGCTTCCCGACACCGAGCGTTAACCCCTTTTCCAGAATACGCTGCGATTTCAGAGAGTTCAGCCTTACTTTCGACACGGTTGTTGTGAAGGAGGCCGAAAATGTTGATGCTGGCCAGCTTGTTTAGCGCCCTGATGGTCGGGGCGTTCACAGTATTCCCCGGCGCGGATCAGGTAGATACCGAAACCGACGCCGAACCCGAAGAAGACGCCGAAGACACCCTGAACGAAGCCTCCCCAACGGGGGACATCCTGCAAGGGGACGAAGGGGACGACATCCTGACCGGGGATGACGCGTCCGACCAGTTGGCCGGTGGCAGCGGCGATGATGACCTGAGCGGCGGTGCTGGCGATGACAGCCTGACCGGCGAGACGGGAAATGACCTGCTCTATGGTGGCAGCGGCGCGGATACGCTGGATGGCGGCTATGGGCAGGACACCCTGACCGGTGGTGCCGATTGTGACGACATGGCGGGGATGGCGGGCTCTGACACTCTGTACGGCGGCGAAGGGGACGACGATCTGGTCGGTGGCCCCGATGACGACTGGCTGTACGGGGATGATGGCGATGACAGCCTGTGTGGCGGCCTTGGCGATGACCTTGTGTCCGGTGGCGCGGGCAGTGATGCCCTGTTTGGCGGCCAAGGCAATGACCTGATCGTCGATCAGGACGACGATACCGATTTCCTGAACGGTGGCCTTGGGGATGACACCCTGATCGGCGCGATGGGCGACTATTTCCATGGGGGCGAAGGCGAGGACACCTATGCCCTGATGCTGTCCCCCGAGATCGATCCCTCGACCGAGCCCGCGATCATTCAGGATTACGATCCCGATCAGGACGACGTCTTTGTCCTCTATGACGACAGCACTCAGGACGGAGAGCCCGAACTGACCCTAGATGACGACCGCGACGACGACGGCCTGCTGAACCTGCGTGTTGACGGGCAGATCGTGGCGCGGATCGATGGGGATGACGTGAACCTTGACGATATCGTCCTGCTTGGCGCACGAGAGGCTGCAAGCATCGGAATTCAGGCCTTTGCCTGACAAGAGGCTTTATTTTTCTGACAGAATCACGTAACAGCGCGCATCCGCAATCGCGGATTTCTCCAAGGGCCTCGCTGGACGACATCCCGGCCTGTGCCATAACCCTTAGATAGACAGGAGACCCCGATGTCGATCACTGTTGAAGAAAAAGCACGCGTTCTCAAAGAATTCGCAACCAAAGAAGGCGACACCGGTTCGCCCGAAGTTCAGGTTGCGATCCTGACCTCGCGTATCAACACCCTGACCGAGCACTTCAAAACCCACAAGAAGGACAACCACTCGCGTCGTGGCCTTCTGAAGCTGGTTGCTCAGCGCCGTAAGCTGCTGGACTACCTGAAGGGCAAAGAAGAAGCTCGTTACACCAACCTGATCCAGCGTCTGGGCATCCGCCGCTAATCAGGGACCTGTACAGGTTTCTAAAAGGGTCGCCTTTCGGGCGGCCCTTTTTCGTTTCAGGTGTCAGAAGCCGCCGATTTGCGACAGCAGTTCGACCACCTGCTCGACCCCTTGATCCTGACGGATCGCGGTAAAGACAAAGGGGCGGCCAGCGCGCACACGGGTGGCATCGCGATCCATCACCTCGAGCGAGGCGCCGACATAGGGTGCCAGATCGGTCTTGTTGATCACCAGAATGTCCGAGCGCGTGATGGCGGGGCCACCTTTGCGCGGGATTTCTTCGCCCGCGGCAACGTCGATCACATAGATGGTCACGTCCGCCAGCTCGGGGCTGAAGGTCGCCGACAGGTTATCCCCGCCGCTCTCGATCAGTACGATTTCCACATCGGGATGGCGTTCCTGCATCTCCGCCACGGCGGCAAGGTTGATCGAAGCATCCTCGCGGATCGCCGTGTGCGGACAACCACCGGTCTCCACACCGATGATGCGGTCCTGCGGCAGGATCTGCATGCGCATCAGGGCCTCGGCATCCTCTTGGGTGTAGATGTCGTTGGTAATGACACCGATCGAATGCGTGTCTTTCAGGCGCTTGGACAGGGCGGCGGTCAGGCTGGTCTTGCCAGCGCCGACAGGACCACCGATCCCGACCCGCAGGGGGCCATTCCGTTTGCTCATGTTCGGAAAATCCTTGGACTTAGTACTTCGTGCTGCATGGCCGCGATGTCAGCGGCAAAGCATTGGCTGGTGATGTCATCGCACCCCAGCCCCTTGGTGTCTTCGGCCACTTCGGCGCAGAGCGGGGTCAGGGCCGTCAGAATGCGCTGGCCGTTCGTGTGACCCAAGGGCATCAGGCGTTGCGCCGCAGCGATCATGTTGGAGACATAGGCATGCAGGTACATCTGGATCGCCAGATCAACCGGCAGGTCCAACGCTCGCAGCCCCTGCCCTAAGGCGACCGGATAGGTCAGGTTCGCCACCGGCAAATCCCAGACATTCGCCAGTTGCAGGCAGAACGCGCGGCCGATGGATTCGGTTTCTAGCAACCGTTCGCGGCTGGCGCAAAAGGCGCGGGCGGTTTCATCCACCTCGGCGGGATCATCGGTTTCGGCAGAGGCGCGGATCAGGATCGCGTCCGACCGCCCCGTGCCGTGGACCAGAAAATCCGCCAGCCAGTCCTGTAATTCGTCGACGATCAGCCCTCCCGCTACAGCTGCCTCGAGTCCGCTGGAATAGGCGAACGCGCCCACCGGAAAGGCGGGCGACAGCCATTGGGCCAGCAGGATCGTGGCGTCAGTGCGCATGGGAATGGGTGCGCCCGTGTCCATAGGCCCCGCCTTCGGGGGTAAAGGGTTCGGTGACTTCGGCCACATCGGCCCCCAGTTTCCCCAGCATATCGCGGATCACGTGATCGGGCTGGATCAGCAAGCGATCCTCTTCGATCTGGCAGGGCGTGTGGCGGTTGCCGATGTGCCAAGCTAGCCGCACCAGATGGTCCCCGCGCACCTGCAGTAGGGTTTCGGGGGCAGCGATCACCTCGATCTCGCGACCATCCTCGAGGATCAGGGCGCCGCCGTGATCCAGAGAGGTGGTCTGTTCGAGGTCCAGCAGGAACTCGAGACCATCATCCGTGACCAGCACGCGGCGGCGCAGGAAGCGGGCCTCGTAGGTCAGGGAAATGCGGGCCGCGGGGGTGCCGTGGGTGTGGTTATGGTAGTGGTTTGCGACGATCATGATCTTAGAACAGGAAGTAACGTTGGGCCATCGGCAGGGTTTCGGCGGGCTGACAGGTTAGCAGTTCGCCGTCCGCGCGGACTTCGTAGGTTTCGGGGTTCACCTCGACCTTGGGCAGGGCGGTGTTCAGCTTCAGATCGCTTTTGCCGATGCCGCGGGTGTTTTGCACCGCGACGGTCTGCTTGAAGATCCCCAACTTCTTGCCGATGTCGTCCGCCTGCGCGGCCTCGGACACGAAGATCACGGCAGAGTTTTCGACCGCACGGCCATAGGCCCCGAACATCGGGCGCGAATAGACCGGCTGCGGCGTCGGGATCGAGGCGTTGGGATCGCCCATCTGGGCCATCGCGATGCTGCCACCGATCAAAACCATCTCGGGCTTTACGCCAAAGAACGCGGGGTTCCACAGCACGAGGTCGGCGCGCTTGCCTTCTTCGATGCTGCCAATCTGGTGACTGATGCCGTGGGCAATCGCCGGGTTGATGGTGTACTTGGCGATATAGCGGCGGACGCGGAAGTTGTCGTTGTCGCCGGTTTCCTCGGGCAGACGACCGCGCTGCTTCTTCATCTTGTCGGCGGTTTGCCATGTGCGGATCAGCACTTCGCCGACGCGGCCCATGGCCTGACTGTCGGACGCGATGATCGAGAACGCGCCCATGTCGTGCAGGATATCCTCGGCGGCGATGGTTTCGCGGCGGATCCGGCTTTCGGCAAAGGCGATGTCTTCGGGGATCGACTTATCAAGGTGGTGACAGACCATGAGCATGTCGAGGTGTTCCTCGAGCGTGTTCACGGTGAAGGGGCGGGTCGGGTTGGTAGACGAGGGCAGCACGTGCTCTTCGCCGCAGATTTTGATGATGTCAGGGGCGTGACCGCCGCCCGCGCCTTCGGTGTGGAAGGCGTGGATGGTTCGGCCTTTCATGGCTTTGACGGTGTGCTCGACGAAGCCGGATTCGTTCAGGGTGTCCGTGTGGATCATGACCTGAACGTCCATCGCGTCCGCCACGCCAAGGCAGCAGTCGATCGCGCCGGGGGTGGTGCCCCAGTCTTCGTGCAGTTTCAGCGCGCAAGCGCCCGCCTTGATCTGCTCTTCCAATGCTGCGGGGAGCGAGGCGTTGCCCTTGCCCGCAAAGGCAAGGTTCATCGGGAACGCATCCGCCGATTGCAGCATCCGGCCAATGTGCCAAGGGCCGGGGGTACAGGTGGTTGCCAGCGTGCCGTGCGCGGGACCCGTGCCGCCGCCAAGCATGGTGGTCAGGCCAGAGTGCAGCGCGTCCTCGATCTGCTGGGGGCAAATGTAGTGGATGTGGCTGTCGAACCCGCCAGCGGTCAGGATGCGGCCTTCGCCTGCGATGGCTTCGGTGCCCGGCCCGACGACGATGTTTACGCCGGGCTGGGTGTCGGGGTTGCCCGCCTTGCCGATCTTGTGGATGCGGCCGTCGCGCAGACCGACGTCGGCCTTGTAGATGCCGGTCCAGTCCACGATCAGCGCGTTGGTGATCACGGTATCGACGGCCCCTTCGGCGCGGGTGGTCTGGGCTTGGCCCATCCCGTCGCGGATGACCTTACCGCCACCGAATTTGACCTCTTCGCCGTAGACACCGGCGGCCTCGTTGGTCAGATCGCGCTCGACCTCGATGATCAGGTCGGTGTCCGCCAGACGCAAACGGTCGCCGGTGGTCGGACCATACATCGCTGCGTAATCGGAGCGTTTGATTTTTGCGGGCATGGGTAACTCCTAGAAAGTCCGGCGGGGTCCGAGGCGGGTCAGACGTTTTTGGTTGGCAGAGGTCTTGCTGCGCAGGGGCTTGGCAGCGGCCATGACCACAGCATCAAGGGGCTTGCCCGACATCACGGCGTCGAACGCCTTTTGGCCGGACTTCAGAAAGGCGGTCTGCTTTTCGGTCACCATGCGGGTGTTTTCGGTGCTGGGAACGGACCACAGGCCGTTCATCCCCATCACGCGCATGAAAATGACGCTGGACGCTTCCATCGCCATCGAGGCGACGTAAAGCTGGGCCCGCAGCATGCGGAACGGATCAACCCAAGGCGCAAGCATCACAGATCCCCCATGATTTGCTGGTTGAACCCATAGATTTTGCGGGCGCCAGACACGGGGATCAGCTGCACTTCGCGGCGCTGGCCGGGCTCGAACCGCACGGCGGTGCCTGCGGCGATGTTCAGACGCATGCCGCGCGCGGCATCACGGTCGAAATCCAGCGCGGGGTTGGTTTCGGCAAAGTGGTAGTGGCTGCCAACTTGCACAGGGCGGTCGCCGGTGTTGGCAACCATCAGGGTGATCGCTTCGCGGTCGGCGTTCAGGGTCAGGTCCCCATCTGCGGGGAATATCTCTCCGGGGATCATTTGCTGACCTTCCATGCTGCAGCGGCCACACCCATGACGGCCAGCGCCACAGTGACGGGCAGCCAGCTTTCGCTGCCATGGGGGTGCATGTGCAGCCCGTTATGGGCCTGCGCGGCGGATGCAGTCAGAAGAACGGCCAAGGGGGCGAGAATGTGCTTCATTTCAAATGTCCTCTGATCAGGAAGGGAGGGGAAGGAGGGGTTAGCGAATAGGGTTGTGAACGGTGACCAACTTGGTCCCGTCGGGGAAGGTCGCCTCGACTTGCACTTCGTGGATCATCTCGGGGATGCCTTCCATGCACTGCTCACGGGTGATGACTTCGGCGCCTGCCTGCATCAGATCGGCGACCGAGCGGCCGTCGCGCGCGCCTTCGACCACGGCGTCGGTGATCAGGGCGATGGCTTCGGGGTGGTTCAGTTTAACACCACGGGCCAGACGCTTGCGCGCGACCTCGGCGGCCATTGCCACCAGCAGCTTGTCTTTTTCGCGAGGCGTGAGGTTCATTCTATAGTCTCCATGAACGTGGAAGGTCGTTGCCCGTCAGCAAATCCAGAACGGGCAACAGGGCCTGACGCAGGCCAAATCCGTCGGGGGCAAGAAACCGCATCACAAGCGCACCAGTCGTGACAAGCGATGCTCCGGCAGTCGGGGGCAAAAGGGTACGAATCCGGTCAAGATAAGCCTCGGCATCTGGGGAAGCGTACAGCACGAACGCCATCGCGCGGGCACGGTTCCCTACTCCGGGGCGATCAAGTTGGGCACTGATGTCTCCGCGCAACATAGTTGCATCACGAAACAAAATGCGCCCATCGCGGCGAATGGTAATCCGATCTGACAATTGCCCCTGACGCACGGTTTCGCCCATCGCCAGTCGGCCAAAGATCACCGGCTCGACCATTAGAAAGCGGCTGGTGCTGGTGATCGACGCCTCAAGGCTGCGGCGCAGGTAGGCGTTGTCGAACAGGATGGTCTCTTGGGGCAGCCAGTCCAATCGCGCGTTTGGGGCCGCAGTCAGGTGGGTCGAAACGGTGCCGGAGCTTTGATCATTGCTGCTGTAGATGCGTTCGGCCGCCTGCGTGGTCAGGCGTAAAACAGCGCCCTCGCCCGCTTGGCCCTCGATTCGCAGGGTGTCGCCGCCGGTGATCCCGCCAGAGGTGTTGATCACCACACCCTCGACCGCATCACGGCGCGAGACGGACAGGAACTTGGCCGATCCCTGCTGACGCAGCACGCCCAGCCCACATCGCCCGTCCCCCAAGGTTTTGGAAGTAATCAGCAATGTCCCATGCGATCGCGGCTGCTTGGTCGATATGTGATCTAGACAGGTAATGTCGGGGCCCACCGTTAAAAACAACTTGCTCTCTGGATAGGCAGTTTGACGGGTGGGTTGCCAGATTTGCACGTCAAATCGGCATCGGCCCAATCATTTCAGTTCAATTATTGGGCGAACATTCAAACTTTCGCACAATAATTCATCATATTCATGCAGCAGGTCACGAGATCGAGAGCGAACACTTTCCTTTGAGCGACCAAGGGGCAACCAATTCCGTCACCAACAGGTGGGGACATCCTCACAGGGTGTGTGGCGGCCAACGACTGCAATCAACCGACCGCCACACTTAGTGCAACAACAGTTGCAGGGCATCGCTAAGGGAACCGGCCACAGTAAACAAGGCCGACACGCCGTGCTCTGCAGGAGAAAATGGTATGATGAACGTCAAATCCGCCCTGCGCATCGCTCTTCTGGCAACCACTGTCGCTTCGCCCGCGTTCGCGGCGGACTGCCCCAAGGACGGCCCCATCAAGGTTGGCGTCCTGCACTCGCTGTCGGGCACCATGGCTATCTCGGAGACCACTCTGAAAGACACCATGGAAATGCTGGTGAAAACCCAGAACGAAAAAGGCGGCCTGCTGGGCTGCGAACTGGAAGCCGTTGTCGTTGACCCCGCGTCCGACTGGCCGCTGTTCGCAGAAAAAGCACGCGAGCTGCTGACCGTCCACAACGTAGACGTCATCTTCGGCAACTGGACCTCGGTGTCGCGTAAGTCGGTTCTGCCCGTGATCGAAGAGCTGAACGGCCTGCTGTTCTACCCCGTCCAGTACGAAGGCGAAGAATCGTCGAAGAACGTGTTCTACACCGGTGCTGCTCCGAACCAGCAGGCGATCCCTGCGGTTGACTACTTCCTGGACGAACTGGGTGTCGAGAAGTTCGCCCTGCTGGGGACCGACTACGTTTACCCCCGCACCACCAACAACATTCTGGAATCCTACCTGAAGTCCAAAGGCATCGCCGCCGAGGACATCTTTGTGAACTACACCCCCTTTGGTCACTCGGACTGGTCCAAGATCGTGGCTGACGTTGTTGCACTGGGTGCAGACGGCAAGCAGGTTGGCGTGATCTCGACCATCAACGGCGACGCAAACATCGGCTTCTACAAAGAACTGGCAGCGGCTGGCGTTTCGGCTGACGACATCCCCGTCGTTGCGTTCTCGGTCGGCGAAGAAGAGCTGTCGGGTCTGGACACCTCGAACCTCGTTGGTCACCTGGCGGCGTGGAACTACTTCATGTCGGCTGACACCCCTGCCAACGCAGAGTTCATCAAGCAGTGGCACGCCTACATCGGCGACGACAAGCGCGTGACCAACGACCCGATGGAAGCCCACTACATCGGCTTCAACATGTGGGTGAACGCAGTGACCGAAGCAGGCACCACCGATGTTGACGCAGTGCGCGAGCATATGTGGGGCCAAGAGTTCCCGAACCTGACCGGCGGCACCGCTGTCATGGGCACCAACCACCACCTGTCGAAGCCCGTTCTGATCGGTGAAATCCGCGCAGACGGCCAGTTCGACATCATCAGCCAGACCGAGCCGGTTCCCGGCGACGCATGGACCGACTTCCTGCCTGCTTCGGCGGTTCTGGAATCGGATTGGAAAAACCTGGACTGCGGTATGTACAACACCGAGACCAAGACCTGCGTTCAGATCAAATCGAACTACTAATATCCACTCCAGAGGGGGCCTCGTGCCCCCTCTGACCCCAATGCCCCTTCAATATTCCGGCGGCTCTTAAATGAAACGACTGTTCTTTGCGTGCCTCGCCGTCTTGGCGTGGGCCACGGCCGGTCAAGCCGAGGGCCCGTTGCAGGACATCCTGCAGCAGCACCGCGCGCTGATCGAAAAACCCTCCCGCACATCCATTGGCCCCGCCATCAACGACATCGCCAGCAGTGGGCTACCCCAAGCCCAATCCATGCTTCAGGCATGGGAGGCCAAGAACCTCTGGCAGCGTGATGCGGACGGGCTGTTCTTTATCGGCAAGGCCGCGGGTGCAGAACTGACGTTGACCGATGTCGACACGGGCGAGGCTTTGGCCCCCGTCGAGAAATCCGCCGCCGAACAGCTGAAACCCAACGCCGGTGTGCGCAAGCTGATCAGCAGCGCGCTGGTACAGTTCCAACTGTCCGACCCTGACGAGACCCGCCGCCTCCAATCGCTGGATTCGATCGCCCGCCGCCCCGAGGCTGATCATCTGGCCCCGCTGCAGGCCTCGATCGAGACCGAAGAAAACGGAGCCATTCGCGCCCGCAAGGAACGTCTGGTCAAGCTGCTGTCGATCACCTTTGCCGAAACCGTCGGCGATCGCGTGGCTGCCATCCAAGGCGTTTCCGGCGACCTGAACCTCGAGGTCCGCGCAGCCCTGAACCCACTGCTGGCGACCACCCGCAAAGTCACCGACCAGATCCCCGCAGGCGAGAACGTCGCCAAGATCATGCGCCTTGGCAAAGACCTGACCGAAGAGCAGGCCTATGCCGTTCTGGTCGATGCCGGTTTCGCCCGTCCCCGCGTGTCCCCGACCGCGCTGAAGGATGCCTTGGCCGCCAACATCACCGATGGCACCGTCGGCGGCGTTCCTGTGGCCAATCTGACCGACCTCGAGGCCCGCATCCGCGCCTATACCGCGCTGGCCGAGGCTGGCACCGTGCCCCCCTTTGTCACCGACGACGAATTCCGCGAGGCCCTGCGCACCCACGTTATCTACGACGCCTATAACGAGCCGAACTCGGACGTGACCAACGCGGCCAAAGCCTCGCTCAAGGCGATTGATCTGAACGTTTCGATGAACCAGGCGATGGATCTTGGCCTTGATGCGCTGTCACTTGCGTCGATCTACTTCCTCGCGGCGATCGGTCTGGCCATTACCTTTGGTGTGATGGGCGTGATCAACATGGCCCACGGCGAATTCATCATGATGGGCGCCTACACCGGCTATGTGGTGCAGCAGTTCATCCCGAACCACACCCTGTCGCTGGTTGTGGCGCTGCCTTTGGCGTTCATCATTACCTTCGCCGCCGGTGTCGCGATGGAGCGTCTGGTGATCCGCAAGCTCTATCACCGCCCCTTGGAAACCCTGCTGGCGACCTTTGGTATCTCGATCGCGCTGCAGCAGCTGGCCAAGAACATCTTTGGCACCCAAGCCCGCCCCCTGACCGCCCCCGGTTGGCTGGACGGCGCGTGGGTTCTGAACGACGTTGTGTCGATCAGCTTTATCCGTATCGCGATCTTTGTACTGGCGGTCGGCTTCTTGTGCCTGTTCCTGTTCATCATGAAGAAAACCCGTCTGGGTCTGGAAACCCGCGCCGTCACCCAGAACCCGCGTATGGCGTCCTCGATGGGCATCAACCCTGACAAGGTGAACATGCTGACCTTTGGCCTTGGCTCCGGCATCGCTGGTATCGCCGGCGTCGCGATCGGCCTCTTTGCCAAAGTCACCTCTGAGCTTGGCAACGACTACATCGTCCAAAGCTTCATGACCGTCGTGGTCGGCGGCGTCGGCAACATCTGGGGCACCCTTGCGGGCGCTGCCATGATCGGCACGCTGCAAAAGGGGATCGAATGGCTGAACCCGTCCAACACATTGGCGGCCCAGACCTTCATGATCATCTTCATCATCATCTTCATCCAGTTCCGCCCCCGTGGCATCGTCGCCCTCAAGGGCCGCGCCGCAGGAGATTGATCCCATGGGCAAGTCTTTCATCAAAAACCACCCGACCCTGCTGATTTTTCTGGCCCTGTTGGCGCTGTTCACCCTTGGCGTGACCATCATGTCCGAGGCCTATGGCACCGCGTTCATCTCGACCAGTTTCGTGAAAACCTTGGGCAAGACCCTGTGCCTGTGTCTGGTCGCCATCGCGATGGACGTGGTCTGGGGCTATGCGGGCATCCTGAGCCTTGGGCACTTCGCGTTCTTTGGTCTTGGGGGCTATATGGTTGGCATGTGGCTGATGTACGAACGCACCCAAGAGGTCGTTCTGCGCAGCCTTGAAAACCAAGTCATCCCCCCGACCGAGACCGAGATCAGCGACGCCATCGCCACCCAGATTTTCGGTGTGGTGGGCAGCGCGGACTTCCCCTTGATCTGGAGCTTTGCGCACAGCCTGACCCTGCAGCTGATCCTCGTCGTGGCCGTTCCCGGCCTTCTGGCGCTGGTCTTTGGCTGGCTGGCCTTCCGCAGCCGCGTCACGGGCGTTTACCTGTCGATCCTGACCCAAGCGATGACCTTGGCGCTTGCGCTGTACCTCTTCCAGAACGACAGCGGTTTGCGCGGCAACAACGGCCTGTCGGGCCTGCAGAACCTGCCCCACGTCACTGCCCCCCAGTCCGAGATTTCGATGTGGTTCCTGTGGGCCTCTGCGGCGGCTTTGGGCCTTGGCTATCTGTTCTTTACCATGATGCTGACCGGTAAGTTCGGCATGGTCGTCAAAGGCATCCGCGACAACGAACAGCGCGTCCGGTTCCTTGGCTATGAGGTCGAGCATTACAAGCTGTTCCTGTTCACCGTGACCGCGATTGTGGCCGCTGTGGCGGGCGCCCTGTACTACCCGCAAGCGGGCATCATTAACCCTGCCGAGATCATGCCGATTGCCTCGATCTACTTGGCCGTTTGGGTCGCGATCGGTGGCCGTGGTCGTCTGTACGGCGCGGTGATCGGTGCGGCGTTTGTCAGCCTCTTGTCCACTTGGTTTACCGGCGGTCAGGCCCCTGACATTCCGCTTGGGTTCTACACCATCTCTTGGGTGGACTGGTGGCAGGTGCTGCTGGGGATCAGCTTTGTTCTGGTCACACTTTACGCCCCCAAAGGCATCGGCGGTCTGTTTGACCTGCTGAAATGCAAGGAGGTGCAGAAATGAGCACCCTTCTCGAAGTCTCCGGCGTCTCGGTCAGTTTTGACGGGTTCAAGGCGATCAACAACCTGTCCTTCCAGATCGGCAAGGCCGAGATGCGGGCGGTGATCGGCCCCAACGGCGCGGGCAAAACCACGTTCATGGACATCATCACCGGTAAGACCAAGCCTGACGAAGGCCGCGTCATCTGGGGGGATCGCTCGATTTCCCTTCTCGGGATGTCCGAGGCCAAGATCGCCCAACAAGGGGTCTGCCGCAAATTCCAGAAGCCGACCGTGTTCGAGGACCAGAGCGTCTGCGACAATCTGATGATGGCGCTAAAACGACGCCGCTCGGTCTGGGACGTGCTGAAATACCGCCCCGCCGCCGATATTGCCCGTCTGGAACAGTTGGCCGACGAAATCGGTCTGCTTGGCGAATTCAATCGTCAGTCAGGGGAACTCAGCCACGGTCAGAAGCAGTGGCTGGAGATCGGGATGCTGCTGGCGCAGGACCCCAAGCTGCTGCTGGTGGACGAACCCGCGGCGGGCATGACCCCCTCGGAGCGCGAGCACACTACCAACCTGCTGGTTGAGGCCGCGAAAACCCGCGCCGTCGTCGTGGTCGAGCACGATATGGAGTTCATCCGCCGCCTGAACTGCAAGGTCACCGTGCTGCACGAAGGCTCTGTTCTGGCCGAGGGCAGCTTGGACCACGTGACTTCGAACCAGGAAGTCATCGACGTATATCTGGGACGTTAAAGAATGCTGAATGTGAACGATCTGACCCTGCACTACGGGCACAGCAAAATCCTGAACGGCATCTCGATGACCGCCCAGACCGGCGAAATCACCTGTGTCATGGGACCGAACGGCGTGGGCAAGACCAGCCTGATCAAAGCCATCTCGGGCACCCATCCCCGGTCCGGCGGCGCCGTCGCCCTGGACGGAGAGGACCTGCCCGTGCTGCCCGCGCATCTTCTGGCGCAAAAGGGCGTCGCGATTGTCCCTCAGGGGCGCGACATCTTTCCCTTGCTGACGGTGAAGGAAAATCTGGAAATCGGTTTCGCTTGCCTGCCCAAGGACCAGCACGTCATCCCCGACGAAATCTACGAGCTGTTCCCCGTGCTGAAACAGATGACAGCCCGCCGTGGGGGCGACCTGTCCGGCGGCCAGCAACAGCAGTTGGCGATCGCCCGCGCGCTGATCACCAAGCCGAAACTCTTGCTGCTGGACGAACCGACCGAGGGCATCCAGCCCAACATCATCCAGCACATCGGCGAGGTGATCAAACACCTGCGGACCCAAGGGCAGATGGCCATCGTGCTGGTGGAACAGTACTTCGACTTTGCGTGGGATCTGGCCGACCAGTTCGTGGCCCTGCGCCGCGGCGAAGTCATTCTGTCGGAGCGGAAATCAAACACGACCCGTCAGCAGGTGCTGGATCTGGTCTCGGTCTGAAAAACAAAAAGCGCGCCGGTCTGGCGCGCTTTGTCATTTCGGGGTCGGCCTAAGATCAGGCCCCGCCAGCGGACACCAGACGACCGGCATCGTCGAACAGAACCGCAACGCCATATTCGGCATCCCAGCTGCATTCGCCCATCACACCAATCAACAGACGCGCCTGACCGTCCGCACTGGTCGAGTTGATCACGTGCACGCCGGTAAAGGTAACCGCAGCCATGATATCCTTGGGGCCAGTGGGCGCGATCTGACCGGGGCGTTTGCCCGCAAAGCGCGCCTCGCTATCCACCTGATCCTGCAGGGTCGGGAACATCTCGAGGTTCTGGGCATGGCTTTCGCAGGCCGCCAGCCACAGCAGCTTACGGATACGCTCTGCCGTCTCGGGGCAGTCGAGACGCAGCCGTTTCAGTGCATTCGCAGCCTTCAGGGTGAACATCTCGTCACCGGACATATCGACCGGCAACAGCGCGTTATTCAAAAAGGAAACCGCCACAACTGCTGGCGGATAGCATACGGGCGAAAAATCGTATCCGCCCGGGATTTCCCGAAGTGCCGTCTGACCCATAATTTTTTACTCTATTATATTTTTATACTCGTTACCCGTAGACGGGCTAGCCTCACTGAAAGTTGCGATGAACCTCCAGATTCTCTGACTTTAGCATTTTTCTCGGCTTAAAGTGTTAATTAAAATTAAACGTCGGATTGTTGAACCCATTCTTTTGGTCAATTTACCCACACTTTCTGACAATATCAGATGGCGACCCACCGAAAGCGCCCGTGAAACGATCTCTTTCCCCAAGCAGCGATTTCGTGTATGGCGGCGCAATCTGAGACGTGGTGCGCAGACCTCCGCACTGTGAAAGTGAAAGATGATTGAGGTCGGCGGCAATGGGGCCGCCATGCAAACGGGAGCCCCAAGAGGGCTTGGAAGAGCTCCCAGCTAGGATATGCAGATGTTCAACGAATTCAAAAAATCTATGCAGTGGGGCGACGAAACCCTCACTCTGGAAACCGGTAAGGTTGCCCGCCAGGCAGACGGTACCGTGATCGCCACCCTGGGTGAGACCTCGGTTATGGCGAACGTGACCTTCGCCAAAGAGGCAAAGCCGGGTCAGGACTTCTTCCCCCTGACTGTGCATTATCAGGAAAAATACTACGCAGCTGGCAAAATCCCCGGCGGCTTCTTCAAGCGCGAAGCGCGTCCCTCGGAAAAAGAGACCCTGACCGCGCGTCTGATCGACCGTCCGATCCGCCCGCTGTTCGTCTCGGGCTTCAAGCACGAAGTTCTGGTGATGTGCACCGTGCTGAGCCACGATCTGGTTAACGACCCCGACGTCGTTGCAATGATCGCTGCTTCGGCCGCTCTGACCATTTCGGGCGTTCCCTTCATGGGTCCGATCGCTGGCGCACGCGTTGGCTTCTCGAACGGCCAGTACGTCCTGAACCCCTCGGTCGAGGATATGGATCACCTGCGCTCGAACCCCGAGCAGCGTCTGGACCTGGTTATCGCCGGTACCAAAGACGCCGTGATGATGGTGGAATCCGAAGCTTACGAGCTGACCGAAGAAGAAATGCTGGGTGCCGTCCAGTTCGGCCACGACGCGATCAAGCCGGTTATCGACCTGATCA
This sequence comes from Donghicola mangrovi, assembly GCF_013377535.1. Lineage (GTDB taxonomy): Bacteria > Pseudomonadota > Alphaproteobacteria > Rhodobacterales > Rhodobacteraceae > Donghicola > Donghicola mangrovi. Next base: position 833,285 of record NZ_JABCJE010000001.1, on the reverse strand, counting down.
TCAGCCTGGCCGAAGATTGCGCGAAAGAGCCCTTCAACTTTGTCGCGCCCGACTACAGCGATCTGTACGCCAAGGTTAAAGCCGCTGGTGAAGAGCAGATGCGCGCCGCCTTCGCGATCAAGGACAAGCAGGACCGCGTTAACGCTGTTGCCGCTGCCCGCGAAGCTGTCAAAGCGACCCTGACCGAAGAAGAACTGGCCGACATCAACCTCGGCTCGGCCTTCAAGAAACTGGAAAGCTCGATCCTGCGCGGCGACGTCATCAACGGCGGCGCACGTATCGACGGCCGCTCGACCACCGACGTTCGCGCGATCTCGTCCGAAGTTGGCATCCTGCCCCGTACCCACGGCTCGGCTCTGTTCACCCGCGGCGAAACCCAGGGTCTGGTTGTCACCACTCTGGGCACCGGCGACGACGAGCAGATCATCGACGCCCTGCACGGCAACTCGCGTTCGAACTTCCTGCTGCACTACAACTTCCCTCCCTACTCGGTTGGTGAAGTGGGCCGCGTTGGTTCGCCCGGTCGCCGCGAAATCGGCCACGGCAAGCTGGCATGGCGCGCGCTGCAGGCTGTTCTGCCCGCGGCAACCGACTTCCCCTACACCATCCGCGTCGTGTCGGAGATCACCGAATCGAACGGCTCGTCCTCGATGGCGTCGGTCTGTGGTGGCTCGCTGTCGATGATGGACGCAGGCGTTCCGCTGACCGCTCCGGTTGCTGGCGTTGCGATGGGTCTGATCCTGGAAGACGATGGCCGCTTTGCGGTTCTGACCGACATTCTGGGTGACGAAGACCACCTTGGCGACATGGACTTCAAAGTAGCAGGTACCGAAAACGGCATCACCTCGCTGCAGATGGACATCAAGGTTGCAGGCATCACCGCCGAGATCATGAAGCAGGCACTGGCTCAGGCCAAAGACGGCCGTCTGCACATCCTGGGTGAGATGGCCAAGGCGCTGACCTCGGCTGGCGAATTCTCGGTCCACGCACCGCGCATCGAAACCATGCAGATCCCCACCGACAAGATCCGTGAAGTGATCGGTTCGGGCGGCAAGGTCATCCGTGAAATCGTCGAAGTGTCGGGCGCAAAAGTCGACATCAACGACGACGGCGTGATCAAGATCGCATCGTCGAACGGCGAAGCCATCCAGAAGGCCTACGACATGATCTACTCGATCGTGGCAGAGCCCGAAGTTGGCAAGATCTACAAAGGCAAGGTCGTGAAGATCGTCGATTTCGGCGCCTTCGTGAACTTCTTCGGCAAGCGCGATGGTCTGGTCCACGTGTCCCAGCTGGAAGCACGCCGCGTGAACCATCCTTCGGACGTCGTCAAAGAAGGTCAGGAAGTTTGGGTCAAGCTGCTGGGCTTTGATGACCGCGGTAAGGTCCGTCTGGCAATGCGCGACGTGAACCAGGAAACTGGCGAAGAGATCGTTGCAGAAGCCGAAGCTGAATAATCAGCGCTTCTGACAGATTAGAGGGCCCCGCAGAAATGCGGGGCCTTTTTCGTTGGGGCTTGCCCATAGAAAAAGGGCCCCGCATCGCTGCGAGGCCCCTGAATTCCGTCTGACCGGATCAGACTTTGGCAGTGCGCAGGTAGGGCAGCTTCTTGTCGAATTCGCCGTACTTTTCTTTGGCCTGCTCGTCGTTCAGCGACAGGGCGATAATCACGTCCTGACCTTCGGTCCAGTTCGCGGGGGTCGCCAGCGGCACGCCATAGGTTTTCTGCAGGGCGTCAACGGCGCGCAGAACCTCGGCAAAGTTACGGCCGACCGACATGGGGTAGGTCATCGACAGCTGCAGCTTCTTGTTGGGCGCGATGATGAACACCGAACGCACCGACGCCGAGTCAGCCGCAGTGCGGCCATCGGGCATGTAAGCGTCTGCGGGCAGCATGTCGAACGCCTTGGACACTTCCAGATCGATGTCCGCGATGATCGGGAAAGTGGCTTTCGCGCCCGAGAACGACTCGATGTCGCCCTTCCACTGCTTGTGCTCTTCGACGCCATCGACCGACAGGCCGATCACTTTGACGCCGCGCTTTTCCCATTCGTCGGCCAGCTGCGAGACAGCGCCGAACTCGGTGGTGCAGACGGGGGTAAAGTCTTTGGGGTGCGAGAACAGGATCGCCCACGAATCGCCAACCCAGTCGTGCAGGGCGAACTCGCCCTGATCGGTTTTGACGGTCAGGTTCGGGATAACATCGTTAATACGCAGGCCCATGAGAAAACCCTCCTTAGGTCATGGAAATTGCTGTTGGCCTCTTACCTAGGAATTTACCTGCGCTGCGTCACCCCCTCTCTTGCCAGAACGGTTCATGGATGACACATTGCCGCTAACTCTAAGGAGAAAAATTATGATCAAAAAACGCGAGTTCTACATCAACGGTCAGTGGGTCACTCCGGCACAGGCCAATGATTTCGACGTGATCGACCCGTCTACCGAAGAGGTTGCGGCCGTTATCTCTTTAGGAAGTCAGGCGGATACCGATGCCGCAGTTGCCGCAGCCAAGGCCGCGTTCCCCAGCTGGTCGGCCCTACCGCTGGATGAACGCGCAAATGTGATCAAAAAATTCCTCGAAATTTACAATAGCCGGGCGCAGGAAATGGCAGATGCCATGACCACCGAGATGGGCGCCCCCCTGGATTGGTCGCTCGAAGAGCAGGTTGGCGCGGGCAGCTGGCACACCGAGGGCTTCCTCGAGGCGCTGGAGCATTTCGAGTTTGAACGCCGCTTTACCCCGACCGAGATGCACGTGCTGGACCCCATCGGCGTGGTCGGCCTGATCACACCGTGGAACTGGCCGATGAACCAGATCTGCCTCAAGGTGATCCCCGCGCTGGCGGTTGGCTGCACCATGGTGCTGAAGCCCTCGGAAATCGCGCCCCTGTCGGGCCTGCTGTTCGCCGAGATGCTGCACGAGGCGGGCGTTCCCGCTGGCGTCTTCAACCTTGTGAACGGTGACGGGCCCGGTGTGGGCAGCCAGCTGTCTACCCATCCTGACGTGGCGATGATCAGCTTTACCGGCTCGACCCGCGCGGGCATCGCGATCAGCAAAGCCGCCGCCGATACGCTAAAGCGCGTGAGCCTCGAACTGGGGGGCAAGGGCGCGAACATCGTCTTTGCGGACGCGGACGCGAATGCCGTGACCCGTGGCGCGATGCACTGCTTCAACAACTCGGGCCAGTCGTGCAACGCGCCGACCCGTATGCTGGTGGAACGCTCGCGCTATGACGCGGCGGTCGAGGATGCGGTGAAGGCTGCGGAAACCCGTGGCGTGGCGTCTGCGCACGAGCACGGCACTCACATTGGCCCCGTGGTCAGCGAATTGCAGTTCAACAAAATTCAGGACCTGATCCAGAAAGGCATCGACGAAGGCGCCCGTCTGGCCGCCGGTGGCACCGGCCGCCCCGCAGGTCTGAACCGTGGGTATTTCGTGCGTCCGACCGTATTTGCGGACGTGACCAACGACATGACCATCGCGCAGCAGGAAATCTTTGGCCCCGTGCTGTCGATCATCCCCTTCGACACCGAGGAAGAAGCCATCGCAATCGCCAACGACTCGCCCTATGGCCTGACCCACTATGTCCAGTCTCAGGACGACGCAAAACGGATGCGCGTGGCGCGCCGTCTGCACGCAGGCATGATCCAGACCAACGGTCGCGGCATCGCCAAGGGGTCGCCCTTTGGCGGGGTCAAAGCCTCGGGCAACGGGCGCGAGGGCGGTCACTATGGCCTAGAGGATTTCTGCGAAGTGAAGGTGATTACCGCCTACGTCGACTAACGGATGTTGCGCGATCCGCGCCTTCGGAATACTCAGGCGGGCATGAAAACCTTGCCCGCCGATACCCAGTTTGTGCAGGAAACTGTACACAAGCGTGACCCCTTCTCGGAAACCGTCTCTGGCTATGCCGCCAGCGACCCGAGCGAAAAGCTGGTCATGCGCCGCCTTGGCTCCCTGCCGCTATGGTCCCGCTGGATCGGGTGGGCACTGGCCCGCAAGGAAATCCGCGGCCTGAAGGCTGTGGCCGGCATCGAGGGCACCCCCCAGCTGATCCGCGTGGACCGCGAAGGCATCCTGCGCACTTGGAGCCACGGCACCCCCCTACAGCTGGCCAAACCCAAGGATGCGGCGTGGTACAAGGACGCCAAGCGTCTGCTGCGGGAAATGCGCAAGCGGGGCGTCACCCATAACGATCTGGCGAAACCCCAGAACTGGCTGATGACGCCGGACGGGCGCGCCAGCGTGATCGATTTTCAGTTGGCCTCAGTGCACCAGAACCGCGGGCGTCTGCACCGCATCATGGCTTATGAGGACCTGCGCCACCTGCTCAAGCAGAAGCGCAAATACGCCAAGGCCCTGCTGACCCCCGCCGAAAAGAAGATGCTGGAGCGGCGCGCTTTGCCCTCGCGCGTCTGGATGGCGACGGCGAAGCCCCTCTATAACTTCGTCACCCGCAAGCTGATGAACTGGTCAGACGGCGAAGGCACCGAAAACCGCGTCGCCAACGAAGGCCCCGCCCTGCGCGAAGAGCTGATGTCCCATCCCCGCGTTCAGGACGTGGCCTTTGCGACCTTTGCCCTGCCTGCGCGTGGTGTTGGCCTTTATGGCTTTGTGGAAACGGATCTGGATCAAGCGATCCTGCGCAGCTTCATCCCCGAAAAACGGGTCGAGCATCTGCAAGCCGTCATGAGCCTGCCGCGCGAACTGGACGGCACCGTACGCAGTGACATCCTGCAGCTGGTGGCGATGAACCGCGCCGACGAGCTGCAAGAATTGATGGAGCGCGATCCGGCCCTTGCCGACACCCTGCGCCCCATCGTGAACGAACGTCTGAACCTGACCGACCGCCAGCTGCGCGGTCAGTGATCAGAAAGGCGCCTTGGCCCTGAAACGCATCCCGCGGCCATCCTCGGGGTGCTTCAGGCGCAATTCCTCGGAATGCAGCATCAGGCGCGGGAATTCGCGGGCCTCGCCGTCGGAATAGAACGGGTCCCCAAGAATCGGATGCCCCAGCGACTGCATGTGAACGCGCAGCTGGTGGCTGCGGCCCGTGCGCGGCATCAGACGCATCCGCGTTTCACGGTCGCCGCGCTTGGCCACTTTCCAGTCGGTGACCGCAGGCTTGCCGTTCTCGAAGTCCACGATCTGCTTGGGGCGGTTGGGCCAGTCCACAATCAAGGGCAGATCAATCGTGCCCTCATCGCCATCCACATAGCCCCAAACGCGCGCGATATAGGTCTTCTTGGTCTGGCGGTTCTCGAACTGCTGACCAAGGTTCTTTTGCGCGGCAGCGTTCTGCGCGAACACCATCACGCCCGACGTATCCCGATCCAGCCGATGCACCAGCAAGGCGGTGGGAAAGGCCGCCTGAACGCGGCTCATCAGGCAGTCGGCCAGATGCTCGCCCCGACCGGGGACAGACAGCAGGCCGCTGGGTTTATCCACGACGATGATATGGGCATCCTCGTGCAGGATATTCAGCGGGTCCTTGGGCGGATTGTAATCGCTGCTCATTATAGCTGCCCGAAGGTGGCGCTCAGGATCGCAGCCAGTTGGTCCGCATCCGTCTGGTCAAAGGCATCGGGCTGGTTGCTGTCGATATCCAGCACGCCGATCACCTCGCCCGCCGCGTTGAACACGGGCAGCACGATCTCTGACCGTGTGGTGCTGGCGCACGCGATATGGCCGGGGAATGCGTCGACATCGGGCACCAGCTGAGTCTCTTGGGTGCGGGCTGCGGCCCCGCAGACACCGCGCGAAAACGGAATCACCAGACAGCCATGCCCACCTTGATAGGGGCCGATTTTCAGAACCTCGGGCTCGGTCACGCGGTAAAACCCCGTCCAGTCAAAGCGGTCATCCGCATGGTGGATTTCACAGGCCAGCGTGGCCATCAGCGCCACCGTGTCGGTTTCGCCATGGGCCAAAGCCGCAATGTTTTTCGCCAGAGTCTCGTAGTCGACGCGCATAGGGGCCTCGGGTGGGGTCGATGTCAAAAGTCGGCCTTGGATACAGGGGTTCGCGGGGAATCGCCACCCGCCGCAGGATTTCCGGCCTCTGTGGGCCGTTTGTTTCAAATCGAAACTAAAAGGGCCTGTCAGCATACCGAATTGATTAAGGAAAGGCCCCTAGCGTGGCCGTGGAACCACCCATGGAGGGCAATTTGGAGCTGACAAACACCGACTATCCCGGTTTGCGCGTGATCCACGTGGCAGCGAACCGGATCGATTCCGCCGCTGCGATCCAGTTCAAGGACCAGATGCGCGACCTGACATCGGAACTGCCTCATCGGGCCGTTCTGGACCTGGGGCAGGTGACGTTTATTGATTCCAGCGGACTTGGGGCGATTGTCGCCTCGCTCAAGCAGATGCCGCAGGGGGCGCGGCTGGATCTGGCGTCCTTGCAGCCCGACGTGGCCCGCGTGCTGCGCCTGACCCGCATGGACCGCGTGTTCGTTATTCACGAGGCTCTGGACAAGGCGGTCGTACCGGATGGCAACTAAACACTGCGCACGCTTCAGCTGCGAGGCGACCGCTTTGGCGGTCCGCCACACCCTGCAAGAGATGACGAGGCGCCTGTCGGATTGGGCCGTCCCTGCCGACCCGCGCGTGGAACTGGCCGTAGCCGAGGCGATGAACAACATCGTCGAACACGCCTATGCCGACAACCCCGATGGCCGCATCCTGCTGGATCTGGAACTTCTGCCCGAGGGGGTTTCGGTCGCCCTGTCAGACCGTGGCCTCGCTATGCCGGACGGAGCCGTGCCCATCGGCGACATGCCCGCCCCCGAAACCCTGCCCGAGGGTGGCTGGGGTTGGAGCCTGATCCACGCCTGTTGTGACGGTCTGCATTACGAGCGTGTGCAGGGCGCGAATGAACTGACAATGGTTTTCCAAAGGGTGGAAATCTGACGTTGGTGCCTTGGCTTATTGCCACGGCGCGATAATCTTTCTGCAAACGCAGGGAGGTAACATGCGGGATTTTCATCAACCGGGCCGCTCCATGGTGATCGCCGCCAACGGGATGTGCGCAACGTCGCACCCCTTGGCCGCTCAGACCGCCGTTAGCATTCTGCAAGCTGGCGGGAACGCGATGGATGCAGCGATTTCGGCCGCTGTTCTGCTGGGGATCGCAGAGCCGCAAATGACCGGTATCGGCGGGGACTGTTTTGTCCTGTTCAAGCCCGCCGGGTCCGAGGAAGTCCGCGCCATGAACGGGTCCGGTCGTGCGCCAGCCGCCGCCAGCGCCGCCGCCCTGCGGGATCGTGGTCTGACCACTGTCCCGACCGAAGGGGCGGACCCCGTGACCGTCCCCACCGCGATGGATGCTTTTTGCCGCCTGAACGCCGACTGGGGCCGCATGAGCCTGTCGGAAATTCTGGCCCCCGCAATCCGCTACGCAGATGAGGGTATCCCAATCGCCCCCCGCGTCGCCTTTGACTTGGCCAAGAGCGCACCGCGCCTGTCCGAGTCCGGCCGCCGCCACTACTTGATCGACGGAGAGGCCCCGCGGGTCGGTCAGCTGTTCCGCGCCCCCGGTCAGGCCGAAGTCCTGCGCCGCGTCGCCGATCAGGGCCGCGACGGGTTCTATACCGGCGAAGTGGCCGTGGATATGGTCGACACACTGCGCGCTGCGGGCGGGGTTCATACCTTGGACGATTTCGCCGATGCGCGGGCCGATTACACCACCCCGATCAGCAGCAGCTATCAGGGCATCGAACTGCTGGAGCATCCGCCGAACGGCCACGGGGCCACTGCGATGCTGATGCTCAACATCCTGTCCCAGTTTGACCTGCCGTCGATGGGCCTGCTCAGCGCCGACCGCGCCCATCTGGAGGCCGAGGCCGCCAAGCTGGCCTATGACACCCGCAACCGAGTGATCGCCGACCCCGACCATTGTGCGCGGCTAGAGCATATGCTGTCGCTGGACACCGCCGCGCAGCTGGCGGGCCTGATCGACATGCAGACCGCCCTGCCAATGCCTGCCGCCAGCGCCGAGGCGATCCACAAAGACACGATCTATATCACCGTCGTGGACCGCGACCGGATGGCCGTTTCGCTGATCTATTCGATCTTCCACGGGTTCGGGTCTGGCCTTGCCAGCGACAGGTTCGGTGTGCTGTTCCAGAACCGTGGGGCGGGCTTCACCTTGACCGAAGGGCACCCCAACGAGCTTGCCCCCGGCAAGCGCCCGCTGCACACCATCATCCCCGGCATGTTGCGCGAAAACGGGCGGGTTTTGATGCCCTTTGGCGTGATGGGCGGGGCCTATCAGCCCAACGGGCACGCGCGCCTGATCACCAACATCCATGACTTCGGGCTGGATGTGCAGGCGGCCATTGATGCGCCGCGCAGCTTTGCGGACGGGCAGACCATGCAGGTCGAACGCGGCTATTCCGATGCAGTGCGTGATGATCTGGCAAGCCGTGGGCATAATGTCGTCGTCCCAGAAACCCCGCTGGGGGGCGGACAGGCGATCATTCTGCGCAGCGATGGCCTGCTTGAGGCCGGATCGGACCCGCGCAAGGACGGCTGCGCGCTGGGCTACTAAAACAAAGCCCCGCGACCGGATCAGGTGGCGGGGCGAACGGGTTCAGTTCAGCTGGACATGCAGCGGGTAAAACCCGTCGGAATAGGGGCCGAACATCTCAGCGATGTCGGGATGGTCCACGGGTTCACCGGAATCATCCACGACCAGATTCTGCTCGGACACATAGGCCACGTAGTAGGTGGTCTCGTTCTCGGCAAAGAGGTGGTAGTAGGGCTGGTCCCGATCGGGGCGGGTGTCCTCGGGGATGGATTCGTACCATTCCTCGGTATTTGAGAATTCGGGATCGACATCAAAGATCACCCCGCGAAACGGGTGCTTTCGATGGCGGACGACCTGCCCCAGATGGTATTTTGCGCGAAACGTCTGCATGACTGCGGCCCTATCTGTCTCATCCCAAGCCTGCAAGGGGCCACCGGTGATTCCGGCACATGGACTGTAATTTTTCAAGACCCCACTAGATGGTCATGTGTACCGATCTTTCAATGGGGCAAAGGCGGTTTCTTGCACAGTGTGATTTGCCGTTACCTGTCGGATTGCTTATACTGTGGATAAATAAAATGCGAGAGAGGCACATGAGCAGACCCTTCCGCGCCCTGATGTTAATTCTGCTGCTGGCATCCTGCGGTGGCGGTGGCGATCACCGTGCTCCGCGTGAACTGGACAATGCCTGCGCGATCGTCCGCGAACGCCCTCACTACCTGAAGGCAATGCAGCGGGCCGAGCGGAAATACGGCGCACCCGTTCCCGTTCTGATGGCGATGATCCATCAGGAGAGCAAATTTATCGGCAATGCCAAGACCCCGCGCAGCTATGCGCTTGGTGTGATTCCCATGGGTCGGGTCAGCTCGGCCTACGGGTATTCGCAGGCGCTGGATGGCACGTGGGAGCAGTACCAGAAGGAAACGCGCAACCGCCGTGCCCGCCGCGACGACATCGAGGATGCGACCGATTTCATGGGTTGGTACATGACCAAGACCGTGCAGAAAAACGGCATCCCCATGTATGACGCCCGCAACCAGTATCTGGCCTATCACGAGGGCCACAGCGGCTTTGCCCGTGGCAGCTACCGGTCCAAAGCGTGGTTGATGAACGTGGCGACCCGCGTGGCGGAACGTGCCCAGACCTATCAGGCCCAACTGATCGCGTGCCGCCGCTACTAAGCGACGGCCGCCACAATAGGGGTTAGCGGTACTGCCGCTTGCCCTGCTCGTGCTGGATGTTGAACAGCTCGTTGCTCAGGCTCATGCCTGTTTTCGTATCCCCCAGAATCATCGTCGTCTGGTTGCCGCTGTCGTCCGTGATGATCCACTGACGCAGCTGGACAGGATTGTCCGTGAACACCAGCTGGATATTCCCGTATTCGGGATGGGCGGGGTCCTGCGCCTTGACCACGGTGGTGTTGTCCACCTGACGGTGATCCACAACCATCTTGGCCTGACCCAAATTGACGTTCCGCGCCAGAATGATGCTCAGCGGGGTGCGGTTCAGCGGGTAGATGTTCGCGCTTTCGGGGGAAACGGGGTCGAACACCGCCACCTGACTGCCGCCAGCCATCACCAGCGCATTGTTGGGCTTGTTGTATTCGAACCGCGCGCGACCGGGGCGACGGATATAGATCGTCCCCGTATCGATGCTGCCGTCCGCATTCACTTGGGTAAAGTCGCCCTTCACCGTCTGAAGGTCATTCAGATAGGCCGACAGGCGGTTCAAAGAGATCGGCGCCGCAAACGCGGGCGCAGCGATGCTCAGCAGGGCACCAACGAGGGGCGCAATGACAAAGGTGCGTCTTTTCATGTCTCAATAAATAAGGGCTGTATGTGTTTCATACAGCCCCCAACGTTTTCACAAGGCAGTAAGTTGCCTGTCACATTTCTAGTCTTGCTCGGGGACCAGAATTTCGCGCTTGCCCACGTGGTTGGCGGGGCTGACCAGCGAGTTCTCTTCCATCTGTTCGACCAGACGCGCGGCCTTGTTATAGCCGATGCCCAGTTTGCGCTGGATGTAGCTGGTCGAGCACTTGCGGTCCTTGATCACGATCTGGACGGCTTGGTCGTATAGGGCATCCTCGCCCCCCGTGTTGCCGCCGGTGTTCAGGCCAAGAACCGCATCCAGTTCCGATTCCCGCTCTGCGTCGGGGCCGGACTGCACACCGCTGACATAGGCGGGCGGGCCATATGCCTTGAGGTGGTTGACGATTTCCTCGACTTCCTCGTCGCTGACAAAGGGACCGTGGCAACGCTGGATACGGCCACCACCGGCCATGTACAGCATGTCACCCATACCCAAGAGCTGCTCGGCGCCCTGCTCCCCCAGAATGGTGCGGCTGTCGATCTTTGACGTCACCTGGAAGGAAATACGGGTCGGGAAGTTCGCCTTGATCGTACCGGTGATCACGTCCACCGACGGACGCTGGGTCGCCATGATCAGGTGGATACCGGACGCACGGGCCATCTGTGCCAGACGCTGGATGCAGGCTTCGATCTCTTTGCCCGCGACCATCATCAGGTCGGCCATCTCGTCGACGATCACGACGATATAGGGCATCGCCTCGGGTGCGAATTCCTCGGTCTCGAAGACCGGATCGCCGGTTTCCTCGTCAAAGCCGGTCTGGACCGTACGGCTGAACATCTCGCCCTTGGACAGGGCATCCTTTACTCGACCATTGTAGCCGTCGATGTTCCGCACGCCCATCTTGGACATCTTGCGGTAACGCTCTTCCATCTCGGCAACGACCCATTTCAGGGCGACGACAGCCTTTTTCGGGTCGGTCACAACGGGCGACAGCAAGTGCGGGATGCCGTCATAGACCGACAGTTCCAGCATCTTGGGGTCGATCATGATCAGGCGGCATTCGTCCGGCGTCAGACGGTACAGCAGCGACAGGATCATGGTGTTGATCGCCACCGACTTACCTGAACCCGTGGTGCCCGCGATCAGGAGGTGAGGCATCTTGGCCAGGTTCGCGACAATCGGATCACCGCCGATGTCCTTGCCCAGTGCCAAGGGCAGCTTCAGCTTGTGATCGTCGAACGCGCGGCTCGACAGGATCTCGCGGAAGACGACCATCTCGCGCTTTTCGTTCGGCAGTTCGATCCCGATGACGCTGCGGCCGGGCACGGTGGAGACACGGGCCGACAGGGCCGACATCGAGCGCGCAATATCGTCCGCCAAGCCGATCACACGGCTGGCCTTGAGGCCGGGCGCAGGCTCCAATTCATACATGGTGACAACAGGACCAGGGCGAACACTGACGATTTCGCCTTTGATACCGTAGTCATCCAGCACATTTTCCAGCATCCGCGCGTTCTCTTCGAGCGCGTCGTTGGACAGGGTGTAGCGCTCCACGCTGTCGGGACGGGTCAGCAGATCCAGCGGGGGCAGCTCGTATTCGTCCTCGGGCGAGTGGTAGATCGGCACAACGCTGCGCGGCTCATAGGAACTGCGGGCGGGAATCACGGTCTGGGGACGCGGCGTGACAGGGGCGGCCTGCGCCGCATAGCTGTCCTGACCGTAATCGTCCTGACCATAGTCATCCTGCGCGTAATCATCCGCAGCGTAGTCTTCCTGATAATCGTCGCGGTATTCGTCAACTTCCATGCCGTCGTCATAGTCGGCTTCGGCGGCATAGGCCTGCGCCTGCTCGGGCTCCGGCGCGGGGGCCAGCGGCAGGTTGATCCGTTCAGACCCGTCATGTAGCGCGATCTGGATACCGGCCAGATTTTCCATGCCCATAGCGGCTGCTTCGGTTGCCACGGCAACCGGCGACTCGGGCATTTCGGCGACGACAGGGTCCATGTGGGCCTTGGCGTATTGCACAGTCGCCTCCGAAGTCACGTGCATCGGCACGGTCATAGCGGGTTCGGCGCGGGCGGTCAGCGGCGGCTCGCCACGGCGGCGCGAGGGCTGGCTGGTGTCCAGAATCAACGGATCGGGACGGCGGCCACGACCCTTGGTCAGCGGGGTGTCCTCGTGCTGGTCGTGGCGGGCACGGGCACGGACAACGCTGGTGATACGGGCGCGCACACGCTCTTCGGCGGGGGCTTCGACCTCGTGATCGGGGCCGTGGTTTTCCACCAGCTCGGGTTCGGGCATCGCAACGGGGCCCTTGCGTTTCAGCAGGCCGGGCATCAGGCCGCGCAGACCGCCTTGGGTCTCGGGCTCTTCGTCGTCGATGACAAAGTCGTTGTCTTCTTCATAGGCATCGCGGCGGATCACACGGCTGGTGCGTTCGGGCGCGTATTCCTCTTCGACAACGGCATAGTCGCTGGCTGTGCTGCGGCGCGCGCTCATGGCGCGGGCTTGGGCCACAGCGCCACCGGCCCCACGGCCCAAGAGGCGCATGAACCCGTCATAGGTATGGATCAGACCGTGCCACAGGAAGGTGCCGCCGCGCTTCAGCTCGTCCTTGGTAAAGCCCAGAACCGTCGCCGCAAGCGCCAGCACCGCCGGCCCTAGGATCAGCGACACGATTTTCAGCGCAATGCCGGTGTTGATCGGCGCGATCGCCAGCATCATCCCCATCAGCATATCGCCAAGGTGGCCTCCCAGACCGCTGTCCTGCGTCCACGCTTCGGAGGGCGACAGCGAAGAGGCATACATCGCACACAGCACGACCCACACGGGCGCCATCATCAGGCGCGACACGGCGCGATCCGCCCCGCGATGCAGCACAAACCGCAGGCCCCATCCGATCAGCAGCGCGACAAAGGCCAGCGCGCCCCAACCGATGATCATGAACACCGGCGCCGCGATCGAGGCCCCCGTGCGGCCCAGCATGTTCTGGACCGGCGCGTCGGTCGCCGACAGGAACGACGGGTCCGACGGCGTATAGGTCAGGCTCATGGCCGCCCCTGCCAAGCCCAGCGCCAACAGCGCCATGCCGAACAGTTCCTTGCCCCGTTTTTCGATGATCTCCTGGGTCGAGCTGTCCAGCAGAGGATCACGTTGCCTAGTCTGATATGCCATCGTTCCTCCGCCTTTTTAGTCGTACAGACACGCCTTGATCGCGGTCAGGCCGCGGCGCACCTCATCTGCCGAAGCGACCAGAGCCACCCGGATATATTCGTCGCCGGGGCTGACGCCGTTGTCGTCGGGGCGGCTCAGATAGCGCCCCGGCAGCACGCGCACACCGGTCTCTTTCCACAGTTTCAGGGCTGCTTCTTCGCCATTGGGCACGCGCAACCACAGAAAGAACCCCGCCTCGGGCGACATGTAGCCCGGCGTGTTCCCCAGAATTTCGTCGGCAATCTCGAACTTCTCGCGATACAGGCGGCGGTTCTCGATCACGTGGTCCTCGTCGGCCCAGACGCGCTCGGACACGCGCTGGATCGGCAGGGGCAGCGGCGCACCGGAATAGTTCCGCAGCTGCTTCATGTGCTTGATGCACTCTGGCCCGCCCACGGCAAAGCCCGACCGCAGACCCGGCAGGTTGGACCGCTTGGACAGCGAATGGAAAATCACCACGCGTTCGGGGTGCGCACCCATCTTGGCGGCCACTTCCAGCGCGCCGGTCGGCGGGGTGTCGCGGTAAATCTCGGAATAGCACTCGTCCGCCAGAATGCGGATGTCGTGCTTCTCGGCCAAGGCAATCAGGTCGCGCCAGTATGATTCCGACGCCACCGCGCCTTGGGGATTCGCGGGCGAACAGATGTACAGCATCGCCGCACGGTCCAGCACATTGGCGGGCAGGCTGGCGAAATCGGGCAGGTGGCCGGTCTCGGCGGTGGCGGGCACGAACACAGGCTCGGCCCCCGCACTGATCGAGGAGATCATGTAGACCTGATAGAACGGATTAGGCATCAGAACCGTGGGGCGCTGGCCGTTTTTCTGCTCGGGGCACAGGGCCATGCCGACGTTATACAGACCCTCGCGCGTGCCGTTCAGAGGCAAAATCTGGGTCTCGGGATCAATCTCGACACCATATCTGCGATGAACCCAGCCCGCGATAGCCCCGCGCAGTTCGGGCGTGCCTTCGTTCGGGGGGTACTTGTTGAACCCGTCCACATTGGCCGCGATGACCTCGCCCACCCAAGCGGGAAAGGCGTGTTTCGGCTCGCCAATGGTCATGTGGATTACGTCGCCACCAGCCTTGTGGTGATCCAGCAGCGCTCGCAGACGAGGGAACGCATACGGGGGAAGCGACGCAAACCGCTCGGGGAACGGGTCGTTTGTCATGGGTCCTGCTATTTGCCTCTTATCAGGGCCATTTGGCCCTTTGTTTTGTGGCAAGAATAGCTAAGCCGAGCCTTCACGTCCAGTTCAGGCTTCGACCCATTCGTATGTGTGACTTTTCAGGCGCGAAGGGCGGCTTCGGCTGCCGCCCCCAGATGCAGCAGACGCCGTTCGCTGAGCGCCGGCCCCATCAGGCTGATCCCCGTGCCGGGAACGCCCGTGGGCAGGGTCAGCGCGGCCCCGCCGGTCAGGTTCCCGATGCGGGTGTTGCGCAGCGCCAGCAGGTTTTCCGAGGTAAACAGCGCCGCATCCGCCGACACCGCGTCGATGCGCGGCGGCAGGCTGGCCACGGTCGGCACCAGCACCGCGTCATAACCCGCGACCCGTTCCGCATACCGGATGCGCAGCGCATCCAGTTTATGCCACGCCGCGACATAGGCGTGCCCCGAATGGTCGCGCCCACTGCGGAACCGCTCCAGCACGGGGGGATACATCTTGTCGGGGGCACTTTCGATCAGTTCGCCCCACGTGCCATAGGTCTCGGGGGTGTAGATCACGCCGGCCAGCGCCATCATCTCGGCCACTTCGGGGGCGTCGATTTCGGTCAGAATGGCGCCCGCGGCCTCTAGCTTGCGCAGCGCGGTCTGGAAGCCCCGCGCAGGTGCATCCTGAAGCCCGTCCAAGGCCACCGTCCGCAGCACCGCAAACCGGCGGCCCGAAAGGGTGCTGCCGCCCAAATCCGGGGCCTTGCCACCTGTCAGCATGGCGAACAGGATCGCCGCGTCCTCTACCGTGCGGGCCAGCGGGCCGATGGTGTCGAACTTCGCAGCCAAGGGCACGACCCCCTTCAGCGGGATCAGGCCAGAGGTCGTCTTTAGCCCCACCAAATCGTTCCAGCACGACGGCACGCGCACGGACCCGCCCGTGTCCGAGCCAATCCCCGCAGCCGCTAAGCCCCAAGCCACCGAGGCCGCCGCGCCGGACGACGAACCACCGGACACACAGGCGGCGTCATTCACGTTGGGCGGGCTGGCGGTGACAGGGTTCAGCCCAAGCCCCGAGAACGCTAGTTCCGTCATGTGGGTTTTGCCCAGACAAACCGCGCCTTGCAAGGTCGCCTCGGCCAAGACCAGAGCATCCGCTTCCGGCACCCGCCCCGCCAGCAGGGCGCTGCCTGCCTCGGTTGCGACGCCTGCGCTGTCGAATAGGTCCTTCCAGCTGATCGGCACACCGTCCAGAATCCCGCGCCGCACGCCGTTTTTCGCGCGGATCGCGGCGGCCTCCGCCTCGGCCACGGCGCGTTCGGGGGTCAGGCGGGCATAGATCCGGTCGCCGAATTCGTGGGCGCGGATCGCCGCTAGATAGGCTTCGGTCAGGGCCACAGGGTCCAGTTTGCCTGCGCCGATTGCGCGCCCTTGGTCCGCTGCGCTTTGGGTCAACCAGTCCTGCATTGCTGCCTCCGTCTATTTGCCGCAGATGGACCCTATCCCTGCGCTATGCCGTGGACAATCCCGACGGGCAGAGCATATTGCAAGGCATGACCCAGACGAGTGACATCCTGATCGTCGGCGGTGGGCTGGCTGGCCCATCCTTGGCGCTTGCACTGGCCCAACAGGGCCTGACGGTAACCATCATCGACGCCCTGCCCGCCGAAACGCGCGCGGATGGCGGCTTTGACGGGCGTTCTTATGCGCTGTCGCTGGCCAGCCACCGGCTGCTGAGGGCGCTTGGCCTGTGGGGTGATCTGGCGGACAAAGCCCAACCCATGCTGGAGATCAAGGTCACCGACGGCCGCGCTGGAGAAGGCCCCGCCCCGTTCTGGATGCATTTCGACCACGCCGAAATCGAAGAAGGCCCCATGGGCTATATGGTCGAGGATCGCCACTTGCGCCCCGTCCTGCTGGCCGCGATGGCGGCCGAGCCGAACATCACACAGATTTCCGGCCGCGCCGCAACGGATCAGGCGGTGGACAGCACCGGAGTCACCGTCACGCTGGACAATGGCGACACCCTGCGCACCCGCTTGCTGGTCGGCGCCGATGGCCGCCGTAGCGGCGTGCAGGCCCGCGCAGGGATCAAGCGCAGCGGGTGGGACTATAACCAGACCGCTCTGGTCTGCGCGATCGAGCACGAACTGGCCCACAACGGCATTGCGCATCAGTTCTTTATGCCCCCCGGTCCGCTGGCCATCCTGCCGCTGAAGGGCAACGTCAGCTCCATCGTCTGGAGCGAGCGCACCGATCAGGCCGCCGCGATTAATGCTCTGGACGACGCCAGCTATATCGAAGTCTTACGCCCCCGCTTCGGCGATTTCCTTGGCGAAATAAGACTGGCGGGCAAACGGTTCACTTATCCGCTGAACATCACAATCGCGAACAGCTTTGTCGCCGAGCGTGTGGCGCTGATCGGGGATGCCGCGCATGGCGTTCACCCCATCGCGGGGCAAGGTCTGAATGCGGGTCTCAAAGACGTGGGTGCCTTGGCCGAGGTCTTGATCGACGCGCAGCGCCGGGGCGAGGATATCGCCAGCCCCTTTGTTCTGGACCGCTATCAGGAATGGCGCCGGTTCGACGCGACTTCGATGGCCTTGGCCATGGACGCGTTCAACAAGCTTTTCTCGAACGACAACCCGCTGCTGCGGATCGGTCGCGACTTGGGGATGGGGGTCGTGAATGCCCTGCCCCGCCTGCGCCGGACGTTTATCCGCGAGGCTGCGGGCCTGACCGGAGATGTGCCGCGTCTACTCCGCGGCGAACGTCTGTAACCGGTGAAAACCGCCGTATCAGTCGATGCGGCGGGCCTCGTCCGGCAGCATAATCGGGATACCGTCACGGATCGGGAACGCCAGTTGCGCCGATTTCGAGATCAGTTCCTGCGCCTCGGCATCGTATTCCAGCGTCGTGTGAGTCAGCGGGCAGATCAGAGCCTCTAGCATACGGCGATCAAAAACGGGCGCTTGGGTCATTGCAGAAAGTCTCCGGTATCCTTGCCACTGTGCAGGGCGTATTCGATCAGCGTTATGAGCGTCTCGCGCCGCGTGGTCAATGAAGGGGCTTCGAGCAGGGCCTGCTTGTCCTCGGGCGAAAACGGGCACAGCATCGACAGCGCGTTCACCAGCATTTCGTCGTCCGCCTCGCCAAGGCTGTCCCAATCGGTCGCCAGATCCTGCGATGCGAAATAGCGCACGAGCGCATCCATGAACGGCTCGCGGTTGAAATCGGGATCAACCTCGGGCTTGCCCAGATCACGTTCAAACCCGCTCCAGTCCACTTCGCAGCGGCGATAGGGGGTGAACCCGTCAATCTCGCGGGTCATGCGGAACCGCGACACGCCGGACAGGGTGACCATGTAGCGCCCGTCCTCGGTCTCCGAGAACTGGGTCAGGCGGCCCGCGCAGCCGATCGTACACAGACCGGACGCACCGCCAGAAGGCCCCCGTTCGGGCTGGATCATCCCGATCAGGCGCTGAGAGGTTTTCATGCAATCCTCGATCATCGCAAGATAGCGCGGCTCGAAGATATGCAAGGGCAACCGGGCACGCGGCAGTAGCAGCGCCCCCGGTAGCGGGAAAATGGCAATTGTTTCGGGCAGATCAGATGATGACAGCATACGCATGACCTAGGCCCCAACTGCGATCAGGCAAATATCATCGAGCTCAATTTCCGGCGACCGTTCAGGACGACCGGATCGTTGGGCTTTAGCGCCTCGAAAATGGTGAAGAGTTGCGCCTTGGCGGCACCGTCATTCCACTCGCGGTCCTTGCGGAACAGTTCCAGCAGTTCGTTCACCGCGCCTTCGGCATCGCCGTTGGCCAGCAGGGCGCCCGCCAGATCGAACCGCGCTTGCAGGTTCGCCGGATCAGCCTCGACCTGAGCGCGCAGTTCGGCCACGGGACCAGCATTCGCGGCCTGTTTGGCCAGTTCCAGCTGCGCGTGGGCGGCCTCCAGCTCGACCGATTTCGAAATCTCGGCAGGGGCACCGTTCAGGATCGCCTCGGCCTGATCCAGATCACCCAGCGCGATATGCGCGCGCACCAGACCCGCATAGGCCTTGGCGTGGTTGGGCTCTTCTTCCAGAACGGCGGCGAACACCTGCGCGGCATCCTCATGGGCACCGGCTTCCATCATTTCTTCGGCAGCCGCGATCGCGTCATCCAGACCGCCGCTGGCATCCCCGCCCGAGGTCTGCACCAGACGCTCGATGAACGCCTTGATCTCGGAACCGGGGACAGCGCCTTGGAAGCCGTCAACCGGCTGACCCTGCCAGAACGCATAGACGGTCGGGATCGACTGCACGCGCAGCTGGCCCGCGATCATCTGGTTCTCGTCCACGTTCACCTTGGCCATCTTGACCGCGCCCTTGGCGGCCTTCACGGCGTCTTCCAGCATCGGCCCCAGCGACTTGCACGGGCCGCACCACGGGGCCCAGAAATCCACGATAACGGGGGTCGTCATGCTGGCCTGAACGACCTTTTCCATGAAGTCGGCTTCGCTCACGTCCATGATCAGATCGTCGGCGGGGGCGGCGGTGCCTTGTCCCAATTCGAACATCGTCAAATTCCCTTAGTGGTCTGTTGCCCCATATATGAGGGCACAAATATGAATATCAAAGGTCAAAGCTTGCAAAAACAGGCGCGTGGTCACTGGGTTGCTCCCAGCCCCGCACGTCGCGGCGGATACGGCTGGAGTGGCCTGCATTCGCAATGTCCTTGGTGGCCCAGATGTGGTCCAGACGGCGGCCTTTGTCCGCGCCCGACCAGTCCTTGGCGCGATAGGACCACCAGCTGTAAATCTGCCCCTCGGGGATGTCCTGACGGGTGATATCGACCCAGTTGCCCGCGTCCTGCGCCTGCGCCAGATGCTCGACCTCGATCGGAGTGTGGCTGACGATCTTCAGAAGCTGCTTGTGGCTCCAGACGTCATCCTCGCGCGGGGCGATGTTCAAATCGCCCACCATGATCGCTTTTTCTGGCGCATTGGCGTGCCACCAGTCGCGCATCTCGGTCAGGTAATCCAGCTTCTGGCCAAATTTCTCGTTCTTTTCGCGGTCGGGAATGTCGCCCCCCGCCGGAACGTAGAAGTTATGTACCGTCACGCCGTTCTCCAGCCGTCCCGCGATGTGGCGCGCATGGCCCAGACCGGCAAAGTCAAAGCTGCACACCTCTTCGATGGGCTGCTTGGACAGGATCGCAACGCCGTTGTACCCCTTTTGACCGCGGGCGATCATGTGGTGGTACCCCAGCGCATGGAACGCCTCCATGGGGATCAGATCGACGGGGCTCTTGCATTCCTGCAGGCACAGCACGTCAGGGGCATCCTCGGTCATCAGACGCTCGACCAGACCGGACCGCAGCCGGACCGAGTTGATGTTCCACGTCGCCAGAGAAAAGGTCATGTCGCCCCCTGTGTTTCGCTTTTGTCCCCGACGGTATAGCCGCCGCCCCCGCGAACCGAAAGCCGAACCCCCGAAATAAAAAAGACCCGGGCACGAAGCCCGGGCCAAGTCCAACAGGGAGGTAAGCACATCATAACCCGGATATGCGCGGGGTCTTCAATTCAGGGATGCCTGCATATGCCGTGCCAAACATTGATCTGGCGCAAAGCTTAGGCATTCAGACGATAGCCGCCGGATTCGGTGACAAGAAGGCGGGCGTTCGACGGATCCGGTTCGATTTTTTGGCGAAGCCGGTAAATGTGCGTCTCCAACGTGTGCGTGGTCACGCCTGCGTTGTATCCCCATACTTCATGCAAGAGCACGTCTCTGGCAACCACCCCATCGGGCGAGCGGTGCAGAAACTTTAGAATGTTGGTCTCTTTCTCGGTCAGACGGATCTTCTTTTCATCAGCGGTGATCAGCATCTTCATCGAGGGCTTAAACGTATACGGGCCAACAACAAAAACGGCATCCTCGCTCTGTTCATGCTGGCGCAGCTGCGCGCGAATCCGGGCCAGAAGCACCGGGAATTTGAACGGCTTGGTCACGTAATCGTTTGCGCCTGCATCCAGGCCCAAGATCGTATCTGCATCACTATCGTGGCCGGTCAGCATCAAAATCGGGCTTTTCACGCCCTGCTTGCGCATGCGGCGACACAATTCGCGGCCATCGGTGTCGGGCAGACCCACATCGAGAATCACCAGATCGTACAGACCGTCCTTGACGCGCTCCATGGCTTCGACACCATTGCCGGCCTCGAATACGTCAAAGTCTTCGGTCATGACGAGCTGCTCGCTCAGCGCCTCGCGAAGGTCCTCGTCGTCGTCTACCAGCAGGATCTTACGCAGTTGCGACATTTGAATTCTCCGTTGTCTTCCGTTTCCAAACAGATGCGCCTCACGCACCTTCACGACAAGGTTTGTGGCAGTGCGCTCACGCCCATGTGTCGGTGCGCAGGGATTTATTTCAATTTCCGGCTCAAACAGTTACAGAACCCTGCAACGCAAGATGAGGAGCGGTAACAATGGCCTTCGCCCCTGACATCACCGAGGATCTGGCCCGCGCCCGTGGCGATTTGCGCATGGGCGTCCCCATTGTGCTGCGCGGCGACAGCGCCCTGCTGGTCATGGCCGCCGAAAGCCTGTCGGCCGATCGCATGGCCGATCTGCGCAGTTTGGGGCAGGCTCCGGTCATCGTCCTGACCTCTCGCCGCGCCGAAACGCTGAAGGCCGTGCCCTATGACGGCGATCTGGCCCGCATCACCGTGCCCGCAGACGCCGATCTGTGGTGGGTGCGCGCCATGGCTGATCCCAAGCACGACATGGACGTGCCGATGAAGGGGCCGTTCCAGATTGCCCGTGGCGGCGACGCCAGCCTGCACCGCTTGGCGATCCAACTGGTGAAAACCGCGCACCTGCTGCCTGCCGCGCTGGTGGTCCCGCTGGAAAACCCCGAGACCTTCGCCGCCCAATACCGCCTGACCCTGATCGACGCGCCCCTTGCAGGGCCCGCCATCGCCGCCGAGGCGTCCTTGCACCCCGTTGCCGCTGCGCGCCTGCCCATGGTCGCCTCCGAAGCCGGACGCCTGCACATCTACCGCCCCGAGGACGGCAACGAAGAGCATTACGCGATCGAGATCGGCAACCCCTCCCGCGACGAGCCCGTCTTGGCCCGCCTGCATTCGGCCTGCTTTACCGGCGACGTTCTGGGCAGCCTGAAATGCGACTGTGGCCCGCAGCTGAACGGCGCCCTGAACCAGATGGGCGCCCAAGGCGCGGGTGTCCTGCTGTACCTGAACCAAGAGGGTCGCGGCATCGGTCTGGCCAACAAGATGCGCGCCTATGCCCTTCAAGATCAGGGCTACGACACTGTCGAGGCGAACCACCGTCTGGGGTTCGAGGATGACGAACGCGACTTCCGCATCGGAGCGGCGATCCTGCGCAAACTGGGCTTCGACTCGGTCCGCCTGATGACCAACAACCCCCGCAAAATCGCGATGATGGAGAAGATGGGGATCAAGGTTGCCGAGCGTGTCCCCTTGATTCTGGGCCAGACCCCGCAGAACAAGGCCTACCTCGCGACCAAAGCGAAAAAGTCGGGTCACCTGCTATGAACAGCCGCGATCTGGTGGTCACGCCCACGGGCGTCCGTTTCCTGAACCGCCATTTCCCCTGCACCATCGGGCGCGGCGGCATCACCAGCAGCAAACGCGAGGGCGACGGCGCCACCCCGCGCGGCATCCACCGCATTGTCGGGATGCTCTATCGCCCCGACCGCATGGCCCGCCCTGCCGACTGGGCCCTGCCCATTGGCCCGCGCGATCTGTGGTCCGATGATGCGGGGGATCAGGACTACAACCTGATGGTCCGCGCGCCCTATCCGCACAGCCACGAAAAGCTGCGCCGCGCCGATCCTCTGTACGATCTGGTGCTGATCACCGACTGGAACTGGCCCTATGCCGAACGTGGCAAAGGCAGCGCCATCTTTATCCACCAGTGGCGGCGGCCCGGATATCCGACCGCCGGATGCGTGGCCTTCCATCCGCAAGACCTGCGCTGGATCGCAAGCCGCATCGCATACGAGACGCGGCTGATCGTCCGCTGATCAGTTAGGGTAATTGCCCTGACGCCAAGCAGTGATCACGGGCTTCATGCCTTTGAACGCGGTCACGTGCCATTCATAGGTGTGGATCGCGCCCTTGGGGCAAGGGCTGAGATATTTGAAGCTGCCCGCCGGAATGGTCACATCCCCCGTCGCGTTCAGCTTCAGCTTCTTCTGCCCGTGATCAGCCCACGTGTCATCGCGGTCGATCATCCGGAACAGCAGGTGGGTAGTCCCCTCTGGCACGTCCTTCAGCACGAACTGGGGGCTGTCCACCACGTTGGGCCGCCCCGTCGTACAGCGTGGGATTTTCCCCCAGTCAAAGGTCACAGACATCTCGGCCGAAGCCACGGTCGGCGCAGCCAGAATTGCCGCCAGAACCAAAAAACGAAAACGCATTACTTACTCCAATTCCAATGCCGCCAGTCGAACATCTGGCACGCACAGGGGCAAGTCACATTACTCGTAGTGCCGCGCCCCAAAGATCGCAGAGCCCACACGCACATGGGTTGCGCCGAAACTGATGGCCTTTTCAAAGTCATCGCTCATGCCCATCGACAGGCCGGTCAGCCCGTTCCGCTCTGCGATTTTCCGCAGCAGGGCAAAGTGCAGGCTGGCCTCTTCTTCGACCGGCGGGATGCACATCAGCCCGCGCACCGGCAGATCCATGTCGCGGCATTCCTTAATGAACGCGTCCGCCTCGGCGGGGCTGATGCCCGCTTTCTGGGGCTCTTCACCGGTGTTCACCTGAATGAACAGCTCTGGGCACTGCCCCATTTCCTGCGCCAGACGGGCGATCGTGATGGCGATTTTCGGACGGTCCACGGTGTGGATCGACTGCGCCAGTTCCATCGCCTGACGGGCCTTGTTGCTTTGCAGGGGGCCGATCAGATGCAGTTCGATCCCGTCATAGGTCTCGCGGAACATGGGCCATTTGCCCGCCGCTTCCTGCACCTTGTTTTCCCCGAACACGCGATGCCCCTCTTTCAGGACCTCTTCGACGCGCTCGTTCGGCTGCACCTTGGACACCGCGATCAGGGTGACGTCCGACTCATTGCGGCCATAGGTGGCGCAGGCTTTGGACAGTCGTTGCTTAATCTCGGAGAGGGACATTGCTCAGGGCCTCGTAAGTCTCGATGAAGGGTTTCATGTCGTCGGCAAAGCGACGCCAGCCGCCTTTGGCCGACTTGTAAACCGGCACGCGCACCTGTCCAAGGCTCAAAGTCCGCACAGCGCCCTCGCCCTCTTCGGGATGCAAGCACGCCTCCTGCCACGGCAGATTCACACCCTTCACCAGACGCGGGATCTGGGTATCGGGGTCCTCGACCAAATCTTCGTACTGGACCTCGATCATGCGGTCGCCCATCTGCTCGCGGAAGGCCTCAACGCATTTCTCGAACAGGACGACCTGCTTGGCAATGTCCCCCAAATCCATCGAGTATTTGTGCGTCCCCTCGGCAAAGTGGTTCCGGTAGATCGACAGCGCCACGTCGCGCGGATCACGGCGCACCACCACAAACCGCGCGTCCGGCAGCGCCAGCGCCAGTGCGGGCATGGTCAGGAAGGTCATGATGGATTTGTCGGTGACATATTTGGTGTCCCCGTCAGCAGACTCGGCCATCGCGGCCCGCAACCGGCGTGCCACCGCGTCCAAGGTACCCTGCGGCACGTTCCCCAATTGGCCCGGCACTTTGGTGGTGCCGCCCAAGGCCGCCCGCGCCAGTTTGCTGCCAATCGCCAGTTCTTCGGCGCTGGACACCTCGGAATGGCGGCCCAGAATGCGTTCGACCAGCGTGGTGCCCGACCGCGGCATCCCGCAGACATAGATCGGAACGGGGCGATCCTCGCCCTCGACGGCGGGGGGGATAACGGCGTCTTTCTGCGCCTCGATCAGACGGTCCACCTCTTCGGCGGCGCCGTCCATGTTCGGGGTGTCCGCGGACCGCTGAAGACTATTCGCCTCGTTCAAGTATTTGAAAACTTTATCATCCTGCCGCAAGTCGCCATAGGCCTTGGCCAAGGCGTAACACAGGTGATAGCGCGACTCCGTGGTCAGGTCGTCCCGCTCATAAGCCGCCAGCATCTTGGGGATGATCGGGTCATCTTCTTTGATCCGGCGGGGCTGCACATAGCTGCGGTAGTTTTCCCCATAGGCGGGGTTTCCGTCGATCAGCTGGCTGATCACCTCGTTCGACGAATCGAATTCGCCAAGCTGCATCCGGATCATCGCCTCTTTGAGCATGATCGAGCGACGCTTGGGCATCAGCTGACGCAGACGGCGCAGGGTCTTTAGTCCATCCTCGTGGCGATAGCAGGCCATCTGGGCCTCGCAGAGGGTGTACAGAATTTCGGGAGTTTTCGGCTTGAGCCGATCTGCGGTCGCCAGCGATTTGACGGCTGTGCGCGGCAGGTGCAGGTCAATGGCGGCCAGCGCCATGTGGTAATGTGCTTCAGCCAAACGGGGGGCGACGGTCGTCACCTGCTGAAGCAACTGGAAAGACTGGGAAAACTGGCCGGTCTGACGCAGCTTGATCGCTTGCTGCAGGGCAGCCTTGATTTGGGCGGGCGAGGGCTTGGCCATAAACTATTCCTTTACGCAACATCTGCTCGAAATAGCCTTTGCACATGCAGAAAAAAAGACGCTGCACAAAAGAAAAGAGCGGGCAAAAGCCCGCTCTTCCGCATTCAAGATCAGATGATCTTAGAACGACATTGCCAGACCCAGCGAGTAGCTGTTCACTACGTCGTCGCCCGATACGCCTACGAGGTCAACAACTTGCTCGCCGTAGCCAGCTTGCAGAACCAGACCGCCGCCCAGATCGTAGTTGGCTGCCAGACCGAAGCCTTTGTCGGTCGAAACGCCATCGGTGTGAACTTCACCGTAGTTAGCGCCCAGCGACAGTGCGTCCATGGTGTAAACTGCTGCAACGTTGTAGCGTGCTGCAACTACGTCCAGAGCACCGATGGTGTTGGTGATTTCTTCGCCGTAGTTGGCAACCAGACGAACACCGCCCAGAGTGGTGTCAGCCGACAGACCCCATGCTTCGAAGTCTTCGCCGCCCTGGTAGCCGGCACCCAGTTTCAGGTCCGAACCGCCCAGTGCAACGGTGTAGGTCGAGCCGAAGCCCCAGGTCGAACGTGCAACGCCGTTGTCAGCGGTTTCAGCCGAAACCGACAGACCGAAGCCTGCAACCGAGTAGTCGTAGCGTGCAACTTGACCGTCCAGACGACCGTCGAAGCCGCCGAAGCCTTTGACCGAGTGAGTGGTCGATGCGTCAGCGATGTCACCGATGATGTCGGTTTCCTGAACAGCTTTGTCCAGCGCGCCGTCGGTGTCGCCCATGGTCAGGGTGCCGAAGTCGCCCGAGATGAATACTGCTTCGGGGCCACCGTTGGTAGCAGCGAAACCGCCTTCTTCGTCGAGGTCGATGGTTGCACCGAAGGTGATGCCGTTGTCCGACTCGCCCGACAGGGTGAAGGTCACGTCGATGTCGGTGTGGAACTGGTCAGCGCGGTTTTGAATGGTGTCGCCATTTGCAGTGTAGCCAGCAATACCCTGGTCGCCGCCGAAGATACCCATTTCTGCCGAACCCGACAGGCTTACTTCTGCCGACGCGAAGCCAGCGGTTGCGATCAGCGCGGTGGTCGCGAAAAGAACGTTTTTCATTTTTTCCCTCATGTGTCGTAAGGCACGTACCAATCCGGTGTACCGGTTTTGATGAAGTTTGAATGCACCCTTCCCCCCCCTTGTTGCAAGCCAACGATGTCTGCATGGGGCAACAAACAGTTAAGTGATGCTCATTTGCCACAAGCGGTTTTACGGGGCATTTCCATACACTTTCGGCGGTCTCTCTTATATAAAGGGTCAAAACCCGCCTTGTCGCGGGGGATCAGGACCGCTAAGCAGCTTAGGTGACTTTTCGAATGCCTAGGAGAGCCCGCATGACCCGCGCGATGGCCAAAATTGTCCTCATTAGCCTTGCAATGGGCACCACCCTGACCGGGTGCGGGAAGTTCGCCTCCCAGAAATCCGCCACCGATGCGCGCGACGAGTTCTTTCAGGAACAGGGCGTAGAGACCAAACGGTCGAGCATCTTCAATATGTTCATCAAGCCCGACCGCAAAGAGGTTGGCGAGGTTAACCGATTCCTCTGGAACGCATCGCTCGAAGTGCTGAATTTCCTGCCGATCGAGACGATTGACCCCTTCACCGGCGTGATCTCGACCGGGTACGGCACCCCTCCGGGCGGTGGCCGCGCGTACCGCGCCACGATCTATGTGACCGACAGCGCGCTCGACGCCCGTTCGTTGAATGTCTCGCTGCAATCGCAGGGCGGTCCGGTCAGCATCGACACCCAGCGCGCGGTCGAGGATGCGATTCTCACCCGCGCCCGCCAGCTGCGCGTAGCCGAACTGGGGCTCTAAGCCCCTGCCATCACGGCAAAAGAAAAGGGGCCCGCGGGCCCCTTTGTTGTTTCCGGCGCAGACCAGATATCAATCGTGTGGCTCGGTCCGCGGACGGGCGATCAGATTTTCGATCCAGTTCAGCTGGCACGGCAGGCAGACAGTTTTCAGATCATACTTGGCCACAGCCAGATCGCGGGCGTTTTTGCCCAGACGCGCCGCCAGCTCCGAATCCTCGAGCACGCGGCAGACCTGATTCACGATTCCCTCACCGTCAAAGAAATCGACCAATAGGCCATTGTGCCCGTCCGTAATCACTTCTTTCACAGGGGCGACGTCGTTCGCGATGATTGGCGCCTCACTAGCCATCGCCTCGATCATCGACCACGACAGAACGAAGGGATAGGTCAGGTAAACGTGGGCACTGGTCACCTGAAGCATGGTCAGGAACTTGTCATAGGGAATCTTGCCCAGAAAATGCACCCGCGCCCAATCCGCATCGGGGATCTGGCCGCGCACTTCCTCGATAAAGATCTGCTTCCACGTTTTCCCGCGCGGCGGAGCGGCACCATAGCTAACACTGTCCCCGCCCACGATCAGAACCTGCGCATTGGGACGGCGCTTCAGCAGCTCGGGCAGGGCACGCATAAAGATGTGGTATCCGCGATAGGGCTCGAGGTTGCGGTTCACAAAGGTGATCACCTCGTCCTCTTTGGTCAGGGACAGACCGGCGATCTCGAGTCGTGCCTCGGGATTCGGACGAATGGCGTCCGTATCGATTCCATCGTGGGAAATGGTGATCTTGGTTTTCAGCGCGTCGGGATAGGTCGACAGCTGGAACCGCGTCGGGCAGATGCCCGCATCCATCACCTCGTGGTGAAGACGGTTGTTCAGGTTTTTCATGCGGATGCGCAGCGGCTCTGTCGCATTCTCGCGGGCGGGGAATTCGGGATCGAATCCCAGACCGCCGTCAGACGCCTGATAATACAGCTCGCAGAACAGACCGAGTCGCGCGTTCGGCCACACATCCTTCATGAACAGGGATTCGCCCCAACCGGGATGCGCAATCACTGCTGCGGGGTTAAAGCCCTGCTTCTTCAGCTCGACCGCGGCGCGATAGGCGCCCTCGGCACGGTGAAGCTTGGTGTCCATGTCCAGCAGCCACGAATGGACCTGCTGCGCCTTGGGGGCGACAATCTGGTAAGGAACGATCTGCACACCTTCCCATTTCGTGGGGCGATCCACACGCGGGGTCAGCGCCAGCACACGGTGCCCTTTTGCCGCCAAGGCGGGGGCCAGATGCTTGAACTGTCCGGGGAAGTTGTTGTGAATAAATAAAAGGTCCATTCCAAGTACACTAACACAATTTTGCCGCAATCACTGATAGCCAGATGCCATACTTGAAAACAACGGTAAATCAGTAAAAAAGCTGCCTCCCTCTGGACCAAAAGGCCGCACAAGCCTATCACCCCGCGCAAGTAATGCATGATCGGGGACCACGAGATGTCGCGCTATTCCGCTAACGAGATCGAAGCCAAGTGGCAAAAGGCCTGGGAAGAGGCCGGTGTCTTTACCGCGCAGCGCAGCGCGGACAAGCCCAAGTACTATGTGCTCGAGATGTTTCCCTATCCGTCGGGGCGCATCCACATGGGCCACGTGCGCAACTACACCATGGGTGACGTGATCGCCCGCTACAAGCTGTCGACCGGCCACAATGTTCTGCACCCCATGGGCTTTGACGCCTTCGGGATGCCTGCGGAAAACGCGGCGATGGCGTCGAATGGCCACCCCAAGGATTGGACCTACAGCAACATCGACACCATGGTAAACCAGATGAAGCCTCTGGGCTTTGGTCTGGACTGGTCGCGCATGTTCGCCACCTGTGACCCCGAATACTATGGCCAGCAGCAGGCGCTGTTCCTTGATATGCTGGAAGCGGGCCTTGTTTACCGCAAGAACGCCGTCGTGAACTGGGACCCGGTCGACATGACCGTTCTGGCGAACGAACAGGTGGAAAACGGCCGCGGCTGGCGTTCGGGTGCCTTGGTCGAGCGCCGCGAACTGACCCAGTGGTTCTTCAAGATCAGCGAATACTCGGACGAGCTGCTGAGCGCGCTGGACACGCTGGATAACTGGCCCGCCAAGGTGAAAACCATGCAGGCCAACTGGATCGGCAAGTCGCGCGGTCTGCAGTTTGCCTTCTCGACCGTGGACGCGCCCGACGGGTTCGACCGCATCGAGGTCTACACCACCCGTCCCGACACCCTGCTGGGTGCCAGCTTTATGGGCATTTCGCCCGACCACCCGCTGGCCAAGCATCTGGCCGAGGACAACGCCGAACTGGCCGCCTTCTGCGAGGAATGCCGCCGCATGGGCACCAGCGAAGAAGAACTGGAAAAAGCCGAGAAGCGTGGCTTCAACACCGGCCTGACCGTGCGCCATCCCTTCGACACCTCGTGGGAACTGCCGATCTATATCGCGAACTTCATCCTGATGGATTACGGCACCGGCGCGATTTTCGGCTGCCCCGCCCACGACCAGCGCGATTTCGAATTCGCCACCAAGTATGACCTGCCCATCGCCCCTGTTTTCGTGCCCGAAGATGTGGCCGCTGACAGTGCCGATGAGTATTT
Source organism: Donghicola mangrovi (assembly GCF_013377535.1). Taxonomy (GTDB): domain Bacteria; phylum Pseudomonadota; class Alphaproteobacteria; order Rhodobacterales; family Rhodobacteraceae; genus Donghicola; species Donghicola mangrovi. The sequence goes on along the minus strand of NZ_JABCJE010000001.1, from coordinate 803,489 downwards.
TTACAAAGGTGAAAGCGCATTCGTTCCGATGAAGTCGGAGAAGGTCCGCTATGTCCGCGGGTTCTGCGGCGCCGAGGTTCAGACCGGCGAAGAGGCTGTCGATGCGGCCGTCGATTTCTGCGAATCGCAAGGGGTTGGCCACGGCGTGACCAAGTTCCGTCTGCGCGACTGGGGTCTATCCCGTCAGCGCTACTGGGGCTGCCCGATTCCCGTGGTGCACTGCGAGGCGTGCGGTGTTGTCCCCGAGAAGAAAGAGAACCTGCCCGTTCAGTTGCCCGACGACGTGACCTTTGACGTGCCCGGCAACCCGCTGGACCGTCACCCCACTTGGCGCAACTGTGAATGTCCGTCCTGTGGTGCGCCTGCGCGCCGCGAGACCGACACCATGGACACCTTTGTGGACAGCTCGTGGTACTTTGCCCGCTTTACCGCGCCCCGCGCGACCACGCCCACCGATGCGAGCGAGGCGGAATACTGGATGAACGTCGACCAGTACATCGGCGGCATCGAGCACGCGATTCTGCACCTGCTGTATTCGCGCTTCTTTGCCCGTGCGATGAACATCACCGGCCACCTGCCGGAGAAGTCGAAAGAGCCGTTCAACGCCCTGTTCACCCAAGGCATGGTGACCCACGCGATCTACAAGACCACCGGCGCCGATGGCCGCCCCGTCTATCACTACCCCGAAGAGGTCGAGACCGTTGGCGGCAAGGTTGTGCTGAAAGACGGCGGTGCCGAGGTCGAGGTTGTGCCCTCGGCCAAGATGTCGAAGTCCAAGAACAACGTCGTGGACCCGCTGGCGATCATCGAGACCTTTGGCGCGGACACCGCCCGTTGGTTCATGCTGTCCGACAGCCCGCCCGAGCGTGACGTGGAATGGACCGCCGCTGGCGCCGAAGCCACATACAAGCACCTTGGCCGCGTCTGGCGCATTGCCGCCGAAGCCGCCGAGGACCAGACCCCCGCGACCGATCAGGACGAAGCCCTGCTGCGCGAGATGCACAAGGCCATCCACGACGTGACCGCCGGTGTCGAAAGCTTTGGCTTCAACGCCTCGATCGCGAAGCTGTACGGTTTCACCAACACCCTGTCCAAATCCAAGGCAGGCGGCGAGGCAAAGCGTGCCGCTGCCAAGACCCTAGCGCAGCTGATGTCGCCCATGACCCCGCACCTGGCCGAGGAAATCTGGTCGATGCTGGGGGGCGAAGGTCTGATCGCTCAGGCGGCTTGGCCCGTGGCGGATGCCGCCATGCTGGTCGAGGACACTGTGACCCTTCCCATCCAGATCAACGGCAAGCGCAAAGGCGAACTGGTCGTTGCCAAAGATCTGCCCAAGGAAGAGGTTGAAAAGCTGGTTCTGGCACACGAAGCTGTGGTCAAAGCGCTGGACGGCGCTGCACCCAAGAAACTGATCGTTGTGCCGGGACGGATCGTCAATGTCGTCGTTTAACCTGACCCGCCGCTCCTTTGTTGTTGGCGCGGCTCTTTCCCTCGCCTTGGCGGGTTGCGGGCTGAAGCCCTCTCTCGCGCCGGGCGGGGCGGCGCAGTCGCTGTTCGGGCGCCTGCGGGCGCGCGAACCCAAGACGCGGACGGACTATCTGTTTGTCCGCCGCTTCGAGGAGCGTATCGGCCTGACCACCACCGGTGATCTGGAGCTGGACTACACCCTCGATATCGAGCGCAAGGCGATGGGCATCACCTCGGACCAGACCACCAGCCGCTATATGCTGGCGGGCAAGGCCACCTATTCCGTGCGCCGCACCGGCAGCGACGGCGCGCTGGCCCACGGCACCGTGACCGCCTTTACCGGCTATTCCGCGACCGGCTCGACCGTGGCGACCCAAGCCGCGCAGACCGATGCGATGGAACGTCTGATGACCCAGCTGGCCGACCTGACCGTCGCCCGCCTGACCGCCGAGGCCACGCGCCTGAAATGAAGCTGTCGCCGCGCGATTCCCTTGGTTACATCGCGCGCCCCGACCCGTCGCGGCCGGGGATTCTGCTGTTCGGCGCGGACGCCATGCGTGTTGCCGACCGGCGCATCCAGATCATCGCAAATCTCATTGGCCCCGAGGGCGAAGGCGAAATGCGCCTGAACCGCATCCAAGGGGCCGACGTGCGCAAAGACGGCGCCCTGCTGTTCGACGCTTTGAAAGAACAGGGGTTTTTCCCCGGTCAACGCTGCGTGTTCGTCGAGGACGCGACAGACACCTGCGCCAAGCCCATCGACGCCGCCCTGAACGGCTGGCGCCCGGGTGATGCGGTTCTGGTCGTGACCGCTGGCCAACTGACCGCCAAATCCGCCCTGCGCAAAGTGTTCGAAAGCCACCCGCAGGCCTATGCCCTTGGCATCTACAACGACCCTCCGGGCCGCGATGAAATCGAAGGCATCGTGCGCGAATCCGGTCTGGCGATCCCCGACCGCGATGCGATGGACGGGTTGGTTGCCCTAGCCCAAACGCTGGAACCCGGCGATTTCCGGCAAACCGTGCAGAAGCTGTCCCTGTACAAATATGGCGACACCTCGCCCCTGACGGCCGCCGATATCACCGCCTGCGCCCCCGCCTCGACCGAGGCCGCGATTGATGACGTGCTCGATATCGTCGCCGAGGGCCAGCAGCAAAAACTCGGCCCCGTCATGCGGCGGCTCGAGGCCCAAGGCACCAAGCCGACCGAGCTGATGATCTTTGCCCTGCGGCATTTCAAAACGCTGCACGCGGTGTCCTCGGCCCCCGGCGGCGTGTCTGCGGGCATCGGCGCCCTGCGCCCACCCGTCTTCGGCCCCCGCCGCTCCAAGCTGGAGCGTCAGGCCGGCCGTTGGCGCGTGCAAAAGCTGGAAATGGCCATCGGGATGCTGGTGGACACGGACTTGCAACTGCGCTCTGCGGGCCAAACCGCCCCCGACATGGCCGTGGTTGAACGGACGCTCCTGCGCCTGACGATGCTGGGGAACACCCGCTAGTTAATATCGCGCGGCGGCCAAGCCCGCCCAGCGCCCACTGGCCAGACACGCGGTCAGCAGATAGCCGCCCGTCGGGGCCTCCCAATCCAGCATCTCTCCGCAAGCAAACACGCCGGGCCGGTCCCGCAGCATCAGATTGCTGTCCAGCGCACTGAACCGCAGCCCACCCGCCACCGAAATCGCCTCGTCCAAGGGACGCGGCCCCACCAACGCCAAAGGCAACCCCTTCAGCACCGGCGCCAGATCATCGGGCAAGGGCCGCGCGAATTCCTGCACCAAGGCCACCTTCACCGCAGGCATCGACAGCCCCTTGCGCAGCCGGTTGGCGAGCGAATCCTTCGCCTTGCCCCGCGCCAAACGCTTGCGCACTTCATCCACCGACACATGCGGCAGCAGATCGACGCGCAATTCAGCCCCCTCACGCACCGCCCGCGACACCGCGTAAATCCCGCCACCCTCGACCCCACGGGCCGATACAACGAATTCCCCGCGCTCCACCTGATCTCCGGCGATCAGGGCGACATCCTTTACCGGCTCGCCGAAATGCTTGGCCATATGCTCGGACCAATCGACCAGAAACCCCATGTTCGCAGGCTGGAACGGGGCCACATCCCCCACATGCTCCGTCCAAGAACCGTCCGAACCCAGCCGCGCCCAGCTCGCCCCGCCGCACGCCAGCACAGTCACGCCAGCCCGAATAACAACACGCCCCTCAGGCCCATCGACCAACACGTCATCGCCATCCCAACCGGCCCAACGATGCCGCACCCGAACCTCAACGCCGTAGCCTTCCAGCCGCCGCAACCAAGCCCTGAGCAAAGGCGAAGCCTTCATCACCTTAGGAAACACCCGCCCCGAACTGCCCACAAACAACGGCACGCCCAGATCCTCGGCCCAGCCCATCACCTCCACCGGCCCGAAATCGCGCAACGCCGGAACCAAAGGCTCCACCCCCGCCCCATAGGCGGCCACAAACGCCCCGAAATCCTCGTCCTTGGTGATGTTCAGCCCCGATTTACCGGCCATCAGGAACTTGCGCGCCACGCTCGGCTTGGCCTCCAGCACGACAACCCGCCGCCCCTCTGCGCCCAGCATCTCCGCTGCCATCAGCCCAGCCGGACCCGCACCGATCACCAGCGCATCCACAACCTCGACCATGCCAGCCCCTCGCTTATTCCAGAAATCCAGCCATGATTACCCACCCGCAGGCCCCTGACACAAGCCCACCTTCAGCTTGGTCCAAATACCCCGGGGGTGAATTGGCCAAAGGCCAAGAGGGGGCAGCGCCCCCAACCACGCTTCAGAAAGGCCCGCGGAAAATCACGAACGCCCCTACCCCGATCAGCCCGAACCCGACCAGATGGTTCAGCGTCAGGCTCTCTTTCAGCACCAGAACCGAGAACCCCGCGAACACCGCCAAGGAGATCACCTCCTGAATGGTCTTCAGCTGCGCCGTGGAATAGACCGCATGGCCGATCCGGTTCGCCGGAACCGCCAGAAAATACTCGATCAAGGCAATGCCCCAGCTGATCAGGATCACCGGAATGATCGGCGCGGTGGGGTACTTCAGGTGCCCGTACCACGCCACCGTCATAAACACGTTCGAGGCAATCAGCAGCAGCACAGGCAGGGCGTAAGTCATCAGTCACAGTCCAAAAAGTAAAAGCGCGGCAGAACCATCCGCCGCGCCCCAATACGCCCAAGCTGCCAGCCAGTTCAATCGTCCAGCGTCAGGGTTCCCAGATGGGTCTCGCCCCGTTCACGGGCCAGGGCCATCTGCTTCTGCCGCTCGCGGAACCGCGCCTTGTCGGCGTCAGAGGTTTCACCTACGCACTGATGGCAGCTCACACCGGCCTCATACTCGGCCCGCTCTTTATCCTCGGGCAGGATCGGGCGGCGGCAGGCGTGGCACAGCTCGTGCGGGCCTTCTTTCAGCCCGTGACCCACAGACACTCGCCCGTCGAACACAAAGCATTCCCCCTGCCACGTGCTCTCTTCCTCGGGCATCTCCTCAAGGTAGCGCAGAATGCCGCCCTTCAGGTGGTACACCTCTGGCACACCCTGACCCAAGAGGAAGTTCGTCGACTTCTCGCAGCGGATCCCGCCGGTGCAGAACATTGCCACGCGCTTGTTGTGGAAGCGGTCCTTGTTTTCCTCCCACCACTGGGGGAATTCGCGGAACGTCTTGGTCATCGGGTCAATCGCGCCCTCGAACGTGCCGATCGCCACCTCGTAATCGTTGCGGGTGTCGATGGTCACCACATCGGGGCTGCGGATCAACTCGTTCCATTCGGCGGGCTCGACGTAGTTGCCAACGTGGGCCGTGGGGTCCACATCGGGCTGCCCCATGGTCACGATCTCTTTCTTCAGGCGCACCTTCATGCGGGGAAAGGGCGCCTTCTCGGCGGTGGCCTCTTTCCACTCCAGCCCCGCGCAACCGGGCAGGCTGCGGATATGGGCCAGCACAGCGTCCAGACCGGCCCGCGGACCGGCGATGGTGCCGTTGATCCCCTCGCGCGCGATCAAGAGCGAGCCTTTGACATCCCCCGCATCACAGACAGCCTTCAAGGGCCCCTGAATGGCAGCAGGATCGTCGAAACGGGTGAATTGATAGAGAGCAGCGATATAATACATGGCCTGTGCACTTATTCCCCTGTGTCCGTCGTATCAAGTGGGATGATTGACGCGACACCGAACGCGTCCTAGCGTGAAAATCAAAGGGGATGACAAAACGATATGCAATATCCTGATACCGCGCTGATCGTGATCGACGTTCAGAACGACTTCTGCACTGGCGGGGCCCTTGCCGTTCCCGCAGGAGAAGAGGTCGTGCCCCTGATCAACGACATGCTGCCCGATTACGGCGTGCGCGTGTTTACGCAGGATTGGCACCCCGCCGACCACGCGTCCTTTGCCAGCCAGCACGATGGCGCGGCACCGTTCAGCACGACCGAAATGCCCTATGGCACGCAGGTCCTGTGGCCCGACCACTGCATCCAAGGGACCCAAGGCGCCGCCTTTCACCCTGACCTGAACACGGACCCCGCTGACCTGATCATCCGCAAGGGTTTCCGCCCGCAGATCGACAGCTACTCCGCGTTTTTCGAGAATGACCGCACCACCCCGACCGGCCTTGAGGGTTACCTGCGCACACGGAATGTGCAAAAGGTCATGTTAGCCGGACTCGCAACTGACTTTTGCGTAGCCTACTCCGCACTCGATGCGGCCCGTCTGGGTTTCGATGTTACAGTTTATCTGCCTGCGTGCCGAGCGATTGATCTGGAAGGATCTTTCCAAAGCGCCATATCAGAACTGACACGTAACTCTGTTAAGGTCGTGAGCTAACAGGATCGACGCTCGCCCCTTGTTCTAGTGCTTTGGTTGTCAGGTCCATACTGTGAAAGACTTGGAATAGATGACCGCATCCGGCGCGTCGCGCACCACTCCCCCCGTCCTGCCCGCTGGCGCAGGCAAATTCCGAGGCTATGCCCGTGGCCGCGCGGACCTGTTGTCGTTGCGCGTGGTTGTTGGGGCCTTCGGGGCGCTGGTGCTGTTCGCCCCCTATTCATGGCCCTATGCCGCCGTGGCCGCGATCGCCGTCTGCATCGGCGAGGCGCTGGACTCCATCTCGCTGGGCCAATCGGTCAAACGCATCGAACGCGGCGGCGCGCTAGAGCCCGAGATCCGCTTCAGCATCATCACCGCCTTCTTCCAGTCCATCGTTTTCTCGGCGGTCGTCATCGCTGCGGCGGTCATACGCCCATATGAAACCGTGGACATGTTCCTGATCACCTACCTCTTCGCGGCCGCGATGAATGCCGGGATGATCATGTTCTTCAACACCAAGGCCACCTATGCCCGCCTGTCGATCTATGGCATCGCGCTGTGCTGCATTCTGGCCATGCGCTGGCTCTATTTCTGGGGCTCGCCCATTCTGGTCTACGAAACCGCGGGCGTCCTGTTGCTGGTCTATGTGGGCTACCGGATCATCGACTTTGCCGATGTCAGCTTCCGCAAACAGGAAAACGACCGCTCCACCGCGCAAGAGGCCAACCAGTCCCTGACCGAGGCCAACCAGCGCCTCGTCCGCAACGAACTGCACCTCAGCCAGCTGGCCGCCGTGGCCGAGAACGCCAACGACTCCGTCATCGTCTTCGACACCATGGGCCGCATCACATGGGTCAACGAGGCCTTTGAAAAGCTGACTGGCTACACCTTGAACGAGGCATACGGCCGCCGGGCCGGATCGCTGCTGAACGGCCCTCTGACCTCGTCCGAGACTGTGGCCCGCATCGAGCATGCCGCCGCCACCGGGTCCTCTCTGCGCGTCCAGATCCAGAACTACACCAAGGGCGGCGATCCCTTCTGGGTGGAAACCAACCTCGTGCCCCTGCCCGCCAGCCCCACCAGTCCGGGCGGCATGGTCGCGATCGAGCGTGACATCACCACCGCCAAAATCGCCGAGGCAGAGCTGGCCCAAGCCAAGCGCAAGGCCGAGCGCAGCGAAGCCGCCAAGACCCAGTTTCTGGCCACCACCAGCCATGAAATCCGCACGCCCATGAATGCCATCGTGGGCCTGACCGACCTCTTGGCCGAGAAACATCTGGACCCCGAGTCCACCGAATACGTCGCCGCGCTTCAGGACTCCGCTCAGTCGCTCTTGCGGATCGTCAACGACATCCTCGACCTGTCCAAGCTCGAGGCTGGCAAGCTCAAGATCATTCCGACCGTTTTCTCGGTCTCCGATTTCTTTGCCAAGCTTGATGGCCTTATGCGCCCCCGCGCGCAGGCCAAAGGTCTGTCTCTGACGCTGGACCTGCCCGACGACATGCCCCTGATCTTTGCCGACGAAGGGCGCATCCGCCAGATTCTGGTGAACCTGATCGACAACGCCATCAAGTTCACCCGCGAGGGCGGCGTCACCGTGTCCCTTCAGACCAACCGCATCGCCAACACCTGCCGCTTTGCGGTGGATGTCACCGACAGCGGCATCGGTATCTCCGAGGACGGGATGCGCCGCCTCTTTGGCTATTACGCGCAGGCCGAGGATACGACCTCGGTGGAATTCGGCGGCACCGGTCTGGGGCTGGCGATCTCGCGGCAATTGGCCCGCGAGATGGGCGGCGATCTGACCGTCGTCTCGCACGAGGGTCAGGGATCGTGCTTCAGCCTGTTCCTGCCCGTCCCCTGCGCCGTCAAACGCCCCGACGCCCAGCAGCCCGCCCCTGCCCCCGCAGCGGCCCCTGTGCCCACCCTGACCGGCCACACCATCATGGTCGCCGAGGATAACGCCACCAACCGGATGCTGATGAAGAAGTTTCTGGATAGCTGCGGCGCGACCCTCCTCTTTGCCGAGGACGGCCAAGAGGCCGTGGAAACCTTTGCCGCCTCCCGTCCCGGCCTGATCCTGATGGACATGCAGATGCCCAACATCGACGGGCTAGAGGCCACCCGCCAGATCCGCGCCCTTGGGGGCCAGCAGCCCTATATCATCGCGCTCACCGCCAACGCCCAAAAGGACGACCGCGACCGCTGCATTGACGCTGGCATGGACGACTTCCTGACCAAACCCGTCCGCAAGGCCGAACTGCTGGAGCTTCTGAACAAGGTCCTTCTGGAACCGCACGAGACCGAAAAACAGCTTTGATACCAACGGGCCCCTAGCGTACACCTGTCCTGTTACCGCGACCGGAAGGGGCCCGCAGCATGGACATCGCAACCCGCGTCTATAACCACAAGTGGCAGATCGACCCCATCGTCCGGTCTCTGATCGACACGGATTTCTACAAACTTCTGATGTGCCAATCGGTGTTCCGCAACAAACCGGACACCCGCGTCGAATTCAGCCTCATCAACCGCTCTGACAAAGTCCGCCTTGCCGAACTGATCGACGAAGGCGAGCTGCGCGAACAGCTGGACCACATCCGCAGCCTGTCCCTGTCCCGCGGGGAATCCACATGGCTGCGCGGCAACATGTTCTACGGCAAGCGCCAGATGTTCCGCCCCGACTTCATGGAATGGTTCGAGAACCTGCGCCTCCCCCCCTACCACCTCGAGAAAATCAACGGCCAGTACGAACTGACCTTCGAAGGCTCCTGGCCCGAGGTCATGCTCTGGGAAATCCCCGCCCTCGCCGTCTTGATGGAACTCCGCGGCCGCGCCGTCCTGAACCGCATGGGCAAGTTCGAACTGCAGGTCCTCTACGCCCGCGCCATGACCAAACTCTGGGAAAAACTGGAACACCTGCGCCGCATCCCCGACCTGAAAATCGCCGACTTCGGCACCCGCCGCCGCCACTCGCACCTCTGGCAGGACTGGTGCGTCCAAGCCATGATGGAGGGTCTGGGCCCCCGTTTCATCGGCACCTCCAACTGCCTGATCGCCATGCGCCGCGACATCGAGGCCATCGGCACCAACGCCCACGAACTGCCCATGGTCTACGCCGCGCTGGCCGAAACCGACGCCGAACTGGCGCAGGCCCCCTATCAGGTGCTGGCCGACTGGCACGAGGAACACGACGGCAACCTGCGCATCATCCTGCCCGACACCTACGGCACGTCAGGCTTCCTCAAACGCGCCCCCGACTGGCTGGCAGGCTGGACCGGCATCCGCATCGACAGCGGAGACCCCGCCTCGGGCGCCGAAACCGCCATCCGCTGGTGGCAGGAGCGGGGCGAGGACCCCACCCGGAAACTGGTGATCTTCTCGGACGGCCTCGACGTGGACCAGATCGAGGCCCTGTCCGCCCAATTCGCCGGCCGCGTCCGCGTCAGCTTTGGCTGGGGCACACTCCTGACCAACGACTTCCGGGGGCTGGCGCCGGACGACGCCCTCGCCCCGTTCTCATTGGTGTGCAAAGCCGTCAGCGCCAACGGCCGCCCGACGGTCAAACTCTCGGACAACCCCGAAAAAGCGATGGGCCCCTCGGCCGAAATCGAGCGATACAAGCGCGTGTTCGGGGTTGGGGAGCAGATTAGAAGAGAGGTTGTGGTATGATTTCTTCGAAAACAGGAATACTGATCGCCTGCGGATTGCTTGTCCTAGCTGCTATTCTTTTTCTAGCATTTGCAATTGGTTCAACTGCAATTGCGACAATTGTACCAGACTACGACAATCCGGCTTACATCCAGATCTGGCAGTCTTTACGCGGTCAATTTCTTAATGACTATTTCACACAACTCTTAGGTGCTGTTGTAGGCATTCTCGGTTTAGTTCTGATAGCAGGAAGTGCTTTGTATGGCTTTATTCGCCAAGACCTTCAAATAAGCATGAAATCGAATATCGACAGCATGTTTGATGCGTTTGAAGCTAGAACTGTGCTTATTGCGTTCACTGAATACAGCTTCGCCCTTTACCTCAGTTATGAAACTACTTTACGAAAAATTCTCGAATCTGAAACTCCCACTTCAGACGAGGAACGTAAAGAAGCACTCGCCAAGATTAAACTTGCACGAAGTACAGTTGAGAATGGACTGAATAAATTTGATCGTATGCCGAAGAATGTCCGTGAAATAGGCCTTCAGCAGTCGTCAACAATCAGTGCCTACGTTCAGGCTTACAATAGTTTTTATTACTCATTGGCTGCTGAAATGGTGATCTCAGAGAAGCTACCCGCAGAACTTCTGCAAATCGACTTTGAAGAGACCTTGCAATTCATCTTAGAAAAATCTCTCTCAAAAGAATTAGCGAGTGAAAATTTTCCATGGTGGGAACCTTACGAAACGATCGCTTTTTTCAAGTTGCAGGCGGCAATCTTGAAAGACGACGCTGCGCTGAGAACTGAAGCCAACGAAATGATAAATGTACTCGTCAGCAGAGCCTCTCCCAAGCGTCTACTAGGCAAACCACCGGAGCAGATCAGTGAGGTAGCACGTAAAGAGTACTCTATTTCTCGGTATAGCGGGCTTATTGAACTGCCAAATTAATTTTGATCACTCCACCTTCCCCCTAAGCGCCTTAACCTCCCCCCGCTGCTTCTTCTCTTCGAGGCGGCGGCGGACAGAGCCTTTGGTGGGCTTGGTGGGGATGCGGCGTTTGGGGGCCTCGAGGGATTTGACGATCAGGTCTGTTAACCGTTCGCGCGCGATCTCGCGGTTGCGCGCTTGGGAACGGGTGTCTTCGACCCGCAGGATCAGCGCCCCGTCCAGTGTCCAGCGGCGGCCTGCCAGTTTCTTCAATCGGCGTTTGACGGGGTCCGGCAGGTTGGGGCTGCGCTCGGCCTCGAACCGCAGTTCGACCGCCGTTGACACCTTGTTCACGTTCTGCCCGCCGGGGCCGGAACTGCGCGAGAACTGCTCGGTCAGTTCCCAGTCCTGAATGGTTATGAAATCGTTAACCCTCAGCACGGGGCATCCCTTCGTGTCATGACGCGAGCCATACGTTTGCCATACGGAAACCAGACATGGCAAACGACAAAGGAAAAGGGCCGCCGCAGAAGCTACGGGGGCCCTCCGAAAGTCCAGGAGGCGGGCCGGTTAGGCCGTCGCCAACTAGGGTGATCTAGCGCCCAAGGGCTGCCTCAGACGAAAAATCCCCCAATTGTCCCGACACCTCGCTCCAATACCTTTCTCGACACTGGACCACCTCCTTTCAATATGTTGCTCCTAACAAGAAGGGTGGCACAGTTTGTTGTGAAGTCAAAAAGAATTATTGGATAGTCGCGTTCAACTTTCCGGTAATCATCCGAAACGGGACGAGAGCGATCAAAGCGACGGCAAATTTGACCATCCAGTCAGCAACGGCCAAAGACACCCACAGCGGCTGATCCGCCCCAAAGGTCATAAAAGGCATAGAATCCAACGCCCAAGCGGTCGCAGAATCGGCCTCAGCCCCAAAGCTGATCGACCCCGAAAAAGCGATGCTGAAAAACAAGGCAGTGTCCACGATCGACCCCACGACGGTCGAGGCCAGCGGCGCTTTCCACCAGATCCCACGGCGCAGACGGTCGAACACGCTGATATCCAGCATCTGCGCGATCAGGAACGCGATCCCCGACGCCACACCAATCCGCAAGGGCACGGCGGGACCGAACTCTAGCATAACCTGACTTCCAATCAGCGAGCAGATGATGCCCGTGACAAAGCCGGCCAGAACCACTTTGCGCGCCGCAGCCGCGCCGTAGAAACGGTTCATCAGGTCGGTGACCAGAAACGCCACAGGATAGGTGAACGCCCCCCAGGTCAGCAGACCATCGAGGATCAGGAATTGAACGAGGATATTCGAGGCAACCACAACGGCTGCCATGGCGATCACGCCAGGTAGGATACGGTTCATGATGTCGGTCCGTTTTTTGTCGAAGGTGACGGCAACTCGCGCCCACGATGGGGCGAACGGACCGCGCATAAGGGGAATCGACCCCTTATGGCAAGTTCTCCTTTGGTTAACGGCGCGTTAACGGGGCGAGAGGATGGCGGCACACTGGCCGGGCAGATCAGCCACGCGCAGTTCCCGTTTGGGCTGGGGTTTGGGCGCGTTCGGGTTCGGCGGCGGCGGGTTCAGGATGTTGTTCACCCAGGTCTGCGCCTCGTCACAGCCATCGCCTGCGGGGGGCGGGTCTTGGTTCACGCAGCCCACGGCTCCGGCCGGACAGGTCAGGCGCACATGGAAATGGTAGTGATGACCCCACCAAGGACGCACTTTGCGCAGCCAGCTGCGATCGCCCTTTTCGGCCTTGCACATGGCGACCTTGGCCCCGGGGAAGACAAAGATCCGGGCGGTGCGCGGGTCTTGGGCGGCGGCCTTGATCAGGTCGTGATGCTGCTGGGTCCAGTTGCTGTTGGTGTAGGCCCCGTCATTCTTGCGCAGGGAAATCGAGGAAATGCTTTCCCGCTCTGCCGCTGTCAGGTTCAGGCGGGTTGCGGGCAGCATCCAGATATCCGCGTCCAGACCCATTTGGTGGCTGGCGTGACCGCTGGTCATCGGGCCGCCACGGGGCTGGGACATGTCGCCCACATAGATGCCGTTCCAACCGGGCATGCGGGCGGCCTTGGCACTGAGGGTCTTGATGAAATCCACCAGCTCAGGGTGGCCCCAGTTCCGGTTCCGCGACAGGCGCATCGCCTGCCATGTGGGGCCGGTTTCGGGCAGTTGCTCTGCCCCCGACACGCAGCCCTTGGCATAGGACCCGAACGGCGCGATGGGTGCACCAGAGGCGACCTTCTCGGCGCCGAACGCCTGTTTGGCCAGCTGGTTCACATCAACCCCTTCGGCGGGGCCGTTCATAAAGGCCACAGATTGCGCCCTCATTTCAGCCGAGGGCGGCTTGGGCGCACCGCCGCAAGCGGCCAGCGTCAGAACCAGAACGAATTTTACGAGGCGTTTGACCATGCTTGGGGATCTCCGTCTTTCGCGACAAAGCGTATCAGGAAGAGACCCGCCAGAAAAAGCACAATCAGAGGGCTGACCCCGATTTGCTGGCTACCCGTTATGTGAGTGGCAATACCAATCGACAAAGGCGCGATAAAGCTGGTCGCCTTGCCCGCCAGCGCATAGAGGCCGAACGCCTCGGTCATGCGGGCGGGGTTGGCCTGACGGACCAGCATCGTGCGGCTGGCCGATTGCAGGATACCGCCCGCCGCACCGATCACCGCGCCCACAAACATGAACGCGAGATCGGGCAGCTTGGACCCTTCGGCCACAGGCATGAACAGCACTGCATCTCGGGAAATCATCACCGTCAGGAACGACACAGCAACCAGCGCCAGAATGGAGCCGACAATCACCGGACGCGGCCCGAACCGCATGTCCATCTTGCCGCCAAGCCACGCAAACAGCGCCCCAAAGATGATCGAGACCAACCCGAAAATGCCGGTTTGCTGCACGCTCCAGCCCAGAACGCCCGCCGCATAGATGCCGCCGAACACGTACATCCCGTTCAGCGCGTCTCGATACAGCATTGAGGACGCCAGATACGCGCTCAGGGACGGGTGCTGGGGCAGGCCCTTCAGGGTGCGGCCCAGATCGTTCAGCGCGGCGCGGATGGCGCCTTTGGGGGCCTTTTTCGCCTTGGGATCACGGACGAACAGAAAGAACGGGATCATGAACACCACGTACCAGATGGCGGTCAGCGGCCCCACGGCACGCGTCCCTTCTCGGGTGGCGGCATCCAGACCGAACACCGGATCAAGGCCGATGAACGTCTTTCCCGTCACCGGACTGTCGGCAAAGAACGCCAGCATGATGATCAGCGCCAGCAGCCCGCCCACATAGCCAAAGGCCCAACCGTTGCCGGAAATCTTGCCCACCTCTTCGCGAGGGCCCAGATCAGGCAGCATCGAGTTGGTGAAGATCGTCGCGAACTCCATCCCGATCATGCCGACGGCAAAGCTGGTCATCACCAGCGCCAGATTGAAGTGATCAGGATGCGCGTACCACAGGCCATAGGACCCCAGCACGTACATCACCGAGAAGCCCCAGATCCAGCGACCCCGATTTCCGGTGGTATCCGCCATCGCCCCGAGAATCGGTGCAAGGATGGCAATCGCGATCCCGGCGGCGCCCACGCCAAAGCCCCAAACGGCTTGGGCCTGCGCGCCATCCTTTAGTATTTCTTTTATGTACGGCCCGAAAATAAAGGTGATCAACAGGGTCGCAAAGGGCTGGCTGGCCCAGTCAAAAAAGTACCAACCCCAGATGCGTTTGCGCACATTACCAACCGTCATAAGTCACACCCTTATTGTTGCTTTTGAAAGAACAACTTCGGTGTCACCGACGCAAGTCAATCTTGCATAGGCGGCCAAGGTCGTTGCGCTTCGGCCTCAATCCAGGCATTGACCCAATCGGGAATGGGCGGACTCTGGGTCGGGATACCCATGGCCTCGCAAACTCTGTCCGGTCGGACAATACCGTTTTTGTCAGTTACGGCTGTGCGATACAGCACATGGCTGGCGCATTCGCCGTCGGACTTCCACATAGTTTGCTCGATATACAGGAATTTATCGTCCCAACAGACGCCCCGACTGCGGATCGTGATCTTGTCGAACATGCGCACACGGCGACGCCAGCGCACCGACACCCCCGCCATAGTCATCAGCCAGCCCTGTTCCCGAAGCGCCTTCCACAAAGGGGTCCGCATCGCCAAAGGAATCCGCGCCAGATCGTAGATCGACAAAGACCGGCCGTTGTTCAGCTCCATCCAGATGTCGATGTCCCAAGGCCAGCAGATATGCGTCGTTTCCATCGTATCGGTGATCCCGATGGCAGGTTTTTTACGCTCTCTTAGGATGCCGTAGGCTAGACGTATGAATGGGTACATGGGGCTCCTCCGCTTCCGCGTTGCAGCATGGCGGCTGCTGGCGTGGGGTCAACGCGGGACGTTGCGTCATGCGGTGGTCTTGCTCTTGGGGCTTTGGTCGCCTACCTATTTTGGAACGGAAATGAACAGGGTGCGCCGATGACTTCGCTTTACCAGATCCTCATGCTGATCCTTGACGTGGTGTGGTTCGTCATGATCGCCCATATCGTCATGAGCTGGCTGATCAGTTTCCAGGTGCTGAACCTGTACCAGCCCTTGGTCCGTCAAATCTGGGACGGTCTGAACCGCCTGCTAGAGCCGATCTATGCCCCCATCCGCCGCATTCTGCCTGCGACCCCGGGTCTGGATCTGGCCCCGCTGGTCGCCTTCATCATCCTGATCGCGATCCGGATCATTCTGCAGAACAATATCGCGCTGTTCCTCTAAATCTTGGGGCTTCGGCCCCTTGCCTGCCGAGTCTTGGTGTGGGACAGTCGCGCCCACCTCGAGCAGTATCCCAGTAGACACCCCATGCAGCACGCACATGATCTGTTGCGGCAGGTATTCGGATTCGATGCCTTTCGCCCCGGACAGCAAGAAATCGTCGAAGCCGTCACCGGCGGGCAGAACGTGCTGGCCATCATGCCCACGGGCGGGGGTAAATCCCTGTGCTTCCAGTTGCCCGCCTTGGTGCGCGAAGGCGTCACGGTCGTGATTTCCCCGCTGATCGCCCTGATGCGCGATCAGGTGAGGGGGCTGCGAGAGGCGGGTGTTGGCGCAGGCGCCCTGACCTCGGGCAACACGCCCGAGGAAAACGAAGCCGTCATGGATGCTCTGCACCGCGGCGAGATCAAGCTGCTCTATATGGCTCCCGAACGTCTGGCTTCGATGGGGACGGAGCGACTGCTGCGCAACGTCGGCACCAGCCTGATCGCGGTAGACGAGGCCCACTGCGTCAGCCAATGGGGCCACGATTTCCGACCCGATTACTTGCGCATCGGCGAACTGCGGCAGGCTCTGAACGTGCCTCTGGCCGCGTTCACCGCCACCGCAGACGCCGAAACCCAAGACGAAATCGTTCAAAAGCTGTTCGGCGGCGTCCAACCGACATCGTTTCTGCGCGGCTTTGACCGCCCGAACATCCACTTGGCCTTTGCTGCCAAGGAAAACCCGCGCAACCAGATCCTGTCCTATGCTGCCGCACGGCGTGGCCGTTCCGGCATCATCTACTGCGGCACCCGTGCCAAAACCGAGGGCCTGTCCAAAGCTTTGCGGGACGAAGGCCACCTGTCCTGCCACTATCACGGTGGCATGGACCCCGACGACCGCCGCGACGTGGAACGCCGCTTTCAACAAGAGGACGGGCTGATTGTCGTCGCCACCGTCGCGTTCGGGAT
Organism: Donghicola mangrovi; assembly: GCF_013377535.1. Taxonomy (GTDB): domain Bacteria; phylum Pseudomonadota; class Alphaproteobacteria; order Rhodobacterales; family Rhodobacteraceae; genus Donghicola; species Donghicola mangrovi. The sequence goes on along the minus strand of NZ_JABCJE010000001.1, from coordinate 786,898 downwards.
GGGCATCGACAAACCGGACATCCGCTGGGTCGCCCACGCGGACCTGCCCAAGTCCATCGAAGCATACTATCAGGAAATCGGTCGCGCCGGCCGTGACGGCGCCCCCGCCGAAACCCTAACACTATTCGGCCCCGACGACATACGCCTGCGCCGCAACCAGATCGACGAAGGGCTCGCGCCCCCCGAACGCCGCGCAGCCGACCACGCGCGCCTGAACTCCCTGCTAGGTCTTGCCGAAGCCGTCACCTGCCGCCGCCAATCCCTGCTGTCCTATTTCGGCGAAACCAGCGAACCCTGCGGGAATTGCGACCTCTGCGATCAGCCGCCCGAGACATTCGACGGCACCGAAGCCGTCCGCAAAGCCCTGTCCGCCATCCTGCGCACCGGTGAATATTTCGGCTCTGGCCACCTGATCGACATCCTGACCGGCAACGCCACCGACAAAGTGCGCGACCGTGGGCACGACGGCCTACCGACCTTTGGCGTGGGCAAGGAATTCGACCGCCGAGGCTGGCAAGCCGTGTTCCGCCAGATGATGGGCCACGATCTGGTCCGCCCCGATCCCGAACGCCACGGCGCCCTGCGCATGACCGATCCTGCGATCCCGATCCTGAAGGGTGAGCAATCCATTACCCTGCGCCGCGACACAATATCTGTCTCGTCTCGCCGCCCTGCCATCAAGATGATGGTGTCCGAAGAAGATATGCCCTTGCTATCTGCGCTGAAGGCCAAGCGCCGCGCCTTGGCCGAAGCCGCCAGTGTTCCCGCCTATGTCATCTTCAACGACAAGACCCTGATCGAGATGGCAGAGCGCCGCCCCGCGAACCTCGACGACATGGCGCGGATTTCAGGTGTGGGCGCGAAGAAGCTGGAGCGATATGGCTCGGATTTCCTGCACGTGATTAACGGCGAGGCCGCCGCCCTGCACCCCAGCCGCCGCAAATTGGCGGGCCGGAACGCCGCGAACCTTTACGATGCGCTGCTCGAGGTTCAGGCGGAACTGCTGCGCGGGGCTGACGGAATGGACAAGCCGCTCAGTTGCTCTTCGTCGCAACTTGCCAAGATCGCCGAACTGCGGCCGCGCGACACCCAGACGATGGTGCGCCTGCTCGGGGATCGCCGCGCCGAACGATTTGGCGAGGCGTTTCTGGACGTCCTGCGGGAGGCGGGCTAAATCCGAGCGAAAGACTAAGGAGACAGACATGCTGGCAGTCCTTTCGCCCGCCAAAAAGATGGACATGGAGCCCCGCGACGGCACCACAACCACCCCCGATTTCTGGGAGAGCGCCGTTGAATTGGCCGGAGTGGCCCGCGAACTGACTGCTGCCGATCTGTCGAAGCTGATGCATATTAGCGATGCCCTGGGAAAACTGAACGAAGAGCGTTTCGCCAATTTTGGTGAACAGGATCGCAAGGCCGCCGTCTATGCCTTTGCCGGCGACACCTATCAGGGGCTCGAGGCCAAGACGCTGGACGAAGACGCGATGCGTTGGGCCGACGACCATTTGCGGATTTTGTCCGGCCTTTACGGGGTGTTGCGTCCCCGCGATGCGATTGAACCCTACCGTCTGGAAATGGGAAGCCGCCTGAAAAACCCGCGCGGCAAGAACCTCTATGACTATTGGGGTCCGCGGTTGTCCGAGGCATTGAATGCCCAAGGTCAGGCCGCGAAAACCGATATCTTGGTTAATTGCGCCAGTCAGGAATACTTTGGCGCCGTGGACCAGAAGGCCTTGAACCTGCGGGTCATCTCCCCCGTGTTCATGGAAGAAAAGAACGGCACGCCCAAGATCGTCAGCTTCTACGCCAAAAAGGCCCGTGGCTCGATGGCGCGCTTTATGATGGAAAACCGGCTGACCGATCCGGAGGCGCTGAAGGATTTTGACCTTGGGGGCTATGCTTATCAGCCCGACCTGAGCGAGGGCGACAAACTGGTCTTCGTGCGCCCCGCCGTCTGAAGCTCTTGTTTCCGCAGTTCAATCTGCTCCAGAACCTCTGCTTTGCGCAGGGGTTTTGTGAGATACTGGTCCGCCCCGGCCTCTAGCATTTCTGCCTTATCCTCGGGCAAGGCATGGGCCGTCATGGCGATCACGGGGGTGCGGGGCCAGTTTTGTGCGGCTTCTTCTGTGCGGATCCGGCGGGTGGCCTCTTTGCCGTCCATGCCGGGCATCGAGATATCCATGAACACCAAATCGGGGCGGATTTTTGGGAACAGATCCACCGCCTCGGCCCCGTTATTGGCAAAGGTCAGGTCGATCCCCGCACCCTTAACCATCTTGCTGAAAACCAGTTGGTTGGTCTTGTTATCCTCGGCCGCAAGAACCCGCAGGGGCATGTCTGCGGAGGGTTCCGCAGGCTTCACCTCGACCACCGGTTCGGGCGCCGTTTCGGCAAGATCCTGCAGCGTGGTGTACAGGAAGTCCCTCGGGATCGGCTTTTGCAGGATGCGTTTGAACAGGTGCTTGGATGGGTCGTTCGCCGCCGCCCCGGGGTTCGAGGACAGCAGCACCATCGGTAGGCCAATCCCTTGGTCCGTGAGCGCCTGAGCCAGCTCCAGCCCATCCATCCCCGGCATATGGTGATCGGTCAGCAGCACGTCATAGCGGGGATCATCCTGCAGAACGGCCAAAACCGCGGGGCCATCGTGGACCGCCGTAACCTCAATCCCCATGAGGGACAGCTGCTTTTCCAGAATGGTCAAGTTCGTCGACTGATCATCCGCGATCAGGGCGCGGCGGATGCGTTGGCCGACGGCGGGGGGAGGGGCAGAATTGCCCTCTTCGGGAAGGGGCACGCGGAACCCGAAGCAAGTGCCCTTGTCCGGTTCGGATTCGCACCAGAGGTCCCCTCGCATCAGGTCGATCAGGCGGCGGGTGATGGCCAGCCCCAAGCCAGTGCCCTCGAATTTGCGGTTCCGGTCATCCTCGACCTGATTGAACTCGCCAAAAATGTGCTCAATCATGTCAGGGGCGATGCCGATGCCGGTGTCTTCGATCAGCACGTGGACGTTGGCCGCTCCATCCGATTTATGACCGGTGACGCGAACCAGAACATGACCCGTTTCCGTGAATTTCACCGCATTTCCGATGAGGTTGGTTAATATCTGCCGGATGCGCCCCGGATCACCGATGAACCGCGTGGGCATGAAAAGGTCGTAATCCAGCAGCAGCGACAGACCCTTTTCCCGCGCTTTGGGCTGGAGGAGCATGAGGATTTCGTGGATGCACCGCTCCAGATCGAAGGGGGTGTTGTGCAGGGCCATCTTGCCCGCCTCGATCTTGGAATAATCGAGAACGTCGTTAATGATGACCAGCAGAGCCTCGGCCGAATTGCGGATCGTATCCACGTAAAGGCGCTGCTCTTCATCCAGATCGGTGTCCCCCAGCAAATCGGCCATCCCCATGACACCGTTCATCGGCGTGCGGATTTCGTGGCTCATGTTTGCAAGGAAGCTGGACTTCGCCCGCGATGCGGCCTCGGCGCGGACCTTGGCGTCTTTGAGTTCGGCTTGGGTCCGTTTGGTCTGGGTGATGTCCACGCGCAGGCCCACGCGGCCGCCGTCGGGGGTCATATGCTCCAGAATGCGCAGCCAGCGACCGTCGCTCATTTGCTGTTCGTGCTCGGTGCCAAGGCGGTGACGGGACAGACGGCGTTCCAGCCATTCCTCCTCGTGGCCCAAAGCCTCGGCGTATTGGCCGCGGTCCAGACCAAAGCGCAAGATATCCTCGAAATTCGCACCGGGGATCAGCGCGGGCGCGGTGTCGGCGTAGTATTCGCGGAAAGTATCGTTGCAGGTGATCAGGCGATCATCTTGATCATACAGAATAAATCCGTCCGGCACGGAATGCACAGCGGCCCACAAGCGCATCAGATCGGTCACGTTGATCCCCAGTGTCACCATCCCGCCTTGGGGGGTGCGCTGATCGACCAGCTTGATGAACTGACCATTCCAGAGGCGCAGAACCTCGGGTTCTGGCGTCGGGGTTTGCCAACGCTGGATCATCCGCTGACACCAGTCCGAGGCCGTTTCACCCTGCAAATCCACCGTCCCTTCGAAGGCCAAAGCATGGATAATGCTGGTGTAACTGACCCCTTCCTGGATGTCGGACAGACCGTCAAAGATGTTCAGATAGGCGCGGTTCGCCAAGATTAGGCGGGCATTTTCATCAAACAGGGCAAAGCCGTCCTGCACCGCCTCGAGCGCCTGCCACAGGCGCATTTCGGCGACCTCGGCCTTGGTCATCGCGACCCCAAGGTCGATCAGAACGCGGCTGTGGTCTTTGCGGATGGTTTCGACCTCTTGGCGGGTTTCGGCAAGGTCGGCGGACAAAGCCTCTGCGTGACGGCCAAGCTTGCGATTGGCCGCACTCAGTTCTTCCTGCTTCATCTCGAGCAAGCGTTCCGCAGCGAGCCGCGCGCGCCGCTCCTGAGCCAGTCTGGAGGCCAGATCCATAGGACGATTCCCTGTTCCGTATGCAGGCAACCTGACGGAACAGGGTGAATAGGCCCTTAAAATTCGGGCGGTTTAGCGCTCGATGGCCAGCGCGATGCCTTGGCCGCCGCCGATGCACATGGTGATCAGGGCGCGTTTGCCGCCGATCCGCTCTAGCTCGTACATGGCTTTGACGGTGATGATCGCGCCGGTCGCGCCCACGGGATGGCCCATCGCGATGGCGCCGCCGTTGGGGTTCACCTTGGCGGGGTCCAGTCCCAAGGCGCGGTTCACGGCGATGGCCTGCGCGGCGAAGGCTTCGTTCGATTCAATCACGTCGAAGTCGTCCACGGTCAGTCCGGTTTTCGCCAACAGCGCCTGAACGGCGGGCACGGGGCCGATGCCCATGACCTCTGGCCGGACACCTGCGTGGGCGTAACCGATGATGCGGGCGCGGGGCGTCAGGCCCGCCTTCTCCGCCGCATCCTCGCGGGCCAGGACCAGAGACGCCGCGCCATCGTTCAGGCCGCTCGCGTTCCCGGCGGTGACAGTGCCGCCCTTCTGGAACGCGGGACGCAGACCGGCGAGCGTTTCCAAGGTGGTCGCTTTGGGGTGTTCGTCGGTGACAAAGGGCACCAGATCGCGCTTGCGCATCACCTCGACCGGCACGATCTGATCGGCGAAATGGCCCGCCTCGATCGCCGCAGCCGTGCGCCGCTGGCTTTCCACGGCAAAGGCGTCCTGATCCTCTCGGCTGACGTTATGCTCGGAGGCGACATTCTCGGCGGTAATACCCATGTGGCCGGTGCCAAAGGGGCAGTTCAGCGCCCCCAGCATCATGTCCTGCGCCTGCATATCGCCCATCTTCACGCCCCACCGCGCCCCCGGCACGATATAGGGCGAGCGGCTCATGCTCTCGGCCCCGCCAGCCAGAGCGAATTCGGCATCCCCCAGCATCAACGATTGCGCCGACGAAATAATCGCCTGCACGCCCGAACCACAGAGCCGGTTCACGTTCATCGCGGGCACGGTGTCGGGAATGCCAGCGTCCATCGCGGCCACGCGCGACAGGTACATATCGCGGGGCTGGGTGTTGATGATGTGGCCATAGACGACATGGCCAATCTGCTCGGGGGCAACGCCCGCCCGCTCCATCGCGGCTTTGGCTGTGATGGTGCCCAAGGCCGCCGGTTCAATCGCGGCCAGACTGCCGCCAAAGGTGCCAATCGCGGTGCGCGCACCGCCCAAAATTACGATACCTGTCATGGGTTGCTCCTCCCCTCTGGTTGCGGACAGCCTAACGCCGCGCCCTTTGGCCTGTCATTAAAACGTGGGGTCATGATTTTTATGTCGCAGCGTCACGGGGGGCCTTTCCGGCGACTTGACTTGCCGCACGCGCAAAGGCTTAGTTCCGCTATGACGGATAATTCCTCCACCCCCGAAACCGAAGTCCTGTCCCTGCTGCCCACCCGCCTGCGCACCGCGCGTCGGGACAAAGGACTGTCGCTGGACGCTGTGGCGAAACTGTCGGGCGTGTCCCGCAGCATGGTCAGCCAGATCGAGCGTGGGGAATCCAGCCCCACCATCGCGACTCTGTGGAACCTGACCCGCGCCTTGCAGGTGGATTTCGCGGGGCTGCTTGAGGGCGTGGACGAACCCGCAGGGATCGAGGTTCTGCGCAACGCCCACGTGCCGCTGATCGCCAATGCGGGTCAGGGATGCTCAATCCGGATCCTGTCCCCGCCAGAGGAAGTCGGCCGGCACGAGGTCTATGACATTCGATTCAAGGAAAACGGCATTCTGGACAGCGCCCCCCACAAACGCGGCGCCCGAGAGCATCTGACGGTGATCACGGGCAACGTGCGGATCAAGGCAGGCCAGCAGGTCGAATTGCTCGGTCCCGGTGATACGGCGCGCTACCCCGTGGACCAGCCCCACACCATCAGCGCCGAGGCTGGCCCCGCACAGGTTTTCCTGGTCGTGCAGGACGCCTGATCAGCCCACAGACATGAAATTCCGAAATCACGGAAATTTTCCCCGAAATTGGAAATCCAGTATTTTGGAATTTCATCCGCCATGCTACCGTCTCCGAAATTCATTCGGAGGCGATTCATGTCCACGGCATTTCTGAACCAGATCAAACAGACCCTGCACGAGATCGAAGCAGAGGGTTTGATGAAGCGCGAACGCCTGATCACTTCGCCCCAAGCGGGCCGCGTGACTGTTGGCGGGCGCGAACTTCTGAACCTCTGCGCGAACAACTATCTTGGGCTAGCGGACCACCCCGACCTGATCGCCGCAGCCAAAGGCGCGATGGACGATCATGGGTACGGCATGGCTTCGGTCCGGTTTATTTGCGGCACTCAGGACCTGCACCGCGAGTTGGAGCAGCGACTGGCCGAGTTCCTGGGGAAGGACGATGCGATCCTGTTCGCCGCCTGTTTCGACGCGAATGGCGCACTGTTCGAACCCCTGCTGGGGCCCGAGGATGCCATTATCTCGGACGCGCTGAACCATGCCTCGATCATTGACGGCATCCGCCTGTGCAAAGCGCGGCGCTACCGCTACGCCAATTCCGACATGGCGGATCTGGAGGCCAAGCTGATCGAAGCCCGAGAGGCTGGCGCGCGCCACATCATGATCGCCACGGACGGCGTATTTAGCATGGACGGCTATCTGGCGAACCTGCCGCAGATCACCCACTTGGCCGCGCAGTACGGCGCGATCACCATGGTGGATGACTGCCACTCGACCGGCTTCATGGGTCCCAAAGGCGCAGGAACCGCAGCACACCAAGGTGTCGATGTGGACATCCTGACCGGCACCTTGGGCAAGGCCTTGGGTGGCGCTTTGGGCGGCTATATCGCTGGCCCCCAACCCGTGATCGACCTGCTGCGCCAGCGCGCGCGGCCCTATCTGTTCTCGAACGCGCTGCCGCCGTCGGTGGTGGCCGCCGGGATCAAGGCGCTGGACCTTGTGGAGCAGGGCGACGCTCTGCGTGCGCAACTGTTCGAGAACGCAAAATACTGGCGGGCGGGGCTGACCGATCTGGGCTTTGACCTGCTGCCCGGTGAGCACCCCATCATCCCCGTCATGCTGGGTGAGGCGCAAAAGGCCCAAGACATGGCGAACGCTCTGTTCGAACAGGGTGTCTATGTCTCCGGCTTCTTCTTCCCCGTTGTCCCCAAGGGCCAAGCCCGCATCCGCACCCAGATGAATGCCTCCCTGACCCGAGAGGATCTGGATTTCGGCCTTAACGCCTTTGCCAACGCTGGCCGCAAGATCGGAGTGATCGCATGACCCGCCCCAACACCATGAGCGCGCTGGTCAAGGCGCAGCCCGCTGTCGGCCTTTGGCAGGAACAGCGCCCCGTGCCCGAGATTGGCCCCGACGATGTGCTGATCCGCGTCAAGAAAACCGGCATCTGCGGGACTGACATTCACATCTGGAACTGGGACGAGTGGGCGCAGAAGACCGTTCCCGTCCCGCTGGTCACCGGCCACGAATTCGCCGGTGAAATCGTGGATATGGGCCGCAATGTCGAAGGGCTATCCATTGGCCAACGGTGCAGTGGCGAAGGCCACCTGATCGGCAAAACCAGCCGCCAGAGCCGCGCGGGCCGGTTCCATCTGGACCCCGAAACGCGGGGAATCGGGGTGAATGAACAGGGGGCGTTTGCCGAATACCTGCGTCTGCCTGCGTTCAACGTGGTGCCCCTGCCCGACGAGATCAGCGATGATATCGGCGCGATCCTCGACCCGCTGGGGAACGCGGTTCACACGGCGCTGAGCTTTGATCTGTTGGGCGAGGACGTGCTGATCACCGGCGCAGGCCCCATTGGGATCATGGCCGCTGCCGTTGCCCGCCACGCAGGTGCGCGTCATGTGGTGATTACGGATGTGAACCCCGACCGCTTGGCCCTCGCTGGTCAGGTCGCGGATGTGACCCCCGTGAACGTCGCCCAAGAAGACCTGAAAGACGTCATCGCCCGCCTCAAGATGAAGCAGGGGTTCGACGTGGGACTAGAGATGTCCGGCAGCCAGCAGGCGCTTGATCAGATGGTCGAGGCGCTGGTGATGGGCGGGCGGATCGCTCTGCTGGGGATACCGCCGGGCAAGAGCCCCGTGGATTGGTCGCGCATCGTCTTCAAGGCCATCACCATCAAAGGCGTCTATGGCCGCGAGATTTTCGAGACCTGGTACAAGATGATTGCCATGCTGCAAAACGGCCTCGACGTGAGCCGTGTCATCACCCACCGGTTCAACAAAAACGACTACGCCGAAGCATTCGAGATCATGCGCTCGGGCAAGTCCGGCAAAATTGTTCTGGACTGGACCTGACGCCCCCTTTTCGCAATCGCAGAAATGCAGCGGGCTGTGTTTTTTGTCGGGAACTTTCCCGTTACTTAGGTGTTTGTGCAACGAGTGGATTTGATCCAACCCGCTCTGCCAGAAACCTAGGTCTGCGATTTCCGCGGCATGGTGGCAATTCCCGCTATGCGGGGCGCGCTCCCCAAAGGGCGCCTTGAAGTCGAAGACCTTTGTTTTAGTTCAAAGGGGAGAGTTGCGAAGCCTCTCCCCTTTTTTTATTGCTGAACGGCGACTGGAACGCGGCCATCTTCGGTAAGCTGCCAAACATCGCGACCTTCGATCACGACCGCAGAAATCGGGCCGCCATAGGCCGCGCCTGTGTCCACGTTCAGGCGGTTGCCATAGTGGGTCACGTTGTCGATCACCGTGTGGCCGTGAATGATCAGCGGGCCGAAGGGGTCTTTGTGATCGTGAAAATCGCCCCTGATCCAGACCAGATCATCCTGCGCCTGCTTGTCCAGCGGCACGTTCGGGCGCACCCCAGCGTGCACGAAATAGTGGTCCCCCTGCCAGTGGTATTCCTTGAGCTGGGTGATGAAGTGCAAATCCTCGGCCGGGACTTTGGCGCGGCCCTCGGCATGGATTTCCCACACCGGACGGTCGTCCGACACATCCACCCCGTAAGAGGCCAGCGTCTTGCGGCCGCCAATGTTGATGTCCAGCATCAGCCAGTGCAGGTCATTGCGCAGGGGATCTGGCTGCTCGACCGGCTGCAAGAAGTACCACATCATCCGGTCGTGGTTACCCAGAATATTGACCCAAGGTTGCCCCGCCTGCACCCCGTCCCGCACGTAATCAATAACACCGCGCACATCGGGCCCACGGTCGGCGAAATCCCCCAGATGCACCACCGGCGCGTCATGGTCACCGGTGAGGGCGCGGTCAGCCTCGATCAGGCGGTGGACGGCTTGCAGTTTATCCAGATGTCCGTGGATGTCCCCGATTGCGTAACTGCGCATGTCGCCTCCTGAAAATAATAAAAAGCCTGCCGCATTACTGCGACAGGCCTGATCTCTAGCACAGCGAAAAGCTGATTACTTGACGTCGAAGTGAAGCGGCTTGACCTGCTTGAACTTGCCGGTCGCTTTCAGAGCCGAAACGACGGTCTCTTCGATGGGGGCGTCAACGTACAGAACAGCGATCGCTTCCGAACCTGCTGCCTTGCGGCCCAGGGTGAAGTTCGCGATGTTCACGCCGTTTTCACCCAGCACGCCGCCGAGGGTACCGATGATGCCGGGAACGTCCTCGTTGGTGGTGTAGAGCATGTTTTCACCGATTTCTGCGTCGATGTTGATGCCCTTGATCTGGATGAAGCGGGGCTTGCCGTCAGAGAATACGGTGCCTGCGATCGAACGCTCGCGCTTCTCGGTGACGACGGTCACTTTGATGTAGCCTTCGAATGCGCCCGACTTGTCCTGAGTGGTGGTCGAGATCTGCACGCCGCGCTCTTTGGCGATGACGGGTGCGGAAACCATGTTCACGTCAGGGTTGGTCGCCTGCATGATGCCAGCCACAACAGCCGAGGTCAGCGCGTCGGTGTTCATGTCGGCAGCAACGCCATCGTACAGAACGTTGATCGCGGTGATCGCTTCTTCGGTCATCTGGCCGATGAACGCGCCTTCGTGGCCTGCCAGCTTGATCCAGGGGCCCATGATCTTGGCTTCTTCGGCAGTGATCGAGGGCATGTTCAGCGCGTTTTCAACGGCACCGGTCAGCAGGTAGTTCGACATCTGCTCTGCAACCTGCAGGGCGACGTTTTCCTGTGCTTCGGTGGTCGATGCGCCCAGGTGGGGGGTGCATACAACGTTGGGCAGGTTGAACAGAACGTTCTCGGTCGCGGGCTCTACGGCGAACACGTCAAAGCCTGCGCCAGCAACGTGGCCCGACTTCAGCAGTTCTGCCAGTGCTTCTTCGTCAACCAGACCGCCGCGGGCACAGTTGATGATGCGCACGCCGGGCTTGGTTTTCGCCAGGTTTTCACGCGACAGGATGTTGCGGGTGCCGTCGGTCAGCGGAACGTGCAGAGTAATGAAGTCCGAACGCTTCAGCAGCTCTTCCAGCTCGACTTTCTCGACCTGCATCTTCTCGGCCTTCTCTTCCGACAGGAAGGGGTCGAACGCGATGACTTTCATTTTCAGGCCGCGGGCACGGTCACAAACGATGCCACCGATGTTGCCTGCGCCGATCACGCCAAGGGTCTTGCCGGTCAGCTCGACGCCCATAAAGCGGTTCTTTTCCCACTTGCCAGCGTGGGTCGATTCCGACGCCTCGGGCAGCTGGCGCGCAACAGCGAACATCATCGCGATGGCGTGCTCGGCGGTGGTGATCATGTTGCCGAAGGGGGTGTTCATGACGATCACGCCGTGCTTCGAAGCAGCTTCTTTGTCGACGTTGTCGGTGCCGATACCTGCGCGGCCAACGACCTTAAGGTTGGTGGCTTTTTCCAGCAGGGCTGCGGTCACTTTGGTAGCCGAGCGGATCGCCAGACCATCGTAGTTGCCGATGATTTCGGCCAGAGCGTCTTTGTCTTTGCCGAGCTTGGGCATGAAGTCGACTTCGATGCCACGATCACGGAAGATCTGAACTGCGGTTTCGGACAGGCTGTCGGATACGAGAACTTTGGGGGCCATGAGACTGGTCCTTTGAATCTGGGAATTCGGGGGATGGGTCGGGGGCGTCAGAGCGCCCCCGTATTGGATCGCTTAGGCTTGCGCTTCGATTTCAGCTTCGAAGGCCCATTCCAGCCAGGGCAGCAGAGCCGCAACATCTGCGGTCTCGACGGTGGCGCCACACCAGATCCGCAGACCGGCGGGGGCATCACGGTAGGCGCCGATGTCCAGCGCGATGCCTTCTTTTTCCAGACGCTTCGCAACGGCTTTGGCGAAAACTGCGCCGTCCTTGATGCGGTCGTCGGTGAACTTCAGGCAGACCGAGGTGTTCGAGCGGGTTTCCGCAACTTCGGCCAGGTTCGCGATCCAGTCTTTCTGGTCGCAGAAGTCGAAGATCGCCTGAGCGTTCGCATCAGCGCGCGCCTGCAGAGCGGTCAGACCACCGATTTCCTTGGCCCACTTCAGGGCGACCAGGTAATCCTCGACGGCCAGCATCGACGGGGTGTTGATGGTTTCACCAACAAAGATACCTTCGATCACCTTGCCGCCTTTGGTCATGCGGAAGATTTTCGGCAGGGGCCATGCGGGGGTGTAGGATTCCAGACGCTCGACGGCGCGGGGCGACAGGATGATGATGCCGTGTGCGCCTTCGCCGCCCATGACCTTCTGCCAAGAGAAGGTGGTGACGTCGAGCTTGGCCCAATCCAGGTTCTGAGCAAATGCGGCCGAGGTGGCGTCGCAGATGGTCAGACCTTCGCGGTCGGCGGCAATCCAGTCAGCGTTCGGAACGCGGACGCCAGCGGTGGTACCGTTCCAGGTGAAAACAACGTCGGTGTTGAAATCGACGGTCGCCAGATCGGGCAGCAGGCCGTAGTCGGCGGTGCGCACTTCGGCGTCGAGTTTCAGCTGTTTGACAACGTCGGTGACCCAGCCCGAACCAAAGCTTTCCCATGCCAGCATGGTGACTTTGCGTGCACCCAGAAGCGACCACAGGGCCATTTCCACAGCGCCGGTGTCCGATGCCGGAACGATACCGATACGGTAGTCAGCAGGTACACCCAGAATTTCACGGGTTTCCTCGATGGCGGCCTTCAGCTTTTCTTTGCCGACGGCGGCGCGGTGCGAACGGCCCAGTGCGGCGTCCGACAGCATATCCAGCGAGAAGTTGGGGATTTTGGCGCAGGGGCCAGAGGAGAAACGCGGGTTTGCGGGCCGCGAGGTCGGTTGTGCGATAGCCATTGCTGGTATCCTTCCAGATAAGCGCCTCTCGTTGGGGAGAGGTGTCCCGCCGACGCAGATACGGCCCTTCGCGGGGTTTCACAATAGCCATTTTGTCGCTATAGCGCCGCTTGAGACATCAAAAACGACTACGTTTGTTCCCTATAGGAAACTTACCCCCATGTATGTGGCAACCCTTATGACCAATCCGGCGAATCCCGTGCTGGAAACCGTGCTTGTTGATTCTCTGCGTAATGCGTGGGGCGGGGGCGATATCCAGTGGCTTTGCCCCGATGTCGCCGCCGAGTTTTCTCTGGATGTGATTCCCGACAACCGTTGGGACGTCTGGGAAGACCTGCAGAAGCAAGGCGTGGACCTGGTGATCCAGCCCGCCGAGGGTCGCAAAAAGAAAATGCTGCTGGCCGACATGGACAGCACCATGATCCAGCAGGAATGCATCGACGAGCTGGCCGACGAGGCTGGTGTGGGCGAGCGCGTCAAAGACATCACAGCCCGCGCCATGAACGGCGAGCTGGACTTCGAAGGCGCCCTGACCGAGCGCGTGGGCCTGCTGAAAGGCCTGCCCGAGAGCGTGATCGACAAGGTTCTGGCCGAGCGCATCACCTTTATGCCCGGCGGCCGCGAGCTGCTGGCCACCATGAAGGCGAACGGCGGCTACTGCGCGCTAGTGTCGGGTGGGTTCACTGCGTTTACCGCCAAAGTGGCGGCTGAACTGGGCTTTGACGAGAACCGCGCGAATACCCTGATCGCGGCGGATGGCGAACTGACCGGAGAGGTGGGTCGCCCGATTCTGGGCCGCGAAGCCAAGGTTCAGGCGCTGGAAGAGATCAGCGCACGTCTGGGTCTGACCGAGGCGGACGTGATTGCCGTGGGTGACGGTGCAAACGATCTGGGGATGCTGGGGCTGGCGGGGGCCGGTGTGGCGCTGCACGCCAAGCCTTCGGTCGCGGCGCAATGCGATATCCGCATCAACAACGGTGACCTGAGCGCGCTGCTGTACATTCAGGGCTACGCGAAGACCGAATTCGTCGGATAACGGGGGCGCGGCTAACGCCGCGCAGCCTTCGGCGAGGGTATTTTTACCAAGATGAAGGGGCCGGTGTGGCCCCTTTTGTTTTGGGTTAGCGGAAAGGTGTTCCGTGGCTCCAGATCGTGAGGCTCTGGCGGGTGCCTTCGGTGACGGGGCTGACGCGGTGCATCATGAAGCTGGGGAACAGGGTCGCGGTGCCGCGGGCCGTGTTGGCGGTGATGTGGTCGCGGCCGGTCATAAGCTCTAACGCGCCGCCCTGATAGGCGTCGGGCTCCGAGAGTTGGACCACCATGGTCAGTTTGCGGCGGCTGGCGATGCGGCCTTCGCCGATGTCCGAGTGCCAGTCAAAGTGCCCACCCGCGCTGGCGCGGTAGGTGGCGACTTGGGCGCTTTCGGCGAATTCGGTGACGTCGAAGTCAAAGACATCACGGTTGGCCACGCGCACCAGTTGCAGGATGCGGTCCATCACCCATTCAGTGTCCGGCTGTTCGTCCAGCCAGACCAGTTCGGCGCGGCGATAGTTGTGGTCGCGCTGGTCGCGGACCAGCTTGGCGTCACTGGGGATGGCTGCATTGGTGATTTCGACGATGCGGTCGCATTCGGCGGCGCTAAAGGCCTCCGGTACCTGCTGCACAGTGATCATGGGGAACAGTCCGTAAAAGTTGTAGTCGGAACCGTCCCGTTAGGCATCAGGCCGCGAGTCGTCTTGCCAGATTTCGACACCGCAGCATGAAACCGACATCAAAATCCGCAGGGGCCGCGATTGCGGTTTTACCCCAGCGGATTCGGGAATTTCAGGGTTACCGGCCCGTGCGGAAGCGGTTCACGATGGGATAGCGGCGGTCCATCCAGAACGCCTTGTTGGTCAGGCGCGTGCCGGGGGCCGCTTGGTAGCGCTTCCACTCGTTAATGTAGAGCAGATGTTCGATCCGCTTGCAGGTGTCGCGGTCGTACCCGCGCGAGACCAGATCATCCACCGACTCTTCGTGATCGACCAGCGCGGTCAGGATCGCGTCCAGCACGTCGTAGGGGGGCAGGCTGTCCTCGTCCTTTTGGTCGGGACGGAGCTCGGCGCTGGGGGGCTTGGTGATGATGCGGGGCGGGCAGACCTCGCCTTCGGGGCCCTTCATCCACGGGCGATGGTGGGCGTTGCGCCAGCGGCAGGTCTCGAACACGCGGGTTTTGTACATGTCCTTGATCGGGTTGTAGCCGCCGTTCATGTCGCCGTAGATCGTGCAGTAGCCGGTGGCCATTTCCGATTTGTTGCCGGTTGTCAGCAGCATTTCCCCGAACTTGTTGGACAGCGCCATCAGGATTGTGCCGCGAATACGGGACTGGATGTTTTCCTCGGTCACGTCTTGGGGCATGCCTTCAAACATGGGGGTCAGCGTTGCAGTAAAGGCATCGCGGGCGGGCGTGATCGGGACGGTATGGTATTTCACGCCAAGGTTTTCGGCGATCTCTTTGGCGTCCTCGAGCGAGTGTTCGGAGGTGTATTCGGACGGCAGCATGATGCAGCGCACGTTGTCCGCGCCAATCGCATCCACGGCGACCATCGCGACCAAGGCCGAGTCGATGCCGCCGGACAGGCCCAAGAGCACCTTCTTGAAACCGGACTTGCCAAGGTAATCGCGCAAGGTGACGACCATTGCGTGGTAGTCCTGTTCCCATGCGTCGGGATGGTCGGCCAGCGGAGCCTGCTCGGCCTCCCAGCCGTCATCGGTGCGGTTCAGGGTGATGTGGGCGATAGCCTCTTCGAAGACAGGCAGCAACGCGGCCAGTTTGCCGCCACGGTTCAGCACGAAGGAGCCGCCATCGAACGCCTGATCGTCCTGACCGCCGACCATATTCACATAGACCAGCGGCATGTCATTCTCGATCACTCGGGACACCATGTGGGTCAAGCGCGTGTCGTACTTGTCGCGGCGATAGGGCGAACCGTTGGGGACCACCAGAAACTCGGCACCGGTTTCGGCCAGCGTTTCGGCAACGTCCTCATACCACGCATCCTCGCAGATCGGGGTGCCAATGCGGACGCCGTTCAGCACATAAGGGCCGTTCATGTCGCCGGATTTGAAGGTCCGCACTTCGTCAAAGACGTTGTAGTTCGGCAGGTGGTGCTTCAGCAGTTGGGCGCTGATCTTGCCGCCGTGCAGGACAAAGTACCCATTGTGCAGGTTCGGGCCGACCATCACCGGCGCACCAATGCCAATCGCGGGACCATCGGCACAGTCAGCAGCCAGCGCTTGCAGATGCTCCATGCAGGCGGTTTGCAGGGCAGGCTTCATCACCAGATCCTGCGGGTTGTAGCCCAAAAGGAACATCTCGGGGCATACCACATAGTCCGAACCGGCTGCCTTGGCCTCGGCCCATACCTCGCGCACGCGGTTGGCGTTTGCGGTCAGGTCCCCCATCACGGGGTTCAGCTGGGCCATCGTCAGGCGAAAGGTCTGGGTCATGTCGTTTGCCTCGTGCGGTCAGGTGCAGGGGTCGCGTCCCCTTCGCTTTATCAGAATAGGGGCCGAGGGAAAGAGAGGGCGCGAATTCCATTGCCCGAAGTCGGGGGGTGAATTAGGGTCCATATCGAGTTGATTAATGGGAACTTCCCCGTATCAGGAGGGAAAGATGCGCGATTTCAAAAGCTTTGTGGCGACCACTGCGTTTGCCGTGATGTTGGGCGGATCGGCTCTGGCACAAGACGCGGGCGAGGTGATCACCAAGCAATATGACGATGGTGGCATCTATGAAGGCACGTTCAAGGACGGGCTTCAGGACGGAACCGGCACCTATCGTCTGCCCAACGGATTCACCTATACCGGCGATTGGGTCGCCGGCGAGATCCGCGGCAAAGGCGAGGCACATTTCCCCAACGGGTCGGTCTATGTCGGCGATTTCGCCAAGGGCAAACCCCACGGGATCGGCAAGATCACCTTTGCGGACGGCGGCACCTATGAGGGTGAGTGGGTCGAGGGCGAGATCAGCGGTCAGGGCGTTGCCAACTATGCCACCGGCGTGCGCTATGAGGGCGGGTTCCTCAAGGCGATGCACCACGGCTCGGGCCGTATGGAAAGCCCCGGCGGCTATGTCTACGAAGGCGATTGGGTGAACGGCGTCAAAGAAGGGCGCGGCACCATCACCTATCCCGATGGCGCGGTCTATGAAGGCGAGATCAAGGACGGCACCCGCGCGGGTCAGGGCACTCTGACCATGTCGGACGGCCTGATCTATGAGGGGACATGGTCCAACGGGCAGATCAACGGCTCGGGCAAGCTGACGCTGGCCAATGGCGACGTCTACGAAGGCGAACTGGTCGATGGCAAACGTCAGGGTCAGGGCAAGGTCACCTATGCCAGCGGCGACACCTACGAAGGCGCGTTTCAGGATGACCAGCGCCACGGTCAGGGCACCTTCCGCGGCGCGGACAAGTACACCTATACCGGCAACTGGACCAACGGCGAGATCGAGGGAAAGGGCAAGATGACCTACCCCGACGGCTCGATCTATGACGGCGACGTATCGAAGGGCCTGCCCAACGGCACCGGCACCATCACCTATCCCGACGGCAACAGCTATACCGGCGACTGGCAGGCGGGAGTGATCGAGGGGCAGGGCAAAATCACCTATACCAACGGTCTGGTCTATGAGGGCGGCTTCAAGAACGCCCGCAACGATGGCAAGGGCGTGCTGACCATGCCTGACGGGTATCGCTATGACGGGTCGTGGGTGGATGGCGAACGTCAGGGCCGCGGCGTGGCGACCTATGCAGACGGCACAGTCTATGACGGTGATTTTGTGGCTGGCAAACGTCAGGGCAACGGGACGATCACCATGACCGACGGCTTCAAATACGAAGGCCAGTGGCAGAACGGCGAGATCAGCGGAACCGGCAAGGCGACCTATGCCAACGGCGACGTCTACGAGGGCGAGTTCCTCGAGGGCAAGCGTCAGGGCTATGGCATCATGCGCTATACCACCGGTCAGCAGACCGAAGGCCAGTGGGACAACGGCGCGCTGGTGACCGATGACGCAGCTGCCGCACCGGCCGAGGGGGCAACCGACGCCCCCGCCGTTCCGGACGAGGCCGCAGCCCCCGCAGCAGATGCCGCCCCTGCCGAGGCTCCGGCCACGGAAGCCCCCACCGAAGAAGCACCCAAAACCGAATAAGGGCTGGCGTCAGACGACGCCCCCCTGATCCATACTACGCAAGAGGCTGTCGGCCTCTTGCAGCACGGTCTCGCGGTGATCCGCGTCCATCTTGTCCCACGTCCGGTACATGTTCCCCATCCGCGGGTTCTTCTCGAACCGTTCGCGGTGGCGATCCAGAAAATGCCAGTAGAGCAGGTTAAATGGGCACGCCCCCTGCCCCGTCTTTTTGCTGACGGTGTAGTGGCAGGATTTGCAGTGATCCGACATCCGGTTGATGTAGCTGCCCGAGCTGACATAGGGCTTTGACCCCAGCACCCCGCCATCCGCAAACTGGCTCATCCCGATGGTGTTCGGGGCTTCGACCCATTCATAGGCGTCCGCATACACCGCCAGATACCACTCATGAACCTCGGCGGGATCGACCCCCGCCAGCAGCGCGAAATTTCCTGTGATCATTAGGCGTTGAATGTGGTGGGCATAGGCCTCTTGCTGCGTGGAGGTCACCGCGCATTCCACGCATTTCATACGCGTCTCGGCCCCCCAATAGAACGCTGGCAGCTTGCGCCCGTGCCCTAGCGCGTTATTGGCCATGTAGTCCGGCCCCTTCAGGAAGTAGATGCCCCGCACATATTCCCGCCAGCCGATGATCTGCCGGATGAACCCCTCGACCGCGTTGATGGGCGCGCGGCCCGCCTTGTACTCGGCCTCGGCGGCCTGACAAACCTCGAGCGGGTTCAGCAGCCCCGCGTTGATGTAGGGCGACAGGATCGAATGATAGAGCCACCGCTGATCGGTCAGCATGGCGTCCTGATAATCTCCGAACCGCGCCAAGGCGTTCTTCATGAAATCCGTCATCGCCTCCAGCGCCTGCTCCCGCGTGGTGGCAAAGAAGAACCCGTCGAGCGATCCGAAATGTTTGCCGAACCGCGCACCGACCAAGTCCAGAACCTCCTGCACCTCCTCGTCAGGGTCAAAACGCAGAGGTCCCTTGTGGGTCACCTCGTCGGGCGCAGGTTTGCGGTTCTCGTGGTCGAAATTCCACTTGCCCCCGGCCGGATCATCACCGTCCATCAAGAGCCCCGTCTTGCGCCGCATCTCGCGATAGAAATACTCCATCCGCAGGGCTTTGCGCCCCTCCGCCCAATCCTCGAACTCGGCATGAGAGGCCAGAAACCGGTCATCCCCGAACATGTGAACCGGCACGGGGCAGTTTTCCAATGCCTCGATCAATCGGAACTCACCGGGTTCGGTCGCCAGCACTTCGTGGGCGTCAAACTCTTCGGCCCTGCGCAAGAGCTCTCCGCAGATGCTGTCACTGCCGTCCTGATCGAGCCGCCGATACGCGACCTGCCAGCCATCCTCCTCCAGCGCCCGCGCGAACTTGCGCATGGCGGCGAACAGGAACGCGATCTTTTTGGGGTGATGCTTCACATAGGTCGCCTCGTCAGCAACCTCGGCCATCACAACCACATCGCGGTCCTTATCCCCCTCTCGCAAGGCAGACAGGTCCATCGACAGTTGATCCCCCAGAACCAGTATCAGACGCCGCTTGTCACTCACCACGGGATCTCCTTGGCTGCATAGTCATAAAACCCGCCGGACTGATCCGGTGTCAGCCCCTCGATCACATCCACCAAATGCAAAGCGGCCTCATCGGCAGGCACAGCTGGATGCCGTCCCAGATATTTGCGGGTAAACTCGGTGGCCACAGTGCCGGGATGCAGGGACACGCATATACAGCCGGGATGACTGCGCCCCAACTCGATCGCCACGCCGCGCACGATCTGGTTCACCGCCGCCTTGGCCGCACGATAGCTGTGCCACCCACCCAAGCGGTTGTCCCCGATGCTACCAACCCGCGCGGACAGAACCGCCATCACCGACCGCTCTTCCTTGGGCAGCAGCCGCACCGCCTCGCGCATCATAATCGCAGGCCCGATGCAGTTCACCGCAAACTGATCCGCCATCGCCTTGGCATCCAGCTGCCGCACAGACTTCTCCGGCGCAGCCCCATCCACCTCCAAGGCCCCCGTCGCACAAACCACCACGTCAAACAGCCCCTCCAGTCGCGCAAACGCTGCAACGACCGAAGCCTCATCCGTCACATCCAGCCCGTCCGCCGACCGCGACAGCCCCGTCACGTCATAGCCGCGCGCCCCTAGCTCCCTCACCAAGGCCGACCCGATTCCCCCCGAGGCTCCGATCACCAACGCCCGCGCCATGCCGCCCCTCCCAGACCTTCATGCTTCTTCTTTGCCGAAAATACTCAATGGCGCGCCCGATCCAACGGAGCCGCCGTTCAACAGACGCACCTAGTGCCCCAACACGCGCCATCAACATTTCCCGCTTTTCATCCGGTCGCTGGCATGTATAGATGCCGCCCATGATGACTTTGGGACATAACGCGTCTAACGCTCCTGCAGGCTGTGCTTCGGCACTGGCCCTGTCCCTACTTCTCCTAACTCGCCTCTGAGCGTGCCCAATGGGCGCGTCCGCTCAGAGGAGTCATCTATCGCGCCCCTGTTTCCCATTGAACAGCCCCCGGGCACCCCGGAGAATTGAAGCGAGATTCCTATGACCACTGCGACCAACCGCGTCAAAATTTTCGACACCACCCTTCGTGACGGCGAGCAAAGCCCCGGCGCGACCATGACCCACGACGAGAAGCTGGAGATTGCCGAGCTTCTGGATCAGATGGGCGTCGACATCATCGAGGCCGGTTTCCCGATCGCGTCCGAAGGCGACTTCCGCGCCGTTTCGGAAATCGCGCAGCGCAGCAAGAACGCCACCATCTGTGGCCTTGCCCGCGCGAACTTCAAAGACATCGACCGCTGCGCCGAGGCCGTGCGTCACGCCGCCAAGCCGCGCATCCACACCTTTATCGGCACCTCGCCGCTGCACCGCGCCA
Source organism: Donghicola mangrovi (assembly GCF_013377535.1). Classification (GTDB taxonomy): domain Bacteria; phylum Pseudomonadota; class Alphaproteobacteria; order Rhodobacterales; family Rhodobacteraceae; genus Donghicola; species Donghicola mangrovi. The sequence goes on along the minus strand of NZ_JABCJE010000001.1, from coordinate 766,164 downwards.
TCCCCAACCTGACCATGGATGAGATGGCCGAGCGCATCCACGAGACTGTGACCCACGCCCGCAATCTGGTGGATGACGTGCAGTGGTCCCCCATGGACGCGACCCGCACCGAGTGGGACTATCTCTGCCGTGTGATCGAGATCGCCATCAAAGCCGGCGCGACCACCATCAACATCCCCGACACCGTGGGCTACACCGCCCCGCGTGAGAGCGCGGACCTGATCCGCCGCCTGATCGAAACCGTCCCCGGCGCCGATGACGTGATCTTTGCGACCCACTGCCACAACGACCTTGGCATGGCGACTGCGAACGCGCTGGCCGCTGTCGAAGGTGGCGCGCGTCAGATTGAATGCACCATCAACGGTCTGGGTGAACGCGCCGGTAACACCGCGCTCGAAGAAGTTGTAATGGCGCTGAAGGTCCGTCACGACATCATGCCGTTCACCACCGGCATCGACACCACCAAGATCATGAACATCTCGCGCCGTGTGGCGTCGGCCTCGGGCTTTAACGTCCAGTACAACAAGGCCATCGTCGGCAAGAACGCCTTTGCCCACGAGAGCGGCATCCACCAGGACGGTATGCTGAAAAACGCCGAAACGTTCGAGATCATGCGCCCCGCCGATGTGGGTCTGGCCGGCACCTCGCTGCCGCTGGGCAAACACTCGGGCCGCGCCGCGCTGCGCGCCAAGCTGAACGACCTTGGCTACGACGTTGCCGACAACGAGCTGATGGACATCTTCGTCCGCTTCAAAGAGCTCGCTGACCGCAAGAAAGAGGTCTACGACGACGATATCGTCGCGCTGGCCCAATCGGGTGCCGCACCCGAGAGCAACCGCCTGAGCGTCAAGTTCCTGCGCGTGATCTGCGGCACCGAAGCGCCCCAGTCTGCCGACCTGATCCTGACCGTTGACGGCAAAGACATCCAGCACACCGCAAAAGGCGACGGCCCCGTGGACGCGACCTTTAACGCGGTCAAGGCGATCTTCCCGCACGGCGCCCGTCTGCAGCTGTACCAAGTGCACGCAGTCACCGAAGGTACCGACGCACAGGCCACCGTGACCGTCCGCCTCGAAGAGGACGGCCGCGTTGTGACCGGTCAGGCTGCGGATACCGACACCGTGGTTGCCTCGGCCAAGGCCTATGTCAGCGCGGTGAACCGCCTGCTGGTCCGCCGCGAGAAATCGGGCAAGGACACCAAGGAAGTGAGCTACAAAGACACCATCTGATCCGGGTCTTTTAGCGTGAGAATTGGGGGCTAGCCGTTTGGCTGGCCCTTTTTCTTTTGATGGCTGGCGGGATGTGAGGCTGGCGTTGCGACGTGGGTATTTTTGCCAAGATGAAGATCAGGGCCGCGCGCTAGAACGCCATGCAGAGGGCCGCCAGATGCGGTGCCGACTTGGGGAGTGGCAGGTATTTTGTGGGGATGTTGCCGCTGCTGAGTGGGCCCGAACGATCGAGCGGTTTCGCCAGCGCAATTGCCGCTCTAGCGTTTCGGGAACAGCCTATCGATCTGCTTGATCGCGTCGGTGGTACCCCACGGGGCGTTCACGACATACATGCCCGAGCCGATCATCCGGTGCCCTTCGCGCACGGGGGGGAAGTGGACCTCGTGGATCAGGGCGTCGGGCAGGTTCTGGGACTTTAGCGCAGTCAGCATGGGTTTGTGAGCGCCCGAGGTCAGGATCGGGTACCACAGGGCGATGATGCCCACGTTCCACTTGCGGTGCAGGTTCGCTATTTCGCGTGGGATGCGGGCGTAGTCCTCTTTGACCTCGTAGCTCGGGTCGATCAGGCACAGGCCGCGGCGCGGGGTCGGGGGGCACATGGCTTGGGCCAGTTCGAACCCGTCTTGTTTGTAGACCTTGGCGCCGGTGCCGCGCATGGCGGTGCGCAAGGCATCATGCTCGCGCGGGTGCAGTTCGGCCAGGTGAATGCTGTCCATAGGGCGCAGCAGATGCGCCGCGATCATCGGCGATCCGGGATAGGCTGTCGGGCCATGCTCTGCGCGGATGGCCGACACTGCCTGCGCATAGGGGTGGTCTGCGGGGATGGCCGCGCGGGACAGGGCGGCGGTGATGCCTGCCTCGGCCTCGCCGGTTTTGACCGCCTCGGGGGCGTCCAGCATATAGAGGCCCCGCCCCGAGTGAGTCTCGAGATACGAGAGGGGTTTGTCCTTTTGGGTCAGGTACGACAGGACCGCCGCAAGAAGCATATGCTTTTGCAGATCTGCGGCATTTCCGGCGTGGTAGATGTGTTGATAGGACAGCATAGCGCCTCTTACCCGTGCAGGGAGGACATTGGAAAGGCGGAATGGTGCTGATTTGACTATTCTGGCCCCTTTTCCGCAGCGAATTGCGACCCTATAAGGGCATCGCCTGCCCCATGCGGAGTCGCGGGCATCTAATTTATTAATGTGAGGCCTCCACTATGGCGTTCCTTGGAAGTTTGCAGGGCGTATTTTCATCTGACATGGCGATCGACCTTGGGACCGCCAACACCTTGGTCTACGTCAAAGGCCGCGGTATCATCCTGTCGGAGCCCTCTGTGGTGGCCTATCACGTCAAAGACGGCACCAAAAAAGTGCTGGCCGTTGGCGAAGATGCAAAGCTGATGCTGGGTCGTACCCCCGGCAGCATCGAGGCCATCCGCCCGATGCGCGAAGGTGTCATCGCGGACTTTGACGTTGCCGAAGAGATGATCAAGCACTTCATCCGCAAGGTGCACAAGCGCTCGACCTTCTCGAAGCCGAAGATCATCGTTTGCGTACCCCACGGCGCAACCCCCGTTGAAAAGCGCGCGATCCGTCAGTCTGTTCTGTCAGCAGGTGCCCGCCGCGCCGGTCTGATCGCAGAGCCGATCGCGGCCGCGATCGGTGCAGGCATGCCCATCACTGACCCCACCGGCAACATGGTTGTCGACATCGGCGGTGGTACCACCGAGGTGGCGGTTCTGTCGCTGGGTGACATCGTTTACGCACGTTCGGTCCGCGTTGGTGGTGACCGTATGGACGAGGCGATCATTAACTACCTGCGCCGCCAGCATAACCTCTTGATCGGTGAAGCCACCGCAGAGCGCATCAAGACCAGCATCGGTACAGCACGTATGCCCGACGATGGCCGCGGCGCATGTATGCTGATTCGTGGCCGCGACTTGCTGAACGGTGTGCCCAAAGAGATCGAGATCAGCCAAGGCCAAGTTGCCGAAGCCCTGAGCGAACCCGTTCAGTCGATCTGCGAAGCCGTGATGACCGCTCTCGAAGCGACCCCGCCGGATCTGGCGGCGGACATCGTGGACCGCGGCGTGATGCTGACCGGTGGCGGCGCGCTGCTGGGTGAACTGGATCTGGCCCTGCGCGAAGCAACCGGTCTGGCGATCAGCGTTGCGGATGACAGCCTGAACTGTGTTGCCTTGGGCACCGGCAAGGCGCTGGAATACGAAAAGCAGCTGCGTCACGTCATCGACTACGACAGCTGATATGAGCCGTCTCGGCGGCCGCGTGCTGGAGTAAACTTTGGCAAAGCACGGCAATAACGGCGAAGATTATTACGCACCGCTACGCAGGCTCGGCTTGGCGGTGCTTATACTTTTGCTGTCTGCGATTTTTCTGGTTTGGCGGATCGACTCGCCCCGTGTGGAGCGTTTCCGCATGGCGGTGATTGACCGCGTTGTGCCGAGCATGGATTGGGCGATGGCCCCTGTGACCGCGACGGTGGAACTGTTCCGCGATCTGCAAAGCTATCGACGGCTGACCGAACAGAACACCGAACTGCGCCGCGAACTGCAGCAGATGAAGGCGTGGAAAGAAGCCGCCCTTCAGCTGGAGCAGGAAAACGCCCGCCTTCTGGACCTGAACAACATGCGTCTGGACCCCGCGCTGACCAAAATCTCGGGCGAGGTGTTGGCGGACAGCGGGTCTCCTTTCCGTCAGTCGGTGCTGCTGAATGTCGGCACCCGTGACGGGATCGTGGACGGTTGGGCGACGATGGACGGGATCGGCCTTGTGGGGCGGATCGCTGGCGTGGGCGAACGCACCAGCCGCGTGATCCTGCTGACCGACACCAACAGCCGCGTTCCGGTCAGTGTGCAGCCTTCGGGCCAGCGCGCGATGATCGTGGGCGACAACAGCCCCGCTCCGCCGCTCGAGTTTATCGAGAACCCCGATCTGGTACGCCCCGGTGACCGCGTTGTGTCCTCGGGCGATGGGGGGGTGTTTCCGGCAGGGTTGCTGGTGGGTCAGGTGGCCCAAGACCGGAACGGGCGTTTGCGCGTGCGTCTGGCCGCCGACTATGAGCGACTGAAGTTCCTCAAGGTTCTGCGCAGCCAACCGGCCGAGGATATCGGCAGCCACGGTGGTCTTGTCGCCCCCCTGAGCGCCGACGACACTTTCCCCGACGCGGTTGATCTGGGTGTCCCCGTGGACGCGCTGGACACCGGCGTCCTTCAGCCCGAGCCCGAGGCGACCGGCAATGGCGGATAGCGAATTTCCGGGCCGCTGGGTTCTGACCCTTGGGTATCTGGTGATCGCGGCAGCGCTGACCTTTTGCCGCCTGCTGCCGCTGGATTCGCTGCCCACCGCATGGGCCGGACCGGACCTGTTGATCTGCGTGACCATGGCGTGGATGCTGCGCCGCCCCGATTCGGTGCCGATGGTGCTGATCGCGATGGTGGCGCTGATGGGCGACCTGCTGTTCCAGCGCCCGCCCGGTTTGTGGGCTGCCATCACCGTGGGCCTCAGCGATTTTCTGCGCAGACGCGAGGAAGGATTGCGTGATGCGCCCTTCCCGCTCGAGTGGGGCGTGGTCGGTCTGGCATTTGTGATGTCCAAGCTGTTGTACCGGATCGTACAGACATTATTTGTGGTGCCCAACGAACCTCTGGGGCTAACCTTGACCCAGATCGTTGTCACAATCGCAGCCTACCCGCTGGTGGTTCTGGCGCTGAACACCCTGTTCGGCCTGCGCAGAGCCGCCCCCGGCGAGGTCGATTCCTTGGGACACAAACGATGAGACGCAGTGAACGGGACACCACGACCAGCCACCGGCGCATTACGCGGCGCGGGTTGATTGTGGGCGGCATGCAGATGGGCTTTGTCGCGCTGCTGGCCGCGCGGATGCGGCACATGCAGGTCAATCAGGCCGAAGAATTCCGTCTGCTGGCCGAAGAGAACCGGATCAAGGTCCGTCTGCTGCCCCCTGCCCGTGGCCTGATTATGGACCGCGAAGGCACCCCGATCGCGACCAACGAACCCAGCTACCGGATCGTCATCGTCCCCGAGGATGCGGGCAATGTCGAAGAGGTTCTGGATCGTCTGTCCAAGATCATCCATCTGGAATCCGACGATCTGAACCGCGCCCGCACCGAGATGGAGCGGATGCGCACCGCCCCCTTCTTGCCCGTGACCATCGCCGACCGCGTCAGTTGGGAAGAGATTTCCAAGGTCGCCGTCAACGCCCCCGCCCTGCCCGGCATCACGCCCGAGGTCGGCTTGTCCCGCAAATACCCCTTGGCCGGGGATTTTGCGCATGTGGTGGGCTATGTGGGCCCCGTGTCCGACTATGACCTGTCCAAGATCGAAGAGCCTGACCAGCTGCTGCGCATCCCCCGCTTCCAGATCGGCAAGATCGGGGTCGAGGCCAAGCTTGAGGACATGCTGCGCGGCTCTGCCGGCACCAAGCAAGAAGAGGTCAACGCCGCTGGCCGCGTCATGCGCGAACTGGAACGCCGCGAAGGGATCGCGGGCGCAAACGTCCAGCTGACCATCGACCACAAGCTGCAAAGTTACATCCAGGCCCGTCTTGGCCACGAATCCGCCAGCGCCGTGGTGCTGGATTGCGATACCGGCGACATTCTGGGCATCGGCTCGGCCCCCAGTTTCGACCCCAACCTGTTTGTGCGCGGGATTTCGGTGTCGGACTACTCGATCCTGCGGGACAACGACCACCGGCCGTTGGCGTCGAAAACGGTGCAGGATGCCTATCCGCCCGGCTCGACCTTCAAAATGGTGACGGCGCTGGCGGGTCTGGACGCGGGCGTGATCACCTCGAACGACACTGCCTATTGCCCCGGCCATTTCGAGGTCGGCGGGCGCCGCTTTCACTGCTGGAAGCGTTCGGGTCACGGATCGATGGACCTGATTTCGTCACTGCGGCACAGCTGTGACGTCTATTATTATGACCTCGCGCTGAAGGTCGGCATCGAGAAGATCGCCGAAACCGCCCGCAAGCTGGGTCTGGGGGAACGGTTCGACATCCCGATGTCCGCCGTGGCCGCTGGCCTGACCCCCGACAAACAATGGAAGCTTGAGGCCCGCGGAGAGGATTGGCTGATCGGTGACACGGTGAACGCCAGCATCGGTCAGGGCTATGTCCTGAGCACCCCGTTGCAACTGGCGGTCATGTCGGCCCGCATCGCCACGGGGCGCAGCGTCACCCCCCGCCTGATCAAGTCGATCGACGGCAAGCCCACCCCCGAACAGGGCGGCGAGAGCCTTGGCATCAACGAGGATTACCTGCGTCAGGTCCGTCGCGGCATGTTCGCCGTGGTCAACAACCGTCGCGGCACCGCCTATAAATCGCGGATCGAGGACGAGACCAAGCGCATGGCAGGCAAGACCGGCACCGCGCAGGTCAGCAACCGCGTTGTCCGCAACGACGAAGTGCCGTGGCGCGAACGCGACCACGCGCTGTTTGTCTGCTTTGCCCCCTATGAGCGTCCCAAAGTGGCCGTCGCGGTTGTGGTGGAACATGGCGGCGGTGGCTCGGCTACGGCGGCCCCGATTGCCCGTGACATCGCGCTCGAGGCCCTGTTTGGCGGCCCGCCCCCGCCCGAGGCTTACCCCTCGGCTGATCGGGACAAGATCATGGAAGAGCGCAAGAAAATCGAAGAACTGATGCAGGCCAAGACTGCCGAAGGCAACATACGCGCATGAGCTATCTCGAGTATAACGTCAAATATGTGCCCACGGGCGCGCGCAAGATCCTCTATCTGAACTGGCCGTTGATCCTGCTGATCACGGCGGCTGCCAGTGCAGGATTTTTGATGCTGTACTCGGTGACCGGTGGTTCGCTGCGGCCGTTTGCCTGGGCCCAGATGATCCGCTTTGGCATGGGGATGTTCGCCATGCTGGTGATCGCGATGGTCCCGATCTGGTTCTGGCGCAACATCTCGGCGGTGGCGTACGGGCTGTCGGTTCTGCTGCTGCTGGTGGTGGAGCTGTTCGGGGTGGTCGGCATGGGCGCGCAGCGCTGGATCGACATAGGGTTCATGCGCCTGCAACCATCCGAGCTGACCAAGATCACCGTGGTGATGCTGCTGGCCGCCTATTACGACTGGCTGCCGGTGAACAAAACCTCTCGACCGCTGTGGGTGTTCATCCCCGTAATGCTGATCATGATTCCCGTGGCATTGGTCCTGAAGCAGCCCGACCTCGGGACGGCGCTGCTGCTGATGATCGGCGGCGGGGCAGTGATGTTCATGGCCGGTGTGCACTGGGCCTATTTCGGGGTGGTGATTACTGCGGGCGTCGGCATGGTGGCCGCCGTGTTCCAAAGCCGCGGCACCGCGTGGCAGTTGATCAAGGACTACCAGTTCCGCCGGATCGACACCTTCTTGAACCCTGAAAGCGACCCTTTGGGCGCGGGCTATCACATCACCCAGTCCAAAATCGCGCTGGGGTCCGGTGGCTGGACGGGCAAAGGGTATATGCAGGGCACCCAGACCCGCCTGAACTTTCTGCCCGAAAAACACACCGACTTTATCTTTACTACGCTGGCCGAAGAGTTCGGGTTCATCGGCGGAATTTCCCTGCTGACGATCTATGCCTTGATCATCGCCTTCTGCATCGCGACCGCGCTGAGTAACCGCGACCGGTTCTCGTCCTTGCTGACGCTGGGGATCGCGATGACGTTCTTTCTGTTCTTTGCGGTGAACATGTCGATGGTGATGGGGTTGGCTCCCGTTGTGGGTGTGCCCTTGCCGCTGGTCAGTTACGGCGGATCGGCGATGTTGGTGTTGCTGGTCGCCTTTGGTCTGGTCCAGAGTGCCCACGTCCACAAACAGAGGTAAGTCCCGATGATCAACGTCCTGCTCGCTGCGCCGCCCGCCTATTGGGATGAATACGAGGCGCCGCTGGGTCGGGCTTTGGCCGCTGCGGGACTGGACGCAGATCTGTCCATGGATCACGCGCCCGAGGATGTGGATTACATCGTTTACGCCCCCCACAAGGCATTGCAGGATTTCTCGCCTTTTAAGCGGTGCAAGGCGGTTCTGAGTCTGTGGGCGGGTGTGGAAAAGATTGTGGGGAATCAGTCGTTGACGATGTCGCTGGCCCGCATGGTGGACCCCGGATTGAAGAAGGGTATGGTCGAGTTCGTGACCGGCCATGTGCTGCGATATCACTTGGGGATGGATCAGCACATTCTGGTTCAGGACGGCGTGTGGCGTCACAGCCCGCCGCCTTTGGCACAGGATCGCAAGGTGACGGTGCTGGGTCTGGGGGAATTGGGCCGGACCTGCGCCGAGATGCTGGTGCGGTTCGGATTTCAGGTCCGCGGTTGGTCGCGCAGTCAGCGTCAGGTTGCAGGTGTGTCGTGTTTTTCCAGCGCGGACGGGCTGCTAGAGGCGTTGCGCGGCGCCGAAATTGTGGTCCTGCTGCTGCCCGACACGCCAGATACCGAGAACGTTCTGGATGCGGAGGCTTTGGGCGTTCTGGCGCACGGCGCCAAGTTGATTAACCCTGGCCGTGGTCCGTTGATTGATGACGACGCTCTGCTGGCGGCGTTGGATAGCGGCCAAGTTGGCCATGCAACGCTGGATGTGTTTCGGGTCGAGCCTTTGCCCGCCGAGCATCCCTTTTGGGCGCATCCGAACGTGACTGTGACGCCGCACATCGCGTCCGAAACGCGGGCGGATACCGCGTCCGAAGTGATTGCCGAGAACATCCGGCGAGCCGAAGCCGGGGAGCCCTTGTTGTTCGTGGTGGATCGGGCGGCTGGGTACTAAGGGGGCGCTGCCCCCTCTTGGCCGTTGGCCAATTCACCCCCGGAGTATTTTTACCAAGATGAAGATCAGGGCGCGGGGTAGCCGAGTTCGGCGAAGTCCCGAGCGTAGAAGGCGCAGAGTTGGTCGAGAAGCGGGCCGGTGATGTGGTCCTGCCAGAGGCCGTGTTCGCTGCGGTTGGCGTGGGGGATTTTCTTGTATTTCAGGCCGGTTTTTACAGCGAGACGAGCGATTTCGTTGTCGAAATCCTCGAACCGGTAGAGATCGTCGGCGGAGTTCAGGCAGTAGAACCGGTGGGTCTGCTGGATGGTGTGGTGGCGGATAATCTCGGCCTTGGAACTGCGGGTGCCGGTGTGGTCGATCGTGGTATTCAGGGTGATTTCGGCGAAATCTTCGATCGTACCATCAAACCCGCGCTGCTGGCTGAAATAGGAGTAGGCCGAGACGAAGCGGTCCAGCGGGTGGCGCACGAAGGCAAAGGTGTAGAGACCCTGCCATTCGGGGCGCGTTTCCCCAAAGGCACGGCCGGAAAAGCGGCCTTGCCACAGGTGCCGGCGGATGGTGGTTCCGCCGGTCTTGTGGATGTGGATCATGACGCAATCCGGGTCGTGCAGCCGGAAGTTGGCCATGCGCCGGATCAGCCTTTGGTCAGGGCGTCATAGGCCTTGAGGCGTTTCAGGAGGGCTGTCATTTCGTTCAGCGGGACCATGTTGGGGCCGTCCGAGGGGGCGTTGTCCGGGTCCTGATGGGTTTCGATAAAGACCGCAGCGGTGCCGACAGCCAGAGCCGCGCGCGCCAGAGGCTCGACGAACTCGCGCTGACCGCCGGTCGAGGTGCCCTTGGAGCCCGGCATCTGGACCGAATGGGTTGCGTCGAACACGGTCGGGTATCCGGTTTCAGCCATGATCGGCAGGGCGCGCATGTCGGACACCAGCTGGCCATAGCCGAACGTGGTGCCGCGCTCGCAGAGCATGATGTTCTCGTTGCCGGTGCTTTCGATCTTTTTCACCGCATTGCCCATGTCCCAAGGGGCAAGGAATTGGCCCTTTTTCACGTTCAGGGCTTTGCCGGTTTCGCCAGCGGCCAGCAGCAGGTCGGTCTGGCGGCACAGAAAGGCAGGGATTTGCAGGATGTCGCAGACCTCGGCCGCTTTGGCGCAGTGCCACGGTTCGTGGACGTCGGTGATGGTGGGGACGCCGAATTCTTCGGAGATGGTGTTCAGAACCTCGAGGCCCTTTTCCATGCCAAGGCCGCGTTCACCGGACAGGGAGCTGCGGTTGGCTTTGTCATAGCTGGCCTTGAAGACCCACTGGATGCCCGAGGCGGCGCAGGCTTCGGCGATGCCGTTTGCCATCATGCGCGCGTGGTCTAGGCTTTCCAGTTGGCAGGGGCCGGCGATCAGGACGAAGGGCAGGTTCTGTGCGATCTTGATGTCGCGGACGGTGACGGTTTTCATTCGGTGCCTTCCTTTTTCAGCACAGATTCAATGCGTTCCACATCGACGGGGTTGTTCAGTTCCCAGAACACGCGGCCACGGCCTTCGACCTGCACGCAGGCGACGGATTGACCGTTTTCGAGGAAGCGCAGCTGTTCCAGTCCTTCGAGCTTTTCCAGCGTGCCTTCGGGCCACGACATATAGGATTTCAGCGCGGCCGGACGGTAGGCGTAGACGCCCACATGGTGGAACACGGGGGTGTTGTCGCCGGTTGCGGGCTCGTCCCCAGTGTAGGGCACGACCTCTTTGGAGAAGTAGAGCGCGTGGCCGAGGGTGTTGAACACGGCGGTGGTGCCGCCCACGCGGCGGGCGCGGCGGTCTTCGCGGAAGTTATTCAGGGTCTCGGCGTCGCAGCGCAGGACGGGGGTGGCGACGGGCAGTTCGGGGTCGGCCTTCATCGCGTCGATCAGGGCGGTCAGGAACCAGACGGGGGTCAGGGGCGCGTCACCCTGCAGGTTGACCACCAGATCGGTGTCTTCGGGCAGTTGGGCGACCGCTTCGGCGCAGCGCTCGGTGCCGTTTTTCGCGAATCCCGAGGTCATCAGGACATCCGCGCCAAACGCTTTAGCGGCGTTGGCGATACGGTCGTCATCGGTGCAAACATAGACCGCATCGACGCCGGGTGTCGCCTTGGCCACCTCCCACGAGCGTTGAATCAGGGACTTTGCCACGCCGGTCGCGCCATGCAGCAGCACCAGCGGTTTTCCCGGATAGCGGGTCGAGGCGTAACGGGCGGGGATCAGGATAACAGTGCTCATGCAACACCTGCGCGCAGACAGTCGTGGATATGGATAATGCCCTGCAAAACGCCCTCTTCCGAGGTAACGCAGAGGGTCGTGATTTTCTTGTCGTTCATGATCCCCAGCGCCTCTGACGCGAGGGCGGTCTCGCGGATCGTGCGGGGGCCACGGGTGGCGACCTGACCGGCGGTTTTTTCCATCAACCCGTTCAGATTGCGGCGCAAGTCGCCGTCGGTGATGATGCCGTTCAGCTTGCCGTTCTCGGTCAACGCGACGATGCCAAGGCCCTTGGCCGACATCTGGACCAGCGCGTCGCCCATGGTGGTGTCTTCGTCCACCAGAGGCAGCTCGTCCCCTTTGTGCATCAGGGCAGCGACGGGCAGAAGCTGCGCGCCAAGGCTCCCACCGGGGTGGAACGCCAGAAAATTCTCTTTCTCGAAACCACGGATGCGCATCAGGGCGACCGCGACCGCATCCCCGAGCGCCATCGTCAGCGTGGTCGAGGTGGTCGGCGCCATGCCGATTGCACAGGCTTCGGGGGCATTGGGCAGTTGCAGAAGGTAGTCCGACTGCTGCGCCAAGGTGCTGTCCGCGTTCTTGGTGATCGCGACCATCTTGATCCCGAAGCGGCGGGTATGGGCGATGATGTCGGCCAGTTCCTTGGTCTCGCCCGAGTTCGAGATCAGGATCACCACGTCGTTCTTGGTGATCATACCCAGATCGCCGTGGCTGGCCTCTCCGGGGTGAACGAACTGCGCGGGGGTGCCGGTACTGGCAAAGGTTGCTGCCATTTTCGCGCCCACATGGCCGGATTTACCCATGCCGGACACGATCACGCGGCCGGTGATCCCTTGGATCAGGCGCACAACAGCGGGGATTTGGGCAGGAGGCGCATCCGCCATCAGAGAGAGCGCATGTAACTCTGCTTTCAGGACATCCTGCGCGTATTGCGAGATCTCGTTCTCTGTCATTTTGCCTGTCTATCCCGATATCGTCTGAGGCCAACCCGATAACAGTTATTCACAGCCAGCAAAATGCTTTTCCCGCATCAGGGGCGCTTCGCGAGGGGGCCGTCAGGAAACTTCGGTTGGACGGCGCGCGCAACTCGCGCTAGGGTCGCGACGCTGCGGCGGTACCGGATCGGGACGCCAAAGACAGGTCTGAACGGTGATAGGCGGTCCAAGTTGGTGAACATTTCAAAGCGGAAAAGCGGTCGGCCCCTGCGCCAGCATCTGATGGGCACCATTGCCACGGTCGGATGCCTGATCGGTGCAAGCGCCCATGCGGGCGACGGGTCATCGGAAACCAACTATACCATCTGGGGGACGCCGGGCCTGATTACCCTGCCCGATGCCTATGCCGCACCGGACGCCGAGGCGGCCTCGACCTTTACCTACATGGACGGAACGGCCACTGCGGCGCTGACCTTCCAGTTCACCGACCGTATCAGCGCCACCTTCCGCTTTGCCGGTGTGAACGGGGACATTAACCCCTATCAGGGGCAGGACACCTATTTCGACCGCAGCTTTGACGTGCGTTACCGCATACTGGACGAAGGCCGCTATCTGCCGTCCGTCGCGATCGGTCTGCAGGACTTTGCGGGGACGGGTCTGTATTCCGGCGAATACGTGGTCGCCTCGAAAACCATCAGCCCCGGATTTTCGCTGACCGGCGGGATCGGTTTCGGCCGTTTAGGCAGCTATAATCCCGTGACCACCATCGGGGACCGCCCGTCACGCTTGATTTCCGAGTTGGGGCGTCGGGCCTACCAGTTCTCGGGGACGGGGGGCAACTTTAACTTCAGCAACTATTTCCGCGGGGATGTTGCACCCTTTGCGGGCATGAATTGGGCGATCAATGACAAGTGGCGTCTGGTTGCCGAATATTCCAGCGATGCCTTCGACGCCGAAGAGGATGCCGGTTTCTTCAAGAACCGCACGCCGATCAACCTGTCCTTGGGCTATGACCTTGGCCGTGACAGCCAGATCAGCGCCTATTTCCTGAACGGGGACAAGTTCGGGGTTCAGGCGACCTTTACGATCAACCCCAAACATCCCGGCATGAACACCGGTATCGAAGAGGCCCCCCTGCCGATCCGTAAACGCGCCCCCGGCGAGGCTGACCTACTGGGCTGGACCGAGACCGAAGGCGTTGAAAAGACCATCCGCAAGAACATCCAGAACGGTCTGGACTACGACGATCTGCAGATGGCGGGGCTCGAGGTTTCGGCGCACGAAGCCACCTTGCTTCTGAAGAACGCGCGCTTTGACTACGAACCGCAAGCGATTGGCCGCGCCGCACGGGCGATGGCGAACCAGCTGCCCTACTCGATCGAGACGTTCCACATCATTCCCGTGGTGAACGGCATCGCGACCTCTCGGATCACGTTCAAGCGCACCGATCTGGAGAACCTGCAGTTCAACACCAGCAAAGCCATTCACGACCAGATGGTGCTGTCGGATGCGGCTGGCCACGTGCCGCCGTTCGACAAAGACCAGTTCCCTGATTTCTCGTGGGGGTTCTCGCCCTACATGCAGCCGGGATACTTTGACGTGCATCGTCCGTTCCGTGCGGACTTTGGCCTGCGCCTGCGCAGCGCCTTGCAGCTGAACAAGAACTTCAAGATCGCCGGATCTGCAACCTACCGCCTTGTGGGGGATCTGCGCGAATCCGGACCCGATTGGGGCGGCGTCGTGCCCCCTGTCCGGACACTGGGGCCGCTGTTCTTTGACGATCCGTTCGGGATTGAGTCGCTGGGTCTCTATTATCTGGGGCACCCGCTGAAGAACATCTATGTCCGCGCGGGCGTCGGCTATCTGGAAAACATGTACGGCGGCGTTTCCGGCGAAGTTCTGTGGAAGCCCGTGAACAGCCCGCTCGCCTTGGGTGTCGAGGTGGCGCACGTGAAGCAGCGCGACTTCGACCGCCTGTTCGGCTTCCGCGATTACGAGGCCACGACAGGCCACGTCTCGGCCTATTATGACTTTGGCAACGGGTACTTTGCCGAGCTGGACGTGGGCCAGTATCTGGCCGAGGACCGCGGCGCGACACTGCTGTTGCAGCGCACCTTTGACAACGGTTGGGTGATCGGCGGCTTTGCCACCAAAACAAACATCTCGGCCGAGGATTTCGGCGAAGGCAGCTTCGACAAAGGGATCATGTTCACCATGCCTCTGGGCTTTGCGAGCGGAAAACCCTCTCGCACCAGCTTCTCCGAAGTGATCCGCCCGCTGCAGCGTAACGGTGGTGCAAAGCTCGGGGTGCGGGATCGCCTCTACGGACAGGTGCAGGAATATCACCGCACCTCGCTCGATAACGAATACGGAAGGTTCTGGCGATGAAACGGCCTGTGCGTGTTACACTTTTCGCCATGCTCGGGCTTGGCGTTCTGGCGGCCTGCGGCACCAATAGACGGCAAGAAGACCGCGCAGAGATTGTCGCCAGCGTCTTCAACTCACTGAAAAACAAGATCACCGGCCAAGGCGAGGCTGCCGCACAAGGGCTCACCCCGGAGCAAGTCAGAGAGATCGCACCCGCGCTGATCGAACAAGTCTCGGGCCCCGTTCTGCTATTCAGCCAGCAACGCCAAGGGACACTGGATATTCTGGCCCTGAACGGAGAGGTCGGCCCCTATCGCGTCTTCGCCTCCAGCAGCGGAGCGACGATTACCCTCGAAGGGGGCGTGCTGGCCGAAACCCGCCGCTTGGGCAATGATCTAATGTCATCAGAGAATGGCCCGCTGCCGCAAATGCTCGCGAACCGCCAAGAGGGGGATTATCAGCGGGTGATGCGCACTCTGGACGGCGAGGGGCACGAGGTTGCCACGACCTTTGACTGTCGCCTCGGCTTTAGCGGTCCCGACCGGATGAAGGAAAACTGCACCACGCCCGGCGACGCGTTCCGGAATATCTATGAATTTGTCGAAGGGACCGATCGCCTTGCCAAATCCGACCAATGGCTGAACGAGGCGAACGGCTACATCTCGATCGAGTATCTGCGCTACTAGCGCGAACCAGACCCCAGAAATAAAGAAAAGCGCGGCAAAACCGCCGCGCTTCATGGCTCTAGGCCACTTTGACCAGATTAGTTGGTGGTCGAAGTGGTGGTCGAGTTCGAACCGTTGTCGTTTTCTTTGTCCAGCGATGCCAGGTAGTTGCGCAGAGCAAGACCGGTCAGAACAACGCCAGCGACGGTTGCTGCGATGATCGCGCCGTTTGCTGCGAAAACAACGTTGGTCATGCCTGCCTGAGCACCACCAACACCCGAAGCGCCAGCCTCAGTCTGCGCCAGAACTGCGGTCGAGGTCGATGCAGCCAGTGCGAATGCAGCAGTCAGAGTGATAAACTTTTTCATATTGCTATCTCCAAAGCGTGAATTCCCGTTCACATCACACGCAAACAGGCCCAGACTTAGCCATGACATAGCTCGATACGTTTTTCCAGCCTGTTTTGCCCGTTAAACCTGTAGAGCAACCCATGTGTTGCAATTTCGATCTGGAATCGTGCAACAACGCTTTTTACTGGTGTTTTCAGCATGAACCCGCCGATGAATTGTAACGGAAACATATACAAATGACCCTGTCCAAACGGGTTTTCGACCTGACCCTATCGATTCTGCTTCTGCCCTTCCTGATTCCCGCAATCGCCCTGATTTCTTTGCTGATTGTCGCTACAGACGGCGCCCCCGTGTTTTATAAATCCGAGAGGATGCGGGATCACCTTACCGGATTCACCTTGTTCAAGTTCAGAACAATGCGCGTTGTTGCTCAGGACTCGGGCGTTTCGGGGGGCGACAAAAACGACCGGATTTCCCCGATGGGCCGTTTTCTGCGCAAGTACAGGCTGGACGAACTCCCTCAAATTTTTAACGTTTTAAGGGGTGACATCAGCTTTGTCGGACCGCGCCCACCTCTCAGGCTGTACGTCGAGAGATTCCCCGAGCTTTACAAAAATGTGCTGCGCAGCCGTCCGGGAATCACCGGCATGGCGACAATTTTCTTTCATAAACATGAAGAACTTTTGCTTTCGCAGTGTGGCACTGCCGAAGAAACAGACAAAGTTTATTCGGAACGCTGTGTTCCCAGAAAGGCAAAACTGGATCTGATTTATCAGGAAAAACGTAATCTTTGTATGGACTGTTGGCTCATCAAAAAGACGGCTTTGCGCAAATAGCCGCCAAATGCGTGCCGAATCTGACTCATAGTGAGAAGCATCGCGGTAGTCGTCGGCAAAACAATCTAGTATACCGGACTGGTAAATACCCCGTACCTTTGCAGATTTGCATATGAGCGCTTTTTGCGCACACTCCGATAATCGGATAAGTTGAATGATACTGTACAATCTTCTTATGCGGACCAGCCGCGCGCGCAAGACGATGCTTATGCTCGGGCTGGATGTCGTGATAGCCCCGGTATCATTACTACTCGCCTTCCATCTGGTCGGGCTGGAGCAGTTTGTCGGTGTGATAACCCCGTGGCTGAGCGTCATTCTCTTCGGAACAATCGCCGTGACATCGATGCTGGCGTCTCTGGCGCTGGGCCTGCATAAGGTGCGACTGAACAGCTATGACATGGCCTGCGCGGGGCTCAGTTCATTGGCCGCCCTGATCATTGCAAGCGTCGGCGCGGTGCTGACCGGTATCATCGGCGTAGAGGTATTGCCGCGGCTATGGATCGCGATGGCGGCCTTTCACGGCGGGCTTAGCGTCGGCGCACGCGCTCTGATCCGCCAAATCCTGTTGGCGGTCTATCGCCGTGGGGACAAACGCCTGCGCATCCTGATTTACGGTGCGGGCCAAACCGGACAGCAGCTGGCCGCCGCGCTGAAAACCGATCGCTCGGTAGAAACCGTCGGGTTCGTCGACGACAACCCCACTTTGCAGAGCTTGAATATCTCGGGTCTGCGCGTGCATTCCCCGATCAAGATCAAGTCTCTGGTCGAGCAGAAAATGGTCGATCGCGTGATTCTGGCTATGCCCTCGGTCAGCCTGCCCCGCCAGCGCCAAATCGCCCGCCGCTTGACCGAGATGGGCTGCCAGACCCGCCTGCTGCCCTCTTTCGCAGACATGGTGAACCTGACCTCGCAATCCGGCGAACCCCGGTTTGACGCAAACGCCGTGCTGAACCGCGCCCGCCTCGAGGATCAGATCCCGCAGGCCGCCGAAAGCTACGAAGGCAAGGTTGTCATGATCACCGGCGCGGGCGGCTCGATCGGGTCGGAGCTCTGCCGTCAGATCATTGACTGCCAGCCGCGCAAACTGATTCTGGTCGATCACAGTGAATACGCGCTCTATGCGATCACCAAGGAACTGACCGCCCTGAACCGCAAGCTCAAGCTGGTTCCGATCCTGATGTCGGTGACCGACCGCAAGGCAATCGAGCGGATCATGCGGGCAAAAAAGGTGCAGGTTGTTCTGCACGCTGCCGCCTACAAACATGTGCCTATGGTGGAAAACAACGCCATTGCGGGCCTGTGGAACAACGTTTTCGGCACGAAAATTACCGCCGAGGCCGCCCGCAGTGTCGGGGTCGAGAAGTTCATTCTGGTCTCGACCGACAAGGCCGTTCGCCCTTCGAACGTGATGGGCGCATCGAAGCGTCTGGCAGAGCTGGTCATTCAGGACTTGGCGACCCGTGGCGGCGACACGCGCTTTTCCATGGTGCGGTTCGGGAACGTTTTGGGCTCGTCGGGCTCGATCATTCCGCTGTTCGAGGAGCAGATTTCCCTCGGCGGCCCTGTGACGGTGACGCACCCAGAGGTGACCCGCTATTTCATGACCATCCCCGAGGCGTCGCGTCTGGTGCTGCTGGCCGCGTCGTTTACCCGCGGGGGGGACGTGTTTGTGCTGGATATGGGCAAGCCCGTGCGCATCGCACAAGTTGCTCGTCAGATGATCGAAGCTGCCGGTTACAGCGTGCGCGATTGCGACAACAAAGATGGTGATATCGAGATTCGCTACATCGGCCTGCGCCCGGGCGAGAAATTGCACGAGGAACTGCTGATCGGTCAGGATATGCTGACCACGCCGCACCCGAAAATCCTGCGGGCCCGCGAAGGTAAGCTGTCCGAAATCGAAGTCGCCTCTGCGCTAAACGATCTGCGCCTGGCGATTGAAGCCGGTGACGATGAAGCCGCCAGAGAGGCGGCCTTCAAATGGTCCATGCCGCGTGAGCCGTTCAAGATCGAATCGACCGCACAGCTGATTTCATAAAAAAAGGCCCGGAGATTTCCGGGCCTTTTTGTTTAAATCCAGCGACCAACAGCGATCACATTGATCTGGATATTTTCGGCGGTGCTGACTGCGCTCATCGCCATGACATCGGCCTGAGTAGCAGTCGCGGCAGAGGCATTTGCCGCCCAAATCCCGCCAACACCTTGCGCAGACATGCTGATCGTCGGAGCTTCGGTGAATGCGGCAGGGAAGGGAAACGCAACGCCGTCAGATTCGAATACTGCGCCGTACGCAGCGGCCGCGCCAGAAACCGTGACATGGCCCGAGCAAATCTGGCTGCCATCCGCAAACCGCAGAGCCACCGAATTGGTCCCTTCGATCCGCTGGATCAACGCGCCCGAGGGTAGGCCATCCGCCATAGAGACCGCCCCAACCGCGTTCCCACGACAGTATCCATAATCAGCGCGCATCAAGCGGCCCGAGGTGACATCCGTCGAGCTGCTCTGGATTGCCTCGCCCGAGATGTGGCCGGTTGAGGGATCAATGACCACCGCATCATGCCATGTGCCGCCATCCGAGACCTTCAGGTGCAGCGCATCGTCACCGCACAAGCCCATTTCCGCGCGGCCAGACCAGTTCGACTGGAACAGCAGGCTGGCAGTCTGGCCGGTTGCGGACTTGTTCACCTTGATCTGATGCCCCCCTCCGGCATGGTTAAAGAGGCTGGCGTCCGAGGACACGGTCAGACGATTAGTATCATCCGCGCTGGACCCGATCCCCAGATAGGGCAGGTTCTGAAGCTGCTGCGGAAGGTCGGTCCACTCATCTTCTTGGTAAACCACGCAGCGCCCACCAGACGCATCCCACGCGAGCCAGCCTTCGGCCGGCTGCAGATAAATCCAACCACTGGCGGTGTAGGCCGCAACCATGCGCGGGTACGGTGACCAATCGCCAGTCGCAGCATCCGCGGTGAAGTAGCAGGCTCCGATTGCGGGGGCCTCGGGCGGTGCCGATTGCGACAGGCTCTGCAATACCATCTGCACCGCTCCATCAAGGCGCAGTAGAGCCTCGTTATGGGTGACGTGCTTTTGCGCCTGCGAGGGCTGCAACAGGGGCAGATCGAGCCGCGGGGATGCGCTGGTCATGGGGATTCTCCGTGATTGCTTTGCCCGCAGCAGAGCCGCATGCGGGTAAACACAGCTTCACGATGGGAAACGCAGCCCTAACCCCCTGTTAACCAGCCAAGCAAAAGGGCCGGTCCCCAATGGAAACCGGCCCCGAATTCAGTGCAATCAAGCGGCGATCAGTTCACCAGATTCTGTGCCTGAGTATAGCTGGCCCCACCCAAGCGGAACACGCTCAGGAAGTTCGAGATCAGCACCAGCGGCGCCTCGGACGCGTAGATGATGTCGTCGGGGTTCACTTCGAACTGTTGGGCGGCGAACAGACCCTCGGCCTTGGTCAGGTCCAACGCAAAGATCACCATGTCCTTGTCAGGGCCGTGGGTGTCCAGACGGACCGCGTCATGCTTGTACTGGCGCAGCACCAGAACGCCCTTCAGATCGGCGCGGCTGTCGTTCAGACCACCGGCAAGGCTGATCGCCTGTAGCGCAGTCACCGGCGGATTCTTCAGCGGCACGAGCGTCTCGCGGCCAGCCGAGCCCATAACCGTCACGTTCTGGGGCATATCCGCGATCGTCACCTTGTCTCCGCCGCGCAGAACGGCATCCAGACGGCCATCCTCGGTCAGGTCATTGGCGAAAACCTCATAGGTTTGACCCCCACGGATCAGGCGCACAACGGGGTTCTGGATGTTATCCTGAATCCCGCCCGCATCCGCGATCATGTTCAGGACCGAATAGCTGCGATCAACCAGCGGGTAGGCTCCGGGACGGGCGACGCCATCCACGATACGCGCAAGGTTATTCCGGCCAGGCTGCGCAGACAGCAGCACCTGCACCGAAGGCGCAATGCTTTCCATCTGGTTGGCGATGTCGTCACGGGCCGCTTCGATCGACAGGCCACCGACCTGAACGTTCCCCACATAGGGCAGGAAGACGCTGCCAGAATTCGACACGCGCACATCGTTCACACGGGCCTGTTTTTCGTTCGCACCAGTCAGCAACGAGTTTTCCTGACTGTCCCAGATGCTCAACGACAGCAGATCGCCCGGACGGATCACATAGGTCGGCGAGCCGGTGCTGCCACCAACCCAACCGTGCTGCAGGCTCGCTCCGGTGGAGGGCCATTTCTCGACCATCGCAAGGCTGGCGCGGTTCAGTTCGACCACGTCGTAGGCGGCGTTCTGGCTGCTGGAGCCACGCAAAACCTCGGACTTCAGGGCCGCTCCGCGCGGGATACCACACGCCGCAAGCGACGACACAACCACAAGGCTCAGAACTAGGCGCAACATTCGAGTACCCTAACGCATTCAGTCAATTGCGCCGTTGATGCCATTTTTTCCCCACAGGTCCAAGACAAGCTTTCGCGTCGGCGCTAGAAAGATGCGTACAGAACACGGAAAACACGCATCTTCTTGCCGATGGTGCGGACATAGAAAAGCAGGGACAGGCCACATGTCAGAACATCCGGTCATCGTGACAGGCGCGAACGGTCAAGTCGGGCGCCGCGTCCTGCGCGCTTGGCGGCATGAGGCGCCGGATTTCGACTATGTCGCCGTGGCGCGGCAAGCGGGTCCGGACTGGCAGGCGTGGGATGCAGGGCAACCGCCAGTGGTTTCGCGGGCGCGGGCTGTCGTGGGCCTGTGGGGTGTGTGTTTCGGGACGCTAGAGGAAACGCGGGTCAATCTGGATCTGGCACAGGCGGCGCAGGACTTGGCCGCAGCGACAGGAGCGGATCGGGTGATCCACCTGTCCACGCAGTCCGTCTATGGCCGCCAATGCCAGAACGCCGCCGAGGATCAGGCCCCCACCCCCGCGAACCCCTACGGCACCGCCAAGGCCGAGATGGAAGAGATGTTGCGCGGCATTCACGCGCCCAAGCCGGTGATCCTGCGGGTGGCCAATGTGATCGGGGCCGATGCCATTTCGCGCAGTTTGGCCGGTGATGCGCCCGTCGTTCTGGACCGGTTCGCCGACGGCTCAGGCCCTGTGCGCAGCTTTATCGGGATTGCGGATTTGGCCCGCATTATCGCGGCGCTCGTGACGTGCCCGCTGGACCAATGCCCCGATGTGATGAACATCGCTTCGCCCGTTGATCTGCCGATGGACGCCATTATGAATGCGGCCGGACGTGCCTTTGAATGGCAGGATGCCCCCGCAGGTGCCCTGCCAAGCGCCACCATCGCCACCGACCGCCTTCGGGCCAGCGGTCTCCCCCAGCCCCGCGCCACCTCTGCCGAGGCGCTGTATCGGGACTGGCAGCTTCACGCGGACTAGAGCGCGAACCCCTCGATAAAGGCGCGGGCGTCCGGGTCGGACAACTGGCGGGCTTGGGCGCGGATTTTCGGCAGCGCGTCCGCCACGGCGTCCAGTTCGCGGATGGGGCGGCACCGGAGCATGTTGTCGATGTTCGAGAAGAACTGCGCCTGCCCCGTCAGATCCCCCAGATAGTCGTGCACATCCTCGAACCGGTCGAACATTTCCTCGCGCAGGTCGGGGCCGTACATCTCGATCTCCGAGGACTTGGGCAGACCCAACTGGGGCGTCACATCCTCGAGGAAGTTGCGCAGATTCAGGGCGACTTCGGGCATCAGTTGCGCATTCCCGCGGCGGACGATTTCCTGAACCGCGCGGTGCATCGACGGGTTCAGCGGCGCGGGCGTGATCAGGCTGTCGGGGAAGTTCAGGCAGGACTGCTCTTTGAAATCCTCGATCGTGCCGCCGGCCGTACGCACCGCCGAAAAGTCCCGCAGGATGAAATCGGCATCGGGCATCATGCTGACCCACGGCTCCAGGATCAGGCGGTAATCGAAATGGGTTGTCTCGAAGTATTCCTGCATCGCGCCGCGCCCCAAAGGATGCAGCCGCTCACCCGCCTTCAGCCGTTCGCCGTGCCAGCTGGACAAGTAGTTATCCACCCGCCGCAGGTTCGCGATGATGCGGAACGAGGCCTCGGGGAATTCGTCGAGCAGGGTCTGGATCAGGCGCGGGCTGACCACGCCAAAGGTCGAGAAAACCTCGGACGCCAGAATGACGACCTCTGGCTGGACGAATTCAATCTGCTTTTTGATGGCGCGGAACATCTGGCGGGTGCGCGGCAGGCCAGAATGCTTGGCGGGGACGAAACGGGTTTCATCCACCTCCGAGATCATCTTGTAGGCAAAGGCGTTGTGCGCCTCGCGCGCATTTACGGGCAGGGGGATGTCGTCGATGTCGCCGATGATGGCCTTGGAGACCATGAAGGACAGCCCCTCGGCCTCGATCATGGGATAGAGGATGCCCGATTGGATCAGCCGCACGTAGTTGCGGTACAGGAAATCCTGAAGCTGGCTCGAACCCACCTTGTGGGGACCAATAAACAGAACAAATTGCATCGGCGCGCCTAACCCCCCGGGCTGTCCGTCGTAACGCGGCCCGCCGTAATTGCGGGGGCCTCCGGCTGTCCCTAGCCGCTGAAGCCCCCGAATTCCAGTCCGTTAGATGAGTTCCGAATTGGCAACCACCATCGCCAGATCGGTCACATTGAGCAGCACAACGCTGTCGCCTGTGTCAAAGGTGATGACGGTGTCGCCAGACGCGACACTCAGGTGCAGGTTCAGATCGAAACCGGCGTCGGCGCCGTCATCCCAGAGATCCGCCGAGAATTGCAGGACATCGCCCTGAGTTCCCGAGAAGTCGGCAATCGTGTCGTCACCGTCTCCGGCGTTGAACACGAAGGTATCCGCATGAAGGCCGCCGCGCAGGAAGTCGTCGCCCGCACCGCCCTCCAGAACGTCACGGCCATTGCCACCCGACAGGGTGTCATCGCCTTCGTTCCCATAGAGCCTGTCATTGCCGCCGTTGCCATAGAGCCGGTCGTCGCCGGTGCCGCCGTACTGCTTGTCGCCGCCGCGGCCGCCCTTGAGCAGGTCCGCATCCTCGCCGCCATACAGGCGATCTCGCCCGCCGTTGCCGGACAGCGTGTCGTTACCTGCGCCGCCATAGGCGGTGTCCCAGCCCGAGCCGCTGATCAGCGTATCGCTGCCGTCCCCGCCCTCGAGTAGATCGCGCTGGCTGTTTCCGGCCAGATAGTCGTTCCCGTCCCCGCCAGAGATCGAATCCGCCCCGCTGCCACCGAAAAGGCGATCGTTGCCATCTTCGCCCTCGAGCGTGTCATTGCCCGAATACCCGTAGGCCGTGTCGTTGCCCGTGCCTGCGTTCAGCAGGTTGCCAACGCCGTTGCCATACAGGCTGTCATTGCCGCCGCCGGAATAGGCGTTCTCGATCACCGTGCCGCGGGCGATGCCCATCACCCCGTCCTGCCCGCCAAGATCAGAGAAGCTTTCCTCGCGCAGGTCGATGCTGTCGGCGGTGCTCAGAGAGCTGAAATCCAGCGTGTCCTCGCCCGAGTAGTCATAGAGCGTCACGGCTACCGCATCGCCGGTATAATCCTCGGACCGTTGGCTGGTGATCGCCGACTCCAGCAGGTAGCCAAAGATGTTGTCCAGCGTGGTGCCGACGCCGTAAACCGTGTCCCCCGCGGTGGCAGAGCTGGACCCCGCCGCGCCGTAGATCGTCTGGATCGCCAGAATATCCGCCATCATCGCCGTCACCGGATCGGCATAGTCCGCGTCCACAGTCGGGTTCTCGGTCTGGCTGAAATAGGACATGACCGAAATCTGGTAGCTGTCATTCGCGAAGACGGCGTCGTCGGCATATGAGGCATAACCGTTGTAATCGCCCATATGCCCCAGTCCCAAGGCGTGCCCGATTTCATGGACGTAGGTGCTGAAGGAATAGCTGTCGAGCGAACTGCCATAGGAATTCAGCCAGCTTTTCGAGACGTTCACGAACGCACTGGTGATCGTATCGCCGGAATAGGTCGTGTTGCAGTAAGCACCCGAGTAATCGTCCGAGAAGGTGATATCCGCGGTGCCCGAGGTCACCTCTTCGAACTGGATGTCCGCGACCATCTCCCACATCTGGAAAGCCCAGCGCGCCAGCTGCTGGCCGTCGCTGGTCAGCTCGCTGAGATCAACAGTGATCACCGTGGATGAACCCGACGCAAAAGACCGCGAGGACGAGCCGGTACCAGACCAGTACCCCTCGATCAGGTAGGCCGCCAATTCATCCAGAGTACCCTCGCTCAGGCTTGCCCCGGAACTCGAGGCACCCGTCGAATAGCTTACAGTATCGGTCTCGGATACCGTTTCAGATGTCGACTGGAAATCACAGTCGCTCGCTTGGGGTCTCAGTTCTTCGCAGATAGTGCACATGGCGTCCTCGGTCTGGTTGAACTTCCGCAAAAATAGAAGCTGCACTCACCGAACTTACTTCACCAAAGGTTACGCCTTTTCTGAGACCTTCCAATGTCATCCGCCTTGTTTTAAAGGCTATTTCAGGGTTTCATTCGGGTCATCCCACCCCATTTGTCTAAACTCATTCTCCAATTGTGGCAGCCCTTTCGCGGCTTCATACACCATATGACCACATGGGTACGGTGGATGGATACAGGCCATCCTTTCGCGATTTTTCCTTTGTCAAAAGGGGAATAAAACTCACCCATAACGGGTGAAATACCTCGCCGCAGGTATGCATGATTGTTAATGCAAATTTACAATATTTGCCGAAAAATTGTGGAAATTGTGGCAAATGGCCCTTTCAGGACCCTGAAACGAAAAACGGCCCTCCACAGGGGAGAGCCGCCAATTTTAGGTATTTTCAGGTCAGAGAGTTTCAGAGACCCAGTGCGTCGATTCCCGCCTGAGCCACCTGCATGTCCTGCGCAGGGGTGCCGGAACTGACACCGATTCCCCCCACACAAGCGCCGTTCGCCATCACCGGCAGACCACCACCGACCACCATCAGGCGGCCGCCAATGGCGCTGTTGATGCCGTGGGTCGGGCCCTCGGGCTGGCTGATCGCGCCGTATTCGTGAGTCGCTTTCTTGGCCCCCGAGGCGGTGAAGCTTTTGTCGATCGCGATGGTGATGCTGGTGACCTTGCCGCCGTCCATACGCTCGAAGGCGATCAGGTTGCCCCCGTCATCGGTGATCGCGATGCACATGGGCACGCCGATCTCGACAGCTTTGGCGCGGGCACCGGCCAGCATCACGGTTGCGTCTGCCAGATCCAGACGTTGTACAGTCATCATAGTCCTATCTCCTCAGGCTGCCTTGGCCACGCGGCGCGCAGCATGCAGAAGCGGTTCGGTATAGCCCGAAGGCTGCTCGGCGCCCTTGAACACCAGATCACAGGCTGCCTGGAACGCAGGACCGTCATAGGACGGCGCCATCGCGGTATAGGCAGGGTCGCTGGCGTTCTGCGCGTCCACTTTCAGCGCCATGCGCTTCAGCGAATCCAGCACCTCGAGTTCCGAGCAGATGCCGTGCATCAGCCAGTTCGCCAAATACTGGGAACTGATCCGCAGGGTCGCGCGGTCTTCCATCAGGCCCACATCGTTGATGTCCGGCACCTTGGAGCAACCGACCCCCAGATCAACCCAGCGCACCACATAACCCAGAATGGACTGGCAAGAGTTGTCCAGCTCGCGGGTCACTTCGGCGTCCGACAGGTTGCGACCGATCATCAGCGGCGGGGTCAGCAGCGCGTCACGGCTGGCTTTCTCGCGGCCCTTCAGCTGCTCCTGAAGCGAGGCAACATTCACCTGATGGTAATGGGTCGCGTGCAGGGTCGCTGCGGTGGGGCTGGGAACCCAAGCGGTGTTGGCGCCAGCTTTGGGGTGACCGATCTTGACCTCCAGCATCTCGGCCATGGCATCGGGCTTGGCCCACATGCCTTTGCCGATCTGGCCCTTGCCGTCCATGCCAGCGGTCAGACCCGCATCGACGTTGCCAGCCTCATAGGCGGACAGCCATGCAGCATCCTTCATCTCGCCTTTGGGGATCACAGGACCCGCATACATCGAGGTGTGGATCTCGTCGCCAGTGCGGTCAAGGAAGCCGGTGTTGATGAACACGCAGCGCTCTTTGACCTCTTTGATACACGCCAGAAGGTTCGCCGAGGTGCGGCGCTCTTCGTCCATCACACCCAGTTTCACGGTGTTGCGGGGCAGGCCAAGGATATCCTCGACGCGGCCATAGAGTTCGTTGGCGAATGCCACTTCCTCGGGGCCGTGCATCTTGGGCTTCACGACATAGACCGACCCGCTGCGCGAGTTGTTGTTCACCGATTTCGCCAGATCATGCATTGCGGCGGCCACTGTCACTGCGGCGTCCAGCATGCCCTCGGGGGTTTCCTGACCGTCCAGCAGAACCGCGTCGGTGGTCATCAGGTGACCCACGTTGCGGACCAGCAGCAGGGCGCGGCCGGGGTGGATGGCGGGTTTGCCCTCGGGGGTCAGGTAGGTGACGTCAGGGTTCAGGGTGCGGGTCAGCTGCTTGCCGCCCTTTTCAAAGCTCTCGGCCAGATCGCCCTTCATCAGGCCCAACCAGTTCGCGTAGACGACGCACTTGTCCTCGGCGTCCACGGCGGCAACCGAATCCTCGCAGTCCTGAATGGCGGTCAGCGCGCTTTCCAGACGGATGTCGGAGATGCCTGCGGGATCGTCCTTGCCGATGGTCGAGTTCGGGTCGATCACAACCTCGATCAGCAGGCCGTTCTGGCGCAGGAAGACGTTTCCACGCTCGGTATAGCCCGCGAATTGCGAGGGGTCTGCCAGCGCAGTCTCGGCCCCGCCAACGGTTACCACCAGCGCGGCATCGCGAACCTCAAGCGCCTGAACATCCGCCCAAGACCCGTTCGCCAGCGGCGCGGCCTTGTCCAGATGGGCACGGGCCCACGCGATAACCTGAGCACCGCGTTCGGCGTCATAGCCCTTGCCCGTGGCCTGACCGGGGATCGCGTCAGTGCCATACAGAGCGTCGTACAGCGAACCCCAGCGTGCGTTCGCCGCGTTCAAGGCAAAGCGGGCGTTCATCACCGGAACCACCAACTGGGGGCCAGCGATGGTCGCGATCTCGGGGTCAACGTTCGTGGTTTCCATCTGGAACGGCGCGGGCTCGTCCACCAGATAGCCGATTTCCCGCAGGAAGGACTGGTATTCGGCCCCGTCCAGCGGCTTGCCCTGACGCGCCTTGTGCCACGCGTCGATCTGCGCTTGCAGGTCGTCACGCTTGGCCAGCAGGGCGGCGTTCTTGGGCATCAAGTCGCGCAGCATCTGCGCATAGCCCGACCAGAACACTTCGGGCGTAACATTCAACAGCACCTGCTCTTCGATCAGCGCCGCAAGGGGGGCGGCGACTTGCAGACCGTGGCGTTCGACATAGTTGGTCATGGCATCCTCCAATTTCTGGAGAAACAGATAGTCCAACCTTTCGTACAGCGTGACAAATGGAAAAAGGTTTTTCACAATGTGGAAAACGGGAGGCCGAAAATGAAAAACCCCAAGGATGGCGTTCAGTCCGTCAGTCGCGCACTGACCCTGCTGCAGGAACTGGCCCGATCCGATGACGGCCTGCGAGTGTCCGATCTGGCGCGCAGCACGGGGCTGGCGGTGTCCACCGCGCACCGCTTGCTGACCACGCTAGAGCAGCACGGCTTTGCCCAGTTCGAGCCCGAAACCACCCTGTGGCACGTGGGCCGAGAGGCGTTTGCCGTGGGCTCTGCGTTCGGGCGGCGCCGGAACTTCGTGGCGCCTGCCCTGCCCTTCCTGAAGCGCCTGAGGGATGTCACCCGCGAGACGGCGAACCTTGGGATTCTCGACGACAAGCAGCTGGTCACCATCAGTCAGGTCGAGAGTCGCGAGATCATGCGCGCCATTTCGAACCCCGGCGGTCAGGTGCCTGTGTTCTGTAGTGGTATGGGCAAGGCGATCGTGGCCACTTGGTCCGATGACGCGATTGCCGCGCTGGCCGATCAGGCGGGCCTGCCGCCAATGACCACGAAAAGCCTGCGCAACATGGACGCCGTGTTCGAGGATATCCAGCTAACCCGCCAACGGGGCTACGCGCTGGACGACGAAGAGCACGTCACCGGTCTGCGCTGCGTCGCCGCCGAGGTCTGGTCCCCCCAAGGAGAGGCCGTCTGCGCCATCAGCGTCAGCGGACTGGCGGCGCGCCTGACGGATGCGCGGCTGGACACCATCGGGGCACAGGTGCGCAAGGCCGCGAATGAACTGACCTTGCGACTTGGCGGGACACCTCCGGTTTAGGTCAGGTACAGGTCCGCCAGCACCGGATAGTGGTCCGACGGATATTCCCCAAGGAACTGGTCCCGCACAACCACAGGCTTGGTCGCCAGATCGACATTCCGCGAAAATCCCATGTGGTCGATCGCAGCAAACAGATGCAGCCCGCGATTGAAGTGGAAGGTCGAGCCCGGAATTTTCGGGATCTTCAGCCCGCGTTTGGCCAGCACCCGTAGAGGGCGCATCCCGTCGCACGAATTGAAGTCCCCCATCAGCACCACATGCTCTGACGCGGCCAGCCACGGCTCGATGTTCTGGCAGATCAACTCGGCCGAGCGGCGGCGGTTCTTCAGGTTGCAGTAATCAAGGTGCATGTTCACCACGCGCAGGGTCTTGCCGCTGCTGACCTCTCTCAGCCTGACCCACGACGCGAAATAGGGGTAGCCGCCCACCTCGCAGGTGTGACGCATCCGCTTGTAGGTCTCGGGGAAAGCAAACGACCCTTCTTCCAGCAGATCGAACCGGTCACGGCGATAGAACACCGGCTGGGTCATAGGGCAGTGCTGCCAGTCGCCCTTGGCCGCGACCTCGTATTCGGGATTGCGCTCGGCCAGATAATCGCGGGCTAGGTTCACCTCGTCGCCATTCTCGGCGGCAAAGCTCTCCATCTCCTGAAAGGTGATGATGTCCGGCGCGATGGCGCGAAAGGCGGTGTTCAAGGGCTCTTTGCGGCGATGCCAATCCTCGACCGACCAGCGCCCGTCTTCCTGCAGCTTGATATAGTGGACGTTGTAGGTGGCCACGCGGATCGACCGATGCGGCTGCGGGGGAATCGGGTGTCGGGTGGAATGCAGCCAATGCGATGCCATGACCGCCACAAAACCGAGGATCAAAATACAAATAATAAAAACAAAAGTCGGGATCATACCGGGTGCGCCCCTCTGTGTCGGAACCTTCGGAGGGTTAACCAGCCCAGAGGGATAGGGTTCCCCACCGGCCCCTCCACATTTTCGCAGGGGTGCCGTTCATCCTATCCCCTGTCGCCGACATGACCCTTTTACGGCGGCGATATCCCTTTTGCGAAGGCGATACATCCTAGGTGATGCAACCTTTGGGGTGAGTTTTATCACCTCTGGATTGGTTACACTTCCTTCGCTGGTGTTTAACCAACAACGGGGCGTATCCGGTCCCACTCAGGTCTCTCCCTATAGTCGAATACTCTTAAAATCCGCCCATTGGCGGGCAGGCATTCCGCGCAAAAACCCCGCAATATTGGGACATACCGAGCGAACAAGCACACGCATCGGATGATCTCAACCTTGGGCGCGGCCCTGACACACGACATCGAAAAGGGGAATGCTATGCTGGACTGCATCAAGACATTCAAAACCAAAGCTGCCATCGCGTTAGCTGTGTTTTCGTTTGTAGCGACCCCGGCGTTTGCGGCAAAGCCCCCCTCGGCCAAGCAGATCGCAAACCTGTGCAATCAGGCGCCCTTGGTTCAGGTTGTTGAAAATCTGCCCCAGCCCATCATGAGCACCGCCAAGCCCGCAAGCCTGGCCAAGAAAATGAAGGCTGGCTGGCGCGTTCAGGGCCTGACCGAACTGAAGCGTTCGTTCAAAGCCAACTTCCAGTGGGAAATGCTGAACACCGCCTCGGGCACCTGCCTGCGGATCAAGACCATTCAGGTCACCACCGGCTCGATCGCCCCCAAGGTCTGGATCAACCCCAGCATCCGCCGCAACAGCTGCGACTACAAAACCACCCTGCGCCACGAGCTGGAGCACGTGGACAACCACAACGTCTATGTCCGTGAGTTCAGCAACGACCTGCGCCGCAATCTGGCCACCCGCCTGAAGGGCAACACCGGCATGCTGGTCAAGGCGAACGCTGACCCTCGTGCCGCCAAGGATGCCCTGATGCAGCGCACCATGGCCGTTCTGCAGCAGGTCAACAGCCAGTTCGATGCGGTCGCGGACGCCAAAGACCGCCACATGGACACCGACAGCAACTACCGCCGTGAATATGCGGCCTGCCGCTAAGAGCGAAAGACCAGAGGCTTCAGACTAACCTCGTTCTATCAACCGAAGCCTAAACTAGAAGCCCCGCCACAATGGACGGGGCTTCCTTTTGTTCTGGGGGTCGGGGCCGGATTATTCCGGCAGCACGCGGACCGCGCCTTTGTCTGCCGACGAAGCAAACGCAGCGTATACCTTCAGCGCCTGAGACACCTGACGCTTGCGCTGCTCGACCGGTTTCCAGCCTGCGGCGTCCTGAGCGGTGCGGCGCGCGGCCAGCTCTGCTTCGTCCACGGCCAGATTGATGGTGCGGTTCGGGATGTCGATCTCGATGATATCGCCATCACGGACCAGACCGATGGTACCGCCAGCCGCCGCTTCGGGCGAAGCATGGCCGATCGACAGACCCGAAGTACCACCCGAGAAGCGGCCGTCGGTGATCAGCGCACAGGCCTTACCAAGGCCTTTGGATTTCAGGTAGCTGGTCGGATACAGCATTTCCTGCATGCCGGGGCCGCCCTTGGGGCCTTCGTAGCGGATAACCACGACTTCGCCGGCCTGAACCTTGTTGTTCAGAATGCCGTAGACGGCAGCATCCTGGCTCTCGAACACTTTGGCGGGGCCGGTGAACTTCAGGATCGACTCGTCGACGCCTGCGGTTTTCACGATGCAGCCGTCCAGCGCGATGTTGCCCTTCAGAACTGCCAGACCACCGTCCTTGGAGAACGGAGTTTCGACCGAGCGGATCACGCCACCGGTACGGTCGGTGTCCAGATCGGGCCAAGTGCTGCTCTGGCTGAACGCGGTCTGGGTCGGAACGCCACCGGGTGCGGCAAGGAACAGTTCGCGCGCTGCGTTGTTCTGCGACACGGCGATGTCCCACTGATCAATCGCATCGCCAAGGGTCGGCGCGTGCACAGTCGAACAGCTGCGGTCGATCAGGCCGCCACGGGCCAGTTCACCCAGAATACCGATGATGCCGCCTGCGCGGTGCACGTCTTCCATGTGGACGTCCGCTTTGTTCGGCGCGACCTTGCAGAGGCAGGGCACGCGACGCGACAGGGCGTCGATGTCGTCCATGGTGAAGTCCACGCCGCCCTCAATCGCAGCAGCGAGGATGTGCAGAACGGTGTTGGTCGAGCCGCCCATCGCGATATCCAGCGCCATTGCGTTCTCGAACGCGGCTTTGGTGGCGATGTTGCGGGGCAGAACGCTGGTGTCGTTCTCGTCGTAGTAACGCTTGGTGATCTCGACGATGCGGCGACCGGCCTCAAGGAACAGGCCCTTGCGCGCCGAGTGGGTCGCGAGGGTCGAGCCGTTGCCGGGCAGCGACAGGCCCAGAGCTTCGGTCAGACAGTTCATCGAGTTCGCGGTGAACATACCCGAGCACGAGCCACAGGTCGGGCAAGCGGCTTCTTCGATCTTGGCCAGATCGGTGTCCGAGACTTTGTCGTCCGCCGCGGCAACCATCGCATCCACGAGGTCCAACGCAATGGTGCGACCGTCGTCCAGCGTGACCTTGCCTGCTTCCATCGGGCCACCCGAAACAAAAATCGCGGGAATGTTCAGGCGCATGGCGGCCATCAACATACCGGGGGTGATCTTGTCACAGTTCGAGATGCAGACCATCGCGTCGGCGCAGTGCGCGTTCACCATGTATTCGGTGCTGTCCGCAATCAGTTCGCGCGAGGGCAGCGAATACAGCATGCCGTCATGGCCCATCGCGATGCCGTCATCGACCGCAATGGTGTTGAACTCTTTGGCGATACCGCCGGCCGCTTCGACTTCGCGCGCAACCAACTGGCCCAGATCCTTGAGGTGGACGTGGCCGGGCACGAACTGGGTAAAGCTGTTAACGATCGCGATGATCGGCTTGCCGAAGTCGGAGTTTTTCACGCCGGTGGCGCGCCAGAGGCCACGGGCCCCTGCCATGTTACGGCCGTGGGTGGTTGTACGAGAACGATATGCGGGCATGTCTTTCGCTTTCAGTCTGGCTATCGCACAGACACCTGCACCCCGCAGACGGAAAAATCAACCACAGGCGCACGCCAGAGCGGGCAATTTCCTGCGATTTTGGCGCTTTCCACTTTCCGAAAATGTGCCGCAACGCAGCGATGGCGACAGAATGTTTCCTGTGTCGCCCTTGATAAGACGGGCAATCAATTGCAATAAGAAGGATGTGTACACGACATTTTTGAAAAGTCGCATTCATATAGTTTACGGTTGAAACTTTCCCCTATTGCCCTTCGTTTAGGAAATATACACTACTTTTACGAGTAACAATTACAAGAAACTCCACCAAACCGTAAATTCAAAATACCAAAACTCCGAGGAAACCAGAATGGATTTGAAAAAATTCATGGTTCCTTATGATTGCACTGTTTCTCGACTTCTTCAGAAGATCACCCCCTACAAAATCGGGTCTACCAGACACCTGTTTGCCTGTGCCCTGATCGGCGCGGCATCACTGGTTGCCGCCCCCGCCACGGCTGGCATTCAGCCCAGTTCATCCCTGCAGCACCAATGCTCCAAAGCGCCAAAGCTCATCGTAACCGGCGCCTCAACCAAAGCAGAAATTGTTAAAAATCCGCCTGTTGGGGCAAAATCCGCCCTGCGCGCAGGCGGCATCCTGGGTCTGACCCACTTCGATCGGGATACCTATACCAGCGTGACTTGGCAAAAGCACAGTGACGCCAGCGGGTCCTGTATCCGGATCAAATCCATCACCGTCGAGATCGGAAACGAGGCTCCTGCGGTATGGCTTGCTCCGGCTGTAACGCGGCACGCCTGTTTGAAACGCGTGGTGACGGCACATGAAATGCAGCACGTTTCGCACCACGCGGACTACGAAAAGAAACTGAAATCGACTTTAAAAAGTAATCTGAAATTACTTCTATCAGGCAAGACCTACTCTTATCTGCCAAACGGTAAAAACGAAGTCTCGAATAAAGAGAGACTCGAAAGAAATGCAAAGCTGGCAGTTGCGAAACTACATGGCCCGATTGCGAGAGCAGCGCAGCGTCGGGACCAGTCCATCGACACCCCCGAGCAGTACGCCATAGAACTGGCAAAGTGCGGCATGTAACGAAAAAGGGCGACGCTGCACCGCGTCGCCCTTTGATTTTAGAAGTCCAGGTTTTCCACGCTTAGGGCGTTCTGCTGGATGAATTCGCGGCGCGGCTCCACCACATCTCCCATCAGCTTGGTAAACAGATCGTCGGCCTCTGCCACATCGTCGATCTTCACCTGCAGCAGGGTCCGCGCATTCGGATCCAAAGTGGTTTCCCACAACTGCTCTGGGTTCATCTCGCCCAAGCCCTTATAACGCTGAAGTGACAGACCCTTTTCGCCCTCGGACAGGATGGCATGCAGCAGGTCCAGCGGGCCATAGATGTTCTGGCTGCGGTCCTTGCGCAGCAGCTTGGCCGGTTTACCGTAAACATCCTGCAGCGACTGGGTCAGCGAGCCGACACGGCGCGCCTCGCCCGAGCGCAGAACGGGGCCATCCAGCGTCCGGGCCTCTTCGACGCCGCGCAGAATACGGCTCAGGCGCATACCGCGGTCCTGAGTCGGACGACCCTGCCAGCCGCGCTCGTATTCCAGCGCGATCATGTCCAGACGGGCGGCAACGGTGTCACACATGCCCTGCAGATCGGCGTCCACGGCACCTGGAACGAACGCCCCGGAGATCGCCGCCTGCTCCAGAATGTGGCGGGGATAATGGGTGGGGAAGGCATCCAGAATGCGCTTCACGCTGCGAGCCTCTTCGACCACGCGGATCAAATCCTGACCAACGATCTCTTCGCCCGAGCCCATGCGCAGCACGGCACCTTCGACGCCTTGGGCGATCAGGTACTCTTCCATCGCGGACTGGTCCTTGAGGTAAACCTCTGACTTACCACGAGAAACTTTGTACAGCGGCGGCTGAGCGATATACAGGAAGCCGCCTTCGATCAGCTGGGGCATCTGACGGTAGAAGAACGTCAGCAGCAGCGTCCGGATGTGCGCGCCGTCAACGTCCGCATCGGTCATGATGACGATCTTGTGATACCGCAGCTTGTCGATGTTGAACTCGTCGCGGCCAATGCCGGTGCCAAGCGCCATCACAAGGTTACCAATTTCCTGACTGCCGAGCATACGGTCGAAACGCGCGCGCTCGACGTTCAGGATTTTACCCTTCAGCGGCAGGATCGCCTGCGTCCCACGGTCACGACCGGTCTGCGCCGAACCTCCTGCGGAGTCACCCTCGACGAGGAAAAGTTCGGTTTTCGCCGGATCTTTTTCCGAGCAATCCTTCAGCTTGCCAGCAAGGAAGTTCACGTCCATCGCGGTCTTGCGGCGGGTCAGTTCGCGGGCCTTGCGCGCGGCTTCACGGGCCAAAGCGGCCTCAATGATCTTGCCGACGACCTGCTTGGCGATGCTCGGGTTTTCCTCGAACCACTCGGCCAGCTTTTCGTTCATCAAACTCTCGACAGCGGGGCGCACTTCGGAGCTAACCAGCTTGTCCTTGGTCTGCGAGCTGAACTTGGGGTCCGGCACTTTGACCGACAGCACGGCGGTCAGACCTTCGCGGGCATCGTCGCCAGAGAAGGTAACCTTCTCTTTCTTGGCGATGCCAGAGGTCTGCGCGTAGTTGTTGATCGTGCGGGTCAGCGCGCCACGGAAGCCCGCCATGTGGGTGCCGCCATCGCGCTGGGGAATGTTGTTGGTGAACGGTAGAACCATCTCGTTGTAGCTGTCGTTCCACCACATAGCGACTTCGACGCCGATGCCGTCCTTTTCACCGGACATAAAAATCGGCTCGGCGATCATCGGGGTCTTGCTGCGGTCGAGATATTTGACGAACTCACGCACGCCGCCTTCGTAGAACAGCTCGGTCTTCAGGGGCTCGGCGGGGCGCTCGTCCTCGAGGATAATGCGCACGCCAGAGTTCAGGAACGCCAGTTCCCGCAGACGGGTTTCCAGCGTCTTGAAGATGTATTCGAGGTTCGAGAACGTGTCGGTCGAGGCCAGGAACCGCACCTCGGTGCCACGTTCGCCTTCGGCATCGCCGACAACGCGCAGATGCTCGGCAGTCTCGCCGCGCACGAATTTGGCGTAGTGCTCTTTGCCGTTGCGCCAGATGCGCAGTTCCAGCCAGTCGGACAGAGCGTTCACAACCGAAACGCCCACGCCGTGCAGACCGCCGGAGACTTTGTAAGAGTTGCTATCGAACTTACCGCCCGCGTGCAGCTGGGTCATGATAACCTCGGCCGCGCTTACGCCTTCTTCGGGGTGCAGATCGACCGGAATCCCACGGCCGTTGTCCCGCACCGAGACAGAGCTGTCAGCGTGGATTTTCACGCGCACCATGGTTGCGTGACCAGCCAAAGCCTCGTCGATACCGTTGTCCACGACCTCGTACACCATGTGGTGCAGACCGCTGCCATCGTCGGTGTCGCCGATGTACATACCGGGACGCTTGCGGACAGCCTCCAAGCCCTTGAGAACTTTGATAGAATCGGCGCCGTATTCTTCAGGACGCGATGCGGTATCGGACATGCAGGGTTCCCCTTGTTCTTTGTCCTAGCTTTTACAAGTTCTTGCGCGGATTGTCACGCAAATGACCAACATATTGCGCTAGAGCAGCGGAATCACGCAGCCCACCAGAATCAGCAGTCCACCCGCGATCTGGTTGGTCTTTTTCAAGGCTTCGGGGCTTTGCAGCAGGCGCCGCGCGCGTCCGACAAACGCCGCCAAAATCAGGTTTCCGATCAGCGGAACCAAGGCGGAAATGGCACATACAGCTACAATATCGATAGGGGTCACGCCGCTCAGGTCAAAGAAGCCCGGCAGCATCCCCATGTAAAACAGAATTGCCTTAGGGTTGCCCAGAATGGCGGCCAAACCGGCCACAAAACCGGCCCACGCACCTGGCCGGGTCAGGCGGCTGTCCGCGCTAAGCAAGGTGTCAGCTTTGCGGATCAGACCAACGCCCATCAGGATGAACACGACAGACGCGATATAGCGCAGCGCAATCAGCACTCCGTCATAGGTCTGCACCACCCACGCCACCCCAAGGATCGCCAGAAGCGGCCACAGCACGTCCCCGATCACCACGCCCAATGCCAACGGCCATGCGGCATTGAAGCCGCCAGACAGCGCCCGCGCCACCATGGCCACCCACACCGGCCCCGGCGTCAGAAACAGAATAAACAGCGCCCCTGCATACAGCAGCAGGTCAAAGGGCGAGAGACTCATACAAGCTTGCCTTCTTCATCAAGTTTCCAGAACGGGTTCATCGCGTATTCCCAGATGTGCCCGTCGGGGTCGGCCAAAGTGCCCGAATACCCGCCCCAGAATACCTTTTCCGGCGCCTTGCACGGGGTCGCGCCCGCGGCAAGCGCCGCGTCATAAGCGGCATCCACATCCGCCTCAGTCGCGAAATTCTGGGCCAAGGTCATGGCGCCAGTGCCCAAGTCTGCGGGCGAACGCCCCAGATCCTCGGCCAGTGCAGCCTTGTCATAAAGACCCAGCTTCGTGCCCCCAAGGTCAAAGAAACACACGCCCTCCTGCGCGGTCTCGACCTCCCACCCCAGCGCCTCGTAATAGCCCCGAGCGCGCGCCAGATCAGCGACCCCCAAGGTCACCAAGGTCACTCTGTTCGCCTTCATCCCAAAAACCTTTCCTCGACACGGCTGATGCCGACCTCTTCGCTGACCTCGAAATACTGGGCCCGCTCTTTGAATTCCTCGAACAATTCCGGCCCCGTGCCGGTCATCCACGCCTGCGCGCCAAGGGCACACACCTCGTCATACAGAGCGGCCCGCCGGTTTGCGTCCAGATGGGCGGAAACCTCGTCCAGCAGCAAAATCGGCGGCGCGCCGAAATCCTGCGCCAACGCCCGCGCATTCGCCAGTATCAAAGAAATCAAAAGCGCTTTCTGCTCTCCAGTCGAGCAGTCCTTGGCAGGCACGCTTTTGGCCGCATAAACGCCCTCCAGATCGGTCCGGTGGGGCCCTATCAGCGTCCGCCCCGCCATCAAATCCCGCCCACGACTGTCCGCAAAGGCCTGCGCCAACCCTTCGGCCTCGATCGGCTCGGATTCGACCAACTCCAGATCGGCCACGGGAAAGGCCGTCTCGGCCTCCCTCTGCGCCGCAGAAACCAAGGCCAGCGCCAACCGCCGGTGCTCCATGATCTGCGCGCCCGCCTGCGCCATCTGGGCCTCCAGCGCGCCATACCAATAGGCGTCGCGCTTCTGATCCTTCAGCAAGCGATTCCGTTCCCGCATCGCCTTTTCATAGATCAGCGATGCCTCCGCATGAGCGGGGAAAAAGCTCATAACCATCCGGTCCAGAAACCGCCTGCGCCCCTCGGCCCCCTCAATCCACAGCCGATCCATCGAAGGCACCAACCACAGCACCCGCGCGATCTGCCCCAAAGCCAACTGAGTCGCCGCCTTGTCATTCAACTTCAGCTGACGGGCGGCACCATTTTCCGACCAAATCTCGGCCTCATGCCGGTCTGCGCCATGCTCGATCGCACCCACCAGCTTCCACCCCAGCGACTCGGGCCGCCGCGCCATCTCCTCGGCACTGGCCCTACGCATCCCGCGCCCGGGGGAAAACAGGGAAACCGCCTCAAGAATATTGGTCTTTCCAGCCCCATTGGACCCGTACAAAGCCACCGGCCGCCCATCACAAAACAGCTCCGCCCGCCGATGCGAGCGAAAGTGAGACATCCGCAAATGACTTAGAAAAAGACCTTTCATCCTGGCCCTAAATACCCCCGCCGGAGGCACCGCCGGGCCAGCGGCCCGGAAAATACAGCGCGAGGCCCCGAAGGGCCTCGCTCAACTGGGTCAGACGCGCATCGGCATCACGACATAGATCGCCGAGGTATCATTCCCCTCGCGCATCAGGGTCGGATCGCCGGACGAGTTGAACATGAACACGGCGTTTTCGCGGTCCACCTGGCTGGCAATTTCCAGCAGGTATTTGGCGTTAAACCCGATTTCGAGCCGTTCATCCGCGTAGGCCACAACCAGTTCTTCTTCGGCCGCGCCGCTATCGGGGGCGTTGACGGACAGAACCAGCTTGTCTTCCTCAAGCGCCAGCTTCACCGCACGCGAACGCTCGCTGCTGACGGTGGCCACACGGTCCACTGCCTTGGCAAAGTCACCCGCGTCCACTTCCATGCGGCGGGTGTTGCCCATGGGAATCACGCGGCTGTAGTCGGGGAAGGTGCCGTCGATGACCTTGGAGGTCAGCGTGATGGTCGGAGTCGCAAAGCGCACCTTGGTCTCGGATACCGAAACGGTGATCTCGGCCTCATCGTCATCCAGAAGTTTGCGCAATTCGCCCACAGTTTTGCGCGGCACGATCACGCCGGGCATGGATTCGGCCTCTGCGGGCAGCGGCGCATCAATACGGGCTAGACGGTGACCATCAGTCGCCACGCAGCGCAGCACGCGGCCCTCTTCGCCATCCGCAACATGCATGTAGACGCCGTTCAGATAATAACGGGTCTCTTCGGTCGAAATCGCGAATTTGGACTTATCAAACAGGCGTCGCAGCACCGGCGCGGGCGCCTTGAATGTCGTCTGGTATTCCGAGGACGCCATCACGGGGAAGTCCTCTTTGGGCAAAGTCGCCAGCGAGAACATGGAACGACCTGCCTCAACGGTCAGACGGCCCTTGCCCGCGTCATCGGTCAAGGTGACCAGCGCGCCATCGGGCAATTTGCGGACGATCTCGTGCAGAGTGACGGCGGATACGGTGGTCGATCCGGCCTGTTCGACCTGCGCCAGCGCCTTGTCCACGACCTCGATATCCAGATCGGTGGCACGGAACGAAACCGTTTCGCCCGACGCCTCGATCAAGACGTTCGCGAGGATCGGGATCGTGTTGCGGCGTTCGACAACCGATTGCGCCTGAGCCACTGCTTTGACCAGGACACCGCGTTCGATGCTGAATTTCATTCCCTCGCTCCTGTCGTTGTCGGGAGCGGTAAGGTACCCTAAATGGCAAGCCGCTCAACCCTTTTATGAGATTTCTCCAAGGGAATGAGCGGCCCGTCAAGGGTTTGCGGCGATTACGCCTCTAAAGAGCGGCGCAAAAGCTCCAGATCTTCGGCCATCTGATGGTCTTTGACCTTCAGTTCCTCGATCTTGCGGACACCGTGCATAACGGTGGTGTGGTCACGTCCACCAAAGCGGCGGCCGATCTCGGGCAGCGAACGGGTTGTCAGCTGCTTGCACAGATACATCGCCACCTGACGGGGACGCGCAAAGCTGCGCACACGCTTGGGGCCGATCATATCGCTGAGGCGGATGTTGAAATGCTCGGCAACCTTGCGCTGGATTTCCTCGACCGTGATCTTGCGATCGCTGGCGCGCAGAACGTCCGCCAAACAGTCCTGAGTGAGCTCCAGAGTGATCTCGCGGCCCACCAGCGACGCAAAGGCGAACAGGCGGGTCAGAGCGCCCTCGAGCACACGCACGTTGGTCGAAATGCGGTGCGCCAGGAATTCCAGAACGCCGGGCGCGATCTGCAGCTCCGGGTATTGGAGTTTGTAGGCATCCACCTTGGACTGCAGAATCCCCAGACGCAGTTCATAGTCGGTCGGGTGCAGGTCCACGACCAGACCGCACTGCAGACGGCTTTTGATTCGATCTTCTAGATCCTTGATCTCACCCGGCGCGCGGTCGGCCGAAATGATGATCTGTTTGTTCTGGTCCACCAGCGCGTTGAAGGTGTGAAAGAATTCTTCCTGAGTCGAATCCTTGCCGGCGATGAACTGGACGTCATCGACCATCAGCACGTCAACGCTGCGGAACAATTCTTTGA
Organism: Donghicola mangrovi; assembly: GCF_013377535.1. Lineage (GTDB taxonomy): Bacteria > Pseudomonadota > Alphaproteobacteria > Rhodobacterales > Rhodobacteraceae > Donghicola > Donghicola mangrovi. The sequence goes on along the minus strand of NZ_JABCJE010000001.1, from coordinate 725,664 downwards.
AGTCCATCATCTTGCGATCACGCAGCGCCTGAACAAAGCGGTACATGAACTGCTCTGCGGACAGATAAACTACGTTCAGATGCGGGGATTTCAGGTGCAGATCCCACGCAATCGCGTGCATCAGGTGCGTTTTACCCAAGCCCACGCCGCCATAGAGGAACAGCGGGTTAAAGCTGACAGGGCCACCTTCGGCAACGCGGCGCGCGGCAGCATGAGCCAGCTCGTTCGGCTTGCCGACGACGAAACGGTCGAAGGTATAGCGCGAATCCAGCGGGGCGCCCGGCAGATCCATGTCGGTGCTGCGCTCGGCCGCGGGCGACTCGGGGGTATTTGCGGCACTGGCACGGGCCGCAGGAGCGGATTGCACTTTGGCCTGCTGACGCGACGCGACAACGAACTGGATACGGCGCACAGCAACGCCGGCCGAGTTCATCGACGACAAAATCGTATCAGAGTAATTTTGTGTTAGGTAATTGCCCATAAAGTTTGTGGGCACATTAAAGGTCGCAATGCCATCTTGCAGGCTGTGGAACTGAAGGGGCTCAATCCAGGCAGTAAAGTTGTTCTGTCCCAAAACTTGCCGAAGATCCTGACGGATCTGGCCCCACTGTTCTTGCGTCATTCTTCCCGCTCCAGGTTCTGCCGTCTAACTCGACGATCTCTTTTGACACGCACACCGCTTGCCTGCGCCTACAGGCAAACTTTAAATAAAAGCCAGCGTTCTTAAGGGGATGCCACCTGGCAACACTTAAGGATTCCGGAACACACACGTTTCCCGGGTATAAAACACCAACTCAGTTAGTCTTGGCCAAGGGGACACGGCAAACGTTGTCGATTCCACTCCTTTTGACGGAGCGGTTTCAACGTTCGCATCTTTGGTAAAAGACGCCTGCCTGTGACCCCCAGGTGCGATGTGACTCGCTGGAACAACTTACCAACTGGGCTTACAGGGCGGCAACTGATCTTCGCTCTTGACGCTCAGATTCACAAAAAGAATCCCTAGAATCGGCGAAACCCTTGAAAAACAAAGAAAAAAGGCACCACTTGCGTGGTGCCTTTTTGTCAGTCAGACTTTCTGACCGAATTGCTTATGCGATCGCTTTGACCCGGGCCGACAGACGCGACATTTTACGCGCTGCGGTGTTTTTGTGCACCAGGCCCTTGGTCACACCGCGCATCAGTTCGGGCTGAGCGTCGCGCAGAGCAGCGATTGCTGCCTGCTGATCGCCCGATGCGATGGCCTCTTCGACCTTGCGCAGGTAGGTCCGGATCCGCGAGCGGCGGGCCTTGTTAACGGCATAGCGCCGTTCGCTCTGGCGGGCGCGCTTTTTGGATTGAGGCGAATTTGCCATGTGTCTCGGTCCTGTGCTTAGGATGAATTCTTATGAGAGCGCTCTATTATGGGCGACTCGGCTCTGAGTCAACGGGGCATCTGTGGAAAAATGCCCCGAAGCCATGTTTTCTTAGCGGTCGCGGAACTGCGGCTCGCGTTTTTCCAGGAATGCAGCCATGCCTTCCTTCTGGTCTTCGGTCGCGAACAGGCCATTGAACAGGCGGCGTTCGAACTGGATTCCCTCGGTCAGAGTGGTTTCAAAGCTGCGATTGACCGCCTCTTTGGCCGCCATAACGCTGACCATCGATTTCTCGGCGATCTTGCTGGCGGCGCTCAGGGCCTCTTCTTTCAGCTTCTTGGCGGGAACGACGCGGCTGACCAGCCCCGAGCGCTCCGCCTCTTCGGCTTCCATGAAGCGGCCGGTCAGATGCATATCCATCGACTTGGCCTTGCCCACGGCCCGTGTCAGGCGCTGGGTGCCACCGATTCCGGCGATCACACCCAGATTGATCTCGGGCTGACCGAACTTGGCGTTATCTGCGGCGATAATGAAATCGCACATCATTGCCAACTCGCAGCCGCCACCAAGGGCATAGCCGGAAACCGCAGCGATCACCGGCTTGCGCGTCTTGGTGATCTTGTCGCCCTCGGTTCCAAAGAAATCGGACATATACATGTCCACAAAAGACATCTCGGACATTTCCTTGATGTCCGCACCGGCGGCAAAAGCCTTTTCCGATCCGGTAATGACGATGCAGCGCACCTTGTCGTTCTGATCCGCCTCGGACAGAGCCTTGGCGAGTTCCCCCAGAAGCTGGCTGTTCAGCGCATTCAGCGCCTCGGGCCGGTTCAGGGTGATCAGTGCCACATGATCGTCGATATCGACGATGATCGTTTCAAAGGCCATTAACCTCGTCCCGTGTTACTTCGATCAGGACGATTCCTTACCAGTGTGAGCCGTCCGATCAAGTTATCTTTGACACGTCGGACAGTAGAAGCTGGACCGCCCCGACTGCACGATTCGTCTGATTTCAGCTTCGCATCCCGTTGTTTTACAGGTCATCCCCTCTCGACCATAGACATCGAAATTGTGTTGAAAATACCCCAGTTCGCCGTCCGCTTGCCTAAAATCCTTCAGAGAAGAGCCCCCTGCGGCGATCGCCTCTTCGAGCACTTGGCGGATGATCGGGACCATGGATCTGACGCGACGTTCCGAAATGGCGCCGGCCTGACGCGCGGGGTGGATACCTGCCCTGAACAGGGTTTCGCAGACATAGATATTCCCCAGTCCAGCAACGATTTTCTGGTCCAAAAGGGCCGATTTGACAGGCATCTTGCGCCCCCTGAATCGCTCTACCAAATGATCCTCGGAGAACGCATTGCCAAGGGGTTCAGGCCCCAAACCGGCCAGCCATTTATGGGCATCCACGCCTGCGGTGGCTGCCAGATCCATCGCCCCGAACCGCCGCGCATCGTTAAAGGTGATGCGTGCCCCGCCCTCCATGTCCAAGACCACGTGATCATGCTTTTCCGGCGCCGGATGCGGGTGGGCAAAGGCCCCCACCTGCGCGCCCGATATCAGCATCCGCCCCGACATGCCCAAATGAATCAGCAAGGTCTCCCCGCCATCCAGATCACAGAGGATGTATTTCGACCGCCGCCGCAGCCCCAAAACGCGCTGTCCCGTTAACCGATCCGCCATGTTTTCAGGCAAAGGCCAGCGCAAATCGGGCCGGTTCACCTGTGCACGGGCAATCACGGCACCGGTCATCACAGGCTCCAGCCCGCGACGGACTGTCTCGACTTCGGGTAATTCGGGCATTGAGTCGCTCCTTCTTGGCAGGGGCCGCATTGTATCGCCCCCGCAGCGCCCTATAAGAAGGGGCAGTAACAAGGACGATCAAGACCCATGAGTACTGAAGACACCCAAGGCACCACCCATTTCGGCTTCCAAACCGTACGCGAAAGCGAAAAGGCAGGACGTGTGCAGGGCGTCTTTAATTCGGTCGCGTCCAAATATGACATCATGAACGACGTCATGAGCATGGGCATCCACCGCGTCTGGAAGGATGCGATGATGGATTGGCTGGCGCCGCGCCCGAACACGCGCCTGCTGGACGTGGCTGGCGGCACTGGCGACATCTCGTTCCGCTATCTGAAGCGCGCTGGCAACGCCCATGCCACCGTTCTGGACCTGACCGAACCCATGCTGGTCGAAGGCCGCAAGCGCGCTGACGCCGAAGCGATGTCGGATTCGTTGAACTGGGTCGTCGGTGACGCGATGAAGCTGCCGTTCGAGGATAACACCTTTGACGTCTACACGATCAGCTTCGGCATCCGAAACGTGACTCGCCCGCAGGTCGCCCTGAACGAAGCCTACCGCGTGCTGAAACCCGGCGGCCGCCTAATGGTGCTGGAGTTCAGCCAGATCCCGAACGACATGATGCAGTGGGTCTATGACCGTTACTCCTTCAACGTGATTCCCCGGATGGGCCAGGTGATCGCCAACGATTTTGACAGCTATCAATATCTGGTAGAGTCGATCCGCAAATTCCCCGACCAAGACACATTCCTTGGTATGGTGAAGACCGCTGGCTTTGCGAATGCCAAGTACCGAAACCTGTCCTTGGGCATCGCGGCCCTGCATTCGGGCTGGAAGATCTGATTCATGCGCGGCCCTCATAACATCATCCGCCTGATCCGCACCGGTGCGACGCTGGAACGTACCGGCGCCATGGGGTTCATCCTTGATGAAATGGATGCGCCCAATGCGCTGCGCGTTGTGCTGCGTGCGCTGGCGTGGCCCTTCCGTTGGCTGGGGGAAGAGGGCGATCCCTCCATGCCCCCCGCACCCCGTGCGCTGAATGCTTTGGGGCCGGCCTACATCAAATTCGGCCAGATTCTGTCGACTCGTCCTGACGTGGTCGGCGCCGAAGTGGCTGTACAGCTGCGCGTTTTGCAGGACAAACTACCGCCCTTCCCCACCGAAATCGCCAAAAAGATGGTGTTCGAGGAACTGGGTCAGCCCGTCGAAGAGATTTATTCGGAGTTCAGCGAGCCCCTCGCAGCGGCCTCGATCGCGCAGGTTCACAAGGCGCGTCTGGCTGATACCGGCGAAGAGGTCGCTGTCAAAGTCCTGCGCCCGAATGTCGAACGCGCCTTCCGCCGCGACATCGACGCCTTTTATTTCGCTGCCAAAGTCATCGAATTCCTCTCCCCGTCTTCGCGCCGTTTGCGCCCCACCGACGTGGTTGCCCACTTCGAAGGAGTCGTGATGGGCGAATTGGACCTGCGCCTCGAATCGAGCGCGGCTTCCGAATTTGCGGACAACACGAAAAACGACGCAGGTTTCACACTGCCGCAGGTCAAATGGGCATATTCGGGCCGCCGCGTGATGACCATGGGTTGGGCCGAGGGCGTATCGCTCGGGGATACCGCAGCCATCGATGCAGCTGGCCACGACCGACAGGTTTTGGGCGCGCGAGTCCTTCAGTTGTTCCTGAATCATGCCCTGCGCGATGGCTATTTCCACGCAGACATGCACCACGGCAACCTCAAGGTCGCGCCGAACGGGGACATCATCGCCTATGATTTCGGAATCATGGGGCACATTGATGAGTACACCCGCCGCGTCTACGCCGAGATTCTGTACGGTTTTATCCGCAAGGATTACCGCCGGGTCGCCGAGGTTCATTTCGAAGCCGGATACGTCCCCGCAGATCGCGAGGTCGAAGAGTTCGCCCGTGCCCTTCGTGCTGTTGGCGAACCGATTTTCGGCATGGACGCGACCCGAATCTCGATGGCCAAGCTGCTAGCCTACCTGTTCGAGGTTACCGAGCGCTTCGGCATGGAAACCCGCACGGAACTGATTCTGCTTCAACGCACGATGGTTGTGGTCGAAGGCGTTGCTCGTTCCCTTGATCCCCATATCAACATTTGGGAAGTCGCCCGCCCTGTGGTCGAGGACTATATCAAGACCAACCTCGGTCCCCGAGCAGTGGCGCGTGATCTGGCGAAAACCGCCAAAGTTCTTGGTCGATTCGGCCCGCGCTTGCCAGCGTTGGTAGAGGCTGCGCTCGTCGCGCAGTCCAATCCCAAACCGCAGGTTGCGCCACGGAACCGCTCTAGGGACCTAGCTATCGGCGGTGCATTGGGTGCCTGCCTCATGGCGGCAGCTTGGGCCTTGTCCAACGTTCACTAGCGAATGGCATCCACTTCTGTCTCATAAACGGTGGCACCGCTGGCCAAGGTCAGTTCGGCGCCAGCGTCACCAATCCGCACTTGGGTAACTTCGGTCCAAGTGCGTGCGCTGCTCGTCGCGCTAAGAGCGCCATCTGAATAGCTTTCGATAGAAAAGCTATAGCTGCCCTGATCCAGAGTTTCTCCCGCGTCTGTGGCACCAGACCAGAGAATCGTTTCCGGTGCGCCACTTAGTTCGCGTCTGCCAACTTCGGTGCCATTTGCGTCACGAATAACTAGAATATGCTGATCTGCTGCTCCGGGATATTCGGGACTAATTTCGATGGTACCGCCGCTGTAATCGGTCGCTGCGCTGCTCAGTACCGATCGACCGAGCAACTGAGCCTGAGCAGCCAATCCAGAGGAACCTGAAGTAGAGCTAAGGCTTTCCAAATACTGGTTCGTCAAAACCTGCTGTTCAACCTGTGAGAAGGTCGCGAGTTGTACCGCGAAATCAGTCGATTCAACCGGATTCAATGGGTCCTGATTCTGCATCTGAACCGTCATCATTTTCAAAAACGTCTCGAAATCCGAGGAAAGTACACTCGCAGCCTTGGTCGACGAACTGCTCGCAGCCTGCGACGCCATACTGCTTGAAACGCTACTGACCGCCATAAATTATGCCCTAATATCGATCTGACCTAAGATTTTCGAGTGTTGCATAGGTGCAGCGTGATCTTCACTTTCCATTAAACTTCCCTCGGAGAGCCTCGCCTTATTTGTGTAGGACGGCCGCGGATTAGAGTGCGTATCCCTTCCAGCAGACGAGAATGCGCCAGTTTCAAAGCGAAACCGTATAGGTGATTCCATTGTCAGTTTTGCTTCGTTGTTAAATTGATCAAGTAGCCTTTTGATCTGATCAATAGTCTCAGAATTATCGGCTTCAATTGTGACCGCCATGCCTTCGGTATCCCGCTGAAAAACCAATTTCATACGTCCGAGATCATGTGGTTGGAGTTCAACCTCAATGGCACTCTCAACTTTAGAAGACACACCAACCTTTACTATTTCTTGAACTTGATCAAAGTGCAGATGTACACTCCGGGCAGGCATTGCACCTGTTAGCGATACGGGATTTTCCATACTCGAATGAGAATTATATCCTTTTGTGACGTCATTCAGGCCACTTCCCACAGAATGCGCAGAAAGAAGGATTGAAGCGGCATCTCTTGGTACCTGAATATCTTTCTCATAGAACTCAGAAATTGGTCGAGGAGAAATTTCCCAATCCCGATCATGGTTTTTTTCAACACCCACATCGGGATAGCGCCCTATGGTTCCCGCTTCCGACATGTCATTTTCAGGACGCAACAGTTCTTCAGTAGAAAAAATTTCATCGCGATGTATGCTAGATAAAGAGCCATCCTTAGAGACAAAAAGTTTACGCTCTCCTTGCGAAAAGTCACTGGAGTAGATGAGTGGATTTAGGTTCTGCTCGTTATCTTCGGTCTCTCGATCAGAATCTGACCTTGTATATAAATGGATGGGGATATATTCATTTTCCCATTTTTCTTCATATTGAATTGTAGCAATCTTATTTTGAACTGGGCGTAGAAACTCCCCACTCTTACAAGAAGGGTCAATATACTTAAAATCGTCGATATCTTCAGGAACGAAATTTTCAAAGCTTTCATATTTTTTATTAAAATTAAAATTTCTCGTTTCAAGTCCCACAGCAACTTCACCTTCTTCATCCTGATCCGACACAAGGTGAGAGATTTTGATTTGCTCTTGTCGCAATGCTAGTGCACCCTCCGGACACCACCTTGATCCATTCATTCCTGAAGGAAAAATGTCCTCGCCGACAAGATCGACATCATCAGACAACTCTACGTTCTGACTATCTTGAGCAGAATCATCGAGTTCGAGCATTAGATCCTGGAAAAAACTGCATTCCTCATCAATGCGCAAACTTCCAGAAAGGTCGCAAGTCTGACGAAACAAAGCGGACTGTAGAACTGGGGGGATCATCTAGGACTCCTGACAAGGCCTATCGGATACCTCTCTGAAGTTACGACTTCTTTACCAGAACAGAACATTCTCTTTTAAAAGTGAGGATGTATCCGTGAAAATTTCGCACCCGAGTAACCTATCAGTCCCTCGAATAGAGGAACTGCGATCTACCGCCCAAAAGCTTGAAGCATGCTTCACAGCAGAAATGCTCAGGGCTGCCGGCCTTCACTCGCAGGGAGGCACCACAGACGGAGGTGTCGGCGAGACCCAGTTTTCGAGCTTTCTCATTGAACAGCAAGCCCAAGCGATCACCACTGCAGGTGGCCTCAATCTGACCGATTGCATTCTCTCAAAACTTTTAAAGGCGGAGGGCGCTCAATGAGTAGTATTCTTGAAAAATTTAATAAAATTGATGCCGCAATTATGTCTAGAAGATTTTCGGACTTACAGGGCATCATAGACGAACTCCATTCCATAGAGATCGAAGCCTCCGCATACAGCACAAAAGACTTGAAGGATATATCACGCCGCGCAGAGCGAACTGCCAAGATTATCAACTCAGCTAAAATAGGCCTAAGATCAGCGCAACTAGCACATCGCGATATTTGCAACCTTGGCTCGCATTTTTCCTGCTACAGGCCAAACGGGCAAAGGCGGGATGTGTTCATAGGATCGCCCAGAAAGATCATTAGCGGTTGATTTGATTAAATATCGACAGACAACGCCAAACACTTTCACCGCTTATTAGGAGTTGCACCCCAGAACTGCAATTGCATCGAGAGATGGCGCGGCGTTATCGCCGCAACTGTCAGAATGACATGGGACTGCCCAACAGGGCACATCGAAAAATGGCAATTAAGTGCCTTAAGTATTAGGAAAAAACATGTCCAGTATCCTGACCAACACCAGCGCAACCGTAGCACTGCAAACCCTCAAATCGATCAATAACGACCTGAACCAAGTTCAGAGCGAAATTTCGACCGGCATGTCGGTTTCGTCGGCAAAGGACAATGCTTCGGTTTTCGCAATTTCGAAAGTAATGGAAGCCGATGTCGCCGGGTTCGAGGCTGTTTCGGAATCCCTGTCTCTGGGACAATCGACCGTTGCGGTCGCTTCGAGCGCAGCCGAGGAAATCGGTGAATTGCTGAACGAGGTAAAGACCAAAATCGTTTCGGCAAACGAAGATAACGTCGACCGCAATAAGCTGAACTCCGAAGTCCAGTCGCTGGTCGAACAAATCACCGGAATCGTTGATTCGGCTCAGTTCAACGGCCTGAATATTCTGGACGGTAGTAATGATGGCAATGGCGGTTTCAGCGTTCTCTCGTCGCTGAATCGTAACGCAGACGGCTCGGTAACCTCGGGCAAAATCAGCTATGATCCTTCGCTGACCAACCTGTCGACCAAGAGCGGCACGGACCTTTCTGCTGGCACCAACCCGGCAACGAACCTGACCACTGCGGCCACCTACACAGAGGCAGACCTCGGTCCTGATCAAGCGACCATCTCGACCATCAGTGGCGCAAACGGCTTTGGTCTGTCGCAGGCCTCGGGCGCAAGCGCGCAGTTCGTGATCGGTGATTTCGAACTTCTGGCTTCGAACGGCACTGTTGGGGGCGGCGTTGCGCTAGCAGCGGGCGATGTTAACCTGACCGCCGGTACCGCTGAAGCTGGCCTAGTTGCTGGCGACAAAGTCTCGCTGACCCTAGGTAATACTGTGGCGACCTACACCATCGGCGTCGGCGACCGCACCGAGGATATCGCTTCGGGCCTGCGTTCGGCTCTGATTGAAGCAGGGATCGATCAGGACCAGTTCACTCTGGATACCAATGACAGCACTGGCTCGCTGACTATCAACAACAACTCCGAGCAGACCATCAACGGTTATTACCAGATTACCCGCGCGTCGGGCGGTCTGGCCGGTCTGGATACCCTTGATGTCTCGACCGCAAGCGGTGCTTCGTCGGCTCTGTCGCGCATCGAGACCTACATTCAAAAGACCGTTGATGCACAGGCTCAACTGGGTACCACCGAGAAGCGTCTCGAGATCCAAAGCAACTTCATGTCGAAACTCGTCGATAGCTTTAACAACGGGATCGGTTCGCTCGTGGACGCCGATATGGAAGAGGCCTCTGCCCGCCTGAAGGCTCTGCAGACCCAGCAGCAGCTCGGTGTCCAAGCGCTGTCGATCGCCAACCAGGCGCCGTCGACTCTGATGACTCTGTTCCGCTAATAGAGCACAGGCACGGGGGTAAACACCCCGTGCCACCTTCCACTCCCACAAATTCGAGGTTCATGCTGTGTTGGCTGAAAAAGCGCGCCTTGCGTATGGCGCGATGGATCGTGGCATCCAATCCCCCAGAGATATTGAGTACAAAGCCTTTGCCAAGGTTACCCGAGGCCTGAAGCTTGCTGCCGAGAGCGGCAAATCCCAGGTAAGTGAGCGCGCAAAAGCGCTGCACGAAAACCGCCAACTCTGGACCATTCTGGCAACAGATCTGGCCGGCAATGGCAACAAGCTACAGCCCACACTCAGAGCTGACCTACTGTCTCTTGCCGCCTTCGCCATCAAACAAAGCAGCCTTGCGATCAAGGATCCCTCGCTCTTGGCGGGCCTGATCGAGGTAAATACCAACATCATGCGCGGGCTCGGAGCACAGAAATGACGGGCCTGATCCTGAAACTCCAGCCGCGCGAACGAGTGCTGATCAACGGAACCATTATCGAAAATGGCGACCGACGCACGCGTGTCAGCATTCTGACTCAGGATGCCAAGGTCTTGCGAATGAAGGACGCGCTTCATCCCAACGAAGTGACCTCACCCGTGCGCCGCGTCGCCTATATCGCGCAGCTTGCCATCATCGGGGACGCCGATCCGAAAGAAGCCAAGCGCCAGCTGCTCAATGGAATCGAGAGCCTTAGTCAAATTTTGACCGATCCGGATAGCCGCGTTCAACTGAACAAAGCCACCGAGGCCGTCATCGGGGATCACTTCTACAACTGCATGAAAGCGTTAAAACAGTTGGTCCCGCGGGAGGATCGCCTGTTGGCGTACGAGGCACCATGAGCATTAGCGCTTTGGTTCCGATGGATGGGCTGGCAGGTTACCGTTTTTTGCAGCGCACGCGGGACCAGCAAGAGTATTTAATTGCCCAAACTCCGATGTCGCAACGCCTCCAAACTGCATTCAAAGAACGCATCGGCTCAATTGATACGCCTGCGCAACTGGTGAATGACAGGGAGCTTCTTGAGGTTGCATTGGGGGCTTTCGGGTTGTCTTCCGATATAGACTCCAAATTCTTTATCCAAAAGGTTCTGGAAGAAGGCACCACAGACAGCACCGCATTGGCAAACAAACTGTCGGACCAGCGTTATCAGGACTTTTCCAAGGCCTTTGGCTTCGGGGATCGCACGACACCCAGAACAAAGCTCTCCGGCTTTGCCGACGAGATTCTGAGCCAATTCAAAAGCGCCAGTTTCGAAGTCTCGGTCGGAGATCAGGATGAAAGCCTTCGGATTGCGCTGAATGCAGATCGGATGCTGGAAGAAATAGCATCGTCCGATGACACAAGTCGCATTAAATGGCTGAGCATCATCGGAAACGAACCCCTTCTGGAGTTGGTTCAGGGCGCGCTGGGTCTGCCAGATGGTGTCACACAACTTGATCTTGATCGGCAGGTCGAGATTTACGAAGAGAAGCTTAGCCGCCAAATGGGGATCGACATTGACGGCCTGACCGACTCCGAACATCGAGACAAACTGATTGAAAGGTATCTGATCAGAGCCTCCGTCGACAGCTTCGACACGTCCAGTCCCGGCGCTTTGGCTTTGACACTGCTTAGCGGTTAACGCCGGGGCTGCGTGAGGATATCCGCAAGCTTTCGAAATGCTGCCTCTGGCCCCATAGAGTTTCTTTCCGCAACAAAGGCATCCAATCTAGGCCACAGGCGAATTGCCCGATCCAACATGGGATCCGCACCCGGACTGTGCAGACCTGCGCGGATCATCGGTTCCGCACGGGCATATTCGCCCAAGGCCGCGCGCAATTCCGAAATCAAGCGGTTTTCAATCAGGCTCGCGGCATCCGGCAGGCTACGTGAAACCGACTTCAGCACATCAATTGCCGGATAACGGCCCCGCTCCGCAATGCGACGATCCAAAATGACGTGCCCGTCCAGAGTACCGCGCACTAGGTCGGCAATTGGTTCCTCCATGTCACTGCCAGCAACCAAGACAGTCATAAGCGCGGTGATATCGCCTTGATCGCCTTGGCCTGGACCGGCGCGTTCGGCCAAGCGCATCAGCGCTGGGGTCATGCTGGCGGGATAGTCGCGCAAAGCAGGAGCCTCGCCGCCCGCCACTGCGATTTCTCGATAAGCTTCGGCGAAACGCGTGATCGAGTCCGCCAAAAGCAACACTTGCTGCCCCTGATCCCGGAAATACTCGGCCACACAAGTGGCCGCTGGCAGACAACCGAGCCGCAAAAGCGGGGACTGATCTGAGGTTGCGGCGACGACGACACTTTTGGCCAGAACCTCTGGTCCTAGAACGTCTTTCACAAACGCTCCCAACTCTCTGCCCCGTTCGCCGATCAGGGCTATCACCCGTACATCTGCGCCCACCCCGCCTGCCAGTTGCCCCAGAAGGTGGGATTTACCAACGCCAGAGCCTGCGAAAATGCCGATGCGCTGGCCTCTGACCAACGGCAGTACGGTATCAAATACATTCAAGCCAGTCGGCATCCGTTCACCCAAACCACGGCGATGCGCTGCTGGAGGCGGAGATTGGTCGAGCGCCATCGGAGACCGCCCACTTGCCAGCGGTCGCCCGTCCAAAGGCCGCCCCCATGGATCAATGATCCGCCCCAACCAACTGGCATCAGGGGCAATGCGCCGGGCCCCTTTGTATTCGACCGAATCACCAATCGCGCATCCCGCCGGAGACCGCTCTGGCAGCGCGAGCAGTTCGGTTTCTTCCAGGCCGATCACCTCTGCGTCAAAGGTCTGCTCTGCGGTCCGAATCCCCAAAACATCCCCAAGTCGGGCGCGATGGATCAGCCCGCTCACTCGCAAAACGCCAGATTTTACTGCAGAAATCCGACCGCATTCCTTGACCGCCTGCAAGGCGCCAAGCTGGTTTCCCAAAATCGCAAGGTTTGTCATCCGAAATCCCCGAACAGGTTTATGCAAACCGTTTCTAAAGGAATCGCGGTTAACCCTTGATTGAAGCTAATCGAGGGAGAAGCCCCGATGTTTGAAAATATCGGCATTTTCAGAGTGGCCTCGGGAATGATCTCCCACGCCACCGCGCAACAGAAAGTTACAGCGCTCAATATCTCGAACGCGGAAACGCCGGGATATACCGCGAAAACCTTGAAGAATTTCGACATCTCGGACCGAGCGCCCCGTGAAATGGCGATGCGCAGCTCGCGTCAGGGACATCTCAGCAGCTTTACCACGTTGCCGAGCCAGGGCGCGCGGACGCTCGACACCAAAGCTCCGGTCGATCTGGAATCAGAGCTTCTGACCAGCGCACAGATCGAAGGCGATCATCAGCGCGCTGTTGGCATCTACCGATCGACGTTGGGGATTTTACGCTCCAGCCTTGGCAAGATGTGAGCGCGCTAGATGCCTGATCTGACCCAATCCATGTCGATCTCATCAGACGGTCTGCGCCTCCAAAGCCAGCGCCTGCGTCACGTGTCCGAGAACATCGCCCATGCCGACACGCCCGGATATCAGCGCAAGCTGCTGTCGGTGAAAACGCAAGGGTTTACCTTGTCCGAGGCCCAGGGACCGCAGTCGGGCCGCGTCATCCTCGACCAGTCGCCAGTGCAGGAAATCTATGATCCGGCGCACCCGCTGGCAGATTCGACCGGCCATTATCGCGGCTCGAACGTGGATCTGGTGATCGAACTTGCCGATGCACGGGCCGCACAGCGCGCCTACGAGGCCAACCTCAAAATGTTCCAACAAGCGCGAGAGATGTCGACCAGCTTGCTCGACCTGCTTCGCAAGTAAATCCAGAAGGATAAAGTCATGGATATTAACTCTGTCTTCGCCAGCCAGAAGTTCAGCGCGGCCAAAGAAATCCTGAAACCCGCGCCCGACACGGACCTCCCCGATCAGGTGATCAACAAAGTTCAAAGCTTTGCCGACACCCTGAAAGCGACCGAAGAAACCGCCATCAGCGCCATGACCGGCAAGGCCGACAACGCCGCCTTGGTTCAGGCCATCGCCCAAACCGAGCTGGCCGTCGAAACCGTGGTAACCGTCCGCGACAAGGTTGTGCAGGCCTATCAGGAAATCCTGCGCATGCCGATCTGATGTCCGAAACGGTCATCTTTGACATGATGCGGCTAGGGCTCTGGACGGCTGTTCAGGTGTCCCTGCCAATTCTGGCGGTTGCATTGATCACGGGTCTGGTGGTCGGCCTGCTACAGGCGCTGACCTCCATCCAGGAGATGACGTTAACCTTTGTTCCCAAGGTTCTGGCCATCGTCATCACCTTCTGGATGAGCATGGATTTCATGACCTCGAGCCTCGTGAACCTGTTCCAGAACGAAATTATCCCGATTGTCGCGAGGTACCACTGATGGATGCGTCATCCCTTGCCCCTTTGTCCCGCCAGCGCGGGTTGATCCAGGAAATGTCTGTTATCGCTCAGAATATTGCGAATGCGCAGACCACCGGCTACCGCGAACAAGGGGTTCTGTTTTCCGAATATCTGGCGCCCGATGCCGCCGACGGGGGCCTGTCCATGACACGTGCACACGGCCGGCTGGTGTCGAATGCCCAAGGCGCTCTGTTCGAAACCGGCGGGCAATTCGATCTGGCCATCGACGGCGAGGGGTATTTTCAGGTCGATGACAACGGCCAGCCCCTTTTGACCCGAGCGGGCCATTTCGTGCCGGATGCCTTTGGCACCCTTCGCAGCCCCGATGGATATGCGCTGATGGACTTGGGCGGGACACCAGTTCAGGTGCCCCCCGACGCGCGCGAAATCGCGATCGCCCCTGACGGTACGCTCTCTGCGGATGGCCAGCCGTTGGCGCGGATCGGCGTGGTCAGCCCCGAAAATCCGAGCAACCTGAGCCGGTCCGCCGGAGCGGTGTTTGTCGCGCCCGATGGTGCCCTGCCCACCACGGACGGTGCCCTCCGCCAAGGTTACCTCGAGGAATCGAACGTCGATCCGATCCGCCAGATGGCACGGATGGTCGAAGTCCAACGCGCCTACGAGATGGGCCAAAGCTTCTTGCGGTCCGAAGACGAGCGCATGCGCACCGCCATCGACACCCTCACCCGATAAAGGATTAACCAAATGCGAGCCCTTACCATCGCCGCCACCGGCATGAGCGCCCAACAGACACGGGTCGAGGTGATTTCCAACAACCTCGCCAATATGAGCACCACTGGCTATAACGCCCGTCGCGCCGAATTCTCGGACCTGCACTACCAGCAGGTCACCCGCGCGGGCAGCATCAACGCCAGCGACGGCAGCGTTGTGCCCACCGGCATTCAGCTGGGTTTGGGTGTGCGGCCATCTTCGGTCACGGTTAACCTGTCCCAAGGCGCCCTGTCCGAAACCGGCGGCGATCTGGATCTGGCGATTGAAGGCGGCGGGTATTTTGAGGTCAGCCTCCCCTCGGGCGAGGCCGCCTACACCCGCGATGGTGCCTTGAAACGTTCGGCTGACGGGCTGCTGGTGACCTCGGATGGCTTTGCATTAAACCCCGATATTTCGATCCCCATCGACACCCAAAGCATCAGCATTAACGCCGATGGCGAAGTGTACGGTTACTTTGCCGACAGCGCCGAAGGGCAGCTGCTGGGTCAGATCGCCCTGTCCAACTTTGCCAACCCACGCGGACTCGAGGCGCTTGGCTCGAACCTGTTCCGTGAAACCGAAGCCTCTGGCGCCGCCTACAACGCGAACCCCGGGGAAGAAGGGCTAGGCACCCTGCGTCAGGGATATCTGGAAGACAGCTCGGTCGATCCGGTACGCGAAATCACCGCGTTGATCGAAGCGCAGCGCGGGTATGAACTGAATTCCAAGGTCATTTCCGCGGCAGACCAGATGCTTGGCGCAACCACTCAGGTGCGATGATGCGGGTCCTGCTGCTGTTAACCGGCTTACTCTTGGGGGCACCGGCAGGCGCGGAAACGATCGTCGCCAGCCGCACCCTTCCTGCGCGGACGGTCATTACGGAAAGCGACATCGCGTTTGCCGCAGACACCACGCCCGGTGCCGCGACCAACATCACCGAGGTTATCGGCAAAGAGGCCCGCGCAACGATCTACAGCGGGCATCCGTTGTTCCTGTCCGCCCTAACCGCGCCTGCTTTGGTCGAGCGAAACCAACTGACCACCCTGATTTACGAACTGGGGGCGCTGACAATCTCGGCCGAAGGGCGCGTGTTAGAGCGCGGCGCAGCGGGCGATCTAGTGCGCGTCATGAACCTGTCGTCGCGAACTATCGTCCAAGGCGCGGTCCAGCCCGATGCCTCAATATCTGTATCTGGTAGTAACTGATGTCAAAACATCACGTATTTAGTATCATCCTCTCCAGCACCCTGATGCTCGCTGGCTGCAACCGCCTCGATCACTTGGGACGGCCGCCGACTTTTTCCCCAGTGGAAACCGAAAATCCCGAGCATGCCGCGATGCTAAGTCCGGGCATTCCTCTTTATACGGCTGCGCCACAACGCAACGGGGATGAGGCCTCTCTTTGGGATGCTGGTCAGAAATCTCTGCTAGGTGATCGGCGTGCGGAAAAGCGGGGTGACATTCTGACCGTCGTCATCGAAATTGATGACAAGGCGGAAATCTCCAACTCGACCCAGAGGTCGCGGGATGGGTCCGAGAATTTGTCGATCCCCTCTCTTTTCGGCGTGCCGCAGCGGGTGCAATCAGATCTGCCCGAGGGCGCGAGTTTGGCCGACGCTGTCTCGCTCAGCTCCTCTGGCGAGAGTGCGGGCAAAGGATCCGTTCGTCGCAACGAAAAACTGACCCTGCGTATTGCTGCAACCGTGACGAACGTCATGCCCAACGGCGTTCTAATCATCGAGGGGCAGCAAGAAGTACGGGTGAATTTCGAACTGCGCGAGTTGCTGGTCGAGGGCTTTGTCCGCCCCGAGGATATCTCTCGCGGGAACGAAATCACCTACGACAAGATCGCTTCGGCGCGGATTTCATATGGTGGGCGTGGTCAGATCACAGATGTCCAGCAACCACGTTATGGACAGCAAGTCACTGATATTATTCTGCCATTTTAAGAGGGCACCATGAAAATTCTTATACCAGTTATGTTGGCGGTTCTCGGTGCCGGTGCCGGCGCTGGCGCAGGATATTTGGTGCCGCTTGATCCCTCGCATTTACCACTAGCACACGCCACCGAAGGCGAGACAGCGATCGAAATGCTGGACAATCACACTGAGCCCACAAAAATAGTGAAACTCAGCAACCAGTTCATCATTCCCGTTATCGAAGATGACGGGGAAAGCGCGCTTGTCATTATGAGCCTGAGCCTGGAAGTGACCGAAGAAAAGAGCCAATCCGTCTTCGATCTGGAGCCGCGCTTGCGCGACGGCATCATGAAAGTGCTCTTTGACCACTCCAGTCACGGGGGCTTTTCTGGCCGGTATTACAGCGAAGACAAAATGGCCGTTCTACGCAAATACCTTTTGCAATCGGCTCAGGACATCATGGGCGGCGGTGTTCAAGGAGTCTTAATTACGGATCTGGTCCGTCAGGCCGCCTAACCCTGTTTACCAAAAATATCCTCCAGCGCGATGCGTCGTCCCAAGGCGCGTCGCGCTTTATTTTTCGCGGCATCTTCGAACAAAGTTGCCTTAGCCAAGTTCAGGTTAAGCGAGGCAATCTCTCGGCGGCGCCACTCCCCCCACGCCTGCCCCATGACCTGCATCTGAGGAGAGGCGTCTTGCGGCGCCAGCATGTTAACAGAGCGCAATTCGGCGATCTTATTAGCAAAGAAGCGCGTTTCTTCGACTCGCTTTGCAACTTCAGCGATTTCTCGGTCGGCAATCATCTGAGCCAGATCAATCAAGGTCTTTTCATCCGGTGTCACTGCACTGCTCCAAATGGGCATTTTCGGGCCTTCTCGCGCAGACTGTCCGCAAATCTGATTGCGATTGCAACAGCGGCATAAAGATCTGGTGGAACCTCTTCGCCAACACCGCAAACTGAATTCAAGGCGCGAGCTGTCGGAATATCTTCGTGAATAGGGACCCCATTTTCCATCGCGATCTCTTTAATACGAAGCGCAACCAAATCTTGCCCCTTTGCCACACAAACCGGTGCAGTTCCCTTTTTCCGGGACCATCGAAGCGCAACTGCCACGTGTATAGGGTTAACAATCAAGACATCAGCTGTTCCAGCGTCTTGCATCATACGGGAGGAACCAATTTCATAGGCCTTTTGTCGCCGCTTTTGTTTAATTTCGGGGCTACCCTCATTGTCTTTATGCTCGTCCTTGACCTCTCTATCGGTCATCATGTTTTCTTTTAAAAACGAATTTCTCTTTAAAACATAGTCTAGTCCACCAAAAACAAGGAAGCATATTGCCATAACGACTAGAACTGAGTTCATCACGTGGACGCCAGAGATCATCTGTAGCGCCAGGCTATCTTGCAACGATTTATAGGTACTCTGAAATAAATCGCGCCCAAAGTGCAATCCCAAACATCCGACTGCCACAGCCTTAGAAAACGAGACCAAAAACTGACGCAAGCCTTTTGCGCCAAATTTCTGCGAGAAATTTTGAACTGGATTTAGCTTGGAAAATTTAAAGTGGATGTTGTCGAACTGAAAATTCAAGCCTTTCATTCTCAAAGCCGCAAACAGTGTTACAAAGATTGGAGCCAAGAGTATAAGTGCAATAGCCATGAAAGCTTCGAAAAAGGCGCTACTTAGCCCTTTATCCGGAGGGTTGCTGAAAAACTGAAAAGCATCCCTCAATATCCTTGAAACGCTTTCGGCCATCTCATCGGAGAAAAACAGAAGGGCCAAAATAAAGAAGAGCAGAGCGATAGAGGAAAGTAACTCCGGAGAGTCGGGCAATCTACCTTCCTTTCGAAGTCTTGCCAGTTTTTGAGTGCTCGCGTCGTGCTTCTTTTCGTCCTTCTCCGACAAAGCATCATACCTCGAACAGCTTTAGGAGGCCATCCACCCAAACCACAACGATTGGCTTCAAGAATTCCATATTAAAAAGAACCGCCAGAAAGACAGATAGCGGCGCAAAAACCAACATCACCATCAGTTGCGGCATAGCCCTATTCACGAAGCCACTGATCAGGTTAAATATGACCGAAAACAAAAGAAAGGGTGCGACAACTTGCAATGCAACTTCCGTCAACCAGTCAATCAAATCGAAAATCGATTTAAGATCAATATTGGGAGACATCTGAAGGCCAACCAGTCCGACCCAAATCGCGCCACTAGAAGCAAGCACCCCGCAAACGCACCACTTATAGATTTCCCCAAGAACACCTGCCGCTATGTCCTGACTCGTATTTAAATACTGGGATAGACTGTA
This sequence comes from Donghicola mangrovi, assembly GCF_013377535.1. GTDB lineage: Bacteria > Pseudomonadota > Alphaproteobacteria > Rhodobacterales > Rhodobacteraceae > Donghicola > Donghicola mangrovi. Next base: position 706,586 of record NZ_JABCJE010000001.1, on the reverse strand, counting down.
GGATTGACCAAATGCAGATATCGCCATGTGCAGGATGAAAATTGGCAACCTAGCGCACAGACCCAATAGGCATCCGAAAGTCACGCCTCTTATAACTTCAAGCAGATCGAGTTCAATGAGATCCGGCGTCTCTGGATACAAAATGATTGTATAGCCCAAGGCCAATACCGTTTTTACCACTACTGGGATTTTGAGGTCATTCACGATCGGGGCGAAGGCGATAAACCCTCCAGCCTTGAGAAAAATCGTAAAAAAGGTCGCTAGTTGCAGCTCAGGCATCGAAGGGAATTACATCTTTGAACTTGATATTCGCTCCCGATCCAAGTTCCTCGAATGACACAACGGGTAGTTTTATTTGAGATGCATCCAGAACAGACCGCAGATAGCGTCTGCGCTTTGCGCTCACCACCAATACAACGCTCAAGCCGGACCTTGTTGAGCGGCTTGCCGCTTCGAAAAGGCGCGCCGACAGTCGCTTTAACTCCTCGGGCTGGATAGCGACAAAGCTTGGCTGACCGGTGGCTCCAACTTCGCTTTGCGAAAACAGGTCTTCCCACCTAGGATCAAGAGTGATGGCTTGGGTGTCATGGGCTCCATCAAAGGCGGCGTCCAGCACCTGAAGGTTGATCCTCTGTCGTACGAATTCGACCGCATTTTCCCCTCGGAAACCGCTGGATTTTGCCTCGACCGCTGCGTCCAGAATTGTGCTGAATCCGCGGATAGAAATCCCTTCGGACAACAAACCTTTGAGAATATCCAGCAGATATTCGTTGGGAATTTTGTCGGGAATAGCATCGCTGAGGCATAGCTTGATGCCCTCTGCTTTCACAGGATCCGACTGTCGCACCAGAGAGTTCAAGGTCTGCTTCAGCGTCTTGGCAGTCATCAGGGTGTCCAGATTATTCGTCGCCACATCCATCAGATGCGTGAGCAAAACCTCTTCGCCTGTCAGAACGGTAAATCCTGAAAGTGCCAGCTCTTCTTTTTCCAAAGAGGGATACCATTTCGCGGGAGCTCCATAGACGGGATCGCGAGTGCCCTCGCGCCCGTCAGCTTGGTCTAGCAGGACCAGGACGTCATTCCCTTGCAATTCCCCCCAAGCGACTTTGGCGCCGTGAAGGTGAATTTCGTAAATGTTGTCCCGCAGTACACTGTCTTCGGCGATGCGCACCTGAGGGATGAGTAGCCCGAACTTCTCGGCGATGTGCATTCGTAGGGGCCGGATGCGCTGTTCGATACCAGAATCCGCCCGAAGCAAAGAGCGCGAAATCGTTCCTGAAACCTTGATCAGGATATCATCGGCCTCAAGCAGATCTTCGATTTTATCGACGTGGATTTCTGCGTCCTGCTCGTTGGAAGTTTCCAATTCAGGCTCGATGTCTTGGGACGCGTAAAACCACATCGCAGCGGCAGAGCCCGACACGAAGAGAAACGGAATGGTCGGCAGGCCAGGGACCAAAGCCAGAGCCGCGCACACCATCGAAACAGCCAACAGGACCTCTTTCCGAGACCGAATTTGATGAGCAATCGCGTTTGAGGTTGGCTTGCGATCCGGCCCTTTGGCCAGCAACAAGCCTGTCGCAAACGAAATAATCAAAGAAGGAATTTGCGAGACGAAACCATCACCAATCGTCAGAAATGCGTAAAGCTTCAGGGACTCGCCCAAGGCCATGCCATAGGTCAACACCCCAAATCCGACCCCGATAATCAGGTTAATGGCGGTCAGCAACAGGCCCAGAACGGCATCGCCCTTTACGAATTTCGCCACACCATCGAGGGCTCCGTAAAAGGAGCTTTCCTTGGACAGGCTATCACGCCGTTGCGACGCATCTTCGTGGGTGATCGCGCCCGAAGCCAGGTCGGCGTCGATGGCCATTTGCTTGCCCGGCATCGCGTCCAGCGAAAAGCGCGCGGACACTTCGGCCATTCGGGAAGAGCCCTTGGAAAGCACCAGAAAATTCAAGAGGGTGAAGATGACGAACACCACGATCCCGATGTGCAAGCCTTCGCCCATCACGAACGACGCGAAACCGTATAGGGTCTGCCCCGCAACCTTCTCGCCGTATTCGCCCGCGGTTAGGATCAGTTTGGTCGAGGCAATGTTGATATAGACCCTAAAAATCAGAGAAATTAGGATAAATTGGGGGAAAGCGATAAATTCGGATGCGCTCGGGGTTAGCAAAACCAGAGACAGGATCAGGATCGCTAGCGAGAATGAAATCGCCATCCCTAGATCCAAAAGCACAGAGGGCATGGGCATTAATAGCGAAACAAATGCCAGTGCCGCAAAAGTCGCTAGTATGATGCTGGAGTCGATAACCCTCATTGCGCAGCCTCTCGATAGCTGTCAAGAAGCGCTTGAACCCGATCCTGAAGGGTCTGGTCAGCAGGCGTCCGAGCAATGGCTTCGGGCTTAGAAATTGGTTGAACCGCCTCGGGATGTGTAACCGGTTCGGGTATCTGTATGGGTGCCGTTTTCTCGGTTAACCAAGTGTCTGATTGCTGGTCGGCTTTCGAACGCCACTCCAGAGCCTCCGCTTGCTCCAAGGGGCCCATTTCAAAGCACGACCCTGCTTCTGCCTCTGCGCCGCCCATGATGAACCACTCTTCTGCGGCAGAAGCCTCTCTCAACGCGAGACGTGCTTCGTCCACCCATCCGCGATCAAAATAGCGATTAAGTTCAGTAGCTTCCGAGGCACCGGATGCAGAGAGAGCAGCGTAATCAATTACGTAGTTTTCGAAACGACAGAGCTTCTGGGGTTCCGTGGTCTTGGTCGAACTCTCTGACAAAAATTCCTCGCACCACGTGCCGGGAAGGCACTTTGCGGACAAGGTCGCAGGAAAAGACCCCCATTCCGTATTTTGAACGGCGTGCGGCACCAACGGAAATGCCACTTCCTCGGATGCTTTTTCCAAAATATCGATGACGTAGTAACCTTGATGGGTGAACGTTTCCGTTCCGCAAGCGCAGTTCAGGGCTACCGCGATTTCGTTATCGTTCGCATTTATGCTGCCGATGCGACTGGTGCCGATCTTGTTCAATGCGTCCTTCAGATCGGTCTGCGAAACAGGCGCTGCGCCAAATATCTGAAGCCGCCCATCCTCCAGAGACACCCGCGGGTCGATATCACCCAACTGACGGACAGCAAGCCGCGTAAAGCCTTCATGCTCACCCGCCAGGATCGACTGAGCTGCTGCTGGCATTGCCAGCCCGCACACTCCAATCACCAAGGCAACAAGGTTAAGCTGCATTGAGCCCCTCCTCGACCTCGTTGAAGCTGGGTCTATAGGAAGACGGCACGCTCTGCCGACCCACTTCGATACAAAGGTTCGGCGTGTGACCAAAGAGATCTGCCACAAGCACGTCACGTACGACCGTGTAAAATTTCTCTTCGGTTTCGGTTGCAGCCGTCACCTTTGCCGAAAACGGCCCCACGATCCCGTAGGCCAGAAACACGCCCAAGAACGTCCCGACAAGCGCGCCGCCGATCAGCCCCCCCAGCACTTCGGGCGGCTGGTCGATGGAGGCCATCGTTTTGATCACACCCAGAACCGCGGCCACAATCCCTAGCGCAGGCAAAGCATCTGCCACGTTCTGCAACGCATGACCGGAATGGGACTGACTACTGGCATGCTCCTCGATGCGTTTACCAAGCATCTCTTCGACCTGATGAGGATCGTCATAGTTCAGGCTTCCCGCGCGAAAGGTATCGCAGATCAAGGAAACCGCCTCTTTGTCCTGCAAAATTCTGGGATAAGGCACAAAGATCGAGGAATTCTCCGGGTCTTCGATATGACCTTCCAAGTCAACAGGGCTTTTGCGGCTGATCTTGATCAGCGCGTACAGCAGGCAAAGGAGATCGCAGTAATCCTGCTTGGTCCATTTCGCACCTTTGAAGACCTTGGTGACGTCCCCGATGGTGTGCTTCACCGTGTGCAGGTCGTTACTCAGCAGGAACGCGCCAGCTGCCGACCCACCAATCATCATGAATTCGAACGGGAGGGACTTCATGATGATCGACATCTTGCCGCCCGCCAACAAGTAGCCCCCGAATACCATGATGAACGTGACCGCGATCCCGACGACACCAATCATGCTTAATCCTCCACGCTTCGGGGCGAATGGTCGGGCAGATGTTCTTTGGCCCAACTCGCGTTTCGACCGGCCAGAATGGCGCTCACCGCATAGGCTTTGGCCGAGGGCAGGTTTCCCATGACCGCCGCAGCGGCCTGAGGCTTCATCCGGCCCAAGAAACCGGCGGCAAACTCCATATCCATCTCTGCAAACAGGTTCGCCGCGTCCTTGGGCTTCATCGCCTCGTAAACCTTGGTTAACTGCTCCAGATCATCGGCCGAGGCGGTTTCCCCCTGCCCCATGGTTCGGCGCAGCCGCTCGTTCTCTTCTTGAAGTTCGGCGATCAAGGCCTGCGCCTCGACCCTCTTGACCTCCAGGGTGGCGAGTTTCGCGTCGATCTCGCGCTCTTTCGCGTCAAGCTGTTTGCTGCGCGCATCGTTAAAAGCCTCGCGCTTTGCCAGCGCCGCGAACAGATCTTTCAGCTCCTCTTCGCGGTAATCGACAAAGGCATCTTCCTTGTGCCCGATCGCCATTTCGGGGACCAAAGCCACCGCCTGAGTGGCCGACATGCCGATTTTCAGGAACCCGCCCGTCGCGAACAACGCGGCAATCGCGATCAGGCTACCGGATTTGCGGGCCTTGGCCATCACGCACCCCGCTTCATCATACGATGGGAAAAGATCGGTTCTGGCGCGGGTTTCGACTCCTCCATGTCGTGCATAGAGGCAACCATCAGCTCCAGCTTCTTGGCGACGGTCTCGGCACGCTCTGTCAGTGTTTCCAATGACTTGTTAGAGGCATCCGCAGTTCCCTTCGCGTTGTCGAGCGTCTTGGTCAGATCATCGACCTGCGCGGACAGCACCGCCACGGCGCCGCCCACCCCGTTTTCCAAGTTGTTGAACTGCCGCAAACGGCGCGAGAGCACCATGCAATAGATCGAGGCCCCAAGCGCACCGGCCCCAAGAAGTGCATCAATGACAAATTCCATGTCGAGTTCCTTAGTTAGGGACAAGTTCCAGGATCAGAAGGTCGATCAGTGGCGCCTCGCCGATCACGTCAATGACGCGCAGGCGCATGTGATCGCGGAACTGGTCGATCGCGTCGGGATAGTCGAAGTACTCGGCCTTCACCGACCGCAGGAAATTTTGCAGGGCGTCGACAACGCGAGGCATCAGAATCTGCACTTGCTCCGCATCTTCGGGACGCACCTCTAGGCTGCCGCGAAACCGAAGATGCCGACCCGACAGAAACGGGCCATTCATCACGATGATCTGGGGAATCTCGAGGAACACACCCGCGGCCGGCGCGACATATCCATGGTCCGCGGCGACCTCTGGAACGTGACGCAAGCCCAGCAGATCCAGCCCGACGGCCGCATATCCCCCAGCCGCACCAATCACTGCCAGAATCAGCCCCAGAACCAGCCCCGAGCCGCCCTTTTTCGCTTCTGTTTCTGCTGTTTGATCGCTCATCGCCATCTCCTGCTACGGAAAACAGTTATGGGCGGCAGAAGCTAACCGATTGTTAAGCGTGATCCCTCAAAACGGAATTTGTCAGGCAGAAGTCGGCGCTCCGGAGGTGCATGTGCAGCAATTCATTACAATGTGGAACAGCTTTGACAGTCGAAAGCAGATCATGGTCGTGGCGGCTACGATCGGGACTTTTGCCGCAATCCTTTCCCTCGTTTTTTTCGTGAGTCGGCCCAGTATGGTGCTGCTTTATGGGGGTCTTGATCCGGCCAGCGCCGGTGAAATCACCCAGAGTCTGGACAGCCAGAACGTCCCCTATCGCATTCAGGGGACCAGCATTTTCGTGGATGAGACCCAGCGCGACTCGCTGCGGCTGTCCTTGGCCAGTCAGGGCCTGCCGGATTCGGGCGTGTCGGGTTATGAGCTGCTGGATGATCTGAACGGATTTGGGACGACCACCCAGATGTTCAACGCCACGTATTTGCGTGCAAAAGAAGGTGAATTGGCCCGCACCATTCAGGCCAGTCCCCAGATCCGGTCGGCCCGCGTCCACATCTCGCAAGAAGACAAGTCGCCGTTCCGCCGCAGCGCCGCTGCCAGTGCCTCCGTCTCTTTGAAATTGCAGGGCGGCGCGGTGATCAGCGCCTCGCATGCCAAGGCTTTGCAGTTTCTGGTCGCCTCTGCTGTGACCGGACTAGAGCCCGAAAACGTAGCCATTATTGATGAACGTGGCAAGCTGATCTCGGCCAAATCAGACGAGGATTTCGTGACCGAGGACGGCACCGCCGCCGAGCGTATGGCCGCCCGGGTCGAGCGGATGCTAGAGGCCCGCGTCGGGGCCGGTAACGCCGTGGTCGAGGTCAGTATCGAGCGCGTCACGGAACGCGAATCGATTGTCGAACGGCTGGTGGATCCTGACAGCCGCGTCGCGATCAGCAGTGAAACCCAAGAAAACTCGGCCACTGCACGCAATTCCGAGGCAGGCATGACCGTCGCGTCGGATTTACCTGAAAATGCGGGCGCGAACGGTGGGGATTCGTCGGAAAACTCGAACGAAACAGTCGAGCGGGTGAATTACGAAGTCTCGGAAACCCGCCGCGAAGTCCTGCGCACCCCCGGCGCGATCAAACGTCTGACCGTTGCGGTTTTGGTTAACGGCGTTGCCGGAGAGGACGGCGCAATCGTCCCCCGTGACACCGATGAAATGACCGCCCTGACCGCCTTGGTCGAGGATATCGTCGGATTTGACGAAGGGCGCGGTGACGAGATCACCGTTCAGTCTATGGCCTTTGTGGGGGCCGAAACCGCTGCCGCGACTCCTGCCCCCGGTTGGCTGGCGGCCTCTGCGCCATCCGCAAATTCGGTGATCCGCATGGGCATTCTGGCACTCGTGGCGCTGGTTCTGGGCCTGTTTGTCCTGCGCCCACTGCTGCGCAAACCCGAACCGATCGAGCTGCCGCAGTTGGCCGAACTTCCCATGGGGGGCTTCGGGATGGCGCCGCTTGACGGGGAAATCGACGATGGCCTGGGTTTTCAACCCCTGTCTACGGATATCGGCGGACCCTCGATGGAGGCCTCTGATGATCCCGTGACGCGAATGCGGGCTCTGATTGATGCCAGAAAAGACGAAACCATGACGATTCTGCGCAACTGGCTTGAGGACGAGAAGGAGCAGGAAACATGAGTATCGGATCGCTGCTTATGGATTTCGGTCCATCGCCCGTGATTGAGGATATTCCCGAGCAAGCAACCGGCCTTAACCTTGATTCCTTCGAAGAAGGGTACAACGCAGGTTGGGCCGATGCGGTCAAAGCGAACAAGGATGAACAGGCCGATCACCGCGCCAAAGTCGCCGAAAGCCTGAAAGATTTCGCGTTCGCCCGCACCGAAATGCAGCAGCAAACCCTGCGGGAATTACGTCCCCTGATCGAAGGCGTTCTAACCGCAATCCTTCCGAATGCACTGCGACCCGCCTTGGCCCCGATGGTCGTCGAAACGCTAGAGGCCATGGCCTCTGACTCCCTATCCAACGCGATCAAACTCGCCGTTCCCGAAGGCATGGCCAGCGATGTCGACCACCTGTTGGACCCGAGCAACTGGCCAGATCTAACGGTGATCGAAGACCAATCTCTGGGCACCGGCCGCGCCGAGATCCGTTTTGGCGATACGACGAAAATCATCGATCTGGACGCGGTTCAGGACCAGATCAGCCGCCTTGTTTCCGATTTTTTCAACGCTCCGCAGACCATCGGGGCGACTGGTACAGAGGGATAAACCATGACCAACCGCTTTTCCGCGCTTCCCATCGAGGTTCATGTCTGCGTCGGACGCGCGCGTCCCTCTCTGGGGGAACTTCTGGAACTGGCCCCGAACGCGGTGCTGACGCTCGAGCAAAAGATCGACGATCCGGTCGAGATCATGATCGGCGAGCGTGTGATCGCCCACGGTATTCTCGAAGAAGTTGACGACGGCACCCGTCGCTCCCTGTCGGTCCGCCTGACCTCGGTCAAGAGTTTCGAAAATGAAGCGTAATCTGATTGCCCTACTGCTGGCCGCCTCCGTCTTTGGCATCGGCACGGCTGCGCACGCCCAAGGGGTCGACATCGGCGGGATGACCATGGACGACGGTCTGAGCCAGCGTGTCATTCAGGTGATCGCCTCTGTGACCGCGATCACCTTGGTCCCGGCCGGCATGATGATGGTGACCTGTTTTCCGTTTATGCTTACGGTGCTTGTGGTGGTGCGATCCGGCTTGGGGCTGCAGCAATCACCGCCGAATATTCTGCTTATCACCATCGCGCTCTTCCTGACTTACTTCGTCATGGAGCCGGTCTTTCTGGATATCTGGGAAAATGCGCTGAAGCCCCTTAATGCGGGACAAATCAACATAGAACTGGCCTACGAGCGCACCCAAGGCCCCCTTCGCGGGTTCATCACACCGCGGATTGATGTGGAGGGACTATATCGGCTAGCCGAAACGCGCGGAATGAATACCGCCGATTTGACGCTGGAGAACGCGCCGTTCTCGCTGCTGGTGCCGAGCTTTATTCTGTCGGAACTCACCTTGGCGTTTCAGGTCGGCTTCGTGGTCTATCTGCCGTTCTTGATCATCGATCTGATCGTTTCAGCGATCCTGATGTCGATGGGGATGATGATGGTGCCGCCATCGGTGGTGTCGCTTCCCTTTAAACTCGGGTTCTTCGTGGTCAGCAATGGGTGGTCCCTTTTGGCCGAAGGCCTGGTAACGGGGTACATGGGCTAAGGCCCATGCCCCCTATTTCACAACCAATTCTGCATACAGGGCGCCAGCCGCCTTGATGCTTTTCAGAATGTCGATCATGTCGCGGGGCGAGACGCCCAAGGCATTCAGCCCCCCGATTACTTGCGACAACGACGTTCCCCCACGCACCTCTGCCAACCCCACGCCCTGCCCCTCTTCGATCGAGGCGGTTGTGCGCGGCAAAACAATCGTCTCACCGTCCGAAAACGGGTTCGGTTGCGAGACGACAGGCTCTTCGCTGACCCGCAATGTCAGGTTCCCCTGAGCCACCGCCACACGCGCAATCCGCACGTCATCGCCCATGACGATGGTCCCAGATCTTTGATCAATCACGACGCGCGCGCGGCGCTCTGGCTCGATCAACAGGTTCTCAATGGCACCGATAGCATGTGCCGGCGAGGACGCCCGTGTCGCAGGAACGTCCAGCTCAACGGTACCGGAATCCGTCATCCGCGCAACCGCGCGTCCGAATTTACCATTAACAGCCCGCTCGATCCGCGCTGCCGTCGTAAAATCAGGCTCGCGCAGGGCAAGCCTCAAACGATCCAGCGACCCAAGCTCGAACGCAACTTCGCGCTCCACTCTGGCTCCGGCGGGAATAGTCCCCGAGGTCGGCACCCCCTGAACAACTTCGGCCGCTTGGCCGCTTGCGACGGCACCTGCGGCGATAATCGTGCCTTGGGCAACGGCGTAAATATCCCCATCGGCGGCATTCAGAGGGGTCATAACCAGCGTCCCCCCAAGCAGGCTTTTGGCATCCCCGATCGCAGAAACCGTCACGTCGATCTGCGTCCCCGCCCGCGCAAACGGCGGCAGACTGGCCGTCACAAACACGCCTGCCACGTTCTGAGGCCGAAGCTGCTCGCCCGTGACGTTAACCCCAAGCCTTTCCAGCATGGTTCCCAGCATTTCTTCGGTAAACGGCGCATTGCGGAACCCGTCACCCGTCCCGTTCAGGCCAACGACAAGGCCATAGCCCACCAAATCGTTGCCCCGTACGCCATCAAACTCGACCAGATCTTTCAGCCGGATCGGCGAGGCGATTGCCGCCTCGGCAACCAGGATCATCATCAGGGCTACCAGTATCCGACGCATCACATGAACTCCGCAAAGTTCATCGACGCCATTCGGGAGGTCACCAGATACAGCCGCTCTAACGCCTGTTCGTATTGCTCCAGTTCGCTGGCGGCGTCGTACATGTCCGGCGTGGTCATCTCTGTCAGACGCAGTTCCATCGAGGTCGCCATTGCGCTGTTCCGCGCCTGAAACGTCTCGATCCGTTCCTGAGTTACCCCGATCGTCCCGCGCGCGTCAGCGATACCTTGGGCACTGGTTAACAGGGCAACGCCGGCCTCCCCGACCACATCAGCATCTGCGATTAGAGCCCCCGTTGCCATCGCCGCCAATGCCTGACGCAACGCCGGGGACATCGCGGTCAGATCCGCTGAAGCACTCTGCTGATCGCCTATGGTAAAGCTGACCCCCTCACTCTCGGCCCCGGCAAAGGACGCCGCATATCCCCCCGCAGGATCAGTAAAGAATGTCTGGATATGCGCGGCCGCATCCGCGTGAGACATGCCTGCAATCTCGGTCGACAGGGTCTGCAACATAGCTGAGCCATCCGGCAGCGGAGCCGTATCGACCGCCGCACCAGAAAACAGATGACGCCCACCTGCAGCCCCGTTCAGCGTTCCGACCGTCTGCTCGAACGCAGACCGGGCGCTTGCCGAAATCGTATCAAGGGTTCCGGTGGCCGCGGACTCTTGGGCGGCAACCATATCTTGGGACAGCGCTGTGGCCAGATCCCCAACTGCCCCCAATGCAGCTTGCTGTTGCTCCAGAAAGAAGGCCGCCTGAGTACCGGCCTCTTGGTAAGCCCCAATCCGCGTCAGCGTATTCTGGACGGCATTCAATGGTCTGAAATCCGATTGGAAAGTCTCTCTCAGGTTCTGAATCTTGCCCTCGGCAACTGTTGCTGCCGCCGTTTCAAAACCACTACTGACTTGGGTATTCGCCCGACGCAGGGCCAGATATTGTGCCAGATCACCACTTGCCGAGATCATCACGTCATCCTCATCAATGTGTCCATCATCTCGTCCACGACCGAGATCACCCGCGCATTCGCCGTGTAGATTTTCTCAATTATCAAAAGAGTTTGGAGTTCCGCATCACTGTCCACGCCCTCTGCGGCGACCGCCTCGGACATCGCCGCATAGCTTGCACTCGCGGCGCTTTGGCTCATTTCCGCGCGCAGCAGTTGGCCCGATTGGCCCGTGACATAGTCACCGAAAACACCCGACAGATCGGACAGCCCCTGTGTCAGGGTATCAAGGTAACCAGTGTTGCCCGCATAGCCTTGGCCGGCCGCCGCAAAGCCATCCCGCAGACGCCAGGGCTCTGCCTCGAGCTGCGAGTTAACCGACAATTTGCCATTCGTTTCGGTAAACAGGCCCGCCCCGTCGAAGCTTGTGTCAGACAGAAGCTGCTGCCGCAGAGCATCCAGTTCTTCGCTGGCCGTTGGCATCAGGCTGTCGCGCACCTCGAACGCGGCCTCGAGCCGACCACCAACCAAGCGATCGCTAATATCGCTGCCATCCTTGCCCGCGATCGAAACGCCCGAAAGCGCACCACCAGCAAGGCTCATTTCGGCGTCCATTCCCTGAGCGGCCGTAAACTCCAGCGTCACAGCCTTGCCATCCAGCAGAACCTGCCCGCCGCGGCTGACCAAGGCGATAGCTCCGCTGTCACGCTCAAGCATCCGAACGGGAATGATCTCGGACAGGGTCGCGACCGCGGCGTCCCGGCGATCCAGAAGTGTCGCGGTGCTGCGACCATTGGCCGACAGAGTAACGATCTGCTTGTTCAGCTTTTCGATCTGGCTCAGGGCCTCATTCGCGACATCGATATCGGTGGCGATGGACTGGTCTGCCGACAATCGCTCGGCCTGAATCGCCTCTTCGACATTGTTCATACCGGTCGCCAAATCACCCGCTGCGTATAGCACTTGTTGCAGCCGCAGATCGCTTTCGGGCGCGGCCGAGGCGGAAATCAGCGCGGATTGCAGCGCATCCAGCGTGCTGGTCAGGCTGCCATCTTCCCCGACGGTTCCGACAGCAGCGTCCACCCCGGCAAAGGCCAGAGTGCGCGTGTTCGCTGCGGCAAAATTGGCCGCCTGACTGTTTACCGACGACTGTAACGCCGCGTCGCGCTGCCGAAGGATTCCGGTAACTTTGACGCCGCCATTGATATTCGAGACCTGCGTGATCTCGCGCTTGGCATAGGTTTCGTTCGTCGCGTTGGACAGGTTCGAAGACACGATCTCTGCCGCCAGAGACGACGCGCCCAAACCCGACAGCGCATTGGAAATTGCACTCGTCAGAGACATTCAGACCCCCTTAGCGTTTGATGTTGGTGGTCTCTTGAAGCATTTCGTCGACCGTTTGGATGATCTTCGCATTCGACGAATAGGCGCGCTGGGTCTGGATCAGGTCGGTCAGCTCGCCCGCGACATCCACGTTGGATTCCTCGAGCGCGTAGCTGATGATGTCGCCAGTCGGTCCGTCACCCGCATCCCAGAGGAAGAAGCTGCCGCTATCTGGCGAGGGCGAATAGGTCTGGCTGTCCAGAGCAATCAGACCATCGGGATTGGGCAAATCCACCAACGGAATTTTGTAGATAGCGCGGGTGATGCCGGTGTCATAGAGGGCATGGACGGTGCCGTTTTCGTCAACCTCTACAGAGGTGACGTTGCCGATCTCGTAACCGTCCTTGCTGATCGACAACGGCGCGAAATCGTCGGACAGCTGGGTCATACCTGACGCGCTGCCCAAAGAGCCGATGTCGAATTCGATCGGTCCACCTTCGACATTGACGGTGAACTTGCCGGTCGCGCCATCATAAGTGCCCCCGGTCAATGCCGCGACAGATGCCAGAGTACCGCCCGATGCGCGCGAGTCGTCAAAGGTCAGAGTGTATTCCCCAATGACGGTGCCGCCGGTTGCCCCATCCATGATGGTCATGGTCCACTCATTGCTGGATCCGCTGGTCGGAATGGTCGGCGAGAATGTGATGTCGAGGCTCTGTGACGTGCCCAAGTTGTCGAAATATTCGATCGACAATTCCTGCATCGCACCGGCTGCGTCAGACGCCGTTTCACTGGCCGGAAGGTTTACCCCCAGACTGACTTGAGTTGTCGGCTCGCCCGACAGTTGGTTCACGTTGATCTGCACTGGAACCAAGGCATCCGCCGTATCACGCGCATAGGTCGGGAAGGACCCATCGGGCAAAGCTGGCCAGCCAAGCAGAACCAGTCCGGAGCCAGTGGTCAGGTACCCTTCGGAATCTGTCCGGAAGGACCCTGTTGTCGTCAACAGCATCTCTTCGTTGCCGGTTTCGATCCCCGAATGCTGGGTCACTGGCAGAAAACCACGGCCACGCACTGCCAAGTCGGTCGAATTCTCGGTCGTGACCAAAGAGCCCGACTCGCCAATCCGCCGCGCCGTGGTGATGCGGACCCCGCCTGCTGAATATTCCCCGCCAGCGCCCCCAACGACCATGGAATGGAAATCGGCCTCGGCCTTTTTATAGCCGTAGGTCGACGCGTTCGCGATGTTGTCCGAAATGGTCGCAAGCCTTCCCGCATTCGCGGCAAGTCCGGCCACACCGGCATTCAGTGACGAGGAAATAGTCATGGGGCACCCCTGAGTTTGGCGGTCATGCCCCATGCATACGGACGCAGGCTTAATGGCTGCCTAACGGAACCCGTGCCGGTTTTTGCAGAATGATGATCTCGATCCGGTTGTTGCCCAAGGCCATCGGCGCATCAGGGTACTTTAGCCGCTGGTCCCCAAATCCCGTCACACGCTTGATCCGGTCTCGATGAAGGCCACCCTTTTCCAGCAATTCCCGTACCTTATCCGCCCGGTCCAGTGACAAGCGCCACGTGGGATTATCCCGCAGAACCAAGGGATTCGAGGACATGTGGCCCGCCACCATAAAGTCATGATCCGTTTCCTGCGCCGTGGCAGAAACTGCCTTAAGGAAGTGTCTGAAATCCGCTGTCGGCTCTGCTGTTCCGGTCAGGAAAAGCATCGATTCGGGCCCCTCTTCCAGTTCAAGCGCCGGGCCTTCGTCGGTCATACGGAACTCGTAAATCCGATGAGACGGGTCGGCGGAACTCTCTTCCAAAGCCTCTTCCAGCTTCAGTTCCAGCTCCAGAATGGCACCGCGCGCCTTATTCTCTTCTGTCGGGTTCAGTGAAGTCGCACCCCTGCCCTCCAGCGCCAGAGTTTCCTCGGATTGCAGACTTTCGCCGCCAAAATTACCCTTACCGCCCCCGGAAATCCGGGCGACGGGTATGTCCGGCGTGAAATAATCCGCCAGCCCCTTACGTTGCTGTTCTGTTGTCGCGTTGAGCAGCCACATCAACAAAAAGAACGCCATCATAGCGGTCACGAAGTCGGCATAGGCCACCTTCCATGCGCCGCCATGGTGCCCACCACCGGCGATGACTTTCTTTCTTTTGATGATGACTGGCGCGTTTGCATTCGCTGCCATGTCTACCACCTTTCCCACCACGTTCAGGGATAGGTCGGAGGTATTATCAGAATCTTAATTCCCGCAGAGAACCCGAACAGTTGGTAAACAGGTGCCTCGCTCAAAATTAGGTCAGTAATGCATTCATACTTTTCAGCGTATTGGATGTTTTCAAAAGTTTCACAAATCAACCCCAAAAATGACTCTGAAAAAAGGTCAAGAAGTGGTACCCAATAAGTGCCTGTTGCACTCAGTCGTCGGGTGAGTCGAAACCATCAAGGCGGCCAGTCGCAACAGGCACGAAATCCCCTGATCGGTATACTTCGAATTTTTCGGAAAAGTGGTGCCGCAGAAGGGACTCGAACCCCCGACCCCATCATTACGAATGACGTGCTCTACCAGCTGAGCTACTGCGGCGTGCGGATCTGGCTCCAGATCCGGCGTGAGGTGCGCTTTATCACCCGCGCACCTCAGGGAAAAGACTTATTTTGAAGTCTCTTTGGTGGTCTCGGCCTCGATCACTTCGGCCTCTTCGATGTCCTCTGCGGTGGGCACAGGCTCGGTCACGGGGACGATCGTGTTCTCTGAGGGCTTGTCCGGCGCGCCAACGATCAAGGGCAGCATTTCCGCGTTCAGACCAGTGGTTGCCAGCAGTTGTGCGGGGGGCTGGCGCCATGCCAGCGTATCAAAGCCCTTACAATGCTCACAGATCGGAACCCATTCGTTGTGGATGTGGTTACAGTTGTCACAAATCCACGACGGACCGCGGGGCGCGGTGACCGCACGGGCCAGCCAGCCACGGACCACGGCATCCTCGGCGCCTTCGCCACGCTCGATCGCGGCCATCAGGGTCAGGGTGCGGGTGTTGGGCATGTCCTGAGCCAGATCACCCAGCGCACGGCGCGCGGCGGGGAAATCCTCGGCGGCGATGTGCAGCTCGGCCAGCAGCTGCTTGGCTTCGGCGTTGTCGGTGTTCTTACCCAGAAGGGTGCCGAAACGCTTCAGTCGCTGCTGCGGGGTCTCGTCAGGCTCGATCTCGGCAAAGGCGGCGGCCAGATCGGGGTGAGGCGAGACTTCCCAAGCCTTTTTCAGCACGCGCACGGCGTACTTTTTCTTGCCCTTGGCGACGTAACCACGCGCGGCCATGCAGGCGGCGGGGATCAGGTCGGGGGACAGACGGTTGGCTTCGATCGCCTCTTCACGGGCCTCGATCGAGGTGTCATCGGCGATCAGATCCTTGGCTTCGGACAGAGCCAGCACGGCATCGCGGCGCTTGTGAACGTCGCGGGGCAGGGTGCCGGTCTTCAGCTTGGTAGCAAGGGTCTGACGCGCCCCTTTCCAGTCCTGATGTTCAGCCTGCAGGCGCAGCAGAACGTCCTGTGTTTCCTCGTGCTTGGGCTTCAGCGCGAATGCGGTTTCGGCCAGCTTGAGTGCGACGTCGTTGTTACCCTCGGACAGGCGCTGCTTCAGCAGACCGCGCACACCGACGAAACGGGTGCGGTTGTCCTTGAGCAGTTCCTTGTAGACCTTCTCGGCGGTTTTGGTGTCGCCGATCATCTCGGCCGCTTGGGCGGTGATCAGGTTGGTCAGTTCGGGACGGTTCAGGTACTTGTCCGCTTGGTGGGCCTTGTTCATGGCCTCTTTCCCCTCGCCAGAGGCCAGGGCCAGCATGCCGTCGGACAGCGCCTTGAACCCTTTGCGTTCGCGGTTGCGACTGAAATAACGGGTGATGGCGGTTTCATCCCCGTTGATAAAGCGCAGCACCGCGACCAGCAGGGTCAGCAGCTTGAGCAGGACCCACACAGCGAAGATCAGCAGGATGCCTGCGATCACCGACTGGAGCGGGCCCAGATTGAACTCCATCCCACCGAAGGCGACCTGGATGCCGCCAGAGGCCTCCATCAGGTAACCAGCGCCAAGGGTCAGAGCCGAGACAATCAGAACAAACAGAATGATTTTTGCGAGCGACCAGAGCATTGGGCGAGCCTCAGTTATTCAGGGTTTGTGCAAGCGACTCGGCCGCTGCAAGAGCATCCTGACGCTGGCGCGCCAGTTCGATCCACGGGGCCATAGCGGGCTTGGCCGCGTCGGGCAGGGCGTCCAGCTCTGCCAGGGCATCGGTCAGGCGACCATCCTTGAGCGCGCTTTCGGCACGGCTCAGGACGGCGTCACTGGTGTCACCTTCTTTGGGCTCCAGCGAGCGGGCACCAAGCTGGTTCAACAGGAAGGCCCCAACGCGATCCGCTGCACCGCCATCGGCGTTTTCAGCGCGCGAGTCCTTTAGCGCCTCGCGGGCGTAGTCGGGATAGGTCTCGATCAGCTGGGTCAGGCTGGGGACACCATTGATCGACGCATCTGCCAGGGTGGCCGCGATGTCCGCATCAGTGTTCGCGCGCAGATCCGCCAGAGCCGGTTCAAAGGTGGTGCCAGCATCAAGTGCCGACTGCACACGGGTCAGCGCCGCGCGGGCCAGAGCCTGACGCGAGGTTTCCTCAGCAGCAGCTTCGGCCTCGACGGCTTCCTTGGCCATGGTCTCGATTTCGGAGCGCTGGGTGGCGACCTCGTCCCGCAGGCGATTCACTTCGGCCTCGAAGTTCGCGACAGCGGTTTCGCTGGCGATCTCGACGGGGCGCTGCTCCATGTCGTTCAGGCGGGTTTCGAGCGCGGTCAAGGTTTCGGTGGCAGCCGACAGGCGGCTGTCGAGCGAACCCAGAGTGCCCTCAATACCGGTCAGGCGATCCCCCAGACCCTCAACCTCGGCGGGCAGCGCGGGAACGGCTTGGGCCAGTTCTTCGATGCGGGCGGTCATGGCCTGCTCGGAGGCGGTGCGCTTAGCGATTTCGTCCTGAAGCAGGGTATCGAAGTCGTTCGCAGCAGCGCCAGCGGCGAAGGGCCCGACCTGATACATATAGGTGGTCACGCCAAAACCAATCGCTGCGGCGGCAACACCCCCAAGCAGCATCGGAAAGAAGCCGCCCTTGCGCTCGACCACAGTCTCGCGGACCACCTCTTTTTCAGGGGCAGGCGCGGCAGCAGGAGCTTCCTCGTCGACTTCTTCGATGACTTCTTCGGTCTCGACGATAACGGCGTCTTCGATCCCGTCCTCAGTCTTTTCGGCTTCGGCTTCGGCTTCGGCTTCGGCTTCGGCTTCGGCTTCGGCTTCGGCTTCGGCTTCGGCTTCGGCTTCGGAAGTGGTTACCGGATCGGCCTCGGTGTCATCCGCTTTTTCAGCGGTGTCTTCGACCGAAGTCTCGTCGGCTTTCACGACTTCCGCTTCGGGGGTCGTCTCTTCCGACCCTTCGGACTCTACCACTGCGCCGGTTTCTCCGGTTTCGGTCAACGCCTCAGGCGTCTCTTCCGGCTTGGCTGGTTTATTGTCCATGGTCGTATCAACCCCCCTTAAAATATAATGACTTTGGCGCCATATCGTCGCCGCAACTTATCCCCTAATTTCAGGGGTCACAATAAATCCGTCCCCGTCAAATAGGCTAGCAACCCCGTCTGCCATAGCAGGACTATCCGGCCTTGACGCAATAATAATGGTTTTTGCCCATCCATGAGGCAATTCCGATGCGACAGCCCAACTCATCGCGACAACATAACGCGGGGCCCCACCGCTGACTTGTTGCGCTAACAGTCTGGCACTACGCGCAGAAAACAACGGCAACACCACCGGCGAAGTTCCCTCGAGCAGCGAAATTGCCTCTGGAGTCAGGTTGCACGGCGTTTGGGCATAAACCACTTTTTCCCGTGTCAGGATGCCATGAGTCGATAACCGCTGTGCGACATCCCCGCGGGCAACCTCGCCCCGCAGGTGCAAGAGCGGCGTTTTGGGCCCCAGCCGCAGGATCGCCTCGACCAGTTCTTCGGCGTCCTCGCCCATCTGGCGGGCCTTGAAGCCGGCCTCTTTGGCGGTGGCGGTGGTGCGGGCCCCAACTGCATAGACAGGCAGATCGCGGCGATCGGTTTTCTGCACCAGCACATCGACCCCGTTCTGCGAGGTCACGATCAATCCCTTTACATGGTCCAGCGGCAGCAGGTCGGGCAGAGGCGCAATTTCCATCACCGGAGAGATCAGCACTGGCATCGGGCAGGGCATAGCCTGCGCCAACTCCAGTGCGAAACGTTCGGACCCTTCGCGTGGGCGCGTGATCAGGATCTTGGCTACGGGACGGTCCATGAGGCTCGTGGCATTGTAAGGTCTTTGCCCCAGTGCTACCCCGTGACAAACGGCCCTGCAATGAAAGAGACAGATGTCCGACCTGACGATCCTTGGAATCGAGAGCAGCTGTGACGATACCGGCGCCGCCATCGTGCGCGGCACGGCGGGGAATGCGCGCGTGTTGTCCAACATCGTGATGGGGCAGGCGGAACTGCACGCGGCCTTTGGCGGCGTCGTTCCCGAGATTGCCGCCCGCGCCCATGCCGAAAAGGTCGATCTGGCCGTCAAACAGGCCCTGTCCGAGGCAATGGTCTCCCTGTCCGAGGTTGACGCAATCGCCGTCACTGCGGGCCCCGGCTTGATCGGCGGCGTGCTGTCCGGCGTCATGTGCGCCAAGGGGATCGCGGCCGCTTTGGGCAAGCCCTTGGTCGGGGTGAACCATCTGGCGGGCCACGCGTTGACCCCGCGTTTGACCGATGGGCTGACTTATCCCTATATGATGCTGCTGGTCTCGGGCGGGCACTGCCAATTCCTGATCGTACGCGGGCCGGACGAATTTATCCGCGTTGGCGGCACCATCGACGACGCCCCCGGCGAGGCCTTTGACAAAGTCGCCCGCCTGCTGGCGCTGCCCCAACCCGGTGGCCCCTCGGTCGAGGCACGGGCGCGTGATGGCGATCCGAAACGGTTCCGCTTCCCCCGTCCGCTCTTGGACCGCGAGGGCTGCGACATGTCTTATTCGGGTCTGAAAACCGCAGTCCTGCGCGCGCGGGACGAGGTGATGACCGACAACACCCTGACCGCCCAAGACCAAGCCGATCTCTGCGCTGGCTTCCAAGAGGCCGTCACCGCCGTTCTGGCCGAGAAAACCCGCCGCGCTCTGCGGGTCTACATGGAGCTGAACCCCAGCCAGCCCATGATCGCCGTCGCAGGCGGGGTCGCCGCGAACCAAGCCATCCGAGCGGCGCTGACCACGGTCGCCGAAGAGGCAGGCGCAGGCTTCACCGCGCCACCGCTGAAACTGTGCACCGACAACGGCGCGATGATCGCCTATGCGGGCTTGGAACGGTTCGCTTTGGGCGAGACCGACGACATGACCCTGCAAGCCCGCCCGCGCTGGCCTTTGGACAAGAAATCCGCGCCCATGATCGGCAGCGGCAAAAAGGGAGCCAAAGCATGAGCGTTTCGGTTCTGGGGGCAGGGGCGTTCGGCACCGCCTTGGCGATTACTCTGGCCGAGCGCGGTGTTACCCTGTGGGCCCGCGATGCCGAGGCCGCCGCCGCCATGCAAGAAACCCGCGAAAACGCCACGCGGCTCAAGGGCATTCACCTGCCCGATGGCCTGACCGTCACCAGCGATCTGGCCGCCGCCTGCGCCGCCGACACGATCCTCATGGCCGTCCCGATGCAGTCCACCGCCGCCTTTGTCGCCGAGAATGCGGACCTTCTGCGGGGCAAAGCTCTGGTCGCGTGTTCCAAAGGCGTCGACCTGACCAGCCTGCGCGGCCCGACCGCCATTCTAGCCGAAGTCACGCGGTCTCCTGCCATTCTGACCGGCCCCAGCTTTGCCGTGGATATCGCACGGGGGCTGCCGACCGCGCTGACGCTGGCATGCAAGAACCCGATCCTTGGCGAAGAACTGCAGGAAACGCTGACCACGCCAACCATCCGCCTCTATCGCAGCACTGACCCTGTCGGCGCGGAACTGGGGGGCGCGCTGAAAAATGTTATCGCCATCGCGGCGGGGGCTGTGATGGGTGCGGGCCTTGGGGAATCTGCCCGCGCAGCCCTGATCACCCGCGGATTCACCGAAATGATGCGGATCGCCAGCCCTCTTGGCGCGGTTCCCGAAACGCTGATGGGTCTGTGCGGGCTTGGCGATCTGACGCTGACCTGCACCTCGCCGACCAGCCGCAACTATGCCTATGGCTTCGCGCTGGGGCAGGGTGCGGACTATGACCCGACCATCACCGTCGAAGGCGCCGCGACCGCCCGCGCCTTGGCACGTCTGGCCAATGACAAAGGCATCGACATGCCGATCACCTCGGTGGTTGCGGCGCTGGTCGAAGGCCGTCTAGATGTATCGCAGGGCATGCAAAAGCTGCTGTCCCGCCCATTGAAAGAGGAAATCTGATGCTGTTTGCCCTGACCGCCCGTGACAAAGCCGACGCCCTCGAGGTTCGCAAAGCCAACCGCGACGCGCACCTTGCCTACATCAAAGACACCGGCGTCGTCGCCCAAGCCGGCCCTCTGCTGGATGCCGCAGGCGAGATGTGCGGATCGCTGGTCATTCTGGACGTCGAGGACATGGACGCAGCGCAGGCTTGGGCCGCAGGCGACCCCTACAAAGCTGCTGATCTGTTCGAGTCCGTCGAAATCATCGCGTGGAAAAAGGTCATCGGCTGATGCGCTACTGGCTGTTCAAATCCGAGCCTGACGCCTGGTCCTGGGCCATGCAGGTCGCCAAAGGGGACGCGGGCGAGGAGTGGAACGGCGTGCGCAACTACCAAGCGCGGAACTTCATGCGCGAGATGAAGGTAGGGGACCTCGGGTTCTTCTACCACTCGCAAAAGGACAAAGCGATTGTCGGGGTGGTCGAGGTGATCACCGAGAGCCATCCCGACAGCACCACCGATGATCCACGCTGGGACTGCGTGAATATCAAGGCCGTTGGCCCCTTGGCCCGCCCTGTCACCTTGGATCAGGTCAAAGCGGACGAGCGTCTGGCGAAAATGGCGCTGGTGAAACAGTCCCGCCTGTCGGTGCAGCCCGTCACCGACGACGAATGGAAAATCCTCTGTGCCTTGGGGGGATTCGAGGTAGCCTGACCGCATCACGCGATCAGGAGACCCGATATGGGCATTTTATCTGTTCTTATTGCTGCGGCCGCCGCCTGGGTGTTTGGCGCCGTTTATTACATGACACTGTCCAAGCACTGGCTGGCTGCTGTCGGCTTTCCCATGGATGAAAACGGTAAACCCAAGGGGAACGGCAGCATGATGCCCTTTGCCCTGTCGGCGCTGGCGATGCTGCTGGTCGCGGGCATGATGCGCCACATCTTTGCGTCCTCTGGCGTGACGACCGTTGGCGCGGGGCTGGTGTCAGGCCTTGGCATCGGGCTGTTTTTCATCGCCCCGTGGATCATGATCAACAACGCCTATGCGATGCGCCCGTTCAAGCTGACCATCATTGACGGCGGCTATGCAGTGATTGGATCTGCCCTGATCGGCGCAATTCTGACCCTGTTCTAATTCGAAGCGGGGTCCGGCCAGCCTGTGGCCGAACCCCTTTCCCCACATGCTCCCACACACGCGATGGATCGGTTCGGCCATTCTAGCCCTGTTGAGATATGAATAGACCGTACGCTGCCCCCATCGCAAATGAATAGAACGGGGCATTTTAGTCGATTACAGATCCAATCCGAACATCCACCCCATAAGCAGCCCGGCCATTAACGTCAGGCCATACTTCGCGTACCACTCGGCACTGTGTTTCTGAGGCTGGTCGCGTCTTTCCTTGAACGTTGGCAACCAGCTAATCGGCACAACGATCATGATGGCCGTTAATAGCACGTCGTTATTCGTCATCAGAATAAAAACACAAAACGCCGGAGCAAGAACCGGATAAGCCATCGCCCAAACCCGCCGCCACCCTTTTGAGGGGTCAAGCGCGTTCGGCCCCTCGTACAACGCGGCCACCTCTGGTGTCGCAGGGCGCGCGAACACGCCTTGGATCGTTCCGAAAACAACAAATACGAAGAGCCATTTTACTGTGAGCTCAGGACGCGCCATTCCATCAAGCAGATCGAAAACACACAGAAAAGCCGCGAGCCAGACGCCTTTTCCGGCGCCATAAATCACCCTGTGGATCGAGAAACCCTTGGGCAGATCAATGCTCCAGTCTGCGCCCCGCGACATCGCCAGACACATCAAAAAGGCCAATATTCCTGCGGCCGCCAAAGCAGGATCACCGCGATGCCCAGACCACAGAGCGAGCCCCCAACCGAGCAGGAAGAATAACGGCGAAGCCAGACACGCGGTGAGATAAGGGTTCTTGCGGAAATTCATTGGACCAAACGGCAAGGAGCGGCCCCCGAATTGGCCCGCTCCAAGAGTTTAAAGCCCTGAGAAATCAGCCGTAAATCGCTTCTTTTCCGAAATGTTTGACAAGTAGGTAATACATGACCGCGCGGTATTTGTTGCGCTCGGAGCGGCCATAGGTCTCTACCGCCGACTGGATCGCATCCATCAGCTCGGGGCCGTCAGACAGGCCCAGTTTCTTGATCAGGAAGTTCTTTTTGACCGTCTCCAGCTCTGCCTCTTGGCTGGCGGCAACGGTCGATGCATCTGCATTGTAAATCGAAGGGCCGCACCCGATGGTGACCTTGGTCAGCAGGTCCATATCCGGCTCCATGCCGCATTTGGCCTTTAGGTCATCGGCATACTTGGCAATCAAATCGTCACGCTTTCCCATTCTCACTCTCCCCGTCAGGCGAACAGAACGCCTTCGCTTCATGGTTGCACGGGAACCGTAAGAGCGTGATTGCCTTTCCGACAAGAAAAAAAGGGTAAACGTAGGGTTAACCATACGAAGAGGGGCGCACCGGATGGCACGCCCCTGCTTTCCGCAAAGCGGAGATTACGAATTATCGGGGGTGATGGTCTGGGTGCCGACCATAGCGTCCGCAATCACCATATCGTCGGGCAGGCTTTCCAGTCCGCTCTCGTCAATCTGGGGCAGCTGTTTCAGGGCTTCGGCGTCGCTTGCCAGAACCAGCTTCTCGTCCTCGGTCACGGTGAAATCGCTCAGGGGCAGAGCAACGGTGTACTCACCCAGACCCAGGAAACCACCGATACCAATCACGGCCTCTACACCGGTATCGCCAGCGATCACATAGTCGATCTCGCCGACATCATCACCGTTGATCGACTCGACCTCCATGCCGATGACGTCGCCGACAGTTTTCTGGGCCAGCGCCATCTCGGTGTCCGAACCCATCGGGGTCATGGGGGTAGCATCGGCCTGAACGCCCATATCGGTGGTGGTGCCGATCGCGGTGTTCTGGTCAGCAGGCTGCTCCATCATCACCTGACCGTCGATTTCGGTCTGCGACTTCATCTCGGTCGAGGCGGTTTCGGCAATTGCAGCACCGGTCATCAGGGCGGTTGCAGCGGCGGTCATCATCATTGCTTTAAAGGTCATAATCTAACTCCTTCTCCATATGCATGGTGTGACCGGACAACCAAAAAACCCCGGAGGAAGTTTCCACCGGGGTCCTGTGCCGCTCAAAATGGCGGTAAATCGCTGTTTTCTCGGGGGCGGCCCGTGCGGGTTCCCGCCGAGGACCGGTTAGTAACGGTAATGTTCGGGCTTGAAGGGGCCTTCGGGGGTCACGCCGATGTAATCCGCCTGATCCTTGTTCAGGGTGGTCAGCTTCACGCCGATACGGTCGAGGTGCAGACGCGCCACCTTTTCATCCAGATGCTTGGGCAGGATGTAGACCTTGTTGTCGTACTCGCCGCCTTTGGTCCACAGCTCGATCTGGGCCAGAACCTGGTTGGTGAACGACGCCGACATCACGAAAGAGGGGTGACCGGTCGCGTTGCCAAGGTTCAAGAGACGACCCTCGGACAGCAGGATGATCTTGTTGCCGCTCGGCATCTCGATCATGTCCACCTGTTCTTTGATGTTGGTCCACTTGTGGTTCCGCAGGTTGGCAACCTGAATTTCGTTGTCGAAGTGACCGATGTTGCCAACGATCGCCATGTTCTTCATCTCGCGCATGTGCTCGATGCGGATGACGTCTTTGTTGCCGGTGGTGGTGATGAAGATGTCAGCCGAGGCCACGACATCCTCAAGCAGGACAACCTCGAAGCCGTCCATTGCCGCCTGAAGCGCGCAGATCGGGTCTACTTCGGTAACCTTAACACGGGCACCCGCGCCGCGCAGCGATGCCGCCGAGCCTTTGCCCACGTCGCCATAGCCACAGACCACAGCCACTTTGCCGGCCATCATCACGTCGGTCGCGCGGCGGATGCCGTCAACCAGCGACTCTTTGCAGCCGTACTTGTTGTCGAACTTCGATTTGGTGACCGAGTCATTCACGTTGATAGCAGGGAAGGGCAGTTGGCCGTCGCGCACCAGTTGGTACAGACGGTTCACGCCGGTGGTGGTTTCCTCGGACACGCCTTTGATCTGGTCGCGCACTTTGGTGAACCAACCGGGGCTCTGTGCCATGCGCTTTTTGATCTGCGCTTTGATGACTTCTTCTTCCTCGGACGAGGGGACGGGGATGATGTCCTCGCCTGCTTCGGCGCGGGCGCCAAGCAGAACATAGAGGGTCGCATCACCGCCATCGTCGAGGATCATGTTCGGGCCGTCTTCGAACATGAACGACTTGTCGAGGTAGTCCCAATGCTCTTCAAGGGTCTGACCTTTGATCGCGAAAACGGGGATGCCCGCTTTGGCGATGGCCGCTGCCGCGTGATCCTGGGTCGAGAAGATGTTGCACGACGCCCAACGGACGTCCGCGCCCAAGGCTGCCAGCGTTTCAATCAGAACTGCGGTCTGGATGGTCATGTGCAGCGAACCGACGATGCGCGCGCCCTTCAGGGGCTGGCTGGCACCGTATTCTTCGCGCAGAGCCATCAGGCCCGGCATTTCGGTTTCTGCGATGTCGAGTTCTTTGCGACCGAAGTCGGCCAGCGAAATGTCCTTGACGATGTAGTCGTTAGCCATGGGTGGCGTCTCCTTCGATCTAACGTCTTTGGCCGTGCAGATAGCACCCGTAGCCCATACCGACAATGCACATGAAAAACTGCATTTTTACTGTTCCATTTTTGGAAACAATATCCTAAAGTGTAGGTGCGATGTGAAGCATCGTGATCTGCATCGGAAATACGTTTAGTTGTTGTTTTAGTATACCCTATCACCCAAAAAACGGTTTTACAGAATACGGAGGCTGCCAGCTTTATTCTACCAATTTGCGAAACAGTTGCACCCCCATGCACTGTTCATTCAGATCCGGAAATCGGTGAATTGGTTACCCCCAAGTACTAATCCACCAATTTTTTATGAGTCCCTTTGCGTTTTTCGAGTGTTGTCTCGGATCTGGTTGATCGTTCTTGCGGGAAATTTTTGCCCGCACACGAATAGCAAATTGATACCGCGGGTCAGGGCCGGTTCAGATTACGACCATCCCGACTAAGTTAACGAGTGTTTGTTTTCTACTCATGGCGCGGCTCGGCAGCACCGCGCCATTTTCTTTTGCCTTCTGTGCCCCTATTCATTTCGAAACCACCACAGGAGCGCACATGCCCCAGCCACCCAGAGCCTGGCAAAGGATGCTATCAGGTCGCCGCTTGGACCTGCTGGACCCCACCCCCATGGATATCGAGGTCGAGGACATCGCCCACGGGCTGGCCTTTGTCGCGCGGTGGAACGGGCAGACGATCGGGGATTATGCCTATTCGGTTGCCGAGCATTCCTTGTTGGTGGAGCGGATTTATACCCTGCAAAACCCCAAAACCCCCGCGAAATGGCAGTTGGCAGCGCTACTGCACGACGCGCCGGAATACGTCATCGGGGACATGATCTCGCCGGTGAAAGCTGCTGTGGGGCCGTCCTATTCCGAACTGGACGCACGGTTAACGGCCGCGATCCACATCCGGTTCGGCCTGCCAGCCATTCTGCCAAAGACGGTGAAGGCCGCGATCAAGCGCGCCGACAAAGTCAGCGCATGGCTCGAGGCGGTGAAAATCGCGGGGTTCCAAGAGGCCGAGGCGAACAAGCTGTTCGGTCGCCCCGCGTCCGACGTGCTGGACCAGATCAGCATCGACCTGCGCCCGCCGGTTCAGGTGCGCGCGGATTACACCGCGCGACACGCGGAGCTGTTGGCGCTTATTTAGGCGACCGCTTCGCCAGAATGCGCTGCAAGGTACGGCGGTGCATGTTCAAACGGCGCGCGGTTTCCGACACGTTGCGGTCGCACAGCTCGTAAACGCGCTGGATATGCTCCCACCGGACGCGATCCGCGCTCATCGGGTTTTCCGGCGGCGGCGGCAGTTCGTCATTCGTGGCGAGCAGGGCGTTGGTGATGTCGGTCGCATCCGCAGGTTTCGACAAATAGTCGGTCGCCCCGATTTTCACCGCAGCAACTGCGGTCGCGATGGCCCCATACCCCGTCAGAACCACGATGCGAGAGTCCGGGCGCTTGTCACGCAGGGTTTCAACCACATCGAGGCCATTTCCGTCTTCGAGCCGCAAATCAACCACCGCATAGGCCGGAGGACGCGCGGTTGCCACGGCCTTGCCCCCCGCGACAGAGTCCGCCGTTTCCACCAGAAACCCGCGTTTTTCCATCGCCTTGGCCAGTCGTTTCAGGAACGGCTCGTCATCGTCAACCAAGAGCAGTGTCTTGTCTTCACCGAGATCCAGCTGCGCTTCTGCCATTGTAACCTCCCCACCCAATTACAGGCCTTTATTTGTTTGTATGCTGTAGGTGTGTATGCGTCAAACCTTCGCAGCGACTACATAGCGTCTAGAAAACACTGCATTCCGTCGGCCATCTGTTCGGGACTCAGGTCGCGGCGATAGAATTCGACGAAACCATCCTGCGGCAGAACCAGATAGCTGAAGGTCGAGTGATCCATCAGGTACCATTCGGGATCTTCGGCGTCGTTCTTCTTGTAATAGGTGCGGTAGGCTTGGCTGGCCGCTTTGACCTGCTCGGCGCTGCCGGTCAGACCCAGCATGTCAGGGTGGATATTGGCGGTGAAGTCCTTGACCACCTCGGGCGTATCCCGCGCCGGGTCGATCGAGATAAAGACCGGCTGCACATCATACCCGCGCTCTTTCAGAATATCGACGGCGTCCGCGTTCCGCACCGTGTCAAAGGGGCAAACGTCGGGGCAGAAGGTATAGCCGAAATACAGCAGGGACGGGCGCTGGATCACATCCTGATCCGTGACCGTCTTGCCGTTTTCATCGACCAGTTCAAAGGGGCCGCCGATCTGCCCGGCTCCGCCAGCGACCGCGCTGGTCCGGCACTCTGCGAATTTGTCGTCGGCGTTGCCGCGGGTCAGCACGAAAGCCGCTGTACCTCCGACCACTGCCACCACTGCGGCCGCGGCCCCGATTGCCAATGCTTTCTGCATACCCGTCTCCTTTATCAAAACGTGCCGTTGATCCCAAAACCTGCGGCCCGTAACAATGGTTTACCTTGTCGCAACCCATTTAGGCATCGCCATGGCAGATACCAGCCTGTTCCCGACCGGTTTCGGTGGTCGTAACCACTTTGTCCGTCTTCGTACCATGATCCTGCTGCGATGGCTCGCGATAGGAGGGCAGCTGGGGGCGATTATCGTCGCCCAATGGATGTACGGCCTACAGCTGGAGATCGGCTTGTGTTTTATGGCTGTCGGCGTATCGGTGATCGGCAACCTGATCTCTTTGTTCGTGTTTCCCCAGAACAAGCGCCTGTCAGAGACCGAGAATTTCCTGATGGTGCTGTTCGACATCCTGCAGTTGGGGTTCCTGCTGTACCTGACGGGCGGACTGCACAACCCCTTTGCGCTGCTGATCCTTGGGCCGGTGACGGTGTCCTCGGCGGTGATGGGGCTGCGGTCGTTCCTGCTGCTGGGGGTCACTGCGGTGGTCGTTGTGACCTTTCTGGCGAAATACCACATTCTGCTCCACACGCAGGAGGGCGAGGTTCTGCGCGTGCCCGACCTGTTTGTCTTTGGCACGTGGGTCGCGATTGTGATCGGGGTGATGTTTCTGGGCCTGTATGCGCGGCGCGTGACGTCCGAGATGCACACCATGTCCGATGCCTTGCAGGCCACCCAGATGGCCTTGGCGCGTGAACAGAAGCTGACCGACCTTGGCGGCGTGGTGGCTGCGGCGGCCCACGAACTGGGCACCCCCTTGGCGACGATCAAGCTGACCAGCGCCGAGCTGGCCGAAGAGCTGGACGACCGTCCCGACCTGCAAGAGGACGCTCTTTTGATCCGCGAACAGGCCGACCGCTGCCGCGATATCCTGCGGTCCATGGGCCGCGCGGGCAAAGACGACCTGCACCTGCGCCAGGCTCCCCTGACCACCGTTCTGGAAGAGGCCGCCGAGCCCCACCGCGACCGTGGCTCCAGCCTGATCTTCGACTGGCCCCCCGAGGGCGAAGAGGATGCCCCCGCCATCCTGCGCCGCCCCGAACTGATCCACGGCATCCGCAATCTGGTGCAGAACGCTGTGGACTTCTCGCGCTCCAAGGTATGGATCGAGGCCCGCTGGACCGAAAACACCATCACCGTCCGCATCATCGACGACGGCCAAGGCTACCCCGTCAGCATCATCGGCCGGATTGGCGATCCCTTTGTCCGCCGCCGCCGCGCCGAGCGCGATATCAGCCAGCGCCCCGAATACGAGGGCATGGGTTTGGGCCTTTTCATCGCCAAAACGTTACTAGAACGTTTAGGCGCAGAGTTGACTTTTGCTAACGGCTCCGACCCCTTGGACCCCGAATCGATTGGGGTGGAACAATGTGGTGCGATCGTCGAAGTGATCCTTCCACGGGCAAATCTTGAGGCTTCTCGTAACGAATTTGCAAAAATTGGGGTTGAAAACCCGCGATTCCAATAATTTTCGCAACTAGATAGTTGCACTAACGATTTTCCCCTTTAACGTGTATTCATCTCGTAAGGGGAATTTCAATGCCACCTTTGCCACCGCATCTTATTCTAGTTCTTGTGGCCTCATCCATTCTGGCAGGCGCTTTGGCCGCCCTCGCCATTCTGATTGCCACCCAAGGCAGCGATCACGCTGATGCCAAATCGGACCATGCAACCGACGGGCAGAATGCGGATGATTTATCCGCCCTGCAGGCGGGCCTCGGGCAGGGCGCTGATCTGGGGACGGGCCTTATTCAGACCTTGACCAAGACCTTTGCGCAGCTTTCGGTTGGCATCGCCATATTCGACAAGGACAGCCGCCTGATCCTCTATAATCCGGCGCTGATGGACCTGTCCTCGCTTCCCCTTGAAATCCTGAGCCGCCGTCCCCGACTGTTCGACTTCTTTGACCAGCTCCGTGTTCAGGGCATCCTGCCCGAACCGCGTGACTATGGAAAATGGCGGGACCAATTTGCGCAACTCGGCACCAATTCCGTCGACATGATCGAGGAATTATGGAGCCTGTCCTCGGGCCTGACCTACCGCGTGACGGCTCAAGCCTTCCGCAATGGCAGCATGTCCCTGATGATCGAGGATATCTCGAACGAACTCAGCGCCACTCGCGGCATCCGCGCCCGCGTGCGCCAGAATGAATCGATCCTGAACAGCATCGACGAGCCGCTCTGCGTCTTCTCGGGCACCGGGCATCTGTCATTCTCGAACCGCGCGTTCAAAGAGCGTTGGGGCAACCACGAGACCCGCAAAATCGGCCGCCTGCGCGATGCGATCGGTCAATGGCAGCTGGACACCACCGCGACACCCCAATGGAACAAGCTTGCCGCCTATTCCGAACAACTGGAAAACCGCAATGAATGGAGCTTTGACACCGCGTTCCACGACGGGGACAGCTATTCTGTGCGCGTGAACCCGGTGACGGGCGGCGGAACGATGCTGCGGTTTCATCAGCAGGCCCCCGACAATTCTCTGTTTGAAACTGCGCACAGCAGGTTGCAGGTGGACAGCACTCGGTCCATCTTCGCAACCGATGGAACAGCTATTTGAACTCCGCAGTCCCGAGGACACCACGCGTTTCGCAGAAACGCTCGCTCCGCTCCTGAATGCGGGGGATATCATCTTGCTTGAGGGGCCGATTGGCGCCGGCAAGACCCACTTTGCCCGCTCTCTGATTCAGGCGCTGTTGCCGGAACCAGAGGACATCCCTTCGCCCACATTTACCATTGTTCAGGTCTATGACGGCCCCGACTGCGAGATTTGGCACAGCGATCTCTACCGCTTGGGTCACCCCGACGAGGCGATCGAACTAGGTCTGGACGAAGCATTCGAGGCTGCGATTTGCCTGATCGAATGGCCTGATCGGCTGGGGGATCTGCTGCCCGCTTCGGCCCTGTCGATGACGCTAGAGACCTCTGGCGATGACACCCGCACCGCGCGTCTGACGTGGTCAGACCCCGCATGGACCCCGAAAATCGAAGGGGTGGCCCTGTGACCCCAACCGAATTCCTAACGATCGCGGGCTGGCAGAATGCCGCGCGCACCCCGATGACCGGCGATGCCTCGGCCCGTCATTACGCGCGGCTGACCGACCATGGCCGTAGCGCGATCTTGATGCAGGCGCCCGACGACGGCAGCACGCCCGCGTTTCAAAAAATCGCGCGATATCTGCGGCTGAACGGTTTGGCTGCGCCCACGATCTATGCTGGACAGCCGGACCAAGGGCTGCTGCTGATCCAAGATTTCGGAGACCAGCGTTTCGCCGATATCGCTGACGCCGATCCCACCGCCGCACCGCGCCTTTACCAACTGGCCACCGATGTTCTGATCCATCTGTCGCGCATTCCTGCGATGGCAGGGCTGCCCGTCTATGACGGCAAGACGATGGCAGACCAAGCGATGCTGTTTTTCGACTGGGCACTGCCGGATCAACCCTTGCCTGATCCCGCGTTAAAAGAGCCCCTGCGGCAAGCGCTGATTACCGCCGCTCGCCCCTTTGACCGGCAGCAGCGCGTAACCATGCTGCGCGATTACCATGCGGAAAACCTGATGCTGCGCTCTGAAACCGGGCTGGCCGCCGCTGGCCTTCTCGATTTCCAGGACGCGATGCAGGCCCATCCGGCTTATGATCTGGTGTCGCTGCTGCAGGACGCCCGCCGCGATGTGGACCCCCAGATCGAGCAGGACATGACGTTCCGCTACATGGCCGAAACCGACCATGACAGCACCGATTTTTACGCGGCCTACGCGCTCTATGGCACGGCCCGCGCGCTGCGCATCCTTGGCATTTTCGCCCGCCTGAACGCGCGCGATGGCAAAGCGCGCTATCTGGCCTTTGCCCCCCGTGTCCGCGCCAATCTGGAGCGCAACCTCCAGCACCCCCACCTGTCGGACATCGCCCGCGTCCTGACCCCTTGGCTGGAGGCCACCGCATGACCCTGCGCCATCCCGTGATGCTGTTTGCGGCCGGTTTCGGCACCCGCATGGGAGAGTTAACCAAGTCGCGCCCCAAGCCGCTGGTCCCCGTCGCAGACAAGCCCCTACTGGATCACGCGCTTGATCTGGTTGCGCAGGCTGGCGGCGCGCGCACCGTGGTGAACACCCACTATTTGGGCCAGAAGATCACAGATTATCTGGCAGACCGTGACATCGCGATCAGCCACGAACCGGACATTCTGGAAACCGGAGGCGGGCTGCTAAACGCGCTGCCTTTGCTGGATAGTGACGCGGTGATGACCCTGAACACGGACGCGGTGTGGGCAGGCCCCAATCCGTTAACCATGCTTCAGGCTGCATGGGACCCCGCCCGCATGGACGCGCTGCTGCTGTGCCTGCCCAAAGAGAACGCCTTGGGCCACAAAGGCGCGGGGGATTTCGTCTCGGACAACGACGGTCCTGCGCGGCGCGGCCCCGGTCTGGTTTACAGCGGCGTGCAGATTATCAAGACCGCCGGACTGCACGATATTCAGGAAAAAGCCTTTTCCCTCAATGTGCTGTGGTCGCGGATGATCGACCAGCAGCGCCTGTTTATTCTGCCCTATGACGGGCATTGGTGCGATGTGGGGCATCCCGCAGGCATCACCCTTGCCGAAGAAATGCTGAACGCCCATGGCTCTGTTTGAACCGACCTCTGGACCGCGCCTGTTCGCCCTGCCGATGGGCGTGGATTTCACCGCAGCGTTTACCAAGGGGCTGATCGCCCGCCTCGATCACCTGCCGCCCCACGAACAGGCGCGGGTCGAGGTGTATGTGAACACCGCCCGCATGCGCCGCCGCATGACCGAGATTTTCGACCAGCACGGATCGCGCCTGCTGCCCCGCATCCGCTTGATCGGAGAGCTGGCCGATCTGCCCGGTCCGAACCCAATGCCCCCTGCCGTGCCAACCCTGCGCAAACGGCTGGAACTGGTGACCCTGATCCGCCAACTGCTGGTCAGCGCGCCCGAAATCGCGCCCAGAACCGCGCTGTTTTCGCTGGCGGATTCACTGGCGGCGCTGATGGACGAAATGCAGTCCGAAGGGTGCGATCCCCAGAAGCTGCATGATCTGGACGTGACGGACCAGTCCGGCCACTGGCAGCGGGCCTTGGCCTTTGTCCGGATCGTCGAGCAATTTCTAGAGAACAGCGCCACACAGCCCGACCGGCTGGGGCGTCAGCGGATGATCGTGACCGCGCTAGAGGCTTACTGGCAGGACAACGTCCCCCAGCATCCGGTGATCATCGCGGGCTCGACAGGCTCTCGTGGGGCGACGTCGGAGTTCATGAAGATCGTCGCGGCGCTGCCCCAAGGGGCGATCGTGCTGCCTGGTTTCGACTATGACCTTCCCGGTCCTGTCTGGGACACGATGGGCGATGTCCTGACCGCCGAGGATCACCCCCAATACCGCTTCCGCAACGTGATGAACCTGCTTGGGGTGGATCACACGCAGATTCCCCTGTGGGACGCCGCCACCCCCGCCAATGATGCGCGGAACAAGCTGGTGTCGCTGGCCCTGCGACCCGCGCCCGTTACCGATGCGTGGCTGGCCGAGGGGCCGCGCCTGCCCGACCTGACCCTCGCTGCTGATGGGCTGACCCTGCTAGAGGCACCCGATCCCCGAACCGAGGCTAACGCGATCGCTCTGGTCATGCGCGAAACGATTGAACAGGGGCGCACCGCTGCCTTGGTCAGTCCCGATCCGGTGCTGAACCGCATGGTAAAGGCCGCGCTGGACCGCTGGAACCTGACCCCTGACGACTCCAAAGGCGATCTGGCGACCTTGGCCCCGCCCGGCCGTATCCTGCGGCAGGTGGCAGAGCTGTACGGCACCCGAGTGGGCGCGGATGCTCTGCTGCGGGTGCTGAAACACCCCCTGACGCACTCTGGCCACCTGCAAGAGGAAGACCCCCGCGGCAACCACCTGCGCCGGACCCGCGACATGGAGCTGGAAATCCGCCGCAAGGGCGTGGCCTATCCCGACGCCGATTGGCTGCGCAAATGGATCGTGGACCGCTACAAGGGCGAGGCGGGCACTGAAACGTGGGCCGAGTGGATCATTGATACGCTCCTGACCATCCCTGATTTCGGCGAGGCCCCCCTACAGCAATATGTCGAGGATCACATCGAACGCACCATCTGCATCGTCGCAGGCCCAGAGGGCGAAACCTCGACCCTGTGGCGCAATGCGGCGGGCCGCGTGACCAAGCCGATGATCGACGAATTCCGGCGCGAAGCCCATGTGGGCGGCGACATCACGGCCTTTGACTATGTGGGCCTGCTGCACGGGGTCCTGTCCGGCAACGAAATCCGCGACCGCGACACGGGCCACCCCATGCTGGGCATCCTTGGCACCCGCGACGTGCGGGTCGAGCAGGCCGATGTGATGATCCTGGCCGGCCTGAACGAAGGCACTTGGCCCAGTGCGCCGAAACCTGACCCGTGGCTGAACCGCGCGATGCGGGCGCGGGTGGGGCTGAACCTGCCCGAACGGCAGATCGGTCTGGCGGCCCACGACTTCCAGCAGGCGATCACCCTGCCGAACGTAGTGATCAGCCGTGCGATCCGCTCGGATGACGCCCAGACCGTGCCTTCGCGCTGGTTGAACCGTCTGACGAACCTGATGTCCGGTCTGCCCGAGAATGGTGGACGAGAGGCCTTGGCCGACATGCGCACCCGTGGCCAACGCTGGGTCCAACTGGCCGAGGCAATGGAGACGCCGGGATCGGCCCCCCGTGCGACGCGCCCCAGCCCCTGTCCGCCCATTGAGGCCCGCCCGCGCCAACTGTCTGTGACCGAGATCCAGACCCTGATCCGCGACCCTTACGCGATCTACGCCAAGCATGTGTTGAAGCTGCGCCGCCTTGATCCGTTGGGACGTGACCCGGATGCCCGCCTGCGCGGCACCGTTCTGCACCGCGTTCTGGAATTGTTCACGAAATCCGGCCCCGTGACCGGATCGGCCGAGGATAAAGAACGCCTCATGAACATCGCCGAGGACGTGCTGGAGGAAGAGGTGCCATGGACTGTCACGCGCACATTCTATCGCGGCCGGATCGAGAAATTCGCGAACTGGTTCGTGCAGGCCGAGGCCCATCGCCAGACCTATCTGGAAACCCTTGGCCGAGAGGTCGGCGGCGGGCTGACGCTGGGGGTCGGGGACTTTACCCTGATCGCCAAGGCCGACCGCATCGACAAAGACGACAAGGGACGCCTGCACCTGTTCGACTATAAAACCGGCGGCGCCCCCGCGGAAAAAGAACAGACCTATTTCGACAAGCAACTCCTGTTGATGGCGATGATGGCCGAAGAGGGCGCATTTACAGGCATCGACCCCGCCGAGGTCGCCTCGGCCACCTACATCTCGCTGCGCGACATGGAAGAGACCGCCGCCCCGCTGGAAGCCGAGCCCACGGACAAGATCAAAGGCGAATTTTTCAGCCTGCTGTCGTCCTATCGTGATGCGGACAAGGGATACACGTCCCGCCGCGCCGTGAAGAACGAGAATTTCGAGGGCGATTTCGACCATCTGGCCCGCTACGGCGAATGGGAGCCGACCGACGACGCCAACCCCGAGGTGCTGGAATGACCGCGATGAACGACGCAACCGCCCGTCAGGTGCAGGCCGCGAACCCGCACTATTCCACGTGGCTGGCCGCGAACGCAGGGTCGGGCAAAACCCGCGTGCTGACCGACCGCGTGGCACGCCTGCTGCTGACAGGGGTCGAGCCGCAGCACATCCTTTGTCTGACCTATACCAAGGCCGCCGCCTCCGAGATGCAGAACCGCCTGTTCAAGCGTCTGGGGGAATGGGCGATGCTGGACGCCGCCGCCCTGCAAAAGCAGCTCGAAGAATTGGGGGAGGCGGGAGAGATCAACGCCGAACGATTGGCCCATGCCCGCACCCTGTTCGCCCGCGCGATCGAGACGCCGGGCGGGTTGAAAATCCAGACGATCCACTCGTTCTGCGGGGGGCTCTTGCGGCGTTTCCCGTTGGAGGCCGGCGTCAGTCCCGGTTTCGCCGAGATGGAAGAACGCGGCTCTGAAATCCTGCGTATCGACGTGCTGGAGCAGATGTCAGAACAGGTGCCTGACCTCTTGGCCCGCGTCGCCGACCATCTGGACGAGAGTATGCTCGGGGGCTTCACGGCGAACGTCGTCAGCCATCTGGACCGCCTGCGCGACCATCCGGGGCGCGAGGCGATCTGGCAGACCTTTGACCTGCCCGAGGGGTATACCGAGGCTGACCTGCGCGCCGACGCCTTTATCGGTGGCGAGACAGAGCTGATCGCAGAACTGGTTCCGCTGCTGCTGGGGTCCGGCGCGAATGACAGCAAGGCAGGCGCCAAGCTGCACGGGTTTCACGTGGACAACATCGATGCCTTTGACGTGCTGGAGAACGTGCTGCTGACCGGCGCAGGGGCCAAGGAGCCCTTCAGCGCCAAGATCGACGCCTTCCCGACCAAGGGTCTGCGCACTGGCCCCGCCGCGCATCTGATGGACCGCCTGAACGCACTGATGCTGCGGATCGAGGATACCCGCGCCCGCCGCCTGTCCCTGCTGGCTGCCCGCAAGAGCCTGATCCTGCATGACTTCGCCGCGGACTTCCTGCGCCGATACGAGAGCGCCAAGCAGTTGCGGGGCGCTTTGGACTTCGACGACCTGATCCGCAAGGCGCGCTTGCTGTTAACTGATCCTGCGGTGGCGCAGTGGGTTCTGTACCGCCTTGATGGTGGGATCGACCACATTCTGGTCGACGAAGCGCAGGACACCAGCCCCCAGCAATGGGCGGTGATCGAGGCCCTCGCGCAGGAATTCACCAGCGGCGAAGGCGCGCGGTCCGACGTGGAGCGCACCATTTTCGTCGTGGGCGACAAGAAGCAGTCGATCTACAGCTTCCAAGGGGCGGACCCCGAGGCATTCGACCGGATGCAAGAGGAGTTCCGCCACAAGCTAGAGACCGTCGGCGCCCTGTTCCAATCACTAGAGTTGGAATACAGCTTCCGGTCCTCGGTCGCTGTTCTGGGCTCGGTCGATCAGGTGTTCAAGGGGCCGCTGTCCAAGCAGGTCGGTCAGGACGCCACTCACCGCGCCTTTAAATCCGCGCTGCCCGGGCGGGTCGATCTGTGGCCGTTCTACGAGGCGGACAAGGACAAAGAGGACGACACCCCTTGGTACGATCCGGTGGATCGGACCAGCGCGTCTTCGCCTGAAATCCTGCTGGCCCGCGACGTGGCCCGCGAAATCCGCCGGATGGTGGATGACAAGGTTCTGCTGCCTGACGAGGCCAAAGGCACCACCGGTCTGCGCCCCGTGCGGCCCGGTGACTTTCTGATCCTTGTGCAGAAGCGGGCAGGGGCGCTGTTCTCGGAACTCATCCGCGCGTGCAAGGTCGAGGGGCTGCCCATCGCAGGGGCCGACCGCCTGAAGGTCGGCGCGGAATTGGCGGTGCGCGATCTGGGGGCCTTGCTGGCGTTTTTGGCACTGCCAGAGGATGATCTGGCGCTGGCGACGGCGCTACGCTCGCCGCTGTTCGGCTGGACCGAGCAGGAACTCTACACGCTGGCGCATCACCGCCGCCTAAACAGCTTCCTTTATGAGGATCTGCGAGGGCGCAGTCTGGATGACCCGACCGCTGCCGTTCTGAAGGACCTACGGGACAAATCCGACTTCCTGCGTCCGTTCGATCTGATCGAACGCATCCTGACCTACCACAACGGCCGCCATAACCTGCTGTCCCGCCTTGGGGCCGAGGCAGAGGACGGCATCAATGCGCTGCTGTCCCAAGCCCTCAAGTACGAGGAGCAGAATGTTCCCGACCTGACCGGCTTCTTGACGTGGATGCAGACCGAAGACCTGACCATCAAGCGCCAGATCGACGACGCGAACGACGAAATTCGCGTGATGACCGTGCACGGGTCCAAGGGCCTTGAGGCGCCGATCGTGATCCTGCCTGACACCGGCAAGCGCAAACCGCCGGATGCGCCGCGCCTGCTGGATATGGGCGGGGCCTATGCGTGGGGCGGGAACGCCCAGACGCGGACGCACCAGATGGCAGACCTGAGCAAAGCGTCCGTGGAACGCACCGCGGACGAGAATTACCGCCTGCTCTACGTGGCGATGACGCGGGCCGAGAAGTGGCTGATCGTTGCGGGCGCCAAGGACAAGGGTAAATGGCCCGACAGCTGGTACGCCGTCTGCGAGAAGGCGATGCAGGATATGGGCGCGAAAACCCACAGCTTTGATCTGGGGCCCGGGCCGGGCCTGCGGCTGGAGCACGGGGATTGGACCAGCCTGCCGCAGATCGAGGTGCCCCTGCCCGTGAAACCCGTGGTAGAGCTGCCGCAGTACATCCACTTGGTGCCAGACGCGCCCGTGATCCCGCCGCGCCCCTTGATCGGGTCGGATCTTGGCGGGGCCAAGGCCCTGCGCGGCGAAGGTCAGGACGAGGAAACCGCCAAGACCTATGGCAGCATGGTGCACCAACTGCTTGAGGTGCTGCCGGAACACCCTCGTGACCGCTGGGAAGAGATCACCGAGCGCCTGACCACCGGCATGGACGGCGCATTGGCCGCGATGGCCGAGGGCGAGGCCATTAGCGTGCTGTCAGACCCTGATCTGGCCTACATCTTTGCGGCTGAAACGTTGGCAGAGGTTGCTCTGACTGCTCAAATCAATGGCCAGACCCTGCACGGGATCGTGGATCGCCTGATCGTGACAGACAGAAACATCGAGGTCATCGACTTCAAAACCCATCGCACAATCCCCCCGTCGCCCGACCAAACGCCAGAGGCAATCCTGCGCCAAATGGCAGCTTATTCCGAAGGGTTACGGCAGATTTACCCTGATCACGCGATCCGCGTTTCAGTGCTGTGGACGGCAGGTTCTGTGCTTATGCCGATACCGGACACTATACTTCGTGATGCGTTGAATAGGGTCGGGGTCGCTTGACGCCCCGACCCCGCGCACTTACGTTCCGCTCAACCGCATTCCGTAGGAGTTACAGACATGGCCACCGTAGCCGTCACCGACGAAACCTTTGACGCCGAAGTCAAGCAGTCCGACATCCCCGTTGTTGTGGATTTCTGGGCAGAATGGTGTGGCCCCTGCAAGATGATCGGCCCCGTTCTGGAAGAGCTGTCGACCGAAATGGAAGGCAAGATCAAAGTCGTCAAAGTCGACGTTGACTCGAACTCGGGCATGGCGGCGCAGCTGGGTGTTCGCGGCATCCCCGCGCTGTTCATCTTTAAGGACGGCGAAGTTGTTTCGAACCGCGCAGGCGCAGCCCCCAAGGCGGCTCTGCAGGCTTGGATCAACGAGTCGATCTGATCTGAGGATCACCGGAATTTATAGGGGCGTCCGGCACAGGGCGCCCTTTTTCTTATGCGACACGAGGTAGATTTCATGGCTGATAACGAATTCCCCGGCTGGCATGGCACCACCATCATCGGCGTGCGCCGCGGCGGCGAAGTCTGCATCGCGGGCGACGGTCAGGTGAGCCTTGGCAACACCGTGATCAAGGGCACCGCCCGCAAGGTGCGCCGCCTGTCCCCCGGCGGATATGACGTGATCGTGGGTTTCGCAGGCTCGACCGCTGATGCGTTTACTCTGCTCGAGCGTCTGGAGAAAAAGCTCGAAGCCACCCCCGGCCAGCTGGCCCGCGCCAGCGTGGAACTGGCCAAGGATTGGCGCACCGACAAGTACCTGCAAAAACTGGAAGCCATGCTGATCGTCAGCGATGGCAAAGAGCTACTGGTCATCACCGGCGCAGGCGACGTTCTGGAGCCCGAGCATGACATTGCGGCCATCGGGTCGGGCGGGATGTTCGCCCTGTCCGCGGCGCGCGGTCTGTCCCACAACCCCGATTTGTCCGCCCAAGAGGTCGCCGAGCGCGCAATGGCGATTGCTGCCGATATCTGCGTCTTTACCAACGGCAACCTGACCATCGAAACCCTGAAGGGTTAAGGGGATCCGCCCCTTTTCCCACCGTGGGCCAGCACCTATGTCTGGCCCGACACCGAATACCAGGAGACCCCTATGACCGACCTTACCCCGCGCGAGATTGTCAGCGAGCTGGACCGGTTCATCATCGGACAAGCCGAAGCCAAGCGGGCCGTCGCGGTCGCCTTGCGGTCCCGTTGGCGGCGCCAGCATCTGCCTGCCGCCCTGCAGGACGAGGTGTACCCCAAGAACATCCTCATGATCGGGCCCACCGGCGTCGGTAAAACCGAGATCAGCCGCCGTCTGGCGAAACTGGCCCGCGCGCCCTTTATCAAGGTCGAGGCGACCAAGTTCACCGAGGTCGGCTATGTGGGCCGCGACGTGGAACAGATCATCCGCGATCTGATGGACGCCGCGATGATCACTACCCGCGAATACATGCGCGAAGACGTGAAATCCCGCGCCATCCAAGCCGCCGAGGACCGCGTTCTGGCCGCCATCGCCGGTGAAGACGCCCGCGAGAGCACCAAAGAGATGTTCCGCAAGAAGCTCCGCGCAGGCGAGCTGGACGACAAGGAAATCACCATCGAGGTGGACGACACCTCTAGCCCCTTTGGCGGGATGATGGACATCCCCGGCCAGCCCGGCAGCCAGATGGGCATGATGAACCTAGGCGAGATGTTCGGCAAAGCGTTCCAGCGCAAGGTTCGCAAGACCGTCACCGTCGCCGAAAGCTATGAGCTGCTGATGGGCGAAGAGGCCGACAAGCTGCTAGACGATGAACAACTCAAGCGCGCTGCGCTGGAGTCGGTCGAGCAGAACGGCATCGTTTTCATCGACGAGATCGACAAAGTCTGCGCCCGTAGCGAGGCTCGCGGCGGCGATGTCAGCCGCGAAGGGGTGCAGCGCGACCTGCTGCCCTTGATCGAAGGGACCACCGTCAGCACCAAATACGGCGCTGTGCGTACGGACCACATCCTGTTCATCGCCTCGGGTGCGTTCCACATCGCGAAACCGTCGGACATGCTGCCCGAACTACAGGGCCGTCTGCCGATCCGTGTGGAACTGAAGGCTCTGACCGAGGCCGATTTCGTCCGCATCCTGACCGAGACCGACAACGCGTTGACCCGTCAGTACGCCGCCTTGATGAAGACCGAAGGCGTCACCATCGAGTTCAGCAAAGACGGCATAGCCGAGATCGCCCGCATCGCCGCCGAGGTGAACCGCAGCGTCGAAAACATCGGTGCCCGTCGTCTGTACACCGTGATGGAACGCGTGTTCGAGGAGCTGTCCTTTGTCGCGCCCGATCTGGGTTCGCAGCTGATCACGATCAACGCCGACTATGTCCGGAAATACGTGGGCGAGCTGGCCGGTTCTGCCGACCTGAGCCGCTACGTTCTGTAAATCAGCGCGCCCGCCGCAGATACACGTAATATGCACCTCCGCCCCCGTGGCGGAGGTGCGCTTGTCTCACCTGTAGGACCATGTGGGATATCGGGCTCATTTGCAGCCACATCGGCACCTGATGGCGCAGTGCGCCGGTACGCTCGGGGATGGGGCTGTCGGTTTCCTTGACCTTGCCCTTGCCGGTAATCACCAGAACCAGACGATGCCCCGCCGCGTGGTTGCGCATCACAAAGGCCACGAGCGCAGGATGCGCCTGCGCCAAGGTCATCCCGTGCAGGTCGATCCGCGCGTCCGGCACCAGCTTGCCGCGCTTCATCTGCGTGTGGGTTTTCTTGTGCATGTTCAGAGGCGCGCCTGCGACCTCATCCTCGATCGCGGGGGTCAGGTTCTGGCCCAGCTTGTGCTTGCCCTTCTTGGCCTTCATCCCGATCGTGAAATGCTCCAGCTGGGGCGGGGTCGGCACATCCTCGAGCGGGACCTTGGGGGTCTTGCGCACGGGCTCGGGCAGCCACTCAGCCTCGTCCACGATGGGTTTGCGTTCGGGATGCATTGGGTCAGCGGTGCGGCGCACCTGATCCCACAGATCACGTTCCTCTTCGCTCAGTTTCCGGCGGCGGCGGGTCATAGCTCCTCCGCGAGGCTGGCGTAGGCGCGCTGGATAGGCATCAGGACGACCATTCGGCCGGGGTCCTTCATCGTGCCGGCCAGTTCGCCAGCGCGGTCACCGGTGCCCATGAAAACGTCAGCACGTTGCGCGCCCTTGATCGCGGAACCGGTGTCCTGCGCGATCATCAGGCGGCGCAGGGGCAGGTGGCCATCCTTTTCGACCCAGACAGGCGAGCCAAGGGTCACATAAGCCGGGTCCACCGCAATGCTGCGCAGGTCGGTCAGGGACCTGTTCATGGCCCCCAAGGGGCCCTTGTTCGCGGGCACCTTGCTGACTTCGCGGAAAAAGACAAAGGACGGGTTGTGCCACAACAGTTCGCGCCCCGCCGCAGGGTTCCGGCGCACCCAGTCGCGGATGGTTTGGGCAGACACCTGATGCATGTTGAAGACGCCGCGACGGACCAACTCCTGCCCGATAGAGCGATAGGTATGGCCGTTCTTGCCCGCGTAGCCCACGCGCATCGCGCTGCCATCAGGCAGGCGGATACGGCCAGAGCCTTGGACTTGCAGGAAAAATGCTTCGACCGGATCATCGACCCAAGCCAGTTCCAGACCGCGGCCATTCAGGAAACCGCCCTCTTCGATCTGGCGGCGGGTGAGCCATGGGTTGATCTGCTTGGCCTCGGTCGGCATCCGGTAAAGGGGGTAACGGTAGCGCCCCGAGGGCACGCGCGAGCCATCCAGTTCAGGCTCGTAATAGCCGGTGAAAAGGGCGTCATTACCGTCCTCGACCATCACGGGGCGGAAGAACATCTCGAAAAAGGC
The DNA here is from genome assembly GCF_013377535.1 of Donghicola mangrovi. GTDB lineage: Bacteria > Pseudomonadota > Alphaproteobacteria > Rhodobacterales > Rhodobacteraceae > Donghicola > Donghicola mangrovi. The sequence goes on along the minus strand of NZ_JABCJE010000001.1, from coordinate 664,134 downwards.
GCGGGGTGCGGCACGATGATCGCGGGCCACCGAGCACAGACTGATCCAGTCTGGCGCCTCAATATCGGCGCAGGTGTTCAGAAAAGCATCAAGGGCCGCGGCATGATCATCCTCGGCCCATCCATCCAGATCTGAAAATTCGAGCAGTCGCGTCACAGGTTCCTCGCTGTGTGCTGGCGCAGCCCATAATGGACACAGCGCCAGCAGAACGGCCAGAGCCTTGCGGATCATTCGCCAGTCGCCACCAGCTGCCAGTTGGGATCGTCGGTGCCCATACGGCGGGCAAAGGTCCATGCGTCCTTCTGGCGTTTGATCTGGCTGGCGTCGCCGTCGATGACAACGTCATTGGCATCACGCACCTGCCAGGTCAGATCGGCCACGAAACGCACGGTAACCTCGCCTTCCTGCGTTGCAGGGTCATAGGCGGCGTCGATCAGTTGCAGCTCGCGGATGCCAACAAAGGTGGCGTCGATGCTCAGCCCTTCGTCAGCGCGTTGGTCGATGACGCTGGCAAAGCTTTCGGCGACTTCCTCGGACAGGAAGGGGCGGATTTCGTTCAAATCGCCGCGCTCGAAACCCATCAGGATCATTTCATAGGCCGCACGGGCACCCGACAGGAACTCGGTCACCGAGAAAGAGGGCTCAACACGCTTCATCTCGGCCAAGGCGGCAGCGGCGGGGCTGGCCTCGGGGACGTGGTCCACGATGTCGCGGTCGGGACCGCCATCTATAACCTCGAAGTTATGTTTCGAGTTGGCGGCAGGAACGGGTTGTTCGGTCCTCGGGAGGGGCGGTTTTTCAAATCCCTCACGGGTACCCAGCACGCTTCTGAGCCGAAGGATCAGAAAAACGGCAATACCAGCAAGGACCAAAAGCTGCACGATCGGAGATTCCATCAGTTCCTCGTCTTTACGGGGACCGTAGCATGATCCCGTATCAGCACCTATGTATGTCACACACAGGGTCAAGTCCACCGACCCACCCAAGATCAATTACCGGAAAGGTTCTAACAATGTGGTTATTTCTGGCGTTCGTGCTGGTTCCGATCATCGAGATCGGCCTGTTCATCCAGGTCGGAGGTCTGATCGGGCTATGGCCAACGCTGGCAATTGTGCTGCTGACCGCCATGATCGGCACCTACATGGTCAAGTCCGAGGGCCGCGGCGTCCTGCGCGATTTACAAAGCTCTATCAACCGGATGGAGGACCCGTCCGAGCATCTGGCAAGCGGCGCGATGATCCTGTTTGCGGGGGCTCTGCTGCTGACGCCGGGCTTCTTTACCGACACGATGGGCATCTTGCTGCTGATCCCCGGCGTACGCTCGGTGGTGTTCAACCAGATCAAAGCGAAAATGCAGGACCAACGCGCCCGCGGCCAATCGCGCGGCGGCTTCCAGTCGCAGACCATCGTGGTGGATTACGAGGTTCTTGACGAAAATCAGCCGAATGCGCGGCCCTCAAATACCAATGAACATGGGCCTTCGGGCTGGACCCGCCATTGAGCATTGGCCTCGTGAATGATAAGTCCGTTAGCGAATAAAGTCCTAGGGAGACATTTCAATGACCGATAACCTTGAGGCAGGCGCACCGAACGCAGCCCCCCAAATGAAGGTCCACATTCTGGCGCAATACGTGCGCGACCTGTCCTTTGAAAACATTCTGGCGCAAAAGGGCGCTTCGGGCGACACCACCCCCGAGGTTTCCGTGAACGTTGGTCTGGACGTGAAAAAGCGCCCGGCAGATCACCAGTTCGAAGTCATCATGAAGACCAAGGTCGGCGCGAAAACCAAAGAAAGCGGCTCGCCGCTGTTCTTTGTCGAGCTGGAATATGCCGGTGTGTTCCACATCGAAGGCATCCCCGAGGATCAGATGCACCCGTTCCTGCTGATCGAGTGCCCGCGCCAGCTGTTCCCCTTCGTGCGCCGCATCATCAGCGATGTGACCCGCGACGGCAGCTTCCCTCCGCTGAACCTCGAGAACATCGATTTCGTAGCTCTGTACCGCCAGCAACTGGCGCAGATGCAGGCGCAGGCAGCCCAGAAGGCCGACGCCTGATCGCGGCCTAGCTGCTAAGCTTTTTCCAAAGCGCGCCGTCGCCCAATTTGTCGATAAAGGCAGAATGGGCGGCGGCTTCTTGTTCTGTGATCCGCGAGGGCAGCGGATTGGGACGCGGGCGCGGACGCCATTCCTCGCCGCCGGCAGTGCCGCCAGAGCCCACATAGGTATCGGCCAGCCCGAAGTCCGGCTGACGGCCCCCCAGAAGCTCCAGATACACCTCTGCCAAAATTTCGGAGTCGAGCAGCGCCCCGTGCAGGGTCCGGTTCGAGTTGTCGATCCCGAAGCGGCGGCACAGCGCGTCCAGCGTGGCCGGAGAACCGGGGAATTTCTTGCGCGCCAAGGCCAGCGTATCGAACGCGCGATCATAGGAGATCATCGGCAGGTTCATCCAGCGCAGTTCAGCGTTCAGGAATTTCATGTCGAACGCGGCGTTATGGATCACAAGCTTGGAATCCGAGCCGATGAAATCCAGAAACGCCTGCCCGACCTTCTTGAACACCGGCTTGTCTTTTAGCGTGACCTCACCGTCCTTGGGCGGGCGGGGGCTGGACAGCAAGTCGGGGCCGATGCCGTGCACGCCGAACGCCTCGTCGGGCATACCGCGTTCGGGGTTGATGTACTGGTGATAGGTCCGGCCGGTGGGCATGTGGTTGATCAGCTCAACCGCACCGATCTCGACGATCCGGTCCCCCTTTTCGGGGTCAAAGCCCGTCGTTTCCGTATCGAGAACGATCTCACGCATGGGATTCTCCTCTGATTTTGGCGACTATTGCCTCGACTTGTAAGCGCGCATTTTCGGGTGTGTCAGTGATAATCACATAATCCGCGCGGGCCCGTTTTTCAGCGTCGGGCATCTGACGGGATTTGATCTGCTCGAACTGCTCTTCGGACATGGTGCCCCGCGCCAGTACACGCTGCCGCTGGGTGTCCGCGTCGATCGAGGTCACGCAGACTGCATCCAGCGCCCCTTCGGTTCCGTTTTCGAACAAAAGCGGGATGTCATAGACGGCGATGTCACTGGGACAGGTAGCGCGGAACGCATCACGGTCAGCGGCTACCAAGGGATGGACAATCCCATTCAACACATTGAAATCATTTGGATGTTCGGACAAATGCGCGCGCAGGGCAGGGCGCGAGACTGCGCCATCCACGACCGCATTCGGGAACGCGGCCCCAATGGGGCCAACCGCGCTGCCACCCACCCCGTAAATCCGGTGAACGGCGGCATCAGCGTCCCAGACGGCGCAGCCCAGATCAGCAAAGATCTGCGCCGTCGAGCTTTTGCCTGTGCCGATCGAACCGGTCAGGCCCAAGTGGTAGGTCATCCCAGAACCACGTTCCGCAGGTCTTCGTCCACCTCGGGGCGCTGGCCGAACCAACGCTGGAAGCCCGGCACAGCCTGATGCAGCAGCATCCCCAGCCCGTCTACGGTCTGGAAGCCCGCATCCTCGGCCGCAGCCAGCAGGGGCGTGCGAAGGGGCGTATAGACGATGTCCGTGACCAGCGCGGTCTTGGGCAGCTCCTCGAGGTTGATCTTGAGGGGGGTCTGCCCCTCCATCCCCTGAGAGGTGGTGTTCACCAAGGTCGCTGCGCCATCCAGCATCGCGTTCATATGCACCCAGTCGTAGACCACGATACGGGCACCAAATTCGGACTTCAGCTGATCGGCGCGCAGGCGCGTGCGGTTCGTCAGACGGATCTCTGGCACGCCTGCATCAAGCAGGGACACGATCACCGCCCGAGCCGCCCCACCTGCGCCAATGACCGCCGCAGGGCCGCCACGAGGGTCCCAGCCGCGCGCACGCTGGCGCAGGTTCTCGATAAAGCCGTAGCCGTCGGTGTTGTCCGCGAAAATGGTGCCGTCCGAGCGGAAGGTCAGCGTGTTGGCTGCCCCGATCAGGGTGGCGCGGTCGGTGACCTGATCTGCCAGACGCAGAACGGTTTCCTTGTGAGGGATGGTCACGTTGGCCCCGACAAAGCCCATACGGCCCATGGCGCCCAAAACCTCGACCAGATCGTCGGGATGTACCTCTAGGGGGACATAGTGGCCCTTGATGCCGTACCGCTGCAGCCAGTGGCCGTGCAGACGCGGTGACAGGCTATGGGCCACAGGATAACCGATGACGCCGGCCAAAGGTATCGAATGCTTACTCATGATGCGATGCTCCCTGTCACACCGAGATACGCCAGAAGCTCGACCAGCGGCAAACCCAAAATGGTAAAGTAATCGCCCTGAACGCTGGAAAAGAGTCGCACACCCTCTTCCTCGAGTTTGTAGCCCCCGACCGAGTGACGGATGCTGTCCCAGTTCCGCGCCAGATAGGCGTCCAGATAGGCGTCAGAGAAGCTGTGCATCCGCAGGCGGGCCACACCGACGTGGCGCCACTTGGGCTCTGCCCCCTGATAGATGACCGCTGCGGACAGCAGCTGGTGGGGCTGGCCACGCAGCTCGGTCAGTTGTGCGCGGGCGATCTCGGGGGTGGCGGGCTTGGAATAGATGGTGTTGCCCATGGCCAGTACCTGATCGCAGCCCAGAACGATCGCGTCCGGATGCTTGGCGCTGATCTTGCGGGCCTTGGCCTCGGCCAGAGCGTCGGCCACATCGCGGGGCTTGGCCTCTTCCATCTCGAGCGCGGTGCGGATGGCCTCCTCGTCGACGCGGGCGGGGATGATTTCAACCTCCAGTCCTGCATTGCGAAGAAGCTGCGCGCGGATTTCCGATCCTGACGCGAGGATGATCCGATCCTGCATGTGGATAACCTTGTGAGAGTCTGCCGTGTAATCCCTGTACGGGTTCGTGGACCGATAATACCCCAAAAGGGGCCTGTCGATAGTTTCGGGGTTTATGAGTCTGACTCATATTCTTTTTACCCCCACGGAAAAGGATAAAACTGACTCTGTGGATAACCAACTTTCCCTAGACTTATCCCCAGAGTCCCGCACCCGTAAAACGCGAAGATTCACTCAAGGAATCCTGCTGTTTTATTGAGGTTTTGCGAGTCGTCCCCACCCTGTTAAGGATTCTTGTTCACTGTGCAAAACCACGTGGGAAAGCAAACAATCCACAGACTCGGACGACTCTTCAAAATCATCTTCCTTTTAATTCTTATATTTTATTTAAGAGTGTCATTCAGAAAGGGACGGACCCATGCTCGATCTTCTCGCCAGTGCATATCCTTGGACAAAATCGCTTCACGTGGTGTCCGTCATGTCGTGGATGGCAGGGCTGTTCTATCTACCGAGGCTGTTCGTTTATCACTCCGAGCAAGTCGGACAGGACGGAACCACCCATGAGCTGTTCACTACGATGGAACGGAAGCTCTTCAAGTTCATCATGAACCCCGCGATGATCTCGAGCTGGCTGTTTGGTCTGTGCCTCGTGTTCACGCCGGGGATCGTGGATTGGACGTCGATCTGGCCATGGACCAAAGCGGCCGGCGTGATCGGGATGACCTGGTTCCATCATTGGCTGGGATACCGCCGCAAGGATTTCTGGAACGCTTCGAACACGCGAAACGGCAAGACCTATCGCATGATGAACGAGGTTCCGACGCTTCTGATGCTAGTGATCGTCTTCTCGGTAATCGTGAAGTTCTAAGCGATTCATTGACTCAGAAGGGAATCCCCCCTATGTCGCGATCAACGGCCAGTCCTGGTCGGGGTTTTCCTGTGTAAGAAAATAACTTTGACCTTAGCCCATCGTTGGGCGGCAAAGGGTATGCCTATGACCGATGAACGTCTGAACCTGTCCGAACTCAAAGCCAAGAGCCCCAAAGCTCTGTTGGCGATGGCCGAGGAATGGGAAATCGAAAACGCATCGAACATGCGCAAGGGCGAGATGATGTTCTCGCTTCTTAAAGAGCATGCAGAAGATGGTTGGGTGATCGGCGGCGAAGGCGTGCTTGAGGTTCTGCAGGATGGCTTCGGCTTCCTTCGTTCGCCCGAAGCGAACTACCTGCCGGGTCCAGACGACATCTATGTGTCGCCCGACATGATCCGCCAGTATTCGCTGCGCACCGGTGACACCGTTGAAGGCGTGATCAAGCACCCGAACGAGACCGAGCGTTACTTTGCGCTAACCGCGGTCGAGCAGGTGAACTTCCAGGACCCCGAAAGCGCGCGTCACAAAGTCAGCTTCGACAACCTGACGCCGCTGTATCCCGATGAACGTCTGAAGATGGAGATCGAAGATCCCACCATCAAAGACCGTTCCGCACGCATCATCGACTTGGTCGCGCCCATCGGTAAGGGTCAGCGTTCGCTGATCGTTGCACCGCCGCGTACCGGTAAGACCGTTCTGCTGCAAAACATCGCCCACAGCATCGAAAAGAACCACCCCGAGTGCTATCTGATCGTTCTGCTGATCGACGAGCGTCCCGAAGAAGTCACCGACATGCAGCGTAGCGTGAAGGGCGAGGTCATTTCCTCGACTTTCGACGAACCTGCGACCCGTCACGTGGCCGTTGCCGAGATGGTTATCGAAAAAGCGAAGCGTCTTGTCGAGCATAAGCGCGATGTTGTGATCCTGCTGGACTCGATCACTCGTCTGGGCCGCGCGTACAACACCGTTGTTCCGTCGTCGGGCAAGGTTCTGACCGGTGGTGTGGACGCAAACGCTCTGCAACGCCCCAAGCGTTTCTTCGGTGCCGCACGTAACGTCGAAGAGGGTGGCTCGCTGACCATCATCGCGACCGCGCTGATCGACACTGGCAGCCGCATGGACGAAGTGATCTTCGAAGAATTCAAAGGCACCGGTAACAGCGAAATCGTTCTGGACCGCAAAGTTGCGGACAAGCGCGTGTTCCCGGCGATGGACATCCTCAAATCGGGTACCCGCAAAGAGGATCTGCTGGTCGACAAGGTCGATCTGGCCAAGACGTTCGTTCTGCGCCGCATCCTGAACCCGATGGGGACCACGGACGGTATCGAATTCTTGATTTCCAAGCTGAAGCAAACCAAGACAAACTCCGAGTTCTTCGACTCGATGAACACCTAAGAGGGCGGAATGCACACGATCTTTGCCCTGGCGACTGCTCAAGGCAAAGCCGGGGTCGCAGTGATCCGGATTTCGGGGCCGCAGGCATTTGCCGCGGCCTCTGTTCTTGCGGGTTCCTTGCCGGAGCCGCGCAAAACCGGCGTTCGTATGGTGCGCGACAGGGCAGGGGCCTTGATCGACGAGGCGATGCTGATCTGTTTTGCGGGTCCGGCCAGCTTTACCGGCGAGGATGTGGTCGAAATCCATCTGCACGGCAGCCCCGCGATCGTGCGCCGCGTTCTTTCTGAGCTGTCCGAGGTCAACGGGCTGCGCCACGCAGAGCCCGGAGAGTTCACACGCCGCGCGCTAGAGAATGAGCGGCTCGATCTGGCGCAGGTCGAGGGCTTGGCCGATCTGATCGAAGCCGAGACAGAAGCGCAACGCCAACAGGCAATGCGCGTGTTTTCGGGCGGGCTCGGCGAGCAAGCGGAGCTTTGGCGGTCCCAGATCATCCGTGCTGCGGCCTTGCTGGAAGCGACCATCGATTTCGCGGACGAAGATGTCCCTGAAGATGTAACCCCAGAGGTTAAGCACCTGTTAGCCAGTGTGCGCCGTGATCTGCTGAAAGAGATCGCCGGCTCCGAGGTCGCAGAGCGCCTGCATCTGGGTTTCGAGGTCGCGATTGTTGGCGCCCCAAACGCGGGCAAGTCCACTTTGCTGAACTACGTGGCCAAGCGCGATGCGGCGATCACCTCTGACATCGCTGGGACGACCCGCGATGTGATCGAGGTGCGGATGGACCTGAAGGGTCTGCCGGTGACGTTGCTGGATACCGCTGGCCTGCGCGAAACTGTCGATGAAATTGAGGGAATCGGTATTGAGCGTGCGCTGAAGCGCGCCAAAAACGCCGATCTTCGGATTTTTCTGATGCAAGAGGGGGATGAGCTTCCTCTTGAACCTGTTGACGGTGACTTGGTGTATTCCGCCAAAGGCGACTCACGAAATGCAGCTCCGAATCCAATATCTGGTGTTTCTGGGCTCGGAGTCTCCGAGATGCTGGATTCGGTGTACGAGTTCCTGTCGAATCGCATGCAAAAGGTGAATCTGGCCAGCAAAGAGCGCCATCGCACAGCTTTGCGAATCGCCTCGGATGCTTTGATGGTTGCTGATGAACAGGTTGCCTACGGGTCAGAGCGGTATGAGCTGGTTGCAGAGGAAATTCGGACGGCTGCTCGTGCTCTGGACATGCTGTTGGGACGAATCGACGTTGAGGTTATCCTCGACGAAATCTTCGCAAGCTTCTGCTTGGGTAAATAGGAGTGTTTCACGTGAAACAATCTGACTTCGACGTTGTTGTGATCGGCGGCGGTCACGCGGGCGCCGATGCAGCTCATGCTGCTGCGAGGATGGGCGCGAGAACGGCTTTGGTCACCCTGCGCCGCGACACAATCGGCGTCATGTCCTGCAACCCGGCAATCGGTGGCTTGGGTAAAGGACACTTGGTCCGCGAGATCGACGCGATGGGTGGCGTCATGGCCCATGTCGCTGACCGGGCCGGAATCCAGTTCCGCTTGCTGAACCGGCGCAAAGGTCCAGCAGTGCAGGGGCCCCGAGCGCAGGCAGATCGCAAAATCTATCGCGAGACGATGCTGGCTCTGCTCGAAGCTACGCCTAACCTGAACATCATCGAAGCGGAGGTCTCCGATCTAATCCAGACCGAAGGTATGGTATCGGGCGTCATATTAGGTGACGGTTCCCAGATATCCTGCGGCGCAGTTGTTTTGACGACCGGGACGTTTTTGAATGGGCTCATCCATATTGGGGACGTTTCCAAACCTGGTGGACGCATGGGCGACCGACCGTCCGTTCCTTTGGCGGATAGGTTACATAGTTTTGGCCTTCCGATGGGCAGATTGAAAACAGGTACGCCTGCGCGGCTGGATGGTAAAACGATTAAGTGGGATCTTCTGGAAACGCAGCCCGGTGATGATGATCCGACGTTGTTTTCCTTCATGTCCAAGGCGCCGTTCGTTCGCCAAGTATCATGTGGAATCACGCATACGAATGAACAAACGCATGAAATCATAAGGAAAAATCTTGATCGTTCAGCGATGTATGGCGGCCATATCGAGGGTGTAGGTCCCCGCTATTGCCCATCTATCGAAGACAAAATCGTGCGTTTTTCAGACAAGAACTCGCACCAAGTCTTTCTTGAGCCTGAGGGGTTGGACGACGATACCGTTTATCCGAACGGCATCTCGACTTCTCTGCCTGTAGATGTGCAGGAAGCCTATATTCGGTCGATCTATGGACTTGAGGACGTTCGTATTATCCAGCCGGGTTACGCAATTGAATACGATTACGTCGATCCCAGAGCGTTGCGTCAAACCCTAGAATTGCGCGAACATTCGGGTCTTTATCTCGCTGGTCAAATCAACGGCACAACGGGATATGAGGAAGCCGCAGCGCAAGGCATGGTCGCTGGGTTGAACGCTGCTCTTGCGACGCAGGGCAGGGATCCTGCGATCTTTAGCCGTTCTTCGAGCTATATCGGTGTGATGGTCGATGATCTGACCACGCGTGGCGTGACCGAACCCTATCGGATGTTCACATCTCGGGCGGAATTCCGTTTGTCCCTGCGAGCAGATAACGCAGATCAGCGTCTGACCCCGATGGGACTTGAACTCGGCTGTATTTCTGAAGATCGAAAAGCGGCTTTTGAGACAAAGATGGAAAAGCTTGAGGCCGGGCGAGAACGTCTGGAGGCAATGACCTTCACCCCCCGAGAATTGAATGAAAGCGGCATAAAGGTGAACCAGGATGGCGCTCGGCGTTCCGCCTACGATCTGCTCGCGTTCCCTGATTTCGCGTTCGAAAATTTGCTCGCTCTTGACGAAGGGCTTAACGACATTGAGCCCGAGATTCGTCGCCAGCTTGAATGTGATGGTCTCTACGCTAAGTATATCGCTCGGCAGGAAAAAGATGCTGAAGCACTTCGTCGTGATGAAGGGCAGGCTATCCCCGAGGATTTTGACTTTTCAATCCTCGAAGGTCTTTCTAATGAGCTGAAAACGAAGCTCATCTCGGCACGTCCTGCGACCCTTGGTCAGGCTGGTCGCGTTGAGGGGATGACACCTGCCGCCCTCACCCTAATCCTGGCAAAAATTCGCCAGAAGAAAAGGGCGATGACTGGGTCATGATCGGTGAAATTGCTAAGCTCGATGTTTCACGTGAAACATTGGATCGCCTAAATATCTACGAAGAGCTCCTGAAAAAGTGGAACAGGGCCATAAATTTGGTCTCTCCCTCTACGATCAGGGATGCGAAATCGCGCCATTTTGTCGACTCAGCCCAGATATATGGGCTTGCAGACCCAAACTGGAAGATATGGTGTGACCTGGGCAGCGGTGGTGGATTCCCCGGAATGGTTATCGCAATTCTTGCCGCAGAGCTAAATCAGTCAGGGAAGGTAGTTTTGGTTGAGAGTGATCAGCGCAAAGCCGCATTTCTGCGCACGGTCGCCAGAGAGACAGGTGTTGCTGCGCAGGTTCACTCGAAGAGAATAGAAGAAGTGGATCCGATCAACGCAGATATTCTGTCTGCTCGCGCTTTGGCGTCTCTCGATCAATTGTTAGGCTTTGCAACCATACACATGAAAGCAGAAGGGCAGGCTTTGTTTCCAAAAGGCGCAACTTGGCAACAAGAGGTCGAAGAAGCACAACGCTCGTGGTCTTTCTCTCTGCAAGCGCATAAAAGCGTCGTAGAATTGAATTCGGTCATTCTGAGCATCGGAGGGATTGCGCGTGGCTGACATGATGACGTCGAACGGCACTAAAATCATCGCTGTCACAAACCAGAAGGGTGGGGTGGGTAAAACGACCACCGCCATTAACCTGAGCGCCGCTCTGGCCGATATGGGAAAACGCGTTCTGGTCGTCGATATCGACCCGCAGGGCAACGCTTCGACTGGGTTAGGTGTGCATGCAGAGGATCGCGACTTCACGGCGTATGAACTCTTGCTCGAGGAAGTCCTGCCAACGCAGGTCATCCGTCCGACGCAATTCGAAAACATCTTCCTCATTCCGGCGACCACTGATCTGGCTTCGGCCGATATTGAGCTTATTTCTAACGAGAAGCGCAGCTACCTTCTGCGGAATGCTTTGCGTACTGCTTTGATGGCCGAGATCGATTTCGACTATATCTTGATCGATTGCCCGCCCTCGCTAAACTTGCTGACGGTCAATGCGATGGTCGCATCTGACTCGGTTCTGGTCCCGCTGCAGAGCGAATTCTTTGCACTCGAGGGCCTCAGCCAGCTGATGCTGACCATTCGTGATGTGCGCAAAGCGGCGAACCCTGACCTACGGATCGAAGGGATCGTGCTGACCATGTTCGATGGCCGGAACAACCTCTCTCAGCAAGTCGAGGCTGACGCGCGGGAAAACCTTGGCGATCTGGTGTTCAAAACCAAGATCCCTCGGAACGTTCGGGTCAGCGAAGCACCTTCCTTTGCACTACCGGTTCTGTACTATGATCCGCAATCTCGCGGTGCAGTTGCCTATCGCGCTCTGGCCAAAGAACTGGTACAGAAGTCCGCTCAGGTGGCTGCAGAATAAAAACAGAAGAGGGCAGGAATGGAACGCAAACCGTTGAAACGAGGTTTGGGTCGTGGGTTGTCGGCGCTGATGGCTGATGTTCAGCAGGATGTGGCGACGGATGCAGGAACGACAGCGCCGCGCCGGCCGGATATGTTGGTCCCGATCGAGAAGATCGAGCCCAATCCGGACCAGCCGCGCCGCCGTTTCGAGAGCGAAGATCTAGAAGATCTCTGCCGTTCCATTAAGGAAAAAGGGGTGATCCAACCCCTGATCGTGCGCGTGAGCCCGCGCGATAGCCTGAAGTACGAGATCGTCGCGGGTGAACGCCGCTGGCGCGCCTCGCAGATGGCGCAACTGCATGAGCTGCCCGTTCTGATCCGCGAGTTCGACGACACCGAAGTTCTGGAAGTCGCGATCATCGAAAACATCCAGCGGGCCGATCTGAACCCGGTGGATGAGGCTGCAGGCTACAAGCAGTTGATGGAGAAATTCGGTCATACCCAGGAGCGACTTGCAGAAGCTCTTGGGAAAAGCCGGAGCTATATCGCGAACTCCATGCGTTTGCTTCAGCTGCCCGATGACGTGATTGAGCATTTGGCTGATGGCCGTCTTAGCACCGGTCACGCCCGTGCGCTGATCACCAGCGACCACGCTTCTGAATTGGCAAAGCAGATTGTGTCGCGCGGTTTGTCTGTACGGGATACCGAGCGACTAGTGAAGAAGGCCGCTCAGGGTGAGGCCGCGCCCAAGGCGAAGTCTGCATCGCGCCCCAAAGATGATAAGGATGCGGACACCAAAGCCCTTGAAGGGGATCTGTCTGCTGCGCTTGGAATGAAGGTTGCCGTCGAGCATAAAGAGGGCACCGAACAGGGTAAGATCGTTATCAGCTACAACAATCTAGATCAGTTGGATGACATCTGCCGCCGCCTGAGCGCGACTGAATAACTGGTTAATAGCTGGGGCGGGTCCAGATAAACGTCAGAACCGCCCCTAGCGTTACGGCCTGAATGCCCAGGATCATTGGCCGCAATCCCATGAAAACCGAGATCGAGAAAACGACCGCGATGGAGACCGTCGCGGCGCGTTTACCCGTTTTGCTTATGGCGCCACTGCGGTTCCAATCCTCGATCGCGGGACCAAAGACACGGTGGTTCACCAGCCAACCGTGCATCCGCTCTGACGAGCGGGCAAAGCAGAAGGCTGCGAGCAGCATGAAGGGTACCGTCGGCAGCAAGGGTAGAACGACCCCGATCAGGCCAAGCCCCATGCTGAGGACGCCAAGGATGAACCAGAGTGAGCGCATGTCTTAATCCAAAAGCAGTTCAGCAATTACCGCGTTCAAGACCAGTCGGCCTGCGCGCGTAGCTTTAAGATAGGGCGATTCCAGCTCAATCATCCCCATGTCCTGCAATTCTTTCAACGTGCGCGGATTGAGAGCGCGGCCCCCAATTTGGTTAAATCGCTCCAAGTCGATGCCCTCGGTCAGGCGCAGACCCATCATCAAATACTCGTTCGCTTGCTCGGTGGGGGAGACGGCTTCGACCAGATTTTCGCCGGTGCCAGCGGCCACGGCATCCAGCCATTTCTGGGGCTGCTTCCACGTGTCAGTGGCATGGCGAATGCCGTTCATTGTGACGCGGCCATGGGCGCCGGGGCCGATCCCGACATAGTCACCGTAGTGCCAGTAGATCTGGTTGTGACGGCTTTCGGCACCGGGCTTGGCGTAGTTCGAGACCTCGTAGTCATACATGCCGAACTCGGCGCAGATCTCTTGGGTGACTTCGTACATCTCGGCGGCGTCGTCATCTTCGGGCAGACCGCGCAGGGTGCCACGTTCGTAGCGATCGCCGAAGGCGGTGCCAGCCTCGATGGTTAACTGGTAAAGAGAGAGGTGGTCGGCGGCCAATGCCAATGCCTCGCGCAGCTCGGCCTTCCATTCGGGGACGGTCTGGTCTTGGCGCGCGTAGATCAGGTCAAAGCTGACGCGACCAAAGCAATCCTTGGCGATCTCGAAGGCGCGGCGACCCTCGGCCACGGTGTGCATCCGGCCAAGGCGGCGCAGGTCGTCGTCCCGCAGGCTCTGTAGACCCATCGAAACACGGTTAACGCCAGCCTCGGCATAGGCTTGAAAACGGCCAGCTTCGACGGAGGTCGGGTTGGCCTCTAGTGTGATCTCTTGGTCGTTGGCGGGGGTCCAGAGTTGACCGACCCGATTCAGGATCGCGGCAACGGTCTCTGGCTCCATCAGGCTGGGGGTGCCGCCGCCAAAGAACACGGATTTCAACACGCGATCAGGGGTGCGGGCTGCGTTGCGATCCAGTTCCTTCAGGTAGGCGTCCAGCCACGCCTTCTGGTCGATGGACCGAGAGACGTGGCTGTTGAAATCGCAGTAGGGGCATTTGGCCATACAGAACGGCCAGTGAATGTAGAGGCCAAATCCCCCGTTGCGCCAGTCCTCAGCCAAAGCAGGCGTCCACGAACTTAGTAAACGCATCGGCGCGGTGGCTGATGCGGTTCTTCTCGGCGGGATCCATCTCGCCAAGAGTGATGTCGTAGCCTTCGGGCATAAAGATCGGGTCATAGCCATGACCTTCGGCGCCGCGCATGGGCCAGACAAAGCGACCCTCGACCTTGCCTTCGAAGACCTCGTCATGGCCATCGGGCCATGCCAGAACCAACGTGCAGCAGAAGCGGCAGGTGCGGGGTTCGGCGGCGTTCTTCTCTTCGAGCAGGTTGTAGGTCTTGGTCATCGCCATTACGAAGTCGCGACCATTCGGGGTCTCGGACCAGTCGGCGGTATAAACACCGGGGGCACCGTCCAGAGCATCCACTGCGATCCCGCTGTCGTCGGACAGGGCGGGCAGGCCGGTCGCCTTGGCGGCGGCGTGGGCCTTGATGCGGGCATTCTCGACAAAGGTGGTGCCGGTCTCTTCGGGTTCGGGCAGACCCTTTTCCTTGGCCCCGACGACGGTGATGTTGAAGGGAGCGAGCAGGGCCCGCATCTCCTCCAGCTTACCGGCGTTGTGGGTCGCGAACAGGATCGTGTCGCCGTCGAATTTACGGGTCATGCGCAGGCGGCCTCTTGGGCTGCGACCAGCTCGGCGATGCCTTTGTCCGCGAGGTCGAGCAGTTGGTTCATCTGTGCCCGAGAGTAGGTCGCGCCTTCGGCCGACATCTGGGTCTCGATCATCTGGCCGTTGCCAAGCATGACGAAGTTGCCGTCAACGCCCGCCGCCGAGTCCTCGGGGTAGTCGAGGTCGAGCACAGCCTGACCCGCATAGATGCCACAGCTGACCGCCGCGACCGGAGAGATCAGCGGATCGGTCTTGATGTCGCCAGCCTTCATCAGCTTGTTGACGGCCAGACGCAGAGCGACCCAACCGCCGGTGATCGAGGCGCAGCGAGTACCGCCGTCGGCTTGGATCACGTCACAGTCGACGGTGAACTGACGCTCGCCCATCGCGACGCGGTCCACACCGGCGCGCAGGCTGCGGCCGATCAGGCGCTGGATTTCGACGGTGCGGCCACCTTGCTTGCCCATGGTCGACTCGCGGCGCATCCGCGAGCTGGTCGAGCGGGGCAGCATGCCGTATTCGGCAGTCACCCAACCCAGACCCGAGCCTTTGATGAACGGCGGGACGCGCTCTTCGAGGGTCGCGGTGCACAGCACGTGGGTGTCGCCGATCTTGATCAGGCAGGACCCTTCGGCGTGCTTGGTCACGTTGGTTTCGATTGAAATTTCGCGCATCTCGCTTAGGTCACGTCCAGAAGGTCGCATAATAATTCCCCTGTAATTGTTGCTTCGGGCATACGCCCGCGCCGGTTAGGGTGGCAACCCCGATTGACGATTTCCTCCAGTCGAATTTTAGTGCGGGATAAGGAGATTGCGAATGCACGACGGAAGAAAGCTACTGGGTGAACTGAACGACCGCTCGCGCGAGGTATTCCGCCGCGTGGTCGAAGGCTATCTGGAAAGCGGCGACCCCGTGGGCAGCCGGACCCTGACCCGCACCATGAGCGAAAAGGTCAGCGCGGCCACCATTCGCAACGTGATGCAGGATCTGGAGTATATGGGGCTGATCGGCAGCCCTCATGCCAGCGCGGGCAGGGTGCCGACCCAGATGGGTCTGCGCATGTTCGTGGATGGCCTGCTCGAAGTGACGGCGCCCACAGATCAGGACCGCGACATGATCAGCGCGACCCTTGGCGGGAACAGCGATGACGTGGGCACCATGCTGGACCGTGTGGGCGCGGCTCTGTCTGGCGTGACCAAGGGCGCCAGTCTGGTGCTGGCCCCTAAACACGAGGCCCCGATCAAGCACATCGAATTCGTGTCCCTGTCCGCCGAGCGTGCCTTGGTGGTTCTGGTCTTCGGGGACGGGCATGTCGAAAACCGGGTCTTTACCCCGCCCATGGGGCAGACCCCCAGCAGCATGCGCGAGGCCGCAAACTTCCTGAACGCCTTGGCCGAGGGCAAGACCCTGACCGAACTGCGCCGCGACGTCCGCGTCCAGATCACCGAGCGGAGGCAAGAGATCGACACGTTGGCCCACGCCATGGTCGAATCCGGTCTGGCCGTCTGGAGCGAAGAAGGCGACGGACCCGAGCGTCTGATCGTCCGAGGCCGGTCGAATCTGCTGGAAGAAGGCGGCGACGCCGAGACACTGGAACGCATCCGCGTGCTGTTCGACGACCTTGAACGCAAGCGCGACATTGCGGATTTCCTGCAGCTGACCGACGAAGGCGAAGGCGTGCGAATTTTTATTGGATCAGAGAACAGACTTTTTTCACTTTCGGGTTCCTCTCTGGTCGTCTCTCCTTATATGAACGCTGACCGAAAGATTATTGGCGCGGTCGGGGTCATTGGACCCACGCGTTTGAACTATGGTCGGATCGTGCCCCTTGTGGACTACACAGCGCAGCTGGTAGGGCGCATGATCTCTGACCGGACTGAGAGGTAAGGAATGGCTGAGCCTAAGAACGATGACTTCCTTGATGATGTAGAAGCTCTGGAAGAAGAGCTTTACGGCGAGGACGAAAACGAAGAGCTGATCGACATCGATGCCGAAGCAGCCAAAGGCGAGGCGCTGGATGCGCTGAAAGCCGAGCGTGACGAATACAAGGATCGCTATGTCCGCGCCCTGGCCGAGGCCGAGAACGCCCGCAAGCGCGCCGACAAAGATCGTCGTGACGCCGAGAAGTACGGCAGCACCCGTCTGGCCCGCGACCTGATCGGGGTCTACGACAACCTGCAGCGCGCCTTGAAGGCCGCTGAGGAAACCTCGAAAGAGGACAACGCGATCCTGATCGAAGGCGTCGAGCTGACCCTGCGTGAACTGAACAGCGTGTTCTCGAAGCATGGTCTGATCGTGGTCGAGCCGTCGGTCGGCGACCAGTTCGATGCGAACGTCCACGAAGCGATGTTCGAGGCCCCCGTGCCGAACACCAAGAAGGGCGAGATCATTCAGGTCAGCGCCGTTGGCTTCATGCTGCACGAGCGTCTGCTGCGCGCGGCTCAGGTTGGCGTGTCGTCGAACCCCGCCTGATTTTCAGCGCACCGTTGGAATGCCAAAAGGCCCGCCGTTACTGGCGGGCCTTTTCTTTGAGTTCGTAGAGCAGCTGAAGCGCCTCTCTCGGGGTCAGCTCGTCGGGGTGGATTTTATCCAGCATCTCGAGCGCCGGTGACGGGGCCGGTTTCGCGGCGGGCGGCGGTGCGGGCGGGATCGCTGCGAACAGGGGCAGGTCGTCGATCAGGGCCTTCTGCTTGGTGCCGCCACCTTGGCGCTCGCCTTCTTCCAGAGCCTCCAGCACAACGCGGGCACGTTCCACCACGCTGGCGGGCAGGCCAGCCAGACGGGCGACCTGCACACCATAGGACCGATCCGCTGCGCCACGTTTGACTTCGTGCAGGAAGATGACTTCGCCTTCCCATTCCTTGACGCTGACGGTCGCGTTTTCCACGCCGTCCAGTTTCTCGGTCAGGGCGGTCATTTCGTGATAGTGGGTCGCGAACAGGGCACGGCAGCGGTTCACGTCATGCAGGTGCTCCATCGTGGCCCAAGCAATCGACAAACCGTCATAGGTCGCGGTGCCGCGCCCGATCTCGTCCAGGATCACGAGCGCCCGATCGTCGGCCTGGTTCAGGATCGCTGCCGTCTCGACCATCTCGACCATAAAGGTCGAACGCCCACGGGCCAGATCGTCGGACGCACCCACACGGCTGAAGATCTGGCTGACCAGACCGATATGCGCTGCATGCGCAGGGACGAACCCGCCCATTTGTGCCAGCAGCGCGATCAGTGCGTTCTGCCGCAGGAAGGTCGACTTACCCGCCATGTTCGGACCGGTCAGCAGCCAGATGGCAGCGCCATCGCGCGGGGACAGCTCACAGTCGTTCGCGACAAAGGGATCACCGTCCCCCTTCAGCGCGGCCTCGACAACGGGATGGCGACCCGCTTCGATGCGGAAGGTCCGGCTGTCATCGATCAGTGGACGGCACCAATCTTCGCTGCGGGCCAAATCGGCAAGGGCGGTGGTCAGGTCCAACTCGGCCAAGGAACGGGCCATGGACCCCAGCGGGGCGGCCTGTTCCAGAATGGCTTGGCGCAGGGTTTCGAACAGGCGCTTCTCAATCTCCAACGCACGGCCACCGGCGTTCAGGATGCGGGTCTCCAGATCAGACAGTTCGACCGTGGTAAAGCGCAGGGCGTTCGCGGTGGTCTGACGGTGGATGAACCGCTCGCTCATCCCCAGCATCTTTTCACCGTGGGTTGCGGTGCATTCGATGAAGTAGCCAAGGACGTTGTTGTGTTTGACCTTCAGGCTGTTGATGCCGGTCTCTTCGGCATACTGGGCTTGCAGGCCAGCGACGACACCGCGCCCTTCGTCCCGCAGGGTGCGCGCTTCGTCCAGTTCCGCGTGGAACCCGGCAGCGATGAAACCGCCATCGCGGGCCAGCAAGGGCGGCTCGGCGATCAGTGCTTGATCCAGCAGATCCAGCAGCTCTTCTTGTTGGGCCAGATCGACGGTCAGCTGGGACAGAAGTGCGGGCAACTCCAACTGTGCCAAGGTATCGGCCAGTTGCAGCGACTGGGTGATGGCGTTGCGCACGGCGGTCAGGTCGCGCGGGCCACCACGGTCAAGGGACAGGCGGGACAGGGCGCGATCCAGATCGGGTACGCGGCGCAGGCTGTCGCGCCACTGGTTGGCAGTGCCGGAGTGATCCACGGCATAGGCCACAGCCTCTTGGCGGCGCAGCACTTCGTCCAGCACGCGGGACGGGGCGGACAGGCGGCGTTCCAGCAGGCGGCCACCACCAGCGGTGACAGTGCGGTCCACGACCGAAAGCAGCGATCCCTGACGGCCGCCAGACAGACTGCGAGTCAGTTCCAGATTGCGGCGGGTCGAGGCGTCGATCTGCACCACGCGGTCCTGAGCCTCTCGCACAGGCGCGCGCAGCAGGGGCAGAGTGCCTTTCTGCGTGATGTCAAGATACTCGACAATCGCGCCCAAGGCGGACAGTTCGGCACGAGTAAAGGTGCCAAAGGCATCCAGCGTGTCGACCTTATACAGCTTGCACAGGCGCCCCTCAGCGGCGGTGCTGTCAAACGCGGCCCGACCCAAGGGCGTCAACGCAGCGCCGTTGTCCTCGATCAGTTCGGCCCAATCCTGTTCCTTGGCGTCGCACAGTAGAACCTCGCGCGGCATCAGGCGCGCCAGTTCCGGCCCAATGCGAACCTCGGGCAGGGACACCACGCGCAACTCGCCGGTCGAGATGTCGGAGTAGGCCAAGGCTACCTCGCCACGTACCTCGGTCAGGGCAGCCAGATAGTTGTGGCGGCGGGCCTCTAACAGGGAATCCTCGGTCAAAGTGCCGGGGGTGACCAGACGCACCACGCCGCGCTTCACCACGGATTTCGCGCCGCGCTTCTTGGCCTCGGCGGGGTCTTCCATCTGCTCGCAAACGGCAACGCGGAAGCCTTTGCGGATCAGGGTCAGCAGGTACCCTTCGGCCGCGTGAACAGGGACGCCGCACATGGGAATGTCGTCGCCGTCATGCTTGCCACGTTTGGTCAGCGCGATGTCCAAGGCCTCGGACGCGGCCACGGCGTCGTCAAAGAACAGCTCGTAGAAATCGCCCATGCGGTAAAAGAGCAAGGACCCCGGATGGGCCTCTTTGATCTCTAGGTACTGCGCCATCATCGGCGTTACGCCGGTTGTCGTCATGCTGCCTCTGGTATTTCTGAATGTCCCGTTCCAAAGGGGGATACCGTGTCAGGCCCCGCGCCAAAAGGCAAATCAGCGCCATTTCGCAGAACGAACCAATCGGGTAACTAAATTACGTTGTGAAGATATTTTGAGTAATTTTGTGTTGCATATCCTGCCTCAAGCTGCGAAATCGCAAATCGATTGAACGGAATCCGCCTACGTTAGCGCAACCATCTGTCGCCACTGTTGAGGCTAACAGAACAAGGCGTTAGGGACCGAGGCGCTCCATCCTGAGGAACTTGAGTATGTCGAAAAACAAAGTCACCCGCGAAGAGGCTCTGGCCTTTCACCTGAACCCCACCCCCGGCAAGTTCGAGGTGACTGCGACCGTACCCATGACCACCCAGCGCGACCTGTCGCTGGCCTATTCGCCCGGCGTTGCGGTTCCCTGTGAGGAAATCGCAGCCAACCCCGAGACCGCCTATGATTACACCACCAAGGGCAACCTTGTGGCGGTGATCTCGAACGGGACGGCAGTTCTGGGTCTGGGCAACCTTGGTGCGCTGGCCTCGAAGCCCGTGATGGAAGGCAAGTCGGTTCTGTTCAAACGCTTTGCCGACGTGAACTCGATCGACATCGAGCTGGACACCGAAGACCCCGAGGCGATCATCAATGCCGTGAAACTGATGGGCCCGACCTTTGGCGGTATCAACCTCGAAGATATCAAGGCGCCCGAATGCTTTATCATCGAGCAGCGCCTGAAAGAGGAGATGGACATCCCCGTCTTCCACGACGACCAGCACGGCACCGCCGTGATCTGTGCCGCTGGCCTGATCAACGCCCTGCACATCAGCGGCAAAAAGATTGAGGATGTGAAGATCGTTCTGAACGGCGCGGGTGCCGCTGGCATCGCCTGTATTGAACTGCTGAAATCCATGGGCGCGCGTCACGACAACTGCATCGTCTGTGACACCAAGGGCGTGATCTATCAGGGCCGCACCGAGGGCATGAACCAGTGGAAGTCGGCCCACGCGGTGAAAACCGACCTGCGCACTCTGGAAGAAGCCATGGTTGGCGCGGACGTGTTCCTTGGCGTGTCGGTCAAGGGCGCTGTGACCCCCGACATGGTTGCCGCGATGGCGGACAATCCCGTGATCTTTGCGATGGCGAACCCCGATCCGGAAATCACCCCCGAAGAGGCCCACGAGGTCCGCGTTGACGCAATCGTGGCCACCGGCCGCAGCGACTATCCGAACCAGGTGAACAACGTTCTGGGCTTCCCCTACCTGTTCCGCGGCGCGCTGGACATCAACGCCCGCGCCATCAACGACGAGATGAAGATCGCCTGTGCGAACGCTCTTGCAGAACTGGCCCGCGAAGATGTGCCGGACGAAGTGGCGCTGGCCTATGGCCGCAACCTGTCCTTTGGCCGTGACTACATCATCCCGACCCCGTTCGACCCTCGCCTGATCTACCGCATCCCGCCCGCAGTCGCGAAGGCTGGCATGGACACCGGCGCGGCCCGCCGCCCCATCATCGACATGGAAGCCTACGAGCTGTCGCTGAAAACCCGCATGGACCCCACCGCCAGCATCCTGCGCGGCATCCATGCGCGCGCCAAAGCGGCCCAAGCCCGCATGATCTTCGCCGAAGGCGACGATGTTCGCGTTCTGCGCGCCGCCGTGCAGTACCAGCGTTCGGGTCTGGGCAAAGCCTTGGTCGTTGGCCGCGAAGCTGACGTCCGCGAAAAGCTGGAAACCGCTGGCCTTGGCGATGCGGTCCGCGAGCTGGAGATCGTGAACGCGGCGAACACCCGCCACCTCGAGACCTACAAGGAATTCCTGTACCAGCGCCTGCAGCGCAAAGGTCTGGACCGTCACGACATCCACCGTCTGGCCGCCCGCGACCGTCACGTGTTCTCGGCGCTGATGCTGGCGCACGGTCACGGCGATGGTCTGGTCACCGGTGCGACCCGTAAATCGGCGCACGTTCTGGAACTGATCAACCACGTGTTCGACGCGGACGCAGCGCACGGTGCCGCAGGCATCACCGCCCTGCTGCGCAAGGGCAAGATCGTGCTGATCGGCGACACTCTGGTCCACGAATGGCCCGAAGCGAACGACCTGGCCGACATCGCGGAACGTGCCGCAGGCGTTGCCCGTCACCTGGGTCTGGAACCCCGCGTGGCCTTCGTCAGCTTCTCGACCTTTGGCTACCCACGGTCTGAGCGCGCGCAGAAGATGGCCTTGGCCCCCGATGTGCTCGAGGCGCGCGGCGTCGACTTCGAATTCGAAGGTGAAATGACCGTCGACGTGGCCCTGAACCCCAAATCGGCCGAGGCATACCCCTTCAGCCGTCTATCGGGTCCGGCCAACATTCTGGTCGTTCCGGCGCGTCACTCGGCCAGCATCTCGGTCAAGCTGATGCAGGAAATGGGCGGCGCAACCGTCATCGGCCCGATCCTGACCGGCGTGGACAAGTCGATCCAGATCTGCTCGACCAACATGACCGAGACCGACATCCTGAACATGGCCCTGCTGGCCGCGTGCAAGGTCGGCTAAGGCCCGCCCAACATTGGCAAGCCCATTGTAAAACGCCCCTCGCGGGCGTTTTATGCTGTCTGAACCACAGCAAAGGGTGACCCATGACCATCTTCAACCTCGGCTCGATCAACGCGGACTTCACCTATCAGGTGCCGCACCTGCCCCAGCCGGGGGAAACGCTGGCGGCCACTGGCCTGACCCGCGGGTTGGGGGGCAAAGGGGCCAATATGTCCGTGGCTTGCGCCCGCGCTGCAGGGCGTGTGTTTCACATCGGCGCGGTTGGTCAGGATGGCAAATGGGCGGTGGAACGCCTGCTGGAATATGGCGTCGACACGCGCCACATCACCATCACGGACGAACCCACGGGCCACGCCATCATCTCGGTCGATCCGCAGGGCGAGAACAGCATCCTGATCCTGTCCGGTGCGAACCACGCCATCACCGAACAGATGATCGGCAGCGCCATTTGCGAGGGTGGCCCCCAAGACTGGCTGCTGATGCAGAGCGAAACCAACGGTCTGGAAACCGCCGCCACGCTGGCCAAACAGGTCGGTATGCGGGTCGCCTATGCCGCTGCGCCTTTCGTGGCCGCAGATGCCGCCAAAATCGCCCCCATGGCCGACCTTCTGGTCCTGAACGAGATCGAGGCACAGCAGCTCGAAACCGAGATGAACACCCGCCTGACCGATCTGCCCGTCGCCGACATCATCGTCACCAAAGGGTCCAAGGGCTGCACGTGGCACCACAACAACAGCCGCATCGACTTTGCCAGCTATCCCGCCCAAGTCGTGGACACCACCGGCGCAGGCGACACTTTCACGGGCTACGTCCTTGCAGGCCTCGATCGGGGTCTCGCCATCCCCCAAGCCATCGATCTGGCCCAACGCGCCGCCGCGCTGATGGTGGGCCGCCTTGGCACCGCCGACGTGATCCCCGACCTCAAAGACGTTCAGGACGCCCAATTCGACAGGGACTGACGCCTCTGCCACGTGAAACATCTGCCGCCTTGAAAACCGGCAGGTGCTTCTTTTTGCTGAAAATACTCACGGCTCCGCGCTTGCCTCCAGCCCTGTGCCCGACCAATCTGCACTCCAGATCCAAGAGGCCCATCATGACCGACACCGACCACGTCTCGACCCACCAGTCCCAAGAGGACGCCCGCAACGAAGACATCCTGATCTATGTAAACGGCGCCCTGAAACCCAAGGCCGAGGCGCTGGTCAGTGTCTATGACAGCGGCTTCATGCTGGGGGACGGCGTGTGGGAGGGGCTGCGCCTTTATGACGGTCGCTGGGCCTTTGCCGAAGAGCACTTTGACCGTCTGTTCGAGGCTGCCCTCGCCATCGATCTGGACATCGGAATGACGCGGGACCAGCTGTTTTCGGCTCTGGAAAAGACCAGACTTGCCAATGACATGTATACGGATGCCCATGCCCGCCTGATGGTGACGCGCGGGGTCAAAACGCGCCCCTTCCAGCATCCGTCCCTGTCCCGCCAAGGGCCGACGATCGCCATCATCATGGAGCATTCCAAGCCCTCGATCCCGCGCCCGATCCGGCTGGCAACCGTGCCGCATCAGCGCGGCCTGCCCATGACGCAGGACCCCAAGCTGAACAGCCACAGCAAACTGAACTGCATCCTTGCCTGCATCGCCGCCGAAAAGGCCGGCGCGGACGAGGCGCTGATGCTGGACGTCCATGGCTTTGTGAACACCACCAACGCCTGCAACTTCTTTATCGTCCGTAAGGGCGAAGTTTGGACCAGCACCGGCGACTACTGCATGAACGGCATCACCCGCCGCAAAGTCATTCAGGTCTGCAAACAGGCGGGCATCCCCGTATTCGAGCGCAACTACAGCCTCGTGGACACCTATGGCGCAGACGAGGCCTTCCTGACCGGCACATTCGGCGCGCAGACCCCCGTGGGCAGCATCGACGGCCGCCAGATCGGCTCGGGCCAAATGGGGCCGATGACCGAGCGCATCCGTGGCCTCTACAAAGAACTGATCGCGGCGGAGACCGCGAAATGAGGCTCGCCGTCTGGTCCGGTCCGCGCAACCTGTCCACCGCGATGATGTACAGCTTTGGACACCGTCAGGATTTCACGGCGGTGGACGAGCCGTTCTATGCCGCCTATCTGGCCATGACGGGCCTTCAGCACCCCATGCGGGACGAGGTGATCGCCAGCCAGCCCATAGACCCGGATCAGGTCGTTCAGGGCCTCTTGGGCCCCACAGAGCGCCCCCACGTCTATCACAAGCACATGGCGCAGCACATGATCGACGGGGTGCCGCGGGATTTCATCCATCAGTGCACAAACGTCTTTCTGTTACGGCATCCGGCGCGAGTGGTGGCCAGCTTCTCGGCCAAGTTTGACCAACCCACGCTGGCCGACATCGGGTTCGTCCAGCAGCACGAGCTGTATCAGGCCCTGACAGCCCAAGGGATCGCCCCCGTAGTCATCGACAGCGCGGACATCCGGCAGGCGCCGGAGGCCGCTCTGCGGGCCCTGTGTGATGCAATCGGGCTAGAGTTCGACCCCGCCATGCTGAGCTGGCCCAAGGGCGCGCATCCCGATGACGGCGTTTGGGCGGCCCATTGGTACGGGTCGGTTCATAGCTCGACCGGTTTCGCTGGGGCCGAAGGGCCGATGCCCGATGTGCCGCAGGAATTGCAACATCTCGTTGATGGGGCGATGCCCCACTATCTGGCGATGCGGGAAAAGCTACTCGCTGTTACGTGATGCGGCGTGATCGGGTAAAGTGCATCCGATCCACGCCTTCGGTGCGTACCTCCTATCACAAGGGCGGCAAAAGGTGCTGCCTAATCCGGGAGGACGTTACTTGAAGACCTTTATTATTGCCGCCGCAACCGCCGCTATCACTGCAATCTCTGCCTTTGCGGCAGCGCATGGAATGGCCCCCGCGGTCGAGGCCGAGAACCAGTCGGTCGCCGGTGGTTCGGTTACCGCAGCCCGCGTGATGGCGCCCGCAGACGGCTGGCTGGTGGTGCACCGTACCGACGCAGAGATGAAGCCCGGCCCCGTGGTCGGTCACGCCGCGCTGATGGAAGGCGAGAACATGAATGTCGCCGCCACCCTGACCGAAGAGGTCAAATCCGGCGAAATGCTGATGCTGATGGTCCACGGCGAGGAAGGCGGCATGAAGGCTGGCGAATTCGAATACACCCTCGGCACCAAAGAGGACGGCCCGATCAAGGTGGACGACAAACTGGTGATGACCGTCATTACTGCGGAATAAAAACACCACTCAAAACAGGAACTGGGTCCGCCAAGCGTTGGTGGCCCCTTTTTTGTGTGGGTTGTGGGGCGCGTTCAGCGCAGGAACTTGGCCAGTTCCATCGCGGCGGTGGGATTGCCGCTGACCTTCAGCTTGCCCATCATGACGCCGGTCATGGGGTTCAGCTCGCCCTTCAGCAGCTTTTTCAGATTCTCGAGCGAGATTTTGATGGTGCAGTCGGCGGGGCGGTCTTCCATCGCGACTTCGGTGCGGTCCAGAACCATGATCCCGTCGGACCCGCAGTCGATCTTCAGGCTTTTGTCGTTGGTGCTGGTGGCCAGAACGGGGGCAACGCGGTTGGCGATGTCTTGGAGCGTGGTGCTCATGGGTAACCTCTAAACTCGGTAGTTCAGAAATAGAAATGGCCCGCCAAGGCGGGCCAGATCAACAATGACGGTGCGTCCCGAAATCAGCCTTTGACGCGGCGGTTGCGGGTTGCCAGCAGCTTCAGGCGCAGTGCGTTCAGGCGGATGAAGCCTGCTGCGTCTTTCTGGTCATAGGCACCTGCGTCCTCTTCGAAGGTCACGTGCGCTTCGGAGTACAGGCTGTAGTCCGACCAGCGGGCCACGGTGCGAACGCTGCCTTTGTACAGTTTCACGCGGACGGTGCCGGTGACGAACTTCTGGCTTTCGTCGATCAGGGCCTGCAGCATTTCACGCTCGGGGCTGTACCAGAAGCCGTTGTAGATCAGCTCTGCATAGCGGGGCATGATCGAATCCTTCAGGTGGCCTGCGCCGCTGTCCAGAGTGATCTGCTCGATACCGCGGTGTGCTTCCAGTAGGATGGTGCCGCCGGGGGTCTCGTAGACGCCGCGCGACTTCATGCCAACGAAACGGTTTTCCACCAGATCCAGGCGGCCAACGCCGTGCTTGCGGCCGTATTCGTTCAGCTTGGTCAGGATGGTGGCGGGGCTCATCGCTTCGCCGTTGATGCTGACCGCGTCACCCTTTTCGAAACCGATTTCCAGGTATTCGGGGGTGTCGGGCGCATCCTCGGGGTTCACGGTGCGCTGGTAGACGTAATCGGGTGCCTCGTCGGCGGGGTTCTCCAGAACCTTGCCTTCGGAGGAGGTGTGCAGCAGGTTCGCGTCCACCGAGAAGGGCGCTTCGCCGCGCTTGTCCTTGGCGATCGGAATCTGGTTCTCTTCGGCGAACTGCAGCAGCTTGGTGCGGCTGGTCAGGTCCCATTCACGCCAGGGCGCGATCACCTTGATTTCGGGGTTCAGCGCATAGGCCGCCAGTTCGAAACGAACCTGGTCGTTGCCTTTGCCGGTTGCGCCGTGTGCGACAGCATCGGCACCGGTCTCGGCGGCGATTTCGACCAGTCGCTTCGAGATCAGCGGACGGGCGATCGAGGTACCCAGCAGGTACAGGCCTTCGTACAGGGCGTTGGCGCGGAACATGGGGAATACGAAGTCGCGCACGAACTCTTCGCGGACGTCCTCGATGTAGATGTTCTCGGGCTTGATGCCCAGCAGCTCTGCCTTCTTACGGGCGGGGTCCAACTCTTCGCCCTGACCAAGGTCAGCGGTAAAGGTCACGACTTCGCAACCGTATTCGGTCTGGAGCCATTTCAGGATGATCGAGGTATCAAGGCCACCGGAATAGGCCAGGACGACTTTTTTGGGCGCGGACATGAAGTATTCCCCTTTAATCGGACACGCCGCCGATAACGGTTTTTGCGTGCGGGGGCAAGTTGAGCCGCAGGAATCCTGTGTTTTGGTCTAACACCGGCGCTGAAATCGTGCGCGCGGTTGTTGACCCATGGTGGAATTCACGCAATCCAAGAAACAATCGGGTTTCTTATCAAGGTGTTTTAAATGACTGGCTGGATGATTTTCCGACACGCAGTGGGGATGGTGCTGCGCAACTGGCGACAGGCGATACAAATCTCGGGGCTTCTTTATGCAGTTCTGGCGATTTTCGAGATTTCGCTTGGCGGTGCAGCCAAGGGGCACATTGGTCCCGACGGTATGATGATGTCTCCTGCCATCGGGCTGTCGATGATCGCGGTAACTGCCGGATACGTGATCCTGAGCATCTGGATCGCGGTGGCTTGGCATCGCTACGTCCTGCTAGAGGAAATGCCTGAAGGTTGGTTCCCCAAATGGCACGGCGGTGCGGTCGCCAGCTATCTCGGTATTTCGATCCTTATCACGCTGGTAATTGCGCTGGTTTCCATGGTGATTGGGTGGATTTTGATGTTCGCCTTGGGCGGTGCGATGCCGCTGTTGACGATCTTCATCATCCTTTTAGCTGTGGGGGCCGGGATCGCCTTTTTCCGGCTCAGCCCGATGCTGCCTGCTGCCGCGATCGGCGAAAAGATGAAGATGTCCGAGGCATGGCACCAGACGCGCGGCCTCTCTGGAGCGATCCTGCTGATCGTTCTGTTGCAGTTTGGGCTTATGGTTGGTCTTCAGATTGCCTCCAACATCTTGATGACGATTTCGCCGGTGATTGGTTTTGTAGGTCAAATCGTGGTGAATTGGTTCGCGACCATCGTTACCGCCAGCCTGCTGACCACTTTCTACGGTCACTTTGTTCAGGAACGCCCGCTCGTGTAACGGGCGCTCTTGCGCGGGATCGGCGGTTGAGCCACTGATATCGGCATGACCGATTTTCGCACCCTGGCCCAAGCCGCCGAAGCCGCCATGCGCGAGGTGTTCCCCGCAACACCCTTGCTGCGCAATGAATACCTGTCCAAGCGTTACGGGGCCGATATCTGGCTCAAGCGCGAGGATCTAAGCCCCGTCCGCAGCTACAAGATCCGCGGCGCGCTGAACTCCATGCGCAAGGTTCTGGCCGCCAGCCCCGACAGTAACGTGTTCGTCTGTGCCAGCGCGGGCAACCACGCGCAGGGCGTGGCTTATATGTGTAAACATTTCGGGGTCAAAGGCGTGATCTACATGCCTGTGACCACGCCCCAGCAGAAAATCATGAAGACCCGCACCTTTGGCGGCAGCGCCGTCGAAATCCGGCTGGTCGGGGACTATTTTGACGATACTCTGGCCGCCGCGCAGGCCTATTGCGCCGAGGCTGGCGCGCACTTTCTGTCGCCCTTTGACGATGCCGACGTGATCGAAGGCCAAGCCAGCGTCGCCGTCGAGATCGAGGCAGAGCTGGGCCGCGCCCCTGATCATATCGTCCTGCCTGTTGGCGGGGGTGGTCTGTCGTCGGGCGTCTACAGCTATTTTCGTGACGCGACCGAGTATTCGCTGGTCGAACCCCTTGGCGGGATGAGCCTGTCCGAGGCGCTCAAGGCCGGTCGCCCTATGAAGCTGAAACGTGTGGACAGTTTTGTGGACGGCGCTGCCGTGGCGCAGATCGGCGCGCAACCTTTCGCGATTCTGCGGGACCTGCCGGTGAGTCGCGTTTTCGCCTCTCCCGAGGATCGGATTTGCGTCACCATCCTTGATATGTTGAACGTTGAGGGCATCGTGCTGGAACCCGCAGGGGCCTTGTCGATCGACGCGCTGAACGACATTCGCGACCAGATTCGCGGGAAAACCGTGGTGTGCGTAGCTTCGGGCGGGAACTTCGATTTCGAGCGTCTGCCCGAGGTCAAGGAACGGGCGCAGCGGTATTCGGGCGTCAAAAAGTACTTCATCCTGCGGATGCCCCAGCGCCCCGGTGCGCTAAAGGAATTCCTGAACCTTCTTGGTCCCAAGGACGACATTGCGCGTTTTGAGTACCTGAAGAAATCCGCGCGCAACTTCGGCTCGGTCCTGATCGGGATCGAGACAGATGATGCCCAGAATTTCGCGGGGTTCTTTGCCAAACTGGACGCCGCTGGTTTCGTCTATACCGACATCACCAACGACGACCTTCTGGCGCAGTTCCTGATCTGATCAGGCAGCGCCCTTGACCAGAGCACTGTTCAGGAATTCCTGCCGCGAGGCGTCATAGACCGCCACAATGCTTTGGACATCAACGGTTTCGGGATGGCCGCCACGCGCGGCCGTCTCGCCTTGTTGGCACTGGTTGGACAGTTCGGCAAAGCCAAGGTTCAGCGCGCTGCCCTTCAGGAAATGCAGATCCTCGGCCAACGTGCCCATGTCGGGACCACCGCGCAGCGCGTCGATCGACGAATCGACTTCGGAGACGAACATTTCGGCAACCTCGGCAAAATCCTCGGCTCCGATTTCGTCACGGAGTTCCCTGATACGGTTCCAGTCGATCATTCATGCAATCCTGTTGTTTCCTTGGGAAAGTGGCGCACACGCCGTTACTTTCAAGTAAATATTCGGCTCGAATAGGCCGTATTTTACGTTTTACCTCTGATTAATTTGGCTCTGCGACTGCTGTGTCCTGTGGGAAACGGGACAAGTATGATGAGACCTGACTCTGGCCCTGATGGGGCGACGGTTGGCGGCATGGGCCGTCCGTTCAATATTCTGGTTGTGGATGACAGCGCGCTGCAGCGGCGCATCCTGCGCGCCATGCTGACCAAACGCGGCTACCACGTGACCGAGGCCGATTGTGGCAGCGCGGCCCTGCGGCTGTGTGCCGAGTCGCCGTTTGATTTCATCCTGAGCGACTGGATGATGCCGGGGATGGACGGGCTGGAATTCTGCCGCCAATACCGGCGGATGCAGGGGGATCACTATGGCTATTTCGTCCTTCTGACATCTCGCAACGAACAAGGCGCCGTGGCCGAGGGGCTGAACTGCGGGGCAGACGATTTCCTGAACAAACCCGTGAACATCGAGGAACTGGAGTCCCGCCTTCAGGCCGGTGCTCGCATCCTGACCATGCAGTCGCAGCTGCGGGACAAGAACGCCCAACTTGGCGCGGCGCTAACCGAACTACAGGCCCTTTATCAGGCGCAGGAACAGGAACTGACCGAGGCGCGGCAGCTGCAGCAATCCCTTGTGCCAGAGCGGTTCCGTGACTTCGGGGCAGGGCAGATCGCGCTGATGCTGCGGCCTTCGGGGCATGTGGGGGGCGATCTGGTGGGGTTTGTGCCTGCTGGCCCTGACGAAGTGCTGATGTACGCCATTGATGTGTCGGGCCACGGGATCAGCAGCGCGCTGATGACGGCGCGCTTGGCGGCCTATTTGTCGCCCGGTCATCTGGGATCGAACGTGGCGTTCCAGAAGACCGCTCAGGGTTATCAGGTGTGCCCGCTGGATCAGGCGGTGGCGCGTCTGAACGAGCGGTTGCTGAACGAAATCCGGACGGATCATTACGCCACGATGGTGCTGGCCAAGCTGCATCTGCGGACTGGCAGGCTCAGCCTGTGTCAGGCGGGGCACCCCCATCCCATCGTCCTGCGGGCCGGTGGTCAGGTCGAATTTCTGGGGCAGGGCGGGATGCCTGTGGGTCTGATCAGCGGCGCCCAATACGAAACGGTCGAGACAACGCTCACACCCGGGGATCGCTTGTGGATCCTGTCCGACGGCATCTCGGAGAGCACCGACCGCAGCGGCGAAATGCTGGGCGATCAGCAGACCGGAGCGTTGCTGGGCGATCTGGCAGCCCATCCCGCGAATACGGCTCTGGATGCGCTGATGTGGCACCTGTCGGCCCATTCCGGCACCGAAGAGTTCGAGGATGACATATCCGCCATCCTCTGGCAGGTGGCCGGATCACAGATCGCTCAGAACCCGCAGGACATAGGCGCGGTCGCCGGTGTTGGTCACCAGATCAGCGGCAGCGGCTAGGGGGACCCAGATCGCGGTATGGCCCGCTTCGGTCGGGGGGCCCAGTCGGCGGATCGGACGCGCCACGTAGATCGAGCAGATCTTCTCGGCGTTCAGATCGTAATCGGGCATATAGCAGAACCGCTTGTAGGTGCCGATTTTGCGCGGGGTGGAAATGGTCCAGCCTGTTTCTTCGTAAACCTCGCGGTGCAGGGCGCTGATGGGGCTTTCGCCTGCGTCGATCCCGCCGCCGGGCAACTGGAATTCGGGCAGGGGCTCTGCCTGATAGGTCAGCAAAATCTGGCCATCGCGCACAAGAACCGCATAGGCTCCGGGGCGGCGGATATATCGGATTCCGTGTTCACGTGGTTCGCCAAATCTGTACATTTCGGGTCCGTGTGTTTTGCAAATCGTGGGCGTCGGGGCAGTTTACCCCTTGGACGCACACTTGTAGCCCTTATATGGGCGCGGTATGCCATCCCCCCAAGCGCGTAAGGATACCCCGAGATGATTGCAAACAAGATCGCATGGGACGACACGGTATTGCCGTTCCAACTGGACAATGCCGACGTTCGTGGCCGAGTTGCCCGTTTGGACGGCGTTCTGGATGGCATTCTGAAACAGCACAACTATCCCCCCGCGGTCGAGGCGCTGGTGGCAGAGATGGCGTGTCTGACCGCATTGATCGGCCAGACCATCAAGCTGCGCTGGAAACTGTCCCTGCAGGTGCAGTCGGACGGCCCTGTGCGCATGATCGCGACCGACTACTACGGCCCCACCGAAGAGGGCGAGCCCGCCCGCATTCGTGCCTATGCCAGCTATGATGCGGACCGGATCGACGCGTCCAAGACCCCGATCGAGCATGTGGGCAAGGGCTACTTTGCCGTGCTGATCGACCAGGGCCCGAATATGCAGCCCTATCAGGGGATTGCGCCGCTGAACCGGACCTCTCTGTCTGCCGCCGCCGAAGGGTACTTTGCCCAGTCCGAGCAGCTGCCGACCCGTTTCTCGGTGAACTTCGGCCGCTCGATCGAGCCGGATCGCGGCGAGCATTGGCGTGCGGGGGGTGTGATGCTGCAGCACATGCCCAAGGCGTCGCCCTTTGCCAGCGGCGAAGGTGGCTCGGGTGAGGGCGGCATGCTGACCGCCGCTGACTTGGTGCATGGCGATGACGAGGAGAACTGGAACCGCGCGAACATCCTGCTCGATACCGTCGAGGAGATGGAGCTGATTGGCCCCACCGTTTCGCCGACCGACCTGCTGATCCGCCTGTTCCACGAAGAAGGCCCGCGTGTGTTCGACTCGCAAACCGTGAAATTCGGCTGCACCTGCTCCGAAGATCGCGTGCGTCAGACCCTGTCGATCTACTCGGCCAAGGACCTGACCCACATGCTGAATGACGAAGGCCGGATCACTGCCGACTGCCAGTTCTGTGGGGCGCATTACGATCTGGACCCTGCGACCGTGGGGATCGAGGCGACTCAGGCCCAAGGCGGCTCTGATGAGCAGCAAGGCTGATCTGAAAAACACCCTGATGGCGGCGCTGGCCAAACCGGCCGCGCCGTCGTCGGACTTTGACCTGAACCCGGATGTGGTTCTGCCCGAGGGGCGTAAACTGCGCCCCGCTGCGGTTCTTCTGGCGTTCGAGCCCACAGTGGATGGCGGGCGCCTGTGGCTGACGAAACGGTCGTCGGCGTTGAAGCATCACCCTGGCCAGATCGCGGCCCCCGGCGGCAAAAAGGACGACACAGACACCGACCTGGTCGCCACTGCCCTGCGCGAGGCCCGCGAAGAGATCGGCCTGCCCTCGGATCACCTA
This sequence comes from Donghicola mangrovi, assembly GCF_013377535.1. Taxonomy (GTDB): domain Bacteria; phylum Pseudomonadota; class Alphaproteobacteria; order Rhodobacterales; family Rhodobacteraceae; genus Donghicola; species Donghicola mangrovi. The sequence continues at coordinate 630,995 of NZ_JABCJE010000001.1, read as the reverse complement.
GAGGTTCTGGGCGCGCTGCCGCCCCATGAAACCGTCACGGGTTTCGCGATGACCCCGATCGTTGGCCTGCTGCATCAAGGCTTCACCCCGCGCCCCGAGGCCGGAGAAGTCGCCGAGGTGTTTCACGTGCCCTTCGCCCACGTCACCGATCCCGCACTGTTCATGATCCAAGGGCGGCGCTGGCGCGGTTCTTATCGCAGATATTTTGCGGTGCCCTACGGGCCCTACTACATCTGGGGCGCGACGGCCCGTGTTCTGCGCGGTTTGGCGGAGCGGATGGGATGAAGGCAGCCGGCGCTTGGATCACCCGTCCTGCGACCCAAGCGGTCTGCGCCATGTTGGTGGAGGCAGGCTATCAGGCTTGGTTCGTCGGGGGCTGCGTGCGCAACGCCCTGATCTACGCGCCGGTAGATGACATCGACATTTGCACCAACGCGCGGCCTGAAACCGTGATGGAGTTGGCCACAGCGGCGGGTCTGAAACCTGTCCCCACAGGCATCGACCACGGAACAATTACAGTCGTTTCGGGCGGCATCGGGCACGAAGTCACCACCTTTCGCCGTGATGTGGAAACCGATGGGCGTCACGCTGTCGTGGCCTTTTCCGACCGGATGGAAGAGGACGCCGCCCGCCGCGATTTCACGATGAACGCCCTATATGCGGACCGGAATGGTGATGTGGCCGACCCTCTGGGCGGGCTGCCCGATCTAGAGGCGCGTCATGTGCGCTTCATCGGCGATCCCCACCAGCGCATCCGTGAGGATTACCTGCGCATCCTGCGCTTCTTCCGCTTTACCGCGTGGTACGGGAACCCTGCTCTGGGGATCGACGCCGATGGTCTGGCGGCCTGCGCCGAGCTGTCTGATGGGATCGAAACACTGGCCGCCGAGCGTCTCGGGGCCGAGATGTGCAAGTTGCTGCGTGCCGTGGACCCCTCTCGTGCAGTGGCGGCGATGGCGCAATCGGGCGTGCTGATGCAGGTGCTGCCGGGGGCGGATCACACTGCGCTGGCCCCTTGCGTTCATCTGGAGGTCGAAGCGGGGCTGGAGCCTGACGCTATGCTCCGGCTGGCGACGTTGGGCGATTGCGATGCCCCAACCCGCCTGCGCCTGTCCAAGGCCGATGCGAAATCCCTGACCGACCTGCGCACTGCTGCGATCGAGGGCGCGCCTGCGCACGAAATCGGCTACCGGATGGGGGCGACCCAAGGGCTGCGGGCCATGATCCTGCGGGCGGCGCTGATGGGGGTCCCCATGACAGACGACGCCGAGGTTGCGTTGGGTGCAACCGCCAAATTCCCCGTCAAAGCCGCCGATCTGATGCCGCACTATAGCGGCGCACAATTGGGCCTGCGCTTGCGCCAGCTTGAAAAGCGCTGGATCGAGGATCATTTTGCGCCCACACGCGACGACCTCTTGAATAGCCCCGACTAGCCGACATCCCCTTTTCACGAACGGGCGCTACATCCTCGCACAGCAGCAAGGCGGTGACCCATGTTCCGGTTTTTCGAAAACCTCGTGAATCCCTATGCGCCCTACGAGGAGCCCGATCAGCCCCCTCGGCGGGTCCGGGACTATTTGTGGTGGCTGTCGGTGCCGTTTCGCAAGGTATTCGCCTGGACTCTGGCCGCCGCGATCACGGTCGCTGTGGTCGAAATATGGCTGATCTACTACATGGGGCGGCTGGTGGACCTGCTGTCGGGCGATCCGGCGACGTTCTGGGCCAACCACTGGCTGGAAATCGTTGGGGTCGGTCTGTTCATCCTGATCCTGAGGCCCCTGTTCCAGATGCTGGACGTGGCGCTGCTGAATAACGCGATCCTGCCGAACTATGGCACGGCCTTTCGCTGGCGGGCGCACAAGCACGTCCTGCGCCAGTCCGTCGGCTGGTTCGAGAACGATTTCGCAGGCCGGATCGCGGGCCGGATCATGCAGGCGCCTCCTGCGGCGGGCGAGGCTGTGTTCCAGATCTTTGATGCGATTGCGTTTGCATTAGCCTATGTTGTGGGTGCAGCCGTTGTTCTGGCCGATAGTGACGTGCGGTTGGTGCTGCCGCTTTTGGTGTGGATCGGGCTCTATCTGCTGCTGGTGCGCTGGGTGATGCGGCGCGTGGCTCCTGCGTCCAAGGCCGCTGCCGACATGCGCACGCAAATCTCGGGCAGGGTGGTGGACACCTACACGAACATCCAGTCGGTCAAGCTGTTCGCTCATCAGGATCAGGAACTGACCTACGCCAAAGAGGTGATAGAGGACGGTCGCAAGGCGTTTTTCCGTGAAATGCGGCTCTATACTATCATGGATGTGGTGCTGGTGGTGCTGAACGGGCTGTTGATCCTGGGGGTGGTTGGCTGGGCGCTGTATCTATGGACCACGGGGTCGGCCACCGTGGGGATCGTGGCGGCGGCAACGGCGCTGACCCTGCGCCTGAACGCGATGACCGGTTGGATCATGTGGGCGATCAGTAGTTTCTTTCAACAGCTCGGCGTCGTGGACGAGGGGTTGGAGACGATTGCTCAACCCATCGCATTGCGGGATGCCGATGGTGCGCCTGAGTTGCGCCTGACGGATGGCCGGATCGAGGTTCAGGACCTGAGTCACCATTACGGCAAGGGGCAGGGCGGTCTGGACCATGTTTCCCTGATCATCGGGTCGGGCGAGAAAGTCGGGATTGTGGGCCGCTCTGGCGCCGGCAAAACGACTCTGATCAAGCTGCTCTTGCGGTTCTATGACATCGAGCAGGGCCGCATTCTGATCGACGGGCAGGATATCGCGACCGTCACGCAGGACAGTTTGCGCCGCCAGATCGGTATGGTGACGCAGGACAGCAGCCTGATGCACCGCTCGGTGCGGGATAACATCCTCTATGGGCGGCCCGACGCCACCGAAGACCAGATGATCGAGGCTGCCCGCCGTGCCGAGGCCCATGATTTCATCCTGACCCTACAGGATGCCGAAGGCCGCACCGGATACGACGCTCATGTGGGCGAGCGGGGGGTGAAATTGTCGGGCGGGCAGCGGCAGCGCATCGCCTTGGCCCGTGTGATCCTGAAAGATGCCGCCGTTCTGGTACTGGACGAAGCAACCAGCGCATTGGACAGCGAGGTTGAGGCCGCCATTCAGGACAGTTTGGACATTTTGATGGGTGGCAAGACCGTGATCGCGATTGCCCACCGTCTGTCCACCATCGCGCAGATGGACCGGATTGTGGTGCTGGATCAGGGGCGGATCATCGAAACCGGCACGCACGAGCAGCTTCTGGGGCAGGGCGGCACCTATGCCCGTCTCTGGAGCCGTCAGTCCGGCGGGTTCCTAGGGCTGGATGTGGCCGAATGAAAAACGCCAAAGCCGCGGAGCCTTGGCGCAAATTGTTTCACGTGGAGCAATTCAGGCGGCGGTGAAAACGCCTTGGGCTTTGGCGTTGGCCATGCCTTCGTCCAGCGACTTCCACGCGCGTTCGATCAGGGTATCGACGTTTTCTTTGGTAAAAATCAGCGGCGGAGAGATGATCATCCGGTCGCCCACGTGACGCATGATCAGGTTGTTGGCAAAGCAACGCTCGCGCACCAGATAGCCAACGGTGCCAGCCTCGGCGGCGAATTTGGCGCGGGTGGCCTTGTTCGGGGTCAGCGCGATAGAGCCCATGTGACCCACGATCTTGGCCTCGCCAACCATGGGGTGCTCGGTCAGGGACTCGAACTTTTCCTTCAGATAGGGGGCGATTTCGTCACGGGCGGTGGCGATAATGCGCTCTTCGTCCAGAATGCGCAGGTTTTCCAAGGCAACCGCACAGCTGACCGGATGGCCTGCATAGGTATAGCCGTGGTTGAATTCGTCTCCACCGACGACCTCGGCCACCTCGTCACAGACGATCGAGCCGCCGATGGGCGCATAGCCCGAGGACAGACCCTTGGCGATGGTCATGATGTGGGGCTGGATGCCAACGGTTTCGCTGCCGAACCAGTTGCCGGTGCGGCCAAAGCCACAGATCACTTCGTCGGCGATCAGCAGGATCTCGTATTTGTCACAGATGCGCTTGATCTCGGGCCAATAGGTCGAGGGGGGCACGATCACCCCGCCCGCGCCCTGGATCGGCTCGGCGATAAAGGCGGCAACGCGGTTCTCACCCAGTTCCAGAATCGCTTTTTCCAGCTGTTGTGCGCGTTCCAGACCGAAATCCTCGGGGGACATGTCGCCGCCTTCGGACCACCAGTTGGGCTGGTCGATGTGATGGACGTTTTGAACAACGCCGCCTTGGGCGTGCATCCCGCTCATGCCACCCAGCGACATCGCCCCTAGGGTCGAGCCGTGATAGGCGTTCTTGCGGCTGATGATGATGTTCTTCTCGGGCTTGCCCTTTTGCGCCCAATAGAAGCGGACCATACGCAGGTTGGTGTCGTTCGCTTCGGAGCCCGAGCCGGCATAGAACACGTGGTTCAGATCACCGGGGGCCAGCTCGGCCAAGCGGTTCGACAGCGCGATGACCGGCACGTGGGTCGTCTGGAAGAAGGTATTGTAGTAGGGCAGTTCCTTCATCTGGCGATAGGCGGCTTGGGCCAGTTCTTCGCGGCCGTAGCCGATGTTGACGCACCAAAGGCCCGCCATCGCGTCCAGAATTTTCTCGCCCTCGGAATCCCACAGGTGCACGCCCTCGGCGCGGGTAATGACGCGGGCGCCCTTTTTCAGGAAACCCGACTGGGTCGAAAAGGGGTGCATGTGGTGGGCTGCATCCAGCGCCTGAAGTTCGGCGGTGGGCATGTGGTTGGAGATCTCGACCATGGTCATCCTCGTCCTTGGGAGAAAGGGATAGCGGCGCCGACTGACGCCTTTAGGTCAAGAATATGATCAAATTATCGACTGTCAAATCGAATCAGGGGACCCGAGGCTGTCAGCCAGCTGATTCATGCCCTGTTCGATATCGGCGCGCATCGCTTGGGCAGTTGCGCTTGCGTCGCCCTCCTGCATCGCGGCGAGCAGAATTTTATGGTTGTCCGGCAGGTTAACCGTGCCATAGCGCCCGCACACAACCCGCAGCGACGGACCAAAGCGCAGCCACATACTATCGGCCATAGACGCCAGAATCGGTGCGTTCGCCAGATCGTAGAGCCGGTGATGGAATTTGTAGTTCCCCATGAGGTAGCCCGAGATGTCGCCACCCTGCATGGCCTTGTCCAGCTGTTGGTCGATGCCCATTAATTCATCGCGCGCAGACTGGTCTGCACGGGCGCACGCCAGCTCGGCCAAGCGGGGCTCCAGCGCGAGGCGGGCGAAAACCAGCTCTTCTACGGATTGACGGGTCAAGCGGGGCACGCACACGCGGCGATTGCCCTGAAAATCAAGCGCGCCTTCGGCAATCAGGCGACGAATGGCTTCGCGAACAGGGGTCATGCCGGCACCCAGCTGTTCGGTCAGGCCCAAAATGGTCACAGGTTGACCCGGGGCCAGCTCACCAAAAAGTATTTTGTGGCGCAATGTTCGATATGCGATTTCATGTGCCGGTACGGAGGCCGTTTTACTTCCCGCTTGATCAACATTGCCCAATTTTTAATCGCCTCCCAATTTGTATAGCGCCGCTTGCGTCGTAACCAGCCTTATGAGTTTACTGGACACGTGGGAATAATGAAACGTTGCCACATGGGGTAAAACTTGATCAAATTCTGTGTAAGGCGCGAAAAGCGTCACCTACCCAACAGGAGACAACCATGACATTCAAACTTGCGACCGCAACTGCAGTGCTCGCGATGACCGCGGCTTCGGCCTTTGCCGAAGAGGTGCGCGTCTACAACTGGTCCGACTATATCGACGAAGAGCTGCTGGCCAAGTTCGAAGAAGAGACCGGCCTTGATCTGGTTTACGACGTGTTCGACAGCAACGAAGTGCTCGAGACCAAGATGCTGGCAGGCGGTTCGGGCTATGACGTCGTTGTTCCCACCGGTAGCTTCCTGCAGCGCCAGATCGCGGCGGGTGCCTTCCAGAAGCTGGACAAGTCCAAGCTGCCGAACCTGGCCAACATGTGGGACGTGATCTCTGAGCGCACCGCACAGTACGACCCCGGCAACGAATACTCGATCAACTACATGTGGGGCACCACCGGCATCGGTGTGAACGTGGGCAAGGTCAAAGAGGCTCTGGGTGAAGATGCGCCCATCGACAGCCTCGCGCTGATCCTGGACCCCGCCAACATGGAGAAACTGGGTTCGTGCGGCGTCTACATGCTGGATGCGCCCGTCGAAGTCATCCCCGGCGTTCTGAAGTATCTGGGCGAAGACCCCGACAGCAAAGACCCCGAAGTGATCGCCAAGGCCGAAGACGTGCTGATGGCCGTGCGTCCCTACATCACCAAGTTCGACTCGTCGGAATACATCAACGCGCTGGCGAACGGCGACATCTGCGTGGCCTTTGGCTGGTCGGGTGACGTTCTGCAGGCCCGTGACCGTGCCGCCGAGGCCGACAACGGTGTCGAAATCGCCTACAACGCCCCCAAAGAAGGCGCTCTGATGTGGTTCGACCAGATGGCGATCCCCGCGGATGCTCCGAACCCCGATGGCGCGCACAAGTTCCTGAACTTCATCATGGACGCGCACAACATGGCGGCGGCGTCGAACTATGTTTACTACGCCAACGGCAACAAAGCGTCGCAGGAGTTCCTGGTCGAGGACGTGATCGGCGACACCGCCATCTATCCCGACGAGGCGACTCTGGCGAACCTTTACACCTTCTCGCCCTACGACCCCAAGCTGCAGCGGACCGTGACCCGCATGTGGACCAAGGTCAAATCGGGTAACTGATCTTATTCCAATCAGGGCGTGCGGTTTTGCCGTGCGCCCTGCTCTGTTTTTCCGACTATTCGTCGAGGTTTTTCATGCCCGCCAACGGTGCTCCGATTTTTGCCCCTTGGGATGATCCCAATGCCAAGCCGCTGATCCGGTTCGAGAATGTGACCAAGCGTTTCGGTGACTTTACCGCGATCGACAACCTGACACTGGACATCTACGAACGCGAGTTCTTTGCGCTTCTGGGGCCGTCGGGCTGTGGCAAAACCACGATGATGCGGATGCTTGCGGGCTTTGAAACCCCGACCGAAGGCAAAATCTATATCGGCGGACAGGACATGGGGCCAATCGCGCCGAACCAGCGGCCTGTGAACATGATGTTCCAGAGCTATGCGCTGTTCCCGCACCTGTCGGTCTATGAAAACATCGCGTTCGGCCTGCGCCGGGACGGTAAATCCAAGGACGAGATCGCCAACCGCGTCGAAGAGATGCTGCGCATGGTCCGCCTGCAGAAGTTTGCCAAACGCAAACCCCACCAGATTTCCGGCGGCCAGCGTCAGCGCGTCGCCCTTGCCCGTTCGCTGGCCAAGCAGCCCAAGCTGCTGCTGCTGGACGAACCTCTGGGCGCACTGGATGCCAAACTGCGCGAAGACACGCAGTTCGAGTTGATGGACATTCAGGAAAAGACCGGCACCACCTTTGTGATCGTGACCCACGATCAGGAAGAGGCCATGACCGTCGCCAGCCGCATCGCCGTGATGGACGAAGGCAAGGTCATGCAGATCGCCACTCCTGACCGCATCTACGAATTCCCCGAGAACGCCTATGTGGCGGACTTTATCGGTGACGTGAACCTGATCGAGGGGCGCTCGACTGCAGTGTCCGATGGCCAAGTCACCATCGAGTGGGCCGAGGGGCAGCAGCCCATCACCGCCAAGACCCAGCGCAACATCACCGCGGGCCAGAAGGTGTTCTATGCGATCCGTCCCGAGAAGGTGACGATCAGCCCCGACCGCCCCGAGGATGCCGTGAACGTCGCGCAGGGCAAGATCTTGGACATCGCCTATCTGGGGAACCTGTCGACCTATCACGTGCAGCTGCCGAACGGTCAGGTCATCAAATCGCAGATGGCCAACACCCGCCGCATCTCGCGCCGTCCGTACACTTGGGAAGATCAGGTTTGGGTCAGCTGGACGACCACCGGCGGCTCCGTGCTGGAGGATTGATCCATGCGCCGCTACCTTGTCATAGCGCTGCCGTATCTTTGGCTCTTGGGGCTGTTTCTGGTCCCCTTCCTGATCGTGCTAAAGATTTCGCTGTCGGACCTGAACCTGTCGATCCCGCCTTACCTGCCGCAGCTGGACCCCGGCGCGGGATGGGAGGGGCTCAAGGATTTCTTCAGCCAGCTTGATCTAGAGAACTTTGTTTTCCTGACCGAGGATGACCTTTATTGGAAGGCCTACCTGAGTTCGCTGAAAATCGCTGTGGTGGCCACCCTGCTCACCCTGTGTGTCGGTTATCCGGTGGCTTACGGCATGGCCCGCGCGCCGTCCGAATGGCGCCCGACCCTGATGATGCTGGTGATCCTGCCGTTCTGGACCAGCTTTCTGATCCGCGTTTATTCGTGGATGGGCATCCTGTCGACCGAAGGTTTCCTGAACCAGTTCCTGCTGTGGGCCGGCATCATTTCCGAGCCGCTGATCATCATGAACACGACCAAGGCCGTCTATATCGGGATCGTCTACACCTACCTGCCGTTCATGATCCTGCCGATCTATGCGGCGCTGGAAAAGATGGACGAAAGCCTGCTCGAGGCAGCCGAAGATCTGGGCTGTTCGCGCCTTCAGGCGTTCTGGCTGGTGACCTTTCCGCTGTCGAAATCCGGCATCATCGCGGGCTGTTTTCTGGTCTTCATCCCGTCAATCGGCGAGTTCGTGATCCCGTCCCTGTTGGGCGGTTCCGACACCCTGATGATCGGCAAAGTCCTGTGGGAAGAGTTCTTTAACAACCGCGACTGGCCCGTGGCCTCGGCCGTGGCTGTGGTCCTGCTGGCGATCCTGGTGATCCCGATCATCCTGTTCCAACGCAACGAGCAAAAGCAGCGGGAGGCCGAAGGATGAAACGTTTCAGCTGGTTCAACCTGACCTCTCTGACGCTGGGGTTCGCGTTCCTCTATCTGCCGATGCTGATCCTCGTGATCTATTCGTTCAACGAATCCAAACTGGTGACGGTTTGGGCGGGCTTCTCGACCAAATGGTACGGCGAGCTGATGCAGAACGAGGCGTTTCTGGATGCCGCGTGGGTGACCCTGCGGGTGGCAGTGATCAGCTCGACCCTCGCGACGGTGCTGGGCACGATGGCGGCCCATGTGATGGTGCGCGGCGGGCGGTTCTTTGGCCGGACGCTGTTTTCCGGCATGATCTATGCGCCGCTCGTGATGCCCGAAGTCATCACCGGCCTGTCCCTGCTGCTGCTGTTCATCGGCATCGGTCTGGATCGCGGCGTGGTCACCATCGTTCTGGCGCACACCACCTTTGCCATGTGCTACGTGTCGGTGGTGGTCAGCTCGCGTCTAGTCAGCTTTGACAAATCGCTCGAAGAGGCGGCGCTGGATCTGGGCTGTACCCCGTTTCAGGCGTTCCGTCTGGTGACCCTGCCGATCATCATGCCTGCGGTGGTATCGGGGTGGCTCTTGGCCTTTACCCTGTCTCTGGACGATCTGGTGATCGCCAGCTTTACCGCCGGTCCGTCGGCCACCACCCTGCCGATCAAGATCTTCAGCTCGGTCCGTCTGGGCGTCTCGCCCGAGATTAACGCCCTGTCGACCATAATGATCAGCATCGTGGCCATCGGGGTGATTACCGCGTCGATCATCAGCAAACGCAACATCGCCCGCGCCGAGGCTGACGCCCGCGCTGCCGAGCGGACCTGATGCGCCGCATCTACGAGGACTTCGCCTATTCCGACGAAGGGCGCAGCGATTGCTACTGGGACAGCACCGTCACCGCACGGCGCTGGCCCGTTCTACAGGGCACCCATCAGGCGGATGTCGCGATCATCGGCGCAGGCTTTACCGGCCTGAACGCGGCGATTGAGCTTGCGGCTGGTGGGGCCTCTGTCATCGTTCTGGATGCGGAATGGCCCGGTTGGGGGGCTTCGGGGCGCAACGGGGGCTTCTGCTGTATGGGTGGGGCCAAGGCCAGCGACGCCGCGATTGCCCGCCGCTATGGTCAAGGCGCGCTGGACGACTGGGATACCGCGCAGATTCAGGCGATCAATCTGGTCGCCCGCCGCGTTTCCTCCCTGTCGCTGGATGTCGAGCAGCATTCGGATGGTGAGATCGTGCTGGCCCATTCCCGTCACGCGATGAAGCGCCTCCAGCGGTCCGGCGAGACTGTCGACCGCGCCGGATTGGCCGCGATGGGGATCAACGGTCCGCAATTTCACGGTGGCCTGCACACCCGCGTCGGCTTTGGCCTGAACCCCCGCCGGTACCTAGAGGGGCTGGCCCGTCATGCGGCGTCCATCGGCGTGAATATCTATGGCCACAGCCCGATGACCCAGTTGAAACGCGGCCGCCAGCGCTGGCACGCCGTGACGCCTGATGGTTGGGTCGAAGCGGACCAAGTCCTGATCGCCACCAACGGCTATACCAGCGATGACTTGCCCGACTGGATGGCGGCGCGCTATCTGCCCGCGCTGTCCTCGGTGATGGTCACACGCCCTCTGAAGCCCGACGAACAGCAGGCGCAAGGGTGGACCAGCGACCTGATGGCCTATGACACGCGGACCTTGCTGCATTACTTCCGCCTGATGCCGAACGGACGGTTCCTGTTCGGGATGCGCGGGGGCGTCACCTGCACTGCCCGCGCCGAAGCCGTCACCCGCCGCCGCCTGCGCACCCATTTCGAACAGATGTTCCCGGCGTGGCACCATGTCGAGGCGACGCATACGTGGTCCGGTCTGGTGTGCCTGATGCCCGCGCTCGTCCCCTTTGCCGGAGAGGTGCCGGATATGCCCGGCGTGCACGCCGCGATGGGCTGGCACGGCAACGGTGTCGCGATGGGCAGCTATGCCGGAGCATCGATTGCGGGGCGGATCGCAGGCACGAACGCCCACCCCCTGCCCGAATTCACGGGCCGCACGCCAACACGGTTCCCGCTGGGCCAATACCGGCGCTCTTTGCTGCGTTTAGCCTATCTGGGATACAGCCTGACCGACGCGCTCTGATTATCGCCCAAATTCTGCAATTCTAACTGGCCTATCTGTCTGAGGTTGATAGGTTCGTCCAAAAGTTTATGCAGACCATTCGGGCCGATACCTTCGTGTTTACTCCATTCTTCAGAGATACCGGCGCGGGCCGGCCAGTCATTCTGCTTCATGGGTGGACCATGGATGGCTCGGTCTTTGATGATCAGGCCGATCGTCTGGGGCAGCGGTTTCGCTGCGTTGTGCCCGACCTGCCCGGTCATGGCAAAAGCCGTCATATCACCGCGAATATCCCCCGCAGTGCCGAGGCCCTGCGTGATCTGATCGAGGCGCAGAAGCTGAACGGTGCCATTCTGGTGGGCTGGTCCATGGGGGCGCTGATCGCGTGGCGATACCTGTCGCGCTATGGTCAGGACCGGATTTCCGGTCTGGTGACCGTGGATATGTCGCCCAAGATCGCGAACAGCCCTGATTGGACCTTTGGCCTCTTGCGGCAAACCCGTCGGGATGCGGCTGATCCGGCCCATGCGTCCGACTGGGACACCCGCGCCGCCGCCATCGCCCGCGGAATGTTCAGCGAGGAATCGCCTGACCAATCCATGTCCCAGCAGGCCGCCCGCGCCCTGATCAACGCGCAGAACCCCGGCATGATGCAGGCGATGTGGGGCTCGATGATGAAGACCGATGAGCGGGCTACTATCCCGCAGCTGCGCCTGCCTTGGTTGATCTGCTACGGGATGCACAGCCGAATCTACCCGCGCGAAGTGCGCCGCTGGATGCTGGACCGCGCCCCGCAGGCCCGCGCGCTGGGATTTTCGGACAGCGGCCATAGCCCACATCTGGAAGAGCCCGCAGCCTTTGCCCATGCGCTAACGCGCTTTGCCGAGAGCGTGGATTAGGCCGACATCTTCCGCGCCAGTTTCACGTCCAGCGCCGTCAGCCCACCCGCGTCATGGGTGCTCAGGCGCACGTCGACACGGTTGTAGACGTTGGTCCAGTCGGGATGGTGGTTCAGCTTTTCCGCGTGAACGCCCATCCGGACCATCCATCCCAAAGCCGTCGGGAAGTCCGCGAATTTGAACTGGCGGGACAGCGCTTTGCCGTCCTCCGCAACAGTCCAGCCCAAGGGCGCCAGTTCAGCCATGGCGGTGTCCAGTTCCTCGGCGGTCAGTAGATCGGTCATTGCTGTTCCTCCATGTCGATTTTGCGGAACGGGCCATAGTCCGTCAGCACATCGATTTCTTCGTCCACGGCGGCGGCTTCGGCGATCAGGAATTGCTGAACGGCCCGCGCCAGACCCGGATCGGTCAGCCAGTGCAAGGAATGCGTGACCGTCGGCATGTAGCCCCGTGCCAGCTTGTGATCGCCCTGAGCGCCCGCCTCGACCCGATCCAGCCCGTGACGGATGGCCCAGTCGATCGCCTGATAATAGCACAGCTCGAAATGCAGGCAGGGATGATCCTCAGTGCAGCCCCAGTAGCGGCCATAGATCGTGTCGCGGCCAACAAAGTTCAGCGCCCCCGCCACATCGCGCCCATCCCGTGTGGCCAGAACCAGCACCATGTCATTACGCAGCGTGTCTTGCGCGATGTTGAAAAACGCGCGGGTCAAATAGGGACTGCCCCATTTGCGTGATCCGGTGTCTTGGTAGAAGCGCCAGAAGCTGTCCCAATGCTCGGGGCGGATGGCATCGCCGGTCAGCACCTGAATGTCGCCGCCAAAGGCCTGCGCCCGCTCGCGTTCCTTGCGGATATTCTTGCGTTTGCGCGAGGACAGGTCGGCCAGAAAGGCATCAAAGCTGGCATAGCCATCGTTCTGCCAATGATACTGCTGGCTCTTGCGGGGCATCAAGCCAAGGGCTGCGCCTGTCTCAATCTCGTCCTCGGTGCAGAAGGTCGCGTGGACACCGGACAGGCCGTTTTGCTCGGCGATCTGGATGGCACCTTGCATCAGGGCCGACTGCGCGGTGTCCTGAAAATCGGGTTTGCACAGGAACCGGCGGCCCGTCGCAGGCGTGAACGGCACCGCGATTTGCAGCTTGGGGTAATAGCGGCCCCCCGCCCGTTCGTAGGCATGGGCCCAGTTGTGGTCAAAGATATACTCGCCCTGACTGTGCCCCTTGGCGTAGAGCGGCGCGACCCCGATCAGCAGATCCCCCAGATAGGCCGCCAGATAGCGCGGGTCCCAGCCGGTGCGCGGGCCCACCGATCCGCTGGCCTCTAGCGCGTGCAGGAACCGCCACGTGGTAAACGGATCATAGGGCCGTCCGCCATCCACGGTTTCAGGACAGGCGCAGGCATCCCACTCGGCCTCGGAAATCTGGCCGAGGGATTCCAGCATCCGGATTTCGATCGTTTCGCTCATTCAGTCACCCCCGCAGGCCATTAGGTGGGTCGCCCACCCGACGGATCAAGCGGGGAGATAATGTTCGAAGGTCACATTTTCCGCGACGCGGCGTGCTTCGGCTTCTTCGGTGGCATTGTGGATCGTCCAGGTCAGGATGTTGAGGCCCTGAGCCTTCAGTTCCGCCACGCGCGGGTTGTCCAAGTCCTTGCGATCATGGCTGATAAAGCTGGCATCCGCAGCCTCGATATCCGCGATCGGGCGCAGTTCGGCCAAGCGTTCCTCGCGGACCAGCGGCCAATCCTCTTTGGTAAAGGCACAGGTGGTCAGGCCACGCGGAATGTTGGGGCACAGCTCGCGCATACGGATGACCGAATGCGGGTTGAACGACATCAGCGCGGTCAGGCCGGTATAGCCCTCTAGCGCCTTGGCGGTCGCTTCTTCGAGGGCACCGATGTTGGGGCCAAGGCCACCATCCTGGTCCTTTAGCTCGATCAGCAGGGGCACGCGGCCGTCCACACGATCCAGAACCTCGGTCAGGGTGGGAATGCCGCTAGACGCGCCCTTGAGGCGGGTGCGGTGCAGTTCGACGGCGGTGTGCTGGCGTACCGCCCCGATCCCCGCCGACAAGCGCCGGAGATCGTAGTCGTGAAACACCATCGCGACGCCATCAGAGCTGAGCTGAAGGTCGATCTCGATGCCGTAGTTGGCGTCGCAAGCGACCTCGATCGCCTCGATGCTATTTTCCGGGCGTCCCATGCCGTGCAGCGCACGATGAGCGATGGGCCGCTCCAGATAGAGCGGGTGAAGAAGGATCATTGGATCTGGAAAATCGCTTCGATTTCGACGGCAACGCCCAAAGGAAGGCTGGCGGCGGAGACGGCGGAACGGGCATGACGACCGGCCTCACCCAGCACTTCGACCATCAGGTCCGACGCGCCGTTGACGACCTTGGGCTGCTCGGTGAAATCGGCGGTCGAGTTCACGAAGCCCACCAGTTTGACCAGACGCACAACGCGGTCCAGATCGCCGCCACAGGCTGCTTTGGCCTGAGCCAGCAGGCTGAGAGCACAGCGACGCGCGGCGGCTGCACCGGCTGCGGTGTCCAGGTCTGCGCCCAGTTTACCGGTGATCAGGCCATTTTCATCGCTGCTGATCTGACCCGAGATATGGACCAGATCGCCCACCTGAACGAACGGCACATAGTTGGCCGCCGGCGCGGGTGCATCAGGCAGGGTGATCCCGAGTTCGCTCAGGCGGCTGTCGATTTTTCCGGACATGGTGCGATCCTTCTATGTCTTTCGGGCGGACGCTAGCGGGGATCGCACCATGGGGTAAAGTCCCGATTATCCTTCTCTGAACGCTTTTGCGAAATAGTCCGTCAAAGGTTTGGTCAAATAGGCAAGCGGAGTGCGATCTGCCGTGCGGATAAACGCCTCGACCGGCATGCCGGGGATCAGGGTTGTACCCGCGGGCAGACGTTCCAACTCGCCATCTTTCAGAACGATTTCAGTACGATAGTAGCTGGCGCGGGTCTGCTGGTCCTCGAACGCGTCGGCCGAGATTTTCACAACTTTGCCGAACAATTCGGGGGTGGTCCGCTGATCAAGTGCGGCAAAGCGCAGCGTCACGTCCTGCCCCAGCAACAGTTTGTCGATGTGGATGGTCGGCACCTGCGCCGTGATCACCAGCGGGCGATCCTGCGGGATCAGATAGAGCAGCGGATCCGCCGGACGGATCACCGCGCGCTCGGCAAAGATGGTCAGGCCGTAAACCACACCTGAAACCGGCGCACGGATGTCCAGACGCGACAACTGTTCCAGAATCGAGCGGCGCTGTTCCTTGAGACGCAACTCGTTCGCGCCGATGTCGCGCAGCTGGCTGATGGCCTCTTCGCGCTGGCGGCTGTCGAGTTTCAGGATTTCGATGTCGATCTCGGTGATTCGACCCTCGGACTGGGCTTGGGCGGCGACCAACTCGCCGCGATCACCCATCAAGCTGGCCGATTCCCGTTGCAGGGACATCACCCGCGCGGCTTGGGCCAGGCCCTGATCCAGCAGGCGCTTCTGACTAGAGAGTTCCGAGTTCAGCAGTTCCACCTGATCGTCGATCGCTTTGATCTGGGCCGAGATGCCAACCAGTTGCTCTTCGGTTTGCAGGCGGCGTTTTTTCAGCGCCTCGACCTCGTTCGCGACGGACACTTTGCGCGCGACGAACAGGTTTTGCTGGCCATCGATCAGTTCCTGCACATCGGGCTGCATCGCGCCCTGCTCTAGCAGAAGCGCGTCGAATTCGATCTCTTCGGCTTGGCTCTGCTCGGCCTCGAGGCGGCCACGGCGGGCCATCACCTCGAACAGCTGGCCTTCGATGATCGACAGTTCGGACTGCAGCATCGTGGGGTCCAGACGGATCAGCAAGTCGCCTTGCTGGACCAGATCACCTTCGTCCACGGCGATTTCAGAGACCACACCCCCATCGGGGTGCTGCACGATCTGACGGTTCTGGTCGACCTCGATCCGGCCACTGGCGACGACGGCGCCAGACAGCTCGGCCATCGTGGCCCAACCGCCGAAACCACCCACCAGAATAGCCAGCGCGATGGCCCCCACGGTCACGGGGATACGGGCGGAAAAGGAATTGCTCATGACACACCTCCGGGGCGGGCCGCAGCGACATCCCTATGGTTTTGCAGAATTTTACGCAGAACTTCGTCTTTGGGGCCGAATTCACGGCGACCGCCACCCTCTAGCATCAGGATCAGGTCGCATTCCTGAATCGCTGCGGGACGGTGGGCCATGATCAGGGCCGCTTTGCCCTCAGCCTTCATGCGGCGGATGGCGGCGTTCACGGCCTCGGACCCTTCGTTGTCGAGGTTCGAGTTCGGCTCGTCCAGCACCAGAATGACCGGATCACCGTACAGGGCGCGGGCCAGACCGATGCGCTGGATCTGACCACCGGACAGGCGGCCCCCCAGCTGGCTGACGCGGGTGTCATAGCCATCGGGCAACTTCAGGATCATGTCGTGGGCGGCAGCGCGTTTCGCGGCCAGAACCACCTGCTCGGGGTCGGGCGTTTCGGACAGGCGCGCGATGTTTTCGGTGATGGTGCCGTCAAACAGGGTCACGCGCTGGGGCAAATAGCCGATCAGTTGACCCAAAACATCGGGATCGTACTGGTCCAGCGACGCGCCATCCAGACGCACCTTGCCGCCTGCGGGGCGCCAGATGCCGGTCAGGGCACGGGCCAGCGTCGATTTCCCTGCCCCCGAGGGGCCCACAACACCAACCGCCTGACCGGGCAGCAGGTCAAAGCTGACCATGCGCAGCGCGGCTTGCTTTTCGCCCGGCGGGATGATGGTCAGCTGGTTCACGGACAGCACAGCCTTGGGGCGCGGCAGCGGGGTGCGCGGTGCCTCGGGCGGGACGGTGGACAGAAGCTCTGCCAAGTTGGTCCAACCTTTCAGGCCGCGCTGCACGACGGGCCACTGGCCAATTGCCATCTCGATCGGGGCCAAGGCGCGGCCCATCAGGATCGAACCCGCGATCATCGAACCGCCGGTCATGTGCCCCAGCAGCACCAGATAGGCCCCCAGACCCAGCATCGCGGACTGAAGCAGCAGACGGAATGTCTTGGTCGCCGAAGAGAAGGTGCCAGAGATGTCGTTGGCCGCAACGGATTGCTCCAGCGCCTCGCTCCGGGTTTTGATCCAGCGGTTGAAGCTGGAGCCGCGCATGCCAAGGGCTTGCAGCATCTCGGCCTCGTTGCGCAGCTGGTCGCCCATCAGTTCGGCGCGCTGGCTGGTCTCCATGCTTTTCAGCAGGGGACGGCGGGCCATTTGCTGGTTGGTCAGGGCCAGAACCACAAGGATCGCTCCGCCCCCCAGCGCCAAAACCCCAAGCGAAAAGTGGAAAACCATGATGCTGGCCAGAAAGAACGGCGTCCACGGTAGGTCGAAAATGGCCATCAAACCTGGCGAGGCCAGCATCCGCTGCACTGACTCCAGATCGCGCAGACCGGTTTGGGCATTGCTGGCATTGGGGTCCAACGCGGCGCGGCGCAGGCTGGCGTCATAGACGCGGCGTTCGAGACGGTTTTGGAACTTGGCGCCGATGCGGGCCATAATACGCCCGCGCACGACGTCCAGCACGCCCATCATCACGAAAAGAAAGACAACCAGCAGGGTCAGGGCAAGCAAAGTTGCCTCGGACCGGCTGCCGAGAACCCGATCGTACACCAGAAGCATGTACATTGGACCGGTCAGCATAAGAATGTTTGCGAAAAAGCTAAAAATACCCACTGCCCAGAACAGTGGGCGGAATTCTCGTCGCGTCCTGATCAATTCATCGCGACCGGATGCGGGTCTTGGCTGTGCCATGGTATGAAAACCGCTAGTTAGAAAAGTGACAAAGTGTGCCATACGGCACTAGAAACCGTAATCGTTAAAGCACAATTGAAGAACAAACGCCAAGGTCGCACTGGGCATTTTAGAATTAATCCGTAGTTCATGGCGCGACCTTTATCGACAGGAAGACCCGTGCAGACTCGCAAGCCTACCGCAACCGTCTCGAAACGTGCCGCCACTCTATGCGCAGTGATTGCGTTAGGGATCACTGGGGCGTGCACCTCTCCGAAACCCGGCGAAATGGTGAACGACCCTTACGAGAAGACCAACCGCAAGATCCACAACATGTCCAAGGGGCTGGATACTGCGGTCGTGCGTCCTGTTTCGATGGCCTATGGCAAGGCGGTTCCGAACCCCGTGCGGATCGGGGTGTCAAACGTTGCGGACAACCTGACGTTGCCCTCGATGGTGCTGAACGGCATCCTGCAGGGCGATGGCGAGTTGGTGCTGAACAACAGCTTCCGTTTCGTGATCAACTCGACCTACGGTTTGGGCGGTCTGCTGGACCCTGCCTCGAAAATGGGCCTGACCCAGATGGACACCGATTTCGGCGAAACCCTGCATGTCTGGGGCGCCAAAGAAGGTGCCTATCTTGAGGTGCCGCTGATGGGCCCGTCGACCACCCGCGATCTGACCGGCAAGGCCGTGGATGCAGTGATCAACCCTGTGTCCGTCCTGACCCCGCTGACCTATACCGCAGCGCGCCGCGGCCTGTCGGTGGCAGAAAAGCTGGACGATCGCTACCGCTATGACGAGACGATCAGTTCAACTCTTTATGAAAGCGCTGACAGTTACTCGCAGACGCGTTTGCTCTATCTACAGAACAGAAGATTCGAACTGGGGCAGTCGTCCGGTGGTTCGGACGATAGCTCCACACTCTTTGATCCTTACGAGGACCCATATGCTGAATAATCCCCTCTCGCGTCGGGCCATGCTGGCCGGCGCTTCGGCACTGGCGTTTCTGCCCGCATTGCCCGCACTGGCCTTGACCGAGGCCGGTGCAACCAAACTGATCAACACCGTGGTCGCCGAAATCAACAAGGTGATCGACTCGGGTAAATCCGAGGCCGGTATGATCAAGGATTTCGAAACCATCTTTATCCGTTACTCGGACGTTCCGACCATTGCCCGCTATGCGTTGGGTGTGGCGGCCCGTGACGCGAGCGCGGCACAGATGAAGTCCTTTACCACGGCCTTCACCGGCTACATCGCGCGCAAGTACGGCAAGCGGTTCCGCGAATTCATCGGTGGCCGCCTCGAGGTTCAGAGCGCGAAAGCGGTGAAAAGCTTCTTCGAAGTGAAAACTCTGGCCTACCTGCCCGGTTCGGCACCGTTCGACGTGACCTTCCTGGTGTCGGACAAATCTGGCAAGGACCTGTTCTTCAACATGTTCATCGAAGGCGTGAACCTGCTTCTGACCGAGCGCGAAGAAATCGGTGCCATGCTGGACAAGCGCGGCGGCAAGATCGACAGCCTGATCGCAGACCTGCAAAAGGCGGGCTAATGCGGTTGCCGGTTCCTCTGGTCGTGGCCGCGTGTTTGGCCTCGACCGCTGCTGCCGCAGAGTTCGAAGGAATTTACAAACAGGCCGCTGACTCCGACTGTTCTCTGGTCGGGGTCGATGGCGGTGCGTTGCAAATCTCGGGCAGCACGTTCCACGGGGTCGATTCGACCTGCGAGATGACGGAACCGGTGAACGTCAATGAAATGAAGGCTGTTCTGTACACCATGCAGTGTACGGGGCAGCGTGGCGACTGGTCGGCCCGTGCCATGCTGGTGCACGCGGCAGACGGCGGCATTATCATGGTTTGGGACGGGTACGCGTTCAAATACGATGCCTGCCCCGATTCGGATGCGCCGAACCCCGTGGCCGAATCCTTGCCCGCCGATGCCAAGGTGCAAGAGGCCAGCGAAACCACCCCCGACGCTCCTGCTGAAACAGAAACGGTGACAGAGGAAGCCCCCGTCACCGTGATCGTTCCTGCCAGTGATGCGGCCGATGGCGATGCCCCGGATACCAAGACCGAGGCTGCCACCGAGGCCGACGCGGGTTAATTCCCCGCGCCGAACAGCGAATTCAGAACATCCCGTAGAACGCCGTCCACCGGATTGGTCTGCTGTTGGGGCACGTTGCCCCGGCTCGGCAGATCCGGCTGGCGCTGTGCGACCGGTTCGGGCGCGGGGCGCAGCATGGGCAGCGGTTTGGCGGGGACGCCTTCGTGCACGCGAACCATGGTTTCGTGCCAGATTTCAGCGGGCAAGCCACCACCAGTCACGCCCTTGAGCGGGGTGTTGTCGTCGTACCCCATCCAGACGCCAGCCACATAATCCGCCGTAAAGCCCACGAACCACGCATCCCGTGCCGCCGAAGTGGTGCCGGTTTTGCCAGCCGCCTCGCGGTCCTTTAAGCGCGCGCGGGTGCCGGTGCCTTCGCTGACGACCTTGGACATCATATAAATGAGTTCCTGCGCCGCAGCTTCGCTGATCACACGTTCGCCGATGCCGCCCTCGGTGCCCATCAGGGGCGCGTCATCGCCCAACAGGCGCAGTTCGGTCAGGCCATAAGGTTTCACGGACGATCCGCCGTTCAGGATGCCCGCATAGGCCCCGGTCACCTCGATCAGCGTGGCCTCGGAGGCACCCAGCGCCAGCGCGGGCCCTTCGGCGAGGTTGCTGTTGATGCCGAAATCCGACGCGACTTTGCGCACGTTTTCTCGGCCCACAGCCTCGGATACCTTAACGGCGGGGACGTTCAGCGAATGGGCCAGCGCATATTCCAGCGTCACGCGGCCATAATGCTTGTGGTCATAGTTCTCGGGGCTCCACGGGCCGGACCCCGGGATGTCGATCGTGTAGGGTTCGTCCACCACGGTCGAGTTCCAGTGATGCCCCAGCTCCAGCGCGGTTGCGTAGACAAAGGGTTTGAACGCCGAACCGGTCTGACGCTTGGCCGAGGTGGCGCGGTTGAACACGCCGCTGACCTTGGTCTTTCGGCCACCGACCATCGCGCGCACGGCACCGTCCGCACTCATGACGATGATCGCGGCCTGCGCTTTGGACGTTTCGCTGACCTTGGTCTCAAAGATCGTCTTCATCGCGTCTTCGGCCGCCAGCTGGATACGCTGGTCAAGCGTGGTCTTGATGATCACGTCCTCGGTCGTTTCGCGGGTAAAGAATTCTGGACCATCCGACATCACCCAGTCCGCAAAGTAACCGCCAGCCTTGGCCTCGGCGGCTTCGGACAGTTGGGCGGGGCTGCTGACGGCTGTGCTGGCCTGCGACGGGGTCAGGTAGCCCTGCTCCTCCATCAGGCCGACGATGATGTTCGCGCGCTGCTGCGCCCGTTCAAGGTTGTTGGTCGGCGCATAACGGGTCGGTGCCTTGAGCAGGCCCGCCAGCATGGCCGATTCTGCGGGGGTCACGGTCGCGGCCGATTTCCCGAAATAGCGCTGAGAGGCGGCCTCAAACCCACGGGTCCCTGCCCCGAGGAAGGCGCGGTTCATATAGATCGTCAGGATTTCGTTCTTGGAGTACTTAACCTCCATCGCCATCGCGTAGATGGCTTCCTTGATCTTGCGCCACAAGGTGGTCTGGCGGCAGTCCTCTTCGTACTGGGTTTCGGTCATGCCGCTGTTGGGATCATAGGGCACGCCAAGGCACAGCAGTTTCGCGGTCTGCTGGGTGATCGTCGAGCCACCGTTCCCCGACAGAGGGCCGCGCCCTTCGCTGAGGTTGATCTTTACCGCGCTGGCCACACCGATCGGGTCCACACCGGGGTGCATGTAGAATCGGCGGTCTTCGGTCGCGACGATGGCGTTCTTCAGGTAGGGGGACACGTTTTCCGCCGTCACCATCCCGCCGAACTGGTCGCCGCGCCACGCAAAGACTGATCCGTTCCGGTCCAGCAGGGTCACAGAACCCCGCGCTCGGCCGTCCACCAGATCCGCCACGGGCGGCAGCGTCGAATAGATATAGAGCACTCCCGCCCCGATGATCAGCGCGCCGATCATGCCGATGCGCCAGCCGAATCCCCAGATGATGCGCCAGATCAGGCCAAAGAACCCGAACAGCAGCCCCGAGATCAGTCCACGCTTGGCCGGACGGCGCGGCTTCTTGGCCTTGGGCGTCTTCGGTTTTTGTGGTGCGGGCTGCTTTTTAGGCGGTTCCGGTCGGCTACGTCTGTCTGCGACCAGCCTGCCGCCACCGGGAGTACGATTTACCATGGAGTCTGCTCGTTGCTTACTTTGTGCTGCAACTTATCCCCAAACGAGTGCGTTGTAGAGGCCATCAAGCAGGTTTGATCGTTCTTAAAGTGCCCGATTTGTGTGCAATATTCTAAAAATGCCCAAATTTAATGCACATTGCCGTATTTCTGGTCGCGGATTCCCTACCCTTGGCTTGTTGAACCGGCGGATTCCCGCGTTTTCTGCCTCTGCAACCCGCAGCACACTCTGCCAATTAAAGGGGACCAAGGTGAAATACATCATTGCAACAATCAAACCGTTCAAGCTTGAGGAGGTTCGCGAAGCCCTAACCTCCATCGGCGTTCGCGGCATGATGGTAACCGAGATCAAAGGTTTCGGCTCGCAGTCGGGTCACACCGAGATCTACCGCGGCGCGGAATACGCCGTGAACTTCGTGCCGAAGATCAAGCTTGAGATCGCTTGCACCGCCTCGATGGCAGATCAGGTTGTCGACACCATCCAGAAAACCGCCAAGACCGACAAAATCGGCGACGGCAAAATCTTCGTTCTCGACCTGCAAGCGGCACTGCGTGTCCGTACCGGCGAAACCAACGAAGACGCCCTGTAATTTAGCGCGTAACTAGGGACCAATACTGAAATGAAACTCTCCAAATCTCTTCCGTTGGCCGCCGCGCTGCTCGCGCTGCCCAGCCTCGGTCTGGCGCAGGAAGGCCCCGTTGCCGGCGTGAATGCCAGCACCGACACCGTCTTCATCTTCAACTCGCTGCTGTTCCTGATCGGTGGCTTCTTGGTGTTCTGGATGGCCGCGGGCTTTGCAATGCTCGAAGCAGGCCTCGTCCGTTCGAAAAACGTGACCATGCAGCTGACCAAGAACGTGGTTCTGTTCTCGATGGCCGCGATCTTCTACTACCTGATCGGTTACAACCTGATGTACCCGCTGGGCACCTGGGCCGTCGAAGGCGTGCTGTCGGGCGTCTGGAGCCCCGCCGTTCTGGAAGCCGTTGGCGTGACCGCCGATGCAGCTGACGACTACAGCTATGCTTCGACCGGCTCGGACTTCTTCTTCCAGCTGATGTTCTGCGCAACCACCGCTTCGATCGTTTCGGGCACTCTGGCCGAGCGTATCAAGCTGTGGCCCTTCCTGATCTTCACCCTGATCCTGACCGCCTTCATCTACCCGCTGCAGGCATCGTGGAAATGGGGCGGCGGTTTCCTTGACGAAGCAGGCTTCCTGGACTTCGCAGGTTCGACCGTTGTTCACTCTGTAGGTGGCTGGGCCGCTCTGACCGGTTGCCTTATCCTTGGCCCCCGTATCGGCAAATACACCAAAGACGGCCGCGTTGTCCCGATGCCCGGTTCGAACCTGACCCTGGCGACCCTGGGTACGTTCATCCTGTGGCTGGGTTGGTTCGGCTTCAACGGCGCGTCGCAGCTGGCCATGGGCACTGTTGGTGACGTTGCAGACGTAAGCCGCATCTTCGTGAACACCAACGCAGCAGCTGCTGGCGGTTCGGTTGTCGCAATGATCCTGACCCAGGCTCTGTACAAGAAGCCCGACCTGACCATGATCCTGAACGGCGCACTGGCTGGTCTGGTATCGATCACCGCAGAACCCCTGACCCCCACCATCGGCGCAGCGACCCTGATCGGTGCAGTTGGCGGCGCTCTGGTAGTCTTCGTTGTTCCGCTGCTGGACAAGCTGAAGTTCGACGACGTTGTTGGCGCGATCCCGGTTCACCTGGTTTGCGGCATCTGGGGCACCATCGCGGTTGTCTTCACCAATGGTGACGCAAGCATCGCAACCCAGCTGTACGGTATCCTGGTCGTCGGCGTGTTCACCGTAGTTGTCTCGGGCATCGTCTGGTTCATCCTGAACCTGGTCATGGGCCTGCGCGTCAGCGAAGAAGACGAGATCAACGGTCTGGACAAAGCCGAGCTCGGCATGGAAGCCTACCCCGAATTCTCGAAGCTCTAATCCGCTTCGACACATCGGAAAACAGATCGGGCGCCCCAGTGGCGCCCGATTTCGTTTGTGCGGTTACTCTTTGTACTGGGGCGCGCCGGTGGCCATGTCGGTGCCCATATAGGGCTTGCCCGCGGCCTTCCACGCGCCAAAGCCGCCCTCCATGTGGGCGACGGTGTGAATGCCCGCGGCCAGTGCAGCCCGCGCCACACGTTCGCTGCGCATCCCCGAGCCACAATGGAACACGATCCGCTTGCCGTCCTGCGAGGGCAGCTTGTGCGCCTTGAAGAACGACATGGGGAACAGCAGCGCGCCGTCCACATGTTCGAACATGTATTCCTGAGGGGTGCGCACGTCGATCAGCACGATCTCGTTCGCGTCAAAGGCGGCCTGCACTTCGTCCACAGTCCAGGTTTCAAGGGTGCCAGTGCCTACGGTTTCGGTTTTCATCAGTCGTGTCCTGTTGATCAGAGGGGATTCCAGTGCTCCCTGCCCGAACCCTAGCAAAGCCAAAGGCCGGCGCCATAACGGCAGCCGGCCTTTGGTGAATTTGCGACGGGTTTGCGCATGGGGGCCTCCTGCATGGGTCACGCATTCACATAATGGAATGCGATGACCTTACAAGGGGGACCCTCTAAATTATGCGCCGACCTTGATGATGGCGTCGGCCAGAACCGGAACGGTCTGCGCGTTCAGGCCCGCGATGTTGATACGCGAGTCGCCAACCATGTAGATGCCGTGCTCGGCGCGGACTTTCTCGACCAGCTCGGGCGACAGGCCCAGACGCGAGAACATGCCGCGGTGACGGGCCACGAAATCGAAACGGTCAGAGTTCGACAGGCGACGCAGTTCAGAGGCCAGCTGCTCGCGCAGACCCAGCATCGACAGGCGTACTTCTTCCAGTTCGGTCTGCCATTCGGCGCGCAGAGCGTCGTCGGTCAGGATCATGGTGACCAGACGCGCACCGTGATCCGGCGGGAAGCTGAAGTTCTGACGGTTCAGGAACGCCAGGTTGCCTTGGGTCACGGGGGTCAGCGATGCGTTTTCCGAAATCGCCATCAGCAGGCCGGTACGCTCGCGGTAGATGCCGAAGTTCTTCGAGCAGCTTGCGGCGATCAGAACCTCGGGGCAGCTTTTCGCGACCAGACGGGTTGCGGCGGCGTCTTCGTCTAGACCGTCACCAAAGCCTTGATACGCGATGTCGATCATCGGAACAGCGCCGACTTCGTTCATCTTGTCCACGACAGCTTGGAACTGGTCCAGAGTCAGGTTCGCGCCGGTCGGGTTGTGGCAGCAGCCGTGCAGCAGAACAACGTCGCCAGCCTTCAGCTGGTTCAGGTCTTCCATCAGGCCGTCGAAATCAACGCCACCGGTTTCGCTGTCGAAATAGCGGTACTCGACGGTGGGCATGCTCAGGAACTTCAGGATGCTCAGGTGGTTCGGCCAAGTGGGGTTGGAGACGAACACGCGGGCTTCGGGGTTCGCCATGCGGATGCACTCGAACGCCTGACGGACCGCGCCGGTGCCGCCGGGGGTGGCAACAGCCGCGATACGGTCACGGGCCACAACGCCGTCCAGAACCAGCTTGATCATCGCGTCAGCGAACGCGGGATCACCGGCCAGACCGGTATAGGATTTGGTTGTCTCAACCTCCCACAGCTGTTTCTCGGCGGTCTTGATTGCGCGCATCACGGGGGTGACGCCCTCGGCGTTTTTGTAGACGCCGACGCCAAGGTCGATCTTCTGGTCGCGAGGGTCCTCGCGATACGCTGCCATCAGCGCCAGAATTTTATCTGCGGGTTGGGGTTTCAGGTTGGAAAACATCATGCCTCTCCGGTGGCAATTGGAAGGGTGGGAAATGCGCCCCATTCCGCCCACGAGCCGTCGTACAGGGCATGGTCGGTCTTGCCCATATGCTCGAGAGCGAGGTTAAGGACGGCTGCGGTCACACCCGAACCGCAGCTGGTGATGACAGGCTTGGAGAGGTCCACGCCTGCCTGTTCGAACACGGTTTTCAACGCCTCGGGCGACTTCATGGTGCCGTCGGCGTTCTGCACGTCCTTGAAAAAGACGTTGCGGGCATTGGGGATGTGGCCAGAGCGCAGGCCCGGACGGGGCTCTGCCGCTTCGCCGCGGAAACGTTCGGGGGCGCGGGCATCAACGATGACCCAGTCCCCAAGCTTCGACGCCGACGACACTTCGGTCACGTCTTTGTACATCTGGTTCTGGCGCGTCACGGTCATGTGGCGGTCGCGCAAGATCGGCGGCAGGTCTTCGGTTTCGCGGCCCTCGGCAATCCATTTCGGCAGACCGCCGTCCAGAACGGCCACGTCCATCTTGCCCATCAGGCGGAACAGCCACCACACGCGCGCCGCCGAGAACAGGCCAGCGCCGTCATAGACAACCACCTGATGGCCATCGCCCACGCCCATCGCCCGCAGACGCGACATGAACTTTTCCACGGGCGGAGCCATATGCGGCAGATCCGAGCGGTGATCGCTGATTTCGTCGATGTCAAAGAAGCGCGCGTTCGGGATGTGACGGGCGTCGTATTCGGCTTTGGGGTCGCGGCCCGCATCGGGCAGATACCAAGAAGCGTCGATGACACGCAGGTCGGGATCGCGCAGATGCGCCTCCAGCCACTCGGTCGAGACGAGCACTTTGGGGTTGTCCATACCTCACCCTCCCTCAGATGACAGCGATCGTGTAAAATACGCAGTTCTGTAACGCGGTAGAGGGGGTTGCTGCAAGCACGGAAGGGTGCAACGGGGACCGAAAAGCCCCCGTTTTTCCTCAGTTTCGCGAGAGCGAATGTGTCAGAGGCCCTGTTTCAGCAGGCGGCTCTTCTGACGGTCCCAATCGCGCTTGGCCTCGGTGGCGCGTTTGTCCACGTTCTTTTTACCCTTGGCGATGCCGATCTTGATCTTGGCGATGCCACGATGGTTGAAATACATCACCAGCGGGACCAGCGTCATGCCTTTGCGCTGGGTCAGGTTCCACAGGTCGGACATTTCCTTGCGAGAGACCAGCAGCTTGCGCTTGCGGCGCTCTTCGTGGCCCCAGGTCTTGGCCTGCTCGTAGGGGGCGATGTAGCTGTTGATCAGCCACAGTTCCCCATCCTCGACGCTGGCATAGCTCTCGGCGATGTTAGAGCCGCCCTGACGCAGGGATTTCACCTCGGACCCAAGCAGCAGAACGCCACACTCCAGATCGCTTTCGATCGCATAATCGAAGCGGGCACGCCGGTTTTCGGCGATGATTTTGTAGTTCGGGTCGGATTTTGCAGGTTTTTTGGCCATGGTCGCGATTGATTACAGGGGTATTCGGGGGCTGTCCACCGTCCGCAGACTGCCCATATGGGGGCTAACGCGCGAAATCCAAGAAGCGTTGCATGGGTGTTCCGTCCGCTGTAGGCGATTGGCATGACCCGACTGATCCTGTTCAACAAACCCTACGACGTTCTGACCCAGTTCACGGACCGCGGAAACGCGGACGGGCCGCGGGCGACTTTGTCCGATTTCATCAAGGTGCCGGGGGTCTATCCCGCGGGCCGTTTGGATCGCGACAGCGAAGGGCTGCTGCTGCTGACCGACAATGGCAAGCTGCAAGCGCGGATCAGTGACCCCAAGAACAAGATGGCGAAAACCTACTGGGTTCAGGTCGAGGGCACGCCAGATGACGCTGCCATCGCCGCCCTGCGTGCTGGCGTTCAGCTAAAGGACGGCCTGACCCGCCCTGCCCAGTGCGAACGCATGGATGAGCCCGAGGGTCTGTGGGAACGCACCCCGCCGATTCGTGTCCGCAAGTCCATTCCCGACACGTGGATCGCCCTGACCATCAGCGAAGGCAAAAACCGTCAGGTCAGACGCATGACAGCCGCAGTGGGGCATCCCACACTGCGGCTGATCAGAGCTAGAATTGGGGATTGGGCGCTAGACGGGCTCGCCCCGGGCCAATGGCGCGAGGCGAAGCCGCAGAAGCGTTAGATCAGACCGGCGTGTGCCATGGCCGCGTCGATTTTCGCGCGGGTGGCATCGGTCAGGGGCAGCAGGGGCAGGCGGACTTCGTCGCTGCAGACACCCAGCTTGGACATCGCGTATTTCGCACCGGCAACGCCGGGCTCGATAAAGATCGCCTCGTGCAGGGGCATCAGTTTGTCCTGATATTCCAGCGCCTTGGCGAAATCACCGGCCAGAGTGGCCTCTTGGAACTCGGCGCACAGCTTGGGCGCGACGTTCGCGGTGACCGAGATGCAGCCAACACCGCCATGAGCGTTGAAGCCCAGAGCAGTCGCGTCTTCGCCGGACAGCTGGCAGAAGTCTGCGCCACAGCTCATGCGCTGCTTGCTGACGCGGCTGATGTCGCCGGTTGCGTCTTTGACGCCGATGATGCGGGGCAGCTTGGCCAGTTCACCCATAGTCGCGGGGGTCATGTCGATGACCGAGCGGCCGGGGATGTTGTAGATCACGATCGGCAGGGCACAGGCCTCGTGCAGGGCGGTGTAATGCGCGATCAGACCGGCCTGAGTGGGCTTGTTATAGTAGGGGGTGACAACCAGAACAGCGTTCGCGCCAACCGATTCGGCGTGCTGCACCAGACGGATGCCTTCGCGGGTGTTGTTGCTGCCGGCGCCTGCGATCACGGGGATGCGGCCTGCGGCTGCTTTGACAACCTCTTCGATGACGGTCTCGTGCTCTTCGTGGCTCAGGGTCGGGCTTTCGCCAGTGGTTCCAACGGGAACCAGACCGTGGCTGCCTTGGTCAACGTGCCAGTCGACAAGTTTCTTCAAGGTCTCCAGATCCAGCTCGCCGTTCTTGAACGGCGTGACCAGGGCAGGAATAGATCCTTTGAACATGACACGCTCCTTTAGAATTAGTGTGCTAAGCCCCCTCTGGGCCGCATCTGTGCAGCGCCCCATACCAAGGCGGCGGGGCCTTGCCAAGTTTGTGAATTGCGAACCGTGTAATCACTGGTACCCTGATGCAAAAAAATGGCTGAGCAGCATGACAGAAAAATCGAACCGCTGGTGGTACGGCGCAGTGTTCTGCGCGGTAATGGCACCGTCTATTGTCTTTGGTCAGGGGGCCGCCCCGCGTCCTCTGGACGGGGCGATGGATGCTGTTCGGGCTGAGAACTGGCCTCAGGCGCTGACCCTTGCGCGGCAGGACAGCCAAGTCGCGACCGACATCGTGATGTGGCACTACCTGCGCGAAGGCGAAGGCACCGTTGACCAGATCATGGATTTTCTGGCCCGTCGCGCCGATTGGCCGGGCATTGCGCTGCTGAAAAAACGGTCCGAGAAAACCATCGCAAGCCAAGCCAGCGCCAACCAGATTTTGCAATTCTTTCAGGGCAATGCGCCCCAGACCGGCGCGGGCGCGCTGGCCTATGCCGAGGCGCTGACCGCCGCCGGAGACCGCGCTTCGGCGGATGCGGTTCTGGTGCGGGCGTGGCTGTCGCTGGACATGGATCAGACCGAGCATGACGCCTTTATGGCGCGCTATTCGGGGGTGCTGTCCCAGTACCACACCGCGCGGATGGACATGCTGCTGTGGGGCCACGACTATGCCGAGGCGGGCCGGATGATGGCTTTGGTCTCGGCCGACTGGCGCGCGCTGGCTGCGGCGCGGATTGCGCTGCAGACGGACAAGGGCGACGTGAACGCGCTGATCAATGCGGTGCCCAACCGTTTGGGCGGCGATCCGGGCATGGCGCACGACCGATTCCAATGGCGAATCGACAAGAATTACACCGACAGCGCCCGCGACCTGTTGCTGGAACGCAGCGCGCGGCCCGAACTGCTGGGCAAGCCCCAGGAATGGGCCGGTATGCGCCGCATTCTGGTGCGCCGCGAAATGCGCGAAGGTGTGCCCGCTGTCGCCTACCGTTTGGCGGCGGAACACCACCTGACCAGCGGCTCGGACTGGGTCGATCTGGAGTGGCTGGCGGGCTACATCGCGCTGCGGTTCCTGAACGATCCAGCGCGGGCCTTGGCCCATTTTAAATCGCTGGCCGTGAACGTGGATAGCCCGATCTCCAAGGGGCGGGCCGGTTACTGGATTGGCCGCGCTTACGATGACCTGGGTGATACGACTGCCGCGCAGATGGCCTATCAGAGTGCGGGGACGCAGCAGACCAGCTTCTACGGCCTATTGGCGGCGGAAAAGGCGGGGATGCCCTTCGACAAATCCTTGGCTGGCGGGATGCCGCGGTCGGATTGGCGGCAGGCGTCCTTTGTGCGGACCTCGCTGTTCGAGGCGGCGGTGATGCTGATCCAGACGAACGACCGGTCCGTGGCCGAGCGGTTCGTTGTGCAGCTGTCCGAAACCCTGACAGAACCCGATCTGGTGGCCCTTGGCGATGCGATGCTGGAGCTGAACGAGCCCCACTTGGCCGTGATGGTCGGCAAAGAGGCCGCGTCCAAGGGGATCGTGCTGCCCCGCGCCTATTACGCGCTGCATCCGATCATGAACGAGCCCTTGGACATCAAGACTGAGTGGGCCCTGTCCATCGCCCGCCGCGAGAGCGAGTTTGATCCGTGGGTCGTGAGCCCCGTCGGAGCCCGTGGCCTGATGCAGTTGATGCCCAAAACCGCCGAGGCCATGGCCAAGGTCAAAGGCGTCCCATATCGCGAGCGCGCGCTGTTGGCCGAGCCGGTGTATAACGCGACCCTCGGGTCGGCTTATCTGGTAAAGCTGGCGCGGGAGTTCGGGGGGAACCCGATGTTCATGGCGGCGGGCTATAACGCTGGTCCCGGTCGCCCTGCGCGGTGGATCGAACAGTTCGGCGACCCGCGTACGGGGGCCATTGATCCGGTGGACTGGGTCGAGATGATCCCCTTTAACGAGACGCGGAACTACATCATGCGCGTGACCGAGAGCCTTCCGGTGTATCGCGCGAGGCTGGGCAAGGACCCTTTGCCGGTGCCGTTCAGTCAGGAACTCAAGCGGTAGAGAAACGGAGAGCGGCCCTGATCGGGCCGCTCGCTGCCTTTTTTAAGATTGGGTATTTGGGCCAAGATGAAGGGCCGTTAGGTCTGTTTGGATTTCACGTGGGCGCGCCAGAGGGTGAAGAGGCCCGCGGAGAGGATGATCGCTACGCCGACGGCGACGTTCGGTCGGATCGTTTCGCCAAAGACGAAGATGCCGAGGGTCGAGGCGAAGGCCAGTTGCAGGTAGGCGAAGGGTTGGACCGAGCTGGCCTCGGCGACTTCGTAGCATTTGATCAGGGTGAAGTGGCCCGCGGCGCCGGTCAGGCACAGGGTGATCATCCAGATCCAGTCCTTGGACGCCATGGGTTCCCAGTGCCAGATGCCCACGGCGGTCATGGCGATGGCGCCGGTGACGCCGGTCCAGAAGAAGCTGGTGGCAGAGCTGTCACGCCGTGCCACATAGCGGGTCAGCAGACCGTAGAGGGCGAACATCAGCGCGGCGGCCAGAGGGATCAGCGCGTAGGGCGAGAAGACGCCAAAGCCGGGTTCGAGGATGATCAGAACGCCGATGAAGCCCACGCCGATTGCCATCCAGCGGCGCCAGCCGACGGCCTCGCCCAAGACGGGGCCGGATAGGGCGGCGACCAGAAGCGGGTAGGTGGCAAAGACCGCGTGGCTTTCGACAAGGCCGAGGTAGACGAAGCCGGTGACCATGACGCAGATTTCGGCCGCCAGAAGGAAACCGCGAAAGGACTGGATGATCGGCTGGCTGGTGGCGGCGGCTGCACGCAGGCCGCCTGCTTTGCGCGAGGCGATGGTCATCACGAAAGCCGCGAAGAACCAGTAGCGGATCATGACGACCATGAAGACGCTGTAGTGTTCCGCCAAATGGCGCGAGAGGCCGTCCTGTAGCGCAAAGATAAAGGTGGTCAGCACCATCAGGCCAATGCCGAGGCGGGTGTTCTGCTGTGTCATCGGGCGTCCGGAATGTGGGCGATGGTCATGTGGCGTTTGCGGCCGTAACCGGGGATGCGTTCCACGGTGAAGCCGGCTTCGGTCAGGTTGCGGCGGACAAAGCCCGCTGCGGTGTAGGTGGCAGCGGTGCCGCCGAGGGCTGTATGTTGGGCGACGGCGGTAATCAGCGAGGCTTCCCACAGTTCGGGGTTCTTGGCGGGTGAGAAACCGTCAAGGAACCATGCGTCCGCTTGGCCTTGCCACGCGGGCAGGGTGTCGCGGGCGTCTCCGCGCATCATGGTAAAGTTGAGGTCATCGGTTTCGAACCGTTCGGACCCCAGATGATCGGCCAGTTCAGTGGCCAGAGGCATGACTTCGGGAAAGGCGGCGAGGGCGCGCAGCATGTCGGGCTGGGCCATGGGGTAGGCCTCGAACGTGGTGAAATGCAGGCGGCCCGTCTGGCCGGACCGGCGCCATGCGGAGAGCGCCATGAGCAGGTTCAGACCGGTGCCAAAGCCCAGTTCTGCGATATGGAAATCGGGGCGGAACCGGTCGGGCAGGCGATTGCCCTGAAGAAAGACATAGGCCGTTTCAGCCATCCCGTTTTCGATGCTGAAATAGGGGTCGTCGAACTGGCGGGACACCGGAACAGTGCCGTCGCGCCAGTCTAGCTCGGCGGCATTCTGGCTCTGCATGGAAAAATCCTTTAGCGAGGGGGCAGATGGCGGAATATGCGGCAAGGCGGGGTTTTGGCAATGGCCGAAATGACAGTGTACGGGGCAGGGGCATTCGGTCTGGCGATCGCTTGGGAATGCGTGCGACGCGGGGCCAAAGTGCGGGTGATCGACCCCTTTGGGCCGGGGGCAGGAAGCTCTGGCGGTGTTGTAGGGGCTTTGGCACCTCATACGCCAGAGAACTGGAATGCAAAAAAGGATTTCCAGTTTCGTTCGTTGCTGGCCGCGGCCGAGTTCTGGGCGGGCGTCGAAGAGGCTGGCGGCAAGAGCGCAGGCTATGCGCGGTCAGGCCGGTTGCAGCCGATTGCGGACGAGCGGGCCTTGGAACTGGCGCGGGCGCGTGAGGTGTCGGCGGCCACCTTGTGGGAGGGGCAGGCCGAGTGGCGCGTGATCCCCGAGGGCGATGCCGCGGGCTGGGCGCCCCGCAGTGCGACGGGCTTTCTGATCCATGACACCCTGAGCGGGCGGATGCATCCGCGTCAGGCCTGCGATGCCTTGGTCGCTGCGATCACGGCTAAGGGCGGCGAGGTTGTGACCAAAGGCCCCGAAGAGGGCGCTGTGGTTCATGCCACCGGCTGGTGGGGTCTGAAGGATCTGTCCGAGCGGTTCGGCAAGACTGTCGGCAACGGCGTGAAAGGGCAGGCGGCGGTGTTTGCCTTGGACCGGCGCGAGATGCCGCAGCTGTATGCGGATAGCTTGCACATCATTCCCCATGCGAACGGGACGGTTGCCATCGGCTCGACCAGCGAGCGGGAGTTTGATGCCCCTGATACGGTGGATCAGCAGCTGGATGATGTGATTGCGCGGGCTCGTCTGGCGCTGCCGGAATTGGAGGGGGCCGAGGTGATCCAGCGTTGGGCCGGTGTACGCCCCCGTGCCAAGAGCCGCGCGCCGATGCTGGGGGCCTTGCCTGATGCGGCGGGGCAGTTTGTGGCGAACGGAGGCTTCAAGATCGGGTTCGGGATGGCGGCGGGTGTGGCCCGCGTTATGGCCGATCTGGTGCTGGAGGGGCGCGATGGCATCCCTGCGGGCTTCCGTGTTGGGGACAACCTCTGAGGCGGATGCCGCGCCATTGGGTATTTTTACCAAGATGAAGGGTCAGGCGCTGGTAAAGGTGTCTGACCACGTCGGAAGGGTATCGGTGGGGCTGGCGGTGGCCAGATAGACCCCGCGCGCGATGGCCCGGGCAAGGCAGGTGGCCGCTGCGTGGCCGAGCCAGAGCGTATCCTCGACCGGATTGATCAGGGGTTTGGCGTTGGTGCTGGCCGCAAAGATCAGGTCGCCGTCCATCGGGGTGTGGCTGGGAACAAGCGCGCGGGCCATGCCGTCGTGGGCGGCGGTGGCCATGCGGGTGCATTGCGCTTGGGTCAGGTCGGCGTCGGTGGCGACGATCGCGATGGTGGTGTTGTGGCTGGAAAGCTTGGTCGGAGGTAGGCCGCCGGTCGGGGTGCCAAAGCCGAGGTTGCCGAACTCATTGCCTTGCTCGAACGGGGCGGCCCAGAACTGGCCCTGATCGTTCATCGTGGCGGACCCCAGCGCATTTACGGCGACGATTGCGCCCACCGTATGGCCCGAGGGCAGCACGCAAGAGGCCGACCCAAGCCCGCCTTTGAACGTGGCGGTGGTTGAGCCGGTACCTGCGCCTGTGGTGCCCAAGGCGAAGTCTGTGGCCGCGTTGGCCAAGGCTGCGTGGCCGATGTCGTAATAGGGGCTGCGGTCCCAGCCCTTGTCCCCGCCATTCAGTAGGTCGAACAGAATGGCAGCGGGAACGATGGGGACCCGCTGATCGCCCACGGCAAAGCCCCTGCCCATGGCGCGCAGGCCGTCTGTCACACCCGTGGCCGCGTCCAGACCAAAGGCCGACCCGCCTGACAGCACCAGCGCGTCGACCTGTTGGACGGTCTTGTCGGGGGCCAGCAGATCGGTCTCTCGGGTGCCGGGGGCGCCGCCCATGACATGGACGCCCGCTGTGAACGGACGGTCCGACAGCAGCACCGTGACGCCGCTTTTGATCCGGTGATCCTCGGCGTTGCCGACCCTGAGGCCCGCCACGTCCGTGATCAGATTTCGAGCACCTGTTTTCATGTCCGTTAGGTTCCCCCAATTCGCATCAAACTGCTAGGGATTTGTGTCGTTTCGGTGCTTGCCAGACGCTGGATTTCTGGCAGTGTGGCGACATGCGCGGGGCGATGGCGTCGCCCCACAAACAGCGCCTGTCCGTCCTGTACGCCGGGACCTTCTTTTGCTGAAAAGGAGGTCTGAATTGGACCGTCCCGAAAATTACCGCTTTCACAATGGCGAACGGGTCAAGCTGCCCTTTGCCCCCGAAGAATATGAGGCCCGTCTGGCTGGCCTGCGCCGGATCATGGCGGACCAAGGGGTCGAGGTGGCTGTGTTCACCTCGATGCACTCGATCGCCTATTATTCCGGGTTTCTCTACTGCTCGTTCGGTCGCCCCTATGGACTGGTGGTGACTGCGGACCAAAGCGTCACCATCACCGCTGGGATCGACGCGGGCCAACCGTGGCGCCGCTGTCATGGCGACAACATCACCTACACCGACTGGCAGCGCGACAACTACTGGCGCACCATTGTCCATGTGGCGGGGCAGGGGCGCATTGTCGGCTACGAAGAGGATCACCTGACCCTGCAAGGGATGGAGAAGCTGAACAGCTTTCTGGCGCCGTCGAGCACAGTGCCGATTGCGGCCCATGTGATGCGCCAACGGTTCCACAAATCCGCGGCCGAGATTGATCTGATCCGTCATGGGGCCCAAGTGGCCGACGTGGGCGGCTTTGCCATACGCGATGCCATCAAGGCTGGTCTGCGCGAGATCGACATCGCCATGGCGGGCCGTGACGCGATGGAACTGGAGATCGCCAAACGCTTCCCCGATGCGGAATATCGGGACACTTGGGTGTGGTTCCAGTCGGGGATCAACACCGATGGCGCGCACAACCCCGTCACCGCCCGCGTACTAGAGCGCGGTGATATCCTGTCCCTGAACACGTTCCCGATGATCTCGGGCTATTACACGGCGCTGGAACGCACCCTCTTTGTCCAAGAGGTCGACCCCGCCAGCCTGAAGATCTGGGAGGCCAACGTCGCTGCCCACGAATACGGGATGTCCCTGTTGAAGCCAGGCTCGAGCTGCGCCGACATCACCAACAAGATCAACGCCTTCTTCGCCGAGCGGGACCTGCTGCAATACCGGACCTTTGGCTACGGGCATTCCTTTGGCGTCTTGTCCCACTACTACGGGCGCGAGGCCGGTCTGGAATTGCGCGAAGACATCGAGACGGTGCTGGAACCCGGCATGGTTATCAGCATGGAGCCGATGCTGACCATTCCGCAGAACCAACCGGGCGCTGGCGGCTACCGCGAACACGATATTCTGGTCATCACCGAAGATGGCGCGGAAAACATCACGGGCTATCCCTACGGCCCTGCGACGAACGTGGTGGGCTAAGCCCACTGGACTTTGGCGCCCCCTCCTTGCAGGGTGGCGCCAAAGACATTTCCGAAAGGCTCGGCTATGGCCTACATTCGTTGGACGATTACCATTCTTTTCTGGGCAGTAGTGGCGGCCTTCCTGCACTACACCCTTCCGCAGACCGATATTGTGCGGATCACCGACACCTACGAAAAGCGTCAGGACTTCACCAATCTGAACCAGTATTTCTGGGCCTCCCCGGAGACCGAGCAGCAGGCGGCCTCTGCCTCGCGCGATGTGTTCTTCATCCAGACCTTCGATACAGACGGCAAACCGGTCATCTTCCGAAACGAGGATACCGGCTGGGGCTGGCCGCCCTACTTCAAGTTCGACACCGCGAACCTGCAAGCCCGCGCCAGTGACCTGATCTCGAAAAGCCACGAAGCGAATCCCACTTGGGTCGCGATCCGCCACTACGGCTGGCGCAACGAGTTCATCTCGATCTACCCGAACGCGGTCAGCCTCAAGGCGGTCGAGGGCCCCGATGTCCGCATCATCCCGTGGACGACGATCATCGTTCTGATCATTCTGGCCGTTCTGGTGCTGTCGATCCGCAGCCGCTGGAAACACTTCAAGTCCCGCCGCATCGACCCGGTCCTCGACAATGACGAAGACCACATGCGCGCGATCGACACCTACTCGAGCGGCCTCCCCGCCCGCCTCCGCCGCTGGTGGCGCGGCAAGGGCGCCTAAGCCTTCAGCTTGGTAAAAATACCCCCGCCGGAGGCTTTGGCACATTAACGTGCCGCTCCGGCGGAAATACCTCTGATCGGTAATTAGTTCAGAACGCCCTCGCGGCGGAACAGGGCGCGCATGTCGGCTTTGGGGCGCGGGCCCATGTGGCCGATGACTTCGCGGGCGGCGATGCAGCCCATACGGCCCGAGGTTGCCAGAGTCGCCCCAGTCGCCATCCCGAACAAGAAGCCAGCTGCGAACTGGTCGCCAGCGCCGGTTGCGTCGACGGGGGTGACTTTTTCCACCGGAACGTCCACGCGGGTGCCGCCCTGCAGGATGCTGACGCCGTCGCCCGAGCGGGTGCAGACCACCAGCGGGTTCTTGGCCGCGACGCGGGCCAGAGCAGTGTCCAGATCCTCGTCCTCGTACAGGGCTTTGATCTCGGCCTCGTTGCCGATCACAAAGTCCAACTCGCCGATCAGGCGCTGGAAATCCTCGCGGTGGCGGTTCACGCAGAAGGGGTCGGAGATCGCGATGCCCGCTTTGCCGCCGGCCTCTTGGCACAGCTTGGCAGCGCGTTGGAAGGCTTCTTTGCCCTTGGGCTTGTCAAACAGGTACCCTTCGAGGAACAGGATTTCAGTGTCCGAAACCACAGCTTCGTCCACGTCCTCGGGGCCCACTTCGGCGGAGATGCCGAGATAGGTGTTCATCGACCGCTCACCATCGGGCGAGACAAAGATCATGCTGCGCGAGGTGGGCAGCTCGCCCCCTTCGACCGGCGCGTTCACAAAATCGGTGCCGCCGACTTCCATCTCTTGGGCATAGAACCGGCCCAAGGCATCATCCCGCACGCGGCCGATAAACGCCGCCCGCAGGCCCAGTTTGCCCGCACCCGCGATGGTGTTCGCGACCGAGCCGCCCGGTGCCTGAGTGCGCTCTTTCATCGAGGCATACAGCAGTTCGGCGCGCTCGCGCTCGACCAGGGTCATGATGCCCTTTTCGATGTCCATCATCTCGAGGAAGGTGTCGTCGGACTGGGTCAGCACATCGACGATTGCGTTGCCGATGCCGACAATCTGGTATTTTTTCACGGGTCAGTTCCTTTGGGTCAGAGGACCTTGTCCTCGAATTGGCAGAGGTCTCGGATGATGCAGTTGCCACATTTGGGTTTGCGCGCCACGCAGACGTAGCGGCCATGCAGGATCATCCAGTGATGGGCGTGCTGCTGGAAATCGACGGGCACGTTATCCTCGATCGCGCGTTCCACGGCGACCACATCCTTGCCCGGAGCGATGCCACTGCGATTGCCGAGGCGAAAGATGTGCGTGTCCACCGCCTGCGCCGGATAGTGCCACCACATGTTCAACACCACGTTGGCGGTCTTGCGGCCCACGCCCGGCAGGCTTTCTAGGGCCGCACGGGAATTGGGAACCTCGCCGCCGTATTGGTCGACCAGAATCTGGCTGAGTTTGATGACGTTCTTGGCCTTGTTGCGGAACAGGCCGATGGTCTTGATATGGTCGATCAGGGCCTCTTCGCCCAAATCCAGCATCTTTTGCGGGGTGTCGGCCACTTCGAACAGCTTGGCCGTCGCTTTGTTCACGCCAGCGTCCGTGGCCTGCGCAGACAGAGCAACAGCCACGACCAACGTGTAAGCGTTGACGTGGTTCAGTTCGCCCTTGGGCTCGGCTTCGGCTGCCTGAAAGCGCGAGAATATCTCGCGCATGGTCATGTAATCGAGTTGTTTGGCCATGCTTCCTCATGCCCCGAGTTTGACGAATGCGCAACATTCGGGTCGATTGCCCGCGCAAATTCATGTCACAAAAGGTCTAGCACGAGCAGAGGAAAACGGCAGTGGAAAGCTCTTATCACTTCGACACCATGCGCCGCGCCATCGACCTGATCGACGGTGCCGACGCGCCCCTTTCGCTGGACGATCTGGCGGGCCGGATGGATATGAGCCCCGCGCATTTCCAGCGGCTCTTCTCGGCTTGGGTCGGGATCTCACCAAAACGTTATCAGCAGTACTTACAGCTGGGTCAGGCCAAGCGGATGCTGGCCGAACGGATGACGACTTTGGCCGTGGCTGATGGGGTCGGGCTGTCCGGCTCCAGCCGCCTGCACGACCTGTTTGTCCGGTGGGAGGCCATGAGCCCCGGTGACTTTGCCCGCGGCGGCGAAGGGCTGGTGATCGAGTGGGACTGGTTCGACAGCCCCTTTGGCCCCGCGCTGGTGATGGGGACGGATCGCGGGATTTGCGGGCTGGCCTTTGCGTCCGAGATGGGCCGCGATGTGGCGTTCGACGATCTGGCGCGGCGCTGGCCGAGGGCTGAATTTGTGCAACAGGGGGAACGGGTTGGCCCCCTGTTCGCGGCGGCCATCGTGGGGCGGGGCGAGACGCAGTTGCACCTGATCGGCGCCCCCTTTCAGATCAAGGTCTGGGAGGCCCTGCTGAACATCCCCGAGGGGCACGTGACCACCTACTCCCAGATCGCCACCCGAGTCGGATCGCCCAAAGCGGTGCGCGCCGTGGGCACGGCGGTGGGCCGAAATCCGGTCAGCTACCTGATCCCGTGTCACCGCGCCCTGCGCAAAAATGGAGAGCTGGGGGGCTATCACTGGGGTCTTCCGGTGAAACGGGCGATGCTGGCTTACGAGTCCGCGCGCGTTGACGCAAATCTAGCGTAAAAGTGACGATCCGAGGGGTATGGAAACCCCCTCATGAAACTTTCCTGTCACTTCCTCATTAGTCTATAGATTGTTCAAAAGGGCAGGATTGCCCGAGACGAAAGAGGCAATGCCATGAATAAACGTTTCATCATGATTTCCGGTCTGACTGCTCTGATGGGCCTGTCGGCATGTACCGACCCCGCCTACATGAACAGCGGCAGCACCTATCAGGACCCGAACGCCCGCGCCAAGACCGGCGCTCTGGCGGGTGCAGCGATCGGTGGTCTGGCCGGTGCAATCACCGGCGGCGATGACCGTCAGGACAAAATCCGCGGCGCCGTGATCGGTGCGGCTCTGGGTGCCGGTGCAGGCGCACTGGTCGGCAACCATCTGGACAAGCAGGCCGCAGAACTGCGCGCCAGCATGAGCAACAGCGCCATCGACGTGACCAACACCG
Source organism: Donghicola mangrovi (assembly GCF_013377535.1). Taxonomy (GTDB): domain Bacteria; phylum Pseudomonadota; class Alphaproteobacteria; order Rhodobacterales; family Rhodobacteraceae; genus Donghicola; species Donghicola mangrovi. Next base: position 591,190 of record NZ_JABCJE010000001.1, on the reverse strand, counting down.
GCGACCGTCTGGTTGTGACCATGCCGCAGAGCATCCTGTTCGCGACCGACAGCACCGCCGTCAGCGGCGCACTGCGCGGCGATCTGGCCGCTCTGGCCAGCAACCTGAACACCTATCCCGACTCGCGCGTGCAGGTCATCGGCCACACCGACAACGTGGGTGACGCAGGCTACAACCAGGACCTGTCGCAGCGCCGCGCTTCGGCTGTTGCAGACGTGCTGTTCCAGAACGGCGTTGCCTACAACCGCGTCAGCACCATCGGCCGTGGCGAGGATGCGCCCATCGCGACCAACCTTACCCCCGAGGGCCGCGCGCAGAACCGCCGTGTGGAAATCATCATCACGCCCTACAACTGATCCCGACAGATCAATTTGTATTCGAACGCCCGGCCATCCGCGCCGGGCGTTTTTCGTTCCCGCCGACCCTGTGCACTGGGGCGCGAAGGCTGCGCGGGAATGGCACTGGTACGCCGACAAAGACGCCCTAACTCTATGACAAACGTTCATTTTTGCGGAGAGTTGTCATGTCCGATTACAAACTTCTTGGTATTTCCGGATCCCTGCGTCAGGGCTCTTATAACCGTATGCTGCTGAAGGAGGCCGTGCGCGTTTTCGGCCCCGCGTCGTACGCCGAGGCTGACCTGAACCTGCCCCTTTATGACGGTGATCTGGAAAAGGCTTCGGGCCTGCCCCCCGCTGTCCAGCACCTGATCGACCAGATCGAACAGGCGGACGCCGTGATCATCTCCTCGCCCGAGTATAACAAGGGCATCACCGGCGTGCTGAAGAACGCGCTGGACTGGATCAGCCGCACAAAATCGAACCCGCTGGTGGACAAGCCCGTGATCGTATTGTCCGCCAATATGGGCCGGACCGGCGGCGAATCCGGTCAGTTGATGGTCCGCACCTGTCTGGTTCCGCATCAGGCCCGCATCATTCCCGGCCCGCTGCTGACCGTCGCCATGGCGCATGACGCGTTTGACGACGAAGGCCGCTTGAAAAACGAAACCACAGTGGAAATGCTGACAGGGCTGACCGACCGCCTGAAAAAGGAACTGGCCCTTGGCTGACGCCCTGACCCTGACCGACTCAATGGACCCCGCCCGCGCCAACGCGCTGGCGGTGACATTGGGAACCGACGCGCCCGAGGGCGCTTTGCCGCCGTTCTTTCACCAGATCTATTTTTGGGACCCGATCGGCACGGCGGGTCTGGGACGCGACGGGCATCCGCGCGTGGGTCAAGGGATCATGCCCAACATGGGGCTGCCCCGCCGCATGTGGGCCGGTGGACAGCTGGAGTTCCGCGCGCCCCTGATGGCGGGTGTTGCGGCCGAGAAGACCTCGACCGTCGATCAGGCCGTCCACAAGGAGGGACGCACCGGCCCCTTGGGCTTTGTCACGATCCGGCACGAAATCCGCCAGCGCGGCATCCTGTGCGTCACGGAATTGCAGGATATCGTCTATCGGCAGGACCCTGCGCCAGATGCGGTGCAGCCCGTGCCGCCGACCGCGCCGACCGACGGCACTGTTCTGCTGGAACGTAGCTTTTCCACGACCGACCTCTTCCGCTATTCGGCACTGACCTTTAACGGGCACCGCATTCACTATGATCTGGACTACGCCCGTCAGGTCGAAGGGTATAACGGCCTTGTCGCGCATGGCCCGCTTCTGGCGCAGATGTTGATGCTGCTGGCCCAGCGCGAACTGGGCTCGCTCAGCCGGTTTGATTTCCGTGCCACAGCGCCTGCGCTTCATGATGAAACGCTGGGCTTTTGCATGGGGCAGGACGGCGCCATGTGGGTGCGCGGCGCGGACGGGCGGCAATGTATGCAGGCAACTGCCTTGGCCTGAGGGTCAGGACAGCAGGAACCCAAGCAGCTTGCCATTCCGGTCAAGGGCCTCGATCACGTCAAAATGGTTGCGGCCCTCGGCGATCTCCAGATCGCATTCCCAGACACGCGCCAGCTTGGCGGCTTGCTCGATAAAGGCGGGACGCTCGGCCCCGCCGACCCACACCGTCACCGGCACAGAGGGCGCGGGCAGATAACAGGGGCTCTCGGCGTTCGCCTCGGTCAGGTCGATTTGCAGAATGTCGTTCATCGAGGTCTGCATCAGCGGCTTCAAGTCCGACACCGGCGAGATCGGCACAACCCGACGGATGCGGTGCATCACGGATTTGTCCAGCAGCCCGCACACAATCCGCGCCACCAGATGCCCGCCCGCACTGTGACCGGTCAGAACCACGGGACCCTTGGTCTGGGCCACGATAGTAGTGACGGCATCCGCGATCTCTCGGGCGATGTCGGTGATCCGCGCCTCGGGGCACAGGGTGTATCCGGGCATCGCCACCTGCCAGCCCCGCGCCACCGCGCCAGCGGCCAAATGGGACCACGTGGATTTGTCGAACGCCTTCCAATAACCGCCGTGGACAAAGATCAGCGTCCCCTCGATCGGCCCCTCTGGCAGGAACAGATCGTACTTCTGCCGCGTTCCATCCCCATAGGGACAATCAATGCGGGACAATGCAGAATGGGAAATCCGAAAGGCCTCGGCCTGTGCTGTCCACATTGCGGGATAGGAACTGCCCCCCGCGATAAACGCTGAATTCTCGTAGGCACGGTCGAAGTTCATGCATGACGCTCCTGTTCGCTGGACAAGCTTAACGAGGCCTGCTTTCCCTATGCCAGTGGAAAAATTCAAACCGACTGCCCATGGAGGCCCGAATGACCAACAAACCCCTGTCCGAACTCTTGGCCGATCCCTCGTTGATCGCCACCCAAGCCTATGTGGCAGGTGACTGGGTCGACGGCGCGGGCGGGACATTCGATGTGACCAACCCCGCCACCGGTGAAGTGATCGCCAAAGTCGCTGACGTCACCCGCGAGCAGGCCGCCGAGGCGATAGCCGTGGCCCGCATCGCGCAAAAGGCATGGGCGACCCGCACCGCCAAAGAACGCTCGAACCTGATGCGCAAGTGGTTCAACCTGATGATGGAAAATCAGGAAGACCTGGCCAAGATCATGACCGCCGAGCAGGGCAAACCCCTGTCGGAAGCGCGCGGCGAGATCAGCTATGGTGCCAGCTTCATCGAGTTCTACGCCGAAGAGGCCAAGCGTATCCTTGGCGAGATCATCCCCGGTCACCAGCCGGACAAGCGCATTCACGTTCTGAAGCAGCCCATCGGTGTGGTTGGCTCGATCACGCCTTGGAACTTCCCCAACGCGATGATCACCCGCAAATGTGGCCCCGCGATTGCGGCGGGCTGTTCGTTCGTGGCGCGTCCTGCGTCCGAAACCCCGCTGTCGGCGCTGGCCTTGGCCGTGCTGGCGGACCGTGCGGGCCTGCCCAAAGGCATCCTGTCGATCCTGCCCTCGTCCGACGCGGCCGGCATCGGTCAAGAATTCTGCGAGAACCCCTCCGTGCGCAAGCTGACCTTTACCGGTTCGACCGGCGTGGGCCGTATCCTGCTGCGTCAGGCCGCCGATCAGGTCATGAAGTGCAGCATGGAGCTGGGTGGCAACGCGCCGTTCATCGTGTTTGATGACGCCGATTTGGATGCCGCGGTCGAGGGCGCCATCGCCTGCAAGTTCCGCAACAACGGCCAGACCTGCGTCTGCGCGAACCGCATCTATGTGCAGGACGGCGTGTACGACGCCTTTGCCGAGAAGCTGCGCGCCAAGGTTGCCGCGATGAAGGTCGGCAACGGCCTCGAGGATGGCACCGATCTGGGCCCGTTGATCACCGAGAAAGCTGTCGAAAAGGTCGAAGACCACCTGCAGGACGCTCTGTCCAAAGGCGCGACTGTGATCCTTGGCGGCAAACCCCATGAAAAGGGTGGCACCTTCTATGAGCCAACCATCGTGACCGGCGTGACCCAAGCGATGAAGGTCTCCAAAGAGGAAACCTTTGGCCCCTTCGCACCGCTGTTCCGCTTCAAAGACACCGACGAAGTGATCGAGATGGCGAACGACACCATCTTTGGCCTCGCCGCGTATTTCTACGCCAAGGACCTGAGCCGCGTGCACAAGGTCTCCGAGGCGCTGGAATATGGCATCGTCGGCGTGAACACCGGCATCATCTCGACCGAGCAAGCGCCCTTTGGCGGCGTGAAACAGTCGGGTCTGGGCCGCGAAGGCAGCCACCACGGCATCGAGGAATACCTCGAGCTGAAATACGTCTGCCTGTCGGTCTAACCCAGCATCCGCGGCACCTCTGCCGCCAACAGATCAAAGACCAGCCGTACCTTGCGGCTGGTCTGTAGCTCTTTGTGAGCGACCAGCCAGACCGGATAGGAAATCGGGTCCAGCCCGCAGGTCACCCGTGCCATGCCGCGCGTTGAATCCCCCAGCCATTCCGGAACCATCCCGATCCCGACGCCTTGCTTCGCCAGTTCCCAGTGGACCAGATGGTTGTCCGTGTGGAACGGAAAGTTCCGGTCTGTCACGGGCAGACCCATGGCCTGAAGCCCCGCGATCAGGCGGTCGTTGTTCGCCATCCCGATAAACAGCGCCTGCTTCAGCTGCACCTCTTCGGTCAGGTCGCCGACCTTTTCCGCATAGTCATCGGTGGCAAAGAAATACCCCGTATCCTCGGCGATTTTGCGGGCGATCAGGGTGTCCCCCTCGGGCGGCGCATTGCGCAGGGCGATGTCGGCCTCTCGGCGTTGCAGGTCCGAGATATCGTTGCTGGCCACAATCTCGACCGTCAGGTCGGGAGCCTTTTCGCGGATCAGGGGCAGGATTGGCGGCAGCAGAAAGGCTGCGTAAATCTCACTGGCGGCGATGCGGATCACCCCGTCGATGGCCTGCGATTTGCCCGTGGCGGTCAGGGACAGGCTGCCAGCGGCCTCGGCCATCGCGCGAACATGGGCCAAAAGGCTGGCCCCTGATTCTGTCAGCTCCAGCCCGCGGCCCACGCGATCGAACAGGGCAATGCCCAATTCATCCTCTAGCGCGGCCACCTGACGGCCCAAAGTCGGTTGCGTCATGCCCAAAGCCCGCGCGGCGGCGGACAAAGAGCCCTCTTCTGCGGTGACCAGAAACGCCCGAGCGTGGTTCCAGTCAAATTTTACACGCGTCCAGTCCATGCGAATCTGTATATGTCCTTTCGGATTTTCGATAATTTTTCTATGGAGCGATTCTGGTTAATTTCGATTGAAGAACTGATTACCCAGGACATTTCAGATGAAGACAGTCTCGTACTTTTCTTACGGGGCGCCGGACGTATTGCGCTTGGTGCAACGACCGACCCCGAAACCCCGCGCTGAACAGGTTCAGGTGCGGGTTCATGCCAGCGCGGTGACCACTGCGGACTGGCGTCTGCGGGCCTCGGCATTTCCGGGGGGCCTGTGGATTCTGGGTCGAATGATGTTCGGTCTGGTGCGGCCGCGCAACCCCGTGCTGGGGATGACCTTTGCCGGAGAGGTTACCGAGGTGGGCTCCGAAGTCGATCAGTACAAGGTCGGGCAAAAGGTCTATGGCTTTTGCGGCGGCGGCGGTCATGCGGAATATCTGACCATCCACGAGGGGCGCGCCCTGGCCCCGATGCCCGACGATCTGGACTATTCGGCGGCGGCGGCGGTGCCCTTTGGCGGGCTGTGCGCGCTGGTCTTCTTGCGCGATGTGATCAAGCTGCGCAAAGGCCAGAAAATTTTGGTGATCGGGGCCACAGGCGGCGTCGGGGCCTATGCCACCCAGATCGCCAAGGCGATGGGCGGCCACGTCACAGCGGTCTGCGGCGGCACCAGCGAGGAGCTGGCCAAAGAGTTGGGGGCGGACGAGTTCATCAACTATCGCCGGACCGACGCGCTGAACGGCAAGCAGCTGTATGATGTGGTGTTCGACTGTGTCGGGGCCAGTTCGTTCGACAAGGCCAAGAAGGCGCTGCGCAAGCGCGGCCTCTATGTGCCGCTGAATTTCGGCGTCCGTGAAATCTGGCAAGTCCTGACCAACAAGAACATCCAAGGTCAGCGTATCAAGATCCACGTCAACAGCGTCAAAGCCTCGGACCTTCAGGCCCTGAACCGCATGATCGCCGAAGGAGAGCTGCGCCCCGTGGTGGACCGCGTCTATGACATGATCGACGTGTTCGAAGCCCACAGCCGCGTCCAAACCCGCCACGCACGGGGGACGGTGGTTCTGTCGATGGCCTGAAACGGCAAAGGGCCCGGCAAGATGCCGAGCCCCCGTCACATTCACACTGGAGCAAGGTTACGCGTCTGCGCGACCTTCGATCACTTCGGCGCTTGGGTGGGCCGAAGCAATTTCGATGCGGCGCGGTTTCAGCGCCTCGGGGATTTCCCGCTTGAGGTCGATGTGCAGCATACCATCGGCGTGGGTTGCCCCGGTCACGCGGACATGGTCCGCCAGATGGAAGCGGCGCTCGAACGCGCGGGTTGCGATGCCACGATGCAGATAGGTGCGCTGCGCTTCGTCCTCGGCTTTGCGGGCAGAAACGACCAGCGCCTTTTCCTTGACCTCGACGCTCAGATCCTCGGCGGCGAAACCGGCGACGGCGATCGAGATGCGGTAGGCATCATTGGCGGTCTTTTCGATGTTATAAGGGGGGTAGGTCGGCTGCGGGGCGTCATTGGCCAGAACCCGATCCATCAGGTCCGCAATTTGGTCAAAACCGACAGTGGCCCGATACAGGGGGGCCAGATCAAAATTTCGCATGTCATCCTCCGTAAAGCGATAACTGTTGTGCTGTGCCTTCCGACATGGACAGGCAGGGTGGGCATGGACCCCTTCATGGGCATCCACACAACAATATCTGGGAAGCTCTTATGCTGCTTTCAAGAGGGTCAGGGGCGAATGAACTTGGCGCCCGTATCGGTGGTGTGCTTGTTCTCGCCCACGATGATATGGCGGGGGCCGTTGGGGCCCATGGTGTTGCGCACGTTGTCCATTTCCAGCTCGGCCCGCAGTTCGCGATAGGCCGACGACAGGTCCGAACCCAGTGCAACGGGCTGGCCGTTCACCTCGGCCTTGGCGGCGACGACCGACACGATTTTCGCGCCATAGGGGGTCATCTGGAAAATCGGCGCGCCAGAGGACCCGAAATCCACCTGACAGGACAGAACCATCACGCCTTCTTGGACGGACAGCACGTTGCAGATTTCTTGCAGCGAAGGCGCCTCGGCCCGGTCATAGGCATAGGACACAACGCCCACCTCAGCGCCGCGATGGGGCAGCGGGGCGGTCGGGAACGGGGTCACTTGGGTGTTGCGGATCGGCTGGACCAGTTCCAGCAGCGCCAGATCCAGACGCACGCGCTCGGGCCCTTCGGTCCGGTCATAGCGGTAGGACGGGTGGGTCACCGCACGGCGCACGCCGCGATAGGCCAGCGCGCGGCCATTGCGCCACCCGGCCAGAAACTCGATCTGGTCCAGATTGACCCGCTCGCCGGATTCCTTGTCAAAGAGGCAGTGCGCGGCAGTCAGCACCAGATCAGGCGCCACAAGGGCCCCCGTGCAGAAGCCCTTGCCACCAATATCGAGACGGCCCACGCCCTCCCAGCCGCGGCTGTCCACGCCTGTGTCCAGACGGCGCAGCTCGGACTCCTCCGCGATAGCGCCGGTTACTCCGAAACACAGAGCGATTGCTGCAAGCAAGGTGCGCAAACCCAATCTCCTCTTACACTCACCCTTTGCACTAGTCTCAGGATGAGGCAAAAGTTGGGCGGGTTAAACCAAAATCGGGACTTCTCCGGGGCGCGTTCCGCCAAGCGCGCGGGGCTTGGGGCCGCCGGTTGCCCAATCCAGAAGTTCGACTGTGTGAACAATAGGAACGTCCGTTCCGGACCCGATCTGCATCATGCATCCGATATTGCCAGCAGCGATAACGTCAGGCTGCTTTGCCTCGAGCGTCTTGACCTTGCGTTCCTTGAGCTTACCGGAAATTTCGGGCTGCATCAGGTTGTAGGTGCCGGCGCTCCCGCAGCACAGGTGGCTGTCGGCGGGCTCAACCACCTGAAAACCAACCTTTTTCAGCAAATCTTTCGGAGCGGTTTTGACTTTTTGTCCATGCTGCAACGAACAGGCCGCATGATACGCAACCCGCAAGCCCTTGTCCGCCCCTTCGGGCAGGTCAAGTTTGACCAGCAACTCGCTGATATCCATAGCCAATCCGGACACCTTTTCGGCCGCCGCGGACAGGTCACTGTTTCTGAACATGTGCCAATAATCTTTGACGGTGGTGCCACAGCCACTAGTATTTATGACGATGGCGTCCAGTCCGCCGCGCTCGATTTCGCTCATCCATGCGCGGATGTTTGCCGCTGCCGCATCATGGCTGTCGTTTTCACGCCCCATGTGATGCGTCAGTGCCCCGCAACACCCTGCACCCTTTGCAATAACCACTTCGCACCCCAGACGACGAAGTAGGCGGATAGATGAATCATTGATGTCGGTATTCAGCGCCTTCTGGGCACAACCTGTCATCAGAGCCACACGCATCCGCTTGGGTTCCGCCGCAGCAAAGGTCTGCGGAGAATCATTCCGGCTTACGGGCGGCACGTGCTTGGGTGCCATCTCCAGCATGGCCTTCAGGCGCGGGTCAGGCACCAGCCCTTTGAAGGGGCGCCCCAGCTTGGCCAGCCAAAGCGCAAACCGGAATCGCGAGGGGTAAGGCAGAATCTGCGCCAAGGTCCAACGCAGCGCGCGGTCGTGCCACGGCCGTGTGTAATTCTGTTCAATATATGCGCGGGCATGATCCACCAGATGCATGTAGTGCACGCCCGACGGACAGGTGGTCATACAGGCCAGACAGCTCAGGCATCGGTCCACGTGGCGCACGGTCTTTTCGTCCGGCACGCGGTTGTTCTCCAGCATATCCTTGATCAGGTAGATGCGGCCCCGGGGGCTGTCCAGCTCGTCCCCTAGCACCTGATAGGTGGGACACGTGGCGGTACAGAACCCGCAATGGACGCAGGTACGCAGCACCTCGTTGGCACGCTTGGTGCCGGGGTCCTTTAGCTGCTGTTCGGTGAAAAAGGTCTGCATCAGTTGGCTCCCATCAGGCCGGGGTTGAACATCCCCTTGGGATCGAATTTCGCACGCAAGCCCGCTGCGAGCTGCGCATTTACAGGGGTTTCCGGATGGAACCGGGGCTGCCCCGTCCCGCGCACGAGCGTCGCGTGACCAGCCACACTCATCCGCGCCCGCACATCGGTCCCCGCAGGCACCACAGCCCAGATCAGACCACCGCCCCAATCCATCTGTGCCTTTACGGCGTTCAGACCTGCCAGCACCGCAGGCCCATCCGACGGCTTGACCGAGATCCGCCACAGGTCACCCTCGACCCCGACAAACCCCTCCAGATCACGGACATAGCGCCAACCGGCGGCCACACGCTCTGCCTCCGTCTCGACCCGCACGTTACCGAACCGCCCCAGCAGATCGCGCAGCTTGCCGGTCCGGTAGTCGACCTGAGCACCAAACCCTTCGACCCGCACCATCGTCACCGGCGCACCATCCACGCCCACAGGCAAATGCGCCGCCCCCGTCACGTCATAGGGCGACCCCAGCGCCGCCGACATCGCCTGAACGGCCGCATCGGGCGCCAAGCCATCCACCATCACGCAGCCCTGCGCCTCTGGCATCGGCAGCACCTTCATCGATACCTCGGTCAACACGCCCAAAGTCCCGCAGGCCCCCGACATCAGCTTGACCAGATCATAGCCGGTGACGTTCTTCATCACCCGCCCGCCATTCTTCACGATGGTCCCCAGACCATCCACATACCGGACCCCCAGCATGAAATCGCGGCAGGCCCCCGCCTGAATCCGGCGCGGCCCGCTCACGTTCATCGCCGCCACAGCACCAATCGTCGGCTCGCCCGAGGCCCCCAGAACCCCACGCAAATCCGCAGGTTCAAACGCCAACCGCTGCCCCTCAGCCGCCAGAACACCCTCAACCTCGGCCAAAGGCGTCCCCGCCTTCACCACCAAAGTCAACGCTCCGGGCTCGTACAGCGAAATCCCCGCCAACCCGCTGGTCTCCAGCACGTCTGCCGCATCAGGCACCACACCGGCAGTCCCGCCACCGCGAATCCACAAGGGCGCATCCCGCCCCGCAATCAGTCCGGCCAGCTCGGCCTCTGTCTCAGGTCGCATATTCTTCTTGTTCCAAATACTCTCGGGGGTGAATTGGGCCTCAGGCCCAAGAGGGGGCAGACAGCCCCCTCACCCGGCTTCCATTCACTCGGCAGCGATTTTCACAGCGCGGCGCGCTTCGGACGACGCCAGCGGGAACACCTTGGCAGGGTTCAACAGCCACGCCGGATCAAAGACGTCCTTCACCGCCATCTGAGCCTCCAGATCGACGGGGGCGAACTGGTCCACCATCAGATCGCGCTTCTCGATGCCGACCCCATGCTCGCCAGTCAGACAGCCGCCTACCTCGACGCACAGACGCAAAATGTCGGCGCCAAAGGCCTCGCACAGCTCCAACTGGCCGGGCTGGTTCGCGTTATACAGGATCAAGGGATGCATATTGCCGTCGCCTGCGTGGAACACGTTCGCCACGCCCAAGCCATAGTGCTTGGACAGTTCGCCAATCCGGCGCAGCACTTCGGGCAGCGCCGACACAGGGATCGTCCCGTCCAAGCACATATAGTCGTTGATCTGACCCATCGCGCCGAACGCTGACTTGCGCCCCAGCCAGATGCGATAGGCTTCGTCCGCGTCCGCCGCCTCGCGGTAGTCCACGGGGTTGTGGGCGGCGGCGATCTCTTTGATCAGACTCAGTTGGTGACGGATCTCTTCGGGGCTGCCTTCGACCTCGATGATCAGAAGCGCCTCGCACATGGGATAGCCGGCCTTGGCAAAGGCCTCGCAGGCCTCGATGCACGGGCGGTCCATGAATTCGATGGCCACGGGCAGAACGCCCGCCTTGATAATGTCCGACACACAGGCGCCCGCGCCCTCGTTAGTGTCAAAGCCCATCAGCACCGGCAGCGCCCCCTCGGGTTTCGCCAGAATGCGCAGGGTCGCCTCGGTCACGACGCCAAGCTGCCCTTCGGACCCGCAAATCACCCCCAGCAGGTCCAAGCCCGCTGCGTCCAGATGCGCGCCGCCGATCTCGGTGATGGTGCCGTCCATCAGCACCATGGTCACGCCCATCAGGTTATTCGTGGTCACGCCATACTTCAGGCAGTGCGCCCCGCCAGAGTTCATCGCGATGTTCCCCGCAATGGCGCAGGCCAACTGAGAGGACGGGTCAGGCGCGTAAAAGAAGCCATCCGCCTCGACCGCGCCGGTGACGCTCAGGTTCGTGCGGCCAGTCTGCACGCGGATAAAACGGTTGTCGTAATCCGTCTCCAGCACTGCATTCATCCGCGCCACCCCAAGGATCACCGAATCCGCCGTCGGCAACGCACCCCCTGCCAAAGACGTCCCCGATCCGCGCGGCACCACAGGCACGCCCATTTGGTGACAAATGCGCAGCACGTCCGAAACCTCTTGGGTGGTCGAAGGCAGCACGGCCGCCAAGGGCGGGCATCGGTAAGCTGTGAGCGCATCGCATTCATAGGCGCGGGTCTCGGCCTCGTCATGGATCACGGCGGTTTCGGGCAGAACCTCGGTCAGTCTTCTGACCAATTCCGCCTTCTTCGCCACAATGGCGGGGTTCGGGGCTGGCATTTCCATAGCGGGCTCCTCCGGGACCTTGCGATACTGGTCAAAAAATATAACCAATTTTTCCATCTGGCAACCCGCAGCTGGTCAGTTTAGATTTCAGCCATGATTTGGATGGACCGCCTCAGCTATTTTGCCACCGTTGATTACGCCGCCGTTGCGTTGCTGCTGATCTGCTGGATCGGCATCGGTTGGCGCATCGAAAATCCGGGGAAAACCCCGTCCGTGTCGGTGCTTATGGCCGAATACCGGCGCGAATGGATGCGCCAGATGGTCGATCGGAACCCCCGCATTTTCGACGCCCAAGTCCTGAGCGGGCTGCGTCAGGCCACCAGCTTTTTCGCGTCAGCCAGCATGATCGCCTTGGGCGGCGGGTTCGCGGCCATCGGCAATTCCGAGCAGTTGGTCGGCGTCGCCCGCGACCTGAGGCTGGACGACTCACCCGCCGTAGTCTGGGAATTCAAGCTGCTGCTCACCATGGTCTTTCTGACCAACGCGTTCCTCAAGTTTGTGTGGTCCAACCGCCTGTTTGGCTACTGCGCGGTGCTCATGGCCAGCGTCCCGAATGACGGCAACAGCCCCTACGCCATGCCCCGCGCAACCAAGGCCGCATCGCTGAACATCTCGGCCGCGCGGGCGTTCAACCGTGGCCTTCGGTCGGTCTATTTCGCCCTGTGTTCCACGGCTTGGCTGGCGGGCCCTTGGGCGCTGTTCATTGCCACGGCCTTCACCGTCAGCGTGCTGTGGCGGCGCGAGTTCACGTCCCGGTCGCGCTCTGTCCTGATGGAGCAGAACGACGGGATGCCGCCCCCCACGGGCTTGTGACACCCGTGACGATTTTCTCGTGCTAACATACTGGCATGAGATGCAAATCGGTTTTCCCAGCCCTGTTCATCGCGATTCTACTGGCTGGCCAGACCAAGGCCGATGAGCCTCAGATCCTGTCTGCCACCGCCCAGAAAGAGGGCTTGGGATGGCGGATCGAGGTGACCGTGTCCCACAGCGACACAGGTTGGGACCATTTCGTTGATTTCTGGTCGATCGAGACCCGCGACGGCACCGAAATAGAGCGCCGCACCCTGCTGCACCCCCATCCCGAAGAACAGCCCCTGACACGGTCCCTGTCTGGCGTTTCGGTCCCTGATGGCATTCGCAAAGTCTTTATCCGCGCCCATTGTCGGCGCGATGGCTGGTCCAAGGACCGCTTTATGCTGAAGCTGAAATAGGGGCGGTCAGTTCCGCCCCTCTCTCATCCAGGCACCGATAATCAGCACCGACAGCACCAGAAGCACCGCCCAAGCGGGCAGCAACGGCACGCGGCTGATATCGCGGGCCTCGGTCGCGTCGCGGGGGGTGATGCCGATCCAGCCGCGCCCGATTGCGGGGCGACCCGCGTTCACCTCGCGGATGGCGGGGATGCCGTCGGTCACCTTCCAGACACCACCTCCGGTCGAGGCCAGAACAGGCTCCAGCAGATCACCGCTGGCGATGGTTTCCTCGAATTCACGCGGGGCGGCGGGGCCAAGGCCGATGACCGTCTCGTGCTCGCCCTCTTTCAGACGATAGAGACCCATCTCCGGCCCGTCGAACAGCGCCTCGTAATGGCCGGGGGACACCTCGGTCAGGGGCAGTTCGGTTTCGGTGCCGTCGGGTGCAGTGATCGTCACCGCCCCCACATCACCGGCCAAGGAACGGCGGATCACGCGGATCTGTTGGCCGGTCGCGGTGGCGGTCAGGGCCTCTTCTTCCAGTTCCGGCTCGCCCATCATCCAGTGGGCCAAGCGGCGCAGCAGTTCCATCTGGGGACCGCCCCCTTCGAAGCCGCGGCTCCAGAGCCACGCCTGATCCGAGGCCAGCAGCGCCACGCGCCCTTCGCCCACACGGTTCAGCAGCAGCAAGGGTTTGTCATCGGCCCCGGTCATGACCACGTCGGAATCCTTGGGGTCCACGTCCACCTGACGCAGCCAGCGGCCCCAGTCGGGTTCCCCCTCTAGGGGGGCAAGGCCCTCGGTCACGGGATGGCGCTGGCCCAGTTCGGTGACATGAGGGCGGAACGCCTCTTCTATCACGCGCGCTGTCGGTTCACCGGGCAACACCACCCCAAGCGGCGAACGATAAAGGCTGTCCACGTTGGCATAATCCGGTCCCGCAGACACCAGCACAGCGCCGCCATTCTCGACATAGTTCCGGACGTTATCCAAATAGAGCGCGGGCAGGATGCCCCGCCGTTTGTAGCGGTCAAAGATGATCAGGTCGAAATCGTTGATCTTTTCCAGAAACAGCTCACGCGTGGGAAAGGCGATCAGCGACAGCTCGGTCACAGGCACGCCGTCCTGCTTTTCCGGTGGGCGCAGGATGGTGAAGTGGACCAGATCGACCGAGCTGTCGGACTTCAGCAGGTTGCGCCACGTGCGTTCGCCCGCATGGGGTACGCCAGACACCAGCAGCACCGACAAGCGGTCCCGCACGCCGTTCATCTGGACAAGGGCGCTGTTGTTGCGGTCGGTCAGCTCGCCCTCGGCGGTGGCGACCTTGAATTCGATGACGTTCCGCCCCGCATGAGGCAGCTTCAGCGGCAATTCCATGTCCTGCCCGATCGGCACCATCACGGTCTGGGGCGCACGCCCATCCACCGAAACCGACAGCTGAGCGGGGCCGATGCCAGCGGGGACGGCGCCCTGATCTTCGACCCGCAGGGTAAGGGTGATTTCCTCGTCCAGAATGGCAAAGGCGGGGGCGTTGCTGACGATCAGGCGGCGGTCCCAATCCGTGTCCCGCCCCGTCAGCATCAGATGCAAGGGCGCGGGCAAGTCTGGTAGGGCAGCCAAGTCATGCAAGCGCCCGTCGGACAGCAGAATGGCACCGGCGATGCGGGCCTTGGGTTCCTCGGCGATGGCGTCGGCTAGGGCGGTCATCAGCTGGGTGCCCGCGTTATCCTGCCCGTCGCCCACGGTAATCCGGCGGACCTCGGTATTGGGGCGTTCAGCCAGACGGATGGCCAGCGCTTCGGCGGCCTCGGCGGTTTGGTCGGCGCGGTCGGACAGGCGTTGGCTGGCGCTGCGATCCTCGACCAGCAGGACGATGTCGGTCATCGGCGTGCGGGTCTCTTCTTGCAGGGCGGGGCCGGACAGGGCCACGGCAATTACCGCCAGCGCCAGCCCCCGCAGGAACCAACCCGACAGCCGCCGCACCCGCGCCAGCACCATCACCGCAACGGCCAGAAACGCCGCCCCATAGACGACCCACATCGGCACCAGCGGCGCAAAGGCGATTTCGTAGTTCATTGGCCCAACCTGTCCAGCAGCGCAGGCACGTGGACCTGATCCGATTTGTAGTTGCCCGTCAGCACATGCATCACAAGGTTCACGCCGAAGCGGAACGCCATCTCGCGCTGACGCTCGCCGGTGTAGCCGCGCCCAACGGTGCGCAGGGCATAGCCCCGATCATCCATCGCCCACGCACTGGCCCAGTCGTTGCCGCCGAAAATCACCGGCGTGACCCCGTCGTTCAGGTCGCGAAAGGGCATCCCCTCGATCTGCTCGGCGTCTTCGGGGGCGGCCTCGACCCAGACATCGCGGCTGTTATAGCGACCGGGGAAGTCTTGGAGCAGGTAGAAGGCGCGGGTCAGCACGTGGTCCGCTGGGATAGGCTCCAGCGGCGGCACGTCCAAAGGCTCGGCCAATTCGCGCAGCTTGCGCCCCTCGGGCGAGTTCGCGCCAAGGCGGGCTGTGTCCGCATCGCGGGTGTCAAACAGGATCATTCCGCCGCCGCGCAGATACTGGTTCAGCTTCACATAGGCCTCGTCCGAGGGGCGCTGTTGATTGGCGCTGATCGGCCAGTACAGCAGCGGGTAGAAGGCCAGTTCGTCCTGCTCCAGATCCACAGAGCGCGGGGCGTTAGGTTCAACCGAGGTCCGCTCGAACAGGGTCTGCGACAGGCCCTTCATCGCGGCGTAGGCCAGATCGTCCAAGGCTTTGTCGCCGGTCAGGACATTGGCCAGCGTGACTTCGTCCGCTGCCATCAACTCTTCCGAGGGGACGGGTGTATCCGCGTCCTGCGCACGTGTTTCATGCGGCACAGAGGCCAACATCAGCACCGCCAGTGCCGCAGCGGCACCGCGCAAACGGCCCCCGACAGCAAGCGAGGCCAGCAGATCGAGCGCAAGCAGCAGCGCCGCCAGCGACAACAGGAACCCGCCCAAGGGCTGCGCATCCGGCGCGACCAGCGGGGTCACCGATACGTTCGCTGGCCAAACGGCGGGCGTCAGGGTGGTTTCTTCTTCGATCAGGTTGCGGGACAGGCGGCGATCCTCGGTTTCATAAAGGCCGGGGCGCAGGTCCGGCCCTAAGGGCGCGGTGAACAGGAGCGGCCCCGCCACACCGGGCAACGCATCCCCAGAGCCAAGCCGCCCGAACCCGTCCAACACTTGAGCGGGTTGCCACGTGGTGCCCTCCAGTTGCTCGGCGGTGGGGCGGGCGGTGACCGACGAAATCGACAGACGCTCCAGCATTTGAACGAAGAGGCCCGATAGCGGCAGGTTGCTCCATTCCGCATTGGCGGTCACGTGGAACAACACGATTTGCCCCGCACCAGCCGCCTTGCGCGTGACCAGCGGTGTGCCGTCGCTCAGGCTCGCGATCACGCGGTCGGCCAGCGTTGGATCGGGCTGCGCCACGACCTGAGAGGTCACCTGAACATCATCGGGCGTGGGCAGGCCGGCAAAGGGGCTATCCTCGGCAAAGGGGGCCAGCGTTTTGGGGTCACCCCAGCTCATGGCACCGCCAACGGTGCGGCCACCGGCCCGCAGGCGGACGGGCATCAAGGGGTCCTCGGCTTCACGTGAAACATCACTGGCGGCTAGGCGCGGACCGGCAAAGCGCACCAGTTGGCCACCCTTTTCGACCCAGTCCAGCAGGGCCTTTTCCTCTTTGGGGGCAAGGCGGGCGACGTCGGCCAGAATGATCACGTCGGGGTTGGCGGGCAGAATGTCATCCAATCCGCCCTCTAGCAGGTCGGCGGTCGGTTCCAGCGCCTGATGCAGGTAATGCAGGGGGGACAACAGGTCGATCGCCTCGCGGCTGCGGCCGCCGTCGATCAGAGCAACCTCGCGCCGTTGCAAGCGGTCGTCGGCCAAGGTCACGCCGCCTGCACTGCGCGCCCCATCCAGCGAGAACCTGTTGATGCGGGCGCGCAATTCGGCGGGCAGGTCCAGCGTGGTCGAGGCCTCGGTCTGGCCGTCTTCGAAGCTGACCTCTCCGGTGGCCAGAACCCGCTCGATCCCCGCCGGATCAGGGCCAAGAGCCGAGATCGTCAGGGTTTCCGACGGGGCGGGCCGCAGGCGCAGGGCGGTCAGGGCGATCTCTCCGTCCTGAAACGCGGCGGGGCGCAGGGCGGTCGGGTTGGTGCCGGTGTCGAACACGGTCAGGGGGCCGTGGTCCCGCAGGCGGTCAGCCAGCCCCTCTCTGCCCGCATAGTCCAGCCCGTCACTCAGCCACCACGTTTCAAAATCCCCCTCGGGCAAGGCAGCATCAAAACGCGGGTCCCACGGGGCGGGGCTCAGGCCGGGCAGCCCTTCGATCGCCACAGAGGCATCGGCAAAGGTCGCGGGGGAAGGCGCGGTCAGGGCCATGACGGCGACGGGACGGCCATTGCGGCCAGCCTCGGCGATCATGGGTTCCAGCCGCGCCATGCGGCCGCGCCAATCGGGGGCGCTGGCCCATGTGGCATCCATCAGCACCAGCAGCGGACCACGGCCCGACTGCCGCGCATCGGGGTTCAGAACAGGCCCCGCCAGACCGATGATCACCGCCGCCACGGCCAACAGGCGCAGCAGCAGCAGCCACCAAGGGGTCTTGTCGCTCTGGTGTTCGTCGTCTTTGAGCCCCAGCAGCAGGGAGACGGCGGGGAACTTGCGGCGCACAGGCGCGGGCGGCACGGCCCGCAGCAGGAACCACAGAACCGGAAGGGCCAGCAGGCCCACCAGAAGCCACGGCGCGGTAAATCCCAATGCCCCGAAAACCGTCATCAGCGGGCTCCTTGTACGGCCTGATAGACCCAAAGAAGCGCGCTTTGGGCGGGCTCCGACGTGTGGTGATGGCCGACCAGCCAGCCGGTGTTCAGCGCCAGATCGGCCAGTTCGGCCTTTCGCTCGGCCAACCGTTCCAGATACCGGTCGCGTAGGGTATCCGCGCGCAGGGTTTCATGGCGGACACTGCCCGTCATGCTCTCGAACACGGTGCGGCCACGGAAGGGGAATTCCTCTTCGGCGGGATCAAGGACTTGCATCAGCGCCCCGCGAATGCCGCGGCCAGCGGCGCGAGTCAGCACATGTTTGAGCGGCCCCAAATCCCCGAGAAAGTCGGAAATGATCAGCGCGCGGCTGTTCGGCACCATCGGGGACAAATCGGGGATGCCGTAATCGTCGGGGCGGTCCTGTACCAGCGCGGTCGCGATACGCTCTAGCTGGCCATTCCCGCGCCGAGGGGGCAGCACAGCGCCCAAAGCCACCCGTTCCCCGCCACGCACCAACAGGATCGCGGTGGCCATGCCGATCAAGCGAGCGCGTTCGGCCTTGGTCGTGACCTTGTCACTGCTGGCAAAGTTCATCGAGGACGCCTGATCCACCCACAGCAGCGCCGACTGGGCCACCTGCCATTCGCGCTGCTTGATGAATTGTTCATCCCCCCGTGCGGACCTGCGCCAGTCGATCAGGCGCGCATCATCGCCGGTTTGCAGCGGGCGATATTGCCAGAAGGCATCCCCCGAACCGGACCGACGCCGCCCGTGATCGCCCAACTGGACGTTCGCGGCCAAACGCTCGGCGCTGGCAAGAAGCGGCGGATACGCAGAGGCCAGACCTTCGGCACGGCTGCGCAGGTGGGGGGCTTCGGTCACGCAGCGGCCTCTTGTCCGGTGATGCGGGCAACGCCGCGGGCGATCACATCATCCAGCCGCTGCCCACGGGCGCGGGCGGCAAAGGTCAGGTTCATGCGGTGACGCAGCACGGGCGCAGCCATCGCGGCCACATCCTCGGCGTTCGGGGCAAGGCGGCCGTTCAGCATCGCCTCGGCGCGGACGGCCAGCATCAGGGCCTGCGCGGCACGGGGACCGGGGCCCCACGACACATCGGCCACCACTTCGGGCAGGGCCGAGGGGTCCTCGGGGCGGAAGGCGCGCACCAGATCAAGGATCATCTCGACCACGCTGTCGCCCACGGGCATTTTGCGCAGCAGCATCTGTGCCGCGAGCAGTTCGGCAGCGGTAAAGACCTGAGTGGCCTCAGCCTCTTCGGCGCCGGTGGTGGCCAAAAGGATCGCCTTTTCCGTCTCGCGGTCGGGATAGCGCACGTCGATCTGCACGAGGAAACGGTCAAGTTGCGCTTCGGGCAAAGGATAGGTGCCCTCTTGCTCGATCGGGTTTTGGGTTGCCAAAACGTGGAAAGGCGCAGGCAGCGCGCGGGTTTCCCCACCCACCGAGACCGAGCGTTCCTGCATCGCCTGCAGCAGCGCCGACTGGGTGCGCGGGCTGGCGCGGTTGATCTCGTCCGCCATCAAGAGCTGGCAGAACACAGGCCCCTCGAGGAAGCGGAACGCGCGGCGGCCATCCGCATCGGTTTCCAGCACTTCGGAGCCAAGGATATCGGCGGGCATCAGGTCGGGGGTGAACTGCACACGCTTGCCGTCCAGACCCATCACGGTGCTCAGGGTTTCGACCAGACGGGTCTTGCCCAAACCGGGCAGACCGATCAGCAGACCATGCCCCCCGCACAGCAGCGCGGTCAGGGTCAGATCCACGACGCGCGTCTGACCGATAAACCGTTTGGTGATCGACTCGCGGGCAAGAGCCAGTTTTTCCTCGAAAGTTTCGATTTCAGACACCAGATCGGCGGTTTCGGTCATGGTGTGGCTCCTGCGATTTGGAATGCTATAGTGATAAGGGTATCGCATGATCCTGAAATGGCAAAAGAGAACTAAAGGACAAATGAACGTGAAGCCTTCGGCAGACTACATCGCCGCCGCCGTTCAGGCCGCGTCCAAAGGGGGCCTGCCTCCGATCCACAAGTGGAACCCGCCCTTTTGCGGGGACATTGACATGAGGATCGCCCGCGATGGCACGTGGTTCCATGAAGGCACGCCGATTGGCCGTGCGCCCTTGGTCCGACTGTTTTCCACCATCCTGAAGCGCGAAGACGGCAAGTATTATCTGGTCACCCCCGTCGAGAAGGTCGGGATCGTGGTCGAGGACGCGCCCTTTGTCGCCATTGATTTCGAGGTCTCTGGCGAAGGGGACGATCAAACTCTGACTTTCACGACCAACGTTGGCGATCAGACACAGGCGGGCGTGGATCACCCCATCCGCGTGGTGCGCGATGCCGAAACCGGCGAGCCGTCCCCCTATGTCCACGTGCGCGATGAACTAGAGGCGCTGATCGACCGGAAAAGCTTTTACCGGATGATTGATCTGGGCCAGCATCGTCATCACGAAGAGGTCCGCTGGTTTGGCGTGATGTCGGGCGGGCAGTTTTTCCCGATTATTCCGTCCGAAGAACTGGAATAACGCAGGCCCGTCTGTGCGGGCGTGCGGCTTCACAAAGGGCGGCGGCGCGGTATTCTGCGCATTCCGCTATCCGAACCAAGGCAGGTCCCCCATGATCCACCCGCGCTTTGCCCCTTATCTGTTCAGCCTGTTTCTGTCCGGTATGATGTCGTGCCTCGTGTCCGGTATCGCGACGTTCCGCGCGCTGGGTTTTGTGCCGAACTTTGGCGCCGAGTGGATGGGCGCGTGGGCGTCCAGCTGGGCCTTTGCCTTTCCGGCGGTGCTGGTGGTGGCCCCTGTGGCCCGCCGCATGGTGGCCGCAGTGGTCCGGTCGCCCGACGCAGTTTAATGCCCGATCAGGGGCGCGTTGGGGCAAGCCGCGGACGCGCGCTCGATCTCTAGGGTGACGTGGCTGATCCCCTTGGCCACCAGCATGGCGCGGACGCGGTTGCGGATGTCCATCGCAGCGGGCCAATCGGGATCGGATACCACCAGATGCACCTGTAGCGCGGCCTCGTGTTCGGTCATCTGCCAGAGGTGCAGATGATGGGCGGCGGCAACGCCCTCTTCCTCTTGGATATGCTCTAGCAGGTCTTCGGCATCGTGGCCGTCAGGGCTGGCCAGCATCAGGTTGCGGATGACCGGCCCGATCTCGGTCGCGGCCAGATACAGGATGTAGCCCGCAATCATCAGCGTGATAATCGGGTCCACCAGCCTCCAGTCATACAGGATCACCAGAGTCCCCCCGACGATCACCGCCAGAGACCCCAATGCATCCGACAGGTTGTGAATAAAGGCGGCGCGGATATTGGCACTTTCCTTGGACAGGCGCAGGGTCAGCAGTGCGGTCGCAAGATCGATGACCAGCGCGATGCCTGCCACGATCACCACGGTCCAGCCCTGAATGGCGGGCGGGTCGATCAGGCGGGCGATCCCCTCCCACGCCAAGTAGAGGCTGATGACGATCAGGGTGGTGTAGTTGACCAAGGCCGCCACCATCTCGGCCCGTCCGTAGCCAAAGGTCATGCGGGCATCTGCGGGGCGGCGGGCGATCTTGCGGGCGAAGAACGCGATCACCAAAGAAATCGCATCGCTGAAATTGTGCACCGCGTCCGCAATCAGCGCGATTGAGCCCGAGACCACGCCGCCGATGATCTGCGCCACAGTCAGCAGCAGGTTGATCGCCACGGCAAAGGCAACCTGACGGTCGCCGGCCTCCGGGTCGATATGGTGGTGGTGATGATGGTGCCCGTGATGGTCGTGCGAATGGCCCATAGGATGCCTCTTTCGTGCTGCTATGGACCCAAGGTAATTGCTCTAGCCACTAGAGCTTCAAGAGCTGATTTCGAAAAAATCGCCGCAGGTCAGGAAGCCGCCCGCAAACCCGAGCGGGTCAGGAACGATGCGCTCTCGATATCCGCGAGCGTCCGCGCCAGCAGCGACTTGCGCGGGCCAAGCTTGGTCCAGCCGTGACCGCCAGCATCGTATTTGTGGACCGTGGTCTGATTGCCCCAGATCGACGCATACTTTTCCGTGCTGCGCATCGGGATAATCGGATCGTCCACCGCGTGATGCAGGAACACCGGCCCCTTGAACCGATCAATCCCCTTGTAGGGATCAAAGGTCAGCGCATCCCGCACGAAGCCGGGGCCGACACCCTGACCGTCAAAGTCGAACAGCGTGTCGTCGGTCATCTCGGGCAAGGGATCGCCCATGATGTGCCCGTCCGCGATATCCTCGACAAAGGTGGCGGCGGGGGCCCACAGGGACAGCGATTTGATCAGGTCGGGTCGCTCGCCTGCCAGAACGGCAGCGGCCATGCCCCCCAGCGAATGGCCGATCACATGCACCGGACGCATAATCCGGCGCTTGATGGTTTCGATCACGGTTTCCAGCTGCCGCACCTCGTCCGAGGCGGTGATATCGGAAAAATCCCCATCGCTTTCGCCATGACCCAAGCGGTCAAAGGCCAGCACCGAATAGCCGTCCTGATGCAGGGCGCGCGCCATCTGGACCAGCAGTCGACCCGTCCCGTAGCGGTTGCTGGAGAAGCCGTGGTTCATCACGACATAATCAACGGGTGCCGGGGTCTGATAAAAACTGGACCGGATGGTTAAACCACGGTGAATAAACTCAAAAGTTTTTGGGGCGGACAAAATGTGAATCCTTGGAAGTATGCCAAAGGATAACACATCCGGACCGCTTTGGTTCCAAGATTTTTGAGAATCAGTGGGCTTCCGCCCAACTGTTTCCACGACCTGCATCAACTATAAGCGGCACATCCAGTTGGATAACCGGCATCGCTGCGCCCTCCATGACGGATTTTGCAGTTTGAATCAGCTGATCCGCCGCGTTTTCGTCGACTTCGAACAGCAGTTCATCGTGTACCTGTAGCAACATTTTGGCGGGCAAATCCGCAATGGCTTCGGGCATCCGGATCATGGCGCGGCGGATGATATCCGCTGCCGTTCCCTGAATCGGAGCGTTGATCGCGGCGCGTTTCGCGAATCCTGCACGGGGGCCTTTGGCAGCAATCTCGGGCGTGTGGATCTTGCGGCCGAACAGGGTTTCGACGAACAGGTTCGACTGCGCGAATTTCACCGTGGTATCCATGTAGTCCTTGATGCCGGGGAAACGCTCGAAATACCGGTCGATAAAGCCCTGCGCCTCGGCTCGCGGAATGCGCAGGTTGCGGGCCAGACCGAAACCGGAAATCCCGTAGATGACGCCAAAGTTGATCGCCTTGGCCTGACGACGCACCTCCGAGGTCATCTCGTCCAGCGGCACGCCGAACATCTCGGACGCGGTGGCGGCGTGAATGTCCTGCCCCTCGCGGAAGGCTTGTTTCAGGCTCTCGATCCCCGCCACATGCGCCAGAATGCGCAGTTCGATCTGGCTATAGTCGAGCGCGACCAGAACCTTGCCCTCGGGCGCGATGAATGCCTCGCGGATGCGGCGGCCCTCTTCGGTGCGGATCGGGATGTTCTGCAGGTTCGGATCGGTCGAGGACAGACGCCCCGTTGCCGCCCCGCACTGGACATAGCTGGTGTGCACCCGCCCCGTGTCGCGGTTGATGTGGTCCTGCAGGGCGTCGGTATAGGTCGATTTCAGCTTAGACACCTGACGCCAGTCCAGCACGCGGCCGGGCAGTTCGTGTTCGGTGGACAGGTCTTCCAGAATATCCGCGCCGGTGGCATATGCGCCGGTTTTCCCCTTGGTGCCGCCCGCATAACCCAGCTTGTCGAACATGATCTCGCCAAGCTGCTTGGGGCTACCCACATTGAATTTCTCGCCCGCGAGTTCGTGGATCTCTTCCTCGAGCTGCGCCATCTTCTGGGCAAAGGCGTTGGACATCCGGCTCAGGGTGTCGCGGTCCACCAACACGCCATGACGCTCCATCTGGGCCAAGACGGGCACCAGCGGGCGCTCCAGCCCTTCGTATACTCGAGTGACTTTGGATACAGGCAACTGCGGCTTGAACTTCTGCCAGAGGCGCAGGGTGATGTCCGCGTCCTCGGCGGCATAGCGGACAGCTTTCTCGACCTCGACCTTGTCGAAGGTGATCATGGATTTACCGCTGCCGATCAGCTCTTTGATCGGGATCGGGTTATGGCCCAGATAGCGTTCCGACAGCGCGTCCATCCCGTGGCCATGCAGGCCCGAATATAGCGCATAGGACATCAGCATCGTGTCATCGATGCCCTGCACCGTGATGCCGTAGTTCTGGAAAATCTTCATGTCGTACTTGGCGTTCTGAAAGATTTTCAGAACCGACGGGTCTTCGAGCAGCGGTTTCAGCAGTTTAAGGCAGGTGTCGAAATCCATCTGGCCCGCAGCCTTTTCCGAGCCGCCGAACAGGTCCCCATCGCCCGAGGTATGGCCCACGGGGATATAGCAGGCCTTGCCAGCCGCCGTGGCCAGAGACACGCCGACCAGATCAGCGACCATCTCGTCCAAGGCGGTGGTTTCGGTGTCGACTGCCACATAACCTTGGGCGCGGGCGGTGGCGATCCACTGCTCCAGCACTGCGGGATCGCTGACGCAGGTATAGCTGTCCGCGTCAAAGGGCACGTCCTCTTCGGGCGCGGATTCGGGGGCTGCGGTGGCAGCGGGGGCCTTGTCCTCGATCACGGGGGCGGGGGCGTCCAGCGCGTCGGCGATCCGCTTGGTCAGGGTGCGGAATTCCATCTTGGCCAAGAAGCCCAGCAGAACCTCGGGCTCGGGCTCGCGGATTTCCAGATCGTCTAGGGTGAACTCCAGCGGGGTCGCACAATCCAGCTGCACCAGCTTCTTGGACAGCTCGATCTGGTCGCGCTTTTCGATCAGGGTCTGGCGGCGTTTGGGCTGCTTGATCTCTTCTGCGCGGTCGAGCAGTTCCTCGAGGCTGCCGAATTCGTTGATCAGCAGCGCGGCAGTCTTGATCCCGATGCCGGGCGCGCCGGGCACGTTATCCACGCTGTCCCCGGCCAAGGCCTGCACGTCCACCACGCGCTCGGGACCGACACCGAATTTCTCTTCGACGCCTTCGCGGTCGATAACCTTGTTCTTCATGGCGTCGAACATGACGATGCCGTCACCGACCAGCTGCATCAGGTCCTTGTCCGAGGACACGATGGTCACGCGGCCACCGGCCTCGCGTGCCTGACAGCACAGGGTCGCGATGATGTCGTCGGCCTCGTAGCCTTCCATCTCTTCGCAGGCGATGTTGAAGGCGCGGGTGGCCTCTCGGGTCAGGGGGATCTGGGGGCGCATGTCCTCTGGCATAGCCTCGCGGTTGGCCTTGTAGAGGTCGTACATGTCGTTGCGGAACGTGTGGCTGCCCTTGTCGAAAATCACGGCGAGGTGCGTCGGCGCGTCAGGGCCGCTGTTCCCTTCGACATAGCGCTGGAGCATGTTGCAAAAGCCGCTGACCGCCCCGATCGGCAGGCCATCGGATTTGCGCGTCAGAGGGGGCAGCGCGTGATAGGCGCGGAAGATAAAGGCCGATCCGTCGATGAGATGCAGATGACAGCCCTTGCCGAATTTCGTGCCCATGTCGCGCTCCTTGTTCCTGTTGGCCAAGGTAATGCCACGACTGGCGATTGGCTTCCAGCATGGATGCCTGTGCGCGGGTTAAAGATGCGTGAAGGTCGGCGAGGTTCCCCGCCAAGGCTACGCGTCAGGTGCGGCGCGGCCTCCGGCGGGGGTATTTGGACCAAGCTGAAGGCTTAGGGCGTTTTCAGGCCCAAGGCGTTCAGGCGCGTGTCGAGTGCGCTCCAGTCGGCGATTTCTAGGCGGACGGGGAGGGTCAGGACTTTGCGGCGGAAGCTGTCGGGCAGGCGGACGGCGTCCTTTTCGGTGGTGACCAGTTGGGCGCCGGCGGCGCGGGCGTCGGATTCGAGGCGCTGCATCAGGGCGGGGGTTAGTTCTTGGTGGTCCGACAGGGCTTCGGCGCGGACCAGGGGGGCGCCAAGGCTGCGCAGGGTGGCAAAGAATTTCTCGGGGTGGCCGATGCCTGCGAAGGCCAGAAGCGGCATCAGGGACCAGTCCATGCCGGTGCGCAGGGGCTTGAGTTGGCCGGTCAGGTGCGGCGTTGGGATATGCGCGGACCACTCGGCGGCAAAGCGGGCTTGGGCCTCGGGCGTGCCGATGGAGAGGGTCAGGTCGGCGCGGGTCAGGCCTGTGGGGACCGGTTCGCGCAGGGGGCCAGCGGGCAGGCAGCGGCCGTTGCCAAAGCCTTTGTCCGCATCCACCACGACGATCGAGATGTCCTTGTGAAGGGACGGGTTCTGGAAACCGTCATCCAGCAGGATCACATCCGCGCCCGCTTGAACGGCCAAGGTCGCGCCCGCCGCGCGGTCGGGGGCAACGTGGACAGGCATGAAGGCCGCCATCAGCAGGGGCTCGTCCCCGACCTCTTTGGTTGAGTGAGTGCGTTCGTTTACTGTGGTTGGGGTGGTCACCGTGCCGCCGTAGCCGCGGCTGACGGCGTGGGGTTTGTGGCCCGCTTCGATCAGGCGTTGGGCGATGGCGATGGTGGTGGGGGTTTTGCCCGTGCCGCCCGCGTTCAGGTTGCCGATGCAAATCACCGGCACGTCGGCGCGGGTCCACGGACCTTTGGCCAGACGGCGGGCGGTGGCGCTGGCATAGACCGCGCCCAAAGGAGCCAAAAGGCGCGCACGCCAGTCGGGGTGATCGGGCGAGGTGTACCAGAAATCCGGTGCTTGCATCGGTCAGAATGCCTTGTCGTCGAGTTGCTCTTGCAAGATTTCCAGCACCTTATCAGTCACCTCGGCCCCGCGCGAGGTCACTTCCCATGCGGCGTGCGCCTGTGCCGCGGCTTTGTCGGGCGCCAAGAGCAGTTGCAGGCCTTGGGCCAAGGAACTGGCGTCCTTGACGATGCGGGCGCCGCCAGCGTTCACAAGGCGGCTGTAGCTGTCCAGATAGCCGCCCACGTTGGGGCCATAGAGCAGCGCCGAGCCCAAGGTGGCCGGGGCGAACGGGTCCTGCCCGCCATAGCCCGACACCAGCGAACTGCCGACAAAGGTGATGGGCGCGAGACGGTACCACACACCCATTTCGTCGGGAACGTCCACGACGACGATCTGCACGTCCTCGGTGATGGGGTCGTTGGTGCTGCGGCGGGCGATGCGCCAGCCTTGTTGCATCAGCCCGTCTGCCAAAGCGACGCCGCGCTCAGGTTCGCTCGGGGCGATCACGCAGAGCAAGCGGTGGGAATAGCGGCCCATCTGGCGCTGCGCTTCGGCGACCATGGGCTCTTCGCCCGCGCGGGTGTGGGCGGCCAGCCAGACGGGGCGGCCGGTCAGCTGCGGGCGCAGGTGATCCACGATGCGCGGGTTGGCTTCGGGGGTGAGGCCGCCTTCCTCTAGCCGCCCAAGGGGCAGGGCAGGGGACAGACCCGGACGCAGGCGGTTGATCCGGCGGGCCGAGCTTTGGTCGCGGCAAATGATATGCTGGAAGCACAGCGCCAGCGCCTGATGGGCGGGGCGGTTCAGGCGAAAACCGGGCGGGTCGATATCTGCGGCGCGGGCGTTGGTCAGGATCAGCGGCACTTTCTGCCGCTCCATCGCCCACAAAAGGCCCGCGCGCAGGGGGGCCCCGCAGTACAGCCCGAAATCCGGTTTGAAGTGCTGAACAAAGGCGGTCGTCTGCGCGATGTTGTCCTGCGGAATCGGCTGGACCAGCACATGATCGGGCATGGCGCAGGGGCAACTGAGCCCCTCTTGCATGGTCATCAGGATCTCGGGCATCGGTTCCAGTTGCTCGAGCCGCTGGATCAGATGGCACAGGGCCGCCAGATCGGGGGCACTGCCCGCATGCAGCCACAAGAGCAGCCCCTCGGGGCGCGGAGCCCACAGGGTTTGCGCGTCGACGCGGCGTCCGGGCTTCAGCCCGACGGCGACGGAAAGGGCAAGTTGGCGATACATAAGCGGGTCTGAATTAACCGAAACGGTGGATTAAACGTATGCAGCATACGTGTTTCGGGCAGGGGGGCAAGCCGCGCTAATCGGGGGTGGCAACGCCCCGCCCGAGTTATCTGAGCGATCGGTAGATTTCTTGATGTAACAGGGGGTTGGCTGTGATCACGCCGTTGCTGGCCGGATCGGGCATGTTGAACTGTAAGGGCTGGTTCAAACGATCCGTGACCACCGCGCCGGATTCGGCGGCAATCAGGCTGCCCGCCGCGATGTCCCATTCCCACGCATCGCGCAGGGTCAGCATCGCGTCATAGCGCCCCTCGGCCACCAGACAGAACCGGTAGGCCAGACTGGGCCGATGATGCCGTGCGATCTGGGGCAGCACGCGCCAGTGCTGAGGCTCCATGTTCGGGCGGGTGGCCAGAATGTCGGCCCCGGCCAGATGATCGCGCCCCGAAGTGGTCAGCGCCGCGCCATTGCGAAAGGCACCTTGGCCCAGAACGGCGGAATAGCTGACGCCCTTGACCGGCAGGAATACCAGACCGGCGGTGACGCGGCCATTCTCGGCGATCGCCAGCGAGTGGGACCAGGAATCCTGCCCCTCGATATAGGCGCGCGTGCCGTCGATGGGGTCCACGATGAACACACGCTCGGCGTTCAGGCGGGCGGGATCGTCCTCGGTCTCTTCGGACAGCCAGCCATAGTCGGGGCGTGCGGCCGTCAGTGTGGCGCGCAAATAGGCGTCCACTTCCAGATCGGCCTCGGTCACGGGGCCCGCATCATCCGGTTTGTGCCAGACCTCGGGATCGTTGCGAAAGTGGCGCAGGGCGATCTCGCCCGCTGCCTCTGCCGCCTCGATCAACAAGGCCAGATCGGCCTCAGGCGCCTGCAATGGTCAACCCTTCGACCAAGAGCGACGGGACCACGCGGCTGAGATAGGCGCGGGCGTCGTTCGCGGGGGTCATCTGCATCAGCATGTCGCGCAGGTTGCCCGCCAGCGTGCATTCGTTCACCGCATAGGTGATTTCGCCGTTTTCCACCCAGAAGCCGGCCGCCCCGCGGGAATAGTCGCCCGTGGTCGCGTTGATGCTGCTGCCGATCAAGGACGTGACCAACAGGCCCGTGCCCATGTCGCGGATCAGCTCCTCGCGGGATTTGTCGCCTTGGGTCAGGGCCACGTTCGACACAACCGGCGACGGGGCCGAGCCCGTGCTGCGGCCCGCGCTGCCGGTCGAGGGCATGCCCAGTTTGCGGCCCGTTGCCAGATCCAGCGTCCAGCCCATCAGGATGCCGTCCTCAACGATGGTGCGGGGGGCGGTGGGCAGCCCCTCTCCGTCAAAGGGGCGCGAGCCGGTCAGGCGGGGGCGCAGGGCGTTTTCGGTGATGGACAGGGCCTTGGGCAGAACCTGACGGCCCAGATCATCGCGCAAGAAGCTGGAGCCACGGGCAATCATCGAGCCGTTCACTGCCGACAGCAGGTGCCCGATCAACCCCGAGGAAATGCGTTCGTCATAGATCACCGGATAGGCGCCGGTCGGGGGCTTGCGGGCATCCATGCGTTCGACAGCGCGCTGGCCTGCGGTGGCACCGATTTCTTCGGGCGAGCGCAGGTCGGACTGGAAAGTCCGCGAGTCCCCGTCATAGTCGCGCTCCATCTTCAGGCCTTCGCCGGCGATGGCAACGCATGACAGGCTGCGGCCCGTGCGGCCATAGCCGCCAGAGAACCCGTTGCTGGTCGCGATCCAGATATTGCGCGCGCCATAGCTGGCACCGGCGGACTGGACCTGCGTGACACCGGACTGGGCCATTGCGGCAGCCTCGGCGCGGCGAGCGTCCTCTTGCAGTTCGGCGGCGGTGGGTTCTTGGGTTGGGTCGGACAGCTCCAGCGCGTCCAGATCCCAGTCGCGGGCATATTGGCGGGGTTCGGCCAACCCGACATAGGGGTCCTCGGGGGCCTCGTTGGCCATCGCGACAGCGCGGGCGGCCAGTGTTTCGATGGTGGCGGTGCTGGTGTCGGACGCCGAGACGTTGGCCTGACGTTTGCCGATCATCACGCGCAGGCCGATGTCGATCCCTTCGGACCGTTCTGCCTGTTCCAGCTTGCCCTGACGCACGTCGATTTCAGTCGAACTGCCATAAATGGCCATCGCGTCGGCGCTGTCTGCGCCAGCCCGTTTGGCTGCCTCGAGCAGCTGTTGGGTGAGGGATTCTAGCCGTTGCGTCATGGGATACCTCCGAACTCAGGTTTCTGAGGTAGCCTGAGGCACGCCCGCTTGCAAGGTTCGCCCCCGCCGGAAACGGGGGCGTGATCGCAGGAAATGCGGATTAGCGGATACGCTGACCGTTTGCCAGAATCTGGCCACCGCCCTTGATCTCGATCTTCGAGGTCAGGGTGTCTTCGGATTCCACAACGGTGAACATCGACAGCATCATGCGCGGACCCATCAGCTGTTCGGGCGGCAGGATGCCCATCTTGCCAAGGTTATCCAGCAGGCTGTTCAGGCCAACTGCGCGCAGGGACACCTCGCCTTCGGGGCGGGGGAAGCCGTTAAAGGTCTGCAGATCGGTGTTGTCGAACTTCATCTGGCCCTTGCCCGTGATGGTCGCACCAGCCGCAGTGATCTGCAGTTCGGTCAGGCGCAGGTTGTCCAGAGTGGCGGGCGGATTGCCGGTCTCGAACATCTGGGCGATTTCATCGGCTTTGGACGGATCGAACAGCGGCGCCTTCAGGATCGCGTCGCCTTCTAGGCCCAGCGCGATGGTGGCGGGGATGCGGGGCAGAACCTTGGCGGGGTCGAAGATATCCCACAGCTGGTCCGACATGGTGAAATCACGCAGCGCCACACCTGCCGCAACCGGCGCGGGGGCCTCGCCCGGCAGGATCGGGGCGGTCAGGTTGCTGCTCTGCTCGGCCATGTCCAGCTCGATCGGCGCGGGGAAAGCGGCGGTTTCAATGGTGGCGTGCAGGTTCTGGTTCGAGTTGCTGTAGGCCAGACCGTCCTTGGATACGTCCGACGTCACGCTGCTGGCACCTGCGGTCAGCGCCACGGCAAAGGGATTGTTCTCGGACTGGCCGGTCACGTTCATGCGGCTGTCGGCCGAGGACATGTTGAACTTGGCGGTCGCACCGGCCATCGCCATGGCGTGGAAATCGCCCATCGCGGCTTCGTCGCCGCGCAGTTCGGTCGCGAGTTCGATCCCGTTGAACAGGGCATCAACCTTTACGCTGTCCTTGGATTCAGGGTCCACCATCGACACATCAAGGGTCATGTTCTGCATCGAATAAGCTGAGTCGCGCGCGCCCTCTTGCTCGATGGTTTCGCCCTTGAGGCCGTTCATGGTCAGGTCAACTACGGCGTCCTGAATGGCCTTACCGTCCAGCTTCAGTTCGTCCAGACCAACAGACACCGCGTCCGAGGTGTAGGCCGTGCTTAGATGCTCGGGCGAGCCGCTGATCAGCATGTCCGCACCGACCTGACGGATGTACAGGTCCATGTCGGTTGTCTTGCCTTCTTCGGTAAAGGTGACCTGCCCGTCATACTCGGGCGAGGTTGCGACGCTGACGGTGCCGTCCGCATTGCCGGTTAGAACGATCTGCGGGATGGTAAACACCGCCGAGCCGCTGTCATGGGCCTGCGTGATCTTCAGATCGGTGATAGTCAGCGCCTTGCCGTCCATCGTTTCGCTTGCGGTGGTGTATTCGCTGTTATTCGCGGTCAGGGTCTGAACCCAGTTGTCCCAAACCTGCTGGGGGGTAACGTCGGCGGCTGCTGCGGTCGCCAGAGCGCCCCACGCAACAGAAGCACCTAGCACAATACGGTTCGTCATAACGTACCTTTCAAAATAATCGTTTGGGCGCAGCTTCGTGCCTGTCTCGCAAAATCGTCAAGGCCGAAAATCTGGACCTCTACCTAGGCGTTCATTACGAATGTTCAAAGAATGCAGGAGGGATTCATGTCGGAATTTGCCGGAAAATGCGTTTTTATTACGGGTGCAAGCCGCGGGATCGGTGCGGCAGCGGCCCGTGAATTCGCCGCTGTTGGTGCCAATGTGGTGCTGGCCGCACGAAATGGTGATGCGGTAGCAGAGCTGGCCGGAGAGATCGGTCGACAGGCCTTGGCGGTGCCCTGTGATGTCAGTCGGTACTGGGAGGTTCAGGCCGCGATCGAGGCTGCAGTCAAAACATTTGGCCGTCTGGATGTGCTGGTGGGCAACGCCGGCGTGATCGACCCCATCGGCCATTTGCAGGACTGCGACCCCGATGCGTGGGGCCATCTGATCGACGTGAATATCAAGGGCGTCTTCAACGGAATGCACGCCGCCCTGCCCGTGATGAAGGCGCAGGGCGGCGGCACCATCCTGACCGTCAGTTCCGGCGCGGCCTCGCGTCCGGTCGAGGGGTGGAGCGCCTATTGCACCTCTAAGGCGGGGGCGCAGATGCTGACCCGTTCGCTGGACCTAGAGGAACGCGCGAACGGCATCCGTGCCATTGGCCTGTCGCCGGGCACTGTGGCCACAGACATGCAGCGCGACATCAAGGCCAGTGGTATCAACCCCGTCAGTCAGCTTGACTGGTCCGAGCATATCCCGCCCGCATGGCCCGCCAAGGCCTTGGTCTGGATGTGCAGCCCCGAGGCCGATCCGTGGCTCGGTGACGAGATTTCGCTGCGGGACCAGAACATCCGCGAACAAGTAGGACTGCTATGATTGACGTGACCCGCGACGGGGACCTTTGGACCATCCGCATCAACCGCCCCGACAAGGCGAACTCCCTGACCCGCGAGATGCTGGGAACCCTTGCCGATACCTTTGAGGCCGCCAAGGACGCCCGCGCCGTGATCCTGACCGGCGAGGGCAAAGTGTTCAGCGCCGGTGCCGATCTGGACGAGGCCCGCGCAGGGCTGGCGGTGGATACGGTGTGGGAACGTCTGTCCTCGGCGGTGGCTGCAGTGCAGGGGCTGACCGTTGCGGCGCTGAACGGCACGCTGGCGGGGGGCGCGATGGGCATGGTTCTGGCCTGCGATCTGCGTCTGGCCGTACCGACCGCCAAGTTCTTTTACCCCGTGATGAAGCTGGGCTTTATGCCCCAGCCCAGTGACCCCGTGCGCATGTCCCAACTGATCGGCCCCGCGCGTACCAAGCTGATCCTGATGGGCGGCCAAAAGATCACCGCGACCGAGGCTCTGACCTTTGGGCTGGTGGACCGCTTGGTCGAACCCGATGCCCTGATGGCCGAGGCGCAGGCGTGGGTGCAGGATACCCTTGCCGCGAAACCCGAGATCGCCATGGGGATCAAGGAACTCTGCCGCCGCTAAGGCACAAAAAAAGCCCGAGGGGGGAAGAGAACCCTCGGGCCTAGGCAACGAAACAGGTGCCTTTAGATCGCAGAGCTGTGGCCAGCTTTGCTGAGGTCATAGGTGTCGAAGTGGCGCGCGATGATGCGGGTCATGGCGCGGGCCTCGGGCTTGATCGACAGCTGGCATCCAACGGTTTCGATCATGCCTTCGAATTTCTCGGTCACCTCGCGGTAGTGCGCCATCAGAGCGGCGTCCGACAGGCCGAAATCGCGCTGCAACTCTGCCCCGTCGATGCCGAAAGTGCACATCAACATCTCGATGATGCGGGACCGCAGCAGATCCTCGCCCTTGAAGGTGTGGCCGCGCGCGGTGGCAAATTCACCCGCCCGCACCGCCGCCGTGTAGGCCGAGGTCGACGAGGCGTTCTGGGCGTACCCCTGCGGGAAGCGCGAAATCGACGACGCGCCCAAGCCGATCAGCACGTCCGCCGTGTCGTCGGTGTACCCTTGGAAGTTGCGGCGCAGCTTGCCGGTGCGCAGGGCCACATCCAGCCCGTCACCCTTTAGTGCAAAGTGGTCGATGCCGATCTCGGTGTACCCGTCCCACATGAACAGCTGGGTCGCGGTCTCGAACAGGTCCAGACGTTCCTGAGGGGTCGGCAGCGCATCCGACGGAATCATCTGCTGGCGTTTCGCCATCCACGGAACGTGGGCATAGCCGTACAGGGCCACGCGGTCCGGCGACAGCGACAGCAGCTTCTGGACGGATTCGGTGATCCGCTCCTTGGTCTGGTGCGGCAGGCCGTACAGGATGTCCGCGTTCAGGCTGGTGATGCCGCGGGCGCGGATCATCTCAACAGCCTTCTTGGTGATGTCAAAGCTCTGGATACGGCCGATGGTTTTCTGGATGTCGTCGTCGAAATCCTGAACCCCGATCGAGGCACGGTTCATCCCCGCAGCGGCCAGCGCATCAAGACGCGCTTCGTCGATCTCGTTCGGGTCGATCTCGACCGAGAATTCGTAATCCGTTGCAAACGGGGCAATATCCGCGATCGCCTGCGCCAGTTCGGTCATCATGCCGGGTGCCAGCAGGGTGGGCGTGCCGCCCCCCCAGTGCAGACGCGACAGAGTGACGCCCTTAGGTAGAATTTGACCAAGTGATGCAATTTCTGCCTTGAGTGTCTGTAGATAGACACGTACCGGATCGTCGCTCTGGGTGCCCTGAGTGCGGCACGCACAGAACCAGCAGAGCCTACGGCAGAAGGGCACATGGATATACAGCGATATACTGTTCCCGGCCGGAATAGCCTTCACCCACCCTTCGAAATCGGTCGGCGTGACGTCGTTCGAAAAGTGCGGTGCGGTGGGGTAGCTGGTGTAACGCGGGACTTTTGCGTCAAACAGACCCAATTTGGCGAATTGTGTTTTCGTATCCATGGGCCTACCGTTAAAGATGACTTTGCGGGTCATCCTTGACCCAGATCAAGCGCGAACAAGATGTTGAACGATACTTTAAAATTCGATGCCCATAATTGCGATGGGTGCCCGATCCGTCATCGTGCCGTCTGCGCGCGGTGCGAAACCGACGAGCTCGAGGTGCTTGAGCAAATCAAGTACTACCGCAGCTACGAGGCCGGCCAGACCGTGATCTGGTCCGGTGACCAGATGGACTTTGTCGGTTCGGTGGTTTCGGGCATTTCGACCCTGACCCAAACGATGGAAGACGGCCGGACCCAGATGGTGGGTCTGTTGCTGCCCAGCGATTTTGTGGGCCGACCGGGGCGCGATCGCGCGGCCTATGATGTGGTGGCCGTGACCGACATGGTGATGTGCTGCTTCCGCCGCAAACCGTTCGAGGCGATGATGGCCAAGACCCCGCATATCGCGGAGCGTCTCTTGGAAATGACCTTGGACGAACTGGATGCCGCCCGCGAATGGATGCTGGTGCTGGGTCGCAAGACCGCGCGGGAAAAGATTGCTTCGCTCTTGGCGATTATCGCGCGCCGCGATGCCACGCTGAAAATGGCATCGACCCAAGGGCGTCTGGTGTTCGACCTGCCCCTGACCCGCGAAGCGATGGCCGACTATCTGGGTCTGACGCTGGAAACCGTGAGCCGCCAGATCAGCGCCCTGAAGCGTGACGGCGTGATCGAGCTGGAAGGCAAGCGTCACGTCACCATCCCCGACATGGGCCGCCTGCTGGAAGAGGCGGGCGACGATTCGGACGGTGGGATGCTGGCCTGAGCCATCTGTAACGGACAATGAAAAAAGGCGCGGCAATGGGTCCGCGCCTTTTTCCGTTTTCAGGGATTGGCTCCCCGATTAGTGCGACAAGAAGATCGGCAGCTTGGCGTTCTCCAGAATGCCGCGGGTTGCGCCACCCAGAATGGCTTCGCGGAAGCGCGAGTGGCCATAGGCGCCCATCACCACCATATCGGCGCTGATGTCTTCGGCGTGGCGGGCCAGAACGTCGGAAATGCGGGGCATGGTTTTCGCCAGAACCGAGATTTCCACATGCACGCCGTGGCGCGACAGGAACTCGGACAGGCGTCCGCCGGGGTCCGAACGCTCGGGGCCGTGGGTCGGCGGGTTGATGATCGCGATGGACACGAACTCTGCCTTCTTCAGCAAGGGCAGGGCGCGGCGCACCGCGTTCAGGGCTTCTTTGCTTTCGTTCCAGCCGATGACGATGCGCTTGAACTCGGTCTTGGGTTCATAGCCTGCGGGCACCATCAGCACCGAGGTGTCGCCATCAAACAGCGCCGCTTCCAGAACGGGCTCCAGTTCGACACCGGCGCCTTCGCCATAGGGCTGCGCCATCACGGCCAGATCGGCAAAGCGCGCACGGCCCGCCACATGGCGCCCCAGATCGGCGATAGCGGCCACAGCCGATTCGACATTCCACAGAACATCCTCGGCTTTGAACTCTTCGCGAATCTCGGTTTCCAGATCCGTGGCTTCGCGTTGGGCGCGTTGCAGGGTCTCTTGCAGGACCATCGCGTTGGCACCTGCATAGTAATATCCGGTCTGGGTCCGGTCGATTCCCATGGTCAGGACATCCAGATGCGCATCCCACGCACGGCAGAGTGCCTTGGCCATCGCCAGAGGGGCCGCAGCAGCGGCAGGGTCAGTCACAGCGGTGAATAGTGTTTTGTAAGCCATCTCGTCCTCCTGAGTTGGACATCTGGTGTGAACGCTACCGCGACTCGCGGACCTCTACTTTGAGATGCATCAACAATCCGAATGACCTGCGACCGGCGGTCTTGACTCAGATCAAGGAATTGTGAGGCCCGGACACGCCATATGGGCCCAGTCAATGGAACCCGTGTGTCCGGAGTGATCCGGATTCGAGGGAAGACGAAGGGACGTGGTATGATAAATTATCTCAAGCTAGCCGTGCTGGGGGTCGTGACGCTGTTCGCAGCAATCGCCGCCAACTACGCACGCGATCTGGCCTACATGGTACACGCCATCATCATTATGATCGTGGCCGGTGGCCTGTTTCTCTGGACCCTGCGCAACACTGATGAACCTGGTAAAAAACTTGTCGTTGAAACCGGGTACATGGACGAAGTTGTTCGCTATGGCGTAATCGCCACCGCCTTCTGGGGCGTTGTCGGTTTCCTCGCAGGGACCTTTATTGCATTTCAGCTGGCCTTCCCGGCCCTGAACTTTGATTGGGCAGAAGGCTACGCCAACTTTGGCCGTCTTCGTCCGCTGCACACCAGTGCGGTGATTTTTGCATTCGGCGGCAACGCGCTGATCGCAACATCGTTCTACATCGTACAGCGCACCTCGGCGACCCGACTGTTCGGCGGCAACGCGGCATGGTTCGTGTTCTGGGGCTATAACCTGTTCATCATTCTGGCCGCGACCGGCTACCTGCTGGGCGCAACCCAGTCCAAGGAATACGCTGAGCCCGAATGGTACGTGGACTGGTGGCTGACCATCGTCTGGGTCGTTTACCTGATTGTCTTCCTTGGCACGATCTTCAAACGCAAAGAAAAGCACATCTACGTTGCGAACTGGTTCTTCCTGAGCTTCATCGTCACCGTTGCGATGCTGCACGTGGTGAACAACCTGTCGATCCCGGTCAGCATCTGGGGCTCGAAGTCGGTTCAGCTTTTCTCGGGTGTTCAGGACGCGATGACCCAGTGGTGGTACGGCCACAACGCTGTGGGCTTCTTCCTGACCGCGGGCTTCCTGGGCATGATGTACTACTTCATCCCCAAGCAAGCAGAACGTCCCGTCTACAGCTACAAACTGTCGATCATCCACTTCTGGGCGCTGATCTTCCTGTACATCTGGGCCGGTCCGCACCACCTGCACTACACCGCGCTGCCTGACTGGGCCTCGACCCTGGGCATGGTGTTCTCGATCATCCTGTGGATGCCTTCGTGGGGTGGTATGATCAACGGTCTGATGACCCTGTCGGGTGCTTGGGACAAACTGCGCACCGACCCCGTGATCCGTATGATGGTGATCTCGGTTGGTTTCTACGGCATGTCGACCTTCGAAGGCCCGATGATGTCGATCCGCGCCGTGAACTCGCTGTCGCACTACACTGACTGGACCATCGGTCACGTTCACTCCGGCGCTCTGGGCTGGAACGGCATGATCACCTTTGGTGCGCTGTACTTCCTGGTGCCCAAGCTGTGGAACAAAGAACGCCTGTACAGCCTGACCCTGGTCAGCTGGCACTTCTGGCTCGCCACCATCGGCATCATTCTGTACGCGGCATCCATGTGGGTGACCGG
This sequence comes from Donghicola mangrovi, assembly GCF_013377535.1. Lineage (GTDB taxonomy): Bacteria > Pseudomonadota > Alphaproteobacteria > Rhodobacterales > Rhodobacteraceae > Donghicola > Donghicola mangrovi. Next base: position 553,551 of record NZ_JABCJE010000001.1, on the reverse strand, counting down.
CATCATGGAAGGCCTGATGTGGCGCGAAGTTGATGCGAACGGTTTCCTCGTGAACAGCTTTGCCGACACCGTTGGCGCGAAGTTCCCGATGTACGTCGCCCGTGGCCTTGGTGGTGTGATGTTCCTGACCGGTGCAATCATCATGTGCTACAACCTCTGGATGACCGTGGCGAAAGCGCCGGCGAAAGCCGAAGCAACCGCTGCTGTCCCCGCTGAATAAGGAGGACCCGGACTATGGGAATTCTCGACAAGCACAAAATCCTCGAGACCAACGCATCTCTGCTGTTCGTGTTCGCCTTCTTGGTCGTCACCATCGGTGGTATCGTGGAAATCGCGCCTCTGTTCTGGCTTGAAAACACCATCGAAGAAGTAGAGGGCGTCCGCCCCTACTCTCCGCTGGAGCTACAGGGCCGCGAAGTCTACATCCGCGAGGGCTGCTACGTCTGTCACAGCCAGATGATCCGCCCGATGCGCGACGAGGTCGAGCGTTACGGTCACTACTCGCTGGCGGCGGAGTCGATGTACGACCACCCGTTCCAGTGGGGCTCCAAGCGTACCGGACCCGATCTGGCGCGCGTGGGTGGCCGTTACTCGGACGAGTGGCACGTGGATCACCTGAGCAACCCGCAATCGGTTGTTCCTGAATCGGTCATGCCGAAATACGCATTCCTCAAGAAAAAGCTGATCGAGCCGAGCCACATCAAAGACCTGATGGAAACTCACCAGCTCGTTGGTGTGCCCTACACCGAGGAAATGATCGAAAACGCCGAAGCCGACTTTACCGTGCAGATCGACCCTTGGGGCGACACTGACGGTCTGCTCGAACGTTACCCTGGTGCCCAGGTTCGTAACTTCGACGCGCAGCCCGGTATTTCGGAAATGGACGCTCTGGTTGCCTACCTGCAAATGCTGGGGACTCTGGTCGACTTCTCGACCTTTACCCCGGACGCCAGCCGCTAAGAGGTGATGTGATGGATATGTATACCATTACCCGCATCTTCGCAGACAGCTGGATGCTTGCATTCCTCTTCGGGTTCTTCGTCGCGGCTATTCTGTGGGTGTTCCGTCCCGGTTCATCCAAGGAATACCGCAACACGGCGGAAAGCATTTTCCGCCACGAAGATCGCCCGGCAACTGACCACGAGGAGGCTCGGACATGAGCAAGAAACCTGAAAAGAAAGAGGTCGAAACGACCGGTCACAGCTGGGACGGTATCGAAGAGTTCAACAACCCTCTTCCCCGCTGGTGGCTGTGGACCTTCTACGCCTGTATCTTCTGGGGCGTTCTGTACACCATCGCCTATCCGGCATGGCCTCTGCTGAGCGGTGCAACCCCCGGTGTGCTGGGCTTCTCGACCCGTCAGAACGTCGCCGCCGAGATCGCCGCCGTCGAAGAAGCAAACGCTTCGATCAACGAACAGCTGGCCTCTGCTGACCTGACCCAGATCAGCGCCAACCCCGAACTGCAGAGCTATGCCAGCAACGCTGGTGCGGCTGTGTTCCGGACCTGGTGTGCCCAGTGTCACGGCTCGGGGGCTTCGGGTGCCAAAGGCTATCCGAACCTGCTGGACGACGATTGGCTGTGGGGTGGTTCCATCGAGGACATCCACACCACCATCACCCACGGTATCCGCAACGAGACCGACGCTGATGCCCGCTTCAGCCAGATGCCGGCATTCGGCACCGACGAACTGCTGGAAAAAGAGCAGATCCGTCAGGTGGTGAACTACGTCATGTCCCTGAGCGGCGAGCCGAACGATCCCGCGCTGGTTGAAGAAGGCTCGGTCGTCTTTGCGGACAACTGCGCAACCTGCCACGGCGAAACCGGCACCGGTGACCGCACCCAGGGTGCACCCAACCTGACCGACGCGATCTGGCTCTATGGCGGCGACTACGACACCCTGATCACCACCGTGACCAAGGCTCGTTATGGCGTCATGCCCAACTGGAACGCCCGTCTGTCGGACGCCGAAATCGCGGCAGTTGCCACCTACGTACACGGTCTGGGTGGCGGTGAATAACCGCCCCTGACCACCCGAATACCCCGTTTATTTCCTGCGGGGTTTGCGTCGACGTTCCGTCCTGTTCGCGCGTTTCCTGGAACGTCGACGCACTTTTTCCAGACACGAAATTATGTCCTGTCTGCCAGCGCGACCTATTTCCCAAAACACAAATCGCCTTATCTGTAAGGGAAACCCGCCTTGTTTGCGGGCGAAACTGCGGAAAAATTACGGCAAATGTCTTAATTGGGGTCGCACTGTTCACCCTATACGTGTACAACTGTTAAGGGTGTTGAGGTGTTTCGTACGTTTTTGCAATTATTTGCACCCCAATTATATACGTTCGAGTAGGAAAAATGGAAATTTCCCCTGTTTTGCTGCTTGAGTAACTGTGTAATGGTCATATTAAACTTGTATGAGTGTGTTTTTTTCACGCTGCGTTTGTAAAATTGTTAGTCGAGATTAATATATGGATTGGCTTCGCATGCCTTCTCTGCCCGCACTCCGGGCATTTGCTGCCTTAGCGCAGTCGGGGAGTGTCTCTCGAGCAGGGGCACTTTTGAACGTTACGCACGCTGCAATCAGCCAGCAGATCCGGCAGCTCGAGGGGCATTTGGGGACGCCTCTCGTCGCACGTCAGGGTCGCGGGGTCATGCTGACTCCCGAAGGCACGCAGCTTGCTCAGGTCCTGCTACCGGCTCTCGAAACGATCTACCAAAAGGTCGAAGAGATGACCGACGGCGACGAGACCCGTCCCCTTCAGGTTGCAGCCGCTCCGCTGTTCACCATCAACTGGCTGATGCCGCGACTGGACACGTTCCGCCAGCAGCATCCCGAGATCGAGGTTCTGCTGAACCCCACCTCGGAGATCGTTGACCTGCGTCCCGCAGGCATCGACATGGCAGTGCGCTACGGCGCTGGTGTATGGCCCGCCCTCGAGGCACATCTGCTGCTGCCCTCCGATCTGGTCTTGGTTGGTGCACCAAGCCTGGTCGGCGATCGCCAAGTGTCCGGCCCCGCAGACCTGATGGACCAGAAATGGTTGCAGGAATCGGGTTCGAACGAAACCGGTGTCTGGCTGGATAGCCACGGTATCTCTGCGGCCAAAGGCCCCGCCGTGACCCATCTGCCCAGTGCTCAGCTCATGGACGCTCTGCTGGACGGCGAAGGGATCGCGCTGGTCAGTCGTGCTATGGTGCGCCGTGCTCTTGCGGACGGTAAGCTCAACGTATTGTTCGAAGATTCGAATGATGCACTGGGTTACTACATTGTCACCCGTCCGGGTGTGCAGCGCAAAGCGCTGTCGACTTTCGCGCAGTGGCTCAAGGGCCAATTGTCGCAATAGCTATGGCACAGAGTCGGGTTTGACCTGTGTCAAAGCCCGACTGGCGCGCTCCTGCAAAAAGGGCAACAGCAAATGCCCTTTTTCCATACCGGAGCGATTCCGTGAGCACAGCCGATCATCAGCCCGAACAACTTTACGCTGCCCGAGAACCCATTTTTCCACGACGTGTCAGCGGCAAGTTCCGGAATCTGAAGTGGGTGATCATGGCGATCACTTTGGGCATCTACTACATCACACCTTGGCTGCGCTGGGATCGGGGTCCGAACCTGCCCGACCAAGCCGTTCTGGTGGATCTGGCGAACCGCCGTTTTTTCTTCTTTTTCATCGAGATATGGCCGCACGAGTTCTACTTCATCGCCGGTCTTCTGATCATGGCGGGCCTTGGCCTGTTCCTGTTCACCTCTGCGCTGGGGCGTGTGTGGTGCGGCTATACTTGCCCGCAGACCGTCTGGACCGACCTCTTTATCCTTGTTGAACGCTGGGTCGAAGGGGACCGGAACGCCCGCCTGCGCCTGCATCGCCAGAAGAAACTGGACATGCACAAGGCCCGTCTGCGCATCACCAAATGGGTGCTGTGGTTCCTGATCGGTTTGGCGACAGGCGGGGCTTGGGTGTTCTATTTCACCGATGCGCCGACCCTGCTGAATGATCTGGTGCACTTCCGCGCGCACCCTGTGGCCTATGTCACCATGGGTATTCTGACCATGACCACCTTTGTGTTCGGTGGTTTCATGCGCGAACAGATCTGCATCTACGCCTGCCCGTGGCCCCGTATTCAGGCGGCCATGATGGACGAAGACACCATCACCGTTGCTTACCGCGACTGGCGCGGCGAGCCCCGCGGCAAACTGCGCAAGACCGAGGACGAAGCACCCGCCGGTGACTGCATTGACTGTATGGCGTGTGTGAACGTCTGCCCCATGGGCATCGACATCCGCAACGGCCAGCAGATGGAATGTATCACTTGTGCACTTTGTATCGATGCCTGCGATGACATGATGGCCAAAATCGGCAAGCCGCGCGGCCTGATCGACTATATCGCTCTTTCTGACGAAACGCTGGAGCGTGCGGGCAACCAGCCCCGCCCGATCATGAAGCACGTCTTCCGTCCGCGCGTGATTCTCTACACCACCCTGTGGTCGCTGGTGGGTGTGGGCCTGATTGTTGCCCTGCTGACCCGTCAGGCCATCGACATGACCGTGGCCCCCGTTCGTAATCCCACCTTTGTGGTTCTGTCCGATGGCTCGATCCGCAACACCTATGACGTGCGTCTGCGCAATAAACATGGCGAAGATCGCGGGTTTGTCGTGACGGTTGCGCCTTCGGACGTGTTCGAGGTTAAACTCGAAGGCTACGACGGCAACGTGACCGATGTGCCCTCTGACAGCACCAAGCTGCAGCGTGTCTACGTCATCGCCGCGCCGGGCACCGACGCCGCCGAGGCCGAGCGGACTGACCTGTACATCACGGTCGAGGACCCCAAAGCCGCCGAGCAAGTCACCAAAGAAACCGTCTTTAACGGAAAGGAAAACTGATGGCGCACGCAGCGAAACAGGAGTTCCGCATCAAGGGCTGGCACGTGTTTGCCGGATTTGTGGCGGCCTTCAGTGTGATTATTACCGTGAATGTTCTGATGGCGTATAAAGCGATCCATACATTTCCGGGCCTCGAAACCGCCAACTCCTACGTCGCCAGCCAGACCTTTGACGCCGATCGCAAGGCGCAGTTGGCCCTTGGTTGGGACGTGACGGCGCGGGTGGAACGGGGCAATCTGATCCTGTCGATCCGTGATCCGCAGGGGAACCCCGTGAACCCCGCCATCGAAGAGGCGATCCTTGGCCGCGCCACCGAGGCCAAGGATGACCGCACCCCCGTCTTTGCCTTTACCGGCACCGACCTGTCCGCGCCCGTTGATCTGGCGCCGGGCAACTGGAACCTGCGCCTCAAGGCGCGGGCCGAGAACGGAACCCTGTTCCAGCAGCGCATCGTGCTGCACGTCAAAGGCTGACCCAAATGACAGCGGCAATACGAACCCAGTCTCCTTCTGCGTGCCCCGCTTGCGTGGCCGCCCCCTCGGCCGAGGCGATCGCCGCCCGCGCCGAAGCCCTGAAGGAGGCTCGCATTGCCCTGTCCTTGCCTACGATCCACTGCGCGGCCTGCATCAGCACGGTCGAGCAAGCCCTGAACGCCTATCCCGGTGTCAAAGAAGCCCGCGTGAACCTGACCCTGAAGCGCGCCAACATCGCGGCGGATGCTACCGTTGATCCCGCCGATCTGGTCCGCCTGATGGAGGCCACCGGCTATGAGGCGCACGAGCTGGACGTGGCCACAATTCAGGCCACCGCCACCGACAAAGCGGGCCGCGAACTGCTGATGCGTTTGGCCGTTGCGGGCTTTGCTTCGATGAACGTGATGCTGCTCTCGGTATCCGTCTGGGCCGGCGCAGCGGACGCGACCCGCGACATGTTCCACTGGATTTCGGCGGCGATCACTCTGCCGGCCATCGCGTTCTCTGGTCAGCCGTTTTTCCGCAGCGCCTACAGCGCCCTGTCCGCGAAACGCCTGAACATGGACGTGCCGATCTCTTTGGCGATCCTGCTGGCCGTGGTCATGTCCGTCTGGGAAACCGCGCTGTCGGGCAGCCATGCCTATTTCGACGCGGCGCTGACCCTGACCTTCTTTCTGCTGGCGGGCCGTTATCTGGACCACCGCACCCGCGCCGTTGCCCGCTCCGCCGCCGAGGAACTGGCCGCGCTGGAGGTTCCCCGCGCCATCCGTCTTGAGGACGGACAGGAAATCACCGTTCCCGCCGCCGAGCTGCGCATCGGGGATCTGATCCTTGTCCGCCCCGGATCGCGCTGCCCCGTGGATGGCGAAGTCATCGCAGGCGCGTCCGAACTGGACCGCTCCCTGCTGACCGGCGAGACCGTTCCAGTTGCCGCCGCCGTTGGCACCCTGATCAGCGCGGGCGAGGTCAACCTGACCGGCCCCCTGACCGTCCGCGCCAATGCCGTGGGCCAAGACACTTCCTTGCACCGCATGGCCGATCTGGTGGCGATCGCTGAATCGGGCCGTTCGCGCTATACCTCGCTGGCGGATCGTGCGGCGAAACTCTATGCGCCCGGTGTCCACGCCCTGTCGGCGCTCAGCTTTCTGGGCTGGCTGATCTATAGCCACGATGTCCGCATGTCCCTGAACATCGCGGCGGCGGTTCTGATCATCACTTGCCCCTGTGCGCTGGGTCTGGCTGTGCCCGCCGTGACCACCGCCGCATCGGGCCGCCTGTTCCGCAAGGGGATGCTGATCAAGCATGAAACCGCGCTGGAACGTCTGGCCAATGTGGACACCGTCGTGTTCGACAAAACCGGCACGTTGACCGAGGGCACCCCCGTTCTGTCCAACCTAGGCGACCATTCCCGCAGCGATCTGGAGGTTGCCTTGGCGCTCGCCGAAGGCTCGGATCACCCCCTGTCCCGCGCCATCACCACCGCCGCCCGCGCCGCCGGAGTAAAGCCCGCGACCGTCACCGAGATCACCGAAATCCCCGGTCACGGCACCCAAGGGATCTGGCGCGGCCAGACCGTCCGCCTCGGTCGCGGCGATTGGCTGGGGGCCCCCGCGGTCGAGATCACCTCGGCTTGGCTGGCGATTGGCGATGCGGCCCCTGTGCAGTTCGGCTTTGTCGATGATCTGCGCGCCGGTGCGGCAGACACCATCGCGGCGCTGAAGGCTGCCGGTAAGCGCGTGATCCTTCTGTCTGGTGACAGCGCCGCCCCCGTGGCCGATCTGGCCGCCCGCCTTGGCATCCGCGAATATCAGGCCAACTGCCTGCCCGAGACCAAGCTTCACTACATCGAATCCCTGTCCGAAGGCGGCGCACATGTGCTGATGGTCGGCGATGGCCTGAACGACACCGCCGCGCTGGCCGCTGCCGATGTCTCGATTTCCCCCGCCACCGCGCTGGATGCGGCCCGCGTGGCCTCGGACATCGTGCTGTTGGGCCGCGATCTGACACCGGTTGCTGAATCCTTGGTCACTGCCCGAAAAGCGACCCGCCGCATCCGCGAGAATTTCCAGATCGCCACCGGCTACAACCTTGTTGCGATCCCCTTGGCGATTGCCGGGCTGACCACGCCCCTGATCGCCGCGCTGGCCATGTCCAGCAGTTCGATTATCGTTTCGCTGAACGCGCTGCGTCTGAGGTAACACCATGCAGGTTCTGACTTTTCTGATCCCGATTTCGCTTCTGCTCGGGGGGCTTGGCCTCGTGGGATTCGTCTATACTTTGCGCTCCAGCCAGTACGATGACCCCGATGGCGACAGCCAGCGCATCCTCAGCAGCGACTGGGACGACAAGCCCAAGCCGTAAGCCATCAAAACATGCATGAGGTCCCGTTTGTTTCCGCAAACGACACAAAAGGGACCCAAATTTTTCAAACGATTAGCCCAAGTAGTACTGGAAAAAACCCGCATTTCGCCAGTAACCTGCATCTGACCGCGCCGCAGGGCGGCGAAGCTGCAAACACGGGTTTCTGATGGCTAAACAAAAGTACACGATCGCTGCTCTCTGGATGGAAGGACCGCTTAGCTATCTTGAGCAGCTGTGCCTGAAATCCTTTGTGGATGCGGGCCATGAGACCGTTCTGTACCACTACGGCCCCCTTCAGAACGTCCCCGACGGAATCGAACTGGCCGACGCCAACGAGGTTCTGCCCCAGACCAACTTCCTTCAGCACGAGCGTACCGGCAGCCCCGCGCTGCATTCGGACCTGTTCCGCTACAAGATGCTGAAAAAGATGCGCAATACCATCTGGGCCGACACGGATGCCTATTGCATGAAGCCGTTCGAAACCCCGAACGGGCACTTCTATGGCTGGGAATCCAAGCACCACATCAACGGCGGTGTTCTGGGCCTGCCCCATGACAGCGACACCCTGAATGCCCTGCTGGAGTTCACCAGCGACGAATTCGCCATCCCCTCCTACTACGGGCCGGAATACGAGGCCGAGCTGATCGCCAAGCGCGACGCGGGCGAGCCTGTGCATTCCAGCGAACAGCCTTGGGGCGTCTGGGGCCCGCACGCGGTGACCCATTTCCTGCACGTCACCGGCGAGGCGCGCTTTGCCCTCCCGCAAGAGGGGCTCTATCCCTTTACCTTCAAAGACCGCCGCTTCATGCTGAAGCGCAACTTTGACACCTCGCCCTACATCACTGAAAACACCTACTCGGTGCACCTCTATGGGCGCCGGATGCGGGCGCGTCTGGCCGATGATGGCGGCTACCCCCATCCCAAAAGCCTGATCGGCCAGCTGCTGAAAAAGCACGACATCGACCCGACCAAGGCCCCGATCATCCGCAAGGCCAAGCCCACCAGCGACGGCGAAGTCGCCCCGCTGATCCCCGTTCGCGCGGCAGATCGTGCGGGCCGCGGCAACGTGAACCTGACCGATCTGGCGGACAAATACGGCTCGGACAAGGGTGGCAACAAATACCGTCACACCGAATTCTACCAGATGTTCATGCTGCCCTATCGGGACAAGCCGGTGAACCTCTTGGAACTGGGTCTGCAAAACGGCGGCCCCGAGAAGGGCGGCGAAGTGGACCGTCAGACCGACGATCTGCCGTCGGTCAAAATGTGGCTGGAATACTTCCCCGAAGGTCACGTGACTGGCATCGATATCTCGGACTTCAGCTGGTTCAAGGACAACCGCTTCAGCTTCATGCAGTGTGATCTGGACGACCCCGATGAACTGGCCGAAGTGGCCGAGGATCTGGGGACCTTCGACTTTATCATCGACGATGCCAGCCATGCGTCCAAACACCAGCAGACCAGCTTTATCGAGCTGTTCCCAAAGCTGAAATCCGGCGGCCTCTATGTGATCGAGGGTCTGCGCGACCAGCCTGCGAAATGGGAATCCGACGAATGGCCCAAGACCGCCGACCTGTTCGAGGGCTATAACAAGAACGGCATTTTCCGCCACAACGACCCCGATATCGAAAAGGCGCTGAACGATCTGCGCGTGGATATGTCGGGCGCGGTGATGATGCCGGCCTTCTATATGAAGGCCAAGCGCAACAACCTGCTGATCGTCCAGAAACGCTAGGGGCCGGACGATGGCCAGCTACGACTTTTCCCTGATGCAACGCCTCGCCGCCGAAGGGCGGGGCGAATTCCACGAGACCCCGAACCACGTGGTCGTGCACATCCCGGGGCAAGAGCGTCTGGTCGTCGGCTTCGACAACATGTCCTGGAACCGCGAAGAGGGCGATCGCAAGCCGTGGGCCTTTGACATGGTGCACAAGCGCGGTTGGGGCATGGTCGGCGTCATGTGCAAACGCACCGATTGGTTCCGCGACCCCGCGCTGTTCGCCATTCTGAACGGGATGCGCGATTGCGGCGTCTTTGCCAGCTATCCGCAGGTCAGCATGTATGGGTCCAGCATGGGGGCCTACGGGGCTTGCGCCTTTGCCAGTCTAGCGCCGGGGTGCACCGTGGTGGCCTTCAGCCCTCAATCCACCCTGTCCAAGGAACTGGCCCCCTTCGAAAACCGCTATGACCGCGCGATGCGTCACGCCGATTGGACCACCGGCCCCTATCTGGACGCCGCCGAAGGGTTGGCGGCTGCAGGCAAGGCATATCTGGTCTACGACCCGCTGGTCCCCGAGGATAAGGCCCACATCGATCGCCTGACCCTGCCGAATTGCCATGTCCTGGGCTTTCACCACCTGACCCACAAAGTCCCGCCGACCCTGAAGCGGATGGAAATCCTGAAACCCGTCGCGACCGAGATGGTCGAAGGCACCATGACCCCCAAGCGGTTCTACGAGCTGCTCCGTCACCGCCGGAACGCGATTCCCTACACCATCCGCCTGATCGAGCACGCGGTCGAACGGGGCCACATGAAGCTGGCCCTGTCCGGCGTCGCCCACGCCCGCAGCGTCAAGGATAACTGGAAATTACGCCGCCTGCAGAAGCACTTGCTGGAACAGGCGGCGGGGCAGGGGCTCTAGAACTCCTGCTCTCCTTCGGCCTCTTCAACCGTAAAGAAGAAGTCCGCAGGCTGGTCCGTAAACACCACATCATCGGGAATGCAGTCGGGGCCGGCGTGGAACACCGCTGACCCGAAATGCAGGTGCATCCGGCTCAGGCGCTGCATCCGCTCGCCCGTAATGTCGCCATAGAACTTCTTGTAGTTCTCGGTCGCCATCAGGCGGTCGATATGGGCGCGATGCTCGGCGATGCAATGCTCGTGGGCGGCGCGAATCTCGGGGTCTTCCAGCAGGCGGGCCATCTCGGCCTCGACCAAGGGCAGCATCCGCATGATCCCGCGGTTTTCCTCGAGGTTGTTGTTCATCCGGAACCAGTAGGCCAGACCCTGATCGCGGTCCACGTGGTTCACCCGCCCGCGGTCACGCTTGACCAAGAAGCTTTCGGCGGACCGAACTGCATAGTGGTTCAGCGACACCATGTTATAGCCCACCGTATCGGTCGTGGAGCGCCACGCCGTCCGGTACTCTTTCTCGGGCATCGGCTGGCCAGAGCCGTTGACCCAGTTGATCTGGTCCACCAGCTGCGGCTTCAGCCCTTTGGGCCGGTGCACGCCGAATTTCTTGAACAGGCCGATGTTGCGGAACAGCGTTTTGAAGCCCCACGCTTGGTGCGGCTTGCGCGACATCTCGGGCGCGCAGCGGTCGAACTGGCCGATGATCGGGCGCGGGTCGAATTCATGCACATCCGCATTGCCATAGAGCCGCCACGTCAGGCTGATCATGTTCGCATCAGGCACCGCATCGAACAGAGCCTTCAGCGTGCCGTCGCCCACATGGATATTGATGTATTCGTCCACGTCCATGCAGATGCACCACGCGGCGTTCTGCATGATCGGCTCTTTCTCGGCGGCGGCCAAGGCGGCGTGCTGTGGCTTCAGATCCATCTCGCGGAAGGGGTTCTCGCGGTGCTCCACGATCCCCTTGCACTGGAGTAAATCAAAGAAAGTATCCGTCCCGTCCGTACAATCGTTTGTAAAGACGAGGAATTTCTCGACCCCGATCACACGGTGATAGGCCAGCCACTCCAGAATGAACGGCCCTTCGTTCTTCATCGTCGTGACGATGGCCACGTCGTTACGGCGCTGGGTATCCTTGCGGGTTTTGGCATCGGGCAGGCGGCGCGGCTTGTGACCCGCAGCCTCGGCGATCGACAGGAGCAGATCGCTTTCCACCAGACTGGACTTGGGCACCAAGCGCGACACCTGTTGGCCGCCCTCAGTCTCCTCGCCATAGCGCAGGGCCATGCAGCGGTAGAATCGGGTGATCTCGGGCAGGGCCTTGACCCCGACCACGCGGCGCCAGCGCCAGACGGTCTGATCGCCCGCCACAGGGGCATAGCACCAGCGGCCATGACCCGCGCCCTCGTCAAAGCGCACACAGATATGGTCGGCGAATTCAGGCATCGCATTGGGCCGGATGGCCCAAGGATAGGCGCGGTGCCCCACCAGCTGCACATACTTGCCGGGGGCGGCTTCGGCCGTTTCGAACACCGTCTTATGCCCCGCCGCAGGCGCAGGCAGCAGGTCCAAGGGGTCCAGCGTCAGCACCGACCGCGCCTGAGCCAGATACATGTCCCGCGCCATTTCATAGAACGCGCCGAACAGGATCGGAGAATGCCAAGGGTCAGCCTCGGGGTGCTCCATCCGGTCCTTGCCGGGGGCGTCGGGGGCGTTCATCGGGTGCGCTTCGTGGCCCAGTTCGGGGTGGCCCAAGGGCACATCCGCCGACAGCATCACCACCGTGACGCCCTTTAGCACCTTCGATCCCCGCAGCGCGGTTTCGATCGCATTCGCATCCGCCTCGGCCTTGCCGGGCATCGCGCGGTCCAGAATCAGCGCGGCCTCCAGCCCGTGATGGGTGACCAGCCCCTCCAGCCAGTCGCGGATCACGCTGGCCCGTTCGTCATTCCGGATCGCCAAAGCCACACGCTTGCCTGCGAACAGCTCGGGCTCGGGGTCATTCATCTGCAATCCGTCCGAGGCCTCGGGCGCATAGCGGATGATCATGTTGTCCCCAAACCCCCCGATCTGCACGTCGCCCTTCAGCAGGGACTTGGGATCGCGCCCCGCCAGCAGCATCGGCTGCAGATACGCCTTGATCAGGCCATTCTCGGGCAGGCAACACATTGCGCGGGGGGCGTCTTCGGTCGCAACTCTCTCGGGCAGGGATCGAGTGCGGATAAATCGGCGTTCGAATTGCACCGGCATCTCCGTTCAGGCTTCAAACAATTTCACACAACAAAACAATAGGCGCCAGACAAAAAGTCTGGTGCCAGAACGGCTTCAGTGTTTGCGCATACCCCGGAAAAAGGAAAGGGCCCTTAAGAGGGCCCCACCATGAAACAGTTCATATTGCGCGCCTGAAGGCGCCTACAGGCCAGATCCGCGGTGTCCCGCGTCAGCCCCATGAAGTTCGCGTCATACCCGGTAGAGCGGACCACAACCATGCGATCGGCGCCCTGCAGCGTCTCGATCTCCTTGAGTGCGGTCGTGACCAGCGCGCGTTCGGCCAGGTGGCGGTTGCCATAGCGTCCCACATTGATACCCCATTCGCGGGGATCGTTGGAATTGCGCGACACAACCCGTGGTGCCGCCGGTTTGACCGGAGCGACCGCCGCAAGGCTTGCGGCCACCGCAGGCCCCGCATCCACCGCAACCGGCAAAGAGCGCGCCTTGGGGGCCAGCGTTCCGGGGGCCGGTTCCTCGGCATCTCCTTCGGCCAACTCGTCGTTTGCGGCCAGCGCCAGGGCGGCGGCGATGTCGTTTTGCAGGCCAGCCATCTGCACCGGATCGGCGGGCAGGGGACGGGGCTGCGGACGCAGGCTGTTCTTCATCGCAATGATGCGCTTGGGGGCAGGGGCGGGCACAGCCGCAGGCTCGGCAGCGGCCACGGCGCGGCCCGCGCTAATGCCAGCGTTGCCCTGATAGGCGGGACGCGAGGTGCGGGTCACAGCAACGCGGGCAGGGGCCTTTTTGAAGCCCATATCCATCAGTTCGGCCACGCGCTTGTTGCGCGCTGCGGTCGAGGTGCCACCGAACACGGTCACCAGAATGCGTTCCTGACCGCGCACAGCCGATGCCGTCAGGTTAAAGCCCGCGGCAACGGTGTAGCCGGTCTTGATCCCGTCCGCGCCGGGGTAATCGTTCAGGAAGCGGCGGTTGGTATGGTACAGCGTCTTGCCGCCCGCATCGACCGTGGTGCGCGAGAACAGCGAATAATACGCAGGGTAATCGAACAGCAGGTGACGGCCCAGAATGGTCATATCACGGGCCGAGCTCAGGTGCCCCGCCGTGGTCAGGCCGTGCGCGTTCTTGAAGGTCGAGTTCCGCATCCCCAGCGCCTTGGCGGTGCGGTTCATACGGGCCGCAAAGGCCGCTTCGGAGCCGCCAATCGCCTCGCCGATCGCGGTGGCGGCGTCGTTGGCCGACTTCACCGCAGCGGCGCGGATCAGATAGCGCAGACGGACCTTCTGGCCCGCCTTCATTCCCAATTTCGAAGGGGGTTCTTTCGCAGCGTTGGCCGAGATGGTGACCAGATCGTCAATGCCGATCTCGCCATGCTCGATCGCCTCGAAGGCGATGTATAGCGTCATCATCTTGGTCAGCGATGCGGGGTGCAGACGTGCGTCCGCGTTTTCCTGGTGGATCACCTCACCTGTACGGGCATCCATCACGAGCGCCGCATAGGGCGCCGCCATTGCCGTAAGTGGAAGGACCACCATCAACCATGCAAGTGCAACAACCGCGAGCCCATAGCGGGCCCATTGCACATGTGTGGGTGCCTTAACTGCTCTAGCCATGTTCTGCCTCAAACCGCCGGATTTTCCGATCAGTCATTTTGTTTTATTGGGGAAAGGCTAACACAGCGTAAGCGTGTGATAAAGTCTGACTCTCTAAATTGTGGCGTCGAATTGTTCGTTGTTCGGCATCCTTTTGCCCACAAGATATAGTCCCTGTGGATAAGTTTTGCCCCCTTGGGTGTGTATCAAACGGCGATTCTGGTGGAATCAGGCCAGAGATTCCAGCAGCGCCGGAAGCTCAACAAGTGATGGAATCTCACGGAATTTCGCGGATTCTTTAGGCGCATCGGCGTGTTCCAAAGCCCAAGTAATCTCGGACGGTACATAGACACCCCATGCCCCTGCCTCGATGGCGGGAATCACATCGGACTTCATCGAGTTTCCGATCATCATCGCGCCCTCTGAACCGTTAGACCATTTTACAAATAGCCTGCGGTAAATGTCCGGCGTTTTGTCACTGACGATTTCGACACCGTCGAACAGCTCGCCCAAACCGGATTGCGCCAGCTTGCGTTCTTGGTCCAACAGATCGCCCTTGGTTACCACGATCAGCTTGTACTGACCGGCCATTTGCGCAACCACATCACCCGCGCCGGGCATCAGTTCGATCGGATAGGTTAGCAACTCTTGCCCGCAGGCGATCAGCTCTTTGATCACCGACGCAGGGACGCGCTCGTCGGTGACTTCGATCGCGGTCTCGATCATCGACAACACGAACCCCTTCACGCCGAATCCGTAGTGACCGACGTTTTTCTTTTCGGACGCCAGTAGACGTTCGGCCAGATGGTCCTGTTCGGCGTAATCCTTTAGCAGTTCGGCGAACCGTTCCTCGCTCATGCGGAAGTGTCGTTCGTTGTGCCAAAGGGTATCGTCGGCGTCAAAAGCAAGGGTGGTAACCGGATGTGCCATATTCAAATCGACCTTTGGGGCTTTAATATCTTTCACTACCAGCTATATAAGGCGGTCAGAGGCCACGGAAGGGATGATATCATCTCCATGACCCAGTTCCCTTGGACGATGTCAGAAGATAATCAAAATGAAGGCGACGGAGCCGTCATCCTTCAAACCCGTCGCAAGACGCAGAGACCGCCGATGTACAAGGTTCTTCTGCTGAATGACGACTACACGCCGATGGAGTTCGTGGTCCACGTTCTCGAGCGGTTCTTTGGCATGAACCATTCCCAGGCTTTCGAAATTATGCTGACCGTGCACAAAAAGGGTGTCGCCGTCGTGGGCGTCTTCAGCCACGAGGTCGCCGAGACCAAGGTGGCGCAGGTGATGGACTTTGCCCGCCGCCACGAGCACCCCCTCCAGTGCACCATGGAAAAGGAGTAGGGCGCGACGCCCTGCCGCTTATGGAAAACATCAGACTCTCTCTGGCGCTCGAGGCAGGTCTTACCCTGCCGGCAGAAGGCGCTATTGCGGTATTCCGCCCCCGTGCCGACACGCCGCTTGATCCACTGCCCCGCACCCGCGTCGAGGCGATCCAGAGCTTTGCCCCCGATCACACCATGCTGGCCGCCCGCGGCTACACGGTGGTGACGCAGGAAACCGGCCCCTACGCGCTGTCGATCGTCTGTCTGCCCCGCGCCAAGGACGAGGCCCGCGACCTGATCGCCCGCGCCATGGCCGCGACCCCGAACGGGACTGTGGTGATCGACGGGACCAAAACCGACGGCATCGAATCCGTGCTCAAGGACATGCGCAAGCGCACCCCCGTCTCGGGCCCGATCTCCAAGGCCCATGGCAAGATCTTCTGGTGCGCCGCATCGGACGCCTTTGCCGACTGGCGCAAACTGCCGTCCAAGAACGCCGACGGTTACCTGACCGCCCCCGGTGTGTTCTCGGCTGACAAAATGGACCGCGCCTCCAAGCTGCTGGTCCAGACCCTGCCGCAGAAACTGGGCCGCCGCGTGGCGGACCTTGGGGCCGGTTGGGGCTATATCTCGGCGAACATTCTGGACCGTGACGGCCTCGAAAGCCTGCATCTGGTCGAGGCCGAGGCGAACGCCCTCGATTGCGCCCGCCAGACCATCAGCGATGACCGCGTGCGCTTCCACTGGGCCGACGTGACCCGCTGGCACCACCCCGAGATCATGGACGCCGTGGTCATGAACCCGCCGTTCCACACCAGCCGCGACGCTGATCCCACCATCGGACAGGCGTTTATCCGCGCAGCCCACGGGATGCTGTCCCAGACCGGCAAACTTTGGCTGGTCGCAAATCGGCACCTTCCCTATGAATCGACTCTGTCGGATTTCTTTAACGAGGTTTCGGAAATCGGCGGGGACGGTTCTTTCAAAGTGCTCGAGGCCGCGCGTCCGCGCCGCCGTTAATCCTGCCGTTCCAGCAAAGGGTTTCTAGCTATGGGTTTTTCGATCGCAGGCAAGACCGCCATTGTGACCGGCGCGGCCAACGGGATCGGTCTGTCAATCGGCCGTCACTTCGCCAACCAAGGGGCGAACGTCATGTTCGCTGACATGGACGAAACGCAGCTCAAGGCCGAGATCGGCGATCTGGCCAAGAAAGAGGAAAACGTCCGCTTCTTTGCCGGTGACCTGCGCGAGCGTCTGACACAGGCGAACCTCTTGTCCGCCACCATCGACGCCTTTGACCGCGTGGATATTCTGGTAAACGCCTCGCGTCAGGTCCTGACCTCGGACCCCCTCTGCGCCGAGGATGACGCGGTCGAGCAACTGCTCCAGCAGAACATGGTCACCAGCCTGCGTATGAGCCAGATGATCGCCAAGCGTTTCATCAAACAGGCCGAGGATGACACCGAGGAGGATAACTCTATCGGGACCATCATCAACCTGTCGTCCATTCTGGCAACCCGCACGCACCCTGATCTGATGGCCTTTTCGGTCGCAGCAGCGGCGGCGGACCAGATGACCCGCTCTTTGGCGGTGGCGCTGGCCAAGCACCGCATCCGTGTGAACGCCGTGGCCTTTGGCAGTGTCATGAGCTGCTCGCTCAAGGACACGCTGAAGGATCATCGCGACTACCGCGCGGACATCGAGGCGCACACCCCCATGGGCCGTATCGCCAGCCCGTCCGAAGTGGCCGAGGCCGTGCATTTCCTCGCCTCTGACGCGGCCAGCTTTATGACCGGTCAGATCGTGACTGTGGATGGCGGGCGCACCCTGCTGGACACCGTGGCGGCCCCCGCCCACTAAATCACGGCTCTTAAATTACTGCGCCGGGCACATCGCTTGTGCCCGCGCCGTCTGACTGGCCAGCGCATCGCGGCGCGACAGCAGTTGCTGCAACTTGCGCTGTTCGGTCGGGATATCCACGGCAACGGGACGTTCGCGGGTTTTCAGGCTCTGGTTGTTGCACAGCTGCATAGACACCACGCGCCCACCGCCCGCACAGAACCGCACGCTGTTATTCGCCACCAGCTCTTCCTCGACGCGGAAGCCGCGGTTCACCACCTGCTGCTGTTCCGCAATCAGGGCGTCCAGCATCCTTAGATCCTTGGCCGAATTGATGATGCACTTCTCGCGCGGGGTGGCGCAGGCGGCCAGAACCAGCAGCAGCGGCAGGGTGTAACGGATCATAACGGGCCTCCAAGGAACTCGGGTGTCTGTATAACCGTCCACACGCCTACCGCGCAAATCACACCGGCAAGAGGTCGCTCAGACCGCGTCTTCGACCCGCAGCACGATCCGCGCCATGGCAAAGCCGATCGGCCCCACAACCATGCTGGCCACAAAGGCGATCGGCCACGCGGTCAGGAAGTTCGGCCCCCATTGGGCAAACCACTGGGCGGTGAATCCCATGTGGATGACGCTCATGACGCCGGACATGAACAGCGCCATCATCCCCGAGATGAACAGTTGCGCGACGATGATAACTTTCTTGGTGTGCATTGCAGCCTCTTGCGGTCAAGAGGGGGAGCCGGAAACATAAACGAAAGGCATCCCCCAAAACAGTTTGGGTTGGATGCCGTGGGTTCGGGGCGCGCCCCGACTAAATCCTGCGGATGAGCAGTGACCGGGATAACCGAACCGGCCATACATTTTTCGGCCCCGCAGCTTTAGCCGCAGCGCAGCATTCTGTCAATTCGTGGGGCTGGTGTCAGGTCCGGTCAGAACCAAATCCGACAGGGTCGCGCGCACATGGGTCTTGGTGTCATCGCTGTCCGCCGAAATGGCCACCCCGACCAAGGCCCCCGCATCGCCGCCAAACGCCCGCGCATAATCGGCGCGCAGATCGACCGCCTCGTCAAACTTGCCCGTCCCCGCAGGGCGCACATGGAACGTGGCCCCCTGATTGTTCATATAGGGATTGGCGGTGATATGGCCCTTCTCGCGCTCGAGCCCGCCCCACGTGTACATCAGCACCCGCACGGCGGTCTGCTTCAGCATCCAGCGGATGTCCTGCTTTTCAGCCTCGGCCACCAGATCAACGGGCATGAAAACGAAATACAGCGACAGGTTCCGGTCATCGCCGCCCTTCACGGTCAGATCCGTCGGGGGGACCGATTCCGTCACCTCCCACGTCCAGTTGGCACGGATCGTGTCTCGGTCATACCCCGGCACCTTGCGCCACAGCAGCGAAACCGTCCCGTCCGAGGCCACATCCACCGCACTGCCCCGTTGCAGAAATTCGTTCGAGGCAAACAGAGAGAACCGCAATTCTTCCCAGCGGCCATCAAAAGGAACCGTCGCCCCCGAGAAGGTTGCGGCACAGCACAATACAGCAGACAAAAATGGACCAAAGAATCTGTTCATATTGCCAATATACGCGGGGTTTTTTGCTTGTCTCGCAATGGTTCTATCACAATTGCGTAAAGGGCCGCACCGCGTCCCTCTGGTCAGTTCCCCGTCCACCTGCTAGCCCTGTGCCCACCATTGAACGGAGGGGCCCATGACCGAAGAACTCGTCACCGAACGCGAACGCGCAGCCGCGTGGTTCAAGGACCTGCGCGACCAGATCGTCGCCGCCTTCGAGGGACTCGAGGACAGCTACACCGGCCCCCACTCCGACCGCCCTGCCGGCCGTTTCGAAGTGACCCCGACCTCGCGCACTGCCGATGATGGTTCGGACGCAGGCGGCGGCCTGATGTCCGTAATGCGCGGCGGCCGCGTGTTCGAGAAGGTCGGCGTCAACATCTCGACCGTCTACGGCACCCTTGGCGAACGCGCCCAAATGGCCATGGCCGCCCGCAAAGGCATCCCCGGCATGAAAGAGGACCCGCGTTTCTGGGCTTCGGGCATTTCGCTGGTCGCCCACATGCAGAACCCCCACGCCCCGGCGGTGCACATGAACACCCGTATGTTCTGGACCCCCCATGCGTGGTGGTTCGGCGGCGGCTCCGACCTGAACCCCTGCATCGAATACGCCGAGGACACCCAGCACTTCCACGACACGCAAAAGGCGCACCTCGACCCGCACGGGGCCGACTGGTACCCCAAGCTCAAGGAGTGGGCGGACGAATATTTCTACGTCCCGCACCGCAAGCGCGCGCGCGGTGTTGGCGGCATCTTTATGGACGACCAGTGCAGCGGCGATTGGGAGGCTGACTTCACCCTGACCCAAGACATCGGCCGCGCCTTCCTGCCCGCCTATGTCCCGCTGGTGGAAAAGCGCCGCGATACCGAATGGACCGACGCGGACAAGGATACCCAGCTGATCCACCGCGGCCTCTATGCGGAATACAATCTGGTTTACGACCGTGGCACCAAGTTCGGTCTGGAAACCGGCCACGACGCGAACGCGGTCCTCATGAGCCTGCCGCCCATGGCCAAGTGGGTCTGATACCCGCATCCCAGACTTGCCTTTGACGGGCGCCGCCTGTCACACACGGTCCTGCATCCCTATGCGGGACCGTTTTATTTAAATCACAGGCATTTTTCATGACCCAAGACACCACCGACACCGGCCGCGCCCTGTCCGAACAGTTGAACCCGGGGATGGAGGCGGCCTTGGACGCCCGTTATGGGCATCTGCTGCCCGGCATGGCCGAGGGCGTGGTGGATTTCGCCTATGGTCGCCAATACGCCCGCCCCGGTCTGCCCCTGCGTGATCGCTACATCGCGACCATCGCGGCGCTGACGGCTTTGGGCGGTCAGACCCGACCCCAGCTCAAGGTGAATATCGCGGGGGGCCTCAAGGCGGGGTTAACCGAAAAAGAGATCGCCGAGGTCATCTGGCAGATGTCCCTCTATGGCGGGTTTCCGGCGGCGATCAACGCCCTGAACGCCGCGCTCGAAGTGTTCGAAGAGAGCAAGCAGCAGGCGTAATTCCGGCGTCGGCACGTCATGACGCAAGCCATACGTCCCCCATACGCCTGCCATATGCGGGGTTTCAGGCGATTTTCTCGCCGCCCCGCCAGACCCCCAGCAGGTGCAAATCGTCGCTCAGGTGGATCAGATCGGCGGGTCCGCCCATCTCGATCCGGCCCAGATCGTCGCGCCCTATGATGTCCGCCGGAATGCGCGTGGCCATCGCCAAAGCTTCGGCCAAGGGCACCCCCGCAGCTGCCATATTCCGCACCGCCGCCGAGAGGTTCAGATCGGCCCCCGCCAGCGTCCCGTCGGCCAAGGTCAACCGTCCCTTTGATCGGCTAACCTTCCGCCCGTTCAGGATAAAATCGGTCTGGTCGGTGCCCGCAACGGCCATTGCATCACTGACCAGAAACAGCCGGTCGGTGCCCGCCTTGGCCCGCCAGACCATCCCCAAAAGGCCCGCGTGGACATGCTCTGTGTCCGCGATCAGGCCCGCCGACAGACGCGGATCGGCCAGCGCGGCGCCCACACATCCGGGCTCGCGGTGATGCAGGCCGGTCATGGCGTTGAAGAGGTGCGTGACAACCGTCGCCCCCGCCTTGGCGGCCACGCGGCAACGGTCGTATCCGGCATTGGTATGACCCAAGGCCACGATCACGCCAGACTGGTGTAACTTGCTGATTTGGCTGTCAGAAACCACTTCGGGGGCCAGCGTGATCTTCAGGCATCCGACCACCCGCGCGGCGTGACAGTACAGGTCCACGTCGATGTCGGTCATGGGCCGCAGCAGGGCCTCGGAATGCGCTCCGGCGCGGGTCAGGTGCGGCCCCTCCAAGTGCAAACCGACGATCCCTTTGACCCCATTGGTGCGGGCTTGGGCAATGGCGTTGACAGCGGCCTGAAACGTCTCGATCGGGGCGGTGATCAGCGTCGGCAGGATAGAGGTCGCCCCCAAACGGCCATGGGCTTCGGCCATCAGGCGCAGGGTCTCGACCGTAGGGGCTTCGTTGAACATGGCGCCGCCGCCGCCGTTCACCTGAATGTCCACATAGCCGGGGCACAGGATGCCGCCCCCCAGATTGGTGCCGGTTTTCTCGGTCAGGCCAGCGATCCGGCCGTTGTGGAAGGCAAGGCTTGCCCCTTCGCGCAGTTTCACACCGTCGAAAATTCGTGCGCCAGATAAAATCATGTAATCTCAGCCGCATAGAGGAAGGCACCGTCCAACGCGCTGCCCTCGGGTTCCTGCAAAACTGCCTGCATTTCGGCTGGCAGATAGTCCAAATACACAGGCCCCAGCCCACCGGTCAGCACCAGCGGAGTGGCCTTGTTCCATCCTAAACGGCGCAAGCTGGCCTCAAGATAGGCCGCACCTGCCCGAAGCAGGTTAATCGCCACGAAATCTCCGGCCTGTGCCGCAATCACCACATCGGGGGCCAGCTGACCAAAGGCATTGGCAGACGCCCCCGCCGCCATCCGCATGATCGCCGCAGGACCGTCCGCCAACAGGGTCTCGGTCAAACCAGAGCGAAGCCCGCCTTCGGTCGCCGCCAAGGCAGCCTTCAACGCCTCGCGCCCCAGCCACGCACCGCTGGCCTCGTCGCCCAAGGCCAATCCCCAGCCGCCCGCAAACCGCGCCTGACCACCGGCCAGTACGCCCACGTAAGAGCCCGTGCCGATCCCCGCCACAGCCCCATGTCCGGTTGTCAGAAAAGCCCCCCGCAGCGCAATCGCGCGGTCGTCCACGACGCGCAAACGGGGCAGGGCGATGGCCTGCGCCACCCGCGCGGCATCGCGGTCATCCAGAACGCCCGCCAGCCCCATGCAGATGCGCGCCTGCGCCAGTTCCGCATCAGACAGGCCCAGTTTCCCAAGACCTGCCAGCAGGTTAGTAATAGCGCCATCAAAGTCGCTGGTCACATTGGCGGGGCCACCCGCGACCTGAACCACGTCCGCGCCACGCCGCATGGCATAGCGCGAACCGGTGCCTCCGCCGTCCACTGCAATCAGGATCGGCGCGCTCAAAGCCTTAGCCTTCGCGAACGGTGTCGATCATCAGCTGGACGTTGTCGGGGTTCGCATCCGGTGTGATCCCGTGCCCAAGGTTAAAGATGTGCGGGCCGTTCTTGAACGCCTGCACGATGTGGCGGGTTTCGTCCACCAGCGCCTGACCACCGGTCACCATGTGCGAGGACGCAAGGTTGCCCTGCACGCAGCTATCGACCTGCACATGCTCGGTCGCCCATTCCGGCGTGACCGAGTTGTCCAGTGCCACGCAGTTCGCACCGGTTTCCTTGGCGAAACCGACGTAACCTTCGCCCGCCTCACGCGGGAAGGCGATGACGGGCACACCGGGGTGACGGTCCTTGATTTCGCTGATGATTTTCTTGGCGGGGGCAACGGCGTATTTGGTAAAAGCCTCGCTTTTCAGCGAACCGGCCCAGCTGTCGAACAGCTTGACGCATTCGGCACCAGCGCGGATCTGGGCCGACAGGTATTCGATGGTGGACTCCGTCAGACGGTCGATCAGCGCCTCGAACAGAGGGTTATTTTCCTGCATCAGCTTGTGTGCAGGGCCCTGATCGGGGGTGCCGCGGCCTGCGATCATATAGGTCGCCACGGTCCAGGGGGCGCCAGCGAAACCGATCAGCGCAACCTCTTCGGGCAGAGCCGAGGCCAGATTGCTGACGGTCTGGTACACGGGGGCCAGATGGTCGTGAATGTCGTCCGCGCCTTTAAGCTTTGCGAAATCTTCTTCGGTTGTGATGGTGGACAGACGCGGGCCTTCGCCGGTCACGAACCACAGATCAGCGCCAAGCGCATCGGGGATCAGCAGAATGTCGGCGAACAGGATCGCAGCGTCGAAACCATAGCGGCGGATGGGCTGCAGGGTCACTTCGGTCGCCAGATCGCTGTTATAGCACAGGGACAGGAAATCGCCTGCTTCGGCACGGGTGGCGCGGTATTCGGGCAGGTAACGGCCCGCTTGGCGCATCATCCAGATCGGCGGTGTGGGCAGGGTCTCGCCCGACAGGGCACGCAGCAGCAGTTTCGTTTCGGCCATGATGTCCTCTGATCTCTTTGAACGGTTGGTCCATGTTCTGCGACCCTGTGTCAAGGTCTCGGGGGCAGGGCGCGACGTATCGCGCTTGCTTTGGGTATCAAGGGCAGTCTATCGATTGCGCCATGACACAGATGCTTCCTTCTCCCGATCAGCCGCTGAAAATCGGCACCCGAGGCAGCCCGCTCGCGCTGGCGCAAGCCTATGAAACCCGCGCCCGACTGATGGCGGCCTTTGATCTGCCCGAAGAGGCATTCGAGGTGGTGGTGATCAAAACCACCGGTGACAACCGCGCCATGATCGACGCGGACCGCCCGCTGAAAGAGATCGGCAACAAGGGCCTGTTTACCAAAGAGATCGAAGAAGCCATGCTGTCCGGCGGCATCGACATCGCCGTCCACTCGACCAAGGACATGCCGGTCGAGCAGCCCGCTGGCCTGATCGTGGATTGCTTCCTGCCCCGTGAAGACCACCGTGACGCGTTCGTGTCACCCACCGTGGCCAATATCGCAGAGCTGCCCGCCGGTGCCGTTGTGGGCACCTCCAGCCTGCGCCGCCGCGCGCAGCTGCTGCACAAGCGCCCCGACCTGAAGGTCGTCGAATTCCGCGGCAACGTGCAGACCCGCCTGAAGAAGCTGTCCGAAGGCGTGGCCGATTGCACTTTCCTGGCGATGGCGGGCCTGAACCGTTTGGGGATGACCGAAGTCGCAACCGCGCCGATCTCGACCGATGACATGCTGCCCGCGATTGCCCAAGGCACCATCTGCATCGAACGCCGCGAAGACGACCAGATGGCCGCCCACCTGTTGGCCGCAATCCACCACGCGGACACGGCCGTGCTGATGGCGGCAGAACGCACGCTTCTGGCCGCCTTGGATGGCTCGTGCGAGACCCCGATTGCTGGCCTCGCGGAGCTGAAAGACGGCACCGTTCACCTGCGCGCCGAAATCCTGCGCCCGGATGGTTCGGAAAGCCTGACCGAAGAAGGCAGCGCCCCCGCCGCTGAGGCCGCCAAACTGGGTGCCGATATCGCCGCCCGTCTGCTATCCCGGGCTGGCGAAGGCTTCTTTGACTTCAAGACGTAATCCAGCGGTGTGCGGCCAAGGCCGCACGCAGTTTTCTTTGTGACCGCAGCCTTCATTTTGGTTCAAATACCCCCGCCGGAGGCTTTGGCGTCCAGGACGGAACGTCTCCGGCGGGGGAGTATTTTTCGCAAGAAGAAGCA
Source organism: Donghicola mangrovi (assembly GCF_013377535.1). Classification (GTDB taxonomy): domain Bacteria; phylum Pseudomonadota; class Alphaproteobacteria; order Rhodobacterales; family Rhodobacteraceae; genus Donghicola; species Donghicola mangrovi. The sequence continues at coordinate 528,842 of NZ_JABCJE010000001.1, read as the reverse complement.
CAGGGGCGCTTTGCCCTAAAGCAGGTCCGCTGCGGGGCGGAGAATGCCCGTTTCCAGCACGCGCCAGTTCTTTTGGACTTTGTTCATGCGGTTCAGGACCGCTGGGTGATCGGCCTCTAGCAATCCTAGTTTCACCAGAAGCGCTGTGATCGCGCATTCCGATCCGCGGGTGCCTCCGTCGATCACCTTGAGCGCGATGCCCAGTTGCTGTTCCGGCAGGATTGCGACGAAGACCGCTTCGGCGCCGGTTTTGATTGCAGCGCGGCCCTTCATGGCGCCCATGAGTTCGGTGCAGGCGCGGCCCGTTCCAGCGATCAGGTTCGGGTGGGCGATCATTGCGTCGGTCAGGCGGGCCTGAGCGCGACTGCGCGTGTCGCTGCGGGTGTGGGCCGAGGCAAAGTTGCCCATCGCCCGCGCCAACCCGTGGACCGAGGTTGCGAAGTTCGGGGCAGAGCATCCGTCGATCCCGTAACCGGGACTTTCCATGCCTGTAACGCCTTCGAACGCATCGCGACAGGCCAGCTGGACGGGGTGGTCAGCTTCGACATATTCGTTGTGCCCGCCGAGATGGCGGTTCAGGGTCAGGAAGCCGGTGTGTTTGCCCGAGCAGTTGTTATGCAGCTGGCACGCGCAGGTGCCGGTTTCACGGAGTTCGCGGCGCACGATTGGATCGTTGGGCACCTGCACCCCGCAGCGCAGGTCCGATTCCCCCATGCCGATCGCGTCCAGCCATGCCGCCACGCGGTCGGTGTGCTGGTGTTCCCCTTGGTGGGAGGCGCAGGCCAAAGCCAGTTGCTCGGTCCCCAATCCAACCGCATCGGCCGCCCCGGATTCGATCAGGGGCAGGGCCTGAATCATCTTGGCCGAGCTGCGAGGATAGATGATGGCATCGGGATCGCCCCATGCCTGAACGATCTGGCCCGCGCCGTCGCAGATCACCGCATGGCCGAAATGGGTGCTTTCCAGAATATCACCGCGCCACAGCTCGGCTAAGGGCACCGGATTGTTCATTTTCACGACTCCGTTTGGTGACGGCGGAAAGCCGCCGTGGGGGCTTTATCCTTTAGGATGTTTTAAGCTACAGTCCCGGCGTCGAGATGCAAACGGTATCCTCGTGGAAAGATTCCGCTTTCTGTGTGGGATAGACCGAAGGTAAGAGGCTAGTCAGCTTGGAGGCTGGACGTATGAAATCATTCTTTGCGCGTGGTGTTGTCGGGGCGCTATTTGCTGTGTGTGCTACCGGCGCGATGGCGCAGCAGGTTTCGAACAATCAGGTTGCCGTAAAAGAGGACTGGAACGTTTTCATGGGCGAGAACCCGACCGAGTGTTGGGCTGTTTCGATTCCCAAGGAAACCGTGAATACCCGCGATGGCCGCGAAGTGAACGCGACCCGTGGTGAAATCCAGTTGATGGTATTCTTCCGTCCCTCGCAGAACGTGCGCCAGCAGGTGGCTTTCACCGGTGGCTATCCGTTCCGCGACGGCTCCACCGTGACTGTGGACGTGGGCGGATCGAAGTTCGAAATGTTTGTTCAGGGTGAATGGGCGTGGCTGTCCAGCCAGGCCGAGGACGACAAGCTGGTCGGCGCCATGAAGCGCGGCGCCAACGCTGTGGTCACCGGCATCTCGGGCCGTGGCACCCAGACCAAGGACACTTTCTCGCTCACCGGTTTTACAGCCGCTGTGGACGACGCTGCGACCCGCTGCAAACAGTAAGGTTTGCCGCAGCGCATAACTGCTATGACAGGGGCCGGACACAGGCGTGTTCGGTTCCTTTTGTGTTTTCGTAACGAATCCGCTAAAAGGCGCCCTCAGCCCAAAGGATTAGCGCAATGACGGCCACTGCACCGATCACCCAAGACGTTCTGACCATTCCCCGCAAGCTGCCCGAGGGCGGCAAGACCAACATCGTTGGCCTGACCCGCGACCAGCTGCGTGATGCGCTTCTGGCGATGGGGACCCCTGAAAAACAGGCGAAAATGCGTGTGAACCAGATCTGGCAGTGGGTCTATCAGTGGGGCGTGCGCGATTTCGGCCTGATGACCAACCTTGCCAAAGGGTACCGTCAGCAGCTCGAGGACAGCTTTGTCATCGAAATCCCCGAGATGGTCAGCAAGCAGGTGTCGATGGATGGCACCCGCAAGTATCTGGTGCGCATTGCAGGCGGCCACGAGGTCGAGGTGGTGTACATCCCCGAAACCGATCGCGGCACGCTGTGTGTCAGCTCTCAGGTAGGCTGTACCCTGACCTGTTCGTTCTGCCACACCGGCACGCAGAAACTGGTGCGCAACCTGACCGCAGGCGAGATCGTCGGTCAGATCATGATGGCGCGCGATGACCTTGGCGAATGGCCCGAACCCGGTGTGGGCACCGGCGACAACGGCCCGCGTCTGTTGTCGAACGTGGTTCTGATGGGCATGGGCGAGCCCCTCTATAACTTTGACAACGTGCGGAACGCGATGAAGATCGCCATGGATGGCGAAGGCATCAGCCTGTCGCGCCGCCGCATCACCCTGTCCACCAGTGGCGTTGTCCCCGAGATCGCCAAATGCGCCGAAGAGATCGGCTGTATGCTGGCCGTCAGCTTCCACGCGACCGAGGACGAGACCCGCGACAAGCTGGTTCCGATCAACAAGCGTTGGAATATCAAGGAACTCCTGGACGCTCTGCGCGCCTATCCCAAGCTGTCGAACTCCGAGCGGATCACCTTTGAATACGTGATGCTCAAGGACGTGAACGACACCGATGCGGATGCGCGCCGTCTGGTCAAACTGATCAAGGGCATCCCTGCCAAGATCAACCTGATCCCGTTCAACGAGTGGCCCGGCTCCCCCTATCAGCGTTCCGATTGGGAGCGGATCGAGGCATTCGCCGACATCATTTACAAGGCCGGTTACGCCAGCCCCATCCGCACCCCCCGCGGCGAGGATATCATGGCCGCCTGCGGTCAGCTGAAGTCCGCGACCGAGCGTGAACGCAAGTCCCGCGCTCAGATCGAGGCTGAAACCCGCGCAGGCTAAGGCTGCGACAGACTGTCATGGAACGAATTCGGTCCTTCGCATGTTGGGTTTCCCGATATGCGAGGGCGAAACATGACATTACAATTCCAAAAACTGCCCGCGCCTGTGACTGTCCAAGGTGCGGAACGACACATCGGTGTCGAAGTTGAATTTGCTGATCTGACCGAAGAGCAGGCAGCCAAAGTGCTGGTCGAAACCCTTGGTGGTTCGGCGGAATGCACGGTCGATAACGACTGGCTGGTGCGCGGCTCCGAGATTGGCGACATACAAGTCTATCTGGATACCGTTTACCGCACTGCCGAGAAGTCCGTGCTGCGTGACGTGGGCCTGAAACTGGGCCGCGAAGTGATCCCTGTTGAGCTGGTCACCGACCCCTTGGCTTTTGATCAGTTGCCGGTGCTGGACCGCGCGCTGAACGCCCTGCGCGATGCAGGGGCCAAGGGCAGCGGCGACGGTTGGTACTACGGCTTTGGCGTTCACCTGAACATCGAGGTTGAAGGGCATTCCCCCGCCGACGTGCTGCGCCCCCTTCTGGCCTATGCGCTGATCGAGGACTGGATGCGCGTTGCGCTGCCCATTGATCCGTCGCGCACGGTGTTGCCTTGGACCGATCCCTATCCCACCGCGCTGGTCGAAGAGCTGATCCTGCTTGGGGTCGAACCGTCAGCCAAATCGCTGGTTGAAACTTACACCCGCCATTGCGCGGACCGGAACCGCGGCCTTGATATGCTGCCTGTGATGAAAGCCCTGTGGCCCACCGAATTGGAAGAGGCCATCGGCGCCGACAAGGTTTCCGAGATCAACGGCCGCCCGACCTATCACTTCCGCCTGCCCGACAGCCGCCTGGACGAGGAATCGTGGTCGCTGGCGGATGAGTGGGATCGCTGGCTGCTGGTCGAACAGATCGCCAGCCGCCCCCAGATCGTCGAGGAACTGGCCGATGCTTGGCTGGACAGCCACGGTATGATCACTCTGTCGCGTCAGCCCTGGGCCGAGCGTTGTGGTGACATTCTGGCAGATTATGGATTGGCACGGGGGGCAGGATGACACGCCCTGTGATTGCTGTGACCACTTCTAATCGCTCTGGCTGGCGCATCTTTCCTTTGGTCGCCCTGAACGTCTGGTTCGCGGGGGGCAAGGCTGTGCGCTGGGGCGCGGGCCGTCCTGCCGATCTGGACGCCGTGGATGGCGTGATCATTGGCGGGGGCGACGACATTTCGCCCGATATCTACGGTGGCCAGATCGTCGCCTCGGCCCGTCTGGACCCTGAACGCGACGCGCTAGAGCGTGGCCTTGTCGAGGAAACCCATGATCGCGGGATGCCGGTTCTGGGGATTTGCCGTGGCAGCCAGATGATCAACGTGGCCCGTGGCGGCACCCTGCACCAGGATGCCTATGGCGTGTACCGGAGCAGTCGGAAAATCCGCACCATCCTGCCGCGCAAGGAAATCTGGATCGACGACAACACCCGTCTGTCCCGCATTGCGGGCCTGCAGCCGATGACCGTGAATTCCTTGCATACCCAAGCGGTGGACCGTCTAGGCCGAGGCCTGCGCGTGGCCGCCCGTGACACCGGCGGAATGATCCAAGCGATCGAGAGCGTGCGCGAACCCTTTGCCCTCGGGGTTCAGTGGCACCCCGAGCATCTGATCTATGCGCGGCGTCAGCGCCGGATCTTTCGGTCACTCGTCATGGCTGCGCGGGCCTATCGCAAGGATCTGCGTCAGTTGCGCGCGGTGGACGTTCACGCGCGCTTGGACCCCGCATAGACGGGAACGCGCTTGGCCTTGGCTGTCGAAGCAGGTAGTTGCCTGCCAAACAGCCAGCCAAAAAGGAGCGCGCCCGTGACCGAGATTGTGATCGAACGACTGGGACTTCATGGGGACGGTATCGCCGCCGGTCCCGTCTACGTGCCCCTAACCCTGCCCGGAGAGCGCGTCGAAGGCGATCTGAACGGCGAGCATCTGGAAAACGCCCGCATCGTCGAACCCAGCGCGGATCGCGTCAAGGCGCCCTGTCCACGCTTCAAGCGTTGCGGAGGGTGCAGTTTGCAGCACGCCAGCGATGCATTCGTGGCCCAGTGGAAGGTCGGCGTGGTGGAAACCGCGCTCAAGGCCCACGGGCTGGACGCCCCCATTCGCAGCATCGAAACAAGCCCGCCCGCATCCCGCCGCCGCGCTGTGTTTTCAGCACGCCGCACGAAATCGGGGGCTCAGGTCGGCTTCCACGTGCGCGAATCTGACCAGATCGTGGAAATCGACGGCTGCACCCTGCTGGACCCCGCGCTGTTGGACGCACGGTCGATCGTGACCGAGCTGGTCAAGGTCGGTGGCAGCCGCAAGGGCGAGTTGAGCGTCACCATCACCCTGACCCTGAACAAGCTGGATGTGTCCGTCACCGGTGGCAAAACGCTGGACGACAAGCTGCGCATGGAACTGGGCCCTCTGGCCGAACGCTTGGGCCTGTCGCGCCTCGCGTGGGAGGATGAGACTGTTGCCCTGCGTCACCCCCCCGCGCAGGACTTTGATGGCATCACCGTTGTCCCGCCCGCGGGTTCGTTCCTGCAGGCCACCCGCCATGGCGAGGATACCCTGCGTGCCGCCGTCCTAGAGGCTGTGGGCGACGCTGACCACGTTGCGGACTTCTTTGCCGGTTGCGGGACGTTCAGCCTGCCCCTGGCTCGCAAAGCCGAGGTATGGGCGCTGGAGGGCGTGCCCGAGATGATCAAGGCGCTGGATTTGGGCTGGCGCAACGCCAAGGGCCTGAAAAAGATGAAGGCCGAGGTACGCGATCTGTTCCGCAACCCTGTCATCGCCTCGGACATGCAAAAGCTGGACGCCGTGGTGCTGGACCCCCCGCGTGCGGGCGCTCAGGCGCAGGTGGCCGAGATCGCGCAGACCAAAATCCCCGTTATTGCCTATGTCAGCTGCAATCCCGTTACATTCGCCCGCGATGCGGCCGTTCTGGTTAAGGCAGGATATCGCCTGAATTGGGTGCAGGTCGTTGACCAGTTCCGTTGGTCTTCCCATGTGGAACTAGCGGCTCGGTTCGATCGACCCGAGAAAGGCTAACAAAAACAGGACATACGGATGAAAGATACTCTGGCCGTCTGGTTGCAGCGCCCTTCGGTGCGCAACGGGATCGTAGTCGTGATTCTGGTCAACGCCTTGGTGCTGGGGCTAGAGACATCTGAAACCGTCATGTCCCATTTTGGCTGGCTGATCCGATTGATCGACGGGGTGTGCCTGTCGATCTTTATCATCGAGCTTCTGGCCAAGCTCTATGCCCATGGCGGACGGTTTTTCCGGAACGGCTGGAATATCTTTGACGCGGTGATTGTCGGGTGCGCCATGGTGCCGGGCGGTCATTCTGTGTCGGCCCTGCGGGCGCTGCGTATCCTGCGGGTGCTGCGCGTGATCTCGGTCTTTCCGCGCCTGCGCCGCGTGGTCGAAGGGTTGGTCCGCGCGCTGCCGGGCATGGGCAGCGTCTTTTTCCTGATGGCGATCCTGTTCTACATCGGGTCCGTGATTGCCACGACCGTGTTCGGAGAAAGCTTCCCCCAGTGGTTCGGGACGATGGGGCGCAGCGCCTATTCGCTGTTCCAGATCATGACGCTGGAAAGCTGGTCCATGGGCATCGTCCGCCCCGTGATGGAGGTCTACCCCTATGCGTGGGTGTTCTTTGTCCCGTTCATTCTGCTGACCACCTTTGCCGTGGTGAACCTGCTGGTGGGTCTGATCGTGAACTCGATGCAAGACGCCCATTCCGAGGATAAGGTTCGCGCAACCGACGACCACCGAGAAGAGGTTTTGGCCCGTCTGGATGCCATTGATCGCAAACTCGACGAGATGCGTTCACAAAAACCCTGAGTCGGGTCTGGCCCACTGTGCCCTTTGGCATGAATCATGTATGGCCCGTTGCATTGAGACACATAAGGGTAGTGTGAAATGCGTTTTTTAAAGCTGGCGCTGTGCGTCTTGCTTTTGGTGGGTGTGGCCGCCTGTAGCAGTGGCAAGTTCAAGACCTATCGCGGGCCGGCCGTCACCCAGATTCTGGTCTATAAGGGCCAGCGCAAAATGTATCTGATGCACTTCGACAAGGTGCTGACGGCCTATGACATCCACTTGGGTGGTAACCCCGTGGGCCACAAGCAGTTCGAGGGCGACGGCAAAACCCCCGAGGGCCTCTATCAGATCAACCGCCGCAACCCGAACAGCAAGTTCCATCTGTCACTGGGGGTCAGCTATCCCAATGAACAGGATGTGGAATTTGCGTTGTCACAGGGGAAGAGGCCGGGCGGTGACATCTTTATTCACGGGCGTCCCGCACCCTATCGCAGCTGGGGGGATGACTGGACCGCTGGCTGCATCGCGGTCACGGACAAAGAGATCGAGATGATTTACGCGATGGTTCGCGATGGCACCCCGATCTCGATCTATCCCTAAAGGAAGCGTCGGACCCGATTAGCTCGGGTCCGAGAAACGTGCCGGAGCGCCAAGCTCCATGGTCCACCAGATCTTGCCGTTGTTCTCCTGGAACCAGGCAAAGCCGATTTCGGTGGCGTCTTTGGACATCAGAACCTTGCGAGTCACCGGATCCTCGGCCCATGCGGCCAGGGTTTCGGTCTCGGTCTCGTAGGTTTCAGAGATCAGCTCACCCACAAGGTGTCCGCCGTAGCCAACGCGGCGAACACGGTCGATCGGCGAAGAACCGTCAGAGCCGAAGTGCCACGGACGGTTCTGGACCGCCATGTCACGCGAATGGGTCGCCGCTGCTGCGTTCAGGCGGGGGTCCAGAACAACCGGGGCCTCGTGGGCGGCAGCGCGCAGCGCGTTCACCGAGTCGAGGATGCCGTACTGGATGCGTGCCTCGTCAGCGGAGCTGATTCGATACATGCGGGGCAGCGGTTTGCCATCAGGGCCAAGTCTGGCGGGAGCCGGTGCCGGAGCACAAGCCGACAGAGCGACCAGGAAACTGAGTAGAATAGGTAGTAGGCGGAACATGCGGGCCCCTCGTTTGTTTCCCCATGCCTTACCCAAAGGGGTATGCGGTTTCAAACCCACAGTTCGTTAATCTCTTGGAGTTTACTGCGGTTTGATTTGCGACTGCGGCATTTCCACCATAGATATAAGCAAATTTGTGGATTTCAGATCATCCGGAGGAACACATGGCTGATCGTAAGGTGACGGGTCTCTCCCGCCGCGGTTTTCTGGCGAGCGGGATCGCCGGTGGCGTTGCCGCATTGGCCGCACCTGCTTTGGCGCAAAGCGGGTCGCAGATGAACAACACGTTCGAGCTGGAAGGGTCCATCGAACAGGGTGTTCGTCGCAACATTTCCAGCTTCCGTACGCTGGATTGGCGCCCCTATTTCAGCAACACCACCAACGGCGCGATTCTGGTCGATATCGATAGCCGGGCGCTGCATTTCTGGTCGGAAGACCAGAGCGTCTACAAGCTGTTCCCGACCAGTGTTCCGCTGACCGATGACCTGACCCGCCGCGGCCGCACCGAGATTATCCGCAAGGTCGATGGCCCCACTTGGTCGCCGACCCCCGCGATGAAAGAACGGAACCCCGAATGGCCGGATTTCATCCCCGCAGGTCCGGATAACCCTCTGGGAACCCACGCTTTGTACCTGAGCTGGCAGTTCTACCGAATCCACGGGACCCACGACACTCGTAAGATTGGCCGCCGGTCGTCCAACGGATGCATCGGTTTGTACAACGAACACATCGCGCAGTTGTACGAATTGACCAAGGTTGGAACCCAAGTGTTGCTAATTTGACGACATCGTAGGGAACTCATTGAATCCTCCCACAAGTTAAGTTTGCATTTGCCAATGATAGCTGGTTAGAAAATTCCTACGAGGTAAGTCTTGGGTGCTTGTCGCTGTCCTCAATAAACCGCAGTGGCAAGCTTATACTGGAGGATACTATGAAGAAACTCGTTCTGGCCGCCGCTCTGGCAGCATCCGCTTCGACTGCTTTCGCTGGTTCGCTGGCAGAGCCCGTAATCGAAGCTCCCGTGGTCGTGGAAGAAGCAACCACCTCGTCGTCGTCGGCAGGTCTGATTGTTCCGCTGATCCTGGTTGCCGTTCTGGTTGCCGCAGCTTCGAAGTAATTTCGAGCTAATCAGTACAAAGGAAAAGGCGGTGGGCAACCACCGCCTTTTTCATTTTCCGGATAGGGTAGAGGGGCTTTGCCCCTCTCTTGGGGCGGGGCCCCAATTCACTCCCCAGAGTATTTTACCGAAGAAGAAGGGGGCTTAGAGCCAGCCCCCGAGGTTTTCGCGGATGATCGCGGTTAGGGCGCGGATATGTGCCGGATCGTCGTTCAGGCAGGGGATGTAGGTAAAGTCATGCCCGCCCGCGTGTTCGAACGATTCGCGGATCTCTTCGTTGATTTCTTCCAGAGTTTCGATGCAGTCCGCCGAGAAGGCAGGCGCACATACGGCGATGTTGGTTTTGCCAGCTTCGGCCAGACGCGCGACCTCTTCTACCGTGTAGGGCTGGAGCCACTCTTCGGGGCCGAAGCGCGATTGGAAGGTTGTGGTGATTTCGGTGTCGGCCCAACCAAGGCGCTCTTTCAGGAGGCGCGTCGTTTTCTGGCATTGGCAGTGATAGGGGTCGCCTTCTTTGACCAGATAGCGCTTCGGTAGGCCGTGGTAGGAGCAGACCAACACGTCAGGCTTTTTGTCCAGTTTGGCGTAGGCGGCCTCGATGGATTGGGCCAGAGCCTCGATATAGAGGGGGTGCGCGAAATAGGGGTCCACGACGCGGGCGGTGGGCTGCCATTTTTCCTTCATCAGGGCGCGGAAGAACTGGTCGTTCGCCGTGGCCGAGGTGGCGCCTGCGTATTGAGGGTAGAGCGGGAAGAACAGGATTTTGGTGCAGCCGGCCTCGACCATCTTGCGGACGACAGAGTTGGTCGAGGGGTTGCCGTAGCGCATGCAGAACTCGACCATGACGTTGTCGCCATACTGGGCCTCGAGGTCCGCTTTGATGGCGGCTGTTTGGTCCTTGGTGATGGTCATGAGGGGGGATTCGTTTGCCTCGTTGTTCCAGATCGAGGCGTAGGCCGCGCCGGATTTCTTGGGGCGGGTGGACAGGATCACCAGTTGCAGCAGGGGCTGCCAGAACAGCGGCGAGTAGTCGATTACGCGGCGGTCCGACAGGAATTCGTTCAGGTAGCGGCGCATGGACCAGTAGTCGGTGCCATCCGGCGTGCCGAGGTTGGCCAGCAGGATGCCGACTTTGGGCTGAGGCACTTTGGGGTGATCAGCGGGGGCATGGGCGGGGCATTTGGCGTCCAGCATGGCGTCGTTCCAATCGTTTGTTATTTCTTTGCGGTTGGAGATAAGGGGGATGCCCCCGTGGTCAATCGTCGAGCTTCGTTTCTGTGGTGTTCAGGGCGTCGGCCAGACGGGCGGCCGCACTGCCGGGCCGCAAGGGCTGGGGTTGGCTGTCGGCGGGGGCCCAACCGGTCAGGATGCAGAACTCGAAGGTCGCGGGGATGCGCCCGTCGGCATCGGCAAAGTTTTCGGCATAGATGCGTGCGGCTTCGAACAGGACGGCGCGGCGGGTGGGCTGGCGCAGGCGGTCGTTCAGAGCATTCCCTTCGCCCATCATCCGCAGCTCGCGCATCAGGGCGATGGCGTTGTCGTAGCGGACTTTGATGCGGAAGGTGTCGCTGACCGGCAGGGCAAAGCCTGCGCGCTGCAGCAGCCCGCCAAGGTCGCGGATATCCCCCATCGGCAGCACGCGGGGGGACAGGCCGCCAGTGACGCGCGATTCGGCCTCGCTCATGGCCATGCGCAGTTCGGTCAGGGTCTGGCCACCGAACAGCGACGCAATCAGCAACCCGTCGGGGCGCAGGGCGCGGCGCAGCTGGATCAGTTGGCCCACGGGGTCTTCGGTCCAGTGCAGGTTCAGGGCGTGGATCGCCAGATCGACGCTGTTTTCCTGCACATCCAGCGTGGGCGTGGGGGCGATGACGCGGGCTTCGGGCAGGCGGTCCGCCCATAGTTGAGGCCAGTCGCTGACCACGACACTGTCCTGAAACGACCTGTTAACCAGCATAAGCCGATCCTGAAGGTCATCTGCAGCGGCTTCTTGCAGGAAAAGCAGCGGGTTTTTGGCGGCGCGGGCCAGTTGGCGCTGACGCGCCGGCCCGTCGATGAGAGATCTGGGGTTCGACATATGCAAACTTCTAATGTGGCGCTGGCGACAATACAAACGGCGCTTCGGGTGATCTATCCGCCCCGATGTCTGGGGTGCGGTGAAACGGTGGGGGCGGACTTTGCCCTGTGCGGGCCGTGCCGCCGCGAGGTGCATGTGATCGGCGGGCTGGTCTGCGATGGCTGCGGGGTGCCTCTGGCGGGGGCTGCGGGCTTTGGCGAGCATTGTGATACCTGTCTGGCCAGCCCGCCGCCTTGGTCGCAAGGGCGTGCGGCGCTGATGTATGAGGGCTTGGGGCGCAAACTGGTGCTGGCGATGAAGCATGGCGACCGCACGGATATTGCCCGCGGAATGGCCCCCCTGATGGGCATGGCAGCCCGAGCGATGATCCAGCCCGATACGGTTGTGGTGCCTGTCCCACTGCACTGGCGGCGAATGTTCCGCAGGCGCTACAATCAGGCGGCGCTTCTGGCGCAGGGTCTGGCGCGGCACCGCCATCTGGTGTGTGTGCCGGATGCTCTGACGCGGCACGGTCGGCACGAATCGCTGGATGGGCTGGGGCGCGCCGAACGGTTCGAGGCCTTGCGCGGCGCCATCACGGTGCACTCCCAAAGGGCGGACAGGATCGCCGGTCGGCACGTTCTGCTGGTGGACGATGTGATGACCTCTGGCGCGACGCTTGGCGCCTGCACAGAGGCGCTCTTGGCGTCACAGGTGCGCGAAGTTTCTGTCGTAACCCTCGCACGCGTTGCACAGACGCCCTAAATGCGTAACAAATTCCACAAAAGGAACGTGTCATGAAGCCCATCGAAATCTACACATCGCCGCTCTGTGGGTTCTGCCACGCGGCCAAGCGCCTGCTGAACCAGAAGGGCGCGGCCTATACCGAGATCGACCTGTACGAGCAGCCCGACCGCCGACCCGAGATGATGGATCGTGCCCATGGCCGCCACACCGTGCCCCAGATTTTCATCGGCGAAACCCATGTGGGCGGCTGCGATGACCTGTACGCGCTGGACCGCGCGGGCAAGCTTGACGCGCTGTTGGCCGAGTGATGCGGGCGGCGCTGCTTCAGATCACGTCCTCTGACGATCCGGCAGAGAACCTGTCGATGTTGCAGGACCGGATCGCCGAGGCTGTTCAAGGCGGCGCCGGATTTGTCCTGACCCCCGAGGTCAGCAATTGTGTTTCCACCTCTCGCGATCACCAATTGCGGGTGTTGCGCCATCAGGACGACGATCCGACGCTGGCTGGCCTGCGCGAAGCAGCGGCGCAACACGGGATTTGGCTGCTGATCGGGTCCTTGTCGCTGAAAACCCACGATCCGGACGGCCGCTTTGCCAACCGGTCTTTCCTGATCGATCCAACGGGCGCGATCGCCGCGCAGTATGACAAAATCCACATGTTCGACGTGCAGGTTTCTGACACCGAAAGCTATCGGGAATCTGCAGGCTACCGTCCCGGGGATCGCGCTGTTCTGGCCGAAACCCCCTTTGGCACCGTAGGCATGACCATCTGCTACGATGTTCGCTTCCCTCACCTGTTTCGCGATCTGGCCAAGGCTGGCGCACAGATCATCACGGTTCCGGCGGCGTTTTCGCCAGTCACCGGTGCGGCCCATTGGGAAACTTTGCTGCGGGCGCGGTCCATCGAATGCGGAGCCTGGGTGCTGGCCCCGGCCCAATGCGGAGCCCACAAAATAAGGACCGAAAAGCCTCGTTCGACCTATGGATACAGCCTTGCGATTGATCCTTGGGGCCGAATTGCCGCATCGGCGCAGGATATACCAACCATCACCTATGTTGATCTGGACCTCGAAGAAGTGGCAGATAGCCGGACGCGCATTTCTGCCCTTGACCACGACCGCCCCTATAGCGGTCCTTTTTTGAGTAAACGCGAAAGACCGGATGGCGATCGATAAAAACAGCGCGCTGGCAGTGACCCTGTTCAGCGAAATCCTGACCGTAGACCAGCTGGCCCGCAACCGCCTGTCCAAAGTGCTGCCCAAAGGGATGGAGATTTCGCACTTCTCGGTCCTGAACCACCTCGCTTTTTCGGGCGAAGAACGCACCCCCGCGCAACTGGCGAAATCCTTTCACGTGACCCGCGGCGCAATGACCAACACGCTGAACCGTCTGGAATGGGCCGGCTATGTGCACATCCGCCCCGACTGGGACGACGCCCGCCGCAAGATGGTCGCCATCAGCCCCGCCGGCAAACGCGCCCGCGACCTCGCGCTCGAAGCGATCACCCCGATGATCCAAGAAGTCGTCAGCGCCCTCGGCGACGAAAAAGTCCGCGCGGCCCTACCGACCTTGCGCGAACTCCGGCTTCGTCTCGAAGAAAACCAGTAGGTTTCTTTTTGCTCTAAGTACTCAAAATCCAGCCCGCGCCACGATCACGAGGGTTTGGTGCTGGCGGTCACGTAGTTCACACTCAGATCGCGCGAGGACAGGCTCCATCCCCAGGTAATCGGGTTGAACACAAATCCGGTGCGGTCCACGGGGGTCAGGCCTGCCTTGGAAATCAGCGCGCAGAGTTCGTCCGGCGTGATGAACTTGTTCCACTCGTGGGTGCCCTTGGGCAGCCAGCGCATCACATATTCCGCGCCGACAATCGCCATGGCAAAGCTTTTGGCGTTCCGGTTTATCGTCGAGCAGATCATCAGCCCACCCGGTTTCAGCAGTTGCTGGCAGGCATCCAGATAGGCCTGAGGGTCGGCCACATGCTCGACAACTTCCATGTTCAGAACCACATCGAATTGCTCGCCCGCGGCGGCCATCGCTTCGGCGGTGGTGTGGCGATAGTCGATTTCCAGCCCCGACTGCTCGGCGTGAATGCGGGCTACGGGCAGGTTCCGTTCTGCCGCATCAGCGCCCACCACGGTTGCCCCCAGACGCGCCATGGGTTCCGACAGCAAGCCGCCCCCGCAACCGATATCCAGCAGACGCAGCCCTTCGAACGGTTTGGCAACCGACCGGTCCAGCCCGAACTCGCCCGCGATCTGGCTGGTGATGTATTCCAACCGGCAGGGGTTCAGCATGTGCAGAGGTTTGAACTTGCCATTCGGGTCCCACCATTCTGCTGCCATCGCCTCGAATTTAGCGACTTCGTTTGCATCAACGGTGGTTTGCTGCGCTTGCATTCTGATCTCCCTGTGGTCTTCTGGGCCTCTACGCCTCATATAGACCTATAGACAGAAAATTCTTGGCCCAAATGCGCGCAGCTCAGTTCCTATATCCAAGCCTTGCTCCCTTTGACCAGCGGATGCTGGATGTGGGCGATGGCCACACGGTCTATGTCGAGCAGTGCGGCAACCCCAATGGCATTCCGGTCCTTGTTTTACACGGTGGGCCGGGTGGCGGGTGCAGCCCGTCCATGCGTCGCTATTTCAATCCCGAGGTTTACCGTGTGGTGCTGTTTGACCAGCGCGGGTGTGGTCGGTCACGTCCTGCGGCCTCGGTCGAGGCGAACACCACGTGGCATCTGGTGGCCGATATTGAGCTGATCCGCGAGACCTTGGGAATCGACAAATGGATCGTTTTCGGGGGCAGCTGGGGTGCGACTCTTTCGCTGATCTACGCGCAGGCCCATCCCGAACGGGCGATGCATCTGGTGCTGCGGGGCGTCTTCCTGATGACCCAGACCGAGCTGGATTGGTTTTACGGCGGCGGGGCAGGGCGGTTCTGGCCCGATGTCTGGAAGCGGTTCGTCGATATCGTCCCTGAGGACGAGCGCGGCGACCTGATCCAAGCCTACCACAAACGCCTGTTCGGCACCGACACCCCCGAACTGATCCGGTTCGCGCGCGAGTGGACCTCGTGGGAAAACGCACTGGCCTCGGTCAGTTCGAACGGTCCCAGCTATTACGACACGCCGCCGGAATACGCCCGCGTCTTTGCGCGGCTCGAGAACCACTACTTCATCAACGGCGGCTTTCTTGAGGTCGACGGCCAGATCCTGCGGGACATGCCCAAGCTCAAGGGCATTCGCGGGACCATCGTTCAAGGGCGCTTTGACATGATCTGTCCGCCCGCCGCCGCGTGGAAGCTGCAAGAGGCTTGGCCCGACGGCTACTGCGATCTGCGGATGATCCCTACGGCGGGTCACGCCCTGTCAGAACCGGGAATTTCCTCTGAACTTGTACGGGTTATGGACATGTTGCATAGCATGAGGCTGCGCGACGCCCTGAGTTGATTGACACAGCGGTCCCAATGGCGCAGGCAGGGAAACAGTTTGTTCAGGAGGGCCGCATGAAAAAGGCGCTGGTCACAGGTTCCGCAGGGTTTATCGGGTTTCACCTCAGCCAGAGGCTCTTGCAAGAGGGTTTCGAGGTTATCGGCTTTGACAGCCATAACGACTACTACGACGTCGCACTGAAAGAGGGCCGCGAGCAGATCCTCAAGCAGTCGCCCACCTTCACCCCCGTCCGCGAAAAGCTGGAAACGCCGAACGCGCTGCGCACCCTAATCGGGGACGAGAAGCCGGACGTGATTGTCCACCTCGCCGGTCAGGCCGGTGTGCGCTATTCGATCGATAACCCCCAGAGCTATGTTGAGGCCAACCTGATTGGTGTCTTCAACTTGCTCGAGGCTGTCCGCGCGACCCCCTGTCAGCACCTTCTGATGGCGTCCACCAGTTCGGCCTACGGCGCAAATTCCAAGATGCCGTACGTAGAGACCGTGAAGGCCGACCACCAGATGTCCTTCTATGCCGCGACCAAGAAGGCGAACGAGGTGATGGCCCATTCCTATGCCCACCTCTACGACATGCCGATCACCATGTTTCGGTTCTTTACCGTCTACGGTCCGTGGGGCCGCCCCGACATGGCGCTGTTCAAGTTCACCAAAGCGATGCTGAACGGCGATCCGATCGACATTTATAACCACGGCAAAATGATGCGGGACTTCTCGTATATCGACGATCTGGTGCAGGGGATTCGCTTGCTGATCGACGCGGTTCCGCAGCGTCCCGCCTCCGAAGCCGACATCGCCGAGCATGACAGCCTGAGCCCCGTTGCCCCTTGGCGCGTGGTCAATATCGGGAATGCCTCGCCGGTGCAGCTGATGGACTTTATCACCGCGCTCGAGGATGCCTTGGGCGTTGAAGCGAAAAAGAATTTCATGCCGATGCAGGCGGGTGACGTGCCTGCCACTTGGGCCGATACCACCCTGCTTAGCAGCCTGACGAGCTATGCCCCCAGCACTCCGGTGAAAGAAGGGGTTAAGCGTTTCGTCGAGTGGTATCGCGAGTTCTACACGTAAGAATCAGCCGCCCCCTTGCTTTTATTGGTGAGGGGGCGTATATGGCGCTTAACAGCGGCGCGTTGGAGACAACGTTCCACCGGGAAACATCAACGGGCCGCACGCCCGTTTTTTTGTGCCCGGAGGCACTCTGATATGACCAACGATCTGATTGCAAAGACCGCCATTGACCGGCGTCTGGCGGAAATCGTCGGACCCGTAATCGAGGATTTGGGGTTCGAACTGGTGCGCATCCGTCTGCAAGGCGGTAACACACCGCATCTGCAAATTATGGCTGACAAGCCCGAGGGCGGCATCGAAGTCGACGATTGCGCCGATATCTCGACCGCTGTGTCCGCTGTGATGGACGTCGAAGACCCGATCACCGACGCCTACACTCTGGAAGTGTCGAGCCCCGGTATCGACCGCCCGCTGACCCGCCTGAAAGACTTCGAGAACTTCGAAGGCTACGAGGCCAAGGTCGAAACCAGCGAGCTGATCGATGGCCGCCGCCGCTTCAAGGGCACCTTGGCGGGTGTCGAGGATGGCGAGGTTCTGATTACCATTACCGAGGGCACCATCGGCCTGAAGTTCGAATGGCTCAGCGATGCAAAGCTGGTGCTGACTGACGACCTGATCCGCGACATGCTGCGCGCCCGCAAGGCCGCCGGTGTCGTCGACGAAAACGAATTTGACCTGATCGAAGAAGAGACAGCCGAGTCCGGCTCCGAGGAGAACTGAGATGGCAATCACGTCCGCAAACCAGCTGGAACTGCTGCAAACTGCCGAGGCCGTGGCCCGCGAAAAGATGATCGACCCCGGTCTGGTCGTCGAGGCGATGGAAGAGTCGCTGGCTCGCGCAGCCAAGTCGCGCTACGGCAGCGAGATGGACATCCGCGTGAAGATCGACCGCAAGACCGGTCGTGCCACCTTTACCCGTATCCGCACCGTAGTCGAAGACGAAGAGCTCGAGAACTATCAGGCAGAGCTGACCGTCGCGCAGGCCAAGCAATACATGGCGAACCCTCAGGTCGGCGACGAGATCGTTGACGAGATTCCGCCCGTAGAACTGGGCCGTATCGCAGCGCAGTCGGCCAAGCAGGTTATCCTGCAGAAGGTCCGCGAAGCAGAGCGTGATCGTCAATACAACGAATTCATCGACCGCAAGGGCACCATCATCAACGGTACCGTCAAGCGCGAAGAATACGGCAACGTCATCGTCGATATCGGCCGTGGCGAAGCAGTTCTGCGCCGCAACGAAAAGATCGGCCGCGAGAGCTATCGCCCGAACGATCGCGTGCGCTGCTTCATCAAGGACGTGCGCCGCGAAGCCCGTGGTCCGCAGATCTTCTTGTCGCGCACCGCGCCCGAGTTCATGGCCGAGCTCTTCAAGATGGAAGTGCCCGAAATCTATGACGGCATCATCGAGATCAAAGCGGTTGCCCGTGATCCCGGTTCGCGCGCGAAAATCGCGGTTGTCAGCAACGATAGCTCGATCGACCCCGTCGGTGCCTGCGTTGGTATGCGCGGTAGCCGCGTGCAGGCCGTTGTGAACGAACTGCAGGGCGAGAAGATCGACATCATTCCGTGGAACGAAGATACGCCCACCTTCCTGGTGAACGCGCTTCAGCCCGCCGAAGTGTCCAAAGTGGTTCTGGACGAAGATGCAGAGCGCATCGAAGTTGTTGTTCCCGACGAGCAGCTGTCGCTGGCCATCGGCCGCCGCGGTCAGAACGTGCGTCTGGCGTCGCAGCTGACCGCTCTGGACATCGACATCATCACCGAGAGCGACGACTCGGCCCGCCGCCAGAAAGAGTTCGAAGAGCGCACCCGCCTGTTCATGGACACTCTGGATCTGGACGAATTCTTCGCTCAGCTGCTGGTCTCCGAAGGCTTCGCGAACCTCGAAGAAGTTGCCTATGTCGAGGTTGACGAACTGCTGGTCATCGACGGCGTGGATGAAAGCACCGCCGAAGAGCTGCAGGCCCGTGCCCGCGACTATCTGGATGCGCAGAACGCCAAGGCGCTGGACGCAGCCCGCGAAATGGGTGTTGGCGAGGACCTTATTGAATTCGACGGCCTGAGCCCCCAAATGGTGGAAGCGCTGGCGAAAGAGGGCGTTCTGACCCTCGAGGACTTTGCGACCTGTGCAGACTGGGAACTGGCCGGTGGCTGGACCACCCAGGACGGTCAGCGCGTGAAGGATGACGGCATCCTTGAAAAATTCGACCTTTCGCTGGCCGAAGCTCAGGATCTGGTCATGACCGCTCGGGTCATGCTGGGTTGGGTTGATCCCGAAGAGCTGGTTGGCGAAGCCGCAGAAGAAGACGAAACCGAAGAGGGCGAAGCAGAGGAGTAATCCTCTGCCGCTTGGAGTGACCCTGAATGACCCGTGGTGGTGCAGACTACGACCGAGAGAACGGTCCCGAACGCAAGTGCATCGCCACAGGCGAGGTTGGGACTGTCGAAACGATGATCCGTTTCGTGGTCGGACCGGACAACCAGATCGTACCGGATGTGTTGGGTAAATTGCCCGGCCGCGGGATCTGGGTCAGTTCGACCCGCGAGGCGTTGGACAAGGCCATCTCCAAGGGCCTGTTCAGCCGCGCTGCGAAAACCAAAGTCACTGTTCCTGAAGGAATGGCAGACATGGTGGAACAGCAGATCACGCGACGGGTGATCGACCTGCTTTCGCTGGCCCGCAAAAGCGGACTGGCAGTCGCTGGCTATGAAAAGGTGAAGGACGTCCTCGATAAAGAGGATGCGTATGTCCTGATCCAGGCCTGCGACGGTTCAACTCGAGGGAAATCCAAGCTCTCGACCCCGCACCGGGGCAAATACATTGGGTGGCTGACCGCAGACGAACTGGGTGCAGCCTTTGGTCGGGAAACCGTGATTCATAGTGCGCTTGGGTATGGCGGACTCAGCAACCGTGTTGTAGAGGAAGCCACACGATTGAAAGGCCTGCGCGCGCAAGACGGCGGAATGGGCCGCCGGGAAGGGTAATAGATGAGCGACAATAACAACGACGGCAAGAAACCTCTGGGAGTTCGCGGTGGCGGAGCGGGTGGTCGTTCCGGCAATGTGAAGCAGAGTTTCAGCCACGGTCGCACCAAGAACGTGGTTGTGGAAACCAAGCGCAAGCGCGTTGTCACGCCCAAGCCGGGCGCTGGCAAAGCTGCTGGTGCAAACCCCAAACTCGGTGATCCTTCCAAACGTCCCGCCGGTATTACCGATGCGGAGATGGAGCGTCGTCTGAAGGCTCTGCAGGCCGCCAAGGCTCGCGAAGCCGACGAACAGAAGGCCCGCGAAGAAGAAGAGCAGCGCCGCGCCGAAGAGCGTGAGCGTCGCCGCGCCGAGATCGAAGCCAAAGAACGCGAAGAGCGTGAGCGCGAAGAAGCCGCCAAGCGCAAGGCCGAAGAAGAAGAGGCTGCACGCAAGGCTGAGGAAGAAGCCAAGAAAGCTGCTGCTTCTGCTGCTGCCGAAGCCAAGAAAGCTGCCGCCGCTGCCAAGCGCGCTGAATCCGCTGCTGCTTCGGCACCTGCGGCCGCTGCTGCTGCCGCTCCGGCACCCGCCGAGGACGACCGCCGCGGTGGTCCGAAGGCCGCGCCGATCGCTTCGCGCAAGAAAGAAGTTACTCGCAGCGGCGAGGACGATGGTCGTGCCCGTGGCAAAGGTGCCCGCAATGACGCACGTCGCTCTGGCAAGCTGACCCTGAACCAGGCCCTGACGGGTGGTGAAGGTGGCCGTCAGAAGTCGCTGGCCTCGATGAAGCGTAAGCAGGAACGTCTGCGCCAGAAGGCGATGGGCAACCAGGAACGCGAAAAGATCGTCCGTGACGTTCAGCTGCCCGAAACCATCGTGGTGTCGGAACTGGCGAACCGTATGGCCGAGCGCGTTGCTGACGTGGTCAAAGAGCTCATGAAAATGGGCATGATGGTTACTCAGAACCAGACCATCGACGCAGACACCGCGGAACTGATCATCGAAGAATTCGGCCACAAAGTGGTCCGCGTTTCGGATGCAGACGTTGAAGACGTGATCACCTCGGTCGAGGACAAGGAAGACGATCTTCAGTCCCGTCCGCCGGTCATCACCATCATGGGCCACGTTGACCATGGTAAGACCTCGCTGCTGGACGCGATCCGCAAGACCAACGTCACCTCTGGCGAAGCTGGCGGCATCACCCAGCACATCGGTGCGTATCAGGTGACTACCGACAGCGGCGCGGTTCTGTCGTTCCTCGACACTCCTGGCCACGCTGCGTTTACCTCGATGCGTTCGCGCGGTGCTCAGGT
Organism: Donghicola mangrovi; assembly: GCF_013377535.1. Classification (GTDB taxonomy): domain Bacteria; phylum Pseudomonadota; class Alphaproteobacteria; order Rhodobacterales; family Rhodobacteraceae; genus Donghicola; species Donghicola mangrovi. The sequence goes on along the minus strand of NZ_JABCJE010000001.1, from coordinate 508,106 downwards.
GACGGACATCGTTGTTCTGGTGGTTGCGGCGGATGACTCGGTCATGCCCCAGACCATCGAAGCGATTAACCACGCCAAAGCAGCCGGCGTTCCGATGATCGTTGCGATCAACAAGTGCGACAAGCCCGACGCAGACCCGATGAAGGTCCGCACCGAGCTGCTGCAGCACGAAGTTGTCGTCGAAGCGATGTCGGGCGAAGTGCAGGACGTCGAAGTTTCGGCCAAGACTGGCAAAGGTCTGGACACTCTGCTGGAGGCAATCGCGCTGCAGGCGGAAATTCTGGAACTGAAAGCGAACCCCGACCGCGCCGCCGAAGGTGCCGTGATCGAAGCTCAGTTGGACGTTGGCCGCGGCCCCGTTGCGACCGTTCTGATCCAGAAGGGTACTCTGAAGCGTGGCGACATCTTCGTTGTAGGTGAGCAGTGGGGTAAAGTCCGCGCGCTGATCAACGACAAAGGCGACCGTGTTGACGAAGCTGCTCCGTCGGTTCCCGTCGAGGTGCTGGGTTTGAACGGCACTCCCGAGGCTGGCGACGTTCTTAACGTGGTGGAAACCGAAGCTCAGGCGCGCGAGATCGCGGAATACCGTGCTAACGCCGCCAAAGAGAAGCGCGCTGCCGCAGGCGCCGCGACCACTCTGGAGCAGCTGATGGCCAAGGCCAAGGCGGACCAGAACGTGTCCGAACTGCCGATCCTGGTCAAAGCGGACGTGCAAGGTTCGGCCGAAGCGATCGTTCAGGCGATGGAAAAAATCGGCAACGACGAAGTGCGCGTACGCGTGCTGCACTCGGGCGTTGGCGCGATCACCGAGACCGATATTTCGCTGGCAGAAGCCAGCGGCGCACCGGTCATCGGCTTCAACGTTCGTGCGAACGCATCGGCTCGTAACACTGCGAACCAGAAGGGCGTGGAAATCCGCTACTACAGCGTGATCTACGACCTCGTGGACGACGTGAAAGCAGCGGCCTCAGGCCTGCTGTCCGCAGAAATCCGCGAAAAGTTCATCGGTTACGCCGAGATCCGCGAAGTCTTCAAGGTTACCGGCGTTGGCAAAGTTGCAGGCTGTCTGGTCACCGAGGGCGTTGCCCGTCGTTCGGCTGGCGTGCGTCTGCTGCGTGACAACGTGGTTATCCACGAAGGTACGCTCAAGACCCTCAAGCGATTCAAGGACGAAGTCAAAGAGGTTATCTCGGGTCAGGAATGCGGTATGGCGTTCGAAAACTACGACGATATCCGCGCAGGCGACGTCATCGAAATCTTCGAGCGCGAAGAAGTCGAGCGCAGCCTCTAATCCTTATCCGGATTGCAGAATTCAGGGCGGCCCTTCGGGGCCGCTTTTCTTTTGTGCCGATGCGGATCAGACAAAAGAAAAGAGACCCCGAAGGGTCTCTTTACAGTAGTGAGTGGTGGTAAGTCTTTTTAGTTCGAGGTTGCGGGACGGCCAGCGATTTCGCGGTTGTCCACGCGTACGAGAATACGGCCATCGGCCAGATCGCGTACATAGAGTCCTTGGATGGAAACAGACGTTCCCAGAGTGATAGTGCGCAGCATGTCATCATCCTCCGCCAGACATTGCCTAGAAACAATATAAGCGGCTCTGCACCAAAAAGCATCATAAAATCTTCATGATTACGCCTATTAGGTGAAAAAATAAGGATAAACCTTGACTATACTTTTGACTACTTTTCCGGAAAATCTGGCCCCGAACAGAGGGCCAGTTTGATAGGCGTCTGCTTAAATACGGCTCAAAGCCAGTCGCGCAGGATCGGAATCAGCGGGATATCGGCCGGTGGCATCGGGTAATCGCGCAAATCTTTTGCAAGTGCCCACGCAAGTGTCTGCCCTTCGCGGGGGCTCGGGATGCCCTCCCACTTACGACAGGCAAAAAGCGGCATCAGCAAATGGAAGTCCTCATAGGCGTGTGACGCAAAAGTGAGGGGGGCCAGACAGCTGTTCCAGGTCTGAATCCCCAGCTCTTCGTGCAGTTCACGCACCAATGCATCCTCGGGCGATTCGCCCGGCTCGACCTTGCCACCGGGGAATTCCCACAGACCGGCCTGCGATTTGCCTTCGGGGCGCTGCGCAAGCAGAACGCGCCCATCGGGATCGATGAGCGCGACTGCAGAGACCAGAACGATCTTCTTGGTCACGAGCGGTAGTCCGCGTTGATTTCGATGTAGGTGTGGGTCAGGTCACAGGTCCAGACGGTGGCTTTGCCGTCCGACAGGCCCAGATCAACGTTAATGGTGATCTCCGGCTCTTTCATGATCGCTGCGCCCTGTTCCTCGCGGTAGTCGGGGCTGACCCAGCCGTCCTTGGCCACAACAATGTCGCCAAAGCTGATGGAGAGCAGGTCGCGATCCGCCTCGGCGCCGGATTTGCCGATCGCCATGACAACGCGGCCCCAGTTCGGATCCTCGCCCGCGATGGCGGTTTTCACCAGCGGAGAGTTCGCGATGGCCATCGCATGGGTCTTGGCTTGGGCGTTGTTGCGGGCGCCGGTCACGTTGATGGTGACGAACTTGTGGGCCCCTTCACCGTCGCGGACGACCTGATGGGACAGGTCGAGCATGACGTCGTGGAGGGCGTCACGGAACGCCTTGGTGTCGTGGCTGACGGTCACGCCAGAGGCGCCTGTAGCAGCCATCAGCAGCGTGTCAGAGGTCGAGGTGTCGCTGTCCACGGTGATGCAGTTGAAGGTCGAGTCGGTGAAGGCGCTGACCAGGTCCTGCAGGTCCGATTGCTCGATCTTGGCATCGGTAAAGATGTAGACCAGCATGGTCGCCATATCCGGGGCGATCATACCCGAGCCCTTGGCGATACCTGCAATGTTCACCGTCTGACCGTCCACGTCGATGGTCGCGCAGGCGCCCTTGGGGAAGGTATCGGTGGTCATGATCGCGTGAGCCGCGTCAGAGATACCGTTCTCGTCCAGCTTGCCCTTCAGGGTTTCCAGAGCGGCGATAATGCGCTCGTGCTTCATCGGCTCGCCGATCACACCGGTCGAGGAGGTGAAGACACGTGCCGCGGGTGTTTCCATGATGTCGGCAACGGCCGAGGTCACAGCCTCGACCGAGGCGACGCCAGCTTTGCCGGTGAACGCGTTCGAGTTGCCCGCGTTGACCAGAATGACAGCGCCAGCATCTGTGGCGCCGCCGATTTTTGCCTGGCAATCCAGAACCGGAGCAGAGCGGGTCAGCGAGCGGGTGAACACACCCGCAATGCTGGTACCGGGGTCCAGTTGGACCATCATCACATCGGTCCGGCCCTGGTATTTTACGCCCGCTGCGTGGCTCGCAAAGCGTGCGCCCTTGATAACGGGCAGCTCGGGAAATGCCTCGGGGGCCAGAGGCGAACGGGCGTATTTGGCCATTTATTGCTCCAGAAGGTCCAGTTGGTTGATCACTGCGGGGTCGATGCCCTCGCTGGCTTTGCGGTCAACATCCGCTTTATCGGTCAGAGCTTCAATATGCTCTTCGATGGCAGCGGTCTGAATTTCGTTGGTCAGCTCTTCACGAACTTCGTCGAGGGTCGGCGCGGCCTTCTCGCGGGTTTCGTTCAGCTTGATCACGTGCCAGCCGAACTGGGTCTGGACGGGGGCCGAAATGTCGCCCGCTTTCATGTCCATGACGGCGGTTTCAAACTCGGGGACCATCATGCCCTTGCTGAACCAACCCAAAGCGCCGCCGTTGGGGCCCGAGGGACCGGTCGATTTTTCTTTGGCCACGGTTTCGAAGTCCGCGCCGCCGTTGATCTCGTCGACGATGGCTTTGGCCGCTTCTTCGGTTTCGACCAGAATGTGGTTCGCGTTGTACTCGGTTTCGCCTTCGGCGTTGGCGTAGCGGGCGTCATAGGCAGCTTGCAGCTTGGCATCGTCAACCGCGCTGGTGGCCACGCCATCAATCACCTCGGCAGCCTTCAGGCCGCGGGTTTCGTTCTCGATCGCGATGGCCAGACGCTTGGGCGCGGTTTCCAGCGAATCTGCCAGAACCTGCTGCTGGATCACCTGATCAAGCAGGCCGTTGAACAGCACGTCGTTTGGCAGCTGTTGATATTGCTGGGGCAGCGCGGTGCGCGCGACCAGCAAATGACCCAGCGTAATCTCTTTGCCGTTGACGGTTGCCACAACGGTGTCCGCGCTCGGGGCATCCTGAGCAACGGCAGAAAGGCCGATGCCCATCATCAAGACGGCGGCGGACAGAGTTTTAAGTGAACGCATGAAAATAGGGTCCTTCGGGTTACCTGCGCATGTGCGCAACGTTGACACTGTGGGTGCAGCCACTTACATCGCCTTGGGGCTTTATTTTAGCTGCCGCGCCATTGTTTTAGGGACAAGGTCCCTGCGCAGCAAGCGAATGCCTCGCACGAAAACGTTAGGAAGCGGGGAAAGTATGCTCGGTATCGGAACTCTGGCCAAAAAAGTCTTTGGCACCCCGAACGACCGAAAGATCAAGGCAACGCGTCCGGTTATTAACCAGATCAACGCCCTGGCCGACGAATATCAGGCGCTCAGCGATGCGCAGCTGATCGAGAAAACCGCGAGCCTCAAAGAGCGCGTCGCGGGCGGCGAAAGCCTTGACGATATCCTGCCCGAAGCGTTCGCGACCTGCCGCGAGGCAGCGCGCCGTGCTCTGGGTCTGTGGGCCCACGATGTGCAGCTCATGGGCGGGATTTTCCTGCATCAGGGTAACATTGCCGAGATGAAGACAGGCGAAGGTAAGACGCTGGTTGCGACTTTCCCGGCCTATCTGAACGCGCTGACGGGCCGCGGCGTCCACGTTGTGACGGTCAACGACTATCTCGCCCGCCGCGACGCCAGCTGGATGAGCAAGGTTTTCGCGGCTCTGGGGATGACCACCGGCGTCGTCTACCCGCAGCAGCCCGAGCCCGAAAAGCGCGAGGCCTATGCCTGCGACATCACTTACGCGACCAACAACGAGCTTGGGTTCGACTATCTGCGCGACAACATGAAGTCCGAGCTGAGCCAGATGGCACAGCGCGACCACTACTTTGCGATCGTCGACGAAGTTGACTCGATTCTTGTGGACGAAGCGCGGACCCCGCTGATCATCTCGGGCCCCGCTCAGGACCGCAGCGAGCTGTATCAGGCGTTGGATGCCGTGATCCCCGAACTGACCGAGGATCACTACACCATCGACGAAAAGACCCGCAACGTCACCTACACCGACGAGGGCAACGAATTCCTCGAGCAGCGTCTGCACCAGATGGGCCTCCTGCCCGAAGGTCAGACCCTGTACGATCCCGAAAGCACCACCATCGTCCACCACGTGAACCAGGGCCTGCGCGCCCACAAGCTGTTCGCCAAGGACAAGGACTATATCGTCCGCAACGGCGAAGTGGTCCTGATCGACGAATTTACTGGCCGTATGATGGCAGGTCGCCGTCTGTCGGACGGTCTGCATCAGGCGATCGAGGCGAAGGAAGGCTGCAAAATCCAGCCCGAGAACGTCACCTTGGCCAGCGTGACCTTCCAGAACTACTTCCGTCTCTATGACAAACTCGGCGGCATGACCGGTACCGCGCTGACCGAGGCCGAAGAATTCATGGAGATCTACAAGCTGGGTGTGGTCGAGGTTCCGACCAACCGCCCCGTGGCCCGTATTGACGAGGACGACGCGGTCTACCGCACCGCCCGCGAAAAGTACGAAGCCATCGTCGAAGAGATCAAAAAGGCCAGCGTGACCGGACAGCCGGTTCTGGTTGGCACCACCTCGATCGAGAAGTCGGAAATGCTGTCGATGATGCTCCAGCAAGCGGGCATCAAACACAACGTTCTGAACGCGCGCCAGCACGAGCAGGAAGCGCAGATCGTGGCCGACGCCGGTAAACTGGGTGCCGTGACCATCGCGACCAACATGGCCGGCCGTGGTACCGACATCAAACTGGGTGGCAACGTCGAGATGAAGATCATGGAGGCCATCGAGGCCAACCCTGATGCCGATCCCGACCAGATTCGCACCCAGATCGAAGAAAGCCACAAGGCCGACGAAGAGGCCGTGAAGGCCGCTGGTGGTCTGTTTGTTCTGGCCACCGAGCGTCACGAAAGCCGCCGCATCGACAACCAGCTACGCGGTCGTTCGGGCCGTCAGGGGGACCCGGGCCGTTCGTCGTTCTTCCTGTCGCTGGAAGACGACCTGATGCGCATCTTCGGCTCCGAGCGTCTGGACAAAGTTCTGTCGACCCTTGGTATGAAAGAGGGCGAGGCGATCGTGCACCCTTGGGTGAATAAGTCGCTGGAGCGCGCTCAGGCCAAGGTCGAAGGTCGCAACTTTGACATCCGTAAGCAGCTGCTGAAATTCGACGACGTGATGAACGACCAGCGGAAGGTGATCTTCTCGCAGCGCCGTGAAATCATGGAGGCGCAGGACCTGTCCGAGATCGTTCAGGACATGCGCTATCAGGTCATCGAAGATCTGGTCGAAGAGTACATGCCCCCGCGCAGCTATGCCGACCAGTGGAACACCGAAGGTCTGCAAGCCGCTCTGATCGAGAACCTCAATCAGGACCTGCCCGTTGTGGCTTGGGCTGACGAAGAGGGTGTCGATAACGAGGACATCGAAGAGCGCATCCAGAACGCCAGTGACGAATACATGGCCAGCAAGGCCGCGCATTTCGGTCCCGAGGCGATGCGTCAGATCGAAAAGCAAATCCTGCTGCAGACCATCGACACCAAATGGCGCGAGCACCTGCTGACGCTGGAGCATCTGCGCTCGGTCGTGGGCTTCCGCGGGTATGCGCAGCGTGATCCGCTGAACGAATACAAGACCGAGGCGTTCCAACTGTTCGAAGGCCTACTGGAATCCCTGCGCCTCGAGGTCACCAAGACCCTGTCGCGCATCCAGCCCCTGACCAAAGAACAGCAGGAGCAGCTTCTGGCGCAGATGCAATCCCAGCGCGCGGCCCTTGATGCCTCTGTCGAGGCCGCCGAGGCCCCCGAATCTGCGGCGCCGACCCCCTTGGTTCAGGGATTCGACGAAACCGATCAAACCACATGGGGCAATCCGGGGCGCAATGACCCCTGTCCCTGCGGCTCGGGCGAGAAATTCAAGCACTGCCACGGCAGCTTCTGATTTTCCCTGACAGCAAAAGAGTTTGCCCGGCGTACCTAATGTGGTGCGCCGGGCTTTTTTATGCTATTGTGTTCAATATCAAACTTGGATTTACACAAACGGGCCGAAGAGACTCCGCTATTCAGCCATATCTCTGCCCAGTTTGACCCGCATTATATGGTGGTGAGAGCAGTTAGACGCATCGGGGAAATGACATGAAGGGTTCGACTTCGCGTTACATGTTTGCAGCCGCACTTGGGGCTGTTGCGCTGGGTATCGGCGGGGCAATGCAGTATGGCCCTATCAAAATGGCATCCGCTGCGTCGGGCCACGATACGCCCAATCTGCCCATCGATCCAGAATACGTGCATCTGGCGGCGATCCCACTCGAGGTGATCCACGACGTGACCGAGCTGTCTTCGCAGCCTGAACCGATGGTGAAATCCTCGAGGGTGATGGCGCAGCCGACTTCGGAATGCGAAATCAAAATGACCGCCGAGCCTGCGGCCGCCGCGATGGTGTCGGTTTCGATCAGCGCGCCCTGTCAGGTCAGCGCCCCCGTCACGATCCACCACAACGGCCTGATGTTCACCGAGGCAACCGACGATCGCGGTATGCTGAAGCTGGATATTCCTGCCCTGGCCGAGAACGCGCTGTTCATGGCCGATTTCGGTGGAAATGACGTGGCTGTGGCCGCAACAGACGTCAGCAGCTTTATTTTTTATGACCGCGCCGTTGTGCAGTGGCAGGGCCAGTCGGACCTTGAACTGCACGCGCGCGAGTTCTCGGCGGACTATACCGGCCCCGGTCACGTATGGCGCAACGCGGCTCGCAGCACGAATACTGCGGCCACGGGCACCGGCGGTATGCTGGTCCAGCTGGGGAACCCGAACCTGCCCCACGCCCGTCTGGCAGAGGTCTACACCTACCCCTCGCTTACCTCGGAAAAGGCAGGTGATGTGCTGCTGAGCGTTGAGGCCGCGGTCACCACCGCCAACTGCGCTAAAGACGTGAATGCCCAGATTTTGCAGACCAACGGGTCTGATCGAGTGCGCGTTCAGGATGTTCTGATTTCAGTACCGGAATGCGACGCTGTAGGAGAGCTTCTGGTGTTGCAAAATGTGTTAGATGACCTGAAGATTGCCTCGAGGTAACTGTCAGGCGGATCCCATCCATGCTGGTTTTTAGACGTGCGGCGATCATCGCCGCACATCTGTTTTTATTGGTCGCGTCATCCGTAACGGCACAAGACATATCGCTGCTGTCTCACGACAAAGCGATTCGGCTTGATGGCACCTTCCTTGGATTTGATGGGCGCTACTATCGAATCGATACGGCATATGGCGAGCTGACCGTCGATGGCTCTGGTGTGTTGTGCGAAGGGCCTGCCTGCCCGAACCTGACGGACTATGTCGCGGAATTGACTGTCGCAGGATCGCAGCAGATCGCTCAGGGCCTGTGGCTGGCGCTGCTCACCGGCTTCGCCGAGCGCAATGGCTGGACCCTGACCCAAGAGCCCGACGCCATTACCCTGACCGAATCTGACACCCAGCGCGCCGTTGCCGTGTTCCACATGGCCGCCAGCACAACGGATGCCGGCTTTGCGGCTCTGCTGGATGGGGCGGCGGATATGGTGCTGGCGTCGCGTCCCGTCACCCGGCAAGAGCGCGCTCTGGCCAAGTCTGCTGGCATCGGTGATCTGGCGCATGGGCGCCAAGCCATGGTGATTGGGCTGGACGCGGTTGTCCCCATTGCCGCGCCGTCTTTGCCGGTGTCGCGCCTGTCCCTCGGCCAAATCCGGGCGATCCTGAGCGGGACCATCACCGATTGGTCCCAAGTCGATGGGCCAGAGGCCGCGATCACCTTGCATCTGCCGTCGCTACAGACCGGTTTTGGTCAGACGATTGCGGCGCAGTTTGGCGTGGATTTAACCAAGACAAAGGCTCGGCCCGTGTTCCATGACTCGGCAGAGGCATTGGCGGCTGCGGTCGCCAATGACCCCTTTGCGTTGGGGCTGACCGCGTTGACGGGGGCTAATGGGGCAAATCATTTGGCCATTCAGGGAAGCTGCGGTTTTGCTCTGCGGCCCGATGCCAAGGCGGTGAAGGCCGAGGATTACCCTCTGAACGCGCCGCTGATCTTGTACCGTCCTGCGCGTAGGTTGCCGAAGATCGGCCGCGATCTGGTGGCTTACCTTGCCTCGGATGAGGCGCAATCATTGGTTCGCGCGGCGGGTTATATCGATCAGGCGCCCGAGGCCTATGGCCTTGATACCCAAGGGGATCGGTTGATGAATGCGATCCGCCACGCGGGCACCGAGGTGTCGCTGGCGGACTTGAAGGCCGTCGTTGACGAGTTGCAGCCCAGACAAAGGCTGACCACATCCTTCCGGTTCGAGGCCGGGTCTTCGCAGTTGGATGCTCAGTCGCGATCAAACGTGGAACTGTTGGCGGCCGCCCTGTCGCGTGGTGATTACGACGGGAAAAATCTGCTGTTCGTGGGGTTCAGTGATGGCCAAGGGGTGGCTGGCGCGAACAAGGCCCTGTCTCAGGAAAGGGCCGCTGTGGTTCTTGAGGCCGTTCTAGCGGCTGCAGAGGGCGGCGCAGGTCAGGCGACACTAGGGACTGTAGGCTACGGAGAGGCCATGCCCATGGCCTGCGATGACAGTGATTGGGGGCGCGATGCGAACCGGAGGGTCGAGGTTTGGGTGAAGCCTGCGATCGGCCTCACAGATACCCCTCGGATCGGAAACTAAGTTCGCAACTTTTACCGATGATGATGTGATCGTGCAGCGTTAGGCCCAGAACCTGGGCGCTGCGATCAATTTGTTCGGTCATCCTCAGGTCGGCCTCACTGGGGGAGGGGTCCCCCGACGGGTGGTTGTGCACCAGAATGATCGCGCTTGCATTCAGTTGGAGCGCGCGCTTCATCACCTCTCGCGGATAGACGGGAACGTGGTCCACTGTGCCGCGGGCTTGCTCTTCGTCCGCGATCAACACGTTTTTCCGGTCCAGGAATAGAACGCGGAATTGCTCGGTTTCGCGGTGGGCCATGGTCGTGTGGCAGTAGGCGATCAACGCCTGCCATCCGCTTAGAACGGGCCGCTGGATGACCCGAGATTGGGCCAAGCGATGGGCTGCGGCCTCAACAATCTTCAGTTCCAGCACGACGGCGTCCCCCACCCCTTTGACCTCTTTGAGGTGATCCAAAGGCGCAGAAATCACGTGGTTGAAGTCCCCGAACTTGTCCAGAAGTTGCCTTGCCAAGGGCTTCACGTCCTGCCGGGGAATGGCGCGAAACAGCACCAATTCCAGCAGTTCATAGTCAGGCATTGCCTGAGCCCCACCCGTCAAAAACCGCTGCCGCAGGCGTTGGCGGTGATCGCGTAGATACGAGGGCTGACAGGTGTCCAGAGGCGTGACAACCTCATCCCGACCGAACAACGACATGGATTCGTGGAAAGCGTTTTGCTGGCTCATGGTGCCAGCCTGAGGTGCGAACGGTTAAGAAACCGTTACGCCAAATCAAAACGCCCGCCTGAGATAGGCGGGCGTCAGACTGGTCAGCCTTTCATGCTGTCCCAGAAGTCTTTGACGGATCCGAAAAAGCTTTTGGATTCCGGGTTGTTATCCTCGGACATCTTTTCGAATTCGCGCAGAAGCTCTTTCTGCTTGGAGGTCAAGTTGACTGGTGTTTCGACCGCTAGTTCGATGAACATATCGCCATGACCCGAGCCGCGCAGCGGGGGCATGCCCTTGCCACGCAGACGCATCTGACGGCCCGATTGGCTGCCCGACGGGATCTTCACGCGGCTGCGGCCGCCGTCGATCGTCGGAACCTCGATGTCACCGCCCAAAGCGGCAGCGGTCATCGATACGGGCACGCGGCAATGCAGGTTCACGCCGTCGCGCTGGAAGATCGGGTGCTCTTTGACATCGATAAAGATGTACAGATCGCCCGCAGGTCCACCGCGCATACCAGCCTCGCCTTCGCCAGCAAGGCGAATGCGGGTGCCGGTTTCGACGCCAGACGGAATGTTGACCGACAATGAGCGTTCCCGCTCGGTCCGACCCGAACCACCGCATTTCTTACAGGGGTTCTTGATGATCTGACCAAGGCCGCCGCAGGTCGGACAGGTCCGCTCAACGGTGAAGAAGCCCTGCTGCGCACGCACTTTGCCCATGCCCGAACAGGTCGGACAGGCGGTCGGTTCCGCGCCGCCCTCGGCGCCCGATCCGTTACACCCGTCGCACTGCACCGAAGAGGGCACGTTGATGGTTTTCGCGATCCCCTTGTACGCCTCTTCAAGCGTGACGCGCAGGTTATAGCGCAGGTCCGCCCCACGAGCCGCCCGCGAGCGGCCACCGCCGCCACGTCCGCCCATGAAATCGCCAAACAGATCGTCGAACACGTCCGAGAAGGCTGACGCAAAGTCGCCTTGACCCTGGTATCCGCCGCCACGCGGCCCACCGCCCATGCCGCCATCGAAGGCCGCGTGACCAAAGCGGTCATAGGCAGCTTTCTTGTCGGCGTCTTTCAGGCAGTCATAGGCCTCGTTGACCTCTTTGAACTGGGCTTCGGCGTTCGGGTTGTCCGAGTTGCGGTCGGGGTGCAGCTCTTTGGCCTTCGTGCGGTAGGCTTTCTTCAGCTCTTCCGCCGTCGCGCCTTTCGAGACCCCGAGAACTTCGTAGTAATCTCGTTTCGCCATGGGAATTTCCCCTTTCTGGAACGTGCAAGGCCGGCCCGTCAGCGGACCGGCCCCAGAGGTTCCGTAACTTCAGACCTTACGAACGCTTGTCGCTGCCAAGGTCTTCGAAGTCGGCGTCAACGATACCGTCGTCGTCCGAGGCGTTGCCGGTGTCCTGATCGAAATCGGCAGGCTCGTCATCGCCCTTCTGGCTGGCCTTGTAGATGGCCTCACCCAGACGCATGGACGCTTCGGTCACGTTCTGGATGCCAGACTTGATCTTGTTGACATCGCCCTTCTCGAGCTCGTCCTTCAGAGCAGCCACAGCCAGTTCGATCGCTTCGACGGTCGAGGGATCGACCTTGTCGCCATGCTCTTCGAGCGATTTCTCGGTCGAGTGCACAAGGCTCTCTGCCTGGTTCTTCGCATCGACCAGTTCACGGCGCTTCTTGTCAGCCTCGGCGTTTTCCTCGGCTTCCTTGACCATGCGTTCGATCTCTGCGTCGTCCAGACCGCCCGAAGCTTGGATGGTGATCTTCTGCTCGCGGCCGGTACCTTTGTCCGATGCGCCAACCGACACGATACCGTTGGCGTCGATGTCGAAGGTCACTTCGATCTGGGGCAGACCGCGCGGTGCGGGCGGGATGTCCTCGAGGTTGAACTGACCCAGCATCTTGTTGTCCTGAGCCATTTCACGCTCGCCCTGGAAGACGCGGATGGTCACGGCCGACTGGTTGTCCTCAGCGGTCGAGAAGATCTGCGACTTCTTGGTCGGGATCGTGGTGTTGCGGTCGATCAGACGGGTGAACACGCCGCCAAGGGTTTCGATACCCAGCGACAGCGGGGTCACGTCCAGCAGAACCACGTCTTTGACGTCGCCTTGCAGAACACCGGCCTGAATGGCCGCGCCCATGGCAACAACCTCGTCAGGGTTCACACCCTTGTTCGGCTCTTTGCCAAAGAACTTGGTAACCTCTTCGATCACCTTGGGCATACGGGTCTGACCACCAACCAGAACAACTTCGTCGATGTCGTTCACGGTCAGGCCAGCGTCTTTCAGAGCTGCGGCACAGGGCTTCAGCGAGCCTTTGACCAGATCGCCAACCAGCGATTCCAGCTTGGCGCGGGTCAGTTTCATGACCATGTGCAGGGGCTGGCCGTTCGAACCCATCGAGATGAAGGGCTGGTTGATGTCGGTCTGCGAGGCGCTGGACAGTTCGATCTTGGCTTTTTCAGCGGCTTCTTTCAGACGCTGCAGAGCCATTTTGTCTTTGGTCAGATCGACGCCGTGTTCTTTTTTGAACTCGTCCGCAAGGTAGGTCACGATGCGCATGTCGAAGTCTTCGCCACCCAGGAAGGTGTCGCCGTTGGTCGATTTGACTTCGAACAGGCCGTCGTCGATCTCCAGAATGGTCACGTCGAAAGTACCGCCGCCAAGGTCATAAACCGCGATGGTTTTGGTGTCTTTCTTGTCCAGACCATAGGCCAGAGCAGCCGCAGTCGGTTCGTTGATGATGCGCAGGACTTCGAGACCGGCGATTTTGCCGGCGTCCTTGGTGGCCTGACGCTGAGCGTCGTTGAAGTATGCCGGAACGGTGATAACGGCTTTGGTAACCTCGTCACCCAGATAGGCTTCGGCGGTTTCCTTCATTTTCTTCAGGATCAGAGCCGAGATTTGCGCAGGGCTGAACTTTTCGCCACGGGCCTCGACCCATGCGTCGCCCTGACCGCCGTTCACGACGTTGTAGGGCAGGTTCTTCTTGTCCTTGGCGATATCGGCGTCGTCAAACCGGCGGCCGATCAGACGCTTTACCGCGAAAATGGTGTTGTCGGGGTTGGTAACAGCCTGACGCTTTGCAGGCTGGCCGACCAGACGCTCTTCTTCGGCGAAGGCGACGATCGACGGGGTGGTGCGTGCACCCTCGGAGTTTTCGATAACGCGGGGCTGCTGGCCGTCCATGATTGCGACGCAGCTGTTGGTGGTCCCCAGGTCGATCCCGATGACTTTCGACATGTGTGTATCCCTCATAACTTAGGCGATGTTCCAGACGCAGGCCCGTTTTGGCACCCTTGTCCGATGTCAGGAGCAGGCTCGCCCACTCCGGTTCTCGGCGTATATAAGTAGCCAGTTCTCACCCTGCAAGCATTGCGCAAGGGCTTTGTGTGACAAATTTATCTCAAGGGAATAAGGCTGCCCAAAGAATGACACTTCCGCAGGAAATCGATCTGAACGGCGTGCGTGTCTATCAGGGTGCGTTGGACCGTTCTGCGCAGGTTTCCTTGCTCGAGGATGTTCGCGCCATCCTGCGTGCCGCGCCGCTGGTCCGCCATGTCACGCCGTCCGGTAAACCGATGTCTGTCCGCATGAGCGCCGCGGGGGATTTCGGCTGGGTCACGGATCGCAGCGGCTACAGATACCAGCGCCACCATCCGAGCGGCACGCCTTGGCCGCCCATCCCAGCTTCGCTGCTTCTTCTTTGGAATAAATACTCGAAATCCGACCGCGCCCCCGAGTGTTGTCTGGTGAATTGGTACGCGCCGGACGCCAAAATGGGCCTTCATCAAGACAACGACGAGGCCGACCTGACCCAACCCGTTTTGTCAATCTCTCTGGGGGATGACGCGCGGTTCAGGGTCGGCGGGCCAGAGCGGTCCGATCCGACCCGATCTATCTGGCTGTCCTCTGGCGATATCGCGGAGCTGGGTGGGGCTGGCAGGCTGGCCTATCACGGGGTCGATAAGATCAGGGCAGGGTCCAGCAGCCTCATGCCGAGCGGAGGCCGCATTAACCTTACGCTCAGGGTCGTGACCTAGCGGCGCGCGCTCCAGCTGGCCGAGGCGTGTTTGCGGGTAAAGAATTCGCCCATCAAGCCGATGACCAGCAAAACCATCCCCACAGCGATCGGATAGGTGATCGAGCTGTTGTGCGGATTATAGTTGATAAAGATGAACCCGCGCGCCTGATCGATGCAGTGGAACAGGGGATTCCAGTCGAACATCTTGAGCATAAAGGTCGGCAGGCTGTTGGCCACGAACATCTTGCCCGAGGCGATCATGTTGGCCCGCTGGTAGATCTGCGTGAGCACCGAAGCGAACTGCGGGGCCCACGGCTTGAGTGCCACAATACACATGCCCACGGCCGCACCGGTAAAGAACGCCAGCAGCAGCATCGCCATCGCGCCGACGGGGTCGTAAATCTCGATCGGGTTGACGATCACGTGGTAGAGGAACAGCACGGTCACCAGCGACGTCACCTGCACATACAGGGCGGCCAGAAGCGACGCGAGGATCGAGATCATCGTCGACATCGGCGCGTGCTTCATCATCGGGGACGCGGGCCCTTCGGACCCAGACACGGCGCCGACAGCCTTGATATGACACATGAACAGGAAAATCCCTGACATCATGTACAGCAGGAAATCCCCGCGAATGGCCGAGCGCCGAATGCCCAAGATCACAAAGAACAGGTAGAACGACGCGACCATGATCACCAACTGCAGCATGTTCACCAGAATGGCGAACAGGGCATTGCTGTGGGTCTTGCGCACATCCCGCACCGCGGTGTGGTAAATGACATCTGCCATGGACAGAGCCTTGCGCAGGAAGCTTGGTTGTCTTTGCGTGTGCTCGTACATGCCGCAGTCTTTCAAATGATGCGCGATGGGTTAGCAGGGAATTCTTGATGCTCCCTTTCCAAGCAGGATAAGAGAATGCCTGACATTGAACAACTCTGCCATCTGATTAAAGGAAATATCTCTATGGATTACGCACAATTGACCTCTGTTCTGCGCAAACTTGCCCTCGAGGCAGGGGACAAGATCATGGAGATTTACAATTCCGACGATTTCGAAGTGAAGTCCAAAAGCGACGAAAGCCCTGTAACTGCAGCTGACGAAGCGGCGGATGCTCTGATCTCGGCCGGGTTGCGCGCGGCATTCCCCGATGTGGCCCTGGTCACCGAAGAACAATCGGACAGCCACAACCTGAACGTCGACACCTTCCTGATCGTTGATCCGCTGGATGGCACCAAGGAATTTATCAACCGTCGCGGGGACTTCACCGTGAACATCGCGCTGGTCGAGAACGGCATTCCGACCCGCGGTGTGGTCTATGCACCTGCCCGTGACCGCATGTTCTTTACCCTTGCTGATGGCACCACCGTCGAAGAAATGGGCCCCTTTGCCAAGGACACCGTCGGCGAAACCAAGCCTCTGTCGGTCGCGCAATCTGACAACACCGCGTTGATGGTGGTGGCCTCGAAATCTCACCGCGATCAGGCAACCGACGACTACATCAACAAATACAGCGTCGCTGATTCCAAGAGCGCGGGCAGCTCGCTGAAGTTCTGTCTGGTTGCGACTGGCGAGGCGGACCTCTACCCACGACTCGGCCGCACTATGGAGTGGGACACCGCCGCGGGTCAGGCCGTTCTGCATGGCGCAGGTGGCAAGGTTGTGGTGTTCGAAACCCACGAGCCCCTGAAATACGGCAAAGAAGGTTTCGCCAACCCCTTCTTCATCGCCTACGCCCCTGCGGTCGAACTGAAGGCCTAAGATATGGAGCCATCAGCCAGCGTCGTTGTCGTCAGTCAGGGCCGAGAGGCCTTGCTGGCGCGCTGTCTGATGGCGCTGTCCCAACAGCAAAAGGTCCGGATGGAGGTTGTGGTCGTCACCAGCGATCCAGCCATCCAGTATCTGACCGGCTTGGGATGGGCGGATCGGGTCAAGCTGGTCCGCATGAACGACGAGAATATCTCGGTCGCCCGCAACAAGGGCATCAACGAGGCGGCGGGTGATGTCGTCGCCTTTATTGATGATGATGCGGTGCCGGAACCGGCATGGCTGTTCCTGATTTTGCAGGCCTTTCAGCGGCCCGAGGTTGAGGCGGCGACAGGGTTTACCCTTGGCCGCAATGGCATATCCTATCAGTGGAAAGCCGAGACGATTGATGCCGCCGGTGTCAGTCATCCCTTGGAGGTGCCCGAGGATACAATTTCGGTTTTCACCTCGACGCCGGATAGGGTGATCAAAACCGTCGGCACGAATATGGCGTTCCGGCGCGACATGCTGCGTCGGCTGGGTGGATTTGATCCGCGCTACCGGTTTTATCTGGACGAGGGCGATCTGAATATGCGCATGGCCCAAAAGGCGGTGCAGGTTGCGGTCGTGCCGATGGCCCGCGTTCACCATGCCTTTGCCCCGAGTCGCCGACGGACAGAAGCGCGGGTGCCGAAGACGCTCTATGAGATCGGGGCAAGTCAGGCGCTGTTTGTTGAAACCTACATGGACCAGTCAGGACGAAATGCCGCAATGCAGCATTTCAGAGGCGGCCAATTGCATAGATTATTACATCTTTTGCAAAATGGTTTACTTGGTCCGGAGGAGGTTTCGTTTCTGAACGTAACCCTATCTGACGGAATTTCGGATGGCCGTAAAAGGTCTGGTTCGTCCCGCACGATCCTCGAAAAGGCCAAGAGTCCGTTCTGGCCGCTGGTCGAATCGCTCTATTCGCCGGTTCAGGTCATTTGTGGGCGGATTTTTGAGCGCAAAGGGCTGCTGATGCGCG
Organism: Donghicola mangrovi; assembly: GCF_013377535.1. Lineage (GTDB taxonomy): Bacteria > Pseudomonadota > Alphaproteobacteria > Rhodobacterales > Rhodobacteraceae > Donghicola > Donghicola mangrovi. The sequence continues at coordinate 490,784 of NZ_JABCJE010000001.1, read as the reverse complement.
GAAAGCAGGCCGCTTCTGAAGGTGAAATCCCGATTGTCATAGAGCTTTCACCATCGGCCCTGTATCATCAATGTTACTATGATGAACGAGGTTTCTGGGTGCAATACGGGGGGATTTGGGGCAAAAGCCTGCGATCCCAGCCTAATTTCAGGCTTTCTACATTTTCTGCGCGAATTGATGCTGAAAAGCGGCGTCTATTGCGGGAATTCTGGCTTGAACCCGACAACACTGGAACCTAGGCTCAACTTATTGTGTTAGATATTTGAGCTGCAATGCAGCGCTGCTATAAAGATTGAAAGTCGAGCTTCTTTCGACAAACGGAAGGCCACATTACATGAGCAACAAAGTTACCAAAGCCGTTTTCCCCGTCGCAGGTCTGGGAACCCGCTTTCTGCCAGCCACGAAGTCGGTTCCCAAAGAGATCATGACACTGGTTGACCGCCCGCTGATCCAATACGCGATCGACGAGGCACGCGCCGCTGGCATCGAGGAATTCATCTTTGTGACTTCGCGCGGCAAGAGCGCCCTCGAAGATTACTTCGACCGCGCGCCCGAGCTGGAGATGAACCTGAAGTCGAAGAACAAAACCGAACTTCTGGAAATTCTGGACAGCACCAACATGGACAGCGGCGCGATCGCATACGTCCGTCAGAACCAGGCGCTTGGTCTGGGCCACGCTGTATGGTGCGCCCGTCGTCTGCTGGGGAACGAGCCCTTTGCCGTTCTGCTGCCCGATGACGTGATCCAGGCGGATAAGCCCTGCCTTCAGCAGATGGTCGAAGCCTACAATGAAACCGGCGGCAACATGGTTGCTGCGATGGAAGTGCCCAAGAGCCGCATTTCGTCGTACGGTGTTCTGGATATCAAGGAAGACATGGGCAACCTCGTGTCGGTCAAAGGCATGGTTGAAAAGCCCAAGACCGAAGATGCGCCCTCGAACCTTGCTGTTATCGGCCGCTACATTCTGAGCCCGAAGGTTCTGGAAAACATCGATACCATGGAAGCCGGCGCTGGTGGTGAACTGCAGCTGACCGACGCGATCGCCAAGGAAATCATCGATAGCGACAACGTCTACGGATACCGCTTCAAGGGTGAGCGTTACGACTGTGGCTCGAAATCGGGCTTCCTGCAGGCGACCGTTGCATTTGGTCTGGCACGTGCCGACCTGCGTGATGACCTCGAGCATTACCTCGAGGACGTGATGTCTGCCCGCAAGGCTGCCCAGTAAGCGGATCGCTGACGTGAGCAATGTTATTGTAACAGGTGGTGCGGGCTATATCGGCTCGCACGCCTGCAAAGTATTGAAACAGGCCGGTTTTACGCCTGTGACATTTGATAATATCTCGACCGGTTGGGAAGACGCGGTAAAATTCGGCCCCTTGGAAAAGGGTGACCTGTTGGACCGTGCCCGCGTGGATGAGGTCTTCGCGAAATACAAACCTGTGGCCGTTATGCACTTTGCCGCCTTTAGTCAGGTCGGCGAAAGCATGAAGGATCCGGGCATGTACTGGCGCAACAACGTTCAGGGCTCGTTGACCCTGATCGAAGCTGCCGTCGCTGCGGGCTGCCTGAACTTTGTTTTCAGCTCGACCTGCGCCACCTATGGCGAGCAGGACGGCGTGATGCTGGATGAGGATTGCGCGCAGTATCCGATCAACTCGTACGGGGCGTCCAAGCGCGCGATTGAGGATATCCTCGCGAACTTTGACGCAGCTTATGGTCTGAAATCGGTGATCTTCCGCTATTTCAACGTGGCTGGTGCGGACCCAGAGGCCGAGGTTGGTGAATTCCACCAGCCCGAGACTCACCTGATCCCCGTTATGCTGGATGCAATCGCGGGCAAACGCCCTGCGCTCACCATTCACGGCACCGACTACGACACCCCCGATGGCACCTGTGTGCGCGACTATGTGCACGTCATTGATCTGGTGAACGCCCACGTTCTGGGTGTGAAGTGGCTGCTGGATGGCAAGGGAAGCCGTGTGTTCAACCTTGGCACCGGTTCGGGTTTCTCGGTTCGCGAAGTGATCGATCACTCGCGCTCGGTGACCAACCGCGAAGTTCCCTACGAAGAGGGGCCCCGTCGCCCCGGTGACTGTGTGAAGCTTGTTTCCGGCTCCAAACGCGCGTTGGATGAGCTAGGGTGGGAGCCCAAGCTTTCGACGCTGGAGCAGATGATTGGCGATGCATGGCGCTGGCACCAAACGGGCCACTACGACAAATAAGGCAGCACGCCTTCTGGACCTGACGCGGCTGACCAGCCGCTCAGGTCGCACTCTGACCGGAGTCGATCGGGTCGAACGTGCCTATCTATGCGCTTTCCTGAACAGCGATGTGCCCTGCTTTGGGCTGATTCGGACGCGGCTGGGATATATCCTGGTGGGGCGCGAAGGCATGACCTTTTTGCGCGATGAGTCAGCGAACGGCAATCTTAGTGAAAATATTCTGAGTGATCTTAGGGCGCGGGCAATTTCTCGGGTGCCGAAGGTTTTTCTGGGTTTTGCGCTGCGCCGGCATCTGCCACACGGAACCGTTTACGTGAACACAGGGCACAGCAATCTGACGGCGCGCGTGGTGCGGGCGGTCCGCACAGTGCCTGATGCGCGCATTGCAGTGTTGATCCACGACACCATTCCGCTGGATTTCCCCCAGTATCAGGCGGCTGGCGCACCTGAACGTTTCGCAGGATTTCTAGCGCGGGCTTGTGGTCAGGCCGACCTGCTGATCTACAATTCCTATCAGACAGAACAGGATGTCAGGCGCAACTTTTCGGGTGCTCTGCCCGAAGGTATTGTTGCGCATTTGGGGATAGATTTTGCTGATCCGGCCCCTCAGGACTTGCCCAGAGGTTTGTCGCCCAAGGGACCATACTTCGTAACGGTCGGGACCATCGAGCCGCGCAAGGGGCATGATCTGTTACTGGATTTGTGGGGCAATCTGGCAGCCGAGTTGGGTCCCGATACGCCGCCCCTGCTGATTTGCGGGGGGCGGGGATGGAACAATCAGGCCGTGTTTGATCGCCTGGATGCATTGGGGCCGGATGCGCCGATCAGGGAACTCTCCGGCCTTAGCGATGGCGCGATTTCGGAACTGCTGCGTGGGGCGACTGCGCTGCTTTTCCCCAGTCATGCAGAGGGGTTCGGCCTGCCGCCCGCAGAAGCGGCGCGTCACATTACGCCTATTGTATGTAACGACCTACCGATTTATCGAGAATTTCTAGGAAATATACCCGTTTACGCACCTTCGGGTGATGCTAAGCTTTGGTATCAGACTGTTATGAATGCTTACAGAAATGCGCATTCCACTAGGAATGCCCCGAGTTCTGAAGCAAAGTTGTGGAAGCCTCCAACATGGGAGGCACATTTTGAGTTGGTGCTGCGCGTGATCTAGGGGTCGGCGCTCGCCGGCTGACTGAGGGGATCGATTGGGCGCCATCCAATCATACAAGCTTCGGCTGGAACGCAAGCGCTGGCGCTACCGTGCCATGCGCAAAAGCCGTGAGCTGTCGCCCTTGGTCAATCGCACCGCTTACATCCGCGAGGCCGATCTCTTGGTGTTCTGCACCCTGCGGAACGAGGCGAAGCGCCTGCCATTCTTCCTCAGCTACTACAGGGACATGGGGATCAACCATTTCCTTTTCGTGGACAATGACAGCACCGACGGATCCGCCGATTATCTGGCCGAGCAACCGGATTGCTCGGTCTGGCGCACGAATGACAGCTACAAGCGGTCGCGCTTTGGCATGGACTGGATCAACTGGCTGCTGATGAAATACGGGAACGGGCATTGGTGCCTGACCGTCGATCCAGATGAATTTCTGGTTTACCCGTTCTGTGACACCCGCCCGCTGCGTGCGCTGACGGACTGGCTGGATGCGTCGTCGATCAAGTCCTTTGGCGCGATGCTGCTGGACATGTACCCCAAGGGCCCGATTGGCGAGCAGCCCTATCGCACCGGTCAGGACCCGCTGGAAATCGCGATGTGGTTCGACAGCGGCAACTACACGATCGAGCGCAACCATGCATACGGGAACCTCTGGATTCAGGGCGGGCCGCGGGCGCGGGTGTTCTTTGCGGATGCGCCGGACCATGCGCCAGCATTGAACAAGATCCCATTGGTGAAATGGGAGGACCGGTATGCCTATATCAGTTCGACCCACTCGCTGCTGCCGCGCGGCCTGAACCTGGTTTATGATGAATGGGGCGGCGAGAAATCGTCGGGCGTTCTGCTGCATACCAAATTCCTCGACACCTTCACGCACAAAGCCGAAGAGGAACTGCAGCGCGGCCAGCATTACGCGGCCAGCCGTGAATACAGGATGTACGCCGAAAAGGGGCAGGTTAGCCCCGATCTGTGGTGCACTTGGTCCGAGAAATACATCAACTGGCGCCAGCTCGAGATTCTGGGCCTCATGTCCAAGGGGAACTGGGCATGACGCTGGGGGTGATTTTGCTGGTGCACAACGCCTTGGATCGGGTCGAACAAGTGGCCCGCCACTGGGCCGTTCATGGTGTGCCGGTCGTGATCCATGCGGACGCGCGGATGTCGAAGTCCCGCTATGACATGCTGATCAAGGGCCTGTCCGACCTGTCCAACATTCGCTTCAGCACCCGCCATAAATGCGAGTGGGGGACATGGGGTCTGGTCGCTGCTTCTCAATCCGCCGCCGAAGTGATGCTGCGCGATTTCGCTGGTGTGCGTCATGTCTATCTGGCGTCGGGATCCTGTCTGCCTCTGCGTCCAGTCGAGGAGTTGGTGCAGTACTTGGCCGATCGCCCGAACACAGATTTCATCGAATCGGCGACGCTGGCGGATGTGCCTTGGACCATCGGCGGGCTCGATCATGAGCGGTTTACCCTGCGCTTCCCATTTGCGTGGAAGAAACATCGCCGCCTGTTCGACTTGGCCGTCGATGTGCAGCGCCGCCTGCGGTTACAGCGCGAAATGCCCGACGGGTTGATCCCGCATATGGGCAGTCAGTGGTGGTGCCTGACGCGCCAGACCCTGACCGCCATTTTGCAGGACCCGCGCCGCGGGATTTACGAACGCTTCTTCCGGCAAGTGTGGATTCCTGACGAGTCCTACTTCCAAACGCTGGTGCGCCTGTATTCGCGGGATATCCAGAGCCGCTCCCTGACCCTGTCGAAATTCGACTTCCAAGGGAAACCGCACATCTTTTACGACGATCACCTGCAGTTGCTGCGGCGGTCGGACTGCTTTGTCGCGCGGAAAATCTGGCCCTTTGCGGACCGGCTCTACAACGCGTTTCTGACCCCGCAGCAAGACGCGATGAACCGGACCGAGCCGAACCCTGGCAAGATCGACCGCATCTTTGCCAAGGCGGTCGAGCGCCGGACCCAAGGTCGTCGCGGCCTCTATATGCAGAGCCGCTATCCCAACCCTGACTGGGAAAACGGCTTTACGGCCTCGGAATATTCGGTGTTCGAAGGGTTCGCTGAACTGTTCGAGGATTTCGAAAGTTGGCTCGCCCGTTTGTCGGGTGCGCGGGTCCACGGGCATCTTTTTGCCCCAGATCGCGTGCATTACGAGGGTGAGGTCGAGGTGATTAATGGCGCGCTCACCGACAGCGCCGCGCTGCGCGACCGGAACCCGCGCGCCTTTCTGACCAACCTGATCTGGAACACGCGCGGCGAGCGCCAGTGTTTTCAGGTGGGCCCCGCAGATCATATCCAGAATATCGAGTGGGACATCGCCAAAGATCCGAACGCGCAGATTTCGGTGATTACGGGCGCTTGGGCGGTGCCATTGTTCCGCTCGAACCTCGATTTCTCAGAAATCCGGCGGGCTGCGGCCGAATTGCAGCGCCGTGAAAGCCGCCATTTGGACGTGCTGCGGTCCCCCTATGCCAAGGCCCGCATCCATATCTGGAGCCTTGCCGAATTTGTCGAAGCCCCGATGGAGCCCCTGCAAGCCATCATTACAGAAATCGGCCAGACCGATAAGCGCCGCCTGACCGAGGCGCCCAAGATGGTGAACCTGACGGGCTTTGCTCAATTCCTGCAGAATTTGAAAAATCAGGGGATGCACCCCTATCTTACCGGCGATTTTCCGAACACACTCGAAGAGCGGGAGAAGCCGCGCAAACCGCGTAAACCCTATTTGGTGAAGTAATTTCTGATGCCGTCTAAATTCGATCTGTTTGTTGTGCTTGCCGAAATGCGGACAGGCAGCAACTTTCTCGAGGCAAACCTGAATGCGCTGGATGGCGTGACCTGCCACGGTGAGGCATTCAACCCGTTCTTCATCGGATATCCCAACGTGGATAACGTTCTGGGGGTATCGCAGCAGCAGCGAGAGGCTGATCCGACGGTGCTGATCGACCGCGTGCGCGGAGCAGAGGGGCTGAACGGGTTCCGTTATTTCCACGACCATGACCCGCGCGTGATCGACGGCCTGTTGGCCGATCCGCGCTGCGCCAAGATCGTACTGACCCGCAATCCGGTGGAAAGCTATGTCTCGTGGAAGATCGCGCAGGCCACCGGCCAGTGGAAGCTGACCGATGCCAAAAACCGCCGCGACGGGCAGGCGGTGTTCAATGGGGACGAATTCATCAACCATATCGAGACGCTGCAGGCCTTTCAAAAGCAGGTTTTGCGGGCGTTGCAGACCACGGGACAGACTGCGTTTTATGTCGCGTACGAGGATCTTCAGGATCTGGATGTGATGAACGGCTTGGCTGCGTTCCTTGGGGTAGAGGCGCGCCTGCCGGAGTTGGACAAACAGCTGAAGAAGCAGAACCCCGAGCCTCTGTCCGAAAAGGTCGCCAATTTCGAAGAGATGGAAGGGGCGCTGGCTCGTCTGGATCGCTTTGACCTGACCCGCACCCCGAATTTTGAGCCGCGCAGGAATGCGATGGTCCCTAACTACATCGCGGCGGCTGAGGCGCCCGTTATGTACCTACCTCTGCGCGCGGGGGTCGAGGATGCGATTTGCGGATGGCTGGGTGCGTTGGATGGCGTGGGCGCCGATGCGTTACAGCGCGATTTTACCCAGAAACCCCTGCGCAAATGGAAGCGTGTGAACCGTGGGCACCGTGCCTTTACCGTGGTGACGCACCCGCTGACCCGAGCCCACCGCGTGTTCTGTGAACGCATTCTGTCCAGCGGCCCAGGTTCATTCGGCGAAATCCGAGAGGTTTTGCGCAAGCGCTATAAGCTGCCCCTGCCGAAAAACGGACCGGGAGAATCCTATGACGTGGCGTCCCACCGGGCGGCGTTTCTGGCGTTCCTGGAATGGCTCAAGGGCAATCTGGCGGGGCAGACCAGCGTTCGTGTCGATCCCGGTTGGGCGTCGCAGAGCCAGATGATCCAAGGGTTTGCGGAGTTCAATCTGCCCGACCTAATCATTCGCGAAGAGCAGTTGGAAATGGGCCTTGGGCAGTTGTGCGACCAGTTGGGGCGCAAGGCGCCCGCCGTGCCAGCGATCTATGAACCCGAATGCCCCGTGTCGCTGGCCGACATCTATGACGCGGACATAGAAAACGCGTGCAAGGAAGCTTACACGCGCGACTATATGATGTTGGGCTATGGCCCCTGGAAGAAACGGTATCAGGCCGCCTGAGTGGTCTGATCTTCGGTCAGAACAGCATGCAGGGTCAGCGCGTCACTGTTGGCGCGCAGCTTGGTGCGGACCGCTTGATCCTTCAGGGTGCGGGACACGACTGCCAGCGCTTTCAGGTGTTCGACGCCTGCGTCCTCGGGGGCGAACAGGGCGAAAACCAGATCAACGGGCTTGCGATCGACCGACCCGAATTCGACCGGCCTATCGAGGCGCAGGAAAATGCCCTGAACACGCTCGATCTCTGACAGGCGGGCGTGGGGCAGGGCAACGCCATGTCCCACACCGGTTGGTCCCAGACTTTCGCGTTCCACCAGCGCCTCGACGGCGCGGGCGCTGGGGATGCCCAATGCGGCTTCGGCCAGATCGCCGATATCCTGGAACAAACGCTTCTTACTCGAACTGCCAACAATGGTCTTAACCGCTTGCGGCGAGAGGATATCAGAAATCTGCATTGGGTTCGCTTTTGCCTAAGGCTGCGGTGCGTTATTGACCGGTGCTGCGGGGATCGATCCAGCCGATATTCCCGTCATCCCGGCGATGTACAACGTTTACGCCACCGTGTTTCTCGTTACGGAAGACCAGCATCTGAGAGCCAGCCAGTTCCATCTGCATTACCGCCTCGCCGACCGAGAGCGAGGGAACTTTCGTCTCCATCTCGGCGACGATAATGGGCTGCAGGGATTCAGGCTCGGCGGCCTCATCGTCCTGCGTATCTGCGGCGAGGATATACGAGGAAGCCTCGAAAGTTTCAACAGGGCTTGTTCTATCCTTGTGATGGTCCTTCAGGCGGCGCTTGTAGCGGCGCAGCTGTTTGTCCATCTTCTCTGCACATTCCTCGAAAGTTGCGTAGATTTCAGTGCCATGGGCTCGGGCGGCAGCATTCAACCCAGTCGAAAGGTGCACGGTGCATTCGCAGACGAATTCGTGCCCCGACTTGGAGAAAGTGACCTGCGCATCCGTCGGGCGTTGCGAGTACTTGTCCAGTACCTCACCCAGTCGATCTTTGACGTGAGTGGACAGCGCTTCGCCGACGTCGATCTGTTTTCCGGTGATTTGATACCGCATGGTCTTTTCCTTCTATGTGCAAGGACGGACCCCCCGGGCGGGGTGCATGGTCCGTACAGTTGCGTGGGGATATTGAGCGACCCATCCCTGTCCCGAGTGCTCGGGTAGGCTATTGTGGATTGACCTAATATGGCGACAGGTCTGGCTCATATGACCATTTGGTGACAGTCCGAGGGGGGCTGTCAATCGTTTCTAGCAAAAGATTTTTTGAATTGGCGAAGCCTAGCTGATGCGGAAATCGCGGCCCAGGTAAACGCGGCGAACATTTTCGTCTTTGACGACCTGGTCGGGGGTGCCGGACATCAGAACGCGCCCATCATGAAGAATGTACGCGCGATCAACGATTTCCAGCGTTTCACGGACGTTGTGGTCCGTAATCAGCACGCCGATGCCGCGTTTTTTCAGGTCGTGCACCAGATGACGGATATCCCCGACCGAAATCGGGTCAACGCCCGCAAACGGTTCGTCGAGTAACAGATACTTGGGGTTGGCCGCCAGACAGCGTGCGATTTCCACACGGCGGCGTTCCCCGCCTGACAGGGCCAGTGCAGGGGCGCGGCGCAGATGTTCGATGGAAAAGTCGCTCAGCAGCTCTTCGAGTCGTTCTCGGCGGGTGTGGGGATCAGCCTCCGAGATTTCCAGAATCGCGGCGATGTTGTCCTCGACACTCAGGCCGCGAAAGATCGACATTTCCTGCGGCAAGTAGCCGATGCCCAGTTTGGCGCGGCGATACATGGGCAGGCGGGTCACTTCGTTCCCGTCGATGGTCACGCGGCCACCCTCGGGGGAGACAAGGCCCGCGATGGCATAGAAGCTGGTGGTTTTCCCCGAACCGTTCGGACCCAGCAGGGCCACAACCTCGCCGCGGTGCAGGTCCATGCTCACGTCACGGATCACCACGCGCTTTTTGTAGCTTTTGCGTAGGTTGCGGATTTGCAGGCCGGCAGAGCCTTGGGCCACGGTCAGTTCGGGTTGGGGCGTCATTTCTTGGAGCCCGGATTGATGATGGTGCGAACGCGGCCGGTCATCTGCGCGGTGTTGTCCGCCAGATTGATCTTGGCCTCGTTGCCCGACAGGACGTTGCGCCCTTGGGTCAGCAGGACATTCCCGCTGAGCAGCACATAGTCGCTGTCCACGTTATATTCGGCAGTTTCGCCCTCGGCCGCATCGCCGCCAGAGGTCATGGTCACGCCGCCGGTCGCATAGACTTTGGCGATGCCTTCCTCGATCTCGGGGGTGCTGGCGTCATCCTCGCGGTAGGTGACCTCGACGCGGGGTGCGGTCATGCGCATTTTGTCCTGCACAATCTCGACGTTGCCGACGAAAACCGCTGTGTTCGCGGTGTCATTCACCTCGAGCGAATCTGCGACAACCTCGATCGGGGCGTCGGTGTTCTGGTCGGATGCGCCGAACGCGGTCTGCATTCCTTGGGCGAATGCGGGCAGAGGCAGCATCACACACAGGGCAATTACCTTGCGAAACATTATTTTTGCTCCTCTGAACCTTGGGATGTGCCATTATATATCAGGCGAACCCCACCTTCGAAAACCGCAAGGATTCCATCCTGATTTTCGGGCACCGTAAGGTGCATCCGTCCGGCTTGCAAATCGCCGAAGGGCCCAGTGCCCGTTACCGGACCGGGGCTAGTGATATCTGTGCGGTTCATTGCCGATGTCATCTCTTCGGAGCGGATATTGTACCCGTCCGAGGTGTCGATCTGCACATTGCCGGTCAGGGTCAGGCTCTCTGATCCGCGAATCGTTCCCGAATCAGAGGTCAGGTCGATGACCGTTCCGTCCGTGCGCGACAGACGTGCCACAATATTGGTCGCCGTACCGCCATCGCCGCCCACCATAGGGCTGGCTGATTCTGCCACGATGGTCAGGGCAGAGCCGTCTTCGGTGGTCGAGGCGTAGTTCGGATTGCTCAGGCGCTGCTCGCGAAGGCGCGCCTCGAGGTCCACTTCGGCAAAGGGAATTGCGGCTTCGGGGTCGATCTGGCGCGAGAACAGAAAGACGGTCGACAGAAGTCCCAGCGCCACCACGGGCAAAATGATTTTGGCCCAAGCGACGATGACCGAGTAGGTGTTGCGCTGCCCGCCTGCCATCATAGTAACCGTCTTTAGAATTCGTAATCAGTGCGAGAAAATATCGACCTCGGGCCAGCCCGCGAGGTCTAGTTGCGCGCGGGTGGGCAGGAAATCAAAACATTTTTGCGCGATCTCCATGCGGCCTTCGCGCACGAGCATCCGGTCCAGCTCCTTTTTCAGGCGGTGCAGATACAGAACGTCCGAGGCCGCATAGTCTTGTTGTGCCTTGGTTAATTCCGGTGCGCCCCAATCGCTGGACTGCTGGTTCTTGGAGATATCGGTGGTCAGAAGTTCCTGAATCAGGTTCTTCAGCCCGTGGCGGTCCGTATAGGTGCGGACCAGTTTGCTGGCGATCTTGGTGCAGTACACAGGCGCGGCCAGTGCGCCAAAGGCGTTGTACATCGACGCAATGTCGAACCGTCCATAGTGGAACAGCTTCAGGACATTCGGATCAGTCAGGATGCGGCACAGGTTGGGTGCTTCGGTTTGGCCTTTGGCGATTTGGACCAAGTGGGCGTGACCGTCTCCGGCAGACAATTGCACAACGCAAAGGCGATCGCGATGAGCGATGAGGCCCATCGTCTCGCAGTCGATTGCCACGGCTGGACCTAGGTCCAAACCGTCCGGCAAATCATTCTTGTACAGAAAGGTTGTCACCGAGGCCTCCAGTCGTTAAACTAGGAGGAAATGGTGCCCAGGAGAGGACTCGAACCTCCACGTCCTTACAGACACTAGCACCTGAAGCTAGCGCGTCTACCAATTCCGCCACCTGGGCAGGTGTCGTAGGGGGGCTTCTAAGGTTTACCGAGGGGGGCGTCAACAGCTTTTTTCGGGAAAAATGCATTTTGTTTGAATGCGCTTGTTTGGCCCCCTGCGCGGCGTTAGTAATCACCCCAACGAATATTGGCCGGAGGCTATGATAATGGCGCAGCTCGTCACCATTTTTGGCGGATCAGGTTTTGTCGGGCGCTATGTCGCCCGTCGTTTGGCTCAGCAGGGATACCGTGTACGCGTGGCCGTACGTCGCCCGAACGAAGCTGGCTTTGTGCGCACCTATGGTGTCGTCGGTCAGGTAGAGCCCGTTCTTTGCAACATCCGTGACGACGCAAGCGTACAGGCTGCGGTTGCAGGCGCGGATGCTGTCGTGAACTGCGTCGGCATTCTGGCCGAAACCGGCAAGAACCGCTTTGAGGCCGTTCAGGCCGCTGGCGCAGAGCGCGTTGCCCGCGCCGCCGCCGCTGCTGGCATCACCCGTATGGTGCAGATCTCGGCGCTTGGTGCCGATGCGAATAGCCCCAGCGAATACGCCCGTACCAAAGCCGCTGGCGAAGCTGCTGTTCTGGCCCACGTGCCCGGCGCTGTGATCCTGCGTCCTTCGATCATCTTCGGGAACGAAGACGGCTTCTTTAACCGCTTTGCCGGTATGATGGGCCCGATCCTGCCGGTCGTCGGTGCAAACACCAAATTCCAGCCCGTCTATGTAGATGACGTGGCCGCCGCTGCGGTGAAGGCCGTGAATGGCGATGCCCCCGCTGGCATCTACGAGCTGGGTGGCCCCGATGTCCGCACCTTCCGCGAACTGATGCAGGACACTCTGGCCGTGATTCACCGCCGCAAGCTGATCCTGAACGTGCCCTTCTTTGCGGCGTCGATCATGGGCGGCGTTCTAGACATGGTGCAGGGTCTGACTCTGGGCCTGTTCACCAACGGCGTACTGACCAAGGATCAGGTGCAGAACCTGAAGTCCGACAACGTGGTGTCCGAAGGGGCCGCCGGTTTCGAAGCGTTCGGCATCGTCCCCACCAACTATCACGCGGTTCTGCCCAGCTATCTGTGGAAGTTCCGTCCCTCGGGCCAGTATGACGCGATCAAGGCTTCGGCCAAGAACCTGCGCGGCTGATCCGATCAGGATAGCAGAAATGGAAAGGGGCCCCGAAAGGCCCCTTTTTTATTTGGTCAGATCACCGGATTGCCAAAGTAGGCCCAGACCAACAGGCCGATGCCAAAGACAAAGCGGTAGATGACATAAGGTGTGTAGCTGACACTGCGCAGCAAACGCATCATCAGGCTGAGTGCCGCGAGCGCCGATACAAAGGCCAGACCCGCCGCGATCGCGCCATCATGGGCCGCTTCGGCGTTGCCGGTCGAGATAACCTCGGCCCCGAGCAGAATGGCAGAGGCCAGAATCGTCGGGATCGACATCAGCATCGATACTTTGGCCGCGTCAGAGCGGTTGTAGCCCATGAAGCGGGCGCCAGTAATTGTGATGCCCGACCGCGAAGTGCCCGGAATTAGGGCAATTGCCTGCCAAAGCCCCAGCTTGATGGCATCTTTTACGCCCCAGTCCTCGGTCTTTTTGACTTCGGCGCCGTGCTGGTCGGCCCAATAGAGGACGATACCGAAGATCAGCATGGTCCACGCGATCACTTTGACCGAGCGCATCGCCTCGTCCAGACCGGTGACTTTCAAGGCAAGTCCCAGCAAAATAACGGGGATCGTTGCGATGATCAGCGACAGGCACAGGCGGTCGCCGTCGGTTTCGATCCGGCCGCGCAGAACGTTCGGCAGGCCGGCAAGGCCCGCGCGCACGTCGGACCAGAAATACAGGACCACCGCAAATAGCGTCCCGAAATGTACAGAAACATCAATGATTTGGCCCTGATCTTCCATGCCGGTCAGGGCAGGCAACAGGATCAGGTGACCTGATGAAGAAATTGGCAAAAACTCCGTAATCCCTTGGACAACGGCTACTAGGAATAAATGAAATAGGGTCATGGTCTGCCCGTGTTGTAGGATTCTACTGTGGCGCACCATAGAGATTGCCGATTCCTTTGGCTAATCCTTACATAAGTCCGGTTCGGACCTAAAAAATGCGTCAGATAGGTCTGTTTTGCTGCCTTAAATCCGAAAAATCGAAATTTAGGTCAACGCTTCTGACTTTTCATCTCTCCAAGACTGATTTATGACGCCGTCAACACATGAAACCTCTAGGGAGCTGACCACCATGGCGAAGCAACCCATGCTCAAGTTCGTTCAAGTCGAACGCGACATGCCGACCAAGCGTACTGCAGAAGACCGCAAACAGGACTTCAACGAGATTTATGCCGAGTTCGCTGCCGCCAAAGCGGACGAGCAGGCCAGCCGTTGCAGCCAGTGTGGTGTCCCCTACTGTCAGAACCACTGCCCGCTGCATAACAACATTCCCGACTGGCTGCGCATGACCGCAACCGGCCGTCTGGAAGAGGCGTATGCAATCAGCCAGGCCACCAACACCTTCCCCGAGATCTGCGGCCGTATCTGCCCGCAGGACCGTCTGTGCGAAGGCAACTGCGTGATCGAACAGTCGGGCCACGGCACCGTCACCATCGGCGCGGTCGAAAAGTACATCACCGACACCGCGTGGGAAAACGGCTGGGTTCAGCCCATCGTTCCCGTAGAAGAGCGCGCTGAAAGCATCGGCATCATCGGTGCAGGCCCCGGCGGTCTGGCAGCGGCCGACATGCTGCGTCGTGCCGGTTTCCAGATCACCATCTATGACCGTTACGACCGCGCAGGCGGCCTGCTGACCTACGGCATCCCCGGCTTCAAGCTGGAGAAAGACGTTGTGATGCGCCGCAACAAGCTGCTGGAAGACAGCGGTGTGCGTTTCGTTATGAACTGCAACGTGGGCGTAGACCTGTCGTTCGAAGAAATCCGCGCGCAGCATGATGCAACCATCATCGCGACCGGCGTGTACAAAACCCGTGATCTGCAAGGCCCCGGTGCCGGTGCAGCCGGTATCGTCCGCGCGATCGACTATCTGACCGCCTCGAACAAGGCCTCGTTCGGTGACGAAGTGGCAGAGCTGCTTGATGGCACTCTGAACGCCGAGGGCAAGAACGTGGTTGTTATCGGTGGTGGCGACACCGCGATGGACTGCGTGCGTACCGCGATCCGTCAGGGCGCCAAGTCGGTCAAATGTCTCTATCGTCGTGACCGTGCGAACATGCCCGGCTCGCAGCGCGAAGTGCAGAACGCCGAGGAAGAAGGCGCACAGTTCGTATGGCTGGCAGCCCCCAAAGCATTCGCAGGCGAGCCCGTTTCGTCGGTGAAGGTCCAGCAAATGCGTCTGGGTGCCCCCGATGCGTCGGGCCGTCAGAGCCCCGAAGTGATCGAAGGCGCAGACTTCGACGAACCCGCAGAACTGGTGATCAAGGCGCTGGGCTTCGAGCCCGAAGACCTGCCGAAACTGTGGGGCACCGACGGTCTGGAAGTGACCCGTTGGGGCACCGTCAAGGCCAAGTTCGGCACCGGTCAGACCAGCCTCGATGATGTGTACGCCGTTGGCGATATCGTCCGTGGCGCGTCGCTGGTGGTTTGGGCAATCCGTGATGGCCGCGACACCGCGCAAGCCATCATCGAGAAGTTCAACGCCAAGGCAGCCGTCGCCGCCGAATAAGGGTCTGGCCCACATATGGTTGGGGTATGGCACACGTCAGTACGTTTCGCCGCCCCCGCCAAGCCAGTGAATTTGATTAGGGCAACAGCCCTGACCCACCAGCGAAGGAAGGGTTAAAACAATGCAAAAGTTTGACGAAAACTGGGTCCGCGCCGAGGAAGAAAAGCGCAAGTGGATGGACCAGAACAGCCTCTACCGCGAAGAGGACGAGCATTCGTCCTGTGGCGTTGGTCTGGTCGTCAGCATCGACGGTCAGCCCAGCCGCAAGGTTGTCGAGGCCGGTATCACCGCTCTGAAAGCGATCTGGCACCGTGGTGCTGTTGACGCCGACGGCAAGACCGGCGACGGCGCAGGCATTCACGTGCAGATCCCCGTTCCGTTCTTCTACGAGCAGATCCGCCGTACCGGCCACGAGCCCAAGAAAGATCAACTGCTGGCCGTTGGTCAGGTGTTCCTGCCGCGCACCGACTTTGGCGCGCAGGAAACCTGCCGGACCATCGTGGAAACCGAAGTTCTGCGCATGGGCTATGGCATCTACGGCTGGCGCCACGTTCCCGTGGACGTCGAGTGCCTGGGTGAGAAAGCCAACGCGACCCGCCCCGAGATCGAGCAGATCCTGATCTCGAACTCCAAAGGCGTCGACGAAGAGACCTTTGAGCGCGAGCTGTACGTCATCCGTCGCCGTATCGAGAAAGCGGCCGCTGGCGCGCACGTGAACGGTCTGTACATCGCGTCGCTGTCCTGCCGTTCGATCATCTACAAAGGCATGATGCTGGCCGAGCAGGTTGCAGTGTTCTACCCCGACCTGATGGACGAGCGTTTTGAATCGTCCTTTGCGATCTACCACCAGCGTTACTCGACCAACACCTTCCCGCAGTGGTGGCTGGCGCAGCCGTTCCGCATGCTGGCGCACAACGGCGAGATCAACACCATCAAGGGCAACACCAACTGGATGAAGAGCCACGAGATCCGTATGGCTTCGTCGACCTTTGGTGACATGGCCGAGGACATCAAGCCGATCATCGCAACCGGTGCGTCGGACTCGGCAGCCCTGGACGCGGTGTTCGAGGTTCTGGTGCGCGCGGGCCGCAACGCCCCCATGGCGAAAACCATGCTGGTCCCCGAATCGTGGTCCAAGCAGGCGGTCGAGCTGCCCGAATCGTGGCGCGATATGTACGCGTACTGCAACGCCGTGATGGAGCCCTGGGATGGCCCCGCTGCGCTGGCAATGACCGACGGTCGTTGGGTTTGCGGCGGTCTGGACCGTAACGGTCTGCGCCCGATGCGCTATGTCGTGACCGGCGACGGCCTGCTGATCGCGGGTTCCGAAGCAGGCATGGTTCCCACCGAAGAAGCGACCGTTGTCGAGAAGGGCGCACTGGGCCCGGGTCAGCTGATCGGCGTCGATATGAAAGAGGGCAAGCTCTATCACGACGTAGAGATCAAGGACGCTCTGGCGGCCAGCCAGCCCTTTGGCGAGTGGGTCGGCAAGATCAACGATCTGGACGAAGCTCTGGGTCAGATCACCGAAACCCCGCTGTTCGAAGGCGCAGAGCTGCGCAAGCGTCAGATCGCTGCCGGCTTCACCCTGGAAGAACTGGAACAAATCCTGGCTCCGATGGCCGAGGATGGCAAAGAGGCGCTGGCCTCGATGGGCGACGATACCCCGTCGGCAGTTCTGTCGGCCAAGTACCGTCCGCTGAGCCACTACTTCCGCCAGAACTTCAGCCAGGTGACCAACCCGCCGATCGACTCTCTGCGCGAATTCCGCGTGATGTCGCTGAAGACCCGTTTCGGTAACCTGAAGAACGTTCTGGACGAGTCCAGCGCGCAGACCGAAATTCTGGTTCTGGACAGCCCGTTCATCGGCAATGCCCAGTTCAACGAGCTGAAGAACCACTTCAACGCTGATCTGGCCGAGATCGACTGTACCTTCGAACCCGGTGCAGACGCTCTGCGCAAAGGTCTGGAGCGTATCCGCGCCGAGGCCGAAGACGCTGTGCGTTCGGGCGCTGGCCACATCGTTCTGACCGACCACAAACTGGACGCGGACCGCGTTGGTATGCCGATGATTCTGGCAACCAGTGCTGTTCACAGCCACCTGACCCGCAAGGGCCTGCGGACCTTCTGCTCGCTGAACGTGCGTTCGGCCGAGTGTGTGGACCCGCACTACTTTGCTGTGCTGGTGGGTTGTGGTGCGACCACCGTTAACCCCTATCTGGCCGAAGATTCGCTGGCCGACCGTATCGAGCGTGGCCTGCTGGAAGGCAGCCTGACCGAGAACGTCGCCCGCTACCGCGAAGCCATCGACCAGGGTCTGCTGAAGATCATGGCAAAGATGGGTATCTCGGTGATCTCGTCCTATCGCGGTGGTCTGAACTTCGAGGCTGTGGGTCTGTCGCGCGCCATGTGCGCCGAGTACTTCCCCGGTCTGATGAGCCGCATCTCGGGTATCGGCATCGTCGGCATCCAGAAGAAAACCGAAGAAGTGCACGCAGCTGGCTTCAAGTCGAACCGCGATGTGCTGCCGATCGGTGGTTTCTACAAGGCACGTCGCCAGGGCGAGACCCACGCTTGGGGTGCAAACAACATGCACCTGCTGCAGTCGGCTTGTGACCGTGGCTCGTACGAGCTGTGGAAGCAGTACTCGGCGCTGATGAAGGCGAACCCGCCGATTCACCTGCGTGATCTGCTGGACATCAAGGCGCTGGGCAAAGCGATCCCGCTGGAAGAGGTGGAATCGATCACCTCGATCCGTAAGCGTTTCGTCACCCCCGGTATGTCGCTGGGCGCTCTGTCGCCCGAGGCGCACAAGACCCTGAACGTGGCAATGAACCGTATCGGCGCGAAGTCGGATTCGGGTGAAGGCGGCGAAGATCCCGCACACTTCCACCCCGAGCCCAACGGCGACAACCCGTCGGCCAAGATCAAGCAGGTGGCTTCGGGCCGTTTCGGTGTAACCGCCGAATACCTGAACCAGTGCGAAGAGCTGGAGATCAAAGTCGCACAGGGCGCGAAGCCCGGTGAAGGTGGTCAGCTGCCCGGCATGAAGGTCACCGACCTGATCGCCCGTCTGCGCCACTCGACCAAGGGTGTGACCCTGATTTCGCCGCCGCCGCACCACGACATCTACTCGATCGAGGACCTTGCGCAGCTGATCTACGACCTCAAGCAGATCAACCCGCGTTGTAAGGTCACCGTGAAGCTGGTTGCGTCGTCGGGCGTTGGCACCATCGCCGCTGGCGTTGCCAAGGCGAAGGCGGACATCATCCTGATCTCGGGCCACAACGGTGGTACCGGCGCGTCGCCTGCGACCTCGATCAAGTATGCAGGTCTGCCGTGGGAAATGGGTCTGACCGAAGCGCATCAGGTTCTGGCGATGAACAAGCTGCGTTCGCGCGTCACCCTGCGGACCGACGGTGGTCTGCGCACCGGCCGTGACATCGTCATGGCAGCGATGATGGGTGCCGAGGAATTCGGCATCGGTACTGCTGCTCTGATCGCGATGGGCTGTATCATGGTGCGTCAGTGCCAGTCGAACACCTGCCCGGTCGGCGTCTGTACTCAGGACGAGTCGCTGCGCAAGAAGTTCACCGGCAACGCGGACAAAGTGGTCAACCTGATCACCTTCTACGCTCAGGAAGTCCGCGAGATTCTGGCATCCATCGGTGCCCGTTCGCTGGACGACGTGATCGGCCGCGCCGACCTGCTGAGCCAGGTCAGCCGTGGTGCTGCACACCTGGATGATCTGGACCTGAACCCGCTGCTGATCACCGTAGATGGTTCCGAGAAGATCGAGTACGACCGCAGCCGTCCGCGCAACGTTGTGCCGGACACTCTGGATGCGGAAATCGTCAAGGACGCGGCACGCTTCCTTGAGGATGGCGAGAAGATGCAGCTGAGCTATGCGGTGCAGAACACGCACCGTACCGTCGGCACCCGCACCTCGAGCCACATCGTACGTCGCTTTGGCATGCGTAACAGCCTGCAGGCCGACCACCTGACCGTGAAACTGCGCGGTTCGGCTGGCCAGTCGCTGGGTGCCTTTGCAGCGCCGGGTCTGAAGATCGAAGTGTCGGGCGATGCGAACGACTATGTCGGTAAGGGTCTGTCGGGCGGCACCGTTGTGGTCCGTCCCCCGATGGAAAGCCCGCTGGTCGCGGCTGACAACACCATCATCGGCAACACCGTTCTGTACGGTGCGACCGACGGCTACCTGTTCGCGGCTGGCCGCGCAGGCGAGCGTTTCGCTGTCCGTAACTCGGGTGCGAAAGTGGTGATCGAGGGCTGTGGCTCGAACGGTTGTGAATACATGACCGGCGGTGTGGCGGTTATCCTCGGCTCGATCGGCGCGAACTTTGGCGCGGGTATGACCGGCGGTATGGCCTATCTGTGGAACCCCGATGGCGAAGCCCACGACTGGATGAACCTCGAGACGCTGGTGACCTGCGCTCCGAGCCATCCGCACTGGGTTGCGCAGCTGAAGGACCTGGTCGAGCGTCACTACGCTGAGACGGGCAGCCGCAAAGCAGGCGAGATCCTGCAGAACTGGGAAGAGAACCTGCCCAAGTTCCTGCAAGTCTGCCCCAAGGAAATGCTGAACAAGATGGCATTCCCGCTGGCCGCTGACGAAGCCGAGGCGATCCCCGCCGAGTAATCCTGACGGGTTACGACCTGAATTCAAACCCCGCCGGAGCAATCTGGCGGGGTTTTTCTTTTGCGCGCGGAAGGAGGCAAAAGGTGGCCTTGACCCCCGAGGAATTCGGGGCGTACTGAAATGCATGGCCAAGAGCAGCAAAAAGACCACCCGCAAGAAAAAGAGCACGCGCAGCACCGCAGGATGGTTCCGCGTGGACCGGCGTACGTGGGTGCGCCGTGTGATTTTCGGCGTGGTCGGGCTGTTTGTGCTGGCGATTCTGCTGCCGTCGTTCCTGCCGGTGCCTCAGGGGCTGTATATGCGGTCCGAAGCGCGGCGTTTGGGGGAAATCCAGCGGGTCTGGACCCCGATGGAGGATATCGCGCCGGTGATGGCGCGGTCTGTCGTGGCAGCCGAGGACGCGAATTTCTGCACGCACTGGGGCTTTGATATGTCGGCGATCCGTGTGGCCATCGAGGATGGCGGGACGCGGGGGGCCTCGACCCTGAGCCAGCAGGTGGTCAAGAACGTCTACCTGTGGCAGGATCGCAGCTGGGTCCGCAAGGCGCTGGAGGCTTTGCTGACCCCCTTGGTCGAGGCGGCGTGGAGCAAGCGGCGCATCGTCGAGGTCTATCTGAACGTGGCCGAGTTCGATGAAGGCATTTTCGGTGTCGAAGCGGCGGCGCGCAACTACTTCGGGACGACCCCTGCCGAACTGACGCCCCGCGAGGCGGCTTTGCTGGCGGCGCTGCTGCCCGACCCCAAAGAGCGGGATGCCGCCAACCCCAGCAAATTTGTAAGCCGAAGGGCGACGCAAATTGCGGATGGGGCCGCGACTATCGCAAGAGATGGCAGGGCTGCCTGTTTCGAGGATTGAAAACACTCCAAGGGACGGGCATTGAAAGATAAATCCAAACTATCGCGAAGGACGCCATGAATCGCCTCTATCACGTTCCTCTGTCGCCGTTCTGCCGCAAGGTCCGGCTGGTGCTGGCCGAAAAACGGATCGAGGTCGAGCTGGTCGAGGAGCGGTACTGGGAAATGGACACCGATTTCCTGCGCCGTAACCCCGCGGGCAAGGTGCCGGTGCTGCGCCTGAACGGCAAGATCCTGTCCGAGAGCATGGCGATCTGCGAGTACATCGAAGAGGTGTACCCCGATCCGCCGCTCATGCCCTATTCGCCGGAAGGGCGCTATGAAGTGCGCCGTCTGGTCAGCTGGTTCGACGACAAGTTCCATTCGGAAGTCACGCAGAACCTGCTGTACGAGCGGGTGAACAAGAAGATGATGAAGACCGGCTATCCCGACAGTAAGGCGGTGAAGCTGGGGGCCCAGAAGATCAAGTATCATCTGGACTATATGGCTTGGCTCTTGGATCACCGGCGCTGGTTGGCTGGCGACCGCATGACGGTGGCCGATTTCACCGCGGCGGCGCATCTGAGCGCGCTGGACTATATCAGCGACGTGGACTGGAACCGCAGCGATGTGGTCAAGGACTGGTACGCCAAGATCAAGTCGCGCCCCGCGTTCCGCAGTATTCTGGCGGATCAGATCCCGGGATTCCCGCCGCCGCCCCATTATACCGATCTGGATTTCTGATCCGTAGTGCCGCGGGGGCCAGCCCCCGCACCCCCGGGGTATTTGGACCAAGATGAATGACTGACGCGTTGAAAGCCCGATTGGTGGCGCAGGCGCGGGCCGAGGGGTTTTCCGAGGTTCGGGTGTGTCGCCCTTGGGACGTGCCGGAGGTTCCGGCGCGGTTGGAGGCGTTTGTGGCGGCGGGCTTTCATGGCCAGATGGGCTGGATGGAAGAGCGGATGTCGTGGCGCGGGGACCCTGCTGCGCTGTGGCCCGAGGCGCGGTCGGTGATCGTGCTGGGAGAGAGCTATACCCCCGACGAGAACCCGATGGACGTAGTGGGGATGCCTGATCGCGGGGCGATTTCCGTGTATGCGCGGGGCAAGGATTACCACGATCTGGTGAAGAAGCGGCTGAAGCGCTTGGCCCGCTGGCTGATTGCCGAAGGCGGCGGCGAGGTGAAGGTGTTTGTGGACACCGCGCCAGTGCCGGAGAAGCCTTTGGGGCAGGCGGCAGGTTTGGGCTGGCAGGGCAAGCACACGAACTTGGTCAGTCGGCAGATGGGGAACTGGTTCTTTATCGGGTCGGTGTTTACGACACTCGATTTGCCGGTGGATGGGGCCGAGGTCGATCATTGCGGGCGCTGTGACCGGTGTTTGCGGGCCTGCCCGACAGAGGCGTTTATTGCGCCCTATCAGATGGATGCGCGGCGGTGCATTTCCTATCTGACGATCGAGCATAAGGGGCCCGTAGCCGAGGATTTGCGCGGGCGGATGGGTAACCGGATTTATGGCTGCGATGACTGTTTAGCCGCGTGCCCTTGGAACAAGTTCGCTGTGGCGGCAAGTGACATGCGCTATGCGGCCCGAGAGGGGACTGTGGCGCCGGAATTGCGGGAGCTGGCTGCGCTGGACGATGCCGCGTTCCGCGAGCGGTTTAGCGGTAGTCCGATCAAACGGATCGGGCGCGACCGGTTCGTGCGGAATGTGCTGTATGCTGTCGGGAATTCGGGGGATGCGTCGCTGAAAGAAGTGGCCACCGCGCTGTTAACCGACCCCGATGAGGGCGTGGCCGATGCAGCGCGGTGGGCTGCCTTACAACTAGACTGATTCTATCCGGCTTTTTGTGCGGACGCCAGAGGCCTCACTGCTCTGTCATCAATATGTCAGAGGGTTTGCCTGCGACCCTTTGTGCCCCACATATGGTCCATCAACCAAAGAGGAGAGGTCTGGTGTCCAAGTATTCCCGCGACCCCGATGTGATCGCCGCACTGGAGCCCGAAGCCTATTACGTGACGCAAGAGAGCGGCACCGAGCGGCCCGGCACAGGCAGCCTGCTGGGGAACAAGAAAAAGGGCCTCTATGTGGATATCGTCAGCGGGGAGCCGCTGTTCGTGTCCTCGGCCAAGTATGAATCGGGCTGTGGGTGGCCCAGTTTCACCCGCCCCGTCAGCGACGAGTTCATTCAGGAACTGCGCGACACCACCCATGGCATGATCCGGACCGAGGTGCGCTCGACCTATGGGGACAGCCACTTGGGGCATGTGTTCGATGATGGTCCGCGCGATCAGGGTGGGCTACGCTATTGCATCAACTCGGCGGCGCTGCGGTTCGTGGCGCTCGAGGATATGGAGGCCGAGGGGTACGGTGATTACGTGCCCTTGGTCGAGAAGGAGTAAAAGAGATGGGTCAGGAACGCGCTGTTCTGGCGGGGGGATGCTTTTGGGGCATGCAGGATCTAATCCGCAAGCTGCCCGGGGTGGCGGCGACCCGCGTTGGTTATACCGGTGGGGACGTGCCCAATGCGACATACCGCAACCACGGCACCCACGCCGAAGGGATCGAGATCCTGTTTGATCCGGCGGTGATCAGCTATCGCCAGCTGCTGGAGTTTTTCTTTCAGATCCACGACCCGAGCACGCCGAACCGGCAGGGCAACGATCTGGGGATGAGCTATCGCAGCGCCATCTATTATGTGGATGACGCGCAGAAAGAGGTGGCTTTGGACACGATCGCAGATGTGGACGCCAGCGGGCTGTGGCCCGGCAAGGTGGTTACCGAGGTCGAGCCTGTCGGCGATTTCTGGGAGGCCGAGCCCGAGCATCAGGACTATCTGGAGCGCAAGCCCGACGGATATACCTGCCACTTTGCCCGGCCCGGATGGGTGCTGCCCAAGCGCGCGGCGGAATAAACGGAAAACCGGCCCCGGGTGGCCGGTTTTTTGTTGGGGCCAAAACGAAAGCCCCCCGCGGTGAAGCGGGGGGCCTACTCGTTACTTGGGTCAACTGGGGATACTACTACCCGGGTACTCGTTAAAAGCGGTAGGACGCGCGGACCTGAGCGGTGGTTGCATCTGCGTCAACATTCGTATCGTTGATGTCGGAGAACTGGTGTCGCAACACCTCGCCGCCGACGGTCACGTTGTCGGTCACCTTGTGTTCATAGCCGAGGCCGACAAAGGTGCCTTCGTTATAGCCAGCGTCCTTGAAGTTCGCGGCGGCCGCACCGGCGGTGATGTAGGGCAGACCTTGGCCCATGTCATAACCGGCACGCAGTTTCAGGCGGGTCACATCGTGCAGGGCCTCGTTGCTGTTATCCAGCTCGACCTCGCCTGCGTCATATTCCACGCCGGCACCCAGCACATAATCGCCAAAGTCATAGTCATAGCCCAGGTGCACACCGCCAAGGCCGCCCTGACCCTCTAGGTCGGAGCCGTCATCGGTGGTGACTTTGCCACCGCCAAGCTGCACACCGCCGTAAAAGCCGGTCCAGTCGCCTTTCATCGCGACGGGTTCGGGGGTGGCCACGAACACGGGCGGCTCTGCGGGCGGAGGGGTCAGCGAGCCTGCAAATGCGGGGGCGGCCCCAAGGGCAATAAGCGATGTCAGTGCAACGGTTTTGATAGCCATGATCTCAACCTTTCCTGTTATTTCAAAATCACAAAGACGCCGTTCGTCGGCGTTGGGGGATAGTTGGTGCAGGCTAAGGCATTGTTCAATCACAGGAAATTCACTTATCGAACGCGATTAAGTGACCGGCTTCGGCGGGAACCTGCTGTTTGGGGCGGCGGAGATATGTCAGCGGGGTGGGGCGTCATTCCATTTCTGCACAACCCCTGAGCGCAAAAGTAATAGCGTGATTGTCCGCAGGACATGGCTAAATACTTGACGCATCAACAGAACAGGCGCACTGCCGAACTATGCCCTACGAAACATACCAGCCGTTCAAGGCGATCGCTCTGAAGCTCTGTTCTGTCGTCGTGTTCATGTCCATGGCCGCGATGGTCAAGGCCACAGCGGACGATGTCCCCACTGGCGAGGCTGTGTTTTTCCGCTCGGCTTTTGCGATGCCGGTGCTGTTTGGTTGGCTGTTCCTGCGCGGGGCCCTGAAAACCGGCCTGAGCGTCAAGAGCCCGCTGGGCCACGTGCTGCGCGGATTCATCGGGGCGTCGGCGATGGGAATGAACTTTCTGGCGCTGGGGCTGCTGCCCTTGCCCGAGGTGACAGCCATCGGGTTCGTTGCGCCGCTGCTGACGGTGATGTTCGCCGCGCTGCTGCTGGGCGAGCGGGTGGGGCCGTTCCGTATAACAATGGTGCTGTTGGGCCTGATCGGGGTGCTGATCGTGCTGTGGCCCCGCCTGACGCTGGAAACGGCCGAGGCGGGCGCGACCTTGGGTGCGGTGCTGGTGCTGGGATCGGCGGTGGCGCGGGCCTTGGCCCAAGTGCAGATCCGCCGTCTGGTCGAGATCGACAATCCCAGTGCCATTGTCTTTTGGTTCACGGTGACCACGACGGTGCTGTCGCTGCTGACGGCGCCCTTTGGCTGGGTGATGCCGGGCCCCACCGCGCTGATGCTGCTGATCGGGGCGGGCCTGTTCGGGGGGATGGGGCAGATCCTGATGACCTCGGCCTACCGGTTCGCGGGGGCGTCGCTGGTGGCGCCGTTCGACTATAGCTCGATGATCATTGCGCTGGGGATGGGGTACTTCTTGTTTGCCGAGGTTCCGACCCTGCAAATGCTGGCGGGCGCGGCTGTAGTGATTCTCGCCGGTGGGCTGCTGATTTGGCGCGAACACAGTCTGGGACTGAAACGCGGGAAGGCGCGATCGGGCATGACGCCTCAGGGTTGATACGGAAGTATTAGGTGAATCAGATGCCTAGGTATTAAAAATCACCTTTAGGATAAATCCATTCTAACTCGAGAACGATTCCAATTTGGCTATTCGAATTATTATTTCGGCTAGGCATCGGCCTTGCGCCTATGCAAAATGAGCTTTGCTTAATACGTAATCCCAAGTGATTTATTGAAGGCTGAAAAAACCAGCATAAATTCTGCATATTTATAAATCCCTTCAAAAACAGGTGATTGGATAGACCCGAACGAACGTTTCCAAGGGTGTGGGTTATCCCCAAAGTGGTAAGTTCTGGTGCTAACGGTAGGGTATTCCAGCTTGCCCGAAATGGGCCGAGGACGTTCCTTCTGGCAACTTTTTATGTCATAGTGGGTCTATCGGTTGATAGTTCATGGTTCCTGTTTTTTTCGAAACTCCGGCCGCGTCTCGCTCGTAACTAAAATCGCATGACAAATGCAAAGCGCGACAAATCCGGCTCACACATAGGGAACACACAAATGCGAATTCTGATTGCCGACGATCACGAACTGCTGCGGGACACTCTGGAGCTGTACCTGAAGCAAGAAGGGAATATTGAAACCCGCACCGCCGAAGATCTGCACGGCGCTGTCGAGAAGATCGAAAACGAAGCGCCCTTCGATCTGATCCTGCTGGATTTCAACATGCCCGGCATGAACGGTCTGGAAGGCCTGAAAAAGGTCAAAGAGATGAACGGCGGCCAGCGCGTTGCCCTGATCTCGGGTGTAGCGAGCCGCGATGTGGCCGAGCAGGCCCTGGCCGCAAATGCAGCAGGCTTCCTGCCCAAGACCCTGTCGGCCCGCAGCGTTGTGAACGCGGTCCGCTTCATGGCGATGGGTGAACAGTACGCCCCGCTGGAATTCATGTCGCACGATGACAGCAGCGATCTGAGCGATCACCCGCTGGCCTCGCAACTGTCGCGCCGTGAAATGCAGGTTCTCGAAGGCCTGAGCGGCGGTCTGTCGAACAAAGAGATTGCCCGCAATCTGGATGTCCGCGAGCCCACCGTGAAGCTGCACGTCAAAACCCTGTACCGCAAAATCGGCGTTCACAACCGTACTCAGGCTGCCTTGGTCGCCAAAGAGTCCGGTCTGTTCTGAGGACCGGTGCGTTGGGTTATCGAGGATCATACACCCAGACGCACTGGTCTGTGACAGGCCCCTGCGGGACGCATTAACATTCCCTCTGGCCCTGAGGCAGCAACGGTGCTGCGTCATGTCGGGGCCCGAGGGGCAAGTTTCTGAACATCTGGCCCGTTCGGGGCGTTAGCGGGAAACCGCCATTGCCGTGAACATCTGGTGCAAACCGGTTTTTGTTGGCCTAGTCTGCCCCCAGGCGCTAGGTGTGGGGCGATGCAAAGACTTATTCGTTCAGGACTTTCGGCCGCGGCATTGCTGGGGCTCATGACTTCGGCGGCGTTGCCCGCGATTGATATCGATCTCTCCGTCAAGGGCGGGGATGATGCACTGAAAGAGCGTCTGAAGACGGCGTCGCGGCTGTATGCTGCTGATGAGACCGAGGACGCGACCGCACAGGATTATGCCGCTGCTGCTTTGGCGGAATATAACACCATTGTGGGTGTCCTGTACGAAGAGGGCTACTATGGGCCGACGGTCAGCGTCCAACTGGACGGACAAGAGGCCACACAGCTGAACCCTTTCCGTTTGCCGGATCAATTTTCCAAAGCGCGGATCAAGGTCGAAACCGGCCCGAAATTCACGTTCGGCCGCGCGGATATCGGCCCGCTGCCCGAGGGGACCGTTCCCCCAGACGGCTATGCCGTGGGTCAGGATGCGCGGCTGGATGTGATCCGCACTGCCGGTCAGGACGCGGTGGATGCGTGGCGCAATCAGGGTCACGCCAAGGCCGAACTGACAGGACAGCAGATCACCGCGGACCATCCGGCGCGCAAGCTGGATGTTTCCTTGGGGCTGACCCCGGGGCCGGAGCTGAAATTCGGCCGTCTGACGGTCGAGAATAACAAGAACGTCCGCGAAGAGCGTATCCGCGCCATCGCAGGGCTGCCCCGTGATCAGGTGTATAACCCAGATGATCTGGCGGCGGCAGCGAACCGTCTGCGCAATACCGGCGCGTTCCGGTCTGTCACCATGCGAGAATCCGACGAGATCCGCGGCGGCGAATACCTTGATTTCGCAGTGAACGTGGTCGAGGCCAAGCCGCGCCGTTTCGGCTTCGGCGCCGAGCTGATCTCGGACGAGGGGCTGACGCTGTCGACCTTCTGGATGCACCGGAACATTCTGGGCGGGGCCGAGAAGCTGCGCTTTGACGCCGAGGTTGCGGGGATCGGTGGCACCACCGGCGGCGAGGACCTGAACCTGTCCGCCCGTTTCGAACGTCCGGCCACCTTTGACCCGCGCAACACGCTGTTCATCCAGTCCACGCTAGAGCGTCTGGACGAACCCGAATACCTGAGCGACCAGTTCCGCACCGACATCGGTATCGTCCGTCAGGCCAGTGATGATCTGACGGTGCAGTACGGCTTGGCCTTCCGCCGTGCCACGATCGACGATGCGGACGGCGAGACCAGCTATAGCCAGCTGTTGTTCCCCGTTTCGGCCACCTATGACAAGCGCAAGGGCGGGGCCTCGGCCACGGGCGGCTATTACCTGAGCGGCGAGGTCATGCCGTTCTGGGGTCTGAACGACACGCCCGAGGGTATTCGCAGCACTTTGGACGCGCGCACCTATGTCAGCGCGGGGGATAAGACTGTGTTCGCCCTGCGCGGCCAACTGGGCTGGATCGAAGGGGCCAAGGTCGAAGAAGTGCCTGCGGACTTCCAGTTCTATTCCGGTGGCGGCGGGACCGTGCGCGGCCAGAAATACCAGTCGCTGGGTTATGGCAACGGCGGCGGGGCCACCTTTATGGGGGCCAGTCTGGAACTGCGGCAGGGCATCACCGATGCGATCAGCGCCGTGGGTTTTGTGGACTACGGGTTCATCGGGGCCGAGGCTGGCTGGGACACCGAAGGCGCGGATCACGCGGGTGCGGGTCTGGGGGTGCGGTATGACACGCCCATTGGCCCCTTGCGGCTGGATCTGGCCACGCCGATCACAGGGGATAACCCCGGCGGCGCATTGGAAATCTATATCGGGATCGGACAGGCGTTTTGAAACGGATCTTCGCGGCTTTGGTCATGCTGATGCTGCCTCTGGCGGCATGGGCGCAGGATGAGGACGGTCAGGGGTATCTGGAGCGTTTGCTTCAGGACACCTTGTCCGGTGCGGGCCGCGAGGTCCGGATCGAGGGGTTCTCGGGCGCGCTGAGTTCGCGCGCCACGATCGACCGCCTGACGATTGCCGATGATCAGGGGGTCTGGCTGGACGCCCAAGGGCTGGCCCTGGACTGGAGCCGCGCCGCCCTGCTGCGGGGCCGGATCGAGGTGAACGAGCTGTCCGCCGACAGCATCTCGATGCCGCGCAAGCCTGTGTCGAACGCGGTGGACGTGCCTGCGCCCGAGGCGACGGCGTTTACGCTGCCGGACCTGCCGGTGTCCGTGAATGTCGAAAAGCTGGAGGTCGCCAAGGCTTCGCTTGGGGCGGATGTGATCGGTCAGGACGCGGTCCTGAGCCTGAGCGGCTCTGCCCAGTTGGCGAACGGGGCCGGGACTGTCGCGCTCGAGGCGCAGCGGACTGACGGGCCCAAGGGGGATTTCAAGGTCGATCTGGCCTATGACCCGAACGCGAACACCGCCGCTATTCTGGTCGCCGCGACCGAGGATGCGGGCGGGATCGTGTCGAAACTGTCGGGCATTCCGCGCAGCCCCAGCGTTGATCTGAAGATCGAAGGGCAGGGGCCTGCGGATGATCTGACTGTGGATGTGGCGCTGCGGACGGACAATGCCTTGCGTCTGGGCGGGCAGGTGACGTTGCGCGGGCAGGCGCTGGACGTTGATCTGGGGGGCGATCTGCGGCCCTTGGTCGAGCCGACCTATCATGCGCTGCTGGGGGATGACGCGCGGCTTGTGGCCTCGGCGGCCAAGGCCGATGACGGCACCCTGACGCTGGAGAATCTGACGGTGGATGCGCGGGCTGCGAACCTGCAGGGCAGTGCGGTGATTTCGCCGTCTGGTCTGCCCCAAAGCATTGATCTGCAAGGGGAACTGCGGGCGCCGGATGGGCAGCCGCTGACGCTGGCGACCGATGTGACCGTGGGCAGTGTGACCATCGACATCGGGCATGATGCGGCGACCGCCCCCGATTGGCAGGGGCAGATTGTGCTGCGCGATCTGGTGCAGGCGGCGGTGACCTTGCCCGAGGCGACCCTGAAGGGACGCGGACAGATCGTTCCGGCGGATGGCGATAATCCCCAGAACGTGACGGCGCGGTTCGATTTCGACACCGCTGGGATGCAGATGGCGGACGCTGCGCTGCAAGGTTTGCTGGGCCCCGTGGTGACTGGCGGCGTGACGCTGCACGCGGTTGATGGCCAGCCCTTGGACCTGAGCGAATTGGCGATCAAGGCGCTGGCCTTTACGGCCAATGGCTCGGCCACCATCGACGGGCTGGAAAGCGGGTACGACACCAAGCTGGACCTGAAGGTTGTGGCCGACGATCTGGCCAAGGCGCGCGATCTGTCGGGGATGGATCTGAACGGGGCGGCCGAGTTTGCGGTGGCGGGGCAGGTGGTGCCCCTGTCCGGTGCGTTTGACCTGCGGGTCAGCGGCGATACCAAAGGGCTTCAGATCGGTCAGCAGATGATCGACGGGCTGATTGGCGGCGATGGCACCGTGTCTGTGGTTGCGCGGCGGGATGAAACCGGCGTGACCGTGGACGAGCTGCTGATGAATACCGGCGGCGCGCGGGTGCAGGCGAACGGCACCATCGGCAGCGCCGAGACGAATTTCGAGTTCAACACCTTTGTCAAGGATTTCAGCCTGTTGGGTCAGGGCGGCGCGGGCCGTGCGGCCTTGGACGGGCAGATTGCGCTGGCGGGGGCAACCTTGCGGCAGCTGTCGGTCAATGGTGTCCTGAGCGGCCCCGAAGGGCTGGTGATCCCGCTGGGGCAGGACCAGTTGGCGATGTCTGGCGGGCGGATTGACCTGAGCGCAGGCAATGGCCGCTGGTCGGTGAATACGGACCTGACCGGCGTGAAGCACCCCCAAGGCGCGGTGGCCGAGGCCTTGATCAAGGGCGCGGGCAGCTACTCCCAAGGGGAGGGCGGCGTGATCGAGGCCCTGCGCGGGTCTGTCGAGGCGGCTTTGGCTGGGGCGAAGCCTGCCGGCGCGGCGCTGGCGCAAGCTTTGGGTCAGGATGTGACGGTTCAGACCACGTTTGAGTACACCGATGGCGCGCCCTTGGTTCTGGATCCGCTGCGGGTTCAAGGGGCGGATTACGGGGCCAATGGCACTGTGTCGGTGGACGTGGACACTCAGGTCGCCACGGTGGACCTGACGGCGAATGTGGGGAATGCGGCGCGGTTCTCGGCCCTTGCGGGACGGGATTTGGGCGGCAAGGCGCAGCTGGATGTTACGGGCACCGTGTCGGCCACAACGGCTGATCTGGTGATCACCGGCAATGGCAGCGGAATTGATCTGGGGGACCCCCATATCAATGGGGTGCTTGGCGGGCAGTTCAGTTTGGACACCCATGTGCTGCGCGATGGCGCGACGCTGACGCTAGAAAGGCTGGCGCTGAACGGCGGGAACCTGAGCCTGAGCGCGAGTGGCTCCGTTTCGGACACCGGCAAGTCCCTGCAGGCCGAGGCGCGGGTGCCCGAGGTGGGTCGCCTCGTGGCCGAGCTGTCGGGGCCCGTGACGATCACGGCCAAGGTGGGCGGGGATGCCGAGATGACGACGGTGGATGCGGCGCTGACCGGCCCTGCGGGGATGACGGCGAATGTTGGCGGCTCGATTGCCGCGAATGGGACGCTGAACCTGACGGCGACGGGGGATGTGCCGCTGACGCTGGCGAACCCGATGATTGCGCCGCGGCAGGTGTCCGGCGATGCGCGGTTCGATCTGGCGGTGCGCGGGCCTGCGGGTCTGGACGCGGTGAGCGGGACGGTCACGCTGTCGGATGGCATGTTCTCGGAGCCGTCGTCGGGGATCAGTCTGAACGCGATTGGCGGGACGGCCACGATTGGCGGCAATCAGGTGCGTCTGGATATGCGGGCCAGTGGCTCCCAAGGGGGCGATATCAGCGTGACGGGGACGGTTGGCCTGACGGGCGCGTTCGATGTGAACGCCGATGTGGTGATCACCGACCTGACGCTGAACGATCCGGGGCTGTATGAGGCGACCCTTGGCGGGAGCTTGAATTTCAACGGGCCTGCACTGAATGGCGGGCGTTTGAAGGGCGAGATTGTCCTGTCCGAAGCCGAACTGCGCATCCCCGAAACGGGCGCTGGTTCGGCGGGGGCCATCCCCGACATCACCCATCAGGGCGCGGCGGCCAAGGTGTTGCAGACCCTTGATCGGGCGGGCCTGTCCGCGACGGCGGAACCCGAGGCGGCGAATGAAAGCTCTGGCGTGGCGATCCCGCTGGACCTGACCATTCGGGCCCCTGCGCGGATTTTCGTACGCGGTCGCGGCTTGGACGCGGAATTGGGCGGTCAGATCCGCCTGCGGGGCACTACGGCGGACATTATTCCCATCGGGCGCTTCGATCTGGTGCGCGGGCGCCTGTTGCTGCTGGGGCAGCGGTTCGATTTTGACGAAGGGTATATCAGCATGGAGGGGGCGCTGGTCCCCGTGATCCGGCTGGTTGTGGAAACCCAGCAAGGCGACGTGCTGACCTATATCATCGTCGAAGGGGACGCGATGTCGCCCGAGGTGACGTTCAGCTCCTCGCCCGAGTTGCCCGAGGACGAAGTGCTGGCCCAACTGCTGTTCGGCCGCGATATGAGCCGTCTGTCGGCCTTTCAGGCGCTGCAACTGGCGAATGCGGTGGCGGTGCTGGCCGGCAAAGGCGGCGAAGGCATCGTGTCCAAGTTGCGCCAAGGGTTCGATCTGGATGATCTGGACGTCACGACCGACGATCAGGGCAACGCCGCTCTGCGCGCGGGCAAGTATATCTCGGACAGTGTCTATACGGACGTGACCGTAGGGGCGGCCGGAAAAACCGAGTTGAATCTGAACATTGACATCAGCCCGTCGGTCACCGCGCGAGGCGGGGTCAATGACGAAGGTCAGAGCAGTCTGGGTATCTTCTTCGAGCGTGATTATTAACCTTTGGTGTAGTGTCATTAGCAAATTTGACGTGCATGAGCGTCCTAATAGTTTCCGTTATGATTGAAGACAGGCGGGTAGCCTGATAACCAAACCGCTAACTGCAACTAATTGAGGGTCCAGCCCCGGTGTCACTCTTTCTGATCGCTGCTCTACCCTTCATTGGCGCACTGCTGCCCGGCCTGATGATCCAGGCGGGGCGCAATACCTGCTCCACCTGGACGGGTATCATTTCGCTTTCCGCTCTGATTGGTCTGCTGGTTCACGCCCCCGCCGTACTGCGCGGCGAAGTGATCACGGCCTCGGTCGAGTGGATGCCTGCGCTTGGTCTTAACGCCAGTTTCTACCTTGATGGTCTGGGGCTGCTTTTCGGGACGCTGATCCTGGGTATCGGGTGTCTGATCATCCTGTACGCCCGGTTCTACCTGTCTTCGAAGGACCCGATGGGGAACTTCTATACCTACCTTCTGCTGTTCCAAGGCGCGATGGTGGGTATTGTCCTGTCGGATAACATCCTGATGTTGCTGGTGTTCTGGGAGCTGACCTCGCTGTCGTCGTTCCTGCTGATCGGCTACTGGAAACACCTGCCCGAGGGTCGTCAGGGCGCGCGTATGGCGCTGACCGTGACCGGCATGGGCGGTCTGGGCCTGATCGGTGGTATGCTGCTGCTGGGGCACATCGCGGGCACCTACGAGCTGACCGAACTGCTGGAAAAGCGCGACCTGATCCAAGCGGACCCGCTCTATGTTCCGGCGCTGTTGCTGATCCTCTTGGGTGCGTTCACCAAGTCGGCGCAGTTCCCGTTCCACTTCTGGCTGCCGCGCGCGATGGCTGCGCCGACCCCTGTGTCGGCTTATCTGCACTCGGCCACGATGGTGAAAGCGGGCCTGTTCCTGATGGCGCGCCTGTATCCGGTGATGTCGGGCACCACGGAATGGTTCTGGATCGTCACTCTGGCGGGTCTGATCACGATGGTTCTGGGGGCGCTGATCGGTATCTTCCAGAACGATCTGAAGGGGCTGCTGGCCTACTCGACCGTCAGCCATCTGGGCCTGATCACCATGCTTCTGGGCTTTAGCACCGAGGCGGCGGCGATTGGCGCGGTGTTCCACATCATCAACCACGCCTCGTTCAAGGCCTCGCTCTTTATGACTGCGGGCATTGTGGATCACGAGGCGCATACGCGGGACATCACCCGCCTTGGCGGCTTGCGTCATCTGATGCCGATCACGTTCGTGATTACGGCGGTGGCGTCGTTGTCGATGGCCGGTATCCCGCCCTTCAACGGCTTCTTGTCCAAGGAAATGATGCTCGAGGCTGCGGCCCACGCGCAGCTGGGGGATAACGCTTGGTTGATCCCGGCGCTGGCCACTTTGGGCGCGCTGTTCTCGGTCGCGTATTCGTTCCGTCTGCTGCTGCACACCTGGTTCGGCGCCGAGCGTCATGATTACCCGCATCACCCCCACGATCCGCCGTTCGGAATGTGGCTGTCGCCCGCGCTGCTGGCGGTTCTGGTCGTGCTGATTGGTCTCTTCAGCCAAGGTCTGGTCGGCGGTATCGTTCAGACCACCGCGGCTTCGGTTCTGGGGAACCACGCGCATCCGCACGTCCATCTGGCGCTGTGGCATGGTGTGACGCCGGCCCTGTATATGTCGGGTGTGGCGGTGCTGGGTGGCCTTGTGCTGCTGGCGCTGTACCGTCCGGCGCATGGCCTGTGGCACGCGGTGCCCCGTCCCGATGCCAAGGTCATCTTTGACGCGATCATCGATGCGGCGACCAAGCTGGCCAACTGGATCACCGACACCCTGCACGACGGCAAGCTGACCCGCTATGCGGCGATCTTCTTTCTGTTTACCGTGCTGGCGTCGTGGCATGCCTTTAGCGGTGGCGCAGGTGTGACCCTGCCGCGTGAACCCATGCAGGCGGATATCATCCCGATCATCGCGTGGTTTGCTCTGATCGCGGCGACCGGCGTCACGGTCTATTATCACCGTCATCGCCTGCTGGCGCTGGTGGTGCTGGGGATCATCGGCGTAGTGGTGTCGCTGTCGTTCAACTACCTGTCCGCGCCCGACCTTGCTCTGACCCAGCTGTCGGTCGAGGTTGTGACCATCGTTCTGCTGCTGCTGGCGCTGAATTTCCTGCCCGAATTCACCCCCAAGGACAGCGGCAATGGCCGTCACGTCCGTGACATCCTGATCGCGGTGTTTGTGGGTGGGGCCGTGGCGGCGCTGTCCTATGTGAT
This sequence comes from Donghicola mangrovi, assembly GCF_013377535.1. Classification (GTDB taxonomy): domain Bacteria; phylum Pseudomonadota; class Alphaproteobacteria; order Rhodobacterales; family Rhodobacteraceae; genus Donghicola; species Donghicola mangrovi. Next base: position 455,817 of record NZ_JABCJE010000001.1, on the reverse strand, counting down.
CATGCTGACCGATTTCGCGATGCCCTCGATTGCCGAATACCATCTGGCGCAGAGCCACGATCTGGCGGGCGGCAACAACGTGGTGAACGTGATCCTCGTAGACTTCCGAGGCTTCGATACTTTTGGCGAGATCACCGTGCTGGGGATCGCGGCCCTGATCATCTATGGCGTCACCGAAGGGCTCTTGGGCTCCAAAGTCCGCCAGAAACTGCTGGAGCGTAAGCCCAATCATCCCATCGCGGGCGACGAGCACCCGATGATGATGGTTGTCGCGACCCGTCTGCTGCTGCCGATCGCGCTGATGGTGGGTGTCTACATCTACCTGCGCGGACACAACGATCCGGGCGGCGGCTTTGTCGCGGGTCTGATCGTCGCGATTGCGCTGCTGATGCAGTACATGGCGTCGGGCTATGACTGGGCCGATAAACGCCAGCGCTTCCCCTATCACGCCAGCATTGCTTGCGGTGTGATGGCCGCAGGAATCACCGGTATCGGCGCGTTCTTTAACAACATGCCATTCCTGACCAGCGACTTTGGCTACTTCCAGTTCCCTCCGCTGCAAAAGTTCGAGCTGGCGACGGCGATGGGCTTTGACCTCGGGGTGTTCCTGGCGGTTGTGGGCGCGGTCATGCTGACCTTGGAAAGCCTGTCGCGTCTGGCCTATCGCCGCGGTGACGTGCCGGATGAATACCCGATGGACATCAACCCGTCGCGCCAGCCCAAGAACGAGGATCACTAACCATGACCATCGAATTCCTTGTCGCAAGCGCCATTGGTGTTCTGACCGCAGCGGGGGTCTATCTGATCCTGCGGCTGCGGACCTTTCCGGTCATTCTGGGGACCTCTTTCCTGTCCTATGCGGTGAACACCTATCTGTTCGCCACGGGCCGACTGGTGGTGGGCGCGCCCCCGATCCTGCAGGGCCACGAGGCCCATGTGACCTATACCGATCCGGTGCCTCAGGCGCTGGTTCTGACCGCCATCGTGATCGGTTTCGGTATGACCGCTGTGGTTCTGATGCTGGCCTTGGCCGCGTATCTGTCCGGCGGGCATGACAAAATCGACTTGCAAGAAGACGCATCGGAGGACCGGGCATGAGCCACTGGATCATTACGCCGATCCTGCTGCCGACCCTTCTCGGCGCATTCATTGTTCTGGCCGTCCGCCATCAGGTGGCGCTGCAGCGGGTGTTCTCGCTGGTTGGTTTGTCGCTCCTGCTGATCAACGCGATCGGTCTGTTTGTGCACGCCAACACCGGCGACATATGGGTTTACGAGCTGGGGGCCTGGCCCGCGCCGTTCGGGATCGTGCTGATGCTGGACCGTCTGTCGGCGCTGATGGTGCTGCTGACTGCTGTGCTGGCTATGTGCGTGATGCTGTACGCCATCGGGTCCGACTGGGACAAACGGGGCAAGCATTTCCACGCGCTGTTCCAGTTCCAGCTGATGGGTGTGCTTGGCGCCTTCCTGACGGGGGACGCGTTCAACATGTTCGTGTTCTTCGAGATCCTGCTGATCGCAAGCTATGGTCTGATGACCTTTGGCGGCGGCACGCGCCGTTTGCAGGCGGGCACCCAGTATGTGATCTACAACCTCTTGGGCTCGACCCTGTTTCTGTTCGCTCTGGGGACGCTCTATAACGTCACCGGCACGCTGAACATGGCAGATATGGGCGCGCGGGTTGCTGCGATGGACCCCGAACATGCGTCCCTTCTGCGCGTCGGCGCGGTGATGATGCTGATGGTGTTCGCGGTCAAAGCGGCGATCCTGCCGCTGCATTTCTGGCTGCCCGAGAGCTATGCCGCAGGCCCCGCGCCCGTGGCCGCGCTGTTCGCGATCATGACCAAGGTTGGTGCCTATGCCATCCTGCGCATGTTCACGCTGGTTTTCCCGCAGGACGCGCCCGCGATTGCAGGCAGCTATGATGTCTGGCTGATGCCGGTGATCGTTTTGTCGCTGGCGGTGGGCATGATCGGCATTCTGGGGGCCAAGACGCTGTCCAAGATGGTGGCCTTTGCCGCGATCGGTTCGGTTGGCACCCTGCTGATCGCCATCGCGCTCTTTACCCCCGAGGCATCGGCTGCGGCGGTGTACTATGTGGTACACTCGACCCTTGCGACCGCTGCGCTGTTCCTGATCGTTGATCTCGTGGTTTCGCGCCGTCCGCAGTGGCAGGACGCGATCCGTGCAGATCGTCCCATGCCGCAGAACGGTCTGGTGTCGGCCTTCTACTTTGCCGCCGCGATTGCGATGGCGGGGATGCCGCCGCTGTCGGGTTTCCTTGGTAAACTGCTGATCCTTGATGCGGCGACCGGCCAATGGTGGATCTGGGCTGCTGTTCTGATCACGTCGCTGATTGCGATCATGGGCTTTGGCCGCGCCGGTTCGCTGGTCTTCTGGAAGGGTTACGGCCTGCCCGAGACTGACGCGCCCGCGTTCGATCACCCCAAGCAGCCGCTGGCCTTTGTGGCGATCGGTGCGCTGATGGCCGGTGTTGTGGCGCTGACCGTTCTGGCGGGCCCCATGCACCGCTTTGCCATCGTGACCGCGTCCCAGCTTTACGACTCCGAGGCCTATGTCTCGGCCGTGCTGAACAACGCGACCAGCGAGAGCATGGCGCATGACTCCAGCCACGAAAAAGAAGGCACCGAGGGCGCTGATACCAACGAGGGTCTTCTGGACACCGAAGGCGGCGCCCACGGTACTGAACATCCTGCCAAGGCCACTGAAGGGGAGGCTCACTGATGCTGAAACGTCTGTTCCCGCATCCCTATCTGACCGCCTTGCTGACGCTGGTCTGGATGCTGCTCGATAACACCGCAGGTCCGGGTGTGTTCATTCTGGGCCTGATTTTGGGGATCATCATTCCGGCGGTCACCGCGCCTTATTGGCCGGACCGTCCGGTGTTGAAGCATCCGGTCAAGATCGCGGCCTATGTAATGATTGTCATCTATGACATCATCAAGTCGAACATCGACGTTGCCCTGATCGTTCTGTTCAAATCCAACAAGGATCGCAGCCCCGCGTGGATCACTGTTCCTCTGGATCTGAAAACGCCCGAGGCGATCACCGTTCTGGCCGGCACCATCACCATGACCCCCGGTACACTGACCGCTGACGTGTCGGCCCAAGGTCATGCGCTGCTGATCCACTGTCTGGACGCGCCCGATCCGGACGCCGTTCGCGACGACATCAAAGCCCGCTACGAGGCCCGTCTGAAGGAGATTTTCGAATGATCATTTCGTACGCTCTGGACTTTGCCTTTATCTGCTTCGGCCTTGGTCTGCTGCTGACGCTGTACCGCGTGATCTTTGCCCCCGGAGTGGGCGATCGCGTGCTGGCGCTGGATACGATGGTGATCAACACCATCGCCATTCTGGCCCTTCAGGGGATGCAGCAGGGCACCGAAATCTTCTTCGAGGCGGCGATGGTCGTGGCGATGCTGGGTTTCGTGGGCACCGTGGCTTATGCGCGCTTTATGCTGCGCGGCAACATCATCGAATAAGGGGCACTGGATATGGTTATGGAAATCATCATCGCGGCCTTTCTGGTTATCGGCGGGGTGTTCGGTCTGGTGGGTAACTATGGCCTGATCAAGCTGGATCACCCGATGGCCCGCCTGCACGCCCCGACCAAAGCGACCACGCTGGGGGTGGGCGGTGTGCTGATCGCCTCGATGATCTACTCGTTCGCATTCGAGGCCGAAGGGTCCCTGCACGAGCTGCTGATCACGCTGTTCCTGTTCATTACCGCGCCTATTACCGCCAACTTCATTTCCAAGGCCTATTTGCACCGCCACGCGCACGAGGAAACTCTGCCCGAACCCAATGGCGATACAAACTGGGCCGTCTTGGAGCGTCCCGAATGGAGCCCCGAGCCGGAGAAAACCCAAGAGGGCTGATCCTTGCTGACATCGCTGCCTGACACCCGCGATCTGGTTTTTGTTGGCGGGGGTCATGCCCATGCCTTGGTGCTGCGGATGTGGGGGATGAACCCGCTGCCGGGCGTCCGGCTGACGGTGATCGACCCGCAGGCGGCGGCGCCCTATACCGGCATGCTGCCCGGCCATATCGCGGGTCATTACGCGCGGGCCGATCTGGACATTGATCTGGTACGTCTGGCGCGGTTCGCAGGCGCGCGGCTGATCATGGGGCGGGCTGCGGCGATGGACTTGGCCGCGCAGGTCGTGACCGTCGAAGGCTATGGCGCTGTGCCCTATGACGTGGCGTCTGTCGATGTGGGGATCACGTCGGACATGCCTGCTTTGGCGGGGTTTGCGGAACATGGCGTGGCGGCGAAACCTCTGGGCCGTTATTCGGCTGAGTGGGCGAAGTTTCTGGCGGCTGGCGGCGGTGATGTGGCTGTGATCGGCGGCGGTTTGGCTGGCGTCGAGTTGGCCATGGCGATGGCCCATGCCTTGGGCGGGCGTGGCCAAGTGTCGATCATCGAGCGCCAAGCCCTGCTGGCCGAACAATCCCCCCGCCACGAGCGTATCCTGCGGTCGGAACTGGCCCGTTGGAACGTTACCGTGCACGAACAAACCGAAGTTGCTGAGGTTCGCTCCGATGCTGTGCTGCTGTCGAACGGTGTGCAGGTCAGCGCCGCGATGACCGTGGGCGCTGCGGGCGCGCGGCCTCATGACTGGTTGGCAGGGACGGGGCTGGCGCTGAAGGACGGGTTCATCCGCGTGGACGAGGCGCTGCGGACCAGCGATCCCAATGTCTTTGCATGCGGCGACTGCTGCCATCAGGACCCGAGCCCCCGTCCCAAGGCGGGCGTCTACGCGGTCCGCGCCGCGCCTGTGCTGCTGAACAACCTGCGGGCGGCTTTGGGGGCGGGGCAGGTGAAACCTTTCCGTCCGCAAAAGACCTTCCTGAAGCTGGTGTCGCTGGGGGACAAGCGGGCCTTGGCGGACAAGGGCGGTCTCGACCCCAAGGGCGCGCTGATGTGGCAATGGAAAGACCACATCGACCAGAAATTCATGAACATGTTCCGCGATCTGAAGCCGATGGCGGGCCCTGATTTGCCGGCTAACGTGGCGGATGGCGTGCGAGAGGAATTGGGCGGCGGCAAGCCCCTGTGTGGTGGCTGCGGCGCCAAGGTGGCCGCCGGACCGCTGCGTGCGGCTTTGGCCAATGTAACTCCGACCAGCCATCCCGATCTGGTGACGGGGCCGGGGGATGACGCGGCGATCGTGCGGATGGGCGAGGTGACACAGGTCATCACCACCGACCACCTGCGCGCCTTCTGGGAGGACCCCAAGGTGTTCGCCCGCATCACGACGATCCACGCCTTGGGTGATATCTTTGCCATGGGCGCGCGGCCCCAGACGGCCTTGGTGAACCTGACGCTGCCGCGCATGTCGCCGCGCCTGCAGGAACGCCGACTGGCCGAGGTGATGGAGGGCATTACCGGTGCGCTGGCCGAATGCGGCGCGGCGTTGGCGGGCGGGCATACGACGCTGGGGGCAGAGCTGTCGCTGGGGCTGACGCTGACCGGCATTCTGGACGGCCCTGCGCGGACCAAGGCGGGGGCTCGGTTAGGTGACGCGCTGATCCTGACGCGGCCCCTTGGGTCCGGGGTGATCATGGCGGCCGAGATGCAATTGGCGGCGGATGGGCGCGATGTGGCGGCCTTGCTTGCGGCACAGGTCGAGCCGCGCATGGCCGAGGCTGAGGCGCTGCGCGGTGTGAATGCTTTGACCGATGTGACGGGCTTTGGCCTTGGCGGGCATCTGGGGGAAATGCTGGAGGCCAGCGGATGCGGCGCGGTCATCGACTTGGATGCCGTGCCAGCCTATGCGGGCGCGCGGGAGTTGTTGGCGCGGGGGCAGAAGTCCAGCCTGCATGATCTGAACCGGACCGCTGCACCGATTGATGGGCTCATCCCGCCCGAGGCTGAAATTCTGTACGATCCGCAGACGGCAGGCGGGTTCCTTGCCGCGGTGCCTCAGGCCGATGTTCCGGCGCTGATGGCAGCGTTGCAGCAGGCTGGCGCGCAGCCTGCGGTGATCGGGGAATGTGTGGCGGGGCCGGCGCGGATTACCCTGCGCTGAACCCCAGACATTGCTCGGCGGCGCGGGTCAGCGCGGCCTCGTCGATGCGATCCCCGAGGTCGATTTCCCCAAGCAGGGTGTAGTCATATCGGCTGGCAGATTTCTCGTAGCGGCTGTCGTAGTGCAGTTCCATCAACTCGGCGGCCAGCGTGCTGAAGGCGCCAACTTTGGCCAGCTCGATCCAGTGATCCACCAGCTCGCGGCTCTGGAGTTTGCGCAGGGGCTCCATACGTTCGATCAAGGCTTCGGGGTCGTCGATCAGGTCGGCATAGGCGCGGGTCAGGTATTCGGCGCGGGCCGGAATGCTGGCATTCACGCGGATGCGGGGCGCGGCGCACATGGCGTTCCAGACCGACGGAGGCACCAAGCGGTTGCCGATCTTGCTGGACTCGGCCTCGACATAGACGGGCTTTGCGGGGTCGAGATGGGCCAGCTGCATGGCCAGATCGCCCTCGGCCATTTTCTGGCTGGGTTGCGGGCGGCTGACGGCGCCAAGCAAGGAGCCGCGGTGGGCATAGATGCCCTCGAGGTCGATGACCTGCGCACCGGCGGACTTCAAGTGGGCCAGAAGGTCGGTCTTGGCGGTGCCGGTGGGGCCGTCGATCAGGATGAATTTGTGGGGGATCGGCTCGTCGTGCATGCTTTTGACGATGATGCGGCGATAGCTTTTGTACCCGCCGTCGATCAGGCCAACGCGCCAGCCGACCTGCGCCAGAATGGTCGCGAAAGAGCCAGAGCGCTGACCGCCACGCCAGCAGTAAACCAGAGGACGCCAGCCGCCTTGGCGGTCGTGCAGCGTTTCCTCGAGGTGGCGGGCGACGTTTTTCGCGACCAGCGCGCCACCGATCTTGCGGGCGTCAAACGGGCTGACCTGCTTGTAAATCGTGCCGACCTTGGCCCGCTCCTCGTCATCAAGGACGGGCAGGTTGATCGCGCCGGGCAGGTGATCCTCGGCGAATTCGGCAGGGGCGCGGGCGTCGATGATGGTGTCAAACGGCAGGTCGCGCAGGTCGGTGAGGGCGTTCAGGGTCAGCTTCATGGCGGTGCAATCTAGCGGTTTTCGCCGCAGGGGCTAGGGGCAAATGTCAGGGGCGTCCGTCAGTGAACTGCACCAGATCCCAAAGAGTGCCGTAAAGATCCTTGAACACCGCGACTGTACCATAGGGGGCCTCCAGCGGATCGCGGACAAAGGTCACGCCCTTTTCGCGGTAGGCGTTGTAATCGCGCCAGAAATCATCGGTTTGCAGGAAAAGGAACACGCGGCCACCGGCCTGATTGCCGATAAAGGGCTCTTGTTCGGGTTTCGAGGCGCGCGCCAGCACGATCGAGGCGTTGCCATCCCCTTTCGGGCGCACCACCACCCAGCGTTTGTCCTGTTCGGGCTGGTAGGTGTCTTCGATCAGATCAAAGCCGAGGGTGTCGCAGTAGAAGGCGATGGCTTCGTCATAGTCGCGGACCACGAGGGCGATGTGGGCTAGGCGTTGGGACATGGTGGCACCTCTTGAAACGGAAAGCGCCCGCCGCGCTCTGCCGCAGGGGCAGGCTTGGCGGGCGCTGTCATGGCCGTGGGGCCATGACCGATCAGCTACGCACCAGAGCTTCGTACTCTTCTGCGATCTCGCGGGTGATGTCGCCGACGGTAAAGGTGTAGTCACCGATCTGACCAACGGGGGTCACTTCGGCGGCGGTGCCGGTCAGCCAGCACTGTTCGAAATCGGCCAGTTCTTCGGGCATAATGCGGCGTTCGTGGACGGTGATGCCTTTGGCTTTGAGCATCTCGATCACGGTCTGACGGGTGATGCCGTTCAGGATCGCGTCCGGGATGGGCGTGTGCACTTCGCCGTCCTTGACGAAGAAGATGTTCGCGCCGGTCGCTTCGGCAACATAACCGCGGTAGTCCATGAACAGCGCGTCCGAGCAGCCTTTGGCTTCGGCAGCGTGCTTGGACATGGTGCAGATCATGTAGAGGCCGGCCGCCTTGGCAGCGGTGGGGATAGTCTCGGGCGAGGGACGTTTCCACTTAGCGATGTCGAGCTTGGCGCCCTTCATCTTGGCGTCGCCGTAGTAGGCGCCCCAGGTCCACGCAGCAACGGCCATGCGAACGGGGTTCTTCGCCGAGGCGACACCCATGTCTTCGCCAGCGCCGCGCCATGCGATCACGCGAACGTAGGCGTCGGTCAGGCCGTTGGCCTCGAGAACAGCGGTTTTCGCTGCTTCGATTTCTTCAACCGAGTAGGGGATCTTCATGTCCAGCAGTTCGCCCGATTTGATCAGACGCTCGGAATGCTCGACCGACTTGAAGATTTTGCCGTTGTAGCAACGCTCGCCCTCGAACACCGAGGAGGCATAGTGCAGAGCATGGGTCAGAATGTGGACCTTGGCATCGCGCCATTCCACAAGCTGGCCGTCCAGCCAGATTTTTCCGTCACGATCGTCATATGCGCCAGCCATCGTCGGCATCCTTCTCTCAGCACGAAATTTGCGAAAATTGCGCTAGTCAGGTCCGGTGCGGACATAAAGTTGCGCAAATTCGAGGATTCGCTAACAGTCTGCTCTTGGAATGTCAACAAGGCTGACTTAAAAACGAAGTATGGAAAGCTAACGCGAGGGCCCCCGATGGAAGAGCGAGGACATCCCGGTTTACACAGTGGCGAAAGCCTTCTGTTCCTGACCGATGAACAACTGCGCAAGGGCATCGAGGCAATGTTCTTTGCTTATCGCGGGTTTACGGCAGACCCCGACCGGATTTTGGGCGGGATGGAGTATGGACGGGCACACCACCGTGCCATCCACTTTATTAACCGTAGCCCCGGGACCACTGTTAACAATCTGTTGAACACCCTCGGCGTGACCAAGCAATCGCTGAACCGCGTGCTGCGGACATTGATCGCGGACGGTCTGGTTGAGTCGCGTGTCGGCGAGAAGGACAAGCGCGAACGCCACCTGTTCCTGACCCCCGAGGGCGAGGCGCTGGAGCAACGTTTGTCCGATGCGCAGCGTGCGCGCATGCGCGCAGCGTACCGTGCGGCGGGTCCCGAAGCAGTGGCTGGCTTTCGCACCGTACTAGAGGCTATGATGGATCCCGACATGCGACGCCAATACCTGTCGCTGCGGGAGGAGAATACATGAGCGAACCAGCGCCCCACATCCTGATTGTCGATGATGACGAGCGTATTCGTGGTTTGCTACAGAAGTTTCTGGCCCGGAACGGGTTTCTGGTGACCACCGCCCGCGACGCCGCCCATGCGCGTCGCATTCTGGCCGGTCTGGATTTCGACCTGATCGTAATGGACGTGATGATGCCCGGCGAAGACGGCGTCAGCTTTACCCGTTCGCTGCGCGACACCCGCATGACGCCGATCCTGCTGCTGACCGCCAAGGGCGAGACCGAGGACCGGATCGCGGGCCTTGAGGCGGGCGCTGATGACTACTTGCCCAAACCGTTCGAGCCCAAAGAGCTGCTCTTGCGCATGAACGCCATTCTGCGCCGGATGCCCGAGCCTGTGGAAACCGATGCCGCGCCCAAGCTGCTGCAACTGGGGCCCATCCGCTATGACATCGACCGCGGCGAAATGTGGCAGGGCGATGCCCCCATCCGCCTGACCGCGACCGAAGCGCAGCTGATGCGCATCTTTGCCGCCCAACCCGGCGAGGCATTGACCCGCACCAAGCTGGTCGAGGAATTGGGCCGCGACAAAGGCCAAGCGCAGGAACGCGCCGTGGACGTCCAGATCACCCGCCTGCGCCGCAAGCTGGAAGAAGACCCCAAGCAGCCGCGCTATTTGCAGACCGTGCGGGGCGCCGGATACATGCTTGCGCCGGATTAACTCTGGACAGGGCGTGGGACTCGACCCATTTCAGGGAATATGATTTTACATAGGCTGTCGCAGATTGCGGCAGTCTGAACGGAATATTTGCAGGGGCCTCCCGATGACGAACGACACTCCGGTAAGCGAACTCAGCTTCGAAGCAGCCATGACCGAACTCGAAAAGGTCGTGGGCCAGCTGGAAAACGGTCAGGTTCCTTTGGAAGAGTCCATCGCCCTGTACCAGCGCGGCGCCGAGCTGAAAAAGCATTGCGAAGCCAAGCTGAAAGCCGCCGAGGAAAAGGTCGCGCAAATCACTCTGGACGGCGAGGGCAACCCCGCAGGTCTGAAGCCTGTCGAAGGCCTCTGATCCCCCATGCAGCACTTTCTGGAAGGGCAGGCGCGGGCGAAATCCGCGATCCAGTCCGAATTTGACCGCATCTTTGCCGGTCTGGGAACCGAGCCTGTGCACCACGCGATGGCGCACGCTGTCCTGAATGGCGGCAAGCGTCTGCGCGGGTTTCTGGTGCTAGAGGGCGCGCGTCTCCACGATGTGGACCCCGCCCGTGCGATCCTACCCGCCTGCGCGATCGAGGCGCTGCACGCCTATTCGCTGGTCCATGACGATCTGCCCTGCATGGACGACGACGACCTGCGCCGTGGCCAGCCCACAGTTCACATCAAGTGGGACGAGGCGACCGCCGTTCTGGCCGGTGATGCCCTGCAAACGCTGGCGTTCGAGTTGTGTGCTGACCCTGCGGTGGGCTCTGGCGATGTGCGGGCCGATCTGTGCCTGACCTTGGCGCGGGCCTCTGGCGCGCAGGGGATGGTCTATGGGCAGGCGCTTGATATCGCCGCCGAGACCGCTGAAACCCCGCTGACGCTAGAGCAGATCACCAAGCTGCAAGATGGCAAAACCGGTGCCCTGATCCAGTGGTCGGCCGAGGCTGGCGCACGTCTGGCGCAGGCCGATGTGACTCCGCTGTCCACCTATGCCAAGGCGCTGGGGCTTGCCTTCCAGATCGCCGATGACATTCTGGATGAAACCGGAGACGAGGCCAAAGCCGGCAAGCGCCTGCAAAAGGACGCCGAGGCTGGCAAAGCCACATTCGTATCTTTGCTGGGTCTGGACGGGGCGCGAACCCGTGCCGCTGATCTGGTGACACAGGCCTGCGACGCTCTATCTCCCTATGGAAATGGGGCCGAGAGCTTGCGGGAAGCCGCCCGTTTCGTTATCTCGCGCGAAAGCTGAAACGCCCCCAAGGAGGCGCCGCCACATGTCGAACCGTCCCGAGACCCCGTTGCTGGATCAGGTCCACACCCCTGCGGATATGCAGGGCCTTTCCGATGCGCAGCTCAAACAGCTGGCGCGCGAAGTGCGGGCCGAGACCATCAGCGCCGTGTCCGAGACCGGTGGCCACCTTGGCGCGGGCCTTGGTGTGGTGGAACTGACTGTCGCTTTGCACGCGGTCTTTGACGCGCCCAAGGACAAGATCATCTGGGACGTGAGCCACCAGTGCTATCCCCACAAGATCCTGACCGGCCGCCGCGACCGCATCCGCACCTTGCGCCAAAAGGACGGCCTGTCCGGCTTCACCAAACGCAGCGAAAGCCCCTATGACCCGTTCGGCGCGGCGCATTCCAGCACCTCGATCAGCGCGGCGCTGGGGTTCAGCGTGGCCCGTGATCTGGGGGGCTCTTGTGACGAAGGGCTGGGGGACGCGGTTGCCGTGATTGGCGACGGCTCGATGAGCGCGGGCATGGCCTATGAGGCGATGAACAACGCCGGTCACCTGAAAAAGCGCCTGTTCGTCATTCTGAACGACAACGAGATGTCGATCGCCCCGCCGGTTGGCGCGCTGTCGTCCTATTTGTCCAAGCTCTATGCCGAGCGCCCCCTGCATGACCTCAAAGAGGTGGCGAAGGGCGCGGTCAGTTTCTTGCCCGAACCCTTCCGCGAGGGGGCCAAGCGCGCCAAGGACATGCTGAAGGGCATGGCCACCGGCGGCACCTTGTTCGAGGCGTTGGGTTTCAACTACATCGGCCCGATTGACGGGCACGACATGGACCAACTGCTGCCTGTCCTGCGCACGCTCAAAGAGCGCGCGACCGGCCCCGTGCTGATCCACGTGCTGACCCAGAAGGGCAAAGGCTACGCCCCCGCCGAGGCGGCCGCCGACAAGGGCCACGGTGTGAACAAGTTCGACGTGATCACCGGAAAACAGCATAAGGCGCCCTCGAACGCCCCCAGCTATACTGGCGTGTTCTCGAAGGCGCTGCTGGACGAGGCGGCCCGCGATACCAAGGTGTGCGCCGTGACCGCCGCGATGCCCGATGGCACCGGCCTGAAGCAGTTTCAGGACCGTTACCCCAGCCGCTGCTTCGACGTAGGTATCGCCGAACAGCACGCGGTGACCTTTGCCGCCGGTCTGGCGGCAGGCGGCCTGCGTCCGTTCTGCGCGCTTTATTCGACGTTCTTGCAGCGCGGTTACGACCAAGTGGTGCATGACGTGGCGATCCAGCGCCTGCCCGTGCGTTTCGCCATCGACCGCGCCGGTTTGGTGGGGGCCGATGGCTCTACCCATGCGGGCGCATTCGATACCGCGTTTCTGGCCAACCTGCCCGATTTCGTCGTCATGGCGGCGGCGGACGAGGCGGAACTGGTCCACATGGTTGCCACCGCGACCGCCTATGATCAGGGCCCGATCAGCTTCCGCTATCCCCGTGGCGAGGGCACCGGCGTCGAGATGCCCGAACGCGGCATTCCCTTGGAAATCGGCAAAGGCCGCATGATCAAAGAGGGCAAGGGCGTTGCGATCCTGTCCTTTGGCACCCGTCTGCAAGAAGTCCTGCAGGCCTGCGAGGCGCTCGAGGCGCGGGGGATCACCCCCACCGTGGCCGACGCCCGTTTCGCCAAGCCGCTGGACCGCGACCTGATCCTGAAGCTGGTGGAAACCCATGACGCGATGATCACCGTCGAAGAAGGGTCCATCGGCGGCTTCGCCAGCCACGTCTCGCATCTGTTGGCCGAGGAAGGCGTGTTCGACCGCGGCTTCAAGTTCCGCAGCATGGTTCTGCCGGACATCTTTATCGATCAGGCCAGCCCCCGCGATATGTACGCAGTCGCCGGCCTGAACGCCGAGGATATCGAGGCCAAAGTGCTCGGCGTTATGGGCATCGAAGCACTGGGCAAGCGGGCCTAAGCTTCGTTCGGATCAATCGAGTGGTGGACGTGAAACGCCCGCCACGACCCTTTGTCCATCTTCAGACAGAACGTGCTACGCACGCCCGGTTTCGGGGCAGAGGCATAGCGCAGGGTTGCCGTCAGGGTGGCCGTTTCGCCGTGGAACCAGACTTGGGGTGCGTCGATCTCCAGTTGCTCGATCGTGCCGTTGTCAAAGAATGCCCGCACCGCGGCCAGATGGGCGGGCAGGTCATCGCTGTCGCAACCGGCGTGGTTGTCCCAGAACCTGACGTGATCCTCGGTATAGCAGTCCTGTAGCGCGGCGATGTCGCGGGCGTAAAAGGCGTTGTTGTAGCGTTCCAGAAAACTCAGGACAGAGCTGCGCGGATCCTCGACCGACAGGGATTTTTGGAGCCCCGCGCGATAGTCGGGATAGGCCAGTTCGACGCCGAGTTCCTCTTTGATGCGGGTGTTATCCACGCGCTTGCTCTCGGCGTAAAAGCTGCGGGCCATGGGGGTCATGTCCGCGTCCTCGAACGCGACGGCGGGGGGCAGGGGCATCCCCAGCAGCTCGGCGGCATAGGCGATCACGTCCTGCGGCGGGGCGGGATCGTTGTCGCAGACGTTGTAGGCGCGGCCGGGGTTGGGCTGCGCGATCGAGGCCGCCAGAACCTGCGCGATGTCGTCCACGTGGATGCGGCTGAACACCTGTCCCTTTTTGATGATGCGGCGGGCTTTGCCTGTGCGGACCTTCTCGAACGGGCCGCGGCCGGGGCCGTAGATGCCCGCCAGTCGGAAGATGTGCAGAGGCAACCCGCTGATGCTGCCCCATGCTTGCTCGGCGTTTTTGCGGGACATGCCGCGCGGAGTGGCGGGGACCAGCGGCGCGTCCTCGGTCACCCAGTCGCCATCGTGGTCGCCGTAAACACCGGTGGTGGACAGGTAGCCGACCCACTCAAGCTCGCTCGCCCGCGCTGCGATCACATCGCGGTACAGGGCCAGAACCGGATCGCCTGCGTCCTTGGGGCCGGCAGAAATCAGAATGTGGCTACACTCGGCCAATGCATCGCGCACCGCCGGATCGCCCCAGACCAAGGGGATAACCCCGCGGGCCTCTAGCTCGGCGGCTTTGTCGGCGGAACGGGTGGTGCCATAGATGCGCCAGCCCTGCGGGATCAGCACACGGTCAAGGGCTTGGGCCGAGTAGCCGTGCCCGAAGGAGAGCAGAGTCTTTTTCATGCCTCATGTTTGTGCGCCTGATTGCCGCTTTTCAAGACACCTGACGTAACCCTGTGATCTGGAACGGTGCATTCTGCCCGTAAACTGTGCAAAGCCCACTTGCGGCGCTAACAAAAACGGTCACACTTGAAACATGACACATACTGCTTTGAAATCCTGGGCCGATGTTGCGGCCAATCTGGTTGCCGTCGCTGCGGGGCGCGCGCCGGCCGATCTGGTTTTGAAAAATGGGCGGTGGGTGAATGTCCACACCCGCGAAGTTATTGAAAATACCGACATTGCGATCAAGGACGGGCGCTTTGCCTATTGCGGGCCGGACGCCAGCCATTGCATCGGCGAAGGTACCGAGGTCGTCGATGTGGCGGGGCGCTACATGATGCCTGGCCTGTGCGATGCGCATATGCACATTGAATCGGGGATGCTGACGCCTGCGGAATTTGCCCGCGCGGTGATCCCCCATGGCACGACGACCATGTTCACCGACCCGCACGAGATCGCGAATGTCTTGGGCCTCGATGGCGTGAAGATGATGCACGATGAGGCGCTGATGCAGCCCGTGAACACCTTTACCCAGATGCCAAGTTGCGCGCCCTCGGCCCCCGGTTTGGAGACGACTGGGCAGGAAATCACCCCCGAGGATGTGGTTGCCGCGATGTCTTGGCCCGGGATCATCGGGCTTGGGGAGATGATGAACTTCCCCGGGGTGATCAACGTCGACCCCAAGATGCTGGCCGAGATTGCTGCGACCCAGCGGGCGGGCAAGACGGTGGGCGGCCACTATGCCAGCCCCGATCGGGGGCCCGCGTTTCACGCCTATGCAGCGGGCGGCCCGGCGGATGACCACGAGGGCACCTGCGAAGAGGACGCCATTTCCCGCACCCGTCAGGGGATGCGCCACATGATGCGGCTTGGGTCCGCTTGGTACGATGTGGAGACGCAGATCACCGCGGTCACCGAAAAGGGGCTGGACCCGCGCAATTTCATCCTGTGCACGGATGACTGTAACGCAGGCACCTTGGTGAACGATGGTCATATGAACCGCGTGGTGCGCCATGCGATTGAATGCGGTTGCGACCCGCTGATCGCGATCCAGATGGCGACGATCAACACCGCCACCCACTTCGGGTTGGAGCGAGAGCTTGGGTCGATTGCCCCCGGTCGCCGCGCCGATGTGATCCTGACCTCGGACCTGAAAACCCTGCCGATCGAGCAGGTCTATGCCCGTGGTCAACTGATCGCCGAAGGGGGCGAATGTCTGGTCGATTGCCCGCATTTCGACTGGCCTGATACAGCGCGGAACACCGTGCATCTGGATCAGGACCGCGTGGCGGCGGATTTCGAGATCGCCGCGCCCGAAGGTAAGAACACCGTCACCGCCAAGGTCATTGGCGTCGTCGAAAACCAAGCCCCGACCAAGGCGCTGATCGCTGAACTGGCTGTCACCGATGGCTTGGTGCAGGGCGACCCCGCGCAGGACATCTGCCAGATCGCCTTGGTCGAACGGCACCGCGCGACCGGGGGCGTGACCAACGGCTTCGTCAGCGGCTTCGGCTATGACAAGCCGATGGCGATGGCCTCGACCGTGGCCCATGACAGCCACCACATGATCGTCGTCGGCACCGACCGCGAGATGATGGCGCTGGCCGCGAACCGCTTGGCCGGGGTCGGCGGCGGCGTGACCCTATTCGCTGATGGCGAGGAAAAGGCGCTGGTTGAACTGCCGATCGCGGGCCTTATGTCTGACGACAACGCCGCAACCGTGGCGGCCAAAGCAACCGCCCTAGGGCACGCGATGCAGGCCTGCGGCTGCACCCTGAACAACGCGTTCATGCAGCATTCGCTGCTGGCGCTGGTCGTGATCCCCGCCCTGCGCATCAGCGACTTGGGGCTGGTGGATGTGACCACATTTGAAATCACGGACCTGTTTGAAGAAAGCTAACCATAAATGAACAAGCCCGAACTGCCGATCGAGACCCCCGAGAACCGGGGTCACCAATACTTCACCGATGCCAAAGCCGCCGTCGCCCGTCTGCAAGAGCTGTATGACGAGGCGACCGGCTATCTGCACGACCGCTTTCAGGAACTGATCGAAGGCGCCCCCCACCGCGCCCGTTTCCGCGCGTTCTACCCCGAGGTGCGCTTTGTCTCGACCTCTTATGCCAAGCTGGACAGCCGTCTCAGCTTTGGTCACGTGGTCGAGCCGGGCACCTATGCCACGACGATCACGCGCCCCGATCTGTTCGCGAACTATCTGGAGCAGCAAATCGGCCTGCTGATTGAAAACCACGATCAGCCGGTGTCGATTGGCCCGTCGGAAACGCCGATGCCGATCCACTTTGCCGTGCTGTCGGACGCCAATATCGTGATCCCCCATCAGGGCGCGGCCAACTTCCCCCTGCGGGATGTGTTCGACGTGCCGGACCTGAACATCACCCACGACGCCATCGTGAATGGCGAAGGCTTCACCTATCCCGACGGCGCGCGGCCGCTGGCCCCTTTTACCGCGCAGCGCGTGGACTATTCGCTGGCCCGTCTGGCGCATTACACTGCGACCGACCCCTCGCATTTCCAGAACCACGTTCTGTTCACAAACTACCAGTTCTATGTCGAGGAGTTCGAGGCCTACGCCCGCCAGATGCTAGCGAACAAGGCCAGCGGCTATACCGCGTTCGTCTCGACCGGAAATGTCGAGATCACCGATGGCGAAACCCCCATCGAGACGCCCAAGAAAATGCCCCAGATGCCGACCTATCACCTGAAAAAGGCGGACGGCAGCGGAATCACTTTGGTGAACATCGGGGTGGGTCCGTCGAACGCGAAAACCGCCACGGACCACATCGCGGTGCTGCGCCCCCATGCGTGGCTGATGGTTGGTCACTGCGCAGGGTTGCGCAACACGCAAGCCTTGGGCGACTTTGTTCTGGCCCACGCTTACCTGCGAGAGGACCACGTGCTGGACGCAGACTTGCCAGTTTGGGTGCCCATTCCCGCTCTGGCTGAAATCCAGATCGCACTGGAAGATGCAGTGGAAGAAGTGTCCGAGTTGGAAGGCTACGAACTGAAGCGCATCATGCGGACCGGCACAGTTGCCACCATCGACAATCGTAACTGGGAACTGCGCGACCAGTCCGGCCCTGTGCAGCGTTTGTCGCAGTCCCGCGCCATCGCGCTGGACATGGAAAGCGCCACGATTGCGGCCAACGGATTCCGGTTCCGCGTGCCCTATGGCACCTTGCTGTGCGTGTCCGACAAGCCGTTGCACGGAGAACTAAAACTACCCGGCATGGCGAGCGATTTTTATAAAACTCAGGTTGCACGTCACCTTCTGATTGGGATCAGGGCAATGGAAAGGCTCAGTGAGATGCCGCTCGAGCGTATCCATTCCCGCAAACTACGGTCATTCGAGGAAACAGCCTTTCTCTGAACTGTGGTAAATGCGCAAAAATCTGCAACATGGCCTTGAAAAAAAGGCCATTGAGATTGTCTTGTCCTGATATTTCGCGTTAGATGCCCCAACAGTTACCCGGCGATGATCGGGAATAAAATAACGGAGACCAGAAATGGCAACGAAGCCTATGACGAAAACCCAACTGGTTGCGGCTCTGGCCGAGGAGATGGGGGCAGAGAAGAAAGCGGCAGCGCAGGCACTGGACGCAGTGACCGCGATCATCACCCGCGAAGTTGCAGCCGGCGGTTCGGTAACCCTGCCTGGCGTTGGCAAGTTCTACTGCCGCGAGCGTCCCGAGCGTATGGTGCGTAACCCCGCGACCGGCGAACAGATCAAGAAAGAGTCGGACAAGGTGGTCAAGGTGACCGTCGCGAAGGCTCTGAAAGACAGCGTCAACGGCTGATCTTTTTGCGGATCTCCGCAAAGGTTCGAAGGGTCTCTGGTCTCAGAGGCCCTTTCTTTTTTGCACTTCAGCTATGTCACTGGTGCATGGCTGTCATGCCCCACGTTTCGCTGGATCAATAGCTGTCTGTCTGGCAGGCTCCGGCGAATTACCAACGGGTGGGGGACACTATGGATATTCGCGCGATGCTGGCCGGTCTGGCCTTTGGCCTGATGTGGTCGTCGGCCTTTACCTCGGCGCGGATGATCGTCGCCGAAGCGCCCCCGCTGACGGCCCTGTCCCTGCGGTTTCTGGTGTCCGGCGTGGTCGGGATCGGCATCGCGTGGGCCCTTGGGCAACGTCCCCGCCTTAGCGCAGCCCAATGGCGCGCGACCGTGATCTTCGGCCTCTGCCAGAACGCGCTTTATCTGGGGCTGAACTTCATCGCTATGCAAACGGTCGAGGCTTCGCTCGCCTCTATCGTCGCCTCCACCATGCCGCTCTGGGTGGCGCTGGTGGGCGTTGCGTTCTT
Organism: Donghicola mangrovi; assembly: GCF_013377535.1. Lineage (GTDB taxonomy): Bacteria > Pseudomonadota > Alphaproteobacteria > Rhodobacterales > Rhodobacteraceae > Donghicola > Donghicola mangrovi. Next base: position 437,172 of record NZ_JABCJE010000001.1, on the reverse strand, counting down.
TGGCCAGTCGGTGCGCCCTGCTGGGTGGCTTGGTCTTGGGGCTGGCATCGCAGGTGTGGCGCTGATCATGGGCACGCGGGTTCAGGCGGGCGCGGATGCGTGGGGCCTCTTGCTCTGCGGCCTTGGTGTGGCGTCACTCTCTGCGGCAACCCTGTCGGTGCGCGTGGCCTCAGCTGGCGGCAACCGACTGATGGTCGTGGGCCTGCAAATGCTGGTGGGCTCTGCCGCCCTGTTCCCCTTTGCCGCAATCTATGAGCTGCCGACGCTGGACGTCACCCTGACCCCGCGCCTGACGCTGGCCTTCCTTTATACCACGCTGATCCCCGGCCTTCTGGCGACCCTCGTGTGGTTCTGGCTGGTCGAGCGGATTGGAGCCGTCCGCGCCGCCACCTTCCACTTCCTGAATCCCTTCTTTGGCGTCGCCATCGCGGCCCTTCTGCTGGGTGAACAGATCGGCACCCTCGACATTGTCGGCGTTGCGATCATCGCGGCAGGCATCCTTGCCGTCCAGCTCTCCAAAGAAGCTCCGCAAACAGAAAAGCGCCCCGCATAACAGCCGGGCGCCCTCACTTCATCTTGGCTAAAATACCCCGGGGTCCGGGGCAGCGCCCCGGCGCTTAGCCGATTTTCCCTTGGTTCTCGCCAACGTGACCACGGTGCAGCAGCAGGTGGTCCAGGATCACGCACGCCATCATCGCTTCGCCCACGGGAACTGCACGGATACCAACGCAAGGATCATGACGGCCCTTGGTGATGATCTCCGCAGGCTCGCCCGCTTTGGTGATAGTTTTGCGGGTCGTCAGGATCGAAGAGGTCGGCTTCACCGCAAAGCGCACAACCACGTCCTGGCCGGTCGAAATCCCGCCCAAGATACCGCCCGCGTGGTTCGAGCTGTACTCCGGCCCGTTCGGCCCCATGTAAATCTCGTCCGCATTGGCGCTGCCGGTCAGACAGGCGGCGTTCATTCCTTCGCCGATCTCGACCGCTTTCACGGCATTGATGCTCATCATCGCGGCGGCCAGATCGGTGTCCAGTTTGCCATAGATCGGCGCACCCAGACCGGCGGGGACGCCGCGCGCCACAACCTCGATGATCGCGCCGACGCTCTCGCCCGACTTGCGCAGACCGTCCAGATACTCGGCCCACTCGTCCGCCGCCACAGCGTCCGGGGTCCAGAAGGGGTTCTGGTCGATCTGGTCCCAATCGAACCGTGCACGGTCAATCGCATGGGGGCCCATCTGGGTCATGTAGCCTTTGATCTCGATCCCCGGCACCAGCTTGTCCAGTGCCGCGCGGGCCAAGCCGCCAGCCGCCACACGGGCCGCCGTCTCACGGGCAGATGAACGCCCGCCGCCGCGATAATCGCGGATGCCGTATTTCTGCCAGTAGGTGATGTCAGCGTGACCGGGGCGGAACTTTTCGACGATATCGCCATAGTCCTTGGAGCGCTGGTCGGTGTTGCGGATCATCAGCTGCACAGGGGTGCCGGTGGTCTTGCCTTCGAAGACACCCGACAGGATCTCCACCTCGTCCGGCTCGCGGCGCTGGGTGGTGAACTTGTTCTGACCGGGTTTGCGCTTGTCCAGCCAGACCTGCAGCATCTCGGGCGTGATCTCGACGTTCGGCGGCACGCCGTCCACCGTTGCGCCCAAGGCAGGCCCGTGGCTCTCACCCCAAGTGGTGACGCGGAAGATGTGACCAAAGGTATTCAAGCTCATTGGGCTGGCTCCTGTTGCTTGGGGACGTTCGATAAAGGACGCCCGCGCCAGTGGCAAGCGCGGCCCTTGCATTACAGGGGGCTCCGTTCTAGGTGTTGGGGCACCTCGGGGTGGCCGGATGCGGCCTGAGATGCGCGGATGCGCGAACCCGTAGAACCTGAACCGGTTAGGACCGGCGGAGGGAAGGTTGGTTTTCTGGTTCACAGGTCCAAACCGTCTCCGCCCGTAACAGTAGGAGACGCCCTCATGAACAAGGCGCTTGTATTTGCAACGGGTCTGATCGCAGCCGCCTCGGCAGCCGCCGAGGACAAGCCTGTGCTGACGATCTATGCCCCCGACTATTTCACCAGCGAATGGGGCCCCGGTCCCAGCATCGAACAGGGCTTCGAGGCGATCTGCGCCTGTGACGTCCAGTATCAGGCCGGCGACGTGCTGCCCCGCCTGCTGCTGGAGGGCGAGCGCAACCGCGCGGACGTGGTCATCGGTTTGAACACCGACGTCAGCAAGCAAGCCCGCGAGAGCGGCCTGTTCGCGCCCCACGGTCAGGACCTGTCCGGTCTGACCCTGCCGATCGAGTGGAACGACGACACGTTCTTCCCCTTCAACTGGGGCTACACCGCGTTCGTCTACAACAACGAGAAAATGGCGAACCCGCCCGCCTCGTTCGAGGACCTGCTGAACGCGCCTGACGATACCTACAAGATTGTCCTGCAGGACCCGCGCAGCTCGATCTCGGGTCTGGCGACCCTGCTGTGGGTCAAGGCGATCTACGGCGACAAGGCCCCTGAAGCATGGGCCAAACTGGCCCCCAAAGTGCTGACCGTGACCAAGGGCTGGTCCGAGTCCTATGGCCTGTTTACCGATGGCGAAGCGGACATGGTGATGAGCTACACCACCTCGCCTGCCTATCACATCATCGCCGAGGGTGACCTGACCAAGCAGGCAGCGATCTTCCCCGAGGGTCACTATTTCATGGCTGAACTGGTGGCGAAAACCGCGACCACCCAGCAGCCCGAGCTGGCGGATCAGTTCCTGGCTTATGTCCTGAGCGAGGATTTCCAGAAGATGATCCCGACCGCCAACTGGTCCTACCCGTCGGCGCTGCCGCGGGATCAGTGGCCCGATGGCTTCCGCGAACTGCCCATGCCCGACAAGGCGATCTTCTATTCCGAAGACGAAGCCGCTGCCCTGCGCGATGCCGCGCTCGAGGAATGGCTGACCGCCTTCGGGGGCTGATCCCCCTGATTGCCGCCGCGCTTGTGGGCGCGGCGGTTCTATTGCCTCTGGCCGCGGTCATCTGGCGGGCCGGAGGACTGTCCCCTTTGGATGGCCGGTCGTGGGATGCGGTCTGGTTCACCCTGTGGCAGGCCGCCCTGTCGGCGGTGCTGTCTGTCGGGCTGGCGGTGCCCGTGGCCCGGGCATTGGCGCGGCGCCGGTTTCGCGGTCGCTCGGCGCTGGTGGCTTTGCTGGGGGCTCCGTTCATTCTGCCGGTGATCGTGGCCATTCTGGGCCTGCTGGCGGTGTTCGGCCAAAAGGGATGGCTGTCTGACGTGATGGGGCTGTTCGGCCTGCCAGCGGTCAAGATTTACGGGCTGCACGGCGTTCTGCTTGCCCATGTGTTTTTCAACCTGCCCTTGGCGACGCGCTTGCTGCTGCAAGGCTGGCAGGACATTCCGGCCGAGCGGTTCCGTGTGGCCGCCACGCTGAACCTGCGCCCTTGGACGATGTTCCGGCTGATCGAATGGCCGATGCTGCGGAGGATTGCGCCGGGGGCGGCGATGGTGATTTTCGTGATCTGTCTGTCATCTTTCGCGGTGGCGCTGACCTTGGGCGGAGGGCCTAAGGCGACGACGGTGGAGCTGGCGATCTATCAGGCGTTCCGTTTCGATTTCGACATCGGCAAGGCCGCGCAGCTGGCCGTGGTGCAGCTGGTGCTGGCCGGAGGCGCGGCTTTGGCCGCCATGAAGCTGACCCTGCCCGAAGCGGGCTTTGGCGGGTTGGACAGAGTGGTGCCCCGCTGGGATGGCAGCCGCATTGTGGACGGTTTCTGGATTGCGCTGGTGGCTCTGTTCCTGCTGCTGCCTTTGGCGGCGATCGGTCTGCGCGGGGCAGGGGCCATCGCGACGTTGCCCGCGTCGGTCTGGTACGCGGCGCTATACTCGGTGGCGGTATCCTTGGGGGCCGTGGCGGTGACGTTGGTGCTGGCCCTGCCGCTGGCCCTGTCCCGTAGGAAGTGGATTGAACTGGTCGGCCTGATGGGCATCGCCAGTTCACCCTTGGTACTGGGGACTGGCCTTTATCTAATGATCAACCCGTTCATTGCGCCGTGGGATGTGGCCTTGCCCGTGACGGCGGCGGTGAATGCGGTGATGGCCTTGCCCTTTGCACTGCGTATCCTGCGCCCCGCCGCCGCACAGATCGAGGCAGAGCATGGCCGCCTGGCCGACAGTCTGGACCTGCACGGATGGGCGCGGCTGCGGTGGCTGATGTTGCCACGGTTGCGCAGGCCCTTGGGGTTTGCGGCGGGTTTGACGGGCGCTCTGGCGATGGGCGATCTGGGGGTGATCACCATGTTTGCCGACCCCGATACGGCGACCTTGCCCTTGCAGATGTACCGCTTGATGGGGGCCTACCGGATGGAGCAGGCGGCGGGGGCGGCGCTGCTGCTGCTGATCCTTAGCTTTGGACTGTTCTGGATTTTTGACCGCGGAGGGCGGATCAATGCTGACACTTGAGGGATTGGACATCGTTCAAGACGACTTCCGCTTGACCGCCGACTGGTCCGTGCCGACTGGCGCGCGGGTGGCGATCATCGGGCCGTCTGGCGGGGGGAAATCGACGCTGCTGTCCGCGATCTCGGGCTTCGCCGAGGCGCAGGGCAAGGTCCTGTGGAATGGCGCGCCCCTTGGCGACTTGGCCCCCGGCAAGCGCCCCATAGCGATGCTGTTTCAGGACCAGAACCTGTTTCCCCACCTGACCGCCGCGCAGAATGTCGGCCTCGCGCTGTCCCAAGGGCGCCTAACCAAGGCTCAAGGCCAGCGTGTCGGGCTGGCCCTGTCGCGTGTCGGGCTGGACGGGCTGGAGAACCGCAAACCCTCGCAGTTGTCAGGCGGCCAACAGAGCCGCGTGGCGCTGGCCCGCGTGCTGCTACAGGACCGCCCTTTGTGGCTGCTGGACGAACCCTTTGCCGCGCTGGGACCCGGGCTTCGGTCGGAAATGCTGGCGCTGGTCCAGCAGATCGCGGCCGAAGTCGGCGCCACCATTCTGATGGTCACCCATGACCCCGAGGACGCCCGCCGCTTTGCCGATCTGGTGGTCGTGGTGGATCAAGGGGTGGCCTTGGCCCCCAGAGACACCGAAGACCTGTTTGCGAACCCGGATCAGGCGCTGCGGGACTATCTGGGACACTAGGCGCTGGCCAGCAGGGTGATCCCGCCAAAGATCACTGCCGCCCACGTCAGACGCCAGCGCAGGTGCCCTTCGCCCAATATCAGGCTACCGGCCAGAACCGTCAGCAGGACGCTGAGTTCGCGGATCGGGGCCACATAGGTCACGGGCGCAATCCGCATCGCATAGAGCACCAGAATATAGGCCAAAGGGTTCAGCACCGCGATGGTGATCACGGCCAGCTTGTGGGTTTGCCAGTGCTGCCGGACCAGATCCTTGCGCTGGCGGGCGATGGGGGCCAGCAAGGCCGTGCGCCCGATGTTCGACGTGATCTCTAGCAGGACAGGGGGCACCGCCAGCGCCGCCACCGTGTAGGCGTCCCACGCGGTATAGCTGCCGATCAGCAGCCCTGCACCTAGGCCGAACCCCAATGAGGTGCCGGTGCGCGTCGCCCCGGCCTTGATCCCGCCGGTCAGCATGAAGACACCGAAGATGATAATCGCCGCGCCGCCGCCCATCTGCGGGGTGATGTGTTCCCCCAGCAGCAGCACAGCAAAGGCCGAGGACAGGATCGGCCCCGTGGCACGGGCGACGGGATAGACCAGTGACAGGTCCCCCTTGCGATAGCCGGTTTGCAGCAGCACCAGATAGGCCAGATGAAGCGCCGCGCTGCCGATCACAAAGGCCCAAGCCAGCAGGGTTAGGGCCGTGTGGGTGTCTAGCAGGACCCAGACAGCAACGGGGCCGTAGATCAGCACCGACAGGGCAGAAAACAGCCAGATCAGTTCGGGGCCGCCGTTGATCCGCTTGATGCAGAAATTCCAGCTGGCATGGCAGACCGCCGCAGCGATCACGAGACACAGGGATAGAGCAGACATAAAGACTCCTTGGGGTACAGACGTGCGTCATCACGCCCTGTCCACCCCCTCTGGTCTTTTAATCCTTGGGTGTCTGCCAACGGCTCATATCGGCGCTCGGACCAGCCTGCGAAAACCGCAGCGGAACCCTAGCCGCACATGGAAAGGCTGGAGGTAGCGTAGGATGGCGCGCACGGTGCGGCAAGGCAAATGCGGGTGCGCCGATGCGCCATTTGCCAAAATCGTCGGTTCCGCCTAAGGGTTTGAATGAAAGGCAGGCTGATGCCCGCCCCAACCCATTTTCTAGCGAAAGATCTGCCCATGACCGCCAAGAAACGCATCGTCCTGTCCAGCGACCACGCCGCGATCGAGCTGCGCCAGGCCATCGCCAAGCACATCACCGACCAAGGCTACGAGGCCGTCGACATCGGCCCGACCACTCCTGACAGCGTGCACTACCCCTCGATGGGGGAGGCGGCGGCGCAGAAGATTGCGTCGGGCGATTGCGATCTGGGCATCATCCTGTGCGGCACCGGTCAGGGCATCATGATGGCCGCGAACAAGGTCAAAGGCATCCGCTGCGGCGTCTGCAACGAGACCTTCTCGGCCAAGATGATCCGCGCGCACAACGACGCGCAAATCCTGTCGATGGGCGCCCGCGTGGTTGGTCTGGGTCTGGCGCTGGAAATCGTTGATGCCTTCCTGTCGACCGAGTTCGAAGGCGGCCGTCACGGTCTGCGCGTCGACATGATCAAGGCGATGGAAGACTGATCCATCCCCTCGGGAATGCCAAAAGGGCCGGTCGCAATGGACCGGCCTTTTTTGTTTGGCCTGCTCGCCCCAAAGAAAAGCCCCGCCAGATCGCTCTGACGGGGCTTTTTATGCGATGCGCGGACGATTAGTCGTCTTTGCGGCCGTATTTGACCGGCGCCCAAATGCGCTTGTTGGTCAGGTACAGCAGAACCGCCAGAACGGTCAGGAAGATCACGCCGGTCAGGCCAGCGGTCTTGCGCTGCATCATCTTGGGCTCGGCAGCCCACATCAGGAATGCAGCAACGTCCTGTACTTCGTGGTGCAGTTCGTTCGAGTGGCCGTCGTCAAACTCGACATCCTCGCCGGAGAGCGGGGGCGTCATGCCGATCCAGCTGCCGGGGACAGTGTGGTTGCCGTGCTCGTCCTTGCACTCCTCGGGGAAACCACCCGCTGCGAAAACAGCGTTGTAGTAACCCGGGAAGCCCTCGGGGGCGCACTCGGGGGTCTCGTGATAGCCAGACAGCAGCGACGCGATGTACTCGGGGCCGCCCATGCCTTTGACGATCTGGTTGATACCCAGACCGATGGGGCCGTGGAAGCCCGCGCGGCCTTTGGCCATCAGCGACAGGTCAGGCGCGCCAACGCCGGTGTTCGCCGGGAATTTGTCTGCGGGGGTCGCAGGACGGTCTTCGCCGGTGACAGCGTCGGTGACTTCGAAGTTCGCAGCATAGGCACGAACCTGGTCTTCGGGCAGGCCCGGACCGGTTTCGTCACCCAGCGAACGGAAGGGCAGATACTTCATACCGTGGCATGCCGAGCATACTTCGGTGAAGATCTTCAGACCGCGCTGCAGCTGGTTCTGGTCGTACGAGCCAAAGGGGCCTTCGAACGAGAACTGGAAGTCCTCGACGTGGGCAGTGGTGCCCGAGGCCTGTGCACCCCCGGCCATAAGGCCGAGAGTAGCGATCGCCGTAAGGGTCAGTTTCCGGATCATTGTGGTCACCTTTCTTACTCGGCAGGGGTGGCGTCAGCCGACTTGCCGTAATGCGCTTTGAAGTCTTCTTCGATGGTCGCAACGGGGGTTTCGGGCTTTTCGAAAATACCCAGCAGCGGCAGAACAACGAGGAAGTACGCGAACCAGTAGGTTGCACCAAGCAGCGAGATGTAGGGGTAGATGCCTTCGGCGGGCATCGAACCGGCCCACATCAGGACCATGAAGTCCACGCAGAGCAGGCGGAACCACCACTTGAAGGCGGGACGGTAGCGGCCCGAACGAACGCTCGAGGTATCCAGCCAGGGGGCCAGAGCCATCACAGCAATCGCGCCGAACATCGCCAGAACACCGAAGAACTTCGCGTCAACGATGCCGAAGGTCACAAAGCTGGCCAGCTGCACAACCCAGACCGATGCGTCGAACGCGCGGAGAATTGCGTAGAAGGGCAGGAAGTACCATTCGGGAACGATGTGCGACGGGGTCGCCAGCGGGTTCGCCTCGATGTAGTTGTCGGGGTGGCCAAGGTAGTTGGGCATGAAGCCGACAACTGCAAAGAACACGGCCAGAACAACTGCCAGAGCGAACAGGTCCTTGATCACGAAGTAGGGCCAGAAGGGCAGAGTGTCTTTTTCTGCTTCGGCTTTCGAGGTGCGGCGCACATCAACACCCGAGGGGTTGTTGTTGCCGGTGTGGTGGAACGCCCAAATGTGGACGACAACCAGACCCGCGATCAGGAAGGGCAGCAGGTAGTGCAGCGAGAAGAAGCGGTTCAGAGCGGGCTGACCAACAGCCGATGCACCCAGCAGCCAGGTCTGGATGTCCGGACCGATGAAGGGGATCGCGCCGAACAGACCGGTGATAACTGCGGTACCGTGGAACGACATCTGGCCCCAGGGCAGAACGTAGCCCATGAACGCGGTGCCCATCATCAGCAGGTAGATCAGCATGCCGACGATCCAGGTGATCTCGCGGGGTGCCTTGTACGAGCCGTAGAACAGGCCGCGGAAGATGTGCAGGTACACAGCGGTGAAGAACAGCGACGCGCCGTTCATGTGCAGGTAGCGGATAAAGTGGCCGCCGTTCACGTCACGCATGATGTGTTCGATCGAAGCGAACGCCAGGCTGACGTGGGGGGTGTAGTGCATTACCAGAACAACGCCGGTAACGATCTGCAGAGCCAGACAGAAAGTCAGGATGATGCCCCAGATCCACATCCAGTTCAGGTTCTTGGGGGTGGGGATCATCAGGGTGTCATACAGCAGGCCGATGATCGGCAGACGGCTGTTGACCGCTTTGGTGAAGCCGGACTTCGGCTCGTAATGGTCGTGTGGGATACCCGACATAGTTAAATCTCCTCTCCCTTAACCCAGCTTGATCGTGGCATCGTCCACGAACTCGGCAACGGGGATGTGCAGGTTCTGCGGCGCGGGTCCTTTGCGGATACGGCCAGCGGTGTCGTAGTGCGAACCGTGGCAGGGGCAGAACCAGCCGCCAAAGTCGCCAGCACCATCACCCAGAGGCACGCAGCCCAGGTGAGTACATACGCCCATCATCAGCAGCCATTCGCCGCTTTCGTCCATTGCGCGGTTGGCGTCGGTCGCCAGCGCATCCGCCGGGTCGTTTTCGTTACGCGCGTTGGTGTCGATCAGGTCGCTCATCTCGACGGCACGTGCCGCTTCGATCTCTGCTGCGGTACGACGGCGAATAAACACCGGCTTACCCTGCCACAGCACGGTCATCTGCGAGCCGACCTCGAGGGCGCTCACGTCCACACGGATCGACGACAGTGCTTTAACATCTGCCGAGGGGTTCATCTGGTTCACGAGGGGCCAGATCGCGGCACCTGCGGTCACGGCACCGGCGCCAGCAGTGGCGTAGTAGAGGAAATCTCTGCGGGTGCCTTCGTGGTCTTCTGCGTGGGACACGAGGTTTCTCCATTCTCTTGCCGACCGAACCCCGGAAAACGTTGGAGAAGCAGCCGAGCCGATACAGATTTGGGCCACGGAAAGCCCGTAGCCCTTGTCATCACGCGCTAATTAACGAGAGAGTGAGCATCCGTCCAGCGGACATTCGCGCACACCTGCCGCTTGTGTGGTCGCAAAACTGGTCCAATCTGCCTTAAATCAAGCGCACTGCGTCAGATGACCACATCAAGGCGGGTGTCAGCCCCGTAAAAACGGGGCTTTCGGGGGAATCAGTCGTGCGGTGCAGTTGCCTGCATTGCGGGGCGCTGCAGATATTTATCTGCCCACACGGCCAAGGCAGGGCGATCTGCCCGCCAGTTCCATGAGTCGAAACGAAAATCCAGATAACCCAAGGCCACACCGACCGCGATCTGGCCCGCATCATGGGGCCCGTTCAGGTGGCTCATCCAGCGTGATTCTAGCACGTCGAGGCCGTTGAAAATCTTGGTCTGCTGGCCAGTCACCCATGATTCCAGCGGCTCGGGGCGAAGGCGCTTTTCATAGAGCACCAAAACAGCCGCCTCCATGATCGCGTCGGCGCTGGCCTCCAGCGTCAGGACCTCCCAGATGCGGGCGTCGGGGTAGAGGTCGGTGCCAGCCCGCGCGTTCAGATAGCGCGAAATCACGCGGCTGTCGTAGATGGCGGGACCTTCTTCTCGCTGCAGGGCGGGGATCTTGCCCACCGGATTGACGGCCAGAATTGTGGGGTCAGAGCCCAGCGGATTGGCCTTAACGTCCACCTGCGTGGTGTGCTCCAGCAGGCCGGTTTCGTGCAGCATTACCCTGACTTTGCGCACAAAAGGCGAGGTCGGGGAGGTGAAAAGTGTCATTGCCATAGTTTGCGTACCTTTAGCCGTCCGATGAGGGTTCCGTCGATTTCGAACCCTTTGTTGGTGTTCCCGAACCGGACCACGCGGCGAAACCGGCCAGTCATATGCCGTTCGCCATTCGCGATATCTTCGCGAAAGGTCATGCCCTCGGGCAGGTGGTCCAAAGCATCTTCCAAAGGTTGGGAGCGAGTGGCTTCGGGCAGCCGCCGGGCCGCCGCATAGGCCGCCAAAGCGACCGCGCCGTAACGCAATAGAACCGTTGCTGCCAAAGGTAATGCCATCCCTGCTCCTCCTGCCGGAATTTCGGGCAGTCTAGCAGATGGTTTTTGAAACAGCCGATTCTTTTGGCGCAGACAGGCTCACATCTGCGCCAGCGCAGGGGTCAGGCCAGCAGCTTGTCCCCGTCGATGCCACGGATCATGGCGAGCACGATCTGGCTTTCGGGTTGGTCGGTGTCGAACAGGACTTCGGTGAACTGCTCGGTGCGGCCCATGCGCGGGTTTTCAAGCAGGATCGAGTGCTCACGGCCCATTTGGGCGGCCAGATGCAGCTGGACGCGGCGGTCCCCTGCGTCGCGCAGTCGCGCTGCCCGTTCCTTGATCGCTTTGCCGTTCACTTGGGGCATCCGCGCGGCGGGGGTGCCTTGGCGGGGCGAATAGGGGAACACGTGCAGCCACGTCAGCTGGCAGTCATCCACCAGTTTCAGCGAATTTTCAAAGTGCGCGTCGGATTCGGTGGGGAAGCCCGCGATGATATCCGCGCCAAAAGTCATCTCGGGGCGCAGTTTCAGCGCCTCCTCGGTGAAACGGATGGCATCGTCGCGCAGGTGGCGGCGCTTCATGCGCTTGAGAATCAGGTCGTCGCCGTGCTGCAGAGACAGATGCAGGTGGGGCATCAGGCGCGGTTCGGTCGCGATGGCTTGCATCAGGGCCTCGTCCACCTCGATGGAATCAATCGAAGAGATTCGGAGGCGCTGCAGGTCGGGCACCAGTTTCAGGATGCGCAGCACCAGATCCCCCAGTTTGGGGGTGGCGGGCAGGTCGGCGCCCCAACTGGTCAGGTCCACGCCGGTCAGAACGACTTCGTTATAGCCGCGATCCACCAGGCGCTTGATCTGGTCCACCACGACGCCCGCAGGGACGGACCGTGAATTGCCGCGGCCAAAGGGGATGATGCAGAAGGTGCAGCGGTGATCGCAGCCGTTCTGAACCTGCACATAGGCGCGGCTGCGGGTGCCGAAGCCGTCGATCAGGTGGCCAGCGGTTTCGGTGACGGACATGATGTCGTCCACCTGAACGCGCTCTGTCTCGCCGATGAAATTCGGGCCTTTGGCCAGCCCGTTCCACGTCTCGGCCTGCATCTTTTCGGTGTTGCCGATGATGTGGTCGACCTCTTCCATCTCGGCAAAGGTCTCGGGCTCGGTCTGCGCGGCGCAGCCGGTGACGATGATCTTGGCGTCGGGGTTCTCGCGGCGGATGCGGCGGATTTCCTGACGGGCCTTGCGGACGGCCTCGGCGGTGACGGCACAGGTGTTCACCACATGCGCGTTGGACAGGCCGGCCTGACGGCTCAGCTCTTCCATCGCGTGGGTTTCATAGGCGTTCAGACGACAGCCCAGAGTGGTGAACTTGGGCACATCAACCATTGTGCGCCTCAAGGAATTCACGGGTGAAGGTGCCGCTGAACACGTGGGCGGTCGGCCCTTCCATCCAGACGCCGTCTTCGCGCCAGTCGATGACCAGATCGCCGATATCCAGACTGATGCGGACCTTGCGGCCGGTGATGCCACGGCGGGCAGCGGCTACAGCGGTCGCACAGCTGGACGACCCGGACGCCATGGTGATGCCGGTGCCACGTTCCCACACCCGCATCCGCAGGTGGTCAGGGCCGATCAGGTGCGCGACCTGAACGTTGGTACGCTGGGGGAACAGGGGGTGATGCTCCATCGGGGGCCCAAAGGTGGCCAGATCGACTGCCTCGGCATCCGCAACAAAGAAGGTGCAGTGCGGGTTGCCCATGCCGGTGCCCACGGGATACCCGTCGATCGGCAGGTGCAGCGTGTCGATGTCCTGCGCGATCGGGATTTCGTTCCACGCCAGCAGGGGCGCGCCCATGTTCACGCGGGTCATGCCATTTCCGGCATCCTCGCAATGCAAGAGGCCGCGCTCGGTCTCCAGCACCAGACGGTCCACGCCGCGCACGTCCATCAGGTGGCGCGCGATGCAGCGGGTGGCGTTGCCGCAGGTCGCCGACAGCGATCCGTCCGCGTTGTAGAACACCAGACGCGCATCGGCGCGGTCCGATTCCGCGATCACGGTAAGCTGGTCAAAGCCGACGCCGGTATTGCGGTGGGCAATCGCACGCACGAGCGTTTCCGACAGCCCATCGGGGATGTCAGTGCCGTGGATCACAACGAAGTCGTTGCCTAGCCCGTGCATTTTCATGAAGGGCAGGCCGGAGGAAGCGGTCTGTGTCTGCATGAGCGGGCATATACGCCTGCCATGGGAATGAATCCAGCGGGTGACACAAAAAGTTTGTATTTCTCTATTGACCGCCCCGCCGGAACCCCCTAGAGGAGGCCCCCTAAGTGGGCCGTTAGCTCAGTTGGTAGAGCAACTGACTTTTAATCAGTGGGTCGCAGGTTCGAATCCTGCACGGCTCACCACTTACCTCCAAGACATCACTGTTTTCCCGTTTTTATCAACGGGTTCGGTGTGTCTTTCGCCCACTGCGGGCATCCCCGAAAAAGAGTTCAGTTTTTTCCGATTATGCGCTTGACCCCCGTGCGCCTACCCCTTAGAGGAACGCCTCAAGTGGGCCGTTAGCTCAGTTGGTAGAGCAACTGACTTTTAATCAGTGGGTCGCAGGTTCGAATCCTGCACGGCTCACCACTTACCAAGAAATCAAACACTGAACGCCAATATCTGGCTGATCTGCGTCATGCCGCGCGCCGATTGCTGCGACCAGGTTTTGAACGCCTGTTGCACCGCCGCCAGATCCCGTTTCGATGTCGGTTGTTTCGGGACGATACCCTCGGCCACCAGCCGTGCCACCACGTCCGTTGACAGTATATATGTGTCGCGCCCCATCCACCGCAGGAAGCGCTGCCCTGTGGCCGCCCCCAGCCGCGCGCCTTGCTTGGCGATCAGTTGGTGCAGGCTGTGCAGGTCGTCGTTCGGCCAGTCCGCAAAGAATCGCGCGGCGCTGCCGTGGTCGCGGCTCAGATCAGACAGAAAGCGCGCGTTGTCGATGACAGCGGCGATCTTGGCCCCGTTGCGCACGATTCGTTTGTCCGACAGCAGGCGGTCCATGTCCTCGTCGTGGTAAAAGGCCACGCGGCCCACGTCGAACCCGTCAAACGCGGCTTCGAAGCCCTCCCACTTCGAATCGATGACCTTCCAGTTGAAGCCCGCCTGAAACAGGCAGCGCGCCATCATGGACAGCCAGCGGTCATCGGGAATCGCGGTTAATTCTGCGGGGGACTTGGGGCAGGAGAGCAGGGCCTCCAGCGCCTCTGGGCCGCCTTTGCGGTCTGCGGCGATGGCGTAGATGTCGTCGAATGCGCGCATGATGGTCCCCCTTTCCCGCAGGGTAGGGGAGCCGCGCCCACACGCCAAAGGAAAAGGGCGCCCGAAGGCGCCCCCATCATCAGATGTCGAACTTCACGCCCTGCGCCAGCGGCAGCTCGCGCGAGTAGTTGATCGTGTTTGTCGCGCGGCGCATGTAGCCCTTCCAAGCGTCCGAGCCGGATTCGCGGCCGCCGCCGGTTTCCTTCTCGCCACCAAAGGCCCCGCCGATTTCCGCGCCAGAGGTGCCGATGTTCACGTTGGCGATGCCGCAGTCGCTGCCCGCCGCCGACAGGAACATCTCTGATTCCCGCAGGTCCGTGGTGAAGATGGTCGAGGACAGGCCAGCTGCGACGGCGTTGTGCGCCTCGATCGCGTCTTCGAAGTTGGTGTATTTGACCACGTACAGGATGGGGGCAAAGGTTTCCTCCATCATCGGGCCGCACTGGCTGGGCATTTCTACGATGGCCGGGCGGGCGTAATAGGCGTTTTCCGCGCCCGTATCCACGCGGCCCCCGCCGTGGACGGTGCCACCGGCAGCTTTGGCCTCGGCCAGTGATTTCTCCATGTTGTCAAAGGCCGCCTTGTCGATCAGCGGGCCGACCAAGGCGCTGGTTTCCAGCGGATTGCCGACGCTGACGGATTCGAAGGCTTTGATCAGGCGGGGGACCAGATCGTCGTAAACGGTTTCATGGACAAACAGGCGGCGCTGGGTGGTGCAGCGTTGGCCTGCGGTGCCCATCGCGCCGAATGCGACCGCGCGCAGGGTCATGTCCAGATCAGCCGAGGGGCAGACGATCCCGCCGTTGTTCCCGCCAAGCTCGAGGATGCAGCGACCAAAACGCGCCGCCACTTTGGGGGCGACGATGCGGCCCATGCGGGTCGAGCCAGTGGCCGAGATCAGCGCGACATCGGGGCTTTCGACCAGTGCGTTGCCCACATCGGCGCCGCCGATCAGGACTTGGGTCAGACCTTCGGGCGCGTCACCAAAGCGGGCCAGAGCGCGCTTCAAGATCGCGTCGCAGGCCAGCGCGGTCAGGGGCGATTTTTCAGACGGTTTCCACACGACCGAGTTGCCGCAGACCAGCGCCAGTGCGGTGTTCCACGACCAGACCGCCACGGGGAAGTTGAAGGCCGAGATTACGCCGACCACACCAAGCGGGTGCCACTGCTCCATCATGCGGTGACCGGGGCGCTCAGTCGCGATGGTCAGGCCATAGAGCTGACGGGACAGGCCCACAGCGAAATCGCAGATGTCGATCATCTCTTGCACTTCGCCTAGGCCCTCGGACGGGATCTTGCCCGCCTCGATCGACACCAGACGGCCCAGATCATCCTTGGCGGCGCGCAGTTCCTCGCCGAACAGGCGGACCAGTTCGCCGCGGCGCGGGGCGGGGACCATGCGCCATGCTTTGAACGCTTGCTTGGCGGTGGCGATGGCGGCGGTCGCAGCCTCAACAGTGGCTTCGGGCAGGGCGCCCGTCTGCTCGCCGGTGACGGGGCTGTAGCTGGCCAGCGTGCCACCGGTGTAGGCGGCCTGATCTACGCCGAGTTTCGACAGAATCTCTGCGGCAGCGTTGGAAAGGGTCATTCTTGCTCTCTTCTGTTGGGCCTTCGGAGGGGAAGGGGTGGCGCGTCACTCTGCGGCGGCGGCGCCGGTGGTCAAAATGGTAACGCAGCGGATGCGGGACTGGTCCTCGATCTGCTGGTAGTGGTCGAATTCGTTCAGAACGGTCGCGCCAAGGTCGGTCTCGAACCGCTGCTGGTTGGGGCTGGCGGTGAATTCTTGGGCCGAGTCGTCGCCTAGGTTCGATTGGAAGATACCAGCGGCGCTGACGGGCAGGAAATCTTCGTAAACGATGGGGTCGATGCGCAGGTAACCGGCGGCAAGCAGGGCCTCGGGGTCGGTCTCGGTGATCTGGCCAGCGGTGCCTTTGCCGGTCAGGGACCATTCGAAGTAACCCAGACCCTGTTCGCGGATGGCGGTCAGATCGTCGGGGAATGCGGCAAAGGTGTCTTGCAGCGCAGTCATGTAGGCATCGGCGTTCGAGCCGTCCCCTGCGGGCAGGCATTTCTGGCGCGTCTCGGTCAGAAGCTGGTCATAGAGGGCGCGGCCCTTGGGAGTCAGGGCCTGACCGCGGGCTTCAATCTCTCCGAACCGTGCGGTGTGCGAACCGGGGATGCCGTCGAAATTCACTGCTTCGGACAGGGCTTTGAAGCTGGTTTGACGCAGCAAAATGGGGTGTTCGCGGCGCGGGGGGCCTTCGACGACGGCTTTGGGCGCGATGCCGTATTCGGGCATGAGGTCCTGTACGCGGTCGATGTCCAGCGTGCGCGGCGTCAGGTGGTTGATGTGCGGCCCGCGGAAGGACACCACGTCAGCAATCAGGCGGTGCGCATCATGGAGTTGCTTGTAAAGGTCGGCGCTGACATTCGCCTCGGGGTGCCAGCGGAAGGTTTCCAAGGCTTCGGCCACAAACTCATCAGCCTCGGCTTCGGTCAGGCCGCCGTTTTGCTCGGCCAGATCGATCAGCTCCAGACAGCGGGGGGTGTAGATCTGCCGGGCGTCCAGAACGGTTTGGGCCGTTTCGCGCAGGTCTGCGTCCTCGATCAGGTCCAGACGCAGGAGCGAAGTGAAGACGCGGAACGGGTTGCGGCGCAGGGCGGCCTCGCCCACGGGGCGAAAGGCGGTGGAATGCACGGGCACGCCGGCTTCGGTCAGGTCATAGTAGCCAACGGGCGCCATCCCCATCACCGCAAAAAGGCGGCGCATGGTAGACAGCTCTGCGGGTGTGCCAAGGCGGATCGCACCGTGGCGTTCCTCGGAGATGCGGGCCAGTTGATCGGTGTTTTCCAGATCGGCCTTGAGGCCCGCATTTGCCGCCAGAACTCCGTCATTCACGTCCGACACGATCTGCATCAGCGTCCCGTAGGCGGGCACCTCGGTGCGATACATCGCGGACATCGCTGCGGAAAAGCGGCTGCGGATGTCATCGGGGTGGGCAAAGCGGGGATCGGTCATAGCAAACCTCTATCTGCGGCAGGTCATTTGGAATGGCCTAGCATGGCAGAGAGGCAGAATGTTGTGACGCCTTGGCTCGACCTTATTCCTGTTCGGAATGATCAAGGCTTTGCGGGCCATTGTCACGGACTGTTTCGGGATAGGGGGGGCAGAAATGAAAATGACCCGACACGATGGTCGGGCCATTCCTAAACTTACTGAAGCCGCTCTTGCTTCAATAACCAGTCACTCGATAACGGTAACAGAAAACTCGGTACTGGATCGTCTTACACTCGACGATCTTGCAAACCTGTATATGCGGGATTCTTTCCAAAGTCTATAATACCTTCGGAGCAGTATTGGTAAGGTGACCTAACGTAATGCAAAGGTTTTTGCACTTTTGTCGTGTTAGTACCTTTTGAGCGTATCGCCAAACGAGATTTTCGGCGTCAGTTCAACGATTCTCTCCGGATCGGGTGCATCCGCGTCGTTCCGCGCTGCAATGATTTCTGCGGCTTTGCGGCCGATATCCTTGCGGCAGGCGTCCATTGTGGCCAAGCGGCGCGGCAAACCGTCCAGCAGTTCGACCCCGTTAAAGCCTGCCAAACCGATCTGGCCAGGGATGTCGATGCCCTGTTCCAGCAGCCACAACATGCCGCCCGCACCGATCATATCGTTAGAGTAATAGATGAAGTCGAGGTCGGGGGTGCGCTCCAGAATCTCCTGGGTCATCTCGCGACCCTTAAGCAGGGCTGACCCGCCCGAGTAGAATTCCTGATCCGCGATTTCGATTCCTGCCTTTGCCAGGGCTTCGGTGAACCCTTCAAAGCGCTTTCGGGCCCGGTGATCCATCGGCATCTTGGTGCCAAGGAAGCCAATCCGGCTGTATCCCTGCTTGATAATGGCCTGCGCCATCTCGCGGCCAGCGCGGCGGTGCGAGATGCCAACCATGCTATCCACGCATTTTCCGTCCACATCCATGATCTCGACCACCGGAATTCCTGCGGCGACCAGCATCGCGCGGGCGGCGTCCGAGTGCTCCAGACCTGCGATGATCATCCCCGAGGGACGCCACGACAGCATCTCGTAGAGAACGCGTTCTTCGGTTTCGGGGTTATAGTCGGTGACCCCAACCACCGGTTGCAGATCGGTCTGGCTGAGGACTTCGCTAATGCCGGTCATGACATTCGGGAACACCATGTTCGACAGGCTGGGAATGACCACGCCCACCAGATTAACCCGTTGGCTGGCAAGCGCGCCTGCGATCTTGTTCGGAACATACCCCAGTTCCCGTGCGGCCTTCAGAACCCGTTCGCGGGTGGCTTCGGAAACATCGCCACGGTTGCGCAGCACGCGGCTGACAGTCATTTCGGAGACGCCGGAAGCTTCGGAAACATCACGCAGGGTAAGCGGGCGCGTCGGGGTATTGGTCATGGCCGTTCCGTATGTTGAATTCCCCTCATCTTTCCCCCTCGCGGCCTCGGTGTCCAGTGCGAACCAATCAGGGTTGCGCAACCCCGCCGTTTTGGCGACAAGAGGGCGCGCGTGGCCCCGTGGCTCAACAGGATAGAGCAGCCCCCTCCTAAGGGGCAGGTTACTGGTTCGAATCCAGTCGGGGTCACCATGTGTTTTCCGCCCGTCATCACCTCATGAGAAATCGGTAGGCGCCCGGGCTATGTCACACTGGACAAAGTGGTGCGCGCAGGACAGCTTACTGACCAGTTGTTCAATTCACGGGGGGACACCGATGACCGAAGCCACTCTGAAACCCAAGGATTCGCCGTCGCTGGCCTCTTTTGACTGGGCCGATGCGCTGCTCTTGGAAACCCAGCTGACCGAAGAGGAACGGATGCTGCGGGACGGGGCCCATGCCTTTGCGCAGGACCGGTTGCAGCCTCGCGTCGTGGCGGCTTTCGAGGAAGAGCGTGTGGAGCCCGAGATTTTCCGCGAAATGGGGCAGGCCGGTTTGTTGGGCGCGACCTTGCCCGAGGAATACGGCGGTCTGGGGGCGTCCTATGTGTCCTACGGCTTGATCGCGCGTGAAGTGGAGCGTGTGGACTCAGGCTATCGCAGCATGATGTCGGTGCAGTCCTCGCTGGTGATCTACCCGATCTACGCCTACGGCACCGAGGAACAGCGCCGCAAATACCTGCCCGGTCTGTGCAGTGGCGAGTTGATCGGTTGTTTTGGTCTGACCGAGCCTGACGCGGGCAGTGACCCCGCCGGCATGAAAACCCGCGCTGAGAAAACCGCGAATGGCTACCGCCTGACGGGGTCCAAGATGTGGATCTCGAACAGCCCGATCGCCGATGTCTTCGTCGTTTGGGCGAAATCCGAGGCCCATGGCGGCAAGATCAAAGGTTTTGTTCTGGAAAAAGGCACGCCCGGCCTGTCCGCCCCCAAGATCGGGAACAAGCTGTCTCTGCGTGCCAGCGTCACCGGCGAGATCGTTCTGGATGGCGTTGAGGTCGGCGAGGATGCTTTGCTGCCGAATGTCGAGGGGCTGAAGGGGCCGTTCGGCTGCCTGAACCGTGCGCGTTACGGGATTGCTTGGGGGGTGATGGGGGCCGCAGAGTTCTGCTGGCACGCCGCCCGCCAATACGGTCTGGATCGCAAACAGTTCGACCGGCCCATCGCGCAGACCCAGCTGTTCCAGAAGAAACTGGCGGATATGCAGACCGAAATCACCCTTGGCCTGCAGGCCGCGCTACAGGTGGGCCGCCTGATGGACGACGCCAAAGCCGCGCCCGAGATGATCAGCCTGATCAAACGCAACAACTGCGGCAAGGCCCTCGATATCGCCCGCCACGCCCGCGACATGCACGGCGGCAACGGGATCAGCGGCGAGTTTCAAGTGATCCGCCACATGATCAACCTCGAGACGGTGAACACCTATGAAGGCACCCACGACGTGCACGCGCTGATCCTTGGGCGGGCGCAGACGGGGCTTCAGGCGTTTTTCTGAGGGGCTGTTTTACGTGTGCAGGGTGCCGTTTATATGCTGCGCCCTGTACGTCACCCTCGCCGTATGTTCGCGGTTCCAGGGGTATTTGTTCTGCAAGATTTGAGGGAAGGGCTTGAGCAAGCTCAGTGAGAAAATAGTGGAAGCCGGCCATTGGAAAAACGAGCGGCTGAAAATTAAGAACCAGCTCTGGTTCATCCCTGAACGGTACTTCGGCAAGCCCACGACCAGACTTGGTCGGGTCTTTCTGTGGACCTATCGCCTTGTGTTCGCTTGGCTGATGATGAAGTTGTTTTTTATGTTGTCAGACGAAATGCAGCCCTACGGAGGGCTGCGTCAGGTGCTAGAGGAATACGGGCTCAAGTTCGGGCGTTTCCGCGACTAACGCACGTCGATCGCGTCCTTGGCCACTGACAACATGTAGCCCCGACGTGCGATGCTGCGGACCAGCAGTTCGCTGACCATCTGGTTGCCCAACGCATCGCGCAGGCGCTTGATTCTGGTGGCGCCCGCGGCCTCTTCGCAGTCGGCGGAGGGTTTGCCACTGATCATGCCTTCGATCTCGGAGCCGGACAGGATGTCGTCGTCCATGCGCGCCTCGGCCAGAACGGACAGGGTTTCGATGGCCGCAGGGGTCAGTTTGAAGCCCATGTCGTTCAGGTAAACCATGTTCTCGTTCCGCTGGATCACCAACGAGCGCACCTGAATGCCGGATCGTTCGACCTGTGCCATGCGGCGGCCCATCGTGGTAAGAAGGACCAGAAACACCAGCGCCGACAGCAGCATCGCGCAGGAAAATACCAGCAGCACAAAGATCACCATCCGGTAACTGGCCAGCGTGTCCGAGAACGCGGTGCCGGACTGGGCCAGAATCTCCAAAAGCTTCAGATCGGCGCGGCCCGTCAGGGTGTCGTTCTCGATAAAGATCCGCTCGACCTGCGCGTTGAATGCGTTCGCGTCGGGCAGGTTCAGAATCAGGAACCACGCCGCGACCGCCAGAATGGCGATCACGATACCCAGACCGATCCAGACGATCCGGTTCCCTTTAGTAGCGAAGGAAGAAATCACCCGCGGCGCCCTTGCGTTGTTCCAGACCAGATTCGTCGAACGTGCCAACGATGCTCAGCAACGTCCAGCCGTCTCGCTGGAGCTTGGGCGCAAGTTTGCTTGCGGCGTTCTGCTTGGTGCATTCGCCAGAGACCTGCGTCACGCCATAGGCCAGTCGCAGGGGATTGTCTTTCTTGGCCTTGTAGTCGGCATAGCACGCCGCCTGAGCAGGGACGGCCAGGGCCAGAAGCCCGAGGGCGAGGATGATGTGTTTCATGGCACCAAACTGCCCGATCCGCCGCGTGTTATGCAATAACAATGGCGTCACGGGGTGTCGTTATTCGATATCAACCCGATGATATTGCTAGACTTTCGAGGTTGGCTCCAGATTGGCCCCATCAAGACACGGCCAAACGCCCCTAACGGAGACGAACCCATGAAACAGATGCGCAAAGCCCTGAGCACCCTGACCCTTTCGGTCGCCCTGTTGACCGCTGGTGCTGTGCACCCCGTCCAAGCCGCCGAGAATGATCAGGCCCTCCGGACGCTGGCGGGAATCGCGGCGCTGGCCGGTATCGCGCTGGCGGTAAATAACGCCAACCGCGCGAACGAGGCCGAAGAGCAGGCCCAGAAGTACAAAGAGAAGTACAAGAACGAGCGCGACCAGCACACCCAGTACCAGCCCTATCCGGTGCACGACCGGTGGCAGCAGCCCGCGCCCCAGCGTTGGGACTATATCCAGCCGCCCGCGCACCATTCGCAGCGCCCCCAGTACCAGCAGCCCCAGCGCTCCAAGGCGCTGCCGCGCAGCTGCCTGAAGGTGGTCGATAGCCCCCGCGGCGATCAGGTCATCTACGGTCTGAGCTGTCTGGACAACGCTGGCGTGCGCCTGCGCGATCTGCCGAACGAATGCTTCCGCTCGGTCCGGATCAAGGACGGCAACGTCCGTGGATACGAGCCCCGTTGCCTAAGCAAGAACGGGGTCGAGTTGTCACGCCGCTGATCCCCCTTCCATTGGTGTGACGACCGGACTGGCGGGCCTTCAGGTCCGCCATTTTTTGTGCTTGCGGGGTTTCGGGGGCAGGGGCCACATGCGTCCCATGACAGAGAAAGCCTATCCCGACGATTCCTTCGAACGCGCTGCGATGGCGCGCGGTTTGATTCCCGTAGCTGGCGTGGACGAGGTGGGTCGCGGCCCGCTGGCCGGTCCCGTGGTGGCGGCCGCTGTGATTCTGAACCCCGACGACATTCCCGAGGGTCTGAATGATTCCAAGAAGCTGACCGCCAAACGCCGCGCCGCGATTCTGGACGTGATTCTGGAAAAGGCCGAGTGGGGCATCGGAATCGCCTCGGTGCAGGAGATTGACGAGATCAACATCTTGCAGGCCAGCTTCCTTGCCATGCGCCGCGCGGTCGAAGCCTTGCCCCGTAAACCGGCCCATCTATTAATTGACGGCAACAAAATACCGCCTGAACTCAATGGCTTCTCGGAGTGCATCGTTAAAGGGGACAGCCGGTCGGTTTCGATCGCGGCGGCTTCTATCATTGCGAAAGAACACCGCGATGCCATCATGCGTGACCTTGCGCAGCAGTTCCCCGGCTACGGCTGGGAGAAGAATGCAGGCTATGGTTCCAAGGCTCACATGGATGCACTTACGGTTTTGGGCGCAACAGAGCACCATAGGCGTACCTTCAAACCTATCCACAATATCTTGTATCAAGGCAAAAACTTAACTTCCTGATTCAAAAAAGAAATTGACCTACCCTCAGGTTTCCCACATTTTTATCCACAACTAGAGCGCAACAAGCGCCACGGTTAGAGGCAGATAAAAATGACAAAGAATCTCCACAAGGACGCGCGGTGCGCGCTTCCTAGGAACACTATTTTGGGCGGCGACTGCATCGAGTTGATGAACTCCCTTCCCGAAAACAGTGTCGACCTGATCTTTGCGGATCCCCCGTATAACCTGCAATTGCGTGGTGAGCTGAGCCGCCCCGACAACAGCAAGGTAGACGCGGTTGACGATCATTGGGACCAGTTTGACAGCTTCCAAGCGTATGATGAATTTACGCGTGGTTGGCTCGCTGCGGCCCGCCGTCTGCTGAAGCCGAATGGCGCCATCTGGGTCATCGGCAGCTATCACAACATTTTCCGCGTTGGTGCGGCGCTCCAGAACACCGGTTACTGGATCCTGAACGACGTGGTTTGGCGCAAGTCGAACCCCATGCCGAACTTCCGCGGCAAACGTCTGACCAACGCCCACGAAACCATGATCTGGGCCTCGAAATCCGAGGGCGCCAAGTACACCTTCAACTACGAGGCCCTGAAGGCCCTGAACGAAGGCGTGCAAATGCGTTCCGACTGGGTTCTGCCCATCTGCACCGGCCACGAACGTCTGAAGGACGTTGATGGCAACAAGGCGCACCCCACCCAGAAGCCCCAGAGCCTGCTGCACCGCGTGATCGTCGGCAGCACCAATCCGGGCGACGTTATTCTGGACCCGTTCTTTGGCACCGGCACCACCGGCGCTGTTGCCAAGATGCTTGGCCGTGACTTCATCGGGATCGAGCGCGAAGAAACCTATCGCGCCATCGCCGAAGAGCGCATCGCCCAAGTCAAACCCTTCGACAAGACCGCCCTCGAGGTGTCCACGTCGAAGCGCGCAGCCCCCCGTGTTCCGTTCGGCCAAGTGGTCGAGCGTGGCATGCTCCAGCCCGGCGACGAGCTGTATTCGGCGGGCAACCGCTACAAGGCGATTGTCCGTGCGGATGGCACTCTGGTCGGCAAGGATTTCAAGGGCTCGATCCATCAGGTCGGCGCGCATTACGAAGGTGCTCCCAGCTGCAACGGCTGGACTTACTGGCACTTCAAGCGTGACGGCCAGATCATTCCGATCGATGTGCTGCGCCAGCAAATCCGCGCCGAAATGGAAGGCCGGACCAACTAACCTCTAACAAGCAACTCCAGTTGCCTGCGACCGCGTTCCTTTGTCAGACGCGGTCTCAACTTCGCCCCGCTGGTAATCCCATTCGCGGCGGGGCGCTTTTTCGGGGCGATGATGCAGCTTTTGAATGCCTACATCCGCCTGCTTCGGGCCATCTACGAAGCGTTCACACACCAACTGGTTCTGGCATTGTTTTCCGTGAACCTGCTTTTGGTGTCGATTGCCTCTGTTATCTACATGCACATCGAAGGCTGGGGATTTATCCAAGCCCTTTATTTCTCGGTCATCACGATTTCCACCGTCGGCTACGGTGATCTGGTGCCGGTCACGCCTGCGGGCAAGCTATTCACATCCGGCTACATCTTTATCGGCGCGGGGTTCTTCTTCCTCGCCGTTGGCGCGTTCGCCGAAGACGTCATCAAATATATCCGCGAGCACCGTTAACGGGGCAGGGGGTTCTGCCCTTTGTTATAGGGCTTCCAGTCCTCGATCTCGGGGTAATACTTGGCCCGCCATTCCCGCACTTTGGGATTCATCACCCGCCGCCAATAGCTGGGGATCATCGCGCCCATCGTCATGAGCGGGTACCCGTGGGGCAGCTGCGGGGCCTCATCCTCGGAATAGTTCTGCAGCAGGGGGAAGCGCCGGTCGGGTTTGTAATGGTGGTCCGAATGACGCTGCAGGTTGATCAGCAGCCAGTTCGTCCCCTTGTGCGAGGCATTCCAGCTGTGGTGCGGTTTGACGTGCTCGTACTTGCCGTCCCCCAGATGTTTGCGGGTCAGGCCGTAGTGTTCCACATAGTTCACCACTTCCAGCTGCCAGATCGCGATGAACGCTTGGTACAGGAACAGGCCAAGCCCCGCCCATCCGCCGATCACGAACGCCAGCACCAACATTGCCGCCTGCAGCGCCCAATAGCGCCAGAAGGGATTGGATTGGTGGGTCCACGGCAGGTCTCGGCGGGACAGCATCGCCTTTTCCGCCTTAAACGACGACACCAGAGATTCGCGCAGCACGCGGGGGAAGAACCGGTGGAAGCCCTCGTTATAGCGGGCAGTGACGGGGTCTTTGGGTGTGCCGACATAGATGTGGTGAACGCGCAGGTGTTCGCTGCGGAAGTGCGAGTACATCACCATCGCCAGTAGGATATCCCCGAGCCACCGTTCCTTGGCGTTTTTCTGGTGCATCAGCTCGTGGGAATAGGTGATCCCGATGGTCCCCGTAATCACCCCGACGCCAAAGAACATCAGAATGCTTTCCAGCGTGTTCAGGTGATCGGCGCGGGTGACGTACCAGATCATCCCGAACAGGGTCGCGAATTGCAGGGGCGGCCACATGACGGTGATCGCGCGGTACCAGAACAGGTCCGATTCGGGCGTGTCGGGATCGGCGTTGTCCGTTTCCAGCCCGCCCACGGCGTCCAGAACGCTGAACATATACCACGTCACGATCGGCATCAGCAGAATCGCCAAGCCCCCCGTGACCGCGCAGAACCATGCCAGCGGCAGCAGCAGCGCCGGCAGCCAAAAGGGCAGGGCGCGGGAAAAACGGGACACTTGTACTGCGGGAATCATGGTCGGCTCCTCGGACGGTTCCTCGCAGCCTAAGCCCTTATCCACAGTAGTCAATTTCACGTTCTGCCGCTGTCCGTCAGGTCATAGGCCTTGCGCATGACCGTGGGCAGGGATTTCGGGTCGAACTCTTCAGCGGGGATGAATTCGCCGCGCTCGGGCTGACGTTCCATCGGGACAAGGGCAGTCAGGACCGTCAGGCTCAGGTGGAAATGGGTGAAGGTGTGCCGCGCCTCGGCGTTCAGGGTTTTCCATTCGGCGCGGATCGGGGGCGCGGGGGTGGGGTCCGATTCTGTCCAGTCCGATCCGGGCCACCCCAGCATCCCGCCCAAAAGCCCGCTTTCGGGCCGCGTTTCCAGCAGATAGGCCCCGTCCACACGGCGGGCGATATAGGCGATGCCGCGGCGCTTGGGCTTTACTTTCTTGGGCTTTTTGCGGGGCAGATCGGCGGGGGTGCCTTGCAGACGCGCCACGCAATTGTCCCGCCACGGGCACAGGCCACAGGCCGGATTGCGGGGCGTGCAGATCGTGGCGCCCAAATCCATCACTGCTTGCGCATAGTCGCCGGGGCGGTCTTGGGGAGTCAGGCTGGCGGCCAGCGCCGTCAGTTCCGGTTTCGCATCGGGCAGCGGGGTCAGCACGTTGAACACGCGGGACATCACCCGCTCGACGTTTCCGTCGACCACCACAGCCGGTTCATCATACGAGATCGAGGCTACCGCCGCCGCCGTATAGGGGCCAACGCCGGGCAATTTCAGCAGCTCCGCATAGGTCTGGGGGAACACGCCGTTATAATCGGCTGCCACCGCGCGGGCGCATTTCAGCAGGTTCCGCGCACGGGCATAGTACCCTAGCCCCGCCCACGCGGCCATGACATCGGCATCCGCCGCTGCGGCCAAGTCACTGACACGGGGCCATTTATCCGTGAACTTCAGGAAATACTCGCGCACCGCCGCAACCGTGGTTTGCTGCAGCATGACCTCGGACATCCAGATGCGATAGGGGTCGGGCATTACACCCGCTTTGCGCTCTGCAGGCCCCACACGCCAAGGCATCTTGCGGGCATGGCGGTCGTACCAGTCCAGCAATGTTTCAGGTTTCGGAACGGGGATCGCAGAAGTGTCACGCATTCTTTATCCTTTGTGCCAACAGGGCTCTGGCCCTCGGGGCGCGTGTCACTAGAATAGTGCCTGACAGAAGGATGCAAGACCCATGGCCCCACGCCAGCCCTCGACACGCGGCTTTGCCCGCACCAGCAATCTGCTGACGACGCAGATTCGCCAGGTTGGCGAAAAGCGCGGCTTTGCCGTGGCGCGTCTGCTGACCCACTGGTCCGAGGTTGTGGGCGAAGATATCGCCAGCATCGCCCGCCCCGTGAAGGTCGGTTATGGCCGTCAGGGGATGGGCGCGACCCTGACCCTGCTGACCACCGGCGCGAACGCCCCGATGCTGGAAATGCAAAAGGACACCATCCGCAACCGCGTGAACGCCTGCTATGGCTACAACGCGATTGCGCGGGTCTACATCACGCAAACTGCGCCCACCGGCTTTGCCGAGGGGCAGGCCCAGTTCGGCCACATGCCCAAAAAGTCAAAGCCCCTGCCCACGCCGGAAATCCGCGCGGCCGCCGCTCAAACGGCCGCCGATGTCGGGGACGAGGGGCTGCGCGCCGCGCTGGAACGCCTGGCGCAGAACGTTTACCTAAAGAACAAGACCCAAAACGAGAGGCCTTAAATGACCCGTAAGTTGTTCGCATCCGTCCTGCTTGCAGGTGCTGTCCTTGGGGGCGCATTCTGGCTGACCAGCACGCCGGAAACCTCTTCTTCGTTGCTGCCCGCAGCCGCGATCGCCGAAGAGACCACCGCCGACGCCCCCGCAGCCGAGACCGAAGCCAAGCCAGTCGAAGTGGTCGAGATGGTCATGGGCTCTGCCGATGCACCGGTCACAATGGTGGAATATGCGTCGTTCACTTGCCCGCACTGCAAAAACTTCCACACCGGCCCCCTGAAAGAGATCAAGAAGAACTACATCGACACCGGCAAAGTCCGCCTGATCTTCCGCGAAGCGTATTTCGACCGTCCCGGCCTCTGGGCTTCGATGATCGCGCGTTGCGGCGGCCCCCTGCGCTACTTCGGCATTGTGGACCTGATCTACGAGAACCAGTCTGACTGGGCGCACAAGAAAGATCCGGTGGAAATGGTCACCGACCTGCGCAAATTCGGCAAGATCGCCGGTCTGAACGACGAGCAGCTTGACGTCTGCATGTCCGACGCTGCCACCGCACAGGCGCTGGTCGACTGGTATCAGGCCAACGATGCCAAAGACAGCATCACCGGCACCCCGACCTTTATCATCAACGGCGAGAAGTTCCCGAACAGCACCTACGAGGAATTCGCCGTTAAGCTTGACGAAGCCGTGGCCGCAGCGAAATGACCTCGCCGCTTGCCGGTGTCAAAGTCGTTGAACTGGCGCGCATTCTGGCCGGCCCTTGGGCCGGTCAGCTCTTGGCCGATTTCGGTGCCGAGGTCATCAAGGTCGAAAGCCCCGAAGGCGACGACACCCGCAAATGGGGCCCCCCGTTCATTGAGCGGGATGGCGACCGAAGCGCCGCGTATTTCCATTGCTGCAATCGGGGCAAACAGTCCCTGATCGCCGATTTCCGCACCCCCGAAGGCCAAGAGACGGTCCGCAAACTGGTCGCAGACGCCGACGTTCTGATCGAGAATTTCAAGGTCGGCGGGCTACAGAAATACGGGCTGGACTATGACAGCCTGCGTCAGGTGAACCCGCGTCTGGTCTATTGCTCGATCACCGGGTTTGGCCAAACCGGCCCCTACGCCAACCGCGCGGGCTATGATTACATCATCCAAGGCATGTCCGGCCTGATGTCCGTGACCGGCGATCCCGAAGGCCAACCGATGAAAGTCGGCGTGGCGGTCACCGACATCTTTACTGGCCTCTATGCCAGCAACGCAATCCTCGCCGCCTTGTACCAGCGCGACCGTACGGGGCAAGGGCAGCATCTGGATCTGGCGCTGTTTGACGTGGCCGTGGGGGTTATGGCGAACCAAGCCATGAACTATCTGGCAACAGGCCAATCTCCTACACGCCTTGGAAACGCCCACCCCAACCTCGCGCCCTATCAGGTCTTTGCCTGCGCCGATGGCCACCTGATCATTGCGGTGGGGAACGACGGCCAGTTTCAGCGGTTTTGCACGCTGCTCGGCGTTGAGGAATTGGGGTCTGACCCAAGGTTCAGTACGAACCCCGAGCGTGTGGCAAACCGCTCCGCTTTGGACGGTGCCCTATCCGGTCTCGTGGCGAAATGGCCCAAAACCGATCTCCTTGCCGCCTGCGAAACCCACGGTGTCCCCGCCGGCCCGATCAACACCATGGCTGAGGTCTTTGCCGACCCCCAAGTCATCGCGCGCGGCATGAAAATCACCCCCGAGGGGGTCCCCGGTGTGCGTACTCCGGTCACCTTCTCGGACGCCGACTTGTCGCTCGACAAACCCGCCCCCAAGCTGCCGGCAAACTAAAACGCCCCCACCTTCAGCTTGGTAAAAATACCCCCGCCGGAGGCGGCGCGTCCCCTCCGCATTCACCACGCCAGACCACCGCACGAAAACAAAACGGGCCCGAAGGCCCGTTTGAAGATCAACGTGTCGGAACCGGCGTTTCCCCGCGGTAATCGTAGAAGCCCCGCTGGGTCTTGCGGCCCAGCCAGCCCGCCTCGACGTATTTGGTCAGCAGGGGGCAGGGGCGGTACTTGGTGTCCGCCAGACCGTCGTGCAGCACGTTCATAATCGCCAGACAGGTGTCCAGACCGATGAAATCCGCCAGTTCCAGCGGGCCCATCGGGTGGTTGGCCCCCAGCTTCATCGACTCGTCGATCGAGCGCACGTTGCCGACGCCTTCGTACAGGGTATAGACCGCCTCGTTGATCATCGGCATCAGGATGCGGTTTACGATGAACGCAGGGAAATCCTCGGCGCTTGCGGCGGTTTTCCCAAGGTTCTCGACCACACCCAGACAGGTCTTATAGGTCTCTTCGTCAGTGGCGATCCCGCGGATCAGTTCCACCAGCTGCATGATCGGCACAGGGTTCATAAAGTGGAAACCCATGAACTTCTCGGGGCGGTCGGTGCGGCTGGCCAGACGCGTGATCGAGATCGACGAGGTGTTCGACGTCAGGATCGTGTGGGGCTGCAGATGGGGCACCAGATCCTCAAAGATCGCGACCTTGACGGTCTCGCGCTCGGTCGCGGCCTCAATGACCAGATCGGTCTGTCCCAGATCGGTCAGCTGCAGGGTCGTCGAGATGCGGGCGATGGCGACGTCACGCTCCTCGGCCGAGATTTTCTCGCGGCTGACCTGACGGTCAAGGTTCTTGCGCACGTTTGCTACGCCGCGATCCAGCGCTTCCTGCGAGATGTCGTTCAGAAGCACGTCGTATCCGGCCAGCGCAAACACGTGGGCGATGCCGTTACCCATTTGACCTGCGCCGACAATGCCGACCTTTTTAACTTCCATTTGGATGTCTCCTGCGATTTCCGCCAGAGGATGGACCGCTCAAAACAACGTTGCAAGTGTGCTTGGTGTCCGTAACGTCACGTCGGTTTTTTCATGACCGAAAGTGTAGGTTTCAGGTTTTTTTCTTGCGCACAGAAACGGAATTTTGGCCCATCAGAATGAAAAAGGCCCGCCGGATGGCGAGCCTTTGTGATGATTAATCCGGCGAAGGGATCAGAGCTTGTCGGTCAGCTCGGGGACAACCTCGAACAGGTCGCCAACCAGACCATAGTCCGCGACCTGGAAGATCGGGGCTTCTTCGTCTTTGTTGATCGCGACGATGACCTTGGAGTCCTTCATCCCGGCAAGGTGCTGGATCGCACCAGAGATGCCGACGGCAACGTACAGCTGGGGCGCAACAACCTTGCCGGTCTGGCCAACCTGCCAGTCGTTCGGTGCAAAGCCCGAGTCCACAGCTGCGCGCGATGCGCCAACGGCGGCACCCAGCTTGTCAGCCAGCTTTTCAATCAGGGCAAAGTTCTCTTCGGAACCCACGCCACGGCCGCCCGACACAACGATGCCAGCCGAGGTCAGCTCGGGGCGATCGCTCTCGGCGACTTTGTCCTCGACCCACGACGACAGGCCGGTGGTCGCTGCGGTGCCGACAGCCTCGACCGGAGCCGAGTTGCCTTCTGCTGCCGCCTCGAACGAGGTGGTTCGCAGGGTCAGAACCTTGACGCTATCCGACGATTTGACGGTCTGGATCGCGTTGCCTGCATAGATCGGGCGGTCAAAGGTGTCCGCGTCGATGACGGCGGTCACGTCCGAGATGATCATCACGTCCAGCAGCGCCGCAACGCGGGGCAGGACGTTTTTCGCATCCGAAGTCGACGCTGCGGCGATGTGGCTGTAGCCACCGGCCAGCGACACGATCAGATCGGCAACGGGCTCTGCCAGAGTGTGGCAGAAGCCATGATCACCGGCGAACAGAACCTTGGCCACGCCGGCCAGAGTGGCCGCTTCGGCAGCAGCGGCATCGCCACCTTCGCCAGCAACCAGAACGTGGACGTCACCCAGACCTGCAACAGCGGTCACGGCCTTGGCAACTGCATCCTTGGCCAGCGCGCCGCCAGCCACATCGGCAAGAAGAAGAACAGCCATCATACAGCTCCTGCTTCCTTGAGTTTCGACACCAGCTCGTCAACCGAACCAACCTTGATACCGGCCTGACGCACCGCGGGCTCCGAGGTTTTGACCACGGTCAGACGGGGCGCGACATCGACGCCGTAATCGGCTGCGGTCTTCTCATCGAGCGGCTTTTTCTTGGCCTTCATGATGTTCGGCAGCGACGCATAGCGGGGCTCGTTCAGACGCAGGTCCGCAGTGATAACTGCGGGCAGCTTGACGCTGATGGTCTGCAGGCCGCCGTCAACCTCGCGGGTGACTTTCGCGGTTTCGCCGTCGATTTCGACTTCCGAAGCAAAGGTCGCCTGACCCCAGCCCAGAAGCGCCGAAACCATCTGGCCGGTCGCGTTCATGTCGTTGTCGATGGCCTGCTTGCCGCAGATCACCAGACCGGGGGCTTCTTCCTCGACGATTTTCGCCAGGATTTTCGCAACGGCCAGAGGCTCGATGTCGGTGTGGACATCATCCGCTGCGGTCACAAGGATCGCGCGGTCTGCACCCATCGCCAGAGCGGTGCGCAGTGTTTCCTGAGCTTGCTTCACGCCGATCGACACAACCACGATCTCGGTTGCCTTGCCGGCCTCTTTCAGGCGGATCGCCTCTTCGACGGCAATCTCGTCGAAGGGGTTCATCGACATCTTTACGTTGGCGAGATCGACACCAGAACCGTCCGCTTTCACGCGAACCTTCACGTTGTAGTCGATCACGCGTTTGACAGGCACCAATACCTTCATTTGCGTGGCTCTCCCTATGGTTTCCTCGGGCACTCACCCGCGCCCTATCTCGTTCGTCCCAGACTTGATAGCGACTCGAGCCAAGGCGAAACAGAGCAAAAACGTCACGTTAGCGCCATCGGACGCCGCGTTCCGCACCTTTTATGCTGCGCCGCAGTGTGCAAGGCGAGTCCTGCCATAGTCCTATGCGGCGAATCTGTCCGCCGCACTGACCTGCAACTTCTGCTTTGCCCAAATACTCAACGGCACAACGTCCGCCAGAAGTGGTGGCCTCAGCGGTTTGCGCCCGGTACCCACAGGACATCGCCCGCGCCATTCTGGTTTGCGGCGCGCGAGGCCACAAAAAACCAGTCGCTCAGGCGGTTCAGGTATTTCACCGCAGCGGGGTTCACTTCTTCATGGCCCGACAGCTCGACCGCCAGACGCTCGGCGCGGCGGGCGACGGTGCGGCAGATGTGCAGATGCGCTGCAAGGGCACTGCCACCGGGCAGAACAAAGCTGCGCAGCGGGGCCAGATCGGCGTTCATCTCGTCAATCTCTGCTTCAAGGCGCGACACTTGGGAATCCACCATCCGCAGGGGCGGGTATTCGGACTCGGCATCTTTGGCCATGTCGGGGCGGCACAGATCGGCCCCCAGATCGAACAGGTCATTCTGGATGCGCATCAGACGTTCGTCCATCAGACCGTCGGCATGCAGGCGGGCGACGCCGATTGTGGCGTTCAACTCGTCCGAGGTGCCATAGGCGGTGACGCGCAGGGAATGCTTGGCCACGCGGGCCCCGTTCCCCAGCGCGGTTTCCCCCGCATCACCGGTTCTGGTGTAGATCTTGTTCAGGACGACCATCAATTTCCCCCGTAGTTATGACGGATATAGGCAAAGCCGACGATCAGAATGACCGCCACGAACTGCGCCGCCACACGGTAGCGCATAATGCGGTTGGCGTGCTTGCGGTTAAAGTCACCGCCCTTGGCGAAACTGCCGATCCCGACCATCAGGATACCCAGCACCGCGAAGCAGGCGATCGCGACGACGTAGAACAGTGGATCATTGGCCATATCAGGTTCCTTTGATGTTTCCCCGCAAATAGGGGAGTTGGGCCAAAAAGCGAACGTGCAATTTGCCTCAGCCGCCCGAAGTGAACCGATCTAGCATCCGCGTGGGCAGAATACGCCTTAGTACGTTGCCGATATAGGTCGGCGCGGTCACAAAATAGCGCGGATGCGGGTTGTTCGATTCCAGCGCGTGGATCAGCTTTTTGGTGACGGCGCTGGCGGGCAGTTCGAACTTGTCGGGGCCGCGATCTTCATAGAGGCGCTTGCGCAGTTGGCTCCGGTATTGGTCCGCACGGGGCGAGTTTTCCCAGTCGATCCATTTTTCGAAATTCGGGATCGCGTTCTGCCGGATTTTCGAGGTGATCGGCCCCGGTTCGATCAGAATGATGTGGATGCCGGTGCCCTTCATCTCCAGACGCAGCACGTCGGTCAGGCCCTCCATCGCGAACTTGCTGCTGACATAGGCCCCGCGCCACGGCATCGCGACCAGCCCCAGAACGGAGGAGCAGTTGACGATCCGGCCATGCCCTTGCTTCCGCATGATCGGCAGGACCAGTTGCGTCAGATCGTGGGGGCCAAAGAGGTTGGTCTGGAACAGCTCCTCTAGGCCGCCGCGGGGCAGATCTTCGACCGCGCCGGGCAGGGCGAAGGCGCCGTTGTTATAGAGTGCGTCCAGCGTGCCGCCGGTCGCGTCCAGCACCTCGGCCAAGGCTGCGCGGACAGAGGCGGGGTCAGCGTAATCCAGTTGGGGAGCTTCGAACCCTTCGGCCTGAAGGCGGGCGCAATCTTCGGGTTTGCGGCAGGATGCAAACACCCGCCATCCCCGCGCCCTGAGGTCATGTGCCGCAGCATACCCGATGCCGCTGGAACTGCCTGTGATCAAAATAGAACGTGCCGCCATGTTACCTCCGAAAACTTGGGGGCACCATGGCGGCACGTTCCGAGGGAATCAATGCGTGGTTTAGCGTGCGGCGCTGCTTACAAGCCGTTCGGCCATCCAGCCAATTCGACCTGACGATACAACTTGCAATTTTACCCAGCCATTTCCGGGAGATTGCAGGATTTCTACTTCGTCTCCGGCACGCAAACTGGAAACGACGCTGTATTGGGTGCCGGGGCCTTGGCGCATATTCACTCGGCTACCGGTCACCTTACGAATATCGCGGATCATTTCATCGGTGGCCGATGCAGAGGTTTCGACGATAACAGAGGGCATAACCGTCGCGTCGACCTGCGTTTGGGCCATCATCATCGCAGGCGTGTCAGCGGGCGCGTCCATGCTGGCAAGGGTAATTCCGACGGTTTCTTCGGTCTTGGGCTTACGAATGCCCATCACCGGAATCGCGGGCAAAACCGGTTCAGCCGTGGCCGTTTGCATCGGGGTAAGGTGTCGGACTTGTGCAACCGGTGCTGCCGGTTCGAATTTCGCACCGCCGCTCAATTCGTAAAGAGCGAATGCCAAAAATGCAAAAGTCACAATGATGAGCCGCCACATTGTTCTACAACCTGAATTAAATGGAATTATAAAATTACTACTCATAATACCCCAAAGGGTTCCCGTTTACTCGCAGATAATTTTTACAAATTCATTGCGCGTATTCCTGACCTGCTTACAATTCTACGCGCTTTACCGTGCCTGTGCGGCGCTGTACTACGTCTCCCATGACCGAGATCGACGACGACACATCACCAGATCAGCCCCGTTCCACGACCGAGCCTTTGCGCCGGGCGCTGGGGTCGCGCTATCTGCAATACGCGCTGTCCACCATCATGCACCGGGCTCTGCCTGACGCGCGCGATGGTCTGAAGCCCGTGCACCGCCGCATCCTGTTTGCGATGCGGGAACTGAAGCTGGCCTCGAACGGGCGTTTCCGGAAATCGTCCAAGATTTCGGGCGACGTGATGGGCAACTACCACCCCCACGGCGACACCGCGATTTACGATGCGATGGCCCGACTGGCGCAGGACTTTAACGTCCGCTACCCGCTGGTGGACGGTCAGGGTAACTTTGGCAACATCGACGGGGATAACCCAGCGGCCAGCCGTTACACCGAAGCCCGTCTGACCGCCGCCGCCGAGGCGCTGCTGGAAGGTCTGAACGAGGACGCCGTCGATTTCCGCGACAACTACGATGGCACGCTCCAAGAGCCCGTGGTTCTGCCCGCAGCCTTTCCGAACCTGCTCGCCAACGGCTCGAGCGGGATCGCGGTGGGGATGGCGACCAACATCCCGCCCCACAACATCGACGAGCTTGTCGCCGCATCGCTGCACCTGATCAAGACCCCCGATGCGCGGGACGAGACCCTGCTGAACTATGTTCCGGGCCCCGATTTCCCCACCGGCGGTATCATCGTCGAGCCCAAGGAAAACATCCTCAAGGCCTATGAAACTGGCCGTGGATCGTTCCGCCTGCGCTGCAAGTGGGAGGTCGAGGATCTGGGTCGCGGTACTTGGCAGATCGTGATCACCGAGATCCCCTATCAGGTGGCCAAATCGAAGCTGATCGAAAAGATCGCCGAGATTATCCAGCTGAAGAAGGTGCCGCTGCTGGCGGACGTGCGCGATGAATCGGCGGACGACATTCGCCTGATCCTCGAGCCCCGTTCCAAGAACGTCGATCCCGAGATGTTGATGGGCATGATGTTCCGCAACAGCGATCTGGAAATCCGCTTTAGCCTGAACATGAACGTGCTGATCGACGGCGTGACGCCCAAGGTCTGCTCGCTCAAAGAGGTGCTGCGCGCGTTTCTGGACCACCGCCGCGACGTGCTGCAACGCCGCTCGCGTTACCGTCTGGCCCAGATCGACAAGCGTTTGGAAGTGCTGGAAGGCTACATCATTGCCTTCCTCAACCTTGACCGCGTGATCCAGATCATCCGCACCGAGGATGACCCCAAGGCCGTTATGCTGGCCGAGGATTGGGGCGGCGGCGTTTTCCTGAACGACAATCAGGTCGAAGCCATCCTCAACATGCGTCTGCGCAGCTTGCGCCGCCTCGAGGAGATGGAGCTTCGCAAAGAGCGTGACGATCTGCGTGCCGAACGTGAAGGTCTGGTCGAGCTGCTGGGCAGCGACGACCTGCAATGGGCCCGCATCTCGGACGAGCTGAAAGAAGTGCGCAAGCAGTTCGGCAAAAAGACCGAGCTTGGCGCCCGTCGCACCCAGTTCGCCGAAGCCACCGAGATCGAAGACGTCCCGCTGGAAATGATGATCGACCGAGAGCCGATCACCGTTGTCTGCTCGAAAATGGGTTGGGTGCGCGCTATGAAGGGGCACTTGGCCCTCGATACCGCGCTCAAGTTCAAGGACGGCGACGAAGGGCGTTTCGTGTTCCACGCGGAAACTACCGATCGTCTGCTGGTTCTTGGCACCAACGGCCGTTTCTACACCATTTCGGCGGCGAACCTGCCCGGCGGGCGCGGCATGGGGGAACCCCTGCGCCTGATGGTGGACCTGCCGAACGAGGCCGAAATTGTGGACATGTTCATCCATAAACCGGGCCGCAAGCTGCTGATCGCGTCCAGTGCCGGTGATGGCTTCATCGCCCCCGAGGACGACATCGTTGCGCAAACCCGCAGCGGCAAGCAGGTGCTGAACGTCAAGGACGATGTCCGCGCCAAGATCTGCAAACCCGTCGATGGCGACCACGTCGCTGTGGTGGGCGAGAACCGCAAGGTTCTGGTCTTTGCGATCGAAGAACTGCCCGAGATGTCCCGCGGCAAGGGCGTACGCCTGCAAAAGTACAAGGATGGCGGGTTGTCCGATGCCACCACCTTTACGCTGGCGAATGGTCTGGCGTGGAAAGACCCCGCGGGCCGCACCCGCACCGAGACCGACTTGGGCGAATGGATCGGCAAGCGGGCGACCGCAGGGCGCATGGCCCCGCGCGGCTTCCCCCGCGATAACACCTTTACCTGATGATGCGGCGCCCTGCGGGGCGCCGTTTTCGTTTCAGCGCCCCAGTTCCTGAAGTAGGGCGATCAGGGTCTTGGCCCCTGCCTCCAGAATATCCGGTGCAAAGGCGGTGTAGCCCAGAACCAACCCCTGCGCGGGCTCGGCTTGGGTGCTATAGACCGACAGGGCGCGCAGGGTCAGGCCGACCTTGGCCCCCGCAGCGGCGACTGTGGTGTCATGAACACCCGCCATGCGCGGCCCCAACCGGCAGCACAGGTGCATGCCTGCATCCTCGGGCGGGGCGATGATCCAGTCTTCGTATCCCGCCAAAGCCGCCCGCAGAACCTCTTGGCGTTTGGCATAGTTCCGGCGCATCCGGCGCAGATGGGTCGAGAAACCGCCGCTTTCCATGAAGCCCGCCAAAGCAGGCTGCGGCACGACCGAGGCCCGCGCGCCCGTCTCGGCCATCGCGCGGAATAGGGCGGGCAAGGTGTGCTCTGGCGCCACCAGATACCCCAGCCGCAGCGCAGGGCTGAGCAGTTTCGAGAAGCTGCCCAGATAGAACACACGCCCCGCCCGATCCAGACTGGCCAGCGCAGGCAAGGGCTGCCCCCGATAGCGGAATTCGCCGTCGTAATCATCCTCGATGATCCACGCGCCCGCTTGGGTGGCCCACTCCAGCGCCGCCGCCCGACGGGCCAGGGGTAGGGTCGCCCCCGTGGGGTATTGCCGCGACGGGGTCAGGACGGCCAGCTTTGCGCCCTCGGTCGGGGCGGTGGTGATGTCCATGCCTTCGGCGTCAACGGGGCAGGCGCGCACCTTCATCCCTGCGCGCACTAGGGCGGCCCGCATGGGGGCAAAGCACGGGTCCTCGATCAGCACACTGTCGCCTGCGGCCAGAAAGGCGCGGGTGATCAGCTCGAACCCTTCGGTCGCGCCAGAGGTGATGACCACCTGCTCGGGGCGGGCGTTGATGCCGCGCCATGCGGACAGGTGGGCGGCGATTTGCGCGCGCAAGGGCATCCAGCCCATGGGGTCCGGCACGCCGGTCAGCGCCGGATGGGGATAGCGCCAAGACCGCTCCAGATGCCGCGCCCATTCCACATGGGGAAAGCTCTCCAGACAGGGCAGACCCGGCTGAAAAGGCCGCAACGGCGGGGGCGGCGGGGCAGGGGGCGTGCGCAACTGCTCGGGCGGCAGAGGCGGCATGTCGGGCAGGTCATGGACCACATAGGTGCCCGCACCGCGCCGCGTCTCCAGGTACCCCTCGGCGATCAGCTGGTCGATGGCGGTCAGCACGGTGATGCGGGAAATGGACAGCTCGGCGGCCAGCATCCGGCTGGCGGGCAGGCGCGCACCGGGGGTGGCCTTGCCGCGCTGGATCATGTCGCGCAGGGCTTCGGCCAGTTGGACGTGCAGGGGCGTGTCCGTGTGTCTGTCCAGCGACAGGGCAAACAGGGCGGCCTGAAAATTGGATATGGCGTTGGGTGAAGTATTGGTCATTTCGATAGGTCCAATACTGTTCTATGCCGAACAGGACAAGACAGGAAACACCCATCATGACCCTCGATATTACCGAACGCACCCGCCTGCGCCGCTCGCACGAGCGGGGCAGCTTTGATCCGCAGACCATTTACGACATTCTGGACGCATCCCCCCAGTGCACCGTCGGCTATGCGATTGACGGCAAACCCTATGTCACGCCGACCTTCCACTGGCGCGAGGGGAACCATGTTTATTGGCACGGCAGCTCGGCCAGCCGCATGATCCGCCAGTCCACCGGTGCCGAAGTGTGCCTGAACGTCCAGATTCTGGATGGCTTTGTAATGGCGCGTTCGGCGTTCCACCATTCGGCCAACTACCGGTCGGTGACCATTTTCGGCCGTGCCTTCAAGGTCGCGGACGAGGATAAGGCCGCTCGGTTGGATGCCTTTGTCGAGAACCTGTGGCCCGGCCGTACATCGATCCTGCGCCCGATGCAGCCTCAGGAAATCAAGGCGACTACGATTCTGGGCCTCGAGATAACCGAAGCCAGCGCCAAGGCACGCTCTGGCCCGCCGTCCGACGACGAAGAGGATTACGCCCTGCCAATCTGGGCCGGTGTGATCCCCGTGACCCAGACCTTGGGCGCGCTAGAGCATGATCCGCGCAACCTGCCGGACGTCACAGCGCCTGATCACATCACCAGATTCTCGCTGGATCGTTCAAAAAGGTGATTTTCAAGGAAACCTCTGCCACACTGTTTCCGTTGTGTCAGCAAACGGGATTCTCCCGCCTCTGAAAGGAAAGAGTGAAATGTTGAAGGATTTCCGCGATTTTATCGCCCGCGGTAACGTCATGGACATGGCCGTCGGTATCATCGTCGGCGCCGCATTTACGGCGATTGTCCAGTCCATGGTGGCCGATATCATGAACCCGATCATCGCCCTGTTCACGGGCGGGATCGACTTTTCCGGCTGGTTCTATGCGCTGGACGGCAACGAATACCCCTCGATCGAACTGGCGACCGAAGCGGGCGCGCCCGTGTTCGCGATTGGCCGCTTTGTCATGGCGATCATCAACTTTGTTATCATCGCGTTTGTCGTGTTCATGATGGTCAAGCTGGTGAACCGCGTCAAAGAAGCCGCCATCCGCGAGGAAAAAGCCGCCCCTGCCGACGCAAAGCCCGCGGCAACCCCGCGCGATATCGAATTGCTGACGGAAATCCGCGATTTGCTGCAGAAGTGAAAAAATGGGGGCCGGTCGAGCCGGCCCCAGTCTGTCGAA
The DNA here is from genome assembly GCF_013377535.1 of Donghicola mangrovi. Classification (GTDB taxonomy): domain Bacteria; phylum Pseudomonadota; class Alphaproteobacteria; order Rhodobacterales; family Rhodobacteraceae; genus Donghicola; species Donghicola mangrovi. Next base: position 397,432 of record NZ_JABCJE010000001.1, on the reverse strand, counting down.
AGCTGGTGAGAGCCTTCTTGGGGTTCGTGAACATCACACGCGCCGCAAAAGCACGTCATGGCCGTGCAACAAAGGCCCGATTTCGCGGCGTTACGGGATACTACTATTCGGCTAGGGGGCAGCGGTTCGATTCCGCTGTATCTTTCCGGCCAATTCCGGCAGTTTCTTCGCCAAATCGCGATAATGGCGCAAAAATCTGAACGACATGACCCTCGACCCGACTGATCGACGCATCCTTCATACTCTCCAGCGGCGCGGCCGCATTTCGAACGCGGAACTGGCTGACGCGATCAACCTGTCTGCCTCGGCGTGTCACCGCCGTGTCCAGCGGCTGGAAGAAGAGGGATACATCAAGGATTACGTGGCCCTGCTGGACGCCCGCAAGATGGGCGTGCCGACCACGGTCTTTGTGGAAATCACCCTGCAAACGCAGGCAGACGAGGTTCTGGAAGCCTTTGAAACAGCGGTGGGGCGCGTGCCCGACGTGCTGGAATGCCATCTGATGGCGGGCAAGGCGGATTACATCCTGAAGGTCGTCGCCGAAAACACCGAGGATTTCGCACGCATCCACCGCCAGTACCTGACCCGCCTGCCGGGCGTGGCACAGATGCAGAGCTCTTTTGCCCTGCGGACGGTGTTCAAAACCACCGCGCTGCCGGTCTAACCGCGCGGCCCCAGCAGGATCACCGCCGCGCCGATCAGGCACAGGGCGGTGCCTGCCAGATCCCATGTGTCGGGGCGCTTGCCCTCGACCAGCCAAAGCCATAGCAGGGAGGTGGCAATATAGATGCCGCCGTAGATCGCATAGGATCGCCCTGCCTGATCGGCGGGGCTAAGCGTTAGCAGCCAGGCAAAACAGGCCAGCAACGCCATGCCCGGGATCAGCCACAGGGGCGATTGCCCCAGCCTCTGCCAGCTCCAGAACGCAAAGCAGCCCCCGATTTCCGCGAGGGCTGCCAATGCGAACACCGCAAAGGTGGTCATGGGGTCAGGCGCCCTTTTCGGACGCTTTGATCAGGTCGATCGCCTCTTGGGCGGTCTCGACATAGTGGAACAGGTCCAGATCCTCGGGGGCGATGGTCCCCGCGTTTTTCAGGGCCTCCCAGTTCACGATCTGCTCCCAGAATTCGCGGCCGAACAAGAGGATCGGCACGGGCTTCATCCGTTTGGTCTGGATCAGGGTTAGGGTCTCGAACAGTTCGTCCAAGGTGCCGAACCCGCCGGGGAAGATGGTGATGGCGCGGGCGCGCATCAGGAAGTGCATCTTGCGGATGGCAAAATAGTGGAAGTTGAAGCTGAGTTCCGGCGTCACATAGGGGTTCGGCGCCTGTTCGTGCGGGAGCACGATGTTGAACCCGATGGACCGGCCACCCGCGTCCAGCGCGCCAAGGTTGCCTGCCTCCATCACACCGGGGCCGCCGCCGGTGGCGACGACGTTTTCGCTGCCGCCGGATTTCAGGGACTCTTCGGTCATCAGGCGGGCGAATTCGCGGGCCTCGTCGTAGTAATGCGACAGCTCGGCCATCGCGGGGCTGCGGGCCATATCGCGACGCTCGGGGCTGGGAATGCGCGCGCCGCCGAACATCACGATGGTCGATTTCACGTTCTGCTCGTTCAGGATCATCTCGGGCTTCAGCAGCTCGAGTTGCAGACGCACGGGGCGCAGCTCGTCTTTCTTCAGAAAGTCGAGATCGTGGAAGGCCAGTTGATAGGACGGAGACAGGGTTTGCGGGGTGCGCGGGACGCCCTCGGCCAGGCGAATATCGCGAGAGGCGTCGGGAAGCGGGTTTTGTCTGTCGTCTTTCATAGGGGCTCCGTCAGGGTCGTTACCTAATATAGCTAATTGTTTCCAAATGCGTTTGCCAGTCAGGCGTGTCAGGGATGTGTATTTACCGTTCACAGTGATGGAATATCGGGCTACAAGCCTGCGAGTTTTGAAATCGAATAACACCAGCAAGGAGCCTGCCCATGTCCAACGCGCAGCTGGAAGCCGCCATCGAGGCGGCGTGGGAAAACCGCGACCAGATCACCCCTGCCACCACCGGCGAGACCCGTGAAGCGATCGAAGATACGCTGAACGCTCTGGACAGCGGCAGCCTGCGCGTCGCCGAGAAGATGGAAAACGGCGACTGGCACGTGAACCAGTGGGCGAAAAAGGCCGTTCTGCTGGGCTTCCGCATCCAGGACATGGAAATCCAGACCGGTGGTCCGCAGGACAGCGGCTGGTGGGACAAAGTTGACAGCAAGTTCAAAGGCTGGGGCGAAAACCAGTGGCGCGCTGCTGGCTTCCGCGCTGTTCCCAACTGCGTTGTTCGCAAATCCGCATATATCGCGCCCGGCGTGGTTCTGATGCCGTCGTTCGTGAACCTCGGCGCTTATGTGGGCGAAGGCACCATGGTTGACACTTGGGCAACTGTTGGCTCGTGCGCTCAGATCGGCAAGCACGTGCACCTGTCCGGCGGCGTCGGCATCGGCGGCGTTCTGGAGCCCATGCAGGCGGGCCCGACCATCATCGAGGACAACTGCTTTATCGGCGCGCGTTCCGAGGTTGTCGAAGGCTGTATCATCCGCGAAGGCTCGGTTCTGGGCATGGGCGTTTACATCGGCAAATCGACCAAGATCGTTGACCGCGAAACCGGCGAAGTCATGTACGGCGAAGTTCCCCCGTACTCGGTCGTCGTGTCGGGCTCGATGCCTTCGAAGAACGGCATCAACCTGTACTGCGCGGTTATCGTGAAGCGCGTTGACGAAAAGACCCGCAGCAAGACCGGCATCAACGAGCTGCTGCGCGACTGATTTCATCTGCCCGTCTTCTCGGGAATGTGATGGCGAACGCGGTCCTTCGGGGCCGCGTTTTGTGTTTCACGGGGAACAATCCGGCCCGATAGGGATTGGTAAACCAGACGCTGTTTCAAAGATTTAGGAGTTTGGTTATGACTGGTATGGGTTGGCTTGCCGCCATTATTGTTGGTGCTCTGGCGGGATGGATCGCCGAGCAATTTATGAACGCACGCATGGGTCTCTTGCTGAATATCGTGTTGGGTATTCTGGGTGCGATCGTGATGAATGCGCTGCTGGTATTTGTGTTCGGTGCAACGCTGGGTGGCTGGATCGGCCAGCTGGTGGTCGGTATTCTGGGGGCATGTATCCTGATCGCTCTGGCCCGCGCGATGCGTCGCACCGCGTAACACCGGCCGACTGATTTCAAAGGGGCGGGGACCGACGGGTCCTCGCCCTTTTGCGTTTGGCTTGACATGCCGCGTGCTTGGCCCCATCGACAGGCGCAACTTCTGCTAGCCCGAGGCCACCATGACCGAGAACACCCCCACGGACGAAAAGCCCAAAAAGGAAAAGCGTCCCCAGCAGGTCTATACGCTGGTGATCGAGGTTGGCCGCAAGAAGGGTGACGGTCTGCCCAAAGGTGCCACTGGCGCGGGCATCATGTGCTATGCCAGCGGCGTGGACGAGGCAGAGGCCGTACGCGAAACCGTCCTGATCCTGAAGCAAGCCGATATGGCCCCGCTGGACGTGACCGGCTATGGCACTCTGGAAGAGCGCGAGCAGCTCGGCCACGAGATTGACGAACACGAGCGCGAGCTGATGAAGCGCGCGTTGGAAGAGAACTCGGTCATCATCGCGCAGCTCGAGCCCTATTTCGACTGACCCCTGTTATCCGGTTACATTTCCGGTAAAAGTGGCTGCTGATAAAGGAGCCACCCATGACCACTTGCCCCGTAGAGCTGACCGCCAATCTGATCCGCTGCCCATCTGTCACCCCTGACGAAGGCGGTGCGCTGGTGCTGCTGGCCGATCTGTTGGGGCAGGCGGGGTTCGAATGCACGCGGGTGGATCGGAACGGCACGCCGAACCTGTTCGCCCGTTGGGGTGCCAAGGGCGCGGAGAAGTCGTTCGGGTTCAACGGGCACACGGATGTGGTGCCCGTGGGCGATGTGGCCGACTGGACCTATGATCCCTTTGGCGCGCAGATCGACGGGCCCAACATGTATGGCCGTGGAGCCTGCGATATGAAGTCGGGCGTGGCTGCCTTTGCCGCTGCCGCTGTGGATTTCGTCCAGAACCAGAAACCCGACGGCGCGATTATCCTGACCATCACCGGCGACGAAGAAGGCCCCGCGCGCGACGGCACCGTGGCCCTGCTGGACTGGATGGATGCGAACGGCGAGCGCATGAGCGATTGTCTGGTGGGCGAACCCACCTGTCCCAACGAAATGGGTGAGATGATCAAGATCGGTCGCCGCGGGTCCTTGACCGCCAAGTTCACCATCATTGGCCAGCAGGGGCACGTGGCCTATCCGCACCGCGCCCGCACGCCGATGGCCCCGATGGTGCGCCTGATGGATCGCTTGGCCAGCCATACGCTGGACGAAGGGACCGACCATTTTGATCCCTCCACCTTGCAGATCACGACCATCGACACCGGCAACGCGGCCACGAACGTGATCCCCAATCAGGTCAAATCCACGATTAACATCCGCTTCAATGACGCCCACACCGGTGACAGCCTGATCGCGTGGCTGCGGGCCGAGGCGGACAAGGTCGCCGCTGAATTCAACGTCGACGTCCAGATGACGACCAATATCTCGGGCGACAGCTTTGTCACCGAACCGGGCGCGTTCAGCCGGATGATCGTCAGCGCGGTGCAGGCCGTAACGGGCAAGACGCCGGAAATGTCGACCTCGGGCGGGACGTCGGATGCGCGATTTGTGAAAAACCACTGTCCGGTGGTCGAATGCGGCCTAGTTGGCACTTCTATGCACCAAGTGGACGAATACGTGGTGGTCGAGCAGATCCACCAGCTAAAAGAGATTTATACGCGCATCCTGACGGACTATTTCGCATGAGCACCAAGATTAGGCTGACCGACGATCTGGACGCCTGCATGGCGATCCGTTTTACCGTGTTCGTGGATGAACAAGGCGTCCCCGCCGAGATCGAGCATGACGATTACGACGCCGTCGCGCGGCATCTTCTGGCAACCCAGAACGGCAAACCCGTCGGCACCGCCCGCATCGTTCTGCAGGGGCGCTCGGCCAAGATCGGGCGCGTTGCGGTCCTGAAGGAGGCGCGCGGTACCGGCCTTGGGGCTGCGCTGGTGCGAGCCTGTGAAAAGGAAATGTCAAAGCTGGGTGGGGTGGATGAAACCATCCTGACCGCTCAGGTCAGTGCCTTGGGGTTCTATGAAAAGCTGGGGTATGTCGCCGAGGGCGATGAATTCGATGACGCCGGAATTCCCCATCTGCTGATGCGCCGTCCCCTGCGCTAGGGGGCTACGCTTTCTTGAATGACGGCGTCATTCGCCTGTGATAGGGGCCAAGTTATGAAGCATATGCCCACAAAAGCCGACATCCTGAACTGGATCGAGGCGAACCCGACCCAAGCCAACAAGCGTGACATTGCCAAAGCCTTTGGCATCAAGGGGGCCGCGCGCGTGGACCTCAAGCTACTGCTGCGCCAGCTCGAGGACGAGGGGCATCTGGAAAAGCGCAAGAAATCCTATCGCGATCCGGACACCTTGCCGCCGGTGAGCGTGCTGATGATGCACGCCCCCGACATTGATGGCGACCAGTTCGCCAAGCCGCTGGAGTGGCACGGCGAAGGGCACGAGCCCCGCGTTCTGTACATCAAGCGCCAGACCGACCCCGCCTTGGGCGAGGGGGACCGCATCCTGGCCAAACTGCAGGCTGTCCGCGATCAGGACTACCACTACGAGGCCCGCCTGATCCGCAAGATCGGTGCGAACCCGCGCCGGATGCTGGGCATCTTCCGCGCTGGCTCCGAAGGGGGCCGTATCGTGCCCGTGGACAAGGGCTCGGACAAGGAATGGATCGTGCCCAACGGCATGACAGGCGGCGCCAAGGACGGTGAGCTGGTCGAGGCCGAAACCGCAGGGCCACAGCACCGCATGGGACTGGCCAAGGCCCGCATCGTCGAACGTCTGGGTGACCCCAGTGCGCCCCGCGCCGTGTCCTTGATCGCGATCCACCACCACGGTATTCCCGACGCCTTCCCCGACAAAGTGATCGAGGAAGCCGACAGCATGAAGCCCGCCAACATGGCCGGCCGCGAGGACCTGCGCGATCTACCTTTGGTCACGATCGACCCTGCCGATGCGCGTGACCACGATGACGCCGTCTGGGCCTATCGCGACGAAGACCCGAACAACCCCGATGGTTTCGTTCTGTGGGTCGCCATTGCGGACGTGTCCCATTACGTGCGCCCCGGCTCGCACCTGGACCGCGAGGCGCGCAAGCGTGGCAACTCCAGCTACTTCCCCGACCGCGTGGTGCCGATGCTGCCGGACCGTCTGTCAGGCGACCTGTGTTCGCTGCACGAAGGGGTGCCGCGCCCCATCATCGCCTGCCAGATCCGCATTGATGCGAACGGCAAGAAGATCGGCCACAAATTCGTGCGCGGGATGATGAAATCCGCGGCCTCTCTGACCTATGAGCAGGCGCAAGCGGGCCGTGACGGCAACCCTGATGAGCAGACCGCGCCCTTGATGGAGGACGTGATCCACCCGCTGTTCGACGCCTACGAGGCGCTGGTCAGCGCGCGCAAGGATCGCCAGCCCTTGGAACTGGACCTGCCCGAACGCAAAGTCGAGCTGGGAGAGGACGGCAAGGTCGCTTCGATCACCATGAAAGAGCGTTTGGACGCCCACAAGCTGATCGAAGAGATGATGGTTCTGGCCAACGTCTGCGCCGCCGAAACCCTCGAGAAGAAGCGCACGCCGCTGCTGTATCGCGTCCACGAAGAGCCCCCCGCCGACAAGCTGGAAGCCCTGCGCGAGGTTGCCTCCGAGGCGGGTTATACGCTGGCCAAGGGGCAGGTGCTGCAAACCCGTCACCTGAACAAGCTGCTGAACGATGCCGCTGGTTCCGATGACGCCGAGCTGATCAACCTGTCCACTCTGCGAGCCATGACTCAGGCCTATTACTGTGCGGACAACTTCGGCCACTTTGGTCTGGCGTTGATGCGGTATGCGCACTTTACCTCGCCCATCCGCCGCTATTCGGACCTGATCGTGCACCGTGGTCTGATCTCGGCCCACAAGTGGGGCGATGACGGCCTGTCCCCCGAGGATATCGAGCGTCTGGAAACCACCGCGCAGCACATCTCGGAGACCGAGCGCCGCTCGATGATGGCCGAGCGTGACACCACCGACCGCTATCTGGCCGCCTATCTGTCAGAGCGTGTGGGCGCGGAAATGACCGGCCGCATCAGCGGGATCGCGCGGTTCGGCGCCTTTGTGAAGCTGGACGAAACCGGCGCCGATGGCCTGCTGCCGATCCGGACGTTGGGGCGCGAGTTTTTCCACCACGATGCCGAGAGCCAGACCTTGATGGGGTCGGAAACCGGCATGCTGATCGGTCTGGGCCAGCGCGTCACCGTCCGCATCGCCGAGGCTGTGGCCGTAACCGGTGGCCTGACGCTGGAACTGCTAGAGATCGAGGGCAAGCCCTTGCCCCGCGGTCGTCAGCGCCCCGCTTCGGGCCCCGTCAAACGCCGTCTGGTCAAGGAAAAGCGCAAGCGCGAACGCGTGGAGCGCAAGGTCAAACGTAAGAAGACCTGAAAGCGTCAGTGCACCGGTCGAGATAAAGCGTGATTCGCTTGTCCGACCGGATGCGATGGCGCAGGGGCGTTTCCACCGGCAGGTTGCGGATCGCCCCCAATACGGCACTGCACCCCGCATCGGCGGCCGTGACGGCATCCCCCAGCACAAACGGGCGGTCCCCCAGAAACTCGGACAGCGCGGCCAGATCGCGATCGACGAGAGCCAAGCGCTCTGCCTCGGTGCACAGGGCGATGCCGTGGCGCTCCAGCCCGCGCCGGACGCTTTTGCGGATCACATTGCTGACGTGCTTGCGCATCACGGCGGGCATCTTGGCAAAGAACACCTCTCGGCAGATGTCCCACGCGTGGTCCGGCACCCAGCGGTCATAGATCAGGGCGCGGCAGGGGATATCCTCGATCATGCGCAGGATGGCTTGGCCTTGGGCGCGTTCCAACGGCCCGACGCCCGCATAGAAATCCGTCCCCGCCCGTTCCAGTGCTGCCTGAATCAGGTGGCTGTCGGCAATGGTCTGACCGTCCCACTGGATCACCGGCAGCTTGCCATGGGGCATCCGCGAGGGGTTCGCCACGTCTTTGCGCTGCCATTCCTGGCCGGACATGTTCAGCAGGTGGATCACCTTTGTGCAGAACGGGCTCAGCGATGGTTCGTGCAGCCCGGCCGGAAACGTCAGCAGCGTAATCATTGTACCATTCTGGTTGAGAGCGTCGACCCGACCCTATCACAGCAGATGGTAAACGGGCCGTGTCATATTCCCTAATTCGGCGAATTTCCGCGCTATTTCCTTGCAATGCGCAAAACACTGCCATTTCCTTTGAAATCAAGGGTGATCTGGTTGTCGGTACAGTTTTGCGAGTTAGCCTTTGAGACATCAAAGATAAGAGCAGGTTTCCATTATGCCCTTTCGCGCAATTCTATCGACAGTTGTTGTGGCCCTCTCTGCCGAGGCCGCTGCCGCCGATATAGCCGTGCGCGGGCCAAGACAAACTGCGCCGGATGTGGCAGTTCTGCAAAACGGCCGCTATGCTGCGCCGGCTGTCGCCCAAACGTCCGAGGTGCCCCAAGTGACCGAGATCGCCGCAAATTCTGGCTATGACGCGTGGCTGGCCGCGTTCCACGGGCGTGCGGTGTCGCAGGGCATCTCCGAAGCGACCCTGCAGCGCGCCTTTGCGGGGGCCACCTATCTGCCCGATGTGGTTAAAAAAGACCGAAACCAGTCCGAATTCACCAAGACCCTTTGGGACTATCTGGACAGCGCCGCCTCGGATGCGCGGGTGAAGAACGGCAAGGATGCCCTGCGCAAATATGCCAAGACCCTTGATGCGATCGAGGCCAAATATGGCGTCGAAAAAGAGGTCGTTGCCGCGATCTGGGGACTGGAAAGCGCCTATGGCACGTTCCGCGGGGACATCGATATTATCAGCGCCCTGTCGACGCTGGCCTTCGATGGGCGCCGAGGGCAGTTCTTCGAAGGGCAACTGGTCGCTGCGCTCAAGATCCTGCAAGCGGGGGATGTCGCGCCGCGAAACATGACTGGCTCTTGGGCGGGGGCGATGGGGCACACTCAATTTATCCCGACCAGCTATCTGGATTACGCGGTCGATTTCACCGGCGATGGCCGTCGCGACATCTGGGGGGAAGACCCTTCGGATGCTCTGGCCTCGACCGCCGCGTATCTGGCGCGTTTCGGCTGGGTCAAAGGGATGCCGTGGGGCGTCGAAGTCAAACTGCCCGAAGGGTTCGATTACACCCAATCCAACCGCCGGATCGAGAAGATGCCGTCGGACTGGGCCCGAATGGGGATCACGGACATGAACGGCCATGCGGTGCGGGACTTCGGTACCGCGTCCATCCTGCTGCCCGCGGGGGCGCAGGGGGCCGCATTCATGATCTTCAAGAACTTCAGCGTGATCGAGCGGTACAACACCGCCGACGCCTATGTCATTGGCGTCGGCCACCTGAGCGACCGCCTGATGGGTGGCCCCAAAATCCAGTCGGACTGGCCTCGCGGCGACCGCGCACTGACCTTTGTCGAGCGGCAAGAGATGCAGGAACGTCTGACCGATGCAGGGTTCAGTACCAAAGGTATCGACGGCCGGATTGGCCCCAACACAATTGACGCGGTCCGAGATTACCAGCGGTCAAAGGGGCTCATTCCTGACGGATACCCCTCTTTGAGGTTGCTGGAGCGGCTTCGATAGTCGCGCCTTTTTCTGGAGCGGTCAGTTGGTTTGAGTGACGGTGCCGTTGAGTATTTGGGGTAAAAAGAAGCACAAGTTCCGCCTTCTTTTTGCAAAAAATACTCACCACGCGACCTGAGAGGATTTGCCTGCCCAGAGGGGCAGGGCGACCACTTTAGATGATTTCGTCTTCGTCGAACATCGGTGCGGCCATGAGTTCCGCGTTCAGCTGCTCCACCGTTTCTCCGGCGGCCTCGGGGCGTTTGATTTGGGCGATGTGGTAGATCGCGTCACCTTCGTTCACTACAGGCATAACCGCGCGGCCCACGATGATGCCGCTGTCCTCGGCCAGTATTTCTGCCTCTTTCTCGCCAAAGGGGTCCGAGATCAGGCCAAGGATATCGCCTTCGTTCACCACTTCGCCGCGGCGTTTGAAGGTACGCATCAGGCCGCCCATGGGCGCGCGGGTCCAGCTGGAACTGCGAGAGATCATCGGGGGGGCTTTGGTGACGGGGACGCCCTTTTTCGGGATCATGTTCAGATCGCGCATCACGCGCAAGATGCCCGCCACTCCGGTGCGGACAGCCATTTCGTCGAACCGTAGGCCTTCGCCTGCTTCATAGAGCAGCATGTCCACGCCGCGATCTTTGGCGACCCCGCGCAGGGAGCCGTCGCGCAGTTTCGAGGTCATGATCACCGGCGCGCCAAAGCTTTTGGCGAGAGTCATCAATCGCTCGCTGTCCGGCGAGATCCGGATTTGCGGCAGGTTGGTGCGGTGTACGGCCGCCGAGTGCAGGTCGATCCCCAGTTCTGCGCGCATGACCACTTCGTTCAGGAAGATATGCGCAAGGCGGCTGGCCAGCGACCCCGTGGGGTGGCCCGGAAAGCTGCGGTTCAGGTCGCGGCGGTCGGGCAGATAGCGCGAGTGGCTTTGGAACCCGAACGAGTTCACGATCGGCACAACCAGTAAGGTGCCGTTAAGGCGATTCAGCGACTGCACACGCAGCAAACGGCGCACGACTTCCACGCCGATCACCTCGTCACCGTGCACGCCCGCGCTGACGAACATGGTGGGGCCATCCTTGGCGCCGTGAATCACATGAACGGATAAATTGACCGGTGTGTGGTCGGATTGAACCGTCACAGGTAGGTCTACTGTGGCCCGAAGGCCTGCCGGAATACTGCGTCCGGCGATTTCGAAGGGCTTGCGGCGGGTCATATCTGCAACTTTCTAGCCTGTTACATGTTTTTCACACAGAATCGAAAGGGGGAAGCCCTTTTCCACAAGCCGGTATTGGGGTACATCCCGCGCCGTACTGTAACGGAGGACCCAAGAATGGGCTATAAGGTCGTCGTCGCGGGTGCCACGGGCAACGTGGGCCGCGAAATGCTGAATATTCTGGCCGAGCGCCAGTTCCCTGTCGATGAGATTGCAGCGCTGGCAAGCCGCCGCAGCCTCGGCACTGAAGTAAGCTTTGGCGACAAGACACTCACTACCCAGGATATCGAACAGTTCGATTTCGCGGGTTGGGATATCGCTCTGTTCGCCATCGGTTCGGATGCCACCAAAAAGTACGCGCCCATCGCGGCTGCGGCTGGTTGCGTCGTGATCGACAACTCCTCGCTCTATCGCTATGACCCGGAGATCCCGCTGGTCGTTCCGGAAGTGAACCCCGAGGCTGTCGACAACTACACCAAGAAAAACATCATCGCGAACCCCAACTGCTCGACTGCGCAGATGGTTGTCGCGCTGAAGCCCCTGCACGACCGCGCCAAGATCAAGCGCGTCGTTGTCAGCACCTACCAGTCGGTTTCCGGCGCGGGCAAAGAGGGCATGGACGAGCTGTGGGATCAGACCAAGGGCATGTACGTCCCCGGTCAGGAGAAAGAAGCCTCCAAGTTCCAGAAGCAGATCGCCTTCAACGTCATTCCCCAGATCGACGTCTTCATGGAAGATGGCACGACCAAGGAAGAGTGGAAGATGGTTGTCGAGACTAAGAAGATCGTCGATCCGTCGATCAAGGTCACCGCAACCTGCGTGCGCGTTCCTGTATTCGTAGGCCACTCCGAAGCGATCAACATCGAGTTCGAAGAGTTCCTGGACGAAGAAGAAGCCCGTGACATCCTGCGCGAAGCGCCCGGTATCATGGTGATCGACAAGCGCGAGCCCGGTGGCTACGTCACCCCGATCGAATGCGTTGGCGACTATGCGACTTTCATCAGCCGCATCCGTCAGGACAGCACCATCGAGAACGGCATCAACCTGTGGTGCGTCTCGGACAACCTGCGCAAGGGCGCGGCACTGAACGCTGTTCAGATCGCCGAAACCCTGGGCAAGCGTTGCCTGAAAAAGGGCTAAGTCCCGCGGGACCTGTCCCGATCTGACTACCAAGGCGCGTCTATCCGGGCGCGCCTTTTTCTATGCCACACCGGGGATATGTTAGTCATCCTAAGGTTGTTTCAGAATGGCATTTTCCCTCATACTGTCAGGGCATTAATCGTTTTCAGATAGATAGAGAAATTCAGATGCTCAGACTGTGTGTGACAGTGTGTGGCGTGGTTGGCCTTGGGGCGACTGCGCTGTTTGCAGGCGAGAAAGAGTTTATCGCCTCGACAGGAAATGCTTACCAGTATCGCAATCCCTATGAACTCAAGGCCAAAGTCTATGCGCCGAACACCTCTGTCCAGGGCGGCCGCTATGTCCGCATGGTTGACGGCATGTGTGCGGGCGACCGCGAGCGTATTCTGGACTGGGCTGCGGGCACCTCTGGCTATGCGGCCGTGGCGTTCCCCGGTCTGCCCGAGGATATCGAGACCGATTGCAGCATCGTGAACCCGAACCTCAAGGGTGGTTGGGCGCAACAGTTGTCGTCCGAGGAGGCCGCAATTGCCACCGCAATGGCCCGCTGCGAGGCCAGCAAGCTGGACGGTTACGAAGATTGTCTGCTGGTTTCCATCGTTGGTGACGGCCAGATGTAAGCGCGTTTTGCAGGGGATAACGCTATCTCCTGCAAGACTTTTTGCCCGAAATCTGCGTCGATTTGGTGCGCTCACGGGCGATCACAGGTCTGTGAAGGTGTTTCTTTCGGAAAGTTTCTGGGAACGCAATGCGGGGAGCCGCGTTGGGTGACCAGACATGATCGAGAGGAATTAGTTATGACTTTCAAGAACTTCGTACTTGCATCGACCGTTGCCCTGATCCCCGTTGCTGGTTTTGCGGCGACCGAAGAACAGCTGATTGAATCGACCGGCAACCCTGTTCAGTACCACGGCCCCGACCGTCCGATGGTTGACGTTGTAACCGACGGTTCGATGTTCCCCGAGGCACGCCACCTGACCGTTGTTGAAGGCGTTTGTGAAAACGACAAGGCTGACATCATCGACTGGGCCGCCGACACCGAAGGCTATGCTTCGCTGGCCGTGCCGACCCTGCCCGCGAACGTCGATGACAGCTGCAGCATGCAGAACCCCGCTGTGGTGACCGGCATGGCGAACGACTTCAAGAGCTTTGAAGACTCGGACAAGATCGCGCTGGATATCTGTAACGCCTCGCTGCTCGAGGGTTATGGCGAGTGTGTGATCATCGCTCAGGTGACCGATCAGTCGAATATCATTTCGCAGAACTGATCCGGACAAGTGTCTTAATCAGTGATCGTTTTTCGAATGGCGCGGCACGGTCCGCGCCATTCTGATTCGTGGGTTGGCCAGTGCGATGTGTAAGCCGCAGTCCCGATCCCACCTCCGCAGGTCGAGGCTGTACCGTCAAAAGGTGCGACCGCTATCCGGATCATCCGTGAAACATCCGATGGGCTGTCGGGTGGCACGGGCGGCCCGCAGGTATGATGTCCTTTGACTCATCCAGACGGAGACCTGCCATGTTCACGATCGGACACCTGCTTGCCGCACGCAAAATCGCTGCCGCAACGGCCGAGTCTCATGTGGCCGAGGCAACCGATCGCCCTGTCCGGAAAAAAGTCAGCCGCTCCGAGATGGAGCGGCTGTTCAGAACCGATTTGCAGGCCCATTCGGAACTGGCGCCGCGCGCCAGCGCCTGATCAGACCTTCAGGAACTTGTCCGTCTCGGGATCGTAATACTCTAGCGAGCCTTCGCCGATGTCGGTCCACAGGCCGTGAACGGTCAACGAGCCGTCCTTGACCGCGGTTTCGATGAACGGGAAGGTCATCAGATTTTCCAGCGACACACAGACGGCTTTCTTTTCCAGAGCGCGCAGGCGCTCTTTTTCGTCTGTGATGCTTTCGACCGCCGCGTAACCGGGGCGCAGGATGTCCATCCAGCGACCGACAAAGCTGGTTTTCTCTTCCAGCTCGGGGGCATGGCCGCAGCACATGTTCATGCAGCCCTGCACACCACCACAGTTCGAGTGACCCAGAACGATCAGGTGCGCGACCTTTAGCGCGGTCACCGCGTATTCCACAGTCGCCGAGGTGCCGTGCTGCAGGCCATCGGGCTCGTAGGGGGGGACCAGGTTGGCGATGTTGCGGTGAATAAAGAACTCGCCGGTATCCGCGCCAAAGATCGAGGTCACGTGAACGCGGGAATCACAGCAGGAAATGACCATGGCGCGGGGGCGCTGACCCTCGTCTGCCAGTCTACGATACCATGCCTGATTCTCAGTGTAGGTCGTCGCGCGCCATCCCTGATAGCGGTGAACCAAGTAGGACGGCAGCGGTTTCGCAAACTTCATTCGTCATCCTCCGAAGCAATTTGGACAAAATTACTGCTCTATATCCTAAATTGCGAGGGGAATTAAACGATTGTTCTTCAGTGAAAATACGCTTTTACGTGGCGTTTTGACGCTGCACGGGACCGGTAAGTGTAAGTCTGGGTTATACTATCGTTCCGGTGTCAACACTTAGGTATAATCAGCCGTTTAAATGGTATGCGGGCAATTTACGCAGCCATTCTTTCATTTAATCTCGCGTTCGTTGGGTATCGTGCTCACCTGAACGATCACCTTTCAACAGCCAAACCGGCACACACCAATGCCAAGCCCGCCGAACAGAGGGGCAAAGCCAAGCCGGTGGGGGGCAGACTTTCGTAAGAAATCTGCACCGTCAGGCCAGTTGAAACGGGTCGTTGTGCACAACTCCCTTTGCCTTGCACCCGCTGGTGTGGGGCAGCCTGTACAGCAGGCCAGCCTATCGAGCGGCAGCCCCTCGCACCGCCCGAGCGAATGCAGCGCCCTGCCAAGGGGCAAATGAAGTGGAGTACAGGCCTATGATCGCAGAATCTGCCGGGTCGAAACGCATCCTGATGATCGACGATCATCAACTTATTCTTGACGTTCTCATGCGCTACTTCAACGCGGCGCTCGAGGCTCAGGTCGACACGGCGCCCGATCTGGAGACCGCGCTCGATCTGATCGAAGACCACGATTACGACCTGATCCTTCTGGACTACAACCTGCCGGGCGTTTCGGGCCTGAGCGGCCTGTCCCAAGTTCTGGATCGGTCGGACAACACCCCCACCGCGCTGATCTCGTCGGATCTGCCCCGCGAGGCGATCTATGACGCGATGGCGATGGGTGCCAAAGGCTACATCCCCAAAACCAGCCGCGCCGAAGCGTTCGCCAACGCGATCCGCTTCCTGCTGATGGGGGAAACCTTCCTGCCCGCAGAATTCTTTACCCGCAAGGCAGAGCCCAAGAAGCCCCGCATCGAGAACCTGTCCTCTCGCGAGAGTGACGTTCTGCTGCTGGTCGCCGAAGGCCGCTCGAACAAGGACGTGGCCAACGAGCTGGGTCTGAGCGAAACCACCGTGAAGATGCACCTGCGCTCGATCTACTCGAAGATCGGCGTGGACAACCGCACCCAAGCGGCGCTCTGGGCCAACCAGCGCAAGTTGTGATCCGGTCGGCCTTGCGGTCACCGCGCGGCACGCTAGGCTGCGCGGCAAGACCGCAGTCAGGAGGCCGCAATGACATTGCAATTCGCGCAGCAGACCACCGATGCCCTGCCACTTTATGTGGTTGGGGCGGATGATCTGGACAGCTTTATCGAGACATTGACGCCCGCCCATGCCGCATGGGTTCGTGCGTCTGTTTTTTCTGGCGCGATCGGTCAGGCCTTGGTTCTGCCGGGGGCGGATGGGGCACCTGCGGGTGCTCTTGTCGGGTATGGGACCGAAGCCACCCGTGCCCGTGGCCGGTTCGCTTTGGCCGCTGCTGTGCCTGCCTTGCCGCCGCTGACCTTTGCCTTGGAAGGCGGCATTCCGGCCGAGATGCTAGAGCAAGAGACTCTTGGCTGGCTGCTGACCGGCTATCGGTTTGACCGCTATAAATCGCAGGCCCCGTTGGGTGCGCAGCTGGTTGCGCCCGAGGGCGTGGATGCCGCTCGCGTCGAAATCCTCGCCAATGCCGAAGCCCTGACCCGCACCCTGATCAACACCCCCGCCGCCGACATGGGCCCCGCAGAACTGGAGGTCGCTGCCCGTGAACTGGCCGCAACCCATGGCGCATCCATCGACGTGACCGTGGGCGAGGCGCTGTTGGAACAGAACTTCCCCATGATCCACGCGGTTGGCCGCGCCGCCGAGCAAGAGCCGCGCCTGATCGACATGCGCTGGGGGGACGCTGGCCCGACCCTGACCCTGGTGGGCAAAGGCGTGTGCTTTGACACGGGCGGTCTGAACCTGAAACCCGGCAGTTCTATGGGCCTGATGAAAAAGGATATGGGCGGCTCGGCCACCGTTCTGGGGCTGGCGCAGATTATCATGGCGTCCAGCTGGCAGGTTCGTCTGCGCGTGCTGATCCCTGCAGTGGAAAACAACGTATCGGGCAACAGCTTCCGCCCCGGCGATATCCTGACCGCCCGCAACGGGCTGACGGTCGAGATCAACAATACCGATGCCGAAGGGCGTCTGGTGCTGGCCGACGCGCTGGCCTATGGGGCCGAAGAAACACCCGACCTGATGCTGACCATGGCAACCCTGACAGGCGCGGCGCGCGTGGCGGTCGGCCCTGATATCGCGCCATTCTACACCGATGATGCCGCTCTGGCGCAGGCGTTGATGGCGGCTGGCTCCGCGATGGCAGACCCCGTCTGGCAGATGCCGTTTCACGCGCCCTACGAGCCGATGATCGAGCCCGGCATCGCCGATCTGGACAACGCGCCGTCGGGTGGGTTCGCGGGGTCGATCACCGCCGCGCTGTTCCTGCGCCGCTTTGCGGGCGAGGGGCGCTATGCC
Organism: Donghicola mangrovi; assembly: GCF_013377535.1. Classification (GTDB taxonomy): domain Bacteria; phylum Pseudomonadota; class Alphaproteobacteria; order Rhodobacterales; family Rhodobacteraceae; genus Donghicola; species Donghicola mangrovi. Next base: position 380,451 of record NZ_JABCJE010000001.1, on the reverse strand, counting down.
CATTTCGACATCTACGGTTGGACACCCGCATCGCTGCCCGCCCGCCCCAAGGGCGGCGTCCAGCAGGGCGCGCGGGCGCTGTCCAGGGCCTTGCCACAGGTACTGGGGCTGTGAGCGATCGTCGCCGCACTCCCGCCAATGGCCGCGTGGCGCTGACCCATCTGCAAGGGATGGTGCAGGCGGAACGCTACGTCGATGGCACCCCGATGCAGATTATCACGCCTGTCGCCGATATTTGCTCGGCCCCCGAAGGGCCGCGCGACCGTCAGGTGATCTACGGCGCCGAGGTTTTGGTGCTGGAGCCGAACGACGGTTGGTCATTCATTCAGGCCAAGGACGATGGTTATGTCGGCTATGTCCGGACCGAAGCGATCGGCCCCCTGATCCAGCACAACCAGATCGTCAGCGCCCCCGCGACTCATGCCTATACCCGCGCTGACCTGAAATCGGCCGAAGTCATGGGCCTGTCCCACGGCAGCCGCCTGCGTGTGGTCGGGGCCGAGGGGAATTTCTTTGAAACCGCCGAAGGGTGGTTTGTGCCGCGCCAACACCTGCGGGCCTTTAACGCGCCGATGCGTGATCCGGCCACGGTGGCGCAACTGTTCTTTGGCGTGCCCTATCTGTGGGGCGGCAACAGCATCTGGGGGATCGACTGTTCGGGGCTGGTGCAGGCTGCCTGCCGCGCTTGCGGGATCGACTGCCCCGGCGACAGCGACATGCAAGCCGCCGAATTGGGCAACGCTCTGCCCGCAGGCACCCCGCTACAGCGCGGGGATCTGGTGTTCTGGAAGGGGCACGTGGCCATGATGGTGGACGATCAGGTGCTGATCCACGCGAACGCCCACACGATGTCCGTGGCCTATGAGCCCTTGGATGCCGCGATCTTTCGCATCGGGGCGGCGGGGGATGGGCCTGTCACGGTTACCCGCAGGATCACTCAACCGGCCTGATCAGCTTGCGATCCAGCACCCGCAGCACATTGCGCAGATCCTGACCGCGTTTCAGGATCTGCCCGTCCATCCCGATCACCGAATACATGCCTTGGCGGTTGCGCAGCTTGGGGCGCTTTTCGATGCGATAAAGGGGGTGTTCGGCAGTCCGGCGGAATACCGAGAAAACGGCGACTTCGCGGAGCATCGACAGGCCATAGTCCCGCCATTCGCCCGCAGCCACCATACGTCCGTACAAGGACAAGATCACCGACATTTCCTGACGGTCGAACGCGACGCGATCCAAGCCGCCATGCAGGTGAGGGGGCGTTTGTATGTTCATCTAGATAGATTTGCGCCACACCTTTCGCAAATCAAGCATTTCGCGTGCAATCGCCCAGAAAATGCCCTGATCCGGTCAATCCGTTTTCACATCCGATGTGCAGATTGATATTCAGCGAAGCCGCTAACCCGGCGTAACGGGCCTAAGCCCCCACGAGGGCACGTTGCGCCGGGGTCCTGCTTTTACTGGCAGTACAGGTTCACGATGTTGCCTTCTTCATCCAAGAAGATGTTCAGGCGCTCGGGACGGTAATCCTCGGTATAAATGTCGTTCATGCCCAGAACCCGCACGGGGCCCTTTTGCGTGTCCGCATCGAATTCCGAGATGTGATGACCGATCAGGTGCTGCTGGTTTTCCGACCCGCAGGTGTCCGCGATGGTGTTCTGGTCTTTCCACGGATTGATGACCCCGATGACGTCGCCTGCAACCTCTTTGGTTTTGGCGCACGAGGACAGCGCAAGCACAGCGATCAACAGAACTGAGGTCTTCATTGTATACTCCGGGATTCAATGGACGCACCCTATTACAGATTTTCTCAAAAAGAGAAGCGAAACTGACCGTTTGAATTGTCAGAAATCCTAGTCAGGCGTAATCATTCAGGAAAATGCCTGCCAAATAGGGTGACCCGATGCTGATCCGACCCGCCACCACCGATGACGCCGACGCCATCTGGGCTATGCTGGAGCCCGTGTTCCGCGCGGGCGAGACCTATGCCATCCCCACCGATATCAGTCGGGAAGAGGCGTTGGAGTACTGGATGGGGGGCACCCACAGCGCTTGGGTCGCTGTGGCGGATATCGGGATCGTGGGCACGGGTTATCTGTGCCCCAACCATAAGGGCAACGCTGACCACATCTGCAACGCCGGTTTCGTCACCGACCCGCAGACACGGGGCAGGGGCGTCGCCCAAGGTCTGCTGAACCACATTCTGGCCGAGGCTCGTATGGCCGGTTACGGCGCGATGCAGTTCAATTTCGTGGTGTCGACCAACGCCGGAGCGATTGCCTTGTGGCAGCGCAACGGGTTCGAGATTGTCGGCACGCTGCCCAAAGCCTTTCGCCATCCGACCGAAGGCAAAGTCGATGCCCACGTCATGTATCAGCTTCTTTAACGGGCAAATGCGGCGCATCTTTCACGTCCGGTAAACAGGGCGATTGATCGGGGCCGCGTCATTTGTCAGCATCACTGGATAGTCTGATTTCCAGAAAGTCCTTTGCGATGCCCCGATATGATTTGATCTTGTTCGACATGGATGATGTGCTGTGCCACTCGGACCGCCGCTATCGCGCGGCCCATCTGGCGCAACTGACCAACACCACCGCGGATCGAGTGTATGCGGCGATCTGGGGCTCTGGCATTGATGCGGCGGCGGATGCGGGCAAGATCAGCACAACCACCTATCTACGAGAGGTTGCGTTGCAACTGGGGGTGCCGTTCTCGGCGGATCAGTGGCTCGAGGCGCGAAAGGCTTCGATGACCCCCAACCCCGAGGTTCTGGATCTGGTCGCACAGGTGCGTAAAACCCATCAGGTGGCCGTGCTGACCAACAACTCAGAGCTGGTCGGGGACAACATCGACTTTCTGTTCCCCGAATTGCGGCCCCTGTTCGGGGACCTGATTTTCCCGTCCTCGGTGTTTGGCGCGGCCAAGCCGGATACCCAGTGTTTTCTGGGCTGTCTGTCGGCCATCGGCATGACGCCAGAGCAGGGGATTTTCATTGATGACATGGCCGGGAACGTCGCCGGAGCGCAGAAGGCAGGCATGGCGGGTCATGTCTTTTCCGGCCACGAAGGGCTGGTCGCCTATCTACAGGAACAAGGCGTGCTGTAACGTCAGACCCCGTAGCGGGCCAAGAAGACATCCACGGCGCTGTCGATCAGGCGGCGGCGTTCATCGGGGGCGACTTCGGTGCGCACGCCCAAGACCATTTGCAGCCACAGGTCCGATTTGCACATGTCGCTGAACTGGAACACCGCCAGCCGCTTGTCGGGGATGCTGAGTTCACCGCGCGACTCGGCCTCTTCGAAATATTCGGACAGGCGGGCGACCATAACCTCGGGGCCGGATTCATAGAACGCCTGACCCAGTTCGGGGAAGCGGCCCGACTCTGCCACGCAGATGCGGAACATTTTCAGGCCCATCTCGCTGGAGGTGAAGCCCCAGATCTTTTCGCCCACATAGGTCAGCACGGCGCGGGCGCCGGCCTCGACGCTGATCTCGACCGATGCTTTGTCGGCCTGCGTCGCGCATTCGCAGCGCGCGACCTCCATGAACAGCAGCCGTTTGTCGGGGAAATAGCTATAGAGCGTCGCCTTGGACACGTTCGCGGCTGTGGCGATGTCGTCAACGCTGGCCCCTTCGAACCCGTCGCGCATGAAAATCTGCCGCGCTCCTTCGAGCACCTGATCGAATTTGCGGCCGCGGCGGACTTCGTGGGCGACGTTCATCGGGATCTCCAGCTTAGGGGGACAACATAGACCAGACCGTTCAGTTCAGGCAAGGATTGCCCAGTGATGTCGGGCGCATAGGCGGGTTTGCCCCAGACGCATAGCTGTGCCAATTCGCCTCTTGTAAGGCGCGCGTGGTTGACTAAATTGGAACCATTCTAAAAAGGTGGATCTCCCCCATGCGTTTCATTACCCAGCGCCGGCGTTTTTCTGATCTGAGTGATCAAGAGGTTATCGCCCTTGCCATCTCCTCCGAGGAAGATGACGCGCAAATCTACCGCACCTACGCCGCCCGGCTGCGGGCCGAGTTTCCCGCCACCGCTGCTGTGTTCGACGGCATGGCGCTGGAAGAGGACGGCCACCGCGCCCAACTGATCGCCTTGCACCGCGAACGCTGGGGCGAGACGATTCCCCTGATCCGCCGCGAGCATGTGGCGGGCTACTATGCCCGCCGCCCTGTGTGGTTGATCGAGAACCTTGGCCTTGAACGCATCCGCGCCGAGGCCGAGGGCATGGAGCGCGACGCCGAGCGGTTCTACAAAATGGCAGCCTCGCGCACGTCCGATGCCTCGACCCGCGATCTCTTGGGCCGGTTGGCGCAGGCCGAGGCTGGCCACCAGCACACCGCCTCCGAGCTGGAAAAGGCCCACCTGACCGGCGAGGAAAAGGAATCCGAGGATCAGTCCGCACACCGCCAGTTCGTCCTGACCTATGTCCAGCCCGGTCTGGCTGGCCTGATGGACGGCTCGGTCAGTACGCTGGCCCCGATTTTCGCGACCGCCTTCGCGACTCAGGACACGCACACCACGTTTCTGGTCGGTCTGGCCGCCAGCGTGGGCGCGGGCATCAGCATGGGCTTTACCGAAGCCGCGTCGGACGATGGCGCCTTGTCGGGCCGTGGATCGCCGGTCAAGCGCGGCTTTGCGGCGGGCATCATGACGGCGCTCGGGGGTCTTGGGCACGCGATGCCCTATCTGATCCCGCATTTCTGGACCGCGACCATCACCGCCTTCCTGATCGTGTTCTTTGAACTTTGGGCGATTGTCTGGATTCAGAACCGCTATATGGACACCCCGTTCCTGCGGGCCGCGTTCCAGGTTGTCCTTGGTGGGGCGCTGGTGTTCGCAGCTGGTGTTCTGATTGGCGGCGGTTGATGCAAACCGGCCCATCCCCCATGTAAATTACGCAATCCCGAAGAGCGCCGTTGCCATGTGCTGCGGCGCTCTCTATCGCTTTGGGCATGATCGAGATATTCTTTAGAACATTGCCCTTCTTTGCGATGATCGCGCTAGGCTACGGCGCGGCACGCACGCGGTTTTTCAGCGCCGAAGCCACCGCAGCCATTACCAAGTTTGTGTTCTATTTCGCCCTGTCGGCGATGCTGTTCCGCTTCTCGGCCAACCTCAGCATGAGCGAGGTTTTTGATCCGCCCTTTATCCTTGCCTACCTCAGCGCAACCGGCTTGATCTATGTGGTCGCTATGGGGTTCGCGCTGTTCCGCGGCAGGCCGGTCGACGAATCCGCGGTCGAGGCCCAATGCGCCGTCATTGGCAACACGGGCTTTCTGGGGATTCCCATGCTGACGATGCTGATGGGCCCGCAGGCGATTGGCCCCGTGATGATGGTGCTGGCCATCGACCTGATCGTGTTCTCCAGCCTGATCGTCATTCTGATCACCGGTTCGCGCGATGGCAAAATGCGCCTGAGCGTGCTGAAGACCGTGGCGATGGGCCTGCTGAAAAACCCCATGATTGTGTCGATTGCACTGGGTCTGGCGTGGTCCACGCTGGCGCTGCCAACCCCAGCGCCCCTGATGGATTTCGTGTCGATCTTGGGCGCAGCGGCGACTCCGGGTGCGCTGTTCGCCATCGGTGCCTCACTGGCCGGCAAGTCGGCCGAGCGGATCGAGATCGCGGGCTGGCTGTCGTTCTGCAAGTTGATCCTGCATCCGGCGGCGGTGGCCTATGCGGCGCTGTCGCTGTTCCACGTGGAACCTTTCGCGGCCAGTGTGATGATCGCGGCGGCCTCTTTGCCGGTTGCGGGCAACGTTTATATGCTGGCGGCGCATTACGGGGTGGCGGTGCAGCGCGTATCGACCTCGATTCTGATTTCAACGACGCTCAGTATCGCTACAGTGTCGGCAGTGATCGCTTGGGTGACGGTTGGTTAGGTCACCCTCATAGCGCCAGTTCAAGGGAGAGATTTGATGGAAACGATTTCGGAAAACCGGTGCTTTGGCGGTGTGCAGGGTGTCTATGCCCACGATAGCGCCGTCACCGGCTGCAAGATGACCTTTGGCCTGTTCCTGCCTCAAGAGGCAGAGCACGGCAGCGTCCCCTTGCTGTGGTACCTGTCGGGCCTGACCTGTACCCACGAAAACGCCATGACCAAAGCGGGCGCGCAAGCGTGGGCCGCTGACCACGGGATCGCCCTGTGTTTCCCCGATACTTCGCCCCGCGGTGAAGGTGTGGCCAATGACGACGCCTATGATCTGGGGCAGGGCGCGGGGTTCTATGTGAACGCGACCCAAGACCCTTGGAAGCCGCATTTCCAGATGTGGGACTATATCGCCGAGGAACTGCCCCGCGTGGTGGACCACAACTTTGCAATCGACCCCGAGCGTCAGTCGATCACCGGCCATTCCATGGGCGGCCACGGCGCGCTGACCTTGGCGATGTCCTTGCCCGGCCGCTATGCGTCGGTGTCGGCGTTCTCGCCCATCGCGAACCCGACCCAGAGTGATTGGGGCCGCAAACAGCTGACCGCCTATCTGGGCAGCGACGAAGAGGTGTGGAAGGCCCACGACTCCAGCCTCTTGATGCTGGATCGCGGCTTTGATGGTCCGGTTCTGATTGATCAGGGCGCAAGCGACCAGTTCCTGAACCTGCTGAAGCCCGAAGCGCTGGCCCATTCCATGGCGGCCCGCCGTCAGGACGGCACCTTCCGCATGCAAAAGGGCTATGACCACAGCTACTTCTTCGTCTCGACCTTCATGGAAGAGCACGTGGCCTTCCACGCAGAGGCGCTTTACGCCCTATGATTTACGTCGACGCGGACGCCTGTCCGGTGAAGGAAGAGATCGAGCGCATCGCCACGCGGCACAAGACCGAGGTGGCGATGGTCTGCAACGGGGGACTGCGCCCGTCGCAGAACCCCTTGATCCAGTTGGTGATCGTGCCCGAGGGCCCCGATGTGGCCGATATGTGGATCGCAGACCGTGCCACGACCGGCGATGTGGTGATCACCAATGACATCCCCTTGGCCGCGAAATGCGTGCCTGCGGGGGCCATCGTGATCAAGCCCAACGGCGAATTTCTAACCGAAGCCAACATTGGCAACGTGCTGGGGATGCGCGACCTGATGGCCGACCTGCGCGCCGCCGACCCGTTCCGCCAAGGGGGCGGAAAAGGGTTCACCAAGGCCGATCGCTCCCGCTTTCTGAATGCCCTCGAAGACGCGCTGCGCCGCGTGAAACGCAAAGGATAATCCATGACTCCCGAAGCCGTCATTTTTGACATCGGCAACGTCCTGATCGAATGGCAGCCCGAGCGCCACTTCGACAAGGTGATCGGAGAGGCCCGCCGCAAGGAACTGTTCGCCGCTGTCGATCTGCACAGCATGAACGATCAGGTGGATCGCGGGGCGAACTTCCACGAATTGCTGGCGAAAACCGCGGACGAAAATCCCGAATGGCGGGCGGAACTGGGCATCTGGCACGACCAGTGGATCGAAATGGCCAGCCCCGAAATCCCCCACTCGGTCCGCTTGCTGCGCGCCCTGCGGGCCAAAGGAGTGCCGGTGTTCGCCCTGACCAATTTCGGCGTTCAGACCTTTGCAATCGCCGAGCCTGTGTACCCGTTCCTGACCGAGTTCGACAAACGCTACATCTCGGGCCACATGCAGGTGATCAAGCCCGAGGTCCGCATCTACGAGATGGTCGAAGAGGATTGCGGTGTTGCCCCCGAGGGGCTGCTGTTCGCCGACGACCGAACCGATAACATCGAAATGGCGGCCTCTCGCGGGTGGCAAACGCACCTGTTCACCGGCCCCCAAGGTTGGGCTGATTGCTTGGTGGCCAAGGGCCTGCTGACCGAGAGCGAGGCCGCATGACCCCCGCCATCGTCCCGTTCGAAGCCGACGCCCATCTGGACTGGATCGCTCTGACCGACGCCATCTGGCAGGCCCACAGCCTGCCGAAGGCGCAGATCTCGGACAGCTTCCTGTATCGGGGCGATGACACGTTGCTGCTGCGCTCTGCGTGGATCAACGGGCTGGGTCTGGCGGTCAAGGCAGCGACGGTGTTCCCCGAAAACCCCGCCTCTGATCTGCCCCGCGTGAATGGCGGCGTGTCCTTGTTCGGCGACGATCATGGCCTGCTAGAGGCCGTGGTGGACTTCCATCTGGTGACCAAGTGGAAGACCGCTGGCGACAGCCTGCTGGCTGCTCGCCGTCTGGCGCGGCCGGACAGCCGGAACATCCTGATCATCGGGGCAGGGACGGTGGGCGCGAACATGATCGACGCCTATTCTGCCGCCTTCCCCGACGCGCAGTTCACCGTCTGGAACCGGACCACCGCCCGCGCCACCGAGATGGCCGCAGACATCCCCGGCCTGAAGGTCGCCACCGACCTGCCCGAGGCCGTCGCGCAAGCTGACATCATCTGCTGCGCCACCATGAGCACCGAGCCGGTGCTAAAGGGCGCTTGGCTGCAACCCGGTCAGCACGTGGACCTGATCGGCGCCTACCGCCCCGACATGCGCGAAGCCGACACCGAAGCCCTGACCCGCGCGCGCCTGTTCGTGGACAGCCGTGAGACCACGATCGACCATATCGGCGAGTTGAAATTGCCCATCGCCGCAGGGGAAATCACCCCCGACCACGTGATCGCGGACTTTTACGATGGCGCGGCTTTTGCCCGCCAAACGCCCGAAGAGATCACGATCTGCAAGAACGGCGGCGGCGCGCATCTGGACCTGATGGTCAGTCGCTACGTCCTCGATGCTTGGCGCGCAGCCCAATGAAAAAGGGGCCTGCGGGGCCCCTCAACTCATGCCGCCAGTTCGACGCGCTTTTCCTTGATCGGCAGGTGGATCAGTGCCGAAAATGCGCCAACCCCCACGCCGACCCACCACACAGCCGTGTAATCGCCGGTGATGTCGTACATCTTGCCCCCCAGCCAAACGCCCATGAAGCTGCCAAGCTGGTGGCTCAGGAACACGATCCCATAAAGCGTTCCCATGTAGCGCAGGCCGTACAGATGCGCGACCAGACCAGAGGTCAGCGGCACCGTCGCCAGCCACAGCGAACCCATCACCAGCGAGAACAGGATCACCGTCGCAGGGGTCATCGGGAACATGATGAACGCCGCCGCCACAATGGTCCGCATCGCATAGACGCCGGCCAGCAGGTACTTTTTCGAATACCTCTTGCCCAGATAGCCCGCCAACAACGTGCCCGCGATATTGGCCAGACCGATCAAACTGATCGAGACCGCCCCAAGGGCCGAAGTCGTCTCGATCCCCAGCGAACTCAGGACACCGCCAGCGGCGATCGGGCTGCACACCTCGGTCACAAAGGCCGGAAAGTGCGCGGTGACAAAGGCCAGCTGGTACCCGCAGCTAAAGAACCCAAGGAAAATCATGGTGTAGCTGGGGTCGCGGAACGCACGGCCCAGAATCTGGCCCATGCTCTCCTCCAGCTCTTTCTTCGAGGCTGGCGGCTCGACCCGCATCATCGGCAGCACCATCAGCACGGCGATGATCGCCACCGCAAACATCAGGAACACCTGCTGCCACGTCATGAAGCCCAAGAGCCATTCCGCCAAGGGCGCCCCGAACACTTGCCCCGCGCTGCCCGCCGCCGTCGCAATCGCCAGCGACATAGAGCGGTTCTCGTCGCTCGACGCACGGCCCACGACCGCCAGAATGACGCCGAAACCGGTACCCGCGACGCCAAAGCCCACAAGGATTTCCAACAGCTGGTGCGCCGCTGGCGTGACCGCAAAGCTGGAGGCCACCAGACCCGCAGAATACAGCAGCGCCCCCAGAATGATCGCCTTGCGGTCCCCTAGACGTTCGGCAAAGGCCCCGAACAGCGGCTGCCCGATCCCCCAAGCCAGGTTCTGGATCGCAATGGCCAAGCTGAAGTCCGCCCGCGCCCATCCGAATTCCTGCGCGATCGGAATCTGGAACACGCCAAAGCTGGCACGGATCGCAAATCCGACCATGATCACCAGACAGCCCGCAATCAAGACGGGTGTCACCAAGGGGCTGCTGCGTTCCATTCCAGTTTCCTTTTTCGTCGCACCGCACGACCTTAGAAGATCGAACTAGCGCGTCAAATCAAGGATTGTGATGGTTGCCCATCGCATCAGTCATCGAAGATGTCGTAGTTCCAGTAGTCTGCGGACTTGTCCTTGTAAGGGGCGGGGGCCTCCTGAACCTTCGGTTCCGGCTGGGTATCATCAGCAGCCTCCACCCCGGTTTCCGCCTCCGCCTCGGGCGCCAAAGGCTCGGGTTCCGGCTCTGGCGCAGGCCCGTGCACACGAATATCGCGCAGAGCATCCCGACTGATCGCATCCGGGATCTTCTTGCCGGTCGCGAGTTTCTTCAGCAGCAACATCTCAAGCCGCGTGAGTTCCTGAGGAGCGGCCTTGGGGGCGGGCGACGATGCCTCGGCGTCTTTGACGGGGGCAGTGAATGGGGTTGGGTCTTGGTCCATAACTTCTGAAGTGTGCTCTTCTTCTTCGAAAGGCGCGAAGGGATCATCCTCGGTGAAGGCTGCGAAGGGATCGACTTCGCCAACGGTGTCCTCGGGGCTGGATGCCTCTTCCGGAGCCTTTTCCTCCAGATCGTCCGACAGGGCGGCCATTCCCGTCGCCGCGAAGGTTTCGAGGGCCGAGGAGGTGCGGCGCACAGCGGCGTCCTCCTGTGCAAAGGGCGCAAAGGGGTCCTCATCGCCCTCGACGTTGACGGCAGTGTCTCCGGTCAGGTGTGCGAGAGCGGCGAAGGGGTCCTCCTCAGGGTTGGCGAGGCTTTCTTCATTTTCTGCTTCAGCTACGGCCGCGTCCGGTTCTGTGTCTGCCTCGGGATCGTCGAAGGCTGCGAACGGGTCGCCCTCGTCTTCTGTGAAGGCTGCCAAGGGATCGACTTCACCAACGGTGTCCTCGGGGCTAGATGACTCTTCCGGCGCAGTTTCTCCTGCATTTTCCGACAGAGCGGTCATTCCCGATGCTGCAAAGGCTTCGAGGGCCGAGGAGGTGCGGCGCACTGCTGCATCCTCCTGTGCATAGGGCGCAAAGGGGTCTTCATCGCCCTCGACGTTGACGGCGGTGTCTCCGGTCAGGTCTGCGAGGGCGGCGAAGGGGTCCTCCTCAGGGTTGGTGAGGCTTTCTTCTACCGTAATTTCTTCCGGTTTTGGCTCTGCCTCGGGTTCTTCGAAGGCTGCGAACGGGTCACCGTCCGAGAATGCAGCGAAGGGATCCTCTTGTTCAGGCTCTACTTTCGCAACTTCGGCGGGGGCAGCCTCTGCTTCGAAGGGTGCGAACGGATCGTCCTCGTCCGCGAAGGCTGCCAAGGGATCGACTTCACCAACGGTGTCCTCGGGGCTGGATGCCTCTTCCGGGGCCTTTTCCTCCGGATCGTCCGACAGGGCTGCCATTCCCGATGCCGCGAAGGCTTCGAGGGCTGAGGAGGCGGGGCGCACTGGAGTGTCTTCCTGTGCATAGGGCGCAAAGGGGTCTTCATCGCCCTCGACGTTGACGGCGGTGTCTCCGGTCAGGTCTGCGAGGGCGGCGAAGGGGTCCTCCTCAGGGTTGGCGAGGCTTTCTTCTACCGTAATTTCTTCCGGTTCTGGCTCTGCCTCGGGATCGTCGAAGGCTGCGAACGGGTCGTGGTCCGAGAACGCCGCGAAAGGGTCCTCTTGTTTGGACTCTTCTTTCGCCACTTCGGTGGGTGCTGCTTCTGCTTCGAAGGGTGCGAACGGATCGTCCTCGTCCGCGTCATCGTCCGCGAAGGCTGCCAAGGGATCGACTTCACCAACGGTGTCCTCGGGGCTGGATGCCTCTTCCGGGGCCTTTTCCTCCGGATCGTCCGACAGGGCTGCCATTCCCGATGCTGCAAAGGCTTCGAGGGCCGAGGAGGTGCGGCGCACTGCTGCATCCTCCTGTGCATAGGGCGCAAAGGGGTCTTCATCGCCCTCGACGTTGACGGCGGTGTCTCCGGTCAGGTCTGCGAGGGCGGCGAAGGGGTCCTCCTCAGGGTTGGTGAGGCTTTCTTCTACCGTAATTTCTTCCGGTTTTGGCTCTGCCTCGGGTTCTTCGAAGGCTGCGAACGGGTCACCGTCCGAGAATGCAGCGAAGGGATCCTCTTGTTCAGGCTCTACTTTCGCAACTTCGGCGGGGGCAGCCTCTGCTTCGAAGGGTGCGAACGGATCGTCCTCGTCCGCGAAGGCTGCCAAGGGATCGACTTCACCAACGGTGTCCTCGGGGCTGGATGCCTCTTCCGGGGCCTTTTCCTCCGGATCGTCCGACAGGGCTGCCATTCCCGATGCCGCGAAGGCTTCGAGGGCTGAGGAGGCGGGGCGCACTGGAGTGTCTTCCTGTGCATAGGGCGCAAAGGGGTCTTCATCGCCCTCGACGTTGACGGCGGTGTCTCCGGTCAGGTCTGCGAGGGCGGCGAAGGGGTCCTCCTCAGGGTTGGCGAGGCTTTCTTCTACCGTAATTTCTTCCGGTTCTGGCTCTGCCTCGGGATCGTCGAAGGCTGCGAACGGGTCGTGGTCCGAGAACGCCGCGAAAGGGTCCTCTTGTTTGGACTCTTCTTTCGCCACTTCGGTGGGTGCTGCTTCTGCTTCGAAGGGTGCGAACGGATCGTCCTCGTCCACTAGGGCGGCGAAGGGATCTGCGTTTGGCTCTAGCGCGGGTGCTTCCTCCGAAAGCTCGGCGCTCCGGGGCTCTACGTTGTTTTCGGCGAGCGCTTTGGTTTCTGCGTCTTCGTCTGGCCCATCAAAGGCTGCAAACGGGTCGTCGCCATCAGTGAAGGCTGCGAAGGGATCGACTTCACCAACGGTGTCCTCGGGGCTGGATGCCTTTTCCGGGGCCTTTTCCTCCGGATCGTCCGACAGGGCTGCCATTCCCGATGCCGCAAAGGCTTCGAGGGCCGAGGAGGTGGGGCGCACTGCAGCGTCTTCCTGTGCATAGGGCGTAAAGGGGTCTTCATCGCCCTCGACGTTGACGGCAGTGTCTCCGGTCAGGTCTGCTAGGGCGGCGAAGGGGTCCTCCTCAGGGTTGGCGAGGCTTTCTGCTACCGGAATTTCTTCCTGTTCTGGCTCTGCCGCGGCTTCATCAAAAGCTGCGAACGGGTCGTCGTCTGCGACGGCGGCGAAGGGGTCCTCTTGTTCAGACTCTTCTTTTGGGCTTTCAAAGGGGGCGGCGTCTGCTTCGAAGGGCGCGAATGGGTCGTCTTCGTCCGCAAAGGCAGCGAACGGGTCGTCGTCCATCGCCGCAGGGCCGGGTTTGTCGACGTCGTCCAGCAGTTCTCCGAAGGCGGCGAAGGGATCGTCGTCCATGGCGGGTTTGGCCGCGGCCGGGGCGGGTGCAGGGGCTTTGGGCGGGGTCGTGGCGTCGAAGGCCGCGAACGGGTCGTCCGCGTCATCGAAGGCGGCGAAGGGATCGTCGCTCGCGCTCTGGCTGTCGCCGATGTCGGCCAGCATAGCAAAGGGATCGGGGGCCTCTTCCTCGGCAGGGGCTGGCTTGGCAGCGGGTGCGGGGGCTTCGTCCTCGTCGTCGTCCGCATCAAGAGCGCCGAACACGTCAAAGACCGACGGATCGCTCAGGTCGAGCATATCCAGCTTTGGCACTTTTTTCGGTGCGGGCGGCGGCGCGGGTTCTGGCTCGGGCAGGGGCTCGGCTTCGAGCGCGGGCTCCGGCTTGGGCTTGGGGGTCTTTTTCTTTTTGGGCTTGGGCGGCTCTTGTTCGCCCTTCAGGGCATCTTGCAACAGCTTCAGGCGCGCCTGCATCAGAAGGTTGCGGCGGGCAGCGTCTTTTTCTTCTTCGTATACATCGGCCAAGGCCTCGGCCCCGCTCATGGGGTCGACGCCGCGCATCTTGTCGAGGATCTTGCGCACCGGCTTGATCTTGCGTCCGCCGCCGCTTTTCCCGTCTGCGCTATCCGATTTGGCCGAGGTCATACCGTGCTCCTGCCGCGTTGCTGTCATTTGGCATGGCACTTGCAATTCCCAGACCAGAACGGCCGCCGCGCCGAACTTTTTAGAAAGAAAGTCAACGAGGACCGGAATGACGGGAATACGCAACCATATCAGCCTGCACGCAGATGCGCTGGTGCTGCGTGAACGCCGCAACAATATCCTTGCCTCGAACATCGCGAACGCCGCGACACCGGGGTTCAAGGCACGGGATATCGACTTTGCCAGCGCGCTGGATCGCGCGCAGGGCAATGGCAATTTGCGTGCCAGCGATGATCAGCACTTCTCGACGGGGGGCGGCCTGAAACAAGGGCTGGTGTACCGCCAGAACATCAACCCCGCGCTTGACGGGAACACTGTCGAACTGGCCGTCGAACAAATGGAATTCTCGGAGAACACGCAGCGGTATCAGGCCAGCCTGACCCTGCTGAACCGCAGGATCGCCGGGCTGCAGTCCGCGATCAGAGGAGAATAATCATGCAGATCAAGAACGTATACGATGTAGCGGCCCGTTCGATGTCATCGCAGATGACCCGTCTGAACACGATTGCCTCGAACATCGCCAACGCCCAATCGGTCGCGACCACCAAAGAGGATGCGTTCCGCGCGATCCGCCCCGTGTTCGAGATCGACTATGCCCATGACGCCCGCGAAAGCGGTCTGTCCACCACCAGCGTCAAAGACATCGTGTCGCTGGATCGCGAACCGGCGAAATCCTATCGCCCCGACCACCCGCTCGCGGACAAGGACGGCTTTGTCTACGAGGCCGCCGTCAACGTCGACGAAGAGATGGTCGAAATGATGGAAGCCAGCCGCCAGTACCAGAACACCCTCGAGGTCGTCTCGACCCTGCGCACGCTGGCGTCGCGCACGGTCAAGATGGGCCAGTAACGTCTAGGGCAGGAGAGAGAGCATGACCACTGTCAGCGGCGCATATTCCAACATCGCCGGCGTCCGCGAATACGACACCGAAAGCCTGAAAAGCACGGTTGCCGCCAATAACAAGGATCTGGGCCAGCAGGACTTTCTGACCCTGATGACCGCGCAACTTCAGAACCAGGACCCCTTCTCGCCGATGGAGAACGGGGACTTTCTGGCGCAGATGGCGCAGTTCAGCTCGGTCGCGGGTCTGGACAAGATCAACGAAACGCTCACCTCCATGTCGTCCGAGATGACCAATGGCCGGATCGCCACCGCCTCGTCCCTGCTGGGGCAGAGCGTGCTGGTGCCGGGCAATCTGGCGCGCCCTGATAGCAACGGGGAAATCCACGGTGTCGTCGATCTGGAGACCAGCGCCGACAACGTGACGGTGACCTTCATGGACACCGTCACCGGCGCGATCCTGAACAAAGAGCAACTCGGGGGTCAGCGCGCAGGTCTGGTCGGTTTCGACTGGACCGATGTCCCCGACAACATCGTGAACAACCACAGTTCCGTCCGCGTCTCGGTCGAGGTGACGAACGGCGAAGAAACCAAGGTCATGGGCGCATCCGTCTATGCCCGAGTAACGGGGGTCCAGATGCCGACCGATGGCGGCGATATGACCCTGAATATCGAAGACTACGGTCAACGCAACTATCTGGAAATCAGCGCCCTGCGCTGATCTCCGCCCCCAACCTTACAACCAGTTTCCTGTTCGGAAAGCCAAGCTAGGAGATCCCTATGTCCGCTCTTACCGCCCTGACGGGTCTGCACGCAGCACAGGCAGACATCGCCAACACCTCGAACAACATCGCCAACGTGAACACCGTCGGCTACCACAAAAGCCGTACCGAATTCGCGGACCTTTATTCGACCCCGCCGTTCTCGGACCCCAAGAAACAGACCGGTCTGGGGACCCGTCTGGCCCACGTTGGCAAAAGCTTCAACCAGGGCTCGTTCGAGCAGACCGGTAACACGCTGGATCTGGGCATTCAGGGTCAGGGCTTCTTTGCGCTGCGTCCCGAAAAAGATGCGGGCGAGATGACCTTCAGCCGCGCCGGTGCGTTCGGCCTGAACGCCGAGGGCAACGTGGTGAACGCGGGCGGCAGCTATATGCTGAGCTACCCCAGCGCCGAGGACGGCACCGTTCTGTCGAAATCGATCATCCAGCCGCTTTACGTTCCGTCGTTCCGCGGTGACCCCAAGCAGACCGACAATGCCTCGATCACGCTGGCCGTTCCCACCGGTTCGAACGCCCAAGGTACTCAGGACGCGGTTCCCGCCACGCTGGCCTTTGATGCGGATGACAACACCACCTACGCCTTCAGCACCCCTTTCTCGATCTATGACACCGAAGGCGTCGCCCAAGAGGCCGAATTGTTCTTTGTCATGACCGACATTCCGGATGCGACCAACACCGTCAGCCGTTACGAAGTACACATGAAGCTGGACGGCGTGCCCTATACCCCGTCGAGCACCATGACCCTTGCGTTCGATGAATCCGGTCTGCCGATCGAAGGCGAGACCCCCGTCGATTTCACCGGCGATGGCCGCACCATTAACATCGACTTCGCTGACTCGACCCAGATGACCGACGAATTCGCCGTGGTCACTCTGGACCATGACGGCGTGTCGCCCCGCGGCCTGTCGAACCTAGAGGTGGACGGCAACGGCATCGTCTGGGCCAACTACTCGGGCACCGACACCATCGCGCTGGGTCAGGTGGTTCTGGCGAACTTTACCAACCTGAACGGCCTGTCGCCGGTGGGCGACTCGTCCTACAAGGCGACCGCGGTTTCGGGTATGCCCTACTATGGCCAGTCGGGCATCAGCGGCTTTGGTAACATTCGCTCCGGCTCGCTGGAACAAGCGAACGTCGACCTGACCGCCGAGCTGGTGGACCTGATCGCATCCCAGCGCAACTATCAGGCTTCGGCCAAGGCGCTGGAAACCTCGAACTCGTTGTCCCAGACCATCCTGCAGCTTCGCTAAGGCCTGATCGCCAAGAGGACCTGACCCATGGACCGCCTGATCTATACCGCGCTGAACTCGTTGCATAACCGCCGCGACAGCAACGTGACGTTGGCCCAGAACTTGGCCAACATGAACGTCCCCGGCTATCGCGCCGACCTGGATAACCCGGGTGGCACCAGATTTCTGGACGCGATGGATCAGGCGAATGTCCGTGCCTTCCAGCTAGAGGAAGGCCCGGCAGGGTTCTCGGAAGATGCCGGTTTTCTGGACAAGACCGATAACATTCTGGACGTGGCCATCGCCGACAAAGGGTACTTCTTTATGAAGCCCGACAATGGTGGCCCGCCGGCGCTGACCCGCCGCGGTGACTTGACCCGTGGCAATGACGGCATCCTGCGCAACGGCGCGGGCGAAGAAATGCTGAACGCGCAGATGCAGCCGATCAACCTGCCGCCTTTCCGGCAGATCGTGATCAACGAAATCGGTGAAATCATCATCGAGCCCGTGGACGGCGCGCCCGGCGAGCAGCTGAACGTTGCGGTGCTGGCCACCGTGGTTCCCCCCGAAGGCACCTTGCAAAAGGGCGCTGACGGCCACATCCGCAATAAAAACGGGACCATGCCCGCCCCTGACCAACAGGCCAAGGTGATGCAGGGCACTCTGGAACGGTCCAACGTGAACGCCATCGACGAACTGCTGTCGACCATCGACAACCAGCGCAGTTTCGAGTTCGGGATGAAGATGATTTCCGAAACCGAAAAGATCGACGAGGCCGGAACAAGCCTGATGCAGGCTCCAATGGAATAATAACGGCAGCGTGCCAGAGTATTTTAGTACTTTGGCACGCGCTTTGCAGGCTTCTTGGTGAACCGCCACTTTCCAAGGAGCGTCCCAGATGTCTACCGCATCCATGCACGTCGCCAAGACGGGGCTGAACGCCCAACAAGCCCGGATCCAGGTGATCTCGAACAACCTGGCGAACGTTAACACCACCGGCTTCAAGCGCGACCGCGCGAACTTCGAGACCCTTCTGTACCAGACCTGGAAATCGGGCGGGGCGCAAACCTCCGAGGCGACCCAGCTGACCTCGGCCTCGGCTGTGGGTACCGGCGTGCGGATGGTCAACACCCAGAAGCTTCACAGCCAGGGTAGCCTGATCAACACCGAAAACAATCTGGATCTGGCGATCAACGGGCAGGGCTTCTTTCAGGTGCTGCTGCCGGACGGCCAGATCGGCTATACCCGCGATGGCACCTTTTCCCGCAACTCCGAAGGCACGCTGACCACCAGCTCGGGCTATGTGGTCCAGCCGGAAATCCAGATCCCTGCCGATGCGATGGACATCAACATCTCGGCTGACGGGATCGTCAGTGTCACCACCCCCGGAACCAGCATCTACCAAGAGGTCGGCCAGATCACTCTGGCGACGTTCTCGAACCCGGCCGGTCTGGACCCGCGCGGCGAGAACTTCTTGATCGAGACCCCCGCCAGCGGCGCCCCCATCGTGGCGAACCCCGTCGCGGACGGCATGGGCCAGCTAATGCAGGGTACTCTGGAAGCATCGAACGTGAACGTGGTGCAAGAGCTGGTCGACATGATCGAAGCCCAGCGCGCCTACGAACTGAACTCCAAGTCGATCTCGGCCTCGGACGAGATGATGCAGTACCTCTCTAACAAGCTGTGATCCCCATGACCCTACGCTTTGTCCTACTCGCCGGATGCGCCGCCCTGACCGTGGCAGGCTGTTCCCAGCAGATCGAAGAGAACGCTTCGGCCAACTTTGCCCCCGTCTACCCCGTAGAGGCTCCCGAAACCGCGTCCCTGATGCCCACCGGCGGCATCTATTCGGGCGGTGCGATGGGCCTGTTCGCCACCGACCGCAAGGCGGCGCAGGTGGGTGACATCCTGACAGTGGAGCTGTCGGAACGCTTTGCCGCAACCAAGAGCCAGAACGCCAGCACCAGCCGCACTGACGACTACAACGTCAGCCTGCCGTCGATCCTGCCGCTGAAGTTCACCGGCGCGGACCTGACCAGCGGATCGGAGAGCAAGTTCTCGGGCCGTGGCAGCGCCAGCCAGTCGAACAGCCTGACGGGCCGCATGTCGGTCAGCGTTGTCCGCGTTCTGCCCGGCGGCAATCTGGAAATCGTTGGCCAGAAGAAGCTGACCCTGAACAACGGCGACGAATACATCCGCCTGACGGGCATCGTGCGTCCCTCGGACGTGTCGCCCGACAACATTGTGGAATCCGACCGCATCGCCAACGCCGACATCAAATACATCGGTGCGGGCCAGATCGCGGATGCGGGCAAACGTGGCTGGCTCAGCCGCGCCGTCAACACCGTCTCGCCGTTCTAATCTGCTGAAAGGGGCGCCGCCATGTGCCGTCTAGTCCTGATTATCATCCTCAGCCTGATGGCCCCCATGATGGCCAAGGCCGACCGGATCAAGGATCTGGCCTCGGTGGCCGGTGTGCGCTCGAACCCTTTGGTGGGCTATGGTCTGGTGGTCGGTCTGGCAGGCACCGGTGACGGGGGCTCGACGCTGACCCAGCAGTCGATGCAGTCGATCATCTCGCGCCTCGGACTAGAGACGGACGCGGGCGGTCTGGATGCCAAAAACGCGGCGGCCGTGATGGTGACCGCGGAAATGTCCCCTTTCCTGAAGCCGGGCCAGAAAATGGACATCACCGTGTCCACCGCAGGCAAGGCCAAGTCGCTGAAGGGCGGCACCCTGCTCATGACCCCGCTGATGGGCGCCGATGGCGAGGTTTACGCCATCGCCCAAGGCAACCTTGTGGTCGGAGGTCTGGGGGTCGAGGCCGGCGACGGATCGTCGGTGATGGTCAACATCCCCACCGTGGGCCGCATTCCCGGCGGCGCGACCGTCGAGCGGCTGGTGGAAACCCCGTTCCTGGAATCCGAATACTTTGTCCTGAACCTGCACCGGAACGACTTCAGTACCTCGAACCGCATGGCCGAAGCGATCAATGGCATGTTCGGCGGCGGCGTCGCGCTGCCTCTGGATGGCACCTCGGTGCGGGTGCGTGCCCCTGCCGATCCCGGTCAGCGCGTGTCCTTTATGGGGATGCTCGAAAGCATCGAGGTCGAGCCCGCCGAAGCCCCCGCCAAGATCATCGTAAACAGCCGCACCGGCACGGTCGTTATCAGTGGTGATGTCCGTGTGTCGCCCGCCGCCGTGACCCACGGGTCGCTGACCGTCCGCGTGAATGAAAAACTGAACGTCGATCAAGGGGGCGCGACCGTCGTGGCCAACGGTGGTCAGAATGGCGCTCAGGTGGTGGTGCCCGGTGGCAACCCCGTGGTCACCCCCAACAGCCAGATCGACGTACAACAAGACCCCGCCCGCGCGTTCCTGTTCGACCCCGGTGTGTCCCTGTCCTCGCTTGTGGATGCGATCAACGCTGTGGGCGCCAGCCCCGCCGATCTGGTCGCGATCCTCGAGGCTTTGAATTCCGCAGGCGCCCTGCGCGCCGAACTGATCATCATCTAAGGAGACTGCCATGATAGAAGCGAGCAAAACTGCCGATCTGCGCATGTACTCTTCGACTACAGGCAAAACATCTTCGGCTTACAAACACCAGCAGCTCAAGGAAGCCACGCAGGCCTTCGAGGGTCTGTTCCTGCAGCAGGTCATGAAAACCGCCCGCGAGACAAAACTGGGCGAAGACCTTCTGGGCGGCTCGGGTGTCGATACGATGCAAAGCATGCTCGACGAGAAAATGTCCCAGATCGGGGCAGGCGGGTCGGGCCTTGGTATCGGGGCGGCTCTTTACAAACAATTCGCGCAGTTCGTCCCCGGAGGCGATAAATCATGAGCGGCATTCTGGACATCGGTCGCAGCGGCATCCGCGCGGCCCAGGCCAAACTGCAAGTCACGTCGGAAAACATCGCGAACGCCGACACCGAGGGCTATCACCGCCGCATTGCCGTCACCGAGGAAATCGGCGGCGGCAAAATGAGTCCTATCCACGCGGGCACCCAGTCGCAGGGTGTCACCGTGTCCGAGATCAAGCGCGCGTTCGACGGCATTCTGGCTGAACGGGTCCGCACGGCCTCTGGCGCAGTCGAGGTGCAGGAGGCTGCCCTGCCGCCCCTGAACCTGCTTGAGGCGCGGCTGACCCCGCAGCCCGGCGGCGTGCTGGAGATGATGGACAACTTTTTTGACGGCATCGCCTCGGTTGCGGGGGATCCGGTGGACGTGGGTCTGCGGACCATCATGATCGACGGCGCGAATTCCTTTGTCGAAGGGGTCAAATCGCTGGCCGCCGACATGGAGAACATGATCGCCGTCACCACCGAGGACGGCGCCCTGCAGATCGATCAGGCCAACCTGATCCTGAAAGAGCTGGGGGAAATCCAGCAGAAGGTCGCCGTGACTCAGGACACCGGCGCGCTGAACCCCTTGTTCGACCGCCGCGACAAGCTGCTGGTCGATCTGGCCAAGATCAACGACATCAACGTCGAGTTCGACGACCACAACCTGATGACCGTTACTTGGGGCAAGAACCCCGGCGGCTTGGTTCTGATCGAAGAAGACAACGTTTCTCAGCTACAGCAGGTGAATGCGGACCGTGTGCGGATCATCCCGCAGGACCCCACCGAAGAGGCCCAGTCCCGCACGGTGTCTGGCGGCTCGCTCTATGGGTTGTCGACGGCTGTGGGTGTCATTCGCTCGGCGCTGAATGACCTGAACGACTGGGCGCAGACCATCGCGGCCCAGATGAACGCGATCCACAACGAGGGCGTCGATCTGGACGGTCTGCCCGGCGGCGACCTGTTCGCCCTGCAAGGCTGGAAGGTTCAGTCCTCTCAGATCAACCGCGGGACCGGCGTGGCCGAGGTTACCGTGACCGACCCCACCGTTATGCCCGAAGGCCCCTTGGATCTGGTGCGCGACAGTCTGGCCGGTCTGTGGAAGGTATACGACCCCGATGGCGCGGAAATCGCCTCGGGGGATACGCAGATCACGCTGCCGGGCATGGTGATCAGTCTGGCGGGCAAGCCCTTTAACGGTGACCGCATCGACCTGACCCGCCGCGAGGGCAACGCCTCTGATCTGGCGTTCCTGATCTCGAAGCCCGAGCGCATCGCCAGTGCCTCGGCCTCGACCGTGACGCCTGCGGGCGGCAATCTGGGCAACGCCAAGATCGTCGTGGCCCGCTCGGACGAAGAGATTACCACCGTTGGGCAGATGTCCGCCCTGACCGGCAGCTCTGCCCTGACCGCCACCGAATTCCTGTCGGCGGGCGTGGTGGGCGTGATCCCCTCGGGGACCGAGACCTTTACGCTGGCGTCGATGGACCGTCAGGCCAGCCTGTCGTTTGCCGTGGACGGCAGCGACATCGGTGCGCTGAAGGTGACGATCGACGGAACCCTGCACGAGTTCATCCCCGACACCTTCCAGACGCAGGCGGATTTTGTCGCTCAGATCAATGATGGCACCATTCTGGATGCCAACGGCGAGCGGCTCAGCAGCCTTGGCGGGCGGGTCATGATTTCGGGCTCCGAGCTGATGCTCGAGGTTGCCGGAGCCAGCACCAGCGTGACCGCCACCATGACCAACGGGGCTGGCACCTCGAGCGCCACCATTCTGGCCGACCCCGAACTGGCTGCCGATATCGCGGTGTTCACCCGTGACGGTCTGCAGATTGCCGGTGCCCCCTTGGACCCCGCCGAGGCTGAAGCCTTTATCATCGAGGCCAACGGGTTCCAGCCCGGCGCGACCTATCGCATGGCCGACCTGAACAACCCCGACGGCTATCGCGGCATCACCATGACCCAGTCCAGCGCGACGGGGAACTATGTGGCGACCCTGCGCGAAACCGTGGGTCTGCAAGCGTGGGCCACCTATGACACGGCGGCGATCACTCCTGCGGTGACGCTGGACGTGACTGCCTTGGGCGGTGGGTTGATCAACGTGCCCGAAGGGTCCAGTGCCCAGCAGATGGCCGACCTGATGCGCACCGAGGTCGACGGCACCGTCACCGCGCGCACCGATATTTCGCTGGCCTTCCCCGATGACGGCAAAGTCCGGTTCAAGCTGCAGGGCGACAACGTCTCGCCGTTCCAGATCGACGCGGATGTCTATGGCGGCGATGTGACCGAGCTGGCGCAGGCGATCAACCTTGCCAGTCCCTCGACCGGGATTTCGGCGTCGATTGATCCGTCGGCAGGCCGTCTGATACTGACCAGCGACACCGGCGCAGACATCAACATCTCGGTCTTTACCCACAGCACCGGCGGCTCGATGGTCGTGGACAAGGTGGACGAGTTCGGGAATTCCTTCGGCCTTGGTACCACGTCTTTGGGCGCGTCGGGGCTGGATACCTTGCGCGCGGTCGGCACCGTTTCGGTCGCCGCGCAGGATGACTTCAGCGTGTCCGAAGGGGCCCTGTCCATCGGGGCCGAGGCTGACCCCTTTAACGGGGGCCGTGCGACCCGCGAGATTCAGGATGCAGGCGCGACTCAGGTGTTCCGCTTTGCCTATGACGCGGCGCTGGATGGTCCGTCCGATGACGGCCTGACGCAGACCGCGGGCTCGGCCTTCTATACCCTGAACATTGAGGACCCCACCGTCGGCACCCTGAGCGCCACTTTCGACCCCGCCGAGTTTGGCGCGGTTGATGATGTGGACGCGGCCTATGGCATGGCGTCGGCGCTGCGGGCGCAGTCCCCCTCGAGCCGGATGACGGGCGAGGCCGTGGCCAACATTCCCGCGAACGGCACCATGATGCGTGTGGATCTGGGGGACCAGACCTATGCGATCACCATGACCGATGGCGAACCCGTGGTGACCGGCCCCGAAAAGGGCATGGTGACCGCCTATTTCGATGCCTCGAACAAGCTGGTGGTCGAGACCACCGATGGCGCGTTCGATGGCGCGATGCTGGCGGTTTCGTCCAGCCCGGGCAACGCGGCGGCCTTTGGCATGGGGGCGACCAACCTGATCACCAAGCAGACCACCGGCGGCGAGATCAACATTGACACCCTGCCGCTGGGACCCCATGCGGTGAACTTTACCCTTGGCGGCACGGCCTATGTGCTGCGGGCGAACAACGCGGGCAACGGGTCGATCTCGGCCAGTTCGGTCGGCTTTCCGGGGACGGTCAGCTATGACGCCGCGACACAGAAGATCACCATCACGCCGCCCGCCGGCTCGGGCGAGATCGACTTCCCCCCGCAGGCAGGCGCAGGGCTGCTGGGCTTCCAGACCTCGGACACCAGCCTATTGGTGACCGACGATGGCTCGCTCGAGGTGCGCTCGGCCGATAACCGAATTCTGGACATCACCGGGGAAATGCAGGCCTCGGGCCGCCGCCTGACCCTGAGTGGCCTGCCGAACGAGCAGTTCATCGTGGCCATGGGATCGAACGGCGCGACCAAGCTGACCGCCGACGTCACCCCCCGCATTCTCGAAGAGGCCGACCGCTCGGTCGAGGTGCGTATTCTGGATGCGGATAACGGGCTGGTGGGTCTGTACGACACCGAAACCGGCGACGAGATCGCCCGCCGTGCGCTGGACGAAAACGGCAACGCGCAGATCGGGCATTACAGCGTCACGTTCTCGGCGGGGTATATCACCGGCGACAGCTTCCAGATAAATCCGGCGCAGCCCGACTATGCCGACGCCCGCACGGTCGAAAAGCTGGCTGACCTGCAAATGCGGAACCTGGACAGCGGGCTGGGTGGCTTTACCGCCATCTTCAACGAGATGGTCACCGATGTCGGCGGCAAGGTTTCTGGCGCCGAGAACAGAAAATCGACGGCAAATTCGCTGTTAGAAAGCGCTCTGGCTGCAGAAGCCAAGGTTAGTGCCGTTGATCTGGATACAGAGGCCGCGAACCTGATTTCGCAACAACAGGCCTATCAGGCGAACGCGCAGATCATCTCGGTGGCCCGAGCCCTGTTCGACACCCTGATCAACGCACTGTGAGGATAACATGACACTGGGCACATCACTGTTTCAGGTACTGAATTCACGGGCGTTCAACCGTCTGGATACCCAGATCTCCAGCCTGCAAGAGGACGTGGCCCGCGGGACCAAAGACCCGCGGTCGTCGGCCGATCCGGTGCGGGCGCAGCGCCTGTCCGTCGCCAAAGAGCAGAAGGACATGCTGGACCGTTTCGAAGGCAACCTGATCATCGCCGAAAAGCGCCTGTCGCTGACCGATGACACCTTGGGCGACACCATCGACATCCTGCAATACCTGCGCACCATGTCGGTTCGCGCGGCGGACGCCAACGTAACCCCCGACGAGCGGGTCGCTCTGGTGCTCGAGGCCAGCGAATACCGCGAGGCGCTGATCTCGCAGGCGAACCTGCGCGACGATACGGGGCGCCCGCTATTTGGCGGCTTCAAGGGGCGCAGCGATCCGTTTGTGGATAGCGATGCGGGCGTTCAGTACACCGGCGACGGAGGCAAACACACCCTGCGCGTTTCAGAAAGCGCCAGCGTGGCAACCGGCGTGGACGGGAACCAGACCTTCATGTCCGTGCCCACACGCTCTGGCGAGGTGCGCAGCCTGTTCACCATCGTCGATGATTTCATCCACGCGCTCAAATCCAACGAGACCCTCTATGACAAAGTCTCGACCGAAGGCGATGTCGAGATGCACCTGCAGGCGACCAAGGGCAAATCCGACTGGTCCTTTACCTTTGGCGAGGGGGACGCCGCCGTGACTGTCTCCGCCGAGCTGGTGAACGGCCAGCCCGGCCCCGCCATCGCCGCGATCAATGAAGTCAGTTCGCAAACCGGTGTGACCGCCGCCTTTAGCGAGGATGGCAAAGGTCTGGTGCTGTCCGGCCCGTCTGGTGTGAACCTGTCCGGCCTGCGCGTCAGCCCCGAAGTGTCGGGCGATCTGGCCGTGGTCAAGCGCGATGACGAAACGGTTCGCATGGTGGCCCCCGGCCGCACCCAGACCGGCATGATCGACGACATCACCTCGACCTCTTCGCATATCGCGAACATGCGGGCGATTGTGGGTTCGCAAGGCCAGTCGGTGGACCGCTATCAGGCGCTGGTCACCGACCGCCGCGTGATCATGGACGAGGCGATCAGCGGCCTTCAGGATCTGGATATCGCCGAGGCGATCACCAAGATGCAGTCCTTGCTGACCACGCGCGATGCGTCCCAATCCAGCTTTGTGAAAATCAGCCAGAAATCGCTGTTCGACTACATCCGGTAACGGGGCTGGCCCGCCGTTTGCATTGCAGATGGCATGAGCAGATGTTCCCTTATCCTCATGGCACGCAGCATCGTCCTGACCGCCCTGTTGGCGGTATTCGGGGCGATGCCTGTGTGGGCCGCCCGCGTCCCCAGTTGCGAGGCGCAGGCCCTGCAGGCCGAAAAGGCTGCGGGCATCCCGACCTATCTGCTGGCCGCCATCACCCGCACCGAAACCGGCCACACCCGCCGCGGTCGCGGCTTTGGCGCGTGGCCGTGGACGCTGAACATCAAGGGCAAGGGTTATTACTATGAATCGCGGGAAGAGGCGATCGCCGCCTTTCGCGATGCCATCGCGCAGGGCCTGACCAGCATTGATGTCGGGTGTATGCAGCTTAACTATCGCTGGCACGGTCAGGCGTTTTCCTCGATCGAGGATATGTTCGATCCGGTATCCAATGCGGCCTATGCCGCGCAGTTCCTGACCAGCCTCAAGGACCGTCATGGCAGCTGGGAAGAGGCGGTCAAACGTTACCATTCCTCGACCGATGCCTTGGGCACCAAATACCTTGCCCGTGTGGAAAAGTCCTATGAGGCCTTCACCAAAGAGGGACTGCCCGCAGCCGAAATCATGGTCGCCTCTGCCGCGCCGCCAGAATCGGCGGCTCCGAGGGTTCTGGTGCGATCTGGCGATTTGTTGGGTTATGTCGGCAAAATGCAGCTTCCAAAGGGAAATTTGCCGACGATGCCACAATCTGGCCACAAAGCGATTCCCCCCAAAGCCTATGATTTCAGCGCGCCGGCTTCGGGCGTCGAAGATGCGGCCACGCGGCTGGCGTCTCTTAAGGCTGCTTTCGGGGTAGCGAACTAGCCCCTCAGGTCAGGTCTGTGGATATCTAACGGCCCATTGATTTCCGAACCTACCCCTTCGGCGATCTAAAAAAACCATTGTGCGGCTATCAGCCCACCGGAACGAGTCGGTAAATTTAGCGTGTAAGTAGGAATTGTTACCGAGGCACGAGAAAATGACCCAGTACTGGCAAGCCGCTGTAAGTGAAGTAGACGCCAAGAATATCTCTGTACTGGATCGTATCCTGATCGGCCGCTCCGCCCCCATGCTGCAGCTCAAGCAGGTTTTGTCCGTCGTGGCACCCACCGAAGCCCCTGTGATGGTGCAGGGCGAAACCGGCGTGGGCAAGGAACTTGTCTGTGAAGCTCTTCACAAGGCGTCGGGCCGCGCAGGCGAGCTGGTGGCCGTGAACTGCGCCGCCATTCCTGCGGACCTGCTGGAATCCGAACTCTTTGGCCATGAAAAGGGTGCCTTTACCGGTGCTGACCAGCGCCGGATTGGGCGGATCGAGCAGGCCCAAGGCGGAACGCTGTTTCTGGACGAAATCGGGGACATGCCCTTGGCGCTGCAAGCCAAACTGCTGCGTGTTCTGGAAACCCGCCGCATCCAGCGTGTCGGTGGCCGCGGCGAGATCGAGGTTGATTTCCGTCTGGTGACGGCGACCCACCGCGCCTTGGCGACCGATGCCGAATGTGGCCGTTTCCGCGCCGACCTTTATTTCCGGATCAACGTGTTCCCCGTCAGCGTGCCCGCTCTGGTGCAGCGCACGGATGACATTCCGCTGATCCTTGATGCCATGATCCGCCGCGCGCAGGATCGGAACCCCGACGCGATGCCTCCGCACTTTAACCAAGGGGCGCTGCGGGCACTGGCCAACCACAACTGGCCGGGCAACGTGCGCGAATTGCGCAACATGTTCGAACGTGCCGCCGTTCTGTACGCGGGCCGCGTTGTCACCGCCGAGGCTGTCGAAAACGTGCTGCTGCCCACCCAAGGCATGGCCAGCATCACCGCCGAACCCGTCCGCCCCGAAACCGGTGTGATCCCCGAGGTCAGCATGGACGCCGTGCGCACCATCATGGACACCGAGCAAAGCGTCGATATGCGCAGCTACCTGCGGGACATCGAAGAAATGCTGATCGACGCCGCCTTGCGCAAGAATGGCGGCTGCGTCAGCCAAGCGGCGCGGACCCTGCGTTTGCAGCGCACCACCTTGATCGAGAAGATGAAGAAGCTGTCGATCAGCCGCGATGGCGCGATGCTGAACTGACCTGTGGTCCGGTAGAAACGATCAGGCCGCCCTCGGGCGGCCTTTGTCGTTTTAGTTGTTACTGTTGTTCCAGGCGTCGATCAGGTTCGTCAGATATTCGCCGGTGGAGTTCAGCTTCGAGACGATGATCTCCATCTGGGTGAACCGCTCCAGATAGAAGCTTTTGCGGGCGTCGGCCTCGGTGTTCAGGTCTTCGAGTTCCAGCGCGGCATCGGAAACGATGTTCGCAAAGACGTCCTCGCGGCGGGCGAGGGTGCCGTTGTTCGACAGCCAGTCGTCGATCTGGGTGGTCATGTTCGACACAAAGCTGCGGCCAAAGTCGATGGTCGCCGTTTCCACGGTGCTTTCCATGGCGATGGTGATGCCCTTCAGGGGGCCGGTCAGCATCGCATAGGTGGTCACGCCATCTTCGGTGCCACGGTTCGACATGGTGATCCCGCCGATCGAGGCCTCGCCGGTGATCGGATCGCGGGTCACGGTGTAACGGCCGGGGGTCGCGGTGGTGGCGGGGGTGCCTGAAACGGTCACTCCGGGGGTGTTCGTATTCAGGCCGTCCCGCATGATCGCCTCAAAGACCTCGGGCATATCGGTCATGGCCTTTTCCAGAACGTCCTGATCCAGGGTCAGGCTGCCGTCCCGTTCGGTCCGCACGCCGATATCCGCCAAAAAGACCGGGCGGTCTTTGAAACCGGTCAGGCCTTGGCTCAGCATCGACTGCATTTCACGCTTCAGGCTGCTGATCGAGGTATCCCCCGCCAGCGCGCCCTTGGCCGATCCGTCAAAACCGCGGCTGCCCAATTCGTCAATCAGGTTGATCGAGGTGTTGAACGCATCCACCAGATCCTGCATCGCCGATTTCGCGGCGTCCGAGTTGACCTCGATCTGCACGGTGGCGGGGACGCTGGTGTACCCGGCGATGTTAAAGCTGACACCGGGGATGATGTCATCTACCTCGTTCGATTGGCGGATGATCGAGATGCCGTTGACCTTGAGCTTGGCGTTCGAGGCCGCCTGCATCTGCACATCCTCGACCTGATCGGTCATGTCGAGCGCCGACAAAGAGGCCCCCGTGGTGGCCGCGGGATCGTCGGTCGCGGTGATGCGGATCGCGTTCTTGAGGCCGTAATCGGCCAGAAGCCCCAAAGAGAATGTGCCGTCACCGATGTCGATCACCTGCGCGGCCATCCCGTCAAGGGCGGTTAGCTGGTCGGCCAGATCGGACAGGGTCATGCCCTCGGTCACGTTCAGGGACTCGATGGAACGGGTAGCATCGGCGGTAAAGACCGACGGCACACTATCGTCCCACGTTCCGAATTCGATTTGCAGGGTGCCTGCGCGCAACTCCTCGGTCAGGCCGGTGAAGCCGCCAAAGGCCAACACCTGCGGGGTCGCCATTTGCTCGACCTCGATGGTGGTGGTGCCGGTGATCAGCTTGTCCGATTGCTCGCCGGTCAGGACGATTGCGGCACTGTCGCTGCTGATCGTCGTGGCCGAGGATGTGCCCGCATTGCCAACCGCCGTTTTCAGGTTCTCGAACTGGCTGCGCAGCCGGTCAAGGCCCGTGAGCGACAGCTCGGCCTTGTCCGAGCGGCTCTGAACGATGGATTTCTTGGGCGAGTATTCGGCACCGGACAGGTCCGTCGCCAGCTGAGTGATATTCAGCCCGCTGCCGTTGGTGTTCAGACTACTAAGAATATCGGTGGTCATATCACACCCTCCTGACCATACTTACGGCACGGTGGCCAAAAGCATTAGGCCTAGTACGAGATTTCGATTTCGATGCGGCGGTTTTCTTCGCGGCCCTCGGGGGTCGAGTTGTCGGCAATCGGGTCGGTCTCGCCTTTGGAGACGGCGGTCATACGGGCCGCGTCGATCAGGCCAGAGTTCGCGATTTCCCGCACCACAGACGAGGCACGCGCCGAAGCAAGGCCAAGGTTGTCGCGGAATTCCGAGCCTGCGCCCACGGGCACGTCGTCGGTGTGGCCGGTGACGGTGATGCTGCTGTTCTCGTCCATTGCCTCGAAGGCCAGACGGGACATGATTTCGCGCGCTTGTTCGGTCAGGTCTGCCGTGCCCGAGGGGAACGCGCCGCCTGCACCAACGGTGACTTTGACCTTGCCTTCTTCTTGCTCGACGGTGACCAGACCCTGGCCGATCTGTTCGCGCAGGGCGACTTGCAGCTCGGCGGTGGCGATGGCGGCCTTGCGGTCGGCGTCGCCTTGGGCGGCCCCGCCGGTGCCTTCGCCCTGATCGTTGCCTTGCTGACCGGTGCCGCTGGCCATGTCGGCCATCTGGCGCAGATCGTCGGCCAGACCACCCAGCTTGACGTCATCTGGGCTGGCGCCGGTCTGGGCTGCGGCTTGCTCGACCGCATTGGCGGCTTCGTTCAGCTGCTTGGCCAGTTGTTCGGACGAATCCGCCTGCTGGTTGAAGTTCAAAGAGACCTGACCGTTTTCCACATTCGCCTCGATCGCGCCGGATTGCAGCGCCTCGGACAGGGCGTTGGCCAGTTCTTCCATCGCCTTTTCCTGAGCCGCAGCCTGTTCGTTGCCCTGACCGGCGGCGCCATCGCCTTCGGTCTGGTCGGGCTTGGTCTCAAGCTGCTTTTTCTCGGTGTCGGTGGTTTCCTGTTTGATCTGGTCGATCAGCGACATGTCGGGCGACGGGCTGAACTCCAGCTTCAGGACGGTCGTGCCTTTGGGCTGTTCGATCACAGGGACCTGTTTCTGGACGCCAAAGCTGTTCTTCAGACTGCCTGCGATCATCTTGAACTTGGGCTGGTTGAATTCGGCGAACGACAGAATGAGAACGAAGAACGCCATCAGCAGCGTCGCCATGTCCGCAAAGGTCGCCATCCATGCCGGAGCGCCCACGGGGGGGCACTTCGGGCATTCCTCGCACTTGGCTTCTTCGACCGGAACGGGGAGGGGGATGGGTTTCTTTGCCATGGGTCCGTGTGTCTATGCTGTCAGAGGGATCAGGCCGCGTCGGCGAACTTGGCCTGCGCTTTGGGCGCGAGGTTCGCGATCATCTGGTCCTGAACGTTGCGGCCGGATTCACCGCGGGCGATATTGCGCAGACCTTCGATGACCATCTCGCGATAGGCGATCTCGTCACCGGTATAGCCTTCGAGTTTGGTCAGCATGGGGCCGAACATCACGTTCGCCACGAACGCACCGTATAGTGTCGTCAGCAGCGCCACCGCCATCGCGGGGCCGATCGATTTGGGGTCGGCCATGTTACCAAGCATCTGCACCAGACCCACCAGCGTGCCGATCATGCCCATCGCGGGGGCGATGTCGATCCATGCTTTGACCACGCCCTGAAATCCGGCGTGACGGGCCTTCATGGCGGTGATCTCGGTGTTCAGCTGCTTGGCCATCTTGTGCTCGTCGGCACCGTCCACCAGCATCTGAAGTCCCTTTTCGAAAAACTTGTCGGGGACGGGCTGACCCTCTAGCGCCATCATGCCGTCCTTGCGCGCAAGGTTCGACAGTTCGACCATCTTCTCGATCAGTTCCTCGACCTTGGGGGCCTTCGGGAAGAAGGATTTGGCCATTGCGCCAAAGCTGCCCAGGAAGACTCCCATGGGCGCTGTGTACATAACGGCAAAAAAGGCGCCCCCGAAAACGATCAGGATCGAGGGGACGTCGATGAACGGCCCAACGCCGCCCGCCGAGATCATAGCGCCCAAGATCATGCCGACCGCGCCCAAGAAGCCTACGATAGTTGCGATATCCATATTGGCCTGCTCCGAAAAAACAGTGTCGTTTCATAAGGAGCAAACGACGTGCCAAACGCGCGTTATATACTAGAGACAAAGATGTGATCTGGGCCTGTTTTCGGTGAATTCATAAAAATCAATGGCTTGCGTGATCTGATCTGGCCCCCGAAAAATATTCCTAAACAAATTTGGGGCAGAGGCCGTTGCCATAACCAGACGCCGAGGGGCGCACACCAAACCGAACACAGGAGACGGCACAATGGCCATCATCAACACGAACATTGGCGCAATCAATGCTCAGGCTAGCTTGAGCCGCGTTAACACCGACATGGAAACCGCAATGGAGCGTCTGTCGACCGGCATGCGCATCAACTCTGCCAAGGACGACTCGGCAGGTATGGCCATCGCGGAAAAGATGACTTCGCAGATCATGGGTCTGAACCAAGCGGTTCGTAACGCCAACGACGGCAAGAACCTTCTGGACACCACCGAAGGCGCTCAGGTCGAAGTTTCGAGCATGCTGCAGCGTCTCCGCGAACTCGCCGTACAATCGTCGAACGATACGAACACCGCCGGCGACCGTGGTAACATCTCGGCAGAAGGCTCGCAGCTGATCACTGAAATCAACCGCGTCGCTACCGACACCACCTTCAACGGTATGAAGATCCTCGACGGCACCTTCACCGGCAAGCAGCTGCAGATCGGTGCAGACACCGGCCAGACCATCGAAGTGCACGTGGACAGCGTTCACACCACCGAGATCGGCGCTCAGACCCTGAGCACCCAGGTCAAGATCAACCAGGCCACCGTTGACGACGCTCAGGCAACCAACGGTATCGCTCAGGAAGACCTGAAGATCACCGGTCACACTGGCTCGACCACCGTGGTTGGCACCGCCAACATGTCGGCCAAGGATCTGGCTGCTGCAGTGAACAAAGTATCGGCTTCGACCGGTGTGGATGCGACCGCAGAAACCAACGTCAAACTCAGCGGCCTGACTGGCACCGGCAACATCACCTTCAAGGTGAACGGCGAGTCGATCGGCGAAGTCGCGGTAACCGACACCACCGACCTGCGTGGCCTGCGTGATGCGATCAACAACAAAGCCGGCACCACCGGAGTGACCGCAAAGATGGGTGACGACAACAGCCAGATCATCCTGACCGACAAGCTGGGGAACGACATCAAGATCAGCGAATATGCGGACAACGCGGCGACTGACTCGGACATGACCGTCACCGCTCTGGACCGTGACGGCAACAGCGATGGCACCTCGATCGTCACTCTGGCAGGCACCGGCGCAGCTGGCTCGGACAGCGCAACCGTCGTCGGTCAGGTCGAGTTCACCTCGATGAAAGCCTTCTCGGTTGGTGGTGAGAACGCTGGCGCAGACGTCGACTTCCTGGACGCTGACTCGAACACCTCTTCGCTGTCGAAAGTCTCGGACATCGACCTGACCACTGCCGAAGGCGCTTCGAAAGCGATCAAGGTTCTGGACGTCGCTCTGTCGAAGGTCTCGCAGTCTCGCTCCGACCTTGGTGCGGTATCCAACCGACTGGACAGCACCATCTCGAACCTGACCAACATCACGGTCAACGTCGAGGCAGCGCGCAGCCAGATCGCAGACGCCGACTTCGCCAAAGAATCGTCGGACCTGGCACGCGGCAAAATCCTGTCGCAGGCAGCAACTTCGATGCTGGCACAGGCAAACGCTTCTAACCAGAACGTGCTGTCTCTGCTCCGCGGCTGACGGAAAATTGACACCCGAAAGAGAGCCCGGCGCCATCGCGCCGGGTTTTTTCGTTTTGAATCAATGATTAAAAATTTTTTTCATTTTTTTGCTAAAATACCCGAAAGGATCACCGTTAGGTGTCAAATAAGCTGCCTTGTGAGAATCTCTAACTGGAGCCCTAATTGGGTCATCCAGGAGGGAACGTCATGCAACTCAGCTACACTCAACAACTCGGACAGCGTCAGTCGCTCGTGATGACAGCTCAGCTTCAACAGGCGATTTGTCTGCTGCAGCTCAGCAATACGGATCTGCAATCCTACATCGAGTCCGAGGCGGAGGAAAATCCGTTCGTTGAGGTGGCCCGCCCCACAAATGATCGTCTGCGTGAACCGTCGCTCGTGAAGCGGTCCGCGACCGATTACGATGACATCACTGCCCGCGCTGCTGACCACGCCCCCTCCCTCTATGGTCATGTAGCTGCGCAATTCGATCTGATGTTCGACACCCCCCGCGATCGCATCGTTGCGGAATGTTTCCTCGAAGCCATCGAACCCAGCGGTTGGCTGGGCGAGAGCCTGGAAGATATCGCCTTCCGCGCCGCCATCACCATGGAAGAGGCCGAAGAGATGCTGGAGCGCGTCCAGCAAGTAGACCCCGCCGGTCTGTTCGCCCGTAGCCTTGCCGAATGTCTGCGCCTGCAAGCCGCGGACAAGGGCATGCTGACCCCGATCATGTCCGGCATTCTGTCGAACCTTCCGAAACTGGCCGCCGCCGATCTGAACGGTCTGGCCCGCGCCTGCGGTTGCTCGATGGAAGACCTGCGCAATGAACTGAAAGAAGTGCGTCGTCTGAACCCCAAGCCCGGTGCCGATTTCATCTACGGTGATATCGCGCAGCGTGAACCCGATCTGATCGTGTCCAAGGGCGAAGAAGGCTGGCTGGTTGACCTGAACCGCTCGACCCTGCCGTCGGTCGTCGTGGACGAGGCCAAAGCCGAAAGCGCCACCCGCGACAAGACCGCAACCGAATTTGTAGGCGAGCGTCTGAGCCTTGCCCGCTGGCTGCGCCGCGCGGTCGAGCACCGCAACCAGACCATCCTGCTGGTCGGCGCCGAGATCGTTCGCCGTCAGTCCAAATTCCTGGAGCATGGCCCCGCGCACATCGTTCCCATGACCCTCAAAGACGTGGCCGAGGCCGTTGGCGTGCACGAAAGCACCGTCAGCCGCGTGACCACCGGCATGCTGATTGTCACCCCTCAGGGCACCTTTGGTCTGAAGACGTTCTTTAGCACTGCGCTGTCCACCGATGGCGACGAAGCGGCTTCTTCGGCGGCGATCCGTCACCGCGTCCAGCAACTGGTCAAAGACGAAGACCCCGCGCGCCCCCTGAGCGACGATGCCATCGCCAAGATCATCACCGACGAGGGTACCCATCTGGCCCGCCGCACCGTCGCGAAATACCGCGAAATGCTGAAGATCCCTTCGTCGTTCCAGCGCAAGCGCCGCGCGAAACTGACCAACTGATCCCCGATATTACCGATAAAAAAAGACCGCTTCGGCGGTCTTTTTTGCGTTCCACGGCTGGTGGAGGAGGGGCCTTAGAGCCCCTCGAATTCTGCGGCGGGATCCTCGGGGATCGGGTCGTAGACAAAGCGCATGTCGGGGAACTCGCGCTTGATATACTGGTGGACGCGCTGCTCGTTCTTGGCGGCGATGACCTGTAGCAGGCTCATGCCCCGCTCGATCCGGTCACGGCGAAAGAACTCTGGCGCGGTGTTCCAGAAATAGGACCAAGCCAGCGTCTGCGTCAGCACCACGACCCACAGGCCGATGGGCAGGGTCACGATGATCGTCGCGGCCCAGATCGCCAGCGGAGTCCACAGCCGCATCTGCGCATACCACAAAGGGGTCAGCGCGATCGCCATAGTCGAGGGTTTCTGGGTCTGGATGTCGTAGACACCGTTCGCGTCGCGATAGACCTCCCAGTTGATCATCCCGTCGGGAATGATGCGTTGGGCGGCTTGCTCGGCTTCTTCGGTGTCGTATTCGCGGCCCTCTTTCCACGCTCCCAGATTGGGGGTGTTGGACAGAACCACGAATTTGCGTTCCCCGCGCAGAAAGGTCAGGGCAATCGTCGGCGCACCCCGCCCGAAGCGGTCGTGCAAATCCTGCGTGCTGCCATCGAACGGCAATCCGTTCACCGCGATCAGCTCGTCCCCGACCTTCAGGCCCAGGGCAATCGCGCCGACCTCCAGCGATTTCAGCGCCAGATGGTAGCCTTTCTTTTCGGAGTCATGCGTGTCTGTCATGGGAACGAGAACGGGTTGGGCTCTGCTTTGGGGGCGGGTTTCTTGGTGGTTTTCTTGGACGAGCTGGACGACGACGTCGTGCGCTTGGTCGGGGCCGGTGCGGACGGTTTTGCAGCGGCGGCGGCCGGCGGTGTACTGGTAGCAGCGGCGGCGATCATCTTGCTCAGGGCCAATTGTAGATCAGAAATGCCGGCTTGCATCGCCTCTACCGTCTTTTGCGTTCCGGCATCGACCCGTTCGGTGAGCGTGGTGGCAATTTGGGATTGCAGGCTGCCTGCGGTATCCGAATAGTCGCCAAGCTGGCTGGCCATCTGGTCATGCATCGAGGTCAGCTCGGTCAGAATGGCCTCGCGGTTATCGTTGTTGATCCCCTCGAGCTTGGCCAGGCGTTCGCTCAGGCCGGCGACGGCCTCGAGCTGACCGTTCAACTGCGTGACGCTTTCCTGAAAGATGGCCAAGGCTTCGATCTGGGTGGCGCTGGTGCGGCGCATTTCGGCAAGGGTTTTGAAATAAACCAGTCCGCCCAATGCGATAGACACGCCAGCCCCGGCCAGAAGCCCGATCATCATGGGCCTCAGCCTTGCGCCGAAACGGTCCAGCCGGGCTGCGGCTGCGGCGGTCTCGCTTTGCAGACGGGATACTTCGGCGGCGGCGTCATTGGCGGCTTCGGCGGCCTCCAGGGCCAGCCGGATGGTATCCTGAAGCTCGGTATTCTCGGTGGGTTCGATGATTTCGATCTCGGTCTCGTCCGAGGAGGTCTTGCGGGCCATGGTGTCTCCTGCAGGCTATGGGGACCATTTGGCAGAGAGAATGCATGTTCCGTGCCATTCCGCAGGCGGACCCCACGCTAAAGATTTCAGGGCCAGCGCCGTTTAGCTTTTCATGACCGATGACCCGCGCCCACAGCGGGCGGACCGATATGGACATTTCAAGAGAGGCACAGATGTCGCAAGCAGCAGGAACAACTGGGAACGCG
The DNA here is from genome assembly GCF_013377535.1 of Donghicola mangrovi. Lineage (GTDB taxonomy): Bacteria > Pseudomonadota > Alphaproteobacteria > Rhodobacterales > Rhodobacteraceae > Donghicola > Donghicola mangrovi. Next base: position 343,591 of record NZ_JABCJE010000001.1, on the reverse strand, counting down.
GGTGAATCCGGAGCATTTGTATCTCTGGAAAATCTGCGACCCTTCGCCAAGGTTGTTTTCGGTGACGGCGCGCACGAGGTGGCTCGTTGCGGCGATGGTATCACGCTGGCCTACCGCCCCGAGGGCAAAGAAGACTGGACCTCGCTGGGGATGCAGCTGGAAGAGGGTTGGCCCCGCATCGGCGGTGGCATCATCCTGAGCCAGAGCAACGCGCTGGAGCGGTTTGTGCGCACCCACGTGGTCAAGATCGAAGGCCAGACCCGCACCGACGGTGCGCAGGAATTCGCGCTGGAAGACGTCAGCTGGCTGGTCCGCAACACCGAAGACCTGAACCTGATCGAGATTCGTGTGGGCTCCGAAGGGGATTGGACCACGGTGAAAATCAAGGACATCTCGAAAGAAAAGGAAAAGGACCGGGCGGTTGCTGCGCTGGTCAAGGTTTCCCCCGACCTCGAGATGGAAGTGTCCGCCGATATGGTCGGCTGGGCCGAGCGTCTGGGGGCCGGTGCCCAGATTATGCCGATGCTCTGACAGGGGAAACTCTGACAGGGGCTGTCGGAAAACCGGACAGCATTTCATGTGGCGCGGGGGTCAATCCCTGCGCCATTTTTCTACCAGATCGGCGATGCGATAGCGCAGCGCGGCGGCCAGACACATGATGGCGGTGATCCACAGGCCAATGGCGCGGATGCCTTCGGCTTGAACGGCCTCGTTCATCAGGGCGACCGAGACGCCCGCGAAGCTGACGGTCGAGATCAGGGTGCCCACGCTTTGGTGATGTCTTGCCATGTCACGCTTCCTTTTCGGGGCGTCCGTGTTCATCCAGACGCAGTTCTTTGGGGATGTCCAGATCGGGCATGTCGGTGGGCATGTCGTGATCCAGCCGGTAGACGTGCGCCAGAATGGCGGCGACGGCCACGAACAGGGCTTCGGGGATCATCTCGCCGATCTGGCCAGTGTAATACAGCGCACGGGCCAGAGGCGGCGCCTGCACGGTGGTGACGCGGGCCTTGGATGCGCGCTCCATAATCCGGTGGGCCATCGCGCCCCGTCCCATCGCCAGAATGATCGGCGCGTCGGCCTCTTCGGGGGCATAGCGCAGGGCAATGGCAAAGTGGGTCGGGTTGGTGATCACGGCAGTGGCGTTGGGCACATCGTCCAGCGCCTTGGCCCGTTTCGCCCCCTGAGAGGCCTCCATCTGACGGCGGCGGATCGCGCCCTTCAACTCGGGAGAGCCTTCGGTCTGCTTGGCCTCGTCCTTGAGTTCCTGACGGGACATCTTGAGGCTCTTGTTCAGGCTGTAGAACTGGTAGCCATAGTCCACCACACCGATGACCAGCAGGCCCACGATCAGCGCCGACAGTAGGCGGATCACGCCGGACTGGAACATTGCCGCCGCAGGGCCGGGGGCCATGGTGTACATCAGCTCCATCTCGGGGATCTGCGAGAGCAGCACGCCGTAAGCCGCCCCGCCAAGCAGGCCGACCTTCATCAGCGCCTTGCCCAGTTCGACCAGCGATTTCATGGAGACCATGCGTTTCAGACCCTTCAGCGGGTCCATCTTGTCGGGCTTGAAGGCCATCGCTTTGGGTGCCCAGTTCAGGCCACCCATCGCGGCTTGGACGCCGATGGTCAGGGCCAGCATCGGAATGCCAATCCCCATCCCGATCAGGAACAGTGCCCACAGGGCCTCTTTCAGGCGTTGGATGATGATGGAATCCAGCTGCTCTGAGCTGTCCCAGCGCAGCCAGCTGGCCCAACTGCCCGCCAGCGTTTCCCCCATCGAACCCGCGGCCGAGATGATGGCCATCGCGGAAATGATGCTGAACAGAACAAAGACTTCCTTGGAAGTGACGACCTTGCCGTCTTCTCTGGCTTGTTCCTTTCGCCGCGGGGTTGGGTCTTCGGTCTTTTCCTGACCGTCATCACCTTCTGCCATTTGCCATCTCCTGTAGCATATGGTCCAGCAGGTCGAGGGCCGAGCCCATGACCCACTCGTTTGCCTTGCCCAAGACGGGCGCGCCGACGAACAGCAGCACCACGGTCATGGTCAGGGTCATCGGAAAACCGAACGAGAAAATGTTCATCTGCGGGGCCGAGCGGGTGATCACACCGATCAGCACGTTCACCAGCAGCAGGATCGACACCACAGGCATCATCAGCTGAACGCTATAGGTGAACATGTCCCGCGCGGCCTCTTTGCCGGCCTCCAGCATGGGGCCGGTCAGCAGGGGTCCGCCGGGCGGGATATAGTTGTAGCTTTCGATCATCATGCGCAGCGCCAGCAGGTGCCCGTCCAGCGACACGAACGTGGCCAGCATGAACAGGCTGAAAAGCTGCGAAATCACTGGAACGCTGGTGCCCGACGCAGGGTCGATCTGCGCGGCAAAGCCCAGACCGGCGGTCGCGGCAATCCGGTCGCCCGCAACGGCGGCGGTGCCAAAGATGATCGACAGAACCAGACCGGCGGCCAGACCCAAGGCGATCTCGGACAGGATCATCGGGACGGCCTTCATGCTGACCAGGACGTCCACGGGGGGCATTTCGACTTGGGTGATGACGGGGATGGTCAGCGCCACCGCCATCATGATCCGCACCTGAAGGTTGATGTAGCGCGCCGCAAAGAACGGTGCCGCCAGAATGAAAGAGCCCACCCGCAGCATCGCGAATACGAACTGCACCGAGTAGCTGATCAGCTCTGCCAGTTCGAGGCCCGGTATGCCGGAGGTATAGTTGAAGGTGGGCGCGAACATCCGGTCAGCCCATCGTCGCGATGGTTTCAAAGACATGCCCGAAGTAGTCGGACATCACCCGCAGCATGAACCCGGATAAGAGCGCCATCGAGATCAGCACGATCGCCAGCTTGGGCACAAAGCTAAGCGTGCTTTCGTTGATCGAGGTCGCGGCTTGCAGAACGCCGACCAGCAGACCAACCGCCAGCGCGATCCCCAGAATGGGGCCTGCAGTCAGCAGGATATTCCAGTAGGCCAGCTGCAAATGCTCAATATTGGTGTCGAAATCCATCGTCAGTTCCCCAAGAAGCTAGAGGCCAAAGAGCCCATCATCAGCGCCCATCCGTCCACCAGAACGAACAGCAGCAGCTTGAAGGGCAGCGACACCAGCATGGGCGACAGCATCATCATACCCAGCGCCATCAGGATCGACGCGATCACCATGTCGATCACCAGAAACGGCAGGAAAATCAGGAAGCCGATCTGGAACGCGGTCTTCAATTCCGACGTCATATAGGCCGGCAGCAGGACCGACAGCGGCACGTCGTCGTTGTTTTCAAACGGGCCGACCTTGGCCAGTTCCGAGAACATCATCAGGTCGTTCTGGCGGGTGTTTCCCAGCATGTAACCGGTGACGATCTTGCGGCCTTGTTCCAGCGCGTCCTGCGCGGAAATCTGTTCGTCCAGATAGGGGCCAAGCGATGTGTCGTGCAGTTCGGTCAGGACCGGCTGCATCACGAAAAAGCTCAGGAATAGCGCGATGGCGACCAGCACCTGGTTGGGCGGGGTCTGCTGGGTGCCCAGAGCCTGACGCAGGATCGACAGCACGATGATGATGCGGGTGAACGCGCTCATCCCCATCACGATCGAGGGCAGGACGGTCAGCACCGTCATCAGCGCCAGAATTTGCAGGGTCAGCGAATAGGTGACCTCGCCGTCGGCGCCTTGCAGTTGCAGGGCGGGCAGACCTTGGGCGTGGGCAGGGGCCGCTAGGGCCAGCAGGATCAGGGCGGGGATCAGACGTTTCATTCCGCATCCTCCGCTTGGGTGGTGCGGGGCAGCGCCAGCAGTTGCGCGGGGCCTTTGCGCGGGATCACGGCCAGAACGGGCTGACCGTCGGCCTCGATCAGCAGGGCGCGCTCGCCATTTCCCAGACCGGTGGCCTCGCGGACGATCAGGCGGCGTCCGGCGGTGGCTTTGCCCGCCAGTTTGCCGCGGTTCACATAGACGGCCAGCCAAGCCAGCCCCATCACCCCCAGAAAAAGGGCGACGGTGAAAATCTGCTGCGTATCGAGGATGTCCAAGGGTCTGCTCCAATTCCTGCCATCTGGAGGGAAAAGGAGCATGTTTCGTGCCAACCGGAACGGGAGCGGCCTATCCGATCGGCAAGGGTGCGCCGCGCAAAAGTATGCGCCGCGCAGAATGTCACAGGTTTCCGGCCCCGTAGGGCGGGTTCAGACCGAGGCCATGCGGGTTTCGGGGTCCACAATCTCGCCAAAGCGGATGCCGAACCGTTCGCCGACCACAACCACTTCGCCGCGGGCGATGATGGTGCCGTTGACCAGAATATCCAGCGGATCACCGGCCATGCGGTCCAGTTCGATCACCGAGCCTTCGTTCAGGCGCAAGAGGTCCTGAATGGTGATCTCGGTGCGGCCGACCTCGACGGTCATGCGGACTTTGACGTTGGCCAGCATGCCCAGCTTGGTGTTGATGGCGCTGTCCCCGGTGGCAGGTACTTTGTCGCTCATGCCGTTTTCCTTTCGCTTTCTTGCGGGGCCGGGGCCACGCATTCGGTGATGCTGATGGCGGCTTTGCCCGCAACCTCGCCGATTTCGCCGTTAAAGAAGTGTTCGCCCTCGATCAGCAGACGCGGGGCAGGTTTCAGGTTTACGGGCACCACTTTGCCCGGGGTCAGGTCGGTGATCTCGCGCAGCTGGACCTCGGGTTCGTCCAGATGGGCGGTGATGGTCAGCGGCACGTTCATGACCGCCTTTTCCAGACGGGCGCGCCAGCTGATGTCTTCGCCGACCATGTCGGACTGGGTGCGCGACCGCAGCTGCGAGGCGATGGGTTTCAGCGTTTGCAGCGGATACAGGATATCCACATCCGCCGGATCGCCGCCCGGAAGCTGGATGATGAACGAACACTTCACCACCTGATCCTGCCCGTCCAGAAAGCTGGCGAATTGCAGGTTCTCTTCGTGGGCCGAGCCGGTCAGGTGGATCGGATAGAGATCCCGCCACGCCATCTCTAGCGCCCGGTTCAGACCGCCGACCACCAGTTCGATCACCCGCAGTTCGGTCGCGGTGAATTCGCTGCGCCCTGTCTTTGGGGGCGTCTTCAGTTCACCGCCATAGTACACGTTGGTCAGCAGCGAGACAAAGCTGGGCTGCAGAACCACCATTTGGGTGCCGCGCAATTCGTCGATACGGCTGATGGTCAGGCTGCTGAAGTTGTCCAGTTCGTCCGTGTAGTGGTCGTAGGCCTTGATCTCTGGCGGGAACGACGAGATCCGCGGCTGCATCCGCAAAAAGGGCAGGAACACGCTGCGCGCCAGACGGCAGAAGCGTTCGTTGACCATCCGCAGACCGTAGTAGTCCCCCAGCGCCGAAACGTTATCGACGCCGAATTTGTAAGGTTTGGCCTTACTGCTGGCGTCATTACTGTCGCCTGCGTCGTCGTCCAGGTTCTTGAGGCCGTCCACAAGGGCGGCGACCTCGAAGCTGGAGAGTTTCGTTGCCTTTGCCATTCTTCGCCCGCGCCTCTTATTGCAACACGAACGAGGGGAAGAAGACGTTCTCGATGCCGCCAAACCCCTCGAGCTGTTCGAGACGTTTGTTCACGGCAGCCTTCATCGCTTCGGCCAGACGGTCGCGGCCTTCCATGCCGGCGACGTCCTCTTCCGAGAAGCCACTGATCACCGCCAGAAAGTCCGAGCGGATCGCCATCGCGTGGGTTTCCACGTTGGCGATGACCTTGGCGTCGTACTGGGTCGACATGCCGATCCCGACCTGCAGGAACCGGCGCGAGCCGCGCAGGTTCGTGGTCAGGGTGTCGGGGAATTCATAGTAGCTGGTCTGGAACACTGGAGTTTCAGGGATGTCCTTGACCATCTTGATGGGGTTGCCGTTTTCATCGACGGTCGGCTCGCCCTCGGCGCCTGCTTCGCCGCCTTCTGCAGCGGCGTCGCCGTTGGTGCGTTCGACCAGTCGCAGAACCTCTTCGGACGGAGAAATCTGCGTGCCAGCGTAATAGAAGCCGCCAGCAAAGCCGCCGCCGAGGAATAGCAGGAATCCCAGGACCAACAGAATGGTCTTGAGGATCTTGCCTTTCTTTTTGGGTGCGTCAGTGTTCGCGTCGCTCATGGTTCAATGCCTTATGCCTGTACGTCGACCAGTCGGTTCGGATCCTTGCGGGCTGCTCGTGCCTCTGTCTGTCCGGTGCCGCCGGTGGTTTGGGTCTGGGAGTTGCCAGCAGTACCCTCGCCGCCATTTCGGCCGCCTTGGCCCTGCTGGCCAAAGTCACGGCCCGCGCTGGCGTTGTGGTTCGCCAGTTCGACGCCCTGTTTCGCCAGAAGGTCGGCCAGTTTCTGCTGGTTGTCGTTGAATTGCTTTGCCGCTTCGGCGGTTTCGGTCACGATCGTGATCGAGGCCGCGCCATCGCGCATCTCCATCCGCAGCTGGACGCGGCCCATGTGTTCGGGGGTCAGCTGGATGTCGATTGCCTCGCCATCGGCAAGGGTTTCGAACCCGATGTCCTGAACCATGGTTTCCGGCCAGTCGGCTTGTTCCATCGACAATTCGCGGGTGGCGATGTCACGGGCCGCACTCTCCAGCTGGGGCTGGAAGGCCTCGGGGCTGGTGGTGACCTGAACCTGCGGGGCAGATTGGGGCAGGGTGGATTGGGTCTGCGGGGCGGGGGCGCTGTCGGCGCTGGCCAGCTTGAGGTCGCTCAGGTCCAGCGGCGTGTCATCGGACACGGACTGCTGGATCATCTGCTCAAAGCTTTGGGCGGCCACGGATTGCTTGGCCTCGGGCGCGGTGCGGCGCTGGGTGGGCTCGGCCTGAGCGGTGGCCTCGGTGTTCTGGGTCTGCACTGTTTGGGCCTGCGGGCCCTTGGGTGCGGCGGTGATCTGCTGAGCGGTTTTGTCGGTGGTCCGCTCGGTGCGGGTCTGGACAGGGGCGTTGTCCGACTGCTGCACGACGATCGGCGCAACTACGGTCGCTGCGGCGGTCAGTTGCTCGGGCGTCTGGGGGGCCGTTTCTGGAGTGGCCTGAGGCTGTGCATCGGATGCGACCTGTTCAGTGGTCTCAAGGTTCACTAGAACGTCGGTCGGCGTTTCACCGCTTTCGGTCTTTGCGACCTCAAAGGTCTTTGCGACTTCGGTGGTTGCCTCGGCCTTAACGGGTTTCGCGGTCTGCTGTGCAGGGGCTTGCTGCGCGGTTTGCACAGTCGCGGGCGCGGCCTTCTTGCCCATCTTGGCACGCAGCGCCAGCGAAGTATGCGTGGTCGTGGGCAGCTCGGCCTTGGCCTCGGTCACGGGGGCCTGAGCGGCCACAAGCGCCGGTGCGCTGGTCGACGCGGTCAGCACCTGCATCGTTTCTGTGGTCGCGGGTTTCGCTGTGGCCTTGCGGCTGTCAGCTATGGGAAAGTCAGTGGCATTCTGCATTGCGAGCGTGACAACCTCGGGCAGATCAGTGGTTACCTGAACTTCGGAGGGGGCGTCGGTCGGGGTCGCTTTGGCCTGCACGAGCTTCAGCGTCTGAGCCTGAACGGGCTTTGCGGTTTCGGCCACGGCGGTTTCGCTGACGGTTCCGGTGAGGGGCAAAGCGTTTGCCGCCGGATCGAGACCCGGCTCCTTTGCGGGCTGCACCTTGGCGACCTCGGCGGTTTTGCGAGGGGCGGTGTCGGGATTCGCTTTGATGGTCAGGCCGCCCTCGGGCAGGCGCGCGATGACCGGAAGATCGGGCAGGTCGGTGGTTGCGGCGTCGGCCTGAACGGCCTCGCCTTTGGCGGCCGGTTTGGTCGGCAGCTGGATGATTTCAGCGTCGGTGGTCTGTTCGGGGGTGTCCGCTGCGGCCTCGGGGGCGGCGTCGGTCACAACGGCTTCGGGCGCGGCTTCGGCATTTTCCCGAGCCTCGGACATGATGTTCCCGAACCCTGCACCGGACGCGCCCTGAGACGCAGCAGGCTTGGCCTGTTGCGGGGCGTCCAGCTTGAGAAAGCTCTGCTCTGCCAGCGTCAGCGGGGTCATGGCGGTCCTTTCAGGGCAAAAGTCGGATCGGTTTCAAACCGTGTGTTGCAAGTGCAGTGCCAAGTTGGCGTCAGCGCGGTGTGCGGCCGCGTTCGCCCAACCGGCTGTCCTCTTTGGCGTCGGCTTCGGCGCGGGCTTCGCGCTTGGTTTCCACGGCTTTTTCACCATAGATGCGGACGCGCTGTTCGGCCTGCGCCACGCGCGAGCGGGCCTCGGCCAGGCGGGCCTCGTTCTGGGTGCGCTGGGCTTCGACGTTGGTCAGTTGCTGCGCGATGGCGTTCCCGAACCACATGGTCGAGGCCAGCTGCGCCTTGGAATTGATCGAGGCGCGCTGGGTGATCGCCTCGTCCAGCAGGGTTTTCAGCTGGGTGGACTGGGCCTCGGTGCGGGCGGCGGCCTGCGCGATCTGACCCAGCTGTTTGCTTTCCTGACCCAGCTTGGCCTTTTCCTTGCGGACCATCAGGTTCATCAGCTTTTCTTTGCGGGTCATCCGAGGGTGCCTCCGGCGAGGTTAAGAAGGTTCTTGCGGCTGTCGGGGAAGGGCGATTTCTCGTCTACGGGCTGCTGGATCAGGTTCTTGATCCGCGGCCACATCTGGACGGCTTCGTCCAGTTCGGGGTCTTGGCCGGGGCTGTAGGCGCCCATCAGCATCATGTCGCGGTTGTCCATATACAGGCTGATCATCCGGCGCAGTTTCAGGGCGGCGCGCTGGTGGTCCTTGTCCACGATGTCGTTCATCACGCGGCTGACCGACTGGGGGATGTCGATCGCGGGATAGATGCCCATCTGCGCCTGCTTGCGCGACAGAACAAGGTGACCGTCCAGAATGGCGCGGGCGGTGTCCACGACGGGATCGTTGGTGTCATCGCCGTCGGCCAGAATGGTGTAGAAGGCGGTGATGGACCCTTCGCCCTTGAGGCCCGGACCGGCGCGTTCGATCAGCGTCGGGATCATCGAAACCACCGATGGGGTGTAGCCCTTGGCAGTGGGCTGTTCGCCCAAGGCCAGACCGATCTCGCGGCGGGCGTGGGCGCAGCGGGTCAGCGAGTCCATGATCAACAGGACGTCTTTGCCCTTGGAACGGAAGTATTCGGCGATGGCGGTGGCGCGGTTGGCGGCCCGCAGACGCAGCAGGGGCGAGCGGTCGGCTGGTACCGCGACCACGCAGGTTTTATGGGCGTTCTCGCCGTGCATGATGTGGCCGACGAATGCGCCGACTTCGCGGGCGCGTTCCCCGATCAGGCCGACGACGACAACGTCCGCGTTGGTGTTCTTGGTCATCATCTCGATCAGGACCGACTTACCAACGCCAGAGCCCGCGATGATGCCGACGCGCTGGCCGCGGCCGACGGTCAGGGTGCTGTTGATGATGCGCACGCCCACGTCCAGAACGGTATCCACGGGTTGGCGGGCGAGGGGGTTCTGCACCTTGCCAGCTAGAGGCCAGCGGATGTCGCCTTGGGGGTTTGGACCCTCGTCCAGTGCGTGGCCTTCGGCGTCGATGACGCGGCCAAGCAGGGCCTCGCCCATCAGCGCGTCGTGACCACCGTCCAAGCGACGCACGCGCGCGCCCGAGACGATGCGCGCACCGGGGGTGTCCAGAAACAGCATGTTGCGGCCATCGCGAAAGCCAACGATCTCGCCCTGTACGTGGCTGCCATCTTCGGTCTCGACCTCGCAGATCGCGCCGGGGCTGGCCGGAAAGCCGGTGCATTCCAAAATCAGCCCGTCATATCGCAGAACTTTGCCGCTCATGTCGGGGGTCGGTTTGACCGCCAGATCGTCCAGAGATCCGGTCAGGGATTGCAGAAGGGCGCTCATTTCGCGGCTCCTTTCTTGGCCAGACTGTCGGTCAGGGTGATGTCCGGGGTGGTGATGCCCACGTCACCGCGGCGCAGTTTGGGGTCCGCGATCAGGCGGCTTTGCTGTACGATGGGCGCACCCGACAGGTGAGGCGACACGGCGTCCAGATCGGTGGGGTGCAGGCGGATGGTCACGTCGGTGATGCCGCTGGCGACGGTTTCCACCAGCGCCTCGATGCGGTTCACGAAACGGGCGGGGGTGGTGTCGATCTGCACACCCGCGCGGTCCGAGGCCAGCTTGCGCACGGCTTCGGTCAGCTGGTCGCGCAGACCGGCCAAGGCATCGGTGTCTGGGGTCAGCAGGCGCTGGGTGGCGGCAACGAACGCATCGCGGGCCTCGGCGAATTCGGCGGCGGCAAGGGCATAGGCCTCTTCGCGAGCGGCGGCGATGGCTTCTTCGTCGGACTGGGGCGCGGCGGGTTCTTCGGGTTCGGTCAGATGGGCCTTGGCCTGACCTTCGGCCAGACCGGCCTGATAGCCCTCGGCCCATGCCTCTTTGCGGATGGCCTCGATGTCGATCTTGGGCTGCGCGGGGGCGGGGGCGGGCTCTTCGGCGGCGGGGCGGGCGGTGATTTCGATGCTGTCCTCGGGCAGGTCATCGACCAGCGGGGGCAGCTCTGCTTCGGCCACGGCCACAAAGCCCTTGGGCTGGAAATTTTCGGGCGAGGGGGACACGCGGGTCGGCAGGCCGCTGCCCGACACAAAGCCGGACTGGTCGGCCTCGCGGATGAGGCGCATGATGTCTTCGTGGTCCAGCGCGCGGGACAGCGCGGAATTCGGACGGGACTGCTGGGTCATTATACCATCTCCTCACCGCCACGCCCGGCGAGCGTGATCGTACCTGCATCGGCCAGACGCCGTGCCACGGCGACCACCTGTTTCTGGGCCTCTTGCACGGCGGTAAGCCGGATCGGGCCCATGGCTTCCATTTCGTCGCGGATGTTGGCGGCGGCACGGGTGGACATGCACGACAGCAGGCGATCCTTGACGTAATCGTCCGAGCCCTTGAGAGCGACGGTCAGGATTTCGGCGTCGATCTCGCGCAGCAGGGTCTGGATCGCGCGGTCCTGCGACTGAACCAGATTGTCGAAGACGAACATGTTGTCCTGCAGGTTCTCCATGAGGTCTTTGTCCTCGGCACGGATCGCCTTCATGATGCGCTGTTCCATGTCCTGCTTTGCGAAGTTCATGATACGAGCAGCAGAACGAATGCCGCCGATCTGGCTGGCGCGCAGGGTGGTGTTGGCCTTGAACTTGCGCTGCATGACCTGCTCCAGTTCCTTGAGCGCGTCGGGCTGGACATTGGTCAGGGTCGCGATCCGGAAGATGATGTTGGGCTGCAAATCCTCGGGCAGCAGGCGCAGAACCTCGTTGGCCAGTTGCGCGTCGATCGAGGCGACAACCAGAGCCATGATCTGCGGGTGTTCGTCTACGATCAGTTCCGAGATCGCCTTGGCGTCCATCCAGTCGAAAATTTCGATCGGGTGCTCGGCCGAGGAACGGGTGATCCGCGACAGGACCGACTGCGCCTTGTCGGGGCCCAGGGCCTCGTGGAGGACGCTGTTGACGTAGGCGCCGGCACCGATGCCGATGTTGGTCTGTTCGTTCAGTTCCCGCAGGAATTCATCGACCACCGCCGCGATGGTGCGGTGGTGGATCTGACGGACCGAATACATCGCCGCACCCAGATCCTGCACCTGTCCGGGGCTCAGTTCGCGCAGCACGCTGGCCGCCGCCTGTTCGCCGAACAGCATCATCAGAACCGCGGCACGCTGGGTGCCGTTCAGCTCGGCAAGCTGGGTGTTTTCTTCAGTGACGGGAACCAGGGCGTTCATTTCGCGATCTCCTTGTCACGCTCGATCATCTGCTGGAACACAGCTGCAACACGGGCGCTTTCGACTTCGGCCAGATGGCGCAGCAGGGTAACTTTTTCTTCGTAGGTGGCGGCTTCGTTCTTGAGCAGTTCGTTCTCGGGACCGCGGGGAACAACGTCGCCTTTGGGCTTCTTGGACTTGCCGTCTTTGCCGTCGGCGCTGCCGCCGTCGCTGCCATCCTGACCGGCCAGACGGGCCCGCAGGGTGGATAGGGTGTCGCCTTCGCCGACTTCGACAGTATCGGCCAGAGTGGGGCTGATGCCGTACTCCATGGGCTTGGGCAGCAGGCGGGACATCAGCGGGCGGATGATACCCAGGATTACGATCGCCAGAGCTACCAGTTGCGCCAGGATGCGGCCAACCTGTGGCAGCCAGTCTGCCTTGTACCAAGGGGCTTCGTAAACATCGAAGGTGTCGATGAAGGGGCTGGACGACACGGTAATGGTGTCACCGCGGTCCTGGCTGAAGCCAACGGCGGTGCGGGTCAGGGCCTCGATCTCGCGCAGGACGGCCTCGGGCAGAACGGCGGGTTCGGTCGGATCGGCACTGGTGGGGGCACGCAGCAGAACGGCGGCGCTGATGCGGGTGATGCGGCTGGCCTGCGGAACGATGGTCTCGACGCGGCGGCTGACCTCGTAGTTCTTGGTCATCGAGGACGAGCGGTTGTCCACGTTGCCGGATTCCGAACGGCCGGTGCCGGGCTGGTCCTTGTTCAGGTCAACCTCTTTGGGCGGGGTGTTGGAAACAGCGCCGGGGATGCCGCCAGCCTTGGGGCTGCTGCTTTCCTCGAGGTTGCTTTGCTCGCTGCGCAGGGCGGTCTGGTTGGGGCTGTACTGTTCGTTCATCACCTCGGAACGGGTGAAGTCCATGTCCAGAGTGACCTGAACAGCCGCGTTCCCCAGGCCGACGATGGGCATGATCAGGGTTTCGATGCGCTGGCGATACAGCTCTTCCATCTCGATCCGCTGGCGGGTCTGCTGGTCGGTCTGCGCGGTATAGGCGTCTTCGGTGTTGTTGGTCAGCAGGCGGCCGGTCTGGTCCACGACCGAGACGTTGTTGCGGGGCATGCCGGGGATCGATGTGCTGACCAGGCTGACGATGGCGTCAACCTGATTCTGACCCAAGGTGTGGCCGGGCGCGACCTGCACAAAGATCGAGGCGCGGGGCGGCTGGGTATCACGGACAAAGGCGGTGCGCTCGGGCAGGGCCAGATGCACGCGGGCCTGCGTGATTGCTTTGATCTCGGAAATCGAGCGCGCCAGATCCAGTTCGTGCATCCGGCGCAGACGGGCGCTTTCGACGCTGCGGCTGGTGCCCATGGGCATGTCGGTGATGGTGGACAGACCATCGGGGGTGCCAGCGGGCAGGCCTTCGGCGGCCAGCGCCATGCGCGCTTTGTAGAGGTCGGCCTTGGGGACCGTGATCTGGCCGTTTTCGCTGTTGATGGTGGCTTTGATGCCCTGACCGTTCAGCAGCTCGATCGCGGCGTTCTTGTCGGCGTCGGGCAGAGCGGTGTTCAGCGCCACCTGACCCGAGGTGTTCAGGAACATGTAAACCATCAGACCCAGCACAGCCGCGGTGACCAGCACGATGGCGGGCATTGCGCGGCGGATGCCGGGTTGATCGGTCACGCCCTTGGTCCACGCAAGCGCGGCTTCACCTTTGGCCACCAGTTCGTTTTTCTGGCCGCCTGCGGGTACCGGTGCTGTCGAAGTGTCAACCATGGTCTGTCCCTGTTAGTAAAACGTTTGCCCTGATCTGAAATCAGACCGGCATATTCATGATGTCACGGTAGGCGCTGAGCGCCTTGTTGCGGACCTGAAGGGTCATCTGGAACCCCAGCGACGCGACCTGTTGTTCGACCATCACCGAGGCGATGTCGTCGGTCTTGCCGGTTTCATAGGCCTTGGCTGCATCAGCCGCATTGCTCTGCGACTGCGCGACGTTGTTGATCGCGTCGTTGACCCGGTCACCAAAGCTGGGGCCTTCGTTGCCCTGCGGTTTGATGTTCTGGGTCAGGTTGGTCGACGACGTGGTCGAGTGAAGAGGAAGTGCGCCAAATGCCGACACAGGGCCTGTGATGCTCATCTCTCTGATCCTCTGGTTAAAGTTGCCTGCTCGATTTTTTTATTTTTGGTCGGGGGAGGAGGGCCGTCTTACGCGGCCTCTGCCAGTGCCGGTGCGGGCATCAGGCCCGGACGGCCGTTCAGCATGATGTCCGCGCCGGTGATGCGCACGCCGTCATGCAGAACCAGTGCGCGCTGGATCACGTTTTCCAGTTCGCGGACGTTGCCCGGCCAGCTGTGCGCCATCAGGACGTCACACGCTTCTTCGGTCAGGACGGGCAGGGCGCCTGCGCAGTGACGGCGCAGCAGAGCGGCGGCCAGTGCGGGGATGTCCTCGGCGCGTTCGGCCAGCGACTGGGTCGCCAGGGGGAACACGTTCAGGCGGTAGTACAGGTCTTCGCGGAAGGTGCCGGCGGCAACGGCCTCGGCCATGTCGCGGTTCGAGGTTGCGATCACGCGGATGTCCACGGCGCATTCGTTCTGCGAACCCAGCGGGGTGACTTTCTTTTCCTGCAGGACGCGCAGCAGTTTCGCTTGCAGACCCAGCGGCATTTCCGAGATTTCGTCCAGCAGCAGGGTGCCGCCGTCAGCAGCGCGCACGATGCCTTTGTTTGCGGTCGAGGCGCCGGTGAACGAACCCTTTTCGTAGCCGAACAGGATCGCTTCCAGCATGTTCTCGGGGATGGCGGCGCAGTTGATCGCAACAAAGGGGGCGTCTGCGCGGCTGGAGTGGGCGTGAACGGTGCGGGCCAGAACTTCTTTGCCGCTGCCGGTGGGGCCGTTGATGAACACGGTGACATCGGTGCGGGCGACGCGGGCGGTCATGTCGATCAGGGCGCCGGTCTGGGTGTCGGCGGCAACCATGCCACCGTAGGGCGCGGCGATCAGGTCCGACAGCATCAGAACGGGGCCGTTGCGCAGCGCGTCGGTCGAACCGGCGGGCAGACCGAAACGGATCATGCGGCCACCCAGTTCTTCGGTGATGGTCAGGTCGGCGGCAGCTTCGTCTACGATGATGACGCGCTTGGCACCGGCAACCTTGGCGGCTTCGACGATGCCGCGCTGGCCGCCCATCTGTGCTTCGGCAGCAGCCGAGACAACATAGGTGGTGGCCTTGGCAGCAGCGTCACTGGATACTTTGGCACGACGACGCTGGAGCAGTTCGATCAGGCCGTTGGCAGCGGTGAATGCAGTCTCGTTGATCAGAATGTCGGTCATGGTGGTCCTCGTGTTGCTGTCAGGAACAAACAAGGCAGGACTCGTGCCAAAATAAAAAAAAACGAAAAAAAATCGCGATGAGCCCTAAAACGGGGCTTAAACGAGCCGATACTGTCAGTGTCAGGCGAAAAGACTGTGTCGGAACCCCGTCATTCACGAGGGAACGCTGACAGTTGTCGAAATGCCGACACCCACATCGACCACGGGCAGTGCACTATCGTTCATTTAGCACAGCACGGTGGGCGTAGCCTTCCCCGCTATACAGCCAAAAGGTCACCCATTCGGATAGTTCGGCCACATTCAAAAGGGCTATGAAAGATTCCTCGGCAGGGTCGTTAACACATTCAGTTGCCAAAATTGAAAGGCGTGGGCTGCCATGTTGTCGAAAACCTACCATCTGAAATTTCCCAGTCTGGATGCAGCGCAGATCGCCGCCCCCTTTGTGACCGAGACCCTGGGGAACGCGATCCCCAATTGTAATATGTCCGGTCTGACCGTCCTTCTTAGTAAAGAGGGCGACATCTCGGTGAATGTGTTCTTTCCCTCGGCCGCAGAGCTGAAGGCATTCGAGAAGAACCATGGCGGTTTTGTCGACGCGATGAAGTCGACCTTTCTGTTCCGGTCCACCGGTTTCGACGGCGTGTGCATTTTTAATTTCGACGCCAGCGACGCGGCTTAACGGCCGGAAAACAGAGTCGGCACGGGGTTTGCATCAGGGATCCCGACCGCGTGTGCCCCGAGTGAAAATGACGGTGTCACATAGAATTAAGAACCCCAGCTAAGTGAGAGAGGCGCGATGAGCGCAAATCCCGAAGCCACATCAGATAAGTCCAGCGGTGGCGCGCTTCTGCGCGTGTCATCGGACAAGATCGGCCGCTTGATGGATTTGGTGGGCGAACTCTCGCTCAGTGTATCCGAGACGGTAAACTCCCCTGATCTAGAGGGTCTCGATCTTGTCGGATTTGACGCGGCAGCCCACCGGCTGTCCATGATCGTCCGCGAAGTGCAGGACGCAGCCACCGAGTTGCGACTGGTTCCCGTGGGCGAGGTCTTCCGACGCCTCAAGCGGATGATCCGCGAGCTAGAGCGGGAAACCGGCAAGATTATCGACCTTGATATCGTCGGCGCTGAGACCGCGATCGACAAGCTGGTCGCTGACAAACTGTATGATCCGCTGCTGCACGTGGTGCGGAACTCTGCGGACCACGGTCTGGAAGGCCCCGAAGAGCGTTTGAATAACGGAAAATCCAAGGCCGGCATGATCCGGCTGGCCGCCCAACAGGTTGGCTCCGAGGTCCGTATTCAGGTCGTGGACGATGGGCGCGGCCTGAACCGTGACAAAATCCTGAAAAAAGCCCGCGAGCGCGGTTTCTTTGGCCCGAATGAGGAGCCCGAGCCCGAGCGCCTGTGGAAAGTGATCTTCGAGCCCGGTTTTTCGACCGCCGAAGTGGTCTCGACCCTGTCGGGCCGCGGCGTGGGTATGGACGTTCTGAACACCACCATGTCCGAACTGCGCGGCCGTATCGCCGTGGATTCCGAGGCGATGAAGGGCACCACAGTGTCCCTGCACATTCCGGTGTCGCTGGCGTTCCTAGACAGCATTCTGCTGCGTCTGGGCAAACAGCTGTTCACCGTGCCCGTCGATGACGTGGCCGAAATCGTCAAGCCCGGCCTCAGCGATCTGGTTGGTGTGTCCGCCGACAAAGGCACCGAAGTGCTGAAACTGCGCGGCAGCTTTATCCCCGTTCTGCGGCTGGAAAAGTTCTACGGCACCAAAGTGGATCGCCTGACCCCGCTGATCGACATGGTCTGTATCGTGTTCAACACCTCGCGCGGGACCATCGCGGTGCCCGTGGACGAAGTTCTGGACCGTCAGCAGGTGGTGATGAAGCCGCTGGTTGGCTCTTTGGCCAAGGTTCGCGCCAGCTGGGGCTGTGCGCTCTTGTCCTCGGGCGAGGTGGCCATCGTGCTGGATTGTGAACGTCTCGCTTCCGGAGAGGAACGATGACGGTCGTCGATCAGGCAGGATACGAGCAAATCAGGAACTGGCTGTCCGACCGTTGCGGCATCAACTTTGCCGACAACAAACAGGATCTGCTGCGCCAGCGTCTTGCGCGGGTGACCCGCCGTTTTGAATACCGTGATCTGAACAGCCTCGCGCGGGATCTGCTGAACAACCCACGTCAGGACGTGGAGCTGGCCGTGATGCACGCGGCCTCGACCAACCACACGTATTTCTTCCGCGAGCCCGAGGTTCTGGACAACTTCAAGTCCCTGATCATCCCCAAGCTGGCCGAACGCCCCGAAATGCGCGTCTGGAGCGCCGCCGCGTCCACCGGCGACGAAGCTTATACCGTGGTCATCATGATCGCCGAGGCCTTGGGCATGAACGCCCTGAAGCGCCTGAAAATTCTGGGAACCGACATCAGCGAGCCCGTCGTTCAACGCGCCGAGATGGGTGTCTTTCCGACCCGCCAGTTTGCTCATACGGACCCAATGATCCTTAGACGTTATTTCGAACCCACCGGCATGGACCAGTACCGCGTCCGTCCCGAGCTGCGCGATTGCTGCACCTTCCGCCGCATGAACCTCAAGGCGCGGCCCTATCCGTTCATCCATCCGTTCCAGGTCGTGTTCTGCCGGAACATCCTTTATTACTTTGACCGCGCTGACCAGATCGGAACGCTCGAGGCGATCTATGACGCTACCGAGCCCGGAGGCTGGCTGATTACTTCTGTGACCGAGTCGCTGCGTGATCTGGGATCGCGCTGGGAACCCGTTGCCGCAGGCATCTACCGGAGGCCTGCATGAGCAACTTTGATCGCCCGATCCGCGTCCTGATCATCGACGATTCCGCGCTGTTCCGCCGGTTTCTGGCCCAAGGCATCAAAAGCGATCCCGAATTCGAACTGGTTGGCACCGCTGCAAACGCCGAGCAGGCGCGCCAGTTCATCGGAATCCGCCGCCCTGACGTGATCTCGCTGGATATCGAGATGCCGCAGATGGATGGTCTGACCTTCCTCAAGGAAGAGATTTCCAAGGACCCGATCCCGACCGTGATCGTGTCGTCGCAAACCTCGAACGGGGCCCGCGCCACGATCGAGGCGCTGCAGGCCGGTGCCGTGGACGTGCTGCCCAAGCCGCGCATGGTGGCGGGGCAGGACATCATGGGGATCACCACCCAGATCCGTGTCAGCCTGAAAGCTGCGCGCCACGCGCACCTGCAAAACACCGAAGGGTTCGCGAACCGTCCCTCGGCACCGACCCGGATGACCTCGATCAATCCGCGGGCCAATGCGCGCTGGATGTTTGCCATCGGGGCCTCGACCGGCGGGGTACAGGCGCTTGGCACGCTTTTGGCACAGCTGCCCAAGGACGCGCCGCCGACCGTTGTCGTACAACATATGCCCGAGGGCTTTACGAATGCGTTCGCGCGCCGTTTGAACGATATGTGCGAGGTTGAAGTCCGCGAGGCACAGCACGGTGACATGCTGCGTCAGGGGCTCGTCCTTCTGGCTCCGGGTGGTGAAAACCACATGGTCGTCAGACCCACCCCCACAGGGATGTGTGTGGTTCTGAACCCCGGTGAGCCGGTGTGTTATTCGCGTCCCTCTGTGGACGTGCTGTTTGCTTCGGTTGCCAACTATGCGGCCCCCAACGTGTCAGCTGCAATTCTGACGGGGATGGGCCGGGATGGGGCAACAAGCTTGGGGATGATCCGCCGCGTCGGTGGCCGGACCTTTGCCCAGGACGAAGCCAGCAGCGTTGTATTCGGTATGCCCGCAGCCGCCTGGCAATCAGGCGCCGCCGAAGGGTTGGTCCCCCTGCATCACATGGCTGGAACGCTGATGTCCTCGATCGGTGTCGCGCCCCCGCCATTGCCCGAAGAGAACATTTTTTCCAAGCCTCTCAGGAAAGGAAACTGAAAATGGCCGCACAAGCAGCAGAGATGGAACGCGAAACGCGTTCGTCTGTAGACGACGGGGTTGTCGAGGCGGAAAGCATCGACAGCATGTACCTGACCTTCGCCGTCGGCGAAGAAGATTACGGCATGTCCATCGGCATGGTGACCGAGATCGTCGGCATGCAGCGCATCATGGTGGTGCCGGATGTGCCCGACTACATCAAAGGCGTGATCAACCTGCGTGGCAAGGTGATCCCGCTGATGGACGTGCGTCTGCGTTTCGGCATGGCCGAGCGTCCCTATGACGACCGCACCGTTGTGATCGTGCTCGAGGTCAACGACGCCCCCATGGGCCTGATTGTGGACCGCGTTCGCGAAGTGATCGACATCCCCGATGACAACATCGACAGCGCCCAAAGCTTTGGTTCGGCCGATGGTCGCAGCGTTGTCAGTGGTCTGGGCCGTGTGGACGAACGCGTGGTCATCCTCTTGGATGTGCCGCTGCTGGTGTCCGACATGGATGTCATCGCGCCCAAGATGGCCAAGGCCTGATCCAATGCCCCGCCCGATCCCATACGCACACCATCTGCTCGGGGGCCTGATCCGGCTTCTGCGGCAGGTGACGGCCCCGAGAGAGGCAAGGACCGTCCGACGGTATGCGTATGCGACCCTCGGGCAGTACCCCGCGCTGAAAGCCCGACAACCTGACCTGATCCCCAGAAGGAGGCCGGACACTTGAACGAAGAAGACAAACCGACCCGCCGCCCTCCGATCCGCCGCACCCCTCGATCCCCTGCGGCAACCACGAAACCCGAAGGCCCCAGCGCCACCCCAGAATTAGTGCCCGCTCCTGCTGAAGCGGAAGTTCTAAAAAGGACCGAAGACATGACCGCCAACGAGACCCAAACCCCCGAAACCGGATGGAAGAGCCTGGTCGCCACGGGCGCTCTGGATAAACTCTGCACCGCGACCTGTATTGCCGACCAGGACTATAACATCGTGTATGCCAACAAGGCTTGCAGCGATCTGGTCACCAAATGGGAAGGCACGATCAAGAGTGTGAACCCGAGCTTTGCGGCGGCCAAGTTTGTTGGCGGTTCGATGGACGCTTTCCACAAGACCCCGGACAAGCAGCGCACCATGCTGCGCAACATGGCACAGCCCGAGCCGATCAAGATCCGCATCGGTCCGATGGCATGGGACACCCAGATTTCGCCGATGCGCGATGCCAAGGGCAATCTGGAATACGTTCTGGTCGAGGTTCAGGACATCTCGGTCGTGACCAAGATGGAAGCGGACTTCCGGTCCCTGATCGACGCTATGAACAATATGGCCATGGCGCACGAAAGCGGTGACATCGACCACTTTATCAACATCAGCGCGCTGAACGAGCCCAAGCTCAAGGACGCAGCGATGATGGTGAACGAAATGGTTCGTGCCCACATCAACACCAAGAAGGCCACCATTGCGGTGTTCGACGAATTTGCCCGCGGCAACTTCGACGCAGACCTGCCGGTCCAGCCCAAAGGCAAGGCCTTTTTGAACGAAACCATCAACCGTTCGCGCATGAACTTCCGCAGCGTGACCGCCGAGATCACCATGCTGTCCGACGCCATCGTATCGGGCAATCTGGATGTGCAGGCCGACGCCAGCAAGTTCCAGGGCGAATACCGCCAGATCGTTGAATCGTTCGAGCGCGCCTTCACCAGCCTTGATGGCATCTTCAGCATGTTCGGCGAGCAGATCGAACAGATCTCGGGCACTGCCGCGCAGATGAACGAAGCCTCGCAGAAGCTGGCGACCAACAGCCAGATCGCCTCGTCATCGGTGGACGAAGTGTCGGCCTCGGTCGAGGAGACCGATGCTCAGGTCCGTGCCAACGCGGCCAACGCTCAGGATGCCTCGAAGCTGGTTCAGGCGGCGGCGCAGGTTGCCGACATGGGCAACCAGAAGATCGCGCAGATGGTCGATGCGATGGAGGGGATCAACACCTCGTCGCAGGACATTGCCAAGATCATCAAGGTCATCGACGAGATCGCCTTCCAGACCAACCTGCTGGCTCTGAACGCCGCCGTGGAAGCGGCCCGCGCAGGACAGCACGGCCGCGGCTTCGCGGTGGTGGCACAAGAAGTTCGCAACCTTGCCGGTCGCTCGGCCAAGGCGGCGCGCGAAACCTCTGACCTGATCGAAGGCGCAACCAGCCGCGTGACGTCGGGTGTGCGTATCGCCAATGAAACCAGCGAGGCCTTCAGCCAGATCGCCGGTGACATCCAGAAGGTGCGCGACATCGTTTCGGAAATCGACCAGGCCTCGGGCGAACAGTCCCGCGGTGTGGCCCAGATCAACGACGCGATCGGCGAAATCGCCAAGGCCGCTCTGGCAACCAGCCAGCAGGCCGAAGAACTGGCCTCGACCAGCTCGCAGATGACCTCCTCGACCACGCAGATGCGCAACGAGATGGGCCGCTTCAAGCTGCGTAAGGTCAAGAAGACTGCAGGCGGCATGCCCGACCTGAGCAAACTGTCGCCCGAAATGCTGGCCCAGATCACCAAGATGATGGGCGGCCAGATGGCCATGGCCAACGGCGGTGGCTCGCGAAACGCAGACCGTGACGAACGCGGCTTCGGTAACTTCTAAGCAATCCAATCGCCGTGCTTCGGGTGCGGCGCCCCCTTCCCGAGACTTTTGGAGACACCGATATGGTATACAAGGTAATGATCGTAGACGACGCAGCCATGATGCGCCTCTACATCTCGAGCTTCCTGAAAACTCTGCCCGATTTCAAAATGGTGGCACAGGCGGCGAACGGTCAGGACGCACTGGACAAACTGTCCGACCACGAAGACCTGGACCTGATCCTGCTGGACATCGAGATGCCCGTAATGGACGGCCTGGAATTCCTGCGCCACGCCAAGCTGAAAACCCGCGCCAAGATCTGCATGCTGTCCTCGGTGACGGTATCGGGCTCTCCGCTGGCGGCCAAAGCCCGCGAACTGGGGGCGGACGGCGTTGTGACCAAACCCTCGGGCACTGTGTCCCACGACCTGGAAGAGCGCGTCGGTGACGAACTGCGCCGCGTGATGCGGTCGCTGGTGGAAGCGGCCTGATAGGCCGCCCCGCTTCGCTCTTTCCATGAATATCGTTGCATCAAGGAAGAAACCATGAACGACGAAATGGACGAAATCTGGGAACTCTACGCGGATGACGGCGCGCAGGCCCTTGATGCTATGGAAGAGGCACTCGAGGCGCTGCAAAACGGCGAGGGCGACCAGAAGGACCACATCGGGGCACTGTTCCGTGCGGTACACACCTTCAAAGGCAACTCGCGGGTTCTGGGCCTTGCCACGGTAGAAAGCCGCGCGCACGTCTCCGAAGACCTTATCGGTCTGGTGCGGGACTCGGGCGTCGCGCTCAACTCCGAGATCCTGGATATCCTGATGCTGACGGGGGACACCCTGCGCGGCATGCTGGATCACACGGCCTCTGATCGGTCGGACGTGGATCCCGGTCCCTCTCAGAAACTGTACGAGGATCTGAAGAAAATGGTGGCCAAGTATTCAGGCGAGGGCGGTGACGAGCCCGAAGCAGCTGCCCCCGCAGAACCCGAAGCCCCCGCCGAAGAGGCGGCGCCCGAAGCGCCGGCTGCTGCCCCCGCAGCGCCAGCGGCGCCTGCAGCCGCCGACCCTATGGCGTCCATGTTCGCGGCGCTGGACGATCTGGGCGACAGCGACACCAATTACGGTGACGATGACGACCTGTTCGGCGAGATGGACGACAACGCAGATGTGGCCCCCGAACCCGAACCGGAGCCCGAACCCGTCGCAGCCGCACCTGCGCCGGAACCCGAACCTGCGCCTGCGCCCGCACCAGAGCCCGAGCCCGCTCCGGCACCTGCGGCAGCAGAGCCTGCGCCTGCCCCCGAGGCCGCTGCTGAAGCGCCCGCGGATGCTGCCCCCTCCGAGGCGGCCAAGCGTCTGCTCGAGGACGTGGTTTACCACAAGATTTACAGCGACATGGTCGCCGAGACCCTTGGCTATCTGGAAGAAGCCATCGGCAAGGCACCTGCCGAAATGCCCGCCGACACCCTGAAAAAGGGCAAGGGTCTGTCCTATGCTGCCAAACAGCTGGGCCTGGACGACTGGGTCACCGAACTGGACCGCATGAACGCGGCCGACGGCAACGCAACCGATGTGCTCAAGCACGTGGTCAAGAAGGTCAAGCAACTGCGCAAGCGGGATCTGGGCATTGGCGGGGACGACGTCGAGGATGACGCGCCCGAGGCCGCACCGGCCCCCGCTGCCGAAGCAGCACCTGCTCCGGCCCCGGCAGCTGCACCTGCGCCCGCTCCGGCGGCTGCGGCCCCTGCGGCTCCTCCTGCGGCGGCTCCGGCCCCCGCACCGGCCGCAGCTGCACCCGAAGCCCCTGCGGCGCCTGCTGCGCCCGCCGAGGACCCCACCACCAAGGTTCTGCGCGGTCTGGCCGACCTGTTCACCCGTGTGTCGGAAACCGGCCTGCGCTTTGCGACCGACGACAAGCCCACGCCCAAGGAACTGGACGCGCTGAGCCAGACCATCATCGGTCTGGTCAAGGATCAGGGCTATGTCCGTGTGACCCGCGCCGCCGAACTGCTGGCGATGGCGACCACGGCGAACAGCTTCCGCACTGCCGAACTTCAGTTCTACGAAGAACTGGCTGCCGTCGAAGCCGTGCTGCCCCGTGGGGCGGTGCCGGTCGATCTGCTGACCCCGACCAAACTGCTGCGCATCTGGGGTGCGGACAACATCTTTGACACCCTGCAAAAGCTGCGCAACGGCCTCGAGGAAAACAACGGCCAAGGGGAAACCTGGTTCGTCGGCTTCGAAGGTCTGATGCGCCGTGCCTTCCATGCGTGTAACTACTTCAACATGGAAACCGCCGCGCAGCTGACGATGGCGCTGATCGACTTGTTCGCCCGTGTCCGCGTGGGTGGAACCAAGCCCGACGTCATTCTGATCCAGATCGCCCGCGGTTTCGTTGATACGATGGAACTGGTGTTCGACGCGCTGGATCAGGGCGACAACCCCGACACCAGCAAGATCGAGAAACTGTTCGAAGAAGCCTCGACCGTGTGCTTCCTTGCCTCCGGCATGGTCACCGCGAAAAGCATCGAGCAGCGTCTGGGCCTGCCCAAGGAATTCCACCGCGTTCTGTCGCCGGAAAGCGTCAAGAAAGCCCAGTCGGCCATCGAAAACGGCCTGAGCTTCTGGGTGATCCGTGCCGACCTGAACGACGACGAGGATATCGCGCAGGCCTTCCTGGATTGGGTTTCGTCCAAGCAAGCCCGCATGATCACCAACGTGACCGTGTTCCAGGACGACATCACGCTGTTCGACTTCCTGGTCGCGACCAGCCTGCCGGATGACCACCTGCAGGAAACCCTGATCCAGATCGACCCCTCGGCGAAAAAGCTGTTCAGCACCGTGCGCCTCGAGGTCAAAGAAGAAGAGAACGCGGGCGCGCACAAGCACTCCGACGATCCGATCGACTTTAACGTCGTGATGGGCTCGGGCGGGGATGGCCTGCGCCTGCTGGAAACCATCGGCGAGATCAGCTCTGGTCAGGCGATGGTGCAGGAACTGGTGCGCCAGATGGCCATGCGCGATCTGATGCAGGAAATCGAGATGAGCATCCAGCATTCGGATGCGCCGCCCCTGAACCCGCGTCACCGGACCATCCTGCGCGAGATCATGGACAACCATATGGGCCGCCTGCAGCAGCTGTCCGAAGCCGAAACCCAGCTGGCCAGCCAGCTTGGCCAGCTTCAGGAAGAAAGCGTTGCGATGCGTTCGCGCCCTGCGAACGTCCTGCTCAAGCCCTTGGCATCGTTCGTGGAAACGCTGGCCCGCAAACATGGCGGCTCGGCCCGTCTGTCGGCGGTTGGCGGCGAGATCACTCTGGATCAGACCATGATCACCGATCTGCGCCACTTCCTGAAGGCGCTGGTCACGATCCGTCTGCAAGAAGAGGGGCGTCCGGGTAAATTCCACATCTCGTTGTCGAACGAGGACGACCGCGTTGTTGTCGAACTGACCGACGACGGCAAATCCGTCGAGAAGTCCAAGGAATTCGGCAATCTGGTCGAGGACGTCAAGCGCAAGGGCGGTTCGCTGAAATCGGCTAATGTGCCGAACGGCGGACAGCGTTTCCAACTCAGCCTGCCGCTGCACATGATCGTGCTGGATGGCATGGTCGTGCGGGTTGGTGACGTGCGCTATGTGCTGCCGATTGAATCGATCCAGCGCATCCATCAGGGCAAAGACGTTGTCCCCGTGGTTGCCGCCCGTCACATGGCGATGCTGCGACTGGACGACGGGGATCTGGTGAAAATCCAGCCCCTGTCCAACGGCAAGACCAAGATCGGCGACAGCCCCGACGGCCTCTATGTGATTGTGCGCTATGGCGAAATCCGCCGCGCCATTCCAGTGGACGAACTTCTGGGCCAGCAGCTGGTTCTGCTGCGTCCGCTGCGCGGGGTCCTGTCCAGCATGCGCGATCTGTCCGGAATCGCCATTCTGACCGGTGGGGACGTGGGCATGGTGCTGTCTGTCAGCAGCTTTGCAAGCGCCTAAGTCCCTGTAATCAGACTCTTTTAGGCCACGCCCCTCGGGGCGTGGTTTTTTATTTCAGGACAACAACTTAGTGCCCTCCAAACACGCAATTTGGCCTAAAAGATGCAACGGACTTGTCGTTGATTTTATCAAGACGATGGAAGCGTCAGGGAAACTGAAGGAGCATCAGAATGTCCATTGCCCTAGCACGATCGCGCTATCGCCAAGCTCAGTCCGCCAACGCGGCAGAGGTCGAAAATCCGCACGAAATCATTCTGGTTACGTTGCGCGAACTCGAAAGATCCCTGTCTGTTTTGGCGACCTCGAATGGCGAAGGTGTGAAAGCACCAGATGAACACACAAGTCGCGCCCTGACGGCGATCTACATCCTGCAGTCCTCTTTGGATTTCGAAAAGGGTGGGGATATCGCGACCAGTCTGTTCCAGCTCTATGAATATGCACGCCAACAGGTACTGGCCCTGATGCGCCGGGACCCCGAGGCCCAGATTATCACAGCCCGTGATTGCATCACCGACATCATGTCGGCCTGGCGCCAGATCGGACCCGAAGTAGGTGGGAAACCGGCGTGAGCAGCGATCTGGTCCGGCACATGACATCGGCCCAGTCGCTAGAGCGACTGGCTGATATCGCACGGCGGCTTGAAAAAGCTGCCAGTGCGGGCGCTCTGGAAGAGGTGGCCCGGCTGGACCATGAACTGCGCTGCGCCGCACTTGCCGTCGTTGGCACCATCCCCCAAGGCGAAGCGCCCTTGGTCGAGCAGCTGGAATCCGTGCGCGATGCCTTGCGCGCGGTCGAGGTGGCGATCTCCTCGGTCAAAGTCCAGCAAAAGCAGTTGAAACAGAAAATCGACCAGTCGCGCCGTTTGCGTCTGGCCTACAAGCGGAAGGACTGAGGATGGCTGGCCGTCGTAAACCCTGCCGCACCTGTCTGCGTATTCGCATTTTCATGATGTGTGCGCTGCCTCTGATCATCATGATCGGACTTCAGCCGTCCGGCATGGTCCGCCTTGCGGGCATGGTGCCGTCCACCGGCTGGATTGCTGCGCTGATGATGCTGTCCGGGACTGCCGGATTTTTCCTGCGATACAGAAAATACAAAAGCCAGAGCTAAGGGGTATCGCCCCTTGGCCTGGCTCTTTGTGTTCAGAATGGGCGTAGAGCGCCTCAGGCGATCCGTAGGGGCGTCTTGAGTGCTGCGACCAGTGCGGACAGCGGGGTGCTCTTGCGGGCCCGAGGCGCGCCGGTTTCGTCGCAGAAGACGGTTTCCACCATCATCACGGGGACTTCGGTGGCCTGAGTGGTCTTGGGGTCGTAGATCATGTTCATGACAGGGCTCCTGTGCTTGCTACCAGAGCAACTGCAAGAGCCGCGCCAAATCCTATTGGCCGACGGAAAAGTTGGTGATCAGCACTTCGTAGACGGGGTTGGGGCGGTCCTCGGCGGTCAGCTGTTCGTTCAGCTTGATCCGCAGCAGGTCGGGCAGAGCGCCCCGCAGATCCTGCCATGTGCTGCCCGCAGGCATCTGATCCACCAGTTCCTGAACTGCATCGGTCATGGGCGCCATCACGGGGGCGGCGTCTTCGCGCAGCATGTCGTAGACCTTTTTGCCGATGTCATCGCGCACGGCCAAACCGATGCTGATGTTCGCCGTCCCGCCAAGTTGGGGCAGGGTGGCTTTGATCGGGTTGATGATGTCGATGTACATCCGCTTGGGATCGGGTTCCGGCTCTGGCTCGACGGGTTCGATGACCTCGGGTTCGGGCAGATCGGGCTTGGCCCCGAGCGACAGGAACAGGCCCGCGCCAAAAGCCCCGACGACAATAATCGCGGGGGCAACCATCAACAGAATGCTCGTTTTGGCAGAGATCGGCTCGGCCGACATAAGCGAATGCCTCCTCGGGCTTTTCATTTCTGCAAAAGGCTCTGCAAGGCAGGTGCCAAACCTGCTAGAGTGTAACCCGAGGCTAAAAAATTCCGGAATATGACCGAAAGATAAAGACAAGAGCAAAGCTTCGGACCCCGGCCCCGAAGCAAGAGAGGTAGTGGATGGCACTGGCTTTGAGTTGGGCTCTGGCCCCGTTCAAGCGTCTGTTCGGACGCAGGCGCGCTGAAGGCGTGCCGCAGGTGCTGATGCCTGATGATCCGCTGCCCGCTGGCGCCGACTACGACGACCGCTCCCTGCCCACCGAAGAGTTCGTGCTGGTCCAGCGCATGACGCGCCTGATGACCCTGGACGAGATCGAGCGTCACCTGCCCGAAATTCTGGGCCGTGCGTTGGCGCGGGGCTGGATCGACAAACCCTTTCAGGCCGCGTTCATGGACCACCCGAAAAAGATGTTGTCCACCTATGACGTGCACCTGCCCGACAGCGTCGAGATCGAGGTCGAGACCGAGCCGGGCAAGCGCCCGCGGATTGTGGTCTATCAGGCCGGTCTGGACGGGCGGAAGCGGCGGCTCTTGTACCTGCAACTTGTGATGATGGCTGGCCGATGACTGGATATCTGAAACGTTTCACCGGCGCTGTGGCGCTGTCTGTGGCCCTGTGCGGCGCCGCTGCGGCGGATCAGTTCGACGATGCGATGGCCGCGTTCAAAAGCGGGGATCTGGATCGGGCCGTGGTCCTGTTCCAGAAACTGGCCGAGCATAACGACGGCGCCGCGCAAGCCAATCTGGCGGTGCTCTATGCGATAGGGCAGGGCGTGCCGCAGGACGACATGAATGCCTATTACTGGGCATGGCGGTCGCGCTTTTCCGGCGAGAAGGCCGCGATTTCGATGATCAAACTGCTGCGCGAACGCCTGACCGAAGAGGGCCGCGCCGAAGTGGCCGGGCGTCTGGTCACTGACCTGACCGCCACAGCAGAGCGAGGCGATCTGGGGGCACTGACAGCTTTGGGGCGGGTTTACAACGAGGTCAGCGAACCCTCGCAAAAGGCCGAGGCCCTGCTGTGGTTCACCGTGGCCGCTGCCTTCGAGGCCCCTCATGCGGCGCTATTCCGCGAGGGCGTCAGCCAAGAGATCACAAAACAAGAGCGATTGACCATTCAGGCCCGCGCTCGGCAATTGTTCACAGAGTGGTGCGAGAAGTTGCCAGAGAACAAGCTGCCGGCAACCTGCAAGAAAACCTGATCAGTGGCGGCGGAACGCCTGCATGGCCACGAGTTCGTCGGCTGAAATTCCGGTCTGGCGCACGATTTCCTGACCGCTTTCGCCTTCGCGGGCCATGTTGATCGCTTGGTCGATCATGCGCTCGCTGGTCAGCCACTGGATATCCGCACGGATGTCTTTCATCTCGTCAGCCATCGCATTGATCGCTGCGTCGATCTTGCTCTGATCATCCGCGATTTTCGCAAGCATCGCTTTCTCAGAGTTTGCAGCAGCCTTCTCGGCACGCTTGCGACGCAGGGCGGCATAGGCACCGGAAGCAAGAATGAGGGTCACGGCTGCTGCGCTGGCAAGAAGGATCAGTTGGCTGGTCACGTCAGGATTCCAGTATTTTATTACAGTTTGTATGCGGGTCTCAGAGCATCAGCTCGCGGTAGCCTTCGAAAAGGCTATCGGTGATCCGGTCCAGATCGACAGGATAGTTGCCCTGCGAAATGGCATCCTTGATGCGCTTGACGGCTTCGACGTCGAACGGAGGGTTCGTTTCATCGACACCTGCAGGCATCTTGGCCACGGCTGCGCTAAGCGAAACGCTGTCGGTCGCGGCGGGCGCGCTGACGCTCGTCGAACCCTCGGCGCTTCTCGCTACCTGGGCGGGCGTATCACCCTGCGTCTTTTGAATTCGGGCGCGGGCGAGGGACGGATTAATGGAGTCTACCATGACGTTCTCCTCGGGTTAGACTGAAACGGGATTACACATACTCTCGGACAGTGAAACGGCTGAGGGCTAATTCATTTTAGCCGCCACCCGTACTTTGTTTCTCTCGGTTACGATGGCTTTTACCAGCCTGTCGCTTCCTAGATTTCTTACTGCAATTATCTGGCCACGTTGGCCGTTCTCGGCTGCAATTCCTGATGCCAGGATCAACATTCCTCCGGCGTCGTATACGATTGCAACAGGCGTTCCTTCCGTGACCAGCCAATTCAGTTCCAGATGACGGGCAAGCACAGGCCGACCCTGACCCAGATTGACGGTAAGCGTACGGCCGATCACCGAAGCGGGGTCTGTCATCAAGCCGTCCAACGACCCTTCGCTGACAGGTTTTAGGGTCAAATGTTGGGGTTCGATTACGGTCCCTTTGGCCAGACTTTCAGTGAGCGTTAGCACGGGCTGGCCCAAGGGCTCGCTGCGGGTACTGCGCTGCGGCATCACGCCCGGTCCCGCCGAGGTCCGCACGGCGCGGCTCCAGCTGGTGGGGGCGGCGCAGCGCAATTCGACCGTGCGCCAGTCGCCATTGCGGGGCGAGACGGCGGGGGTGTCATCACAAGCCGGAAACCCGCGCATCTGGCTGATCTGGATCTGGCCGCTCTGGCCGGCCGACCTCATGGCCTGACTGACCAGCGCCGAGGCTTCGTCGGGGCTGATCCCGTCGGAATAGGGCGAGGCCATCGCGGCCAAGGGCATCAGGGCCAGAAACGCGACGCGAAAGATCACAGACCTGCCTCCATAAAGTAGACCAGACGTCCATCGAAGCTTTGGGCAGGACGGGTCGGGTCCAACGGGCGCAGGATGGCGCGGCTGTTTTCCAGACGCACGATTTCCAGCAGGCCGAAGCTGTCATTGGGGTCCTCGAGCACCGCAAGCGCACCGCGGGTGATGCCGTGGCGGGCACCGACGGGGACACTCAGGGTGCCACCGGCGAACTCCACCCGTGCGGCGGGCGGCTCGCAGCCAAGGGCACTCAGGACGTTGTCGAATTCTTCTTTCACACCGCGCAGAAGCAGGGCCTCGGTGGTGGTGCGGGTGCGCAGGGTCAGGCCGTGCAGGGTGGTGTTCTTGGGCACGGGGGCCAGACGCTGGATGCGGTGGGTGCGGATGTTGCCGTTGCTCTCGCGCATGTCGATGTCGACGTTCATCACCACGGTTTGCATCCCGTTCAGGAACTGCACATCGCCGTTAAAGGTCACGCGCAGGACGTGGTCCCCCTTGGCCGAGCCGGGCAGGGTGCCACGGGTCAGGCTGTTGTAGTCCATGCCGCTGGTGCGGACGGTGCCGGACTCGCGGCCTGTGGTGGCCATCACGCGGTCCAGCCGCGTCGCAGGATTGCGCTCGATGGTGTAGAGCATGTCTTTGTACATCTGCTCGGCCATCGGCACGACAAAGGCGGGGACTTCGGGGGACATGCGATAGGTGGGCGCGTGGGCGCTGATCACCAGACTACGCTTGCTGCCGCAAACCCCCAAGGGGACGGGCCCCACCAGCGCCTGCACGCGCACTTGCCACAGGCTGCCGTCAAAGCTGCTGGACAGGACCTTGTGGCGCATGACGCGCCCCTTGGCCAACATCAGGGCGCGGTCGGCCACGATGTTGCTTTTGTCCATAAAGGTATAGCCGCGGATCGTGGCGCCCCCTTGCAGCCCCGCGTTCACCAGCGCGTCGATCAGGGCGCGGCGTTTGGCGCTGTCCTGACTTTCGCCGGGGGCGGGGGCGGCGTGGCCCCATGCCTCGATCCAGACGGCGTCATCCTTGGAACCGGCCGCAGCGGGCAGGGCCAAGGCAAACAGCGTCGCGGCCAGAACAGCCAGTCGGGTCAGCAGGGCAAAGGGGGCAACGGTCATGGATCAGCGTCCGGTTTTCGCGGCTTTGATGATGTAGCGGATCACATCGGGGTCCAGCGTCAGGATCACCTCGAAGGTATCGGCGCTCTTGGGTTTGATGCTGGTGGTGCGGGCGCCGCGGATCTCGCCATC
Source organism: Donghicola mangrovi (assembly GCF_013377535.1). GTDB lineage: Bacteria > Pseudomonadota > Alphaproteobacteria > Rhodobacterales > Rhodobacteraceae > Donghicola > Donghicola mangrovi. The sequence goes on along the minus strand of NZ_JABCJE010000001.1, from coordinate 312,216 downwards.
GACGAGGCCACGGATATAGTCGCTGCGCAGTACCTGATCATTCACCGTCGAGGATGAATCCAGACGGATGCCGTGCACCTGTTCGGTCAGATCGCGCATCGCCTCAAGGCGCGCGGCGCGAATGGCCATCAGGCGCTTTTCGTTGGTGGTTTTGCCGGGCTGGCCGGACACCTGAGAAAAGCCCATGCCGGTCAGGGGCACGATCTCTTCGGCCTTTTTGGCGCGGGCCATAAAGGCGGGGGTGGTCTGGTCCAGCGCGTCCTTCAGTTCGGCCAGTTCGCGGGTCTGCATCGCAGGGTCCGAGGGCAGGTCCTGAACCGCGCGGTGCGGCTGGGTGCAGCCTGCCAGCCCCAGCCCGAGGCTGGTGACGCAAGCAAGGCGCAAGAGGGTGGTGGTCGTGGGCATCAGGCTCTCCTGTTGCGGGCCATGGGATGCGAACGGGTCTGCAAACCCTGTGCCATCTGTCCCCCACGGCACGAACGCGGATTGTTTTAGCAAAAAAGATGCTCTGGCACGGCTTTTGCACCTTGGTTGCCGAGGACACCCCGCGTGTCAAAGAACCGACAGCCGCAAAGAGACCGCCGCATGGCCGACATTTCAAACCCTTCAACGACAGAAAAGATGGGCGGACTAGTGATGCCCTTCGGCATTCTGGCGATGATCGCCATGATGGTTCTGCCGCTGCCGGTGTTCCTGCTGGACGTCTTCTTTGTCTTTAACATCCTGCTGTCGCTGCTGATCCTGATGGTGTCCATGCACACCTACAAGCCGCTCGACTTCAGCAGCTTTCCCAGCCTTCTGCTGATCGCGACCACTCTGCGCCTGTCGCTGAACGTGGCCTCGACCCGGATCGTTCTGACGGACGGTCACACGGGCGCGGGCGCTGCGGGCAAGGTGATCGAGGCCTTCGGCAACTTTGTGATCGGGGGCAACTTTGCGGTCGGTATCGTGGTGTTCGTCATCCTGATGATCATCAACCTTGTGGTGATTACCAAAGGTGCGGGCCGCGTGTCCGAGGTTTCGGCGCGCTTCACTCTGGACGCGATGCCCGGCAAGCAGATGGCGATCGATGCCGACCTGAACGCAGGCATCCTGAACCCCGACGAGGCCCGAAAGCGCCGCGCCGAAGTCGCCGAAGAGGCCGATTTCTACGGGGCTATGGACGGTGCGTCCAAGTTCGTCAAAGGGGACGCTGTCGCTGGCATCATGATCCTTGCTGCCAACATCTTGGGGGGTATCGTGATCGGTACCACTCAATATGGTTTGTCGGCGGGGACTGCGGCGCAGACTTATGTGCTGCTGTCGATTGGTGACGGTCTGGTGGCCCAGATCCCGTCGCTGCTGCTTTCCATCGCGACCGCGATCATCGTGACCCGCGTCTCGGGCGAGGCCGATCTGGCGCAGCACATCACCAAGCAGATCCACATCAGCCGCGCATGGCTACCCGTATCGGGTGTAATGGCCCTGCTGGGGATGGTCCCCGGTATGCCCAACCTGCTGTTCCTGATTGCCGCCGGTGCGGCCGGTGCAGCCTACTGGTATTCACGCGACAACGAGGCGGACGCAGGCGATCCGGCCAAGGGCGGCGCGAACGCTCCGGCGCTGAAAGGCGCGGACAAGGACAAGCCGAGCCCCGGCACCATCACCGCCGAGGACGTCACCGATTATGCTCCGATTTCGATCCAGATCGGCTTTGGCCTGATCGGTATGATCGACGACAGCTCGGGTGGGGAACTGCTGGCTCGGATCACCGGCATCCGCCGCGAGGTGTCCAAATCCATGGGCTTTGTGGTGCCCGGCGTGCGGATCCGCGACGATCTGAACCTGCCCTCGAACACCTACCGGATCCGCATCGGTCAGGCCATCGTGGCCGAGGACACCGTCTATCCCGATCGCAAGCTGGCCCTGCAGGGCGGCATGTCCACCAAAAAGCTGAAGGGCATAGATGTCAAAGATCCGTCATTCGGCATGGATGCGACATGGATCATGCCCTACCAGCAGGCCGAAGCCGAGGCCGATGATCACGTGGTGGTCGAGCCGGACTCGGTCATTGCGACGCATCTCAGCCAGATGCTGTACACCCACGCGGCCAACCTGATCGGTCCCGACGACGTACAGGGCCTGCTGGACCGTCTGGCCGAGATCAGCCCCACTCTGGTCGAGTCTGTCGTACCCAAGCCCGTTCAGCTGCACACCCTGACCTCGGTGATGCGTCACCTGCTGTCCGAACGCATTCCTGTCAGCGATTTGCGCAGAATCTTGGAAGGTTTGGCCGACGTGGCAAGCCGTTTGCAAGACCCCCAGGACATGGCCGAGGCTCTGCGTCCTGCTCTGACGCCGCTCTTGCTGCAACAGATCGCGCCGCTGAACCAGAACCTGCCGCTGATCACGCTGTCGCCCGACTTCGAAGAGCTGCTGACCCGCAGCTACCAGAAAGGGGCGGGGCTGATCGTGGATCAGGGGCTGACCCAGCAGATGCTGCAGTCGCTGAACCAGGCCAACGAAGAGATGCTCTCTCAGGGGCGGCAGCCCGTGGTGATCGTCTCGAACGCGCTCCGTCGGCCTTTCGCGGCCTTCCTGCGTGGACACGGCAGCGATGCCATCGTGCTGGCGGTGAACGAACTGCCAGACAACCGCAAGATTGAAATCGTGGCTACCGTAGGCGGCACTCGCCAAATCGGTCAGGCCCCCCAGAACTGAAGTGACGAGACCCTCTGATGCCGACCACAGTCGTACGAGCAGAAGATAGCGCACAGGCGATGGACGAAGTCATCGCCCGTCTGGGGCCCGATGCCCTGATCCTGTCCACCGTGAAACGGAACGGCATGGTCGAGATCACTGCGACCACTGACCCGATCCCGCCCAAGGACCCCAAACCCGCGCCCAAGCCGGTCGTCGCCCCCGAGGTGTCGCCCGAACCCCGCAGCGCCGATATCGTACCTCTGCCGCAGGTCGAGGCCCCCAAGGTCGTCGCCACCCACGCGCCCAAAGTGGACGCGCAGAAACCCGGCTTCTCGCGGCTGTTCAAGTCGCGGATGAACCCCACCGAGGCAGAGCTCGAAGCATCCGTCCCCGAGACCCCCGAGGGGATCGCCGCCCTGATCCGCCGTATCCAGATCGCCCCTGCCGCCAATGTCCTGCGGGCCCATCGCATCGTGCTGGTTGGCCGCGTAGGGGCGGGCAAGTCGCTCCAGGCGCTGCAGATCGCGGCGCAGCAGGCTCAGGCCGGCCAGGAGGTGCGCGTCAGCTATGTCGGCGCCTCCCATGCGGACGGAGCCTATCTGATGTCCAAGGCGCGCCTGTTGGGCTGCCCGATGGACTACGCAAATCCCGAAATTCTGATGACGCCGCCTTCGGGCGATCTGCTGCACATCGTTGTCGTGTCAGGGCGCCTTGCCCTGCTGGACGCAGTGATCGACGCGATGGCGCTTCAGGATGACACCCGCACTGTTCTGACGCTGCCTTTGGGGATGCGGCGCCGGACTGTGCTGACCAGTGCCAGCCAATGGCGCGCGCTGGACCCCGTGGTCACGCTGACCACCAACCCCGGAGACCTTCTGGACCCTGACGATCTGTCGGGCCTGATTGACGCCGGTCTGCCGCTGACATGGCTCAGCGCGTCAAAGTCTGTGATCGGGGGCCTGACCGCTGCCGACCGCGAAGGATTATCCGCAGCGCTGACCCAAGAGCTGCCTGCGGGCATCCGTAGCCTATACGCACAAAAGCCCCAAAGTACTGGAGGTGTGGAATGATCGCGCCGAAATCCTATGCCGAGCAGGCGGCGCCGCGTCCCGAAAAACTGGTCGAAGACCACATGCATCTGGTCAAGCGATTGGCCTGGCATTTTCTGGGACGTGTCGGAAGATTTGTCGAACTCGATGACCTGATGCAGGCCGGATACCTTGGCCTTGTCGATGCCTCGCAGCGCTATAGCGTCCGCGAGGGGGTCAGCTTCTCTGCCTATGCGGCGATCCGCATTCGGGGGTCCATCGTGGACCTCTTGCGGCGGAACTCGAACCTGTGTCGCAAGACCATCGCGATGCAGCAAGAGGTGAAGAAAGCCATCGCCGCGCTGGAGTCGGAACTGGGCCGCAGCCCCGAAGCCGAGGAAATCGCCAAGAAGCTGGAAATCCCGATCGAAGAGTACGAGGACTGGCAGGCCCGTTTCCAGGCCAACCGCGTGCAGTCGCTGGACGAGGTCTATTCGGACCAGTCGATGCTGTTCGAGGACCGCCAGCAGAACTCGGAGGACCTGACCCATCAGTCCCAGCTGAAGCAACTGCTTCGTAAAGCACTGGAAAAGCTGCCAGAGCGCGAAGCCCTGCTGCTGCATCTGTACTATGTCGAGGAACTGAACGTCTACGAAGTGGCAGCCATCTTGGGAGTCACGACGGGACGGGTCTCCCAGATCAAAAAAGCAGCCATCATGCGGCTGCGGAGCTTGATCGGCGAAGTCAACTAGTAGGGCGCCACACTCGGGCGCCCCACCTGAACCTTACAGCAGGCCAGTGTTCCGCGCGATAAACACCGCATGGGTGCGGTTGTTTGCGGACAGCTTGGTGCAGATCGAACGAACGTGCATTTTGATCGTCGCTTCGGACAGATCAAGCTCGTAGGCGATCTCTTTGTTCTGCTTGCCCTCACCCAGATAGTTCAGAACGGTCATCTCGCGATCGCTCAGGGGGCTGTCGGGGTTCGATGCGGGGGCGGCCTCTTCGTGCATGAGGCTGAGCGGGGTGTATACCTCGCCCGACGCGATAAAGCGGATCGCGTTCGCAAGGCTGCGCGCCTGCATGGTTTTGGGGATCAGACCCGCGCCACCGACTTCCAGCGTTTCATCCAGAAGTTTACGGGTCGGGGTGCCGGTGATGATGCCGACAGGCTTGCCGCCCGTGCGTTCGATCATCTTTTTCAGGCCCTCGAGGCCGTTCATGCCGGGCATGTTGTAGTCCAGAAGGACCACATCAACGGGGCCTTCCTTCTCTAGTTTGACCAGAGCTTCATCAAGGTTGTTCGCCGAAACTACAGTCAGATCCGGCTGGGAGGCGAGAAAAAGACTCAGAACTTCGAGAACCATCGAATGGTCATCGGCTATCAGGACCCTAGTCTTCTCGGAGGTTTGCTCAGCAATCATTTTATCCGCTCGCTATCCGCACGTACGTTTATTGTGTCATTCTAAATGATAACTGGAGCACTGAATAAATCTACATTTGTTTACGCTGGAACGGCTAAGAACGCAAAAACTAAATAGCATTAGGTATAATCAAAATGCTGAATGTGAGCTTTGGGTGACGGCTCTGGGCTTGGCGAGAGGGGTGCGCCAAGCTAATCAGGCGACATGACCCAGAGCATCCAGCAAATATATGCGGCACGAGTCGCAGAAGGTAAAATCCACAGCGACCCCGCACAGGAAGCCGTGTTGCCCGAGTTCGACCGCATCGCCGCAGAGCTGGCGGTTCCGGTCAAGCGCGGTCTCTTCCGCAAGGCGCCGCCGCCGCCCAAGGGACTATACCTTTGGGGAGGGGTGGGTCGCGGCAAGTCTATGATTATGGACTTGTTCGTGCAGCACCTGACGGTTCCCGTCCGGCGTGTGCACTTCCATGCCTTTATGCAGGAAATCCACGAGGCCATGCACAAGGCCCGCAAGGACGGTGTCGAGGACGCGCTGAAGCCCGTCGGCCAAGAGATCATTGCCTCGGTCAAGGTGCTGGCCTTTGACGAGATGCAGATCACCGACATCACGGATGCGATGATCGTGGGGCGTCTGTTCCAGATGTTGTTCGATGCGGGCGTGGTGGTCGTGACCACGTCGAACCGCATCCCCGATGACCTCTACAAGAACGGTCTGAACCGGCAGCTGTTCCTGCCCTTCATCGCGCTGATCAAGGAAAAGCTGGTCGTCTGGGAAATGGTCAGTCCCCGCGATTACCGCCAGAACCGTCTGGCGGGCAGCCCTGTCTATTTCTACCCCGCCAACGACGATGCCCGCGCCGAGATCAATAGCATCTGGCAGGATCTGACCGGCGGGCAGGAGCATCCCTTGGTCCTGACGGTCAAGGGCCGCAAGGTCGAGATCCCGCGGCATCATAACGGGGTGGGGCGTGTTGGCTTTCACCAACTGTGCGGCGCGGCCCTGGGGCCGGGGGATTATTTGGCGATTGCCCATGCCCTGCGCGTGCTGGTGATTGAAAATATCCCCTGTCTGGGGCGCTCGAACTTTAACGAGGCGAAGCGGTTCGTGACGCTGGTGGATGCCCTCTACGAAGCCAAGGTGCGTCTGATCGCCAGTGCCGCCGACAAGCCCGAGATGCTGTATATCGAAGGGGACGGTGCGTTCGAATTCAACCGCACCGCCAGCCGCCTGCGCGAGATGCAGTCCGAAGGCTGGGGCGACGACCGCGAGTAATCAGGGCAGGACCAGCCGCATCCCCGGGGCAACCACAGGCGCGGAGCCGATCACCGCGCGGTTCGCCTCGAAAATGCGGCGGAACTCCATCGGGTCGCCATAGTGGGTCTGGGCAATGGTTGTCAGGCTGTCGCCGGGCTGGACAACGTAAACGCTGCCCCCGGCCTTGGGCGACTGGGGCGAGGGCAGGCCGGTGGCTGCCGCAATCTCTGCGATCACCGCGCGGGTGCTGTCCTGTAGCGGGTCAACGACTGCCTCGGTCGGCGCGGCGGGTTCCGGCGCGGCCACGGGCTGTTTCTGGACGGTCTGCGCCACGGCAGCGCGCACATCGGACAGGCGCACCAGACGGCCCTTGGGGGCCTCGGGCGCTTCCATCACGGCCATCTCGGGGATCGAGGCGATGGCCTCGCTCTCTTGCCACGGGTTGAACAGGTAGATCGCCAGATTGGCGATGATGGTCAGCAGGGTGAACAGGGCAACGCGGATCATGACGGCGCTCCCTTGGGCTCTGCGATGTTCAGGCCCATCAGTTGCCAGCTTTGCAGCCCACCGCGATAGTACAGAACCTGCCGCGCAGGGTATCCGGCCTGCACTAACTGGCTGGCGGCACTGGCGGCGTCAGGGTCCAGCGGACCATCCCCGAACACCAGCACACTGCGGGCGGTCGCAAAGTCCAGCGTGTTCGAGGGCGCGTCCATCGCACCGAACGCCTTCAGGATGTCCGCGCGATAGGGATTGGTGTCTCTCAGCAGTTCCAGCGGAATGTTCAGCGCACCGGGGATAGAGCCCGCCGCATAGGCCTGCGCGGACCGCACGTCGATCAACAGGCCGGTGCCCTCGGTCACCTGGTTGCGCAGGAACCCGATCACTTCGGCTTCGGCCACGGGGATGATTCCGCGGTGCGGCGTCAGCGGGGGCAGGCAATCGGTGTCACAACGGGATAGGTCGCTCTCCGGCAGGGTCTGGGTGATCCCGACAGAGACTCCCTTCCAGTCCAGACGGGCAAGATTCTGCCCGCCGGTGTCCTGTGCTGCCACATGGGGCGCGAACGTAGCCAAACAGATAGCCACGCCTACGCTCTTTCCCGAAGGCATCGCCAACAGAGAGCCCTCCGATCCGAGATTACCGCTGTATAATGGGGCTGCTCGCCACACATTCTGTTATTATTATTTACATGTGTACCGACTGAAATGCCCCTCCGTCAACGGGCAAAGGGTCGCAAATATGGCCCCTTGATGGGGTTTTATATCAGAAAGTATGTATTTCGATCCCGAAGGGTAACTGTCGGATATACGCCTTATGAGGTAACTTTTTCCATACCAAGACCACCCTCCAACACGGGCCATTGTGAAATGAGTGATCATCAAGACAACATCCACAACCGTTCGCGCCATTCGCGCACGTGTGGCTATTTACCCAGTAAAGAGCCCAAGGGACTGACCTTTGTCTGCGGCGCCGACGGCGGTCTGCAGTTTGAACGTTATGGTCGTCCGAACCATCTGGTTGCCAACGAACCCGCCCGTGCCTGGGCTGCGGCGCCGGTCGCGGCGAACCGCGCGGTGCTGCCGGTTCTGCTGGTCACCGATTCCACCGAAGCGTTGGGTGCGATGACCCAGCTGCTTAGCGAAGAGGGTCTGGAGGTTGCAGGTTCGGATGATCCGATGCTGGCGATCTCGATCCTGCGCAACAGCGGCATGACCTTTCACAGCGTGGTTCTATGCCTCGAGGATAGCGCCGCAGACGAGCATAACGCCGAAACCCTGCTGAACATCGTCGAGCAAGGCAACAGCCCCGTCGTTGTCATGGTCCGCCCCGGCAGCGGCGCCTGCAACGTGGCGCGCCGCCGTGTGCCGACCAGCAATGTGGTGATGATGCCCGCCTCCGAAGCGGACGTGATGGCCACCATTATGCGCGCCAGCGGCCGCGTCGAGCGCCGTTTCTCGGGTGCGAAATCCTGAATTAGCCTACCACTCACAACAGGCAGCCAAGGCGGCTGGGACCATACAGGTCTCAGCCGTTTTGCTTTAGAACCTGTCCCGCCAGATAGAGCGAGCCGCAGATCAGAACGCGCACGTTGCCGTGGGTGTCGATGATGTGGCGCAGGGCGTGCTCGACGTCTTCGGCGATGTGGGCGGTCAGGCCGACTTTGGCGGCGACCTCTGCGGTGGTTTCGGCGGGCAGGGTATTGGCCTCGCCGGGGATGGACACCGCCGACAGGCTGTCCGCATAGGCCGCCATGGGGCGCAGATAGCCTGCGATGTCCTTGGTGTTCAGCATCCCGCAGATCAGGTGGGTCTCGCGCTTGGGCATCTGGGCCAGCGTCGCGGCAATGGCGTCACCGGCGGCAGGGTTGTGCCCGCCATCAAGCCACAGCTCTGCCTCGCCCGCGATCTGGACCAAGGGGCCGGTTTTCAGGCGCTGCATCCGCGCGGGCCAGAAGGCCTGCGTGACGGCGGCTTCGCAGGCGGCTTCGTCTGCACCCAGATGGCGCAGGGCGGCAAGGGCTGCACCTGCGTTGGTGATCTGGTGCGGGCCGGGCAGGTTGGGCAGCGGCAGGTCCAGCAGGCCCCGCTCGTCCTGATAGATCAGGCGGCCGTTCTCGGTGCTGACATGCCAGTGTTGGCCATAGGCCAGAACGGGCGCGCCAAGACGCTCGGCGCGGGCTTCGATCACGTCCAGACCTTCGTCCTTTTGCGGGCCCACAATCACGGGGACGCCGCGCTTGATGATACCGGCCTTCTCGCCCGCGATCTCGGCCAGCGTTTCCCCAAGGAATTGCTGATGGTCGATGTCCACGGGGGTAATGATGGTCAGGGCAGGCTGGTCGATCACGTTGGTCGCATCCAGTCGCCCGCCAAGGCCAACCTCGAGCAAGGTGTAATCCGCAGGCGTCCGCGCAAAGGCCAGCAGGGCCGCGCAGGTCGTGATCTCGAAATAGGTGATGTTGCCGCCTTCGTTGCGTTCATAGCATTCGTCCAAGAGGGCGGTCAGCGCGGGTTCACTGATCAACTCTCCGGCCAGACGGATACGCTCGTGAAAGCGGGCCAGATGCGGCGAGGTATAGGCGTGGACCTTTTTACCCATCGCCTCGAGCCCCGCGCGGATCATCGCTTGGGTGCTGCCCTTGCCGTTGGTGCCCGCGATGTGGATCACGGGCGGCATGTCGTTTTGCGGGTTCCCCAGAGCCTCGAGCAGGCGCCAGACGCGATCCAAGGTCAGGTCGATGACCTTGGGGTGCAGGGCCATCATCCGTTCGAGGATGACGTCAGAGGATACGCCGGTCATTTGCTGTCAGCTGCGGGCGCTTCTTCGGCCGGAGCGGCCGCGGGGGCGGGCAGGTCGCCGACGATCGCAGGGGGCTGGCCCATCAGCATGCGGATGATGGTGATCAGCTCTTCACGCAGTTTGGTGCGCGGGGTCACGCGGTCCAGCATACCGTGGTCCAGCAGGTATTCTGCGCGCTGGAAGCCCTCGGGCAGCTTTTCGCGGATGGTCTGTTCGATCACACGGGGACCGGCAAAGCAGATCAGGGCGTTCGGTTCAGCAATCTGGATATCGCCAAGCATCGCATAGGACGCAGTGACGCCGCCCGTGGTGGGGTGGGTCAGCACGACGATGTAGGGCAGGTTCGCTTCTTTGAGCATCTGCACGGCGACGGTGGTGCGGGGCATCTGCATCAGGGACAGGATGCCCTCTTGCATACGGGCGCCGCCAGCGGCCGAGAACAGAACAAAGGGTTTGCCGGTGGCAACCGCACGCTCGGCACCGGCGATGATCGCGTTGCCCACGTACATGCCCATCGAGCCGCCCATAAAGGTAAAGTCCTGCGCCGCCGCCACGATGGGGGTCCGGCCGATTTCACCTTCGGCGACCAGCATGGCTTCTTTCTCGCCGGTCTTTTTCTGGGCCGCTTTCATGCGGTCGGGGTATTTCTTCTGGTCGCGGAACTGCAGGGGGTCAGCGAGGGGCTCGGGTACGTCCACCTCGACAAAGATGCCGCCGTCGAACAGGTGCGCAAAGCGTTCACGGGGGGTGATCGCCATGTGGTGGCCGCAGTTGGTGCAGACGTTCTGGTTGTCCTTCAGCTCGCGGTGGAACAGCATGGTTCCGCAGGACTCACACTTGGTCCACAGGTTCTCGGGCGTGTCACGACGCGAGAAGAACGAGTTGATGGTCGGACGGACGTAGTTGGTGATCCAGTTCATGCGTTTCCCCTGAGGCCTACTGCGGCGCGTTGGCGCACAGATAAGCGCCATAGCCGGAGAATGCAATCAGCGGCGAATAGCAAGCCGGACTGCAAGCCACAGAACCACCGGTAACGCCAGATCATTAAAGAAAATCAGGTCAAACAGGGGTACGGGGGCGGCATCGCCGGTGCCCTCCCAATAGGGGAACAGCAGCACGGCAAGCCCTGAGTCGGGGGTCGTTTCCTCGGCCCAGAATAGGAAAACATAGGCGTTGTTCGCGAAATGAAAGCCCATCGCGGCAGCCAAAGAGCCGGTTCGCGCGGTCAGATCGGTGCAGGCCAGCCCGAAAAGGAAGGTCCACATCATATACTGGGCCGAGGTCACGAAGTCCCCGCCAAGGTCCCAGTGCGCCAGCCCGAACATCAGGTTCGGCGCCACCATCCAGATCACAGGGCTGCTGAAACGGGCCGCGAACTGCTGTTGCAGGTAGCCGCGATAGAGCAATTCCTCGGTCCCGGTCTGGACCAGAATGGCCAGCATCGACAGGGGCAGCAGGGCGATGCGGCCGAATTGCAGCTCTCCGCCCTCGAAGCTGTAGAAGGGGGGCAGGACCTCGAGCGCGGCAAAAACCGCAGCACAGGCCCCGACTGTGGCAATCAGCGTGGGGATGAACCTGTCGAGCCGCCCCAGCAGTGTCCAACCGCTGCGGCTGTGATGGGCCCAAGTGACCCCGATCACCGCCAACGCCAGAAAGACAAAGGAGAACAGCTGCAGCAGCAACCCCAGCGCAGTGTCGCCATATTCATAGCTGGGCTCCAGATCGCTGAAACCCGTCGTCTCGCCGATCAGGAGCAGCAGCAGGGAAAAGGCGTGCTGGCTGACATAGTAGGCGGCTTCGATAATGGCATAGCCGATGACCAGTCGCGGGAAATCTGCGCTGGGCAGGGCAGGGGCGATATAGCGGTCGTGGGGGGCGTAGGACTTCATCGGCGCAGTGCCAAGCGGGCCGCCAACCAAGTGACCAGCAGCATCATGATGTCAACGAGCAGGGCAGCGCGCACAGGCTCTGCGTCGTCCATCGACATGGGCAGAGTGTACAGGGCCAGACCTGAAAGATCCCCTTGGTAAGAGATGATGACCATCGCGAAGACATTGTTGACAAAGTGGACGGCAATCGCGGGCCCCAAGGTGCCCGAGCGCGCCGTCAGGTCCGCCATGGCAAGCGCGAACGCCCCCGCCCACAGCGCCAGCGGCACCGCATTCGGTCCAGCGGTGGCGGGCGAATAGTGCCCCAAGGCAAACAGCAGGGCAGGCAGGCCGATCCAGACGCGCGGATCACGGTTGATCACCGACAGGTGCTGCTGAAGGTAGCCGCGGAACACGACCTCTTCGGTGGCGACCTGAATACCCACCGCCAGCAAGGACAGCGGCAGCAGGGTCAGCCACGTGCCCAAGGTCAGATGGGGCTGCAATTCGTGGGTGCCGCCCCACGGCGGCAGAATGGCGATCAGCAGGGAAATTCCGGCGACCGGCAGAGCCACTTGTTTGAACTGGGCCCACGCCAGATCGAGAGGCCCGAACAGGCTGGCAAAGGCGCGCTTGTGGACATGCTGCGTGGACAATGCCAGCCCCGCCGCCATCGAGCCAAAGCCGATCAGCAACAGGATCATTCCGATAGGGCTGGCCCCTTCCTCGGCATCTTGCAGCAGGGCGGGGGCCTGCCCACCGGCGATGGTCTGCACAAAGGCCCAGTAGGTCGACATGATGCCGTACCCGGCGACCAGCATCACAACCATGCCCAAGGCAAAGCGCCACCCCTCGGGATGGGTCTTGGCGGGGGCGGCTAAACTGTCGTGTGCTGCATATGCAGAGGGAAATTTCATGATTCTATCTCTAGCAGGGCGGCTTGAACTGGCAATGCCCGACGGCAGGATTTCCGCTATTTCCAATGAGCTCCCCCGCTATCGTCAGGTCACTGGACAAGTCATGCAAAAACTGCAGGGCAGATATGGCAGATACCACCTTAAAATAAGGTGAAAGGCCCCTGATGGCCCTTTTTTACAAAGGGTAATCCCGTTAAGAATTACACAGTGATTCGTGCGTGCAGGTTTCGGATCCTGCACCCCTGCTTGAAAGTATTAGCCACAGTGAGACGGACGGTTCGGGCCCTGTTGATTTTGGTCGGCGTGATCATCGCCGCCAGCTGCGACCGTCTGCCTTTGGTGAATGATAAGCCTCGGACAATTACGCTGGCGGGCGGCGAGGTCGTTCTTGCTGCACCTGCGGGGTATTGTATTGATACCGGAAACTCCAAGGACCAAGGCGTGCAGGGTGGCTTTGCGCTGATTTCCAGCTGCCGGTCCCTGCTGGGGGTGGCGGCAACGCCTGCAATCATCACCGTCTCGGTCGGCCCCAAGGTCAGCGTGGAGCAAGTTTCCTCGGCGGCATTTGCGAATGCCCTTGGAAATCCCGCGGTTCTGGCCAGCGAAGAGACCGATATGGTGTCCCTGCTGCACATCGCGAACGGTGGGCAGGAAACCCTGCCCGGTGGGGATGAACGCTACTGGCGGGCGATCCGCGTGGTGTCGGGGCGTCTGGTGTCTATGGCGCTCTATGCCCCCAAGGGCGCGAGCGAGGCGCAGGCCAACGGCAGTATCATCCTGAAAACCCTTGCCAACAACCTTTACGTCCCCGGTCCGCAGGTCTGACTGCTGTCAAAATCGCATTGTTTACGCATTCGAACAAAAAAGTTCGCTGCGGCGCTTTTCATGACTAGGTTTACCTGACAGTTTTCCTGATAAGGTGCAGAAAACACGGGCAAAGGGACCGCAGCGCATGAGCAAGTTCAGACGGCTGGTAAACGCCTTCTTGTTTCGACGGTTGGTCAAGCGTTGGGCCGCACTGGCAGAGCGTGCTGACATCACCGATCTGAGCCGCCTGCGCGTGCAGAACAACCGCGCCAAACTGCTGCGTCACCATCTGGATCGGGTCATTGCGGTGGCCGATAACCGTCTGGCGCTGCCTGCGATCGGGTCCGATACCTTTCGCCAGCCGCGGGATTCCGATTGGGGCTGGCGTCCGCCCTTGTGGCGTGAACCCGTCGCGCACAAGGGCATGGCCTCGGTTCCCAGCAAGACCGAATTCGCGCCCGGCTCGACGGTGTTCCACGACTGCTCGGTGTCCGAGCTGACCCTGCGCCAGCTCCGCAATACCCGAGAGGCCGACTTGGCCCCCTTTGGTGTGCGCATGGACGTGTTCCGCTTTGACGGCAGCTTCCTGTCCATCGCTGTTGATCTGCCGCCCGAGGCCTTGCGCGGCCTGCGCCGCAAGCACCTGATCCGTATGGACACCCAGATCGAGATCGAGAAGCCGCTGGAAATCTTTGCCCGCCTGAACATCAAGCACGGCCCCAACACCGAGCAGATCGTCCGCGAGGTGCCCCTGCAACATGGCGGCGAGATGATGGTCGAGTTCGACCTTGGATATACCCAGATCGCAGAAAACCGGCTCGAGTCCGCGTGGGTCGACCTGATTTTCGAAGGGGCCCAGATGAACGAGGTCACGATCCGCGACCTGACCTTCTGCCGCTTGCCCCGCGCAGACATTTAACGAAAGGACCTTTGGATGAGCGATTTGAACATCACCAAGACCCGCATCATCGAAGGTGTCTGGGAAGGCGTCATCACCCGTGGCGGTGGCCGCAACGGCGAAACCCCTGCGGTGGCCGTGACCCATCAGGGGCAGGCGATCAGCGGTGTGACCGTCGGCGACATGGAAGGGGGCTGGGTGCTGCGTGTGCCGATCCCGCTCGAGACGATCTCGGACGGGGTGCAGACCTATCTGATCATCGATGCCTCGACCCACGAGGAGGTGAACAGCTTTTCCCTGATCGCGGGGCAGGCGCTGGCACAGGACATCCGCATCGAGATGGATCTGCTGCGGGCCGAGCTGGACCTTTTGAAGCGTGCCTTCCGCCGCCACTGCGTTGAAACGGGCGCTGACCGCGGGTAAGCCGCCCACCCCGTGACGCGGCGTTGCTGGTGACTCTGCCGCGTTTATGCGCTGTCATCCCCTCACTAGGGAGGCACCGATGACAGATTATCCGCACCTGCTGGCACCGCTCGATCTGGGGTTCACGACGCTGAAAAACCGCGTTCTGATGGGCTCTATGCATACGGGGCTCGAGGAAACCCGCGACTGGAACCGCGTGGCGACCTTTTATGAGGAGCGCGCCAAGGGCGGCGTCGGCTTGATCGTGACCGGCGGCATGGCCCCGAACCGAGAGGGCGGCGTGTTCCCCGGTGCGGCGGGTCTGTTCACCGATCAGGATATTCAGAACCACCGTATCGTCACCGATCGCGTCCACGCCGCTGGTGGCAAGATCGCGATGCAGATCCTGCATGCGGGCCGCTATGCCTATGGCAAAGACTGCGTGGCCCCTTCGCCGATCCGCTCGCCCATTTCGCCGTTTGCTCCGAACGAACTGGACGAAGACGGGATCGAAAAGCAGATCAGCGACATCGCGACCGCCGCCGCCCGTGCACAGCAGGCCGGATATGACGGGGTCGAAGTCATGGGCTCCGAAGGGTACCTGATCAACCAGTTCCTAGTGACCCATACCAACAAGCGGACCGACCGCTGGGGCGGCAGCTACGAGAACCGGATGCGCTTTGCCATCGAGGTGATGAAGCGCGTGCGCGCCGCCGTGGGCCCCGAATTCATCGTGATCTTCCGCCTGTCGATGATCGACCTGATCCCCGACGGCTCCACCCACGAAGAGGTCGTGCAGCTGGCCAAAGCGATCGAGGCTGCGGGCGCCACCATTCTGAACACCGGCATCGGCTGGCACGAGGCCCGCATCCCCACCATCGCCACCAGTGTGCCCCGCGCGGGCTTTGTCTGGGTCACCAAAAAGCTGATGGGCAAGGTTGGTATCCCCGTCATCACCAGCAACCGCATCAACACCCCCGAGGTCGCCGAGACCGTTCTGGCCGATGGCTGCGCCGATATGGTCAGCATGGCGCGTCCATTTCTGGCGGACAGCCATTTCGTGTCCAAAGCTGCGGCAGGCAAGGCCGCGCAGATTGCCCCCTGTATTGCCTGCAATCAGGCCTGCCTGGACCACACCTTTAGCGGCAAGATCAGCAGCTGTCTGGTGAACCCGCGCGCCTGCTATGAGACCGAGCTGGTGATCACCCGGACGGACACTCCCAAGACTGTGGCGGTCGTGGGAGCGGGGCCTGCGGGCCTTGCTGCGGCGCTGACGGCGGATCAACGCGGCCACCGCGTGACCCTGTTCGATGCAGCGGATCGCGTGGGCGGACAGCTGAACATGGCCCGGCAGATCCCCGGCAAAGAAGAGTTCCACGGCCTCGTGGATTGGTTCGAGACCAGCGTCGCGCAATCGGGCATCGACCTGCGGCTGGGGCATCGCGTGGGGCCGGATGACCTGAAGGGCTTTGATGAGGTGATTATCGCCACCGGCGTCACCCCCCGCGATCCGCAGATCCCCGGTCAGGACGGGCCGAACGTGCTGTCCTATATCGAGGTTCTGGCGGGCAAGGCCGCCGTGGGCGCGCGTGTGGCGGTGATTGGCGCGGGCGGCATCGGCTTTGACGTGGCCGAGTATCTGGTGATGGACGACAGCCCCACCGAGTATCCGCAGGAATGGCGGGCCGAATGGGGCGTGGGCGATCCCGAAGAAACCCGTGGCGGCTTGGCCGCGGCCGGAGCCCAGCCGACCCCACCTGTGCGCGAGGTTACCCTGCTACAGCGCAAGGCCGAGAAGCCCGGCAAGAGGCTGGGCAAAACCACCGGCTGGATCCACCGGATGGCGCTGATGGCGAAACAGGTCAAAATGGTTGGTGGTATCAACTATGAACGTATTGATGCCGAGGGCCTGCACGTGTCGTTTGGCGAGGCCAGAGAGAACCCGAAACTGATCGAAGTGGACACCGTGGTCCTGTGTGCGGGTCAGGTGCCCAACCGGGACCTCGCTGAAAGCATTAGTTTAGAAGGCATTACGGTTCACGTGATTGGCGGGGCCGATGTGGCTGCCGAACTCGACGCGAAGCGCGCAATCAATCAGGGAACCCGAGTCGCGGCTGCAATTTAGACGTGTTTGATTAATGCAAAAGATAGGGCCGTTAGGAGGGGGTAATCATACAGAATTGTTGTTTCCCTTTGGCGAACGATCCCTATCATTCCCCGCAATTGTCCGCCCTTGGACACAGTGCTGCCCCATTTGCGCGGCAGGTAAAGGGCAGGACAGAATGCACCGGGGGATCTGCATGGATCGGCTCACTGAAATGGAAGCTTTCGCAACAGTTGTCGATCAAGGCGGCTTTACGGATGCGGCAAAGAAAATGGGGATTTCCAAGTCGGCGGTCTCGAAACACGTGTCTTCTCTGGAGGCCCGACTGGGCGCTAGATTGTTGAACCGTACAACTAGACGCGTGAGCCCGACCGAGATCGGTTTGGCGTATTATGACCGCGCCCGCCGCGTGCTAACTGACGCCGGAGAGGCCGATGCTCTGGTCACTTCGATGCAGGCTGCGCCGTCCGGCCAATTGCGAATTTCGGTGGCGACCGACTTTGGCGTGAACCACCTGAGCCCCGTCATCGGGGACTTCTTGGCGACCTATCCGGACATCAGCGTCAACATGGTGCTGAACAACCGCTACGTCGAGCTGATCTCCGAAGGGTTCGATCTGGCCGTCCGCATTGGCGAGCTGGAAGACAGCTCTTTGCGGGCGCGCAAGCTGACCGACACCACGATCCGCATGATCTGCTCGCCTGCCTATATCGAGAAATACGGCCGCCCCAAGCGTCTGGACGATCTGAACGAGCACAAGCTGCTGCACTATTCGAACCAAGCGAACGGCAGCGTGTGGAAGGTGACCGCCCCCTCGGGTGAAAAGCGCCAGATCCGCACTGCTGGATGGCTCAGCGTCAATGACGGCCAGTCGCTGCTGAACGCGGCGATCTCGGGCCTTGGCATCGCGTATCTGCCGTCGTTCCTGTACGCGGACGCGATGAAGCAGGGCTTGGTCGTGGATGTGATCCCCGATCTGCCGATGGAAACGCAGGGCATCTACGCTGTGTACCCCCCGGGCCGCTTTCCGCAGCCCAAGGTGCGCGCGTTCATCGACTTCCTCGTCGACGCGTTCACCGAAAAAGGCCCCGACGCCTGGTAACCCTATTCGGGTAGCAATACAGCCTCGACGCGCCGGTTGGCGGTGCGTCCGTCCTCGGTGTCGTTGGTGGCAATCGGGGACAAATAGCCTGCGCCCTGAGCATCGACCTGCGCAGCGGGCACCCCAAGGCCACGGACCAGCGCATCGCGCACCGATTGGGCGCGGCTGCGCGAGACCGTGATGTTGCCGTCCAGACTGCCTGTTGCGTCCGTATGGCCCACCAGAACGATCCTGCGGGACGGGTTCTGCTGAAGATACCCTGCCAAAGCCTCTAGGCTGGCGTGCTCTGACCCCGACAGGCTGGTTTTCCCCGTTTCAAAGACCACATCGCTCAGGACTGCGTGGCCGGTGCCAACCAGCTGTTGCAGCACAGGCGTGGCATAGCTGACGGCGGCGGGGGCAGGGGCCTTGGATTGTGTGACTGCGGGGGCTTGGCCGTCCGGCGTTACCAAAATCAGCTGTACGAACCCCAGATTATCGCGGCGACTGACCAAGAGACTCAGGGCCTCCCCCTGATCATTCTCGGTCGAGACAAAGCGGAAGTCGCGCAGGTTCACGTACATCTCGGGGCCGGGGGCCACGCGGGTGCCGAACCGGAAGTCAAACCCGCCGCAATCCAGCGTGGTGCAGGAAAACACGGTGTCGAACCCTTGCAGGGCGACCTGCGCCTTGAGCATATCGAGCAGAGACCTGCTGGTCAGCTCGGGGTTCTGGACCTGCCAGACCTGCACGGACACTTGCCCCTCGACGGTGCGGGTGGGAAGGGTGCCGTTCGCATAGGGGCCCGTGGGCATCTCGTAGCTGTCGGCAGACGGCTCTTCGGAATAGACCAGAGCGGCGCCCGCAGGCACCGCCAGATCAAGGGCAAACACCGGCCCTGCGATCAGCAGGGCGGCCACACCGGAAAGACAGGATCGGATCATCGCGCCAGAGAATGGTATTCGGGGTTGGGCCGCATATCCACAGCCGAGGCCATGCGGTTCGTCATGTTATAGAACGACGCGACCGAGGCGATGTCCCAGATGTCCCGATCTGAGAAGCCATGATCGCGCAGGGCCTGACGGTCGCTTTCCTGAATGGTGCTGCTGGCCACGGTCATCTGGACGGCGAAGTCCAGCATCGCCCGCTGTTTCGCGGTGATCGGGGCGACGCGGTAGTTCATGACCAGCGCCTCGCCCAAGGCCGGATCGCCCGAAAGTTGGCGCACAGCAGCCCCGTGGGCCACCAGACAGTAGAAGCATTTGTTCTGCGAGGACACGGCCACCGCGATCATCTCGCGCTCCAGCTTGGTCAGGCCGCTGTCAGCCAGCATCATGTCGTTGTACATCGCGGTGAACGCGTTCAACTTGTTGATGTCAAACGCATAAGCCCGCAGGACATTCGGCACCATCCCCAGCTTTTCCATGCAAATGTCGAAGTATTTCTGCGTTTCGGGCGGCAGAGGATCGACGGGCGGCAGGTTCAGGGCGGTCGGCTGGTCTGTGGTCATGCGCTGTCCTTTATGCGGTAGTGGTAGTCTCCCACAACCTGCATCCCCAAGGAAGAGTAGAGCGCATTGGCAGGCACATTCCTGCGTGTGACCAATAGCGTCAGTTCGCGCGCGCCCTGTGCGGCGGCCCAGCGTCCGGCGGCGCGCATCAGGTGGCGGCCCAGACCGTTGCCGTGGAATTTCTCCAGCACCTCCAGCGCGTGCAGCATGGCGACGCCGTCATGCATCGCGACATAGGCCACACCTGCGGCGCGGTCATTCGTGCGCCCCAACAAATAGGTTTTCGGCCCCTGCGCCCGCGCCATCACGGCCAAGCGATCAGGCCCGATGCCACCCTCGGCCCAGATTTCCTGCATAATCGCCAGAGGGGTCTCGGATTCAAAGGTGGTCACGCGAGGGATCTCGCCCGCGCCGATCACCGCCGGATCGCCGGAGTAGACGTGGACGGGGTCGATGACCTCGTAGCCTTGGGTTTCCAGCATCTGGTCCAGCGCGGTGTCATCGGGGCGCAGCATGAACAGCTGCCCTTGGCCGATGGCCCTCATCGCGTCCAGCGCCTGCGGAATGTCGGTTTCGGTAACGGGGCCGGTGGCCGAGGCCGCACTGACCCGTTTTCCGCCGCCGCGCCCCTCGCGGATCAGCCAAGGACCGGCGTGGGTGATCGCATAGGGCGGCCATGTGGCGTCCACCACGTCGAAATAGCGGTTGTCCATCAGGCGGCGACCTCGGCGGCAAGGCGGGTCATCGCGGCGTCGATCATCGCGCCATCGGTGCCGCGCATCACGATGTTGGTGCCGTACACCCCGTCCCGCTGGAACGGGTAGGAGCCGATGGACAGCTCGGGGAAATCCGCCGCCAATGCCGCCAAGGGGCTGGCAATGTCGCCTTCGCCGCGCATCAGGCACAGAGTTTGGGACAAGAGGGGCGCGCCGCCGGTCAGATGGGGCAGGACGCTGGCCACCATTGCTTGGAACACACTGGGTACGCCCGCCATGACGTTCACGTTCTCCAGCGTGAAGCCGGGCGCGGTGCTGACCGGATTGTCGATCAGGGTGGCATCATCGGGGATGCGGGCCATGCGCAGACGGGCGGCGTTCAGCTCTTGGCCGCGGGCGTCGTAATGGGCTTGCAGCAGCGCCCGCGCATCATCGCGCACGTCGATATGCTTGCCAAAGGCGGCGGCGATGCAGTCTGCGGTGATGTCGTCGTGGGTCGGCCCGATCCCGCCCGAGGTAAACACATGGTCATAACCCGCCGACAGCGCCTGAACCGCCGCGACAATGGCGTCACGGTCATCGCTGACCACGCGGGCCTCTTTCAGGTCGATCCCGATTTTGGTCAGTTCGCCCGCCAGATAATGCATGTTGGAATCGCGCGTGCGGCCCGACAGAATTTCGTCTCCGATCACGAGCATGGCTGCGGTGGGGTTGGGCATGGGGGCGCTCCGGTCTGGGGTGTTTCGGGGCAGATGCTAGGGCAGCACAGGGGGCATTTCCATAGCCGCAGGACGGATTTGCCAAACTTGGCCGATGGCCGTACATCCGGTGCTATGGAATTCACAACGCCCCTGATCCCTGCGCGCCTGATCCGGCGCTATAACCGGTTCCTCTCGGACATGATCCTCGAGGAGACGGGACAGGAGGTGCGCGCCCATTGCCCGAACCCCGGCGCGATGCTGGGTCTGAAGGACGCCGGTATGCGTTGCTGGCTGGAGCCGAACGACGACCCCAAGAAGAAGCTGAACTACGGCTGGCGGCTGGTTGAATTAGAGGGCGGGCATATGGCGGGGATCGACACCTCGATCCCGAACCGCGTTGTGGCCGAGGGGCTGCGGACGGGGCTGGTCCCCGAACTGGCGCAATACGCCAATATCCGGCCAGAGGTGAAATACGGCAACGGCAGTCGGGTCGATTTCCTGCTGACCGGCGATGGCCTGCCCGACGCCTATGTCGAGGTCAAAAGCGTGACCCTGCGGGATGGCGACTGGGCCGAGTTCCCCGATTGCGTGACCGCCCGCGGGGCCAAACACTTGGCCGAACTGACCGAGATGGTGGCGCTGGGGCACCGCGCGGTGATGCTGTTTCTGGTCCAGAGGACCGATTGCAAGCAGTTCCGGCTGGCCGCGCATCTGGACCCTGCCTATGCCCGCGCATTTGACGCGGCCCGTGCCGCTGGCGTCGAGGCGATCTGCTATGGTACGGATATCACTGTGGACGGCGTGTTTTTCGGCCATCAGATGCCGGTAGCCCCTTCCCCTCAGGCGATATGATTGCCAATGGTGCGTGCATTCTGGCAAATGGCCGTAAACCTACTTAGATATGGCTCAGCGACGACAAAGGAGAGCCCGTTGGAAAAGCAACACCATGGGCGGATGACCAAAGACGGAATCCGTATTCACGAGGCAGCCGATTTTGCGGGGATGCATGCGGCGGGCCGTCTGGCTGCGCAAATTCTGGACGAAATCGCCGAGCACGTGTTTGTCGGACAGACCACCGGTGAAATCGACCGCATCATCGAAGACAAAGTGAACGCGGCGGGGGCGATCTCGGCCACGATCGGGTATCGCGGGTACAAGCACGCCAGCTGTATCAGTGTGAACCACGTGGTCTGCCATGGCATCCCCGGCGACAAGAAGCTGAAGGACGGCGACGTTCTGAACATCGACGTGACGGTGATCGTGGATGGCTGGTACGGCGACACCAGCCGCATGTACGTCGCGGGCAAGATGAACCGCAAAGCCGAGCGTCTGCTGGACGTCACTCACGAAGCGCTGATGCGCGGCATCGAGGTGGTCAAGCCGGGGAACACATTTGGCGACATCGGCCACGCCATCCAGAGCTTTGTCGAGGCGCAGCGTATGTCTGTGGTCCGCGATTTCTGCGGCCATGGTCTGGGTACTGTGTTCCACGCGCCGCCGAACGTGCTGCACTATGGCCGTCCGGGCACCGGTCCTGTTCTGGAAGAGGGCATGTTCTTTACCATCGAGCCGATGGTGAACCTCGGTCGCCCCGAAACCAAGGTTCTGGCCGACGACTGGACCGCCGTGACCCGCGACAAATCTCTGAGCGCGCAGTTCGAGCATTCCATCGGTGTGACGGCGGACGGCTGCGAGATTTTCACCCTGTCCCCTGCGGGCAAGTTCCACCCCACGTGGTGATGACACGCCGCTGGCTGGCGGCGTAATGTGGGTATTTTTGCCAAGATGAAGGGGAGGGCGCGGTGCCTTCCCCTTTTTATTTGGAGCTTATGTCAGGCCGGTTCCGCGAAGGTGATATGGGTGTCCCCGAACTTCCGGTGTTCGCGCAGGAAATAGCCCGCTGGCGGGAGTTGGGGGCTGTTCTCTTCCCAGATGATCAGGGCGTTCGGGGCGATCCAGCCGCCGTTCAGGGCTGAGGTGAGCGCCTGTTCCCCCAGCGATTTGCCATAGGGCGGGTCAAGGAAGATGACGTCGAACGGGGCGCCGTCGTTCTGGCCCAGATCGGTGGCGTCGCGGCGCAGCAGGCGGGTGGCGCCGATGGCGCGGCATTTGTCGATGTTCTCGCGGATCAGGGCGCGGGATTTCACGCCGTCGTCCACAAAGGTCACATGTTTGGCGCCGCGCGACAGGGCCTCGAGGCCCAAGGCGCCGGTACCTGCGAACAGATCCAGCACGCGGGCGTCCACGATGGGGGAGACGCCGCCCTGATTGCCGATGATGTTGAACAGGCTCTCGCGGACGCGGTCCGAGGTGGGGCGCAGGTGGGCGGCGGCGTCGCCTTCGCCCACTTCGGCCAGCTTGAGGCCACGCCATTGGCCGGCGATGATCCTCATTTCAGCAGGTCCTTCATGTCGGTGGCGGCTTGGACGGCCTCGGGGGCGGGGCTACGGCCGGCCTCGATCAGGCGTTTGGCAACCATAAAGGCGCGGGGATCGTTCATCGCGTCCACGGCCAGCAGGGTTTCCCCGGCGTAGTACCAGAAGGACACCGAGCCGTTGCCGTTGTCCCGCGTGATGATCCGATCATAGCCGGTGTTCAGGCCCGCGATCTGGAGTTTCACGTCGTACTGGTCAGACCAGAACCAAGGTTTGGGCACATAGGCCTCATTGCTGCCAAGCATGTTGCGGGCCACGCATTCGGCCTGATCAATGGCGTTCGGGACGCTTTCCAGACGCAGGCGCGCCTCGCGGTAGGGGAAGCTGGTGCAATCGCCCGCAGCCCAGATGTCGGGCGCGCTGGTGCGGCCTTGGGCGTCGACGGCGATGCCGTTGTCCAGCGTGATGCCTGCAGCCTCGGCCAATCCGGTGGTGGGGTGGATGCCGACACCGACGATGACCAGATCGACCTCAAGCGTGCTGCCATCCGCCAGTTCGGCCGAGGTGACGCGGCCATCGGTGCCGTTCAGACGGGCTAGGCCGATGCCTTCGCGCAGGTCAACGCCGTGGGACTGGTGCAGGGCGCGGAAATAGTCGGCGGTTTCGGGGGCCGCAACGCGGCCCAGAATGCGAGGGGCGGCCTCGACCAGCGTGACCTGCATTTCGCGTTTCGCGCAGACCGCTGCAGCCTCGAGGCCGATATAGCCGCCGCCGACGATCAGCACGCGCTTGCCTGCGGTGGCCTCGGGGGCCATGGCGTCCACGTCGGACAGGTTGCGCACCACATAAACGCCAGCCAGATCGCCGCCAATCGCAGCGGGCAGGTGGCGCGGGGACGATCCGGTGGTCAGCACCAACTGGTCCCAAGAAATCACGTCAGACCCTGCGGTGACGGTTTTGCCCGCCACGTCGATCGCATCCACGCGCTGGCCCAGACGCAGGGTCACGCCATTGTCCGCATACCATTGCTCGGGGCGCAGGAAGAGGCGCTCTAGCGGCATATCCCCCAGCAAATAGGCCTTGGACAGGGGAGGGCGCTGATAGGGGGGCACGGGCTCTTCGCCAAAGAGGGTGATCGCGCCGTCGAAACCACGCTTGCGCAGTTCGGCAATTAAGGACGCTGCGGCCTGACCTGCACCGATAACAACAATGTGAGACATTTCCACGGGCGCTCCTATGTAGTTCTATGGGCCTGCACAGGACCTGAATAAACGCAGGCTAGCTGCGAACGCAATTCGTCAGAGGGAAAACACATGACTATTTCTATCGGGGATACGCTGCCCGGAGCCACCATGCTGGTGATGGGAGAAGCCGGACCGCAGGGCGTTGATCTGGCCGAGAAAATGAACGGCCGCAAGGTTGTGATTTTTGGCCTGCCGGGCGCCTATACCGGCGTGTGCAGCACCGCGCACGTCCCCAGCTTTATCCGCTCGATGGATGCGCTGAAGGCCAAAGGCGTGGACGAAGTGATCTGCGTTTCGGTCAACGATCCCTTTGTTATGTCCGCTTGGGCCAAGGACACCGGCGCCGCTGACGCTGGCTTGACCATGCTGGGTGACGCCGATGGTGCTTGGACCGCAGCGATCGGGATGGACTTTACCGCGCCGCCCGCTGGCCTGATCGGCCGCTCGAAGCGTTATTCGCTGGTGGCAGAGAACGGCGTTGTGACCGTGCTGAACCTCGAGGAAAGCCCGGGCGTTTGCGAACTGTCCGCAGGCGAGACTCTGGTCGATCAGATCTGATTGGCTGATGCCCGCGAAATGACCAAAGGCCCGCCGTCATTGGCGGGTCTTTTTGTTTGGGTGTTCAGGGGGATTGACTAATACGACAAAAATAGTCAGGTTTAACTCAGCCAACCTGAATCGGGTCAGCCAGCGCACAAGTCAATCAGGACACCCACAATGACCCAACCGCCCAAGGCCGCCCCCGTTCAGGACCGTGATACCCGCGCCTCTGTTTTGCGCGCCATTCTTGCCGAGTTGCCGTGGCCGGTGGACCTGAGTGCCGAGCGCTTGCTGGACCACATCGAAATCCGCGACTTCTGATGCCGCGCGCACCGCAAGGATATTTCCAATGAACATGATGACCTCGACGTTCCGCACCGCCAGCCCGCATTCCCCCGAACTGCCCCTGCACATCGCCGAGGAGCTGACCGCAGGCGGCGCGCAGGCGCTGATCCAACTGGGGGACCAGATCTATACCCTGCGGATCACCCGTCAGGGGAAACTGATCCTGACCAAATAATTCCGCTCACTGAACGTAGGAAGGGCGCCCTTGATCGGGGCGCCCTTTGGCATTTCCGGTGATGCGCGGGGCCTTAGCCCGGGCTCATGCCGCGCAGTTTCTCGCTGCGGCGACGGAGCATTTCCACGGTGGTCAGCAGCGCGATCGAGATCACAACCAGAATGGTCGCCACCGCCAGAATGGTCGGCGAGATCTGTTCGCGCAGGCCGATGAACATCTGCCACGGCAGGGTCTTCTGACCGGCCGAACCCACCAGCAGCACCACAACAACTTCGTCGAACGAGGTGATAAAGGCGAACAGGCCACCCGAAATCACGCCGGGCAGGATCAGCGGCATCTGCACCTTGAAGAAGGTGGTCACAGGGTCCGCCCCCATGTTCGCCGCCGCGCGGGTCAGGCTGCGGTCAAAGCTGCTGAGCGTTGCGGTGACGGTGATGATCACGAACGGAATGCCCAGTGCAGCGTGGGCCAGAATAACACCGGCCAAGGTGCCCTGCAGGCTGACGCTCGAGTAGAAGAAGAACATACCGGCCGAGGTTATGATCAGTGGAACGATCATCGGCGAGATCAGCAGCGCCATGATCTGACGCTTGTAGGGGACGTGCGGTTGGCTCAGGCCGATGGCGGCCAAGGTGCCAAGGCTGACCGACAGCAGCGTCGCCGCAGGCGCGATGATCAGCGAGTTGCTGAACGCTTGCAGCCAGCTGTAATCCCCGTTCGCCCCAAGGAAATCGCGGTAGTGTTTCAGCGAATATCCCGCAGGGTCCAGACGCAGCATTTCCGGCGTAAAGGTAAAGAAGTCCTGCGCGTTAAAGCTGAGCGGGATCACGATCAGGATCGGGAAGATCAGGTAGAAAAAGACCAGCCCGCAGAACACCCGGAACGCGTAGTACCAGATTTTCTGACCCGTCGTCGCATAAGGAGGGAGTGTGGTTGCCATGATTGATTACCCCAGCTTCACGTTATCGATGCCGACGAGCTTGTCGTAGACGTAGTACAGCAGCAGAACGATCAGCAGCATGATCGTGCCCAGTGCGGCGGCCAGACCCCAGTTACCCATGGACGAGAACTGGAAGTAGATGCGGTTCGAGATAAAGGTACCGTCTGCGCCACCCACCAGCTCGGGGGTGATGAAGTAGCCAACCGCCAGAATAAAGGTCAGCAGGGCGCCCGCGCCGATGCCTGGCAGGGTCTGGGGGAAGTACACCCGCAGGAACGCGGTGGTGTTATCGGCCCCCAGAGATTTCGCGGCGCGCAGGTACGACGGCGGGATGGTCTTCATCACAGAATACAGCGGCAGGATCATAAAGGGCAGCAGGATGTGGGTCATCGCGATCACCACGCCAAGCTGGTTGTTGATTAGGCTCAGACGCTCGGTAAAGCCGATGGCGACCCAGATATCGTTGATGACGCCCTGCTCTTGCAGCAGGATTTTCCATGCCGACGTCCGCACCAGCAGCGAGGTCCAGAAGGGCAGCAGAACAAGGATCATCAGCAGGTTCGAGGTGCGCAGCGGCAGGTCCGCCAGCAGCCATGCCACGGGGTAGCCCACAGCCAGCGTACACAGGGTGATCAGCGCGCTCAGCCACAGGGTCCGGATCATCAGCTTCTGGTAGATGCGCTGGTCGGGCTCCTTCATCTGGACGCCGTCCAAGGTACGCTCGGCGTCAAAGGCGGCCATGTAGTAGCTGGCAGTGTAATAGCCCGAGTTCGCCTTGATGGTGGCCCAGTATTCGATCTTGCCCCAGTCTTTATCCATGCCGATCAGCTCGGATTTGAAGTCGGTGACCTGATCGATCTTGAGGCGCGAAATCGGGCGACCCGATTTACGGAACAGCGACGACATGCCGGGGGTTTCATAGTTGAAACGGCGCCCCAGCTGGGTGTGCTGTTTGTTTTCGAATGCAGCGGCAAAGTCGATGGCCATCGCCTTGAACGCGGCTTCGGAGGGCAGCTCGCCGGTGGCGGGGTCCCAATCCTCGAGCGCGACGACGACGTTCGGCAGGATATCGGGGACGTAGTCGGTGCCCGCCGTATTCTGGACCGAGCGCATCAGCATCGAGCCGATGGGCATGATAAACGAAACTAGCACAAAAATCAGAAGAGGTGCGATCAGCAGCAGAGCCATCCGCTTTTGCCGCTTCAATGCTTTTGCAAGACTTTGCTTGAGAGGCGTGCCGTCGGCGGCCAGCATCGGGCCATTCGTCGATGTTTCAGCCATGTGTATCCCTGTTGAAAGGTCTGCGCCGGTTAACCGGCGTCTTGAAAAGTTGTTGGGCAAAGCCCGTCAGCGGGCTTGGCGCAAGAACTTCGTCTGTCGGAAAAGCAGGGGTAGAGAGGGGGACGAGCCCCCTCTCCGGGTGCGAAGATTACTTCAGTAGCCATGCCTGGAACTGTGCGTCCAGGTCGTCACGGTAGCTTGCCCACCAGTCGTAGTTGAACAGGAAGGTGTTCTTGGCGTTGTTGGGATCGGTCGGCATGTGCGGCGCCATTTCGATGCCCAGTTCGGCGTGCTTGCCAACCAGCGGAGCCGACGATGCGCGTGCGGGGCCGTACGAGATGAACTTGGCCTGATCCGCCAGACGCTGGGTGTCGGTTGCGAACTTCAGGAAGTCCAGCGCGCGAGCCTGACGCTCTGCGGGCAGGTTCGCGGGGATGATCCAACCGTCAAGGTCGAACATCTGCCAATCCCAGAGCATGCCGATGGGCTGGCCCTGCTCGGCGATTGCCGAGAACAGACGACCGTTATAGGTCGAACCGATGGTGACTTCGCCGTCAGCCAGCAGCTGCGGGGTTTCGGCGCCGGCCGACCACCAGACAACGTTGTCCTTGATGGTGTCGAGCTTGGCGAACGCCTGAGCAACGCCTTCGGGGGTCTCGAGGGTGGTGTAAACGTCGTCGATGGCGACGCCGTCACAGATCAGAGCCCACTCCATGTTGCCGATCGGACGCTTTTCCAGCGAACGCTTGCCGGGGAACTTCTCGGTGTCGAAGATGTCGCAAACGCTGGTCGGCGCTTCGGGCAGCAGGTCGGTGCGGTAGCCGAAGGTGGTCGAGTACACGATCTGGGGCACGAAGCACGAGCTGACCATCAGGTCGCCGAAGTCGTCAGCCGCTTTGGTGCCGTCGGGCGCGTCTGCCAGCATGGTATCGGGATCGATTTCCATGGCCAGGCCTTCGTCGCACAGACGCATCGCGTCAGCAGCCACAACGTCCACCACATCCCAGGTGATGTTGCCGGCTTCTGCCATTGCGCGCAGCTTGGTCACGGCTTCTGCCGAGCTTTCGTCGGTGATCACCTTGAGGCCATCGTTCATCGCCTGATAGGGCTCGATGTACGCTTTGACCTGGCTGTTCTGATATGCACCACCCCAGGAAACAACAGTCATTTCGCCTGCCATCGAGCCGTGGCTCTCGGCAAACGCAGCACCAGCGGCAAGGGTCAGCGCCGTGGTGGTCATCATCATCTTGGTGAGTTTCATGTGTTACTCCCTATGTGTCGCCCGGTTGGATTGTTCTGGAACCCGACCCCGGGGCAGGCCTGCGGTTCCTTGCCGCGCATACCACTTCGGCTGCGGGGCCACCGCGCCGTTGTGGTCGGCGCGGTATTCTGAGTGTAACGCCGAATTTTTATGCGTCTAGGGCTCTGCAGTCGTCTGCCAGCCAGCCGATGTCGATCATCTCGCCGGGTTGCAGGCGCCGCTGGTCAGGGGCGTTACGGGTTTTGATGACAAAGTCGTCGGTACCGGCCACACGCAGGCGGGTGCGGAAGATGTCGCCCATGTAGACGAACTCCAGCACTTCGGCCTTGAGGGTGTGTGCATCGGGGTGCAGACGGTTCTTGTCGATTTCTACGCGCTCGGGACGGATCGAGACCTTGGTGCGCTCGCCCACCTTGGAGACGTTCACGGGGCGGCAGTCGATGACCTCGCCGCTGTCCAGACGGACCACAGCGCGGTTGCCGCTGATCTGCTGGACGACGCCCTCGATGGTGTTGTTCTCGCCGATGAACTGCGCGACGAAGCTGTTCTGGGGTGCTTCGTACAGCTCGTCCGGTGGAGCCAGCTGCTGGATGCGGCCGTCGTTGAATACGGCAACGCGGTCCGACATGGTAAGCGCTTCGGTCTGGTCGTGGGTCACGTAAACGGTGGTGATGCCCAGATTGTGCGCGATGCGGGTGATTTCGAACTGCATGTGTTCGCGCAGCTGTTTGTCGAGCGCGCCAAGCGGCTCGTCCATCAGAACCAGCTCGGGTTCGAACACCAGTGCTCGGGCCAGAGCGATACGCTGCTGCTGACCGCCCGAAAGCTGCGCAGGACGGCGGCCACCAAAGGCACCCATCTGCACCATGTCCAGCGCGCGCTTGACCTTGGCTTCACGCTCGGACTTGCCCATTTTGCGGACTTCGAGCGGGAAGGCCAAGTTCTCGGCCACGGTCATGTGGGGGAACAGGGCGTAGTTCTGAAAGACCATCCCGATGCCGCGCTTGTGGGGCGGGATGTTGTTGATGGGCTTGCCGCCAAGCTTGATCTCGCCGTGGGTCGCTGTTTCGAAACCGGCAAGCATCATGAGGCAAGTCGTCTTGCCCGAACCCGACGGCCCGAGCATAGTCAGAAACTCGCCCTTGGGCATCGTCAGGTTCAAATCTTTGACGACCAGAGTTTCGCCATCATAACTCTTTTGCACGCGTTCGAAGGCAACGAACGCATCGTTTGAATATGTCTGCGCCAAAACTGGCTCCCTGTTTACCGGCAGCTTTTTGGTGCTGCGCTTTTTCGCCTTTGACTAAAACGCGTGCAGTCGAGTCTTGCAACAGCGTCGTAGGCTCAAATGATCCTTCTTTAATGAAGTCAGTTCAAACGATTGATATGCTGTATGGAAGCCGACCAAATGGACTATAAATGCGACCTGAACAGGAAATGTGGTGTGCACGGAAAATGCACATTCGTTGTCACGGTTTCCCAATTCTTACAGGCGATATCGCTAACAGACCTCCCAAAGATCACGGCGTACGGGGAATCTGCTAATCGGGCGGGGGCTGTTCGCGACGTCCTTCGTCGCTTTTAACGGGACAGACATGACCCTTTTGCGACAGGCTGGCCCCAAGCACATCGCACAGGAGGGTCGCTATGCCTGCTCTGGAACTGCCGTTCTCGTCCGCTGAATATGCTCGCCGGTTGGCTTTGGTCAGGGCCGCGATGGACAAGGCCGGTCTGGACGCGCTGTTCGTGACCGATCCGTCGAACATGGCATGGATCACGGCCTATGACGGGTGGTCGTTCTATGTGCATCAGGGGGTGATTGTCCGCCCCGATGGGGATCCGATCTGGTGGGGCCGCGGGCAGGACGCCAATGGCGCGGTGCGGACGGTCTGGATGGCGGACGACCACGTGCGCGGCTACCGCGATAACTACGTGCAGTCCTTGGTGCGCCACCCGATGCAGGATCTGGCTGCCATCTTTCGCGAGCTGGGTCTGGAATCGGCGCGCATCGGGCTGGAGCTGGACAACTACTATTTCTCGGCCAAGGCGCACATCACCTTGGTGGCCGAACTGCCCGATGCCTCGTTCGAGGAGGCGACGGGGCTGGTGAACCGCCAGCGGTCGGTGAAATCCGGCGAAGAGATCACCTTTATGCGCCGTGCGGCCAAGATCACCGACAAGATCATCAACGGCCTGCGGGAGCGGGTCGTGGCCGGTATTCCCAAGAACGAGATCGTGGCCGAGGTGCTGCGTGATGGTGCCTTGGGTGCCGATGGCCACTGGGGGGACTATCCCGCGATCGTCCCGCTGCTGCCCTCGGGCACCGATGCGGCCGCACCCCATCTGACATGGGACGGACGGCCCTTTGCCAACGGTGAGGCAACGTTCTTTGAGGTTTCGGGCTGCTATCGCCGGTACCACGCGCCCCTGTCGCGGACGATCTATCTGGGCCAGCCCGATGATACCTTCAAACGGGCCGAGGCAGCGCTGGTGGGGGGCCTAGAGGCCGGATTGGACGCCGCCCGCGCGGGCAACAGAGCCTGCGATATTGCCAATGCATTGGCCGGTCCCCTAGAGGCTGCGGGCATCAAACGCGGCGAGCGGTGTGGATATCCCATCGGCCTGAGCTACCCTCCGGACTGGGGCGAACGAACCATCAGCCTGCGGGCCGAGGACGAAACCGTCCTGCAACCGGGAATGACTTTCCATTTTATGCCGGGCTTGTGGATGCAAGACTGGGGGATGGAAATCACCGAATCCATTTTGATCACCGATAGCGGCCCCGCAGAGTGTTTCTGTACCCAGCCGCGCCAACTGTTTGTAAAGACAAATGAACAAGCTATCCCGCGCCCAAGCGATATTGGCGGATCTGATCCGGTTTCCCTCGATCTCGGTTGACTCGAACGCCGACATTATCGGCTATCTTCAGGACGCTCTGACTCAGGTCGGGGCCCGTGTGACCCTTCAGCATGATGCCACGGGGGCCAAGGCGAACCTGTGGGCCACCCTTGGTCCCGAGGTGGACGGGGGCATTGTGCTGTCCGGCCATTCCGATGTGGTGCCGGTGGCGGATCAGGATTGGTCCAGCGATCCCTTTGAGATGGTCGAACGGGACGGGCGGCTCTATGGCCGTGGCGCCTGCGATATGAAGGGGTTCATTGCCTGCTGTATCGCGCTGTTGCCCGATCTGGATGTGTCGGCGCTGAAGCGGCCGCTGCACTTTGCCTTTACCTATGACGAGGAAACCGGCTGTCTGGGGGCGCAGGCTTTGGTGGGGTTGTTACGGAATAATCCGCTAAAACCATCTATCGCCGTAATTGGTGAGCCGACCGAGATGCGCGTGATCGAAGGGCACAAGGGCTGCTGCGAATACACCACCCATTTCACCGGTCTCGAGGGGCACGGAAGCGCGCCTGACGCCGGAGTGAATGCGGTCGAATATGCGGTGCGTTACGTTGGCCACCTGCTGGAGGTCCGCGAGGCATTGAAGATGCGCGCGCCTCATGGGGGGCGGTTTGATCCGCCTTGGACCACTTTGAACATCGGGGGTCTGCATGGGGGCGTGGCCCACAACGTGATCCCCGGCAAGGCGATGGTGGAGTGGGAATTCCGGCCGGTTCAGCCCTCGGACTATGATTATGTGACCGAGGAAGTGCGCGCATTTGTCGGCGAGGTGCTGCTGCCCGCCATGCGAGAGGTTCATCCCGACGCGGATGTGGTGACCGAAACGATTGGAGAGGTCGCGGGGCTGGAACCGATGGAGCGCAACGCCGCCCGTGATCTGGTGCTGGCCCTGATAGGGGCGAATGACGTGGACGTTGTGGCCTTTGGCACCGAAGGGGGGCTGTTCCAGTCTTTGGGCATGGACGTGGTGGTTTGCGGACCCGGCAGCATCGTGCAGGCGCACAAGCCCGACGAGTATGTCGAGATTGCGCAGCTGGAGATGTGTTTGAACATGCTCGACGGCATCACGGCGCGGCTGATGGAAGCGCAGTGAGTATTTAGGCAAAGAAGAAGCGCAATTACGCGCCCAAGGGGGCTCCGGCGCGGTTGCGGCAGGGGCCGAATAGGGCCGCAAGGCCGAGGATCAGGCCCGCCACCGTGGCGATCATGCCGGCCGCGCTGACCGTGTTGTCTGCCCCCAGCCAGAGCGGGCCATAGCCGGCAAGGATGTAGCCCGTGGTGGCCGACAGGACGGCGAACAGCACAGACCACAGGATCTGGATTTCCAGACGGTTGGTCATAAGGCGCGCTGCGGCGGGCGGGCAGATGAACATGGCGATCACGATGATCGACCCGACTGCATCGAAGGCAGCCACGGCGGCCATAGCCGCGGTGCTGACAAGGCCGAGGCCGATCAGGGTGGTGGGCAGGCCGATGACTTGGGCAAAGCCCGGGTCGAAGGTCGAGATTTTCAGGGGCCGCCAGAAAATGGCGGTGAGCAGGGCCACTATGGTCAGGGTGATGGCAAGGCGCGGAAGTTCGGGGGGCAGGTAGGCCAGCGCCTCGGGATCGAAGAGCGATCCCCAGCCGGTGCCGTCCAGCCAGATCAGGCTCTCGAGGCTGCCCATGAGGGCGTGCTCTACGTCGAGGTGGACGCTGGAGGTGTCGGACCGCTCTAGCAGCAGAACCCCAGCCGCAAAGAGGGTGGTGAAGACCACGCCCATCGCGGCGCCCGGTTCGATTCCGCCGATGCGGCGGATGGCTTCGATCAGGGCGACAGCAACGAGGGCGGCCGCAGCGGCACCGATCATCATGGGCCATGTTCCCAGCGATCCGGTGACCAGAAAGGCCAGCACGATGCCCGGCAGCACAACGTGGCTGATGGCGTCCCCGATCAGGGCCTGACGGCGCAGGACCAGAAAGTTCCCCGGCAAGGCGCAGGCAACGGCGGCCAAGCTGCCGATCACCAGCGGGGGAAGCGAAAGCGGAACGAATTCGGCGCCGAACATCAGGCGGGTACTCCGTGCGGGCGGTTCAGGTGGGCGTCGATCTCGGTCAACTGGTCGGGCGTCAGGATTTGTTCCAGATCGGTCAGGCCGTCATATCGGGCGGCGGCGGCCTCGAATTGGGGCAGGGTGCGCAGGGCGCGCCAGCGTTCCTCGTCCAGCAGGGCTTTGGCGGCGCGGGCGCGGCCCAGATCGGTGGGGACGCCATCGGCCCGCAGAAGACCCTGTTTGCCCAGCATGTTCAGGGTGAGGCGCTCGTAGATCGGTTGTTGCAGGGCGATGGCCAGCAGGCCTTGGCGCATGTGGACTTGGTCGCGGTATTTCAGCTGGCGCAGGGCGGCGGCGACTAGGCCGCGGCGGGGCGACAGGATCAGCGAAAAGGTAAACAGCAGCGCCGCGCTCAGGACGATCAGGGCGCCGGTGGGCATCGAGGGGGCGCTGGCCGACAGGGCCGCGCCGGTATAGCCCGCGACCGCACCAATCGCGCCGGACAGCAAGGCGACGGTGTCGCTGTTATCGCTCCAGAAACGGGCGGCGACGGGGGGAATGATCAGGAGGGCGACGATCAGGATCAGGCCGACGATCTTGAGGCCCACGACCGTGACGGCCATCACCAGCATCATGGTGAGCATATCGATCCGGCTGACATTCATCCCCGTGGCCGAGGCATATTCGGGATCGAACGCGACCATCGTCATGGGGCGGCGCAGCAGTAGAACCGCCAGCAGGGACATGGCCCCGCCGATGGCGATGGTCAGGGCTTCGGACTTCAACATTCCGGCGGTCGCACCGAGCAGGAAGCTTTCGAGGCCCGCTTGTTTGCCTGCCTCCATCGTCTGGATGACGGTCAGCAGCACGATACCAAAGCCGAAAAAGACCGACAGGATCGCGCCGATCGCGGCGTCCTCGGCCAGTCGGGTGTGGCGGGTCAGCTTTTGCACCAGCCACAGGCCCAGAACGGCGGACAGGGCGGACCCGGCCATCAGGCCGATCAGGTTGCGCCCGTCGCCCCCCAGCGCCACCATGACCAGAAAAGCCAGCGCGACACCGGGCAGAGTGGCGTGGCTGATCGCATCGCTGACCAGCGCGCGTTTGCGCAGGAACAGGAAGGTCCCGCAGACCCCCGCAGCCCCGCCAAGCAGGGCCGAGCCCAAGGTCACTAGCGTTGCGTTATATCCCAGCCCGAGGGTGAAGGCGTCCAGCAGCATCACGAAACCTGCGCCAGACCTTCGATGTGGTTGGTAGAGAGGCGCCCGCCATAGGCCTCTTGCAGGGCGCGGTCGGTAAAGGCGGTGTCCAGCGGACCCTCGGCAATGGCACGGGTGTTTATGATGAACACGCGGTCGAAATAGGCGGGTACGGTCGCCAGATCGTGGTGCACAGCAACGACGGTTTTGCCGCGCGCCTGAAGGTCCTTGAGCACAGCGATGATCGCCCGTTCGGTTGCGGCATCGACACCGGCAAAGGGTTCGTCCAGCAGATAAAGGTCCGCATCCTGCGCCAAGGCACGGGCCAGAAACACGCGCTGCTGTTGGCCGCCGGACAGTTGGCCGATCTGGCGAGTGGCGAACTCTTCCATGCCGACGCGCGTCAGACAGTCCAGCGCCTTGGCCCGCAGGGCAGGGCTGAACCGTTTCAACAGGCCGACCTGACGATAGAGGCCCATCAGAACCACGTCGATCACGCGGGTGGGGAAGTCCCAGTCCACGCTGGCCCGCTGGGGGACATAAGACACGCGCTGCCGGGCCTGATCCAAGGGCTGGCCAAAGATGGTCACGTGGCCGGACAGGGGCTTTAGGATGCCCAAGGCGGCTTTCAAAGTCGTGGATTTGCCTGCGCCGTTGGGGCCGATAATGGCAGTCATGGAGCCTGTGGGGATCGACATGTCGACCGAAAACACCACCGGCTTGCCGCCATAGGACACGGTTAACCCGCGCACCGCCATGGCATATTTCGACAGGTCCTCGGTCACATGAGTTCCAGAGGTCGCGGCAAGGGAAACTGCGTTCATGAATGCTCCTGCGGGGCGCTCAGCAGGCCGGACATGCCCCGTTCGGGGGCTGTCCCGCCCAAGGCGCGGGAAATCGTTGTGACGTTATGGTCGATCATGCCGATATAGGTGCCCTCATAGGTGCCGGGCAGGCCCATAGCGTCGGAATATAGCTCGCCGCCGATGCGGACGGTTTTGCCTTTGGCGGCGACACCCTCGATCAGGGCGCGGATGTTGCGGTCGGATACCGAGCTTTCGATAAAGACCGCGCGGATGTCGCGGTCGGCCATCATGTCCACCATCTGGGCGATGCGGCGCAGGCCGGCCTCGGACTGGGTCGAGATGCCTTGGATGCCCATGACCTCGAACCCGTAGGCGCGGCCGAAATAGTTGAAGGCATCGTGGGCGGTCATCAGCACGCGGGCCTGTTCGGGCACCGACCCCAGAACGGTTCTGGCATAGCTGTCCAGTTCGGTCAGGCGCTGTTTGAAAGCGGCGGCATTGGCCGCAAACACAGGCGCCGCATCGGGGCGTAGCTGCTGTAACTGGGCGACGATCGCATCGACGACATAGGACCACAGGCCGGGGTCCATCCACACATGGGGGTCGAATTTGTCAGCGTGCTGGGCGTTCTGTAGCAGCAGATTATGGGGGATGCCTTCGGCAACGGCAGCTACGGCGCGCTTGCGATCCAGATCGTGAAAGAATTCCTCGAGCTGCGCTTCCAGATAGAGCCCGTGCCACAGGGTCAGGTCCGCGCGCACCATCGCCACGATGTCACTGCGGGTCACGCGATAGCTGTGCGGGTCCACACCGGGCCCCATAAGGCCATGTACGTCCACAAGATCGCCGCCGATCTGGCGCACTGTGTCGGCAATCATGCCCGTGGTCGCCACCACATTTACCGGAGCCGCCGCCATCCCCTTGCCCGCAAGGGCAAAAGCTCCAACACTTGCTAGAAAGACGCGGCGATTAACCATCGGACCTCCGGTTTCTTCTTTCGTATATGGGGCTGTGGAAAACCTTGGTCAATGAAAATGCGAATAATTCTCAATAACAATTTCTGGATTTGACTTTTATGGGCAGTCGGGGAACACCGCAGGCATGAACACAGATGATTTGACCACCCGTCTTGTGCAGGGCCGAACCTTGGCCCATGCCGCCCTGCCTGCCAGCGGGATGCGCCGCGCGTCCAAGCTGTCGGCCAAGTACCAGCGCGAAGGGTACATGCAGGCGTTCGACGCCACGACCCTGTGGTACGACGCGATCTGGCGCGACGGGATCGTCCATCTGGTTTGCCCCAAGCTGAACAACCTGAAGGCCGAAGTGCAAAAGGGGGCGTTCACGCTGGACGGGATGCCGGTGCGCATTAAACGCCTGCGCCGGTTTTACCGCCACGACATCATCGAGTTGCCCTTTACCACATGCCCGACCGAGGTCCGGCTCAAGGCCTTTGGCACCACGATTTCGTCGCCGGTGAACGGGCAAGAGACTGCGCCTTTTGCGGGGCTGAACGCGGCGCTTTGTTTGTCGAAAAACAACGACCTGCGCTGGATCACCGACTTCGCGCAGTTCCACGTGGAACAGCACGGGCTCGAGGCGCTGATCCTGATGGACAACGGCTCAACCGACTACGGGATTTCGGACATCGAGGACGCCCTCTCCCTGACCGATCTGAAGCGGATTATGGTCGTCTCGACCCCTAGGCCCTATGGCCCGCGTGGCCGTGCGCCCTACGCCCGGACCGAGAAGTACCTGCAAACCGCGCTGTTCAACGTGCTGCGGCTACGTTGGCTGGGGCAGGCGCGGGCGGTTCTGAGCTGTGATATCGACGAATTGGTCCACACCCCCGGCACGACCATTTTCGATATGGCGCTGAAGTCGTGGGGCGGTTTTGTACGCGTGCCGGGCTACTGGCGCTATCCGGATCCGGAGGCGGCTGATCCGTCGCTGCACGCCAGCCACACGCATCTGAAATCTTCGGACAAGCCGTGCCCGACCAAGTGGTGCATCAATCCCGCCGGTCCATTGGGTGGTTTCCAATGGGATACGCACCTGTTGGAGAGGCTACCTTTGCCAAGTCTCTTCACCAACAAACAGGGTAAATTCTGGCATTGCCGGTCCACCACCACCGGCTGGAAATCGAACCGCAACGCCAAGCAGGAAACCGGCCTTCAGCCCGATCGCGAGACCGCAGAGGTTCTGGCGCAGGTGTTCAACCCGCCTGCCTGACGCAGCGCCGCTCTTGTTCCGATGGCGCGGGCGTGACAAGTTGACCAAAGAGTCAATTCCAGATCACAGGAAGCACCGTGCCTTCGACCTACGATCTTGCGCCTGATGCCGCGTTTGCCCGCAACCTTGGCGTTCCGCTGGACATGGCTTGGGTGAACGCCGCCCAAGCCAACACCCCCGCCATCGAACGCCGTTGCGCCACCTTGCCCGGCCGCCGCAGCGTGAAAAAGGACTATCAGGCCGCGTGGCTGTGCCGCGCTATCAGCTGCATCGACCTGACCACCTTGTCCGGCGATGATACCGTGGGCCGCGTCGCCCGCCTGACCGCCAAAGCCCGCCAACCCGTCCGCGCCGACATCCTGAGCGCGCTGGGGATGGAGGGGCTGACCGTCGGTGCCGTCTGCGTTTACCACGATATGGTCGAAGCAGCGGTCAAGGGGCTGGATGGCTCCGGCATCCCCGTGGCGGCTGTGTCCACGGGTTTTCCGGCTGGCTTGTCCCCCTTGCACCTGCGGATTGCGGAAATCGAAGAGTCGGTCAAAGCAGGCGCCCACGAGATCGACATCGTCATTTCCCGTCGTCATGTCCTGAGCGGCAATTGGCAGGCGCTGTACGATGAAATGAAGGCCTTTCGTGCGGCCTGCGGCGATGCCCACGTCAAAGCGATCCTCGCCACGGGTGAACTTGGCACCCTGCGCAATGTCGCCAAGGCTAGCCTAATCTGCATGATGGCGGGCGCTGACTTCATCAAGACCTCGACCGGCAAAGAGCCTGTTAACGCGACCCTGCCTGTGACGCTGGTGATGCTGCGGGCGATCCGCGATTACTACGCGCAGACCGGCCATGTGGTGGGCTACAAACCCGCGGGCGGGATCAGCAAGGCCAAGGATGCGATCAACTATCTGGCCCTGATCAAAGAGGAACTCGGTGACCGCTGGCTGCGCCCCGATCTGTTCCGTTTTGGTGCGTCGTCGCTGCTTGGCGATATCGAACGCCAGCTCGAACACCACGTCACCGGCGCTTATTCAGCCGCCTACCGCCACCCGATGGGGTAATCCGACATGTCCGTGAAAGAGATTTTTGAGACCATGAGCTACGGTCCCGCCCCCGAATCCGCCGCCGAGGCGCTGGCTTGGCTGGTCGATAACGGCAGCAGCTTTGGCCACTTTATCAACGGTGCCTTCACCGAGGTTGGCGACACCTTCGAAACCCGCAACCCTGCGACGGGCGAGGTTCTGGCCGAACTGACCCAAGCGAGCCAAGCCGATGTGGACGCCGCCGTGGATGCCGCCCGCGCGGCCCAGCCGAAGTGGGAGGCTTTGGGCGGGGCTGGCCGGGCGCGTTACATGTACGCGCTTGCCCGTGCGCTGCAGAAACACGGGCGGCTGCTCGCTGTGCTGGAAACCTTGGATAACGGCAAGCCGATCCGCGAGTCCCGCGACATCGACATCCCCTTGGTCCAGCGGCACTTCTACCACCACGCGGGCCACGCGCAGTTGATGGACAAAACCATGGCCGACCGCGCCCCCGTGGGTGTGTGCGGTCAGGTGATCCCGTGGAATTTCCCGCTGCTGATGCTGGCGTGGAAGGTCGCGCCCGCCATCGCGATGGGCAACACCGTAGTGCTGAAGCCCGCCGAATACACCAGCCTGACCGCCCTGTGCTTTGCCGACATCTGCCGCCAGATCGGCCTGCCTGCGGGCGTGGTCAACATCGTGACCGGCGACGGCGCGGTGGGTGAAATGGTGGTGAACGCCGACGTGGACAAGGTCGCGTTCACAGGCTCGACCTCCGTGGGCCGCAAAATCCGCGAGGCGACGGCTGGGGCTGGCATCGGGCTGACCCTCGAGCTGGGGGGCAAGTCCGCCTACATCGTGTTCGAGGATGCCGACCTGGACAGCGCGGTCGAGGGGTTGGTCGATGCGATCTGGTTTAACCAAGGTCAGGTCTGTTGCGCCGGATCGCGCCTGATCGTCCAAGAGGGCATCGCAGATGATTTCCACGCGCGGCTGAAGGCGCGGATGGATCGGCTGCGGATCGGGAATCCCTTGGATAAATGCATCGACGTGGGCGCGATCGTCGACCCCATGCAAGTCGAGACGATCACGAAACTGGTCGATGGGAACACCTCGGGCGAACTCTATCGTAGCGCCGCCGAGATGCCCGCCGAGGGCTGCTATTACCCGCCGACCCTGATCACCGGCCTGTCGCCCGCCGACACCCTGATGCAAGAGGAAATCTTTGGGCCGGTTCTGGTCTCGACCACCTTCCGCTTGCCGTCCGAGGCTGTGCAGATCGCGAACAACACGCGCTATGGTCTGGCCGCGAGTGTGTGGACCGAGAATATCAACCGCGCTCTGGATGTGGCCCCGCAATTGGCCGCCGGTGTGGTCTGGGTGAACGGCACCAACCTGTTCGATGCGGCGGCCGGTTTCGGCGGCGTGCGCGAAAGCGGCTTTGGCCGCGAAGGCGGGTGGGAGGGGCTGAGCGCCTATACCCGCCCGAACCGCGAGCCCCGCGAACTGGCCAAGGTCGAACTCAAAGAGGGCGACGGTCTGCCCGTGGATGCCATTGACCGGACGGCCAAGCTGTATATCGGTGGCAAGCAGGCGCGGCCCGACGGCGGCTATTCCCAGCCTGTCTGGCAGGCCGACGGCGCGTTGGCGGGGCAGGTCAGTATCGCCAGCCGCAAGGATATCCGCAACGCCGTTGAGGCCGCTCATGGTGCCAAAGGTTGGGCCAAGACCACCGGCCATCTGCGGGCGCAAATCCTGTTCTATCTGGGGGAAAACCTGTCTGCGCGGGCCTATGAGTTCGCCGAGCGGATTGATGCCCTGACCGGACGCGGCGATGGCACGGCCGAAGTGAAGGCCGCCATTAACCGCCTGTTCACCTATGCCGCATGGGCCGACAAATACGATGGCCGGGTGCACGGCGTTCCAATTAAGGGCGTGGCGATGGCCATGAACGAACCCGTTGGCGTGGTAGGCGCGCTTTGCCCTGATGAGCGGCCTTTGCTGGGGCTGGTGTCGGTGATGGCACCGCTGATGGCGATGGGGAATACCTCGGTGTTGGTGGCGTCCGAACCCTATCCGCTGCTGGCGACGGATTTCATTCAGGTGCTCGAAACCTCTGACGTGCCTGCGGGCGTGGTGAATATCCTGACCGGCTGTCACGGCGATCTGGCCAAGACGATGGCGCAGCACATGAATCTGGATGCGGTCTGGAGCTTTAGCAGCACCGACCTGTCCGGCCAGATCGAAGCCGCTAGCACCACTAACCTGAAGCGCACATGGGTGAACAACGCTCTGACCCGCGACTGGATGGGCGAGGACGGCGAAGGAGCAGAGTTCCTAGAGGCCGCGACCCGGATCAAGAATATCTGGGTGCCCTACGGCGAATAAAAGAAAACGCCCGGTCCGGTCTGGATCGGGCGTTTGTTGCATTCACTCACCGAGTTTGGCGTGAACCTCGTCGAGGTCAATCTCGCCAATGGGCATCTTGTTGCCCGGATTGTCGAAGTCGTATTTGAACAGCTCGAAATCGCGGTGGTAGATTTCTTTGACCAGATGCATCGACAGATCGTCAAAGTAATCCTCGACCGGATGGGCGCGCTTGGGGCCGTGGCCTTCGGATTCGTTGAAACGCGGGATGTTCGCCAGATCGACGGTATTCGGGGTCTCAATCGCGTCTAGAACGCTCTGCATGCCGTCGTTGAACTTCTCGGTCCAGAAGATGTTGTCGTAGCGCCCTCCGTTCACGATGAAGGTGCTGACGTGACCTGCCATGGCCGACCAGTGGATGTCCGGCTCCATCGGGCGGCGCCAACGGATGGTGTCACGGGTGAACAGCAGGAAGCGGCGGAACGATTTGATCTGGTCAAAGTCTTGCTTGCCATCCTCGCCGCCGACTTCGATCCCGTATTTCTGGATCAAGAGGGGCACGAGGTTGCCGCGATACCGACGCCCGTTGCGCTGGATGCCGCAAATCTTGTCAAAGAACGACGACAGCACGCGGGTATAGGGGTTGCGCACGCAGGTGAATGCATAACTTTTGTGCGCTTGCACATTGCGTTCGATCAGCTGCTGGCTTTCGTCTTGCGACCATTTGTGCAGGCCGGCCTTGGAGTCGTGAATGTCTCCGTCAAAGAAACGACCATGGTCCGAATAGAACATGATCTGCCCGATGGTCGAGCACGCACACTTGGGAACGACGCGGTAAACGACGCTCTCGCTCTCGGTCATCCAGGTCCCTGGAAATCCCATACACAATCCTCCGAAACGCGCACTGCGTCCAATATTACTAATACAAAGCAAAGAATTGCGGTTTATTCAATTCCGCATCTCGCCTAACAAGGTATGGACGCGTTTTACCGGATTGTGGAGCCCATGTCGCGCATTGCATTTATTCTTCTCTGCCACAAAGACCCCGCGGCGATTATTGATCAGGCAGAGCGGCTGACCGCAGTAGGCGACTATATCTCGATCCACTTTGATGCACGGGCCAAGCCCGAGCATTTCGCCATGATCAAAGAGGCGCTGGGACCCAACCCGAACGTCGCCTTTGCCAAGAAGCGGATCAAGTGCGGGTGGGGGGAATGGAGCCTTGTGGAGGCCTCTCTTTATGCGGTCGAGGCGGCGGTTGATGCCTTTCCGCGTGCAACCCATTTTTACATGCTTTCGGGCGACTGCATGTCAGTCAAGACTGCGGAATACGCCCACGAGTTTCTCGATTCCAACGACTGTGACTTTATCGAAAGCTTCGATTTCTTTGAGAGCGACTGGATCAAGACCGGTATCAAGGAAGAGCGGTTGGTCTATCGCCATTGGTTCAACGAAAGAAACAATAAGTGGCTGTTCTACAAGAGCATGGAGTGGCAGCAGCGCCTTGGCCTGACCCGCGAAATCCCCCATGACATCGACGTGCAGATCGGCAGCCAGTGGTGGTGTCTACGCCGCGAGACGGTCGAAGCGATCATCGACTTCACCAAGCGGCGCAAGGACGTGATGCGGTTCTTTGCCACCACCTGGATCCCTGACGAGACGTTCTTTCAGACGCTGGTGCGCCATTTGGTGCCCGGCAAAGAAATCCAGACCCGCACGCTGACCTTCCTGATGTTTACCGATTACGGGATGCCTGTGAACTTCTACAACGACCACTACGACATGCTGGTGGCGCAGGATTTCCTGTTCGCCCGCAAGATCAGCCCAGAGGCCAAGGAACTGCGCGCCCGCTTGGGCGAGCTGTGGGCCACCGAGAATGTGGACTTCCGCATCTCGGGCGAGGGGCGAAACCTGTATAAATTCCTGGCCGGTCGGGGCCGTGTGGGCCGCCGCTTTGCCCCCCGTTTCTGGGAGGCCGAGGCAACCCTTGGCCGTCACCGCGAACTGATGATCATGGTCTGCAAGAAGTGGCACGTGGCCAAACGCTTGCTGGACCAGATCAAGCAACGCGTGGATGTCGCCGGCGTTGAATACCTGTTCGAAGAAGAGGGCACCCCGCTGCCCGATCTGGGGGGCATCCA
Organism: Donghicola mangrovi; assembly: GCF_013377535.1. Classification (GTDB taxonomy): domain Bacteria; phylum Pseudomonadota; class Alphaproteobacteria; order Rhodobacterales; family Rhodobacteraceae; genus Donghicola; species Donghicola mangrovi. Next base: position 268,665 of record NZ_JABCJE010000001.1, on the reverse strand, counting down.
GAGCAGTCTGGACAAGCGCGCCCGTCACCGCCGCGTGCTGGTACGGATGCTGTACGATGTCTACCAGACCGACCGGATGATCCTGTGTATGGACCCGTCGAACCTTGATCTGCTGCAGGACTTTATGTCGGACCGGTCGACCACCAAGGTTCTGGAAATCAACTGTGATTTCAGTGACGACTATCTGGCGGGCCACGCGAAGCGCACCGGTCTGGCGGGGGATCACACCACCGATGACCAGTTGGATCGTCTGGTGCCGACCCTGCGCAACGACTTGCACCACGAATTGGACCGCATCCGCGATCAGGACTACGAGAACTATCACCGTATCAACGAAAGCGGCGACCCCGAGGAAAATGCCGATGCGCTGGCACGCTTCCTTGAGATCGACCGCAATACGGCGCTAGAGATAATGCAAATCCATTACCTGTTCTCTGACTGAGGCTGCCGATGTCCTACACCTACGACGACCAGAACATTTTCGCGAAAATCCTGCGCGGCGAGATTCCGAACAAAACCGTTCTGGAGACCGAGCACACGCTGGCGTTCCACGACATTTACCCTCAGGCGCCGATCCACGTGCTGGTGATCCCCAAGGGCCCCTATGTCTGCTACGACCACTTCTGCCAGACCGCCACGGACGCCGAGATCGTGGATTTCACCCGCACCTGCGGCAAGGTCTGTGAGATGATGGGCGTAAAGGATGGCGGCTTCCGCACCATCGCTAACGCGGGCGAGAACGCGATCCAAGAGGTGCCCCACCTGCATTTCCACATTCTGGGTGGCCGCAATCTGGGCCGTATGCTGGCGCCTGCCGAGTAACGGTCGCCGGGTTCACCCCGCATTTACACGCTTTGACAAAGGCTCTCTGGAAACGGAGGGCCTTTTGTCATGGATATCGAACGCGCGTTGGACCGGTTGGATGAAGGGGCGCTGCGGGCTCTCTTGGGGCGGCTGCTATCGGACTATGCCGCGCCTGCGTTTGGGGCGCTGCCAAAGCGCGAGGTGGACCTGTTGGTCTTTCGCACGCTGCGCGAGGCGGGGGTGATCGGGCAGGGGGCGCCGCTTTATCAGCTGATGGCCGATCTGCGGATTTCCCGCGCCAAGGCCCGCAATCTAGTGTTCGATCTGGAAATCCGTCAGCCCATCGGTGGCGGGCTGGACGATCAGGTCCGCGCCGTGATCCTGAACGACAGCTACTTCAAGGATTTCAACTGGTTCGTGCTAGAGGTCGAAAACCCCGTGGTGCAGGCCCACTTGCGGGAAATCTGCCGCCGGGCGCGGGTGGTGACCGATGCTAGTTTCAACCCCGGTATCGTGCGGCTGCCTGTGTCGGGGCTGGCCAACGTGCTGGAAGAGTTTCTGGACCCTGATCAGCAGGCCGAGGTCAAACAGGGCCTCTATCGCGCGGGCAAGCTAGAGGACAAATCATTTCGCGGCTTGATGAAGCGCGCGCTGGCCGATCTGGCGCAGCGCTTTGCCGGCAAGGTCGCCGGAGAGGTCATGGATGGGGCCGTGGGGGCGGTTGGCGAATTCCTCGAACCCATCCTGTCCGGTGACCAAGAGGCGATCACCGATATCTGGTCAGGGATTTATTCCTGACCCTCAGGCAGAGTGGGTCAGCTTCAGGAACACGTCTTCCAGATCGGCTTGCTCGGTCTTGACGTCACGAATCACGATGCCTGCGTCACGGACGGCGTGCAGGACACGGTCTGCGGTGATCTGCTTGCTGTGATAGCGGATCACCAGCGCGCCGTCGTGGCGGGTGGACACGTCCAGACCTTCGCCCTCGGGCAGGCGGGTGGGGGTGCTTTCGGGCTGAATCACCATCGCCTTGGCATCCAGACGGCCCAGTAGGTTCGACGTGGTGTCGCGGGCCACCAGAGAACCCTGATTGATGATGGCGATTTCGTCGCACATCTCCTCGGCCTCTTCGAGATAGTGGGTGGTCAGGATGATGGTCATGCCCTCTTCCTGATTGAGCTTGCGGACGTTGTTCCACAGCATCTGGCGCAGCTGGATGTCGACGCCCGCAGTGGGTTCGTCCAGCACCAGAATATGGGGCCGGTGGACCAATGCTTTGCCCAGCAGCAGGCGGCGGCGCATCCCCCCGGACAGGGTGCGGGCATAGGCGTCTGCCTTGTCCTCGAGGCCGACGAATTTCAGGATTTCATCGCTGCGGCGCTGGCTGCGGGGCACGCCATAGAGGCCCGCCTGAACCTCGAGCGAGCCACGCGGGGTAAAGAACGGGTCAAGGTTCAGCTCTTGCGGCATGATTCCGATCGAGGCGCGCGACTGGCGCGGGTTCTTGTCCTGATCCCAGCCCCAGATGCGCACGGTGCCTTCGGTTTTCACCACAAGGCCTGCCAGAATGTTGATCAGCGTCGATTTGCCCGCGCCGTTGGGGCCCAGCAAACCAAAGACCGAGCCGCGGGGAATGGACAGGTCGATACCCTTCAGCGCCTCTTTGGGGGCGGATTTCCCGCTGCCGCTGTAGATTTTTCGCAGTCCTTCGATTTCGATCGCGTTGCTCACTGCCCTTGCCCCTTGCCAATGTGCCGATAGTATCGCACCTAACGCCCAAAGCGCCCTGCGACAACTGTGAGGACAGATATGACCACCAAAGCACCGGAAACCAAGATCGTTGATGCTCATCGTGTTGCCTGTGACGGCGGCGAGGGCGCTCTGGGCCATCCGCGCGTGTGGCTGTCGATCGACGAGACCAAAGGCTATGTCGAGTGCGGCTACTGCGATGCCAAGTTCGTGCACAAGGACTTTGCGGACAAAGTCGGCGAAGCCTGATCGGTTGCGCGTGTGGAGGCGGCAGGACCGCCTCCGGCGGGGGTATTTATCCCAAGATGAAGATCAGAGGGCGTTCAGGATCTGGAAGCCCTTTTCCACCATTTTCGTGCCGTCCGCCCGGATCAGGGGGACGTGCTGCGCGTTCAGGATGGTGGCGTAGGCGTTCGTGAGCGGAGCGGTTCCGATCAGGGCGACCTCTTGGCCCAGCCAGTAGGGGCGAGTCGCAGCGATTTCAGCACCCAAGAGATGACCGAGCAGGGCGTTTGCGTTCCCGCTGACCTGTGCCGTGTGGATATGCGCCGCAAGGTTCGAGGGGCGTGACATGGTTTGGTCGGCGGCCTCGGTGTCGGGGGTGATGCCAGCGTCGAGAGCGTAGGCCAACTGCGGGGTCGCGCAGCCTTGGAAGCTGACGATTTCCTTGGCCGAGAGGTGGAGCCAGTAGGTGGTGCTCTGGCCAGGCATACACAGGATGCCGTCCCAATCGGGGTTCAGGGACTGAAAGCCGATGGCGGCCACGCGGGCCCATGTCAGGCGGTCTTGTGGGGTGCTTTGCGTGACCGTGGGCAGGATGCGGTAAGTGCCGTCCGAGGGCAGCGCATCGGGCGTCACAGGGCAGGGGGTGGCCTGTGTGTAGCTGCTGTCGATGGCAAGAATGGTGTTGTCCGGCAGTACATCTGTCTGGACGGGGCCGGTGGTGCGGCCAGCGTCAAAGGTCCAGAGCAGGGGGTGGGTGCCTTCGGTCAGGGCACCGTGCCAGAGGGGGTGTTTTGCGGATGTGGTCATGCCCGCGCGCCTAGCTGAAAACCGGTGCGCGGGTCAATGTTTTTAGGCGACGCGGGCTTTGTCCGCATCAGGCAGCAGCGCCCGGATCGAGTCGTACTGTGCCAGGAACACTTGGCCGGTCAGTTCGTGCAGGAAGTGGCTGCGTTCGAGGCGGTCCATGACGGGGCCTTTGACCTCGGACAGGTGCAGTTTGATGCCCATTTCCGACAGGCGGGTGTTGATGGTCTCAAGGCTTTCCAGCGCGCTCATGTCGATTTCGTTCACGGCGCTGCACATCAGGACAACGTGCTTGATCGGCTGGTCGCAGACCACACGGTCGATCACGTAGTCCTCAAGGTAGCGGGCGTTGGCGAAGTACAGGCTCTCGTCGATGCGGATGGTCAGCAGGCTGGGGTGCGTTTTCACGTCATGGCGACGGATGTTGCGGAAGTGCTGGGTGCCGGGGACAAGGCCGACTTCGGCGATGTGCGGACGCGAGGTTTTGTAAAGGAACATCGCGATGGACAGCAGAACGCCTGCGGACACGCCCTTTTCCACGCCGAAGGCCAAGGTGACAACGATGGTCACAAAGACGGCGGCAAAGTCGACGCGCGAGTAGGACCATGTCTTCTTGAGGATCGAGAAATCCACAAGGCTCAGGACCGCCACGATGATGGTCGCGGCCAGCGTCGCCTTGGGCAGGAAGAACAGGGCAGGGGTCAGGAACAGGGTCGCCAGCGCAATACCGGCGGCGGTGAAGGCACCGGCAGCGGGGGTCTGCGCACCGGCGTCAAAGTTCACGACCGAGCGCGAGAAACCACCAGTGACCGGGAAGCCGCCCGACAGGGCCGAGCCAAGGTTCGCGGTGCCCAGACCGATCAGTTCCTGATCGGGGTCGATGCGCTGGCGGCGCTTTGCGGCAAGGGTCTGCGCGACCGAGATAGTCTCGACATAGCCGACGATCGAGATCAGCAGCGCGGGAACGGCGATCTGGCTCCAGAGGCCAAGGTCAAAGCTGGGGAAGGCGATGCCGGGCAGGCCGGTGGGGATATCGCCCACAACCTTGACGCCCGCCTGATCAAGGCCGAGGCCATAGGTGACCAGAGTGGTCGCCACAACCGCCGCCACGGGGCCGGTACGGGCCAGAGCTGCGCCTAGCTGGCCGGTCAGGCCGATCTTGGCCAGCAGGGGCTTGAGGTTGCTACGGACCCAGAACAGGAACACGGTGGTTGCCACGCCGATCACGATGGTGGGCAGGTTGGCTTGGCCGATGTTTTCGATGGTGCCGTGGATAATCTCGATCATGTTGTCGCCGCCGCCCTTGATGCCAAGGATGTGGCGCACCTGACTGGCAGCAATGATGACGCCCGACGCGGTGATAAAGCCCGAGATCACAGGGTGCGACAGGAAGTTGGCCATGAAGCCAAGGCGCAAGAGGCCCATCACCGTCAGCATCAGACCGGACAGGAAGGCCAACAGGATCGCGGCGGTATAGTATTCAGGGGTGCCATGGGCGGCCAACTGGCCTGCCGCAGCGGCGGTCATCAACGAGGCCACAGCCACGGGGCCCACGGCCAGCGTGCGCGACGTGCCGAACACCGCATAGATGATCAGCGGCGCGATCGAGGCATAGAGGCCAACCTCGGCCGGTAGACCCGCCAGCAGCGCATAGGCCAGCGACTGGGGGATCAGCATGATGGTGACGATCACGGCGGCCACGAGGTCGCTGGTCAGGGTGTCTTTGTTATAGCTGGTCAGCCAATCAAAGATGGGGAAATAGCGTTTTAGCGAAGTGGTTTGGCGTGCCATAACGTGGCCTCTCGGAGGGGGAGCATAGGGCGGAAGCAAGGGGGTGCGCCCCCGCCCGTTCAGGATCAGTTTGCGCTGACTTTTTCAGGTGTGGCCATCCACTCTTTGCCACGCAGCATGGCCTTCCAGTAGATGGGGGGCAGGATCTGTTCTTTGAGCAGCCATGCCAGACGGGTGGGTTTGGTGCCATCCAGCAGCCACTTGGGGAAGCTGGGCAGCAGTGTGCCGCCGTAGCCGAACTCGGCCAGAACGATCTTGCCGCGTTCGACGGTCAGCGGGCACGAGCCGTAACCGTTGTAGACAGCGCGGGGGGCCTTTCCGTCGATGTCGGCGCTGACGTTCTCGGCCACAACGGGGGCCTGCATACGGGCAGCGGCGGCGGTTTTCGCGTTCGGGGCGTTCATCACGTCACCCAGCGACCAGACGTTATCATAGGACTTGTGGCGCAGGGTGCTCTGATCCACGTCAACCCAACCGCCCGCGTCGGCCAGCGGCGACACGCGGATAAAGTCCGGCGCGCACTGGGGCGGCACCACGTGGATCATGTCGAACTCGGTGGTGACGGTGGTCGGCTCGGTATCGGGCTTCGAGACCTTGAAGGTCGCGGTTTTCGCGTCCCCGTCGATCGATACGAGGTTGTGGAAGAAGTTCAGGGTCGCATCATAGCGCTTCACGTATTCTTCCAGCGCGGGGACGTAATCCTTGACGCCGAACAGCACGCCGCCCGCGTTCATGAACTGGATGTCGATGTTGGGCAGAACGCCTGCGCGCAGCCAGTTGTCGCCGGACAGGTACATCGCCTTTTGCGGGGCACCTGCGCATTTGATGGGCATTGGCGGCTGGGTAAAGATCGCGCGGCCGCTCTTCATGCCCTTGACCAGTTGATAGGTATAGGGCGCCAGATCGTAGCGGTAGTTCGAGGTTACGCCATTGCGGCCAAGGGTTTCCACCAGACCGGGGATCGCGTTCCAGTTCAGCTTGAGGCCGGGGCAAACGATCAGGCGGGTGTATTTCACCACGCGGCAGCCATCCAGAATGACGGCGTTGTTCTGGGGCTCGAACGCGGCAACCGCCGACTTGATCCAGTGCACACCGTGGGGGATCAACGAGCCCATGGTTTTCGCAGTGGTCTCGGGGTCGAAAATGCCGCCGCCCACCATGGTCCAGCCGGGCTGGTAGTAATGGATGTCCGCGGGGTCGATCAGAGCGATCTCCAGATCGGGCTTGCGTGCCCGCAGGCTGGAGGCCACCGCGATACCGGCTGCGCCAGCACCCACGATCACCACGTCGAACTTGGCATCGCCTTCGCTGGTCGGGGTCTTGCCGCCGTTCACGATGCGGCGCACCACGCCTGCCATGTCATAGCCAGCCGCTTTGGTTGCGGCCAGAATGTCGGACGACGATTTCTTGTCCGCCTGAGACAGCGACCACAGCGTCGCAGAGCGGGTGCCGGTGCGGCAGTAGGCCAGAACCGGGCCGGGCAGCTCTACCAGCACGTCACCGAACTGGGCCGCGTCCTCATCACGGACCAGCCCGGAGGTGACGGGCAGGTAGCGGGCAACCAGACCGGCTTCGGTCGCGGCGCGCTCGATTTCTTCGAATGTGGGTTGGTCGGCACCTTCACCGTCGGGACGGTTGCAGATGATGGCACGGAAACCGGCCGCCTTGATGGCAGCCAGATCTGCGACTTCGATCTGGGGGCTGACGGATAGGGTCTTGTCGATCTGGCGCAGATCCATGGTTGCTCCTCCGCAATATCTTCATCTTTAAATATTCAATTTCATGAATAACACAAGACTGGAATGCGCCTTTACAAGAGCGGGCATACACTTTGACGTGTAGGCCTAGACGAAAGAGGGCGCGAACCCGTGGTCCGCGCCCCCTGTTAGGACAGTGATATTGACGTAAGGTTCAGTGCGAGTCCTTCATTCCGCCAGAGATTTCCTCGGTCGATTCGGCGGCCAGCTCTTCGGGCAGGATCAGGTTCAGGACGATCGCGATCAAAGCTGCGGGCAGAATGCCGCTGGTGGCCAGAACCTTGACCGACTCGGGCAGGTGCTGAAGCGCGCCGGGTTCCAGCTGCAGGCCAAGGCCAAGGCTGAGGGCAATCGCGAAGATTACCATGTTGCGGCGGTTCCAGACCACGTCCGACAGCATCGAGACGCCAGCCGCGACAACCATGCCGAACATCACGATCACACCGCCGCCAAGGACTTCGATCGGGCAGGTCGAGATGACCGCGCCAACCTTGGGCATCATCCCGCAGATGATCAGAAAGATCGCGCCGATGGTGACGACGTGGCGGCTCATGACGCCGGTCATGGCGATCAGGCCGACGTTCTGGCTGAACGAGGTGTTGGGCAGGGCGCCGAACAGGCCCGCCACTGCGGTGCCAAGGCCATCGGCAAAGGTCGCGCCTGCGATTTCCTTGTCCGTGGCTTCGCGGCCCGCGCCGCCTTTGGTGATGCCGGACACGTCGCCCACGGTCTCAACCGCCGAAACGAAGGCCATCAGGCAGAAGCCGATCACACCGGCAAAGGTGAATTCCAGACCGAAGTGCAGGGGGTTGGGCAGCGACAGGGTGGCGGCTTTGCCGACGTTGCCAAAGTTCACCATGCCCATCAGGTAGGCTATGACATAGCCCGCCAGCAGACCGACCAGAACGGCCGACACCGACAGCATCCCGCGGGTAAAGAATTTCAGCGCCAAGGTGACGATAATCACAGTTCCCGCCACCAGCCAGTTCTGGGCGTTGCCGTATTCAGGGGTGCCGATCGCCGGAACGCCGCCCGCTGCGTACTGGATGCCGACCTTGACCAGCGCAAGACCGATCATGGTGACGACCAGACCAGTGACCAGCGGGGGCAGGGCAAAGCGGATCTTGCCGATAAAGAAGCCAAGGCAGAAGTGGAACAGACCGCCCAGGAAAATGCCGCCCATCAGCACGGCCATGGCATCCACGCCTTTGCCGGCGACCAGCGGGATCATGATCGGGATAAAGGCAAAGCTGGTGCCTTGAACCACGGGCAGACGCGCGCCCACGGGGCCAAAGCCGATGGTCTGGAACAGGGTCGCGATGCCCGCAAAGAACATCGACATCTGGATCATATAGATCATCTGCGGGAAGTCGGGCGAGTTCGAGCCAAAGCCGAAGCCAGCCGCGCCCGCAACGATGATCGCGGGGGTGACGTTAGACACGAACATCGCCAGCACGTGCTGGATGCCAAGGGGCACCGCTTTGGCCAGCGGCGGGGTGTATTCGGGATCGCGCAGCTGCGCTGGTGTTCCGATAGAGGTATCGGCCATGAGGGGGGTCCCTTCCTGTTGTTATGGTGGCTGGCCGGTTTTCCGGCTCTGGTGTGTTGGTCAGCCGCGGCTAACGATGACAGGCTCCTCCAGCCTGAATTCTTCGAGGTTCGGCGTGGTGCCGATGCGGTCGACCACGGCGAATAGGCCGGGCGCGTGCAGCGGGGTCAGCACCCCGTGCCACGTGCCGCGATGCAGGTTCACGGCGGTGTGGGGCGGCACGATGAACGCGTGGATCTGGCCCGGGGTGGCGTCGCGCCCTTCGGCGACAATGATCAGCCATTCGTTTTCGTGCATCGGGATGAAGGCCTGCGAGCCTTCGGGGTGCCGTTCGATCAGATCGCAGGTGTAGGGCATGTCCCGCGGCACAGCGTTAAAGAGGCTGATGCCTGCGCGCCCTTCGGTGCCGAAATCCATGGTGGCGCGGTCGTGGTAGCGGCCGCAGAAGCCCGCGTTGATGATCTTGTCGGGCTCGCCTGCGGTGGTCATGACGTCTCCGAACGGGGCGAAAGCTTCGGCGGTGAGGGGGAGCGCGGTGATTTCAGTCATCGTGGGGCCTTTGAGCGGGGAGGGGGGCTGTCTGCCCCCCGGCGCATGGGCGCCTCCCCCCGAGAGTATTTTGGCAAAGCTGAAGCATCAGAGCGTGAGGTCCGGATGGCGGTTCACGTCCTTGTAGAGAAGGTAGCGGAACGGGGTGTGGCCGCGGGCGATGCAGGCTTGGGGGCAGAAGGCGCGGAGCCACATGAAATCGCCGGGGCCGACGCGGACCCATTGGTCGTTCAGCAGGTAGTCTGCTTCGCCCTCGAGCACGTAGAGGCCGTGTTCCATGATGTGGGTCTCGGCAAAGGGGATGCGGCCGCCCGGTTGGAAGGTCACGATGTTGACGTGCATGTCGTGGCGGATGTCGCTGGGATCGGCAAAGCGCGTGGTGGCCCATTTGTCCGTGTTGGGCATGGGGGTCGGCGTGCGTTCCAGATCGCTGGTGACGAAGGCGTCGGGGCGCGAGAGGCCGGGGACGCTCTGGTATTTCTTGCGGACCCAGTGGAATTGCAGGGGCTCGTCGCCAGGGTTGTGGACGGTCCATGCGCTGTGGGGCGGGATGTAGGCATAGCCGCCCGCTGTCAGGGTGTGGGCCTGGCCGTCAAGCGTCAGGGTCATGGTGCCGCTGGCGACAAAGAGCACGGCTTGGGCGTCTGGGTTCGGCTCGGGGCGGGTTGAACCGCCGTTCGGCGCGACTTCGACCGCGTATTGGGCGAAGGTTTCGGCAAAGCCCGACAGGGGGCGGGCTAGAATCCAGACGCGGGTGTTCGTCCAGTCCGGCAGCAGGCTGGTGACGATATCGCGGTGGGTACAGGCGGGCAGGACCGCGTAGGCGGTGGTGAAGATGGCGGTGCCGACGGGGTCTTCGTCCTGTTCGGGCAGGCCACCGGGGGGGAAGGCGTATTGGGTCATAGCAGGTCCTCGAGGCGCAGGCGGGCGATGCGTTCGACCTGTTTGCAGGCCTCGGTGAATTCGGTTGCGGTGTCGTTGGCGATCCGGCGTTCGAACGCGGACAGGATCGAGGCTTTGTCATGGTCGCGGACGGCGATGATGAACGGGAAGCCGTGTTTTTCGGTGTAGGCGGTGTTCAGTTCGGTGAACAGGGCGCGCTCTTTGTCGGTCAGGGCGTCGAGGCCCGCGCTGGACTGTTCGGCGGTGCTTTCGGCGGTCAAGCGTTTGGCCGCGGCCAGTTTTCCGGCCAGATCGGGGTGGGCGCGCAGCACGCCAAGGCGTTCGTCGTATCTTGCACTGCGGAACATGCGGGCCAGCGCGCTGTGAACCCCGGCGGCGCGGTCATGGGCGGGGCCCAGTTCCAGATCGAAGGCGCGCTCGGCGATCCACGGGGAATGCTCGAAGATGCCGCCGAAGGTGCCGACAAAGGTGTCGCGGTCCATTTGGCTGGGGCGCGGTTTGCGGGTGTGGGGATGGGTTTTCGCCCAATGCTCTGCGATTTCCAGACGGGTCGGGGTCCAGACGTCTTTGTGCATGCGGACATAGTCGATGAACCGCTTGAGGCCCGCCATTTTGCCCGGGCGGCCGATCAGGCGGCAGTGCAGGCCGATCGACATCATCGCGGGGCGGCCATTCGACCCTTCGGCATACAGGGTGTCGAACGCGTCCTTCAGGTACTGGTAGAACTGCTCGCCCGTGATGTAGCCCGGTGCGGTGGCGAAACGCATGTCGTTGGCTTCCAAGGTGTAGGGGATGACCAGTTGATCGCGATCCCCAACCTCGAGCCAGTAAGGCAGGTCGTCGTCATAAGTGTCGCTGACATAGGCGAACCCGCCCTCTTCGGCGACCAGACGCACGGTGTTTTCGCTGCAGCGGCCGGTGTACCAGCCAAGGGGGCGCTCGCCGACCACTTCGGTGTGCAGGCGGATCGCTTCGGCGATGGCGGCGCGCTCTTCGTCCTCGGGCATGTCCTTGTGTTCGACCCATTTCAGGCCGTGGCTGGCGATTTCCCAACCGGCGTCCTTCATCGCCTCGACCTGCTCGGGGCTGCGGGCCAAGGCGGTGGCCACGCCGTAGATCGTCACGGGGATGGCCGCGCTGGTGAACAGGCGGTGCAGGCGCCAGAACCCAGCCCGTGCGCCATATTCGTAGATCGACTCCATGTTCCAGTGGCGTTTGCCCTGCCACATGGCGGCGCCCGCGATGTCCGACAAGAATGCCTCGGATGCCTGATCCCCGTGCAACACGCAGTTTTCGCCGCCTTCTTCGTAGTTCAGGACGAACTGCACGGCGATTTTTGCGCCACCCGGCCATTGCGGGTCTGGAGCATCGGGGCCGTAGCCGATCATATTGCGAACGTAACGGGTCATCTTCGGGGAAGTCCTTTCTTTGAAACAGCAGTATGACAGCGAGTTGGAAACTGATTATCAAAAATTATTTGAAACAGTTTTTAAGAGGGGTCCGCGTGCAAAGAGTGCCCATGTTCGCGGCAACCCCCTAGGATCAGTGCCAGCAAAAGGAGCAAACCATGGCTGACGGATATCTGACCACCCACGTTCTGGACACGGCAAAGGGCGTTCCGGCGCAGGGACTGACCATTGACCTTTTTCGGATCGAGGGCGAGGCGCGGGTGCATCTGGCGACCAAAGTGACCAATGACGATGGCCGCACCGATGGGCCGATCCTGCCTGCGGAGGAATTTGCGGTTGGCGTCTATGAGCTGGTGTTTCAGGCGGGCGCTTATCTGGATGCCAGCGGTGTGCCGCAAGAAGAGCCGCGTTTTCTGGACGTTGTGCCGATCCGCTTTGGCATCAGCGATGCAGAGTCGCACTATCACGTGCCGCTGCTGATCTCGCCCTTCGGGATGTCGACCTATCGCGGCAGCTGAGTGTCCAACGCCTCTTTGCAGCGGGCGACCATGAAGTCGCGGAACAGCTGCACCTTGGGGTCGCGGAAGCGGCGGCTGGGGGACAGGCACGCGAGTTGAGTCGCCATGGGCGGCGTGCGTTCGGCCACGGGGACCAGCGTGCCGCTGTTCAGGTGCTCGGCGACCTCGTAGACCGGCTTCATGATGATCCCGCAACCATCAAGTGCCCAATTCGTCAGCACATCCCCGTCGTCGGATTCCAGCGTGCCTGTGACTTCGAACCGGCGGGGGCCTTTGTCGGTTTGCAGGGTCCACTGGAATTCCTTGGCCCCCGGAAAGCGCAGGTTCAGGCAGTCGTGCCGATCCTCGACAAGGGCTTTGCCGTCCACTGGCATCCCGCGTTCCGCGATATAGGACGGCGCGGCGCACAACAGGCGGGGGATGTCGGTGATCACGCGGACCTTCAGGTCGCTGTCCGCAAGGGGGCCGATGTGAAAGGCCAGATCCAGCCCCTCGGTCGTGACATCAATCACGCGGTCCGACAGACGCAGGCGCACATCGATATCCGGATATTCTCGTTTAAACGCAGGGACATGGGGCGCAATCAGCCGACGCCCCAACCCCAAAGGCGCCGCCACAAAAACCGTCCCGCGGGGGGACTGGCTGCGCTCCATCACGGCGGCTTCGGCGCGGTCAATCGCTTCAATGATCTCGCAGGCACCGGTGTAGAAAACCTGCCCATGCTCGGTCGCGTGCAGTGCCCGCGTGGTCCGGTTGAACAGGCGCACCCCCAGATGCTTTTCCAGCTCGGCGATGCGGGCCGAGGCCACGGCGGCCGACACCCTCTGGTCCCGTGCAGCCGCCGACATGCTGCCCAATTCATAGACACGCACGAACATCCGGATGTTGTTCACATAGCTCATGGGGCCTTCCTGCGATTATCAGGCTTGATTTGAAAGTCCTGCACCGACTTTCCTGATTATCAAGGGAATAGCCCCTTGGCTATGATCACCTCGATAACAGGAGGTTTGCCTATGTATGATCTCGCCGCTATGGGCGCGTGGTTGGAATTTGCCGTTCGCTGGCTACATGTGATCACCGCGATCGCGTGGATCGGATCGTCGTTCTATTTCATCGCGCTGGACCTTGGCTTGCACCGTGACCGCAATCTGGCCAGCGGCGCGGATGGCGAGGAATGGCAAGTCCACGGGGGCGGATTTTATCATATCCAGAAGTACCTTGTGGCCCCCGACCAGATGCCCGGCGACCTGATCTGGTTCAAATGGGAGAGCTACGCGACCTGGCTGTCCGGCTTTGCCATGCTGTGGCTGGTCTACTATCTGGGCGCGGAATTTTACTTGATCGACCCGAATATCGCGGACCTTGCGCCGTGGCAGGCGATCCTTATTTCCATGGGCTCTTTGGGCTTTGGCTGGCTGGCCTATGACCGCATCTGTAAGACCAAATTCGGCGAGAATAACAACCGTCTGATGGTGTTGCTGTTTGTCATTCTGGTGGGCATGGCGTGGTTCTATACCCAAGTCTTCACCGGCCGCGCGGCGATGCTGCATCTGGGTGCGTTCACGGCGACCATCATGTCGGGGAACGTGTTCTTTATCATCATGCCGAACCAGCGGATCGTGATCGCTGACCTGATCGCGGGCCGCATTCCTGACGCGAAATACGGCAAAATCGCCAAGCAGCGCAGCACTCACAACAACTACCTGACTTTGCCGGTGGTGTTCCTGATGCTGTCGAACCACTACCCGCTGGCCTTTGGCACCCAGTATACATGGCTGATCGCTAGCCTCGTGTTCCTGATGGGCGTCACGATACGTCACTTCTTCAACACGATGCACGCCCGCAAAGGGACGCCTTATTGGACGTGGGCCGTGACTGCGGTCCTGTTCATCATCATCATGTGGCTGTCCACCGCGCCCATGTTCCAAGCCGACAAATCCGAAGAGGCGCAGGCCGGTCTGGTCCAGTTCGCGCAGGCCGAAGGTTGGGAAGAGGTGCACGACATCATCTTGGGGCGCTGCTCTATGTGCCACGCCGAGGAGCCCTTTTACGAGGGCATTCTCTGGGCCCCCAAAGGGGTCCGTCTGGACACCGAGGCGCAGATCGTTCGCAACGCCCGCGCCGTGTATTTGCAGGCGGGCCTGAGCCACGCCATGCCCCCCGCAAACCTGTCCTATATCGAGGATGAGGAGCGCGCGGCCATCGTGAAATGGTACGAGGCCGCGACCAAGGGTTAACCCTTTTGGCAGGTGGCGATGCTGTCTGCCATGCCACGGATCAGCGCCGGATACAGGTCCGGCCCCAACTCCAAAGCAGAGCCCATCGGGTCCAGAACGCCGGTGCGCAGGCCCAGATCATTGGTGATCTGCTGAACCATCGCTGGGTTGTGCTGCGGCTCGGCAAAGATGCAGGCCGCGCCCCGTTCCGCGATCACATCCCGCAGTTCGGACAGATGCGCCGCACTAGGCGCCGCCGCATCCCCAAGGGCAATCGCCCCCGCCACATCCACATCGAATCGCGCGGCGAAATGGCCGTAAGCATCGTGGAAAACCACAATCGGCTGCTCGTGATAGGGGGCGAGGGTGGCGACCACCTGATCCGATAGGGCCGTCAGGGTTTCGGACGCCAGCTTGGCATTCGCGGCATAGATCGCAGCCCCCTCGGGGTCGAGTTCGGTCAAATGATGCTCGATCGCATCCACCCAAATCCGCGCATTGCTGGGGTCGAGCCACGCATGGGGGTCATCGCCTGTATGGACGTGATTGTCGTGATCCTCAGCCTCGTGGTCTTCGTGCATGTGCTCTTGGTGGTCGTGGTCGTCATGCTCCCCCCCGCCAGCGTGATCCAAATAAGGGCGGTGGATGGTGTCCGCGACCTCAAGCAGTGCCAGATCATTGGCGTCTGTGCGCATGGATTGGCGGGCCTGATCCAGCCAGACAGTCATTTCCGGCCCCATCCAGATCACCGTATCCGCGTTCGCCAGATTGCGCGCCTGACTGGGGCGCAGCTGGAAATGGTGGGGATCAGCGCCCTGATCCATCAGCAAAACAGCCTCTCCACGGTCGCCCATCACCATAGACACCAAAGACTGAACAGGCGGTAAATCGGTGGCCACAGTCAGCGGCGCGGCATGGGCTGCACCGGCCAACAGCACGGATACCAAAGAAAAAGCGAGGCGCATGGGTTCTCCTTGAGGTCGTTCGGAGGGTCTCATATACTGTAACGTGATAATATAACAATAGTCAGGATTGCAATGTCCGACCCGTCGCCCGCTTTTCATGAACACAATCATGACACCTGCACCCATGACGTGCTGCATTACGCCGAACAGATGGTCGCCCGAGAGGGGCTGCGCCTGACCGCCGTGCGCCGCCGGACGCTGGAAATTCTGGTCTCCGAACACCGCGCGATGGGCGCCTATGAGGTGCTGGACCGGCTGGCTGCGGACGGCTTCGGGAACCAGCCACCCGTGGCCTATCGGGCGCTGGAATTCCTAGTGGAGCATGGGCTCGCGCATCGGATCAACCGACTGAACGCCTTTGCCGCCTGCATGCATCCCGGCGAGGCGCACAGCCCCTTGTTCCTGATCTGCCAGTCCTGCGAGGCAGTGGCCGAGGCCCCCGCAGCCCCCGTCCGCTCAGCGGTCGAGGTTGCGGCCAGCGCCCACGGTTTCGCCGTCGAGCGCGTGAATATCGAGGTTCTGGGCACCTGTCCGGCCTGCGCCAAAGGAGACAGCGCATGCTGATCACCGCCGAGGATATGTCGGTCACCCACGGTGCCGCAGCGGTGCTGCGCGACGTGAATTTCCAGATCGAAAAGGGCGAGATTGTCACCGTGATCGGCCCGAACGGATCGGGGAAATCGACGCTGATTCGCGCCCTGTTGGGGGTCCTGCCACCTTCGAGCGGGCGCATCCGCCGCGCCAAGGGATTACGCATCGGCTACGTGCCCCAAAAGCTGTCGATCGACGCCAGCCTGCCGATGACCGTCCGCCGCTTTCTGTCCCTGCCGGTGCGGATCAGCGACGACGTGGCGTTGCAGGCGCTAACCAGAACCGGAGTTGAAGGCCTAGCTGATCGCCAAATGGTTGATCTGTCTGGCGGGCAATTCCAGCGTGTGTTGTTGGCGCGGGCACTGCTGTCACGGCCCGATATCCTAATTCTGGATGAACCGACCCAAGGATTGGATCACCCCGGAATCAACGCCTTTTATGAATTGATCGAGCAAGTCCGTCAGGAAATCGGTTGTGCGGTTTTACTGGTTAGCCACGATTTGCATGTGGTGATGAGGGCCTCTGATCGGGTGATTTGCCTGAACGGCCACATTTGCTGTCAGGGCACCCCGAGCGTCGTTCGCAACGCGCCGGAATACCAAGCGCTGTTTGGTGTAAGTGACTCTAGTGCTTTGGCAATTTACGAACACCACCACGACCATATCCACGACGAAAACGGGTGCTGCCATGATTGATCAATTTATTTTGCGCGCTCTTTTGGCGGGGATTGGGGTCGCAATTGCTTCGGGGCCATTGGGCTGCTTTGTGGTCTGGCGGCGGATGGCCTATTTCGGGGATGCCACGGCCCATGCGGCTGTTTTGGGGGTCGCAATTGCGATGATCCTTGGAATGCCGCTGACCTTTGGTACACTGATCGTGGCATTGGGAATGGGCTTGGCCGTTTCAGCGATTGCCGCCCGAGGGCATGGAATGGATACCACCCTAGGGGTACTGTCCCATTCCGCTTTGGCCGTCGGATTGGTGGCGATCAGTTTTGTCCAAGGGGTGCGGGTCGACGTCTCAACCCTGCTATTCGGGGATATTCTCGCCGTTGGCGCATCTGATCTGGTGATTATTTACACAGGGGCGGCGCTGGTTTTGGCGCTTCTATTTTGGCGATGGCAATATTTGCTGACCTCTACCCTAAATCCCGAATTGGCAACCGCTGCCGGAATTTCGCCACGCCGTGAACAGCTATTGCTGACACTGGCATTAGCGCTGACCGTAGCCATTGCGATCAAGGTTGTGGGCGCATTGCTGATCTCGGCGATGTTGCTGTTGCCCTCGGCCAGCGCACGCTCGGTTTCCCGCACACCAGAGGCGATGGCTCTGATTGCGGTGGGTGTGGGCATTCTGGCCATGTGCGGCGGTCTGGCGGGCTCCTACTGGCTGGATACGCCGACGGGGCCGTCCATTGTCGCAACGGCAGCGGGCCTGTTCGTGGCCACGCTGCCGCTACGTAAGGTCTTTGGCTAAAAAGAAAGGCGCCCTTGGGCGCCTTTTCCATCAGATCTCCAGATCTTCCATCTGTTTGCCGGACTCGATGTGCTCGATCACCCACGCGGGCTTGCGGCCACGGCCGGTCCAGGTGACCGACGAATCTTCGGGGTGACGGTAGCGCGGTGGCGATTTGGCTGCAGCTGCTTTTTTCTTGCCATCCAGCAACTCTGCAAGTGAAAAGCCCATTGCGCGTGCTTCTGCTTCCAGTTTGGTGCGCGCTTCGGTGATGCGGCGGTCCTGGTATTCGTTGATTGCCTTATCAACGTCTTTCTGCAGTTTCTTGAGTTCGCTCAAGTCGAGAGAATTCAGATCGATATCCATTTTCTTAGTCCCCATCCGTTGTTGTACGGAAAACATTCTTAGAGTGTGAAAGCTGAATATAGGGAATATTGTCCTATTTCCAGAAAAAATAAATCCCTACTTTCAATTAAATTCCGACGGAGTCTTGGGCGTTGTGCGTATGACGCCTATTTTTCGCCGTTAACTCGCAAAACTATTTATAGGCAATCCAATAAAATAAGGCTGTTGCTGGGGTCTTTGCCGAACTTAACAGTCGTCATACCAGCGTTTTCCGAAATTCACATCTGCACGAGATGTTTTCGAGCTTTCTATGGGAAAAGGTTTTGCGTGGATGAAGCGGCGCAAAATGGCCGATCCGTTAGGGTAGACCGCGTAACCGGATAGCTTGGGTTTAACCAGTGGTTCAAATCCATTGCGCACACGCAGAAAAAAACAGCCCCTCGGGCCTGAAATGCTTGCGCGCAAGGCATGGGTCAGACCGGCCAACGCATTTTATCTGAACTGAAACAGGGATGAACAGAATATCAGGGGGGTATTTAAGCGGCCCGATCAACCTGCCCGGAAAACCATACGGGATAAACAAGCCGAACGGCATTCACCCGCAGGTGAAAGAAATCATCAATTGTTTTGAGGATTTGGTGGAGCCAAGGGGGATCGAACCCCTGACCTCTTGCATGCCATGCAAGCGCTCTCCCAGCTGAGCTATGGCCCCATTCAGGTGCACCGTGCGGTGCGTGTTGCGCTAATTAGAGAGGCGTGCGGGGGAGTGCAAGCGCAAAAAAACACGCCCCCGCAATTTTTTATATTATTCGTCGTCGTCCGCAGCGACATCAGCCAGATCGTCGAGCGAGACGTTATCGTCATCCTCGTCGTCGAGCAGATCATCATCCAGATCCATGTCGCTGGTGTCGTCGTCATCATCGAGAACCACATCATCCTCGTCGTCGATCGACTTGGCCTTCAGCTTGCGGGCCTCGGCATCTTCATTGATGAACGAGTTACGCTTGGCTGTTTCGATGTTCACGATCTCGCCGGTGTAGGGGCTGACGATCGGGTTCTTGTTCAGGTCGTAGAAGCGTTTGCCGGTGGTCGGGCATACGCGCTTTACGCCCCATTCTTCTTTGGGCATGAAAGATCCCTTTCGCTGGTCTGATGCTTGCAGGCGGTCGAAGACCCCTGCCATAAGGTCGAACGGGTGTCAAAGGCTAATAAAGACACCACTTGGAGCGCGCATATGGGACAACATATCCTTTCTGGCAACCCCCCAGTGCCCGTCGTTCTGCGCAGATCTGCGCGAGCGCGGCGTTTTACCCTGCGGGTGTCGCGGCTGGACGGACGTGTCACCCTGACTTTGCCCTCCTCCGCGTCCGAGCGCGAGGGCATGGCCTTTGTCCGCGAGAAAGAAGGCTGGATCCGCAAACAGCTGTCCGAACACGTGCCCTTGCAGGGAATCGAGATTGGCAGCGTTATCCCGTTCGAGGGGCGTCCCCGCCGCTTGACCGCCATCGACGGCGCCCGCGTGATCCTGAGCGATAACGAGATCGGCCTGCCGCGGGGCGGGGCCAATGCGGGGGCGCGGCTCAAGGGGTTTCTTCGGGAAAAGGCCCGGTCCCGCTTCGCCGAAGCAGCCCATCACTATGCAGGTCGGCTGGACAGGGCCTATAGCGCGATCCTGCTCAAAGACACCCGGTCGCGCTGGGGGTCGTGCACCCATGACGGCAAGCTCATGTTCTCTTGGCGGCTGATCATGGCGCCACGCGATGTGCTGGATTACGTCGCCGCCCACGAGGTTGCGCACCTTCAGCACATGGATCACTCGCCGGCCTTCTGGGCCACGGTCGAGCGCATCTATGGCCCCTGTGCCGATCAGCGCGAATGGCTGCGGCGTGATGGCGCAAAATTGCACGCCATACGCTTCGAGGATTGACCTGCGCGAAATTTGTGATCACATCGCAGGTCATGTTGACGCCATCTTCCAGAACCCCCGAGTCCGGCACCCCCTTGGCTGCCCACGACCGCACATACCGGATGCTCCGGACCCGAATCATGCACGGAGAGCTGCGCCCCGGCGAAGCCCTGACCCTGCGCGGGATCGGCAAGGAATTCGGCGTTTCGATGACCCCCGCCCGAGAGGCCCTGCGCCGCCTAGTTGCCGAAGGGGCCCTGACCCTGAGCGCCTCGGGTCGTGTGGCGACCCCCGAGCTGTCCAACGACCGGATCGAGGAACTGGCCGCCCTGCGTGCCCTTCTGGAGGTCGAGCTGGCCTCCCGTGCGTTGCCGCGGGCCCATATGGCGCTGATTGACCGGCTGGAAAGCATCCACGCCAACGTCAGTCTGAGCGTCAAGAAACACGATGCGGTCGGCTATATCCGCACGAACTTGGAGTTCCACCGGACGCTCTATCTGCGCGCCCAAGCACCCGCGATGCTGGCGATGACGGAAACGGTCTGGCTGCAACTGGGGCCGACCATGCGGGCGCTTTATGGGCGACTGAACCGGACCGAGCCGCCGATCCACCACCGCCATATTATTGCGGCGCTAAAGGCCGGGGACGAGCCGGGCTTGCGGCTGGCGGTCCGGTCCGATGTGACCCACGGCCTGCGCCTCTTGGCCAGCTGAGGCGCAAAGAAAAAGCGGAGGCGCTGCCTCCGCTTTTGTTTTGGGTATTTTTACCAAGATGAAGGGGAGGGCGGTTTACGCCGCCAGACCCTTGGACCCCATGTCGAGGAATTTCTTGCGGCGCTTGGCAACCAGATCTTTGGACTTCAGATCCTTGAGGTCGCCGAGCATTTGTTCGATGCAGCGGCCAACCGACGCGATGGTGTGCTTGCGGTCGCGGTGTGCGCCGCCCATGGGCTCGGTGATGATGCGGTCGCAGATGCCCAGTTTGTAGAGGTCCTGAGCGGTCAGGCGCAGCGCTTCGGCGGCTTCGCGCATCTTCTCGGCGTCCTTCCACAGGATCGAGGCGCAGCCTTCGGGCGAAATGACCGAGTAGACCGAGTGTTCCAACATCGCGACGCGGTCTGCGGTGGCAAACGCCACTGCGCCGCCGGAGCCGCCTTCGCCGATCACGACCGACACAATCGGCACACCGATCTGCAGGCATTTCTCGGTCGAGCGGGCGATCGCTTCGGACTGTCCGCGCTCTTCTGCGCCTTTGCCGGGATAGGCACCGGGGGTGTCGACCAGCGTCACCACGGGCATGTTGAACTTGTGCGCCAGTTCCATCAGGCGAATCGCCTTGCGGTAGCCTTCGGGGCGGGCCATGCCAAAGTTCCGCTCGATGCGGGTTTTGGTGTCGTGACCCTTTTCCTGACCGATGACGACCACGGGAATGCCGTTGAAACGCGCCATGCCGCCCATGACCGCGTGGTCATCGGCAAAGTTCCGGTCACCGGCCAGCGGGGTGAATTCGGTGAACAGGGCGTCGATATAGTCCTGACAATGCGGGCGGTTGGGATGCCGCGCGACCTGACATTTGCGCCAGGGGGTCAGGCTGGAATACAGGTCCTTGAGCAGGGTTTCCGCCTTGCGGTCCAGTGCCTTGGCCTCGTCTTCGACGTCCATCTCCTCGCTCTGGCGGGCGATAGCGCGCAGCTCTTCGGCCTTGCCTTCGATTTCTGCCAGCGGTTTTTCAAAGTCGAGATAATGGGTCATCCAACGCTCCTTTGCTTGACCGCTATATGGCGTCAGTCTGCCGCAGATGCAATCGGGATAGAGCAAAGAGCCAATTCGCCCTTGTTTTCGGGCGTCACGGCTCTGTTTCAGGGCTATGCTGACATCATAGAACACAGCTTTTCAGGGAGAAATTGCATGTACGATGTCCAGATTACCGAAAGGCCGACCCTGACACTGACCGGACTGCACCATCGCGGCCCCTATCCCGAAATGGGCAGCGTCTACCAAAAGGTGGCGGGCATCATCAGCGCCGCAAACCTCTGGCCGCAGATCAAGTGCGCGGTCGGCGTGGCGTGGGATAACCCCGAACTGGTGCCCGCCGCAGACCTGCGCAGCTTTGCGGGCCTTCTGGTTGACGAAGGGTTCACGGCGCCCGATGGCCTCGAAATTCTGCTGCTGCCGTCCGGCCCCCATGCCGAACTCCTTTACACCGGCCCGTACGAAGGTTTGCGCCCCGTCTACCAGTTCCTGATGGCCGAGTGGCTTCCCAAATCAGGCCGCACCCGCGCCGCTGCGCCCTCCTACGAGGTCTACCTGAACGACCCCACCACCACAGCTCCCGAGGAGTTGCAGACCCTGATCTGCGCGCCCCTCGCCAGCTAAAACGAAAAGGGGCTGCAGAAAACCCGCAGCCCCTTCATCTTGGTCCAAATACCCCCGGGGGTCCGGGGGCAGAGCCCCCGCCTTGGGATCAGCTGTTCGCGATCATTTCCGACTGGCGCACGATCACTTCGGCCTGCTTGATCGACGCGATGTCCACCAGACGGCCTTTGTAGACGGTTGCGCCTTCGCCGTTGGCCTTGGCCTGTTCCATCGCCGCCAGAATTTCGCGCGCTTCGGTTACAGCCGCTTCCGACGGGGTGAAGACTTCGTTCGCCAGTGCGATCTGCTTGGGGTGGATCGCCCACTTGCCAACCATGCCCAGGGTCGCCGAACGCAGCGCCTGTGCGCGGTAGCCTTCGTCATCGCTGAAGTCGCCGAACGGGCCGTCCACGGGCAGAACGCCATGGGTGCGGCACGCCGCAACGATCGCCGCCTGCGCCCAATGCCACGGATCCGACCAGTACTTCGCGCCTTCGCGCAGCATGTAGTAGTTTTCCTGAGTGCCGCCGATGCCGGTGGTCGCCATGCCCATCGACGCTGCAAAGTCTGCCGCGCCAAGGCTCATGGCCACCAGACGGGGCGACGAGGCCGCGATCTCTTCGACATGGGCGATGCCCGCAGCCGATTCGATGATGACTTCAAAGTTGATCTTCTTGGTGCGGCCCTTCGCGGTTTCGATCGCGGTGACCAGCGCGTCTACGGCGTAGATGTCAGCAGCGCAGCCCACTTTGGGGATCATGATCTGGTCCAGACGCTCGCCGGCCTGTTCCATCAGGTCGACCACATCGCGGTACCAGTAGGGGGTGTCCAGACCGTTGATCCGCACCGAAAGGGTCTTGTTGCCCCAATCCACGTCGCTGATCGCCGCGATGATGTTGGCACGGGCCGCGTCCTTGTCGGTGGGGGCCACCGAATCCTCGAGGTCGAGGTTGATTACGTCCGCGGCGCTGGCGGCCATTTTCTCGAACAGTGCGGGGCGCGAGCCGGGGCCGAACAGCTGGCAGCGGTTCGGGCGTGCGGGCGCTTGGGGCTGGATGCGAAAGCTCATCGGCTCTGCCTTTCGGTAATGATGTTTCAAATTGCTCGTCGGAATGGGTATTAAATTACCCGATCAATCGCAAGCCTCTTTTCGCAGATGCGGCATCACGCGGCACTGCAGCGGGTGGGTGCTTCGAACCCCGGAACATATGCAGAGAAAAAATTCGGCAAATGTCACAATTTTGCGAAGGAACTTCGCCGTTGCACGATTTGGGTCGCAAAATTCGTATGAAATCTTATCGCAGACCGATCATCCTGAACCCAAGCAAAAGGATGACCTGCCATGATCAAGACCCCCTATCTTCTGTTTTTGGGCGACGCGCCCGACCAGCTTGCTGCTAAAGTCGCACAGGGCATCAAGGACTGGCGCCCCGAGAATGCCGTAGGCCAGTTCCGTATGGAAGGCTGCAAGGCCGATCTGGGCCTGACCGACATGACTCTGGAAGAGGCCAAGGCCGCAGGTGCCAAAACCTTGGTCGTTGGTGTGGCGAACCGTGGCGGCATCATCAGCCCCGCGTGGAAAAAGGTTCTGGTCGCCGCGCTGGAAGAGGGCTTTGATCTGGCCTCCGGCCTGCACAACCTGCTGCGCGAGGAGCCCGATCTGGTCGCCGTGGCCGAAGCCTGCGGCCGCGAGCTGCACGATGTGCGCGTCCCCGAGGTCGACTACCCCATCGCGAACGGCAAGAAACGCACCGGCAAGCGCGTGCTGGCCGTGGGCACCGATTGCTCGGTCGGCAAGATGTACACCGCGCTGGCGCTGGACGAAGCGATGCGCCGCAAGGGGATGAAGAGCACCTTCCGCGCGACCGGTCAGACCGGCATCCTGATCACCGGCAACGGCGTGCCGCTGGACGCGGTGGTTGCGGACTTTATGGCGGGCGCGGTGGAATGGCTGACCCCCGACAACGACGCGGATCACTGGGACATCATCGAAGGGCAGGGCAGCCTGTTCCACGTGTCCTATTCGGGCGTGACTCTGGCGCTGATCCACGGCGGTCAGGCGGATGCGCTGGTTCTGTGCCACGAGCCGACCCGCACCCACTTGCGTGGCCTGCCCGAATACAGCGTGCCCACTCTACAGCAGCTGCGTGACATGGTTCTGCCGCTGGCGCAGGTGGCGAATGCGGACGTCAAGATCGTCGGAATTTCGGTCAACACCCAGCACATGGGCGATGCCGAGGCCGAAGCTTATCTGGCGGCGGTCGAGGCAGAGATGGGCTTGCCCGCGGTTGATCCCTATCGTCACAGCGCGGACCGTCTGGCAGACGCGCTTGCGGCACTGTAATCACTGACCTTTGACGGGCGTGCCCTGTGGGTGCGCCCGTTATTTTGAGTATTTAAAGCAAAAAGAAGGAGCGGGCATGTCCCTGATCGTTCGTCGCGAGAGCTTCCGTCTGGCTCAGGTGTTCACCATTTCCCGTGGCAGCCGGACCGAGGCCCATGTGATCTCGGTGGCGGTGACGCGGGATGGCGTGACCGGCTATGGCGAGTGTGTGCCCTACGCCCGCTATGGCGAGACCATGGACAGCGTGTCCCAGCAGATCGCAGGCCTGCCGCAGGACATTGATCGCAAGGCGCTTCAATTTGCCCTGCCCGCAGGTGCGGCGCGCAATGCGGTGGACTGCGCTCTGTGGGACTGGGAGGCCAAGAAGGCCCGCCGCCGCGTTTGGGACTTGGCCGGTGTGCCCGCGCCGGGGGCGGAGATCACCGCGTATACCTTGTCCTTGGCTTCGCCCGAAGAAATGGAAGAGCAGGCGCGCAAGAACGCGTTCCGGCCCCTGCTGAAGATCAAGCTAGGCACCCCCGAGGATATGCCCCGCCTTGAGGCCGTGCGCCGCGGTGCCCCCGAGGCCCGCATCATCGTCGATGCCAACGAGGGCTGGAGCGCACCGGTTTACGCCGAGCTTGCCCCCCATCTGGTGCGTCTGGGTGTTGAAATGGTCGAGCAGCCTTTGCCCGCAGGGGACGATGACGCGCTGATCGGTATGGATCGCCCTGTGCCCCTGTGCGCCGACGAAAGCTGCCATGACCGCGCCAGCCTGTCGAAACTGGTCGGCAAGTACGACATCATCAACATCAAGCTGGACAAGACCGGCGGCCTGACCGAGGCGCTGGCCCTGCGCAAAGCCGCCGAAGAGATGGGCTTTGGCATCATGGTCGGCTGCATGATCGGCAGCTCGCTTGCGATGGCCCCTGCGACAGTTGTGGCGCGGGGCGTGCAGGTGGTGGACCTTGACGCGCCGCTGCTTCTGGCCGAAGACCGTGACAACCCGCTGCACTACGATGCCGATGGTGTGCATCCGCCTGTGGCCGCTCTTTGGGGCTGATGGCCCCGCGACTGATTAGGAGAAGACCTGACATGACCCGCACCGTCTATGTAAACGGCGAATACCTGCCGGAAACCGAAGCCAAGGTTTCGATCTTTGACCGCGGTTTCCTGATGGCGGACGGCGTCTATGAGGTGACCACCGTTCTGGATGGCAAGCTGATCGATTTCGACGGTCACGCCAAGCGTCTGGCCCGCTCGCTGAACGAGCTGGAAATGAAGCACCCCGTCACCGAAGAAGAGCTGCTGGCGATCCACCGCAAGCTGGTCGAAGTGAACGAGGTCGAAGAAGGTCTGGTCTATCTGCAGGTGACCCGTGGCGCCGCCGACCGTGACTTTGCCTACCCCAAGGATGCAGAGCCCACTCTGGTTCTGTTCACCCAGAAAAAGCAGGCCGTGAACAGCCCCGCCGCGAAAACCGGTATCTCTGTGATTTCGCTGCCCGATATCCGTTGGGGCCGCCGCGACATCAAGACTGTCCAGTTGCTCTACCCCTCGATGGGCAAGATGGCGGCCAAGGCGCAGGGCGCTGACGACGCATGGCTGGTCGAGGACGGTTTCGTGACCGAAGGCACCTCGAACAACGCCTATATCGTCAAGGACGGCGTGATCATCACCCGTAACCTCGGCAACGAGATCCTGCACGGCATCACCCGCGCTGCGGTTCTGCGTTTCGCCGCCGAAGCCCAGATCAAGATCGAAGAGCGTCCCTTTACCATCGAAGAGGCCAAAGCGGCCGATGAGGCATTCGTGACCTCTGCGACCACCTTTGTTCTGCCGGTCACCAAAATCGACGGCGAAGCGGTCGGAACCGGTCAGGTTGGCCCCATCGCAGCCCGCCTGCGCGAAATTTATCTGGAAGAAAGCCGCAAAACCGCGATCTGATCCGGATCACTATGCCGAATGTTTACGCCTGTGTCCTGTAAAGGATGCAGGCGTTTTCGTATGAGTACTTGCGTTGATTCGCGCGTGGGGCCACAACGCCCCCGAAATTGATTTTGTGGAGGTTATTGATGCGCACGATTACGGGTGCGGTCATTTTGCTGGCAGGTGTTGGCGGATTGGGCTGGTGGGCTACCACGCATCAGGCCGGACTGATTGAGGGCAAGATTGCAGCCAGTGCCAAGGCGCTGGATGTGGTGCCGGTCCACAATGTGGACGTGCAGGTGTCGGGTCGGGACATTACCCTGACCGGCACGGTCGATGGCCCCGCCGAGGCGGAAACCCTGCTGGCCGCCTATAACAGCATCCCCGGTCTGCGCGAGGTTCGCGCCGATTGGACGGTTCTGCCGCAGATCGCGCCCTTTGATATGGGTGCGCGCTGGCAGGATGGTGCCTTTGTCGCCGAAGGGCACGTGCCCTCGGACGCGGTGCGCGCACAGCTTCAGGAAACACTGGGGGCAGGGGCCGCAGCCTTGGCCCTTGGGGCCGGTGCGCCCGAAGGTTGGGGGGACGCTGCCCTGACTGGTTTGCACGCCACCCGCCTCTTGCAAGAGGGCGAGCTGCGCATCGAAGGGCGCCAGCTGACCCTGACCGGCATCGCCTCTACCCCCGAAGCGGGCGCCGCGATCGAGGCTGCTTTGGTCAAACTGCCCCAAGGGTATCAGCAGAAGCTGACCCTCGATTATCTGGATGACGGCACGCCGCCCGAATATTCCGTGGTGTTCGACGCCAACACCGGCCTTCGCATCGATGGCAAGCTGCCCGCTGGCTTGACCGTTGAACAACTGGCGGGGGCGCTGAACTTTGTCGCCCATACCGGCGACGCGCGCACGGGCCTCTTGGGCACCGCTGACGGTCACACCGACCGCATTGCGCCCTTTGCCGAATGGCTGCCCGAGTTCGAGCACCTGACCCTGACCCGCAAGGGCGATGAGCTGGCCGTCACCGGCATGGTCGGTGCGGGCGTGGACGCGGAACTGGTCTCTGCCGCGCTGACCGAAGCTTTGGGTCAGCCGGTGTCCATGATGGTCAGCACCGCGAAACCCGCGGATGGCAGCCTGCGCACCAACGCCGCCACAGGGGCCAAGGAAACCGCGCGGGCAGGCTATTGGCTGCCGTTCGTGTCGTTCACCGCCACCCCCGAGAAATGCGCCGCCCACATGAACGAGGCTCTGTCGCGCAGCCCGATCACCTTTGTCACCGGCGAGGCGCGTCTCGATGCCAAGGCCGTGCGTGTGGTCAATGAAATGGCCTCTGTCGCCGCTCTGTGCGTGACCGAAGGCGCCCTGCGGGCCGAAATCGGCGGGCATACGGATTCGGTGGGCGATGCCGCCGCGAACCGTGCACTCAGCGAAGCCCGCGCCACCGCCGTCCGCGCCGCGCTGATTGCGCGCGGTGTCCTGACCGACCATCTGGTCGCCCGCGGCTTTGGCGAAACCGACCCGATTGAAACAAATGATACCGAAGAGGGCCGCGCCGCCAACCGGCGCACCACGGTCACGTGGTCTCCCTTTGTTGATGGAGTAAATGAATGATGTTCCAGAACTGGAATTTTCTGATTGCCGAGATGTGGGTGCTTCTGGCTCTGGCGGCTCTGGTCGGCTTGATCGCGGGTGCCTTTATTTTCGGACGCAAAAAATCGACCGAGGCCAGCTTCTCGCTCGATCAGTCGCTGGCGGCTGCGAAGAACGAACTGATGGGCCTGCGCAAACAGCTCGACGCCACTCAGGCACAGCTTTTCGCCCAAGAGGGCGAGCTGAACGACCTGCGCGCCATCGCGACCGCCGCTGGTGTGGGTGTGCCCATGGCCGGTGCCGGCGCGGGCGAGGAAACGCTGGCCGAAATGCCCGAGGATATGCCCGAGGAATATTCCCAGCTGATCCTGCAGCGGGACGAACGCATTGCCCTGCTGGAAGCGGACCTCGAGGATCTGCGCGCCGAACTGGAAACCGACGCCAGCAAGATCGAAGAGCGCTTCGAGGAAATGCTGGCCGAAGCGAACGCCCGCGACGAAGAAATCGAGCGCCTGACCGAGGCGCTTGCCGCCTACGAGGCCGCCACGGGCACCGACGACATGCCCCAGCAGGCCAACGGCTAAGAAAACAAAAGGCGCCGCAGGGAAACCTCGGCGCCTTTTTTGATGGGGTTAGCCAGCGTCTGCGGGCTTGTTGACCTCGAACGCGGCCAGCTGGTCGGCGTTCGCCTCGGTCTGGTGTTTCGCCTTCCACTCGTCATAGGGCATCCCGTAGACGGCAACGCGGCCCTCTTCTTTGGTCATCTCGATGCCACGGGCGGTCGCGGCCTCTTGGTACCAGCGCGACAGGCAGTTGCGGCAAAAGCCGGTCAGGTTCATCATATCGATGTTCTGCACGTCGGTGCGCTCGTTCAGGTGCTCCAGCAGGCGGCGGAATGCTGCGGCTTCCAGCTCTGTGCGGGTCTGTTCATCGATCTGTGACATGGGTGTGCTCCTCTTCCGGCAGGTGCTCCTTAGCTGGTCTGCCTGCGCCAATGGGTCAAGGGGCATCATTCCGATCTATCATGCATATTGCCGAAGCAAGCTGTTGCCCCAGCGTTCGTGTTAGGGCATAACGCGGCTGACGTTAGCGATAACATAGAACTTGCCGGTTTATACCGTTTAGGAGGAGGGCTGTAATATGAGACGCCACCGTAATGTGAAAATCGTGGCCACCCTTGGACCGGCCTCGAACGATTATGCGATGATCCGCAAGCTGCACGAGGCAGGCGCAGACGTGTTCCGTCTGAACATGAGCCACGGCAGCCACGAAGAGATTGCCGAGCGGCACAAGATCATCCGTCAGGTCGAAGAAGACCTGGGCAGCCCGATTGCCATTCTGGCAGACCTTCAGGGCCCCAAACTGCGTGTAGGTGTGTTTGCCAACGGCTCGGAGGAGTTGGTCGAAGGCGCAAAGTTCCGTCTGGATCTGGACACCACCGAAGGCACCATCGACCGCGTGTGCCTGCCGCACCCCGAAATTTTCGCCGCCCTCGAGCCGGGCGCGCACCTGCTGGTCAACGACGGCAAGATCCGTCTGCGCGTCGAAAGCTGCGACCGCGATTCGGCTGACTGCGAAGTCATCACCGGCGGCACCATCTCGAACCGCAAGGGCGTGAACGTCCCCGACGTGGTTCTGCCCCTTGCTGCGCTGTCCGAAAAAGACCGCGGCGATCTGGAACTGGCTTGTACGCTGGGTGTGGACTGGATCGCTCTGTCCTTTGTCCAGCGCGCCAAAGACGTGTGGGAAGCCCGCGAACTGGTGCAGGGCCGCGCCGCCGTTCTGTCCAAGATCGAGAAGCCCTCGGCCGTCAAATCCTTCGAGGAAATCCTCGATGCGTCCGACGGTATCATGGTGGCCCGCGGTGACCTTGGCGTCGAACTGCCCGTCCAGAACGTGCCCCCGATCCAGAAGCGCCTTGTCCGCAAGTGCCGCGCGGCTGCCAAGCCGGTGATCGTTGCGACCCAGATGCTGGAATCGATGATCGACAGCCCGATGCCCACCCGCGCCGAGGTGTCCGACGTTGCTACCGCCATCTACGAAGGCGCGGACGCGATCATGCTGTCGGCGGAATCTGCGGCGGGCCAGTACCCCGAGCAGGCCGTGAAAACCATGGACAACGTGGCTCGCGAAGTCGAAGGCGACGCAACCTGGCGCGAAGTTATCACCGCATCGCGTGGCGGCACCGCCCCCATGCGCGGCACCGGCATCGCCCACGGCATCGTGGCAGCGGCCCGCGAAATCGCGGAAACCGCGCAGATCAAAGCGATCTCGTGCTTCACCCAGACCGGCACCACCGCGCAGCTCACCTCGCGCGAGCGCCCCATGGTTCCGATCATCGCGCTGACCCCGCTCTTGCGCACCGCACGCCGTCTGGCGCTGTCCTGGGGCGTCCAGCCGATCAAGACCAACGAGGTCGACCGCTTCAAGATGGCGGTGGTCTCGGCGGTCCGCGCGGCCCGCTCCGAAGGCTACGCCACCGAGCAAGACCACATCGTGGTTACCGCGGGCGTTCCCTTCAATGTGACGGGCTCCACGAACATCCTGCGCGTCGCCCCTTGCGAAGAGCGTTTGATTTTTAACACCGATCCCGAATAAACACTTAAGCAACTTTTACAGTTGCGAGTGGGTAAATGGGAATCGATACAGATCTGGCACTGGTCGTAGGCGTCGTCGTTGGCGCCTTCGCCCTTCCTAGCATTGTCTCCGCGATGATCGACGGCCGTTCGCCCCGTGTGGCGATGGTGACGATCGTGATTTCCGGTGTCTCGCTGGTCTATGCGCTCAAGACGCAGCCGGGCGGGTACGAGTTGGGGGACGTCCCCCGCGCCTTTGCCGCCGTGATGGGGCGTTATATTCACTAAGAATCCCCCTTGCACCAAATCGGGCTCCCGTCTATACGGCGCCCTCTAACCGCGCGACCGGCCAATGTGGCATGCCGAGTCGCGTTCGGACCGAACCTGCATTGAAGGAGACGGAAATGCCCAAGATGAAGACAAAATCGAGCGCCAAGAAGCGCTTCAAAGTGACCGCCAACGGTCGTATCGTTTGCGGCCAGGCCGGCAAGCGTCACGGCATGATCAAACGGACCACCAAATTCATCCGTACCGCCCGTGGTACCACGACTCTCTCGGCTCCGGACGAGAAAATCGTGAAAAAATACATGCCCTACGCGCGCTAAGGAGAATACGGAATGTCCCGAGTCAAAGGTGGTACCGTCACCCACGCCCGTCACAAGAAGATCATCAAAGCGGCAAAAGGCTACTACGGCCGTCGCAAGAACACCTTCAAGGTTGCAGCACAGGCGGTCGACAAGGCCAACCAGTACGCAACCCGTGACCGTAAGGCGCGTAAGCGTAATTTCCGTGCACTGTGGATCCAGCGTATCAACGCAGCAGTCCGTGCACACGACGCAGCCCTGACCTATTCGGCCTTCATCAACGGCCTGAACAAGGCAGGTATCGCAGTCGACCGTAAGGTTCTGGCAGATCTGGCCGTACACGAGCCCGCAGCCTTCGGCGCGATCGTGGACCAGGCCAAAGGCGCTCTGGCAGCCTAATCTCGTTTCACGAGACTTCGGAATTGAATCGCGGGTCCTTCGGGCCCGCGTTTTTCGTTTGTGGAAACGGAGCGCCCGGAGGGCCAGTAGCTTGTTCTACTGGCGAATGTGGGATTTGAGTATTTTTAGCAAAAAGAAGTCAAAAATGCGCCCTGCCAGGTTGTGGCTTCCTTTTCGCAAAAGGCACAACTGACAGGGCGGCTTCTTCTTGCACGGTCATCGGCTCTCCAGCCTGTACCGTGACGTGAGTATTTCCAAGAATTATTAAAACTCTGTTAGCGCTTCTTTTTGCCTTAAATACTCAAGTCTCCACACCCCGAAGCCCTCGCAATTCTCTCCTAACTCTTGCGTCCCGTCCCGCTTGTGGTAGCAAGCGCCCAAAGCCAAGGAGGGTGTCATGGACGATCTGCGCGCGAAATATATCGAGGCCATCGCGGCCGCTGGCGACGAAGCCACCATCGAAGAGGTCCGCCTGGCCGCTGTTGGCAAAAAGGGCGAGATCAGCCTGAAAATGCGCGAGCTTGGCAAAATGACCCCCGAAGAGCGTCAGGTCGCGGGCCCCGCGCTGAATGCTCTGAAGGACGAGATCAACGCAGCCCTGACCGCCAAGAAGGCCGCTCTGGCCGATGCCGCGCTCGAGGAACGTCTGAAGGCTGAGTGGCTGGACGTGACTCTGCCGGTTCGCCCCCAGCGTCAGGGCTCGATCCACCCGATCAGCCAGGTGATGGAAGAAGTCACCGCGATCTTCGCCGACATGGGTTTCTCGGTGGCCGAAGGTCCGCAGATCGAGAGCGACTGGTATAACTTTGACGCGCTGAACATCCCCGGCCATCACCCCGCACGCGCCGAGATGGACACCTTCTACACGCACCGCGCCGAAGGCGACGATCGTCCGCCCCACGTGCTGCGCACTCACACCAGCCCCGTTCAGATCCGCCACATGGAAAAGAACGGCGCGCCCTGCCGCATCATCGCGCCCGGCCGTGTGTACCGTTCCGACTATGACCAGACCCACACCCCCATGTTCCACCAGATCGAAGGTCTGGCGATCGACAAGGACATCTCGATGGCCAACCTCAAGTGGGTGCTCGAGCAGTTCGCCGCCGCCTTCTTCGAGGTTGACGAGGTTGAGGTCCGTTTCCGCGCCTCGCACTTCCCCTTCACCGAACCTTCGGCCGAGATCGACTTCCGTTGCTCTTGGGTTGATGGCCAGCTGAAGCTGGGTGAGGGCGACGATTGGCTCGAAGCTGGCGGGTCCGGCATGGTCCACCCCAAGGTTCTGCAGGCCGCAGGGATCGACCCCGCGCTGTGGCAGGGCTTTGCGTTCGGTCTGGGGATCGACCGTCTGGCGATGCTGAAATACGGCATCCCCGATCTGCGCGCGTTCTTCGAATCTGACCTGCGCTGGCTGCGCCATTACGGCTTTGCTTCGCTGGATGTGCCCACCTTGCATGCGGGCCTTAGCCGGTAACATGTTAGTAACGTAACGTCACTAAAGGGGTAGGGCACTAGGCCTTACCCTTTTTCATTTGCAGGGTTGGAAACCGGCACGGGATTTGCTGCGTTTGTCTCGAGAAGTGTTCGAGTGTTCAAGTGTTGGTGCATGGGGGAAATCATGCTGGACGACCTGAAGGCCAAGTATCGCGGCGCAACCACCTTTTCTTTCGGCAACGGGCCACGCATGGCCGACGACATTCTGGAGCTTGTGGTCCAGGGTCGCAAAACCGCCAGCTGCGGCGCGTTGCGAGACTATGACGGGGCCGCCCGTCTGCCCGTCGCAGGGCAATATTTCATCGTCAAAGACGGGCGCAGAAAGCCCGGCGCGGTGATCCGCGTGACCCAAGTCACCATCAACAGCGCCACCGAAGTGACCGAGGAGTTTGCCCTCGCCACCGGCGAATTTTCCAGCCGCGAAGAATGGTTCGACGATCTGGTCGCCTATTTTGGCGGGCACGAGGCTTGGACCGAAGACACCCCGCTGGTCTGCTGGCGCTTCGAACTGGTCGAGGTCTTGACGGACCGCTTCGGGATGGGCGACTTGGTGGCCTTGACCCAATCAGGAGCGCCCCGTGACCCTTTCGATTTCCGGCTTTCATCACATAGCCATCATCGCCAGTGATTATGTGCGGTCCAAGGCGTTTTACGTCGATATCCTTGGGGCCCGCATCATCGAGGAAACCTACCGCGAGGCCCGCGACAGCTGGAAGCTGGATCTGAAACTGGGCACCAGCCAGATCGAGCTTTTCAGCTTTCCGGATGCCCCCGCGCGCCCCAGCTACCCCGAGGCGCAGGGCCTGCGCCATCTGGCCTTTACCGTGCCGGACGTGCGCAGCGCCAAGCGCGCACTGGAAAATGCGGGCGTCACGGTCGAGGAAATCCGCACCGATTTCCTGACCGGCAAGCTCTTTACCTTCTTTGCCGATCCCGATGGTCTGCCGCTCGAGCTTTACGAGGCCTAAGACCCCTTTCCCCCTGCCGCCCCATGGGCTATGCCGTGCGTCGAATGAAACCTGACAAATAAAGGCGCGCGGCGATGAAGTTCACCCTGTCCTGGCTCAAGTCACACCTCGATACCTCGGCCACTCTGGACGAGATCCTCTATGCCCTGACCGATCTGGGCCTCGAGGTCGAAGGCGTTGAAAACCCTGCCGAGAAACTGGGTGCCTTTACCATCGGCAAGGTGCTGGCCGCCGAGAAGCACCCCGATGCGGACAAGCTGAACGTCTGCAAGGTCGCCACCGACGAGGGCGAGCTGCAAATCATCTGTGGCGCGCCGAACGCCCGCGCTGGCATCACCGTCGTGGTCGCCAAGCCCGGCACCTATGTTCCCGGCATCGACATCACCATCAACGTCGGCAAAATCCGTGGCATCGAAAGCTATGGCATGATGTGCTCCGAGCGCGAGATGGAGCTGTCGGACGAGCATAACGGCATCATCGAGCTGCCCTCGGGCGAGGTTGGTCAGAAGTTCACCGACTGGCTGGCGGAAAACGACCCCGCCAAGGTTGATCCCGTGATCGAGATCGCCATCACCCCCAACCGTCCCGACGCCCTTGGCGTGCGCGGCATCGCGCTGGATCTGGCGGCCCGCGGCCTTGGCACGCTGAAGCCCGCGCCCGTGACCCCCGTGGCTGGTACCTTCCCCAGCCCGATCACCGTCAGCATTGACGATGACGCGCTGGCCGGTTGCCCCGTGTTCTACGGCCGCGTCATCAAAGGCGTGAAAAACGGCCCCTCGCCGGAATGGCTGCAAACCCAGCTGCGGGCGATTGGCCTGCGTCCGATTTCGGCTCTGGTAGATATCACCAACTTCTTCACCTATGACCGCAACCGCCCGCTGCACGTGTTTGACGCGGACAAAGTTGCTGGCAACCTGCGCGTTCACGCGGCTCAGGGCGGCGAGACGCTGGTGGCTCTGGACGACAAAGAATACACCATGCAGCCCGGCATGACCGTGATCAGCGACGACAACGGCGTTGAATCCATCGCGGGCGTCATGGGCGGCTTGCACTCGGGCTGCACCGACGAGACCACGAATGTCTTCCTCGAGGCTGCGTTCTTTGACACCGTCCGCACCGCGCTGACCGGCCGTGGTCTGAAGATCAACTCCGACGCCCGCTACCGTTTCGAGCGCGGCATCGATCCCGCTTGGACCCCCGAAGGCCTTGAGGCCGCGACCCAGATGATCCTTGATCTCTGCGGCGGCGAGGCGTCCGAAGTGGTCATGGCTGGCGCACTGCCCGACCATTCCCGCGCCTACAAACTGGATACCGAGCGGTGCCAGAGCCTTGTCGGCATGGAAATCCCCGCCGAAACCCAGCGCGCCACCCTCGAAGCCCTTGGCTTCGTCATGGAAGGCGACATGGCCCACGTTCCCAGCTGGCGTCCCGACGTTCTGGGAGAGGCCGATCTGGTCGAAGAAGTCGCCCGCATCGCCTCGCTGACCAAGCTGGTCGGCAAGCCGCTGCGCCGCACTTCGGACGAGCTGCCCAAGCAGATCCTGACCCCGATGCAAAAGCGCGAAAGCATCGGTCGCCGCACCGCTGCCAGCCTCGGCTACAACGAATGCGTGACCTACAGCTTCATCGACGGCAAGCAGGCGGCTCTGTTCGGCGGCGGCACCGATGCCACCCGTCTGGAAAACCCGATCTCCTCGGAAATGAGCCACATGCGCCCCGACCTGCTGCCCGGCCTCTTGGCTGCGGCCAGCCGGAACCAAGCACGCGGCTTCGGCGATCTGGCCCTGTTTGAATGCGGCCCTGCCTTCCACGGCGGCGAGCCCGGCGAGCAGCACACTCAGATCACCGGCGTTCTGATCGGCCGCACCGGCCCCAAGAACACCCACGGGTCCTCGCGCCCCGTTGACGTGTTCGACGCCAAAGCGGACGTAGAGGCGATCCTGTCGGCCATCGGCGCCCCCGCCAAGGTCCAGATCATGCGCGACACCGCCGAATGGTTCCACCCGGGCCGTTCGGGCCGCATCTGCCTTGGTCCCAAGAAAACTCTCGCGGTCTTTGGCGAACTGCACCCCAAAGTGCTGGACGCGATGGATGTCAAAGGCCCCGCCGTGGCCTTCACCATCTGGCCCGCCGAAATCCCGCTGCCCCGCAAGGCCGCAACCACCCGCCCTGCGCTCAAGGTCAGCGACCTGCAGGCGGTCGAGCGTGACTTCGCCTTCGTCGTCGATGCGAACGTTGAGGCTCTGACGCTGGTGAACGCAGCGGCAGGCGCCGACAAGGCCCTGATCGAAGAGGTCCGCGTGTTCGACGAATTCATCGGCGGCTCGCTGGGAGAAGGCAAGAAGAGCCTTGCCATCACCGTGCGCCTGCAGCCGACCGAAGCGACCCTGAACGACAAGGATCTGGAAGCGATCAGCGCCAAGATCATCGAAAAGGTCCAGAAAGCCACCGGAGCAACTCTGCGCGGCTAACGCGCAGACCCTCTGCAAAAACGAAAAAGCCGCCTGAAGGGGCGGCTTTTTTCGTGTGGGTCACGCGGTGTTTTTAAATTTCCTGAACGTGGCAAATCGCAAACCGTTCTCCCCAAGGGAGAGTGCGTGCGTTACGGGACTGTTACGCGTGAGACTGTGTATGGGAAAGTATAGCGAAGATAATAACTGGGGCTCCCAATTCCAACCACCACTCACGAAGTCAGAGGAGCCCCAGTGAAACGTACTAAAAAGTGCTTCAGCTATACTTAAGACCATACAGTATCAAAAGTATGCTGGCAACAAGAAAACGCCATAGTTAAGCACAATAGTTAATAAAGACTTACCATTTTTTCATTATATTTTATTTATTTATATCATGTGGGTAGTTTGCCTTGAGACCGTTTTGCTCACGAAAAGTGCAACACCCGGTTTCGTTGCGTCACCAACAAATGACTTTGCACGCTATAGTTGATGGGGTTTCGACGCTTTGGGCATCAGCCAAACCCCTCCGTCGGGCCGTAGTGTAAGAATCATAACCGGTTTCGGGACTTTCCCTGCGACCGGATCGAACCGATATTTGGTCAAAATTGAGGCAAGTATGATCACCGCCTCTGTCAAAGCGAAACTCGCGCCGATGCAGATTCGGGGTCCGTCCCCGAAAGGCAGATATGCATATCGCCGAATCGCTTTGCGGTCCGCGAATCGCTCGGGGCGGAAGCTGTCCGGTTCGTCCCAAAGCAGGTAGTTACGGTGTAATGCATAAATCGGGATCATCACCGTATCTCCGGCCTTGACCTCGCGCCCGCAGAGCCGGTCGTCCTTCAGGGCGGTGCGCGACACCAGCGCGGCCGGCGGATAGAGGCGCAGCGCCTCGTCGACGATCTGGCGGATGTAGGGCAGGTGGGGGATGTCCTCGGCGGTGGCGACGCGGTCCCCCAGAACGGAGCGGGCCTCGGCGCAGGCGATGTCCTGAACCCGCGGATCGTTCGCCACCAGATACAGCGCCCAACTCAGGGACAGGGCGGTCGTCTCGTGCCCCGCCACGATAAAGGTCAGTAGGTTGTCACGCAGCTCTTCGGTGGTCATCCGACGACCCGACTCGGGGTCCTCTCCGGCCAGCAGCAGGTCCAGCAGGTCGGGCACGCCCTTGGTTCCCGATTGGCGGCGCGCTTGAATGGCCCCGTCCGCGACCCGCTGCATGGTCTTGAGCGCATCGCCATTCCTGAGGCGGTTCAGGCGCGGCACCCACGACGGCAACCCCAGCAGGTCTCCCAGCGACATCTTGGCCGTGCTCTGGATATAGGCCTCGAGCGCGGCGTGCACGATATCGCGGTCGAACCCCTCCTGACCCGAGAACGTCACGTCCGAGATCACCTCGAACGTGGTCTGCACCATCTCGTCGTACATGTTAACGGCGCGCAGACCGCCCACCGCATCCAGCCGCTGCACACAGCGCTCGGCGGCGGCGGACATCACGGGGGCCAGCGCCGTCACGTTCCGCAGCGAAAACGAAGGCGCCGCCGTCCGCCGCTGCCAGTGCCATTCCTGCCCCTCGGCAATGAACAGGCTCTCGCCGATGGCGGGGCGCAGGATATCCTTGGTCACGTCGGATTTCGGATAGTCGGGCAGGCGGTCCCGCAGCATGTGATTCAGGGCGTCCGGGTCCATCACCATGTGCCAGCGTTTGCCCGTCCGCCCCGACACCATCGGCTGGCGCGTCGAAATTTCGGGCAACGTCTCCAGAACGTTGCGACGCATGGTCTGCAGGCTCTTCCATACTCCCATTGGTTCTGTCACCAGTGGAACGCGTACAGGAAATCCGGATTGCACCATGTGTCACCTCTCCCCTTTTGTGGTTAAGGATGTAGGCGTCATGCGCTGTCTGTAAACGGTTAAGGAGTCGTAGATGCTGCCCTATCTGGCCCTCGCCACGGCAATAGTTTGCGAGGTCATCGGCACCTCCGCGCTCAAACGCACCGAGGAATTCACCCGTCTGGGGCCCACCTTGGTGACCGTTGTGTCCTATATCATCGCCTTCTACCTGCTGACCGTGACCTTGCGCGCTCTGCCCGTCGGCATCGTCTACGCGGTCTGGAGCGGTCTGGGGATCGTGCTGATCTCGGTCGTGGGCTGGGTCGTCTATGCAGAACGGCTGGATTTGCCCGCGCTGATCGGCCTTGGGCTGATCCTGTCGGGGGTTGTGACGATCTTTGCCTTTTCGGGCACGGCGGGCCACTAACCGATCTTGCGTTGATCCTGTGGCGCAATTCGGGCTATTGCCGTTCCCGAACCCGTCATCCGGAGCGCCCATGACCCGTTTTATTGCCATCGCTATGCTTTGCCTCCTCGCCGCTTGTGCGAAGAAGTCCGATCTGGACCAACCGCCGGTCCCGCTGGGTCTGTTCGAGCTGGGGCATAACGTCGTTGTGGCGCCCCATCCGGTGCAGGGCCCCTTGTCCCGCGACGTCGCCCCCGAAGAGTGGGTGGACACCATGCGCGCCGCCATCGCCGCCCGCTTTGGCCGTTACGAAGGCGGCAAGCTCTACCACCTCGGGATCAGCGTGGATGGCTACGTTGTGGCCCAGACCGGCATCCCGCTGGTGCTGGCGCCCAAGTCGGTGCTGATCCTGAACGTGACCCTCTGGGATGACGCCAAAGGCAAGAAGGTCAACGACGAACCAGAGCGCATTATGGTGCTCGAATCGTTCTCGGGGCGGAACATCTTTGGCTCGGGTCTGACCCAGACCCGCGAAGAGCAGATGGAAAACCTGTCTTACAACGCGGCCAAGCGCATCGAGCACTGGCTGGAAAAGAATATCGAGGCGTTCGGGCTCGACAAACCGGCCGGTGATGCCACCACCGAAGAGGGCGCAGAGCCCAATGAAACCGGGGCGGATACCACCGAAACCGTGGAAACCACGACCCTGCCCGCAGCCGATGCTGCGGCAGCGGTAACCCCCGCGGAATAAACCAAATCCACGGCCCGTCGCGGTTTTTTGCCGGTGGCGGGCGATGCGGCATCACAACATCGCGTTTCCAAACCCTGCGAATGTCATCTGACGCTTGATTTTCTTGATGGCGTCCAATACATCGCCCGCGATGCTGAACCGGGGCAGGCTGCCCCCCCAACTCACGAGGCGCCATCGATGGCAAAGGAAAAGTTTGCGCGGAACAAACCGCACGTAAACATCGGCACCATTGGTCACGTTGACCACGGTAAGACCACTCTGACTGCAGCGATCACCAAGTACTTCGGTGACTTCAAAGCGTACGACCAGATCGACGGCGCGCCCGAAGAGAAAGCTCGCGGCATCACCATCTCGACCGCACACGTCGAGTACGAGACCGAAGCACGTCACTACGCACACGTCGACTGCCCCGGCCACGCTGACTATGTGAAGAACATGATCACCGGTGCTGCGCAGATGGACGGCGGCATTCTGGTTGTGAACGCAGCAGACGGCCCGATGCCCCAGACCCGCGAGCACATCCTGCTGGCGCGTCAGGTTGGCGTTCCCGCGCTGGTCGTGTTCCTGAACAAAGTTGACCAGGTTGACGACGAAGAGCTGCTCGAGCTGGTTGAGATGGAAGTTCGCGAACTGCTGTCCAGCTACGACTTCCCCGGCGACGATATTCCGATCGTTGCAGGTTCGGCTCTGGCCGCAATGGAAGGCCGTGATCCCGAGATCGGCGAGAACAAGATCCGTGAACTGCTGGCAGCTGTTGACGAATACATCCCGACCCCTGCTCGTGCGATCGACCAGCCCTTCCTGATGCCGATCGAAGACGTGTTCTCGATCTCGGGCCGTGGTACCGTTGTGACTGGCCGTGTTGAGCGTGGCGTGATCAACGTTGGCGACTCGATCGAGATCGTTGGTATCCGCGACACCAAAACCACCACCTGCACCGGTGTGGAAATGTTCCGCAAGCTGCTGGACCGTGGTGAGGCAGGCGACAACATCGGCGCCCTGCTGCGCGGTGTTGACCGTGAAGGCGTTGAGCGTGGCCAGGTTCTGTGTAAGCCCGGTTCGGTTCAGCCGCACACCAAGTTCGAGTCGGAAGTCTACATTCTGACCAAAGAAGAAGGCGGCCGTCACACTCCGTTCTTCGCGAACTACCGTCCGCAGTTCTACTTCCGTACCACTGACGTGACCGGTACCGTCGTACTGCCCGAGGGCACCGAGATGGTTATGCCCGGCGACAACCTGCGCTTTGCCGTAGAGCTGATCGCTCCGATCGCAATGGAAGAAGGTCTGCGCTTCGCGATCCGCGAAGGTGGCCGTACCGTTGGTTCGGGCGTCGTTGCCAAAATCGTCGAGTAATCAGGGTTTTCCCCGATTACGGAAAGGCCGCCTCCGGGCGGCCTTTTTGCTTTTGCGGGATCGTATCGGCCGTGCGATGCGTTATCCTGCCGACACCCGACCCGAAGGCCCCCTCATGACCGACACCAGCCCGATCCTGCTTGCCCACATCCTGAACGGCCCCGACCGCGGCGTCTGCGACGAGACCAAGCTGATCCACACCCTGCGCGAGGACACCCTTGGCTGGGTCCACCTCAGCGGCACCCACGGCGCGGCCGAGGACTGGATCATGACCCACCTCGACTATCTGGACCCCCAAGCCGCCGAGGCCCTGCTCGACGTGGACACGCGCCCCCGCATGATGGCCCTAGGCGACGGCCTCATGATCATCCTGCGCGGCATGAACTGGAACGAAGGCGAGGACCCCGAAGACATGGTCTCGGTCCGGATGTACATTGACGCCCACCGCATCGTGACCATCTCGCGCAAGCGCGTCCGCTCGATCGAGCTGCTGGATTCCGAAATCCGGCGGGGCAGGGGCCCCGAATCTGCGGGCGCCTTTCTGGTGCAGCTGATCGAATACCTCGTGGCTGGCATCGGCAAGTTCCAGACCAGCCTCGACAAGCAGGCAGAAACCCTCGAGGACGCCGTGATCGCCCAAGGCAGCGAATCCCTCCGCCGCGAGGTGGTGGACATGCGCCTTCAGGTCATCGCCGCCCTGCGCTTCCTTGTTCCCCAGCGCGATGTCCTCTCGGACGTCGTCCGGTCTGACGCCCCCTTTATCGACCTCGTCACTCGCCGCGAGATCGAAGAAGAGGCCATCAAAATGACCCGCATCGTCGAGGATATGGAAGAGCTGCGCGACCAGACCATGGTTCTGCGCGAAGAGCTTTCCGGCCAGCTCTCGGACCGCCTGAACAAGAACATGTTCGTCATGTCCATGGCCTCGGTGATCTTTCTGCCGCTGGGCTTTCTCACCGGCCTTTTCGGCGTGAACGTGGGCGGGATGCCGGGGGTGAATGACAGCCACGCCTTTGCTGATCTGGCCATCATCTGTGCGGTGATCGCGGTGGTGCAGATCCTTGGTCTGGTCATGCTGCGGTGGATCGGAAGACGCCGCTAAAAATATCCACGACCTTCTGGCAAGTTATGGCGAATTCCGTCTTGCAAACCCCGCGCGGGCCGATTAGACAGCCTCACGGCCTTAGGGGTATAGCTCAGCTGGTAGAGCGACGGTCTCCAAAACCGTAGGTCGCGGGTTCGAACCCTGCTGCCCCTGCCAGGCCAAATTTCGCAGCCACATGACGGAGCGCGAAATGAAAACAATCCCAGTATCACTGCATATCGGTGCGCATAAAACAGCGTCCACCCATCTGCAGAAAACGCTCGAAGCCGCTGCCGAACAGCTGGCCGATTGGGATGTCTGCTTTCTGGGCCCCAAGTCCCTGCGCAAGGATGGCGTGCCCCTGAACAAGCGTCTCGCGCGCGGGCAAAGCGCCCCCGACATGGCCGGCGATTGCGATGAACTGGTCATCTCCGAAGAAAACCTGATGGGCCCCCAGTTCCGGCCCAAATCGCGCCGCCCCCTCTATCCGCAGGGCGCCAAAAAGATTGCCGATATCACGGATGCCCTGACCGGCGCCGACGTGACCCTCTATATGGCGGTGCGCGATCCGGCGACGTGGCTTGCCTCCCTCTATGCCCATGCGGTGTTCAACGGGCTGGCCTGCGATGGCATCGACGCCTTTACCGAAGGGCG
The DNA here is from genome assembly GCF_013377535.1 of Donghicola mangrovi. Lineage (GTDB taxonomy): Bacteria > Pseudomonadota > Alphaproteobacteria > Rhodobacterales > Rhodobacteraceae > Donghicola > Donghicola mangrovi. The sequence continues at coordinate 226,385 of NZ_JABCJE010000001.1, read as the reverse complement.
CAGCCCCGACACCCTGCGCTGGTCCGATCTGATCGCCGAGCTGGCCCAGACGAATCGCGTGGTTGTCTGGAGCCAAGAGGATTACCAAATCGTGTTTCCCCAGATCGTCGAGCACATGCTTGGCGAAGGGGCCGCCCTTGATCCGATCGAAGGGCATGTGAACAGCTCGATCTCTGCCGCCGCGATTGCGGTCCTCGAGGGGCAGGGGGCCGACCGCCCCGAACCCCAGAAATCCGCCCGCATCGCCAAGGCCCAGTACCCCGTCCGTGACCCGTCCGACCGGTTCCAGCCGTGGCCCCGCAAGGTACTAGAGGCCAGCCGCGCGGCCTATTTGGCGGACCTTAACCGGATCATGGATCTGGAAAACGTGACCCTTTTGCGCCGCCCTGCGTCATGACGCCAGCCATACGCGAACCATACGTCCGCCAGACTTGAACTCTGTGTCCTTAGGGCGTATGTGACCCGCCAGAAAAGTGAGGACCACCATGGCCAACACCAACCCGCTCCAGTTCGTCCAGCAGACCCGCGCCGAGATCGCGAAGGTCGCTTGGCCGTCCCGCAAAGAAGTCATGCTGACCACCCTTATGGTGTTCATTATGGCGTCGCTCTTTGCCGTATTTTTCTTTGTGGTGGATCTTCTGATCCGCTTTGGCCTGCAGGGCCTGCTTGCTGCGGTAAGCTGATCGCTTTCCCTCCCTTAAGCCTTGAAATTCTGCGCTCGGGGGGGTAATAGGCGCTTCACTGTCCTATGTGTGGCGTGTGGCGATTCGTAGCCCGCGCCCGTTTTTATTGGACGAACTGCGGTTAAACCGCAGATATCAAATGGAATTTGCACGCGGCTCCGGCCAAGTGCTGAGGAAACGAGACAGAGGCCCAAATGGCAAAGCGTTGGTATTCGGTGAGCGTTCTCTCGAACTTCGAGAAAAAGATCGCCGAACAAATCAGACAGAAAGCCGCCGAAAAGGGCCTTGAAGACCTGATCGAAGAAGTCCTGGTTCCCACCGAAGAGGTGATCGAGATCCGCCGGGGCAAGAAGGTAACGACCGAGCGCCGCTTTATGCCCGGTTACGTCCTGGTCCGCATGCAGCTGACCGACGAGACGTTCCTTCTGGTGACTTCGATCAACCGCGTGACCGGTTTCCTGGGTCCGCAGGGGCGTCCGCTGCCCATGCGTGATTCGGAAGTCAACGCGATCCTGAACCGCGTTCAGGAAACCGAAGAAGCGCCGCGCACCCTGCTGCGCTTCGAGGTTGGTGAAAAGGTCAAGGTCAATGACGGCCCGTTCGAAGATTTCGACGGGATGGTCGAAGAGGTGGACGACGACAACCAGCGTCTGAAGGTCACCGTTTCGATCTTTGGTCGCGAGACCCCGGTCGAACTGGAATTCACTCAGGTCACCAAACTGGTCTGAGTGTCCCCGCGGGAGGGGAGGGGCCGCGGCCCTGAAACCACACCGCGACAACAGTCAGCCTGACGGACGCGTCCCGAAGGTGTTGGATAAAGGAAAAGCCAAATGGCTAAGAAACTGATTGGCAGCCTCAAGCTGCAAGTGCCTGCGGGCAAAGCGAACCCCTCTCCGCCGGTCGGCCCCGCTCTGGGTCAGCGCGGTATCAACATCATGGAATTCTGCAAGGCGTTCAACGCCAAGACGCAGGAGATGGAAGTTGGTGCGCCTTGCCCGACCGTGATCTACTACTACCAGGACAAGTCGTTCACCATGGAAATCAAGACGCCCCCCGCGTCGTATTTCCTGAAGAAGGCTGCTAAGCTTCAGGGTGGTTCCAAGACCCCCGGTCGCGCAACTGCTGGTACCGTGACCGCGAAGCAGGTTCGTGAAATCGCAGAAGCGAAAATGAAAGACCTGAACGCGAACAGCGTTGAGCAGGCAATGAAAATCATCATGGGCTCGGCCCGTTCGATGGGCATCGAGGTAAAGTAATGGCTAAGCTTGGTAAACGCACCCGCGCCGTCCGCGAAGCCTTTGCTGGTAAAGAAGACCTCGCAATCGTAGAAGCCGTTGAGCTGGTAAAGGCAAACGCCACCGCCAAGTTCGACGAAACCATCGAGATCGCAATGAACCTCGGCGTTGACCCCCGTCACGCTGACCAGATGGTTCGCGGTGTTGTCAGCCTGCCCAACGGCACCGGCAAAACCGTTCGCGTTGCAGTGTTCGCACGTGGTGCCAAGGCTGACGAAGCCAAAGCAGCAGGCGCAGACATCGTTGGCGCAGAAGACCTGATGGAAACCATCCAGGGCGGCAAGATCGAGTTCGATCGCTGCATCGCAACCCCCGACATGATGCCGATCGTTGGCCGTCTGGGTAAGGTGCTTGGCCCCCGCAACCTGATGCCGAACCCCAAAGTCGGCACCGTGACCATGGACGTTGCTCAGGCAGTGTCGGACGCCAAAGGCGGCCAGGTCCAGTTCAAAGTTGAGAAGGCTGGTGTGATCCACGCTGGTGTTGGCAAAGCTTCGTTCGATGCCGACAAACTGGTTGAAAACATCCGCGCATTCGTAGATGCAGTTGCAAAAGCGAAGCCCGCAGGCGCGAAAGGTACCTACATCAAGAAGGTATCGATCAGCTCGACCATGGGCGGCGGTGTATCGGTAGACGTCGCTTCGGCTGGCGCTGCCAACTAAGAATTCCAGGGAAACCTGGATGGCGGGGCCCGATGGCCCCGTCCTGTCCGAGACGAAGGGTGTTCCGCAAGGGGCTTAATATCCGCCTTTCTGAGATGGGGAACGAACTAAGAATTCCGTATGGGGCTACCGCCCCGAGGATCTTGGCTTCGGGACCCTGAAACGGACCCGACGCTCTGACTTTGTCAGGGCAAACTTGAGCCGGGGGAAACCCCAAACTTGGAGTAAAACTGTGGATAGAGCACAAAAAGAGAAGGTGGTCGAGGAACTCGGCCAGATCTTTGAAAGCTCTGGCGTCGTTGTGGTTGCCCACTACGAGGGTCTCACGGTTGCGGAGATGCAAGACCTGCGTGCGCGTGCGCGCGCAGCGGATGCGTCGGTACGTGTTGCCAAGAACAGGCTCGCCAAGATCGCTCTGGAGGGTAAGCCCTGCGCAAGCATGGCAGAGTACCTTTCGGGCATGACCGTTCTGACCTTCTCGGAAGACCCCGTGGCAGCAGCCAAGGTCGCCGAGGACTTCGCCAAGGGTAATGACAAGTTCAAAATCCTCGGCGGTGCAATGGGTGAGAACGCTCTGGACCGTGCCGGTGTTGAAGCCGTGTCGAAAATGCCTTCGCGCGAGGAGCTTATTGCCTCGATCGTTGGTTGTATCGCCGCGCCCGCTTCGAACATCGCCGGTGCCATTGGCGCACCTGCTTCGAACATCGCCGGCATCCTGTCTACCATCGAAGACAAGGCAGCCGCCTGATAACGCAATCAAGAGAGCCGCGTAGGGCTATGCCCTGACGCTGGAACACATCTTAATATACATACGGAAAGAGTCTAAAATGGCTGATCTGAAGAAACTCGCAGAAGAGATCGTTGGTCTGACCCTGCTGGAAGCACAAGAACTGAAAACCATCCTGAAGGATGAGTACGGCATCGAGCCCGCAGCTGGCGGCGCAGTAATGGTTGCTGGCCCCGCGGCAGACGCAGGCGCAGCTGCTGAAGAAAAGACCGAATTCGACGTCATCCTGAAAGAAGCAGGCGACAAGAAGATCAACGTGATCAAAGAAGTTCGCGCGATCACCGGTCTGGGCCTGAAAGAAGCTAAAGAACTGGTTGAAGCCGGTGGCAAAGCTGTCAAAGAAGGCGTCGACAAGGCAGAAGCCGAAGCGATCAAAAAGCAGCTGGAAGAAGCAGGCGCTTCGGTCGAGCTCAAGTAATCTTGTCCCGGAGTTCATCCGGGTTGGATTTGCGGCAGGGTTGGGGTTTCCCCAGCCCTGCTGAACCTGTCTCAGCAAAGAGTTTTTCGTTAACTCTTTTCTAAGGCGAGGTTCAAAGGATCGGGAGGCTGCCGGTGGGACGGTGGCCAGGCATGGATCCAGAACACGCTGTCTCTTGGGTGTGCGACCGGGGCCCGACGGTGCGCGCAACCGCATGAGAAACGAAAGGTGAGATCGCTCCATGGCTCAGTCCTACCTCGGCCAGAAACGCCTGCGTAGATACTACGGTAAAATCCGCGAAGTGCTGGAAATGCCGAACCTCATTGAGGTTCAGAAGAGCTCCTATGACCTGTTCCTGAAGTCCGGCGATCAGTCGGTTCCCCAGGACGGCGAGGGTATCAAAGGCGTGTTCCAGTCGGTATTCCCGATCAAGGATTTCAACGAAACCGCGATCCTCGAGTTTGTCGATTACGAGCTGGAAAAGCCGAAATACGACGTCGAGGAATGTCAGCAGCGTGACATGACCTACAGCGCACCCCTGAAGGTGAAGCTGCGTCTGATCGTGTTCGATATCGACGAAGAAACCGGCGCGAAGTCGGTTAAAGACATTAAAGAACAAGACGTGTTCATGGGCGACATGCCCCTGATGACCCCGAACGGTACGTTCATCGTGAACGGCACCGAGCGCGTGATCGTCAGCCAGATGCACCGTTCGCCCGGTGTGTTCTTTGACCACGACAAGGGTAAAACCCACTCGTCCGGTAAACTGCTGTTTGCCTGCCGCATTATCCCCTACCGCGGCTCGTGGCTCGACTTCGAATTCGACGCCAAGGACATCGTGTTTGCCCGTATCGACCGTCGCCGCAAACTGCCCGTGACCACTCTGCTGTACGCTTTGGGTCTGGATCAGGAAGGCATCTGCGACGCCTACTACGAAACTGTTACCTTCAAGCTCGAGAGGAACCGCGGTTGGGTCACCAAGTTCTTCCCCGAGCGTGTGCGCGGCACCCGTCCGACCTACGACCTGGTTGACGCTGCCTCGGGCGAGATCATTTGCGAAGCCGGCAAGAAGATGACGCCGCGCGCCGTGAAGCAGATCATCGACGAAGGCAAAATCACCGAGCTGCTGATCCCGTTTGATCACATCGTTGGCAAATACGTCGCCAAGGACATCATCAACGAGGAAACCGGCGCGATCTACATCGAAGCTGGTGACGAGCTGACCTGGGAAGTCGACCGTGACGGCGACGTGACCGGTGGTACCCTCAAGGAACTGCTGGAAGCTGGCATCACCGAGATCCCGGTTCTGGACATCGACGGCATCAACGTTGGTGCGTACATCCGCAACACCATGGCGACCGACAAGAACATGAACCGCGACACCGCGCTCATGGATATCTATCGCGTCATGCGTCCGGGTGAACCGCCGACCGTCGAAGCGGCGTCGGCTTTGTTCGACACTCTGTTCTTCGATTCCGAGCGTTACGACCTGTCGGCTGTTGGCCGCGTGAAGATGAACATGCGTCTGAACCTCGACGCAGAAGACACCCAGCGCACCCTGCGCCGTGAAGACATCATCGCGTGTATCAAGGCTCTGGTTGAACTGCGTGACGGCAAAGGCGAAGTGGACGATATCGACCACCTCGGCAACCGTCGTGTCCGTTCGGTCGGCGAACTGATGGAAAACCAGTACCGCGTCGGTCTGCTGCGTATGGAGCGCGCGATCAAGGAACGCATGTCGTCGGTCGAAATCGACACCGTCATGCCCCAGGATCTGATCAACGCGAAACCTGCGGCTGCTGCTGTACGTGAATTCTTCGGCTCTTCGCAGCTGTCGCAGTTCATGGACCAGACCAACCCGCTGTCCGAAGTGACGCACAAGCGTCGTCTTTCGGCACTGGGGCCGGGCGGTCTGACCCGCGAGCGCGCAGGCTTCGAGGTTCGCGACGTTCACGCAACTCACTACGGCCGTATGTGCCCGATTGAGACGCCGGAAGGTCCGAACATCGGTCTGATCAACTCGCTGGCAACCTTTGCCCGCGTGAACAAATACGGCTTCATTGAAACCCCCTACCGCAAGGTTATCGAGGGCAAGGTCACTGACGATGTGGTCTACCTGTCGGCAACCGAGGAAATGCGCCACACCGTTGCGCAGGCCAACGCGGAACTGGACGAGGACGCCAAGTTCGTTCAGGAAATGGTCTCGACCCGTCAGGCAGGTGACTACACCCTGCAGCCGATCGAGAACGTTGACCTGATCGACGTGTCGCCCAAGCAGCTGGTTTCGGTCGCGGCATCGCTGATCCCGTTCCTCGAGAACGACGACGCGAACCGCGCACTGATGGGCTCGAACATGATGCGTCAGGCGCTGCCGCTGCTTCAGGCAGAAGCACCGCTGGTCGGCACCGGTATCGAGGAAATCGTTGCTCGCGACTCTGGCGCGGCCATCATGGCACGTCGTGCCGGCGTGGTTGACCAGGTTGACGCGCAGCGTGTGGTTGTTCGTGCAACCGGCGATCTGGACCCGACTGACCCTGGCGTTGACATCTATCGTCTGCGCAAGTTCCAGCGTTCGAACCAGAACTCGTGCATCAACCAGCGTCCGCTGGTGAAGGTGGGCGACATTGTTGGCAAAGGCGAAGTGATCGCTGACGGCCCCGCCACCGAGATGGGCGAACTGGCTGTCGGTAAGAACGTCGTCGTGGCCTTCATGCCCTGGAACGGCTACAACTACGAAGACTCGATCCTGATCTCCGAGCGTATCGTCCGTGACGACGTGTACACCTCGGTTCACCTCGAGGAATTCGAAGTCGCTGCCCGTGACACCAAGCTTGGGCCGGAAGAAATCACTCGCGACATCCCGAACGTCGGTGAAGAAGCGCTGCGCAACCTCGACGAGGCTGGCATCGTGTATATCGGCGCCGAGGTTGGACCGGGCGACATTCTGGTTGGCAAGATCACTCCGAAGGGCGAAAGCCCGATGACACCCGAAGAAAAGCTGCTTCGCGCGATCTTTGGTGAAAAGGCATCGGACGTTCGTGACACTTCGCTGCGTCTGCCCCCGGGTGACTACGGTACCGTTGTCGAAGTGCGCGTCTTCAACCGCCACGGTGTGGAAAAGGACGAACGTGCCCTCCAGATCGAGCGTGAAGAAGTCGAGCGTCTGGCACGCGACCGTGACGACGAGCTGGCCATCCTGGACCGCAACATCTACGCCCGTCTGCGCAAGCTGATCCTGGGCAAAGTTGCCGTCAAAGGCCCCAAAGGTGTGCGCCCCAACAGCGACATCACCGAGGAGCTGCTGGACAGCCTGAGCCGTGGTCAGTGGTGGCAGCTGGCGCTGGAAACCGAATCCGACGCACAGATCGTCGAAGCGCTGCATGAACAGTACAACGCTCAGAAGCGTTCGCTGGATGCCCGTTTCGAAGACAAGGTCGAGAAGGTCCGCCGCGGCGACGATCTGCCCCCGGGCGTCATGAAGATGGTCAAAGTGTTCATCGCGGTGAAGCGCAAGCTGCAGCCCGGTGACAAGATGGCCGGTCGTCACGGTAACAAAGGTGTGGTCTCGAAGGTTATCCCGATCGAAGACATGCCCTTCCTGGCTGACGGTACCCCTGTTGACCTCTGTCTGAACCCGCTCGGCGTGCCTTCGCGCATGAACGTCGGTCAGATCCTCGAGTGTCACATGGGTTGGGCGTCGCGTAACCTGGGTGTCCAGATCGACGAGTCTCTGCAAGAGTACCGTCGTTCGGGCGATATGACCCCCGTTCGCGAAGCTCTGCGTATCGCCTATGGTGATGACGTCTACGAAGAAGGTTTTGCAGATCTGGACGAGGGTATGCTGATCGAGCGTGCCCAGAACGCCACCCGTGGTGTTCCGATCGCGACCCCCGTTTTCGACGGCGCCAAGGAAGCAGACGTTAACGACGCACTGAAGCGCGCCGGCTTTGACACTTCGGGTCAGTCGGTACTCTTCGACGGCCGTACTGGTGAGCAGTTTGCCCGCAAGGTAACTGTCGGCATCAAGTACATGCTGAAACTGCACCACCTCGTGGACGACAAAATCCACGCGCGTTCGACTGGTCCGTACAGCCTCGTTACCCAGCAGCCGCTGGGTGGTAAGGCGCAGTTCGGTGGTCAGCGCTTCGGTGAGATGGAAGTGTGGGCGCTGGAAGCATACGGCGCGGCATACACCCTGCAGGAAATGCTGACCGTCAAGTCGGACGACGTTGCAGGCCGTACCAAGGTCTACGAGAGCATCGTCAAGGGCGAGGACAACTTCGAGGCCGGCGTGCCCGAATCCTTCAACGTTCTGGTGAAGGAAGTCCGCGGCCTCGGCCTGAACATGGAACTCCTGGACTCGGAGGCGGAAGAGTAAGGGGCCCCGTGCCCCTTACCTAACCCCCTTCGGCCTCATTCAAGGACTCTGACATGAACCAGGAACTGACGAACAATCCGTTCAACCCGTTGACGCCCGCCAAGGCGTTCGACGAAATCCGCGTTTCGCTGGCATCGCCCGAGCGTATCCTCTCGTGGTCGTACGGCGAGATCAAAAAGCCCGAGACCATCAACTACCGTACGTTCAAGCCCGAGCGTGACGGTCTGTTCTGCGCGCGTATCTTTGGCCCGATCAAAGACTACGAATGCCTTTGCGGTAAATATAAGCGCATGAAGTACCGCGGCGTCGTCTGTGAAAAGTGCGGCGTCGAAGTCACTCTGCAGAAAGTACGCCGCGAGCGTATGGGTCACATCGAACTGGCGGCGCCCTGTGCGCACATCTGGTTCCTCAAGTCGCTGCCCTCGCGCATCGGCCTGATGCTGGACATGACCCTGCGTGATCTGGAACGCGTTCTCTACTTCGAAAACTATGTTGTTATCGAGCCCGGTCTGACTGACCTGACCTACGGCCAGATGATGACCGAAGAAGAGTTCATGGACGCTCAGGACCAGTACGGCATGGACGCCTTCACCGCCAACATCGGCGCTGAAGCGATCCGCGAAATGCTGGCTGCGATCGATCTGGAAGCCGAAGCCGAGCAGCTGCGCGCTGATCTGGCCGAAGCCACCGGCGAACTGAAGCCCAAGAAGATCATCAAGCGTCTGAAAGTCGTTGAGTCGTTCCTCGAGTCGGGCAACCGCCCCGAGTGGATGATCATGACCGTGATCCCCGTGATCCCGCCGGAACTGCGTCCGCTGGTTCCGCTGGATGGCGGCCGTTTTGCGACCTCGGATCTCAACGATCTGTACCGCCGCGTGATCAACCGGAACAACCGTCTGAAGCGTCTGATCGAACTCCGCGCGCCCGATATCATCGTGCGTAACGAAAAGCGTATGCTGCAAGAAGCAGTAGACGCACTGTTCGACAACGGCCGCCGTGGCCGCGTCATCACCGGCGCGAACAAGCGTCCGCTGAAGTCGCTGTCCGACATGCTGAAAGGTAAGCAGGGTCGCTTCCGTCAGAACCTTTTGGGTAAGCGCGTGGACTTCTCGGGCCGTTCGGTCATCGTGACCGGTCCGGAGCTCAAGCTGCACCAATGTGGTCTGCCCAAGAAGATGGCGCTGGAACTCTTCAAGCCCTTCATCTACTCGCGCCTTGAGGCCAAAGGCCTGTCGAGCACCGTGAAGCAGGCGAAGAAGCTGGTCGAAAAAGAGCGTCCCGAAGTTTGGGATATCCTCGACGAAGTGATCCGCGAACACCCCGTCATGCTGAACCGTGCGCCTACGCTGCACCGTCTTGGCATTCAGGCGTTCGAACCCACTCTGATCGAAGGTAAAGCGATCCAGCTGCACCCGCTGGTGTGTTCGGCGTTCAACGCTGACTTCGACGGCGACCAGATGGCTGTGCACGTTCCCCTGAGCCTCGAAGCTCAGCTGGAAGCGCGCGTCCTGATGATGTCGACTAACAACGTTCTGTCGCCCGCAAACGGCGCGCCGATCATCGTTCCTTCGCAGGATATGATCTTGGGTCTCTACTATGTGACCCTGCAGCGCGACGGCATGAAGGGTGAAGGCATGGCCTTTGCGTCGCTGGACGAAGTGCAGCACGCACTGGACAGCGGTGCCGTGCACCTGCACGCCAAGGTTACTGCCCGCGTCAAGCAGATCGACGAGGATGGGATGGAAGTGTACCAGCGCTTCGAAACCACCCCCGGCCGTGTGCTGCTGGGTAACCTTCTGCCCCAGAACGCCAAAGCGCCCTTTGCGCTGGTCAACCGTCTGCTGCGTAAGAAAGAAGTGCAGCAGGTCATCGACACCGTCTACCGTTACTGCGGCCAGAAAGAGTCAGTTATCTTCTGTGACCAGATCATGACCCTCGGCTTCCGTCAGGCGTTCCGCGCAGGCATCTCGTTCGGCAAGGACGACATGGTGATCCCCGACAACAAGTGGGACATCGTGGAAGCCACCCGCGAGCAGGCCAAAGGCTTTGAACAGCAGTACATGGACGGTCTGATCACTCAGGGCGAAAAGTACAACAAAGTCATCGACGCATGGACCCGTTGTAACGACACGGTCACCGACGCAATGATGAACACCATCTCGGCCGCCAAGCGCGACGAGAACGGCGCTGAAATGGAACCGAACTCGGTTTACATGATGGCCCACTCCGGTGCTCGTGGCTCGGTAACGCAGATGAAGCAGCTGGGTGGTATGCGTGGCCTGATGGCGAAGCCGAACGGCGACATCATCGAGACGCCGATCATCTCGAACTTCAAAGAAGGTCTGACCGTTCTCGAGTACTTCAACTCGACCCACGGTGCCCGTAAGGGTCTGTCGGATACCGCTTTGAAGACGGCGAACTCGGGTTACCTGACCCGTCGTCTGGTAGACGTGGCACAGGACTGCATCATCCGTGAGCATGACTGTGGCACCGACAAAGCTGTGACCGTCGAAGCAGCTGTGAACGATGGTGAAGTTGTGTCGTCGCTGCCCGAGCGCATCCTGGGTCGTACCGCGGCAGAGGATATCTGCGTCCCCGGCACCGATGACGTGATCGCAGCCAACGGCACTCTGATCGACGAACGTCTGGCAGACCGCATCGGCGAAGCCGGTGTCCAGTCCGCTCGCGTCCGTTCGCCGCTGACCTGTGAAGCCGAAGATGGCGTCTGCGCAATGTGCTACGGTCGTGACCTTGCACGCGGCACCATGGTGAACCAGGGCGAGGCTGTCGGTATCATCGCGGCCCAGTCGATCGGTGAACCCGGTACCCAGCTGACCATGCGTACGTTCCACATCGGCGGCGTTGCTCAGGGTGGCCAGCAGTCGTTCCAGGAAGCGGGTCACGAGGGCACGATTGTGTTCCGTAACCCCAACACCATCAAGAACACTTCGGACGAAGTGATCGTGATGGGCCGGAACATGCAGCTGATCATCACCGGCACCGACGGCGCGGAACTGGCCAGCTACAAGCTGGGCTACGGCACCAAGCTGTTCGTCACCGAAGGTGCGACCGTCAAGCGCGGCACCAAGCTGTTCGAGTGGGACCCCTTCACTCTGCCGATCATCGCAGAGCGTACGGGTAAGGCACGTCTGGTCGACCTGACCAACGGTGTGTCGGTCCGCGAGGACACCGACGATGCGACCGGTATGACCCAGAAGATCGTGACCGACTGGCGCACCGCGCCGCGCGGCAACGAGCTGAAGCCTGAGATCATCATCGTTGATCCCGAGTCTGGCGAACCCGTTCGTAACGATGCTGGCAACCCCGTTGCTTACCCGATGTCGGTCGACGCCATTCTGTCGGTCGAAGAAGGTCAGGACGTGTCTGCCGGTGACGTTGTGGCGCGTATCCCCCGCGAAGGCACCAAGACCAAGGACATTACCGGTGGTCTGCCCCGCGTTGCGGAACTGTTCGAAGCACGTCGTCCCAAGGACCACGCAATCATCGCCGAAATCGATGGCTACGTGCGCTTTGGCCGCGACTACAAGAACAAGCGTCGTATCACGATCGAACCGATGGACTCGAACAAAGAGCCGGTCGAATACATGGTGCCCAAGGGCAAGCACATTCCCGTTCAGGAAGGTGATTTCATCCAGAAGGGTGAATACATCATGGACGGTAACCCTGCGCCCCACGACATCCTTGCGATCCTCGGCATCGAGGCTCTGGCGAACTACATGATCAACGAAGTGCAGGACGTTTACCGACTGCAGGGCGTGAAGATCAACGACAAGCATATCGAGGTTGTCGTACGTCAGATGCTTCAGAAGTGGGAAATCCAGGACAGCGGTGACACCACCCTGCTCAAGGGCGAACACGTCGAGAAAGCAGAGTTCGACGCAGCGAACGAGAAGGCCATCAAAAAGGGCGGCCGTCCTGCTCGTGGCGAACCGATCCTGCTGGGTATCACCAAGGCGTCGCTGCAGACCCGCAGCTTCATCTCGGCGGCTTCGTTCCAGGAGACCACCCGCGTCCTTACCGAAGCTGCGGTACAGGGCAAGCGCGACACGCTGGTCGGCCTGAAAGAGAACGTGATCGTCGGTCGTCTGATCCCCGCCGGTACCGGTGGTGCGACCTCGCGCGTGCGCAAGATCGCTCACGACCGCGACAACGTTGTGATCGATGCACGCCGGATCGAGGCCGAAAAGGCCGCGGCACTGGCAGCACCGGTTCAGAACCTGGACGACTGATCGCCTCAGATCGCAAATCTGTAATACCGGACCCGGCAGGTGTATGACCTGCCGGGTCTTTTCTTTGGGGCTGGCTTCGTGCACTGCTTTGGAAAACTGTAAGGGCAGGGGCCTGAAATGATTTCCGACAACATGCGTGGTGCGGGTCTGATGATGGCCGCGATGGCGGCCTTTACGCTGAACGACACCGCGCTCAAGGCTCTGGCGGGCGAACTCCCGTTGTTCCAGCTGCTTTTTATCCGCGGTGTGCTGGCGACCGGTGCTCTGGCGCTGATGGCCTGCGGGATGAAGGCGCTGAAGTTCACCATGTCCCGCCGTGACCTCTTGTGGGTTTGCCTGCGTGCCGTGGGTGAGGCGAGCGCCGCCTATTTCTATCTGACAGCTTTGTTCAACATGCCCATCGCGAACGCGACCGCGATCCTGCAAGCCTTGCCTTTGACGGTGACGCTGGGGGCGGCGCTGTTTATGGGAATGCCCTTTGGCTGGCGTCGGGGGCTGACCATCGTGGTGGGCTTCCTAGGGGTGCTGCTGATCGTCAGGCCGGGGACCGAGGGGTTCAACATCTACTCGGTCTATGCCCTGCTGTCGGTCCTCTGCGTGACGCTTCGGGACCTTGCGACCCGCATGATCAGCTCGGCGGTTCCGTCGATGACCGTGACGGTGACCTCGGCAGGCGGTGTGATGGCGTTCTTCGGAGTTCTTCAGGCTTCGGCTGAATGGAGTCCGATGGAATTTAGGGATTTTGCCATTCTGCTGACGGCCACGACGTGTATCGTGGCGGGGTATGCTTTCAGTGTGATGGTGATGCGCGTGGGCGATATCTCTTTTGTGGCGCCGTTCCGGTATACGGGGCTGATTTGGGCGCTGATCCTGGGGTGGCTGGTCTTTGGCGACTGGCCGCAGCCGCTGACCTTGCTCGGCAGCGCCATCATCGTCGGTAGCGGGATTTACATGTTGTACCGTGAGGCCACTCTGGGCCGAAAGCTTTACAAACGTAACCTCGCGAGGGGAGGGCGCTGATGCGGCTACAGATCCTCGGCCTGTGCCGGTTTTCCTATCCCTCTAACCTCGAGGCCTTCCAGAAGGATCACGCGGACGAGGCGGCACTGCGGGCCTATCTTTACGCCGAGGATCGAATGGAGGGGCGGTTCTACTTCTTTGAAGAGCTGGTGGTGCCGACGATCCGGGCGCAGACGGACAAGGATTTCCGCGTGGTGGTGTTGGCCGGGGACCAGTTGCCCACGCACTACCGTCAGCGGCTCGAGGCGGCGGTGGCAGGCTGCCCTCAGTTCGATCTGCGGTTCGAGCCAGAGGGGCAGAATCACGCAGACCTGTGCCGCCGACTCATGGTGGATGCGCGGGATCAAAGTGCCGATTGGGTCGCTGAATTCCGGCTGGATGACGACGATGCGGTGGCCTTGCATTTCGTTGCGACGATCCGCGCGATGGCCCCTGCGGTTACCGCTTTGGCCGCGGCCTCGCCCGAGGAAAGGGCCGCGCTGGACTTCGCGATGGGCTTTGTTCTTTATGCCAAGCGGCGGGAATTGGATATCCTGCCGGTGCTTGCGCGCTTGTGGACACCGGCCCTGGTAATGGTGAATCGCCCCGATCACCCCAAAAGTCTGCTGGATACGCGGCATTTGCGTCTGTGGCAGCGCCTTCCGGTGATTTCCAGCGTGGACCAGCCCATGTTCATTCGTGGGGCCCACGATGATAACGATAGTTCGGTGGAAAAGCGCAAATTGCAGAAATTCCGCATCGATCCGTTTGACATTCCCGTCAAGATAGAGGACAGGTTCGGCCTCGATTTAGACCGCATGGAAACCCGATGGCGGCTATGTCCTGCGCGCAAAAAGCTGGGATGTTGACAACTTGGCCGACTCCCTCTAAGTAGCGCGCACTCATGGCCGGGGTGCGTCCGCGGCCTCCATCAGAACTGTAGCGGTCAAGATCCGGCGTTAACCCGCCCGATCCTCTGGATACCCACCGCGTCGTTCCCTGAATTCGGGGGGCGTATGCGGTTTTTGCGTTTTGCGAAGGGCGTAGGGCGCGATTGAAAATGAACATGTGTTGCAACACGGGGAAAGAACCGGAATGCCAACGATCCAACAGCTGATCCGCAAGCCGCGGCAGCCCAAAGTCAGATCTCAGAAGTCGATGCACCTGCAGTCGTGCCCGCAAAAGCGTGGCGTCTGCACTCGCGTCTATACCACCACTCCGAAGAAGCCGAACTCGGCTATGCGTAAGGTTGCCAAAGTGCGTCTTACCAATGGCTTTGAGGTGATCAGCTACATTCCGGGTGAAAAGCACAACCTGCAGGAACACTCGGTTGTCCTGATCCGCGGCGGTCGTGTAAAAGACCTTCCCGGTGTGCGTTACCACATCCTGCGCGGTGTTCTGGATACCCAGGGCGTTAAAGACCGTAAGCAGCGTCGCTCGAAGTACGGCGCGAAGCGTCCGAAATAAGGGAATTAGAGAATGTCTCGTCGTCACGCCGCTGAAAAGCGCGAAGTTCTGCCTGACGCCAAATTTGGCGATCGCGTTCTGACCAAGTTCATGAACAACCTGATGATCGACGGCAAGAAGTTTGCCGCCGAAAAAATCGTTTACAACGCGCTCGACCGCGTTGAAGCAAAAGCCAAGCGCGCACCCGTCGAAATCTTCCACGAAGCTCTCGACAACATCAAACCGTCGGTCGAAGTCCGTTCGCGCCGCGTTGGTGGTGCAACCTACCAGGTTCCTTGTGAAGTGCGCCCCGAGCGCCGCGAAGCTCTGGCCATCCGTTGGCTGATCAACGCTGCTCGCGCACGCAACGAGAACACCATGGAAGAGCGCCTTGCCGGCGAGCTGATGGACGCTGTCAACAGCCGTGGCACCGCGGTCAAGAAGCGCGAAGACACCCACAAGATGGCAGAAGCCAACAAGGCATTCAGCCACTACCGCTGGTAACTCAAGCCTAGGACCTGACCAATGGCACGCGAATATTCCCTCGACCTGTACCGTAACTTCGGGATCATGGCGCACATCGACGCTGGTAAAACCACCACGTCGGAGCGCATCCTGTACTACACCGGTAAGTCGCACAACATCGGCGAAGTGCACGATGGCGCAGCGACCATGGACTGGATGGAGCAGGAGCAAGAGCGCGGTATCACCATCACTTCGGCAGCGACCACCACTTTCTGGGAACGCACCGAAGACGGCGAAACCGCTCAGACCCCGAAGCACCGCTTCAACATCATCGACACTCCCGGTCACGTTGACTTTACCATCGAGGTGGAGCGTTCGCTCGCTGTTCTCGACGGTGCAGTTTGCGTTCTCGACGCAAACGCCGGCGTAGAACCCCAGACCGAAACCGTGTGGCGTCAGGCTGACCGCTACAAGGTTCCGCGTATCGTGTTCGTCAACAAGATGGACAAGATCGGCGCAGACTTCTTCAACTGCGTTCGCATGATCGAAGACCGTACCGGCGCGCGCGCTGTTCCGGTTGCTATTCCGATCGGCGCAGAATCGGCTCTGGAAGGTCTGCTTGACCTCGTCCTGATGAAAGAATGGCTCTGGAAGGGTGACGACCTCGGCGCAAGCTGGGTTCTGGAAGACATCCGTCCCGACCTGCAGGACATGGCCGACGAATGGCGCGGTAAGATGATCGAAGCGGCCGTCGAAATGGACGACGACGCGATGGAAGCTTACCTCGAAGGCGAAGAGCCCGACGTTGCGACCCTCCGCAAGCTGCTCCGCAAGGGCACCCTGTCGATGTCGTTCGTTCCGGTTCTGGGTGGTTCGGCATTCAAAAACAAAGCTGTTCAGCCCCTGCTGAACGCTGTGATCGACTTCCTTCCCAGCCCGCTGGACGTAGTCGACTACATGGGCTTCAAACCCGGTGACGAAGAAGAAGTTCGTAACATTGCACGTCGTGCAGATGACGAAATGGCTTTCTCGGGTCTGGCGTTCAAAATCATGAACGACCCCTTCGTTGGCTCGCTGACCTTCGTTCGCGTTTACTCGGGCACCCTGTCGAAGGGCGACTCGCTGCTGAACTCGACCAAAGGCAAGAAAGAGCGCGTCGGTCGTATGATGATGATGCACTCGAACAACCGTGAGGAAATCGAGGAAGCGTTTGCAGGCGACATCATCGCGCTGGGTGGTCTGAAAGACACCACCACCGGTGATACCCTGTGTGATCCCAAAGATCCCGTGGTTCTCGAAACCATGACCTTCCCGACCCCCGTGATCGAGATCGCGATTGAACCCAAGACCAAGGGTGACCAGGAGAAGATGTCGGCAGGCCTGCAGCGTCTGGCAGCCGAAGACCCGTCCTTCCGCGTCGAAACCGACATCGAGTCGGGCCAGACCATCATGAAGGGCATGGGCGAACTTCACCTCGACATTCTGGTTGACCGTCTGCGTCGCGAATTCAAGGTTGAAGCAAACATCGGTGCACCCCAGGTGGCCTACCGCGAGACCATCTCGCACGAAGCTGAAATCGACTACACCCACAAGAAACAGTCGGGTGGTTCGGGTCAGTTCGCGCGCGTTAAAATGGTCATCACTCCGACCGAAGCAGGCGAAGGCTACAGCTTTGAATCGGCGATCGTTGGTGGTTCGGTTCCCAAGGAATACATCCCTGGCGTTGAAAAAGGCATCACCTCGGTTATGGATAGCGGCCCGCTGGCTGGCTTCCCCGTAATCGACTTCAAAGTGAAGCTGATCGACGGTGCTTACCACGACGTTGACTCGAGCGTTCTGGCGTTCGAAATCGCTGCTCGTGCTGCAATGCGCGAAGGTCTCCGTAAAGCAGGTGCAAAACTGCTCGAGCCCGTGATGAAGGTCGAAGTTGTTACTCCCGAGGAGTACACCGGCGGCATCATCGGCGACCTGACCTCGCGTCGCGGCCAGGTGACCGGCCAGGAGTCCCGCGGTAACGCCGTTGCAATCAACGCGTACGTTCCGCTGGCCAACATGTTCGGCTACATCAACAACCTGCGTTCGATGTCGTCGGGCCGTGCCCAGTTCACCATGCAGTTCGATCACTACGATCCGGTTCCGCAGAACCTGTCGGAAGAGATCCAGAAGAAATACGCATAACGGTCTGGCGGGCATTGCCCGCCTTTCCCACAGAAAATCTACAGCGTCTTTGACGCTGCTCCGGAACTGATAGGAGGCCATCATGGCAAAGGAAAAGTTTGCGCGGAACAAACCGCACGTAAACATCGGCACCATTGGTCACGTTGACCACGGTAAGACCACTCTGACTGCAGCGATCACCAAGTACTTCGGTGACTTCAAAGCGTACGACCAGATCGACGGCGCGCCCGAAGAGAAAGCTCGCGGCATCACCATCTCGACCGCACACGTCGAGTACGAGACCGAAGCACGTCACTACGCACACGTCGACTGCCCCGGCCACGCTGACTATGTGAAGAACATGATCACCGGTGCTGCGCAGATGGACGGCGGCATTCTGGTTGTGAACGCAGCAGACGGCCCGATGCCCCAGACCCGCGAGCACATCCTGCTGGCGCGTCAGGTTGGCGTTCCCGCGCTGGTCGTGTTCCTGAACAAAGTTGACCAGGTTGACGACGAAGAGCTGCTCGAGCTGGTTGAGATGGAAGTTCGCGAACTGCTGTCCAGCTACGACTTCCCCGGCGACGATATTCCGATCGTTGCAGGTTCGGCTCTGGCCGCAATGGAAGGCCGTGATCCCGAGATCGGCGAGAACAAGATCCGTGAACTGCTGGCAGCTGTTGACGAATACATCCCGACCCCTGCTCGTGCGATCGACCAGCCCTTCCTGATGCCGATCGAAGACGTGTTCTCGATCTCGGGCCGTGGTACCGTTGTGACTGGCCGTGTTGAGCGTGGCGTGATCAACGTTGGCGACTCGATCGAGATCGTTGGTATCCGCGACACCAAAACCACCACCTGCACCGGTGTGGAAATGTTCCGCAAGCTGCTGGACCGTGGTGAGGCAGGCGACAACATCGGCGCCCTGCTGCGCGGTGTTGACCGTGAAGGCGTTGAGCGTGGCCAGGTTCTGTGTAAGCCCGGTTCGGTTCAGCCGCACACCAAGTTCGAGTCGGAAGTCTACATTCTGACCAAAGAAGAAGGCGGCCGTCACACTCCGTTCTTCGCGAACTACCGTCCGCAGTTCTACTTCCGTACCACTGACGTGACCGGTACCGTCGTACTGCCCGAGGGCACCGAGATGGTTATGCCCGGCGACAACCTGCGCTTTGCCGTAGAGCTGATCGCTCCGATCGCAATGGAAGAAGGTCTGCGCTTCGCGATCCGCGAAGGTGGCCGTACCGTTGGTTCGGGCGTCGTTGCCAAAATCGTCGAGTAATCGAAAAAACTGACTTGTCAAACGGCGGCGCACCCTCTATGGGGTGCGCCTCTGTATAGTCGTTAGACCCAGACTATCGGGTTCGAAGAGGGCCGGGGGAATGAGCCTCCGTTTCCTCCTATCAACTCCAACGCCGCGAAAGGCTTCTATCTATGCAAGGCCAAAACATTCGCATTCGGCTCAAGGCGTTTGATTACCGCGTGCTGGACGCCAGCACCCAGGAAATCGTAAACACCGCGAAACGTACCGGCGCCCAAGTGCGTGGTCCGATTCCGCTGCCGAACAAGATCGAAAAATTCACCGTTCTGCGTGGCCCCCACGTGAACAAGAAATCCCGTGACCAGTTCGAGATTCGCACTCACAAGCGTCTTCTCGACATCGTCGATCCGACCCCGCAGACCGTGGACGCGCTGATGAAGCTCGACCTGGCAGCAGGCGTTGACGTCGAGATCAAGGTATAAGGGGGCGATTATGCGTTCTGGTATTATCGCTAAAAAGGTCGGCATGACCCGTCTCTTCATGGAAGACGGCAAGCAGATCCCCGTGACCGTTCTGCAGCTGGAAAGCCTGCAGGTTGTTGCTCAGCGCACCACCGACCGTGACGGCTACACCGCTGTTCAGCTGGGTGCAGGCATTGCGAAAGCAAAGCGCACCAGCCAGGCAATGCGTGGCCACTTTGCGGCTGCCAACGTTGCGCCCAAGCGCAAGGTTTGCGAATTCCGCGTGACCGAAGAGAACCTGATCGAAGTGGGCGCCGAGATTTCGGCAGAGCACTTCATCGCCGGCCAGAAGGTCGACGTATCGGGCACCTCGATCGGTAAAGGTTTCGCCGGTGCCATGAAGCGCCACAACTTCGGCGGTCTTCGCGCATCGCACGGTGTGTCGATCAGCCACCGTTCGCACGGTTCGACCGGTCAGTGTCAGGGCCCGGGCAAGGTTTTCAAGGGTAAGAAGATGGCAGGCCACATGGGTGCCGTCCGCGTTACCACTCAGAACCTGGAAGTTGTCCGCACCGATGCAGGCCGTGGTCTGATCATGGTGAAGGGCGCTGTTCCCGGCTCCAAAGGTGGCTGGGTCACCGTTAAGGACGCCGTGAAGAAGAAACTGCCCGAGGGTGTTCCGTTCCCGGCAGCTCTGAAATCCGCCGCAGCCGAAGCAGCTCCTGCTGTTGAAGCTTCGGAAGGGGGTGAAGCATGAAAATTGATGTGATCAACCTCGATGCAGGCAACGTAGGCACTCTGGATCTGGACGAAGCGATCTTCGGTCTGGACCCCCGCGCCGACATTCTGCACCGCGTCGTTCGCTGGCAGCGTGCCCGTGCTCAGCAGGGTACCCACAAGGTCAAGACCAAGTCGGAAGTCAGCTACTCGACCAAGAAGATCTACCGCCAGAAAGGCACCGGTGGCGCACGTCACGGTTCCCGCAAGGCGCCGACCTTCCGTAAGGGTGGTGTTTACAAGGGCCCGACCCCTCGTAGCCACGAGCACGACCTGCCCAAGAAGTTCCGCAAACTGGGCCTGATGCACGCGCTGAGCGCGAAAGCAAAGGCTGGTGAGCTGGTCATCATCGAGTCGGCTGAGTCCGCAGGTAAGACCGCAGTTCTGGCCAAGCAGGTGAAGAACCTGGGCTGGAAGCGCGCTCTGATCATCGATGGCGCCGCAGTCAACGAAGGCTTCGCACTGGCAGCAAAGAACATCGAGGGTCTCGATATTCTGCCGTCGATGGGCGCAAACGTCTATGACATCCTGAAGCGTGACACCCTGGTGCTCACCAAAGCAGGTGTCGAAGCACTGGAGGCTCGCCTGAAATGAACGCGAAACCCGAATACTACGACGTGATCCGCAAGCCGATCATCACCGAGAAAACCACCATGGCGTCGGAAAACAACGCCGTCGTTTTCGAAGTAGCGATCGACGCGAACAAACCCTCGATCAAAGAAGCTGTTGAAGCTCTCTTTGGTGTAAAGGTGAAGGCTGTTAACACCACCGTCACCAAGGGTAAGACCAAGCGCTTCAAAGGCATTGCTGGTCGCCGCAAGGACGTCAAAAAAGCGTACGTTACTCTGGAAGCAGGTAACACTATCGACGTGTCGACCGGTCTCTAATCGGTTGAAATGTTTAGCAGAAAGGCCCCCGTTTCGACGGGGGCCTTTTTGTTTGTACCAGACGGAATGGGCGGTCTGATGTCGCCATAAATAAAAGGCATCACGGCGTATGGACGCCCTTTGTTTTATCTGGTACCCCGCTCCAATCTCACGGCCCCAGATTCGTTCTGGGGCCTGTGATTTATGTGAAAGGGTCCCCATGGTGGGGACCACAAAGCAAACGGAAGACAGTAACCATGGCACTCAAGTCGTATAAACCGACAACGCCTGGCCAGCGCGGGCTGGTTCTGATCGACCGTTCGGAGCTTTGGAAAGGTCGCCCCGTTAAGGCTCTCACCGAGGGTCTCACCAAAAACGGCGGCCGGAACAACACCGGACGGATCACCATGCGCCGCAAGGGCGGCGGGGCAAAGCGTCTCTATCGTATCGTCGATTTCAAGCGTCGTAAGTTTGATATCGCTGCGACCGTAGAACGTATCGAATATGACCCCAACCGCACCGCATTCATCGCGCTCATCCGCTATGAAGACGGCGAACAGGCTTACATCATCGCCCCCCAGCGTCTCAGCGTTGGCGACCAGGTGATCGCATCGGCTAAGGCCGACATTAAGCCCGGTAACGCAATGCCCTTCTCGGGTATGCCCATCGGTACCATCGTTCACAACATCGAACTGAAGCCCGGCAAAGGCGGTCAGATGGCCCGCGCAGCTGGCGCATACGCTCAGTTCGTTGGTCGTGACGGCGGCTACGCACAGATCCGCCTGTCGTCGGGCGAACTGCGCATGGTTCGTCAGGAATGCATGGCAACCGTTGGCGCCGTGTCGAACCCCGACAACAGCAACCAGAACATCGGTAAAGCAGGCCGTAACCGCCACAAGGGCATCCGCCCGAGTGTTCGCGGCGTGGTTATGAACCCGATCGACCACCCCCATGGTGGTGGTGAAGGTCGTACCTCGGGTGGCCGTCACCCCGTTACTCCTTGGGGTAAGCCGACCAAAGGTGCGCGTACCCGCAACAAGAACAAGGCGTCGCAGAAGCTCATCCTGCGCTCGCGTCACGCCAAGAAGAAGGGTCGCTAATCTATGGCACGCTCTGTATGGAAAGGCCCTTTTGTTGACGCTTACGTCCTCAAGAAGGCTGCGGCAGCTCGCGACTCGGGCCGCCTCAACGATGTTATCAAAATCTGGTCGCGTCGCTCGACAATCCTGCCCCAGTTCGTGGGCCTGACTTTCGGCGTCTACAACGGCCAGAAGCACGTTCCCGTGCTGGTTACCGAAGACATGATCGGCCAGAAGTTCGGTGAATATTCGCCGACCCGTACCTACTACGGTCACGCGGCTGACAAAAAAGCGAAGCGGAAGTAAGCCATGGGTAAGGAAAAGAACCCCCGTCGCGTGGCGGACAACGAAGCAATGGCAAAACTGCGCATGCTTCGCACCAGCCCGCAGAAGCTGAACCTCGTTGCTCAGCTGATCCGCGGTAAGAAGGTAGAAAAGGCTCTGACCGATCTGACCTTCTCGAACAAGCGCGTAGCTGTTGACGTGAAGAAATGCCTTCAGTCGGCAATCGCCAACGCCGAGAACAACCATGGTCTCGATGTTGACGAGCTGATCGTTGCAGAAGCTTACGTTGGTAAGAACCTGGTCATGAAGCGCGGTCGTCCCCGTGCCCGTGGTCGCTTCGGCAAGATCATGAAGCCGTTCTCGGAGATCACCATCAAGGTCCGCCAGGTCGAGGAGCAAGCCTAATGGGTAACAAAACCAACCCGATCGGTATGCGCGTTCAGGTGAACCGCACCTGGGACAGCCGCTGGTTCGCAGAGTCGAAAGACTACGGTAACCTCCTTCTTGAAGACATCCGCATCCGCGAATTCATCAAGAAAGAGTGCAAGCAGGCGGGCATCGCTCGCGTGATCATCGAACGTCCGCACAAGAAATGCCGCGTGACCATTCACACCGCTCGTCCCGGCGTGATCATCGGCAAAAAAGGTGCTGACATCGAAGTTCTGCGCAAGAAACTGGCGGCAATGACCGACAGCGAACTGCACCTGAACATCGTCGAAGTCCGCAAGCCCGAGCTGGACGCTCAGCTGGTCGCAGAGTCGATCGCTCAGCAGCTCGAGCGCCGCGTTTCGTTCCGTCGCGCTCTGAAGCGTGCGGTACAGAACGCAATGCGCATGGGCGCTGGCGGTATCCGCGTGAACATCGCGGGCCGTCTGGGTGGCGCTGAAATCGCACGTACCGAATGGTACCGCGAAGGCCGCGTGCCGCTGCACACCCTGCGCGCTGACATCGACTATGCAACCGCCGAAGCGTCGACTCCCTATGGTATCATCGGTATCAAGGTGTTCATCTACAAAGGTGACATCATGGAACATGATCCCCAGGCGCGCGATCGCAAGGCTCAGGAACTCCAGGATGGTCCCGCACCCCGTGGTGCTGGCGGCCGTCGCTAAAGGAGGGATGAAGAATGCTTCAGCCTAAGCGTACTAAATTCCGCAAGATGCACAAAGGCCGTATCCACGGCGAAGCAAAAGGCGGTTCGGACCTGAACTTCGGCACCTATGGCCTGAAGGCCACTGAGCCGGAGCGTATCACTGCTCGTCAGATCGAAGCTGCGCGTCGTGCGATGACCCGTCACATGAAGCGTCAGGGTCGCGTCTGGATCCGTATCTTCCCGGATATGCCCGTAACCGCAAAGCCCATCGAAGTTCGTATGGGTAAAGGTAAGGGTTCGGTTGATCGTTGGGTCGCCAAGGTCAAACCCGGCCGTATCATGTTCGAGATCGACGGTGTGGACGAAGACATCGCAAAAGAGGCACTGCGCCTTGCTGCGATGAAGCTGCCGATCAAGACCCGCGTTGTCGTCCGCGAGGACTGGTAATCGGGTCGTGAGCATGCCTCACGCTTGAATAAAGCCCCCGTCACAGCGATGTGGCGGGGGTTTTTCTTTGGCTTGGGCCCGAATGGGCCGCCGCGAAAGAAAAAGGCCGACGCGGATGCATCGGCCTGATCGGGTGTCGGGGTGGGGCGCCTTATTCCCACTTGTAGTTGAAGCTCACCGAGATGCGGTCATCCTCGGCCATGTTCATGGGCACTTCGTGGCGCAGCCAGCTTTCCCAGAGAAGCACGTCTCCAACCTCGGGGGCGCGGTAGACAAAGGCCTTCAGCTCTTCGCGGCAGCCCTTCTGGCGGACAGGAGAGGCCATCATCATCGCGTGGCGCGGGTCCTCGTATTTGATCGCGCGGGCGCCTTCGGGCATGTAGACATAGGTGGTGCCGCTGATCACCGAGTGGGGATGGATGTGCGAGGTGTGGATGCCGCCCTCGGGCAGGATGTTGATCCAGATATCCTCGAGAACCAGCTTCTTGTCGGCCAGGTCAAACTCCAGATCCTTGGCAAAGGCGGCGACGTGCTGGTCCAGCGCCTCGACCACTTGGGCGAACACGGGGAAGCGCCACGGCAGGTCCGTCAGCGAGGCATAGCTGGTGTAACCCGGATAGCCGTTCTGCTCGCACCACTCGAGGCCGGCATCGTCATCCTCGGCGATCGAAACGCAGGAGTTCTCGAGTTCCTCGGTGTCTACCTCGGGGCCGTACTCGTTCAGCTTGGCCTGATAGAGGCGCGTGACGAACAGGGAAGAAATGGTTGCCATGGGGTCTCTCCGGTAAATGCGTGCTGGCAGGCGCTGGGGCAGGGGGCACGGCGGATGGTGTTCCCTTGTCCTGCGCCCATTCTGCGCCTTGTGCAAGGGCTCCATACGCGGTTACAAGCGCATCACAATTGACATAGGTCAGACCCTGCGCAGCGATGGGTCCGACAGGCCGGAGCCCTCAGGAAAAATTGGGATTTTCGGTAGGAATCGGTTGCCCTCCATAAAAGCTTCATGTAATGGGACGCATCCTTGCGCTTTGTGCGCAGGATAAGTGTTCCCTAAACGAACCTCCACCGGATCACGGGTTACCCAAAAGGGCCCGCCGGTGATGTTGAAAAGGATAAGGCGAATGAACGCCCAAGAACTGCGTGGCAAGACGCCCGACCAGCTCCGCGAGGATCTGGTGGCTCTTAAGAAAGAAGCCTTCAACCTGCGTTTCCAGCAGGCCACCGGCCAAATCGAAAACACCGCACGTATGCGTCAGGTTAAGCGCGACACCGCTCGTGTTCTGACCATCCTCAACGAAAAGGCCGCGCAAGCGGCTGCTGAATAAGCGGAGCTCTGAAGAATGCCCAAACGTATCCTGCAAGGCACCGTAACCAGCGACGCGAACGAGCAGACTGTTACCGTTCGCGTAGAGCGTCGTTTTAAGCACCCCGTGCTTAAGAAGACCATCAAGAAGTCGAAGAAGTACCGCGCACACGACGCAGACAACGCCTTCAAAGTAGGCGACACCGTCCGCATCATCGAATGCGCGCCTTACTCGAAAACCAAGCGTTGGGAAGTTCTGGCGAAAGCTTGAGCTCTCAGCTGAGAGAAACCCTGGGGGTTCAGGCCCCTAAGCCTCCCCAAAGGTCCGGAGAAACCAAATGATCCAGATGCAGACCAATCTGGATGTCGCTGATAACTCGGGCGCACGCCGAGTTCAGTGCATCAAGGTCCTCGGTGGTTCCAAGCGCAAGTACGCTTCGGTCGGCGATATCATCGTCGTATCCGTCAAAGAAGCGATCCCGCGCGGCCGCGTTAAGAAAGGTGACGTCCGTAAGGCAGTCGTCGTTCGTACCGCCAAGGAAGTACGTCGTGAAGATGGCACCGCCATCCGTTTTGACCGC
This sequence comes from Donghicola mangrovi, assembly GCF_013377535.1. Taxonomy (GTDB): domain Bacteria; phylum Pseudomonadota; class Alphaproteobacteria; order Rhodobacterales; family Rhodobacteraceae; genus Donghicola; species Donghicola mangrovi. The sequence goes on along the minus strand of NZ_JABCJE010000001.1, from coordinate 200,695 downwards.
AACGCTGCGGTGATCCTCAACAACGCGGGCGAGCCTGTTGGCACCCGTATTTTTGGCCCGGTCGTTCGCGAACTGCGCGCCAAAAACTTCATGAAGATCATCTCGCTCGCCCCGGAGGTGCTGTAATGGCTGCCAAACTCCGTAAAGGTGACAAGGTCATCGTTCTTGCCGGTAAGGACAAGGGCAAAGAAGGCACCATCACTTCGGTAGACCCCAAAGCGGGCAAAGCCATTGTCGAAGGCGTCAACATGGCCATCCGTCATACCCGCCAGACCCAGAACAGCCAGGGCGGCCGTCTGCCCAAGTCGCTGCCGATCGAGCTGTCGAACCTCGCGATCGTTGACCCCAAGCTTGGTGGTGCAACCCGCGTTGGCTTCCGTATGGAAGGCGACAAGAAGGTCCGTTTTGCCAAGAAATCGGGGGAAGTGATCGATGCTTGATACCGCAAACTACACCCCGCGTCTCAAGGTACAGTACCGCGAGTCGATCAAAGCCGCTCTGATGGAAGAGTTCGGCTACAAGAACGAGATGATGCTCCCCAAGCTGGACAAAATCGTTCTGAACATCGGCGCCGGTGCGGAATCGGTTCGTGATTCCAAGAAAGCCAAGTCGGCTCAGGAAGATCTGTCGAAGATCGCAGGTCAGCTGGCAGTCATCACCAAGGCGAAGAAGTCGATCGCAGGCTTCCGCGTCCGTGAAGGCATGCCCCTGGGCACCAAAGTCACCCTGCGTGGCGACCGGATGTATGAATTCCTGGACCGTCTGATCACCATCGCGATGCCCCGCATCCGCGACTTCCGTGGTGTGAAGCCGTCGTTTGACGGTCGTGGCAACTTCGCCATGGGCCTCAAGGAACACATCGTCTTCCCCGAAATCGACTTCGACAAAGTAGACGAAGTTTGGGGTATGGACATCATCATCTGCACCACTGCGAAAACCGACGGTGAAGCGAAGGCGCTGCTCAAGCACTTCAACATGCCGTTCACTGCGTAATCGCGAAAGGGTAAGACATGGCTAAAAAAGCAATGATCGAACGCGAGAAGAAGCGTGAACGCCTGGTCGCGAAATACGCAGCCAAGCGCGCCGCTCTCAAAGAGATCGCGAATGACGAAAGCAAGTCCATGGAAGAGCGTTTCAAAGCTCGCATGGCGCTTGCGAAACTGCCGCGCAACAGCTCGGCAACCCGCCTGCACAACCGCTGCCAGCTGACCGGCCGTCCCCACGCTTACTACCGTAAGCTCAAGGTTAGCCGTATTATGCTGCGCGAACTGGGCTCCAACGGTCAGGCCCCCGGCCTGGTGAAGTCGAGCTGGTAAGAGGAGATATAAGATGAACGATCCTCTCGGCGATATGCTCACCCGGATCCGCAACGCTCAGATGCGCGGCAAGTCGACTGTGTCGACCCCGGCTTCGAAGCTGCGCGCTTGGGTTCTGGATGTCCTTCTGGATGAAGGCTACATCCGTGGCTACGAGAAAACCACTGACGAGAACGGCCACGCGGCCATCGAAATTTCTCTGAAGTACTACGAAGGCGCTCCTGTGATCCGCGAGATCAAGCGTGTGTCGAAGCCCGGTCGTCGCGTCTACATGGGCGCGCAAGAGATCCCCGAAGTCCGTCAGGGCCTTGGCGTCTCGATCGTTTCGACTCCGAAGGGCGTAATGTCGGATGCAGCTGCACGTCACGCCAATGTTGGCGGCGAAGTGCTCTGCACCGTATTCTAAGGAGGTCTCGTAATGTCTCGTATTGGTAAAAAACCGGTCGAGCTGCCCTCCGGCGTTTCGGCGTCGCTTTCGGGCCAGACCATCGAAGTAAAGGGCCCCAAGGGCACCCTGAGCTTCACCGCTACCGATGATGTGACCATCACCATCGACGGCAACAGTGTCAAAGTTGATCCCCGCGGTTCGTCGAAGCGCGCGCGTCAACAGTGGGGCATGAGCCGCTCGATGATCGCGAACCTGATCACTGGCGTGACTGCTGGCTTCAAAAAAGAGCTGGACATCGTTGGTGTGGGTTATCGCGCTGCCGTTGCAGGCAACGTTGTGAAACTCAACCTCGGCTACTCGCACGACGTTGATTTCGCGATCCCTGCTGGCGTGACTGTGACCACTCCGAAGCCGACCGAAATCGTGCTGGAAGGCATTGATGCCCAGCTCGTTGGTGAAACCGCTGCGAAGATTCGCGACTGGCGCCGTCCCGAACCCTACAAGGGCAAGGGTATCCGGTACCGTGGCGAGTACATCTTCCAGAAGGAAGGCAAGAAGAAGTAAGGACGCGATAGATGGCAAACAGCAAACGTACCCTGTTTCTGAAGCGTCAACAGCGCGTTCGGAACAAACTGCGGAAAATGGCCAATGGCCGTGCCCGCCTCTCGGTGTATCGCTCGAACAAGAACATCAGCGTTCAGCTGATCGACGACCTTCAGGGCCGCACCATCGCCGCCGCTTCGAGCCTGGAAAAAGATCTGGGTCTCGTAGGCAAGAACAACCAGGAAGCCGCCGCCAAGGTTGGTGCCCTACTCGCCGAGCGTGCGAAAGCCGCTGGCGTGGAAGAATGCTACTTCGATCGTGGTGGCTACCTCTTCCATGGCACCATCAAGGCGCTGGCCGATGCCGCCCGTGAGGGCGGACTGAAGTTCTAAGGAGAAGACGATATGGCAGAACGTGAAAACCGCCGGGACCGCCGCGCCGAGCGCGAGGAAGCTCCGGAATTCGCCGATCGTCTGGTGGCGATCAACCGTGTGTCGAAAACCGTTAAGGGTGGTAAGCGCTTTGGCTTCGCTGCTCTGGTGGTTGTCGGCGACCAGAAAGGCCGCGTAGGCTTCGGCAAGGGTAAAGCGAAAGAAGTACCCGAGGCGATCCGCAAGGCCACTGAGCAAGCAAAGCGCAAGATGATCCGCGTGCCGCTGCGTGAAGGTCGTACCCTTCACCACGACATCGAAGGTCGTCACGGTGCAGGCCGCGTAGTGATGCGTACCGCCCCCCAGGGTACCGGTATCATCGCGGGTGGTCCGATGCGCGCTGTGTTCGAGATGCTGGGTGTTCAGGACGTTGTTGCGAAGTCGATCGGCTCGCAGAACCCCTACAACATGATCCGCGCAACTCTCGACGCTCTGAGCCTCGAAGCGTCGCCCCGTCAGGTGGCACAGCGTCGTGGCAAAAAGGTTGCAGACATCCTGCACAAGTATGACGGCGCGGCTGCGGAAGCAGACGCATCGGCAGAAGCGTAAGGAGACGGAACCATGGCGAAGACCATCGTTGTAAAGCAGATCGGTAGCCCGATCCGCCGCCCCGCAGTTCAGCGCCAGATCCTGATCGGTCTGGGTCTGAACAAGATGCACAAAACCCGTGAGCTCGAGGACACCCCCTCGATCCGCGGCATGGTCAACAAGATCCCGCACCTGGTCGAGATCATCGAAGAGCGCGGCTAATAGCCCCCTTCAATTGACAGCAAGCGCCCCGCAGGAAACTGCGGGGCGTTTTGCTTTGCAGGCGCAGCATTTCTGATTCCCCTGTGGGCGCGGGAATCGGCTTGGGCGGCAATCATGCCTAACCTGATCGGCCGTTTCGGCATGCCGCAGTATGCAAAACCCACTGATTTTCATGGATTTGTGCGCCATTTGCATGGCCGCTTTGCGTGACATGCGCAGGAAACGCCTTACGGGTGGCTAGTCATGCTGCAAGTGCATAACGGGTCGACCGAACAGGAATTTGTTAGCGCCATCACGCTGCGATACATATGAGATGTCCAAAGACGAAACGAACAACAGACTGAACCGCTGGGGAATACGCCCCGCACCTACCCAAGGATGATTAAGATGGCATTTGTACACGCACCCTCCCGCGCCGGCTTCCAATTCGCAGAGCGTTTCAATGTCGCAATCGAGGCAGTGAAAACCACCCTCGCACGCCGCGCCGCCTACAACCGTTGCTACAACGAGCTGGCTGTTCTGACCGACCGCGAACTCAGCGACATCGGCATCGCGCGCACCGACATCCGCACTCTGGCAGCTCAGGAAGCGGCCAAGATCTAATTCAAGGTTAGACCTGCGCAACTCCTCCTCCCTGATCCGGCACCTCTCCTCCTCCTTGGGTGCCTGAAGCGCGGGTCAAAACTTTCCCTAGTGCTCGTGTTTTGGTTAACGAGTCACGCACAAACGCCCTCCGGCCCGCCCGCCGGAGGGCGTTTCCTTTTAACGGTTTCGTGAATTGTCCGGATGGGTACCGCGCTATCTCCTCGAACAAACAGGAGGACGCTAGTATGACCCTTTCCAGAAGAACCTTCATGGCCACCGCCGCAAGTGCAGGAGTCATCGCCATCATGCCATTCACGGCCAACGCTGCTGCGCACGGCGCGAACAGTTTCGAAACGGGGCAGGGGACCCTGACCATTCATCCCATCGAGCACGCCTCGATCGTGATGGAGACCCCCGCTGGTGTGATCTATGTCGATCCCGTTGGCGACGCGGCGCAGTACAGCAATTTCCCCAAGCCGGACCTGATTCTGCTGACCCACGAGCACGGCGACCACTTTGCACCCGAAACGCTGGCCGCGCTGGTGGCGGACAAAACCGTCCTGATCACCAACCCTGCCGTTTACGATAAACTCGATGATATGCTGAAGGCCAAAGCCTCTTCGGTCGCGAACGGGGACCAGACAGAATTTAACGGAATCACCATCGACGCGATTCCCGCCCACAACACCACACCCGAGCGTGCGAACTTTCACCCGGAGGGGCGCGACAATGGTTATGTCCTGACGATGGGCGATTTCCGCATCTATCTGTCCGGTGATACCGAAGTGACCGACGCGATGAAGGGCCTCAAGGACATCGATCTGGCGTTCGTCTGCATGAACCTGCCCTTTACCATGGGGGTCGAACAAGCCGCCGAGGGTGTTGCCGCCTTTGCCCCCGCGGTCGTCTATCCCTACCACTACCGCAACAAGGACAAGACATTCTCGGATCTTGGTAAATTCGCCGAGCTTGTGGGTGACAAAGCCGAGGTGCGCATGGGCGACTGGTACGGCGGCGCCGATCACGCCTGAGACACGTTAACCTTACTTGGTTGCGTGTCGCATCGGCTCTAAGTGTCCCCTCATTCCAAGGGGACACATTATGTCTAAAGTTATTCTGATTCTCACGCTCTTGGGGCTGGCATTGGCCCAACAAGCGTGGAGCGCGACACCAAACCGCAAACCGGCGCCGGACACCCAGACCCTGAACCACGGGGGAGGGTGCCGCAAATCCTCTCCTCCGGGCGAATGCTGCCACATGGAGAAGAAGACCGGCCAGGTCCACTGCCACAAGTAAACCAGTTGATCATTGCACAAAGGGCGTGTAAACGCCGCGGGTGGCCCTGATTCAGGGCCGCCTTTATTTTTGTTTATGCCGTGTTTGTCCCATCCCGTCGCTGGGGGGCACATCCGGCAAAGGAGAAGCGACATGAAACTGCACGAACTTCGCGACAATCCGGGCGCAGCACCTAAGAAAAAGCGCGTTGCACGCGGCCCCGGCTCGGGCAAAGGTAAAACTGCTGGCCGTGGTATCAAAGGTCAGAAGTCGCGTTCGGGTGTGGCCATCAACGGCTACGAAGGCGGCCAGATGCCCCTGTACCAGCGTCTTCCCAAGCGTGGCTTCTCGAAGCCGAACCGCAAGGCATTCGCTGTTGTTAACCTGGGCCTGATCCAGAAATTCGTTGAAGCTGGCAAGATCGACGCAGCTCAGCCCGTGACCGAAGAAGTTCTGGTCGCTTCGGGTCTGGTTCGTCGCGCACTGGACGGCATCCGTGTTCTGGCGAAGGGTGAAATCACCACCGCTCTGAACATCGAAGTCACCGGCGCTTCGAAGTCGGCTGTTGAAGCTGTCGAAAAAGCAGGCGGCTCGCTGAAGGTCGCTGCTGCGGCGGCTGAATAAGGTGTTGTGAGCGGCTCTCGAGCCGCTTACATCGTACCTAGTTTTCCAAAGCGCCGCCAAGCAGGAGAACTGCTTTGGCGGCGCTGTCATGAAAGAGACCGCAAATGGCATCTGCAGCAGAGCAAATGGCGGCGAACACCAGTTGGGCCGCATTGGGCAAGGCCGCTGATCTTCGTAGCCGCATTTTCTTTACTCTCGGGCTTCTGATCGTCTATCGCCTCGGGACCTATATTCCGGTCCCCGGTATCGACGGCAACGCACTGCGTAACTTCATGGACGGCGCGGCTGCCGGTCTCGGCGGCATCCTGAACATGTTTACGGGTGGCGCAATCAGCCGCATGGGTATCTTCGCCCTCGGCATCATGCCCTATATCTCGGCCTCGATTATCGTTCAGCTTCTGACTTCGCTGGTTCCCTCGATGGAGCAGCTGAAGAAAGAAGGCGAACAGGGCCGCAAGAAAATCAACCAGTACACCCGCTACGCGACCGTTCTGATCGGCACCTTCCAGGCCTTTGGTCTGGCGAAGAGCCTTCAGGCCGGTGACTTGGTGCACACCCCCGGCATGTATTTCATCGCCGCCTGTGTGATCACTCTGGTCGGTGGCACCATGTTCCTGATGTGGCTGGGTGAGCAGATCACCGCACGCGGCATCGGCAACGGTATCTCTCTGATCATCTTCGTCGGTATCATCGCGGAAATCCCCGCAGCTCTGGCACAATTCCTGAGCCAAGGCCGTTCGGGCGCCATCAGCCCCGTCGTGATTATCGGCGTGTTGGTCATGATGATCGCTGTGATTGCCTTTGTGGTCTTCATGGAGCGCAGCCTGCGCAAGATCCACATCCAGTACCCCCGCCGTCAGGTGGGCATGAAAGTGTACGATGGCGGTACCTCGCACCTGCCGATCAAGGTTAACCCCGCTGGCGTGATTCCCGCGATCTTCGCGTCGTCGCTGCTGCTGCTGCCGACCACCATCGCGACCTTCTCGGGCAACTCGACCGGTCCGGTTCTGTCGACCATCCTCGCGTATTTCGGCCCCGGCCAGCCGCTCTATCTGGCGTTCTTTGCCGGCATGATCGTGTTCTTCGCGTACTTCTACACCCACAACGTGGCGTTCAAGACCGAAGACGTGGCCGACAACCTGAAGAACCAGAACGGCTTTGTGCCCGGCATCCGTCCCGGCCAGAAGACCGCTGAATACTTCGAATACGTTGTGAACCGCGTGCTGGTTCTGGGGGCTGCCTATCTGGCCTTCGTCTGTCTGCTGCCGGAAATCATCCGCAGCCAGCTGTCGATCCCCTTCTACTTCGGTGGTACTTCGGTGCTGATCGTTGTGTCGGTGACCATGGACACCATCCAGCAAGTTCAATCGCACCTTCTGGCTCACCAGTATGAGGGCCTGATCGAGAAGTCGCAGCTGCGCGGCCGCGGCTCCAAGCGCGCAAAACGTAAGGGACCTGCACGTCGATGACCACGAACATTATCCTCCTCGGGCCCCCGGGCGCTGGCAAAGGCACTCAGGCACGTAAACTGGTCGAAGAGCGCGGCATGGTCCAGCTCTCCACCGGCGACATGCTGCGCGAAGCTCAGGCTTCGGGCAGCGAGATGGGCAAGAAAGTTGCTGCTGTTATGGCCGCAGGTCAGCTTGTCACCGACGAGATCGTCATCGGCCTGATCCGCGAAAAGCTGGAGCAGGGCAGTGAGGGCGGCTTCATTTTCGACGGCTTCCCCCGCACGCTGCCTCAGGCGGACGCGCTGGGTGATCTGCTGGACGGCATGGGCGCCAAGCTGGATGCCGTGATCGAAATGCAGGTGGACGACGAAGCACTGGTCAGCCGCATCACCGCGCGTTCGACCTGTGGCTCTTGCGGTGAAGTCTACAATGACAACACCAAGCCGATCCCCGCGGATGGTAAATGCACCAACTGCGGCGGGACCGAGTTCAAGCGCCGCGCAGACGACAACGAGGACAGCCTCCGCCAGCGTCTGATGGAATACTACAAGAAGACCTCGCCGCTGATTGGCTACTACTACGCCAAGGGCAACCTGAGCAGCGTCAACGGTCTGGGAGAGATCGACGCGGTTCAGGCGGAAATCGCCAAGATCCTCGGCTAAAACCTGCCTTACACGAACAACGATGCGACCCCCGATGCTGCAAATGCTCGGGGGTCGCATTGCATTTGGGGAGCGATTAGGGTAGGGTGTTCCTTAATGGGCGACGCCCCTTTGATCATTTACCCGTATGCATATCTGTCCCCGAAAACAGACGAAATGCATCCCGACGGTAATATGGTCTCGCGCGCTATTGACGTTTCCTCAAAATTTTCCTACCTACGCGCACTCTATAGGGAATCGTGTATTTCGCGTGATTCCCTCCCGAATATCGAATTCAGCGTGCGCCCGGCGGCATATGTCCTCGGGCTTCCGTTGTGAAAAAAGGTTCTGGTGCTACGGAACCGCAACGAAAAGGAAGATTAACGTGGCTCGTATTGCCGGCGTAAACATCCCGACCAACAAGCGAGTGCCGATCGCACTCACCTACATCACTGGTATTGGCCACACTTCGGCTGAAGCCATTTGCGAAGCTGTGAACATCGAGCGTTCGCGTCGCGTCAACGAGCTTTCGGATGCCGAAGTTCTGGCGATCCGCGAGCACATCGACGCAAACTACACCGTAGAAGGTGACCTGCGTCGCGAAACTCAGATGAACATCAAGCGTCTGATGGACCTCGGCTGCTACCGTGGTCTGCGTCACCGTCGTGGTCTGCCCGTTCGCGGCCAGCGTACCCACACCAACGCTCGTACCCGCAAAGGCCCCGCAAAGGCCATCGCAGGCAAGAAGAAGTAAGGGGAGCACTGACCAATGGCACGTGATAAGCGTCAAACCAAGCGCAAGGTTTCCAAGAACATCGCCACCGGCGTTGCGCATGTGAACAGCTCGTTCAACAACACCAAGATCCTGATCTCGGACGTCCAGGGCAACGCGATTGCATGGTCGTCGGCAGGCACCATGGGCTTCAAGGGTTCGCGTAAATCGACCCCCTACGCCGCTCAGATGGCTGCCGAAGACGCAGGCCGCAAGGCTCAGGAACACGGCATGAAGACCCTTGATGTCGAAGTACAGGGCCCCGGCTCGGGCCGTGAAAGCGCACTGCGCGCTCTGGCGGCTATCGGCTTCAACATCTCGTCGATCCGTGACGTGACCCCGATCGCACACAACGGCTGCCGCCCGCCCAAGCGTCGCCGCGTCTGATCTGACCTAGACTTTGCGGGGGCCGTACACATTGTGCGGCCCTCGTTTCGCCATCTGAAACCTCGGGAGTCTGTTCCTTCGGACATGGGGAACGGGCAAGAATGGAGGGCCGCATGATCCATAAGAATTGGGCCGAGCTGATCAAGCCGACACAACTAGAGGTAAAACCGGGCAATGATCCGGCGCGTCAGGCAACCCTGATCGCAGAACCTCTGGAGCGTGGCTTTGGTCTGACACTCGGTAACGCGCTGCGCCGCGTTCTGCTGTCGTCGCTGCAAGGTGCAGCGATCACCAGCGTTCAGATTGACAACGTTCTGCACGAGTTCTCGAGCGTGACCGGTGTGCGTGAAGACGTCACCGACATCGTTCTGAACCTCAAGGGCGTTTCTCTGAAGATGGAAGTCGAAGGCCCCAAGCGCCTGTCGATCAACGCCAAAGGCCCGGGCGTCGTCACCGCAGGTGACATCGCAGAGACCGCAGGTATCGAAGTTCTGAACCGTGATCACGTGATCTGCCACCTCGACGATGGTGCCGATCTGTTCATGGAACTGATCGTCAACACCGGCAAAGGCTACGTTGCTGCTGACAAGAACCGTCCCGAAGATGCGCCCATCGGTCTGATCCCGATCGACGCCATCTACTCGCCGGTCAAGCGCGTCAGCTACGATGTTCAGCCCACCCGTGAAGGCCAGGTTCTGGACTACGACAAGCTGACCATGAAGATCGAAACCGACGGCTCGATCACCCCGGAAGATGCAGTCGCTTACGCAGCGCGCATCGTTCAGGACCAGCTGTCGATCTTCGTAAACTTCGACGAGCCCGAGTCGGCAAACCGTCAGGACGAGGACGAAGGTCTCGAGTTCAACCCGCTTCTGCTCAAGAAAGTGGACGAGCTGGAACTGTCGGTCCGTTCGGCAAATTGCCTCAAGAACGACAACATCGTTTACATCGGCGATCTCATCCAGAAGACCGAAGCAGAAATGCTGCGCACGCCGAACTTCGGCCGCAAGTCGCTGAACGAGATCAAAGAAGTGCTGTCGGGCATGGGCCTGCACCTTGGCATGGATGTCGAGGATTGGCCGCCGGACAACATCGAAGAACTGGCCAAGAAGTTCGAAGACCAGTTCTAATCGGAATTATGGCGGGCGTTACGTATGTACGCCCGCCATACGCTTGCCATATGCGGATCATACCTGTATTTGGCGGCACACTCGGGCAGAATCGCCCCAAGGAGAGCGGTCGAAACGCATCGACTGCCAGACAAAGCAAAACCAAATCTTAGGAGACTTCAAATGCGTCACGCACGTGGTTACCGCCGTCTGAACCGCACCCACGAACACCGCAAAGCGCTGTTCGCAAACATGGCTGGCTCGCTGATCGAGCACGAGCAGATCAAGACCACCCTGCCCAAGGCAAAAGAACTGCGCCCGATCATCGAAAAGATGATCACCCTTGCAAAGCGCGGTGACCTGCACGCCCGTCGTCAGGCTGCTTCGAAGCTGAAGCAGGACCAGTACGTCGAGAAACTGTTCGCAGTTCTGGGCCCCCGCTACGCAGAGCGTCAGGGCGGCTATGTTCGCATCCTGAAAGCCGGCTTCCGTTATGGTGACATGGCTCCCATGGCGATCATCGAATTCGTTGACCGTGACGTTGCAGCCAAAGGCGCAGCGGACAAGGCACGCAACGAAGCAGTTCTGGTTGACGCTGAATAAGCTCACCTGCGCTTCGCCGCGATTTATAGGACCCTCGCCATTGGCGGGGGTCTTTGCTTTTGCGGGGGACGGGTTGCACTGGCCCGCGCGGCTACGCATATCAGGGGCCAGACAAGCACAAGAGGTATCCACCGTGCGCAAGGCCACTCTCGCCGCTCTCGTTTTCGCTCTTCCTCTCAGCCAGCCCGCGTTCGCCGAAATGCAGGTGCCCGCGTCTCAGGCGCAGATTTCCATGGGTTTCACCCCCGTGGTCGAACAATCCGCGCCCGCCGTGGTCAACATCTACGCCAAGCGCGTGGTGGCCGAGCAGGTCAGCCCCTTTATGAACGATCCCTTCTTCGGGTCGATTTTCAGGGGGCAGGGGCAAGTGCGCCAGCGGGTGCAAAACAGCCTCGGGTCCGGTGTGATCCTGTCCGGTGACGGGATCGTGGTGTCGAACTTCCACGTGGTCGGCGACGCGACCGAAATCCGCGTGGTTCTGCGGGATCGCCGTGAATTCAACGCCAAAGTGCTTCTGGCGGACGAAGAGGCTGACCTTGCCATCATGCAACTCGATGGCGCTGCGGATCTGCCTCACCTCGACTTGCGCAACAGCGACGAGGTTGCCGTGGGCGAGCTGGTTCTGGCCATCGGCAATCCCTTTGGGGTCGGGCAAACCGTGAGCAGCGGCATCGTGTCGGGCCTCGCGCGGTCCGGTGTCGGGGGCGATGGGGGGCGCGGGTACTTCCTGCAGACCGATGCGCCGATTAACCCGGGTAACTCTGGCGGTGCGCTGGTGGATATCAACGGACGTCTGATCGGGGTAAATACCTCGATCCTGACGCGGTCTGGAGGGTCCAACGGGATCGGCTTTGCGATCCCTGCCAATCTGGTCGAACGCTTTGTCGAACAAGCCCGCGAAGGCCAGACCACATTCCAGCGGCCTTGGGCTGGTGTGACCGGTCAGGCGGTGGATTTCGACATGGCGGGCGGGCTTGGCCTGTCGGTGCCCGAAGGGGTGATCCTGTCCTCAATCCACGCCGAAAGCCCCTTTGCCGAGGCAGGGTTCGAGGCTGGTGATATCGTGGTGGCCGTGGATGACCAGCCCGTAAACACGCCCCAAGAAATGGTCTTCCGCATGTCCGTTGCGGGCATTGGCGAGAAGGCTCAGGTGACCCGTTTGCGCGATGGTCAGCGGGAAACCTTGGCCGTTCAGATGATCGCGCCGCCGGACCGTCCCGCACGGGAAGAAACCACCCTAAGCCGCCGCGTGGTTCTGGCAGGTATGACCGTGGCCAACGTGAACCCCGCCGTGATTGCCGAGATGGATTTGCCCTTGGACGCCTCTGGCGTGGTGATCACCGATGCTGGCCCGATTGCCCCGCGTCTGGGTCTGCAAACCGGCGATATTCTGCTGGGAATCAACGGAGCCGACATCCGTGAGCCCAAGGATGCCGAAAGCGCCCTGCGTGATGCGGGACGCTCGGGGATCATCGAGGTTCTCCGCGCTGGACGCCGCATGGCATTCCGGTTCAGGGTCTGACGTATGGATTTATTCGACTCTTCCCCAGTGGCCGAAGACAAGGCCCACCGCCCGCTGGCCGACCGCCTGCGCCCCCAGAAACTGTCCGAGGTGATCGGGCAGGATCATCTGCTGGGGCCGGACGGGCCTTTGGGCGCGATGCTGGCGGCGGGGTCTTTGGGTTCGCTTATTCTGTGGGGGCCGCCGGGGGTGGGCAAAACCACGATCGCGCGGCTCTTGGCGGATGAAACCGATCTGGAGTTCGTGCAGATCAGTGCAATTTTCAGCGGCGTCGCCGACCTGAAAAAGGTGTTCGAAGCTGCCAAAATGCGCCGCCGCGCGGGGCAGGGGACACTCCTGTTCGTGGACGAAATCCACCGCTTTAACAAAGCGCAGCAGGACAGCTTCTTGCCCCATATGGAGGACGGGACGATCCTGCTGGTGGGCGCCACGACCGAGAACCCCAGCTTCGCCCTGAACGCCGCGGTCCTGAGCCGCGCGCAGGTCTTGGTGCTAGAGCGGCTCGAGGTGGACAGCATGAAGCTGCTCGCCACACGCGCCGAAGAAGAACTGGGCCGCGATCTGCCGCTCGATGCCGATGCCCGTCAGCAGTTGATGGACATGGCCGACGGGGACGGGCGTGCCATGTTGAACCTGATCGAGCAGGTCGCCGCGTGGAAGGTCGATACCCCTCTGACCGCCGAGCAGATGGGCAAGCGCCTGATGCGCCGCGCTACCCAGTACGACAAGTCCGGCGACCAGCACTACAACCTGATTTCCGCGCTGCACAAATCGGTGCGGGGCAGTGATCCTGACGCGGCGATGTACTGGTATGCGCGGATGCTTGAGGGCGGCGAAGACCCCCGCTACTTGGCCCGCCGCCTGACCCGCATGGCGGTAGAGGATATCGCGCTGGCCGACCCCCAAGCCCTGACCATCTGCCTGCACGCGTGGGAGGCATACGAGCGCCTTGGCAGCCCCGAGGGCGAGCTCGCCTTGGCCGAGGCGGTCGCCTATCTGGCGCTGGCCCCGAAATCGAATGCCAGCTACGTCGCCTACAAAGCGGCCCGCAAACTGGCGAAATCCACGGGCAGTGCACCGCCCCCCAAGCACATCCTGAACGCCCCCACTTCGTTGATGGAGGACATCGGATATGGCGCGGGCTACCAGTACGACCACGACGCCGAGGATGGATTTTCAGGCCAGAACTACTTTCCCGACGGGGTGGAACGCCCTGATTTCTACCAGCCTGTCGAACGCGGCTTTGAGCGCGACCTGAAAAAGCGTAAAGAATATTTCGCAAAACTCAGAGCAAAACGTCAGGGCGGTTGACTCCGGCGGGGCAAAGGGAAAGACAGCGCCCATGATCTTTACAGTACTTCAAGTCGCCCTCGGGGGCGCTATCGGAGCGTCGTTCCGGTATTTGACCAATGTGAGCGTGATGCGTCTGCTCGGGCCCGGTTTCCCGTGGGGGACCGTGGTGTGCAACGTGATCGGCAGCTTTGCCATGGGGGTGCTGGTCGTTGTGCTGGCGAACACCGGCAACAACAAATACGCGCCGCTTTTGATGACCGGGCTTCTGGGTGGCTTCACCACCTTTTCCGCGTTCTCGCTGGATGCGGTGACCCTGTTTGAACGCGGCGCGCTCATGCCCGCTGCGGCCTATGTCCTGACCTCGGTTGTGGTGTCGATCATCGCACTGTCGCTGGGTCTCCTCTTTGCGCGAGGCATCGTATCATGAGCGGCGTCCAGACCGTTATCGTTGAAAAAGGCGAGGGGGATCAGCGGCTCGACCGTTGGCTCAAGCGCCGCTTCCCCCACATCGCGCAGGGCCGCATCGAAAAGATGTGCCGCAAGGGCGAAATCCGTGTGGACGGGGGCCGCGTCAAACCCGCCAGCCGCGTGGAAGAGGGCCAGCAGGTCCGTATTCCGCCGCTGCCCAAGCCCGGTGAAGTCACCAGCGCGCCCAAGCCCAAGGTCTCGGACAAGGACGCGGAGCTGATCCAGTCCTGCGTGATCTACCGCGACGACCACATCATCGCCCTGAACAAGCCCGCCGGTCTGCCCGTGCAGGGCGGCAGCAAGCTGACCCGCCACGTGGACGGTTTGGCCGAGGCACTGAAGTTCGGCTACGAGGACAAGCCCCGTCTGGTGCACCGTCTCGACAAGGACACCTCGGGCGTTCTGATCTTGGCCCGTACCCGCCAGATCGCCGCCGGTCTGACCAACGCCTTCCGCGCCCGCGAGACGCGCAAGATTTATTGGTCGATCGTCGCCGGTGTGCCGCATCCCCGCATGGGCTCGGTCCGCTATGGTCTGGTCAAGGCCCCCGGTCACGGCAAGGACGGCGAGGGCGAGAAGATGATCTGCGTCCACCCCAAAGAGGTCGAGACCACCGAAGGCGCCAAGCGCGCACTGACCGATTACGCTGTGCTGACCACCTTGGGGCAGCGGGCGGCGTGGGTTGCCTTGGTGCCGGTCACTGGCCGGACCCACCAGCTGCGCGCCCATATGGCCGAGATGGGCCACCCCATCATCGGTGACGGCAAATACGGCGGCTCGGGGCAAGAGAACCTTGGCGACGGTTGGGGTGCCCAATTGGGCGGCGAAATCAGCCGCAAACTGCACCTGCACGCGCGGTCGCTGACCTTGACCCATCCGGTGACGGGCAAGCGCCTGAACCTGGTTGCTGAGTTGCCCGACCACATGCGCCGTACTTGGGATTACGTCGGCTGGGACATCCGCGATGTGCCCGAAGACCCGTTCGAGGATATGGAATGACCCTTGGCCCGCTGCGCCTGATCATCTTTGACGTGGACGGCACGCTGGTTGACAGTCAGGCCGATATTCTGGCGTCGATGGCAGCGGGCTTTGCGGCGGGCGGGGTGCCTGTGCCGGAACGTGCGGCGATCCTGTCGATCGTCGGCATGTCGCTGGAAAAGGCGATCCCCGTGCTGGCCCCCGATGCCACTGACGCGATCCACGCAGTGATCGTGGATGGCTATAAGAGCGCCTACCAACGCCTGCGCGCGGAAAAGGGCGCGGCGTCCAGCCCCTTTTACCCCGGTGTACGCGAGACGCTGGAGCATTTGTTCAATGTCCCCGAATATCTGGTGGGTGTTGCGACGGGCAAATCGCGCCGCGGGCTGACGGCTCTGCTGGACAGCCACGGGCTGACCGGGCGCTTTGTGACCGAGCAGGTCGCGGACTTTCACCCCTCCAAGCCTCACCCGGCGATGATCCATGCGGCCTTGGCCGAAACGGGCGTCGACCCGCAGAATGCGGTGATGGTGGGGGACACAACCTTTGACATGGATATGGCGCGGGCTGCTGGCGTCGGGACCATTGGTGTCAGTTGGGGCTATCACAGCCCAGACCGTTTGGGCGCTGACGTGACCCTGACGCAAATGACCGATCTGCCCGCCGCGCTGAAAACGATCTGGAGAGACTGATGAGCGAGTGGAAAGCCAAACGCTTCTGGAAAGAAACCACCCACGAGGCCACCGAAGGCGGCTGGACGATCCGTCTGGATGGGCGTCCTGTAAAGACGCCTGCCAAAGTGGCTCTGGTCGTTCCGACCGAGGATTTGGCCAAAGCCATCGCCGCTGAATGGCACGCCCAAGAGGACGTGATCCAGCCCTTGACCATGCCGTTCACCCGCTGTGCAAACGCCGCGATTGACCGGGTTGCCACCCAGCGCGACGCCGTGGTCGAGATCATCGCAGCCTACGGCGAGACCGATCTGCTATGTTATCGGGCAGAGCAGCCTAACGAATTGATCAAACGTCAGGCCGCCGCGTGGGACCCCATTCTGGACTGGGCCCGAGAGACGCTGAACGCCGAACTGACCACCCATTCCGGCGTGATGTTCGGCACCCAGCCCGAGGCCGCTCTGCGGGCGCTTTTCGAACATGTAGACGAGATGACCCCTTTCCAGCTGTCGGCGCTACACGATCTGGTTGCAATGTCCGGTTCGCTGGTGCTGGGGCTTGCTGTGACAAAGGGCCGGATTGATTCTAAAACGGCTTGGGACATGTCGCGAATTGACGAAGAATGGCAAATCGAACAGTGGGGCCGTGACGAAGAAGCGGACGAACTGGCCGAGAAAAAGCGCGAAGAGTTCCTGCGGGCCGAAAAACTATTTCGTATGGTGTAAGCCACACGAAAGAAAAGTTACGTCTCAGGGCATTTGATCATTCAATGTGCGAATGCTCATGGGTTTTCGTGATCTTGGCCTTGACGATTCCTGATGAATGAACACACACTTTGTACATCGGGTCAAAAAATCCGGCCCGATTGTTACCGATGGGCTGGGATGGCCCGATAGAACCGCTGATCAACAGCGGGCAATCAGGAAGAGGTAAAAATGAAAAAATCCGTGTTTCTAGGCGCACTGACCGTTGCTGGTCTGACCGCCGGCGCAGCTGCTGCAGGTACCCTTGACGACGTCAAGGCGCGCGGCAAGCTGAACTGCGGCGTGACCACCGGTCTGGTCGGCTTTGCAGCACCTGACGCGAACGGCGAATGGCAGGGCTTTGACGTCGCCATCTGCCGCGCTGTCGCCGCAGCCACCCTGGGTGACCCCAAAGCTGTAGAATTTGTACCGACCACCGGCAAAACCCGCTTCACCGCTCTGGCATCGGGCGAGATCGACGTTCTGGCGCGTAACACCACTTGGACCTTCTCGCGCGATACCGACCTGAAGTTCGATTTCATCGGCATCAACTACTATGACGGTCAGGGCTTCATGGTTCCCAAGTCGCTGGGTGTGACCTCGGCCAAGGAACTGGACGGCGCGACCGTTTGTATCCAGACCGGCACCACCACCGAACTGAACCTGGCGGACTTCTTCCGCACCAACAACATCACCTACACCCCCGTTCCGATCGAGACCAACGCAGAAGCACAGCCTCTGTACCTCGAAGGCGCGTGTGACGTGTACACCACCGACGCTTCGGGCCTGGCCGCAACCCGCGCCGCGTTCGAAAACCCCGGTGAGCACGTGATCCTGCCCGAAATCATCTCGAAAGAGCCTCTGGGTCCGCTCGTTCGCCACGGCGACAACGAGTGGGGTGACATCGTGTCGTTCACCTTCTATGCGCTGGTCGCAGCAGAAGAGTACGGCATCACCTCGGCGAACGTCGAAGAGATGGCAGCTGGCACCGAGAACCCCGAAATCAACCGTATTCTGGGCACCGAAGGTGATCTGGGTGCGATGATCGGTCTCGACAATGCATGGGCCAAGAACGCAATCGCGGCAGTTGGCAACTATGGCGAAATCTTCGCGAAGAACATCGGTGAAGAGACCCCCGTTGGTCTGGCCCGTGGTCTGAACGCACAGTGGAAAGACGGCGGTCTGATGTATGCGCCGCCCTTCCGCTAATACCGCCTAGACGGTAGGGGGCGCGGGTCAACCGCGCCCCTTTCTCTATACCCCAATAACGATAATCAAAAACCGCAAGGACATGTGACGAGTGTGCTCGTCGCAACCCCTCCTTGTTACCTTCCGGGAAGCAATCATGACGGCATATACCGACCCTCCGAAAGAGTCGTTTCAGCTGTCCCAGCTGATCCATGACACCCGTTACCGGTCCTACACGTTCCAGTTCATCGCTCTTGTGTTGTTGCTGGCGGGTGTGGGCTACCTGCTCTCGAACTTGTTCGAAAACCTGCGCAACGCGGGCCTGAGCATTTCCTACGGCTTTTTGGGACAGCCTGCGGGCTATGACATTAACCAGACGCTGATCGACTATACCAACCAGGACACGCACATGCGGGCGTCTGTGGTTGGCGTTCTGAATACCCTGCTTGTGGCCTTTTTGGGCTGCATCACAGCGACCATCCTGGGTGTTTTCGCCGGGGTAGGGCGCCTATCCAAAAACTGGCTCGTGGCCAAGCTGATGTCTGTGTACGTCGAAGCTTTCCGCAACGTTCCGGTTCTGATCTGGATCCTCATTATCTCGACCATCGTGACGATCATGCCTTCGCCCCGTGCGTTCAAAGGCGAGACTCCCGATGCGGAAATGCTGTTCGGCATGGTGGCGTTCACCAACCGCGGCGTCTACATCCCCAAGCCCGTCTGGAACGAAGGTTCGGCGGTCGTGGTTGCGGTTTTCGTGCTGTCGGTCATCGGGATGTTCGCCTATCGCGCCTATGCCAAAAAGCTGCTGTTCAACACCGGCAAGCTGCTGCCCATGGGCTGGCCCTCGCTGGTGATCCTGTTTGTGCCCGCCGTTCTGGCGTTCTTTGTGATGGGGCGTCCCATTGGCATCGACATCCCCAAGCTGGGTGGCTTCAACTTTACCGGCGGCATTGATCTTCAGCGTCCGCTGATCGCTCTGTGGTTGGCTCTGTCGATCTACACCGGCGCGTTCATCGCGGAAAACGTCCGCGCGGGCATTCAAGCGATCAGCCGTGGCCAGACCGAGGCCGCTGCCTCTTTGGGACTGCGTCCGGGCCGTATCATGAGCCTTGTGATCCTGCCGCAGGCGCTGCGCGTGATCATTCCTCCCGTCATTTCGCAGTACCTGAACCTGACCAAGAACAGCTCGCTCGCGATTGCTGTGGGCTACATGGATCTGACCGGCACGCTGGGGGGCATCACCCTGAACCAGACAGGCCGCGCCATCGAATGCGTTCTGCTACTGATGCTGTTCTATCTGATCATCAGCCTCAGCATCTCGGCGATCATGAACGCCTACAACAACCGCGTGAAGCTGAAGGAGCGTTGAGATGAGCGATACACATTCCCAACTCGCGTTCGTACGCACCGAAATGCTGGCGCAAAAGGAACCGCCGGCCAAGGACAAGGGCGCGGTCAAATGGGTCCGCACCAACCTGTTCTCCAGCTGGAGCAACACCATCCTGACGCTGGTGGCGTTCTACGTCATCGTAAAGCTGATCGTTTCTGCCGGTCCGTGGTTTGCTAATGGACTGTGGGACACCAACTCGCTGTCTGAATGCCGCGCCATTCTGGACGGGGCACGGGGCGCCTGTTTCTCGGTGCTGAGCGAGCGTTGGCAACAGCTGCTGTTCGGTATTGCCTATCCGTCGGACCAATACTGGCGCCCGACCTTGGCCTTCGTGATCATGCTGGTGGCGGCTGCCCCCGTGCTGTTCGTGAAACTGCCGCGCATTCTGCTGGTTGTGACGGGGCTCTTCCCTTTTGTGGCCTATTGGCTGCTGTGGGGCGGGACATTCCTGACGCCGCTGGTGTCGCTGATCGGCGTGATCGCGGGCTACTACGCGTTCAAAAACGTCGAGCGCTTCGGCTTTGTTCTGGGCTTGGGGGCGGGCGTCATCGTTGCCGCGATCGTCTGGAAAATCGGTGGGGCGCTGACCGCGTCGATGGACGATGTGCTGGCCCTGCGTGCGGTCGCCAGCCGCGACATGGGGGGCTACATGCTGAACATGATGCTGGGTGTCGTCTGTATCTCGCTGTCGCTGCCGATTGGCATCATGCTGGCGCTTGGCCGTCAGTCGCACATGCCGATTATCAAGGGTATCAGCGTGGTCTTCATTGAGTTCATTCGCGGTGTGCCTCTGATCACCCTGTTGTTCGTGGCAAGCGTTGTTCTGGCCTACTTCTTCCCGCCGGAAACCAACATGGACCTGATCCTGCGCGTGATCATCATGATCACCATGTTCTCGTCGGCCTATATCGCCGAGGTGATCCGTGGTGGTCTGGCCGCGCTGCCCAAGGGCCAGTACGAGGCTGCCGACAGCCTTGGTCTGGACTATGCGCAGGCCATGCGCCTGATCATCCTGCCCCAAGCGCTGAAAATCTCGATCCCCGGTATCGTCAACGTGGCCGTTGGCCTGTTCAAAGACACCACGCTGGTGTCGGTGATCTCGATGTTCGACTTGGTAGGTATGATCCGCGGCCCGATCCTGGCCTCGACCGAATGGAACGGCGTGTATTGGGAGCTGTATGGCTTCGCCGCGCTTCTGTTCTTTGTCACCTGCTACAGCATTTCCCAATATTCCCAGTGGCTGGAGCGTCAGCTCCGCACGGATCATCGTTAAGAAAGGTGCCCTACTATGGTTGACACCACGCAAATGACTGTCTCTGACGAGGTCGCAATCTCGATCGAGAAGATGAACAAATGGTACGGTCAGTTCCACGTTCTGCGGGACATTGACCTGACCGTCTATCGCGGTGAGCGCATCGTTATCGCGGGGCCGTCGGGCTCGGGTAAATCGACGCTGATCCGCTGTATCAACGCTTTGGAAGAGCATCAGGCCGGCAAGATCGTGGTGGACGGCGTTCACCTGACCTCTGACCTGAAGAACATCGATGCGATCCGGTCCGAGGTTGGCATGTGCTTCCAGCACTTCAACCTCTTCCCGCACCTGACCATTCTGGAGAACTGTACGCTGGCCCCGATCTGGGTTCGCAAAATCCCCAAGCGTCAGGCCGAAGAGACCGCGATGCACTTCCTTGAAAAGGTGAAGATCCCCGATCAGGCCCACAAGTATCCCGGCCAGCTGTCGGGCGGCCAGCAGCAGCGTGTGGCGATTGCCCGTTCTCTGTGCATGAAGCCGCGCATCATGCTGTTCGACGAACCCACTTCGGCGCTCGACCCCGAGATGATCAAAGAGGTTCTGGATACCATGGTCGAACTGGCCGAAGAGGGCATGACCATGCTCTGCGTGACCCACGAGATGGGCTTTGCCCGTCAGGTGGCGAACCGCGTGATCTTTATGGATCAGGGCCAGATCGTCGAACAGAACGAGCCCGAAGAGTTCTTTAACAACCCGCAGAGCGAACGGACCAAGCTGTTCCTCAGCCAGATCCTGGGTCACTGATACTTCAGTCGATCAAGTCTCTCGGGACAACGAAATCAACGGCGCGGGCAGTGTGGAAACGCACTGCCCGCCATTCGTTTTCGGGGAACTCGGCGACCAGAGTGGCGCAAGTCGGATAGCGCATGAACTGGGGATGGGCGGGGGCCTTGGCCAGCAGGCGATCTGCGAAATCCGCGATGCCGGGGTTGTGGCCGATCATCAGCACGGTCTTGCCCGTGGCGCCCTTCAGCACATCCATCATCACATCGCTCGGCGCGTGATAGAGGCGGCGGACGAAATCCGTTTCCACCTCGGGCAGGCCGAGCCGCTCAAGCGTTTCGCGGGTCCGCGTGGCGGTCGAGCACAACACCTCGTCCGGCAAATACCCGTGTTCCTTTAGCCACCCGCCGATCGCGGGGGCCGAGCGACGGCCGCGTTCGTTCAGGATGCGATCGTGATCCTCTTGCAGCGGATCGTCCCAGCTGGATTTCGCGTGGCGGGTCAGGATCAGGCGCAAGGTCATGGGTGAAAACTCTTCATGTGGAACGCAGACTGCTCGGGCAACCTGCCATAGGCTGCGCCAACCGGACAAGCCCGCCGCACCGCGCATCCCTGCGTCATGCAGTCCGAGCGCGGGTCATCCAGCCACGCATGGCAGGTCGGGGTGTCGTAGCCGTCGCGCAGGGCATCGACGGGGCAGGTGGACCGGCAGGGGCGCGCCTCGCATGTCTCGCAGGGGTTCGGAGCAGGAGGCGGCCCGTCCACGCGATAGGGCAGGGCAATCGCGCCACGGTAGCTGATCCAGAGCCCCGCATCCGCGTGTACCAGCATTCCGACGGCAGAACTGTGGGCGCGGCCCGTCCGCATGGCCCACCGCAGAAACGGATGATGGGGCGGCCCGCCAAAGGGGAACAGCGCGGCCCCCCCGATCCCAGCGGCGATCTCGGTCAGGACACGTTCGGACCAGCGATCAATGGGATCGGCCTGTCCATCCAGATATTCAGGCGACGTGGTGAACAGGGGCCAGAACGCCCCCTTGGGCCCGACCATCAAAAGAGTCTGCGCACCTTGCAGGCCGTCAGCCTCTTCGGGGTGGAAGCCCCCCAAAATAGAAAGGCCCTGCTGTGACAGCAGGGCCTCGATCTGTGCGAATGCGGCGCGCATTCAGGAGCCTTTGGGCTGCATGCGGATCAGCGATCCGGCACCGTGGTCTGTGAACAGCTCCAGCAGGCAAGCGTTGGGCAGGCGGCCATCCAGAATGACAACCGCACGAACACCAGCCTCGACCGCATCGAGGGCGGTTTGGGTCTTGGGGATCATGCCGCCGGCAATCACGCCAGCTTCGGTCATCTCGCGGACCTGAGCGGCCATCAGTTCGGTAACCACTTCGCCCTCGGCGTTCTTGACGCCCGAAACGTCAGTCAGCAGCAGCAGGCGATCGGCTTTCAGCGCAGCCGCAATCGCGCCCGCAGCGGTGTCGCCGTTGATGTTGAAGGTTTCGCCGTTTTCACCGGCGCCAAGGGGCGCGATGACGGGAATGGTGTCGTCTTCGAATAGCGCCAGCAGAACGTTTGGGTCCACCTTGGATGGAGTGCCCACCAGACCCAGCGAGGGGTCAGTTTGCTCGCAAATCATCAGGTTTGCGTCCTTGCCCGACAGACCGACCGCGCGGCCACCCTGACGGTTGATCGCCTGAACGATGCGCTTGTTGACCTGACCGGACAGAACCATCTCGACTACATCGACGGTGGCCTGATCGGTGACGCGCTTGCCGTTGACGAACTCGGATTTGACCCCAAGCTTGGCTAGCATTTCGTTGATCATGGGGCCGCCGCCATGCACGACAACGGGGTTCAGACCAACCTGACGCATCAGGACGACATCGCGGGCAAAGCTGTCCATCGCTTCTTCGCTGCCCATGGCGTGACCGCCAAGCTTGATCACGACAACGGCGTCATCATAGCGCTGAAGATAGGGAAGAGCCTCGGATAGGGTCCGGGCGGTGGCGATCCAATCGGTAGTCATTGCCATTTGCTTTTTCATGTCCTGTCCCTCTGGGTCCGACTATGGGTAACGTACCCCCAGACCGAGTAAAAGGGTGTCTGCCCGCCCGAATTGAGTATTTTTCCAAAGCAGAAAGCAAGACACTGCCCTGCAACTTCTGCTTTGCCCAAATACTTACGGCACAGCCCTAGGTGTGCCGCGCGGCCGGGGCAGGGTTATTCCAGATTCGCGATCACGCTACGTAGGGTGCCGATGCCCCAACCCTTTTCCGAGGAGGTGCTGATGATCTCGGGGAAAGCGGCGGGATGGCGCGACAGAGCGGCGCGCACCTGTTTCAGCATGGGCTCGCGCTCGGCTTCTTTGATCTTGTCCTCTTTGGTCAGGACGCACTGGAAGGTCACAGCCGAGGTGTCGAGCAGTTTCATGATCTCTTCGTCGACCTTTTTCACGCCGTGGCGCGAATCAATCAGCACAAATGCGCGGCGCAGGGTCTGACGGCCAGAGAGATATTGCTTGAGTAGCTTCTGCCACTTTTCCACGATGGCCACGGGCGCGTTCGCGTAACCATAGCCGGGAAGGTCGACCAGATAGTGGGCCTGACCAACGGTGAAGAAGTTGATCTCTTGGGTCCGGCCGGGGGTGTTCGACGCGCGGGCCAAGGCTTTGCGGCCGGTCAGGGCGTTGATCAAACTGGATTTTCCGACGTTCGAGCGGCCCGCAAAGCAGACCTCGACGCGATCGGCAGGGGGCAGGCCGTCCATTTTGACGACGCCCTTCAGGAAATCGGTTTCCCCCGCGAACAGCTTGCGTGCTGCTTCGAGCGTTTCGGCATCCGGTTCCTCGACCATAGGGAAGGGCAGTTGCATCACAGGACCTCTAGCGTATCGCCGGGGCGTATTGTGCCCGGCTTCGTGACCCGTGCGTTTACACCGAAGTAGACATGATCCCAATGGCTTTTGAGTGTTTTTGTGAGATTAGCATCGCGAAGGCCGGTTTCAGGGTTCGCCTCGATGGCACGGCAGCGGATGATCGGCTCGATGACCTGTAGTTCCGCAGTGCCGATCCGCAGGGTGCGGCCGGTCCAGGCATTCTCGGTCCAAGGGGTGGTGCCCTCGATCCAGATGTTTCCCCGAAAGCGGTGCATGCTCAGGGGTTGGTCTGCGGCCTCGGCCAGTGCAGTCAGGGAACTTTGCGACATGATCGAGACGGACGGGTAGTCGGCATCGGTCATGCCCATCGGCGGGGATTGGATCAGGGCGGCGGGGGGCTGCATCTCGTCGTCCCAGAGGGGGGCGAGCCAGTTCAGCAGGTGCTGCGCCTCGGTCTGCGGATCAAATGCCAGAGGGGGCTGATCGGGATGTGTGACCGAGAGGGTGCTGCCGGTCATCCGGACTCTGGTCGCGGCCAGCTTTGGTCCGCGGGCCACGTGGCCAAAGGTGCGGCGGCGTTGCCATGTGCCGGTGTCGGTCTGGCCTTCTTGCAAAATCGCCCACTGCCGGTCGAGCGGCAGCGGGCGATCGATGTTCAGGTCGGCAACCAAGAGCGTTTCGGCCCCCAGTCCCTTGATCGGGTGACGAAAAAGATGCGTCACCCGTGCCATCATCAGGCAGCCTTCTTGTTGCGCTTGAAGGTCTTCTTGATGTTGCCGAAGACGTCCGGTTTGTAGCCGTGGCTGCGCATGATCAGGTACTGCTGGATGAAGGTGATCGTGTTGTTCGTGATCCAGTACAGCACCAGACCGCTGGCAAAGTTACCCAGCATGAACATGAACACCCAAGGCATCCAGGCAAAGACCATCGCCTGCGCCGGATCGGTGGGCGCCGGGTTCAGGCGCTGCTGCAGCCACATCGAGATACCCAGCAGGATCGGCAGGATACCCAGCGACAAGATCGCAAAGACCGACTCCGGGCCGGGCGCCGCAAAGGGCAGCAGGCCGAACAGGTTCAGGATCGAGCTGGGATCAGGCTGCGAAAGGTCCTGAATCCAGCCGAACCAAGGCGCCTGACGCAGTTCCATGGTCACGAAGATAACCTTGTATAGCGAGAAGAAGATCGGGATCTGGATGATCATGGGCAGACAGCCCGATGCCGGATTGACCTTGTTCTTCTTGTACAGCTCCATCATGCCCTGCTGCATTTTCATGCGGTCGTCGCCGGCAGCTTCCTTCAGCTTTTCCATTTCGGGCTGAAGTTCGCGCATCTTCGCCATCGACGAATAGGACTTGTAGGCCAGCGGCAGCACGATCGCCTTGATCACGATGGTCAGGCCGATGATGGACCAGCCCATGTTGCCGATCAGGGCATGCAGGTTGTGCAGCAGCCAGAAGATCGGCTTGGTGAAGAAGAAGAACATGCCCCAGTCGATCGAGTCGACAAAGCCGCCAACATTCTCGTCCTGCTCGTAGTGCTTGAGGGTTTCCCACTCTTTGGCACCGGTGAACAGACGGCTGCCTGCTTCGACCTTTTCGCCGGGGGCGACGGTCATTGCGGGCTGGACGGCCTCGGCCTGATAGATCTCGCGCGATTCAAAGAATTTCGCGGTCGAACGGAAGGGAGCGTCGCCATCGGGGATCAGGATGGTCTGCCAGTAGTGGTCGGTGAAACCGATCCAGCCGTTGGTCTCGACTTCGATGCGCTTGGCGTTGGTGCCTTCGCGCTCGTCGATGTCCATCTTACCCAGCGCTTTGTAGTCCAGCTCTTCCAGTTTGCCGTCCGACATGCGGATCAGGCCCTCGTGGAGGATGAAGAACTTGCGGGTGTCGGGCTGTCCGTGACGGCGTACGATCCCGTAGGGACGGACGCTGATGGGCGCTGCACTGGTGTTCTCGACAGTCTGGTTCATGGTGAACATGAAATTGTCGTCGATCGACATCACGCGGGTAAAGACCTGACCGACGCCGTTATCCCATGTCAGGGTGACGGGGGTCTCGGGGGTCAGAACCGCGTTCGCGGGCGCCGTCCACAGGGTGTCAGGGCCGGGAACGTTTGCGGCGTCAATGCCCTCGACCGGAGCCCAGCCGAACAGCGCGTAGTAAGCGTTGTCTGAACCCACGCGGGACAGAACCTGCACGTTGGGCGACTCGGGGTCGATGGTTTCATGGTAATCCGCCAGCTGGATGTCATCCACGCGGCCGCCCATCAAAGAGATCGAGCCGGTGATCCGGTCGGTCTTGATGTCGATGCGGGGGGCATCGGCTTCCGAGCTGAGCTCGGGCGCGGCAGCGGCGCTGCCATCTGCGGTCGGCAAATCACCGGACGCAATCGCGGGCTGATCGCCAACGGTTTGTTCGGCTACTGCGGGGGCGTTGGGGTCTTGTACGGGTTCCTCGGGCGGGAAAAGTACAAACCAAATCACAAGCACGACACCGCTGAGCACGGTTGCGAGCAAGAGGTTCTTATTCTGATCGTCCATCAGATCGGGCCACCTTGTCCTTGAAAGTCAGGCTGGTTCAACAATTCGAGGGGGCAAAGGTCAAGCGGTTTTCCCCAAACCGGTGCCCCCGTGCTACGCCGCAAATCAGCGCAGCTTTGGAATACCATCGGTATCTTCGGTGCGCGGCCCCAGCGTGAGACCGGCGAAATCGAACAACCCGGTGTCCAGCAAGTGGCTGGGGCGGGCGTTCATCAGGCTGCGGAACATCACCTGACGGCGACCGGGGCTGTTACGCTCCCATCCGTCGAGGATCTGTTTGACCTGCTGGCGCTGCAGACCGTCCTGCGATCCGCACAGATCGCAAGGAATGATCGGGTAGTTCATCGCGCGGGCGAACTTGTCACAATCGTCTTCGGCCACAAAGGCCAGCGGACGGTAGACAAACAGGTCGCCTTCTTCGTTCACCAGTTTCGGCGGCATGGTCGCAAGGCGCCCGCCGTGGAACAAGTTCATAAAGAAGGTCTCCAGAATATCGTCGCGGTGATGACCCAGCACAACTGCGCTACAACCCTCTTCGCGGGCAATGCGATAGAGGTTGCCGCGGCGCAGGCGCGAGCACAGTGCGCAATAGGTGCGGCCTTGGGGGACCTTGTCCATCACGACACTATAAGTGTCCTGATATTCGATCCGGTGGGGCACACCCATCTTTTCCAGAAACTCGGGCAGGACCGTCGCCGGAAAACCGGGCTGACCCTGATCGAGGTTACAGGCAAGCAGTTCCACGGGCAAAAGCCCGCGCCACTGCAATTCATGCAGAATGGCCAGCAGGGTATAGCTGTCCTTGCCGCCCGACAGGCAGACGAGCCAACGGGCGCCACGTTCGATCATGCCGAACTGTTCTATGGCCTCGCGCGTTTGCCGCACGATGCGTTTGCGGAGTTTCTTGAACTCTGTCCCCGAAGGGGCCCCGGCAAAAAGCGGGTGAATCTCGTCGTTCTCATCAAGCATGGCGCGGGGTATGCCAAACCCCACTGGATAGGAAAAGCCTTTTACGATTGCCTTCATCAGCATTTGAGAGGGAACATGGATTACATTTTTACGGTCCGCCGCATTCGTAACGGTCAATTTCAGCCAGAACCGGGGAATAACAGCTTTCTGATCGTTCCCCCGGACGCCGACGATATCCTGCCAGAGCACCGCGTTGGCGGCCCCGCCAAGAAGATGCCGGACACGTGGGCGCGCCGCGTTCTGCATGAATCCAAGCTGGATCACGTGCCCGAAGGTCAGCCCAATCGCGGGGACATCGTGGTCCATGTCCACGGCTTCAACGTCTCCACAAAGAAGATGTTGCGCCGCCATCGCCTGCTGGCCAAAGGCTTGCGCGATCAAGGGTTTGAAGGGGTGGTGGTCAGCTATGACTGGCCTTCGGCCGACAAGGCGCTGAACTACCTCGAGGACCGGACCGACGCCAAGATCACCGCGATCCGGCTGGTCGATTCCGGCATCACCGGCTTTGTCCAGCGCCAGACGCCGGACTGCCCGATCAACATGCATATCGTGGCGCATTCGATGGGGGCCTATGTGGTCCGCGAGGCATTTGATGATGCGGACGACCGCCGGATGGTGGCGGCCAATGCGTGGAACGTCAGTCAGGTGCTGTTGATGTCGGCGGATGTCTCTGCGGCCAGCATGTGCGAGCTGGCGGGCAAATCCAGCTCTCTTTACCGGCACTGCACCCGTCTGACCAACTACAACAACCCCCATGATTCGGCCCTGTCCCTGTCCAACATGAAGCGGGTGGGGGTGGCGCCCCGGGTCGGGCGCGTCGGTCTTCCAGAGACCGCGCCGACCAAGGCGGTGAACGTCGATTGCGGTGCCTATTTCGAGGCCAATCGCGGTGTGTTTACGGAAATCGAGTACGGCCAGCACACGTGGTACTACCACGACCAGACGTTCATGCGGGATGCGTACGAGACCATTCTGGGGGTTAGTGACCGCGCCCGTCTGCCCACTCGCGCGCTTGCGCTGCCTGCGGGGCTGACCAACCGTCTGGCGCTGATCGTCTAGTGGTGATCGTGCCCACAGGGCGGGACGGGGTCATAGCCCGATCCGCCCCAAGGGTTGCACCGGATGATGCGGTGGATGGTCAAATAGGTGCCCTTGATCGCGCCATGCTTTTCCAGTGCCTCGAGCGAATAGGCCGAGCATGTGGGCTGGAATCGGCAACTAGTGCCGATCCACGGCGACAGGACCAGCCGGTACGCCCGTACGGGCAATGCAACGATATGGGCGAGGGGGCTCATGTGTCGGCGGGCTTGGGGCTGTGGACCTTGCGCAGGGCATAGCGCAGGTCGCCGCGCAGGGCGTCGAAATCCCGGTCGATGGTCGCTCCGGGGCGGCCGATCAACACATAGTCCCAACCGGCGCGGCCCATCTGGGGCACCAGTTCACGGGCAATCTCGCGCATCCGGCGCTTGGCGCGGTTGCGGGCAACGGAATTCCCGATTTTCTTGGAACAGGTAAAGCCGATGCGGATCAGGTCTTGATCGCATTCGGTTGCAGCGCGTTGACGGGCCTGAAGCATCAGACCAGCCGTACCTTGCTTGTTGGCACGCGCGGCTCGCAGGAAATCCGAACGATTTTTCAGAATTTCCATGCGAAAGGGCACCGCCTCGTCCCGAGCCAGAGCCTGTGTAGGTGCCGGCGCGGGCGATGACGGTGCCCGATCAGTCATAACTCTGACCCAGATTAGGCGCTAAGGCTCTTCCGGCCACGCGCGCGGCGGGCGTTCAGGATCTTGCGGCCAGCTTTGGTCGCCATACGAGCGCGGAACCCGTGGCGGCGCTTGCGAACCAGGTTTGAGGGTTGGTAAGTGCGTTTCATCGCAACGTCTCCGTACTAATGGCGGCTAGGCTTGCGGATTCGCCCAAGCCGTTACATTCGAAGCCCGTCCTTTAGGGGCGATCCTGAAATAAGTCAAACGGGTTGTGGCGGGTTTTAAGGGGTCTGACGCGAATATATTTCAAATTCATGACCAGTGCCCTCCTGAAGGCAGGTCCCGATCACCCCTGTTCAACCCGCCGTGAGCCCCCTAGGCGAGGCGGCGGAGTTCGGCCATCCTCTGCGCCGAAGGTCACGGGATAGAGCGCTATTTACATGAAAACCACCCCAGAGAGTACGCCCTTTTCGCGTGCGCGGCGGCAACTTCCGTTGATCCTGATCGCTTGTGGCGCCATCGCGGGGGCCTTGTTTCTAAGGGATGTGCTGGACTTTCAGGCCTTGGCCGACAATCGCGAACGCCTGCTTGCCCTGCGTGACGCCCATTACCCTGTGGCGGTGGCGGGGTTTATTCTGGCCTACGCGACGCTGGTAACCTTTTCCTTGCCCGGCGCGACGGTGGCGACTCTGACGGGGGGATTCCTGTTCGAAACCTTTCCCGGGGTGCTGTTCAATATGACTGGCGCCACCATCGGTGCCGCGATTCTGTTTCTGGCCGCACGCAAGGGGCTGGGGGATAGGTTGGCCGCGAAAATGGACGCCTCCGAAGGGCGGATCGCTCGCATCAAGGCGGGAATCGACGCCAACCAGTGGGAGATGCTGTTCCTGATCCGCCTGATTCCCGTGGTTCCGTTCTTTGTAGCGAATCTGCTGCCCGCGCTGGTGGGGGTGCCGTTTGGCCGCTTTGTGCTGACCACCTTTGTGGGGATTATTCCGGGGGCGCTGGTCTATACCTCGGTCGGGGCGGGGCTTGGCGAAATCTTTGAACAGGGGGGGACGCCTGACCTGACGGTCATCTTCTCTGCTGAAATACTGTTGCCGTTGTTGGGCTTGGCCGCGTTGGCGGCCCTGCCTGCGGTGATCCGAATGCTGCGCAAAACGCCGGAGGTCTGAGACATGAACAGGATCAATGCCGATCTTCTGGTGATCGGGGCAGGCTCGGGTGGCCTTTCGGTCGCCTCTGGCGCCGCGCAGATGGGGGCCCGTGTTGTCCTGCTGGAGCGGGGCGAAATGGGCGGCGACTGTCTGAATTATGGCTGTGTCCCCTCCAAGGCGCTGATCGCCAGCGCGGCCCGTGCTCGTCAGGTCGCCACGGCGGCCGAGTTCGGGGTGAACGTGTCGGGCGTCGAGATCGACTATGCGCGGGTCAAGGATCGCGTGGCCGAGGTCATAGCCACGATCGCGCCCCACGACAGTCAGGCGCGCTTCGAATCGCTGGGGGTGACGGTGATCCGCGAAGAGGGTCGCTTTGTCTCGGACCGAGAGGTTCTGGCGGGCGATCACCATATCACCGCGCGCCGGATCGTGATCGCCACGGGGTCGCGCCCCTTGGTGCCGCACATTCCGGGGCTGGAGGACACGCCCTATCTGACCAACGAGACCCTGTTCGCCCTGCGGGACCGGCCAGAGCACCTGCTGATCATTGGCGGCGGTCCGATTGGTCTGGAGATGGCGCAGGCTCATGTGCGGCTGGGATCGCGCGTCACCGTTCTGGAAACCGCCCATGCCTTGGGCAAAGAGGATCGGGACGCTGCCGCCTTGGTGCTGGACAGCCTGCGGGCCGAGGGCGTCGATATCCACGAATACACCTCTGCCACGCGGGTGGGGGGGACGACTGGCGCGATCTGGGTCGAAACGAACACCGATCATCGGTTCGAATGCTCTCATCTGCTGATCGCCGCGGGCCGCAAGCCGAATACCGAGGCGCTGGATCTGGCCAAGGCGGGCATCGATTTCGATAAGACGGGAATCGCTGTGGATGGGGGGCTGAGAACCTCGAACCGCAGGGTCTATGCGATAGGTGATGTGACCGGCGGAATGCAGTTTACCCATGTCGCGGGGTATCATGCGGGAATCATTATCCGGTCGGCTTTGTTCGGTTTGCCCGCCAAAACCCGTAGCGATCACATACCCCGCGCGACATATACGGACCCTGAACTGGCGCAAATCGGCCTGACCGAGGAAGACGCCAAGCACCAATATGCCGACCGGCTGGAGGTCGTGAAATTCGCCTATTCCGGCAACGATCGGGCCACCGCTACCGGTAAAACCGACGGTTGGATCAAGATTATGGTGGTCAAAGGCCGCCCCGTCGGTGTGACGATTGTGGGGGCTGATGCTGGCGAGATCATAAACTTATGGGCTTTGGTGCTGGCAAATGGCTACAAGATTTCCCATCTCGCCGGTATGGTTTCGCCGTACCCCACAGTGGGCGAGATCAGTAAACGTGTGGCGGGGAACTATTTTGCGCCGCGTTTGTTCGATAACAAAATGGTGAAATACGTGGTGCGGGCGGTCCAGACGCTGCTGCCCTAAGCCAACCGAGGGACAATAATGTTCAAGTCGCTCTCAGGGCGCTTCCTGATCCTCACGATGGCATTCGTGATGCTGGCTGAAATCCTGATCTTTGTGCCGTCGGTGGCCCGCTACCGCGAGGATTTCCTGCTGGCCCGGATCGAGCGTGCCCAGATTGCGTCCCTTGCGTTGCTGGCGAACGGGCAGGTGGATCACGACCTCGAGGAAGAGCTGCTGCTGAACGCGGGTGTCTACAACGTGGTTCTGCGCCGGAACGAGGCGCGCCAACTGGTCCTGTCCTCTCCGATTCCGTCGCCGGTTGTGGCGACCTATGATTTGCGCGATGCGTCCCCGTGGCTGTTGATCCGTGACGCGATGGTGGCCCTGTGGACCCCCGAAGAATCGGTGCTGCGGGTCATCGGTTATCCCACGCAGGATGCGGGGATGCTGATTGAGGTGACCTTGCCATCGGCCCCGCTGCGCGAGGCGCTGATGATCTACGGGATTCGCATTCTTTGGCTGTCGCTGGCGATCTCTTTGATTGCGGCGGCGCTGCTGTTCTTTGCGGTGCGCAAGGTGATCGTGGTGCCGATCCGCCGCGTGGTCTATCAGATGGCCCGCTATGCCGAGGCCCCCGAGGATGCCCGCCGGATCATCACGCCCTCGAACGGAATCACCGAACTGCGCGAGGCTGAAGAAGCACTGAAGTCATTGGAAACCGAACTGACCAGCGCCCTGAAACAAAAGGAACGTCTGGCCCAGTTGGGTGGCGCGGTTGCCCGCGTGAGCCATGATTTGCGCAACATCCTGACCAGCGCCCAACTGTTCGCGGACCGTCTGGAGGGCAGCGATGACCCCACCGTGGCCCGTATGGCGCCCAAACTGGTGCGCTCGATCACCCGCGCCGTGACCCTGACCGAAAGCACTTTGGCCTTTGGTAAGGCGCAGGAGCCGCCCCCCAGCCTGACCCGATTCTCCCTGGCGGATCTGGTGAATGACGTGCTGGATAGCGAACGTCTGGCGATCGAGGATGACGACATCAGCCTCTCTGCCGATGTAATGGCGGGCCTGACCGTGCGCGCCGACAGCGAACAGCTGCACCGCGTACTGTCGAATCTGGTCCGCAATGCCCGTCAGGCGATCTCGTCCTCGGGGAAGGGCGGGGAAATCTGCATTCATGGTGAAGAAGACGAAGAGTGCTGGCGAATCCATGTGCGGGATACTGGCCCCGGCCTGCCACCCAAAGCGCGCGAGCACCTGTTTAAACCCTTCTCCAGCAGCTCCAAGCGGGGCGGGACGGGCCTTGGACTGACCATCTCGCAGGAATTGATCCGCGGACACGGGGGGCAACTGCGCCTTGAGGCCGAGTACGAGGGTGGGACAGCCTTTGAAATCCTGCTGCCCAAGGGGGACGCGGAAATTAATTTGTAGGAAAAGGGTTTTTCCTCTTGCGCGCTTTGGCGGATAACTCTAGAAGCCGCCCCTACGACGCACCGGTAGCTCAGCTGGATAGAGTATCTGACTACGAATCAGGGGGTCGGGGGTTCGAATCCTCCCCGGTGCGCCACTTCTCTCCTTCTCGAAAATGTATCCAGCTTTGATCGCCATGGCGTCTGCCATCTGGCGTTTTCTGCGTTTTCACAGCCCAAATTTTTCCTTTGGTTCGGGGCGCGATTTGCTCTTGCGGCCACCTCGGGTTCACCGTAGAAGCCCCACACGACGCACCGGTAGCTCAGCTGGATAGAGTATCTGACTACGAATCAGGGGGTCGGGGGTTCGAATCCTCCCCGGTGCGCCACTTTCCCAATCCAGCTTGAATTCGACTGCACCGCAGCTGCGCAGCTTTGGCCACGCTTTTGCGAAGTTCGTTCAAATTATGCTGCATCTGCAAAATGAATCTTGAATGCACCCGCAGAAAGACGCAGTCTGTGAGTGGTCTATTACTGACTGTCTGTGATTTCGGCAGCCTGCCAAGGCCTCGGCCACGTGTTCTGCGATCAGCAAACCGGGCGAGGAGGGCGAGCGGCCACATTGCCGTGTCCCGCGCGATCCGCGACCGGCAGCGCTGTGTGCCCCAGCCTCTCCGGCACTTGGCGTAAGTAGGGTGATGTAGGCAGTCATGGGAGAGTTGAGAAACACCGATCGCAAAGGAATTTGCAGATGCTCACGATGACGACCCCCGCTGAAATTACCGCCGCCTCGATGGCCTACTTTGCCAAGAGCGTGCGGATGCAACAAGAGATCCTGAACTGCTCGTATCGCCTGATGATGGTGTGGTCGCCCTTTGCGCCGCTGAACCTGAAGCTGACGAGCGAGATCAAGAAGCCTGCCAGGGCCGCAAACGTTGCCAAGCTGGCCCCTGTTGCAGCCCCCGCCGCCGAGCCCGCAGTGGTCGAGGCCGTTGCCGAGCCGGCAGAGGCACCCAAGCCCGCAGCAAAGCCCGCGCCCAAGCCCCGCGCTACCGCGCGCACCACTGCCCGCAAGGCACCTGCCAAGAAGGCAGAGCCCGAAGCGGTCAAAGTGGAAGAGCCCAAGGTCGTCGCCGAGGCCCCCAAGGCCGAAGCGCCCAAAGCAGAGCCGGTGAAGGCCGAAGCCCCGAAGGCAGAAGTCGCGCCCAAGGTTGAGGCGCCCAAAGTCGAAGCGCCGAAGGCTGCTGAACCTGCCGCAGAACCCGTCAAGGCCGAAGCCCCCAAAGCCGAAGCGCCCAAGCCCGCCGCGGCTGCCACACCGGCCCCCGCAGCCGCCAAGCCTGCGCCTGCCGCCCCCGCCGCAGTCAAGCCCGCGAACCCCGCTTGGGCCGTTATGGCCAACCCGACTGCTCCGGCTGCCAAAAAGCGCGAGCCTTCGACCCCTCCGTCGATGCCCGAACCCAAGAAAAACTGAGTTTTTCGCGTACGAGTGACAGGTGTTTGCAAGCGCCGCCCCCGAAACGGGGCGGCGCTTTTGCTATGCCGATCATCAGGTTGCGTTAACGCTGCGTTGCGGCATGCGTGCATCGGCTATGCAGAAATGGAAGTGTTGCTGACCAAACCCATGCGCTAAGTTCAAAGGCAGGGGGGGAAACCCACACATACCAAACTCAGAGGGTTTTCTAATGGCAATCTCGACCACTGTATTCCACGCTGAACGTCCTGCACTGCGCGCACGTTTCGATGGCTTCCTGACCGCTCTGGCACAGGCCTACACCGCCTACGCAAACAGCCGTTCGCGCATTGGCGAAATCCGCGCTCTTGAGGCGAAATCGGATGCCGAGCTGAAAGCTATGGGCATCAAGCGCGACCAGATCGCTCAGTACGTATTCCGCGACGTGTTTTACGTCTAAGGCGGGCAGGGGCCGCATAGGCGACCCCACACATGACATTCGCTACGGGGCAGGCAAGGGTTCGGGATGACCGACGTGCCTGCCCGTACTTTTTTCAGGATCAGGATTGGGTGCGCCAGCGCAGACACCCGTCTGCACGAATCCTGTTAGGGCTCCTGCCGGTTTTGGCCTAAGTACAAGGCCAAGGAGCCTATTATGACTGACATTCTGATACTCGAAGGCGTCGAAAAGACCTATGACAGCGGCTTTACTGCCCTGCATGGCGTTGATCTGACCCTGCGCGAAGGTGAGATCCTGGCGCTGCTCGGTCCCAACGGGGCCGGAAAAACCACTCTGATTTCGTGCATTTGCGGGACCGTGATGCCCACGAGGGGCAAGATCACCGTCGGCGGGTTCGATGCGCTGACCGATTATCGCCGCGCCCGAAGCCTGATTGGCCTCGTGCCGCAGGAAATCCATCTGGAGCCGTTCTCGCGGGTGATGGACACGGTGAGGTATTCGCGCGGTCTGTTCGGCAAGGGGCGCAACGACGCCTATATCGAAAAGATTTTGCGAGACCTGTCCCTGTGGGACAAACGTGATTCCCGCGTGATGGAGCTGTCCGGCGGCATGAAGCGCCGCGTGCTGATCGCTAAAGCCCTCAGCCACGAGCCGCGAATCCTGTTTCTGGACGAGCCGACCGCAGGCGTCGACGTCGATCTGCGCAAGGAAATGTGGGAAGTGGTCGCCAATCTGAAGGCCGCTGGCGTCAGCATCGTCCTGACGACTCACTACATCGAAGAGGCCGAAGCGATGGCCGACCGCATCGGCGTGATTAACCGTGGACGCCTCGCCTTGATCGAGGAAAAGGCCGCCCTGATGTCCCGCCTTGGCCGCAAGACCCTGAAGATCGAACTGGAAACGCCCGTTGCCGTGATTCCCGATGCTTTGACTTCGTATGGCTTGCAGATCGCGGACGGGGGCAATGCGCTGGTGTACGAATACGAGGCTGGCGCGTCTCGCACTGGAATCACCCGTCTGTTGTCTGACCTGCGCGATGCGGGCCTGTGCCTGTCCGACCTGTCCACCCGTCAGAGCACGCTCGAAGAAATCTTTGTCGGACTGGTCCACCAGCAGGAGGAAAACGCATGAACCCCACTGCGATCAAGGCCATGTACGTCAGCGAAATGGCCCGCTTTTTCCGCACCTTTATGCAGAGCTTCCTGTCGCCGGTGATCTCGACTTCTCTGTATTTCGTGGTGTTCGGCGCCGCCATCGGTAGCCGCATCGACGAGGTCGAGGGCGTCAGCTACGGCTCGTTCATCGTGCCGGGCCTGATTATGCTCAGCGTCATGACCCAAGGGATCAGCAACGCCAGTTTTGGCATCTACTTCCCCAAATTCACCGGCACGATCTATGAGCTGCTCAGCGCGCCCGTCAGCTTTATCGAAGTGGTGATTGGCTTCGCTGGGGCCGCCGCGACCAAGGCGCTGTTCATCGGTGCTGTGATTCTGGCGACGTCGGCGCTATTTGTGGACTTACAGATCCAGCACCCGCTGGTGATGGTGCTGTTCCTGCTGCTGACCTGTATCAGCTTTGCGCTGTTCGGGTTCATCATCGGTATCTGGGCCAAGAATTTCGAGCAGCTCCAACTGATCCCGCTGTTGGTGGTGACGCCGCTCGTGTTCCTTGGGGGCTCGTTCTATTCGATCAACATGCTGCCGCCGGTCTGGCAGGCGATCACCATGTTCAATCCGGTGGTCTACCTGATTTCGGGCTTCCGCTGGTCGTTCTTTGGGGTGGCGGATGTGCCGATCATCACCAGCCTTCTGGCGATCGGTCTGTTTCAGGCGCTTTGCCTGATTGCGGTCTGGTGGATTTTCAAGACCGGCTGGCGAATCCGCAAATAAGTCGGTCGGGCCAAGGTTTTCCCTGTGCTGCGGCTTGTTTGGCGGCACAGGGCAAATTACATGCCCTTGTATGTTGCACCGTATTCCATTCATCAAAACGCCGCCGCGTGTTTCGGTCGTGCGCCTGACAGGCATGATCGCGAACGGGTCTCGTGCCCTGAATGACCAGAATGTGGCCCCTTTGATCGAGGCCGCGTTCACCAAAGGTAAGCCGACCGCCGTGGCGTTGGTGATCAATTCGCCGGGTGGCTCGCCGGTGCAGTCCTCTTTGATCGGGGCGCGCATTCGCCGCCTGTCCGAGGAAAAGGGCATCCCCGTTCACGCCTTTGTCGAGGATGTGGCTGCCTCTGGTGGCTATTGGCTGGCCTGTGCCGCCGACGACATCTGGGTGGATAACTGCTCGGTCGTGGGGTCGATTGGTGTGATTTCGGCTGGTTTCGGCGCGCATGTGTTCCTGTCCCGCCAAGGGATCGAGCGCCGCGTCCACACCGCCGGCAAATCCAAGAGCATGATGGACCCATTCAAACCGGAAACCCCCGAGGATGTGGCCCGTCTGGACAGTATCCTGAATCAGATCCACGGCTCTTTCATCGACCATGTGAAGTCCCGCCGCGGGGCCAAGCTGGCCGATAACCCTGACCTCTTTACCGGTGAGGTCTGGATCGGCCCTCGCGCGGCCGAGGTCGGGCTGGTCGACGGGGTAGGGCACCTGAGGCCCAAGCTCAAAGAAATCTACGGCCAAAAGGTCAAGTTGATCCCCTATAGCCGCCGTCGTGGTCTGTTCGGGCGCTTTGGCGCGGAACTGGCCTCGGACGCGCTGGCCGGGATCGAGGAGCGCGCGGCTTTCGCGCGTTTTGGCCTCTGACGTGATCATTAAGGCAGTCACACTGTTCCTCGTGGTCATCATCGTATTGGCCATGTTCGGGCGCGGGATCGTGGGTCGGCGCTTGCGTCAGGCCAAGTGCCCTCGGTGTGGCCGATACAAAATAGGTTCGGGCCCGTGCCCGTGTAGCCGCAAAAAAGGGTAGTTCATCCATGGAATGGTTAATGGCCGGGGTAGGCCTTTTGATTCTGATCCTCGCAGGGGATTTTCTGGTCAAAGGCGCCGTGAACCTGAGCTTGAGGATCGGCATTCCGTCGATGATCGTGTCGCTGACTGTTGTGGCCTTTGGCACGTCGGCGCCGGAATTGCTGATTTCGATCCGCGCGGTGCTGGATAATCTGCCGGGGATTGCCTTGGGGAACGTTGTCGGGTCGAACACCGCGAACGTCCTGATGGTGCTGGGGGTGCCCGCGCTGATGGCGACGATGCACACCGCCGAATGCGACTCAAGGAAAAGCTTCCTGATTATGATCGCGGCATCGCTGCTGTTCATCGGGCTGGCGTTCACCGGCGTCTTTACTTGGTGGAGCGGTCTGATCCTGCTGGCGGGTCTGCTATTCATGCTAACCGATGCCATCAATGACGCTCGCCTGCACCGCCGCGAAATGAAGGCCGCCGAAGCCGCCGAGGAAGTGGTCGAAGGAGCCGACCCCGACATGCCTTGGTGGAAGATCATCTTCTTTCTGGCGGTTGGTCTGATCGGTCTGCCCTGCGGCGCGCAAATTCTGGTCGAAAATGCCCAAGTTATCGCCAAAGCATTTGGTGTGTCGGACACTGTGATCGGGCTGACGCTGGTTGCGTTGGGCACCTCTTTGCCCGAATTGGCGACCACCACCATGGCCGCGCTGCGCCGTCAGGCGGATGTGGCGCTGGGGAACGTCATCGGCTCCAACATCTTTAACCTTCTGGCGATTATCGGCATTGCCTCGCTGGTCGGCCCGATCCCTGTGGACCCGGAATTCCTGCGGATGGACCTGTGGGTCATGCTGGCCTGTGCGCTGCTGCTGTTCCCCTTTGTTTTCCTGAAATGGAATATCAATCGGCTCTGGGGGATCGTTTTCTGCGCCCTATATGGTCTCTATGTCGTGTCGATCGTGACATAAGGCCATTAGGGATGAGGGCGGATGAAGGCAGCATTGGTAACGGGCGCAGCCCGGCGCTTGGGGCGTGAGCTGGCGCTAGAACTGGCGCGGAATGGCTATGATGTTGCCGTCCACTACAGCACCTCGGCCCCCGAGGCCGAGGACACCGCTGAGGCTATTCGTGCCTTGGGGCAACGTGCGGTCACCCTTCAGGCAGACCTCTTGGACGAATCCCAAACCGCGAAACTGGTGACCCGTGCTAGCGAAGGGCTGGGGCAGCCCTTGGACGTTCTGGTCAACAACGCCTCGATCTTTGAGCATGACACGATCCACGATGCGACCCGGACCAGCTGGGATCGCCACTTCGAGAGCAATCTCCGCGCCCCCTTTGTTCTAATACAAGCATTTGCCGCGCAGGTTTCTCTGCCTCAGATAGATGGCAATGGCGAACCGGTCGCTCGCGGCTTGGTTGTAAATATGATTGACCAGCGCGTTCGCAAACTGACACCCGAGTTCATGACCTACACAATTGCAAAAGCGGCATTGTGGACTTTAACTCAGACTACCGCTCAGGCGCTTGCGCCAAGTATCAGAGTGAACGCGATCGGGCCGGGCCCAACCTTGCAGGGCGGGCGGCAGGATGCCGATAAATTCCGTCAACAAAGGGCCGCTACATTGTTGAATCGCGGTGCAAATTCCGACGACATTTGCGGGGCGCTTCGGTACTTCCTGACATCACGCGCTGTAACAGGGCAGCTTCTTTGCATTGATGGCGGACAGCATCTTGCATGGGAAACGCCTGATGTGGTGGGGGTGGAATAACCTTTGGAACATGTGGGTAACGCAAAGTTTTACACCGCTCTCAGGGTGGTTAAGGGGATGTCGTGAATTCTTCATGTTTTTCAGGAAATTGCGCAGGTATAACTTTTTTATTGTTGTAAAACAGATGGTTATTTTGTCGCCTAAAAATTAGGCAGATTAATGAAGTGGCCTGAAAACAAGGAAAATTTCGGGATCTCCAAAACTTTCCCACCAAGTTATCCACAGATTCCGTGGACACCTTTCCTCTTGAACTACCCCGGCTATCATTGCAGCGATCGGCGGGAATCACAGAACTGTTACAGATGAACCAAACAACGCCCCCAGAGACTGGTCACGCAGTCATCCAAAGTTACCTGAAAACGCTGGACAGCAGTCCCGGCGTCTACCGGATGCTGGATGCGGAAAGCCGTGTTCTGTATGTGGGCAAGGCGCGGAATCTCAAAGCGAGAGTGTCGAATTATGCCCGCCCGTCGGGACATAGTGGCCGGATCGAGCGGATGATTTCCGAAACCGCGACGATGATGTTCCTGACCACGCGCACCGAAACCGAGGCGCTGCTGCTGGAACAGAACCTGATCAAGCAGCTCAAACCGCGATACAACGTGCTGTTGCGCGACGACAAGTCGTTCCCGAACATCGTGGTGACCAAGGATCACTCTTATCCGCAGATCAAAAAACACCGCGGGAAGAAGGTGCAGAAGGGCAGTTACTATGGCCCGTTCGCCAGCGCGGGGGCCGTGAACCGGACCCTGAACCAGCTGCAAAAGGTCTTTCTGCTGCGCAACTGCACGGACTCGGTGTTCAACAGCCGCACGCGGCCCTGTCTGCTGTTCCAGATCAAACGGTGCGCGGCACCCTGCGTGGGTAAGGTGACCGAGGCCGAGTATGGCGCGCTGGTCGCGGATGCTGAGCGCTTTCTGTCGGGGCGCAGCACCAAGGTCCAAGAAGAATTGGCCACCCAGATGGCCGAGGCCGCCGAGGCGATGGAATTCGAACGCGCGGCTGCCCTGCGTGACCGTATCCGCGCGCTGACCCAAGTTCAGACCGCCCAAGGAATCAATCCGCGCGGCGTGGCCGAGGCGGACGTCATCGCCCTTCATATGGAAAAGGGGCAGGCCTGCGTGCAGGTCTTCTTTATCCGCGCCAACCAGAACTGGGGGAACCGCGACTTCTATCCCCGCATCAGTGGGCCGGACGTGTCCGAGGCCGAGGTTCTGCAGGCCTTCATCGGGCAGTTCTATGACGACAAGGAGCCGCCGCGCTTGCTGCTGCTGTCCCATCCGGTCGAAGATCCCGAACTGCTGGCCGAGGCATTGGCCGAGAAAGTCGGCCGCAAGGTCGAGATCGCCGTCCCCCTGCGTGGGGAAAAGGCCGAGTTGGTCGAAGGTGCCGCGCGGAACGCCCGCGAAAGTCTGGCCCGCAAGATGTCGGAAAGCGCGACTCAGACCAAATTGCTGGACGGTGTGGCCGAGGCATTCGGGCTGGACGGCCCGCCCCAGCGGATTGAGGTTTACGACAACTCGCACATTCAGGGGACCAACGCGGTGGGCGGCATGATCGTGTCCGGCCCCGACGGGTTCATGAAAAACCACTATCGCAAGTTCAACATCCGGGGCGAGGATCTGACCCCCGGCGACGACTTTGGCATGATGAAAGAGGTGCTGACCCGCCGCTTTCAACGCTTGCTCAAGGAAGACCCGGACAGGGACAAAGGGCTATGGCCTGACCTGCTGCTCATCGACGGCGGGGCAGGGCAGGTGAGTGCTGTGCACGAGATCATGGTCGAGCAAGGGGTCGAGGACGTGCCCATGGTCGGCGTCGC
Source organism: Donghicola mangrovi (assembly GCF_013377535.1). Classification (GTDB taxonomy): domain Bacteria; phylum Pseudomonadota; class Alphaproteobacteria; order Rhodobacterales; family Rhodobacteraceae; genus Donghicola; species Donghicola mangrovi. The sequence goes on along the minus strand of NZ_JABCJE010000001.1, from coordinate 159,044 downwards.
CAAAGGGGTGGACCGCGACCACGGCAAAGAAGAGTTCTACCGTATCGGAGAGCGTCCCTTTGCCCTGCGCCACAATGATCCGGTGCTCTACTTTATCCAGCGTCTGCGGGACGAGGCGCACCGCTTTGCCATCGGCACTCACCGCGCCAAGCGCGCGAAATCCATGGCGGCGAACCCCTTGGATGATGTGCCCGGTGTCGGCTCTACGCGCAAACGCGCGCTTCTGGCGCATTTTGGCAGTGCCAAGGCCGTCAGCCGCGCAAATCTGGCCGATCTGAAGGCAGTGGACGGCATTTCCGAAACTCTGGCCGAGACGATTTACAACTTCTTTCACGACAAATGAGGACGGCACTAGGTCGCGCTTTCCCAAGTCAATTTTCACAGGTAAACAGGCCTCATGATCTGGACCGTGCCCAATATTCTTACTGTACTTCGCCTGCTGGCTGCGCCTGCGCTGGGGGTGATGGCTTTGTATTTTACCCGACCCTATGCGGACTGGTTTGCACTGGCTCTGTTTGTGGGGGCATCGGTCACCGACTGGTTCGATGGCTATCTGGCCCGCGCATGGAAGCAGGTCAGCAAGATGGGCGCGATGCTGGACCCGATTGCCGACAAGGCGATGGTCAGCGTGGCCCTGCTGGTGCTGGTCTGGAGCTCTCAGGTCACCAACTATATCCTGCTGCCCGCCGTCCTGATCATGTTCCGCGAAGTCTTCGTGTCTGGCCTGCGTGAGTTCCTGGGGGATACGGCGGGCCTGCTCAAGGTGACCAAGCTGGCCAAGTGGAAAACCACCGTCCAGATGGTCGCGATTGCGGTCCTGTTTGCCCAAGGGATTTTCGAGCACTACTTTGTCATGGGCTCAATGGGCATGGACAATGTGATGGTGGCGGACATCCTTCAGGGCGTTCAGCCCGATCATGGCGGGCTTGCCAACCTTTACCTTGGCATGATCTGGTCGGGCTATGGCGGGGTGGCGCTGCTGTGGCTGGCTGCGGCTCTCACGCTGGTGACGGGCTTCGACTATTTCCGCAAGGCGATGCCCTATCTCAAGGAGGGGGCATGAAGCTGGATGTGATGTACTTTGCGTGGGTCCGTGAACGGATCGGCGTACCGCGCGAAACCGTCGAGACCGAGGCCGCAACCGTGGGCGATCTGGTCCGTGAACTGTCCGCCCGCGAGGAACGCTACGAGGTCGCGTTCAGCGATCTGGACGCTCTGCGTGTGGCCGTGGATCAGGACCTGACCGATTTCGATGCCTCTATTGCTGGTGCCCGCGAAGTTGCCTTCTTTCCCCCGATGACGGGCGGCTGATGCGCATCGTCGTCCAAGAAGCCCCGTTCGACGCGGGCGCAGAGCTGAACGCGTTTCAGGCGGGTAAAACCGATATGGGCGCGATTGTCAGCTTCTCGGGCCTCGTGCGGGATCTGCCGGATGCACCCCTGCGCCACATGCTGATCGAGCATTACCCCGGCATGACCGAACGCGCCCTGACCAAGATCGCTCAGGACGCTTGCGAGCGTTGGAACCTTGGGGATGTGCTGGTGATCCACCGGTTTGGCCAGATGGCCCCCGGTGACCAGATCATGATGGTGGCCACGGCCAGCCCGCACCGCAAGGATGCCTTTGCCGCCGCCGATTTCCTGATGGATTACCTGAAGTCCCGCGCGCCCTTCTGGAAGAAAGAAGTGACCGCCGACGGTTCCGATTGGGTTGCCGCCAAGGACGAAGACGAAAAAGCCCTGCGCCAGTGGCAGCAGGGCTGATCCTGAAAATCTGTTAAGCCGCTCTTAGCTGCTTTGCTGGATCTTGCGCAGGTAGCTGCGCAGTTCCTCGGTCTCGGCGCGGGCGTCACGCAGGCCATCCATGGCGGCGGACAGTTCGGCCTCGGTCTGGGTGAGCTGGTTGGTCAGCTCTGCCTCGCGTTGCTGTAGGTAGGTGATGGCCTGATCGCGGGTTTCCTCGGCCTCGTGCAGTTCACGGGCCAGGCGCTCCAGTTCATCGATGTCGTTCTTTGACACGCGCGAAAACGTATGCATGAGCCAGTGGGAAAACCATCCGATCATGTAGGACACAAACAGAACGATTGCGGTGGCAAAAATAAACTCAGTCCGGTTCATCCGTGGGAACGTCCTCGGTCACTACTGTTGCGTCTTCTTCTGCGCTGTTATCGCCCTCGGTTTCAAGAGCTTCTTCAGCTACAGCGGGTGTTTCGCCTGTCAACATTCTGAATTCGATACGGCGGTTGGCCTCGCGGCCTTCTTCGGTGCCGTTGTCGTCAATGGGGTCCTGTTCGCCGTAACCTTTTGCCAGAAAACCGGAAACCAGAACGCGGCGATTCATCAGTTCATTCAGGACCGACGAGGCGCGGCTTTCAGACAGAGACTGGTTCATTTCCTCGCGGCCCTGACTGTCGGTGTAACCTGCAATCTCCATCTGGAAGGGCGGGCATTCGCGTAAAACTTCGGCGATTTTCTCGATCGAGGACATGGAGTCCGCGGCGATTGTGGCGTTGCCCGGCTCAAAGGTGATCTTGGTCTCGGCGTTGATCATCTTGATCTTGGCAAGGCATTCCTCGGGGGTGGGAATGTTGGCCAGCGGGTCGAGCATCTCGTCGTATTTCACGTCGATCGAGAAGTCCGCGGCATCCCCCAGTTTGGCCGACAAAATGCGCGAGATATCGGCCCGAGCACTCTCAATTCCAGTATTTCCGTCCAGCTCGATTTCGGTCGCGGTAACGCGCACGGTGCCGTCATGCAGTTGGTCCAGCGCCTCAAGCGCAGCCAGAACGCGCAGACCCCAGCCAATGGGCAGGGTCTCATCGATTCGGGCGGTCATATCGACAGAATCAGCGCCAAAGCGGGCGCGGGCATAGCTTTCGGTGGTGCGGCGGGTCAGCTCGTCATTGACGCGGCCGGCCAGAACCACTTTGCCGTCGTCATCCAGCGTGGCGGTAAAGTCCAAGGGGCCATCTTCGCCCTCGGCGGTTTCGGGCAGGACGGCGTGCAGGGCAAAGACCTGCGGCAGATCGTTTTCAAGCTTGCCAACCACGCGGTCGAACACAGCCTGATCAGTGCCCTCGGCGGCCAGCAGGCTGATATCCGCATCCGAGAAGGTCACAGACCCGCCCCCCAGTTTCGCCAGTCCGTCGATGGCCAGCACAGCGGCCTCGCCCCATTGGGTCGAGGGCGAACCAAGGCCCACGGTGCAGGTGGCGTTGTCGGGCACACCGGCGGCAATCGCGGATTTCAGGATGGCGCGCTGCGCGCTGTCGGTATCGGCGGTGCAGGCGTCAAAGCGGGTGCCGTCCTCGTCTTTGACGATCCGCAGGGTAAAGGGCGTGATGACAGGGCGCGGCGCGGTGATGTCCAGAATCACGTTCAGCCCGCTGGGGGCGGCACGGCGCAGGTCAGCCTCGGCGCGCCGTTTGGCGGTGGCGCTGTCGGTGATGGCCTTGATCACCACCTCGTTGGCCGAGATCGAAATCTTGGAGCGGGGCAGGTTGGTTAGGGCATTCTCGGCAAATTCCAGCGCGCGGTCCCAGCCCTTGGGCACGGGATAGTTCGCGGTTTGCAGCAGGTCGGTCACGTCGCCCTTGGTCACGCGGGCCACGGTTTCCAGAATTTGGTCGCGGTTGGTTTTGGCAGGGATCAGGCCGATCAACGAGGTCCCGCTGTCATTGCGCAAAAGCTCGATCGAGAAGCGCGGCGCAGTCACCCGCGTAGTCCGCTTGACCGACATCTTGTCTGCCACCCGCGCACCGTCCACCAGCTTGGAGGCCACGTTTACCGCACTAAACCGCTGGGCCTCGCTCGGGGCCTCGCCATAGAGCAGGACTTGCAGGCCGTCCGCCTCGACTTCGGCCCAGTCCAGACCGGCCTCATCCAGAGAATCCCTGATCGCTTTTTCCGAGTTCTGTTCGACCACGGTCGCCGCCATGCCGGCCGCAAAATAGGAAAGAACCGCTGCAGTACTAAGAAAACCGGTGATGATCGCAAACGACTTGAGCCGCATCGGGACGTCCTTTGGTAGCCAAACCTCCGAAAGGGTCTAGGCGGTTGCTGTCAAAGGATCAATCACACGAACAGGGCACCGGCGAAAAACAGCACAGGCAGCAGCCCCGCATCGCGGTTTGCGCGAAACAGGTGCAGACAATTCGCCGGATCGTTGATGTCCAGTCGCAAAAGCTGCCAGACCAGATGCCACGCCATGGCCCAAGCTGCCCCGAACGCGATGACAAAACGCAGGACGTTGGCCTCTGGTAGGGCGGTCACGATGCTGGCGCCCATCAGCAGAACCGTCAGCACCATAAAGATGCGCAGGATGCGGGGGCTGTTTTCACCAAAGAGGCGGGCGGTCGATTTCACCCCGATCAGGGCATCGTCATCCGCGTCCTGATGGGCATAGATCGTGTCATAGAAAATCGTCCACGCCATGCCCGACAGATACAGCAGGATCGCAGGCAGACCGATCGACTCCGTCACCGCAGCCCACCCCAGCAGGGCGCCCCAGTTGAAGGCGATGCCCAGAAAGACCTGCGGCCACCAAGTGAACCGCTTGGCAAAGGGGTAAACGCAGACCGGCGCCAGCGACAGCACCCCCAGCATGATCGCCGTCGGATGCAGGGTCAGCAGCAGCCCAAAGGCGACCAGCGCCTGAACGACCATCCAGATCGCCGCTTGCTTGACCGTCACCTGCCCCGAGGGCAGGGGCCGCGATCGGGTCCGCGCAACTTGGGCGTCATACTTACGGTCGGTGATGTCGTTCCATGTGCAGCCCGCCGCCCGCATCAGGAACGCCCCGATGGCGCAGACGATCATCGCCCACGCCGCCGTCCACGAAAAGCTGCCCACATGCAGGCTGGCCAGCAGCACCGACCACCAGCACGGAAGCAGCAGCAGCCACGTGCCCGCAGGCCGGTCCGCGCGGCTTAGGCGCAAGTAGGGGCGGGTCGCGGCGGGGGCCAGACGGTCCACCCAGTTGCCGACCGAATCCGCAACGGTGCCTGCGGCCTCTGGCGCTTGGTTCTGAGCGGGCATATGGTGGCCTCCATGTCGACGAACGCAAAAATCCGCCTCTATGTAGAGCAGCCCTTGGGTCAGGGGCAATCCATTCCCTTGTCGCGGGAGCAAGCCCATTATCTGTTCGGCGTGATGCGCCTGACAGTGGGGGCGCATGTGCTGCTGTTTGACGGGCAGAATGGCGAATGGCTGGCCGAAGTAACCGACGCGGGCAAACGTGGCGGCGAACTGGCCTGCATCGAGCAGACCAAGCCCCTGCAAATGCCCCCCGATCTGTGGCTGCTGTTCGCCCCGATCAAAAAGGCCCGCACCGATTTCATCGTCGAAAAGGCCGCCGAGATGGGCGCAGCGCGGATTATCCCCGTTCAGACCGATTTCACCAACTCCGAGCGAATCCGGCAGGACCGACTTCAGGCCCACGCGGTCGAGGCCGCCGAGCAATGTGGCGGCACCTTTGTTCCCGTGGTCGAGGATTTGCACAAGCTGGACCGCCTGCTGGCCGATTGGCCCGCCGATCGCCAGTTGATGTTCTGCGACGAGGCCCGCGTCGGCGAAGCTTTGGGGCTCGGCGATGTTGCGCGCGGCCCGTGGGCCATTCTGATCGGCCCCGAGGGCGGCTTCTCCGAGGCTGAACGCAATCGTCTGTCCAATATGGCGCAGGCCCGCGTGGTCAGTCTGGGTCCCCGTATCCTGCGGGCCGACACGGCGGCGGTGGCCGCGCTGACCCTCTGGCAAAAGCAGCTTGGCGACTGGTAGGACGGCACTTTGCCCAACTGGTTCAATCCGCAAAACACTAGCGCCCTGATCGCGGATATCATGTGGGCGCTGACCTCGGCTGGCCTGTCGGACCGCGCCAATGTAACCGAAATCATCAAGGATGACGTGGGCGGCGTGGTCGCGGCCGGGGAGTTCAACGGGCAACCGGCGATCTTCAAGATGTATCGCGGACCGGATGCGGGGCAGGTGGTGCAGAACGCGGCCAATGCCTTGGGGACCTATGCCGCGCGGCTGACTGGCCCCGATGTAGGGATCGTCCGTCCGCTGGCGACCCTGCCCGAGGCAGGAATTCTGGTGATGACCCGCGCCCCCGGCCAGATGACCAGCCGCCTGATCGGGGATTGCAAAGTCGATCAGATCGCCCTTATCGAGCGCTGCGCCCGATGGCTGACGGCCTGTGCGGCGGGGGACATGCAAATCCGGCGCCTCGCCCCCGGAAAATTCGTGACCGAGCTTGAGGAGGCCAAGGCCGCCCCCGACGCCCTGACCACCCGCCTGATCACCGTACTGAAACAGCAAAAACCTCCGCTCAGGGGCTATCCGCTGATTTGGGGCCCGACCCACGGAGATTTCTCTCCGGTCAATCTGGCGGATGACGGGCAGCGCCTGACGGCCTTTGACGTCCAAGGGGTGCCGGGGATGCCGCTGACCCGAGTCGCCGCGTTCTTTCTGGTGTCCCGCGACCTGAACCGCGCTCCGCCGCGCCAGACCATCTGGGGCCTTGATGCCGCAACAACCGAAGCCTTCCTGAACGCGCTGCCCCCCGAAATCGGCGAGGATACCTTGGCGCTGAAATTCTTTGTCGGGCATGCGATGGGGCGGCGCTGGCTGGGGGACAGTTTTGTCGGCAAGGGCCGCGCCAATGCGGAAAAGCGTATCCGCCTTTACCTGCAGAGTTGATTGAACCGGCGGGTGTCCCTTGGAATTTCCTGCCAAACCCATACATCACACCCGTACCGCAACCCCCGAGGCCGCCATGATCAGAACCGAAGTCAAAACAGCTCTGACCCGCTGGCGGGGCGTTATTATCGCCGCGTTGATCGGGGTATTCGGCCTGCGTCTGTTGGTGGCGACCTTCGGGTTTATGCCGTGGATCGGCGGGCTCTTGGTGGTTCTGTCCGTGGTGATGATCGTGTCCAGCCTACAGCGGATGCGCTTCTCCTCGGGGCGGGGTGGGCCCGGCGTGGTCCAGATCATCGAAGGCCAGTTGTCCTATTTCGGGCCGCTGGACGGGGGCGCTGTGGCCCTGACCGAAATGACCCGCATCGAGCTGGACCCCACCTGCAAACCTGCCTGCTGGCGGTTCTATCAAACGGGGCAATCGCCCCTTCACATACCTGTGAACGCCGAAGGGGCGGACCAGCTGTTTGACATGTTCGCGCGCCTGCCCGGCATCGACACAAGCAAGATGCTGGACCAGTTGCGCGGAAACGCACAACGACCTGTTGTGATTTGGCGCAAGGACGACTTGCGGCTGCATTGACACAGGCTCCAAAACGGGCACAGGTGTTGACCTTGAATTCAGACAAAAGCGGAGTGCGCCGATGTCCATCCCCCAGTCCGGTGGCGGCCTGATCGAAGACAATAGCCAGCTGGCAGAATACCTTGCTTCTGGCTGCAAACCGCGTGACGAATGGCGCATCGGAACCGAGCACGAGAAGTTCGGTTACTGTAAGGACACCCTGCGTCCGCTGCCCTACGACGGCCCGCGGTCCATTCTGGCCGTGCTAGAGGGGCTGCGTGACCGTCACGGTTGGACCCCCGTTCTAGAGGCTGACAAGCTGATCGGCCTGACCAAGGACGGCGCGAATGTCAGCCTAGAGCCCGGTGGCCAGTTAGAGCTGTCCGGCGCGCCCTTGGAAACCATTCACCAGACCTGTGACGAGGTGAACCAACACCTGCGCGACGTCAAAGACATCGCGGATGAAGTTGGCGTTGGCTTTATCGGTCTGGGTGCCGCCCCGATCTGGTCGTTCGAGGACATGCCCCGCATGCCCAAAGGGCGCTACCGCCTGATGACCGACTACATGGACCGCGTGGGCACCATGGGCAAATCCATGATGTACCGGACCTGTACCGTTCAGGTGAACCTCGACTTCGGATCCGAAGCCGACATGGTCCAGAAGATGCGGGTGGCTCTGGCGCTGCAGCCGGTCGCAACCGCGCTTTTCGCGAACTCGCCGTTCTTTGACGGTCAGCCCAATGGTCACAAAAGCTGGCGCGCCCGCGTCTGGCGTGATCTGGACAGTGCCCGTACCGGCATGTTGCCCTTTGTGTTCGAGGACGGTTTCGGCTTTGAACGCTGGGTGGATTATGCGTTGGATGTGCCGATGTACTTTGTCTACCGCGACGGCAAATACATCAACGCGCTTGGCCAGTCCTTCCGCGACTTCCTCAAGGGTGAACTGCCCGCGCTGCCCGGGGAAAAGCCAACCCTGTCCGATTGGGCTGATCACTTGACCACGATCTTCCCCGAAGCCCGCGTCAAGAAATACATCGAGATGCGCGGTGCTGACGGTGGCCCTTGGCGCCGCCTGTGTGCGCTGCCTGCGCTGTGGGTTGGTCTGATGTACGACCAGTCCGCGTTGGATGCCGCTTGGGACCTGTGCAAGGACTTCACCTCTGCCCAGCGTGACGCCCTGCGCATCGCGGCGTCCGAGCAGGGGCTTCAGGCCCGTGTGGACAACATCAACATGCACGATCTGGCCCGCGAAGTCGTTTCAATCGCCGAAAGCGGTCTGAAGGCCCGCGGCAAAGAAGGGGCTGGCGGTCTGGTGCCGGACGAGACCCACTTCCTGAACGCGCTGAAGGAAAGCATCGAAACCGGTCACACCCCCGCAGACGAACTTCTTGCCAAATATCACGGCGAGTGGGGCGGCGATCTGACCCGCATCTACGGCGATTACAGCTACTGAGACTGTGGCTGGCCGCGGGATATTGAGTATTTAGAGCAAAAAGAAAGCCGATTTCTTCTTTGCTTCAAATACTCAAAAATCCGAAGCCATGAAAAAAGCGCCTTGGGTCGGACCCTTGGCGCTTTTGTTACTTTTGGCCGATTTTTGGTTCGGTCCCTGCCAGTAGGCGCGAGATATTGGCGCTGTGTCGGTAGTAGATCAGGATTGCCAGCGCGATGGCGAGGCCCGCTATTTCCGGCGCCCCCAGCACATAGGCCCAGACGGGACCCAAGGCTGCGGCGACCAGTGCCGACAGGGACGAGATTTTCAGGGTCTTTGCCGTGGCGAGCCAGGTTAGGCAGCAGGCGATTCCTACGGGCCAGAACAGGGCCAGCATGGTGCCCAGATAGGTGGCCACGCCTTTGCCGCCCTTGAACTTGAGCCAGATCGGGAAGCAGTGACCGAAGAATGCCGCCAGACCCGCGATTTGGGCTGCATCGGGGCCAATCAGGTAGCGGGCGATCAGGACGGCGATGGCACCCTTGCCGCTGTCCAGAACCAGAGTGGCCGCGGCGGCGGGTTTGTTCCCCGTGCGCAGGACGTTGGTCGCGCCTATGTTGCCAGACCCGATCTTGCGCAGATCCCCCAGCCCGCACATCCGCGCGATCACCAGACCGAACGGGATCGAGCCGAACAGGTAGCCAAGCACCGCTGCAGCGGCCAGAAGGGTCGGGGCAGAGGTGAAGTCAGGCAACATGTCAGAGCGCTCCGTAAACGAAGGTGCCGCCGACGATGGTGGCGCGGACGCGGCCTTCCATGCGGGCACCGTCAAAGGGGGTGTTCTTGGATTTCGAGTTCAGGCGGCTGCGGTCCAGCACGAAGGGTGCGTCGGGATCAAAGACCACCAGATCGGCGGGGGCATCGGCGGACAGGCGGCCCGAGGGCAGTCCAAGGCGCTTGGACGGGTTCAGCGACATGGCGCGGAACAGGGTCGGCAGGTCCAGTTGGCCCGCGTGGTACAGGCGCATCGCGGCGGGCAGCAGGGTTTCCAGACCGACGGCACCGCTTGCGGCTTCCTCGAACGGCAGGCGTTTCGATTCTTCGTCCTGCGGGGTGTGCATCGAACAGACGATGTCGATCAGGCCCGAAGCGACCGCTTCGATCACTGCTTGGCGGTCCTCTTCGTCGCGCAGCGGCGGCGTGACTTTGAAGAAGGTGCGATAGTCCGCGATGTCCAGCACGTTAAGTGTCAGGTGGTGGATCGAGATGCCGGCGGTGATGTCCAGACCGTTCTTCTTGGCGCGTTCCAGTGCGGGCAGGGCACGGGCGGTGGTGATCTGGTCGGCGTGGTATTTCGCGCCGGTCATCTCCAGCAGGGCGATGTCGCGGTCCAGCCCCATGCGTTCGGCCATCGGGCTGACGCCGGGCAAGCCGCGCAGGGTGGCGAATTTGCCGCCGGTGATGCAGCTGCCCGCGGACAGGCCCGGTTCCTGCGGGTGACCGATGACCAGAGCGTTCAGGCTGCGGGCATAGGTCAGGGCGCGGCTCAGGACTTTGGTGTTCTGGACGACGCGGGTGGTGTCGGTGAAGGCCACAGCGCCTGCGTCTTGGAGGAAGCCGATCTCGGTCATCTCGTCTCCGCGCAGTCCTTTGGTCAGGGCGGCCATGGGGTGCATGCGGACGGGGGTGACTTCGCGGGCGCGGCGGGTGACGAATTCGAGCGTCTCGGGGGTGTCGATGACGGGGTTGGTGTCGGGGCGGGTGACGATGGTGGTCACGCCGCCTGCGGCCGCCGCCAGACCTGCGGTCTTGAAGCTTTCTTTGTGGCGCTCGCCGGGCTCGCAGACCTTGACCCCGATATCCACGATGCCGGGGGCCACGCAAAGCCCGTCGCAGTCAAAGGTCTGGTCCACACGCGGGGCAGGGGCCGCGCCCTCTTTGCCGGTGGCCAGAATGCGGCCGCCGTCAAAGGCCAGCCAGCCGCGATAATCGGTGCCTGCTTCGGGGTCGATCAGGCGGGCGTTGGTAAGCAGAGTGGTCATGCCGCAGGGTCCGTTCAGGTAGGGGGCGCGATCAGGCGGCCAGCCACAGGGCTAGCGCGATCAGCACCGCGAGGAGAATAAGAGCGATAATGGTGGGAAACTTGCGGCGCTGTGCGACAGGGCCGGTGTCCACGCCGGTCAGCACACCCGCCGAGGATTCCTTGGGCAGGGTGTCGAACACGACGGGGGGCGTTTCCTCGGTATATTCACCGATCAGGGTTAGGCGCGGGTCCAGCGTCAAATCATGGGCACGGCCCGCAAAGGCCGCGGACATCACGATCAGCACATGGCCGTCCAGCGCGGCCAAACGGGCGCGGTCGGGGGCCAGCATGTCTTCGGGGATGCCTTGGCCTTCGGACAGATAGCTGACCAGACCGAACCCCTCGAGGTCGCTGATGGGGAAGACCTCGATGTACTGGGGATCGATCAGGTCGAGCCCCAGCAATCCCGCGACCAGCGCGTTATTTTCCAGATAGGGCTGGACCTCGGCTGCATCCATCGACAGCGCAAAGACACGGACGGCACCGGCTTCGTTCTGTTTGATGTGAAGCGTCCGCGTCATACCATCACGCCCTTTTCGGCGCGGCGGGCGCGCAGGTTGCGAGCCAGAAGGTCCATCGCGGCCATACGCACGGCGACTCCCATTTCCACCTGTTCCTGAATGACGCTGCGGTTGATGTCGTCGGCAATCTCGCCGTCGATTTCCACGCCGCGGTTCATCGGGCCGGGGTGCATGACGATCGCGTCCGGCTTGGCATAGGACAGCTTTTCCGCATCCAGACCGTAGCGGTGATAGTATTCACGCTCCGAGGGGATGAAACCGCCATCCATCCGTTCCTTCTGAAGGCGCAGCATCATGACCACGTCCACATCCTTCAGGCCTTCGCGCATGTCGTCGTAAACCTCGACGCCGAAATCCTTGAAGGGCGAGGGCAGCAGGGTAGGCGGCCCGATCAGGCGGATGCGGTTTTCCATCTTGCCCAAGAGCAGGATGTTCGAGCGCGCTACGCGGCTGTGGGCGATGTCCCCGCAGATCGCGATGTTCAGGCGCTGAAGGCGGCCTTTGGCGCGGCGGATGGTCAGGGCATCCAGCAGGGCCTGAGTGGGGTGCTCGTGCTTGCCATCGCCGGCGTTCAAGACCGCGCAATTGACCTTTTGTGCCAGCAGGTCGACCGCACCGGAGTGGGGGTGACGCACGACCAGCAGGTCGGGGTGCATGGCGTTCAGGGTCATCGCGGTGTCGATCAGGGTCTCGCCCTTTTTGATCGAGCTGGCCTGCATGGACATGTTCATCACGTCCGCGCCCAACCGTTTGCCCGCCAGTTCGAAACTGGCCTGCGTGCGGGTCGAGTTTTCAAAGAACATGTTGATCTGGGTCAGGCCGGTCAACGCATCCGAATGCTTGACGTCGCGCCGGTTCAGATCGACGTAGGTCTCGGCCAGATCAAGCAAAGTGATGATGTCGAACGGGTTCAGCTGTTCGATTCCCAGCAGATGGGCGTGAGCGAAACTCATGGAACCTCCGTAGATATTGCGCACGGTATAGCAGGGCTTCGGGCTGCGGCAAGGCTCACGGTCCCTTTACGCGGCACGAAAGCGCCCCTAGCTTGCGCGGTATGGAAGAACACTGGGATTCTCATGCCGCATTGGCGGCGCTGGCATGGCAGCTCGAGGCTGGCGTGACGGATGCCGTGTGCGATGACCCCATCGACCGTTTCGCCGCCGCCGAAGAGGCCGCAGCAGCCCCCGAACGGCCCCAAATCACCGGTTTGCCGCCCAAACCGGCCGCACCTCCGCCTCGCCTCCCTGAAAAAGACCCGGTGGTCGAGGCATCTGCTGCGGCTGGTGGCTGCGCCGATCTGGGGGCCTTGCGCGCCGCGATGGAGGCGTTCGACCTGTGCGACCTGAAGCGCGGCGCGAAGCAGCTGGTCTTTGCCGATGGCACCCCCGGGGCTCGCGTGATGATTCTCGGCGAGGCGCCTGGACGGGACGAGGACCGCGAAGGTCTGCCTTTTGTCGGGCGGGCGGGGCAACTGTTGGACCGGATGCTGGCTGCGATCGGGCTGGACCGGCGGGCGACAGGCGCGGACGGGGTCTATATCACCAATGTCCTGCCGTGGCGGCCGCCCCAGAACCGTGATCCCTTGCCGCAGGAAATCGCGATGATGATGCCGTTTGTGCAGCGTCATGTGCAGTTGGCCAAGCCCGATGTGATTGTCTTGATGGGGAATATCTCTTGTCAGGCGGCGCTGGGGAAACGGGGCATCACGCGCCTGCGCGGGGAATTCACGCAGGCCTTTGACCGGCCCGCGCTGCCCATGTTCCACCCCGCCTTTCTGCTGCGCAACCCCGCCGCCAAGCGCGAGGCCTGGGCCGATCTTCTGACCCTGCGCGCCCACCTGAACGAAAGAGCCAAGCCATGAGCCGCATCGACGAGACCAAGGAATTCATCCCCGTCCGCATCGCCGTTCTGACCGTCAGCGACACCCGTTCGCTGGATCAGGACCGCAGCGGTGATGTTCTGGTCGAGCGTATCAAGGAAGCGGGCCACATTCTGGCCGACCGCATGATCGTGCGCGACGAACGGGCCGAAATCGCCGCCCACCTGCGCATGTGGAGCGAGACCCCCCATATCGACGTGGTCATCTCGACCGGCGGGACGGGCCTGACGGGGCGCGATGTGACCGTCGAAGCCCACCGTGATGTGTATGAGAAAGAGATCGACGCCTTCGGGACGGTCTTTACCATGATCTCGATGCAGAAGATCGGCACCTCGGCGGTCCAGAGCCGCGCGACGGGCGGTGTTGCCAACGGGACCTACATGTTCGCTCTGCCGGGCAGCCCGGGGGCGTGCAAGGATGCTTGGGACGAGATCCTGAAATGGCAGCTCGATTACCGCCATCGTCCCTGCAATTTCGTCGAAATCATGCCCCGCCTCGAAGAGCACAAGCGCCGCAAATGAACAGTTATGTCCGAGTTGGCCCCGTCCCCGAAGTCATCGGGTGGCGTGCGGCAGTTGTTGCTGCCTTTGACCTGCATGGCCGCGTTCTGATGCAGTTGCGCGATGATCTGCCCCATGTGGCAGGTGCGGGAATGTGGAGCATGTTCGGCGGCGCCGTCGAAGAGGGCGAAGACCTGATCACCGCCGCAATCCGCGAATTCGATGAGGAAACGGGCATTCAACTGTCCCGCGCCGAACTCGAACCGCTGGCCGTGCTGCCCGCATCGCGCCGCGCGGACGGGGCGCTGTTCATCCACCGCTGCACCCGTTTTATCGCGCCGTCGGACATCCGCTTGGGCGAAGGGGCCGGTTTCGGCTTTCTGACCCGCGCCCAAGTGGCGCAGTACCCCGTATTACCCCAAATGCAGATGATGTTAGCCCAACTCGGGGTTTGACATTTTTCTGCGACGGAAAGACGGTTGCCCGCCGTAACAGGGTTGTGCCTTGGCTTATGCCTTTGGCCGCCTATTCTTTCGCGGACAACTTCTTGTGATCGGGGGGATTGCCATGCGCTTCTTGCGTCAGGCTATGACAGGGCTCTTTCTGGCGGCGTTGACCGTCGGGCTCTTGGTATGGGCGGGGGCGCTGGTGCGCGATGCCGTTGAAGCCAAGCTCTCCGAAAAACCGCGCGGCAAAGCTGCCCAAGAGCGTGTGTTCGCCGTGAACATCGTCGAGGCCACCCCAGAAACCATTCGCCCCGTTCTGCAGGCCTTTGGTCAGGTCCAAAGCCGTCGCACGCTGGAAATCCGCGCCTCTGCCGCGGGAACCGTTGTCGAGGTGGCCGAGAATTTCGTCGCCGGTGGTCTGGTCACCGCCGGAGAGGTGCTGGCCCGTATCGACCCCGCCGAGGCCGAAGCTGCCATGCACCGAGCCGAAGCCGACCTTTTGGATGCCGAGGCCGAGGTGCGCGATGCCGACCGTGCCTTGGTTCTGGCGCAGGACGATCTGACCGCGACCCAAGGGCAGGCGCAGCTTCAGGAAAAGGCACTGCAACGCCAGTTGGACCTGCAGAAGCGGGGCGTGGGCAGTTCTTCGGCTGTGGAAACCGCTGAATTGGCGGTCGCTCAGACCAGCGCGAATGTTTTGTCGTCGCGTCAGGCCCTCGCCAATGCCGAGGCCCGCGTTGATCTGGCGAAAACCGCGTTGTCGCGAGCCCGCATCGCGCGGGATGAGGCCGAGCGTGACTTGGCCGACACCGTGATCCGCGCCGGTTTCGATGGCGCCCTGTCCGCCGTGAACGTGGTCGAAGGTGGCCTCGTGTCCCAGAACGAAGCCTTGGCGACCGTCGTGGACCCCATGGCGCTAGAGGTCAGCTTCCGCGTTTCGACCGAACAATTCGCGCGTCTGTTGGATGAAAATGGCCAGTTGCGCACCGCGCCCGCCCGTGTGGTGATGGACGTGGCCGGCGGGAATATCGAGCGCGAGGCGACCTTGACCCGCGCAAGCGCCGCCGTTGCCGAAGGCCAGAGCGGCCGCCAGTTGTTCGCCCGGGTCGAGGACCCGCGTGGCCTGAAACCCGGTGACTTTGTGCGCGTGGAAACCATGGAGCCGCCTTTGGAGCGTGTGGTGCGCTTGCCCGCGACCGCCGTGGATGCCTTGCCGACCGTGTTGGTGATGGGGGCCGAGGATCGCCTTGGTGTCATCCCCGTCGAACTGCTGCGCCGTCAGGGCGATACCGTTCTGGTGCGGGGCGAGGGGCTGGCCGGTCAGCGCGTGGTGGCGGAACGCACGCCACTCTTGGGGGCGGGGATCAAGGTCCGTGCCTTGGGGCAGCCCGAAACCCCGCCCGAAATGGTCGAACTGACCGATGAACGCCGCGCCGCGCTGATCGCCTTTGTCGAGGCGAATACCAGAATGCCGGATGCGGTTAAGGAACGGATAAAATCGGAACTTGCGCATAAAACCGTATCTAAGGAAACCATCGACCGGCTGGAAAGCCGGATGGGGAGCTAAGCGATGACGGGCGCTGGTCAGGGCAGGGGGCTGCTCTCGTACTTTACCCGCCACCGTACCGCCGCGAACCTGCTGCTGGTGATCCTGCTGGCCTCTGGCGTGCTGGCGATCCCGCAGATGCGGGCGCAGTTCTTTCCCGATGTGGTGGTCGATGATCTGGACGTCTCGATCACGTGGGAGGGCGCGGGTGCCGAGGATGTGGACAGCGCCATCGTTCAGGTGCTGGAACCTGTCCTGCTGGCGGTCGAAGGTGTGACGGACGCGACTTCCTCGAGCCGCGAAGGCGGGGCGACGGTCACTCTGGAATTCGAGCCAGACTACGATATCGACCGCGCCGTCGATGAGGTTCAGGCCGCCTTGGATCAGGTGAGTGACCTGCCCGAAGACGCCGAGGACCCTCAGGTCGTGCGCGGCGGTTGGCGGGATCGGGTGACGGATGTTGTGATCACCGGCCCGATCGGTGTGGACCAGCTGGCGCGTTTTGCCGATGAGTTTGTGATCCGGCTGTTCGACGTGGGCGTGACCCGCACGACCATTCAGGGCGTCGCCGCCCCCCAGACCGTGATAGAGGTGCCGTCCTATCAGTTGATCGGGCATGACCTGAGCATGGCGGATATCGCCTCGGCGATTGCGGCGGAGGTCAGCGCCAATCCCGCGGGGGACGTGGACAGCGCCAATGCCCGCGTCCGCACGGGCGTGGAAAAGCGTGGAGCCGACCAGATCGCCGCCATCGTTCTGCAGTCCAATCAGGATGGCACGTCGCTGACCATCGGGGACGTGGCCGATGTGCGGGTCGAAGGGGTGGACCGTTCGCGCACCTATTTCGTGGGCGGGAACCCTGCGATCACCGTGCGTGTGGACCGCTCTGCCACCGGTGATGCGATCAAAATCCAGCGTCAGGTCGAAGAGGTCGCGGCCCAGATGCAGGCGACCATGCCTGCGGGCACCAGCATAGACCTGATCCGCACCCGCGCCGAAGCCATCACAGGCCGCCTGAACATCCTACAGGAAAACGGGCTGATGGGGCTGGGGCTGGTGGTTGGCCTCTTGTTCCTGTTCCTGAACGCGCGGATCGCGCTGTGGGTCGCGGCGGGCATTCCGGTGGCGATGCTGTCGGGGATCGCGCTGATGTATGCGTTCGGGATCACGATCAACATGATCTCGCTGTTCGCGCTGATCATCACTTTGGGCATCGTGGTGGACGACGCGATTGTGGTGGGCGAACACGCCGATTACCGCGCCCGCAAACTGAGGGAAGACGCGATCACGGCCTCGGAAACGGCGGCGCGGCGGATGCTGATGCCGGTGTTTGCGGCGACGATCACGACGGTCACGGCCTTTTTCGGGCTGGTCAGCATTGGCGGGCGGTTCGGGGAATTGATCGCGGATATTCCGTTTACGGTGATTGTGGTTCTGGTGGCCTCGCTGGTGGAATGCTTCCTGATCCTGCCGAACCACTTGGCCCACGGGCTGAGCCACACCCACAAAAACCACTGGTACGACTGGCCCTCGCGGCAGGTGAACCGCGGGTTTGTCTGGGTGCGTGAACGTATTTTCCGGCGGGTCATGGCGGGGGTTGTGACGCTGCGCTATCCGGTGCTGGCGCTGGCGATTGTGCTGCTGGCCTCTCAGGCGGCGCTGTTTATTTCAGGCAAGGTGACGTGGCGGTTCTTTAACTCGCCAGAGCAGTCCAGCGTATCGGGCAACTTTGCCATGATGAACGGGGCCAGCCGCGCCGACAGTCTGGAGATGATGAAGGAACTTCAGCGCGCCACCGAAGCCGTCGCCAAACGGTTCGAGGAGCAGCACGGCGCGAACCCCGTGACCTATGCTGTGGCCGAGGTCGGGGGCAACTCGGGCCGCGCCATCGCCGGGGCCGAGGATAAGGACGCCGATCTGTTGGGCAGTATCGCGGTCGAACTGGTGGATGCGGATGCGCGTCCCTATTCCAGCTTCGAATTCGTTGCGGCCCTGCAAGACGAGGTGCGCCAGCATCCCTTGGCCGAGGTTGTCAGCTTCCGTGGTTTCCGGTCGGGGCCGGGGGGCGATGCGTTGGATGTGCAGTTCTATGGCTCGACCGCTGAGACGCTGAAGGCCGCCTCCGAGGCGTTGAAAGACGCCCTGATCCAGTTCCCTGAGGTGTCTGCGGTCGAAGATAATCTGGCCTATGACAAGCAGGAAATGGTGCTGGAACTGACCGCGCAGGGGCAGGCATTGGGCTTTGATATCGAGGGGCTGGGGCAAGTGATCCGCAACCGCCTGAACGGGATCGAGGCGGCCAGCTACCCCTTGGGGCCGCGCAGCGCGACCATCCGCGTGGAACTGCCCGACACCGAAAAGACCGCCGATTTTCTGGACCGGATGATGATGCGGACCGCCCAAGGGGAATACGTGCCCCTGTCCGACATCGTGCAGGTCACACGGCGGGACGGGTTCTCGACCGTGCGGCGGGAAAACGGGATCAGGCTGATCTCGATCACCGGAGATATCGCCGAGGATGACCCCGCCCGCGCCGTCGAAATCCAGAAGATCCTAGAGGAGGACATCCTGCCCCGCATCGCCTCTGAGTATCAGGTGGAGTTCCGTCTGGCCGGTCTGTCCGAGCAAGAGGACGCCTTCCTGAGCGACGCGCGTACGGGTCTGACTCTGGTGCTGCTGACGATCTACCTGATTTTGGCTTGGGTGTTCAGCAGTTGGTCGCGGCCGCTGGTGGTGATGTCGGTCATTCCGTTCGGCTTGGTCGGCGCGGTTTGGGGGCATTATCTGTGGGACGTGCCGATGTCGATGTTCACGGTGGTGGGTCTGCTTGGGATGTCGGGGATCATCATTAACGACTCGATCGTGCTGGTGACGACCATCGACGAATACGCGGCAGAGCGGGGGATCATTCCCTCCATCATCGACGGGGCGGCGCACCGTTTGCGGCCCGTGCTGCTGACCACGCTGACCACGGTTTTGGGCCTAGCGCCGCTGCTCTACGAGAAATCGGCGGACGCGCAGTTCCTGAAGCCGACGGTGATCACGCTGGCCTATGGTTTGGGCTTCGGGATGCTGCTGGTTCTGTTGGTCGTGCCCGCGCTGATCGCGATCCAGAGCGACATTGGCCGCTTGATCGGGTCCGCGCGTATGGGCTTGCGGGCGCGCCGCGTGCCTGTGGTGCAGCGCGGGGTGGTTCTGACGGCGGGGCTGATTGGTCTGTGGGGGGCGGTGACGCTGGGGTGGATGGCCGCGATGGGCCATGTGCTGCCCGCAGTCGCCGGTGTGATCCCGATCGAGGTCGGCTCATTGGGCGCGGCGTTTATGGTCTTTGCTGTGGGGGCGTTGGCTTTGGTGGCTGCGGGCTATCTGCTGACCGCCTTGATGATCGGACGGCGCAGGGCTGCTTAATCGCAGCCCTGAATTTCCACGGCGTAATCGCTGCCAAGAACGGTCAGAGTGATCGCCGACCGGTCCACCATCATCGCGCCGCCAGAGATCGAGCTGAGGTCCGCGCTGATGTGCAGCTTGTTCCCGTCGCGCTGGTTAACCGCAGGGTCCACCCAGATGCGTGGGTTGCGCACCTCGACGACCGAGTTTTCGATAACGCCGGTCGGGGGCATATCGACCACAGCGTTCAGGGCGAGGCCCCGGTCGGTGGCTTCGATATCACAGTCCACGTCCTGCACTTTGGCCTCGGCGCGGGTAAAGGGGCGCGAGGCCATCGCAGCTGCAATCGCAGGGTCGCGCGGACCATTCATCGGCAGAGCGGCCGAAAAGGGCAGCGTCACCGGCATGCAGATTTCCTCGCACACGCCCATGTCGACCTGGCCGCGGATGGTGATCGGTTTGGACGGGTCGATCGGGACCAGACGCATGGGCAGGGTCATGCCGCCCTTGTAGCCAATGGTCCGATAGCCGCTGTTGTCGAAAACCTCGGGCGCGGGCCAGATAAAGCCTACGGATTTCAGGTTCTCGGACCCGCTCCAGTCGAACAGCGGGGGGATGCCGCCTTCGCCCGGTGCGCGCCAATAGGTTTTCCATCCCGGGGCCAAGTCCACGTGCAGGGCGGCGATATGCGCGCCGTCAGCCTCCTGCCAGCCGGGCAGAATGGTGTGGTGAACGGTGTTCTCGTAACTGCCAGCCACGGCGGGCACGGCAGAACCAAGAGCGAGGATCAGGGACAGGGCGCGATGAAGGATCATGCAGAACAGATGCGACTTGCCCACAAAATTTCCAAGTCACATTGCAGCGAGAGTATGTGACAGTCGCACTTGCCTGTGTCAGCATTGCAGCACATGCTAGGAGTTATGGACATTACCCGTAGTACCGACCTGACCGGCAAACTTCTGATCGCAATGCCAGAAATGGGCGACCCCCGTTTCGAACGCAGCGTTGTTTTCCTGTGCGCCCATTCCGACGAGGGGGCCATGGGCCTGATCGTCAACAAGCCAACCGAAGACGTTTTGCTGGGGGATCTGCTGGAGCAGCTGGAAATTCCCTTGGGCCCAGAGGGGCGGAATATTCAGGTCCACTATGGGGGGCCGGTCGAGCACGGGCGCGGATTCGTCCTGCATTCGAACGATTATCAATCCGACACGGCCACGCTTAAGGTCGATTCGCGCTTTGGGATGACGGCCACGGTCGACATCCTGCAGGCCTTGGCCGAGGGCGCGGGCCCCGTACAGGCGATCATGGCGTTGGGCTATGCGGGCTGGGGACCCAACCAGCTGGAAGAAGAGCTTCAGGACAATGGCTGGCTGGTTTGCGACGCGGACCCCGATCTGGTCTTCGACGAAGAGGACGCCGACAAGTGGACCGGCGCGCTGCATCTCTTGGGGATTGATGTTCTGAACCTGTCAGCGGTTCAGGGGCACGCCTGATCAGTCCCGAGGGGCCGCGGCGCGGGACAAACGGTCGTTGATCGCCAGCCCAAGCCCGTGATCCGGAATGGGCGCGACGGCGATCCCTTGGGGGGCCAATGCGTCCAGCGTGTGCAGGGCGGGAAACAGGTTGGTCGCCGCCTCGATCACGTCACCGGTTTCGGACAGGTTCAGGTCACACTCCATCGGGCCGAAACCCAGCAGCATTTCCCCATCCTCGCGCGATGTGGCGTTCAGGCGAACCCGCGCACCCGGCGCGTAGTGAGAGGTCAGCTGACCCGGCGCAGTGATGCCTTTGCCCGCTTCGCGCAGGGGTTGGTCCAGAACGCGCTCGGCATCCTCGACCGACAGGCCGCCGGGGCGCAGAAGGCGCGGGACGTCATCGTAAACGCCGATGATGGTTGATTCGACACCCACAGGGCACGCGCCGCCATCCAGAACCGCAGCGATCCGGCCATCCAGTCCGGCCATCACATGCTCGGCGGTGGTAGGGCTGATCTTGCCCGAGGGGTTGGCCGAGGGCGCGGCAAGGGGGCATTCGCTGACCGTCAGCAGCTTGCGCGCCAAGGGGTGCGCGGGCAAACGGATCGCCACGGTGTCCAGACCTGCGGTCACCAGCGGGGACAGGCCGTGCCCCTCTTTCAGCGGGAGAACCATGGTCAGCGGGCCGGGCCAGAAGGCATTCGCCAGCGCCTCGGCCATATCGTTCCAGACGACATAGTGGTGGGCGGCCTGAACGGTGGGCAGGTGCACAATCAGCGGGTTAAAGCTGGGGCGCCCCTTGGCCTCATAGATCGCGGCGACGGCGCGGTCGTTCCGCGCATCCCCTGCCAGCCCGTAGACGGTTTCGGTGGGCAAAGCGACCAGCTGGCCTGCGCGCAGCAGGTCACTGGCGCGGGTCACGCCGGCATCGGTATCCGGTAAAATCAGAGTGTCCGTTACGACCATAGTTCCAGTGACGCCGCGTTCTTGTTGCTGAAGGGGGGGCAGCCGTTAGGGTGCCAGTCAACCAATTCCATAACGGGGCCGAAGCCCAAGGCCAAGCCCGCTTGAGAGGAGCAAGCCATGCCCTATCGCGCGCCTATTAATGAATTCAGCTTTATTTTCGAGAATATCGTCGGGTTCGGCGATGTCGCCAGCACGCCGTTGTTTCAGGACGCGACCCATGACGTCGTGACCGCCATTCTGGCCGAAGCTGGCAAGCTGAGCGAAGAAAAGCTGGCCCCTGTGAACCGCTCGGGCGACGAACATCACACGGTTCTGGAGAACGGCGTCATGCGCGCCGCCCCCGGATACGGCGAGGCTTATCAGGCGATCGCCGAGGGTGGCTGGGTCGGTATCGCGGCGCGTCCGGAATCGGGCGGCATGGGCCTGCCTCTGACCGTGGCCAGCGCGGTGAACGACATGATGGGCGCAGCCTGCCTGTCGCTGCAACTGGTGCCGCTGCTGTCTATGGGGCAGATCGAGGCGCTGGAGCATCATGCCTCGGACGCGATCAAGGAACTCTACCTGCCGAAACTGACCAGCGGTGAATGGACCGGCACGATGAACCTGTCTGAACCGCAGGCGGGCTCAGACGTGGGGGCTTTGGCGACCAAGGCGGAACCGAATGGCGACGGGACCTTCGCGATCACCGGTCAGAAGATCTGGATCAGCTGGGGCGACGCGGATTTCGCAGAAAACATCTGCCATCTGGTGCTGGCCCGCCTGCCCGACGCGCCCAAGGGGACCAAAGGCATCAGCCTGTTCATGGTGCCCAAATTCTTGCCCGACGCGGACGGTAATCCGGGTGAACGCAATGACCTGCGCGTCGTCAGCATCGAGGGCAAGATGGGCCTGAACGGTAGCCCGACCTGCGTGATGGAATATTCCGGTGCCAAAGGCTGGCTGGTCGGGCCCGAGGGCGGCGGTATGGCGGCGATGTTCACCATGATGAACAACGCGCGTCTTGGTGTTGGTGTACAGGGTGTGTCCTCGGCCGAAGGGGCCTACCAGCACGCGCTGGCCTACGCGATGGAGCGGAAACAGGGCCGCACTCCTGTCGAGGGACCGGGCACCATCATCGACCACGCGGACGTGCGCCGCATGCTGGCCGACTCAAAGTGCGATATCTTCGCCGCCCGTTGCATCGCTTTGGCCTGTGCGGCGGCGATCGACATGGGGAACGCGACCGGCGATGCGGCGTGGAAGGCCCGAGCGGCCTTCCTGACCCCGATCGCCAAGGCGTTCGGCACCGAAACGGGCATGCGCGTGTCCGAAACCGGTGTGCAGATTTTCGGCGGCATGGGCTTTGTCGAGGAAACCGGCGCCGCGCAGTACTATCGCGACGTCCGCGTGACCGCGATTTACGAAGGGACCAACGGCATTCAGGCCATGGACCTCGTGGCGCGCAAGCTGATGGACGGTGGGGACGCTGCCTATGCCCTGCTGGACGAGATTGAGGCAGACGCCGAAAAGGCCCGCGCGACTCTGCCCGGACTGGCCGAACCCGTCTGGCAAGCGACCGAGACCTTGCGTGAAACCACCGAATGGCTGGTGGGGCAGGGCGACTTGCAGAACCGTTTCGCGGGCGCTGTGCCTTTTCTGATGGGCTTTGCCCGCGTGCTGGGGAGCTACTACCACCTGAAGGCCGCGCTGGCCGAAGGGGGCGAGGGCACCCGCAGCCGCTTGGCCAAGTTCTACATCGATCGTTTGCTGCCGGAACACATCGGTCTGCTCACCCATGCACGTCAGGGGGCGGTTGACCTTTATGCGATCACCCACGATGACCTCGTGGCATGAGCGTAAAGACCGGCATCCGTTATCCATTCCCCGACCCGCCCGCCGAAGGCGAGGCTATTGAAATCGCAGAAGGCGTCCTCTGGATCCGCCTTCCGCTGCCCATGGCGCTGGACCATGTGAACATCTACGCCCTGCGGGACGAAGACGGCTGGACCATCATCGACACCGGCATGAACAGCCGCCGGACCCGCGCGATCTGGGAGACCGTGATGGCTGGCCCGCTACAAGGCCTGCCTGTGGGGCGCGTGATCGGCACCCACCACCACCCCGACCACATCGGTCTGGCTGGTTGGTTTCAGGCCAACGGCGCCGAGCTGCTGATGGCTCGTACCGGCTGGCTGATGGCGCGGATGCTGCAACTCGATGAACAAGAGCGCCCGACTGAAGAGGCCGTGACCCACTGGGTCCGCGCCGGCATGGACGCCGAAATTCTGGAGCAGCGCCGGAATGAACGGCCCTTTAACTTCTGTGATACGGTGCATCCGATGCCGCTGGGATTTACCCGCCTGCGGCAGGGGGACAAGATCCGGATGGGCGGGCGCGACTGGACGGTTCATACCGGCGGGGGCCACGCGCCAGAGCATCTGACATTCTGGTCCAATGACGACAATCTGGTGATTTCCGGCGATCAGATCATCAGTTCGATCAGTCCGAATGTGGGCGTCTACGCGACCGAGCCAGAGGCCGACCCGCTAGCCGACTGGCTGGACAGTTGCGAGCGCCTCAGTGCCTTGGCCCGTCCTGATCAGTTGGTCCTGTCGGGGCACAAGCTGCCCTTTACCGGCCTGCCCACCCGCATGCGCCAACTACTAGAGAATCACCACAACGCGTTGCCCCGTCTGGTCGACTGGCTAGATCAGCCGAAAAAGGCCACCGACTGCTTTCCTGTGCTGTTCCGTCGCAAGATCGGAGCAGGGGAATACGGCCTTGCCTTGGTAGAAGCTGTGGCGCACTTGAACCATTTGCACCACCAAGGTCTTATAACCCGCGAATTAGGGGCGGATGGTGCTTGGCTTTGGCGAAAGGCTGGCTAAAACTCTGCGGCAACACACCCCTTCGACGAAGTGGTGACAGAGCCGCTAAAATCGCATAAACGCGGCAACGACGAACAGGAAAGGACGCCCGAAATGGCTGAACACAAGCACGGCACCATGGACATCACCGATCAGGAAAACACCTTCAACGGTTTCATCAGCTTCACCAAGAACGCGGTGTTCGTGATCATCGCCGTCCTGATCCTTCTGGCTCTGACCGGCGCCTAAGTTTCCCACCGGGGGTTTTATGAAACGTCGTTTTTTTCTGCTGGGTGCTCCAGCAGCGTTGGCTGGTTGTGCCGCAGAACCGATTTGGGCCCCCGATAGTGAAGTGAACCGCTGGCGGTACCGGTATGACGGACCGCCGTCGGTAACCCTTTACACGATGATCAGCAATGACACCGATGCGGGTGCGCATTCGGGTCTGATGATCAATGCCAGCGAGCGGATCCTGTTTGATCCCGCCGGCAGCTACCACTTCAAAGAAACGCCCGAGCGTAACGATGTCTTCTTTGGCATCACCGAGCGGATTCGCGATTTCTACGAACGCTACCATTCCCGCGTAACCTTCCGCGTCGTCGCCCAAGAGGTGATCGTGTCGCCCGAGGTTGCACAGGAAATCTATAACCGCGCCCTGAACTTTGGCGCGGTGCAAAAGGCCAACTGCTCGCGCGCGGTCAGCACGGTGCTTCAGGATCTGCCCCCGTTCGAGAATGTGGGCGTGACCTATTTCCCCAAAAGCCTGATGCGCGATTTCGAGCGTATTCCGGGCGTCAAGGAACGCCTGATCTTTGAAACCGATCCGGATAACAAAGATCTGGCGCTCAAGGCGTTCGAGGCCGAAGCAGAGTTCAATGCCCGTCAGGCGGGCAGGGCCGCGAACTAACCCAGCAGATACAGCAGCGCATAGAGCGTCATCGCGCCGCCGATAATGGCGACGATGACGTTACGCGTGAAATACCCCAGCGCCAGCGTCACCGCTGCCGCCCCCAGACGTGCGGGGTCGGGGTTGCCGCCTGTCGCGGGCGGGAAGATGATGGCAGGGGCCACAAGGCCGGGCAGAACGGCCACAGCGGTGTAACGCAGGTGGCGCAGCACCCATTCCGGCAATTGGCGGTCCCCGATCAGGCCAAGGAAAACAAAGCGCAGGAAATAGCTGCCCGCCCCAAGGCCAAGGATCACGATCCAGAGTTTCAGCGTAGGGATATCGGTCATGGTCAGGCTGCCTTTTGGGTCATGCGGCGTTCGACTTCGGCGCCGACGGCCATGGCGGACACGGCTGCGATCAAGAGGCCCAAATTATAGGGCAGGCTCATGAAGGTCAGCGCCAGCGCGACCGAGGTAAAGGCCGCAGCCACGTGCGCCAACGTGCGCAGGGCAGGGGCAATCAGGGCAAGGAACGTAATCGGAACCGCGAAATCCAGCGCCAGACTGTCCGGAATGGACGAGCCGACCAAGGCGCCGGTGATGGTCGATGCGTACCACAGGGGAACGATCGCCGAGGCGGTTCCGGCAAAGAAGGCGAACTTTTGCGATGGGGTCAGGTCGGGGCGTTTCTCGAACTCCAGCACTGCGGTAGCATAGGTCTGGTCCACCAGCACATAGGCCGCCAGCGCGCGCTTCCACAGGGGCATCTGGCCCAAGTGCGGGGTGATCGAGGCCGAATACATCGCCATCCGCAGGTTCACCGCCAGCGCAGAGATCAGAACGATCACGGCGGGCAGGTTGTCGGATAGCAGTTGCAGCGCCGTGAACTGGGCCGCCCCCGCAATCACGACGACCGAGAAGGCCAGCGATTCGAACACGTTCAGGCCTGCCTCGGTGGCGACCACGCCAAAGAGCAGACCGAAAGGAACGATGACCAGAATGAAGGGGGCGCCGTCCTTGAGGCCTCGGATAAAGTGGCTGCGATCCGGAGCATCTGTCATGGGAATGTCCTGCGAAAAAATGCGTCCGGACATGGCTAGAGCATCAGGTGACGTGATGCAATCTGATCAAGTGATAAAATTTTGTTGGGCTGTTCGTCACAACTCGCACTGGTCCGCCCTGTGGGGGAGGGCGGATTTTGAGTATTTTTGCAAAGAAGAAGCCTAGTCGAAGGTGCCTGCGGCGCGGCCCACGAGCATGAAGGCGCGGGCGGTGCGGGTGTCGGCGAAAAGGTTGATTTCTTCGTCGCTGGCGCGCTCGGTGAAGGAGGCGAAGACTTTGTCGAAACGGCGCAGGAAGTGGTGCGCGGCGTCGCGGAAGATCGGGTCCTGACGCATCCGGCCCGCGGTCAATGCCAGCGAGGAACGGTCGCGGATGCCTCCGAGCGCGGAAACAGCGCCGCCGCGTTCACCGGCCGCGAATTTGCGCCACAGTTCGGGGCGGGCGCGGTCGGGGCGCAGGTCGTCCATGTAGATGCCATCCTGGGACAAGAGGGTCAGGATGTCCTGGGACGCTTGGATTAGCTGCGAGACCTGATGGTCGGCCAAGCCGCGGCGCAGGGCGGCGAAACCGTCTTTGTCCTCGGGGGTTTCGGGGAAATGCAGCGCGCGGATGAAGTCGGTGTTCGACAGGGGCGGCGCCAGATCCACGTCCGAGGTGCCAAGGGCCAGAGAGGGCTGGTCGTCGTCGGATGTGGTCTGGGGACGGGTTTCGGGCAGCGTGCGGATCGCGTCCATCCGGCGAGAGGACGAGAAGATCGCCAATGCGCTTTCCGTCTGGGTCTGGGTGGCCAGCAGGGCGTCCAGCTTTTTCAGCACGGCTTCGTCAGAGCCGGAGCTGCGTGGGCTGTGTTGTTGGCTGGCCATGTAGGTTTGGCGGATGCCGTCGATCGCGATGTGAAGGCGGGCAGCCTCGTCGCGGATGATGCGGGCCGAGCGGGACGCGGTGGCGCCCACCCAGACCATACCGATCGGCATGAAGACGGCCAGAACCTCGATCACGATTCTCAGGCCGTCCACTTCGGGGGCGCCATCGACCCCAAAGAAAAACAGCGCGCAAAGAGCGAGCCACACGATCGTCAGTGCAACGGCAATCCATTCACCGGGGCTGATGTCGAACCGGGGCTCGGCCTCGCTGCGGTCGTATAGGCCGGGCGGGGCGCTGGGGCTCTGTGCGCGCTTGGACATCCGGGCGCCTTAGAGGTACGAAACCTTGAGCACTTCGTAGGACTTCTGGCCGCCGGGGGTACGCACCTCGACGCTGTCGCCTTCGTCCTTGCCGATCAGCGAACGGGCGATGGGCGATTTGATGTTCAGAAGACCCTTTTCGATGTCGGCTTCGTATTCGCCAACGATCTGCCAGGTTTTCTCTTCGTCGGTGTCTTCGTCCACAACGGTGACGGTCGCGCCGAATTTGATCGAGCCGGACAGCTTGGTGGGGTCGATCACTTCGGCCAGCGAAATGATGCCTTCGAGTTCCTTGATGCGGCCCTCGATAAAGGACTGCTTTTCGCGCGCGGAATGGTATTCGGCGTTTTCCGACAGGTCGCCGTGTTCGCGGGCTTCGGCGATTGCCTTGATAATAGCAGGGCGCTCGACCGACTTCAGGTGCTTCAATTCACTCTCGAGCGCGGTTGCACCCGCGCGGGTCATAGGTACTTTTTCCATGGCCTCAGAATCCGTTATCGGCCTTGCCCCCTGTGGGGTGGCCGGTTTTTAGGGTTACGCTACCTGAACTGAGGCGGGGGGTAATTTCAAGAGCCATATGAATATGGGACAGGATTCCTGCGCTTCGAGCGCGATTAGACCGGAATTTCTGTGGGCGACCTGTAGGCAGGTCTACATTTTGATAGAGTCGCGGCACGGCAAACGGCTATTTGCTCACCCTATACTTGGTCGCGCAAAAAGGGGCTGTGTTTGGGCTCTTTGTGCTTTAGCACTGCTTGTGCCGCAATGCCGCATTCGGCCATTTTAACGTCGTGTCGCGATTGACCGACAGGCCTGATCATGCGTAACACTGCGCCGAATGTGAAATATTATTGCGCGAACAAGACAGAGGAGCCAGCAGCATGACCGAGAGTATGCGCGAAGCCATGGAATATGACGTCGTCATCGTTGGGGCGGGCCCTGCCGGTCTGTCGGCTGCGATCCGCCTCAAGCAACTTGACGCCGATCTGAACGTCGTCGTTCTGGAAAAGGGCTCCGAAGTGGGCGCCCACATCCTGTCCGGCGCGGTTCTGGACCCCTGCGGTCTGGACGCCCTGATCCCTGACTGGAAGGCCAAGGGCGCGCCCCTGACCGTTCCGGTCAAGGAAGACAACTTCTATGTGCTGGGTGAGGCGGGCAAAATCCGCGTTCCGAACTTCCCCATGCCGAAACTGATGAACAACCACGGCAACTACATCGTCTCGATGGCGAATGTCTGCCGCTGGATGGCCGAGCAAGCCGAAGAACTGGGTGTCGAGATTTTCCCCGGCATGTCCTGCTCTGAGCTGGTTTACGGCGAAAACGGCGAAGTCAAAGGCGTGGTCGCTGGCGAATTCGGCAAGAACGCTGACGGCTCCGAAGGCCCCGGCTACGAGCCCGGCATGGAACTGCACGGCAAATACGTCTTCCTGTCTGAGGGCGTGCGCGGCTCGCTGTCCAAGGAAGTCATGGAGAAATACCAGCTGTCGAAGGGCCACTGTGCCCAGAAATTCGGCATCGGTATGAAAGAGATCTGGGAAATCGACCCCGAGAAGCACCGCGAAGGGACCGTCACCCACACCATGGGTTGGCCGCTGGGCTCGAACGCGGGGGGCGGTTCGTTCATTTACCACCTCGACAACAATCAGGTTTACGTCGGCTTCGTGGTGCACCTGAACTACGAGAACCCGCACCTGTTCCCCTACATGGAATTCCAGCGCTTCAAGCACCATCCGATGGTTGCTGAACTGCTCAAGGGCGGCAAGCGCGTGGCTTATGGTGCGCGTGCGATTTCCGAGGGTGGCTACCAGTCGATCCCCAAAGTCACCTTCCCCGGTGGCGCGCTGCTGGGTTGTTCGGCCGGTCTGGTCAACGTGCCCCGTATCAAGGGCAACCACAACGCGATGCTGTCGGGCAAGGCCGCAGCAGAAGCTGCCTATGACGCGATCAAAGCGGGCCGTCAGTCGGATGAGCTGACCGCTTATGAGACCGAGCTGCGTGAAGGTGCGATCGGCAAAGACCTGAAAAAAGTCCGCAACGTCAAGCCGCTGTGGTCCAAGTTCGGCCTAACCGCGAGCCTCGCGCTGGGTGGTCTGGACATGCACCTGAACGAGAAGTTCGGCCTGTCGATCCTGGGCACCCTGCGTCATGGCAAGTCGGATGCGGCCGCCACCGGCAAGGCAAAGGACTTCCCGAAAATCGACTATCCCAAGCCCGATGGTGTGCTGTCGTTCGACCGTCTGACCAACGTCAGCTTCAGCTTCACCAACCACGAGGAAAGCCAGCCCTGCCATCTGAAGCTGAAGGATCCTTCGGTTCCGATCGCAACCAACCTGCCCGAATACGACGAGCCCGCGCAGCGTTACTGCCCCGCCGGCGTCTACGAGGTTCTGCAGGGCGAGGACGGACCCAAGTTCCAGATCAACTTCCAGAACTGCGTCCACTGCAAAACCTGCGATATCAAGGACCCCAGCCAGAACATCGTCTGGACCACGCCGCAGGGTGGCGACGGCCCCAACTATCCGAACATGTGATCGGGATTGCATTGTTGTGATCAAAAAGGGGCGGCCAATCGGTCGCCCTTTGTTGCATAGGGGACGCGGCCCCCGTAGGCTTGGCGCTAACGAAGACCACAGGAGGCGCCCTTGTCACCACTCCGCCCGTTTGTATTGGCTGCAGCTTTTGCCTGCGCCGGAATTCCCGTTTTGGCCCAAGGGGTCGCGGGGCCTTATCTGGCAGGGCGTGTGGCCGAGACGGACCGAAACTTTGCCGAGGCAGCAAGCCGCTATTCCGAAGCGATGATGGTCGACAAATCCAACCCCCAGATCATGCAGGGTCTGGTGGGCGCGAACATCGCCTTGGGCGAGATCGATATGGTTGCCCCCTTGGCTCAGGACATGGTCGATCAGGGCATCGGCAGCCAGTTGGCGCATATGGCGCTGATCGCCAAAGCCGCCCATGACAGCGATTGGGCCACCGTCCAGACCATGATCGACGAAGGGCGCGGCATCGGCCCGCTGGTCGATGGCCTGAGCCGCGCTTGGGCGCTGGTCGGCAAAGGGGATATGGCGGGCGCGCTGACCGAATTCGACGCGGTGGCGAAACAGGACGGGCTGAACAGCTTTGGCCTGTATCACAAGGCTTTGGCGTTGGCTCTGGTCGGGGATCTTGAGGGGTCTCAGGCGATCTTTGCTGGCGACACTACAGGGCGGTTGCAGATCACCCGCCGCGGCGCGATGGCCAATATCGAAGTCCTGAGCCAGCTTGACCGGAACGCCGAGGCGATCGCGATGATCGACGCCACCTTCGGGCCGGAACTGGACCCCGCGCTGCGCCAGATGAAGGCCCAGATGCAAGAGGGCGTCCGCCTGCCATTCACCCATGTACGCAACGCCACCGATGGTCTGGCCGAGGTGTTCTTTGCCGTTGCCAGCGCCTTGGAAGGTGAGGCGGCGCCGGATTACACCCTGCTGTATTCGCGGATCGCGCAGTATCTGCGCCCCGATCATGTGGACGCGACCTTGCTGTCGGCGGACCTGCTGGACGTGATGGGCCGCTATGATCTGGCCGAGGAAACCTATCGTCAGGTGCCCGAGACTGATCCGGCCTTTCACGCTGCCGAACTGGGCCGTGCCGATGCCCTGCGCAGCGCGGGCAAGACCGACGCCGCGATCGAGGTTCTGCAGGCCCTTTCGAAATCCCACGCTGACCTGCCGATCGTGCATCTGACGCTGGGGGATTTCTACCGCGCCGAACAGAAATATGCAGAGGCCGTAAAGGCTTATGATCAGGCGATTTCCCTTTATACCAATCCCGATGACGCCCGCTGGTTCGCGTTCTACACCCGCGGCATCGCTTATGAGCGTCTGGGTCAGTGGGACAAGGCCGAGGTCGATTTCCGCCACGCCCTGGAGCTGAGCCCCGGTCAGCCGCAAGTCCTGAACTATCTGGGCTATTCGCTGGTCGAGATGGATGAGAACTTGGACGAAGCGTTGGGCATGATCGAGCAGGCCGTCGCGACCTCGCCCGATAGCGGGCATATCGTGGACAGTCTGGGATGGGCGCTGTTCCGTCTGGGCCGCTACGAAGAGGCCGCTGTTCAGCTTGAGCGCGCTGCCGAACTGATGCCCGTGGACCCCATCGTGAACGATCACCTTGGGGATGGCTACTGGGCCGTGGGCCGCAAGACCGAGGCACGCTTCCAATGGCACCGCGCCCTGTCCTTTGGCCCCGAGGAAGAGGATGCCACCCGCATCCGCCGCAAGCTCGAGGTTGGTCTGGATCAGGTTCTGGCCGACGAAGGCGCGGATCCCATCAAGGTGGCCGATGGAAAATAGGGCTTTTGCGCCCGCCAAGGTCAATCTGACGCTGCATGTCACCGGCCAAAGGGCGGACGGGTATCATCTGCTGGGATCGCTGGTGGTGTTTGTCGGGGTAGGGGATCGGATCACGGTTGCCCCTGCTCAGGCGTTGGGACTGACCGTGACGGGGCCTCGGGCGGCTGGCGTTCCGACCGGGCCGGAAAATCTGGTTCTACGGGCAGCGGCGCTGCTGGGGGCTGGCGGGGCCGAAATTACTCTGGAGAAGCATTTGCCAGCGGCAGCGGGCATTGGGGGAGGGTCTTCGGACGCGGCGGCGTCGCTGCGCGCGCTGTCGGCCTTGTGGGGCGTTGATTTGCCTGCGGATCGGGGGCTGTCGCTGGGGGCGGATGTGCCGGTGTGCCTGCGGGCTGCGCCGTGCATCATGTCCGGCGTGGGCGAAGTTCTAACCGATGTGCCTGCGCTGCCCGCGATGTGGATGGTGCTGGTGAACCCCGGTGTCGAAGTGCCAACCCCCGCCGTTTTCCGTGGCCTGTCGCGAAAAGATAACCCGCCGATGGCCGAGGTGCCCGAGGGGCTGAATGCCCAAGGGTTCGCGGATTGGCTGGCCACCCAGCGCAACGATTTGGAGCCGCCCGCCCGCGCCATCGCGCCGGTGATCGGTGATGTGCTGGAGGCGATTTCTGCGTCGGGCGCGTTGATCGCACGGATGTCTGGGTCAGGGGCGACCTGTTTCGGGCTGTTCGCCGATGCGGACAGTGCAGGCGCTGCAGCCCACCAGATCAAAGAAAAAGCGCCCGCGTGGTGGGTGGACCACGGGGCGCTTGGGTCGTTTGCCTGAGGGCGCGTTTTAGCGGACGCGCTCGACCACGTAGTCGGCCAGATTGATCAGCATCTGGCGCACGGGGCGGTCAGGCAGGACCATGAGCGCCGTCTTGGCTTTGTCAGCCCATGCCAAGGCATCCTGACGGGTCGCCTCCATTGCGCCATGCTTGGCCAGCAGGCGCAGCGCCTCTTCCAGATCGCCGTCTTGCTGGTCGCCCTTTTCGATGGTGCGCTTCCAGAAGGCGCGCTCTTCTTCGTCGGCGGCGGCAACGGCCTTGATCACCGGCAGGGTCAGCTTGCGCTCGCGGAAGTCGTCACCCACGTTCTTGCCGGTCGCGGCGCTGTTTCCGCCATAGTCCAGCAGGTCGTCCACGATCTGGAAGGCGATCCCCAGCGCGTCACCGTAGTCAAACAGGGCTTGCTCGTGTTCCTCGGGGGCATCGGCGATCACGCCTCCCACCTGAGTCGCCGCCGAGAACAGAGCCGCCGTCTTGCCGCGCACGATCTTGAGGTAGACCTCTTCGTTGGTGCGCAGGTCTTTGGCAGCGGTCAGCTGCAGAACCTCGCCCTCGGAAATGGTGGCCGAGGCGTTGGCAAGGATGTCCAGCACGCGCAGGCGGCCGGTTTCAACCATCAACTGGAAGCTGCGGGCAAACAGGTAGTCGCCCACCAGAATGCTGGATTTGTTGTCCCAAAGCAGGTTCGCCGTGGGGCGGCCACGACGCTGTTCGCTTTCGTCCACGACGTCATCGTGCAGCAGGGTTGCGGTGTGGATGAACTCCACCGTCGCGGCCAGATGCACCGCATAGGGCCCCTCGTAGCCGCACAGATCGGCGGCAGCCAAGGTCATCAGGGGGCGCAAACGCTTGCCGCCTGCACCGATCAGGTGGGCGGTCAGATCGGCAATGCGGGGTGCGCTGTCCGACACCATCCGTTCGCGGATCAGTTTGTCGACGGCCTGCATGCCATCAGCCAAATGACGCGAAAGCGCCTCGTGCGGTTTTTCGGTTGTTTCGTCCAGGCTCATACCATCCCCATCGCCGTATCTCGACAAAGCGTCATGCGACCTCTTATGTGTCGTGCATGCAAGAGCTCCTACGCACCAACGACCCCACTGTGATCGCCTTCGCGCAAGCTCTGCTGTCAGGCGAGGATATAGACTGCTACACCGTGGACGTAAATATGAGCGTCATAGAAGCCGGTCTCGGAATAATACCTCAAAGGCTGCTGGTGCGCCGAGAAGATCTGTTCATGGCGCGCGCCATTTTGCGGGATAACGGCATTGAGCTCTGAAACCGATCTGACCACTGACGATTTCCTAGGCGGACGCGTGACGGTTCATCAACCGCGCAAAGGCTTTCGTTCCGGTGTGGATGCGGTGTTTCTGGCGGCTGCGGTGCCTGCATTTACTGGGCAAACGGTGCTGGAACTGGGGTGCGGGGCAGGGGTGGCCAGCCTGTGCCTGAACGCGCGGGTGGCCGGCTTGCGGCTGACAGGTATCGAATTGCAGGCCGAGTACGCCGCGCTGGCGCGTCACAATGCCGCCGGCAATGGCGCCGATCTGACCGTTCATCAGGCGGATTTGGCGATGCTTCCGCCGGAATTGCGTCAGATGCAGTTCGATCATGTGATCGCCAATCCCCCCTATTATGCCCCCGGATCGCGTCATTCTGCAAAAGACGAGGGGCGTGAAACCGCGCTGGGCGAGTCGACTCCGATGGACACCTGGGTCGAGGTCGCAGCCAAGAGGCTAGCGCCTAAAGGTTACGCAACCTTTATCCAGCGCACTGATCGTCTGGGGGACATGATTTCTGCCATTTCGGGGCGATTGGGCTCGATCCAGATACAACCCTTGGCCCCAAGGGCAAATAGGGACTCGCATCTGGTGATTCTGAGGGCGCGCAAGAACGGTCGTGCGCCTTTACGACTACATGCGCCGTTGATCATGCACGAAGGTGCGGTACACTTGTCCGATGCAGATGACTACATGGCATGGGCAGTGGACGTTCTGAGGAACGGTGGACCACTTCCCTTTGCGTTATTGTAGATACCATATTTCCATTTAATGCGCCAAAACCTGCCTACGCTTTCTTTTTATTGCGTTGCGGCGTGACATTTAAACGAATCTGTGCTGTCATGGTTTTGTTACAACAGCAGAGAGGAGTTTTTCTCAGATGAACTTGACTTCGCACGTTCAGGAACTGCGCCGTAAACACCAAGCCCTTTCTCAGGAGGTAGAATTTGAAAGTCGTTCGCCCAGTGCGGACAGGCTGCGGATCGCTGAGCTGAAGAAGAAGAAACTCGCTCTCAAAGAGCAGATCGAACGCCTTTCGACCCATTGACACCGGCAACACTCCGGTAGGCTGAAAAGGCCCGATCTATCCCAGATACCCAGTTTGAACAGGCATGCCGTCGCACCTGTTCAGGCGGCCGCTTCGGACAGAACTAGACCGAAGTACGTGCGCGACAGTGGTCAGTCAATCTCGTGGGGACCAACAGAGCACCCCTCTCAATCTATACCGACTGCCGAGATGCCGCGCACGACCCACCGCCTGCTATCGGGATCAAATCCCTGAACCCCACCCCGCTGGCCCGCACCCTTGGGCCAGCCTCCAGAGCGGCGCTTTCCGGCGCCGCTGGTCAAGCGCATGACTTCTACGCTCCCTGAAGGATGTGCGGAGCAGGCAAAACGCGCTGGTCATGCGCCGCTCTACCAACCTTTGCAAAAATCGAAGGGCCGAACGCTGTGCGTCGGCCCTTTTTCTGTGCCAAAACCGGGTCTGGCATGGGTATGTTTGGCGTATGGCAAGCGTTATGACGCTTGCCACACAGGCCGCAGATCAGACGAAGAACTGCGCGCCGTTGGCCGAGATGGTCGAGCCGTTGATGAACGACGCATCGTCCGACGCCAGGAAGACCACGCAGCGCGCGATTTCTTCGGGCTCGCCCAGACGACCGGCGGGGATGCCAGAGATGATCTTTTCACGGACCTTCTCGGGGACAGCCATAACCATTTCGGTCGCGATGTAGCCGGGGCAGATCGCGTTGGCGGTGATGCCCTTGGCTGCGCCTTCCTGGGCCAGCGACTTGATGATGCCCAGATCGCCTGCTTTGGTTGCGGCGTAGTTCACCTGACCGAACTGGCCTTTCTGACCGTTGATCGAGCTGATGACCACAACGCGGCCAAAGCCACGGTCACGCATGCCGTTCCACAGCGGGTGAACGGTGTTGAAGACGCCGGTCAGGTTGGTGTCGATGACTTCGTGCCACTGCTCGGGGGTCATCTTGTGGAAGGGCGCGTCACGGGTGATGCCCGCGTTCGCGACAACCACGTCAACCGGACCCAGATCCGCTTCGACCTGAGCGATGCCAGCTGCCGACTCTTCGTAGCTGCCAACGTTCCATTTGTAGGTCTTGATGCCGGTCTCTTCGGTGAAGGCCGCGGCTTTCTCGTCGTTACCGGCGTAGGTTGCCGCGACAGTGTAGCCAGCTTCTTTGAGTGCTTTGGAAATCGCCGCGCCAATGCCGCGCGAGCCCCCAGTGACCAATGCAACGCGTCCCATGTTTTCTCCGTGCGTTAGTAATTATTTTTCCTAATGTGGTTAGGGCGCGCAATTTTCTTGCGCGCCCATCTGTCTTACGGCCGTTCGAAGCACATGGCAACACCCATGCCGCCACCTATACACAAAGTCGCAAGGCCCTTCTTGGCGTCGCGACGCTTCATTTCGAACAGCAAGGTGTTCAGGATACGGGCACCGGACGCGCCGATGGGGTGACCGATGGCGATTGCGCCGCCGTTCACGTTCACCACGTCGGGGTTCCAGCCCATGTCTTTGTTCACGGCGCAAGCCTGAGCGGCGAACGCTTCGTTTGCTTCGACCAGATCCAGGTCCTCGGCCTTCCAGCCGGCCTTTTCCAGTGCCTTGCGGCTTGCGGGGATCGGGCCGGTGCCCATGATCGAGGGGTCCAGACCGGCAGTCGCGTAGGACGCGATGCGTGCCAGCGGCTCGAGGCCGCGGCGCTCTGCCTCATCGGCGGTCATCAGCAGAACGCCGGCCGCGCCGTCGTTCAGGCCCGATGCGTTTGCTGCGGTGACCGAGCCGTCTTTGGTGAAGGCGGGGCGCAGTTTCTGCATGGCTTCGATGGTTGCGCCGTGACGGATGTATTCGTCCGCGTCCACGATGATGTCGCCCTTGCGGGTCGAGATGGTGAACGGGGTGATTTCGTCAGCGAATTTGCCAGCCTTCTGGGCGGCTTCGGCTTTGTTCTGCGAGGCGACGGCGAATTCGTCCTGCATTTCGCGCGAGATGCCCCACTGGTTGGCAACGTTCTCGGCGGTCTGACCCATGTGGTAGCCGTTGAATGCGTCCCACAGGCCGTCTTTGATCATGGTGTCGATATACTGCATGTCGCCCATTTTCTGGCCCTGACGCAGCGATGCGCAGTGGGGAGACATCGACATGTTTTCCTGACCGCCCGCAGCAACGATGGCCGCGTCACCCAGCATGATGTGCTGTGCGCCCAGAGCGACAGCGCGCAGGCCCGAACCACATACCTGGTTGATGCTCCAAGCCGCCGATTCGATCGGCAGGCCAGCGTTGATGTGCGCCTGACGGGCAGGGTTCTGGCCCTGACCGGCGGTCAGCACCTGACCCAGAATCGTCTCCGACACTTCGCCCTTTTCGATGCCGGCGCGCTCAACCAGCGCCTGCAGGACGTGAGCACCCAGAACATGGGCAGGCGTGTTTGCGAAAGATCCAAGGAAGCTGCCAACAGCGGTGCGCGCGGCGGATACGATAACTACGTTCGTCATATGCGGTGTCCTCTACCAAATTCGGGGCAGAGGGCCGTCGAGGCCAGTAATGCCGGCCTCGTCCTCCCTCCACCGACGGGTTATTGGTAGCAGGTTTCTGCGGTGCGACAACAGTTCGTTGGTATCTGTTAGCGCTAGGCGGAACGTTTCCTAGTGCGACTTTCGTGCCAATGGGGCCGGATACTGGGAGCGCCGAAAAAATAGCCTTGGAGGCAATCGACCCCGAGGGAGGCCAAACAGTCCGCTTGGGCTTGTGTTT
Source organism: Donghicola mangrovi (assembly GCF_013377535.1). GTDB lineage: Bacteria > Pseudomonadota > Alphaproteobacteria > Rhodobacterales > Rhodobacteraceae > Donghicola > Donghicola mangrovi. The sequence continues at coordinate 121,359 of NZ_JABCJE010000001.1, read as the reverse complement.
CAACGTGTTCCGCGATGGTGAACATATCGAAGTGCCGCCCGATCGACAGAAGCGCGCCGACGATTGCCTGATTATCGGGCGATCTGTCGATGCCCCTGATCAGGCTTCCGTCGATCTTCAGGATGTCGAAAGCGAAGTCTTTAAAATACCTTATCGCGGTCTGTCCGGCCCCGAAATCATCCAGCGCGAAAGATACCCCTCGCAACTGGATTTCGTCCATGATGTCCAGCACTTGGTCCGGTTTTTCCATGACCGAATGCTCGGTGATTTCCAGGATCAGACGCTCTCCGATCGTGTCGTCCCGCGACAGCCCGTGGCGCAGGACGCGCTGCCATTTGGGATCGTGCAGGGACTTCGCGGTCAGGTTGATTGCCAGCCGCAGCGCGGGGTGCCGCGACAGTTCCCTCAGGCCGAACTCCAGCGCGATGCGGTCGATGGTTTGGCCCATCTCTGTCTTCTCTACCGTGGGCATAAAGTCCCGCGCGGGTATGACCCGTCCGGTTTCATCCAGCACCCGGATCAGCCCCTCGTAGAAGGCAACCCGTTTGGTGTCCGTGGTCACAACCACAGGCTGATAGGCCAGCATGACCTCTTTGTGCCGGAGGGCACGGTCGACCATCGCCAACACATCCGTATCCCGGCTGCGAATCGCTGTATCCAAGGGGTTCAGGCGATTCTTTCTTTGTCGTTCCTTATGTCTTTCAAGCATTCCAGTACTCCCACCACGAAGGCAGGCTGGCCGATCACCCCCTAACGATTTGTAAACGCGCGAATTCGACAGAATTCCTGCCTTGGCGCGGATGCGTGTTTATGGTTTGTTCACATCCGTGCGATTAGGAGTCGGCTTATGACGAAACGATGCGGTTGGGTGACAGAGGATGCGCTGTATCAGGCCTATCATGACGATGAATGGGGCATGCCAGAGCGGGACGGGCGCGCGCTGTTCGAATGCCTGTGTCTTGAGGGGTTTCAGGCGGGGCTGAACTGGCTGACCATCCTGAAAAAGCGCGAGGGGTTTCGCGCGGCCTTTGCGGGGTTCGATCCCTATGTGATCGCGCAGTGGGGGGCGGATGATGTGACGCGGCTGCTGGGCGATGCGGGGATCGTCCGGCACAAGGGCAAGATCGAGGCGACGATCGGCAACGCCAAGGCTTGGATCAAGGTCGAGGAGGACGAGGGGTTCTCGGACTGGATCTGGTCATTTGTGGACGGAGAGCCGCTGAAGCCTTGCCGCGCTGCGCTGTCGGACGTGCCCGCGCAGACCGACGTGTCCGAGCGCCTGTCCAAGGCGTTGAAAAAGCGGGGCTTCCGCTTTGTGGGGCCGACCACCGTTTATGCGTTTATGCAGGCGGTCGGCATGGTCGATGACCACGTGGACGGGTGCGACTGGGCGGTCAGACCTGATCGTTGATCAGCGCGGTCAGGATCGCTTTGGCGCTGTCGCTGGACCAGTCCGCGTCGCCCATCAGGCGCCCGATTTCCTGACCTTCGCGGTTCAGGATCACGGTCACTGGCAGGCCCAGCACGCCCATCTCGCGGGCGATGGCTTGGCGGTGGTCCATATAGTGGGGCAGGTTCTCGACCCCGATCTCGTCAAAGAATTTGGCGATTCCCTCGGGCGCGTTGCGTCCGGTGGCCAGTGTCACAACGCGGAAATCGTCCCCGCCAAGCTCGGACTGCAGCGCCGACAGCATCGGCATTTCCTTGCGGCAGGGGGCGCACCAGGTGGCCCAGAAGTTCACCAGAACGATCTGGCCCTTGAAATCGGACAGCTTTCCCGCGCCGTCGGGGCCGCTGAACTCTAGCGCCGAGACCGGCTGGGGATCGGCGTGGAACGACAGTTTCTTCATGTCGCCGTCCCGCAAGGCCCCGAGCGCAGCGGTATCGGCGGCAAACGCAGGGCCATTTGCAACCAGACACATGGCAGTATAGAGCAACAGGGACTTTACAAGGCGCATCAAGACCTCCGGGGGCACGACATGTCAGACTCTTCCTCGAACGCAATGTGGGGCGGCCGCTTCGCCGCTGGACCGGACGCGATCATGGAGGCAATTAATGCCTCGATCGGGTTCGACAAGCGGTTGGCCGCACAAGACATCGCAGGCTCTCGGGCCCATGCGGCCATGTTGGCTGCTCAGGGCATCCTGAGGGATAGCGATGCAGAGGCCATTCGTGAAGGCCTGCTCACGGTGTTGTCAGAGATCGAAAGCGGTTCTTTCCAGTTTTCGACCGCGCTCGAGGATATTCACATGAATGTGGAGTCCCGCCTGAAGGAAATCGTAGGTGAGCCTGCAGGTCGTCTGCACACCGCGCGCTCGCGCAACGATCAGGTGGCGACCGATTTCCGTCTGTGGGTGCGTGACCAGATCGACGCCGCGATCGGCGGAGTCGAGGCGCTGATCCGTGCGCTTTTGGTGCAGGCCGAGGCGGGCGCGGACTGGGTGATGCCCGGTTTCACCCACCTGCAGACCGCGCAGCCGGTGACGTGGGGACACCACATGATGGCCTATGTCGAGATGTTCAGCCGCGACCTGAGCCGCTTCAAAGACGCGCGCGTTCGTATGAACGAAAGCCCCTTGGGCGCTGCGGCGCTGGCGGGGACGTCCTTTCCCATCAACCGTCATATGACCGCTGAGGCGCTGGGCTTTGACCGCCCGATGGCGAACTCCTTGGACGCGGTTTCGGCGCGTGACTTTGCGCTGGAGTTTCTGGGCGCGGCCAGCATCTGCGCGATGCACCTGAGCCGCTTTGCCGAAGAACTGGTGATCTGGTCCTCGGCCCAGTTCCGGTTTGTGACCCTGTCGGACCGTTTCTCGACCGGTTCGTCGATCATGCCGCAGAAGAAGAACCCCGATGCCGCGGAACTGATCCGCGCCAAGATTGGCCGGATTTTCGGTGCCAACGTCGCGCTGATGATGGTGATGAAGGGTCTGCCGCTAGCCTATTCCAAGGACATGCAAGAAGACAAAGAACAGGTCTTTGACGCCGCCGATAACCTGATGCTGGCGCTGGCCGCGATGGAAGGCATGGTTAAGGACATGAGCGCGAACCGTCCCCAACTGGCGGCGGCAGCGGGCAGCGGGTTCTCGACCGCGACCGATCTGGCGGACTGGCTGGTGCGCGTGCTGGATATGCCGTTCCGCGACGCGCACCACGTGACGGGTTCGCTGGTGGCGCTGGCGGAAGAGAAGGGTTGCGATCTGCCCGACCTGACTCTCGAGGATATGAAATCCGTTCACGACGCCATCACCGAAGAGGTTTTCGGTGTGCTCGGGGTGGACAACTCGGTCGCGTCGCGCATGTCCTATGGGGGCACCGCGCCGGAACAGGTCCGCGCGCAGGTGGCGCGTTGGAAAGAGGTTCTGGGATGAAAACCGTAGCCGCACTGGCTTTGATGGCGATGCTGGCAGCCTGCGGGGCTGATGGCACACCCGAGCGCCCGCAAAAGGGTGATCCGGTGTTCGGCGTGTCTCTGTCCGGCTCGGCCGAGATGGGCATCAAGGGATGACGCCCCTGCGCGTCGTTTATCTGGCTTTGGCAGCGTGGGGGGCGGTGCACCCCATGGCCTATTTCCTGACGTGGTTCTGGGAAAACGGGGTCGCGCTGGGGCCGATGATCGACGCGTGGCACGCCAATGCGGCGTCGAGTGGCTTGGTGTGGGATCTGACGATTTCGGCCATCACGCTGACCGTCTGGATTCTGGCCGAGGTTTGGGTGCGGCGGAACTGGATGGCGCTGATTGCTATTCCGGCGACCTTCTGCATCGGGGTCAGCTGCGGGTTGCCGCTGTATCTCTATTTCCGGTGCCGACCGATCGATTGATCGGGCCGCGACGGGGTATTTTTACCAAGAAAGAGGAAGCGGGCGCGCGATAGCGGGGCCCGCTTTTTCTATGGGGGAGGGTATCCGCTCGGTCGTTTCGGGATGGTCGAATGGAGGCGTTTGTTTTCCATGGGCTCCGTGCAACCATTCCGCAATTGGGGGAGCACATGCACCAGAAAGACCGCCTGATCCGCATCATGAAGGTTCTGCAAAGCCAGAGCGCGCCCATCGCGGCCGAGGATCTGGCGCGGGTGGTCGGTGCGCCGGAGCCTTTGCTGGCCGAGGATATTCGCGTTCTGGTGCGCCGGAAAATCCCCGTGCACGGGGATGCCGAGCGGGGCTATCTGCTGGAGCAGGCGCGCGAGGCGTTTACCCTGACGCTGACATTGGACGAGATGGAAGCGGCGCTGATGGGCGCGGTCTGGGCGGTCGAACGGGGGGACCCGACGGTTGCGACGGCGGCGCGGATGGTGGTCGCCAAGCTGGCGCGGCATCTGCCAGAGGAATTGCGCCCTGTTATTTTAGAAAGCGAACGTCAGGCGGTGGCCAAGCTGCCGACCTATGACGGGCGGATGATGCGCCAGGCGCTGCGCACGCGGGCCAAGGTCCGGATGCGGTATCGGGGGCTGAAGGGCGAGGTGACCTCGCGCATTGTGTGGCCTTTGGTGATTGCCCATGCGGACGAGGTGCGGGTGCTGGTTGCGTGGTGCGAATTGCGAGAGGGCTTTCGCCATTTCACACTGGACCAGATCGAGGCGATCGACGTTCTGGATGCGCGCTATCCGACGCGGCGGGACAAATTGCTGGCCGATTGGCGCGAGTATCAGGAGCGGACCGGCCATCGGGCCAATGTGTGACGCCTTTTAAGCGGATTTGACGCGGGCGCGATTGCAGTGCGCGGTGCCAGCCCCTAAAAGGCGGCGCAACGTATTGCCGCAAAGGAGGCTGGCCCATGGATCATTTCCTGTACCGCGAAGGCGCACTGTTTGCCGAGGATGTGCCGGTTTCCGAGATCGTCGCGACCGTTGGCTCGCCGGTCTATATCTACTCGACCGCGACGCTGGAGCGTCACTTCAAGCTGTTCGACGAGGCGCTGGAGGGGACCCCTCATCTGGTGTGCTACGCGATGAAGGCGGCGAGCAATCAGGCGATCCTGAAGACTTTGGCGGCGTTGGGCGCGGGCATGGACGTGGTGTCGGGCGGTGAATATGCGCGCGCCAAGGCGGCGGGTGTGCCCGGTGATCGCATCGTGTTTTCCGGCGTGGGCAAGACCGATGAGGAAATCCGCGCCGCGCTGACCGGCGGCATTCGCCAGTTCAACGTGGAATCCGAGCCCGAGATGCGCGCGATTGACCGTGTGGCGCAGTCCTTGGGGGTTGTGGCGCCGATTACTGTGCGCGTGAACCCCGATGTGGACGCGAAGACCCACGAAAAGATCGCCACCGGCAAATCCGAGAACAAATTCGGGATTCCGATCGCCAAGGCCCGTGCGGTTTACGCCGAAGCCGCCGCGCTGAAGGGGCTGAAGGTTGTGGGCATCGACGTGCATATCGGCAGCCAGTTGGTGGATCTGGAGCCCTTCCGTCTGGCGTATCGCAAGGTGGCCGAGCTGACCGAGGCGCTGCGCGAGGACGGTCACGAGATCACCCGTCTGGATTTGGGCGGCGGTCTGGGCATTCCTTATCAGCGCGGGAACGAGAACCCGCCGCTGCCGATGGAATACGGCGCGATGATCAAAGAGGAACTGGGTCATCTGGGCTGCGAGATCGAGATCGAGCCGGGTCGTCTGATCGCGGGCAACGCGGGCATTCTGGCCAGCCGGATCATCTATCTGAAAGAGGGCGAAGGCCGTGAATTCATGATCGTCGATGCGGCCATGAACGATCTGGTGCGCCCCGCCATGTACAGCGCCCACCACGACATTATCGCCGTGACCGAGCCCGAAGCGGGCGCCGAGCAGCAGCCCTATGACATCGTGGGGCCGGTGTGCGAATCGGGCGATACCTTTGCCAAGGGCCGTATGATGCCCAAGCTGTCCGAGGGCGATCTGATCGCCTTCCGCAGTGCAGGGGCGTATGGCGCAGTCATGTCCAGCGAATACAACACCCGTCCCCTCGTCCCCGAGGTTCTGGTGAAAGGTGATCAATTCGCTGTCATTCGTCAGCGCCCGACGTTTGACGAAATCATAAATCGCGATAGCATCCCCGAGTGGCTCTGAGGCATCCTGCCCGGAGTGAGGAACTCCGGGCGAGGTGTATGGCGGCTCAAGACCAGCTACCCAAAGCAATCCGCAAACCGTTGGCACTGACTTGGGCCGGCCTGTGGGCAGAGCGTTTGACGCATGCCTTCTGGCCCGTCTGGTCGGTGCTGTTCGCATTCGCGGGCCTGATGATGTTTGGCGTCATGGGGGCGTTGCCGTTCTGGTGGCAGGTCGGGGTTGCTGGCGTGGTGCTGGCGACTGTGGCGGTGTTTCTGGTGCTGGGTCTGCGGCGGTTTCGCCGGCCGGTGCGCGAGGATGCGCTGCGGCGGCTGGATGCGACTTTGGCGGGCCGCCCGATCGCAGCGCTGCGGGACCGTCCCGCCATTGGGCGCGGAGATCCGGCGTCCGAGGCCCTGTGGCAGGCGCACCTGGAGCGGATGGCCGAGCGGGTGCAAGGTGCCCGCGCCGTGCCGCCCGAGCTGAGCCAGCGCAAGCGCGACCCTTATGCGCTGCGCTATGTGGCCTTGGTGGCAGTGGCGATGGGGCTCTTGTTCGGGTCCTTTGGCCAGATGGGTGCGCTGACGGACCCTGCGGGCACCGGTGCGGCGCAGGCCGCCGGGCCCAGTTGGGAAGGGTGGGTCGAACCGCCCGCGCATACCCGCCGTCCGGCGATCTATTTGAACGATATTCCTTCGGGCAAGCTGGAGCTGATGCAGGGCAGCCGCGTGACCGTGCGCCTGTACGGTACCGGCGCGGGGATCGAGGAAACTGTTAGCGGGCAGGCGCCCGAGCAGGTTTTGACGGCGGTAGACACCCCCGTTCAGACCCGCGAGATGGCGGTGACCCAGTCGGGAACGCTTGAGATTACCGGCGAGAATGGCCGTGTGTGGCAGGTGGCCTTGCGCCCCGACGCGCCGCCGACCGTCTCGCAGGACGGGGAGTTGGAGGTCACCCCCGAGGGCGAGATGTCGCTGCCGTTCTGGGCCGAGGATGACTATGGCGTGGAAACGGGCGGGGCCGAAGTGCGGCTGGATCTGGCGGCGGTAGACCGGCGCTATGGCCTGACGATCGACCCCGAGCCGCGCGATCCGGTGCGTCTGGACTTGCCGCTGAGCTATTCGGGGAACCGTCAGGCCTTCCGCGAGGTGCTGCGCGAGGATTTTTCCAAGCATCCGTGGGCCAATCTGCCGGTGCAGGTGGTGCTGACGGTGCAGGACGCGACCGGACAGCAGGGGCATTCCGATATTCTGGCGTTTACGCTGCCGGGGCGGCGGTTCTTTGATCCGGTGGCTCGCGCGGTGATCGAGGCGCGGCGTGATCTGCTGTGGAACCGCGCCAATGCGGGGCAGATCAGCCAGTTGATGAAGGCCGTGACCTGGCAGCCCGAGGATCTGTTCCGCGACATGACGCGGTACGAGACGCTGAAGGGCATTCTAGCGCGGCTGGATGAGGGTGGCCCCACGATGGACGACGCGACCCGCGACGGGTTGGCCGAGGACCTGTGGGCGTACGCTCTGGAATTGGAAGATGGCGATCTGGAGGATGCCCGCGAGCGGATGCGGCAGGCTCAGGAACGGCTGAGCGAGGCGATGCGCAACGGCGCCAGCCCCGAAGAGATCGAGCAGTTGATGCAGGAATTGCGCGACGCGACCCGCGATTTCATGAAGGAACTGGCCGAACGCGGGGGCGAGGAAACCGACGACGACGCGCAGTCGAACGCCAACCAGATGGAGCTGAGCCAGAACGATCTGGCCGAGATGATGGACCGCATCCAGCAGCTGATGAACGAAGGCCGCATGGCCGAGGCGCAGCAGCTCTTGGACCAGTTGATGCAACTGATGGAGAATATGGCTGTCCAGAAAGGGCAGGGCGGTCAGGGGCAGCAGGCCTTGGATCAGCTGGGGGATACGCTGCGCGACCAGCAGGAACTGTCGGACGAGGCGTTCAACGAATTGAACCGCCAGCAGGGCGACGAAGGGCAGCAGGGGCAGAGCGATCTGGCCGACGAGCTGGCCAAACGGCAGAAATCCTTGCGCCAAGAACTGGATCGCCAGCGGCGCGGCCTGCCCGGTGCGGGCACCGAAGAGGGCGATTCTGCGCGCCGTAGTCTGGACGATGCAGGACGCGCGATGGATCAGGCCGAGGAGGCCCTGCGCGACGAAAATCTGGGTGAGGCGATCGACCGCCAGTCCGAAGCGATCGAGCGGATGCGCGAAGGGATGCGCAGCCTGAGCGAGGCGCTCCAGGGCGACCAGCAGCAGGGTCAGCAAGAGGCTGGCGGCCAGCAGGGGCAGGGCAAACCCACCGGCGAAGGGCGTCAGGATCCCTTGGGGCGGCGCGAGGGCAACGGCGCCCCCATGGGCACCGAGGACAACCTGCTGCAGGGCGAGGACGTGTACCGCCGCGCCGAAGAGCTGACCGAGGAAATCCGTCGCCGGTCCGCAGAAACGGACCGACCGGAAGAAGAGCGGGATTATCTGAACAGATTGCTGGACCGGTTCTAAGCCGGCCCTCAGCCCTCTTTGGCTTCGGAACTGAAGCCGTCGAGCCAGCCTGCGGCGCCGCGCACCTTGGTGTCGAGCCACACGCGGACCGAATCAACTGATTCGACATAGCTGGCCAGCGCAGGCGCGGCCGAGGGCAGGGACTGCGACAGGGCGTCTGCCTTGACGTAGAACATCGCGAACAGCAGCGCGAAAATCAGCGACAGGAAGAAACCCGAGCGGAAGCCGCGTTGGGCAACCTCTTCGGGGTCTTCCATCAGCTCACCGGGGGTGCGGACCGAGCGGACCTCGCGTTTGCGCAGGGTCGAGTTGATATCCTCGACGTCGGGCAGCAGATCGCGGCGGGATTTATGCTCTGGCTCGGGGTTCGCATCGGCGGCTTCGGCAACCATTGCGGCCTCTTTCGCCTCTTTTTCGCGCAAAGAGGGGATGTCGGCGGGGATGATGCGCTTGCGGACGGGCTGATCGAGGCCCAGTTCCGGCTGGCTTTCCAGACCAGCATCGGCGCGGGCGCGGCGCTCTGCCTCGTACTCGGCCTCTTGGCGCAGAACCTCGCGGACCATGGGGTCCAGTTCGCGGCGGGGCAGGCCACCGGCGGCGGTGGCACCCATCGCAGCGTCCATGGGGACGTCGATTTCGGTGGTTTCTTCCTGCTCCAGCCGATCCAGAAACTCCTCGGGGGAGAGGTCGTTTTCATCGACTTCGGTGTCATCCTCGGGGGAATCTTCGGGTTCTTCGGCGAAATCGGCCATGTCGAGCGGGATTTCGTCGTCCGCAGGGATAGAGTCGTCGGCCTGCCAGTCGGCGGGCATCTGGAACCAGGTGTGGGCGCAGTTCGAACATTGCACGTCACGTCCGTCGTCCGGAATCACGTTATCCGGGACTTCGTATTGGGCGTCGCAGTTCGGACAGGTTAGCCGCATCTGTTCCTCGTTCCGGCAGCAAATCGCGCCATAGGTGAGTTATCATTTCCAGTTCGTTGTAATCCTTGTCGAAACGAAGGCAAAGTCAATGATTGCCGTGCATTGCAACACTCTACAGCTTACGGCAAAAAGCATAGAAAGCTGATAAAACGAGGGGCAAACGGTGATCGAGCTGGACAACATGGCTTACAGCTATGGCGGGGGCGAGCTGCTGAGCGGCGTCTCGTTGCAGTTGCAGCCGGGCGCGTTCCATTTTTTGACGGGGCCGTCGGGGTCGGGAAAGACCACTTTTTTGCGCCTGTGCTACGGGGATCTGACCGCCACAGCGGGGGCGGTGCGCCTGTTCGGGAACGATGTGCGCGACCTGAGCCGCGATGATCTGGCCATTATGCGCCGCCGGATTGGCGTGGTGCATCAGGATTGCCAGTTTCTGGATCACCTGCCGCTGTATGAAAATATCGCGCTGCCGCTGACGGTGTCAGAACAGGGTGGCGTCGAAGAGGCCCATTTGCGCGAGCTAATTCAATGGGTTGGCCTGGCCAAGCGCGCCCGCGCGCTGCCGCCGGAATTGTCGGGCGGGGAACGGCAGCGGGCCGCGCTAGCGCGGGCGATCATCATGTCGCCGGATGTTATTCTGGCGGACGAGCCCACGGGCAACGTGGATTGGGAGATGTCCCAGCGCCTGCTGACCCTGCTGATCGAGCTGAACCGTCTGGGCAAAACCGTGCTGATTGCGACCCACGATCTGGCGCTGATCCGTGCGGCCAAGTCACAGGTTCAGGCGCGGGTGCTGCGCATCGCGAACCGTAAACTGCAGTTTGCGGGAGCCGATCTATGAACCCGATTCAATACGTGATGTCGATTCTCGAGGCAGATACGCAGGCCGATCGCGTGGTGCCTCCGACCGGTCATACGGTGCGGCTGACGCTGTTTTCTGCGGCGGCGATGGCCTTTCTGGCGGTGTTCGCGATGGCGCTGTCGATGGCCACAGGGCGCTTGGCGGTAAGATGGGGTGACGAATTGGCGCGGTCCTCGACCATCCGCATCTCGGCGCCCGCAGCCCAAGAGGCGGCCCAGACCGAGGCCGCCCTGCGCGTTTTGTCCACCACACCCGGCATCAAGAGCGCCCGCGCGCTGACCCCCGAAGAGGAACAAGCCCTGCTGGAGCCGTGGTTCGGCAACGGGGTGCTGCTGTCCGCGCTGCCTGTCCCCCAGCTGATCGAGGTGATCGAAGAGGGGGACGGCTATGACGTGAACGGCCTGCGCCTGCGTCTTCAGGCCGAGGTGCCGGGGGCCACGCTGGACGACCATTCCCAGTGGCGCAAACCCTTGATCCGCGCGGCCTATAGCTTGCGGCGGCTGGGGACGCTGTCTTTGCTGCTGATTGGCGGGACGATGGCGGCGATCATTACGCTGGCGGCGACGGCGGCTTTGGCGGCGAACGGGCAGGTGATCCGCGTGCTGCGGCTGGTCGGGGCGACCGACAGCTACATCGCCAGCGCCTTTGTCCGGCGGTTTACCCTGCGGGCGCTGATTGGCGGGGTGATTGGCACTGTGATCGGGATGGGCGCGGTGTTCCTGTTGCCCGGCGCCCAAGCCGAAGGCGGTTTTCTGACCGGTCTGGGATTTCAGGGGTGGCAATGGCTGTGGCCGCTGATTATCCCCCCGATGGGGGCTGTCGTGGCCTTCTTTGCGACCCGCGGGGCCGCAATGCGCACATTGAGGGGGTTGCGGTAAATGGCTAAGGCATTCCAGTGGATCCGGTCCATCCTGTTCGTCATCCAGATGTACATCATGCTGCCGGTGATCGGGCTGATCTACTTGCCTTGGGCTCTGGTTGACCGCAAAGGCGCCTATGGCGGCATTCATGGGTATTGCCGCTGGGTGCGGTGGACGGCGGGCTGGATGATCGGGCTAAAGACCGAAATCCGCGGCCAAATTCCCACCGGCGAGGTCATCGTGGCCTCCAAGCACCAGAGCTTTCTGGACATCATCATGATTGCGAGCGTGCTGCCTCAGCCCAAGTACATCATGAAGCATTCGCTGCGCTACACGCCGGTTCTGGGCTGGTACGCCAGCCGTATCGGCTGTGTCGCCGTCGAGCGGGGCAAGCGCGCCGAGGCCATGCGCAAGATGGTCAAGGACGTCAAACACGGGGTCATGCCCGGTGGCCAGCTGGTGATTTACCCCCAAGGTACCCGCGTCGCGCCCGGTGTGGACGCGCCCTACAAGGTGGGGACGGGGGTTCTGTACCGCGAAACCGGCCAGCCTTGTGTGCCGGCGGCGACCAATGTGGGCGTCTTCTGGCCGCGCACGGGCATCTATCGCAAGCCCGGTCTGGCGGTGGTCGAGTTCCTTGATCCCATTCCGCCGGGGGCCAGCATCGACAGCATGATGACTGTGCTCAAGGACATGGTCGAAACCCGCTCGGACGAACTGATGGCCGAGGCTGGCTTCGTCCGGAGCGAGGGCTAACTTTTTTCGGATTTTTCGCGGTTGCAGCGACGGAAGAGTTTTCACCTTTCGTTAAACCTCTTGTCTGACCCACTAGACCCGGTGGGTCGGTCGCACCGCTCACAAGCTTGCTTGTGTTCCAACTTGGCCGGATGGGGCTGATCCTCCCCCATCCGGTTTTTTCATATCCGCTTTTCAAAGAAATGGTCGGGATAGGGGTCATCATTGAAACGGTCGATTTCGGTCCAACCGCTGGTCTGATAGAGGCGCACGGCCTCGGGTAGGGCGCTGTTGGTGTCCAGCCGCAGGGTGCTGATCCCCAGCTCTCGGGCGCGGGTTTCGGCGGCGGTCATCAGACGTTTCGACAGCCCAAGGCCGCGGGCCGAGGGGGCAATCCACAGGCGCTTGATCTCGGCGGTGTCGCCGCCGTGCCCTTTGACGCCGACGCAGCCGATGGGCATCCCGTCAGACATCGCCACCAGAAACGCCCCGCGCGGGGGGATCATGTCGGTGGCTTGGGGATCGCAGGACAGGTTCACGTCAAAGCCGGTTTTGAAGCGCCGTCCCAGTTCGGCGTAGTATTCGTTCAGGCAAAACAGGGATTGGGGGTCGCGGGGATCGCGTTCCTCGATCGTGATGCGGTCTTGGCCTAGGGCGCTGGCGATCAGGTCCATGGCGGCCAGCAGCGCCTCGGGGCGGGGATGGCGGGCGAACAATTCGCTGGCGCGGGTGTTGCTGATCCCCTCGTAGGCGTCGAATTCCGACTGGCCGAGCGGTGTCAGCGCGGCGATGCGGGCGCGGGCGTCGGTGGGGTGGGGGGACAGGGTGATCAGCCCCTCGGATTCCAACTGGCGCAGCAGGCGGCTGAGCAGGCCGGAATCAAGGTTCAGGTACTGGCGCACCTCGGCCACGTCGGTGCGACCATGGCCAATGGCATTGAGCACGCGCGCCGCCCCAAGGGACCGGCCGCGGCCAAGAAAGGATTCGTCCAGTGCGCCGACCTCGGTCGTGACAGAGCGGGCAAAGCGGCGGAATCGGGAGATGGGATCATGGGTCATTTGTCTGACTTAGGTCAGATAAATATATCTGACAAGAGTCAGATAATTGACAGGGGCCCGCTTAGGAGGCCGAAAATGAAAAACCCCCGCGCAGGGCAGGGGTTTTCCGAAGGTCTTTGATCGCAGGGATCAGGCGTGGATTGCGCCGTCGCCGCAGGCCAGAGCCGCTTCGCGAACCGCTTCCGAATAGGTCGGGTGCGCGTGGCAGGTCAGGGCGATATCCTCGGCCGAAGCGCCGAATTCCATCGCAACGCAGATCTCGTGGATCAGGTCGCCCGCCATCGGGCCGATGATGTGGCAGCCCAGAATGCGGTCGGTTTCTTTGTCGGCCAGCAGTTTGACAAAGCCGTCAGCGGCAAAGTTCGCCTTGGCGCGGCCGTTGCCCATGAAGCTGAACTTGCCAACCTTGTAGGCGCGACCTTCGGCCTTGAGCTGCTCTTCGGTGGCGCCAACGCTGCCAACCTCGGGGTGGGTGTAGATCACGCCGGGGATGACGCCATAGTTCACGTGGCCATGCTTGCCCGCGATCACTTCGGCGGCGGCCATGCCTTCGTCTTCGGCTTTGTGGGCCAGCATCGGGCCGGTGATCACGTCACCGATCGCGTAGATGCCGGGCACGTTGGTCTGCCAGTGGGCGTTGGTCTTGATCTGGCCGCGTTCGGTCATCTCGACACCCAGTTCGGCAAGGCCCAGACCGTCGGTGAAGGGCTTGCGGCCGGTGGCCACCAGAACGACGTCCGCATCGAGGGTATGCTCGCTGTCGTCTTTCTTGAGCTTGTAGGTGACTTTGGCTTTGTTCTTGGCCTTTTCGACGCCTTGAACGGCGGCACCCAGAACAAAGTTCAGGCCCTGTTTTGCCAGCAGTTTCTGGAAGGTGCGCGCAACCTCGAGGTCCTGACCGGGGGTGATGCCGTCCATGTATTCCACGACGGTCACTTCGGCACCCAGACGCTTGTAGACCGAGCCCAGTTCCAGACCGATGACGCCTGCGCCGATCACAACCATCTTCTTGGGGATCTTGGGCAGCGACAGCGCGCCGGTCGAGGACACGACGATCTCTTCGTCGATCTCGATGCCGGGCAGGGTGGCCACAGCCGAGCCGGACGCGATGATGATGTTCTTGGCTTCATAGACTTCGTCGCCGACTTTGACTTTGCCAGCTTCGGGGATCGAGGCCCAACCCTTGAGCCAGTCAACCTTGTTCTTCTTGAACAGGAACTCGATGCCCTTGGTGTTCTGGCCGATCACGTCGCCCTTGTAGGACTGCATCTGGTCCCAATCGACGGTCGGGGTTTTGCCCTTGAGGCCCATGGCCGCAAAGTTGTGCTCTGCTTCGTGCAGCTGGTGGGTGGCGTGCAGCAGCGCCTTGGAGGGGATGCAGCCCACGTTCAGGCAGGTGCCGCCGAGGGTTTCACGACCCTCGACACAGGCGGTTTTCAGGCCGAGCTGTGCGGCGCGGATGGCCGAAACATAGCCGCCGGGTCCGGCGCCGATCACGATGACGTCGTAGGATGCCATTTTCGAAGTTCCTTTCTGGTGGTCGAGGCCGGGGGCGCTGCCCCCGGGCCCCCGGGGTATTTTTGCCAAGATGAAGAGGCCTTGGCGGTGTTGGCGGGGCGGGTCTAGACGAGGGCCGAGACCAGCATGATGGTGGTGGCGATGAAGCCGACAGCCCAGATCACCGAGCGCCACGGCACAAGCCCGAAGGCATAGGCGGGCACATAGAGGATGCGGGCCACAAGGTAGATCCACGCGCAGGCGCCGGTCAGGGCGGTCGATTGGCCCGACAGGGTGATCACGACGCAGGCGATGGAAAAGAGGATCAGACCCTCGAAGTGGTTATTAAGGGCGCGGAACAGGCGGCCGGTGCGGGGGGAGACCTGTTCGATCAACGGTTTGCCAAGGCGCTCCGGATCGCGGGGTCCCATCGTTTTGCCGGGGCCGAGTTCGAGGTTCGCAGGAACGGACATCAGGACGAACTGGACGACCTGTAGCAGGGCGGCGAGGGTGAGGACTGTGAGTTCGGTCGTCATCTCATTCACCATGAGGCGTTTCAGTGTTTTCCTGCCCCATCAGGGCGCGAACCAGAATGATTACCAGCGGTATCCAGCCTGTGTAGGTGACTATCGCTGCCGCCAAAGCAAGAAGGCCGGCCTTGCCGTGCGGGTCTTGCAGTGCAGTCGATAGCTGGAAGCCGAAGCTGGCGTAGAAAAAGAAAGATACGAGGTAAAGAAAGAGCCAGCCCGCGAAGTTATTTAGTGTCGGCGTCAACATTCCGGAGAACGTCTTCTGCCGCTTCGCGGGCTGGCCCGTCATTTATTACAGATCCATCAGCAGACGGCGGGGATCTTCGAGTGCTTCTTTGACGCGGACGAGGAAGGTCACAGCGCCTTTGCCGTCAACGATGCGGTGGTCATAGGACAGCGCCAGGTACATCATCGGACGGATGACGATCTGACCGTTCACGACCATCGGACGATCCTGGATCTTGTGCATGCCGAGGATACCCGACTGCGGGGGGTTCAGGATCGGCGAGGACATCAGCGAGCCGTAGACGCCGCCGTTCGAAATGGTGAACGAACCGCCCTGCATTTCGGCCATCGACAGCTTGCCGTCACGTGCGCGCTTGCCCTTTTCGTTGATCTCTTTTTCGATCTCGGCAAAGGACTTCTGGTCCGCGTCACGGATGACAGGCACAACCAGACCCTGGGGGGTGCCGGCCGCGATGCCCATGTGGACGTAGTTCTTGTAGACGATGTCGGTGCCGTCGATCTCGGCGTTGACCTCGGGGACCTCTTTCAGAGCGTGGCAGCACGCCTTGGTGAAGAAGGACATGAAGCCCAGACGGACGCCGTGTTTCTTCTCGAAGAGGTCTTTGTACTCGTTGCGCAGTTCCATCACGCCGGTCATGTCCACCTCGTTATAGGTGGTCAGCATTGCGGCGTTGTTCTGCGCGTCTTTCAGACGGCGCGCGATGGTCTGACGCAGACGGGTCATTTTCACGCGCTCTTCGCGCGATGCGTCGTCTGCAGCAACGGGGGCGCGGGGTGCAGCGGCCGGTGCGGGCGCGGCCTTGGCGGCGGCGGCAACAGCGGCGGCAGCAGCGGCCACGTCTTCTTTCATGATGCGACCGTCACGGCCGGTGCCCTGAACCTGAGCAGCGGTCAGGCCAGCCTCTGCCATTGCCTTTTTGGCGGCGGGGGCGTGCTCGACATCCTTGGCGCCCGATGCAGCGGCAGGAGCGGCTGCGGCAGGTGCTGTGGCGGGGGCAGCTGCGGCTGCGCCTTCGCCCGATGCGATGACACCCAGCTTGCCGCCAGCTTCGACGGTGGTGCCTTCGGCGAACAGGATCTCGGTCAGAACGCCAGCTGCGGGTGCGGGCACTTCGACCGATACTTTATCGGTTTCCAGCTCGCAGAGCATCTCGTCCTGAGCAACGGTGTCGCCGACCTTTTTGAACCAGGTCGAAACGGTGGCTTCGGTCACGGATTCACCTAAGGTCGGGACCATGACGTCAACCGAAGCGGCAGCCGCTGCGGGGGCAGCCGCGGGGGCGGCTGCTTTGGGGGCGGGGGCTGCTGCCTCGCCCGAGGCGCTGATGTTGGCCAGCAGAGCGTCAACGCCGACGGTCTCGCCTTCGGCAGCAACGATCTCGGTCAGGACGCCAGCGGCGGGTGCGGGAACCTCGACGGTGACCTTGTCGGTTTCCAGTTCGCACAGCATTTCGTCAGCCTCGACACGGTCGCCAGGTTTCTTGAACCAGGTGGCAACGGTTGCCTCGGTCACGGATTCACCCAGGGTGGGAACGCGGACTTCAGTCATTTGCTTACTTTCCTTCGATGGTCAGCGCCTCGTCCACGAGCGCCGCTTGTTGTGCTTTGTGTTGCGATGCCAGACCCGTTGCGGGCGACGCGCTTGCTGCGCGGCCTACGTAACGGGGACGGCCGTGCGTTGCCTTGATCCGGCGCAAGACCCACTCGATGTTGGGCTCGATAAAGGTCCAGGCGCCCTGGTTCTGGGGCTCTTCCTGACACCAGATCATCTCTGCGTGTGGGAAACGCTCCAGTTCCTTGACCAGCGAGATCGCCGGGAAGGGGTAGAACTGTTCGATACGCAGCAGGTACACGTCGTTGATGCCACGTGCGTCACGCTCTTCGAGCAGATCGTAGTAGACCTTGCCCGAGCACATCACCACGCGCTTGATATCCGCATCTGCGGCCAGCTGGGTGGTTGAGTTGCCGCGTTCCGCATCGTCCCACAGGACGCGGTGGAAGCTGGAACCAGTGGTGAAGTCCTCGGCCTTGCTGACGCAGAGCTTGTGGCGCAGCAGGGATTTCGGGGTCATCAGAACCAGCGGCTTGCGGTAGCTGCGGTGCATCTGGCGACGCAGGATGTGGAAGTAGTTCGCCGGGGTCGAGCAGTTCGCCACGATCCAGTTGTCCTGACCACACATCTGCAGGAAACGCTCCAGACGGGCCGAGCTGTGCTCGGGGCCCTGACCTTCGAAGCCGTGGGGCAGAAGGCAGACCAGACCCGACATACGCAGCCACTTGCTTTCGCCCGAGCAGATGAACTGGTCGAACATGATCTGAGCGCCGTTTGCGAAGTCGCCGAACTGGGCTTCCCACATGGTCAGCGCGTTGGGTTCTGCCAGCGAGTAGCCGTATTCAAAGCCCAGAACCGCGTATTCCGACAGCATCGAGTCGATGACTTCGTAGCGTGCCTGACCTTCGCGGATGTTGTTCAGCGGGTAGTAACGCTCTTCGGTGGTCTGGTCGATGAAGGCCGAGTGACGCTGCGAGAACGTACCACGGGTCGAGTCCTGACCTGCCAGACGAACGGGGTAGCCCTCGGTCAGAAGCGAGCCGAACGCCAGTGCCTCGCCGGTGGCCCAGTCAAAGCCTTCGCCGGTGGCGAACATCTGCGCCTTGGCGTCCAGCTGACGGGCAACGGTCTTGTGGATGTCCACGGACGCGGGTGCGTGCACCAGCGACTTGCCGACCTCTGCCATGGTCTCGGGCTTGATGGCGGTTTTGCCGCGCTGGTACTTTTCGCCCTGCTTGTTCAGGTGCGACCAGCGGCCGTCCAGCCAGTCAGCCTTGTTGGGCTTGTAGGTCTTGCCGGTTTCGAACTCGTCGTTCAGGTGCGCCTGGAACTGCGCCTTCATATCCTCGATTTCGCCTTCGGGGATCAGGCCGTCCTTGACCAGACGCTCGGTGTACAGGGACAGAGTGGTCTTGTGCGACTTGATCTGCTTGTACATCTGCGGGTTGGTGAACATCGGCTCGTCGCCTTCGTTGTGACCGAAGCGGCGGTAGCAGAAGATGTCCAGAACAACGTCTTTGTGGAACTTCTGACGGAACTCGGTCGCAACCTTGGCCGCGTGAACCACAGCCTCCGGATCGTCGCCGTTCACGTGGAAGATCGGCGCCTCGACCATCAGAGCGATGTCGGTGGGGTAGGGGGACGAGCGCGAGAAGTGCGGCGCGGTGGTGAAGCCGATCTGGTTGTTCACCACGATGTGCATGGTGCCGCCGGTGCGGTGACCGACCAGACCCGACAGACCGAAGCATTCCGCCACAACGCCCTGACCTGCGAAGGCCGCGTCGCCGTGCAGCAGGATCGGCAGAACCTGAGTACGCGCCTTGTCACCCAGCTGTTCCTGTTTCGCGCGGACCTTGCCCAGAACAACGGGGTTCACGGCCTCGAGGTGCGAGGGGTTCGCGGTCAGCGACAGGTGAACGCTGTTGCCGTCGAACTCGCGGTCGCTCGATGCGCCGAGGTGGTACTTCACGTCACCCGAACCGTCGACGTCCTCGGGCTTGAAGCTGCCGCCTTGGAATTCGTTGAAGATCGCGTGGTAGGGTTTGCCCATCACGTTGGCCAGGACCGACAGACGGCCGCGGTGAGGCATACCGATAACGATGTCACGAACACCCAGCGCGCCACCGCGCTTGATGATCTGTTCCATCGCGGGGATCAGCGCTTCGCCACCGTCGAGGCCGAAACGCTTGGTGCCCATGTATTTCACATGCAGGAACTTTTCGAAGCCTTCGGCCTCGACCAGTTTGTTCAGGATCGCGCGGCGGCCTTCACGGGTAAAGGTGATTTCCTTGCCGTAGCCTTCGATGCGCTCTTTCAGCCATGCGGACTGCTCGGGATCCGAGATGTGCATGTACTGCAGGGCAAAGGTGCCGCAATAGGTGCGTTTGACGATGTCCACGATCTGGCGCATCGACGCGACCTGAAGGCCCAGAACGTTGTCGATAAAGATCGGACGATCCATGTCGGCTTCGGTGAAGCCGTACGCTTTGGGGTCCAGCTCGGGGTGGGGCTCACGGCCGTGCAGACCTAGCGGATCCAGGTCGGCAGCCAGGTGGCCACGAATACGGTAGGCGCGGATCAGCATCAGCGCGCGGACGGAGTCGAGAACAGCGCGTTTCACCTGCTCGTCGGAAATCTCTACGCCCTTTTCGGCGGCTTTGGCTTTGATCTTGTCGCCAGCGCCTTTGACTTCTTTGGCAGCTTCCGGCCATTCGCCGGTCAGAGCCCAGACGTTGTCGCCTGCGGGCAGCGGCGGCCAGTCGGTGCGGCCCCACGAGGCGCCTTGGGCCTCTTTCTTGACTTCGACTTCCCCATCACCGAGGGCCGCAAAGAAAGCCTGCCAGGATTCATCTACGGAATTCGGGTCAGTGGCATAACGGGCGTAAAGCTGTTCGATGTATTCAGCATTGTGCCCTTGCAAGAAGCTCGAGGCATGGAACTGGTCGTTCGGGGATTGGTCGGTCATCGCTGCACCTGAGTTAGGTTGGACCCGCCCGAGGCGTCCCTCGGGCGGGCTGATGGGTTCAGCCGGACCCGCAATGTGCAGCAGGTCCGGTACAAGGGCTTATTTGCCGATTGCTTTCAGCACGGCTTCGCCGAGACCGGCGGGGCTGTCAGCGACAACGATGCCAGCCGACAGCATGGCTTCGATCTTGTCTTCTGCGCCACCTTTGCCGCCTGCGACGATCGCACCGGCGTGGCCCATGCGGCGGCCAGCAGGAGCGGTACGGCCAGCAATGAAGCCAGCGGTGGGCTTCCAACGGCCTTTTTTCTTTTCGTCGGCCAGGAACTGTGCCGCTTCTTCTTCGGCCGAACCACCGATTTCACCGATCATGATGATAGACTGGGTTTCGGGGTCTGCCAGGAACATTTCCAGCACGTCGATGTGCTCGGTGCCCTTGATCGGGTCGCCGCCGATGCCGACTGCGGTAGACTGGCCGAGGCCCGCGTCCGAGGTCTGCTTCACAGCTTCGTAGGTCAGGGTGCCCGAACGCGACACAACGCCGACCGAGCCACGCTTGTGGATGTGGCCGGGCATAATGCCGATTTTGCATGCATCGGGGGTGATGACGCCGGGGCAGTTCGGGCCGATCAGGCGCGATTTGCTGGTTTCAAGCGCGCGCTTCACCTTCATCATGTCCAGTACCGGGATACCTTCGGTGATGCAGACGATCAGTTCCATTTCCGCGTCGATGGCCTCGAGGATCGAGTCCGCTGCGAACGGCGGGGGAACGTAGATCACGGTCGCGTTTGCTTCGGTGACGTGCTTGGCTTCGTGGACCGAGTTGAACACGGGCAGGCCGAGGTGCTGCGAGCCGCCTTTGCCGGGGGTTACGCCGCCGACCATTTTGGTGCCGTAAGCGATCGCCTGTTCCGAGTGGAAGGTGCCCTGCGAGCCGGTAAAGCCCTGACAGATGACCTTGGTGTTTTCGTCGATGAGGACTGCCATGTTGTTGGCTCCTAAGTTTTTCTACGAAACGGTCCGGATGGTTCCGAACCCTTGTTACATCTGGCGCCGGGTAGAGCGCGACCATTTCCTGACCAAGGTTCCGGGAATGGGGCCCGGTCAGGACTGGTTTTTCACTCTCTACCCTACACTCAGTGAGTGGTTATTCGGGTGCGCAGGCTCGGCCGTCCGTAGTTTGGATCAGCAATGTACCTGCGGGGCAGCTAAGAGGGCCGTCCGAACCCGATGCGATTGGTCCTGGGGCTGCATCTGCGGGTATGCCTGCCAGAGGCGCGGGGCGGTCGCCCTCGTTATACCCGATGAAGTCGTCCTGTTGAGTTTGTCCCACCGGATGAGCGGGGGCATTGAAATTCACACAGGCCGAAACAAAAACACAGCCAACCAGAACCAAAAAACGCATACTTAACCTTTCACTGCTTTAACGATCTTCTCCGCGCCGTCGCTAAGGTTGTCTGCGGCGATCACGTCGAGACCAGAGGTGTTGATGATCTCTTTACCCTTCTCGACGTTAGTGCCTTCGAGGCGTACGACCAGCGGAACTTTCAGTCCGACTTCCTTAACAGCCGCAATTACGCCTTCTGCGATCACGTCACAGCGCATAATTCCGCCGAAGATGTTCACGAGGATACCTTTTACGTTCGGATCCGAGGTGATGATCTTGAAGGCTTCGGTCACTTTCTCTTTGGTGGCGCCGCCGCCAACGTCGAGGAAGTTTGCAGGCTCTGCGCCGTACAGTTTGATGATGTCCATGGTGGCCATCGCCAGACCCGCACCGTTCACCATGCAGCCGATCTCGCCGTCCAGCGCGATGTAGTTCAGGTCGAACTTCGAGGCTGCCAGTTCTTTGGGATCTTCTTCGGTCTCGTCGCGCAGAGCGGCGATCTCGGGGTGGCGGTAGATGGCGTTGCCGTCAAAGCCGACTTTGGCGTCCAGAACCTTGAGGTTGCCGTTGTCCATGACGATCAGCGGGTTGATTTCCAGCATCTCCATGTCCTTCTCGACGAAGGCTTTGTAGAGAGTGCCCATCAGGCTGACGCACTGCTTGACCAGCGCACCTTCGAGGCCCAGCGAGAACGCGATGCGGCGGCCGTGGTAGGGCTGGTAGCCGGTTGCCGGATCAACCGAGAACGACAGGATCTTTTCGGGGGTCGATGCTGCGACTTCCTCGATGTCCATGCCACCTTCGGTCGAGCAAACGAACGAGATGCGGCTGGTCTGACGGTCAACGAGCAGCGCGAGGTACAGTTCGCGGCTGATGTCCGAGCCATCTTCGATGTAGATGCGGTTGACCTGCTTGCCAGCGGGACCGGTCTGGTGGGTTACCAGAGTGCGGCCAAGCATTTTCTTGGCTTCTTCGGCTGCTTCTTCAACCGACTTGGCAAGGCGGACACCGCCCTTTTCACCAGCATCGGCTTCTTTGAATTTGCCCTTGCCGCGGCCACCTGCGTGGATTTGCGCCTTTACAACCCAGAGGGGGCCGTCAAGCTCGCCAGCAGCGGTTTTAGCGTCTTCGGCCTTGAGCACGACGCGGCCGTCGCTGACCGGTGCGCCGTATTCGCGCAGCAGTGCTTTGGCCTGATATTCGTGAATGTTCATGGACCTGTCCCATCTTGCTGAAATTCGGTGTACCTATACGCTCATGAAATCGCCGGATTAAGGAGTTTTTGCGTGATCAGCTTGAAAATCGGCAAAAATCTGCATTTTGTGATCACAGGTTTTGAGGGTGTGATCACAACCGATAACGGTGTTGCACAAAGATTCGCATGACGTCGGGCGCTAACATAAGTTGGGCGGTTGTCATGACCGTCAGGGAGCCTGCGCCATTGGTTATGGCCAATGTGGCGTGGCACCTGTCCCTTGGTGCTTCTGAGGTACATGTGTACCTTGATGACCCAATGGACACTGTGGGTGATCAACTGCAAGTGGTTGCGGGTGTCAACGTCATTCGGTGCGGTGCCGCCCATTGGGCCCGTTTGGACGGTCGGGCAGGGGATGCGCGGCAGACCCGTAGGCAAGGCTTGAACGCGACCGATGCCTACCGGAAAACCGGCGCGGACTGGATGATCCATCTGGACGCGGACGAGTTCCTGATGCCCGAACGGCCCGTGTCCCAGATCATCGGCGAATACGCCCGTGAGGGGCGATTCCTGCGCATCCAGCCGTGGGAACGCACCTACCTGACCGACACGCCGCCGACCTCTTTGTTCGAGGGCGGCTTTCGTGTGCCCTATCTGGGCAAGCTTCAGGACGATCAGGACCTATTCTGGCGCTCCACGCCGTTCCTGACCAAAGGGCTGACAGGCCATTCCGCGGGCAAAGCCCTGATGCCCACGCGGCAGGGGTGGCGGATCGGCATTCATTCCCCGAAAGAGGAAGAGAAACGCATCCGCGGCGATTACGTGCCAGAGATGGCTTTGCTGCACTTTGACGGGATGACGCCGTTGCACTGGATGGTGAAGGTGCTGCGCTATGCCCGTCTGCCCCGAGAGGTCGTGGAGGGGATGCTTGGCGGGCACCGGCGCGAACAGGTGCTGATGGCGCTGCGACGGTCCCATAGCCCCGGTGGGCTGCTGAAGTTCCACAACCGCCTGAAGGTCACCGATGGCGGTTTGCGCGCGCGGCTCGAGGATCGGGATATGTTCGTGGACGCGCCCTTTGATCCGGCGAACCAGATCGCGGCGCAACTGGGCTATATGCCCGATCTGTCGGTCGAGGGGTTCGATGCGATCCTGCGCGAACGGGCAGGGGACCTGCTGGACCGCCTGAAATGAAAAACGCGCGCCGGTTAGGGCGCGCGTTTCGAAATCCGGAACCGGTGCGGCGATTAGGCCAGCGAGGGCTCGATCTCTTTGCAAGCAGCAACGAGGCCTTTGACCGCGTCGACCGACTTGTCGAACATTGCCTGCTCGTCTTTCGACAGCTTGATGTCCACAACTTTCTCGATGCCTTCGGCGCCGATGATGGTGGGAACGCCAACGTAGAAGCCGTTCAGGCCGAACGCGCCGTCAACGTAAGCCGCGCAGGGCAGCAGACGCTTCTGGTCTTTCAGGTAGGCTTCGGCCATTTCGATCGCCGAGGTCGCAGGTGCGTAGAACGCCGAGCCGTTGCCCAGGTACTTCACGATTTCTGCGCCGCCGTCACGGGTGCGCTGAACGATTGCTTCCAGCTTCTCTGCGGTGGTCCAGCCCATCTCTACCAGATCGGGGAGCGGGATACCGGCTACGGTCGAGTAGCGGGTCAGCGGAACCATGGTGTCGCCGTGGCCACCCAGAACAAACGCGGTCACGTCGCGCATGGAGACGTTGAACTCCAGCGACAGGAAGTGACGGAAACGCGCCGAGTCCAGAACGCCAGCCATGCCGCAAACTTTGTGCGCGGGCAGACCCGAGAACTGCTGCAGAGCCCAAACCATCGCGTCGAGCGGGTTGGTGATGCAGATAACGAATGCGTTGGGGGCGTGTGCTTTGATGCCTTCGCCGACCGACTTCATTACTTTCAGGTTGATGCCGAGCAGGTCATCACGGCTCATGCCGGGCTTGCGGGGAACACCTGCGGTCACGATGCAGACGTCTGCGCCAGCGATATCGGCGTAGTCCTGAGTGCCCTTCATTACCGCGTCAAAGCCAGCAACGGGGCCGGATTCTGCGATGTCGAGCGACTTGCCCTGCGGGGTACCTTCCGCGATGTCGAACAGTACGACGTCGCCGAGTTCTTTCATTGCAGCCAGGTGTGCAAGGGTGCCACCGATCTGACCTGCGCCGATAAGGGCAATCTTGGGTCGAGCCATGGATTTCATCTCCGGGTCGGTTGAAATTGGGCTTTTGGGTAGTGCTTTGTTTGACGCCGCGCAAGTGTGCTGCGATGCGGCGCTGCAAAATCAGCAACTTATGTGAACGCTAACCGTGTGCTAAAGCCCTATTGATAAGCGTTTTTTTGAAAGGAAATTTCGTGATCGATTTTAGCATGGTGTTCTTCGCCATCACGATCCCGGCAGTGATTTTCGCAGGAATTACAAAGGCGGGCTTTGGTTCGGGGGCGTCGTTCGCCTCTGCCTCGATTCTGGCGCTGCTGCTTGAACCTGGGGTTGCATTGGGAATCATGCTGCCGCTGCTGATGCTCATGGATATTTCTTCTTTGCGTCCCTACTGGAAGCGGTGGAATAGCCGTGATGCAAAGCGGATTATCATCGGCGCGGTGCCCGGAGTCGCCTTGGGGGCGTTCCTTTATGACCTCGCGAATCCGGATCTGTTCCGTCTGCTGATCGGCGGCATCTCGATTGCGTTCGTTATTTGGGCAGTGGCCCGTTCGCAGGGCTGGATCGAGGTGTCTGGCGATCTGCTCGGGGCCAAAGCGGGGGCGTTTTCCGGTCTGATGGCGGGGTTTACCAGCTTTGTCAGCCATGCGGGCGGCCCGCCCGTGGCCGTGTATCTGCTGCGTCAGGGGCTGGACAAGACCACGTTTCAGGCGACCACGATCATCGTGTTCTGGGCCATCAACCTGATGAAGTTTATCCCTTATTTCGCCTTGGGCATCTTTACCAAGCAGACGTTCCTTGCGGATCTGTTCCTTGCGCCGTTCGGCATTCTGGGTGTCTACTTGGGCGTCAAAGCGCACCATCTGGTCCCCGAGAAGCCGTTCTTTGTGTTCACCTATGTTGCGCTAACGCTAACAGGGGCCAAGCTGATCTGGGACGCATTGTTCTAAAGTATTCTGCGTTGCGGCAAGATTGGGCTTGAAATAGTCGGTCGGAAATGTATCCATCCACGCAAGATTATTGCGAGGAGATTTGCGATGGACGCGACCACACGGCCCACCCGCTCGGTACTTTACATCCCCGGCTCCAAAGAGCGTGCGCTGGACAAGGCCAAGACCCTGCCCGTCGATGCGATCATCTTCGACCTCGAAGATGCTGTTGCGATTGATGAAAAATTGGGCGCTCGTGACACCCTGAAGGCATCGCTGGCCGCAGGGGGCTATGGCAGCCGCATGAAGATCGTCCGGATCAACGGTCTGGACACCCAGTGGGGCGAAGACGATGCCCGCGCCGCAGCCACTATGGAATGCGACGCGGTTCTGCTGCCCAAGGTCGACGGACCCGAGCAGCTGGATGCGCTTGCAGCATTGGTACCCGGCAAGGACATCTGGGCCATGATGGAGACCTGCAAAGGGATGCTGCACGCCGAGGCGATCGCAGCCCACCCCGCGCTGAAGGGCTTTGTCATGGGCACCAACGATCTGGCCAAGGAGCTGAACACCCGCTTCCGCGCCGACCGTCTGCCGATGATCACCAGCCTGCAACTGTGCCTGCTGGCCGCCAAGGCCCACGGCGTGACTATCGTTGATGGTGTGTATAACGCCTTCAAAGATGACGAAGGTCTGAAAGCGGAATGCGAGCAGGGCCGCGACATGGGCTTTGACGGCAAGACGCTGATCCACCCCGCACAGGTCGAGGTTTGCAACGCAGCCTTTGCACCGTCCCAGGCCGAGATTGATCTGGCCCAGCGCCAAATCGCCGCGTTCGAGGCCGCCGAGGCCGAAGGGCAGGGCGTTGCGGTGGTCGACGGCAAGATCGTCGAGAACCTTCACATTGTCACAGCGAAGAAAATTCTGGCACAAGCGGAGGCAATTGCAGCTCTATCCGCGGAGTAATCCAGAATGCTGATCCTTATCCTCGGTCTCCTGCTTTGGGCAGGGGGCCACTATTACAAGCGAATTCTTCCCGAACTTCATGAACAGATGGGCCAGAAGGCCAAAGGTCTGTCGACCCTGCTGATCGTCATGGGCCTCGGGATGATGATTGTCGGCTATCGCAACGCCGACTTCATCAACGTGTGGTTCCCGCCCACGTGGACCGTTCACCTGAATAACCTCTTGATGCTGGTTGCGGTGTTCGTGTTCGGCACGGCCCACACCAAAGGCCGCCTGCGCGGTTGGACCCGTCATCCGATGCTGATCGCGGTGAAAATCTGGGCGGTTGCGCATTTGCTTGTGAACGGGGATCTGGCCTCGATAGTGCTGTTCGGCGGTATGCTTTTGTGGGCGGGCCTGCAGGTCATGCTGATCAACCGCGCGGCCCCCGAATGGGAGCGTCCCGAGAAGGGCCCCGCCAAACGGGACATCATCCTTGTGATCATCACCTTGGTTGCGTTCGGCGCGATCACGGGCATTCATATGGCTTTGGGCGTCTCGCCCTTCCCACAAGGATAAGACTGATGAGCAAAATCTATCGTTTTTTGACCGAGGACGACACCTCGGACTTTTGCCACAAGGTGACTCTGGCCCTGTCCAAGGGCTGGGAACTGCATGGCAACCCGACTTATTCGTTTGATCATGCGGCAGGGAAAATGCGCTGCGGTCAGGCGGTCACCAAAGAGATCGAGGGTGAGTACACCCCCGGCATGAAACTCGGAGAGCAATGACATGAGCAAGACCAACGCGGGACGTTTCTTTGAAGATTATGCAGTGGGCCAAGTGATTGACCACGCGGTTCCGCGGACGGTATCGGGCGGGGAGCGGGCGCTGTACCACGCGCTCTATCCTGCCCGTCATGCACTGTATTCGTCGGACGCCTTTGCGCAGGCCAGCGGTCTGCCCAAATCGCCGATGGATGATCTGATCGCGTTCCACACCGTGTTCGGCAAAACCGTCCCTGACGTTTCGCTTAACGCGGTTGCAAACCTTGGCTACGCCGAGGGCCGCTTCCTGAAACCGGTCTACGAGGGGGACACCCTGCGCTCGCGCAGCGAAGTGATCGGCGTCAAAGAGAACTCGAACGGCAAGACCGGGGTGGTCTATGTGCGCACTCAGGGCCTGAACCAGAACGACGAAGTGGTCATGGAATATGTCCGCTGGGTGATGGTCCGCAAACGCGATGTGACCGCGCCTGCGCCCGATGCCGTTGTGCCCGACCTGAAAAAGGTCCTGTCGGTCGAGGATCTGGTGATCCCCGAGGGGCTGGATTTCACCGGCTATGACTTCACCTTGGCAGGCGAGGGGCATCGCTGGGCCGATTACGAAGTGGGCGAAAAGATCGACCACGTGGACGGTGTGACCATCGAAGAAGCCGAGCATATGCTGGCCACGCGCCTGTGGCAGAACACCGCCAAGGTGCACTTCGACGCGACCTTCCGCGAAGATGGCAAGCGCCTGATTTACGGCGGCCACGTGATCTCGATGGCGCGGGCGCTGTCGTTCAACGGTCTGGCCAACGCGCAGATGATCGTGGGCATTAACGGCGGGGCGCACGCGAACCCCTGTTTCGCCGGTGATACCGTGAAATGCTGGACCGAAGTTCTGGACAAAGCCGAAACCGCAGCGCCCGGTGTTGGCGCTCTTCGTCTGCGACTGGTCGCAACCAAGGGTGGTGAACCCTTTGCGCTCAAGGACGAAAACGGAAAATACCTGAGCGAAGTACTCTTGGATCTGGATTACTGGGTATTGATTCCCTGTTAACGCTAAAATGTGATCACACGGAATAATTGTGTGATCACATTCGCAAAAAATATGACAGAAACGCGATAAAATGCTGCTCTGCGGCACGTTGAAGCCGTGACAGATCGTGAAAATCGGCTATCAATCTGCCCGAGGCACCGCGGCCGCCTGGGAGTCGGCTGCGCAACCGAAAGGAACACTTATGGCTGATGTGAATCGGGGCAACCGCCCGCTCTCACCGCACCTGACGATCTATCGCTTGCCGATTACTGCGATTACGTCGATCCTGACCCGTATCACCGGTAACGCTCTGCTGGTTGCAGCGCTGATGACCGTATGGTGGTTTCTGGCGGCCGCTTCGGGCCCCGAATACTATGCGTTCGCAGATGGCATCGTCACCAGCTGGTTCGGCGATCTGGTCATGGGTCTGTCCGTCCTGGGCCTGTGGTACCATACCCTGGCAGGCGTCCGTCACCTGATCTGGGATCAGGTCATCGCGCTGGACATCAAAACCGCCGAAAGCCTGAGCTGGGCCGTGGTTATCGGGTCCGCAGCACTGACCGTGCTGACCTGGATCATCATGCTGGTCGCATAAGAGGAGAGCGTCAGATGGCATATCTTACCCCCCGCAAGCGCGCTACCGGCATGGGCTCGGCCAAATCGGGCGTCGAGCATTTCTGGAACATGAAAGTCAGCTCGATCGGTCTGCTGATCCTGGTCCCGCTGTTCGTGTTCACCTTCGGTCCTGCTCTGGGCAGCAGCTACGAGGAAATGGTCGCATATTACGCGCATCCGTTCCCCGCGATCGTAGCGATCCTGACCCTTGGCGTCGGCTTCATGCACTTCAAGAACGGTTTCCAGGTCCTGATCGAGGACTACGTTCACGGTGCGGCCGGCCAGTATGCGATCATCGCGATGAACTGCCTGTGCTACGCTGCTGCGGCAACCGGCATCTTCTCGATCATCCGCATCGCACTTTAATTCGGAGAAGCGCAAATGGCTGCATATCAGTACGAAACACACGAATATGACGTGGTCGTCGTCGGCGCCGGTGGTGCGGGTCTTCGTGCGACCCTCGGTATGGCCGAACAGGGCCTGCGTACCGCCTGTGTGACCAAAGTATTCCCGACCCGCTCGCACACTGTTGCGGCGCAGGGCGGTATCGCTGCTTCGCTGGGGAACATGGGTCCCGACAGCTGGCAGTGGCACATGTACGACACCGTAAAGGGGTCGGACTGGCTGGGTGACACCGACGCGATGGAATATCTGGCGCGCGAAGCGCCGGCAGCGGTCTACGAGCTGGAGCACTATGGCGTGCCCTTCAGCCGTACCGAAGAAGGCAAGATCTACCAGCGTCCCTTCGGCGGTCACACCACCGAATTCGGCGAGGGCCCCGCAGTGCAGCGTACCTGCGCGGCGGCTGACCGTACCGGTCACGCGATCCTGCACACCCTGTACGGCCAGTCGGTCAAGAACAACGCGGAATTCTACATCGAATACTTCGCGCTGGACCTGATCATGTCCGACGATGGCGTCTGCACCGGCGTTGTCTGCTGGAAGCTGGACGACGGCACCATGCACGTCTTCAACGCGAAGATGGTTGTTCTGGCGACCGGCGGTTACGGCCGTGCCTACTTCAGCGCGACCTCGGCGCACACCTGCACCGGTGACGGTGGCGGTATGGTGGCCCGCGCGGGTCTGGCGCTGCAGGACATGGAATTCGTTCAGTTCCACCCCACCGGGATTTACGGCGCAGGCTGTCTGATCACCGAGGGTGCGCGCGGCGAAGGCGGTTACCTGACCAACAGCGAAGGCGAGCGTTTCATGGAGCGTTATGCGCCCCAGTACAAAGACCTCGCGCCCCGCGACTACGTTTCGCGCTGCATGACCATGGAAATCCGCGAAGGCCGCGGCGTTGGCAAGGACGGGGATCACATCCACCTGAACCTGTCGCACCTGCCCGCCGAAGCGCTGCACCTGCGTCTGCCCGGTATCTCGGAATCGGCCCGCATCTTTGCTGGCGTTGACGTGACCAAAGAGCCGATCCCCGTAATCCCGACCGTGCACTACAACATGGGCGGTATTCCGACCAACTACTGGGGCGAAGTGCTGAACCCCTCCGAAGAGAACCCGACCGCTGTCGTTCCCGGCCTGATGGCTGTGGGCGAGGCTGGCTGTGCTTCGGTACACGGTGCGAACCGTCTGGGCTCGAACTCGCTGATCGACCTCGTGGTGTTCGGCCGCGCCGCCGCAATCCGCGCCGGTCAGGTTGTGGACCGCGAAGCCGCGATCCCCGCGACCAACGTGGCCAGCGTCGAGAAGTGCTTCGAGCGTTTCGACAGCGTCCGTTATGCCAAGGGTGGCATTCCGACCGCAGACCTGCGTCTGGAAATGCAGAAGACCATGCAGCGTGACGCAGCGGTGTTCCGTACCTCGGAAACCCTGAGCCAAGGTGTCACCGACATGACCGCAATCGCGGGCAAAATGGGCGACATCAAAGTCACCGACCGCAGCCTGGTCTGGAACAGCGACCTGATGGAATCGCTGGAACTGACCAACCTGATGCCCAACGCTCTGGCGACCATCGTCGGCGCAGAGGCGCGTAAGGAATCGCGCGGTGCACACGCTCACGAGGACTTCGCAACCCGTGACGACGATAACTGGCGCGTCCACACCGTCAGCCGCGTCGAGGGCAACAAGGTCGATCTGACCTACCGCCCCGTCATCGTCGATCCGCTGACAACCGAAGAGCAGGGCGGTATCGCGCTGAAGAAGATCGCGCCCAAGGCACGGACCTTCTGATGGGATTTGCGGGAGTATACCGCGCGGCTACGGCCGCCGGTCTGCTGCTGGCGGTTTCGGCCTGTGGCCAACAGACTGTCCAGCAGCCTCTCGCGGCTCCGATCGACCGGAATGGGGCGGCTATGGCCATCCTTCCGGTCATTGAAAACTACGTGCCTGCGGCGCAGGCTGGGGTGGTTGCCACCTGTGTGGCCCAGACCGCGCCTGCCGCAGACATTACCGACTTCGTCCAGATGGGCGTGGCCAGCGACATGCAGACCCGCCGCATTCTGGAATTGATCAAGGCGCCCGCCGCCAACGATTGTATCGCGAAACAGCTTCTCTGAGAGGAGAGACCCATGGTTGAATTGGCTCTGCCCAAGAATAGCCGTATCACCACAGGCAAAACCTGGCCCAAGCCCGAGGGCGCGAAAAATGTTCGCACGGTCCAGATCTATCGCTGGAGCCCTGACGATGGTCAGAACCCCCGCGTAGACACTTACTTTGTCGACATGGACACCTGTGGTCCGATGGTTCTGGACGTTCTGATCAAGATCAAGAACGAGATCGACCCCACCCTGACCTTCCGCCGCTCGTGCCGCGAAGGGATTTGTGGCTCGTGCGCCATGAACATCGACGGGATCAACACCCTGGCCTGTATCTATGGCCTGGACGAGATCAAAGGTGATGTGAAAATCTATCCGTTGCCGCACATGCCGGTGGTCAAGGACCTTGTTCCGGACCTGACCCACTTCTACGCGCAGCACGCCAGCATCATGCCCTGGCTGGAAACCAAGACCAACACTCCGAAGAAAGAGTGGAAGCAGTCGATCGAAGATCGCGAAAAGCTGGATGGTCTGTACGAGTGCGTCATGTGCGCCTGCTGCTCGACCAGCTGCCCCAGCTACTGGTGGAACGGCGACCGTTACCTCGGCCCCGCCGCGCTGCTGCACGCCTATCGCTGGCTGATCGACAGCCGTGACGAGGCCACCGGCGAGCGTCTGGACAACCTTGAAGACCCCTTCAAGCTGTACCGCTGCCACACCATCATGAA
Organism: Donghicola mangrovi; assembly: GCF_013377535.1. Taxonomy (GTDB): domain Bacteria; phylum Pseudomonadota; class Alphaproteobacteria; order Rhodobacterales; family Rhodobacteraceae; genus Donghicola; species Donghicola mangrovi. The sequence continues at coordinate 89,340 of NZ_JABCJE010000001.1, read as the reverse complement.
CTGCGCGAAAACCTGCCCCAAGGGTCTGAACCCCGCCAAGGCAATCGCGTCGATCAAGAAGATGATGGTCGATCGCGCCTACTAATCGGGCCGACACTATTGCGAATTAGCGCGCCGTTACCCAGTAGTGGGTAGCGGCGCGTTGCATTTCTGGCACACTTCCAAAGGTTATGCTGCACCTGCGAAGGTGTGGGGGTGTCCTTGGCGAAAAACAGGACCATATCCCCTGTCAGGGAGGAGCTACCTTTGTAAAAACAGGTGCTCTAATGATGGATGTTGTACTCTCCCCCGCCGACCAAGCTCTTGAGCAGATGTTCGGCTACTACATGCCTGAAGCAGAACTGGCCGTTCCGACCCCGAACCTCTACGAGGACGAAACTGCCGACTACGACTACGTAGAATATTCCGAGGCCGCATAATCCGTGACCTCGCGACCCCGTGCTGGACCCTCCTCCATGCACGGGGTTTGCTTTTGGCGGGGCAGGGCATAGGTACCTGCCAACCCCCGCGAACCGGAGCCCCCAGATGATCGCAGTAGTCGGACTGGCCATCGCCTTTGTGCTGGTGATGATTTTCTCGAACCGAAAAACCCGTAACTGCCGTTGGCGGGAAAACCGGCGGAATGATCGAGACGGGCTGCGCTATTATCACTGCGTGAACTGCGGGGCCGAAACATGGGGCGATCCGAAAAAGCAGCCGCAGGACTGCCTGAAGCCGCAGGACTAGACGGCGCGGTTGGATCGTGATGGGGCGACTTCGTGCTATCCCGAGCCTGCATTTTGTGGCCTTCTGACCCGACCAGTTGCAGGAGGCCAACCCATGTGTACCACCCCCGATGACGCAGACGCCCGCCGCGCGATCCCGCCCGTGATCTGCTATCCGGTGGAGACGCTGCCCAAGCCCGACATGGCGCTGTTTCTGGCCGCCCGCACCGGCGCCAAGGTGATCGAGACCGTCACCGCATCCCCCCGAGACGCCGCCAGCTTCACCGTTCCTGCAGGGCATTTCTTTCGCATCAGTTCGGTGCAGGGGCCTCAGGTCGGGGACCTGAACCTGTGGAATGCCCATGATCTGACCGAGCGGTTCTTCAGCGGCAAAACCCGTGCTTTGCATGGCACCCACGTGACCACGGGGGATCGGCTATGGTCGAACCTGCCGCACCTGCGCCCCATGGCGACGGTGACCCACGATACCTTGGGCTGGTACGGGATCGACCAATTCGGCGGTTCGGTCCACGACGTGATCGGCACCCGCTGCGATCCCTACACCCATTATCTGCTGTCCGGCGGGCAATATCACCACTGTTGCCATTCAAACCTGACGCGGGCGCTGTCCGACCACTCGGGCCTGTCCTTGGCCGAGGCCGAGCCCCACGTCCACGATGTGCTGAACGTCTTTATGTGCACAGGCTTCACCCGCAACACGGGCCAGTACTTTATGAAGGCCAGCCCCGTGCGCCCCGGCGACTACATCGAGTTCTTCGCGGAAATCGACCTACTGGGCGCACTCAGCGCCTGTCCGGGGGGAGATTGTAGCAGCGAACACTCCAGCGACACCGCCGCCTGCTATCCACTGCAAATCGACATCCTGCGCCCTGCAGAGGGGGCACTTGACACATGGCAACTGCCCGCAGCCAACGGATACGACCGCAGCCACGGGCGTTAACCCTCAGGCGAAGGCCGCTTCCAAAGCAATCTCGACCATCTCGCCAAAGCTGCGCTCGCGGTCCTCGGAGGGCAGCGCCTCACCGGTCTGAAGGTGGTCCGAGATCGTCAGGATCGCCAAAGCCCGCCGCCCATAGCGCGCTGCCAAGGTATAAAGCTCAGCCGCCTCCATCTCGACCGCTAGAATACCGTGACGGGTCATCTGCTCGTTCAGATCGGGGCGCTCGTCATAAAACACGTCAGAGCTATAGATCCCGCCCACATGGGGCACCGACCCACGCGCCTCGGCCGCTGCAACCGCCGCCCGCAGGAGCCCGAAATCGGCACAGGGCGCATATTTCAGCTCTCGGAAAATCCCCGAGGACGGCGTCGAAAGCGTCGAACTGGTCATCGCAATCACCAGATCGCGGATCTTGACCTGAGGCTGCATCCCGCCAGCCGACCCAATCCGGATCAATGTCTGCGCACCGTAGTCCTTGATCAACTCGTTGGCATAGATGGACAGCGACGGCATTCCCATCCCGCTGCCCTGAATGGTCACCCGATGCCCGCGCCACGTGCCGGTGAATCCCAGCATCCCGCGCACCTCATTCACCAACTCGGCGCTTTCCAGAAACGTCTCGGCCGCCCACTTGGCCCGATAGGGATCACCCGGCATCAGCACCGTCTCGGCGATTTGCCCCGGCTTTGCGCCAATATGTACCGTCATCTCGAAGTCTCCCGCATTTACCTGACGGTCAAAAAAGAACGGGGCCCGCCGATTGGCAAGCCCCATGCTTCTTTTTGCGATAAATACTCAACGTCACCGGCGGTCCAGCCGCCGCGAACGCCGGTTATTCAGCGGCAACCGGTGCCGGATCGACCAGCGCCACGATGTCCATCATGATGCGGTTCAGTTCGAAGTCCTTGGGCGTGTAGACCTTGGCCACACCAAAGCCCAAAAGGCGCTTCGCGTCCTCGTCCGGGATGATACCGCCAACCACAACGGGGATGTCCCCCAACCCCTCTGACCGCATACGGTTCATCACGTCTTCGACCAGCGGAATATGGCTGCCGGACAGAATCGACAAGCCGACCACATGGGCGTCGTTCTCTCGGGCGGCGCCAACGATCTCTTCGGGTGTCAGACGGATACCTTCGTATTCAATGTCCATACCACAGTCGCGGGCGCGGAAAGCAATCTGCTCGGCCCCGTTCGAGTGACCGTCGAGGCCGGGCTTGCCCACCAAGAACTTCAGGCGGCGGCCCAGCTTGTCGCTGACGGCGTCCACAGCTTCGCGGATATCGTCCAGACCTTCGGTTTTGTTCGACACACCGCGGGCAACGCCGGTCGGGCCACGGTATTCGCCGAACGCCGCGCGCATCTCTGCCGCCCATTCGCCGGTGGTCGCGCCAGCCTTGGCCGCTTTGATCGAGGCAGGCATGACGTTGTCGCCCGCTTTGGTGACTTCGCGCAGCTCGGCCAGAGCGGCCTGAACGGCGGCTTCGTCACGCTCGGCGCGCCATGCGTTCAGGCGTTCGATCTGCTCGACTTCGACCGCGGGGTCGACAACCATGATGCCGCCGTCCGAGCCGACCAGCGGGCTGGGTTCGCCCTGCTGGAACTTGTTCACGCCAACCACGATAGTCTCGTTCTTTTCGATGCGGTTCAGGCGATCCGCGTTCGATTCGACCAGACGGCCCTTCATGTATTCGATCGAGCTGACCGCGCCGCCCATGCCGTCCAGCTGCGCCAGTTCCTGACGCGCGCCTTCTTTCAGGGCTTCGACCTTGGCATCCACAGCGGGGTTGCCGTCGAACAGGTCTTCGTATTCCAGAAGGTCGGTCTCATAGGCCAGAATCTGCTGCATCCGCATCGACCACTGCTGGTCCCACGGACGGGGCAGGCCAAGCGCTTCGTTCCAAGCGGGTAGCTGCACGGCGCGGGCACGGGCCTTTTTCGACAGGGTCACGGCCAGCATCTCGATCAGGATGCGGTAGACGTTGTTTTCAGGCTGCTGCTCGGTCAGGCCAAGGCTGTTCACCTGAACGCCATACCGGAAGCGGCGGTACTTCGATTCCTCAACGCCGTAGCGGTTCAGACAGATTTCGTCCCACAGGTCCACGAATGCGCGCATCTTGCACATCTCGGTGACAAAGCGGATGCCTGCGTTCACAAAGAAGCTGATGCGGCTGACGAGGGCAGGGAAGTCCTCGGCCGAAACGCGGGGGCGCAGTTCGTCCAGAACGGCGGTCGCGGTGGCCAGAGCGAAGGCCAGCTCCTGCTCGGGCGTCGCGCCGGCTTCTTGCAGGTGATAGGAACACACGTTCATCGGGTTCCACTTGGGCACGTTCTGATAGCAGTACTCGGCCACGTCCGCGATCAGCTTGAGCGAGGGCTTGGGCGGGCAGATATACGTGCCGCGCGACAGGTATTCCTTGATCAGGTCGTTCTGGACGGTGCCCTGCAGCTTGGAAATGTCCGCGCCCTGTTCCTCGGCGACCGCAATATAAAGAGACAGCAGCCAAGGCGCCGTCGCGTTAATGGTCATCGAGGTGTTCATCTGTTCCAGCGGGATCTGGTCGAACAGGGTGCGCATGTCGCCAAGGTGGCAGACGGGCACGCCAACCTTGCCGACTTCGCCGCGGGCCAGCACGTGGTCGCTGTCATAGCCAGTCTGGGTGGGCAGGTCGAAAGCCACCGACAGGCCGGTCTGACCTTTGGCCAGGTTGCCACGATAAAGGGCGTTCGACTTCGCTGCGGTCGAGTGCCCCGCATAAGTGCGGATCAGCCACGGGCGGTCTTTCTGAGTCTCGGTCATCGGTGCCTCGCAATGAATCTGGTTCAGCAATTTTCTTGCGTTCGTGATTTAGTACTTGGAATTATATGGCGCTGTCAATTCGCCGCGATGCGGCGCAAACCCCTATTTTACAAGCTGCTGGCGCAGCATTAGACTTTGGTCGCGACATAAAATTACAAAATGACGCGGGATAACTGTTGCTATGTTGCGCGACGGATTATATCCATGCTGCAGAGGCAGCGCGATTCTGCGCCGCAGAACGAGTTTACCCCCCCGACACTTCGGGAGCATGGAGGCACGACGATGGCACTTGATACAAACACTGGGATTGCCCCCTACGATGCGCCGGAAAAGGACCTGTACGAAGTGGGCGAAATGCCGCCCCTCGGCTACGTTCCCCCCAAGATGTATGCGTGGGCGATCCGCCGCGAACGTCACGGCGAACCCGAAGTTTCGTTCCAGAAAGAAGTTGTAGACACTTGGAAAATCGACAGCCACGAAGTGCTGGTTCTCGTGATGGCTGCCGGTGTTAACTATAACGGTGTCTGGGCTGGTCTCGGCAAACCGATTTCGCCCTTCGACGTACACAAGCAGGATTACCACATTGCGGGTTCGGATGCCGCAGGGATTGTGTGGGCCGTTGGCGATAAAGTGAAAACCTGGAAGGTGGGTGATGAAGTTGTCATCCATTGTAACCAAGACGACGGTGACGACGAAGAGTGCAACGGTGGCGATCCCATGTTCTCGCCCACCCAGCGCATCTGGGGCTACGAGACCGGCGACGGTTCGTTCGCTCAGTTCACCCGCGTTCAGGCCCAGCAGCTGATGCCCCGTCCCAAGCACCTGACCTGGGAAGAGAGCGCCTGCTACACTCTGACTCTGGCAACCGCATACCGTATGCTGTTCGGCCACCACCCCCACGAGCTGAAGCCCGGCCAGAACGTTCTGGTTTGGGGTGCCTCGGGCGGTCTGGGTTCGTACGCAATCCAGCTGGCGAATACCGCAGGTGCAAACGCGATCGGTGTGATCTCGGACGAGAGCAAGCGTCAGTTCGTGATGGATCAGGGTGCCAAGGGCGTCATCAACCGCAAGGACTTCAACTGCTGGGGTCAGCTGCCCACCGTAAACTCGCCCGAGTACAACGAGTGGCTGAAAGAAGCACGTAAGTTCGGCAAGGCGATCTGGGACATCACAGGCAAGGGTGTGAACGTGGACATGGTCTTCGAACACCCCGGCGAGTCGACCTTCCCCGTATCGACCCTGATCGTGAAAAAGGGCGGTATCGTTGTGATCTGCGCCGGTACCTCTGGCTTCAACTGCACCTTCGACGTGCGCTACATGTGGATGCACCAGAAGCGTCTTCAGGGCTCGCACTTTGCGAACCTCAAGCAGGCAGCTTCGGCAAACCGCCTGATGTGCGAACGCCGTCTGGACCCCTGCATGTCCGAAGTGTTCACTTGGGACCAGATTCCCCAGGCGCACACCAAGATGCTGCGTAACGAGCACAAGCCCGGCAACATGGCGGTGCTGGTTCAGGCCCCCAAGACCGGCCTGCGCACCTTCGAGGACGCACTGGCCGCGCGTTAATCAACGCACGATAGCCGCTCAAGCTACAGAAGCGCCGCGCATTATGAAATGCGCGGCCTTTTTGTTGCACTGAATTACATTTCGACCTGTTAGCGGCAATTAATCCCTTGCGGTTCGGCGCGGTTCAAACCAATCTAATGGCATTAATATTGTTAGATTTTTTATACATGTTTGGCCGCTTCTTATTTGGCTTTCGTGTATTCTGATTGGAGCCATTGCTTTGCCCGAGGTTGGTATCAAGGCGATATTCGAGGTTATTCAGGGAATTAAATCTCAGGATGATCTGCACGGCGTGATGAAGATGATCTGCGATCACTTTGATGTCGCGCACGCGATCTATTTCTGGACCAACTCGGACGGCGCGGTTCATCATGTCGGCACCTATCCCGAGGCGTGGCTGACCCGTTATCTGGAATTAGGGTACGGGCGGCAGGATCCTGTTGTGCACGCTTGCTATCACAGCTTCCGTCCGATCGACTGGCAGGATCTGGATTGGTCCACCAAGGCAGCCCAAACCATCATGACCGAGGCCGTCGCAGCAGGCGTTGGCCCCCAAGGGCTGACCATCCCGGTCCGTGGCCCCAAGGCGCAATATGCGGTCTTCACCATCAGCGACGATACCTGCCCCGAGGCTTGGCGCATCAAATGCGCGGACCACATGGCAGACCTGCTGGTGCTAGCCCATCTGCTGAACGACTGCGTTCTGGAACTTGGCGCAGTCGAGCGGCACAGCTTGACCCGCCCCTTGTCCCCGCGCGAGGTGGACGCGATGACCTATCTGGCGCGCGGCTACAGTCGGGCCAAGGTCGCGGCGACGCTGGAAATTTCCGAACACACCCTGCGGGCCTATATCGAGTCCGCCCGCGAAAAGCTGGGGGCTACGAACACCGTGAATGCGGTGGCCAAGGCGATCAGCCACGGCTTCATCATCATCTAGGGCAGGGGGCTGGCGTTTTGCCAGTTCCGTTGCCCGCGCCGCCTGTGTAGTGTCCGCGCCATGAGCGTTCCCAGCATTATTTTCTCCGAAGATCAGGCCGAGGCCCACGACCGTATCACGCAGATGCTGCGGGGTGTCGGCGTGGACGTGGAAAACGGTATCCTCACCCCGTTGATCGAGGAAAAGCAGTCCATTCTGGCCGTGACCGGCAAGGCGGGCTCGGGCAAGACGATGCTGCTGGCCGCCGTGGTCAAGGCGCTGGAGGAAGCAGGTGTCGAGATCGTCTCGGGCGATTACGAGGGCAAAAAGAAGAAGGAGCGCCGGTCGCTCGCTATTCTGGCCCCGACGAACAAGGCCGCGAGCGTGTTGCGTATGCGCGGTGTGCCCGCGACGACGATCCACCGCATCCTTTATACCCCCGTTTATGACCCCGAATACGAGCGGGTCGCGGAATGGCTGGCGGGCAACGCCGAGCGCCCGGATATCGAGGGCCTGACGGACGAGGCGCTGGAACGCGCCAAGGCCAGCTATGAGACCCACAAATCCGTGCCGGGGGCCTTGGCCGCGGCGGGGCTGCGCGGATCCGATTTCATCACCGGTTGGAAACGGCGCGAGCAGCCCTTGGACATCGGTCTGGTGGACGAAGCCTCGATGCTGGATGACCGCCAGTATGACGATTTGCGGGACATTTTCCCGACGCTGATGCTGTTCGGCGATCCGGCGCAGTTGGCCCCTGTGAACCAGTCGGGCAAGATGGTGTTCGACAAGCTGCCTCAGCCTGCGGTGATGCACCTGAACCGCATTCACCGCCAGCAGGGGGACAGCCCCATTCTGGACATCGCCCATGCGCTGGCCGATCCGGCGGTCGAGTTCGAGGATTTCGAACGTCTGATTGAACAGAAAGCCCGAGAGGATGATCGCGTGATCTGGGGCCAGCGGGTCGAGGTGGACCTGATGGCCCGCAGCCCTGTTCTGGTTTGGCGCAACGCGACGCGCATCCGGCTGATCAACGCCTTCCGCAGCGTCTATGGCGCGCCCGAGACCGAGCTGCTTGAGGGAGAGCCGCTGATTTGCGACGGTATCGAACTGCCTTTGAAACACCGCAAGAAGCGCATCGATCTGGAGGCCAGAGGCCTGATCAAGGGCGCTCAGGTCGTGTATCTGGGGCCGGGGCGAAAGCCGGGGTTCTCGCGCCTGCATGTGCTGGGGGCAGAGGAACCTCAGGTCAGTGCTGCGTCCATCGTCAAGATCGAGAAACCGGACGAGGAAGAGCCCTTTATCCCCTTTGCGGCGCGGATGGGGGCGGCGTTCCTGCATGGGGCGGCTGTCACGATTCACAAGGCGCAGGGGTCGCAATGGAGCGATGTGCAGGTCTTTGCGCCTGACATCTATGCCGCCGCGCGGATGGGGCGGACCGAGGCGGGGCAACCCCTGTGGAAACGTCTGGCCTATGTGGCGGTGACGCGCGCGTCCGAGCGGCTGTACTGGGTGGTGCGTCCGCGCCTGTCGAAACCGTCGGGGCCGCTGAGCGTGGATGATCTGGGGGGCACACCGGCGCCCTTGCAGATGGATTTCACGGAATAAGAGGGACGCTGCCCCTCTCTTGCGCCCTTGGGGCGCAATTCACTCCCCGGGGTAATTTTGCCAAGATGAATTAGCGTTTGATTAACGCGAAGAAGGTCGAGGCACCCCAGCCTGCGGCCACGGCCAGTGCGAGCGACAAGAGGCCGTAGAGCAGCGCATGTTCCCGCGACAGGGCGTAGAGCCAGCGTTCGAGGCCGACTTTGCGGACCGAGATCGGGGTTTCGTAGTTCGCGACCACCGCAGCATCGCGGGTCAGGAAGATGCGGATCTTGTATTCTCCCTCGGTCAGGTTCGAGGGCAGGGTGATGTTCGTGTCGAACAGGGTGTTTTCGTGCAGCTGCGCCGCGCCCTCGGCTGTGAGGTACGAGTGGTTGCGCTCGTGGATGCGGATCAGGGCGTCGGTGAAGGCCTCGGCATCATCGATGTTCTGCGGTGCGCCAACAGAACGGATCGCGCGGGGAATCGAGATTTTGTGGCGCAGGTCCTCTGTCTCGGACAGGATTTCCTTAAGCGGGGCGGTGGTAGCCACGGCGTAGAAGCTGGGGGCGCGGTCGATTTCGACCGAGTCCGTGTTCATCCAGATGCCGCCCACACGCTCTTTGCGCCAGACGGTGGTGGGGCCAGAGGGGCCTGCCACGGTGATGATGACCTGCAGGGGCAGATCGGGGGCCGAGGTTTCGTCCCGCTTGACCGCGCCATAGATCAGGATGTCGGACCCGTCAAAGCGGGTGGTGATGCGGATTTCCTCGTGGCTGAGGCCAAGGACGACCTCCTCGGCACGCAGGGGCAGGGGGGATAGCAGCGCAAGGCACAGAATGGCGATCAGGCGCAGCATCAGTTCGATCCGATCGAGTAGAGGTCGGACGGGGTGATCAGCATGTCAAAGGCCAGCTTGCCGCAGACGATAAGCACCAGAGAGGCCAGCGCGATGCGCAGCTGCTCGGCCTTGAGTTTCGCGCCCACTTGGGTGCCGAATTGCGCGCCGATCACGCCGCCGATCAGCAGCAAGAGGGCTAGAACGATGTCCACGGTGTAGTTGGTGGTCGCATGCAGCAGCGTGGTAAACGCGGTCACAAAGATGATCTGGAACAGCGAGGTGCCGATCACCACTTTGGTGGGCATCCCCAGAATATAGATCATCGCAGGCACCATGATGAAGCCGCCGCCAACGCCCATGATCGCCGCCAGAACGCCGACCGACAGGCCAACCACGAACGGCGGAATGACCGAGATATAAAGGCCCGATGCGCGGAACCGCATCTTCAGGGGCAGGGTCTGGACGATGCCGCGGCCGCGTTTCTTGGCCTTGTAGGGGCCCGCATGTTTGGCGCGGCTGAGGGCGCGCAGGCTCTCGATCATCATCAGGCCGCCGACGATGCCCAGAAAAACCACGTAGAACAGGTTCACCAGCAGGTCGACTTGGCCCAGCGTTTTCAGGAAGTTGAAGACCCAGACACCGAGTGCCGATCCGACAAGGCCCCCCGCCAGCAGCACGCCGCCCATCTTGAAATCGACGGTCTTGCGTTTGAGGTGCGCCATCAGCGCCGAAAAGGACGAGGCCACGATCTGGTTCGCGCCGGTGGCCACGGCCACAGCGGGCGGAACGCCGATAAAAAACAGCAGAGGGGTGATCAGAAAGCCCCCGCCAACCCCGAACATGCCGGACAGAAAACCCACAATGCCTCCCAGCCCTAGCAGGAGGAAAGCGTTAACGGAAACTTCGGCAATCGGGAGGTATATCTGCATGATTCACCGTAAACCGCGATTTTGCCCCAGCACAAGGCGGTCGCGTTTGGTGTCTGTAATTTCGGACAAAATGTTGCGGTGCAGTTGCAGAAACGGGGCCGCCGGGGCCCCGCTTCGGTGTTAGCGTTCCTTGACGTAGGGCTCGCCACCAGCGCGGGGCGGAATGGCTTTGCCCACGAAGCCAGCCAGGAAAATCACGGTCAGGATATAGGGCAGAACGTCCATCACCTGCACGGGGATCACAACGCCCCCCAGATCAAGGTTCTGGTAGCGCAGGGCGACCGCTTGCAGCAGGCCGAACAGCAGGCAGGCCCACAGGGAATTCCACGGGCGCCACTTGGCAAAGATCAGCGCGGCGAGGGCGATGAAGCCACGGCCGGCGGTCATGTCTTTGACAAAGCCCGCTTGCAGGCCTGTCGCCAGATAGGCCCCCGCGATCCCGCAAAGGACGCCGCAGATCAGCACGGCGGCATAGCGCAGACGGGTGACCGAGACGCCAGCGGTATCGACGGCAGCGGGGTTTTCGCCCACAGCCCGCAGGCGCAGGCCGAAACGGGTACGGAACAGCACCCACCATGTGGTCGGCACCAGCGCGAAGGCCAGATAGACCAGCACCGAATGGCCGCTGATCAGGTCGCCGTAGATCGGCCCGAGGAACGGGACGCCGGACAGGGCGTCGGCAAAGGGCAGGGTGATCGGCTCGAACCGTGCGCCACCCATCAGGCTGGGGGTGCGGCCGCCTTGTTGGAACCAGCTTTGGGCGACCAGAACCGTTAGACCCGCGGCCAGAAAGTTGATCGCGACGCCCGAAATTAGCTGGTTTCCACGGAAGGTGATCGAAGCCAGCCCGTGGACCATCGCCAGCACCACCGACGCGCCAATGCCCGCCAACAAACCCAGCCAGACCGAACCCGACACATAGGCAACGGCGGCAGAGAGGAAGGCTGCGGCCAGCATCTTGCCCTCTAGCCCGATGTCGAAAACGCCCGCGCGTTCGCTATACAGACCCGCGAGACAGGCCAGCAGCAGCGGGGTCGCCAGCCGGATGGTGGAGTCGAGGATCTGGATGATTGTCAGAAAATCCATGCTCAGGCTCCTTTTCTAAAGGCGAGGAACAGGCGCTCTAGCGGCATGCGGACCATGTGGTCGAGTGCGCCAGTGAACAGGATCACGAGCGCTTGGATTACCACGATCAACTCGCGCGGGATGCTGGTCCAAAGGGCCAGTTCCGCGCCGCCTTGGTAGAGGAAGCCGAACAGAAGCGCTGCGATCAAGACGCCGAACGGGTGGTTGCGACCCATCAGGGCAACAGCGATCCCGATGAAGCCTGCGCCCTCGACGGCGTTCATGACCAGACGTTCCGCTTCGCCCATGACGTTGTTCACGGCCATCATGCCCGCCAATCCGCCAGAGATCAGCATGGCGATCATGGTGATTTTGACAGGGTTAATGCCGGCGTAGACCGCAGCGGGTTCCGAATGGCCGAACGCGCGGATTTCATAACCAAGGCGCGTGCGCCACAGCAGCAGCCAGACCACCAGACAGGCCAGCAGGCCGACGATGAAAGTCACGTTGGCAGGCGCGGCCTTTGAGAACTCGATCCCGATGGGGGCGAGCAGGTCGTGCAGGGTAGGCAAGTGGGTGCCTTCGGGGAACTTGTCGGTAGCGGGGTCCATCGAGCCCACGGGTCGCATCAGGTTTACCAAGAGGTAGTTCAGCAAACCCGCCGCGATGAAGTTGAACATGATCGTGGTGATCACGATGTGGCTGCCACGTTTGGCTTGCAGATAGGCGGGGATCAGGGCCCAAGCCGCCCCGAACAGTGCCGCGCCAATCGCCGCTACGGGCAGGGCGATCAGCCAGTGGGGCAGGGGCAGATACAGGCAGGCCAGCGCCACGCCAAGGCCGCCGAGCATCGCCTGACCTTCGCCGCCGATGTTGAACAGCCGGGCATGATAGGCCACCGCGACCGCCAGACCGGTGAAGATGAAGTTGGTGGTGTAGTACAGCGTGTACCCCCAGCCATAGGTCGAGCCCAATGCGCCGGAGACCATCATTTTGACCGCAGCCCACGGGTTTTCACCGATGGCAAGAATCACCAGCGCGGACAGGACCGCCGCCAGCAGTAGGGAGATGAGCGGGACCAGAAAGACCTCCGCCCAACGGGGCATCTTATCCATTTTGGGACGCCTCTTGTGTTGCGAGGGCGCTGGTGTCGGTAATACCGGCCATCATCAGGCCCAACTCTTTTTCGTTGGTGGTGGCGGGGTTGCGAACGCCCATGATCTGGCCATCGAACATCACCGCGATCCTGTCGGACAGGGCAAAGATTTCGTCCAGTTCGACCGAGACCAGCAGGATCGCTTTGCCTTGGTCGCGCAGGGCGATGATCTGTTCGTGGATGAACTCGATCGCGCCAATGTCCACGCCGCGGGTTGGCTGGCCGATCAGCAGCAGGTCGGGATTACGCTCGATCTCGCGGGCGACGACGATCTTTTGCTGGTTGCCGCCGGAAAAGCTTTTGGCAGCGAGCCATGGGTCCGGCGGACGCACATCGAATTTGGCCATCTTGGCCTCGGTGTCGGCGCGCAAGGCGGCGTTGTCCATGAACATGCCGCGCTGGTATTTCGCGTCGCGATGGTAGCCAAAGGCGACGTTTTCCCATGCGTGGAAATCAAGGATCAGACCTTCGCGGTGGCGATCCTCGGGCACATGGGCGATGCCCAGATCACGACGCGCGCTCGCGTCCGATCCGGGGCCGGTCAAGGGCAGGGGTTTGCCGTTCAGGCGCACGGTTCCGGTGGCACTGTGCATCCCGCCAAGGACCTCGAGCAGTTCGGATTGCCCGTTCCCAGCCACACCCGCGATGCCAAGAATTTCGCCCGCGCGGATGTCCAGATTGATCCCCTTGAGGCGCATGACGCCCGCGCTGTCCACGACCTTCAGGTTCTCGATTTCCAAGACCTTGGCGCCGGGGGTGGCGGCGGTTTTGTCCACCCGCAGCAGCACCTTGCGGCCGACCATCAGCTCGGCCAACTCTTCGGGGCTGGTTTCGGCGGTTTTGACAGTGGCTGTCATCTGGCCGCGGCGCATGACGCTGACGGTGTCGGTGGTTTCCATAATCTCGCGTAGTTTGTGCGTGATCAGGATGATGGTTTTGCCCTCGCGGCGCAGGTTTTCCAAAATGCGGAACAGGTGGTCGGCCTCGGCAGGAGTCAGCACGCCGGTCGGCTCATCAAGGATCAGGATCTCGGCGCGGCGGTACAGCGCCTTCAGGATTTCGACGCGCTGCTGGTGGCCGACGCTAAGGTCCTCGACGACCGAGTCGGGGTTCACGTTCAGCTCGTATTCCTTGGCCAGCGCGGTCAGTTCCTTGCGTGCTTTGGCCAGCGACGGACGCAGCAAAGCGCCATCTTCGGCCCCGAGGATCACGTTCTCGAGGACGGTAAAATTCGGAACCAGCTTGAAATGCTGGAACACCATGCCGATGCCTGCCGCGATGGCGGTCTGACTGTCGGTGATGTTGGTCTTGGTGCCGTTGATAAAAATCTCGCCCGCGTCGGCCTTGTAAAAGCCGTAGAGGATCGACATCAGCGTCGATTTCCCCGCGCCGTTTTCACCGATAATCCCGTGGATCGTTCCGGGCATCACGCGGATCGAGATGTCCTTGTTCGCCTGCACGGGCCCAAAGGATTTCGAGATACCGCGCAGCTCGATCGCCGGAGCTTTGGCAGCATCAGGGGCGGCCATGTCTGGCCGCCCCGTATGTTGGTTGGACACCATGTGCGCCTTACTCGACGGGGCAGGTGTTGTCGGACATGTAGTCGTGCACGACCAGCTCGCCGCTTGCGATTTTCGCGGCGGCTGCGTCGACGGCTGCTTTCATCTCGGGGGTCACGAGGGCAGAGTTGTTGTCGTCCATCGCATAGCCAATGCCGCCATTGGCGATGCCCATGACCTGAATGCCGGTTTCCATGTCGGGACCAGCGGTAAAGGCGTCATAAACCGCGTTATCCACGCGCTTGAGCATCGAGGTCAGAACCTTGCCGGGGTGCATGTAGTTCTGGTTGCTGTCGACGCCGATGCCCAGAATGCCCTCGTCGGCAGCAGCCTGCAGAACACCCACACCGGTGCCGCCTGCTGCGTGGTACACAACGTCCGCGCCCTGAGCGATCTGGGCTTTGGTCAGTTCGGCGCCCTTGACCGGGTCACCCCACGCGGCAGGGGTGGTGCCGGTCATGTTCTGGATGACCTTGGCATCGGGGTTGGCCGCTTTGGCGCCCTGCACGTAGCCACAGGCGAATTTGCGGATCAGCGGGATGTCCATACCGCCCACGAAACCAACGGTGCCGGAGGCCGACTTCATCGCGGCCAGCATGCCGACCAGATACGAGCCTTCGTGCTCGTTGAAGACAACCGAGCGCACGTTCGGCTTGTCGGTCACCATGTCGATGATCGCGAATTTGGTGTCGGGATAGTCGCCCGCGACTTCCTCTAGGGCGCTGCCGAACGCAAAGCCCGCCATGACGATCGGGTTCGCGCCAGCCTCGGCAAAGCGGCGCAGGGCCTGCTCGCGCTGGGCTTCGGACTGAAGCTCGATCTCGCGGTATTTCTGGCCGGTTTCCGACGCCCATTTTTCCGCGCCGGTGTGGGCGGCTTCGTTGAAGCTTTTGTCGAACTTACCGCCAAGGTCATAGATCAAGGCGGGCTCGGCGGCGGCGGCACCTGCGGTCAGGGCCAGCGCTGCGGCGGCGCCAAAGAATTTCTGCATCACGGTCATGGTGTTTCTCCTGTTGGACGCGGGGGCTGCCTGTTGCGAATGGCGCTCCCTTTGGCTCGGGACATCAGAGTCCGGCTCCGGCCAGTTTAGTGCGCACGGGCCCGAAAGGGTCAATAGAATTTTTGATTGTTTGGTCAGTTGACCCAGCGTTCACTGCGCCAATGATCGCGACATCACCAATGCATCGACCACGCGGCCGTCCTGCAAGTGGTAGTATCGCTTGCGAGTTCCCGCGCGCGTCCAGCCGCTGCGCAGGTAAAGCGCTGTGGCAGCTTGGTTTTCAACCGAGACCTCGAGAAAGCCCATGACGGCTCCGCGGGCAACGGCCTCGGTGTCAAAGGCGCTCAGAGTTTGGGCACCAAGGCCCTGACGGCGCAAATCCGGATCGGTCACGATGGTCAGCAGCTCGGCCTCGTCCAGCACAACACGCCCCAAGGCAAAGCTGCGCAGATCCCCCACCACAAAGACATCGGGTTGGGCCAGCAGATCGGCGAAATCCGCATCCGTCCACGGGCGGGTTTCGGTCATCGCTTTGTGGTGCAGATCGGCCAGCTCTTGGGGCGTCATGGCAGGATGACCGGCGGCGCGTCCTTGGCCGGAGCGGCATCGGCGGCCCGCAGGTACAGGGGGGCGGGGGCCTCGGTCTCGAACGGGGCGCGGGTCAGGGCGATGCGCGCGATGCGTTCGGCCAGTTCGGCGGGGGCAGGGGGCAGGATCACAGGGGTGTCGCCGTCCGTGCCACCGGCGCGCATGAGCGGAACAGCGGGTTCGCAGCCAAAGCCTTGCTCATAGACCTGATCACGGGGGGCAGGGACATGCACGCGCACGGGGCGTTCTGCGTCCAGCGCGGTCGCGTCCAAGGTCGAAACCCCGACCGCCGGAATGCCCAAGGCCAACGCCATGCCCCGCGCCGCGGACACAGAAATCCGGATGCCGGTAAAGTTGCCGGGGCCGACGCCCACACCGATCACATCCAGATCGGACATGGGGCAGCCACCCTCGGCCAGAACTTCCTGAATGAGGGGCATCAGACGTTCTGCCTGACCGCGCCCCATATCCTCGGCCCGCGCAGCAACCAACTGGTCCCCGCGCAGCAAAGCGGCCGCGCAATGCGCGGCCGACGTATCGAATGCCAGAGTCCAGACCATCGTTATACGGCGACGGGACGGACTTCGGTGACTTCGGGGATGTAGTGGCGCAGCAGGTTCTCGATGCCCATTTTCAGGGTCAAGGTGCTGCTCGGGCAGCCCGCGCAGGCCCCCTGCATGTGCAGATACACAACGCCGCGGTCAAAGCCGTGGAACGTGATATCGCCGCCATCCTGAGCCACAGCCGGACGCACGCGGGTGTCCAGCAGTTCCTTGATCTGGGTGACGATCTCGGCATCCTCGCCGCTGTGGTCCGCATGACCCGAAGCCGCAGTCTCGCCTTCGTCGATCACGGGCGCGCCGGACTGGAAATGCTCCATGATGGCACCCAGCAGGTTCGGCTTGATGTGATCCCACTCGACGCTGTCGCTCTTGGTGACGGTCACGAAATCATTGCCCAGAAATACGCCGCTCACGCCCGAAACGGCGAACAGGCGCTTGGCCAGAGGCGACTTGGCCGCAGCCTCGACGCTGGGGAAATCCGCAGTGCCAACCTCTAGAACAGCCTGACCGGGCAAAAACTTCAACGTGGCCGGGTTCGGGGTCGATTCAGTCTGGATGAACATAGGAAGCCTCCGGTTGTCTCGCCCTTGGATATGCGGGCGGGCCGTCGTGGTGTCAAGGTTTAGAATAATTCTAAAGTCAGCTTATCAGGTGATCGCCTCGAGCCGCTCTTTGCTCAGATCGCCCGGCACAATGGTGAACGGAATGGGCAAAGATCCCGAGCTGCGCGTCAGTTGCGTGACCAAGGGGCCCGGTCCGCCCTTGCCCGAACCCGCCCCCAACACCAGCACGCCGACCTCGGGGTCCTCACGAACATGTGCCAGAATTTCCGGCACAGGCTCACCCTCGCGGATCACCAGTTCGGGTTCCACGTGCTGCTTGTCGCGCATCCATTTGGCGAACACCTCGTAATGGGCGATGATCCGTTCGCGGGCCTCTTCGCGCATGATGTCGCCAACGCCGATCCAGTGGTTGAACTCGTCGGGCGGAATGATCGACAGGATCGTGACGCCGCCACCGGTGTGGGACGCACGCATCGCAGCAAAGCGCATGGCATTCAGACACTCTCGGGTGTCGTCCAGAACAACTAGGAATTTGCGCATCTTGGCCCTCCTGACTAGGGGCCAACTCTGCACTGCCCCATCCCGTCTGGCAAGCGCGTGTCCTTCATCTTGGTTCAAATACCCACGGCACCACCGCGACGTGCCGCGCCGCTTCAGAAGAGCCTGCAACGAAAAAGCCCCCGCTTTCGCGAGGGCCATTTCGTCATAAAAAGACTTCTGTTGGGGAAACAGGAATGGTCATGAAAATCGTCAACACCCTCAATCTAGCCGAGTCGTGTAAACAATTTCTAAAACCATGCAGCTTCCCTTAACGGCGCGGACGCAGCAGGCCCACGATATCGTAGGTTTGCTGCAGGATCGGCTCGGCAATCGCCTGCGCCGCCTCGGAGCCATTCAGCAGCAGTCGGTCAATCTCGGCGGGGTCATCCATCAGGCGCTTCATCTCGGCCGAGATGGGGGCCAGCTTTTCAACCGCCAGTTCTGCCAGCGCGGGCTTGAACTTACCCCAGCCTTCGCCGCCGAACTCGCCGATCACGGCTTCGCTGCTCTGCTCAGACAAGGCGGCATAAATGTTCACCAGGTTGCGCGCCTCGGGGCGTTCTTTCAGGCCGTCCAGCGACTCGGGCAGGGGCTCGGGGTCGGTCTTGGCCTTCTTGAACTTCTTGGCGATGGTGTCCGCGTCATCGGTCATGTTGATGCGCTCCATGTCCGACTCGCCGGATTTCGACATCTTTTTCGACCCGTCGCGCAGGTTCATCACGCGGGTGGCGGGGCCTTCGATGATCGGCTCGCACAGCGGGAAGAAGTTCTCGGCCTTGAAGTCGTTGTTGAACTTGGTCGCGATGTCGCGGGTCAGTTCCACGTGTTGCTTCTGGTCCTCGCCCACGGGGACGTGGGTCGCGTGATAGATCAGGATGTCGGCGGCCATCAGCGCGGGATAGGCATACAGACCCAGCGACACCGCTTCGGAATTTTTACCGGCCTTGTCCTTGAACTGGGTCATGCGGTTCATCCAGCCCACACGCGCGACGCAGTTGAAGATCCAGCCAAGTTCCGCGTGCTGCGGGACCGACGCCTGATTGAACAGGATCGATTTGGTCGGGTCGATGCCCGACGCAAGGAAACCGGCGGCGACTTCGCGCGTTGCGTTCTTAAGCTCGGCCGGGTCTTGCCAGACGGTGATCGCATGCAGGTCCGCGACACAATAAATGGTCTCGTAGTCCTGTCCCTGCATATCCACAAAGCGTTTGATCGCACCGAGGTAGTTCCCCAGTGTCAAACCGCCCGAAGGTTTGATCCCCGAAAGCACACGGGGGGTATGGGTGGCTGCAGTCATCGGAATTCTCCGTCTGGATTTTAAGGCCTGCATCGCTTACCCCCTGCCCAAAGGCCACGTCAAGGATTGCCCCATGAACAACCAGCCCCATAATCGTCCCATCAACCCTGTACCGCCCTACATTATGGCGCTGTTTCTGGTGCTGATCGGGATCGAGGCCGTGCTGTCGCTGGCCGATCGCGGCATCATCGGCGGGCCGTTGGCGGTGGGCTGGCGCATGTCTCTGCTCGAGAAGTACGCCTTTTCGCCCCGCGTGTTCTGGTGGATGATCGAGAACCGCGTATTCCCGGCCGAGCATATGATCCGCTTTGTGTCCTATGCCTTTATCCACGGGACGTTCACCCATGCGCTGTTCGGCGGGGTTTTCGTGCTGGCCCTTGGGAAAATGGTCGGCGAACGGTTCGGCGCACTGGCCACCATCTCGGTTTTCTTTGTGGCAACGGTGATCGGGGCGATCACCTATGGGGTGTTCGTCGGCGGTGAGCAGCTGCTCTTTGGGGCCTATCCGGGGGCCTACGGTCTGATCGGCGGGTTCACCTATTTGCTGTGGCTGCGCATGGGCGAAATGGGAGAGGCGCAGATCCGCGCCTTTTCCCTGATCGGTATGCTGCTGGGGGTTCAGCTGCTGTTTGCGGTGCTGTTCAGCGGCCCCAAGGATTGGGTTGCCGATATCGGCGGTTTTGCCGCAGGGTTCCTGATGTCCTTTGTGGTCAGCCCCGGCGGTTGGGCCAAAATCCTGAACAAGCTGCGTCAGCGTTCCGACTGATCTGCGAAAAGGTTGGCCACAAACAGGGCTGCGATCCCGTGGGACAGCAGCTCTAGCCCCAAGAGCAGCCCCAATGTAACGGCGGCGCTGCGGGGCAGGGTGGCCAGCACCCAAAGGCCGAGCCCCATGGACACCGCGCCGGACAGGATCAGGGGCCTGGCCGATGGCCCGCTGCGCAGGGAACGGCCAATCGCGATTTTCAGCAGGCCGGACAGCATGAACAGCAGCGCCACCAGCATTGTCAGGGTCTGAAGCCCTGCCGCAGGCGCGCTGATCAGCACCACCCCCAGCAGCAGCGAAACCACACCCAGACCGACTGTGCCGCGCATCACGGGATGGCCCGCGCCCTGTGCGGCAGAGATGATCTGGATCGTTCCAATGAAAATAAAAAGCCACCCGATCGCGACCTCGATCGCCAAGGAGGCAACGGCGGGCAGCCCCAAGGCCAACGCGCCGGACAAGCAGAATAAGAACCCCACGATCCGCAGGGCTGTGTTGTTTGGCATGCCTCATCTCCCACCACTTGGCTGCGTGGCGGGAGACTAGCAGTTCACACCTTAATCGGTAGTGTAGGTATTTCTTACCTTTTTAGGTTGCGCTTGAATTCCGACAGGCGGAAGGCGCCGATCACCTGACCGATCCCGAAATAACTGACGATGCCCGAAATCACGAGCGCCAGCAGGGTCGGCAGTTTCAGGGCGCCATTGGCCAACATCGGGGTCAGAACGCTGCTCAGGGCCGCCAGAATCGCCCCCATTGCCAGCGAGGCCACGATGATCCGCCAGATCCGCGAACGGAAACGGGCGTCGGTCTGGGCGGCTTCTCCCATGCCTCGGGACATGATCCACAGCAGCACAACAGTGCCCCAACCGGCCAGAGTGGTGCCCCAAGCGGCCGCGATATACCCGATAAAGGGCGACAGGCCGACCGCCATACCAAGGTTGATCGCCAGCGAGGCCAGCGCGATGTAAAACGGGCGCTTGGTGTCCTCGCGGGCAAAGAACAGGGGCTGCAGGACCTTTTGCAGCACGAATGACGGCAGGCCGAGGCCATAGACCGCAACCGCCAGCGCCGTGGACTGGGTGTCCGCCGCGTCAAAGGCGCCGCGCTGGAACAGGATCGTCACCAGCGCATGGGGCATCGCAATCAGCGCCACGGCGGCGGGGATGGTCAGTGCCAAGGACACCTCGGCTGCGCGGTTCATCGCGTCACGCCCGCCAGCGGTATCGCCCGCGCGCAGGCGGCGGGACAGGTCGGGCAGTAGCACCACGCCGATGGCCACACCCACCACGCCCAAGGGCAGCTGGTACAGGCGGTCCGCATAGTTCAGCCACGCCACGGCCCCATCGAAATAGCTGGCGACCTGACGGCCGATCAGCAGGTTCACCTGAACCACACCGCCCGCCAGCGCGGCAGGGCCTGCGATCACGGCCAGTCGGCGCACTTCGGGTGTCAGGCGGGGCAGGCGGGGGTAAAGACGGTAGCCTTCGGCAGCAGCGGCGCGCCACACGATGCCCATCTGGATCACACCCGCCACAGGCACCGACCACGCCAGCGTCAGACCGGGGTTCCAGCCAAAGATATTCCCCAGCCCAAGCGCCCCCAGAAACACAAGGTTCAGCGCAACAGGCGCAGCAGCCGCGGCAAAGAACTTGCCCGTCGCGTTCAGCAGACCCGACAGCAGAGCCGCCAAGGAGATCAGCAGAATGTAGGGAAACGCGATGCGGCCAAACAGAACGGCCAGATCGAACCGCTCATCCCCGGCAAAGCCGCTGGCCATCGCCAGCACCAGCGCGGGCATGAAAATCTGGGCAATGACGGTGAACACGATCAGCACAGATCCCAGTGCTGCAAAGGCATCCTGCGCGAAAACCCGGGCCTGCGCCTGCGTCTCGTCGCCCTCGAGCTTTTTCGAGAACATGGGTACGAAGGCCATGTTGAACGCCCCTTCGGCAAAGAAGCGGCGGAACATGTTCGGCAGCGAGAACGCGATCAGAAACGCCTCGGCGACGGGGCCCGCACCCAACATGGATGCGATGGCCATATCCCGCAAAAAGCCGAGAATGCGGCTGGCAAAGGTCCAGCCGCCGACCGTCAGAAAGCCTGACATCAACCGTATAGGTTTCAAGCAATTGCCCTTTCAACGCCTTTGTCGATCGCCTCTCGGAGTTTCTTCTCAAGGCTCTCGCGCCGGCTGGCAGAGTGGAATTTCAATCCGAACATGTCCTTGACGTAGAAGGTGTCGACCACCTGCTCGCCGTAGGTCGCAATCACCGCGCTGCTGATATAGACGTTCGCCCCCGACAGGGTGCGCGCCAGATCATAGAGCAGACCGGGGCGGTCGCGGGTGTCGACTTCGATGATCGTGTAGATTTCCGATCCCTCGTTGTCGAAGGTGATGTGGGTCGGCACGCGGAAGGCTTTCTCGCGCTTCTTGAACTTGTCTTTGTCCTTGAGCGCCTTGCCTGCCAGAACCTCGCCCTTGAGCGTCTTGCCGATCATGTCGCGCAGACGGGGCAGGCGGGATTCCTCATAGGGGTGGCCATCGGCGTCCTGAACCCAGAACACGGCGGTCGCGTAGCCGTCCTTGGACGTATAGGTCCGCGCGTCCACCACGTTTGCGCCCACCAGCGCCAGCGCACCGGCCAGACGGGCAAAGATGCCCGGATGGTCCGCCATGGCAAAGCACGCACGGGTCGCGTCGCGGTCGGTGTCGGGCTTCAGGTCGATGCGGATTTCATCGTCCGGAATGTCCTTGAGCAGCTCGGCAAAGATCACGTGGGTCTGCGGGGGCAGGCCGGTCCAGTAGGGCGGATAGTGGCGCTTGGTCTCGTGCTTGAGATCGGCCTCGGACCACTTGGGCAGGGCATCGCGAAGGGCTTTGCGGGCCTCGTTGCCGCGGGTCTCGCGGTTGATTTCCTCGAGCCCGTGTTCCAGCGCCTTGGCGGTTTCCGCGTGGAGCTGGCGCAGCAGCATGGCCTTCCAGTTGTTCCACGTGTCGGGGCCCACTCCGCGGATGTCACAGAC
This sequence comes from Donghicola mangrovi, assembly GCF_013377535.1. GTDB lineage: Bacteria > Pseudomonadota > Alphaproteobacteria > Rhodobacterales > Rhodobacteraceae > Donghicola > Donghicola mangrovi. The sequence goes on along the minus strand of NZ_JABCJE010000001.1, from coordinate 66,918 downwards.
GGTCAGCACGGTCAGCAGGTCCAGACGCTTGCGGTTCTTCACCACCTTGGCAAAGTCGCGCACCGTCCGCGGGTCCGAGATGTCGCGTTTCTGTGCCACGTCGGACATCAGCAGGTGATAGCGGACCAACCATTCCACGGTCTCGCATTCCTCTTTCTTGAGGCCAAGACGCGGGGTCACGCGGCGGGCAATCTGCGCCCCGAGGATCGAGTGATCCTCTTTGCGGCCCTTACCGATATCGTGCAGCAGCATGGCGACATAGAGGACCTTGCGGTTCAGCCCTTCGTCAAAGATCGAGGAGGCCAGCGGCAGCGGCTCGGTCAGTTCCTGACGTTCGATCTGCGCCATCTGGCTGATGCACTGGATGGTATGCTCGTCCACCGTGTAGCTGTGGTACATGTTGAACTGCATCATCGCGACGATGGGGGCGAATTCCGGCATAAAGGCCGCCAGAACACCCAGTTCGTTCATCCGGCGCAGGGCGCGCTCGGGGTTGCCGCGTTTCAGCAGCAGATCAAGGAAGATCTTGTTCGCCGCCGGATCGTTGCGCATCTCGTCGTTGATCAGCTTGAGGTTCGCCACCACCAGACGCATCGCATCGGGGTGGATCAGCAGACCGGTGCGCAAGGCTTCGTCAAACAGCTGAAGGAAGTTCAGCGGGTCCGACAGGAATTCCTTGTCGTTGACGATGGCGAGGCGGTTGTTGATCTCTTTGTACCCGTCGCGCAGTTTCTTGCGGCGGCGGAACAGGGTCGCCAGAGAGGGGCCCGGCTTGTTGTGGCTGGCCTCGAGCGAGGTCAGGAAGATGCGGGTCAGATCGCCCACCGAGGTGGCGTGGCGGAAGTAGTCCTGCATAAAGTGTTCGACCGCGCGGCGCCCGCCGGTGTCCACATAGCCCATCCGGCTGGCAATCTCGACCTGCAGGTCAAAGGTCAGCTGTTCGGTCGGGCGGTTGGTCACCAGATGCAGGTGGCAGCGGGTGGCCCACAGGAAATCCTCGGCGCGGACAAGCAGGCGGTATTCGTCTTTGGTGAACACGCCCAAGGGCACCAGATCAGCCGCATCATCGACGCCGTGCACGTATTTCGCGATCCAGAACATGGATTGCAGGTCGCGCAGGCCGCCTTTGCCCTCTTTGACGTTGGGTTCAACGACATAACGCTGGCCGCCTTGCTTTTCGTGGCGGGTGTCCCGCTCTTCGAGCTTGGCTGCGATGAATTCGCGCCCCGTGGATTTGAACAGATCGTCCCGCAGGCGGGTGTGCAGCTTGTTCGCAAGGGCCTCGTCACCCGCCAGATAGCGCTGCTCCAAGAGAGCGGTGCGGATGGTGAAGTCCTCTTTGGCGAGGCGGATACAGTCGGGGATGGTGCGGCTGGCGTGGCCAACCTTCATCCGCAGGTCCCACAGCAGATAGAGCATCGTTTCAATGACGCTCTCGGCCCAAGGGGTGATCTTGTAGGGGGTCAGGAACAGCAGGTCCACGTCCGAAAACGGCGCCATGTCCCCACGCCCGTAGCCGCCCACAGCCAGAACCGACAGCTTTTCGCCTTCGGTCGGGGTGGCCAGCGGATGGATGTAGGTTGAGGCGATCTTCAGCACCGCAATCACCAGCCCATCGGTCAGATAGGTATAGGCGTGGGTCGTCTCGCGTGCGGCAAAGGGGGACTTCGCCAAGGCCTCTTCGATGCGGGTGCGGCCCAGTTTCTGGGCGTCCTGCAGGATCTTCAGAGCGTTTTTGCGGAACTCGGAGGTGTTTCCAGCGGCCTCTGCAAACGCCGAGGCAATGGCTGTATCAATCGCTGCCCGGTCGAAAATTTCTTCGGCCGGGCAAATCAGGTCGTTCGTCATTTCTGTCCCTTAAAGGGGTGCCGGATCAGAAACCGGCACCGCTAAAGCTGCGGGGGGCGGCGTCGATTACGACGACCTGCTTATCGCGGATGGTGGCAACAGCAAGACCCCGATCGTTGGTTCCGTCCGGATTCAGGCGGAAAATGCCAGTTACACCTTCGAAACCCTGCGATTGGGTCAGGCTTTGGGCACTCAGGGCGTTCTGACGGCCCGAAGCCACCAATGCACCGATCGCTGCTATGCCATCATAGGCCAGACCGGCGATCGAGTGCGCGGGCGAACCGTAAGCGGATTTATAGCGATCGTTGAACAGGGTGGTGCGCGCCGGATCGGGCAGGGCGAACCATGCGTTCTGAACGCCGGGCAGTTCCAGCGTCTGCGGCGGGATGTCCAGACGGGTCAGGCTGATGAATTGGTGCTCGGCCGAGTTGATGCCTTGCTCGGGCAGCAATTGGGTCAGCAAGGGCAGGGCGCCATCGGTGGTCGAGGTCAGGAAGACGCTGTCAGCGGCCTGTGCGGCCTGCTTGATGCTGGGCATCGCATCGACGATCCCCTGCTGCGAGAACGGGTGCACGACGCTGCCGGTCACGGTGATGCCCGCGCGGCTGGCGGCGTTGTCAACCGCGTGCTTTGCCAGCTGACCGGCCAGGTTATCGGCGTAGATGCCTGCAACCGACTGCTTGCCCTGCGATTTCGCATATTTCAGCAGACGCTCGGCCGAGGTTTCAAACAGCGGCCCCAGAACGAAAACGTTGTTCCCCGCGATGGTGCGGTTGTTCGAGAACGCTAGCACGTTCACGCCTTTCTGCGCGGCGACAACACCGGCGGCGTTCGCGGCATCGGCGTAAACCGGGCCCAGAATGATGTCGGCCCCTTCGTTTACGGCGGCGGTGGCAGCGTTCGTTGCGCCTGCAGCGCTGCCAGCGGTGCCGTAAACGGTCAGGTCAATATTTGCGCCGTTCAGATCGGCAATCGCCATGCGGGCGGCGTTTTCCAGAGCGGTGGCAATCACTTCGTCACCGGCCTGACCTGTGCCTTTGGGAACCAGAAGTGCGACCTTGACCCTGTCGCCGGCGCCCAGTTTCGGGCCTTTGGCAGCGCTGGGGCTGGTGGCAATAGGTTCGCACGCCGACAAAGCCAAAGCGGCGACAGGCAATGCCGCCCACTTCACGGCCTTGCGGGCCTGCGCCAAAAACTTGATGATAGCCACTTCAGAATCCCCCTGACACACAATTGACCACAGAGCAGTTGTTGGGGCGGATCATAGAGTACAGGGGGCATGGGTCCAGTGGGTAATCATAAAATAGAAGCTCTCGCCTCGGGATTGTATTTTGTTGCAACACCGATCGGGACCGCCCGCGATATCACATTGCGAGCCTTGGATGTTCTGGCCTCGGCAGACGTTCTGGCAGCCGAAGACACCCGCACCCTGCGCCATCTGATGGATATCCACGGCATCCCGCTGGGGGACCGGCCTTTGGTCGCGTATCACGATCACAACGGCCCCCAAGCCCGTCCGCGCTTGATGCAAGCGCTGGCCGAGGGGAAAACGGTCGCCTATGCCTCCGAAGCGGGTACGCCCCTGGTCGCCGATCCGGGCTTCCAGCTGTCCAAAGACGCGATCGCAGCAGGATTTCCCGTTCACGCAGCCCCCGGCGCGTCGGCCATTCTGACCGCATTGACCATCGCGGGCCTGCCGACCGACAAGTTTCTTTTTGCGGGCTTTTTGCCCAACACAAAATCGCAGCGCCGTTCCGCCTTGGTCGAGCTTGGCCAAGTGCCCGCCACACTGGTTTTCTACGAATCGCCGAAGCGTGTCGCTGCGATGATCAACGATGCGGTCGAGGTTTTGGGCGGCGATCGTGAGGTTGCGATCTGCCGAGAACTTACTAAAAAATTCGAGGAAGTCCTGCGCGGAAACCTGAGCGAAATCAACGCACAGCTGTCTGAGCGCCAACTCAAGGGCGAAATCGTTGTTCTGATCGGCCGCCAGATCGCATCGGCGGTTAACGAAGAATCCATTGAGCAGCAGCTAAAAGATGCGCTCTCGCGTATGTCTGTAAAAGATGCGAGCGACGCGGTGGCCCAAGCCAATGCGATGCCGCGACGCAAGGTCTATCAGTTGGCGCTGAAACTGGGAAAGGACGATGGATGAGCGGAAAAGTTTCGTATCTGGCGGGCCTCGCCGCCGAGGACTCAGTGGCAAGGCAGTATGAAGATGCTGGACATCGTATCGTGGCACGCCGTTGGCGTGGACGCAGCGGTGAGATTGATATCGTCGCTGAAAAAGCGGGTGAGCTTGTCTTCGTAGAGGTCAAAGCTTCCAAAACCCATGATCGTGCGGCCCAGTCCCTGACTGGCCGTCAACAGCAGCGCATTATGCGCGCCGCCGAAGAATATGCCGGAAAACTTTACGGTCGCACCAATGTCGGTATGCGTTTGGATGTGGCGCTCATGGACCAGATGGGGGCGATCCAAATTCTGGAAAATGCCCTAATGGCGGCCTGAGGCATTGCAGTAGAGCCATCTCCGCGCCATCTATTCGGTCAATGACGAAGGAGAAGCGCCATGGCCCTGAAAGTTGCATTCCAGATGGACCCGATCGGTCCGATCAACATCAACGCAGATAGTACTTTCCGTTTGGCCGAAGAGGCACAGGCTCGGGGTCATGAACTCTATTATTACGAGCCGGATCATATGTACTACCGCGAGGGGCAAGTTTATGCGCGCATGGCTCCTCTGACGGTGCGGCGTGTGGTGGGTGACCATTTTTCTTTAGGTGAGTTCGTCGATACTCCGCTGACGGAGATAGATGTGGTCTGGCTGCGTCAGGACCCGCCGTTCGACATGCACTATATCACCACGACGCACCTTCTGGATCGGATTCGGGACAAGACGCTGGTCGTTAATGATCCGTTCTGGGTTCGGAATAGCCCCGAGAAGCTAATGGTTCTGGATTTTCCCGAATTAACTCCAGCGACTGCGATTGCCCGCGACCTTGAAACGCTGAAGGCCTTTAAAGCCGATCATGGCGATATCATCGTCAAGCCGCTTTACGGGAACGGTGGGGCAGGTGTCTTTAAGCTTACGCGCGATGATCGCAATCTGGCATCACTCTTCGAGACATTTACCGGATTTTCCCGCGAGCCCTTGATTGCGCAGCAGTTTTTGCCTGCTGTGTCCAAGGGCGACAAACGGGTCATACTGGTGGATGGTGAGCCTGTAGGCGCAATCAACCGCGTTCCGGCAGAAGGCGAGACCCGCAGCAACATGCACGTCGGTGGCAAGCCCGAGAAGGTTGAATTGACCGAGCGCGACAAAGAGATTTGCGCGACCATCGGGCCGGTATTGAAAGAGAAGGGGCTGATCTTTGTCGGGATCGACGTGATTGGCGATTACCTGACCGAGATCAACGTGACTTCGCCAACCGGTATTCAGGAACTCGAGCGCTTTGACGGGATCAATGTGGCCGAGAAGATCTGGCAAGTGATCGAAGCAAAACGCGGCTAATCAAGTGATTTCCCGATCGGGGGACACTGTCAAGCGGTAGCTGACGGCCTCAGCTATGTGAGGCATGCGGACCGCGGCGCTGTGATCCAGATCGGCAATTGTCCGAGCGACCCGTAGGATGCGGTGGTATCCGCGGGCGCTTAGTCCAATCTTTTCGGCAACGCGATGCAGAAGTTGCGCGCCCTCGGGGTCGGGGGCGGCGCACTCGTGCAGAATGGCGCCGGAGCATTCGGCGTTTGATCGGATTGACGGAATGTCCTGATACCTTTGGGACTGGATCGACCATGCGCCGGCCACGCGCTGGGCTACGGTGGCGCTTGTGTCGCCCGATGGGGGCAGGGTCAGGTCTTGGTAGCTGACCGGTGGCATTTCTATCCGCATGTCGAAGCGGTCCATGAGGGGACCGCTGACCTTGGCCATGTAGTCTTGGCCGCATTTCGGGACGCGGGTGCAGGCGCGCTCGGCGTCCGTTAGGTAACCGCAGCGGCACGGGTTTGCGGCCGCGACCAGCATGAACCGGCAAGGATAATGGGTGTGGGCGTTCGCGCGGGCCACCATGATTTGGCCGGTTTCGATGGGTTGGCGCAGGGTTTCTAGCACGTTACGGGGGAATTCCGGAAATTCGTCCATGAACAGAACGCCGTTGTGGGCAAGGCTCATTTCGCCCGGTTTCGCGCCTTTGCCGCCGCCCGCCATGGCCGCCATCGAGGCCGTGTGATGCGGGGCGCGGAAGGGGCGGGTGCGGGAAATGCCCCCTTGTTTCAACAGTCCGGCGACGGAATGGATCATGCTGGTTTCCAGCGCTTCGGCGGCGCTAAGTGGCGGCAGAATTGTGGGCAGACGTTCGGCCAGCATGGATTTGCCAGCACCCGGCGTGCCGATCATGAGCAGGTGATGGCGGCCGGCGGCGGCGATTTCCAGCGCGCGTTTCGCCCGTTCCTGACCGCGAACATCGCGGAGGCAGGTGGCGGCGGTGGACTGGTGGACTTCGCCCGGAGTGGCGTGTTCGAGCAGAGCCTGACCGGTGAAATGGCGCAGGACGGCCCCCAGATCGGCCGCTCCGATGACGGGGCAGTCGCCGACCCAAGCGGCCTCGGGGCCCGAAATGGCGGGGCATAGCAGGGTGCGGCCTTCGGCGGCGGCGGTCATGGCGGCGGGCAGGGCGCCCGACACCTGAATGAGCCGCCCATCCAAGGACAATTCCCCCAGAGCAACCGTCTGTTCGGCCATGTCGGCTGGGATCACTTCGATCGCGGCCAGCAGGGCCAATGCGATGGGGAGGTCGAAATGTGAGCCCTCTTTGGGCAGGTCGGCAGGCGATAGGTTGATCGTGATCTTCTTTGAGGGCAGCGCGATGGCCAAGGTTTCCAGCGCGGCGCGGACACGCTCTTTGGCTTCGGACACGGCTTTGTCCGGCAGACCGACCACGGCAAAGGACGGCAGGCCAGCGGCGAGGGTGCACTGGACCTCGACCTGGCGGGCGGTGACGCCCTCGAACGCAACGGTGTAGGTTTTGGTAACCATGTTTCAGCCCCCGTGGGATCGGGATAGCGCAGGGATGGTTTCCGGTTGGTTAACTCAGGGAAGGTGGTTGATGCGGATCGACGAGGGAACGTGCATGTCTATCTCGGTCAGGGACAAGGGGTCGATCCGGTGGCCGAGCGCCTCATAGGCGGTGATGCCCTTGGCGCGCTGAACGACCGACAGGATCGGCCCCATATGGGCGACGACGATCAGGGTGGGGTGATGGGGCATCAACTCGGTGATCGCGGACCAGACGCGGGCGGACAGAGTGTTCCAGCTTTCGCCCTCGGGCGGGGCGGTGTCGCCGGGGTGCTCGTAGTAATCGCGCAGGGCGTCGCCATAGGCGCTGTCCACGTCTTGCCAATCGCGGTCCTCCCACGCGCCCATGTGGATTTCGCGCAGGCGGGGATCATGGGGTAGGCGGGGACGCCCTCCGCAGATCGCGTCGGCGGTGGTGCGGGCGCGCAGCAGGTCGGATGACACCACGGGCGCATCGGGCAGGGCGGCGGACAGACGCGTCAACGCGGCGGTGTCGGACAGATCGGCGGGCACATCCGTCCAGCCGATCAGGCGCTTCACATGGGTCGGGCCGTGGCGCACCAGATACAGGCGGCTCATGGCAGGGTGCCCTTGAGCACCAGCGGCAGGCCCGCGATGACGGTCACGACCAATCCGGCGCGCTCGGCCAGATCGCGGTTCAGACGGCCCTGCGCCTCTCGGAACCGGCGGGCGAGGGCGTTTTCCGGCACGATGCCTGCGCCGACCTCGTTCGTGACGATCACGACGCGGCCCGGTGCCTGCGAGAGGCCATCGAAAAGAGCATGCTTGGCGGTGTCCAGATCGCCCTCGGACAGGATCTGGTTGGTCAGCCACATAGTCGCGCAGTCGAGCAACGCGACCTCGTCAGAGGCCATGGCGGTCAGGGCCTTGGCGGGGTCCATCGGGGTCTCGACCGTGCGCCAGCCGTCGGCGGCACGGGCATCCTGATGTGCTTGAATTTTCACGCGCATTTCGTCGTCCCACGCCTGCGCGGTGGCGATGTACAGGCGCTGATCCGAGGCCTCTCGCACCAGCCGTTCTGCGTAGTCCGACTTGCCCGATGCCGCGCCCCCTATAACGATTGTGAGATCCGGCAACATTTTTTTGCTCCTTCGAATGAACCAAATGGGGGGCTCGTGCGTAGGTAATGCAGAAACCGAAATGAGGCACGCGTCAAGCGGGCCATGGCTCAGGGGGTTGTGATGGCGGTATTGGATAGTCAGGTTGATCTTTCACTTTCGCGCGCAGCCAAAAAGGCTGAACTTCTGGACGCGGAAACCGAACTGGCGCTGGCCTACGCATGGCGGGACCATCGCGACGAGGCCGCGCTGCATCGCCTGATCACGGCGTATATGCGGCTGGCGATCTCTATGGCGGCAAAGTTCAAGCGCTATGGCGCGCCCATGAATGACCTTATCCAAGAGGCCGGTCTGGGCCTGATGAAGGCGGCAGACAAGTTCGATCCCGATCGCGGTGTGCGGTTCTCGACCTACGCGGTTTGGTGGATCAAGGCCTCTATTCAGGACTACGTGATGCGCAACTGGTCGATGGTGCGCACGGGCTCTACCAGCAGCCAGAAGTCCCTGTTCTTCAACATGCGCCGCGTTCAGGCCCGACTGGAGCGCGAGGCCGCTGCGAATGGCGAGCATCTGGATCGCGACCAGCTGCACCAGCTGATCGCGACCGAGGTCGGCGTTCCGCTGGCGGATGTGGTGATGATGGAAGGGCGTCTGTCGGGGAACGACTTCTCGCTCAACGTCTCGCAAAGCTCTGACGAAGAGGGGCGCGAGTGGATCGAGGCGCTGGAAGATGACGGCGCGCAATCCTCCGAGGTGGTCGAACACGCCCATGACACCGAGCGCCTGCGCGACTGGCTGGTTGAGGCGATGTCGGCCCTGAACGAGCGCGAGCGGTTCATCATTCGTGAACGCAAACTGCGGGACGAGGCACGGACGCTTGAGAGCTTGGGCACGGAACTGGGCCTGTCCAAAGAGCGCGTGCGCCAGCTTGAGGCTGCGGCCTATCAGAAAATGCGCAAGTCGCTTGAAGGCGGTCGCAAAGAGGTTCATGCCTTCTTGGGATGAAACCCTGTGCTTTGATCCCGATGATGATCTGTCTGGCTGCCCCCGTGGGGGCAGAGCAGATTGATGTGACAGACCTGCAGCATCTGCCCGATGCGCAGGTCTTTGTTTTTGGCGAATTCCACGATTCCGAGCAGCAGCATTTGAACCAAGCGGCGGCTGTGGCTGCCCTTGGCCCCAAGGCAATGGTGTTCGAGATGCTGACGCCAGCGCAGGTCGCGGCGCTGGAGGGTGTGGACCGCACGGACATGGCGGCGTTTGCCAAAGCGACCGACTGGGAAAACAGCGGCTGGCCAGAGCTGTCCATGTATTGGCCGGTGTTTCAGGCGGCGCCCAAGGCGGCCCTCTATGGCGGCAATGTCCCGAGCGCGGAGTTGCGCGCAGCCTTCAGTGATGGGGCGGCGGCAGTCTTTGGTGCAGGGGCCGGGGCGTATGGTCTGGAACAGCCCTTGCCCGAAGCGCAGCAGGCCGAGCGGGAACAGGAACAGTTCGACGCCCATTGCGAGGCGATGCCTATGGAGATGATGGGCGGCATGGTTGCGGCTCAGCGGATCAGGGACGCGCGGCTGGCCGAGGCGGCGCTGCGGGCGCTGCGCGACACCGGCGGGCCCGTCGCGGTGATCACCGGAAATGGCCACGCGCGCACCGATTGGGGGATGCCCGCGCTGCTGCGCTTGGCCGCGCCGGTTGTGGCGGTGCTGTCCGTCGGGCAGTTCGAAGAGACCCCCGATCAGGCCCCGCCCTATGACCTGTGGCTGGTGACCGAGCCCACCGATCGCGGCGATCCCTGCGAAGGCTTTGGCAAAACGCAGTGATTGCGCTTTGGCGGCGGGGGCTTTACCTCTTGACCCGAACCCAGAGGGGAGGGCGCCATGCTGGCCGGAAAACGCATTCTTCTGATCATTGGTGGCGGTATCGCGGCCTATAAGACGCTGGAACTGATCCGCCTGCTGCGCGGTCAGGGCGCCCATGTGACCCCCGTGATGACCAAGGCCGCCGGTGAATTCGTGACGCCCCTGTCCGTGTCGGCGCTGGCGGGCGAGAAGGTGTATACCGACCTTTTTGACCTGACCGATGAGGCCGAGATGGGCCATATCCAACTCAGCCGCGTGGCCGATCTGGTGGTGGTGGCCCCTGCGACCGCTGATCTGATGGCGCGGATGGCGGGTGGTCATGCGAATGACATGGCGACGACTCTGTTGATGGCGACGGATACGCCCGTGATGATCGTCCCCGCGATGAACGTCCGCATGTGGGAGCATCCCGCGACCCAGCGCAATCTGGCGACCCTGATCGGCGATGGCATTCAGGTGGTCGGCCCCAATGTGGGCGACATGGCCTGCGGGGAACACGGGCCCGGCCGCATGTCCGAACCTGCCGAAATCCTTGAGGCGATCCGCAGGGCGCTGACCACTGGCCCGCTGGCTGGCAAGCGCATTCTGGTGACATCTGGCCCGACCCATGAGCCTATTGATCCGGTGCGCTATATCGCGAACCGGTCTTCGGGCGCGCAAGGCACGGCTTTGGCGCAGGCGCTGATGGCGCTGGGGGCAGAGGTGGTGTTTGTGACGGGGCCAGCCTCGGTCGCGCCGCCCGCGGGGGCGCAGGTGATCAAGGTCGAAACCGCGGCCGAAATGCTGACTGCGGTCGAGGGGGCTTTGCCCGTGGATGCGGCGGTGTTCGCGGCGGCTGTCGCGGATTGGCGGGTGGCCAGCGCCTCTGGTCAGAAGATCAAGAAGCAATCGGGCAAACTGCCCACGCTGGAATTCGCAGAAAACCCCGACATTCTGGCCCGCGTGTCGCAGATGGAGCAGGGGCGTCCGTCGCTGGTCGTGGGCTTTGCCGCCGAAACCAATGACGTGATCGAGAACGCCACCGCGAAACGCGCCCGCAAAGGGTGCGACTGGATCGTCGCCAATGATGTGCGGCCCGAAACCGGTATCATGGGCGGGACCGAAAACAAGGTGACGATTGTGCGCGCCGATGACGTGCTGGACTGGCCCCGCATGAGCAAGGCCGAGGTATCCGCAAAACTGGCAGCAGAGATCGCGGCCGCGCTGGCCTAGGGCATAATCACGACATTGCTAAAGGACGACAGCATCTTGGTGGCTTCGGAGAAGCCTTCGGAGATGTCGCCCTTCTGGATGTAGCCCGAGATGCCGCGCGAATAGGCGCGTTTGACATCGCCCTCGTCATCGGATGTGGATAGCACGAAGACCACTTTGTCCCGCAGTTCGCGATCCGAGCGCATTTCCTCGAGCACCTCGAAACCGTCCATGACAGGCATGTTCAGATCCAGCAGCACCATATAGGGGCCCTGAATTTTGGTCTTGGGATGTTCGCCGCGCATGATCTTCAGCGCTTCGAACCCGTTTTCGGCGAAAATCAGTGGATGGGATAGCTTGGCCCGCTTGAACGAACGTTGCACGATTTCCTGATCGACGATGTCATCTTCGACCACGAGTACCGTAACATTCGCATCGCCCCTAGAGGACGACTCTCCTGCAGGAAATCCAGACGCCATTTGCCCCTCCGAAAGATTCCCTAACGGGAATAGAGTCCAACTGAAGAGCTGACTGTTCATCGCCTGTGGTCAAAGTAGGCCCGTTTCCGGTTACTTATGCACAAGTGCACGTCTGTGCCCGTCCAATAAGACTTAATCAGTTTACACCCAAAACTGTCGCACCAGCAAGTTTTTGTCAGATATCCGAATGCGCGCATAAGTAGATGTAAGAAAAACCGGGCAGAGACGTTTCTACATTCCGATAGTTGGACGCGGATTGTGTTACATGGATGGGACGTGTTGGACGGATAAACGTACTTGGGGGCTGGTTTTGTGGTACAGGGTATGTGAAACCTGTCTATAGTATTTCCAGCAGCTGCTATACCCCAACCGGGGTAAGCTGCCCGTTACCAGTATACGCCGTTTCCAATGGCGGTTCCGGGCGAATCGCCAATCCAAAGAGAACAGAACTGGGGTATGGGATGCGCATTGCGCTCATCGAAGATGATGACCTGCATGCAGAAGTAGTGGGGCGTTGGCTAACCAGAGAGGCGAGCGTTCGCCTTGAAAGATTCCGCTCGCCGACAGAATTTTTCACTGATCTTTCTAACAGAACCGACGGTCTGCCCGATGTCGTTTTTGTGGACTACCACTTGGGCGACACCACGGGTGCAGAGTTCGTGGCCGAGACTCGCAGCCTGGGCGATGCCCGTGCCGATATCGGAATCGTGCTGCTGTCCGGTCTGGATATTTCGGAATTCAATTCCGTGCTGAACGGACTGGATGTGGACGGCTTCCTGCTCAAGGATGACCTGTCCCGCGAACGTCTTGCCATGGTCGCTGGGCTGGCCGTCCAGTCGGCGCGCCGCCGCCAGAAACTGGCGACCTTTTTGCGCGGCTAAGGCTGATCAGGCGTCAATCGATTTCAAAGTCAGATCGGGAATCTTGGCGGGGATGGCCAGAGCCTCTTCCTTGGCCTTGAAGGATTCCGCGATCCAGTCCAGCGCCACATGGATCACTTTGTCCTGTCGGCGCGTGGCGTGGAAATAGGCCCAGACTGCGTGCTCTTTCTTGGCGAACTGGGGCAGGAACCGCAGGCCGCGCTGGCGCACGGCATAATCCTCGACCAAGGCGGCGGCAAAGGGCGCGCGCTGGATCACTTCGGCGCACAGCAGGCCGTCATTCAGGATCATGTGCTCTTCGCCCATTTCGTCCAGCAGGGCAGAGTGGTGCTCTTCCATCGAGGTGTTGCCCTCGACCCGGATCCACGATTGCAGCCGGTCCTGATGGGCAGAGCCGCACCAGATCGCCGACCGCAGGGTGCCCACGCGTTTTTGGACCAGATTGCCTTCCTCAAGTGGGATGGTGGTCAGAAAGATGTCCGTTTCCCCGAAACCCAGGCTGGCCGAGCCGAAGCGTAACTTGAACGTGATGTTCGGCACCGTCTCGAACAGGTTCGAGACCGCGCTCATCAGGCGCGATTGGCGGATCATCTCGTCATAGTTGATTCGGACTTCCTTGGGATCGCTGCTGGCTTCGCCCTCTTGGCGGATGCGCGACAACTCGGTGTCGGTGCTTTCTGCCAACTCGGCCAGGGACTCGGCAAAGGGGGTGGCTTTCCACTTCTGGCCGTCCTTGACGAACAGCTGGATGCCCAGTTCCTCGGACAGGCCGTGTATGCGGCGGGATACCGTCGCGACGTTTGTTTTAAGGGCCTGAGCGGCGCCGGACATGGTTCCGTACCGTTTCAACGCCAAGCAGTATTTCAGGTCATCCCAGTTGTGCATTCTTGTTCTTTTCTCGCGTTTCGGTGAGGCACAAAGTAAATCGGCTTCTTGGAAACAGGCGCGTCGGAAATGGCGAAAAGAAAATCTGCAGAATAATTACGACTGTTATCCAACATGGTAGTGCACCGCGCCTCTCTCTGCAAACATTCAAATTTCAGATACCTTTCTGCCAAGTGCCCCTTCCGGATAGGTCAGCTGTGGAATTCCTGACCGCAGGTGCTTGCATCCCGCGCCGCAAGGGGCCTTAGATGGCAGGCAATCGCACCAAGTCAGGAGAGCCCATGTCCAGCCCGTCGTTCACCCCCGAAATCGAGGTCAAGGTTCTGGACAAACGGCTGAATGACTGGGGTTTGCCGACCTATCAAAGCGAAATGGCGGCCGCGATCGACCTGCACGCCTGTATCGACGCGCCCATGCAGATCGAACCTCAGGCCAAGGCGGTTCTGATCCCGTCGGGGCTGGCGCTGTATATGAACAACCCCCATGTGGCGGCAGTGATCCTGCCGCGTTCCGGCCTCGGGCATAAGCACGGGTTGGTTCTGGGGAACGGCACCGGCCTGATTGATCCCGACTATACGGCCCAGATTTTCGTTAGCGTCTGGAACCGCAATCCCGCCGGAAACGAGCCGATTGTGATCCAGCCCGGCGAACGTATCGCACAAATGATGTTCCTGCCGGTCATTCGCCCTAATTTGTCAGTGGTCGAAGAATTCTCGGGCGAGACGGCGCGCGGTGGCGGCGGTTTCGGCTCGACCGGGTCGAAGTAAGGACACGCTATGCTGCTGTTTCTGGTGATGGCTGGCGCGCTGTGGGGCATCGGCGTACTGATGAAAACGCCCAAGTCCGCGCGCTGGGTGATGATCCTGATCCTGTATTTTGCCGTTCTGGCGGCGCATCTGGTGCTGCCGGACGGGGCGCCGCTGCGTATGTCCCTTGGCGGCAGCAAGGAGCCGTGGCTGATCGTTGGCGGCTTGATCGGGCTGGCGCTGGTGTACCGTGTCGGACTGCGGGCCATCCGCACCAAGATCGCTGAAAAAGAAGCCCCCAAGGCCGAAGCCAAACCCAAATCCACCTTCGAGCCCGTCGAGCTAGAGCGTTACGCCCGCCATATCGTCTTGCGCGAAATCGGCGGCCCCGGTCAGAAGGCCTTGAAGGAGGCCAAGGTGCTGGTCGTCGGGGCAGGGGGGCTGGGCAGTCCTGCGCTGCTGTATCTGGCGGCGGCTGGCGTGGGGACCATCGGTGTGATCGACGCCGACGAGGTGGATAACGGCAACCTGCAGCGCCAGGTCCTGCACGCGGATGCCGACATTGGCCGCCCCAAGGTGTTCAGCGCCCAAGATCACATGCTGGCCCTGAACCCCTTTGTGACCGTCAAACCCTATCACCGCCGCCTGACCGAGGATTTTGCCGAAGAGTTGATCGGCGAATACGATCTGGTGCTGGACGGCACGGATAACTTTGCCACCCGCTATCTGACCAACCGGATCTGCGCCAAACTGGGCAAACCGCTGATTTCCGGCGCCCTGACCCAGTGGGAGGGGCAGCTGAGCCTCTTTGATCCGGCGAACGGCACCCCATGTTATCAGTGTATCTTCCCCGAGGCCCCCGCGCCCCATCTGGCCCCCGCCTGTGCCGAGGCCGGTGTCGCGGGCCCGCTGCCGGGGATCATCGGATCCATGATGGCGATGGAAGCCGTCAAGGACATCACCGGCGCAGGTCAGACCGTGCGCGGACGGATGGTGATCCACGACGCGCTTTACGCCGAAACACGCAGTATTACCCTGCGGGCGCGGGCCGATTGCCCCGTCTGCGGACATCACAAGGATTGAACCATGATTGACGCATTGATGCAGCCTTGGGACGGCCCGTTCGGTCTGCCCCGTTTCGACGCCATTTCCGACAGCGATTTCGAGCCCGCGTTCGAGGCGGCTTTGGCCGCCCACAAGGCCGAGATCGACGCGATTGCCCAGAACCCCGAGGCACCGACATTCGCCAACACCATTCAGGCGATCGAAGGGTCGGGCTTTGCCTTGGACCGCGTTCTGTCGGTGTTTTACAACCTCGCGGGCAGTGACTCGAACGACAAACGTCAGGAGTTGCAGCGCGAATTCGCCCCCAAGCTTTCGGCTCATTACAGCGATATCAACGCGAACCGTCCGCTGTTTGACCGCGTGGAAACCTTGTGGAACCAGCGCGACGAACTGGGGCTGGATGAGCAAGACGCGCGCCTTCTGTACCTGACCCGCCGTGGCTTTGTCCGCTCTGGCGCGGCGCTGGATGGGGATCAGGCCGATCGGATGCGCGAAGTGATGTCGCGTCTGTCGTCCCTTGGCACCCAGTTCACCCAGAACCTACTCAAGGACGAGTCGAGCTGGAAAATGGAACTGGCCGAGGATCAGCTGGACGGTCTGCCGGACTTCCTGATTTCGGCCGCGCGCCGTGCGGGCAATGGCAAGCCGGTGATCACCCTGTCGCGGTCCCTGATCGTGCCGTTCCTGCAGTTCTGCCCCGACCGGACCCTGCGCGAAACCGCCTACAAGGCATGGGCCGCCCGCGGTGCCAATGGCGGAGAGACCGACAACCGCGGTATCGCCACCGAGATGCTGAACCTGCGCGAAGAGCGTGCGAAACTGCTGGGTTATGACAGCTTCTCGGCCTTCAAGCTGGAAACCGAGATGGCCGGCACCCCCGAGCGTGTCCGCGATCTGCTGATGCAGGTCTGGGCCCCCGCCAGGGCGCAGGCCGATGCCGATGCCGCCGTCCTGACCGAGATGATGCGCTGTGACGGCATCAATGGCGACCTCGAGGCATGGGACTGGCGCTTCTATTCCGAGCGCCGCCGTCAGGCCGAGCATTCGCTAGATGAGGCGAAACTGAAGCCCTATTTCCAGCTCGATAAGATGATCGAGGCCGCGTTCGATTGTTCGACCCGCCTGTTCGGTCTCGAGTTCAAGACGCTGGATGTGCCGCTCTATCACACCGACGCCCGCGCGTGGGAAGTGACCCGTGGTGGCCAGCACGTCGCTGTGTTCGTCGGCGATTACTTTGCCCGCCCGTCCAAACGGTCCGGCGCATGGTGCAGCGCGTTCCAGTCGCAGGCCGATTGGCCCCACCATCAGGCCCCCATCGTGGTGAACGTCTGCAACTTTGCCCAGCCGGACGAAGGGCGGGCGGCGCTCTTGTCCTATGACGATGCGCGGACCCTGTTCCACGAATTCGGCCACGCCCTGCACCAGATGCTGTCGGACGTGCGCTATGGCTCGATGTCCGGCACCTCGGTCGCGCGCGATTTCGTGGAGCTGCCGAGCCAGCTCTATGAACACTGGCTCGAGGTTCCCGAAGTTCTGGCCCAGTTCGCCGTCCACGCCGAAACCGGCGAGCCGATGCCGCAGGAAATGGCGGATGCCGTTCTGGGGGCTGCGACCTATGACATGGGCTTCCAGACCGTGGAATATCTGGGCTCGGCGCTGGTCGATCTGGCCTTCCACGAAGGTGCCGCCCCCGAGGATGCCATGGCCAAACAGGCCGAAGTTCTAGCCGCCATCGACATGCCCAAAGCCATCGGGATGCGCCACGCGACTCCGCAGTTCGCCCACGTCTTTGCGGGCGACGGGTATTCCAGCGGCTACTACAGCTACATGTGGTCCGAGGTTATGGATGCCGACGCGTTTGATGCCTTCAAAGAGGCGGGCGGCGCGTTCGATGCCGCAACCGCGGCCAGCCTTCAGGCCAACATCCTGTCCATGGGCGGCTCCAAACCCGCCGAGGATCTGTACACCGCCTTCCGCGGCCGGATGCCCGGGGTCGAGGCGCTGCTCAAAGGGCGCGGTCTGGCGGCCTGATCCAACGAAAAAGGCCCCCGAAATCGGGGGCCTTTGTGTTTCCGGTCAGCGCGATCAGATGGTCTGATCGTAGTCGCCAACGGCGGGCTCGGTGCGGATCACGTCGTCGATCTCTTTGAAGATCGCGCGCAGTTCCTCATCGCTTTCCGAGCTTTCGCAGACCACAACCAGGTTCGGGGTGTTCGACGAAGCGCGCACCAGACCCCAGCTGCCGTTTTCCAGAATGACGCGGGCGCCGTTCACGGTGACAACCTCTTTGATCGCCTTGCCAGCAAAGGTTTCGCCTGCGTCTGCCTTGGCAACCAGCTTCTCGACGATGCGTGCCAGCACGTCGTACTTCTCGAGGTCCGAGCAGTAGGGCGACATGGTCGGGGTCGAGTAGGTCTTGGGCAGAGCCTTGCGCAGGTCCGACATGGACATGTCGGGGTTGCGGTCCATCAGTTTGCAGATCTCGACAGCGACGCGCATGCCGCAGTCGTAGCCGCGGCCCACGGGCTCGGCCAAGAAGTAGTGGCCTGACTTTTCAAAACCCGCCAGAGCGCCGATTTCCTTGACGCGGCGCTTCATGTGGCTGTGGCCGGTCTTCCAGTAGTCGGCTTTTACGCCGCGTTCCTGCAGTTCGGGGTCCGAGGCAAACAGGCCGGTCGATTTCACGTCCGCCACAAAGGTCGAGCCGGGGTACAGCTTCGACAGGTCGCGGGCCATGATGACGCCGACTTTGTCCGCGAAAATCTCTTCGCCCTCGTCGTCGACAACGCCGCAGCGGTCGCCGTCACCGTCGAAACCCAGCGCGATGTCTGCGCCCGACGCCTTCAGCGTGTCGGACATGTCGTGCAGCATTTCCATGGCTTCGGGGTTCGGGTTGTAGTTCGGGAAGGTGTAGTCCAACTCGTTGTGCGAGGGGACGACTTCGACGCCGATACGCTCCAGAATTTCGGGGGCCAGGGCCGACGCAGTGCCGTTGCCGGTCGCGCAAACGACCTTGAGCGGACGGGACATTTTGAAGTCGCCGATCAGGTCTTGGATGTAGGCTTCCTTGACGCCCTCGACCAGTTCGTACGAGCCGCCTTCGTGAGTCTCACCCAGACCACCCAGAACGATGTCGCGCAGTTCGGCCATCTCGTCGGGGCCGTGGGTCAGCGGGCGGTCAAAGCCCATCTTCACGCCGGTCCAGCCGTTGGGATTGTGCGATGCGGTGACCATAGCCACAGCGGGCACGTCCAGATGGAACTGGCTGAAATAGGCCATGGGGGACAGGGCAGGGCCGATGTCCTTGACCTGAATGCCAGCCTGCATCAGGCCGAGGATCAGCGCGTTTTTGATCGCCAGCGAGTAATCGCGATAGTCGTTGCCGACGGCGATCACCGGCTCGATGCCACGCTTGCGCATCTGGGTGCCAAGGCCAAGGCCAAGGGCGGTCATGCCGGGCAGGTTGATTTCCTCGGGGTATTTCCAGCGCGCATCATATTCGCGGAAACCCGTCGGCTTGATCATCGGACGCAGCAGAAAATCCCAGGTGTTGGGCGTTACGTCGGCAATCGGCTTGGTCATAGTCGAAATCACTCTTTTTGTATTTCCTAAAAGGGGGCAGCTACACATACCTTACATATGCCACTAATTGGCACCAACAAGCATACTGCAACCCCCTTTTACCCTTAGCTTGTGACTTGTTCACGAAGGATCGACGCAGTTAGCGAGATCATGAGGTAAATTCCGGCGAAAATGAGAAAACTTACAACAGTATTCTCGAACGCTTTGGGGTAAGTGGCCTGATCGGGGATCACGGGCTCCACGCCGCGGGCCAAATAGCGGGTCTGACGGCTGGCTTCGATCTGCGCGGCCTCCAGATTCTGGAGGGCGGATTGTAACATCAGGTCACGAGTCGCCACGTCCGCCTGTGCCAGCGAAATCTTGGCCGAGATCGACGCCAGCGAATCCTCGCCCTTGGTCGCTTCGTTCATGCGGGTTTCCAGATCGTTGATCGCAGCTTGCAGGCGGCGGATGTCGCCCTGCACGCCGTCCACGCGGCTCTGGTTGGGACGAGAGTTGTCCAGCAGGGCTTGCAGTTGTATCTGCTTTTCCTGCAGCTCGATCTCGCGCTGGGTGATCTGGGAGCGCAGCGCGCCAATGACGCCTTCGGGGTCCACGATCGCGGCCTCTTGTTGCAGGGCAACAAGGGCTTCTTGGGCCTCGCGGCGCAGGCGCTCGGCCTCGGCCAGCGATTTGCGGGATTCGCTCAGCTGGTCTTCGCGTTTGCGCAGGGTCTGGTTATCGACGCGCTCTTCGGCATAACGGATCAGCGCGTCAGAGAACGCCTTGCTGGTGTTGGGATCAACGGCGATCACCTCAAGGCTCATCACGCCTTCGGTCGGGTCATAGCCGATCAGGACCTTACGTTTGTACAGCTTGTAGGCGTCTTCGTTCGAGGCATCGTCGGGCAGGCGCAGGATCGGGTCGATCCACGGCTGCTCAAAGTGCGCTTTGAAGCCCAGTTCGCTGTCCAGTCGCAACATCGCCTCGCGCGATTGCAGGTAGCGTTGGATCGCCACGGCCTCTTGGTTGGTGTTCATCTGCGAAGGCAACAGGCCCCCAAGGCCGCCCACGCTGTTCTGGTCCGCGGTCTGGATCAGGAAGTCCGAGGTGGTCGCGTATTGCGGCGTTGCCTCGTTATAGAAGAACCAGCCGCAAATTGCGGTCGGCAGCAGCACAAAGAACAGCAGACGCAGGGCCAGCAGGCCGGATTTCTTGCGGCGGCGGGCGCTGATCTCGGCCTGAATGCGGGCAATCTCGCGGGCGCGGCGTTCTGCGGGGCTTTCGCCCTCGGCCATTTCGGTGCTGGGCAGAGTTTCCATGCGCCGCTCGGGCAGGGTCTGGGGCAGCTGGGTCAGCGCAGTTTCCTCGGGATCCGAGGTCACCAGATCCAAAGAGGCCGAGCGTTGGAACGGGTCGATGCCCCGTTTGCGCAGTTGGCGGATCGCGTCAAAATCCGAAGTCGCCGGAATGTCGTGTTTCTGGGCCAAACGGCGGGCCAAGCGCAGTTGGCGGCCGGTCAAACCCTCTTTGCGGATGGCATCGATATCGTCTTCTGATTCCACATCTGCAGCCGAGGACACCTCGCCACCCATCGTGACCTTGCGCAGCAGCGTTTCGCGCATCTCTTCGGGGGCGGGCTGCGCAGGGGCGGCCGCGACCGAGGCAAGGGGCTCTCGCCGGATGCGGAACTTCTTAACTTTGGGTTTCGTAGTCATACAGCTGCTTCGCTTCCTCAAGGCTGTCGAACATATGCAGTTGCCCGTGCATCAGGACTGCTGCCTTGCGACAGTATTTTTCCAGCGTCTCCGGCTGGTGGGACACGATCACGATCGTGGTTGTACGCAGCCTTTCCTTCAAGAGGTCGGCCGCCTTTTTGTTAAATTCTACATCCGTTGTAGAGGGCATGCCCTCGTCAATCAGGTAGATGTCGAAATCCAGCGCCAGCATCAAGGAAAACGTAAATCTGGATTTCATACCCGCCGAGTATGTCCCCAGCGGCTGATCGAAATATTCGCCCAATCCGCAGAGCCAACGGCAGAACGCCTCGACGTAATCGGGGTCAAGGCCATAGAGCCGCGCGATGTAGCGGGCGTTCTCCATCGCCGAGAGGCGCGAAATCACACCGCCCATGAAGCCCAGGGGGAAGGAAATCCGGCAGCCGCGAATGATCTCGCCCTCGTCGGGTTTTTCCAGTCCTGCCATCATGTTGATGACCGTGGTCTTGCCCGTGCCGTTGGGCGCAAGAATGCCCATCGATTCACCAAGATCCACGCGAAAGGACGCGCGATCGAGGATCACCTTGTGCTGCGTTCCGGTCCAGAACGACTTGCTGACATTTCTGAATTCCAGCATGCCTTGCCTCGGGCCTTTGTTTAGGCGGTTTTATTCTTAGGTAGGATAACGGTTAACTAAGCGCAAACTTTGCAGGAAGTATGTCAAAAAAACGCGAACAAGAACAACCCGCGTTTGATAATCTCAAACTGGAACTATCGAAATGCGGTATCTGTGCGGACCAATTTGCTGGGACCGTCACTCATCATACTCCGCGGCCCGTGATTTGGTTTCAAAACGGGGCGCGTTTGCTGATTGCGGGGCAGGCGCCGGGAATGCGGGTTCACAACAGCGGGCAGCCCTTTACCGACCCGTCTGGGGACCGGCTGCGGGACTGGATGGGGGTGACACCGGAACAGTTCTATGACCGCTCGCGCGTGGCGATCCTGCCGATGGCGTTCTGCTTTCCGGGTTATGATGTGCGCGGGGCCGACCTGCCGCCGCCCCCGATCTGCGCGCAAACGTGGCGCGCGCGGGTGATGGAGGGGCTGACTGACGTGCGCCTGACGCTGGCCGTGGGCGGCTATGCCCACCGCTGGCACATCGGGGGGCGCGGATCGGTGACCCAAACAGTGGCGGAATGGCGCGATCATCTGGAAAAGGGCGTCCTGCCCTTGCCACATCCGTCTTGGCGCAATACCGCATGGCTCAAGAAAAACCCGTGGTTCGAGGCAGAATTGCTGCCCGTTCTGCGGGCCAAGGTCAAAGAGGTGCTAGATGACTGAGACTCTGCTGGATCAGGCCCACGCCGCGATGGAAGCCGCCCCCGACAGCGAAGCCGCCCGCCTGCGGTTCTATGACGTGCTGTCCGGGTCCGAACTGTACTTGCTGCTCGAGGAAGAGCCCGAGGGCGAGACCATCAAGCCGCGTCTTTTCCCCGTCGAGGACACCCAGTTCGCCGTGGTTTTCGATACCGAGCAGCGTCTGGCCCAATTCGCCGAGGGTGAAGCCCCCTATGCCGCCGTGCCGGGCCGTGTTCTGGCCGAGATGCTGAACGGGCAGGGGATCGGCCTTGGGGTCAACCTGACTGTTGCGCCGTCGGAAATGCTGCTGCCCCCCGAGGCCGTGACGTGGATCACCGATACCCTGTCCTCGGCCCCCGAAGAGGGCGAAGCAACGATCGAGGAATTCCTGTCCCCCCGTGGCCTGCCTGACAGCCTGCTGGTGTCGCTGGACAGCCGCTTGGCCTCGGCCGCCGGTCTGGCGCGCTTCGCCTATCTGGTGGGGGTCCGCTATCAGGGCGGTGCGTTGGGTCATATGCTGGGTGTCGTCGATCCCGTTCCGGGCGCCGAGCCCGCGATTGCCCGCACCGTTCACGCTGCGCTGACCTTTAGCGGGATCGAGGCGGGCAGCATCGACGTGTCGTTCTTCCGTGCCTCGGATCCGATGTCGGCGGCGCTAGCCAAGGTCGGACTGCGCTTTGATCTGCCCGAACCCGAACGCGGCGAGGAACCCAAAGCCCCCGGCATGGACCCCGACAACCCGCCGAAACTGCGCTGACGCCTGCGCGGCGGCCACACATTCGCGTGCCATGCCGTCTGTGCATGGCCGCGCCACCCTACGGGAATATGGACATTTCGCGCCCTCTGTGAAAGACGAATGCCCAACAGGAGAACGCTATGACGACCACCCGCTTTGCCCCTTCGCCGACCGGCTATATCCACGTTGGCAACCTGCGCACCGCGCTGATGAACTATCTGATCGCCCGCAAAGAGGGCGGCAAATTCATCCTGCGTATCGACGACACCGATCCGGACCGCTCCAAGGAAGAATACGTCGATGCCCTGAAGCAGGATCTGGAATGGCTTGGCATCGAATGGGATCAGATCGAGCGTCAGTCCCTGCGTCTGGACCGCTACGAAGAGGCAGCCCAGAAACTGCGCGACATGGGCCGTTTCTATGAATGCTTCGAGACCCCGACCGAGCTGGACCTAAAGCGCAAGAAACAGCTGAACATGGGCAAGCCCCCCGTCTATGACCGCGCCGCGCTGGCCCTGTCGGACGAGGATAAGGCCAAGCTGCGCGCCGAGCGCGGCGATGGCGTCTGGCGCTTCAAGCTGGATCAGGAACGGATCGAGTGGACCGACGGCATCCTTGGCGATCTGTCGATCGACGCGGCTTCGGTGTCTGACCCCGTGCTGATCCGTGCGGACGGCCAGATGCTGTACACCTTGGCGTCGGTTGTGGACGACACCGACATGGGCGTGACCCACGTTGTGCGCGGCTCTGACCACGTGACCAACACCGCGACCCAGATCCAGATCATCCGCGCGCTGGGCTTCGAGCCCCCTGCGTTCGCGCACCACTCGCTGCTGACCGGCCCGCAGGGCGAGGCTCTGTCCAAGCGTCTGGGCACCCTGTCGCTGCGTGACCTGCGTGCTGCCGGCGTTCAGCCGATGGCGCTGCTGTCGCTGATGGCGCGTCTGGGATCGTCCCAGCCGGTGGAACTGCGTTCCTCGATGGAAGAGCTGATCGAAGGCTTCGACATTGCGCACTTCGGTTCCGCACCGACCAAGTTCGACAGCAACGATCTGTTCCCGCTGACCGCCCGCATCAACGCGGCAAAACCTTTCGAAGAGGTCGCGCCCGTGATCGCCGAACTGGGTGTGCCCGCCGAGCTGGCCGAACAGTTCTGGACCGTCTCGCGCGAGAACATCACCGTTCTGTCCGACCTCAAGGGTTGGTGGGAACTGTTCCGCGATGGCGCAGAGCCCAAAGTCGCCGATGAGGACCGCGAGATGATCGCTCAGGCGATGACCCTGCTGCCCGAAGGCCCGTTTGATGGCAGCACCTGGGGCAACTGGACCAACGCCGTCAAAGAGGCCACCGGCCGCAAAGGCAAGGGCCTGTTCATGCCCCTGCGCCGCGCCGTGACCGGTCAGGACAGCGGCCCCGACATGTCGGCGGTTATGCCCCTGCTGCAAGTGGTCAAGGCTCGCGGCTTCACCGCCTAAGGGTTGGCTGAGACACAGAATTCAGGGCGCCTTCGGGCGCCCTTTTTCGTGGGGCTAGAGCAGGGTCACCAGCTTGGCGATGGTGTTCATGTTCCGCGCCGTGCCCTGTTCGGTGCCCGCGATCACCAGCTTGGACCGGCCCATCCCATCGGGGTAGTGGACATAGAGTTCGCGGGTGCCGGTGGCGATTTCCTCGTCCTTCTGGCCCTTGGTTTCGGGCTGGTCGGGGGGCGTGTCCAGCAGGATCACCGCCACCTTGTTGCCCGCCTGATCCGCAAAGGGATTGTCCGCCGCGATGCCCTGCAATTCCTCGGGGGTGCGCAGGTGGACGCGGATGGTTTTGCCGCAATATTCCAAGAGCCGTGCCTCGAGCGCGCGTTGGGCTGCGGCCCGCTCCATCGCTGTGGAAAACAAGACGTTGCCGCTGGCGATATAGGTGTGCACCTCGGTGAAACCGATGTCCTGACACATGCGGACAAGGTCGCTCATGGGCAGCTTTCCTGTGCCGCCCACGTTCACTGATCGCAGAAATCCAACGAATTTTTGGGTCATGCCCGCAACTATAACGCGAAAATGCTGCGCCTGCAAAGGCGGATCAGGATAGGTCCAGCTTAGGCTCAATCAACCCGGCGTGGGTGAGGATCCATTCTTCGACCGCGCTGACGGCGGCGGGCTTGGCGTCGCGCGGTTGGGGCAGCAGGTACCACTTGCGATAGATCGGCAGCCCCTGAACCCGCAAGCGCACCAGCCGCCCCGACTCCAGTTCGTCCGCCACCGTATGGGCAGAGATCATGGCGATCCCCAGCCCGTGGATCACCGCCTGCTTGATTGTCTCGTTCGAGGACATCTCGGTCACGCCCGCCTCTTGGTCATGGCCGATCTCGTCCAGAAAGCGGCTGGCCAGAATGCGGGTGCCCGAACCGGCCTCGCGCATCACAAAGCGTTCGCGCAGCAGCGCCTCGCGCGGAACGATGGGATCGGCGGCCAGCGGGTGGTCCGAACTGGCGATGATGATGTGGGGGTGGTCGAACAGGGGCACGGCCTCGGCCAGAAAGGTGCGGGGCGGGCGACCCATGACGCACAGGTCGAGCTCGCCGCGCTCCATCGCTTCGATGATCTCCTCTCGGTTGCCGACACGCAGGGCGACGTCCACATCGGGCATCTCGCGCTTGAGAAGGGCGACGATTCTGGGGGCGAAATACTTGCCCGTACTGACGACCCCCAGCACGACCCGCCCCTGAAGCCCCTGATCCAACGCACCAATATGTCGCAGGGCCCGATCCAGCGATGTTTCAATCTCTGCGGCAGCGCGCAGCAGGGCACGCCCTTGGGCGGTGGGAACATTGCGCTCTGATCCGCTGCGAACCAAGAGGGGCGATCCAATCAGATCCTCTAGGTTTTTCAGCTGGTTATGAACCGCCGGACCGGTCAGGTGCAGGCGCTCTGCGGCGGCCAGAATGGTGTTCTCTTCCACCACAGCTTGTAGGGCCCGAAGCTGCTTGATGGTGATCTGATCAATACGTGGCATTAAATTTTCCTGACACTCCGTACAGAAAATTGAAATTTAATTATCACTCAACCTCGGGAATATCAACCTCAGCACCGGATCGGGGAGGGGAGGCCCTAGTCATGATGCAAGAGATACGAATTCCCAGAGAGGGCGTTCCCGCGCCGCTCTGGCCGGTAATGAATGCGCTCTGTGATGTGGCCACCGGACTGTCGGATGCCATCGGACGGGGCCCCCTTGCGGGACAACTGGCGGCAAGCATCGGCAGCAATACCGATGGCGACGACCAGAAGGCGTTGGATGTGCTGGCCGATGATGCCTTTGCTTTTGCCCTGAAGGGGACCGGCGTGCGCTGGTATGCCTCTGAGGAGCAAGAGACCGTGGCCGAGATCGACGTGAACGGCGCGTTGGCGGTGGCGATTGATCCGCTGGACGGCTCGTCGAACATCAACTGCAACGTGTCGATCGGGACGATCTTTTCGATCCAGCCCGCGCTGTCCGAAGGCGAGGCGACGTTCCTGCGGGATGGCAGCCATCTGCTGGCGTCGGGGTACTTTATCTACGGGCCACACACCGCGCTGGTTGTGACCTTTGGCAACGGTGTGCTGCAGTTCATTCTGGACCGCACGGCTGGCGAATTTATCCAGACCGACGCCACCATGATCCCGCCCGAGGCCAGCGAATTTGCGATCAACGCCTCGAACTATCGTCACTGGTCCAGCCCTGTGCGCGCCTATATCGACGACTGTCTGGCGGGGTCCGAAGGGCCGCGGGGCAAGAACTTCAACATGCGCTGGGTGGCCTCGCTGGTTGCGGAAACCCACCGGATCATGTGCCGCGGCGGGATATTCCTGTACCCCGGCGACGAGCGTCCCGGCTACAAGAACGGCCGCCTGCGTCTGGTCTATGAATGCGCGCCCATCGCCTTTCTGATCGAGCAGGCAGGGGGCAAGGCGACCACCGGGACCGACCGCGTTCTGACGCAGGTGCCCGCCAGCCTTCATGCCCGCACGCCGATGGTTTTTGGCACCGCCGACAAGGTGGACCGCGTGAGCATCTATCACGATCTGCCCGAACCCGAAGTCTCTGCCCTGTTTGGCAATCGCGGCCTGTTCCGCGCCTGATTTTGAACGGAATATCCCATGTCCAAGAAACATCCCATTATCTCGGTGACAGGCTCTTCGGGGGCCGGAACCACCACTGTAAAAAGTACCTTTGACCAGATTTTCCGCCGCGAAGGGGTCAGCACCGTCTCGATCGAGGGCGATGCCTTCCACCGCTATGACCGCGCCGCCATGAAGGCCGAGCTGGAGCGTCGCTACGCCGAAGGGGATCAGGGCTTCAGCCACTTTTCCTATGACGCGAACGAGCTGGAAAAGCTGGAGGGCGTGTTCCGCAGCTATGCCGACACCGGCAAGGGCGAGACCCGTCACTATGTCCACGACGATGACGAGGCCGCACGGTATGGCAGCGCGCCCGGCACCTTTACCGATTGGGCCCCGTTCGAGGATGGCAGCGACCTGCTGTTCTACGAAGGCCTGCACGGCGCCGTTGTGAACGATCAGGTCAATCTGGCGAAGCTGGCCGATCTGAAGGTCGGCGTGGTGCCCGTGATTAACCTTGAGTGGATCCAGAAGATCCACCGCGACAGCTCCAAGCGCGGCTACACCACCGAGGCCGTGACCGACACCATCCTGCGCCGGATGCACGCCTATGTGCACTGCATCTGCCCGCAGTTCTCGGAGACCGACATCAACTTCCAGCGGGTGCCTGTGGTCGACACCTCGAACCCGTTCATCGCGCGCTGGATTCCCACGGCTGACGAGAGCCTTGTGGTGATCCGGTTCAAGAACCCGCGCGGCATCGATTTCCCCTACCTGATGTCGATGATCCACGACAGCTGGATGACCCGTGCGAACTCGCTCGTGATCCCGGGGGGCAAGATGGATCTGGCGATGCAGCTGATCTTTACCCCGATGATCCTGCGCCTTGTCCAAGAATCCAAGCGGAGCTGAGGAGGCTGCCATGACTGTGCAAACACCTGTCAAAGTCGACGAAACCACTATGGCCAACGCCATCCGCGCCCTGACCATGGACGCGGTGCAGGCGGCAAACTCGGGCCACCCCGGCGCGCCTATGGGGCTGGCCGATGTGGCGACGGTTCTGTTCAACCGCTTTGTCAAAGTGGACCCCGCCGATCACAAATGGCCCGACCGTGACCGCTTTGTCATGAGCGCGGGGCATGGCTCGATGCTGGTCTATGCGATCAACCATCTGCTGGGCTATGCGGACATGGATGCGGACCAGCTGCGGAACTTCCGCCAGATGGGCTCGCGCACCGCAGGTCATCCCGAATACGGTCACGCTATGGGGATCGAGACCACCACAGGCCCGCTGGGGCAGGGGATTTCGACCGCCGTCGGCATGGCCTTGGCCGAGCGGATGCACAATGCGCGTTTCGGCGACGAGCTGGTCGATCACTTCACCTATGTGCTGGCCGGTGACGGCTGCCTGATGGAGGGGATCAGCCACGAGGCTATCGATTTGGCTGGCCATCTGGGTTTGGGGCGTCTGGTCGTTTTCTGGGACGACAACCGCATCACCATCGACGGGCCGACCGACCTGTCCACCAGCATGGACCAGCGCGCTCGGTTCGAGGCCGCAGGCTGGCACGTGCAGGCCGTGGACGGTCACAATCCCGAAGCGATCGCCCGCGTCATCGAGAACGCCCGCAAAGACCTGCGCCCGTCGCTGATCGCTTGCCGCACCACCATTGGCAAGGGCGCGCCCAACATGCAGGGCAGCCACAAGGTGCACGGTTCGCCACTCGGCGCTGACGAGATCGCCGCAACCCGCGATGCGCTCAACTGGCCCCATGATCCGTTCGTGGTCCCGACCGAGGTAAAGGCCGCGTGGGAAGCCATCGCCACCCGCGGCGCCAACGCCCGCGCCAACTGGACCACCCGCAAAGAGGCCAGCCCGAAGGCCGCGGACTTTGACCGTTCGCTGTCCGCTCCGGACGCGCAGGGTCTGAACGCCGCGATCACCGCCTACAAGCGCCGCCTGTCCAAGGACCAGCCCAAGGTCGCCACGCGCAAAGCCTCGGAAATGGCGCTGGAGGTGGTGAATGCCACGCTGCCCAATTCCGTGGGTGGGTCCGCGGACCTGACCGGATCGAACAACACCCGCACCAGTGCGATGAAGCCGGTCAGCCGCAACGACTATAGCGGCGATTACATCCACTATGGCATCCGCGAGCACGGCATGGCCGCAGCGATGAACGGGATCGCGCTGCACGGGGGGTTCTTTACCTATGGCGGGACGTTCCTGGCCTTTGCCGACTACTGCCGCCCGTCGATCCGTCTGTCTGCGCTGATGGGGGTTCCGGTCGCCTATGTGATGACCCATGACTCGATTGGTCTGGGAGAGGACGGCCCGACCCACCAGCCGGTGGAAACCATCGCATCCCTGCGGGCTATGCCGAACCTGACGGTGTTCCGCCCCGCTGACGCCGTGGAAACCGCCGAAGCATGGGAACTGTGCGCCACGTCCGAGGCGACGCCGACCCTGCTGTGCCTGTCGCGTCAGAACCTGCCGACCCTGCGCACCACGCACACCGATGCCAACCTGACCGCTCGCGGGGCCTATGTGCTGCGGGAAACGGCAGGGGCTCGGGATGTGACGCTGATCGCCACCGGCTCCGAGGTCGAGATCGCCCTAGAGGCCGCGGATATGCTGGCCGCCGAAGGCATCCGCGCCGCTGTGGTGTCCGCCCCCAGCTTCGAGCTGTTCGCGGCCCAACCCGCCGCCTACCGCGTGCTGGTCCGTGGCACCGCCCCCCGCGTGGGGGTCGAGGCCGCGATCCGTCAGGGATGGGAGCTGTTCCTGGAACGCAACGACGGCTTCGTGGGCATGAGCAGCTTTGGCGCCAGCGCGCCCGCAGATGAACTCTACCGCCACTTCAACATCACCGCCGAAGCGATCGCAGCCTCGGCCAAGAACCAGATTAACAAGGGATAACAGTACCATGACAACCAAGGTTGCCATCAACGGCTTCGGCCGTATCGGGAGAAATGTGCTTCGCGCGATCGCAGAGTCGGGCCGCAATGACATCGAAGTGGTCGCGATCAACGATCTGGGCCCGGTGGAGATGAACGCCCATCTGCTGAAGTTCGACAGCGTGCATGGCCGCTACCCGGGCGAAGTCAAAACCGTTGGAAACGCCATCGACATCGGTCGTGGCCCCATCGAAGTCACTGCGATCCGTGATCCCAAAGACCTGCCTTGGGACGGTGTGGATGTGGCGCTGGA
Source organism: Donghicola mangrovi (assembly GCF_013377535.1). Taxonomy (GTDB): domain Bacteria; phylum Pseudomonadota; class Alphaproteobacteria; order Rhodobacterales; family Rhodobacteraceae; genus Donghicola; species Donghicola mangrovi. The sequence goes on along the minus strand of NZ_JABCJE010000001.1, from coordinate 37,148 downwards.
ATGCACCGGCATCTTTACCGACCGCGACAAGGCTGCCCTGCATCTGGAGAACGGTTCCAAGCGCGTGCTGGTCTCGGCCCCTGCGAACGGTGTGGACCGGACCGTGGTGTTCGGCGTGAACCACCGCGATCTGACTGGCAGCGATATCATTGTCTCGAACGCCTCGTGCACCACGAACTGTCTCTCCCCTGTGGCGAAAGTGCTGCACGAGGCGGTCGGGATCGAAAAGGGCTTCATGACCACCATCCACAGCTACACGGGCGACCAGCCCACGCTGGATACGATGCACAAGGACATGTACCGCGCCCGTGCGGCCGCCCTGTCGATGATCCCGACATCCACCGGCGCGGCCAAGGCCGTGGGTCTGGTTCTGCCCGAACTGAACGGCAAGCTGGACGGTGTGGCGATCCGCGTGCCGACCCCGAACGTGTCGGTCGTGGACCTGACCTTTATGGCCAGCCGCGACACCACCACCGCTGAAATCAACGACGCGATCCGTGCGGCGGCCGATGGCGGGCTGAAGGGCATCCTTGGCTATACCGACACCGCCAACGTTTCGATGGATTTCAACCACGATCCGCATTCGTCGATCTTCCACATGGACCAGACCAAAGTCATGGACGGCCGCATGGTCCGCATCCTGAGCTGGTACGACAACGAGTGGGGCTTCTCGAACCGGATGGCGGACACCGCCTGCGCCATGGGGAGGCTGATCTGATGCTGCCCTCGATCATGGATATCGACGTCAAAGGGCGCCGTGTTCTGGTGCGGGCCGATCTGAACGTCCCTGTCGAGGATGGCGTTGTCACCGACGCCACCCGCATCGAGCGCTTTGCGGTCGGGATGCGGACCCTGCTGGAGCGGGGCGCGCGGCTGGTGATCCTGACCCACTTTGGCCGCCCCAAAGCGAACGAGCTGAACCCGGCCTATTCCGTCGACAAACTGCGCCCTGCGCTGTCGCAGGCGTTGGGTGGGGCGGTGCGGTTCTCGGACGTGTGTGTCGGGGACTCGGCGGTGATCCTGAGCCGCGCGCTCAAGGATGGCGAGGTCCTGCTGTGCGAAAACCTGCGCTACAATCCCGGTGAAACGGCGAATGACCCAGCATTCGCTGCGGCGCTGGCGCAGCTGGGGGACGTCTATGTGAACGACGCCTTTAGCTGCGCCCACCGCGCCCATGCCTCGACCTATGCGCTGGCGGGGCTGATGCCTGCCTTTGCCGGTCCGCTCCTGCTCGAGGAAATGGACGCCCTGACCGCAGCCTTGGAAGCGCCCAAGCAGCCCGCAGTGGCGATTGTCGGCGGGGCCAAGGTGTCCAGCAAGATCGCGGTTCTCAAGAACCTCGTGATCAAGCTGGACCATGTGATCATCGGCGGCGGGATGGCGAACACCTTCTTGTTTGCGGACGGGGCCCCGATGGGCAAATCCCTGCACGAGGCCGACCAAGTGGACACCGTCGCGGAAATCCGCGCTTTGGCCGCCAAGTCGGGCTGCCAGATCCATCTGCCCGAGGACGTGGTCATCGCGACCGAGTTCAAGGCAGGCGCCGAAAACCGCGTAGTGGCCGCCACCCAATGCACCGAAGGGTCGATGATCCTGGATGCGGGTCCGCGCGCGCTGTCGAACTTCCAGCGGGTTCTCAGCGAATGCCGCACGATCCTGTGGAACGGGCCTTTGGGCGCGTTCGAAATCCCGCCCTTTGACCACGCCACGAACCAACTGGCCCGCACCGCCGCCGCTCTGACGCGGCAGGGTCGTGCGACCAGCGTGGCGGGCGGGGGCGATACGGTGGCCGCCCTGAACGGCGCCGCTGTGACCCAAGACTTTACCTATGTGTCCACCGCCGGTGGCGCATTTCTGGAATGGCTGGAGGGCAAGACCCTTCCCGGTATCGCGGCCCTGCAAGGGGCAGCCAAGGCAGCCTGAGGGGGAGGAGACCAACATGGCATTGATTACCTTGAGACAACTGCTGGATCACGCGGCCGAGCATGGCTACGGCGTTCCCGCCTTTAACATCAACAACATGGAGCAGGGTCTGGCGATCATGGAGGCCGCCAAGGCGACCGGTTCGCCGGTGATCCTGCAGGCCAGCCGCGGGGCGCGGTCCTATGCCGGTGACATCATGCTGCGCCACATGGTCGTGGCCCTGTCAGAGATGTACCCCGACAACCATATCGTGCTGCATCAGGACCACGGCAATAACGACGCCACCTGTCTGTCCGCGATCCGTCACGGCTTTACCTCGGTGATGATGGACGGCTCGCTGCACGAGGACATGAAGACCCCCGCAGACTTTGACTACAACGTCGAGATCACCGCGCGGGTCACCAAAGCCGCCCATGCGGTCGGTGCCTCGGTCGAGGGTGAGCTGGGTGTTCTGGGTTCGCTGGAAACCGGCGAGGCGGGCGAAGAGGATGGCTCTGGCGCGGTGGGCAAACTGTCCCACGACCAGCTGCTGACCGATCCCGATCAAGCGGTCGAGTTCGTGATGGCCACCCGCTGCGATGCGCTGGCGATTGCATGCGGGACCTCGCATGGCGCCTACAAGTTCAGCCGCAAGCCCGACGGTGACATCCTGTCGATGGAGACCATCCGCCGGATCAACGAAAAGCTGCCCAACACCCATCTGGTGATGCACGGGTCCAGCTCGGTGCCGCAGGAACTGCAGGACCTGATCAACGCCAATGGCGGCGCGATGCCCCAGACCTATGGCGTGCCGGTCGAAGAGATTGAACGCGGCATCAAGATGGGCGTGCGCAAGGTCAATATCGACACCGACTGCCGCATGGCGATGACTGGCCAGTTCCGCAAGATCGCGACCGAAAAACCCGGTGAATTTGACCCGCGCAAGTTCCTGATCCCCGCGATGAAAGAGCTCGAGGATCTGTGCCGTGACCGCTTCGAACGCTTTGGCACTGCCGGTCAGTCCGACCGCATCAAGCCGATTTCCATGGACGATATGGCCCGCCGCTATGCCAGCGGCGCGCTGAACCCGCAAATCGCTGCCGCTCGCGCAGCCTGAGTCAGTCAGAGGAGGCCTGACCCATGAACGACATGAGCAAACCCACCGAGATCAAAGACGCCAAGAAGCGCTACGCCGCCGGCGTTCTGAAATACGCGCAGATGGGCTACTGGGATGGCGATTACCAGCCCAAGGACACCGACCTGCTGGCCTTGTTCCGCATCACCCCCCAAGAGGGCGTGGACCCTATCGAGGCAGCGGCCGCCGTGGCAGGCGAATCTTCGACCGCCACCTGGACTGTGGTCTGGACCGACCGTCTGACCGCTGCCGACCAGTACCGTGCCAAAGCCTACCGCGTTGATCCGGTCCCCGGCCAGCCCGGCCAGTACTTTGCCTATGTGGCCTATGATCTGATCCTGTTCGAAGAAGGCTCGATCGCGAACCTGACCGCGTCGATCATCGGCAACGTGTTCAGCTTCAAACCGCTGAAGGCCGCGCGTCTGGAAGACATGCGCTTCCCGGTTGCTTACGTCAAAACCTTCAAAGGCCCGCCCACCGGTCTGGTGGTCGAGCGTGAGCGTCTGGACAAGTTCGGCAAGCCCCTTCTGGGCGCGACCACCAAGCCCAAGCTAGGTCTGTCGGGCAAGAACTATGGCCGCGTGGTTTACGAAGGTCTGAAGGGTGGCCTCGACTTCATGAAGGATGACGAGAACATCAACTCGCAGCCCTTCATGCACTGGCGTGACCGCTTCCTGTATTGCATGGAGGCCGTGAACAAGGCGACCGCCGAAACCGGCGAGGTCAAAGGTCACTACCTGAACATCACCGCTGGCACCATGGAAGAGATGTATGCCCGCGCCGAGTTCGCCAAGCAGCTGGGTTCGGTCATCGTGATGGTGGACCTGATCGTGGGCTGGACCGCGATCCAGTCGATCAGCGAATGGTGCCGTCGCAACGACATGATCCTGCACATGCACCGCGCAGGTCACGGCACTTATACCCGCCAGAAGAACCACGGCATCAGCTTCCGCGTGATCGCCAAGTGGCTGCGTCTGGCTGGCGTCGACCACCTGCACTGCGGCACAGCCGTGGGCAAGCTCGAGGGCGATCCGCTGACCGTTCAGGGCTATTACAACGTCTGCCGCGAAACACATAACGAAGTCGACCTGCCGCGCGGGATCTTCTTTGAGCAGGACTGGGGCGACATCAAGAAGGTGATGCCTGTGGCTTCGGGCGGTATTCACGCGGGCCAGATGCACCAACTGATCGATCTGTTCGGCGACGATGTGGTGCTGCAGTTCGGCGGCGGTACCATCGGTCACCCGATGGGCATTCAGGCGGGCGCAACCGCGAACCGTGTGGCGCTGGAAGCCATGATCCTGGCCCGTAACGAAGGCCGCGAGATCGCAGTCGAAGGCCCCGAAATCCTGCGTGAAGCAGCCAAGTGGTGCAAACCGCTGGAAGCGGCGCTGGATACCTGGGGGAACATCACCTTCAACTACACCTCGACGGATACCTCGGACTTCGTGCCGACGGCGATGCCCGCGATGTAAGCCATTCGGCCGCGTGCCGGATGCGCGCGCGGCCCCCGACATTCAGGAGATTTACCATGCGTATCACACAGGGCTGCTTCAGCTTTCTTCCCGATCTGACCGACGAGCAGATCAACAAACAGGTCGAATATATCCTTGGCAAAGAGTGGGCGGTGAGCCTCGAGTATACGGACGATCCGCACCCTCGGAACACCTACTGGGAGATGTGGGGCAACCCCATGTTCGACCTGCGCGACGCCAAGGGTGTGATGATGGAGCTGGACGAGTGCCGCAAGGCCAACCCCGGCACCTACATCCGCATTCAGGCTTTCGACAACAGCCGCGGGTTCGAGACGGTGATGATGAGCTTTATCGTCAACCGCCCCGAGGTCGAGCCGACCTTCCACATGTCGCGCATCGACGTGGACGGACGGTCGCAGCGCTACGGCTGGGAAGTGCGGCGCTGATAGGTCCGGCCTGCGGGCTGGATTGAGAGGCCGGGGGCGCTGCCCCCGGACCCCCGGAGTATTTTGGCAAAGAAGAAAGAAGCAGGGTGATGGTTGAGGGCACTGTACAGACTGTCGATCTGGCCGCGGAATACGAGGCCTCGGGCGTGCGCGAGGTGCTGGAGGAGCTGGATCGCGAATTGATCGGCTTGGCTCCGGTCAAGCAGCGCATTCGCGAGACGGCGGCTTTGTTGCTGGTCGATAAGGCGCGGCGCGAGATGGGGCTGTCGAACGAGACGCCGACCCTGCACATGTCGTTCACGGGCAATCCGGGGACGGGCAAGACCACAGTGGCGCGGATGATGGCGGGGCTGCTGCACCGCTTGGGCTATGTGCGCAAGGGGCATCTGGTGTCGGTGACGCGGGATGATCTGGTGGGCCAGTACATCGGCCACACAGCGCCCAAGACCAAAGAGGTTCTAAAGCGGGCCATGGGCGGCGTGCTGTTCATCGACGAGGCCTATTACCTGTATAAGCCTGATAACGAGCGGGATTACGGGCAGGAGGCCATCGAGATCCTGCTTCAGGTCATGGAGAACAATCGCGACGATCTGGTGGTGATTATGGCGGGCTATGCGGACCGGATGGACCGGTTCTTTGCCGCCAATCCCGGGTTCCGGTCGCGTATCGCTCACCACATCGATTTCCCCGATTATTCGGACGAGGAGTTGCTGCGGATCTCGAAGTCCATGCTGGAGGGGCAGAGCTATGTCTTTGATCCCGAGGCCGAGGCGGCGATGGCCGAGTATATTTCGATGCGCCGGATGCAGCCCCACTTCGCCAATGCGCGGTCGATCCGGAATGCTTTGGACCGTGCGCGGCTGCGGCAGGCGAACCGGCTGTTTTCAGAGAGTAAGGGGCCGCTGGATGCGGTGGCCTTGTCCACCATTACGGCGGCGGATTTGCGGGCCAGCCGTGTGTTTCAGGGCGGTCTGGATGTGGACCGGATGCGGGAGGCTGCGGAATGAGTTTTGATCGGTCGGTGAAGATTGCTCCGTCCATTTTGTCGGCGGATTTTGCGAATTTCGGTGCCGAGATTCAGGCGATCGAGGCACAGGGCGCGGATTGGGTCCATGTGGATGTCATGGACGGGCATTTCGTGCCCAACCTGACCTTTGGTCCGCCTGCGGTAAAGGCGTTCCGGCCTCATGTGAAAACGGTCATGGATGTGCATCTGATGATCGCGCCGGTGGACCCGTACATTGAGGCCTATGCCGATGCGGGGGCCGATATTCTGACCGCGCATATCGAGGCGGGGCCGCATAGCCACCGCACGCTTCAGGCCATTCGCGGGGCAGGGATGAAGGCGGGAATTGCCCTGAACCCCGGCACGCCGGCCGAGGCGGTGGAGCATCTTTTGGACCTGACCGATCTGGTCTGCGTGATGACTGTGAACCCCGGTTTCGGCGGGCAGAAGTTCATCGACATGACGGCCAAGGTGCGCAAGCTGCGCGAGATGATCGGGGACCGCCCCATTCATATCGAGATTGACGGCGGGGTGGACCCGACCACGGCGCCTTTGGTGGCCGCAGCGGGGGCCGATGTGCTGGTCGCGGGAAGCGCGGTCTTTCGCGGTGGGTCGGTGGACAACCCAGAGGTTTACGGCGCTAATATCGCGGCAATCCGCAACGCCTGTTCCTGAAGGAGACCTGCCATGGCCGTCACACCCCCCGTCTGCGATTTCGGCTGGAAAGCGCCCGAGTTTACCCTGCCAAGCACCGATGGCCGTCAGGTCAGCCTTCGCGATGTGGCAGGGACCAAGGGCACTCTGGTCATGTTTATCTGCAACCATTGCCCCTATGTGTTGGCGGTTCTGGACCGCATCATCCGCGATGCGTCCGAGCTGATGGAGATGGGGATTGGCGTGGTGGCGATCAGTGCCAATGACGCCGAAACCTATCCTCAGGACAGTTTCGACAACATGCGCGTGATGGCCGAGGCGCGGGGCTTTCCGTTCCCTTACCTCTATGACGAAAGCCAAGCGGTCGCGCGGGCCTATGATGCGGCCTGCACGCCGGATTTCTTTGGTTTCGACGCGGATGGGGGACTGCAATATCGCGGGCGCCTTGATGCCTCGACCAAGGCGGCGGGGCCGGTGGACCTGCGCCGCGATCTGTTCGAGGCGATGAAACAGGTCGCCGAAATGGGGCAGGGCCCCAAGGACCAGATCCCCTCGATGGGGTGTTCGATCAAGTGGAAGGAGACGTGATGGCGCGCATCGTATTCGACCTGGACGGGACGCTGATCGACAGCGCCCCCGACATCCACGTCATCGCCAATCAGGTGCTGGCGGACGAAGGGGCCGAGCCCATTACCTTGGCGCAGGCGCGGGATTTCATCGGCAACGGGGCGGCGGTGTTCGTCGCCCGTATGCGGGCCGCACGGGGCATCGGCGATCACCGTCAGGACCACATGCTGGCCCAGTTCACCCGCCGCTACGACTCAGCGACCGAACTGACCCGCCCCTATCCCGGTGTGGTCGCGGCGCTGGAACGGCTGATCGCGGCGGGCCACAAGCTGGGCATTTGCACCAACAAACCCATCCGCCCGACCCGCATCGTTTTGCAGGCCACGGGGCTGGCCGGTTATTTCGACGTGGTCTACGGGGGCGACAGCCTGCCGGTGCACAAACCCGACCCGCGGCCCTTGGATACGGCTTTGGCAGACTTGGGCGAGGGGCCGGAAATCTATGTCGGCGACAGCGAAGTGGATGCGGAAACGGCGCAACGCGCTTTGGTCCCGTTCATCCTGTTCACCGAAGGTTATCGCAAAACCGCACCTGCGCTGATCCCGCATACTGCGGCGTTCTCGAATTATGACGACCTGTTCGGGCTGATCAACATGCTGGAAACCGAGGCCGCCTAAGCCGCCAGCAGGGACCACGCGATGGCCCACATGGTGCAGCCGATGATCAGCTCCAGTACCACCCAAGCGCGGGGCTTTTCGAACAGGGGGGCCAGCAGACGCGCACCGTATCCCAGCGCCACAAAGAACACCAGCGATCCCAGCGCCGCGCCCACGCCGAACAGGGCCTGATAGGGGGCGTATTGCGTGCCGATCGTTCCCAGCAGCAGGACCGTGTCCAGATACACATGGGGGTTCGCCCATGTCAGCGTCAGGCACACCAGCAGAACATCGCGTGCAGGGACCGAGGGTTTGTCGGCAGGGATCAGGCTTTCGCCGCCTTGATAGGCCGCGCGGAACCGCAGCACGCCATAGGCGAAAAGGAAGGCGGCCCCCAGCCACTTCATCCCTGTGGCCAGCCACGGAATGCCTGCGATCAGGGTGCCCATCCCGCTGATCCCCAGCGTGATCAGCATCGCATCGGACAGGGCGCAGGTGGCCACGACCAGCCCCACATGCTCGCGCCGCAGACCTTGGCGCAGGACAAAGGCGTTCTGCGATCCGATGGCGGCGATCAGGCTAAGCGAAACCAGTAATCCGTGAAAAGCAGCGGTCAGCATGGGCGGTCCTTTGGGTGGTGTGCAGTTGACCTAACCGGCCCAGTTCAATTAATCGAATTAAATAATCTGACGGATGATTAGGTGGACTAATGTTTGATCCACAGCAACTGGCGGCCTTGGCGGCGGTGCACCGGCGCGGAGCGTTCCATCTGGCGGCCTCTGATCTGGGGGTGACGCAATCGGCGGTGTCCCAGCGGATCAAGGCGCTAGAGGATCAGGTCGGCGCGGTTCTGTTGCTGCGCGGATCGCCTTGTCAGGCGACCGAGGCGGGGATGCGGCTGGTCCGTCATTTCGACACCGTGGCCCTGTTAGAAAACGAAGTGCGGAGGGAGTTTGCGCAGGCGCCTGCCTCTAGCACCCTGCGGATTGCGGTGAATGCGGACAGTTTGGCGACGTGGTTCCTGCCTGCTTTGGTCGGCGATGGCTTCCTGTTCGACATCACCATTGATGACGAGGATGCCTCTCAGGAATGGCTGCTACGGGGCGAAGTTGCTGGCGTGGTCACCGCCCACAAACGCCCCCTTCAGGGGTGCGAGACTGTGGCGCTGGGGTCGCTGCGGTATCTGCCCACGGCAAGCCTCGCATATTTGGCGCGGTGGATGCCGGATGGCGCAACGGCACAAGCCCTGACCCGCGCGCCCGCCTTGCGCTTTTCCGACAAGGATCGGCTGCAAGACCGCTGGGCCGAGGCGCATTTGGGCCAGCCCGTCACTTTGCCGACCCACCGGCTTGGCTCGACCCAAGGGTTTGTCGAGGCATGTCGGCTGGGCATAGGCTGGGCCCTGAACCCCGAGGTTCTGGTGCAGGATGATCTGGCGCGGGGGGATCTGGTGCTGCTGGCGGACCGGCCCTTTGACGTGCCGCTTTATTGGCAGTTCAACCGGCTGACCGCGCAGGCGATCGCGCCGCTGACCCGCGCCATCCGCAATGCCGCCCGTGTTCTGGTGCAACCGGACTGAACGGGACGTCACAGTTGCCTGACCGAGCCGCCTTGGCCCCTAATCGCGGGGCAGGGAGGGACCACAATGACCGACACGACCGAGGCCCGCGTCAGGGCCAGTTTCGCGCAGCAATCCATGATGCAAACCATCGGGGCCGAGCTGACCAGTGTAGCCAAGTGCACCGTCACTATCACCGCGCCCGTGGGGGACGGGGTGCGCCAGCAGCAGGGCTTTGCCCACGGGGGAATGCTGTTCAGCATCGGGGACAGTGCGGCGGGGTACGCGGCCCTGACCACCCAGCCCGAAGGCACCGATGTCATGACCATTGAGATGAAGATCAACTATCTGGCCCCCGCCGCAGGCCAGCTAGAGGCCGTGGGGCGCGTCATCAAGGCCGGTCGCCGGATGGTCGTTGTGGCCGCCGATATCTGGGCCGATGACGGGACGCGCCGCCGTCAGGTCGCGATGATGCAGGGCACCATGATCCCTGTCGCCTCGTAATGCTTGCCATTTCGGGGCGGTGCGCCTAAACGCACGCCCAACCGGTCGCAGCCTACCCGGTACATCAAAACAAGGGACAAACATGAAGACGATTGTAATCTGCTCGGGCGGATTGGATTCCGTATCCCTCGCCCATATGGTCGCGGATCAGCACACGCTGACGCGGCTGGTGTCGTTCGACTATGGTCAGCGCCACCGCAAAGAACTGGACTATGCCGCCCGCGCCGCCGCGCGTTTGGGCGTGCCCCACGACATCATCGACATGCGACCCATCGGGGCAGCGTTGACGGGATCGGCCTTGACCGACGACATCGACGTGCCCGACGGCCACTATGCCGAAGAGACCATGCGCATCACCGTGGTTCCGAACCGCAACGCCATCATGTTGGCCATCGCCTTTGGCGTGGCGGCGGCGAATGGCGATGACGCGGTGGCGACCGCTGTGCACGGGGGCGACCATTTCATCTATCCCGACTGCCGCCCCGGTTTTACCCAAGCGTTCGAGGCCATGCAAAAGGCCGCGCTGGATGGATATGCGGACGTGTCGCTCTACACCCCCTTCGTGCACCGCACCAAGGCCGACATCGTCACCGAAGGCGCGCGCCACAACACGCCCTTTGCCGACACGTGGTCCTGCTACAAGGGCGGATCGCATCACTGCGGCCGCTGCGGCACCTGCGTCGAACGGCGCGAGGCGTTCCATCTGGCGGGCGTTGCGGACCCCACCACCTATGCCGATCCCGACTTCTGGGAGCAGGCCGTGGCGGACAAAGCCGCCCGCGATGCGGAGGGCAAGTGATGTTCCGGATCAGCAAAGAATTCCACTTCTCGGCCTCGCACCAGTTGACCCATTTGCCTGCGGATCACCAGTGCGCACGCCTGCATGGGCATAACTATATCGTCGTGGTCGAACTGTCGGCGGCAGAGCTGAACAGCGATGGCTTCGTGCGGGATTACCACGAGCTGAAGCCCCTGAAGACCTATATCGACGATGTGTTCGATCACCGTCATCTGAACGATGTGATGACCGGCCCTTCGACCGCGGAAAACATGGCAAAGCACTTCTACGACTGGTGCAAGGCCCGCTGGCCCGAAACCACCGCCGTCAAAGTCAGCGAAACCCCAAAGACATGGGCCGAGTACCGCCCATGACCCTGCGGATCGTTGAAATCTTTGGCCCCACCATTCAGGGCGAAGGCGTCCTGATCGGGGAGCCGACGGTGTTCATCCGCGCGGGCGGCTGTGACTACCGTTGCAGCTGGTGCGACAGCCTGCACGCGGTGGACAGCGCGTTCCGTCACACGTGGCTCCCGATGGAGCCAGAGGCTGTGTGGCAACAGGCCCGCGATCTGTCGGGCGGCCAGCCCCTGACCATCAGCATCAGCGGCGGCAATCCGGCCATTCAGGACTTTGCCCCCGTGATCGCGCTGGGACGAGCCGAGGGCTATCGCTTTGCCTGCGAGACCCAAGGGTCCATTGCCAAGCCGTGGTTCGCCGATCTGGACACGCTGGTTCTGTCGCCCAAACCCCCCAGCAGCGGCGAAACTGTGGACTGGGCGGCCTTTGCCGACTGTGTGCAGGCGGGGCAGGGCACGCGGCAAACGGTAATGAAGATCGTGATCTTCGACGACGCCGATTATACTTGGGCCAAGGACGCCCACGCCCGCCATCCGGACCTACCGCTCTACCTGCAACCGGGCAATCCCGAGGTCGATCCCGATCTGCCCGTGGACCCGCAGGCCTTGGCCGACGGTCTGCTTTGGCTGACCGAGAAAACTATGGCGGACGCATGGTTCGCCCCCCGTATCCTGCCGCAGCTGCATGTCCTGATCTGGGGCAACAAGCGCGGCGTCTGAACAGGACCGAATGACATGACCGACAGCATCTATAGCAATCTCAAGCAGCTTGGCGGCGCGACCGTCATGCCCCAGTCCCCCGAAGAGGCCGTGCTGGAGCGCGTCCAGAACCCCCAAGCGGATGTCCAGTACAACGTGCGGTTCACCGCGCCCGAGTTTACTTCGCTGTGCCCGATGACCGGCCAGCCCGATTTCGCGCACCTGATGATCGACTATGTTCCGGGCCAGTGGCTGGTGGAAAGCAAATCGCTGAAGCTGTTCCTTGGATCTTTCCGCAACCACGGCGCCTTCCACGAGGATTGCACCATCTCGATCGCGCGCCGTCTGGTCGAATTCCTCGAGCCCCAGTGGCTGCGCATCGGGGGCTACTGGTATCCGCGCGGGGGCATTCCGATCGACGTGCACTACCAGACCGGCCCCATGCCCGAGGGCGTGTGGATCCCCGATCAGGGCGTGCCGCCCTATCGCGGCCGCGGCTGACCGTTTCCAGTGCTTTGACAAAACGCCCCGTTGCCCGCCGCTTCGGGGCGTTTTTGTAACCGCCTATCCCTTTGGGGATAGCCGAATGACAGACCGTTTCACCGCATAGGTGGGTAGGTCAGTGGCCCTTGTTTTGTAGACTTGTCGTCCAAGAAAACAGAGCAGGCTTGCCGCAATGACAGGACCCCTTCTGCGGACTTTCTCCGGACGAACGATGCAGGGCGCCGCGTTGGCTGTGGGTGCCCTGATCACAGGTGCGAGCGGGGCAGGGGCCGTGCAGGTGGCAGAGTTGGAGCCGGCGGTTCTGGCCGGTCAATCCGATCTGACCGCCGCCGAAGGGGGCAATCCCGCGCTGCTGCCGCTGTCCCTGACCGTCCGGCCTCAGGGGACTGTGACCCTGCGGCTCGCAGGTGACGCCGAGTGTCGCGTGACCCCCGAGGTGCTGGAATTTTCCCCAGCCAACTGGGCCAATCCGCAGACCGTTTCCGTGATCGCCATCCCCGACGAAGCGCCCGAGGGGCCCCATTCCTGCCAGCCCACCGCGCAGGTGGACACCGCGGACAGCGCCTATCAGTCGGCGCCCGCTGTGCTGCCCCGTGTGGCGATCCGCGACGATCTGGTGGACCGCATCGCCGAGCGGTTGCGCGCCGTCCTGCACAAGGATTTCGCCACCACTCTGCGCGGCCACCAGTCCGCGTTCGAGGGGATGCTGACCAGCGCCGTCGCCCGCCTGAAGCGCGGGCAATACGGTCTGCGTTGTGGGCACAGTCAGGCCTTTGACGTCAAGGGTCATGCCGAGGTCAAGGAAACCTCTGCCGGTGTGCGCGGGGCGTTTGGCGATGAAATCTACTATTGCCTCGGGGCCGAGCGGCGGATCGGGACGGGCCGCTTTTCTCTGTCCCATTCCGACATGCTGGGGCGGCAGTCCCTGCTGACCTACACCCGCCAGACCGAAAAACAGGACGCCCGCCACCTCAAGGGGTTCTTTCTGGGCGGCTACGGCAGTGAAACGGCGGTGGCAAAGCTGGCGACCGGCACGATCAGCGGGGTGGGCGCGTCGGCTGGCCTTTATGGTGTGGACCGACTGCGCAAAGTGCTGATGGTCAGCTACTACGCCGCGCTGGTGGCGGGGCGGCACAGTTTTGATCTGGGCTTCGATCAGACCGGAGGAGAGATCGACGCTCGTGGCCACTATGACTATGGCGCGGGGTTCGGCGCCTTGGCCCTGACGGGACAGCGGGCGGCGGGGCCGGTGGTGTTGCACCCAAAGGCGGGGCTTTACGCGGCTTATGGGCAGGCACCAAAGGTAGATGTCACGGGACGGCGAAGCGGGCTGACCTCGACCGGCACTGTGGACATTCCGGAATATCGCGGGATGCGCAGCGCCTTGGAAATGGGGGTCGAGTACGAGCGCCCCGCAGCCACCCAACTGGATTGGCAGACGACGTATTGGATGGCCCCGAGTCTTTATTGCCAATCCGACGTGGTGCAGGGCGATCTGGACTGCGGTAGCGGGCTGAAGCTGGATCTGAACCTCTATGGCAAGGCCGATCACACTGTCTGGGGCCTGAGCATCGAGGCCGAAGCCGACCGCAAGCGCCGCCAACGCGCCATGACCCTGAGCCGAACGTTGCTGCTGGGGGCGGGCACGGGGCAGGCGGTGACATCCTTTGGTCTGGATGACAGGTCCAAGCCGAAATACGGGTATGAGCTTAGCCTCGATTTCTGAACAATCGCCTTAATGTTGGCTCAATTGTCGTGTCTACGCGGTCATTAACGTGTCATTAAAACTTTCGGGTTCTGGGTGAAATGAGTGCGACTGTGACCAACGCGGACACATATCGGGGCGTTTGACCGATGAAAGCGGGTCTTTCCCAATTTCTGGCGCAGCTTCTGGGGTTGGCCTTGGCCGTCGCGATTTCGGTTGCGATCAGCCATTCGCTCGGGGCCTCGGATCAGGCGGACGCGTTCCTGCTGGGGCGGCGGTTGGTGACGGGCCTGCAAGAGCTGCTGGCCCAAGTCCTGACGCTGGTGTTTCTGCCGATGGTGGCCATTCAGGCTGACCGGCGGGCGCTGTGGCGGCTGGCGGGATGGGTGGCGCTGGCGGGTGTCGGCGTGGCGGCTGCGTTTGCCATGCTGTCCGGCCCGATTGTTGCGGCCATTGCCCCCGAGATGACTGGCGAAGCAGCACACCTAGCGGCCCGAGTGATTGCGGTTCTGTCGGCGTCCTTGCCTTTGGCTTTGCTGGGAGTGTTGGCGGGGGCAGCGCTGAACCTCCGGGGGTCTTTCGGCTGGCCTGCCTTGGTCCGGTTGATGCCGCGCTTGATGGTACTGGCAGTGTTCCTGATGGCGCTGGACGCGGCGCAGGCGGTGTCTTGGGCCGCGATGGCGTTTGTGCTGGGGAACGGCGTTGCCTTGGCGCTGATGGTGCCGTTTGTCCGCGCCGTTCCAGCCAAAGGGTCCACCGCGCGCCCCCATGTGGCCGCCGCGCTTTTGCTGGTGGCCGGGGGGCAGGCGGCCTTGTGGATCGAGACAGCCTTGGCCGCGCGGGCGGGCGTCGGCGGCGTGACCCTGCTGGAGATGGCGCAGCGCGTGGCGGCCCTGCTGGGGAACACGCTGGCCTTGGCCTTGGTCATGCCGGTTTTCGCGAAATGGACAGCTGACCCGGCGGCGCGAACGGTTCGTGCGCTGTCGTCGGTGGTGACGGCAGGTTTGGCGCTGCTGATCCTGACCCAAGGGGCGCTGGCCCTGTTTGCGCCGCGGATCGTGGCGGATGTTCTGGGACAGGGGGCCTTTGGGCCCGAAGATCAAGCAGCCCTCTTGCCCGTGCTGTGGGTGATGGTGCTGCCGCCCTTTGCCACGCTCTTGGCGCGGGTGATGGTGATCTGGCTGTTGACCCGACCGATGGAGGCTGGCGCGCGCTGGATTTCTGTTTCAGTTGCGGCCGATCTGGTGGTGCGCAGCGGGCTGGGCCTGTGGCTGGTGCCACAGATCGGGGTGAGCGCCGTGGCGCTGGGGATGGTTCTGGGGCCGATGGCCTCGGCCTGTGTGCTGGGGGCGGTGTGCTGGCAGGACGTTCGGGCCGCGCGGATTGGCGTGGGGCCTGTGGTGGCGGCTGGCCTTGGGCTGGGGGCGATCGCTGTGGCGGCTTGGGGCCTGTCCTTGGTCTGGCAAGGCACCGGTGCGCTGGGGGCTTTGGCAGGGATGGCGGTGGCCGGGCTGGTTGGGCTGACCGTGTTCTTGGCCGTCCTGCGCGCCCGCAACCAGTTGTCGATTTTCCGGTTCTAGGGGGCTTCGGGTATGCTTTCGCGTTTCATCATGGCTTTGGCGGCAGGCAGTGTGGCAATGGCCGCAGAGGCCGCCGATCTGGACCTGAGCCAGCCCGTCGAAGGGCAGTCCCCCGTTTTGGGCATCGCCTTTCCGGGGAATGCGCCGGAATACTATGGGCTGCTTCAGGATATGGGGATGTCGTGGGCGCGGATCAGCGCGTCTTGGGGGCATATCGGCGGCGGGGGGAAACAGCCCGACTGGACCGATCTGGACCGCCGCATCGCGGGCCTTCAGGCGCGGGGCATCCAGCCTTTCGTGACCTTTGAAAGTGACGCGGATTGGGCCACCGATCCCGCCACGCACAAGGTCAAGAACGCCACCCCGTTGGATATCAACGCGTGGCAGCTGTTTGTGGCCCAAGTGGTCGAACGCTATGATGGCGACGGCAATGCCGACATGCAGGGCCTGCGCCAGCCCGTCCGCATGTGGCAGGCCGCGAACGAGTTTGTCAGCGACACCAATGCCTCGGGCGGTTGGGCGGGAACGACCGAGCAGCTGATCGCCTATGTGAATGCTGCCCATGACGGGGTGAAGCTGGCCGATGCCAAGGGGGTCTTTGTGCTAGGGGGCACGGCGGCCTTCGTGATGGATGTGGCGCTGGTCAATCAGGGGCGGGCGGACTGGACCGTGCGGCAGTTCTGGAATGACGGGTCCGAACTGGTGTTCCCGCCCGCGAAATCCCGCAGTGCCGAAGTGGACGCGCTGGTGCGGGGCAAGCTGCTGCCCGTCCTGCGCGAGGCTCGCTATGACGTGGCTGACGTGCACCTCTATGGCCCCGAGGACCGCGATCCTCTGCGCTTGAAGGCGATGCAGGAATGGTCGGGGCGGCCGGTGCTGTCCTCGGAATGCGGCGGGCCCAATCTGGATTACGGGGACACCTACAGCCCGCAGGCGCACTTTATGGCGGTGATCGCGCGGAACCTGAACGTGCTGGCCCATGGCGGGCAGGCCTGTCTGTGGTTCGGACTGGGAGAAGAGATGCAAACCACCGTGGGGAACGCCCGTGTGCCCCTATATGACATGCAGCGCCAGCCCAAACCCGGTGTCTATGCCTATCGCCTGCTGTCGCGATTGCTGCCCAAGGGCGCGATTGTGCGGCAGATCGCGGAGGGTTGGGAAATCAGCGCAGGGGATGGGCGCAAGGTGCAACTTTTCCCTCATGGTGGCGCAGGCGATCCGTCAATCACCCATTGCGTGTTGTCCGAGGCCCCGAACCGTGTCCTTAGGGTCACGGAATCCGTTAACTGTTCTAACGAGATGCTTGTTTTCAAAGCCGATCTGGGTACAGATATTCTGAACAAATAAAGGGCAAAGCCCAAGAACCAGCTGGAGAGCAGCCAATGCTGGACCACTACCGGGACTTACTCCGCTTTTACAAGCGGATCATTATCGTGAGCATGATCTGCGCCGCATCCTTGGCGTGGATGGGCAATACTGTGCTGCTCAACACCTCGCCGGCGTACAAGTCGACGGTGACGATGAACATGCAGCCATCCGAAGAAGAACTGGCGTTCAACCGCACCTTTATGGGGGTCAGCCAGTTCAACCCTGCAACGATCATCACGCAGACCCACATCGAGGTTCTGCTCAGCCGCCCCGTGGCCGAGCGCACGCTTGATCTTTTGCTGGCCCAAGCGGACGGAGAGCAGGCCCTGCCCGAACCTGGGTTGTTCGATGCGATCAAAGGGTTTCTGTGGCGCACCTATGTCCGGCTGAACTACGGCACCTTCAAAGAGGTCGATGAACGCACCCAGCTGGTCAATCTGGTCCACGATTCCATCGAGGTCGAATTTGTCGAAGGCTCCTATATCCTGAACCTGACCGCCCAATCGGAATTCCCGACGCTGGCCGCACGGATCGCGAACGCCTATGCGCAGGCCTATGTGGACCTGACCCGTCAGGAGTTCTCGAGCGGAGCGGGCAAGCTGGCCGATCTGGTTCGCAAGCTGAAGGTCGAGCGCGAGGGCGAGCTGCGCGATCTGTTGGTCGAACGGGAGCGGGTCCGTGAAGAGCTGAACATCAACGACCTGTGGCAAGAGGCGGACGTGCTGCTCTTGTCCCGCAGCGCGACCCAGCAGGACATCGACGACGATGTGATCGAACTGCAGCTGCGCAAGAACGAGCTGGCCAAGCTGAAGGAACAGCTGGACGGGGGGCGCGCCTCGCAACCCGTGGCCCGCGTCGAAGAAGAAATCCGCCAGCGCGAAGCCCGTCTGGACCTGCGCCGTCAGGCCTTGGCCCGCACGGATAAGCAGCTGTCCGAACAGGCGGAAAAAGAGCGCAGCCTGAAGCAGCTGGAAGCCCGCTACGAGGCCGTACAGCTGGATCTGGATGAGTTGCGCGACCGCTTGGTCAATCTGGAAATGAGCGAGGCGACGATCCTCTCGCAAATTCAGGTGATCAACCCTGCGACGCCTGCGCTGTATCCGTCGTTCCCCAAGGTGCTGGTGAACACCGTGATCGCGACCATCGTGGGCGCGCTGGCGGTGATCATGCCGGTGATCCTGATCGACGTGGTGGGGATGCGCGTGCGGACCTATTCGGACCTGCAAAGCATCCTTGGCGGGCACGCGCTGCCCTCGGCCCGCAAAGGGATGGAGCGCCCCGGTCTGGCCCGCTGGCGCACTGGCCGCATGTCGGGCCTCAGCCGCGAGTTCCGCAATTTCTCGGAACAGTTCGGCCGAAGGATGAGCACCGAGGATCACTGGACCAAAGAGCATATCTTTGTCACCGGCTTCCTGCCCTATGAGGAAATCAAGCGTCTGCGCGATGTGGTCGCCATGGCGGTCGAGCATTCGAACCCCCGCCGGAACGGTGATGCGCCCTATGTGATCACCGCGATTGCACCTGTGGCCTCGGTTCAGGACTGGGACGAGCTGCCCGATGGCCCGATCATTCTGGGGGTTCCGCCCGCGCAGGTCGATGCGCTGGAAATCCGTGAATTGCAGACCGTGGGGCAGGACAACCCCCGCAAACCGTTCATGCTGATCTGGAACTGATCCCGTGGCGGACCGAAT
This sequence comes from Donghicola mangrovi, assembly GCF_013377535.1. Taxonomy (GTDB): domain Bacteria; phylum Pseudomonadota; class Alphaproteobacteria; order Rhodobacterales; family Rhodobacteraceae; genus Donghicola; species Donghicola mangrovi. The sequence continues at coordinate 18,562 of NZ_JABCJE010000001.1, read as the reverse complement.
TTTCCTTCGCAGGCTGTCCTCTCAGTTGACCGCGACGTCTTTGGGGTTCGGGGCCGCCATGCTGGCCCAAGAGGGGCTGACGGCCTCGCTTGGTTGGCCCGTGGCGCTGTTCATTGCGGCAATCTGTCTGGGGATTGCGGGGCACACGGCCCACAAACCCGGCGGCGTTCCGGTGATCGTGTATCACAGTGTTTCGCGGGATGCGTCTTGGCTGCCTTGGGCGCGCAATACCTCGGTCCGCCCCGAAGTGTTCCTGCGCCACATGGAGGTGCTGCGCCGCAAACGTTGGACCGTTTTCAGCCGAGAGGCGTTCGAGGCCGCCCGTGCCCGTGGCCTGAAGATCCCGCGCAAATCGGTGATGATCCATTTTGACGACGGTTACTTGGATAACTGGATGTCCGCCGTGCCGATCATGCGCCGCTATGGCACGCCTGCTGCGTTCTTTGCTTCGGCTGATTTCATCGACCCGTCTACCGGCCTGCGCCCCACCATGTACGAAGGGGCCACCGATTGGCGCGGCTACATGAATGCCGACGAGCTGCGCGAAGTGGACGCCGATCCCTTGTTCGAGGTCGCCTGCCATGGGGCCGATCATGCCCGTGTGCCGGTCGAAAGTGCCGCCGTCGCGACCCTGACGCCCGAGAACTGGCGCAGCCACGCGCCCCTGTGGTGGCTGGGGCAGGGCGACAAATCCCGCTGGTTCGAAGGGCCCATGCCCGCCCCCGAAGGCACCCCCGTGCCCCCCAGCGATTCCGCCCTGACCAGCCCCGCGCTGGTGGACGGCCAGCCCGAAGACCGCGCCGCCTTCGAGGCCCGCGTCCGCGCCAGCCTGATCCGCGCGCGTCATCGGCTGGAGGCCGTGTTGGGCCGCAACGTGGACTTTCTGTGCTGGCCCTTCGATCGGGTGACCAACCAGTCCGCCGCCATCGCCCGCGAGGTCGGTTTTGCGACCCTGACCGGCGGGCGCGGCGAGAACCGCGAAACCGAAGACCCGCTGTTCCTGTCGCGCACTCATATCAACGATTTCGCCGCTGGCCCTGCGCCTCTGTGGGTCGAGGGGTTGGTGTTCCGCGCCAAGATCGGCGTCGCGGCGGGCAACTACTGGTGGCTCCCGGTGACCACTTGGGCCAAGCGCCGCCGCGCCCGCCATTTCACCCCGCCAGTCGGGCCGGGCGCATGACCCCCGCCCCGAACAAGGGCATGACCGATCTGAAGATCGGGATTGCCGCCGGTGTGACCTCTGGTTTGATTGCTTTGGCCTTTGCGATTGCAGGTCACGTCAAACTGGCGGTGATCATGCCGGTCGCGGCCGTGTTCGGGCTGGGCTTTGCCGCGCATCCGTTCGTGGGGGTCAGCGCGCTGCTGTTCTTTGCGCAGCTCGATGGCATTCAGGACAAAATCTTCCCCGGTGACGGGTTCAAGCTGATGACCCTGGGGACGATGGTGGGGGTCATTGTGACCGCTTTCCGGCACCGCGGGATGGTAAAGGACGCCCTGATGCAGCCCATCGCCATCATGGGGATGCTGCTCGGCGTGTCGATGCTGGTCAGCGCCTTGGGGGCCGATAGCAAAGTCATGGCCGCCAATAGCCTGCGACGCCTCTTGGCGATGATCATTTTCATGTACCTGATCATCATCATGGTGAACACGCGGGCGCGGTTCGAAAAGGCGCTGATGATCCTGGCGCTGACCTCTCTGATCTCTGGCATCATCCTGATCTTGGATGTGAAGCTGGGGATGACCCTGATCTCGACCTCGGACGCGGCCACCACCGCCCGCACCGCCGAAGGGTTCGAGCGGTCCTCGGGGGCGTCCCAGTACAACCCGACGACGGCGGCGACGATGATGCTGACAGGCGTGATCATCGCGCTCGTGATGTTTCTGGAGCAGGACAAGTACAAACGCTTCTATCTGGCGGCGGCGGGCATCGGGACGATGGCGCTGATCTTCAGCTTCGCGCGGTCGTCCTTTATCGTGTACACGGTGACGGGGATGTTTCTGGCCTACCGCTATCGCAAGCATCACCTGATCGTGCCGGCCATGGTGATCGGGTCCATGCTGGTGCTGATCATGCTGCCCTTTCTGCCCGAGAGTTACTATGAGCGGATCGGGTCCATTTTCGGCGCAGGCGGCGGGGATTGGACGCTGGGTCGGCGCATGACCTATAACGTGATCGGCGTGAACCTACTTGTCGAGCATCCGCTGTTCGGCGTGGGGCCCGGAAACTTCAAGAAGCACTTCGTGGACAGCGCCTATCGGTTCTTGCCGGGCAGGACGATGTTCGGGCGGCAACTGCACAACATGCACCTGTCGATCATGGTGGAATACGGGCTGGTCGGGGCGACCTTTTTCTACGCGATGGTGATTTCCGCGTTCAAAGGGGCCTTTCGCGTGATGCGCGAACCGGTGGACGCCAACATCGGGTTTCTGGCGACGGCGTATATGTACGGGCTGATGTCCTATATGATGGTCAGTGTCTTTGTGCCCAACGAATACAACAAATACACGTGGATCATGCTGGGTCTTGGCGCAGCCTTGCCACGGGTCAACAGAAAGGACGTGGCATGAAGATCTGGGCCATCGTCAGTGATTTCCCCAAAGTGACCGAGACCTTTGCCCTGGCCAATGTGCAGGCTTTCAGGGCGGCGGGTCATGAAGCGGACGTGTTCCATATCAAGCCCTTTCGCAGCGGTGAAATCGTTCACCCAGAGGCGCAGGGGATCGTCGATCAGGCCTTTCATCTGGGCTATGCCGCGCCCCGCACGCTGGGGTTGGCGTTGATGGGACTGGCGCGCAGCCCCCTGCGGGCGCTGCGCTGTGTGCGCCGGATTGTCGGGGCGTTCTGGCGGCAGCCGCGCCATCTGGGGGTGTCGCTGATGCTGGTGCCTCAGGGGTTGGCGCTGGGGCAGGCGGCGCGTCGGGCAGGGGTGGATCGGCTCTATGCAGAGTTCGCGGGATATCCGGCGACGGTGGCGTGGGTTGCCTCTCGCACTAGCGGGATACCGTTCGGGTTTTCGGCCCATGCCCATGACATCTTCATCACCCAAGGGCTGCTGGCGACCAAGGCCCGGGATGCGTCGTTTGTCCGCACGATTTCCGAATTCAACCGGCGGTTTCTGGTGCAGCGGGCCGGTGTGGCGCAGGACAAAATCCACGTGATACGTTGCGGCGTTCCCGCCGAGCGGTGCGACACCCCGCTGCCCGTCGCCCCCGCTGATGGCCACCCCTTCCGCATCCTTTTTGTCGGCGCGCTTTTGCCGCGCAAGGGTGTGGACGTGTTGCTCAAGGCCTTGGGTCATCTGCCGAAATCCCTGAATTGGGAGCTGTGGGTTGTGGGTGGCGGTAGTCAGGAAACTGCCCTGCAGGCGCAGGCAGCGGCGCTGCCCGACGGGCGGGTCAAGTTTCTTGGGCCTCAGCCTTCTGACGTGGTGCGCGCCGCGATGGACGAGGCGCATCTGGTCGTCGTCCCCTCGGTCGAGGGCGAGGCTGGCCGCTCCGAAGGCATCCCTGTGGTGTTGATGGAGGCGATGGCGCAGGTCCGTCCTGTGGTGGCCTCTCGTCTCTCGGGTATCCCCGAACTGGTCGAGGACGGTCTAACCGGCCGCCTGTCGCCCCCCGGTGATGCCCACGCCTTGGCCGCGCGGATCGAGAAATCGCTGACCTCTTACGATACCGCCGTGCGGATGGCCGCCGCAGGGCAGGCGCGGGTGCGAGCGGACTATGATATCGGGCGCAACGCAGCCGATCTGCTGGCCTTGATCAAGGGGGACTGACCTGTGGAGTTTGTGTTCTGGGCCTCGGTTCTGTTTCTGGCCTATGTGATTTTCGGATATGGCCTGCTGCTGATCGGTTTGGCGGCGGTGGGGCCTGTGCGGCGCCAACCCACCGAGGTGCGCCCCCAGCAGGTCGATATCCTGATCCCCGCCCATAACGAGGCCGCCTGTATCGCGGCCAAGGTGCGCAACAGCCTCGCGCTGCAGAACCCCGACGGGCATGACGTGCGGATCACCGTGGTGGATGACGGGTCCAGCGATGGTACCGCGCAGATCGTGCGGGACATGGGCCTGCCTCAGGTGCAGCTGATCGAGACGCCGGGCCGGTTGGGCAAACTGGCCGCTCTGAATATGGTGGTGCCGCGGCTAGGCGGGGAGATCATCGTCTTTACCGACGCCAATGCGATGCTGTCGGCGGGGACGCTGACGGCCTTGGTGCGCCCGTTTGGCGATGCGAATGTCGGCGGGGTGTGCGGCCAGATCAGCGTGAATGCCAAAAAGGCCGGCCAGATCGGCAAGGCCGAGTCGCTGTTCTGGCGCTATGATCAGGCGCTCAAGGCCGCCGAGGCACGGCTTGGCGGGGCGTGTTCCGCCCAAGGGTCGATCTATGCGATGCGCCGCCATCTGGTGCCCGATGTCCCTGCGGGCGCGGCGGATGATTTCTATATCTCGGTCGCGGCGGTCGAGGCAGGCTACCGTCTGGCCTTTGCCCCCGATGCCCTGACCGAAGAGGTGGTCACCGAAAAGGCCAGCCGCGAAATGGGTCGCCGTGTCCGCTCGACCGAGATGGGGTGGCGGGCGCTGATGCGGTATCGCGGCTTAATGAACCCGCTGCGGACGGGGTGGTATGGCTGGCAGCTCTTTTCGCACAAATTCCTGCGCCGGATGGCGCCCTTTGCGCTGATAACGCTGTTTTTAACAAACCTCTTCCTGATCGCGCATGGGTGGTTCTATGCTGTGACAGGGTTAGGACAGGTTGCGGGCTATGGGCTGGTGGCGCTGGCGTCGGCGGTGCCTGCGGTGCGCAAGCTGCCCTCGGTCGGGACGGCGATGTTCTTTGTCATGGGCAATCTGGCCATGCTGATCGGGTTGGTCCGCTATTGGCAGGGGCAAAGCAGCTCGATCTGGACGCCGGTAAGGGAAGGGTAATCGCGTGACACCGATCTTTGTTCTGGGATTGCAGCGATCGGGGACGACGTGGATGGCGAACCAGCTGGCCGCGCTGGATTCCGTTGCCGCAGTCGAGGCGCCAGAGCATCGCGGCGTGCACGAAAGCATCTACTTTTCCCACTTTGCCCGCGCCTTTGGTCCGTGGAAGCGTCTGGAAAGCCGTGTGAAATTCGCGCAGGCGTTCATTCTGTCGGACTACGGTCAATTGCTGGGACTGACGCCAGAGCTTCTGGCCGCCGATATGCGCGTGGCCAAGGGATACGCCGATCTGTTCCGCATTGTGATGGATCGCCACGCTCGCAATGCGGGGGCCGAAGCGTGGGTCGAGAAGTCCCCACATCACACGCTGATGTATCGGCATTTGTCCCGCGATTTTCCGGACGCCAAGTTCGTGCTGGTCCACCGGCGGACCGAAGGGATGATCCTGTCGCGCCTGTCCGGTTTCGGGCGGACGCCGACGACAGGGCTGAAACGCTATGCGGATATCACGCGGGCGGCGGTGGTGAACACGCTGTTCGGCCGGTACTTGAAGCGCCTGTCGCGCAAACCGAACTGCTTTTACCTGAGCTATGAGGAACTGCACGCCGATGATGGCGAGCTGCGGACGGCTTTGCTGGGGTTCCTGGGGGTCAGGGGCAGCGCCGAGGCGATGGAAAGCCTGTACCAGCCCAACACCAGTTTTGACCGCGCGCCGCGCAGGCCACTGGGGAAAATGGACCGGACCGTGATGGTGACCGCCGAGGTGATCGCCTATGCCATGCCGCTGTCGCTGCTGCTGGCGGCGCACCGGTTGCGGGGTGCATTGCGGGGGATCGATTGGCCGGACTGGTGCTGGCAGAAGACCGGATACCACCCCGACACCTATGGGCGCGGGGCGGCGGCGGATCAGTAATCTTGATCGCTGTCTGCGCGGGTAAAGTACCAGTGCTCGTGCAGCGACGGCATCCGCGCATTCATCCCGTCATCCGAAGCATGGAGTTGCAGCAGCGCCATCGGTTTGCTGTGCAGGAACCCCAGTGCGCGCAGGCCCTGCACGGGCCACGCACATTCGGGCAGTTGCAGGATCGCTTGCTCGGCTCCTTGGCGTTCCAGTTGGCGCTTGGCGGCGCGGACCAGCAGGTCAAAGGACCGCTCGTCGCCGCTTTCGGTGAAGATATCCACGATCAGACCGTTGGTGCGGTCTTCTTTGTGTTCCAGACGGGTGACGACATAGCCGCGCAGGGCCTCGCCTTGCCACAGGGCCAGCACGTCGTAGCTGTGCAGCGGGAAGTCCTGAAAACGCCAGTTCAGATAGTCCGCGTCGCGGGCCAAGGTCATGCGGTACCCGTATTTCGCGCGGCTCCACAGATCGTTGAAGGGCTCGCCAAAGTGCAGGACGTTGGTGATCCGTTCATCGGCGCGCAGGGTCGCGGCATAGCGGTGACCGACCGCGCGGCACATGCGGTAGCCGCCATCCACCGCCGCAGCGATGGGGGCGGGCAGACCTTTGCGGCGGGCCAGCATCCGGCCGGGGCGCAGGGGGGCAAAGTAGTTGCGCAGCATCACCTCGCCGGTCATGCCGAGCTTGCGATAGAGGTTCGCGATATCCTCGTTCGCGGGCATCCCGCCATAGTACGGCCCGCTCTGGAAGAAGCTGCGCACCATGGGCAGGCCAGCCCCGCGATGACGGGGATCAACCCCCACGGCGACGGGCCACCACGATTGGGACTCTTTGCCTTCGATCCAGATGGTGTGGGGCAGGATCAGGCAGGCGCCGACCATTTGGCCGTTCTTTTCCGTGCCGCGGCCAAAGGTGCGGGCCCCGCGGATGTCGGGTTTGCGGAACAGCCAGTCCCACGCGACGGCTTTGCGGGCTGCGCTTTCGGCGCTGAAAACATCGCGCATCAGGGTCACGAAGTCATCGCGGCGGGAGTTGTCGAATTCGAAAACGGCAGGGCGGGACATGCTGGAAACTCCTTCGTTTACTGGCAGGCTAGGGCGAACAGGTCTTCGTGCGCGGTGATCGACGCACGGGTGGAATAGCGGGCGGCCATCGCTTGGCCGCGCTGCTGATAGGTCTGGCGGCGGGGCAGGTCAGAGGCCATGCGCAGGATTTCTTCGGCGATATCCTCGGCGCGGTCGGACCGGACGAGGGCACCGCTGGCACCATCCTCGAGCAGGTGGGGCGGGCCATAGGGGCAATCGACGCTCAGGACGGGCAGGCCGGCGGCCATTGCCTCGATGATCGCGTTCCCCAACCCCTCAAGGCGCGAGGTGCACAGGAACATGTCGGCGCGGTTCAGGGCAGCGGGGACGTCGTGGGTCAGGCCGGGCAGGGCGACGATGCCGCTCAGGCCATAGGCGTCGATCTGGGCCATCAGTTCGGGTCGGCAGGGGCCTTCGCCGTGGATGGTCAGGCGCAGGTCGGGGTTGCGGCTGTGGGCCAGCGCAAAGGCGTCGATCATCAGGTCGAACCGCTTTTCCGGGGCCAGACGGCCCACGCTGATCAGCTGGTTCAGGCGACGCGGGGTGGCCTTGGCAGGGGTCAAGGCATCAATCACAGGGTTCGGCAGGCAGGCAAATCGGGGCAGGCTGGTGCCAAGGATGGTGCGGTGTTCCTCGCCAATCTGGGGCAGGGGGGCGACTAGTGCAGACGCTGCGGGATAGAGCCAGCGCATCAGGGCAACGCGCAGTTGGCGGGCCTTGGCATGTCCCAAGAAGCCGGTCAGGGGCGTGTGTTCGGAAATCACGGCGCGGGTGCGGGTGCCGGACAGGCGCAGCGCGGCCAGCGCCATCAGGTTGCCCGCGTTGGTCGCGGTATAGGTCAGGTCGAACCGCTCGCGGCGCATCAGGCGGGCAAGGCGCAGAATGGCGCGGCTGGCACGAGCGCCCCCCAGATCATGGACCGGCACATCGGCGGGCACCTGATCCAGCAGGGCTCCGCTGCGCGATTGTAGCACCAGAACAGGGGCAAAGCGGGTGCGGTCCAGAGATGCCAGCAGACGCAGCACCACGTGTTCGGCACCGCCGACGTCGAAATGGGGCATGATGAACGCGATGCGCTGGGTCATGGCGGGCCTCTGGGCTCAGGCGGTTACGGGAACGGGGGAAACAAACGGCTCGTCACGCTCGGGCAGGGTGGGGCGTGCGGGACCAACAACAGCAAGGTCCAGAACGTAGCGCTCGATCGTGTAGCGGCCACCGTCGGTCTTGCAATCATAGGCGAAACGGGCGCCGATCTCGTCCAGCGGGGTCAGGGTGATGCGTGCCTGACGGAAGCGGCCGTTGCCCAGTTGGATGCGCACCTTGAGGTCGTGGGTAAAGGGCAGGGCGATCGGACGATTCAGCACGATGGTCTCGGCGTCGAGGGCGGCGATGGTCTGCGAGATACCGGTGCGGACGTCCAGCAGGCGCAGGCCCATCTGGCTGGCGCGGGTTGCGGCCATCTGATCGGGGCCGATGCCGCGCAGACGCTTCAGGGTCTCTTGGGCGGCACGGCGCAGAACGCTGAAACCGACCTTGGCAAAAAGGCCCAGTTCCGCGCCATAGTTCACCGGCGCGTCGATCAGCATGTTGTTATAGCGCGAGCGGATGCGCTTGGTGGTGCCGTGGGTCATGTAGGCCTGCGAGTGGCCGACCAAACCGGGCTTTACCGCGAACTTGCGGTCATAATCGGGCACGCGGGCGCGTTCTATCACGGCAATGGCTTCGCGCACGGGGCGGGGGCCGACAAGGTTCATGTCGCCGCGCAGCACGTTGAACAGCTGGGGCAGCTCGTCCAGACGCGAGGCACGCAGGAACCGGCCCAAAGGAGTCTCGATGTTGCTACCGGCGGGCAAAACCTGATTGGCGGTCAGGGCGGCGGCTTTCTTGTCGTCCAGCGTGCGGAACTTCAGGATGTTGAAGGGCACGCGGTCCTTACCAATCCGTTCACCAGAGTAAATGATGCGCGGCCCTTGGGTCAGCAGCAATGCCACCGAAATCAGCGCCATCAGGGGCAGGAAAGCCACGATGACAACGGACACAACAGCGGCGTTGTAGCAGCGGTGCAGGCGGGGGTGTCGCGGGGCAAAACCCGTTGAAATCCCACGGCGCATGGGGGCTGAAACGGATTTGGGTATGGCCTTGACCGGCCCGGACGCCTCGGAGAAGGCGCGCCCGTGGGCAAGAAAACTCATAATCATTCTCCAGAACTACAACGTCTGCGGTCTTCGCCGCTTTGGTGTAAAATTGGTTAACAATTCTGGCTTTATCGGGGAGGCATTGGGCCAATCTTCGGGAAATCAGACAAAGTGCCGGATCTGCACAAGAAAGCTTGAATTCTTGGGGGTTTGGCCATAACACGGCGCGCAGAACGCATCGAATGTGACCGGAATGGGTCACGGATGTGGCCCCATAGCTCAACTGGATAGAGCAGCCGACTTCTAATCGGCAGGTTGAGGGTTCGAGTCCTTCTGGGGTCGCCATTTGCGATTCTAGCCTCGCAAGGCTGATCTTGCGGAGCTAGCGCCATTCCAGCCATGACCGTCGATCGAACGCCAGAAGGTGAGAGAAATGGATTACAGCAAATCGGGCAACGCCAAGATGGGCAAGAACAAGCCGCGCCACTCGGAGCACAACGCACGAGGCACGGAAAAGAACCCCTATGCCAAGCAGCCCCCCAAGGCCGAACTCTTGGCGCGCATGAAAGCCGCCGCCGAAAAGGCCAAAAAAGACTAAAGCCCGCGGGCCCTTGATGGCTTTGCTGTCGGTTTTGGCCGCTGGCAAAGCCACCACCCCCCTCGTTCAGAGCACAAGTCTGTCAAAACTCTCACGCTTCGACTTGTTTCCTGCAGTCTTGGCGATAGGTTGAGCCTGACAATACTTTGCAAGCCGGGGCGCCGATTATCGCCCGTCACGGAAAATACGAGGGTAGATATATGAGTTTTAAACTCGGGCGTGTCGCGCCGTTCCTGATGCTGGGTCTGGCCGCCTGTGCCACCGCGCCGAAGGTCACCGAACAGGGCTATCTGATCGAAGTCCCCGAAGAGGTGCGCGTTATTGCGGCGCCCTACCAGAACCTGAACGCGATCAAGCTGAACCCCGAGGACGGCTGCTACTGGTACCAGCATGAAAATGCGGTGGAATACACCATGTTGCCGCTGCGCACGGCGGGCGGGAACCCGATCTGTTCCCAAGTGGCGTTGGACGCGGTCCAGACGGCCGCAGCCGAATAAAGAAGAACGGCGTCAGGGGGTCCTGACGCCGTTTTCATTTGATCAGCTGGTGGCGGTGATCATGTCCTCGGGCGGATACAGATGGGCGGTGACGCCGGTATCCACGTGCTCGTACAGATCAATGATATGCGCCATCACCATCCGCACACAGCCAGAGCTTGCCCGGCCGCCGACCGATTTGGGATAGGGCGTGCCGTGGATGCGCAGATAGGTGTCGCGGCTTCCCTGGAACAGATAGAGCGCGCGCGAGCCGAGCGGGTTCGAGGGGCCACCGGGCATCCCGTCCGCGTGCTGGGCATAGATGTCGGGGTCACGCTTGATCATCGCGGGGGTCGGAGTCCAGGTCGGCCATTTCGCCTTGCGGCGGATGGTATAGTTGCCGGGCTCGTAAAGGTTCCCCTTGGCGATCGCCACGCCATAGCGCATCGCGGTGCCGTCACCACGCACATGGTAGAGATAGCGCGCAACCGCATCGACATGGATATCACCGGCGCGCAGGCCCGATTTGGTCTCGACCTGAACAGGCAGGAACCGCTTGTGCAGGCCCCAAGGGTTGCTGGTGGCAGGATCATAATCGACCGGCGTCACTTGGGCATCCCAACTGTCCCACTTGCCCGGCTGCGAGGTCACGGCCGCGAAGGCGGGGCTTGCCAGCGGCGCGGAGAACAGCGCGGCTGACGTCTGGATGAAATGGCGTCTGGTCAGCATGAAATGGTCCTTCTTTATATAATCGCGAAAACGCCCCTTGTGACGGGGCATGTCAACCTAAGGAACTCCGAACTGGGCAATTCGATGCAATAAAAATCCCGTGTGTGGACTATTTCCCAGAAAGATGGTGCAGCCGCGCCGCTATGGGGCGGGGCATTTTTGCGTGAGATGCGTGAAAGGCGGAGGATCGAGCTGCCCCCGAAATTCGGACACTGACGTAAGATACGATTTGCAGTCTGCTGGTCTTCGGTGAGAAGGAGATCAGAGATGTAGAAACGCTAGCAGAACGCGCCTAGTTTCAAGGCGAAGGTCACGCTGGAAGCCCTGAAAGGCGAGGAGACGGCCGCCGAGCTGGCAAGCCGGTTTGGGTGCATCTGTTACCGGCAGGTGATTGCGAAGCAAACAGCGAGAGGCGGGGATGATCCATCAATGGAAGCGAGCCCTGCTCGAAGGCGCTTCAGGCGTGTTTGAGCGGGGAAGCCGCAAGAAGCCGGTGATTGATGAGGAGCCAGTGAGGGAGCTCCACGCCAAGATCGGCGATTGAGCCATTGGAACGCCATTGGTCCGAGAGACAATGGCGAGACGGTGGCCAATTCTTTTTGGGAGCGAAAGCTGTGCTGCGCCTACCAACTCTGGACCACCCGAAGCTGGAGTTTCGGGCCCTTGCTCACGATGACGGGCTGGTTGCGTCACCGGGAAAGTGCAATGCGCTTGGGACGTTATATCCGATGGCGCTGTGTGGTCTGTCGTCGTTGTAGTGTCTACGCCAATCCCCCAGTTTTTCACCGGCATCCGCAAGCGTCATGAACCAGTGTGCGTTCAGGCATTCGGACCGGAGCTTGCTGTTGAAGGTGAGGAGGTAAGAGGAAACAGTCTGGGAGACTGTTTTCCCCGACGCAAGATGAAGCCGTTGTCGGTTGGTTTGCCGGGCCGCGAGAAGTCCAGTGTCACACCCTTTGCGTAGGCCCACAGATCGAGGTCACGCGACACGAATTCGCTGCCATTATCGACCCTTATGGTTTTCGGATAACCCGCTTTTGCGCAGACCTTTTCCAAGGTCTTTACGACGTCTTCACCGCGGTAGCTGAAGCGGGCATCCAAAACAGGGCAGAACCGCGAGTGGGTGTCGACGACCGTCAGAATGCGCAATTTCTGCCCCAGTGCCAGCTGGTCGTGGACAAAATCCATCGCCCAAACATCGTTCGGTCCGACGGCTTCGGCGCGATCCTCGCGTAGCTTTGCCTTCACGCGCCGCTTCGGTGTCTTGTTCCGCAACTGCATGCCCATAGCCCTGTAAACACTGTAAGTTTTCTTGATGCTGTGGCGCCAACCTTCGCGATCAAGGACGACATGCACACACCGGTAACCATAGCGAACCCGCGTTTCGCATATCTCTTTAATCCGCGCCTTCAGCGCTGCCGGATCCGTGCGGCAGGATTTGTAGTGGTAGCTCGAGCAGTCAAAGCGCAAGGCCCCACAAGCCCTGCGGATCGAGACCGCCCAATCTGCGCACATCCCGCGAACGAGTTCACGCGACCGTTCCGGCTTCAGAGCTTTCGGCGGATGACATCTTGCAGCATTTCGCGGTCCAGCGTCAGGTCCGCGACGATCTTCTTCAGCCGAGCATTTTCGTCTTCAAGCAGCTTCAACCGTCGCATCTCGTCCGGCAGTAGCCCGCCGTATTTTTTCTTCCAATTGAAGTAGGTCGCCTGACTGATCCCAGCTTTGCGGCAAATCTCAGCAACAGGCATCCCGTCTTCGCCTTGACGCAAAATGAACGCCTTCTGCGCGTCCGTAAACTTCGATGCTTTCATACGTTTCCGCTCCTCTCCCAGCCAGGAAAGATTAGCCGAAAACTCCAGCTTCAAATGGTCCAGTTTTCAGCAGGCAGAGCAGTCCAGCACGCTCTGAATTTGAAAGATAAACCGGCGATAGGCAATTTTATATCAAATATTTTACCCATATAGGAGGCCCTCTTGCAAAGCTAAAAAATTAATTAATACTTACACATTGAGGTCTGAGCGTAGTTGGGGCCTCAGAAATTTATGTTCGAGGCTTTTGAGAGAAAGTCAGTGAAATCGAGTTCTGTGATGGCAGGCTCAAATTGGATTTCCTTAAGGAAAAGATTGTACTCTAGGTCGCTTTCTCGTAGGTTTTTTTGGGAAAAAATCATGATGACCAGTAGCTGAAAGGAAAATGGATCGGGAATGGAGGCGGTTTGGTCAAAAGTCAACTTGTAGTTAATCTTGTAAAAATGCCCGTCATTAGGCTTTTCTAGGTAGTTTTCATCAATTAGAATTCTAATGGAATCTGTTAGCCTCTTTCTGCCGCTGGCGTAATTAGATAATATGCTTCCATTTGCTGTTGCATTGATTATTTTTTTTTCTTCGGCTTCGGAGAAGTTTTTTTTGTAAACTGAATACAATTCTCCATCATTGCTTGCGGCGATTGGTAGTAAGCGCAATGCTAGAGGCTTATACCGTAAAGACCATTTCCCATCTCGATTGAGTGGGGCGCGCAAAATATTTTCTGGCCTAAGGTCTAGTACTACCTCAGGGCCATGCAGGCCTTCCATTGCGCAAATAGGTAAATGGTGGGAGATCAGATGCAGTTCACTCTGCGCCACTGGGCAGAAGCTCAGGCAATCTAGTTTTTCAAAATTTTCATTTGCGATCTCAACGCGCCCATCTTTTTGCTGGCTAGGCAATTGCGGGCGGGCTTTTTCGAAGAAAGGGTCATGCCATAGTGTCATTTTTGTTGAAAAATCTTTGATTGACCGATAATCGTAGCCATTTTGAACAGCGAGAGGCGTTGCGCCGTGAGAAAAGTTAGTACCATTTTTTGATCGGATTTTGGGATGGATTGAAGCGAAAGTTGCGGATCTGGGTGCTCGATGGCAGCAAAAAAATCTGGCAGCTGGCATTTCTTGCAAAGCTGCTCAGGCATATTTACAGGCTCGAGCATTGAGTGCCGAAGTAGATTATTTGTAAGAATTTTTTGGCATGTATAGTTGCTTTTGAAGCGTTCCAAAGATCGGATCTTGAGCTCCGCTCCTGTCTGAAAATTGCCAAGGTGGTCGTAGATATAAGTGCCAATGTTGCGTTCTGACATAGGTGTTGTTCGCTCCAGTCCTAGTTCGAGGTCTCCTCCACTTAAGTTTTTGTATCTAAAAGGAAATGCCTGTAAGGCCAAGGGCAGGCAGTTGGTACGGATTTGGTCAGGGTTTAAAGTGCTCACCTCGCTCCTTAATTGTCTAACTGCGATTAATTCTAGGTCGCCGACTTCATTGCGACACCAGACTATTGGATAATACGCGCACAACTTGAATGCCTCTTCGAGGCATACTGGTATGAATCTTTCGCTTACAGTTTCCTTGTACGACAGTGGGTCAAATATCCTGTGAGCCGTGTTCCAAAGCTCTTGAAGTGGTACAAAAGATTGGTACAACATTGAGAAAACCTTTGGTTGCGCCCTTCATTTTTTAAGGGCATTTGGCAGATTGATGAATATATCAATATTATTGAAGCGATACAATTTCCACTACTTTACGCTCTGGCTTGTTAGCGCGTTCGCTGCTTGCCTGTCACTGTCTCCATTTTTGTATCTTATGCAAATACACTCTCGAGTATATACAAGCCGTAGCTGGGAAACGTTCGCATTCCTTACAATTTTGACAGTATTCCTACTGATCGTATGGGCTGCCATCGGTTATTATAGGGATAACGCCCTTTCGGCAATTGGCTTTGATATTGATCATCAATTGCGAACCTCAGTGTTTGATGCCGTGCATCAAGGCAGTGAGAAGGATGCGTTCAAATCCTATGCTGATGTTGCGACCTTCCGTGATGGTGTAACCGGTAGTTTTGTTGGAAACCTTCTAGACAGCTCCCTGACGCCTCTTTTTGTGGCGGTTTTATACTTGCTGCACCCGGTTTTTGGTTGGCTCGCTGTGACTTATATATTGGTGATCGCTGCTCTGGGTTATTATGCAAGACGTATTTGGAAGGCTGCAAGACGCTCTGCCAAGCCCTTGGAGGATCGTGCCTTTGCGTTCGGTCTAGCGACTGCATCAAAAAGCGACGTTGTGCGCGCGATGGGTCTTTTGCCTGGGGTCAGGCGCGAATGGTCGGTTCTCCAGAGCGAGGCCTCTGATGATCTAATGCGGGGGAAGGTTTCGGCTCGCCGTGTCGAGTCTATCATGAGCATGCTTCAAAAAGGTCTCATGGTTTTGATCGTTGGTGTGGGTGCGGTGCTGTACTTGCTTGATGAGGTTACGGCTGAAGTCGGGTTCGCGGCCTTCACGGTGATGTTGCGAGGGGTTAGCCCTGTTCTGGGTATTGCGAAGAACTGGTCGACTGTCCAGGAAACGCGCGATGCCATGGAGCGTCTCAGCACATTGCTTCAGAAGAACCAATCAGAACCCAAAACGACGCTTCCGAAGATGAAGGGGCATCTAGCCTGCGATCAAGTTTACTATCGCACAGGCAACGGCAAAAACCTTCTCTCCGGCATTCGGTTCAGTGTTCCTGCGGGATCAGCAGTTGCTGTTATCGGTCCAAGTGGAGCGGGTAAGTCGACACTTCTGAGGCTGCTTGCAGGTGCCGCCAAACCAACTTCGGGGCAAATTAAAATCGACGGCTTTCCACTGGATCAGTGGCCTGATGAGCAGAGAGGGGCAGGGATAGGCTACCTACCTCAATCCGTAGATTTGCTACCCGGAACAGTAGGTGAAAATGTCTCGCGTTTTCTGCCGGCTGACGAAGATAGCACCGCGATACTAGAAGCTCTAGGCCGCGCTGGAGCGCTGGAGATGGTGCAAGGACTGGAGCGTGGTTTGAACTTCAGACTCGGTCCTGACGGCTCTCCATTGTCCGGTGGACAACGACAAAGAATAGGATTGGCTCGAGCATACTTTCGAGTTCCTAAAATTATTGTTCTAGATGAACCAGATTCAGCTCTGGATGCAGCCGGAGAAAAGCATCTGGCCTATAGTATTCTAGAGATGAAACGGGAGGGGGCCTCGGTTTTCTTCAGCACTCACAAAACGACTCTGCTAGATGTCTGTGATTATGTCCTCGTCATTAAAGATGGTTATATGCATTCCTTTACAACGAAAGGGGATATGCTGGGGCGTTTGGAAAAGTCTGGAAATCGACTGATATCGCAGGAAGGTGACGATGATAGTCAAATCAGAGGTTTGGCGTCATGACAGATATTTCTATGCCGTCTGAGAAAAGCCTTTTTCAACCCAAGAAATTACCTAATGCTCCGAGGGTTAGCGCTAGAGCCAGCCTTTTGAGGGCCTCTATCCGTAACTGTATTGTTCTGGTATTTTTTTGCTTTGGCGGTGTGGGGTGGTGGCTTTACACGGCTAGATTGGACAGTGCTGCGGTGGCCACTGGCGTCTTGGAAAATGCAGGGACAACCAAACTGATCCAGCACCTTGAAGGTGGTATTGTATCGGAAATACTCGTGCGCGATGGACAGCGTGTTGAGCAAGGTGATGTTTTGCTCAAGCTGGATCCTACGCGTTACCAAGCAGCAGAAGATTTATTGAGTCTGCAGCTTATCGGAGATAAGGCCAAACGTTTCCGCTTTCTTGAAGAGTTAAGCCTGAGTGAAAGTTTTTCATTTCCCGAAGAGCTATTGAAACTGGCTGTTGGAAATTCAGAGGTTCATGGTCTTCTTGATGAGGAGATGCAGAGGTTTAACCTTGAGCGCACGACGCTAAGTCAGTCGGAGAGCATTCTACGTACTCAGATCCAGCAGACTAAAGTGGAAATAGAAGGTATTGAGCTCCAGAAAAATGTCGCAAAACGCGCGTTGGCTTTAATCGAGCAGGAGTTGAATGCGCAAGAAAACCTTTTGGGAAAGAAGCTCACCAGTCAAGCTAAGGTCCTTAGCTTACGTAGAGACCAGCTTGACCTGGAAGAGAAAATTTCGCAGTCGGAAATTGATATTGCGAGGGCGAACCAAGAAATATCGTCACTTGAGTTGCAGATTCAGCAGTCAACCGATGAGTATCGGAGACAGGCTGCGGAAAGCTTGGATGCGATCAACAGTGAAATATCGGAAATCGAGAGCAACCTGATCGTCGCGCGCGATTCTCTGCGGAGAGTAGAGGTGCACGCACCAGTAAGTGGTACGGTTCAAGAAAGCATTCTGGGCACGATTGGTGCCGTAATTACTCCGCGTGAAGTAATCATGAAGATTGCTCCCGCTGATAATGATTACGTAATTGCAGTGAAAATAGATCCGAATGATGTTGAGAATATTTTTCCAGGAACCGAAGCGCAAATCACATTTCCAGCATTCAAGAGTGTTGAAGCTAATCCTGCTGAAGGTGAATTGATTTCTATTTCTAGAGATAGGATCGTGGATGGGTCTTCGGGTGTAGGTTACTATGAGGCCGAAGTCCAAATGGACACCGATACAATTCCAAAAGAAATTAAAAGTAAGTTAGTTGCGGGCATGACTGTGTCGGTAGTCTTGCCTACTGGAAAGCGAACCGCTCTTGAGTACATTTTATCGCCAATCACGCAGCGTTGGCAGGGTGCGATGAGAGAAGAGTAGTAAATAGGAAGCCAAAATATGAAGCAAAATATTAATTTAAATCCTGGCTTATTTTTGCTTAAGTACGATGATGCAAGTGGCGAAGCTAATGCAATAATTAGCGCAAGTGTCTCCGAGTACTTTGCGCATGATGTGAAGATCATACTTGATCCCACTTGTGGCTCTGATCCACTTAAAAAAGTCGGAGACTTTTTCGTTGTTCAGTGTTTACGTCCCGCCACTTTGACTTTGAATATTGAGAGCAGAGATTTTGGTGTCCCTGCTCGAGGTGGTATCAAATTAGAGCCTTTATCACGTCAAATTGCAAAGCGGCGTGGAGCTACTCGGGAAGATCGTTCTCCAGAATTTGAGGGATATCCAGCGCCCAATGGGAAATTTAACCGACATGATCAAGGTCGCGATCGTGATGTGATGGCACATATCTCCAATCGGGGGGATGTCTATGTGAGACCTGGAGATTGGCTCCGAGGGGGCAGTAGCGAGGATTTCATTGAAGGACTTCGTCTTCCTTTGGTCGATTTCCCGAGGGTTTTTCTTAGGGATTTGAATGCTGGTGAAACAGTCTCTTCTGGCGAGTTCATCGGGAGCCGTGGGCAATCTAGGCCTCTAGGTCCATTGGAGATATTGATGGACGAAAGTAGCCGAGGGCATATTTGTGTGGAGGCACGGTATAAGGATTTCGGGCTTATAAGGAAGTCTGGACGGAAAGTGTCTTTATCTGGAAGTCACATTCGAGACAGATTGATAGGAATAAAAGTCTGGCATCAGCCTTCAAATCATGAGGCTTTGGATGAATCTTTTAGTAGGGAAATTCCCGATCGGGGTAGCCAGGGCGGCAGGGTTAAGATTTTTAGAAAGTAGCTTGTTTTATTTATTCATACCTGTCATTAATCATTTATTTTTCGATGGCCTGGGTTTGATGATTGGGTGATTTGGGGTCATCCCTGTGTGGTGGCGGATAATGATTTTCGAAATATGCGAGATAAGATTAGATAAAATTATTAAGTAATAAAGTGTCTGCACATGCTCCCATTTTGCGATGGAAACCGGTCGACATATTGCTAAGGAGATTCAATATATTAAACTGGGGAATGGATCATGCAAATTGAAGAAACCTCATTGGCGGATGTGAAGGTTTTGACC